>CAVUZH010000001.1:0-30000 GCA_963745835.1 uncultured delta proteobacterium
AGAACTGTCCAATACTTTCTTTGAATGCCAGCCATTGACTTTCCTTATAGCGACTCGTAATAAAGAATTAGATTGTTCGTGTTGACCTTGCACCGCGATTTCCAGGGAGGTGAGGGCTCATGACGCTCCATCAGCTGAAAATTTTTCAATCTGTTGGAACACTTCTGAACATCACGAAAGCTTCTGAAATTCTGCATATAAGCCAGCCATCGGTTTCCCAACAGCTAAAACTTTTGGAAGAAGAATTTGGCACCAGGTTCTTCGCCAGACTCAGTCAAGGGGTGGAGCTGACCCACGAGGGCAAACAGTTTCTTGACGCAGTGAGTCCTATTCTTGCGCAAGCTGAACTCGTCGAAAAGACGTTCAAAAGAAACACGAATCGAGCGGTGCTTTTAAAGATCGGCGGAAGCCATAACGTCTCATTTGATGTTCTTCCAGAACTCCTCATGACCTTTAAGCAGAGCCACCCTTTAGTTCAGTTCATCCTCGAAACAAACGATAGCTCAGTGATCGAAAGGCGGGTGCTCAACTCGGAAGTGGAGATAGCTCTAATTACCAATCCATCGTACCGCTCTGAAATCGTTTATGAGCCTTATGAGGAAATGCAGGTCGTGGCGTTTTGCCTGCCGACAAATCCTGTCGCCGGGAAAACCCTCAGCTTGAGAGAACTGTCACAGTTGCCACTTGTGGTTAGAACTGGCGGTAGAATAGAACACGCGCTCAGGAGCCACAGGCAGACGGTGAATATTGCAGTCCGCTGCGAAGCATCGGCAGCGGTGAAGGCTGCAGTAGGGCTCGGAATGGGTGTGGGAATTTTGTATCGCGACGCGGTTGTCAGCCGGATGGCCAGGGGCACTTTAAAAGTGATCGATGTGCCTGAGTTGAAGGAAATGGGGGTTCAATCGTTTATCATTTTTGACAAGCGGAAGCCGCTACCACCGATCGCCGCGGAGTTCTTGGAGATGCTCCGGAAACGCGACTCGGTATTTCGGAATGATAACAAAAAAGTCCGAAGCGCTGCTTTGTCACTACCGGAGAAAAAAGCCCACTCGACGAAGATGAGCTTGTAAATCCTGCATCGACCCACTCAGCGAAAAATCCTGTAAAAAAGATGAGTAAAATTTCTGGTTTGTTTGCGGGGCTCGCCATCCTGGTGGGCGCTCTTGGGCTTGGCTGGCCAGAAAATCGAGACGCGGTGCTTCACGCCGACGATAACCACTCGGACTTAGCCCACATCGCTCCGTTCGTGTCCACGCCGCCGGAGGTGGTGAGTCGAATGCTAGAGCTAGCCGAGATCAAGCAAGGGGATGTGCTTTATGATCTTGGATCGGGCGATGGAAGAATCGTTGTAGCTGCGGCGAAAAAGTTTGGAATAAGAGCGGTTGGCTTCGAGATCGATCCGGGCTTGGTCAAAGATTCGCGGCAATTCGTCAAACAAGCCGGTCTGGAAGAATTGGTCGAAATTCGCGAGCAGGACATCCGAACTGTCGATTTTTCACCTGCAAGCGTGGTTACCATGTACCTCTATCCTGCAGCCAACCTGCGTCTCAGGCCGGTGCTGATGCGCGAGTTGAAGCCCGGTTCCAGGGTGATATCCCACGATTTCGGCATGGGCAATTGGAAGCCTGATCACGTGGAGCGTATGCGAGATACAGCCGGGCTCTCCCGAACGATCTACCGGTGGCGCATCGCCGAGTCTTTCGGGCGCTGAGCCCATGCTGGCTGCAGAGACGGCGATCGATAGAATGATTCTAGATCACGCTGCTTTAACGCGGCGGGCATAACCAATCGGGATCCAGCATTGGCGGCGTTCGCGGTTCTCTTAGTCGAACCGAATGCTGCCACCTTGTTCATCTTAATCCTGCGCTGAGATCCAAACTCCTTCCATGTTCGGATCTCGCTTCACCTCCGAACAATTGATCGCGGACTTTTTTTATAGACCTCGAGTTGACACTATCGAATGGTATCGGCTACTCTTTAGACTCTCATAAAGCTGACGGTTGTCTCACTAGTAACTGCTTGATTCTCTCGAACATGAGTTGGCTGGCATAACTGTTCTTACGTTTCGGAATTGACCGTTCCGATTGCCGCTCAAGCGGGGAAGGCTCTTATTATCATGAGTTACAATGCGTGGTTTCAGTGCATCAACGGCTGTCCGGGCCAGTTTAGTCTGCTCGAGATCATGTATCGCTGTCCCTCGTGCGGCGACTTGCTGGAAGTGCGTCACGATATGGACGCCCTAAAAACCAGGGCGGCGGCGGCATGGATCAAGCTGTTTGATGATCGTTACCGCCAAAATCTTTACCCTTACGGCTCCGGTGTTTGGGCAAAAAAAGAATGGGTCGTACCATTCATCGACAACGAGAACATCGTCTCAACCTTCGAGGGCAATACCAACCTATTTTGGGCGGAGCGTTACGGCAAGCAGCTGCACCTGGAAGACCTCTGGGTCAAGCAATGCGGTAACTCCCATACCGGTTCTTTCAAAGACCTCGGCATGACCGTTCTGGTTTCAGTGGTAAAGCAGATGATGGCCGACGGAATGCCGATTGACGCAGTTGCCTGCGCCTCAACCGGCGATACTTCCGCGGCCCTAGCAGCCTACGGCGCCGCAGCCGGCATTCCCACAGTCGTTTTCCTGCCGCGTAACAAGGTTTCTCCCGCGCAACTGGTTCAACCGCTGGCCAACGGCGCATTGGTGCTATCGCTGGACACCGATTTTGATGGCTGCATGGCTGCCGTCCAGAAAGTGACAAAGCATAAACACATCTACCTGGCTAATTCGATGAACAGCCTGCGCATCGAGGGGCAAAAGACCATCGCCATCGAAATCGTGCAGCAGTGCGACTGGGAAGTGCCCGATTGGGTGGTGCTGCCGGGCGGAAACCTAGGCAATGTCAGCGCGCTCGGCAAGGGATTTTTAATGATGCACGAGCTCGGCCTGATCTCTAAGCTGCCGCGCATTTGTGTCGCGCAGGCGGAGAACGCGAATCCGTTTTACCGAGCCTTCTTGACCAATTTCGAGCGCTTTGAGCCTATCACCGCCAAAGAGACCCTCGCCAGCGCGATTCAGATCGGTAATCCCGTCAGTATCCGTAAGGCGATTGCAACTCTGCAACGTTTCGAGGGCGTGGTCGAACAGGCTTCCGAGTCGGAGCTTGCTGAAGAAACCGCGCGCGCCGACCGCACCGGAATGTTCAACTGTCCGCACACCGGCGTTGCCTTGGCGGCGCTGCGCAAGCTCGTTGAACGCAAAGTGATCCGCTCGCATGAACGGGTGGTGGTCATTTCGACCGCTAACGGACTTAAGTTCGCCGACCAAAAGATTGCTTATCATGCGGGCACTCTCGCCGGAGTCAAACCAGGACATCAGAATCGGCCGGTGGAGTTGAGTGCCGATCCCAAGCAAATTGCCGCCGCGATATCGCACTATGTCGAGCGCATGCGGCTGCTAGATGGCGTTAATGGCTGATCGCGGATCTAAGGACAGCGACAAAGCTGCTATCTTGCCACTGCAAGCCCAGTCAGAGTCGAACCCTGGCGCAGCACCCCGAGGCATCGGCACTATCGCCGTCCATGGCGGTGAGGCTCGGCCAAAGCTCGGCAATGCGTTGGCGACACCGATCGTGCAGACCGCCACCTACACCTTTGCAAATACCGATGAGCTTCGCGACCATTTTGAGCGACGTATCGAGCGCCAGGAGTACGGCCGTTACGGCAACCCAACGCAACGTATCGCCGAGCAGAAGCTGGCGCAGCTCGAAGGGGCCGAGGATTGCTTGCTGTTTGCCAGCGGTATGGCCGCAATTACAACCACGCTCTTTGCCGTTCTCTCGCACGGATCGCATGTGGTTGTCACAGACGACTCTTATCGCCGGACTCGTCAGTTTCTCACGCAGGTGCTGCACCGTTATGGCATCGAAGTCTCGGTGGCTCGAGCCGGCGACTATGAGGCTATAGAAGGAGCGATCCGTCCGACCACGCGCGTGCTCGTAAGCGAATCGCCGACTAATCCGTACAACTACATCGTCGATCTCGAGCGCTTCGGTGAAATCGGCCGTCGTCATCGGATCAAGACGATCATCGATGCGACGTTTGCCACGCCGTTTAACCAGCGGCCGCTCGACTTCGGCATTGATCTGGTTTTGCATTCCGCGACCAAATACTTGGGCGGACATAACGATCTCCTCGCCGGCGCGGTGCTTGGATCTGCGGATCTGATTGACGGGATTCGCGGCTTGCAGGCGGTGACCGGAGCCATCGCAGATCCATTTACCGCATACCTGCTTATTCGGGGGCTAAAAACATTTGCTCTGCGGATCGCGCAGCAGAATACGACGGCGCAAGCTCTCGCCGAATTTCTCCAGTCGCACCCGCGGGTTACTGCCGTTTATTACGCCGGCCTCCCGTCGCACCCGCAGCACAATGTCGCGCGCCGCCAGATGCGCGGCTTCGGCGGCGTTGTCTCGTTTGAGGTTGCCGGCGACCTCGATGCGACGTCGCGCGTCGTCGATGCCTGCCGTATCCCGCAGATCGCGCCCTCGTTAGGCGGGGTGGAAAGTCTGATCGAGCAGCCTGCATTGATGAGCTTCTACGAGCTTACGACGGAAGAGCGTCTGCTCGTCGGCATCAAAGATAATCTGATCCGCTACTCGGTTGGCATCGAAGATTCGGATGATCTTATCGCCGATTTGACCGCGGCACTCGAACGCCCGTGAATCAGATCCGCTGATTTCAGATCGTACTTGATCGACTCAACTCATGCTCAAGGAGGGGTGATGGCGATATTCGATTCGTTGGTAAACGCGCTAAGGACGCTTGCGATTGGTGATCGGGTAAGGATTACGGTTCGGCCGGAAACCGGAGTTTTTCCCAATCCAGTGGACGGAGAGATCACCGCCAAGGATGACAGAGGTAATCTTTCCTTGAAGTCGCAGCAGGGAGTGATTCAGGTGAGTGCCGATGACGTTCTATCGATTACTAAACTAAGATTGTGATTGCCGATTACTAAAGCGATCGATTTGTTCTACTTCACCACCAACCGTTGCAGCATTGGGCCTGCCATCCCGCGTCCCGATAACAGCATTCGCATATCGTAGAAAAAGATCCGGAGGTGATAGACTGAGCGTAAGTCTATGAACTTCCGTTGGCTCCTTTTCCGGATACCGATGCGCTCGATGTTGGAGGCGCGAACCTTGATTGCGCTGTTCCTAATCGTCGGCGCGATGCTCCTTTTCGCTGAATTCGTCGATCGCGTCGTTGAAGGCGATACCCGCGCTTTTGACGAGAGAGTATTACTGGCTTTCCGTGATCCAAACAACCCTTCTTACCCTATTGGTCCAGCATGGCTCCAGATCATGTTTCGCGACATCACCACACTCGGCGGCTATGCGGTGGTGATGCTGATATCCTTCGCTGTGATCGGTTTTCTGGTCATGGACGGTAAACGTGGCGCTGCATTTTGGGTGCTGGCCTCGGTTAGCGGGGGTGCCGTGCTTAGCAATTTGCTTAAGCTCGCTATAGAGCGGCCGCGGCCTGATCTCGTGGCTCGCCTGGTCGAGGTGAATACCCCAAGTTTCCCAAGCGGCCACGCCACACTTGCGGCCGTGACTTATCTCACGTTGGGAGCGCTGCTCTCCCGAGTGGAGGCGCGTCGCCGTGCCAAAATCTACGTCCTTACTGTGGCAGTGGTCCTGACGTTCTTGATCGGCGTAAGCCGCATTTACCTTGGCGTTCACTGGCCAACAGATGTACTGGCGGGCTGGTGCGTTGGTGCCGCTTGGGCGATGTTATGCTGGCGCATAGCGCTTTCGTTGCAGCGAAGTGGCAGGATTGAAAGCGACGTCTAAGTAAAAATCCAGTCGACCTAACCAGAGTCGGACTTGTCCGACGAGAAAAGATTTAGCGATCTTACCCGGGTGGGATCTTGTCAACTAGTTTGCCATTGCTATAAAGCTCATAGCCTTTGACGCTCAATTCGTATCCACGCGGCGGATGGTCAGAGAAGTCAATGACGGTTAAGTCGAGCACCAGGACAGTTTCTCCGCGCGCTGCAATATCGAACGACAGCTTGACCGGCCCGATGGTATTTTTCACCGGTACGCTACGTCGGTTTTTCTTGAGGAGACCGTCCACCGATTTGATTTTCAGATGGAATGCATCAAATGCTCCGGCATCGATGTCCGCCCGGAATATTTTGGCGCTTTGTTTGCCGACATATTTCGTAAGATCGAGAGAGGCTTGAGAAGGACTAAATTCCTTCCAACTAGTCTGCCAAAATCTCAATCCCGGTTTGGTACTGATGGCAATGCTGTTAATCGTTAGGAGCAACCGAGAAAAATCGTCGATTGCCTCGCGGTGATCCTTGATGCGGACTTCGAATGCGCCTTGCTCCGGTTGACCAGCCAAACCGGGGGCAACCCAAAGCACCAGCAGAAGGAGGGTGTTAAGGAAACGCGAGTATGTCCTCATTGCGGCCTAGGCTGACGGAGCCGCGCTAGATCCTTCAGGACTTCTTTCTCCTGCCATTTGTCGCCGTAATAATCGACACGGCGAATCCCTCTTGAATCGATGAGTGTGGTAAGGTTGGTGTGCTGAATTTGTCCGTTGCCCAAATCTTTGACCGTCACGCCGAATTCTTTCCACACTTGCGCCAGCGCCTCGCGAGTGCCGCTGAGAAAATGCCAGCGCTCAAAGCCCGCATGGAAAGCCTGTGCGTAGGCTTTCATTTTTGCCGGAGTGTCTCGCGCCGGATCCGTCGTGATGGTCAAAAGAAGGTAATCGTCACGATTTTCCTCCTCTAGGATGCGCTGCATGGATGCCAATTTTGCTGTGAACAGAGGACAAACATCAGGACACGTGGTGTAAACAAACGTGACCAAGACGAGTTTCCCGCTGCCAGGGGTGAACTTAAAGGGCTTGCTGAATTGATCGATGAGGACAAAGCTCGGTGCCGGCGTGCTCGACTCCCTGCGGCCTATTTCGCCTTTTTTCGGTGGAATCGGAATATGTGAAAAGACAGACGTCGACGACAGCAGGCCCACGCCCAAAAAAACCGCGGCAATCCACAGGCTAATGCGCAACTTGAAAGTCATAGGTGACATTTAACTCTTTTATTCCTTCGGGAAGGTCGCCGCGCACCATATAAGTGGTCGAAAACTCCGACTCCTCACCGGGACGTAGTTCGACCGGAAGCAGCAAGGCGCACTCGATGATATCCAGATGCTCGCTGAGCTCGTCGGGCTCAATTCGATGAGTGATCCGAGTCGAGATCGTCTGCGTCGTTCGATTCTTGACTCGGTAGGCGATGGTGAAAAGTTCGCTTGGGCGGATTGTCGTGGCTTTGTTGACAGGCACCGCTTCGATGGATTGTGTCGGAGGCACTACCGCGTCATAACTCACCCTGATCCCGGCAGCCCAATCGAGATAAACCCGCCAGCTCGTGCCTTCCTTCACCAAGGTAAATTCTTCTTCCCCCTCGATTGTTTTAATTTCACCGGCGCGATTCATTTGATCGAGCGTGGATAAAATTTCGCGCTGCATGGATGATGGCAAAGCGTTCAGCCGCTCTTCGTCCCATTCCAGCAGGATAGCCGACAAGCTATTCGCGTCGGGGTATTTAGCTTCAACTTTGACCCGCAATTGGCCGTTCTGTTCTCTTACGGTTTCCAGCGGTCGCAGTTCGATGAATTGCGCTAGCTTGCGTGTCACGGCAAGCGGAAAACCGCTGAAGGATCCTTTTTCGCGAACGTATATGCGCTCGGCCTTGAGCTGTCGATCGCCGAGGGAGATATACCGATAGGCTTTCTTGAAATCGCGCGCGTAGGAATTCTTGAGAAAAGCCTCGACGGTGTTGAACGCCTCTGTCTGGGGGCTGTGCTGCGGCGAGCTGCTCTTACTATAGAGAAAAGCGGCCGGCAGAATCAGTATGAATGCCGCCGCCACACCTAAAAACCAACTTGTAGTTCGTGAGTTCATCCAATGTTTCTTGTTGAATCAGGCCTCCATTCGTTAATTCTGCGCTGAGAACTCGCGGACCCATAATCGGGCAGTGAGCTGGTTCAGTTACTGCCGAGAGTGACCGCATAGGTGACGTTTAGCTGACGCACTCCCTCCGGAAGGTTTCTTCTGAGAAGATAAGTGCTGACGAACTCTTCGTCTTTTCCAGGCGCTAATCGCACTGGCAAAAGAAAACCGCACTCAACGAGGTCTAGATAATCGCGAACTCCATGGGGATCGACTAAATGGCCTATGCGAGCGAAAAGCTGTTCCTGACTGGTATTTTTCACGTTGAGCACGACTTTGAAGATTTCACCCGGTCGGGTTACCACATCCGAATGCGCGAGACGCGCTTCGACAGGAACTGAACTCGGAACCGAGGTTTGAAATCCGACGTTCACCGGCGATGCCCAATTCAGAAGAATCTTCCAGAAAGCCCCTTCTTTGGCCAATTCGAAAACATCCTCTCCTTGAATCATCTCAATTGCATGATTTCGACGCAGCTTGTCGATGCCGGCCAGCAGCGCTTTCCGCTCGGTCTCTGACAGCGCTTCCAGCTGGTCGATATCCCAATTGTGCAGCATCGGACCTAGCTTTTCGGCGTCCGGCACTTCGAACTTGATTTTTATTGTCGCTCGACCGTCAACGATCCGGGTCTCGACAGGCTTCAGTTCTATATAGCTCGCAAGGATTCTGGCGATCTCCAGTGTAAACCCGGTAAACGCGCCCCGGTCTCTGACATAGCTGGCGCGATCTTTTAGGCGCTGGTCGGGAGCGGCGATATGGGAGTAAGCTTCCTCATAGTCTCTGGCGTAGGTTGCCCGAACATAGCGGTCCAACGTGCTGACCGCGTCCTGTTGGTCGGCAGCGACGGCGGAACGCATATCGAAGCTAGATAGCGCCAAGAGCGCGATTACAAACAAACCCGAACAGGAGCTTCGAGTCGATAAATCTCTTTTCATGCAACAGTAAATCCGAAGTAGCTGTACAACGAGGTTGTCACCATTAACTTGTGTTTAATTAAGGCGCTTTGGCTGGAATAATCCAAAGATAAATCGTGCGACCATTGACTCGCTCGGTCTTATCGGGTTTCCAATCACCCATATCGAACGCGTGAGAGACCACCCGGGAACCTGGTTTGAGCTGTTTTAGGAGATTCGGTTTAAGCTTCAAGTTAACATCCGGCAAAAGGTACATCGTCACCACTGTGGCCGGCGAGAGATCTACAGTTAGGATGTCCTGTTGCTTAATCTCAGCCAATTTTTCCAAACCCGCTTTGCGAATGCTCTCCCGCGACTCTTTGACGAGGTCGCCGTCGACGTCGAATCCTACCGCGCGGGCGCCCTTCTTGGCGGCGGTGATGACGATTCTGCCGTCGCCAGAGCCAAGATCGTAGACCACGTCGCCTTTCTTTACACCGCCAAGCTCAATCATTTTGTCGACGACCTCTTGCGGCGTGGGCACAAACGGCACGATTTTCTTAGATTCAAGATCCTGTGCGTGGGCAGTGCCCGGGAAGATTCCGAAACGGGCATACTGAAAGGATGAGAGGGCAAACACAACCAGAATTGCAGCCAGTGAAAGGCGATGTAGCGGTTTCATTTTCTAGCCTCCCTTTTGGTAATCAATGGTGTCCGAACCAATTAACCATAAAAAAAATCTAGTCGCCACTATTTAGCTAACGCGGATCAAGGAGGGCTCGAGGCTCAATGCCCGCATATCTTTCAAAAAATCGCTGAACTGCCATTGCGGACCCAAAAAATTGATCCTGCGTGCGCCTTGGGCATCAATCAAGGTCGTTAAATTCGTGTGTTGCACCAACCCACGCCCTCTCCGGATCACTTGAACACCGAATCCTTTCCAGACATCTTTCAGGCGTGACTCATCGCCGGTTAAGAATGCCCAGTTTTGAAAGTCGGCGCCGAACCGTTGTGCATACGCCTTCAATACTTTCGGCGAATCAATTTCCGGGTCGGTGGTAATGCTCAAAAGAAAAGAATTCAGTTGAGTTTGGGTGCGAAGCGCTTGTTGCAGCCGGGCAAATTCCACCGTGAATAGCGGGCAAACGTCGGAGCAGGTGGTATAAATGAAATTCACCGCGATGATTTTGCCGCGCAGTTTGATGTCGGCATCAAATGGATTACCTTCTTGATCTATCAACGTGAAAGAAGGCATCTTCGCGTTCGAGGTAACTCGACGGGACGCTTCTGTTTTCGTCTTATCAGGCTCATGGGCTGTGACGGTGCTCGCAAACCACCCGGCAGTGAAGACGAGTAGCGTTACAAACCAGCTATTTTTTAACTTCAAACGCATAGGTGAGCGCCAGGTCTCGGAAGTTCTTCCGAACTGATTTTTCCAGCAGATAAGCCATCGAGAACTCTTGCTGGGTTCCCGGTTCGAGCACCACGCGTTGGCCGAGACCGCAGTCGATCATCTCCAGATAATCGGCGGCTTGTGGCGGTTCGATCAAGTGGCGCATGGCCAGAACCACTCGTTGCCTGCCGCGATTATTAATTTTCAAGTTGACCTGAAAAGGCTCTTCCCCTCGGGTGATAATTTCTTGCTGTAAAAGTTTGATCTCAACGTCTGATCTTTCGGCCAAGACCGTATGCACTTTGACCTTCGTTCCGCCGGCCCAATCGTTAAAGATTTTCCAGGCATTTCCCTCTCGAATGAGCTCGAATGTCTCATGTCCCTGAATCCTCGGCAGATTGCCGCTTCGCTTTCGCTCAGCCAGCGCATCAAGCAATAGGGCTTGCTCCCCGGTCGAGAGTGAATTGAGCTTTTCTGAATTCCAGTCCCATACCAGCGCCGAAACATCTTCGGACGCCGGTACAGAGTACTCGACTTTGATTTTTGACCGATCGCCCTCGGAGGATTCATCGATGAGATTCAAGTCCATGAAATCAGCGAGTTTTCCGGCTAGCCGAGCTGTAAAGCCGGTAAACTCTCCTTGCCCTTGAACATAACTATCTTCATCGCGAACTCTTTGATCCGCCGCTGAGATATAGCCGTAAGCAGCCCGATAATCGCGCACATAAGTCGCCTTTAGATAAGAGCGGATTACCGCTAGCGGGTCGTTCGCTTCGGTTTGTTGACGCACTCGGTCATGTAAGTGGACTGTAATTAAAGCCGTCGGAGCAAACAGGATCAATACGAGAAGAGTCTTGCGCAGTAGAGTAAGAACCGTAGGAAAGAAACGCGAAATTTGTCTTGCGTGCAATTTTGATCTCACTCGGAAAGCCTATTTGACGATAAAGGAGACTTGATCAATCGCGTCCAACTCGCTTTTATGATCCTCTGCAACGACACGTAGTTCCAAAATGTATTTCCCAGGCTTAATCCCGGTGAGCGTCCCTGTTTGGCTGTTGAACATTCCCATCAATTCGCCATTCACATAAGCATGCACATGGTGGCCCCGTTTTCCTTTGACTAGTTTAAACTCCAGGGGAATTTGGTCTTTGCGAAAAATCTGGTCTTTTGTCGGGGACAATATTTTCACGCTGGCGCCATCGGCCGGCAATAGCTTGCCGCCTTGGCTGGCTCTGTCCGACTGGTTTGTCCGCCCGTCTTGATGCTGGTGACCCGACTGGGCTGCGACGGAATCATCACCAAAAAAAAGATTTGCCATAATGATGGCGCCGGCAATCAACGCTCTCAAAGTACGGTCAATTGATTGTTGCATTCATGCTCCCTCAGCTCATCACTTCCCAACCTGGACAACCGCTCCAAGTTGGAGCAGCCGGTGCTCATAAAGAATCATCTTCGTATACCGGCATTCATGAGCGCTGTCGATAACCGTTCCGGCGTGAGTGGGCCGATGATGATGTCGCGGATGATGCCTTGGCCGTCAATAAAAAAGGTCGCCGGCGGGCCAAAGATCCGATAGGCCCGCTTCACCTTGCTATTCAAGTCCAGCGCAATAGGAAGAGTAAGTTTAGACTCTTTAGCGTATTCTGTCACTGCGGCACGGCTGTCTTCGACGGCAATCGCAAGCACGCTGTAAACTTTGTTCCCCGATTGAGCCGCGAGTTCGTTGATAAGCGGCATCTCTTCCCGGCATGGATCGCACCAGCTAGCAAAGAAATTCATCACCAATGGCTTGCCACGGTAGCTGTCGAGGCTAATCGCCTTTCCATCGAGTGTTCGCAATTCAAAAGGAATACCCGGCATGCCGACCGTAGGCCCAACGTTTTGGACAGAAGGGTGAGCGTGCTGTGCTCGTCCGACGTCCGGCATCAGTGCAAATGCAAGAACGACTGCGCATAACCATGCTCTACCGGCACGCAGCCTCATAGCGGATAGCTTTTTCTTGTTCATCGTTCCACCGTCGCGCTTCGAAGCGCCACCCGGGAGTTCTCGCCGTCGGTTTCAGTCCAGGCAACATGCAGCCGATCTCTTAAAAGCGCCAGGACAGGACGGCTGGCGTTGCCTTCGGCGTTACTCACCTGCTGGATAGGTCCCCAAGAACGGCCATCAGGTGATAAAGTGCGAAGAAAAATCTGCGCTCGGTTGTTGCTGTCGAGATTGCTCCAGGCCAGGTAGACTGTGTCGTCGTTGCCCAGTATTAAAGTTGAGTAGAGAATTTCCGGAGCGGTGTTTGCCTGCACTAGCCGCCGTGCTTGAAAGCTCTTACCGCCATCAGTAGAAACGCTGTAATAAATTCCTGCCTCACGTTCCGTCCGACCAAGCGTGAACCATGTCACGTGCAGCCACCCGCGAGAGTCTCGTCCGATGCTCGGACCCGAGTGCGGGCAGGAGGGAACTTGCCAGCCATCATTGCTGATCATTACAGGCGCGGCGAAGGTTTTGCCGCCATCTATCGACTTGCGCAACACATGGTTGCGAATTTGATTATCGTCTACTTGCCGATCAACTAGGTAAACTGTCTTGCCCCCATCCGCAAAAGCAACACCGAGCTTGCAACATTCGCACAGTCCTTTGCCCACCGAGTAATTCTTCGTGAGCTCTTTTCCATCCGAGTCGAGCTTCATCAGATATAGCTGGCGTGGGTTGGGATTATCTATTCGACGGTCGATCCAGGCCAGCAATACGCTACCATCGGGCGATACTTCAATGATCGGAAAACGCGCGGCATCTCCAACCTCATTGAGAGTTCGGGCCGGGCTGAAGCCGCCTTTTTCCTCTTCCATTGCGAAGCGGATGTTTGCGCGAGTTTTGTCGCCTTTTCCACCGGGGATGGACCACACGACATAAGCTTTGTTGTTCGCCCCGAATGCGACTTTGGGGCCGTTCTCTTCTTCTTGGATGGCCTCCACCGAGCGGTTCACCTGTTCGACCCAAGACCAAGTCTTGCCGCCGTCGATCGACGCCGCCAACAGCGTGTTACGCATGGGCGACGGCGCTATCCTGCCGGATTGGTGGTGTTGATGCATGGCGGACTGAGTTTTCTGCGAGCTCGAGGTGTAGTCAGCTTCGGTCCAGATGGCGAACAATCGGCCATCCGGACTATAGCGGAGAAATGGAGTCGAAGGGTTGTTGTCGCTTTGTCCCAGGCGTTGCTCCGGGCCGAAGGCTAGAGTTACAGTGCGCCGGGAACTGCCGGGCGTGCTCCTATGACCGCTGCAAGCCGCTAAGAGTAGATACAGGGACAGCGCAAAAATCAGTGGCCCCGCCCGGAATGTCACAAAATCGATCCGAGGCGGAAAATGAGTTTTCCTGTTCATTTGACCTCCCTAATTAGACGCATAGCTCCGCGGTTCCAACGCAATGCCGAGGAATTTGCGAGCTGTTGTTGCCGCGGTGAAAACTCCGGGCATTCTGCCGAGAGATAGCTAAGTCTAGGCTTGCGGAGGCGCTCGCTGGGAGGACGGAGAGCGGCTGACCTGGTAGGGCGCTGAAACCGGAGAATCAGTCTGGGCTTTAATCTCAGGCCCGTGATAGGCAATTTCTAGGGGCTGATAAAAGGATAAATGCGAATTCTGCGCAACCGTTTGCGCGACGCAGTCGGATTTGCTGGAGCTTTGGCCACGATCTGAACTTGCCGGGCCGCCGTGATGATCGTGCCCGTGTTCATGACCCTCGCTAGCGGTTGCAACTGGCGCCGTTTCATGATCGCCGGCTTGCGATGATGGTAGATTCTCAAATAGGTGATGAACCCGATGCGGTGCCGAAGAGGCGAGCAGTAGAAAAAAGAAGCTGACTACGGCCAGAGTTAGGCTCCGGCTCGGATTAACGATTCTCTTTCTCACAGTCTAAACCATTTATCAGTGATACCGTGATACGGCAATGTCGAGCGACCCGCATCATTATTAAGGTTTGAGCATGGAAGATCAATCAGGCTCGGCGAAAGCACAACGTTAAGCCGCCCTTTAGACGAGCCCGCCGCGCAAACTCTAAGTGATAGCAACCATCCCGCGCTGAAGAGAGATGATGGAGAAAGCTAGCGCGGAGCGCGTTACCCTCCATATAAAACGTTCTTCTGAGACTAGTCGATCCAAGAGGTCTTCGAAGGTCCTCTGCGCAGCAGCATGGTCGATTCCAAGATAATAAACAACGCGGCGGCGGTGAGCACTATGGTCGCGGCCGATGAAATGTCCAAGTAAAAACTTAGATACATGCCGACGGCGCTGCAAAATATCCCGATCAGAGGCGAGACGAACAGCAGGGTCTGAAAGCGTTTCGTGAGATAGCGGCCGATGACCGGTGGAATCACCATGGCCGCGGCAACCAAAGTGACGCCGAGGATCTGAGTCGAGGCCAGCACCGTAATTGCCAGCAAGATAACAAAGAATAAGTCGGTTCTTCCGGTGGCGATGCCATAAGCCGAGGCCACCTCGGGATCAAAGGTCAGAAACAGCAACTGCCGGCGCATCACAATGAGCGCCACGAAAACTACGATCGAAATGGAGGCAACGATCCAGAGGTCTCTTGGAGTTATGCCGAGAATATTGCCGAAAAGGGCGGCTTCGATGTTGCGTGTGAAACTGCGGTAAGTGGATACAATGGCAACCCCCAAAGCAAAGCTGGAAGTGGTGACCACGCCGATGGCCGCGTCAGCGCCGACCCAGCGACGATGACTAATCCGATGAATTAAAAACGCCGCTAACAGCGACCATAGACCGGCGCCAAAAAAAAAGTTGATGTTGACCACATAGCTCAATACCGCGCCGCCGAAGATAGCATGGGACAGTCCGTGGCCGATGTAACTCATGCGGCGCAACACAACGTAAACCCCGATGAAGCCACATAGCGCGCCGACCAAGACGGCTGCGATGAAACCGTTGCGAAAAAATTCGTATTCAAAGGGAGCTAAAAGGGGCATTGAAGTTCAAATCGTTCAAAAAGTTCAATTGTTCAAGCCGTGTTCGGAAATTTTGAAGGCTTGAACGGCTGAAACGGTTCTAAGTATGCGGCGCGTGCGGGCGCTCGCCGATCATGACCATGCCGTCATGATGAAACACGACCATTTCGCCTCGATAAGTCTCTTTAAGCACGGCGGCATTGAAGACTCGGTGCGGACGGCCTTCGGCGATCAAGCGCCGGTTCAGACAAACGGCCCAGGGAAGGTGGGCGGCCACCCAATTCAAATCGTGGGCGGTAATGACGATGGCAACCCCGCTGTGGTTGATCTCGTGCAGGAAGTGAATCACATCGTCGCGCGAGCGAATATCGAGTCCAGCGGTGGGCTCGTCGAGCAGGATCAGCTTCGGATTGCCTAAAAGGGCGCGTCCCAGGAATACGGCCTGTTGCTGACCTCCGGAGAGTTCTCGGATATGGCGATTGCCGAGCCCGCTAAGATTCAGCCGTGCCATGACCTCCTTGAGTTTTTGCTTTTCTTCAGCACCGGGACCGCGAAACCAGCGATTGTTATTATAAAAGCCCATGGCAATCACTTCTTCGACGGTGATGGGAAAGTTCCAATCAATGGTCTCCAACTGCGGCACATAGCCGATCCGTTCCAATGAAGCTCGTCGCAGCTTCTCGCCATGCATCAGAATCTCGCCTTGCGTTAACGGGACCATCTTCAGGATTGTTCGCAGCAGTGTGGTTTTCCCGCCGCCGTTGGGCCCGACGATCGCCATGAATTGTCCCGGCCAGATCTTGAGCGAGAGGTTTTCCAGCGCGATGGTAGACCCATAGGCACTGCTGACATCGACCAATTCAATCAATGGGACTGTACTGGACGATGGCGCAACGCGTTCCTCAACGCCTGGAGGATGAAGACTCTGCGGGTCCCCAGGCCGGTGATCGTGCGGGTTCATGCGTCGACCTGTTCTAATCCTTCCGCCGGTAATTGGCGTGGGAGCCTGCCACGGGTGAGGGATCGACCTTCCTTAATGCTTCGGCAGAACCTCCGAGCGCTTCAAGCATAATGGAGAGATTTTCAAGCATCATACCTGTATAGGAGTGCTGCGCATCGCCGGGCTTGCCGGGCAGTTCATCGTCCCGGAGCTTATCGATGTAGCGGGTTTTCCCTTCCCGGGCTATCTGTTCGAGAACCGGACTGGGAAAAACTTCTGATCCGAAGACGGCAGGGACTTTTTCTTTTCTGATCTGATCGATGAGCCTTTTTACCTCCCTAGGGCTTGGATCGGAGAAATCCGACGGCTGGACAGCGCCGATAATCTGAAAGCCATAACGGCGTGCGAAATACGGCCACGAATCATGATACGTGAGCAGGCGCCGGTTACTTTCGGGTATCGTCCTAACCGATTCCTCTATTGCGCTGTCGAGCGCCTCGAGCTTCTTCAAGAACGTAGCCGCGTTTGCTTCATAGGCGCTCTTATTGTTGAAATCGAGGCGAATCAACTCGTCGCGAATCAGAGTAGCGTAACGCATGGCGTGCTGGGGGTTGAGCCACAGGTGCGGATTTGGATGGCCATGCTCTTTGGGGAAACTGAAATCGTAAATATATTCCTTTTCGCCGATCGTCTTCTCGCCGAGAAGAAGCAGCGCGACGCCTTTTTTCATATTCGCCCGCGTTAGATTCAGCGTCGGAATCTCGAGATCCAGCCCATTGCCGATGAGCAGGTCCGCCTGCGCAAGTAACTTGACGTCTGACGGCACCGGCTCAAACGTATGAGAATTGATTCCTTCGGGAATGATTCCGGTGAGACCAATTTTATCACCTCCGATATTCTCGACGATGCTGGTGATCGGCGCGACGGTGCTGACCACGTTTAGCCTTTCAGCCTTGATGGATTGTTTATCTTCCTGTCGGCTGCAGGCATTGATAACGCATGCTAAGACGACAACAACCAGGTAAAAGAACTTGCCTTTATATTTCATGGGAAGCTTGTCTATCTCCGAAGCCGGAATCGGTAAACGTAGGTGAACTCGGCCGGGACATTCTTGCCGTCGTTCTGGGCAGGCTCGAAACGGGCCTGCTTCACTGCCTTCAGGGCCTCATCGTCGAAACCGGCGCCGCCGCTTTTGATGATTTCTGCATCGGTTACGGTTCCTCTGCTGTCGATTGTGATTCTTAAGGTAACGTCGCTTTCTAGTCCCATGCGCAGAGCCATGGGTGGATAGGTCGCCCGAACAGTTTGCACTGGCTTGGCTTCGCGTCCGGTGCGAACCGGACTTGTCGGTGTCGGCAGACCCGATGTTCCTGAATCTCGCCCTAACCCGGAAGACGCAGTGCCACCACCTCCTGCTGATCCGGGAATGTTCCCCAACTCTCCCTTGCCGAAAAGGTTCTCCGCCCCGGCCTCGGCGCCACCAACTTCGGTCGGAGCGGTCGGATATTGTGGCACTGCATTCTTTCCCAAAGTGGTGTGAGACTGGCGCGATTCCACAGCTTCCTCTGTCGGAGGCGACGTAACTCCTAAGGGGGGAGCTTGCTCAGCGGGTGGTTTCTTGGCTACGAGCGCGTCTCTTTCGGGTTTCGGTAATTTAGGTTTAGGAGCAGCCAGCGACGGTTTCTTAACCGGGTTTGGTGTCTCTTCTCGTCGGGGGGGCGTTTCTTGCTTTACAAGGGGCAATTCAAGAAGTCCGACCGGAATCAACTCCCGATGGCGCCGAGTGCTGTCGTCGTTCTTAAACGCCGTCGGCGCCACAATCACGACGACCGCGTGGATCAGGCATGAAGCAACCAGGGAGAAAGCCAGCCTGGAATCATCTATCAAAATCATAATGTAGCTTTACAGCGGGACCATGACCTCGCCGACTTTGAGAATAAGATCGATTAACCGCAACATATAAAACTTTTATTCCTTACTTGCGCGAGCGGTCGTTTTCAATGCTGACTGACGTCTCAGCCTTACCAGAAGTGAATCGTTATACCCCCCTTGACGGTGAAGGGATCGCCGGGAGTGAAATGTGAATCAAGAGTTCCAACCCCGGATGGTTCCGTGGAAAGTCTCGACTCAAATACGTGCTCCGCCGAACGCCATTTAGTGTTGGCCAGGTTTTGAAACTCCACGAAAAATTCATAGCGCTGCCAAACGTATTTCAAAAAAAAATCGAAGATAGTCGAAGACGGGGTTTTGATGCTGCCGTCTTCGATACCGTAGCGGGAGCCGACATGGCGCATTTGCAAGCGGCCCTGAACGCCGGATTCATGGCGCGCGGTGATTCCCGTGAACGCCAGAAAGCGCGGCGCCAGGGGAACTTTGTCGCCGTTGGTAAATTTTGCCCAGGTATACGAAAGGTCGAGATCGTAGGACAGCCACGGCAGAATATCGTAACGGACCTCGCTCTCAATCCCATGGCGGTTGCTGGGCCCCGCCGGCTCGAAGGTTCCTTCGTCGCCAACGAAGACGAGCTCGCTTTCCAGGTATGAACGCCAGTAGGCGAACGTGACGTCCAGGCGATCGAAAAGCCGCGTTTTGGAACCCAGCTCGCCGCCCCAAAACCGCGGGATTTTTTCGTCGGGATCCTGGACGAAAACACGCGCGTCGTTACTGTGAAAACCGCCGCCAAAGTTTAAAAACAAATTAGTTCCTTTGACGGCATTGGTATCTTGAAACGGCGTGAAAATAAAATTGAGCTTGGGATTAATGATGGAGGCAGAACCGTTGCCGGAAATCGGGTTGCTCATACTGCCCGAATCGCCGATCTGGTCCACATCGTACCAGAAATTATCTAGCCGAACTCCGAGTTGGGTGCGTAGCCAGGAGGTGGGCTTGATTTCCTGTTGAGCGAACCAGCCCAGATTGGTTTGACGTACTAAATTGTTGCTTCTGGTCTCGAGACGCTCGCGCTCCCTTTGATCAAATAGACCCACACGGATGTGGTCGAACCGGCTTTGAAAACCGACGAACGTCTCCATCGGCAAACCCCAAACGTTATAGCTCCGTCGATAATTAATGTTATTGCCGATTAAAAAACGTTTGTCCTTTTGCTCGATGCCGTCGCCATTCACCTCGTCATTGAGAAATAGTGTAAAGTTCGACCAAAGTTGGAGCGTGTACCATGAAGCCCAGGTCTGAGCATTGAAGCTCTGATTGGCGTCCGTATAGTTGTAAAGCAGACTCAGATTTTGCCGTTCCGACTTTCCTCCCTCACTCGGATCGAACGATCCGAAGCGACCGATCTCGCCGCTACGAACCGCGCGTGCGGGCAGCTCGCCGGACGCATCCCAAGCGGTCTTGAAGAACGTGCCGAGGAAGTTCAAATTTGAATTCGCCGTCGACAGCAGACCAAACTTGGCGAGCAGGTTATATCGGTTGTAATTGTTTTCACTCTTGAAGGGTCCGTCATTATGATAAAACTCGCCGGCGATAAAGGGACGCAAGGGGGTTCCTTCGGGCGGTGATAGGATGCCTACGTAACGCTGCGTGTTATAACTTCCGCCGCTCAAAGTGAGCGTGCTGTCTTTGTCACTTTTTTTGGTGATGATGTTCATGGCGCCCGATGTGGCGAAGTCGCCGAGATGCGCAAAATACGGTCCCTTGTATATCTCCACTCGATCGATGGTCTCGGGAATGAGCCAGTGCATATCGGCGTATCCCTGACCATGCGCATGGCTCACCATGTTTACCGGCATGCCGTCGATAAAAACCGCATAGTCGGTGCCGTGATCGGAATCGAAACCGCGAAATAGAATCTGGTCCGCTTTGCCGCCACCATGATGCTGGCCGATAGTCAAGCTGGGAGTCAGGCGCATGACGTCGCTCGGGGTATTCGATGGTCGTAGCTGCAGGTCGCGCTGCCATCGGGTCTGCTCCGTTGCCGCGGAGGTGGGCTGCTGGCCCCAGATATAGACCTCTTCAACCGAAGAATCCGCTTCTGCCGTATGGGCGTTGGCATAGCTCCAGGCCGATACGAGCGCGAGCAAAAGCAAAGCTGCAACGGGCATCGTGAAGGTTTCTCCCGCTACGCACGATTTTTCGTTTTCTGCTTAATGATGGCTCTGAGCGACAGCGCCGGGTTGTTGACCGGTGGCGATTCTATGGAAGCGGCCGAACAGCACGCAGGCACTAGCCAAAATGAACGAGGCTGCCATCGCGACAAAAGCGACGGTCAGTCCTAACCACTCGCTCAGGTAACCAACCGCGGGTGACCAGAAGGCGCCGGCGAGGAAAGTTGCGGTATAGAACCAGGCAAAGCCGGTGTCGCGACTGCTATCCGAGGTGGTATGGGTGACCAACGTTTGCAGAATTGGGTGGGTCCCAAATGCCGTCACGCCCAGTACTAATGAAGCGATGGCGACACCTACATAACTGCTGCCCAAGGCAGGAATGATCAAAGTTGTGAGTGCTGAAAGCAGATAGGCGGTCAACAAGACTCGTTGGGGGTGGTAACGATCGGCTAGTTTACCGCCGAGCATGGGGCCGAAAATGCTGCCGATGTTCATCAAGGTAAAAACAACCCCGATGGCGGTGGCATCCATACCGAGATTGTGGCTCAAGTACAATGGAAGAAAGCTGGAGATAATGCCGTGACCGGATCCGCCGGCTGCGACGATCGCTGCAATCAAAATCCAGCGTAGGTTTCGGTTGGCGATCACCTGGCCGCTGTCCTGCCAAAATGTCGATGTCCTGGCCTCGTGGCGGATTTGGCTAGTCGCGGGATCCTTCAGCCACAGCGACATGGCGACACCGACCAAAATCGCCGGAACCGCGAAAAGAATGACCGTGCCGCGCCAGCCCCAGAGAGAAATCAGGATCGCGGCACACAGCGGGATCATCGCTGTTCCGATATTGCCGGCGGTGAAGTGAGTGGCCAGCGCGGTGCCGAGTTTTCGCTTCTTAAAGTGATGCGACAACAAGGAGGCCCCGACGGGGTGTTGGGCGGCTCCGCCGACCCTGGACATGACCGTCCAGAAGAAGAACTGAAAATAGCTCTGCGCGAGGCCGACAAAAACAAAGCAGACTCCGACACTGGCGTTCCCGATGCCGAGGATTTGATGGCGCGGCAGGATTCGTCCCAGCGCGCCGGCACCAAGTTGCAGCAGTCCGCCGACGGCGCTTGCCACTCCGAGCATGATGCCGAGTTCACCATAGCCAAAGTTGAGATCGCGCAGCACGAGGGGAAATACCAGCGGCTTAAGCGCCCCCTGCGCATGATTGATTCCGTGTGCCAAGCTGACGAGGGTCAGCGCGGCCGACGAGCGCGCGCTCGCATCATCTGCGACGGCGATGTCGTGAACGTGCTCTGGTGATTTCATTTCAAAGCTCCGCTTATCGTAGCAACAATTTGAAAAAGGTGTTACCCGTAAATAAAATTTTTTAATGCTTCAGTTCCGGCGAAGTCGTCACCAGCTTGCCGTTTTGCACCCCTTTGGTCGCTATCAGTTTACCCGCAATCTCGTGCACCTTATCGCCGCGTCCGCGGATGACAATCACCTCCAGACAATTATGCTCGTCCAGATGAATGTGCAGGCTGGCATTCACTGTAACCTCGGCTTTGTGCTGCATATCGGCGAGAACATCACTGAGTCTGTGGATCCGATGGTCATAGACTAGCGTCACTACGCCGATGACCTCAGAGTCGCCCTGACCCACTCGCTTCTGGATTAGGTGATCGCGAATCAAATCGCGAATTGCTTCCGAGCGGTTTTGGTAGCCTAGGCCGTCGATGCTATGATCGAAAGCACTCAGAAGATCTTCTTCGAGCGAAACGCCAAAGCGGGAAAGATGGTGCATTGATTTTCCTGAATATGTGGCGTAACACGTTTTTTTTATTTGTGTCAAGCATCCTTTGAAGCTTAGGATGCTGGAAAAGCAGATCTGTGACTTGGCACGCTCCATTACGGGTCATGCTGGAACCGTGGACGGCTTAGCCATCGAGTCCTATCAGAGTAGGCGATAATCATGTCAAAAAAATGGCTGAGGCAGGTCTGCTCGATTGCCGCTCTTTTTCTGATGACTGCTCCGCCCGCAGCTATCGCCAATGAAATTGTGGTTTCTGCGGCGGCGAGCCTGACAGATGCTCTCAAAGAGATCGGTCGTGCGTACCAGTCCAAATCCAAAACCAAAGTAACGTTCGTCTTCGCTTCCTCCAGCACTCTCGCTCGCCAGATCGAAGCAGGAGCGCCAGCTGATGTTTTCTTTTCCGCCGATGTCCAAACCATGGACGCCTTAGAAAAGAACGGACGATTGGAACCAGGCACGCGAAAGCAGCTGTTGTCGAACCAGCTAGTGATTATCGTCTCGGCTGATAAGCCGATCGTAGTCAACTCGCCGGAGGATTTGCTGGACCCGCGAGTTAGAAAGATAGCTTTGGCTGAACCGTCCTCAGTGCCGGCCGGTGTATATAGCAAAGCGTACCTTGAGAGCTTGGGGTTGTGGGACAAAATCAAACCGAAAGTTGTTCCTGTACTGGACGTTCGGGCGACGCTAGCTTCGATAGAATCAGGCAACGTCGAAGTGGGCTTTGTTTACAAAACTGACGCGGCGAGTTCTAAAAGGGTAAAGACCGTGTTTGAAGTGCCCATTGGCAAAGGCCCAAAGATCACCTATCCGGTGGCGATTCTGAAAGAATCAAAAAGTAAAGCCGCAGCCAAGGAGTTCTTGAATGTGATGGTGAGTCCCTCCGGAGTGGACGTTTTCAAACGGTATGGCTTCGTTGTCTTGCAATAAATCTCTAGGAACACGGTTTAGTCTTGTTCGTCACCATAGAAACCTGGCAAATCACACTCTTTAGTGTCGCGGTTGCCCTGGGTAGTACGTTAGTCATCCTGCCTTTTGGGGTTGCGCTAGCGTGGATCTTTGCCCGCAAGGAATGGCCGTTAAAGGCGGTAATCGAGACGGTGGTGCTTTTACCATTGGTAATGCCGCCGGTCTCGACCGGGTTGATACTGCTTGAGATCTTTGGACGCCGGAGTCCTGTGGGGGAGTGGCTCTACAATCGAGGAGTAGAAATCGTATTCAATTGGAAAGGCGTTCTGATAGCCATGGCGGTAATGTCTTTTCCGCTTCTTGTCAGGGCGGCGAGAACATCCTTCTCAGAGGTCAATCCCCGTTTTGAGCAAATCGCGGCGACGTTGGGGGCCTCGCGGTGGAGGATCTTCTTCGTGATCACCATTCCTCTGGCGTTTAGAGGCGTTATCGCCGGATCGCTGCTGGCGTTTTCGCGCGCGTTGGGAGAGTTTGGCGCGACGATTTTGTTAGCCGGCAATATACCCGGCAGGACTCAAACTCTTTCACTGGCCATATTCAATTATGTGCAAACGGGCAGAGAGCATGAAGCGTATATCCTTCTAAGCATTACCGTGTTGATCGCATTCGCGTCCGTTTGGTGTTCCGAGTGGCTGCTGCATTCCACTAAACGGACGTGATCATGCTATTGCGCTGTCGGATCCCGTTGCCGGATTTTGCTGTGGATCTTGATGCATCGTTCGATGCACGAGTTACGTCGATCTTTGGGCCTTCCGGGTCCGGCAAGACCACGATTCTCGACGCCATCGCCGGATTGATCGATGTTACCGAGGGAGAAATCGAGATCGACGGAAGAATCCTGTTCTCATCGACGCGCGGTATCAATCTTTCACCGCAGCAGCGGTTTATCGGTTATGTGCCCCAAGAAGCGGCGCTGTTCCCGCATCTATCGGTTCAGCAAAACGTTCTGTTCGGTTCGAATCGTGCCAGTGGCATAACCCCAAGGGCAAAAATAGAGACCGCTCACGTATTGGCTGTGCTTGAGATTGCAAATCTCCTGGATCGTCCCATCGCCAAGCTCTCCGGCGGAGAGGCGCAGAGAGTTGCTTTAGCGCGCGCGGTGCTGTCGCGCCCACAACTGCTCCTTTTGGATGAACCTCTAGCCGCATTGGACATCGCGCTTAGGGAAAAAATACTTCCCTATCTCAGCCGCGTGCGGGATGAGTTCTCGATTCCGGTGATCTATGTGACGCATAACCTGTCTGAAGTACTGGCTCTGGCGGATTGGATTTTGATGATCCATAAAGGTCGATTGTTGGCCCAGGGAGTTCCGAAAGACGTGCTGAGATCACCGGATACAATCGCACAACTCGCAGAGGAGCAACTGCAAAATGTCTTCGCTGTAATGATTATAAACGCAGATCGAGTTGCCGGTCGGACCCGAGTTCAACTCGAGTCCGGCCAGGAGCTTTTCGTTCCGTATGTTGCACAGGCCGCGGGCCAGTCAATGCAGGTGCGCATAAGCCCCGGCGATATCCTTATAAGTACAGAGCGGCCCGAAGGGATCTCTGCCGGCAACATCATTCCTGGATTTATTCGACGCATTGTGCGATCCGATGGGCAGGCAATGGTGGTGGTAGACGCCGGCGCTGAATTTTACGTGCGCCTAACAGCTTCCGCGGTCGATAAGCTCGAGCTGGTCGAAGACCACCCGGTATTTCTAATCATGAAGACTCACTCGTTTCGAATCTTGTAAGCCAACCGGCCTTGCTGATCTTCCTTTGGTATCCGAACAGTCGAGGTCTGCCTCTGATTTTGCTAAAGTCGCCTTTGTTCATATCCACAATAGCCGATCGGCCCCGTACGCGATGATTGTAATGAAGCAAACTCTCTGGCTTATGTTCCTCCTAAGCACAGTTGCGTGTGGACGCAGCGAACGGATGGATGCGCTCTACGCGCAACGCTGCCTCGGCTGTCATGGCCAAGCTGGAAATGGGGATGGCCCGTTGGCGCAGTCGTTACCGATTCGGCCTCCTGACTTCAGGGATACCGTTGAGCGCAGAACCAACGGCCAAATACGTAAAGCAATTGCCGAAGGGCAAGGCACGATGCCCGCGTTTAGCCCGGCGCTTCGTCAGTCCGAAATTTCGGACATGCTGCAAATGGTAAGATTTCTCAGCCGTGAGGGCCGGGATACTCGCTGGTGGGAAAAATTCGATACCCTGGTGGTTGCTCACTGCAGTCTTCCATGGGAAACGATTCTCGGTTACGACGACCCAGCTGAACAATCGAAGCGGTGATGCTTCACGCATAAACCAACAGACCTCGCAACTTGAGCGAGGATCGTGAGTCCGACAATGAACTTGACAAGGGTAAGCCTTAAAACTAAACTCAAACATGAAGTTTGAAAGAAACAAAAGTCATGGCTGTCGATGCAATTGAACAACTCGAAGTGAAGATCAATCGGCTGATCGAGCAGCATGAGAAAGCTAAAAGAGAAAAGGAATTAGTTGAAAAAAAGCTTCAGCAAAAAGAGAGCGAGTGGCACCACCTCAAAGGGCAGATTCGTCAATATGAGCGTGAACGTCTCGAGCTACGGGAGAAGCTCGATAAAATTATCGGTCAGTTCTCAACCCTCGACGTCTCAGAATGAGCTGGAGTAAGCGGTATGAAGAGATCGCTAAATGTGGAGATTCTCGGTCAAAGTTTTACCGTTAGCAGCGATGCGGAAGAAAGCTACATATTGAGAGTGGCGAGTTATGTCAATGAGAAAATGCAGGAACTGTCTCGCGCTTCAAAGCCGGCAGCCAAATCGAACGTTGCGATGTTAACAGCCCTCAATATCGCCGACGAGTATCACCGGCTAAAAGAAACTCATGAAACGATGGTAAAACGAGTGAATCAGCTTTCAAAAGAATTGTCAGCTCGATTAAGTGAGGAAGCTTAAGGAGCTTAGATTGGCTGTGATGTTCATCGACGATGCACCTTGGAACCTAGAGTGGAGTCGTTTGCAACAGCCAAACGGCGGATCCTTAAGTGGGCGGCTGGGAAAGATGATGAGAATTAGGGGAGCAAAGATCTTTCAAAATCTGATGTGTTGGGTGCTCGAGTGTTTGGGGTATCTCCGCGCACGCGGAATACGACTGGAGCGGTTTAGGTTTAATAGAGTTGATGAATTGGCGCCAAGTACGGCAGAATACACGCCTGTGGTTATTTTAGCCGGGGGGCGACTCTCTCGAGGACCCACCTTCTCGATCCGACGTTCAGATCTTTAGAATACAATCCTCCTCCCGCAACTTCTCCTCGCTTTCGATTCCCCGCCGCGGACTGACCGTAGGGGATTAAATGTCCGAGAGCAAAACCGCCTTACGGGTTGCGCTAATGTCTCAGCGGAGTTCGCTCGCCAACGAAACAGCCGAGTGCTGGAGTCGCTCGATTCAGGCACGGCTTCTCGAAACATCTTTATACCGGTCGGCAAATGCGGTCGCTCTTTACAGCTCAGTGCAAAATGAGGCGGCTACTGAGAAGATAAGAGATCACTCATTGCGCGATGGCAAAAGAGTCGTTTATCCACGTTTGCTTCCAAATCGCAGTGTAGAGTTTGTCGAGATTGAATCCGCTACCGAATTGGTCTGCGGTAAATCAGGTATTCCCGAGCCCATTGGCGATAAGGTCTTGAGCCAATGTGCCGACGTTGATCTCTTGCTGATTGTGCCCGGGGTCGCGTTTGACCGCAGAGGAAATCGGTTAGGTCGGGGTCAAGCCTGGTACGACCGCGTGATTCGTCAATGGGGTTCACGGGCAACGCCGGTAGGGTTGGCCTACGAATTTCAAGTTATTGATCGCGTGCCGGTGGATCCATGGGACGAGAGGGTTCTTTTTGTTTTAACTCAGGAGAGGTTTATTGATTGTCAGAAAATGCCCGAGCAGACCAAGCAGGTTTGTTAAAATCACATCACCAGAAAGGGGGTGTTGTTGTTGGAAGCGAATATCTTTTCGATTGTAATCGGATTGTTGATTGGCGTCGGCTTGTCTGTAGTTATCGTATGGATACGAAGAAAACAGCAGCAGGCGGAATTACAGCTAGCACAGAATACTGCAGCGCGAATTATTGATGAGGCGAAGAAAGATGCCAACGCAATCAAAAAAGAGGCTGAGATCCATGCCAGGGATGGTGTTCAACAGGAACGTGTAGAGTTCGACAAGGAGGTGCGTGAAACGCGCCGGGAACTGCAGGCACTGGAAAAGCGGTTAATCAGCAAAGACGAAGGCTTAGAAAAACGCGCTGATTCTATAGAGAAGCGGGATAATGAGATAAATCGCCGTGAGGCGTCGCTTAAATCGCGAGAAAAAACTCTCGATGACAAGTCCGCAGAGTGCGATCGCCAAATCGATGCAGCCAGGAGACAGCTCGAACAAGTCGCGGGACTTACTCGCGACGAGGCTCGGAAAAGTCTTATCGACGAAATGGTTGAGGAGGCCAAACACGAGGCGGCCAAACGTATACGGGTCATTGAAGAGGAAGCTAAGGCTGAAGCCGCTCGAAAGGGCCAAAAGATTGTCGCCTTAGCGATTGAAAGACTCGCCGGCGACTTTGTCGCTGAACGATCGGTAACAGTTATGCCTCTGCCGAACGATGAGTTGAAAGGGAAGATAATTGGACGTGAAGGGCGCAACATTCGCGCGCTTGAGGCAGCAACCGGCATAGATCTCATCGTTGACGACACGCCTGAAACGGTTGTGATATCCGGACACAATCCGATTCGGCGGGAAATTGCGCGATTGTCGCTTGAGAAGCTGATTTCCGACGGCCGTATTCACCCGGGCAGAATCGAAGAGGTCGTCCGCAAATCGGAGCAGGAGATCGATGAAGCTATACGAGAAGCCGGACAGAAAGCGATTTTTGATGTTGGAGTTCATGGTGTTCATCCCGAAATCGTCAAGCTTCTGGGGCGACTCAAGTACCGATATAGTTATGCGCAGAACGTTTTGCTTCATTCGATTGAGGCAGCTTTTATTTGCGGCTCGATGGCGGCCGAATTGGGACTGAACGAGAAGCAAGCCCGGCGTGCAGCGTTACTGCATGATATCGGTAAAGCGGTCGATCACGAGGTGGAAGGATCCCATGCAATTATCGGGGCGGAGTTGGCACGTAAATATGGCGAATCGCCGAAGATCGTCAATGCCATCGCCGCCCACCACGAAGATGTCAAGGCTGAAACAATACTGGCTCCGTTGGTTGACGCTGCCGATGCGCTTTCGGGCGCACGTCCTGGCGCGCGCCGTGAGATGATCGAAAGTTATACGAGACGCCTGGAGGAACTTGAGCGGATCGTTAATTCCTTCAGAGGCGTGGAAAAGTCGTATGCGGTTCAGGCAGGGCGAGAGATCAGGATCATGGTGCAGCATGATCTCGTATCCGATGATGAGGCGGCGCGAATGGCCCGTGAGATTGCCAAGAAGATCGAAAGTGAAATGACCTACCCTGGTCAGATAAAAGTCACGGTCATTCGCGAAATGCGCGCTGTTGACTACGCAAAGTAAGGGATTCGCGATGCGTGTTTTGATTCTTGGAGACGTGGTCGGCCGGCCGGCGCGAAGAGCCATTCGAGATTTGGTTCCGTCCTTGATCGAGCGAGAAGGAATCGATCTGGCGATTGCTAATGCCGAGAACGCCGCGGGCGGCATAGGAGTGGATCTGAAGAGCGCCAAAGAACTCCTGTCTTCTGGAGTCGATGTGCTGACTTCGGGAAATCACATTTGGAAGAAAAAAGAAATATATCAGTATATGGATGAACATTCCGAACTGATCCGGCCGGCCAATTATCCCGAGGGCGCGCCTGGTCGAGGCTGGTGCGCGTGGCAAAATGATCATGGTTTAAACGCGCTCATTATCAATGTTCAGGGACGTGTCTTTATGCCTAACCATGTTGACGATCCTTTTCGTAGCGTAGATGCGATTTGTCGAGAACGAGGGCGGCATTCGCGCGTCGTTATCGTTGATATGCATGCGGAGGCGACGTCGGAAAAGAATGCTATGGGTTGGCACCTGAACGGGCGAGCTTCCATCGTTTTTGGGACTCATACTCATGTGCAGACATCCGATGATCGGATTTTGCCCGGCGGGACTGCTTATATCACTGATGTGGGGATGTGTGGTCCGTTGGACTCCGTGATCGGCATGGACAAAGAAACAGTAATCAAGGGATTTCTAAGTCAGCTTCCTAGACAGTTCGAGGTAGCTCACGAAAATGTTGTCCTTCAAGGCATTATCGTCGATGTCGACCATGATTCAGGGCAGGCCCGCGAGATTACCCGGTTGCGAATTCCTTGGCAGGCGAAGCAGTGACCCATGCTAGACGTGCAAGCCCAGCTTGAGGTAATTAAGCGAGGGGCCGTTGAGGTCCTTCCCGAAGAAGAGTTGGTTAGGAAACTGCGGGCCGGTCGACCGTTAAGGATAAAAGCCGGGTTCGACCCCACGGCGCCGGATCTCCATCTTGGCCACACTGTATTGATTCAGAAAATGAAACAGTTCCAGGAACTGGGCCATGAAGTGATTTTTCTCGTCGGGGACTTCACCGGCATGATAGGTGATCCCTCGGGGAAGTCGGAGACACGTAAGCAGCTGAGCCGTGAGGAGGTCCTTAGGAATGCGGAGACCTATAAAGAGCAAATCTTTAAGATTTTGGAACCGACAAGGACCACCATTGAATTCAACCATAGATGGATGGAACAACTCGACGCAGTGCAGCTAATCGAGCTCAGCGCAAAATACACGGTCGCGCGAATGTTAGAGCGGGATGATTTCAAGCAGCGTTTTCAAAACCATCAGCCGATTAGCATCCACGAATTTCTCTACCCGTTGATGCAAGGCTACGATTCAGTAGTCCTTAAGGCAGATATCGAACTGGGCGGCACCGATCAAAGATTCAATTTGCTCATGGGGCGTGAACTTCAACGTGAGTACGGTCAGGAGCCGCAAGTCGTCTTGACC
>CAVUZH010000001.1:35000-165705 GCA_963745835.1 uncultured delta proteobacterium
CGGTAAACGGCGGCCGTAACTATAACGGTCCTAAGGTAGCGAAATTCCTTGTCGGGTAAGTTCCGACCTGCACGAATGGCGTAACAATTTCCCCACTGTCTCGACCAGGGACTCAGCGAAATTGCACTCTCGGTGAAGATACCGGGTACCCGCGGCAGGACGGAAAGACCCTGTGCACCTTTACTATAACTTTGCAATGGATCTAGGGTTAGTATGTGTAGGATAGGTGGGAGGCTGTGAAGCGGGGGCGCTAGCTCTCGTGGAGCCAACCTTGAAATACCACCCTTACTGGCCTTGGATTCTAACCTACAGCTGTCATCCAGCTGAGGGACATTGCATGGTGGGTAGTTTGACTGGGGCGGTCGCCTCCTAAATTGTAACGGAGGCGCGCGAAGGTCGGCTCAGGCTGAGTGGAAACCAGCCATCGAGTGCAATGGCATAAGCCGGCTTGACTGCGAGAGAGACATCTCGAGCAGGTGCGAAAGCAGGTCATAGTGATCCGGTGGTCCCGCATGGAAGGGCCATCGCTCAACGGATAAAAGGTACGCCGGGGATAACAGGCTGATACCCCCCAAGAGTTCACATCGACGGGGGTGTTTGGCACCTCGATGTCGGCTCGTCACATCCTGGGGCTGAAGTAGGTCCCAAGGGTTCGGCTGTTCGCCGATTAAAGTGGCACGCGAGCTGGGTTCAAAACGTCGTGAGACAGTTTGGTCCCTATCCGCCGTGGGCGCAGGATACTTGAGGGGAGTTTTCCCTAGTACGAGAGGACCGGGAAGAACACACCGCTGGTGTTCCGGTTGTGGCGCCAGCCGCATTGCCGGGTAGCTATGTGTGGACGGGATAACCGCTGAAAGCATATAAGCGGGAAGCCCCCTCCGAGATAAGGTATCCCAGGCCGTTAGGCCTCTAAAGACCCCTTCTAGACTAGGAGGTTGATAGGCCGGATGTGGAAGATCAGTAATGATTGAAGCTAACCGGTACTAATTGGTCGTGCGGCTTGACCATATTTACCAATGCGACTCAGCAGATAATTCGTTTGTGCCCGTATTCAGTTGTGAGAGAATATCGTTCAACAGCTCAAAGGTTCAACAGTTCAACGTTGAACCGGAGTTAAAAAGCTTTGATCGTGAACGATCGAAACGATAGTCACGATTACAAGTTTTTGGTCGTTCAAAAAGCGCCAGATACGAGGCCGCGAAGTTTCGCGAGCGAAGTCGTACGTGATTAGTAAGTTGGAGTGAGCGAAACGAGTGGAACGAAGTAGATGGCCTTTTTCAACGACCGACGTTTTCCGGTGGCGATAGCGGAGGTGTCACACCCGATCCCATCCCGAACTCGGCCGTTAAGCCCTCCAGCGCCGATGGTACTATAGAGTCGCTCTATGGAAGAGTAGGACGCTGCCGGATTTATTTTCCCAAAGAAAGCCCCAACGTCATCAAGATGTTGGGGCTTTCTTTGTTTGTGGGGCGACGTATGTGATAACGATACTCGTCGATATTACCCGCCGCGAGTATTGCTGACCAATCTATTTCACTCCTAAGTCATTTTCGCTGGGTATGGGCATAATTCTCTAATTACGCACTCGGCACACTTCGGTTTCTTAGCAATGCAAATTCGTCTGCCGTGATATTGAAGCAGGTGGCAGAAGCGAACGCGTTGCGCTGGGGAGACGACGCATGTGAGATCAGCTTCGATTTTGTCGGGATCGTTCTCTTCCGTCAATCCTAACCTTTGCGAAAGACGCATAACGTGAGTGTCAACCCCAATTGTCTGTTGGCCAAAAGCATTTCCGAGTAGGATATTGGCGGTTTTGCGTCCAACGCCAGGGAGCGAAAGTAAATCATCTAAGTTGTCCGGCACCTTGCCGCCGAAGCGTTCGACTAATTCGCTGCAGCAGTTGTGAATCGATCGCGATTTGTTCCGGTAGAAGTTGATTCTGCCGATGTCTCGTTGCAATTTAGGTAGTGATGTATTCGCGTAGTCTTTGGCGGTCCGATATTTTTTAAACAAGCCTGGAGTAATTTGTCGAATCAGGTCGTCTCGTGCCTGGGCTGCTAAGATCAAAGCGATCAACAATTCCAGGGCGCTGCTGAAGTCCAAGTCTAGCTTCGCATCGGGGTGAATCTTTGCCAAACGCTCAATGATTTTCTTGATCCTTGTTTTGGTTCCTGCAAACGCGTCTGTGCTGGTAGGTGCTGGCATTTTGGTTTGTCCCGTAATTATGTTAGCTAACGTAAGCGCAAACGGAGGAAATTCATACATGGATGTGAACGCATTGCCGAGTCTTAAACAAAACATTCGGCAACTGAAGAAAGAAAAGGCTGAAATCCTAACTTCGTCAGGCGATAGCTCAAAAGTGAAGCGGATTCGCCGGAAAATCAAGCTGCTCAAGCGGGAGACGCGCGAGCTGGCAGCGCAGAAGAAGAAATCGGCGGCGGAAGCGGCGGTCAAAGCCTCGGCTGAGAAGACCGCTGCAGCCGCAGCGAGCGAATAAGAGCATGAAGTTGCCGTCCCCGCTACGTGGCAGGGGATCTGTAAGCAATCCAAAGAACCGCTTCGAATCGATTGAGCGGATTCCAGAGCCGTCAACCGACTGCGATGAAATCTCCTCGCCTCAAACACAATTCTTCCGGGATGACTCCAAATCACTGATCGCATACAACAATAGCCCGGATGTCGGATTCAACGCCAGCATCAATCCCTATCGGGGTTGCGAGCATGGATGCGTTTACTGCTATGCGCGTCCGACACACGAGTACCTGGGTTTTTCTTCGGGGTTGGACTTCGAAACTAAGATCATGGTGAAAGAGGACGCGCCGGAGCTATTGCGCAGTCAATTGTCGAGCCCCAAATGGAAGCCGCAGGTTGTCGCGCTTAGCGGCAATACGGACTGTTATCAGCCGGTGGAGAAGAAGAAGCAACTAACGAGGCGATGCTTGGAAGTATTCCTCGACTTTCGCAATCCCGTGGTAATCATCACAAAGAACCACCTGGTAACGCGCGACATCGATCTTCTGGCAGAACTTGCAAAGTACCAATGTATCGGGGTGACGATTTCGATTACCACCTTGGACAGTAAACTGGCATCTTTGATGGAGCCGCGGGCATCAACTCCCGAGCGCCGGCTGGCGGCCATCCGGGCACTATCCGAAGCTGGTGTGCCGGTGGGTTATCTCCAGGCGCCTATGATTCCAGCTCTCACCGATTCAGAGGCACCGGCGATCGCTCAGGCAGCTGCCAAAGCTGGTGCAAGGTTTTGCGGCTACGTGACACTGCGTCTGCCGTTTGCTGTCAAATTATTGTTCGAACAATGGTTGGAGCAGCACTATCCTGGCAAGAAAGAAAAAGTTCTAAATCGCATTAGGTCAATGCGAGCCGGCAAGCTCAATGATCCAAACTTCAAGAGCCGCATGCGGGGCGAGGGCATATTTGCCGATCAGATGGCCGAGCTGTTTCAGCTTGCACAGAAGAAAGCAGGCATTCAGGATCGTTGGCCGCGATTTTCCGTGGATCATTTCCGTCGGAGAGACAATGATCAGCTCAGCTTGTTTAATGCCGGGGGGTTCTGTCCAAAGCAAGTCAAAGCGGATTAGCTTGAACTAACTCGAATTGAGCAGATGGATGGTACCTAGATGGCGTCGGCTAATAGGATCGCGTCCATTTGTTCTCACCCCATGCGCTTCGCGTTTCTATTTACTCCCTTTTCAGCCCGCATGCTTGCCCAACGCTTAATACTTAGTACAAGCCCTTGTCGCTTGCGCTAGTCAATGTCAACCAGGAAGTACGTCGTTACTCTACCACCGAGCGGGTGTTTAACCCCGGCTTGCAGGGAAACTGATCCACGTTTCTGAATGCCGAGCCTGAGGAGTTCCGTACATTTTCGCCCCTACCCGTTGACGCTTGTAGCAGCCGCAGCATAATAGGAGATCTGCTTTACCCTTATCATGGATCCGCCTGGCCACCTCGAGTTCCATAGTAGAAAAATCGAAGGCAGTGTACTTGAGATAATCATCGAGGGCCGGCTGGACTCGTTTACGACTAGCACCATCTGGCGCAGAGCAAGCGATACCGTTGCCAGCGCCAAAGTTCCAACGGTTCTGTTAGATGCCTCGAGACTCGATTACTGCGACGGTTCCGGCGTAGCTCTGTTAGTTCAAATGCGTGATCAGCAACTCCGGTCCGGAGGATACTTTGATATTCGAGGGCTGCAGCCTGAGCTCCAGGCGCTCGTAGAAGATTGGCAGTCGGGAGATTTAGCTGCCGCCGGCCAGCACGGTGAACAAGCAACTTCGTTGGTCGAAGAGATCGGCCGCTCGATAGTTGAAATCTGCCACGACATTTACAGTTTGGTGATATTCGTCGGTGAGCTGGCAGTGGCTCTGGCCCGTGCCGCTGTCAAGCCGCGAGCCGCTCGCTTGCGAGACACCTTGCGTATTGCCGAATCGGTTGGAGTCAACGCTGTGCCGATTGTCGCGCTGATCGGATTTCTCATGGGCCTGATTATGGCGTTTCAGGCCGCAATACCCTTGGGCCAGTTTGGCGCACAGATATTTGTCGCAAATTTAATCGGTCTCGCAATCCTGCGCGAGCTTGGTCCCCTGATGACCGCCATCGTTTTGGCGGGACGTTCAGGTTCGGCGTTTGCAGCGGAATTGGGAACCATGAAAGTTCGTGAAGAACTCGACGCCTTGAAGACAATGGGATTGGACCCCGTTCCTTTTCTGGTGGTGCCGCGAGTGATCGCTGCGGTTCTCATGACCCCGCTCCTCACCATTTTCGCCGATCTCGTCGGGTTGATAGGAGGTGCGGTGGTGTTAGTTTCGCTGGGATTTCCGCTGATCACTTTCTGGAACCAGGTCCAACTGGCAGTGGGTTACGGTGATCTGCTTGGCGGCCTGGCAAAATCATTTGTATTCGGCGTTCTTGTGGCCGCAATCGGCTGCCTGCGCGGACTTCAGACCCAAACAGGCGCCAGCGCGGTCGGCGAATCGACGACGCGCGCCGTGGTGAGCGGGATTATTCTGATTGTAATCGCCGATGGTGTTTTTTCGGTAATCTACTACTACCTCGGCATCTAGCACGCAACATGCGACAAGAGCAGAGGGAAATCATCCGGGTTGAAGATCTTACGGTGACATACAACAGCCAAATGATTCTCGATCATGTAAGTTTTACGGTAGCCGCCGGTGAGGTTTTTGTGATACTTGGCGGCTCCGGCTCGGGGAAAAGCACGCTGCTAAAACATTTGATCGGTCTCTACAAACCTGCCAGCGGGCACATCTTCATCGATGGAGAAGATATCATCGCCGCTGAAGGTAGAGATCGGCTCGCCATTCTAAGAAAGATCGGCGTGATGTATCAGAGCAGTGCGTTGTTCGGATCGATGACTGTTCTAGAAAACGTTTTTCTGCCGCTTGAAGAATTCACGGCATTGCCGGGCGATGCGATCAGACTCATAGCCTTGATAAAGCTGAAACAGGTCGGTCTTCAAAACTTCGGCAATCATATGCCGTCAGAGTTGAGCGGTGGCATGCAGAAGCGAGCGGCAATCGCGCGCGCCATGGCGCTCGACCCTCGAGTGCTGTTTCTCGACGAACCCTCGGCCGGTCTAGACCCGATCACTTCCGCTGAACTGGATGAGCTGATTCTGAGTCTGTCAAAAACTCTGAAGATAACGTTTGTGATCGTCAGTCATGAGCTATCTAGTATCTTTACGATTGCGGATCGAGTTATTATGTTGGATAAACAGACAAAAGGACTCATCGCGACGGGAAATCCACACGAGCTGCGCGATTACAGCGATAATCCTCGGGTGCGTCAATTCTTCTCGCGCCTGCCATCTTGGAGGACTTGACTCAGGCGCAAGACAGATCTCCAACTCACATCAAGGATGAGTAAACTCGGATACTTCAAAATCGGTCTATTCGTAATCAGCGCCATACTGATAGGTATCAGCGGTGTGATCGCTTTGGGTCTCGGTTCGATTTTCCAGAAGAAGAATCTTGCCGAAACCTACATTGAGGAATCAGTACAGGGGTTGGACGTTGGCTCGCCGGTGAAATTTCGCGGTGTCTCAATCGGCAAAGTGGAGCAGATTACTCTCACCAGCGTGGAATATCTCACCCGACATCGTTACGTGCTGGTTCGTTTTGATATTGCACCGAACATTTTTGGTTTTCCTGTCGGAGATCAATCGAATAAGGCCCTCGAAGATGAGCTTCAATACGGATTCCGCGTGAGATTAGCCGCTCAGGGATTAACGGGAGTTGCCTATATAGAAGCGAACTATCTGGATCCGCAACGCAATCTGCCGTTGAAAATCGATTGGCGCCCGAAGTATCCGTATATTCCTTCGGCGCCTAGTAGGATAACCCAATTGAGCGAATCGGTAGAACGCATCCTGCACAATTTCGAGGATCTCAATATCCCTCAACTCACCGCCAGCGTTGAAAAATCTCTGACCGCCATGACCAAGCTTGCCGAGGGCGCCAACCTGGAGCAAATTGGCAGGCAGGCCAACTCCCTGCTGAGCGAAATCAGAGACACCAACCGCCAGCTTAGGGTGCTGGTGCATGCACCGGAACTAAAAAGTGCGTTGGCAGATGCCGCTTCGGCCGCGGGCACGGTGCGAAAACTGATCGAGAACGCTGAAAAACCGGTAAACCAGCTGCTTGCTGATCTACCCCGCATATCAGAAAGCATCAATCATGTGGCGCTGCGGCTTGACGCAGTTACAGCGGATCTGCCGCAGACCAGCACTCAGTTTCAGCAGACACTGCGGCAACTGAACCGGCTGATCGTGACACAGCAGCAGCAAATCCAAACCACGCTGGAAAGTCTACGAGCGGTAACAGCAGATATCCAGGAATTTGCGAGCGAATCGCGCAAGTACCCGTCTCAGATTTTTTTCGGAGCGCCGCCACCTCGTTCCGAGGTCTTCGAGCGATGATAATGTGGATGGGCCTGTTGTTCACATGGCTGGCCGCATCTTTTCTCTTCATTGGCTGCGTCAGCATTGAGAAGAGCTACCCGGATAAGCGTTACTTCGTTCTCGACATCGTTCTCGACACATCGCCCCAAAATCCAGCAGAAACCGGCACCCTGCAACTCGCATCCGCACGTGTATCGCCCCGCTATGCGGACAAGAACTTTGTCTATCGGCGAAGCGATACTCGATTCGAGTCGGATTTTTACAACGGGTTTCTAATATCACCTGGCGTGCTGGTTGCCGAGGAGCTTCGCCAAGGATTGTCACAATCGGGACTGTTCAAATTCGTCGTCGGCTCTGTCGATGCGTTAGCCCCGACGCATACGTTGGAGACTGTTGTGAACTCTCTCTATGGCGACTTTCGCGACGTTGGAGCGCCGCAGGCCGTGATGGAGGTCGAGTTTTTCCTCAGTCAAGAAGGATCACCCAGTGAAATCGTCTTTCACAAACGCTACCATAGCGCTATTCCTCTCGAAGGTCGTAACCCGGAAGCGTTGGTGCAAGGCTGGAACCGGGCTCTCGAAGCAATCTCGGGGTCTCTCGTGAGCGACTTAAAAGCATCCAATGTGCGTTTAGAAAGACGATCTACCTCACGAGCAGCAGCATTTCAGCTCGGCTGGGCGCAGCCCTCTAAATTCTGAGATATTAGACGGAAGAAATTCTGGCAAATTTGCAGTTGTAGAGCATTGGCGTCGGCCCGGGCTCGAAGCTTGCGGCTTTCACTCGGCCGAGCGACACGAACTGAACAACGGTTTGACGGCGTACCCACGCCTAACACCGCCTGCTCGCATTCTTAACTCAGTGGTTCCTGCAAGGCGGAAGACAGCCGCTCACCGGTGAGACGCGGATATTACGGCCGGTTGGGCTTACCAACAAATCCCGGACCGAAGCCCGCTTCATGTGCCGCCCAAGCACCTGCTACCCGGCCGCTAAAAACTGAGGGGCCGAGCATCGTCCCTTCGAGTCCATTGCGTCCATTGATATGACCGCCCGCCATACCGGAAACCTCACCTGCCGCATACAACCCGGGGATCGGCTCGAAGTGCTTGTTCAGCACGCGGCAGCGCAAGTCCGTTTTGACGCCGCCGAAATTTTTTCGTGCCAGCGGAAACAATTGGATCGCATAGTAGGGAGCCGTGTCGAATTTCTTGGAAAGCTTCAAGGATTTGCCGAACTTTGGTTCGGTTTCTAGCCCCCTGTCAAAGGCATCATTGTAGTCTTTGACTTCAGAAAGAAACGAAGCTAAATCAACTTCGATCTTCTTGCCTAAATCCTCCAGGCTATCGGCTTTGCGAATATAGGGCGAATTATCCAGAAGCTCCTGCACTTTGGCGTGGTCGATTACATCGCCGCGCCGATAATAGGGATCGGCCACGTCCATTTTTGCTGTCATTGGATGATCGAGAATGGCCCATGCGTGCGGCGGATTTTGCGCTAGCAGGGCGGGAGTCGCCGATGCGCCGCCGGTAATGGATTCGTTATGGAACCGCCTCCCTTGCTGATTGAACCAGATGTAACCTGGGGTCATGCGGAAGACCAGACCGCGTCTTTGTTGGGGATCGCGATAATCTGGGGTGGCATACACATAAAACCAGATGTGATCCATATGGGTGAGGTAGCCGCCTAGTTCTTTAATCATCTTATGACCGATACCTTTTGCGCCAAAACCAGAGCCTTCCATGACCCTGAATTTCTGGAATTCTGGCCGAACCTCTAAGACCATGTCGAGATTCGAGTTGAAACCTCCGGTAGCAACCACAACTGCCTTGCTGAAGATTTCGATGGTTTCATTGTTGCTGATGGCGGTGACGCCCACCACACGGCCATTTTTGGTGAGTAGTTTGCCCGCTCCGGTACCCGTCATAATTTTGATATTCGGCATCGACTCGGCAGTTTTGATTAGTGCGGTCATTAACCCGAGCCCATTGTTCTCCGGGCGATGCCAGCGCAGCACCCGGTTTCCTTCCTGGAATTTCATATCAACCCACTTGGCGCCGCAATTCTCGGCCCAGTGGTAAAGGTCATGCAGCGTATGTTCGAGATAGTATCGCGCCCAGACCTCATCCGCCGATCCGCCGCCCCATTTAACCCAGTCTTCAAACGCCAGATCCGGAGTGTCTTCGATCCCGTGCGACTTTTGTAGCGGCGTACCGACTATACAACAGCCGCCTCCGGAGATCGCCGCAGTGCCGCCACACTCCTCGGCTTGCTCTAACACAGCGGCGGTACCGCCAGCCCGGCCAACCTCGATCGCTGCGGGTATCCCTGCGCCGCCGCCGCCGATAATTGCAACATCAAACTCCAAGATTGAATTGACCATCGCGATCTCCTTTATACGCCTGCATTGCCGACGATTATCACCGTTTTTGTCTTGGGGTCAAATATCCTGGGATTAACGTCGATTTATGTTGCAATCTCATGAGCGGGCCAATAGCTCCCCGTAACATCAACCCTTGGCTGCTGAAACCATTTCGCTCAGGTAAATCAGGTTGCGACACACTGAGTTTCTCGCTTGCCAATCCTCTAATTTTTCTATAAGCGAGAGAAAAGCCGTTCGGCTCATGAAGGCTAGGAGGGATCTGACGATGCTCTCTGTTAAAGCACCTCAGCTTTGGTGGCTGATTTTCCCCCTTTTCCTTTTCACTCGGAGTCCTGCCGCTGGCGCAGAAAATATGCGCGTTGCGCACCCGTCGCTTTCTTCATCGGTCATTTGCCTGCTCATCGCTAACAAAGAGGGCTACTTCAAAGAAGAGGGCCTCAATGTCGAGTTCCTGAGTATACGTGGCGAGATCGCCATCCGAACGGCGCTTGCTGGCGAAGTGGACTTCTTCACTAATGCGGGAAGCGCGATGGCGGCGGCAGCGCGCAATGTACCGGTGAAGATACTTGCCGTATTTCAAGACAGACCTGGTTGGGATTTGATTGCCCAGCCGAATATTAAATCCATCTCTCAATTGCGGGGTAGTACCATTGCTATAATGTCGCCCGAAGGATCGTTAGCGGTTGTGACTCGGGAAATTCTCAAAAAGAATGGTATGGATCCCGCGAAAGACGCCAATTTGGTCGTCATGGGCGGCGACGACGTTCGTCTGCCGGCGATGAAGGCGAAAGCGATCCAAGCCTCATTGTTCAATGCTGCTGCCAGTGTTCGGGCGCAAAAAGATGGATTCGTTAAGTTAGCATCGGCCAGCGAATACGCCACCACCCTGCAGGGCGGTCTGGCGACCACGGAAGAGAAGATCAGGCAGCATCCGGCGCGCATGGCAAAGTTCATTCGTGGCAGTCTGAAGGGATTGCAGTTCTTCATCAATAAGCGGGATGCGTCGGTGAAGTACATGATGGAGTTTCTGAAGACGAACGACCGTGAAATGGCTGCGGCAATTTATGATATCGAAACAAAGCTTATTGTGCGTGACGGTGTCAGCGAAGAAAAAGTTTTGCAGCCGATGATTGATGAGATGAAAAGGGCGACAAAAACTCAGCGCGACATGAAAGTAAACGATGTTTTTGACTTTAGTTTAGTGCATAAAGCGAACGAAGAACTGAAGATGAGCGGCTGGCGCCCGTAAATACGATGTTTCTCATTGGATCTGAGTTTTTGTTGCCGCGGCACGTGACCATTATGGCCGCGCGGTCTTTTGTCTATTCCTCTACAGGCAAAGAGGGACAAAGAGAGTCTGAATTGGAACTCCGGCCATGCTGCTTTTTGGTCATTTCTGGTCCTCGTACTTGTTAGACATCGCGTTCTGCACACATTCGCTTTTACTGATCTACTGAAAATTGGGCGATAGAATCCTTCGGCCTGCCCGCGTCTCAACTTGTGGCTGACCTTCCACTTTGCTACAAGACAGGACTCACCTAACGTCATGCGTTTGTCTCCCACTCCCTGGTTAGTTGCTGCTCTTGCCTTCGTCGTTCTCGGGTTTTCGCGCGGGCTGCATTCCTCATTTGGAGTTTTCAACGTCGCATTGCTTGATTCCTTCAACTGGAGCCGAGGCGCGACCGCCGGTATTTTCTCCGTTGTTCTTACGATTGACGCGATGTTGTCGCCGGTTGCCGGATATCTTCTCGACCGTTATGGAGCAAAAAAAATTGTGCTCGCCGGATGCCTTACTTTGGCATTGGGGCTTTTTTTAAGCAGCCAGGTAAGCGAGCTTTGGCACTTGTATATCTGCTTTGGTCTTATTACTGCTTTTGGCTTTACCTTTGTCGGCATGGTGCCGCACGTCTTTCTGATTTCCGAATGGTTCTCCTCAAATCGGGCCTCCGCTATAGGCGTCGTCTACGCCGGCTCCGGCGTAGGAATCATGATTCTCGCGCCGCTCAGCGCATGGCTGATCGCGGCTTATGGTTGGGCGCGAGCTTTGGAGATTTACGCGGCAGTGGTTTTGATTTCACTCTTGCCGTTGGTGTGGATCTTTTATCAGCACGGACCGTTCGGCGAAAAGTTCCGCCATCATGGACAGAAAAGGAGTCAGCAAAAGCAATGGACGGCAAAGCTCGCGTTGAAAAGCCTTCAGTTTTGGCTGCTTTTCTTCGCGCGCATCTGCGCCGCGGCCGGTACGACCGTCATTGTGACTCATCAAGTCGCTCACGTTGTGGAGGTTGGCTATAGTCAATTGCTGGCTGCGTCCATTTTTGGTTTCGCGGGTATCACGAGCAGCTTTGGTCGGGTGGTTTTCGGTTTCATCGCCGATCGGTTGTCGAGACAAGCCGCCTATACGCTCAACATCGCGATGACGTTGGTCGGTGTTGGCGCTCTAATGATCCTGCAGGATCCCAGCCAAACCTGGTTACTTTACGTCTACGTGATCTTCTTTGGCATAGGTTTCGGTTCCCGGGCGGTCATTTTCTCAGCTTTGACCGCAGACATCTTTTCCGGAAAAGGCTTTGGTTCGATTCTCGGTTACTCGACAGTGGCCGTTGGCGTTGGCGGTGCGCTGGGCTCCTGGTTGGGTGGCGTATATTACGACTGGACCGGCAGTTATCTTGTTTCGTTTGGGTTATCGGGTTTGGTGCTGTCCTTATCTGACATTTGCATCTGGTTGGCTGCGGTTCCATCTGTGGCTAACTACGACAAGCGACTTTGGCGAGAGAGTCCAACGGCGCGATAACCAGGCTCTCCCGGCGCACCTGAGCATTGCTCATCAGTGCATTCGCCGCCGCATGTGCTATCTTGGTCCCCGCTAACTCTTGGTTCAACAAAACGCCAACCTGCTTAGCCTCGCCTAGCGCGATCACCGCTGCGTCAACCTTGAGGGTGTGACGAGAAGTTGTTATTTTGAATGTCTCGGATTCCCATGGATGCCCGCTTGCGCGAAGGGATAAATCTTTTCAATCAGGGTCGTTTTTTTGAGGCTCACGAAAACTGGGAGATGCTCTACCAGAGCGCCGAGATAAACGACAAATCATTTCTCGAGGGATTGATCCAACTATCTGCGGCTTGCCGGTTGATCGACGATTTCGGCGAGATCAGAGGACCGGTTAAGTTAATCTACCAAGCGCTTATCCGCTTTGAGAATTATCAACCCACCTATTTGGACGTCAAGGTGGCCGACCTGGCTGTGGCGATGGAGGCCTGGGCCAAAGAGCTCGAGGCTAGCGGTGTTAGAGGACGGAAGCCTGTACCAACTATCGCCGTGCGGCGCTTCGGGTTTTTCTAAATGAGCCTTTCACAATTGGAAGAGACACTGCGTCGCTTTCTCAATGGGCGGTGGGCAGGAGCCAAGCGACTTCAGGGTCTCCAGGGCGGTGCGCTTGCCTATGTGTTGGGGCTGGCTGCGGAACAAAACAACCGCCCAATGCTGGTCATCGCCGCTAGCGCTCAGAGTGCCGAAAACTTGCATCGCGATCTTAGCTTCTTTATCGGTGAGGAGCCCTCGTTAGCTCCATTCCGTAAAAGGCTTCATCTGTTCCCATCGTGGGAGGTTCTTCCGTTCGAGAAGTTATCTCCTCATCCCGACAATCTCGCTGGACGACTAGAGGGACTCTATAAGCTCGTTGAAGAGCCGGCGCCTATCTTAATATCAACCCCTGCCGCGCTGATGCAGAAAGTCATCCCGCGAGATGCCCTAAAACGATCTTACCTCTACATTGTTGCCGGTCAGGATCTGTCCCGTGAAGTGTTAACTGAGCATCTGGCGCAGTGGGGCTTTCAGAACGTTCCGCTGGTGGAAGAATATGGTGACTTCAGCGTGCGTGGCGGCATCATCGATCTATTTTCCCCGGGTTACAAGTTGCCGATCCGCTTGGAGTTCGATGGCGATCGTTTGGAATCCATCCGCGAATTCAATCCCTCGAGTCAACGCTCGGAGGGAGTCTTAGAAGACCTTCTTTTGTTGCCGGTGAAGGAATTTTCGCTCAAGCGAGTTGGCACCGATCACATCGTCAGGAAACTGGACCAGCGCGGGATCGAGTTGGATATGGACAGGCGCGAGAAAAATGCTTTGCTGGATTCGATCAAGGAAGGCATTCCTTTTCCCGGCATCGAATTCTTACTTCCATATTTCTATCACGAACTGACATCGGTGTTTTCTTACCTGCCATTCGATACGTTGGTTTGTCTGGCGGGGGCGGATCGGGTCGAAGCAGAGGTTGAGCGATTTGCGAAACTGGCCTGGGATCGCAATGCCAAAGCAAAAGAAGAAGGACGCTTGGTGGCACCCGCGGAAGGGCTCTTTCTCCACGAGCATGAATGGCGCGCGGCCATGGAACCTTTGGCTCAAGTCAATTGCGAAGCATTGACCATCATGGCTGCCTCGGAGCGCTTGCAGGAATCGACCTTAACGATTGATTCGTTCCTTACCAACGACATCCAGCACGAAAGTCTCATTAAGCACGGCAAAGAGCCGTCGTTGGCGCCGCTCGTCGAACGACTCGGTAGATGGCAGGACCAAAAAGTAATTTTTGTTGCGCCAACCAGAGGCGATGCTGGTCGATTGCGAGAGTTACTGGGCCATTACGAAATCGACGTTCCGGTGATGGAGCAACCGGTTAATGCGCTGCTGAGCACGGCTAAGCTCCCCCGGGCAATCGTCCTGGGTCATCTCAATCAAGGATTCCGTCTGCCGGCCGCGGGCTTGGTCGCCATGACTTTCGACGAGATTTTCGGAACTCACAAGCGCCATTCCACGACGTTGGCCAAAAAGCACCCGAGCCATTTTCTCACCAGCTTGAGCGAACTGAAGCAGGATGATTTCGTGGTTCATCTCGATCATGGCATCGGCGTTTACCGCGGCCTGAAATTTCTGACGGTGGCCGGCGTCCAAGGCGAGTTTCTGCACTTGGAGTATGAGGCCGGGGATCGGCTTTACCTGCCGGTAGACCGCATCAATGTCGTGCAGAAGTACATCGGTGGCGATGGTGCGCAGCCTTCGCTCGACAAGCTCGGCGGCACCTCCTGGGAACGGGTCAAGGCCAAAGCCCGCAAATCGATTTTCGCAATGGCGGAGGAACTGATTCAGCTCTATGCGGTGCGTGAAGCTCGCCAAGGCAATGCTTTTGCGCCGCCGGATGCGCTTTACCGCGAGTTCGAAGCCGGTTTTGAATTTGAAGAAACGCACGATCAACAGCGCGCCATCGACGAATCTCTTACCGATATGCAGCGACCAAAGCCGATGGATCGATTGGTGTGCGGCGATGTCGGTTTCGGCAAGACCGAGGTGGCGATGCGCGCTGCCTTTCTAGCAGTGGAGGGCGGCAAGCAGGTGGGGGTGCTGGCGCCGACGACGATTCTGGCGCAACAGCACCTACAAACTTTTCGCCATCGCTTTCGCAATCATCCCGTGCGCATCGAAATGGTCAGCCGTTTTTTGACAAGTAAGGAGATCGAACAGGTTCTCAAGGATGCGGCGAGAGGGATCGTCGATATCGTCATCGGCACACATCGGCTGCTGCAAAAAGATGTCGAGTTCAAGGATCTAGGCCTGGTAATTATCGATGAGGAGCATCGATTCGGGGTGGCGCATAAGGAGCGCCTTAAAAAGTTGCGTCAGATGGTCGACGTCATGAGCCTTACGGCGACGCCGATCCCGCGCACGCTCCATATGTCGATTATCGGTATACGCGATTTGAGCATTATCGAAACTCCGCCGGTTGACCGCCTGGCAATCCAAACCTATGTTACTCGCTACGATGAGCGGCTGATTCGCGATGCGATCTTGCGCGAATTGGAACGTGGCGGACAGGTATTTTTTTTACACAACCGAGTTGAAACAATCGATCGGATCGCCATGAAACTTGCCGACCTGATTCCCGAAGCCAAGCTGGCTGTGGCACATGGTCAAATGAAACCCAAAGATCTGGAAAGAGTGATGCTCAAGTTTCTCAACAATGAGACCCAAGTCCTGGTCTGCTCGGCGATTATCGAGTCGGGCCTGGATTTTCCCAACGCCAACACCATCATTATCAACCGCGCCGATCGGTTTGGCTTGGCGCAACTGTACCAGTTAAGAGGGCGGGTTGGCCGCTCGCACCGGCATGCTTATGCTTATCTCCTCATTCCCGGCGAACAGGCGATTACTCCAGACGCGGAGAAGAGACTGCGGGCGCTTCAAGAGATCGATGGGCTGGGTGGCGGGTTCAAATTAGCGCTGCACGATCTGGAAATCCGCGGCGCGGGTAATCTTTTGGGGCAGCAGCAGTCCGGTAATATTACCGCGGTTGGATTTGAGCTTTACACCGAAATGATGGAAAATGCCGTCCGTGAACTTAGAGGCGAAGAAGTGACGCCCAACGTCGAACCGGAAATCCGTTTAGGCATCTCCGCTTATTTTCCCGATGATTATATTCCCGATGTGAATCAGCGTTTGTTTTTCTACAAGCGGCTGGCGAGCTTGCGTAGTCCGCTTGAGCTGGAGGAGATCAAGGAAGAGATCCGGGATCGGTTTGGTCCTTATGGCGCCGCAGTGGAAAATCTCTTTTTGGTTATGAATCTGCGCCGCGTGCTCAAAGAATTTCTGGTGCAGCAGATCAGCGTGTCTGACGGGAGAGTCTTTTTGCTGTTTCACCCGCAATCACCGGTGAAAATCGAAAAACTCCTGGAATTGATCAACAAACCGAAGAGCCGCTTCAGGCTAGCACCGGACGGCCGGCTGTCGTTCTCACCGAAGAACCAAGAATGGGAAATCTTGGTTAGTGAAGTGGAAGAGTTGCTCTATAGCATTCATGAGCCTGCGGTGAATATGGCGCCCAGTTCCATACCCCTGCATGATAGTGCGATGTAGTGACCCTTACATGGATCACATTTTGACGCGGCGAGGTTTGGCTTTTTTCGACCATCGTGTTACGCCTAAACAAGTCTATATACCCAACACATCATCTGCCGGGGTAAGATTCTTATGCTGAGGCATGCCTTTAGAAACAGCTTTTTGATCATATCTTTTCTGCTTCTTATTCCCTTGTCACTGCAGGGCCGAGTCGTTGAACAGATTGTTACGGTGATCGATGGGGAGCCGTACACTCTCACAAATATTGCCGCCTACGCGAAGAGCAAGATGGGGCGAGAGTTCCCCGTCGGGTCACTGGAAAAAATCAACGGCAGCGATCGAGAAGTACTGGAGCAGTTTATTACGGAAAAGCTGCTCGACGCGGAAATACGCGAGGCTGGAATCAAAGTTACCGACCAGGATATCGAAGTCTACATAGATCAGATCAAGCAGAAGAATCGTCTCACGGACGCGGATTTGAAAACTGCCTTGAGCCGTGAGGGACAAACCTTGCAGGGCTACAAGGCTTCAGTCCGAGCCGAGCTTGAGAAAGGTGAGTTGATCAATCGTCAGGTGCGAAAGAAAGTCAATATCACCGATGAGGACGTCGAACGATACTACAAGCTGAATTCGAAGAACTATAGGGCCGATGATCGCGCTCGGATTCGTCATATCTTGCTGCCGCTGTCCGAGAAAGCTTCGCCAGAAGAAGTACAAGCGGCGGTCGCAAAGGGCAACGGGTTGTACGATCAAATTGCCGCGGGCGAAGATTTCGCCAGGTTGGCGCAAAAATATTCCGACGGGGCTGGCCGGGAATCAGGTGGCGATATTGGCTGGGTAAATCGTGGAACCTTGTTGAAGCCCATCGAGGATGCTGCGTTCGACAAGCTTTCGGTCGGCGAAGTCAGCCGCCCGATCCGGAGCAGCATGGGTTTGCACTTGGTTAAACTGGAGAGCCGGAATCTCGGCGCGGTTCTTCCATTATCTTCAGTGGCTTCCAGGATCAAGGAAGAGCTCTACACCAAAGCGATGGAGGAGCGTTACTCTAAATGGCTCAAAACCGAGCTGCGTCGCAAGCATACTGTCGATGTAAAAATTGCCGGGGTCGTATTCAAGCCGGAAGATTCGAAGGAAGATACCATGGGTTCCCTGATGGCCAAGTCTCCTCGGCTTAACCGAAAAGAGGAGCGTGGGTTTTTAGGTTATTTGAATCCACTTTCGTATGTGATCAAGGAAACCGCGTCTGATGAACAAGATCAGAAAACGGGACCGCTAGCCGGCAAGAATGTCGTTAGCGTCTTCGGCGTGCCGCTTTTTACTACGGATCGAGTCGATGATGTTCCCGATATACTCTCTCCACCCGTGCAGTCTGAAAAAAATTCGGAACCACAAGAATCAGACAGCGGCTTTTTCTCCTCCATTGTAAACCGGTTGAACCCCTTCAAGCGCTAGCCCTCCGGTTCTCTGTTAAGCTGCCCGATCTCGGATCCATCTAAGCTTATGTCGCGTAAACCGATAGTTGCCGTAACTATGGGCGATCCTGCAGGGGTAGGCCCCGAAGTCATTCTGAAGGCGCTCAACCATCGGGCGGTGGGGCGGGCGTGCAATCCGCTGATTCTTGGGGATTGGGGAGTTCTCCAACGCGTCCGTGCCAGAAGTAAACGGCTTCCCAAGTTAATTTCCTGGCAATCCGGGATGCCGTTGTTGCCTCTATTACGTGGCAGTGGCGGCTTTGTCGTATGTCCTCTCTCGACCTTGCGTGAAAATGAATCGCGCCCGGGCCGGCCGGTAAAAGCGGGCGGGCATGCGGCCTATCGCTATATAACCGTGGCGGCTCGACTGGCCCTGTCGAGTGTAGCCGATGCGATTGCGACGGCACCTATCAGCAAGAGTATCTTGATCGATGCAGGCTATAACTATCCGGGGCATACCGAACTTCTTGCGGAGCTCAGCCGGACGCCGGAATGTCGCATGATGTTGATCGGCAAAAAACTGCGAGTTGTCCTGGTGACCGGACATGTAGGTTATACCAAGGTGGTGCGCTCGTTGACGTGTGATGGCATTCGGACGACCCTGGAGCTGACCCATCGGGCTCTGAAAAATTCGTTCGGGATCGCGCGGCCGCGCATCGCTGTAGCGGCTTTGAATCCGCACGGCGGTGAAGAAGGGATTTTCGGAAGTGAAGAAAAAGAGATAATCGTGCCCGGAGTTCAAGCCGCAAAACGCAAGGGAATTCCAGCATCCGGGCCGTTTCCGGCCGATAGTCTTTTTCACAAAGCCGCGCGCGGAGAATATGACGCGGTAGTCTGCATGTATCACGATCAGGGGTTGATCCCTCTCAAGCTGCATCATTTTTTTGGCGGAGTGGCGCTCACCTTAGGGCCGCCCTTCATTCGAACCTCGGTCGATCACGGCACAGCCTATGACATCGCCGGCTCCGGCAGAGCCGATGAAACCAGCATGGCGCAAGCGATCTTGCTTGCGGCAGAATTAGCCAGGCTAAGAATGAAGAGCAAAAATCATTGAATCCATCGATCTTTCGCGAATACGATATCCGGGGGCTGGCAGAGAAAGAGTTCGATGAAGATTTTGCTCTCCTGCTTGGCAAAGTGCACGGCACGATCATCAATGAGGCGGGCGGTGCTCGCGTTAGTGTAGGCCGCGATTGCCGTGCTACTTCCTATCGTTACACTCAGGCTGTCATAGCCGGGCTGGTTTCGACGGGTCTCCAAGTCACTGATATTGGTGTCTGTCCGACACCGTTGCTTTATTTCTCGCTGTTCCATCTCGACACCGACGGTGGTATCGAGGTCACCGCGAGCCACAATCCCTCAGAGTATAATGGATTCAAGCTTTGCCTTGGTAAGGACACGCTTTACGGCGCGCAAATCCAGGACATCAAAACTAGAATCGAGCAAAATCATTTCGTCGAGAAGCCCGGCGGCACGGTCGAACACTATGACATCGCTGTGCCTTACCAAGAGCATCTGTTGCGCGACGTTCCTAAGTTAAAACGCTCTCTCAAGGTGGTCGTCGACGCCGGTAGCGGCGTTGGCGGACCCGTGGCGCCGCCTATTTTCCGTCATTTAGGCTGCACGGTTTGGGAGATCGCCTGTACACCCGACGGTAATTTTCCAATCCATCATCCCGACCCCACCGTCCCCGAAAATCTCGAGCTTCTTATTGAAAAAGTTCGCGCGGAAGGGGCCGACTTAGGAATAGCTTACGATGGAGATGCTGATCGTATCGGCGCTGTGGATGAACAGGGCAGGATCGTCTGGGGGGATGAATTGATAGTGATTTTTGCCCGCGATATTCTCCAGCGTAACCCCAGACGCGACGATCATTTCTGAAGTCAAATGCTCGCAACGGCTTTACGACGATATCGTCGCCCGCGGTGGCGTACCGATCATGTGGAAAGCGGGCCACTCGCTGTTAAAGGCTAAGTTGAAGGAAACTAATGCCCTGTTGGCCGGTGAGATGAGCGGCCATATGTTCTTCAAAGAGCGTTACTTCGGTTATGACGATGCGATTTATGCTTCGCTGCGGTTGCTGGAGATTATTGCCAATTCCGGATAGACCTTTCTCGGCCTTGCTTGCGGACCTGCCTCGGACTGTATCGACACCCGAAATCAGAATCGACTGCCCGGATGATAGGAAATTTATCATCGCCGAAAGGGCAAAAGAGTATTTTCGTCAGCACTACGATATCATTGACATCGACGGCGTGCGCGTGCAGTTCCCCGAAGGCTGGGGGCTGATTCGCGCATCGAATACGCAGCCGGCACTGGTGCTTCGTTTTGAGGCTCAAACTGCGGAGAAAATGAACGAATATCGCGCCTTGGTCGAAGGCAAGCTTAAGGAACTGGAGATCTGACAACCGATAATGCGCGGCGAGATTGTTGTCAGCGGAGCGCGAGTCCATAACCTTCAAAATGTCGACCTTAAGATTCCGCGTGAGCAATTAGTCGTTATCACCGGAGTTTCCGGTTCAGGAAAATCGTCCTTAGCCTTCGATACACTTTACGCTGAGGGCCAGCGCCGCTACATCGAATCGCTACCTGTCAACCATCGTCAATTACTTCAGCAGCTCGACAAGCCCGACGTCGACTTTATCGACGGACTTTCTCCCGCCATCGCGCTTCAACAAAGACCATCAAGCTTTGGCCCGCGCTCGACGGTAGGAACAATGAGCGAGGTGCAAGATTTTTTGCGGCTGCTGTTCACTCGTGTCGGCCAGCCGTTTTGCATTCAGTGCGGCGCACGAATCTCGGTGCAGACTACAGAGCAAATAGTCGATCAACTTCTGGCCCTCCCGCCGGGCGCGCGCATCGTTCTGATGGCGCCGATTGCCGGCGCAAGAAAACTGAATGCCAACAAACTGCTTCGCGAGTTTGCCCGTCAGGGCTTCACCCGCGTCAAGATTGACGGCCGATTGCACGAGCTTGAAGAAGAGACTCACCTGGAAGCAGGCCGGGCTTACCAGATCGACTTGGTGATTGACCGCTTGACGATTAAAGAAGGCGATGGAAAAGCGCCTAGCGGATTCGCTTGAAATAGCTTCTCGTGTCGGCCAGCACGTTATAAAGATCGAAGTGCAGGCAGGAGACGGCGCCGATCAAAGAATTACGTTTCAGCCAAAAGTTTGCCTGTGCTGAATGCGGCAGTTCTTTTCCGGAGATTGTTCCGAGCCTGTTTTCATTTAATAGTCCTAATGGCGCCTGTCCGGTCTGTGCGTGGGTTGGGTAGTTTGGAGCAGACGGGTCGAAAATCAAAAGCCGCTCCTGAGGCCAGTGATATTGTGATGTGTAAAGCATGCAACGGCGCTCGTCTGAAGAAAGAAAGCTTGGCGGTCCGGATTGACGGCAAAAATATCGCTCAGTTGGCCGCATTGCCCATAAACGAGGCGATCCAGTATTTCGATGCCCTCCAGTTCCCAACCCCGGGAGCAGATCACTGCCGGCAAAATACTCGCGGAGATCATCCCGCGGCTTCGGCTTTTGGCGCAACTCGGACTTGATTACCTGACCTTGGATCGCTCATCGACCACCCTGTCGGGCGGCGAATTGCAAAGGGTCCGCTTGGCCAAGCAAATTGGCTCAAAGTTGTCAGGGGTCCTCTATATCTTTGACGAGCCGAGCATTGGGCTGCACCAAAAAGACAATGCACAACTGCTGCAGCTTTTACAGGAGCTTCGTGGTGCCGGCAATTCCATCTTGATCGTGGAGCATGATCCGGAAACTATTCTCAGCGCCGACTATGTCATCGATATGGGACCGGGCGCGGGAACTAAAGGCGGCCGGATCGTCGCGACTGGATCACCCGAGGAGCTCATGGCCCAGCCGCACTCGCTCACCGGTCAGTATTTATCCGGACGTCGAAAAATCACCATTCCAGCTTTGCGCCGAAAAGGTTCAGGCGAGTTTGTAATCTTAAAAGGGGCGCGACAAAACAATCTGCAGGACATTACGGTTGAAATCCCGCTGGGCGTGGTGACTTGTGTCACCGGAGTTTCGGGTTCCGGGAAGAGCACCTTAGTGATGGATGTCCTTTATCATGAAGTTTCCCGACGCTTGCGGCGATTGCGCGTGAGGACCGGAGCCTTGGATGATTTGATCGGCTGGCAGCATTTCGATCGGGTGATCGGCGTCGATCAAGCTCCGATAGGCAGGACCTCACGCTCCAATCCAGCCACGTACGCGGGAATCTATGATCCGATTCGCGATCTTTTCGCGCAACTGCCAGAGTCGCGAGTAAGAGGTTATCAGCCTAACCGGTTCTCATTTAACACCATCGGAGGCCGATGCGAAGCTTGTGGCGGCGAAGGCCTGATGCGCATCGAGATGTATTTTCTGGCCGATGTTTTTGCTACCTGCGATATCTGCAAAGGCCGTCGCTTTAACCGAGAAACCCTCGAGATTAAATACAAAGGGCATAGCATTGCGGATGTTCTGGAATTAACGGTAATTCAGGCTCTGGATTTATTCGCTCACATACCGGCTATCGCCGAGCGGCTTCATACATTAGTTGGCGTGGGCTTGGGTTATATTCAGCTCGGCCAGGCAGCTCAGACCCTTTCGGGTGGCGAGTCGCAGCGTCTCAAGCTGGCTAAGGAGCTGGCGCGACGGTCGAGCGGCCGATCTCTCTACGTTCTGGATGAACCCACTTCGGGACTTCATTTTGCGGATATCGAGCAACTCTTAGAACTACTGCATCGTTTGACCGACGCGGGTAACACTTTGGTGGTGATTGAACACAATCTGGAAGTCATCAAAAACGCCGATTACGTCATCGATCTAGGGCCGGGAGCCGGGAAGAGCGGCGGTAGGGTTATAGCGCGTGGGACGCCAGAAGATGTTGCCGCGGTATCCTCATCGCACACCGGCCGCTATTTGGCGTAAGCTGCTAACCAGCTAGAACTTCCGCGCCATTTAACGAGCCTCCCGGCGGGTTTCTGCTCGAGCTAAAATCCCCGATCACTCCATTGACTGAGAGTACCCGATTAGTTATCTTTAAATCAGACCAAACTAGTGGGATAAGCTGACTACTGGGCCCCGTGATTTCCTATGAAACTGCCTATTTACATGGACAATCATGCCACGACACCGGTGGACCCAAGGGTCATCGAGACGATGTTGCCGTTTTTCACAGAGAAGTTCGGCAACGCTTCAAGCCGTAATCACGTGTTCGGTTGGGACAGTGAAGCGGCAGTAGACCGGGCGCGCGAACAGGTCGCCTCTTTGATTCATGCGGCATCGCCACGGGAGATAGTTTTTACCAGCGGTGCCACGGAGTCGGACAATATTGCGATCAAAGGGATCGCCGAAGCATATGCCGGGAAGGGCAACCACATCGTTACCTGTGCAATCGAACACAAGGCGGTGCTGGACAGTTGCAAGAGTCTGGAGAGAAAAGGTTATCGAGTGACCTATTTGCCGGTGCGGGTAAACGGCTTGATCGATCTGGATAGACTGCGGAATGCTCTTACCGATAAGACGATTCTCATCTCGATAATGGCTGCCAATAATGAGATCGGCACTATTGAACCGGTGAGGGAGATCGGCCAAATAGCTAAGGAAAAGGGAATTTTGTTTCATACGGATGCGACTCAGGCGGTGGGCAAGATTCCACTGAATGTCGAAGAGATGGGCATCGATCTGCTTTCGCTTACCGGGCACAAGATCTACGGCCCCAAGGGCGTCGGAGCACTGTACGTCCGATCATCGAAGCCGCGGGTTAAGCTCAATCCGCTGATCGAAGGCGGCGGGCAGGAACGGGGTCTCCGGTCAGGCACCCTCAATGTTCCGGGGATTGTCGGGCTTGGTAAGGCTTGTGAGATTGCGCAAGAAGATATGAAGGCCGACGGTGAGCGTCTGACCGGATTGGGTCAGCGATTGAAGGCCCAGATCATCGGCCAGCTCAACGAGGTAAGTGTCAATGGTGATTCGCTAAAGCGACTGCCTGGGAACTTGCACTTGAGCTTTGCCTATATAGAGGGTGAATCGTTGTTGATGGGGCTTAAGGATATTGCGGTCTCAACCGGTTCCGCGTGCACTTCAGCAAGCCTGGAACCTTCCCACGTCTTGCGTGCGATTGGCTTGGAGGAGCATTTGGCCCATTCTTCGATTCGTTTTGGTTTAGGCCGGTTTAATACCGAAGAAGAAGTAGATTACACGGCGCGCCGGGTGGTTGAGGAAGTGCGCCGGTTGCGGGAGCTATCGCCAATTCTCCGCGCCAGAAAAGCGAAAATGAAAGGCCAGGCGAATTCCCACTCACAGGAGAGTGCCTCCTAGTCGATCTAGAGAGGAGAAATGGATGTATGGCTGCAGGAATTAGTGTTACCGATCGTGCAGCGGCACGTATTAAAGAATTGGTCAGTGCCGAAAACCGTCAAGGGCAAGGGCTCAGAGTCAAAGTCGTTGGCGGCGGCTGCTCCGGACTTCAATATAAGGTAGATTTCGATATCCCCAAGGGCTCCGATAAGATCTTTGAGAAAGATGGAGCAAAGGTGCTGGTCGACATGAAGAGCCTGCTTTACCTCACCGGCACAGAGCTCGACTATAAAGAAGAATTGATGCAATCAGGATTTGTTTTTCAAAATCCCAATGTCAAAAAGGCCTGCGGTTGCGGCGCCTCTTTTACAGTTTGAAGCGTAAATAATGGTGGTTGTACAGGAAATTCTATTATGAAAAGCGCTAACGACACGCTAGAGGAACTAGCCGGGCGCGAGTATAAGTACGGGTTCATCACCGACATCGAGTCCGATACCGTACCACCAGGTTTAAATGAAGATATCATCCGGGTAATTTCGGCAAAGAAAAATGAACCCGAATTCATGTTGGAGTGGCGCCTAAAAGCATACCGGCACTGGGCTAAATTAGAGAAAACACAGGCCGAACCGAAATGGGCGATGGTTCATTACCCGTCCATAGATTATCAGTCGATAAGCTATTATTCAGCGCCAAAAAACAAAGGCGATGCTCCGAAGAGTTTGGCGGAAGTGGATCCCGAGCTTCTGAATACTTATGAAAAACTCGGTATTCCGCTGCGGGAGCAGGAGCGTCTTGCCGGGGTTGCAGTGGACGCAGTGTTTGACAGTGTTTCTGTGGCGACGACTTTCAAGGGAAAATTGGCCGAGATGGGGGTGATCTTCTGCTCTTTCTCAGAGGCTCTGCAGAACCACCCGGACTTGGTTCAGAAGTATCTAGGGTCGGTGGTTCCCTACACAGACAACTTTTTTGCCGCTCTGAATTCCGCCGTTTTCAGCGATGGTTCATTTTGTTATATCCCGAAGGGCGTGCGCTGCCCGATGGAACTGTCGACCTACTTCCGAATTAACGCCGCCGAGACCGGGCAGTTCGAGCGGACTCTGATCATTGCCGAGGAGCGAGCGTCAGTGAGCTATCTTGAAGGTTGCACGGCGCCCATGCGCGATAAAAATCAATTCCACGCAGCGGTGGTTGAGTTAGTGGCTCACGATGATGCTCAGATCAAATATTCAACAGTTCAGAACTGGTATCCGGGCGATGCGCAAGGGCCGCGGCGGTATTTACAATTTCGTCACTAAGCGTGGCAAATGCCTTGGGAAGCGTTCGAAAATTTCATGGACTCAGGTGGAGACGGGATCGGCGATTACCTGGAAATATCCAAGCTGCTTGCTTCAGGGCGATGATTCGGTAGGGGAATTTTATTCCGTCGCCTTGACCAATAACTATCAGCAAGCCGATACCGGCACCAAGATGATTCACATCGGTAAAAACACCAAGAGCACAATCGTATCAAAAGGTATTTCCGCGGGCCACGGACAAAATACCTACCGCGGGCTTGGTTAAGATAATGAAAGGAGCGACCGGCGCGCGGAACTATTCGCAATGTGATTCGTTATTGCTCGGGGATAAATGCGGCGCGCATACCTTTCCTTACTTGGAAGTTCTGAATAGCACGTCGCAAGTGGAGCATGAAGCATCCACCTCAAAAATCGGCGAGGATCAGCTTTTTTATTGCCGGCAGCGAGGGATCTCTACCGAAGATGCGGTCAATTTGATTGTCAGCGGATTTTGCAAGCAGGTATTCCGCGAATTGCCGATGGAGTTTGCGGTAGAAGCTCAAAAGCTTCTGGGCGTCAGCCTGGAAGGAAGCGTTGGTTGATAGCAGCCGCTCGGTGGGTGAACGATGACGAGCGAGATATACTTCGATAATAACGCGACGACCCGGGTAAGGCCCGAGGTCTTTGAGGCGATGGCGCCGTATTATGCGGAGTCTCTATGGCAACCCTTCGAGCATCCATCGTTTCGGCAGCCAAGTCAGCCAGCGCCTTAGCGAAGCCCGAGTACAAGTCGCAAGTTTGATCGGCGCCGCCGATCCTGTGGAGGTGATTTTCACCAGCTGCGGTACTGAGGGGGATAATGCTGCAATTCGCGGCTTGCTTGAGATGCGGCCCGAAAAGCGCCAGATCATCACTACTCATGTCGAACATCCGGCGATTCTGGGTCTGTGCCAGCACCTCGAGAAGAAAGGCTACCGAGTCACTTGGCTTGGTGTGGACCAGGACGGAATGCTGGATTTGGATGAACTGCGCCAGGCCTTAACCGACGAGACCGCGCTGGTCTCGATAATGTTTGCCAACAACGAAACCGGCGTAATCTTTCCGATTGAGCAAATCGGCGAGATCGTAAAGAGCAAGGGAGTTCCGTTTCACGTCGATGCCGTGCAGGCGGCGGGCAAGCTGGCTATCGATGTAAAGAATAGTCCTGTCGATCTTATGACCCTATCGGCGCATAAATTTCATGGGCCCAAGGGCGTTGGTGCTCTTTACGTTCGGCGCGGCATGACCTTTCCGCCGTTTATCATCGGTGGACATCAGGAGCGCAGCCGGCGGGCCGGAACGGAAAATGTTGCCGGTATTGTCGGCATGGGCAAAGCGGCGGAATTGGCTCTGAGAAATCAGAAGGAAGATTACGGCAACGGATTGGCGCTTTGCGCGATCATCTTGCAGAATTCGTTGCTCGAGTCCTGTCCCAGCGCCCGGGTCAATGGCGACAAAGTAAAACGAGCTGCCCAATACCTTGAACATCAGTTTCCGGTATTTGGAAGGGGAATCCATTTTGGTTCTGCTCGATCAACATGGTATTTGCGCCTCAACCGGTTCTGCCTGTACCGCCGGCTCCTCCGAGCCGTCACATGTTCTGCGTGCGATGAGGACTTCCGGCCGACTGGCTGCAAGGCGCGATTCGGTTTAGCCTTAGCCGGTTTAATACAGCAGACGAGGTTCGATTTGTCAATGAAAAGATGCCTCCATCGTCAAAAGGTTAGAGGGACTGTCTGCATTGGGTAAATTGGCCGTCGAACAACGGAATCAGACGCCAGGCTCAGACAACTCCAGCGGCATCGGAGCAAGGGGGTAGCCGATGAGCTCTGATGCAGATTCCTCGACGAGTGGACTATGGGTTGCGCGCGATTATTTATCTCTCCACCCAGGATCCAGAGAAATGCTGCTCAATTGCGGAGATTGCCCGGCAACAGAATGTGCCCAAAAAGTTTTTGGAGAAAATCATTCAAGATCTTATGCGCCGCGGGTTGATCAGATCTAAACGTGGCGCGTGCGGTGGATATACACTCGCCCGGTTGCCGGATCAGATATCGTTTTATGACGTGATTGAGGCGCTTGAAGGGCCAATCGCCGTCAATGCATGTATGAATGAGGAGCTCAGCTGCGATCAGCTGCCCCGCTGCGCTATGGTGGGAGTTTGGAGCGAAATTCAACAGAAGGTGACGGAGGTGTTTACCCGAACAACTTTAGCGGATTTGACGGCGTACTCCGTGTCGGGATAATCCTGAGCGTCTCTTCTCTCTCAAGCGCGGCGTAATCAGGATCCCAAACTTGGACATGGCGGCAGGCCGTAACCTAAAGGGAGGTGATAGTTATGAGCTATGATACCGGACTGAGCATGGAGGAAAGGGTGACTTCGCTGTTCCAGCCGGACACACTGATGCCAGAACAGTATCTGGAAACTTTCCGCCGGAAGCTTCATCTCGAGCCCGAGAAGAAACTCTTGCTCGCGGTTCTTGAGGACGCCATTGCTTGTTTTCAGAAGTACCTCTTAGCCAAGGACGGTAAGGGGAGAGTTCTATTTCTCGAAGCCGAGGAATGGATCTTGGACGAAGATACCGATTGGCTTTTCTCATTTGCAAACGTTTGCGAGATGCTCGGTTTCGAGCCTAGTTATCTTCGCGACGGGCTGATGCACTGGAAAGCCGACAAGCTCGAGAGTCATTCCAAGGCCAAAATCTATCAAATCGCCGCACGAACAACTCGTCGAAAAAGAGAAGTTTCAGCCTCGCGCAGATCGACTCAGCGAATGCGTAAAGCCGCAAGCCGTTAGCGGCTTCAATAAGTTGGTATTTTAAGGCGGTGAATGCCTGGGGCGTTCACCGCCTTTTTTTGGCTTGCAAAGCTGTGAAAACGCATTCATAACTCTTCCCATGAAGGGGCGACGATCAAAAAACAGTTCGGCTCTAAACCGATTTTTCCATCGCCTGAGATATGGACTTGGCGCTTATGCTTTGCGTGTCTTCATTCTCGTACTCGGTCGGTTGCCGGATCATATGGTGGTTTCCGCTGCAACTTTTTGGGCTTGGATCACGCATAAGCTTCTGTGGAGATATCGGATTCGGATGGAGGAGAATATTGCTACTGTGGCCGGCGATCGTTTTCCCGACGGAGCGCAACGGAAGGCAATGGTGTGGCGCATTTGGAAGAACTTTTTGCTCGGGCTCTTTGAAGCCGGTGCCTCAATTGTTTCTCCAAAGGAAGCAATCATTGCAAAAATCCGAGTTGAAGGCGAACAACATTTGCGCGATGCTCTGGTGCGAAGAAAAGGCGTGCTTGCTTTAAGTGCCCACTTGGGCAATTTCGCTATGATCGGTGCCCGATTGGCTGCGGCGGGTTATCCGTTCAGTGTTGTAGTGAAACACCCCAGCGACGAGCAATTCGCACAGCTAATCACCAAATACCGGGCGCAAGTAGGAATTGACACGATCTCGGCCAAGCCACGGCGGGAAGCGGCGCGTCGCATTCTCCAAGCGCTGCGCGACAATCGGATCGTACTGGTCGTTGCCGATGAGTTCAAATCCGGCGACATCACGGTTGAATTTATGGGGCAAAACTTACCCGCGCCGCGAGGTCCGGCGACTCTGGCATTGCGCACCGGCGCGGTAACCTTGCCTATGTTTGCCGCCCGCCAGCCCGATGGCTCTATCGTTCTTGCGATTGGCCGCGCCATTAAAGCAGTGCATGGAGAGAGCCTGGAGGAAACGATCACGGCAACCACGGCGCTATATACGCGCCATCTTGAGGAAGTTATTCTCCGTTATCCCGATCAGTGGAGTTGGCTCGGCTTTCCGCGAAAACGCAGAGTCGTGGGCTCCGAGATGTTGAATTTACGAGCATCGACAAGCGACGTAAATGTCAGTCGTGGAGCGTCGTAATTGCTTGGCGGTCGATGAGCGGGAGATCATACTTTGGAGTCGAAGCCAGGACTCAATATCGCTTTGTTCTCGGTTCGCTCCAGGTAGCGCATGAACAGATACTTGTTCTCTAGTTCGTCAAGCTTCAACGACGGCAAGGTTTTCGGCTGTCCGGGATCCACCTTAACCGCAATCAAGGTGAGGCGGTTACCCTGCCATGCCTCGAGAAATTCCGCTCTAAACTCCTCCGGCGTACGGACCCAGCAGGCATGTGGATATCCCGCTCCTTGGGCCAGTGACACGGCATCGGCAACGTGAGAAGCGGTTGCGGTACCGCCCGAGGCTTCATAAACCCCGTTATCGAAAAGCAGATGGATCAGATTGGGCGGATTTTGTAGAGCAATCGTTGGCAGTCCGCACAGATTCATCAGAAAAGCACCATCCCCGTCAATTGCGATCACTTTGCGATGCGGCAATGCCAAGGCGAGGCCGGCGGCGATCGAAGAGACTAACCCTAATGTGCGTGTTTTGAGATTGCCATCGCTGGGTTTAATCGCCCACCACTCCCGCGCTCCCCACCCCGTGCACACCGTCAACGCGTCGCCGGTGTCGCCGCCAATAGCCTTTAGATAATCGTAGCGTTGCATCATTTCACTCCCAGCACGCTCTTCGTTAAGAGCACTGCAACCGGTCTCTTCGAATCCTCGGCGAGGACTTCCGCGCCGGTGACGGTTTCGTCGATCTCGTCAGACCGGCGCAGGATGTATGAGCGAATGCCCAAAGCCTGAAGCACCGGCTCGGTGACCGCGCCCAGAGTGGTAAAGCCGCGATCGCCGATATCGCCGGCATAGTAAATCAACAGCACAATCGGTATCTGAAACTGCAAACAAGTGGTGGTCAAGGCATTGCAACTGTTCAAGAAGCCGGCATTCTGCATGATTATGGCGGTTTTCCGCCCAGCCAGATAAGCGCCGGCACAGATGCCGATACCCTCTTCCTCGCGGCACAGCGGAATGTGCCGAAGCTCTGGATCGCTTTCTACCGTCCGAATCACTTCAAGCATCTTTTCATCCGGCAAGGTGGCGACGAAATCAATGCCCGCTTTCTTGAGTCCACCGACAATTGCCAGCGCAGATCGTTTAGAATCCATTTTTTCCATCAAACGAGACCTCTTTGATTAGAGAGAGTGAGTGCAGCCGATTGTCAATCATGTAGCCGGATCTATGAACAGTGAGCTACACCGGGACGAGATACTGCGTGTCCTCAACCTTGTCAAGCTGGCGGCAAATTGCCCCAACCTGCCTTGACACAACCGAAGCAGTGCCTATAGTGAAATCGCCTCTTTGAAACGTCAAGCCTGCGAGCAGTGCGTCGCGGTAGCACTCAAAGCACGTGTCTTGTCGATCTTGCAGCTTCCTCGATTTTGCCCCCGACGCAACGACGTGGATGAGGAGTGTCGTTGTATGGCAGTGAGAAAGCTTAAACCCCGATCTTCTGTCGGCCTTTACTGCCTCTGCTTCTTATTCGTCGCTTCGTCGTTTTTAATGCTCGGACCCGCGGATTCAGCGCCGGGCGAAGATCCAGAAACGATCTTTCGCGAAGCGCGTCGGACCATGATCGAACGGGACATCGCCCGGCGCGGCATCAAAGACCAGCGGCTCCTTCGGGTAATGGCAACTCTGCCGCGCCATCTGTTCGTACCGGAAGAAATGCGCTCCTCCGCCTACCACGACCGGCCGCTGCCGATTGGCGCTGGACAAACCATCTCCCAGCCGTACATCGTAGCATTCATGACCGAGCTACTGGAACTCAAAGGAGGCGAACGAGTTCTGGAAATTGGCACCGGCTCAGGCTATCAAGCGGCGGTGCTTGCGGCCTTAGTGGAAGAAGTCTTCTCAGTGGAGATTCGTGCCGAGTTGAGCGCTCGGGCCGAAAGGACTCTTAAACAGCTGGGTATTCAAAATGTAAAATTAAGAGTCGGTAATGGTTTTCACGGATGGGCAGAGGAGGCACCGTTCGATGCCATTATGATTACTGCGGCGGCACCCAAAATTCCTTCGCCTCTCTGGAATCAGCTTCGTGAGGGCGGCGTCTTAATTATGCCGTTAGGTAAGGAAGGGCATACCCAGCAATTAATTCGCGCCAGAAAGATCGGCGGCCGACAGGTCATAGAAGAGCACAGCGCGGTTATTTTCGTACCGTTGACGGGCGGGACTCAGCAGTAGGGTCTTCGTTGAGTAAGTTGCGCCGGTCCTTGTCATGCTTAGACCTAGGAAAACGGTAGATGATTTCGCCCGGACGCACCAGGTTCAGTTCCTCGCGCGCTAGTTTTTCGAGATAGTGGTTGTCGTTGCGGATGCGCGAAACCCGCTGCCGCAAAGCTTCGTTTTCCTTCTGTAAACGATAATTTTGCTCGTCGATTCTGCTTTTTTCGCCGCGCAATCGCCACAGATGAATCGCGCCGCGCTCACTAACGACCGTGACCACCGCAAGCAGTAAAATCAGACCGCCTAGGAAGTAGAAAAGGTGACGTTGCGAAATGTGAAATGGTAATGTCATGGGCGCCAATAATGGCAATATAACACAAATTATGTTTTGCTGCTGCGAAGACATTTTCTTGGAGGTTGCGGATGAAAATCCAACGGGTTCACGCTCGCGAAGTGCTCGATTCTAGGGGACAGCCTACGGTGGAAGTGGAGGTGAGGCTTAGCAACGGCTGCACCGGTCGCGCCACTGTTCCTTCCGGCGCGTCGACCGGCGTTCATGAAGCAGTGGAGCTGCGAGACGGGGGCAAACGGTTTCTGGGAAAAGGGGTCGCCAAGGCAGTATTGCATGTCAATCAGAAGATTGCTCCTCGCTTGCGCGGCAAAGAAGCCAAAGAGCAGCGGGCTATCGACGAAATTATGATTAAGCTAGATGGTTCAGCAAATAAGGGTAAGCTAGGCGCCAATGCGATTCTCGGGGTTTCCTTGGCCGTTGCCCACGCCGAATCTCGAGCGCAAGGTTTGTCTCTGTTTCGTTATTTGGGCGGAAATCAGGCGAAGACTCTGCCGGTGCCCCTGCTCAACGTGTTAAACGGCGGCGCTCACGCCGATAACAATGTTGATCTTCAAGAATTCATGATCGTTCCACTGGGTATGAAAAGCTTCAAGGAGGCATTACGAGCAGCGGTGGAAATCTTTCAGACGCTCAAGAAGGTTTTACACGACCGCTCGTATTCGACGAGCGTCGGCGACGAAGGCGGCTTTGCGCCGCGGGTGAAGAGCAATGATGAGGCCATCGAACTGCTCCTTGAGGCGATTGCAAACGCCGGTTACAAAGTGGGCTCACAGGTTGCGCTGGCACTTGATGTGGCTTCGAGTGAATTTTTCAGCGACGGCAAATATGTCTTCAAGAAATCCGACGGACGTCAACGCGGTCGGGAGGAAATGGTGCGCCTTTATGAGGATTGGGTCAGGCAATACCCGATCATATCCATCGAAGATGCTTTCGCTGAAGATGATTGGGAGGGCTGGCAGATGGTGACGCAGGCTCTCGGAAAGAAAGTACAACTAGTCGGCGATGATCTCTTCGTCACGAATAAAATTCGGCTGAAGCGCGGCATCGATTCCAAAGTCGCTAATTCGATTCTGGTAAAAGTGAATCAGATAGGCAGCCTGACGGAAACTTTGGCAACGATGAAATTGGCGAAGGAAGCAGGATATACAACCGTCATGTCTCATCGTTCAGGCGAAACCGAAGATGTAACCATTGCCGACCTGGCGGTGGCAACCAACGCCGGGCAAATTAAAACCGGGGCTCCTTGTCGAGGCGAGCGAACTGCAAAATACAATCAGCTGCTCAGAATTGAAGAGGAGTTGGGTAGTAGAGCTGTTTATGCCGGAAAGAAGGCTTTCAATCCCAAACGCGGCAAGTAAATCGACCGGCTCTCAATCCGTCAGCCTGACCCGGCGGCGGACAAGAGAAAACCTCAAGGAAAAGATTGCTCGGACCGGAGCCATCGCGAGCCGGTTGCGCCAAGCCTATCCTGAGCTTCAGGTTCCGCTTGACTATGGAACCACCTTTCAGCTGCTGGTTGCTGTCATTCTTTCTGCGCAGTGCACCGATGCAGCCGTCAACAAGGTAACGCCGGAGCTTTTTCGCCACTTTCCAACTCCGGACCGAATGGCCAACGCGCCTTTACCCGAGATCGAGAGGATGATCCGCACGCTTGGCCTATTTCGCTCCAAAGCCAGATCATTGAAAGCTTGTGCTCGCCAGCTTGTCGACCGATTCAACGGCGCGGTTCCTGGCACCATGGAGGAGTTGACAACCTTGGCGGGGGTCGGCAGGAAAACCGCCAACGTCATTCTCGGTCATGCTTTTAATTTGCCCGGGCTTATCGTCGACACCCACTGTAAACGTGTGTCACGTCGTTTAGATCTGACCCGAAGCGAAGATCCAGTTCAGATCGAGCGCGATTTGAGCAAATTATTGCCGGCTGAACAATGGACTGGTTTTTCGCACCGCATGATTATTCACGGGCGGCGTATTTGCCATGCGCGAAAGCCAGATTGTAAAGCTTGCATCGTCGAGCAGCTTTGCCCGTCAAGCAATCTCATAGCGCACCGGTTAAATCCGAGAACTCAGACGCATAACGGACAAGACCAGGGGTGATTGAGGCAGTCTTCAGCTCTAACGCCATAAATGCTTCACCGGCGCCGTATTCATTTTCCAATCCGAAAAGATCCGCCCTTCTAAATGCGAACCGGTGGTAATACTCAGGCTCGCCAAGGACGACAACGAATCCCGCGCCGAGACGCTCGCAGGCACGCAGGCCTTCACCAACCAGTTCGGCCCCTAGGCCGCGTCGCTGCAGCTCCGCGACGATTGACAGCGGAGCTAGCCCCAATCCTGTTGAATTAGCTACGGACCCGGCGATCGTTACCTGGCTGAACGCAATATGGCCGACGATTACACCGTCGATTTCCGCTATCAAGGATAGCCGTAGCCGTTGATGTTTGCGCAAGAGGTCGACGAGTCGCGCCTCCTGGTCCGTCGGGAAGGCGGACCTAAGAACATAATCGATGGCAGCTGCGTCGCTGGATTGCTCGAGTCGAATCAGAGCGTTCATTAGCAGAAAATGGTCGCGGTCAGTAAGCTCAAAGCCAGTTCTCAAGCAACCAGGACGGCTCATCGAATCTGCAAGGCGGTGGTGATCTTTTCAGTGTCTAGTTGTAATCGTACAGCCCTGAGCTGTTGGATTTATATCGAAAGTACACCTATTTGGTATCTATCATTCCGGTGAACGGACGATTTGTTCCAGGTGTTAGGTTTCACCATCTTCGATTGGTGAATTTCGATATCATGCGCCTATCCTTTTTGGAAGGCCGCCCTGGGCTATGAAAATCGGCTGGCCGTTCGAGTTTAAGCTGAGCCAAAGCGGCTTGCCTTCTTGATCTGCTTTCTTCGGTCTCTTCATAAAGCCTTTGGGCGTCCGAGGCCGGGCCTCGGTAAGTAGACGTTCCTTTGACAATGATGATCCATTCGTAAACGCTGCGACGGATGTTGAGGTGATCGCCCGGGCGGATCGTTCGGCTCGGCTTAGGACGGGCGCCGTTCAGCGCAACTTTGCCGCCCGCTACCGCCTCAGCGGCAAGCGAGCGCGTCTTGAAAAAGCGCGCCGCCCAAAGCCACTTGTCGATTCTGACTTCAGCCGTGTTTTCTTGGGTATGCCTATCGTTCACTGCGCAGAGCTATGGCCAAACAAAGTTGGGCAGAGTGCTGTTCTCAAGCACCCGGTAATTTGTCAGATCGACCTGTAGCGGAGTCACCGAAACATATCCCTCATGAACTGCCATGCAATCAGTGCCGTCTTCTTTGTCAAACCCAAGATCATCGCCGCCTATCCAGTAGTATTTGGCGCCGCGAGGATCGACACGTTCGATAATATTCTCACTGTAATGACGCTTCCCCATCCGGGTTAAGCGCCAGCCTTTGAGCTCGGATTTCGGCAGCGGCGGCACGTTCACATTGAGAAGCGTTTCGGGCGGAATACCCCCAGTCTCATGGATGCTTGAGACCAAGAAGGCGGTAAATTCCGCCGCCGCGCGAAAATCAAAATCACGGAAGGTAACCAACGATACGGCAACTGACGGAACGGTTAGCAAGGCTCCTTCGATAGCGGCTGAAACGGTTCCGGAATAGATAATATCGTCGCCCAGATTAGGCCCTTTGTTGATTCCGGAAACCACGAGGTTGGGACGAACCGGCAAGAGACCGGTTAAAGCTAGTTTAACGCAGTCACTTGGGGTCCCGTTCACTGCCAGACGCCGCGGCGCAACCTCTTGCACGCGCAACGGCCGATGGAGGGTCAATGCATGGCTCATAGAACTCTGCGCGCGATCGGGTGCGACAGTGAAAATCTCGCCGACAGGGCGCAGCGCTTCTTCAAGCGCGATGATTCCTTCCGATTGAATGCCGTCGTCGTTGGAGATCAGAATGATCATTGCACCTATGATGGCAAAGAAGCTCGGCAGGGACAAGCATCTGGTTGATCGCCCTGGCGACTCTTAAGCTTGTGTGACGTCAATCCGAAGGGTATAGGTTTCTAGGCGAACCAAGGAGAGTTTTACCTATGGCAAATGCCGAGATCGTGGCAATCGGTTCCGAGTTATTGCTCGGGCAGATCGTCGACACCAATTCGGCCTGGATGGCGCAGCGGCTGACTGCATTGGGAGTAAATTTGTATTTTACCTCGGTGGTCGGCGACAACCCCGGTCGTATGCGCGAAGTAATCCAGCGGGCATTAGAACGAGCCGATATCGTTATTACCAGCGGCGGACTGGGGCCCACTCAAGATGACTTGACGAGAGAGATTGTCGCTGAAGTGACCGGCCGCAAACTCATCCTGGACGCCGGCTTGCTAGAACAAGTGGAGGAGCACTTCCGCCGCCGCGGCCGGACCATGACGCCCAATAACCGGCGTCAGGGATACATGCCCGAGGGAGCGATTCCGGTAAAAAATCCCAACGGTACCGCGCCATCTTTTATCGTCGAAGATCCTCGCGGCGTTGTTTTTTCGCTTCCCGGCGTGCCGGTGGAACTTAAATGGTTGTTCGAGAACGAAGTCGAACCTTATCTGCGCAAAAAATTCAACCTGGCTGAAGTTATTCACTACCGTGTGATGAAGGTCGTCGGCATTGGCGAGAGCGCCGTGGACGATAAGATCGGCTATCTGATCGCCAACTCCAGCAATCCGACCGTCGGCGTCCTTGCCCTGCCGGGACAAGTCGATGTGCGGATTGCCGCCAAGGCCGCCAACAAAGATCAAGCGATGAACCTTATCGCGCCCGTCGAAGCCGAGGTGCGCAGCCTGTTGGGCAATGCGATCTTTGCCGCTGATCAAGAGACGATGGAAGATGTCGTCGGGAGATTACTTCGGGCTCGAAATAAGACGCGTCGCGGTTTATGAAGATCTCACCTGCGGCAACTTATCGGAGCGCTTACAGGTCGCAAGCACGGAAAGCTTTGGCGCTGGGGTTATTTGCAACAGCGAGGTTGCAATCCGTACCCTGTTGACGCACGGGCGCGATCCAGCACGAACAGATGCTTTGATCCAAGATCCGGAGGCGCTAACCGACGAGCTTGCCTGGTCCGTGCGTCACCAAGCAGGGTGTGATTTTGGCCTGGCGCTTCATGCGGTGACCGATCCAGGCAGCACGGTTCAGAATCTTGCGCGCGGCCAGAGCTATGTTGCCCTTACCGACGGCGAGAATTTCATCCGACGGCTGAGCACCTCCGCCGGTCGCGGACAGTACGACCGCAGCCGCATGACCCTCAACGCCCTCGATCTGCTACGCACCGCGTTGCTTGAAGGGATGGGTTAGACTGAGCACATCCCGATTTGATCCATCTGCTTTCGTACCCTCTTCACAAGTGCTCGGGGCCGAAAAGCCGATCGGCCAAGTCTCAGTGGGAAGGTCGGCGGTTAGCTCAGCGGTGTCATAAACCTTCAGCCACTAACATCTCCAAACGCGCTAAAGGTTCTTCGAGACTGTCAATTGCCTCAGCCCAGAATTGCGGCTGTTCTATGTCCCGGCCGATTGTGTGCTGAACCAGCTTTTCTGCCGGCTCGGTGCCGGCCAGACGCAAGAACTCTTCATACTTCGGTAGAAATTCGCCCGGGTCTTTTTTGAACATTCGGTAAAGCGCGCGGCTGAGCAGATATCCAAAAGTGTAGGGGAAGTTATAGAAGGTGATTCCCGTGATGTAGAAATGCAGCTTAGAGGCCCAGAAGTAGGGATCCTCTCCGCCAACCTCAAGCACGTTGCCAAAGATTTTTCGTTGAGTATCGACCATGAGTTCTTTTAAACGGGAGACGCTCAGCGGGCCGCCGGCGCGCTCCTCATAGAATGCCTTCTCAAATTCATAACGAACCGGAATGTCCAAAAGGTAAACTGCGCCGTGTCCCGTTTCGATATCCAAGATCAAAGCCTTCTGCGCTTGACTTATGGCGGGATCGTCCAGAATGCCGTTCATCAGAACCTGCTCGCCAAACGTGGATGCAGTTTCTGCCAAGGTCATCGGATATCCGCGACCATAAGGGCGCATGTCACGCAACATGGCGGCATGATAGGCATGGCCGGATTCATGTGCGAGAGTGAGCACATCGCCCAATGATTGATCGTAGGTCATAAAGATTCGCGACTCTTTGTTGAGCATCGAACTCGTGCAGAATCCGCCGGGACGCTTGCCGGTGCGGGGCTCCCAGTCCACCCATTTCTTTTCGATGACCTGCTGCTCGAAGAATTTCCCGAGGGCGGGATAAGCGCGCTCGAACGATCTCCCGACCAGGGATGTAGCCCTCTCCCAGGAGAGCTTCTCTTGCCCTGGCAACTCGAGCGGCGCGCCGACATCGAACCAGGCAAGGCTTGGCCGCGCCAACAGCTTGGCCTTGAGACGGAGAATCTTTCGCGGCACCTCGAGCTTTGAGAATAACGCCTCAAACATAGCATCCAGCGTTTTGCGAGTGATCGAAGCCTGGAATAGGGCAATCTCGAGGAAGTGGTCGACCTGCCGATAGCGGTTAAGCGTTAGCCGCGTGCCGGCAATCGCATTCAACGCGGCTGCAGCCATATCTTCAATACTTTCCCAGGCCGCATTGCCGCCCTCGAAAGCAGCCTTGCGTACTCGACGATCAGGATCTTCCAGCAAGGAGCGGCGCTGCGAAACCGGCAATCGATGGCGCTTGCCATCAGGAAACAGCATGTCGAACTCCAACTTCGATGAAACGGTATCGTAAAGTCGGCCCCAGGCTTGAATGCCGTCAACTCCGAGGTCGGTAGCCAATATTTCATTCTCCGGTGTCATGGCGCGCCGCGCTTCGTGGCGCATCCTGTTTAGGTAATTCTGCGCGCCGTCCAATGCCGGCCGCGCCAAGAATGCCGTGAACGTTTTCTCCCCGGTTTCTTTAATCGCCCGGAGAAATTCGACTCGCAGTTTGCTCAACTCGGCTCTCATTCCGATCAGTTCGGCTTCTTCTTTGAGGTATGATTCGTTGCGCGCATCCGACGAAGCGAGGCAACTGATGTACGAGCCGAGATGCGACATGCGCTGGAGAATGTCTTCATTGCGCAGCAATACGCGCTCCCAACTGGCGGAGCTTTCAGTTGCCAATGGCGGCAGCGCAGCCGCTTCCGCTTTGAGCGAAGCGATATCGCTGGCCAGCCCTTGTTTGAACCGGCGCATTTCCGACCCATTGAATTCAGGAAAGTAGCTTGCAAGATCCCAGCTCATAAGTTTTCATCCGCTGCTGTGAAGTCGAATCCGAACACATTCCATGAATCGCTGTCCCGGTGCAGTAGAACCGCAGGCTCGACGACGTCGGTTCTGTTGCTGCGATTGCATTTCATGCCAAGTAAAGAACTCACAAAACGTTTCGACTGAACTCCGAACCGCACACGCCCGGCTTCGCTTTACAAGTAGCCTGCTCTAATCCTTCTTCGACCATTGCAATCGTCCCATGAACCCAGTGGCGTCAAAATCTGGCCAATCTTGAGGATTCGGCAAGAAACCGGTGACAGAGCAGAGAGACCGTCGTCATCGACCGGCTGAAATCGCTCATGCTCTCAGAGACTTATGACCATGCCTTCGACGGCAGCCGTTGTCGAAGTAAAACGCCGTCGCGCTAATTTCAAGATCTGATCGATACAACCGTCATCATGGGTCGGTTCGTGATGAAACAACACGAGTCGTTTGACCCCGGCTTTTTTGGCAACTACGGTCGCCGATTCAACCGTGCTGTGTCCCCAGCCTTTGCGCGGATTTGTCGCCGATGTGTATTCCGACTCTAAATATTGTGCGTCATGTATCAACAAGTCGGCGTCGCGCGCGAACTCGATCACGTCTGGATGACCCCCCGGTGTTTCCTCTAAATCTGTAGCGTAAACCAAACTTTTGCCTTGGAAAAAAACTCGATACAAAATTACCCCGTTGGGATGGGCGGGACTGCTATGGCTAAGAATGATTGGGTGCTGGTTGTTGTTGTCCCTCTGACTAACTGCTTTGCTTATTCGTGGGGCCTGCCGGTTGTCGCGCAATTCGATACCCTCCCGGCCAACCAGAGACCAAATTGATTTTTTCGCATCAAGCCTGTCGAGCCCGATTGGAAAAAGCGCAGGCTCCATCGCCATGCGCAAAGTTTCAGCCAAGGATCGTTTTCCCGAACCCGGCCCGAAAATGTTGATCCGGTTCCGATTATCAAATAGCGGATCAAAAAAATAAAAGCCTGAGAGGTGGTCGTGATGTGTGTGGCTTAGAAAGAGATTCAAGCTTAGCGGACTCTGGTTGTTTTTGACAAGCTCCTTGCCGAGTCCGATGATGCCAGTGCCGGCATCGAAAATGATCTGGTGCTTTCCCGCAATCACCTCAACACAAGAGGTGTTGCCGCCGTATTTCAGCGCACCGCGGTGCGAGACCGCATAACTGCCCCGCACTCCCCAAAATCTGAGAGAGAAATTGCTTTGCGCCACTAGAGCTCACGCTCGCTCTTGATTGGTTGCCGTTGCCACTGAATGTTCTCTATTAGTCCCTGAGAAAGTCTTATTATGCGCTCTTGAAAAAGAGTCAGATGCCAGCGCGCGAAAAATTGACGAGCTGAGGCGTAGTTGTTTAGCACGTTGACGCGAGGCGTTTGAGCGCAAGCAAGCATATGAAGCTTTTCCAGCATCCTGTAAAATGTACCTTAAGCAACCCTATTGTGACAAACGGCGGCGGATCTTCGAGCGGTGATTACGTCGTTAGCATGTTCACTCTAAGCGACCTAAAGTCACGGCTGAGGCTGGTTTAGTGCATTGCGGTGCTTTATGGTGTGGCTGGCAGTGCTGTGCTTAGCAGCTAATCGTTCCCGCCAAACACAAGGAGAGAGCCTTGGTTCAACGACTTCAAGCAACCGACAGTCCGGACATCTTTCTTGAGGCGCCGCCGGCGCCAAGGCATAGGTTCCGGTCATTGATATTCGCTGCTCTTTTTCTAGTTGTCCTTGCATGGGCTTTTCACGGCGCGAAGATCAGAGTGGGAGAATTGCTCGAAGGCATTCCTCAGATCGCCCAGACTCTTGCGCGCATGTTACCTCCCGACTTTTCTAAACTGACGGATGCAAACTATTATTTTTTCCCGGAAGAATTATCATGGCACGAGCTCTTGCTACCGGTGCCATTGCCCGAGGCGACCGCGCGTATCAAGCAGCGCTGGTGGAACAACATATTTCCGCAAACCGTGGTTGGGGCAACTTTGGAGACCGTGCAAATGGCGTTGGCGGGGACGTTCACGGCGTTGATTGTGGCGTTTCCGTTGGGATTTCTCGCAGCGCGCAATACCACGCCGCATCCGCTGGTTTACCGTAGTGTTCGCACTGTTTTGAATCTGCTGCGCACTGTACCCGATCTGGCGCTGGGTCTCTTGTTCGTCGCCGCGGTGGGTCTAGGCGCTTTTGCCGGAACCCTGGCATTGGCGATTCACACGGCCACCGTTCTGGGTAAACTGTTGTCGGAGTCCGTGGAGAATATTGACGAGGGCATGGTCGAGGCAATTCGCGCCACCGGCGCCGGCTACACGCAGATTCTTTCCTTTGCCGTTTTACCGCAGATCCTGCCGGATTTGATCTCGTTTACACTGTATCGTTTGGAAACCAACATCCGAGCGGCCTCCGTGCTTGGTTTAATCGGCGCCGGTGGCATTGGCTACTTGATGAACACTAGCTTTCGCACCTTTCAATACCAGGAAGCAGCCGCCATCGTGCTTGTTCTGATTGCTCTCGTTATGCTAGTGGATTACCTCAGCTCGCGTTTACGAACCCTGGTGGTGTAACACTCAGAAGGAAGCTAACAGATGAATTTGAAAGTTGTCGGTCGCCCCATCAGCCGCGTTGACGGACCCGATAAGGTCAGCGGCAACACGGTCTACACCGCCGATGTGCAGTTGCCCGGCATGTTGTGGGGGAAATGTTTGCGCAGCCCCTATGCTCATGCGCGCATCGTTTCCATCAACACGGAACCGGCGAAAAAGGTTGAAGGTGTGCGCGCCGTTCTGACCGGTGAGGATCTCCCGGATAAGCGGGTCGGATTGAGCCTGCAAGACACGCCGCTCCTAGCGATCGGCAAGGTACGGTTTATCGGGGAGAAAGTTGTCGCGGTGGCCGCCGAAGATCGCGATGCTGCCGAAGAGGCTCTCTCGGTCATAGAAGTCGAGTACGAAGAACTGCCGGCTGTGTTCGATGCGCCTCAGGCAATGAGCAGCGGTGCGCCGCTGGTTCATGAGGAATTGGCGACATACGCTGGTTTCAAAGCGCCGGGCGACGAAATTCCCAACGTCTTTGCCATGCAGAAATGGACCGCTGGAGATATCGCGGCCGGCTTCGACGAAGCGGATCTAGTCGTCGAGCATACTTTTAGAACCTCAGTTGCGCATCAAGCCTATATCGAACCGCACTCCGCGATCGTGGCCGTGGATAGCTCGGAGCGTGTCGACATCTGGGCGTCGTGCAAGGCGCCGTTCCGGGTGAAGTCACACCTGTCGCGCCAATTAGAGATTCCCAAAGAAAAGATTCGCGTCCATGTCGTTGCCGTTGGCGGCGATTTCGGCGGCAAGGGCGCCTTGATGGACATTCCCATTTGTTACGAGCTCGCCAAGGCCACTCGAACACCGGTGAAAATGGTCATGACCTATGCGGAAGAGCTAGTCGCCGGCGATCCACGCCATTCCTCGATGATCAAGATCAAAAGCGGGGTCAAGAAAGACGGTACTCTCACAGCACGTGAAACCGAAGTGATCTTCAACAGCGGCGCGTATGCATCGTTTAAGCCCGGCGATCCGCCGAATCTCGGCGGGGCAACCTTTACCAATGGTGTTTACCATATCCCACATTACTCAATCCGGTCCTATGGCGTTTACACCAATTCTGTGCCGTGCGGCTATTATCGCGCTCCCGGTCAACCCCAGGCGGTGTTTGCCGCCGAGTCTCACATGGATTTGATCGCCCAAGAGTTGCGTATGGATCCGCTCGAATTGCGGCTAAAAAATCTCCTGCGCGACGGTGAGAAGTTAGCCGGTGGCCGGGCCGTCGATAAGGTGCGGGTGCGCGAAACTTTGCAGGCGGCGGCGCACAAGGCCGGTTGGGGAAAAAAGAACGGCAACAATACCGGTCTCGGGATCGGCGTCTCTTTCCGACATGTCGGCGGCTCCGGTAAAGCGAGCGCGGAGCTTTCTCTGTCCGCTGACGGTAAACTCAAGATCTTAACCGCGGTGCCGGATATCGGCACTGGAACGCATACCTTGCTGCGGCAAATCGCCGCGGAAGTTTTAACAGTTCCGCCTGAACTGATTTCGAATGAAATCGGCGATACCGAAAGCTTTGAAAGCGACGCCGCTCCGGGAGGCAGCAAGATTACCAATATGAGCGGCCATGTGGTGCTGCAGGCGGCGGAACAGCTGCGCCAGCGATTGACTCCTGTCGCCGCCTCACTTCTCGGTTGCGCTGTGACTGACGTGGTTCTGCAGAACGGCCGCTTCGGCAGCGCTTTGAATAAAAAGCGATGGATCGAATTTGGCACGGTGGCGCAGGAGGCAACCAAGCCTAACGGTGAGCTGCGCATACGTGAAACCTTCGAGGTAAAAGGCCGCTCACCGGTGCCGGCCTTTGTGGTGCAGATCGCCGAAGTTCAAGTCGATGTCGAAACCGGCCAGCTGCGGGTAAAACGGATCGTTACGGCGCACGATGTCGGCACAGTGATAAACCCCGTGGCGCATCAAGGCCAGATCGAAGGCGGTTTGGTTCAGGGGTTGGGTTACGCCACTCTCGAGGAGGTGATGACCGAACAGGGCAAAGTTCTCACGGCGAATTTAGGCGACTACCGCATTCCGTGCCCGCGGGATTTACCGGCTTTGGAAACGGTGCTGATCGAGGATCCAACAGGGCCAGGGCCATTTGCCGCCAAGCAGATCGGCGAAAACGGGATTATCGCCACGGCTCCGGCGATCGCCAACGCTATCGCGGCTGCCGTGGGCGTGAGGCTGTTTGATATTCCTCTGACTTCAGAGAAAATTTACCGGGCGTTGAAACCGTCCACGCCTGCCGCATAGGCGATGCCGTGCGGCCGATATCAAGGCATCGTCCGTAATCCCCGTAAATCGATGAGACAGATGTCTGCGCAGCGGAGATAAGTTCATTTCGGAGAGAAGCAACTTCGATGATTCGTGCCGTAGGATTAGTAGCAAAATATCACGAGCCCAAGGCCACCGAGATGGCCCGTTGGCTCGTCCCCTGGTTAAAGAAACGAGGTCTGAAGGTTTACGTGGAAAATGGCATTTCCCGTAGCGGCGGTATCTCTTCGAGCAAGAAAGAGATGGCGGCCAAAGCTGATCTGATTATTTCCTTGGGCGGCGACGGGACTTTGCTCAATATCGCGCCGTTGGTCGAAAGGCCGGATGTGCCGATTCTCGGGGTCAATCTAGGCGGTCTCGGATTCATCACCGAAGTTGCGGCCGATGAATTAGAGTCGGTTCTGACGCAGACGCTGGAGGGTGAATACCAAACAGAGCAGCGCATGACTTTGGAAATTCAGGTCCAAAGTAAAAACGGAATAGCTCATCGCTTTCGCGTTTTAAATGACGCGGTGATCACCAAAGGAGCGCGCAGCCGCATCATCAATCTGGAAACCTATCTCGATGGCGAATATTTATGTAACTACCGGGCTGACGGGTTGATTATTTCGACGCCCACGGGTTCGACCGCTTATTCCCTCGCGGCCGGGGGGCCGATTTTGGCGCCGGCGCTCAGCGCCATCATCCTGACTCCCCTATGTCCTCACACATTGACCAACCGACCGATCGTGGTGCCTGGTGTGGCGGGAATACAGGTTACGCTTCGCTCTTTTGGCGATACCGTTTTCTTGAGTCCCGACGGACAACAGGGTGTTCGGCTCGAGAACGGCGACAAAGTCGAGGCACGCGACTACGGCCTGCCGGTATCGTTGATAAAGTTGCCGAGCCGCAGTTACTATGAAATTTTGCGCGAGAAACTGAAATGGGGGGAACGTTAAGCGGGTTATGTTGCGCGAACTCCGGATTAAGAACTTTGCCATCATCGACGAGGTCGTTCTGCAACTTGGCCAGGGCCTTAACATCATTACCGGCGAAACCGGCGCAGGCAAATCGATTATCCTTAGCGCGTTGGGACTTATCTCCGGGGAGCGCGGCAGTTCGGAGATTATCAGACACAAAGAAGAGGAGGCCACAGTCGAAGCTTTATTCGAAACCGTGCCGCCAGCACTCAGCGCTGACTTAAGCGAAGCCGGTTTCGAGGTCGAAGGCGAACTGGTTATCAAGCGCATCCTCAACCGCTCGGGTAAAAACCGGATTTATTTAAACGGCAGTCTCTGTCCATTAGGCTTGCTCTCGCAGGTGGGCGCTTCTCTCGTGCACATCTACGGCCAGCACGAGCACCATACGTTGCTGCAGTCGGAAACCCACTTAAACCTGCTCGACGCTTTTGCTGATCTCGATGCCATGGCGAGATCCATGAAGCAGCGCTTCGAAGGCTTATCCCACGCCTGGAGCAGTCTGAATGATACCCGTGAGGCTTTGGAACAGCAGCGCCGGGAGAAAGCGCTCTTAGAAGCTCAGGCTGAAGAGATTGCCAAATCCGGCTTGAAGCCCGGCGAAGAAGAGGAGCTGCGCTCGAGCAGAAATATTCTGGCGCACTCGGAAAGACTCTACCAGGGTTGTCGTGAAGGGGAGGAGATCCTTTACGAAGGGGAGTCCGCGCTCGTCGGCCGTTTGGGAAAATACGTCGGGAGGGCGCGCGAGTTGGCGGCCATTGATCAGGAATTGACCCCGACGTTTGAATTACTTGAATCTTCACTGGCGCAACTGCAAGAGGCGGCGTTACAACTGGGGCGTTATGCCGATCGAGTTCATTTTGATCCGCGCGCGCTGGAGCAACTCGATGATCGTCTCGCCGAGATTCAGCGTCTCAAACGCAAGTACAACGGCGATATCGAAGAGATTCTGCGCCTACAAACCGGGATTCAGGTCACATTGGAAAATCTGCAGCAAGGCGAAGCACAGATCCTGAACCTTGAAAAATCCTTTGAGGAGGCGCGTCAAGCCGCGTGGGACATGGCGGAGAAACTCTCCGGTGACAGGCAGCGCGCAGCCAAGAAATTAAAGCGGGAATTGGAAAAGGAAATCCGCGGGCTGGGAATGCCTGACACGGTATTCGAGGTGCGCTTCAGACGCCAGGATGAGGAAAACGACAATCCGCCGTTTTTCATTGCCGGTAAAAAACTTACCGAACGAGGTATGGATCAGGTTGAGTTTTATTTCTCGCCTAATCCCGGAGAACCGGTGAAACCTTTAGCCAAGATTGCTTCCGGCGGCGAACTCTCCCGGCTTATGCTCGCTCTCAAAGCACTAGTGCTCACCCCGGGTGTCGTCTCGACCCTTCTATTCGACGAAGTCGATACCGGAATCGGTGGCAGGGTGGCCGAGATCGTCGGAAAAAAGCTCAAGCAAGTGGCCGGTTTGCATCAAGTCATCAGCGTGACTCACCTGCCTCAGATCGCCGCGATGGCGGACTCTCATTATGTCGTGCGCAAAGAAGTTGATAACCGGCGAACCTTCACTCAGGTCGAGCGCCTTTCGGAAGCGGAGAGAGTCTCCGAGGTGGCGCGCATGCTGGGAGGCGTCAAAATTACCGAACGAACCCTGCGTCACGCCGAAGAATTGATCGAGGCAACGGTGAAGACCAGATCATAAAAGCTTAGCAGGGTGCTGAAAAAAAGCCTCTTGCAGGCTGCTTAAAAAGATCCAGAGGCCAGGCGCGCGAAAAATCGACGAGCGGAGGCGTACTACAGTACGTCGCAGCGAGGTGATTGAGCGGCAACGAAGCATATGGTCTTTTTCAGCAGCCTGTTAGAGGAAAAAGTCATATCAGGGAGTTCGAGAAGGTTGTGAATTGCTGATTTGACTTTTGCGAATCGTTTATCGATATTACGAAGTACAATGGTGGTTAGCAGCAGAAATGCTCCGTCTTTTCCGCCTTAATCTTTTCGTGGGGCCGTAGCTCAGTTGGGAGAGCGCTTGAATGGCATTCAAGAGGTCGTCGGTTCGATCCCGATCGGCTCCACCAAAAATCAATAACTCGCATGCCATTTAAATTCTCTCCACTTTCAAATTGTCCGTGTTCTGTCATTGATTGGCCCTTAACGCGACTATTTTCTCCGTAGTTTGATCCTCAACATGCATCTGCAGCTTCTCTGTGGTGGTTCTAGAGAGGCTGTGAATTTAAGCCGTTATTCTTCGTCCCTACACTCGAGCTTCATCAACCAGTCCCATATGCACAGAACTCGGTTATCGAAGTCTTTGCGCCGACAATCCCTTGAGTTTGCCTATTGTGCGGCACTCCCGAGATAACTCTGTTGGACTTTACCCTATCCTTTTTTCGCATGAAATCGTTATAGGAGAGGCAACCATGACAATTTATCTCGGAACGATCAGGTGCGTACAAGATGCTTACAAAAGAATAGCGATGATTTTTCTGGCGCTTATGTTTTTACCTTCCCACGCATCCGGGCAATCTGTGCCAAAAATCCGCATGGCGTATACGTCAATCGCAATTCAGTTCACCCCAGTTTATTTGATGAAGGAGCTCGATCTCGGGCGAAAGCAGGGACTCGATGTAGAGATATTGATGATTCCGGTGAGCTCACGCGCGGTGCAGTCGGCTTTGGCTGGCGAACTTCATTTCATTACCAGCGGCGGTGTCGCTAACATCAACGCCAATATGGCCGGCGCCGATTTTGTCGGCATCACATCAACGATCAATACGCTCGTTTATAAAATTCTAGCTCAACCCTCAATTAAAGAACCGGGACAGCTCAAGGGAAAGAAAATCGCCATTTCACGGCTCGGCGGAGTTAGCGATTTCTCGGTGCGCTTCGGTCTTGACCGCTGGGGACTCGTGCCTGACAAAGACGCCGCTCTTATCCAGATCGGCGGCGATCCGGAAGCATACCTAGCGCTCCAAAACAAAGCTGTCGACGCCGCGGCTCTATCCGAGCCTTTCGCCACGATGGCGCAACGTGAAGGTTATTCTCTGGTTTCAGACCTGAGCCAGTTGAATATCCCTTTTACACATCATGGCATCGGCGCGCGCAAACAGCTGATCCGTGACCGTCGTGAGACTGCCGTGCGCTTCTTGCGCGCATATCTAGAAGGCATTTACGTTTTCAAGACCAATAAAGACTTGTCCCTAAAAACCTTCCAGAAAGTCGCGCGATTGAGCGATCTTTCCCTGGTTCAAAGCATTTACGACGACTATAGTCAGCGTCTAATCCCGGCCGTGCCATATCCCACTCCCGCTGGCATCCAAACCATCATCGACCAACTCGCAAAAACCCGCGCGCAAGCCAAGACTCTCAATCCCAACGACTTCATCGATGCATCCATCTTAAAAGAGATTGAAGACAGCGGCTTTATAAAGCGTTTGTATGGAAGATAGATCGATCGCTCGGAGCACGTAGTGGGTTGAGCAAAACGGAAATGAGGCAGCGAAATAGCAGGGCTGAATGTTGTCCGATCTACGAAGGTAGCCAGCTCTGATGGTGGCAGCCGGCACCGCTTCTGAAGCCTCCCTAGTCATGTTGCTAATTTAACGAGCAGTAATTTACGTTCGTGTGGGTGTGCTCGGGTGTTTGACCAATCATCGCTTTGAGCGATATAGCAAGTGCGTAACTTGATCTTCAGTTCATCTAGGAAAGCGGAGATAGAATTAAGGAGGTGCAATATGAGCCGGATCCGTCACATTGCTATCGTTACTTCGAACCAGGAAAAGCTGGGAAACTTTTACAAGACTGCTTTCGGAATGAAGGAGGTGAAGGGTATTGGGTCAGCACTTTACCTTTCTGACGGATATATGAATCTCGCTATTATTAAGAAGACGCCTGAACTGAAGGTCGGCGAGGGCCTCTATCATTTCGGTTTCGAGGTAGACGATGTCGCGCCGCTTAGAGACGTTGTCAAAGAGGTCGGAGCTTCCAGTGAAGTACAACCTAGACCAAAAAATCGTGACGCTGAATTCAGGGTTCACGATCCGGATGGGAACGCCATCGATCTTGTATGCTCCAGGAAATGGCCCGTATAGAAGGCTCGCGCTCGGATTATCGAGGACTGCACATCGGCCTGCGTTCTCGGGATCGATCTCGCCATAACAGTTGACCCGGTAGAAGATGGTTGATGATAGCAAAGATACGCGGAGGGGATTGACCCGGCGGATAGCGATGCTCACCAGGAAATGTAGCTCAGAACTGCATGACAACTACAGTATTAGTAAGGAGGATTAACATGGGCGTTGAAATCATTGATCTAGTGGAACTCGCACGTCGAGAAAAACGTCGAAAGGTTGTGTTCAATACGCCACGTTGTCACGCATGGGTCCACTACTATCCGAATCCCGGCGAGAGAGACGACATGCATTGTCACAACGCGGATCAGACATTTTATGTCATTGACGGCGAATGCACCATGCATTTTCCTGATGGTGGCAAGGCGGTAATGAAGCCGGGAATGGTTGCCACCATTACCGGTGGATCCTTCTATCAATTGGAAAATAGCGGTGATGGCCCGATGATAATGATGGGCAATCGCTCCGGACCTTCTGAAGCTATCCAACACATCAACTATGAGCTTCGAAAGGACATTAAAAAACTCAGCAAAGAGGAATTAGAGCGCGCCAATATCCCTCATATTTCGATGCAGGGAAGAAGTTAATTGATCAAATGTTGCGGAGGTGTCCCATGAAACCAGTAGCTATGGCTTGGCTTGGGATGTTTCTCGGGCTGATGCCGAATTTATCATGGGCCCAGCCGGATTTTTATCGAGGCAAACTGATTACGCTCATCCAAGACAGCACGCCGGGTGGGGTGGGCCAGCTCCGAACCCAGGCATTGCTCCCTGTTTTGCAGAAGCACATTCCCGGTGAACCAAGGATCGTAATGCAGTTCATGCCAGGCGCTGGAGGCAGAACGGCTGCGAATCATCTTTACAACAATGCGCCGCGCGACGGCTTAACCATTGGTCGGGTGAGCAGTGGACTGGTAACGTCTGCCATTCTCGGGCTGCCGGGCGTTCAATATGACATCAATAAACTGATTTACTTGGGCTCTGGTCACAACGAGGTAAACAACGTCTTTTTTTCACGGAGTCAACTCGGTCTGGATAACCTCAATAAACTCAGAGCAGCTACAGGGTTGAGGATCGGAGGACAGTCGGTTGGCCACTCCAACTATGTGATTGCCAGACTTTTTGCATGGCTGCTTGATTTAAAAGAACCCCGGTTTGTGGTGGGCTTTTCCGGAGCGGAAATGGACGTAGCTCTCATGCAAGGCGAGCTGGATGCTCGCGCGAATAGTGCAGAAACCGTAGTTCAGCGTACGCCTCAATTCATTAACGAGCGACTTATGAACTTCCATGGTGTAGCCGAGATTCCGCACGGATATCGCTACAAGCATCCGGCCTTCGGCGAGCTCCCCGCACTGCACAGCTTTAGTAAGACTGACAAGGAAAAAAGAGTGCTGGATATGTTCGCTGCGTTCGGCCGTTTCAGCCAAGCTTTTGTTCTACCACCAGGCACTCCAAATGACCGGGTGAGAACTCTTAAAGACGCTTTCAGGAAGTCATGGAAAGACCCTGAATTTCATGCAAACTGGACAAAGATGACTCGTGCAGATCCTTCCCCTCTGATGCCCGAGGAGTTAGAAGAGCTAGTTAAAAATATCCCTAGAGACCCGGAAGACATTAAGCTTTACAACACGATCGCTGGAGCAGATCCCTTGCCGAGGCGGTAACGATGTTGGCACACTCTACCTCAATCGTTTTTGACGGTAGCGGCTTCGGTTAGAAATTACATGCAGGAGGATTGCAGATGCCTAAGATTCGCCATATTGCTATCGTGAGTTCAAACCGTGAAAAGTTAGCAGAATTTTATAAACAAGCCTTCGGGATGAAACAGGTGCAAGGCGAAGGAGGTGCTATTTACTTGTCGGACGGTTCTATAAACCTCGCCCTGAACCCACACTATGCCGGACGAGAACCCGGTCTTTATCATTTTGGTTTTGAAGTCGAGGATCTCGACATTTTAAAAAAGAAGCTTAAAGAAGCGGGCGCAGGTAGCGAGGTTCAGAGGCGGCCGCGGAATCGAGAAGCCGAGTACCGGGTTCTCGACCCAGACGGTAATCCCATCGACCTTTCAACTCACGGCTGGCCAACCTAATCACTTACCCGTGCTGACAAGAATGGATATTCATGAAGGGAGGCGCAAATGCCAAGAATACGTCATCTCGCAATCGTAAGTCCAAACCGAGAGCGTCTGGTAAATTTCTATACGACCGCCTTCGATATGAGAGTCGTCTATGGTCGCCCGACTAGCACACATCTTTCCGATGGAGATTTCAATTTAGCCATCGTCGATCAAAAACCTGACCTGAAGCCAGGACTCTATGTCCTCGGTTTTGATGTTGATGATCTCCACGACTTGGAAGGGAGCCTTAAGAAAGCCGGCGCCTCTTCAGAGCTTACACCGATGCCGAAGGACCATGATGCTGAGTTTAGAGTTCTTGATCCAGATGGGAACCACCTTGATCTCGCGATACATGGGTGGTGCGTTGTTTAGGACTTATACTCGAATCCTCCATAGCTCATCTGGTCAAACGTGTCTTTGTAGGTGGGCAATTCATTCCATTCATCATTGAGCAGATTATTCCCTGAAGAGATGGTCGACGAGGTTTGACCAATATATTTAATGCTTCCAAGCAAACAGCCGGATCCGAAAATCAATGAGAAGAGATTTTCTTGGCAACCTTAGGTTTCTGATGGCAGTTTCTACCTTGAAAAAGTTGTTTGTGATCTGAAAGGACGATGGCGCCATGCCTTTGACGTGACCCTACCGCAACCGCAAAAGCAAAAAGTCCGTGTTAACGTCAGCGGCGGGCAGCAGCCAAATAGCGTTATCCTTATTCTCAGCCAAACATCCCTGTGGCGTTGGCAGCGGTTTGTCCTTCGGCTCTGTGCATTGAAACAAACCGCTTGAAACAAAGACCAACAAAACTAATAACAACAAGCAAAACATTTGGCCGGGATTCTCTATCTCAGCTAGTTCTGCTTTGCGCCACACACTGGGCAATGTGCAAACCACCGTCGAATGCGCGACCGACATCGACGGCAAACATTTGTTCGACCGCGCCTGACCAAAAGCACGGACGTGACGACAAGGAGACCAGCAACTACAGTTGAGAACATTTTTTACCAACCATGCTCGCGCAACCAGAATCGTAAGAAGGCGACTATCTCCTCAGGTTGGCACCCTCCAGGCACTTCTTAGATCTACCCATGCTCTGGCCAGTGATAACCCATCTGCCTCCGCTTCTTCTTTTGTTTTGAATATCGTGCCCTCGATCCGTTGTAGCTCGATAACAGAAGCGTTAGACGAACACCAGAAGGGTCAGACACGACGGCTTAATCCGAACAAGTTGTGATTTCGCATACGACGAAGCGATTTCGAACTCTGTTCGACGAATTACCAGCCGAAATCCGAAATCAAGCACGACGGGCATACCGCCTGTTTCAAGACAACCCCAATCATCCCAGCCTACGTTTTAAGCCAATTCATGCCACGCAGCCCATCTATTCCGTGCGGATCAGGCAAGTTTAGGAGACTGGGAGACTCGGAAGACGAGACTGGGAGACGAAAGGACGAGATTGGGAGACGGAAGAGAGAGACTGGGAGATCTGAAGACTCGACGAATCTCGATAACTCATTGGTCTCTATGAGTCCCTGAATCTCCATCAGTCTCCTTCTTAGACATCTCGATCAGTCTCGTTCTTAAACGTCTCAATCAATCTCAACGAATCTCAATCTGCTTGAGATCATTTAAGATCGGCTCCTGAACAGTAACAACCAGATCGCAAGCACAATGTGCTCAAGTTCCTAAAACGTCTTTATGAGTTCCAACGGCTGTAATGATAATGCGTGTTCCATCTCGAATATAGGTTGCCCTGTAGTTCATGGTGATGCTGAAGGCCCAGTGATCGGTACCCTTTAGTTTTTCATTTCTCAGACCAGGGTAGGATGGGTTGGCAATAAGTCTTTCTAGCTGATCCCAAAATTTTATTCTAACTTCTTTAGGAAGGGAATTGAGTATCTTAAGAACCGAATCAGGGATGACGATGTTAGTCGCCAAAGTGCTTCCGCGCCTCTTTCACCGATTTAAATGCCTTGAGCTTCCCCTTTTCTATGTTTTTTTTGGATCGGACAATCTGCTCCTGCCATTCCTTGCTCCAGAACCATGCCTGGTCCCTGGGAACCTCGATTATCGGGCGGATTACGATATTGCCTGCCTCCGCTATCACTTCCACGCGTTCTCCGACCTGCAAGGGAATTTTGGCTCGAACATCTTCGGGAATGGTAATCTGATACTTTTCCCTGACCTTAACGGTTGCGCCCATAGCTTGTGACTCCTTTTCCGACCGTATTACTGTATTACTATACGATTTTATACAGCAGGTCTTTGCGGGTCAAGCTGTCTCGTTCTTCGACATCTCAATCAGTCGCCTTCTCAAACGTCTGAACGAGTCTCGTTCCTCAACAATCTCGATCTTAAAGTCTCAATGAGTCTCTCTCTGAAAGTCTCCACCAATCTCAGCCTTCGCCGAAAGGAATCTCCATGAGTCTCGTTCGACTAACAACCGCGCTTGCGGCCAAGCGGCTTTTCGATATAACGGTCGCGGCTAACGCTCTGATATTTCTCTCGCCGCTGATCGGGCTGATTCTGTTGGCGATCAAATGGGATGACGGCAGGCCGGTATTTTTTGTTCAAGACCGGGTCGGCAGGGGACGGAAAAATTTTCGCTGCTACAAGTTTCGCACGATGGTCATCGGCGCGGAGAATATGGGCAATAAAATGACGGTGACAGCGGATGACGAGCGCATCACACGGGTTGGGCGGCTCTTACGTAAGTGGACACTGGACGAGATTCCGCAGCTCTGGAATGTACTCAAAGGCGATATGAGCATCGTCGGGCCGCGACCGTGGGTGCCGAGCCAGGCGGCCTACTGCTCGGCAGAGGACGGCCGGCGCTTCGACTTTAAGCCTGGAATGGCGGGGTTGGCGTGGATTAATGGGCGCAATCGACTGCCTTGGGATGAACGGGTTCGAATGGATCTTTGCTATGTCGATCACTGGTCGTTGTCGTTGGACTTCTCGATCTTACTAAAGGCGGCCGTGTTACTTTTTCGCCGCGACGGCGTTTACTTTCCGGAGGTCAGCGATGAGCAGGGAGTTAACAGCAAGAGCAACGAGCATGGAGCAAGGAGCGATGAGCTAAGACTTAGAAGTGAAACAGCTGGGGGTGAGACGTAGAGGTTAGGGTTAGGGCGATAGCTAGAGACTGGGAGACTTGGAGACTGTGAGATGCGAAGACGAGATTAAGAGGTTAGGAAATTCTCGCTTCGAAGCTGTCAATCTCAATGAATCTCGATCCTAATCTCAAGAAGTCTCAATTGATTTGCTCAGAGATCAGAGATCGCGAACAGATTATTTAAAAACACATATCGCAAGCTGCTCAAAAAGAGCTCAGATGCGCAGCGCGCGAAGAAGCGACGAGCTAGTGAGCGGCTGGATAGCTGTTAGGTTTTGGGTATTCGGTAGTTCGGAAATTCAATACCCAAGACCCAGAACCGGAGAACCAAAGAAAGAGAGGAAAGACATTGTGGCGGACGTTGACATCATCGGTGGTTCGGCAGCAGGACTTTTTGCAGCATATCTACTCGCGCGAGAAGGCAAGCGGGTACGGCTCTTCGATGCAAATGATGTGTTGAATGTCGAATCGCGAACCTTGATAACCACATCGCGGCTCACAGATGTATTAGAGTTTTTTCCAGAAGAGGCCGTGGTCAATGAAATCGATCAGATCGACCTTCACTCTCCCGGTCGATCAGTGACGATCCTGATGAAGGAACCGGACCTGGTTGTCGAGCGATCAGCGGTGGTCCGGTTGCTGGCCAGGAAAGCGCGTGATGCCGGGGTAGAAATTCGCCCGGGCTGCAAACTGGTCGATTTCAAGCCGAATGATCAAGGCTCTACGATAACTATTCGAGATACGCATCAGCAGATCTTCGAGAAATTCAAAACCAGAATTTTGATCGGCGCAGACGGCACGTCGAGCAGGGTCGCCAAGACCGCAATCGGCAATGGTCACGCGACGACGCCGCTGCTCCAAGCGGTCGTCGAGCTCCCCAGCGGCTGGCGCGCGGGTACGACCCAAGTGTGGTTTGAGCCTGAGGATACGCCGTACTTCTATTGGATGATCCCGCAATCGCCGACTCACGCAGCGATTGGCTTCATCGCTGAGGAAGGAAAAAGTGCCAGGAGCAAGCTCGAACGATTTTTGAATCGAATCGGATTTAAACCTGTGGAGATCCAGTCTGCGCGCATACCGTGCTACTCACATAGAATGCAGCCGTGGCGCCGCATATCGGGTTGTCAAGTTTATCTCGTTGCCGATGCGGCGGCGCAGGTCAAAGTGACGACAGTGGGCGGACTGGTCACCGGACTCCGCGGAGCCAAGGCTGCAGCTAGTGCAATTCTAGGATGCAGAGATTACGCAAAGGAACTGAGGTCGCTGCGGCGAGAGCTGAGCCTCATCTGCTGATCCGGAGGGTTTTGAACCGGTTCCAGGGCGCGGATTACGACCGGCTTCTCGGTTTGTTAAACGAAAAGACCATCCACTTGTTGGGCAGATACAACCGCGACCAGGCGGCTAGCATCGTATGCCGCATCCTTCTTGCGCAGCCGCGATTTATAAGTCTGGCGGCCGTGTTGTCGCGAAAAGAAATAACTGAGCCTTACAGGAACGGTTATAAGTCAACAGACGCCAGACTTGATGCGTAGTTTGGTGTATCCGAAGGTGACGATTTCGCACTAAGGCACCTGGTAATCGCATTTTGACCGGCCCGGCTGGGGAGTCCTCCAGACCGGGCTTTTTAATTTCAGCGATCAGCCGGTTCAAAAGTGTCGGAGGCCCGAGTGTCCGCATCAACGAACGCGGTGAGCTGGTCGTAAGCTTTAGTTTTCCTAGCTCGCTACAAAAACAGCATTGTCGCGATCAAGAGACATTCGACTAGCAGCAGAAATAGGTAAACCCACCCGTAACGTCTCAGGTGATTGACGATTTCATATTTGCTCTTAAAGACCGGTGCTTGAGCCGTTGGGGCTTTAGCCGTTGGCCGTCGAGAAGGCCTATCTGCCGCCGGACGAGATGTCGGCCGGGGCTTGGCTGGCGGTTCAGCTTCGACTTTCCGGATCCATTCGTCATGTTTCCGTCGCAGATCAGGATCGGACAGAACCCTGTAAGCCGCATTGATGATCGCCATGGTCCTGGACGCTCTCGGGTCACCCGGGTTTCGATCGGGATGGTACTTCTGTGACAAGGATTTATAGGCGGCGCGGATCACTTCGGGCGGCGCATCGCGTGCCACTTTTAAGTTGTCGTAGTGCGTGCGCACCTTAGGCACGGCTGTCCTCCGTGAAATCAGTGAATGGTTCTTCGAGCTGTATCATCGGCATTTCATTCGGACAATTGCTCCGGCTGCTCCGCGCAAGCTTAGTTTAGCAGAATGCACGTCCGCCTGGTTGACGTCTTGTTTGCCATCGCACCGCTGCATATTATGACCGTAAAACGGCGGGAAACCAGTATGAACGAAGGTTGCTGACCGAAATTTACATGAGTTAGGATGTAATCTCTCGATGAATTTGCGCATTGAAAGACGCGCGGCTCTTCTCTTGTTTATCGGATTACTGGCGTTTATGACGCTCGGAGCAACGACCGAGAAGACCGCTTATTCGGACGTATCAAACAAAGTACTCAAGCAAAAGTCGCTTCAGCTCGTCCAAGACATCCGCCGCTTGCTCGATTCTTACAAAAAAAAGGACAGCGAGTTAATGACCGAGTACGACAGAAAAGACCGGCCGAACACGAGTAAAGGGGGGGCGCAGGCATCACGGCAGCAGTGGCTGAAAGACTCGGACCTGGCTCACGATTCAACCATGCGTTACTACAAAGATCATTACTGGGCCGATGCCATATTGCTGGTTGGCGAGTTAAACCGGAGGCTGTCGAAACGAGCAAAGCAGCCTGAGGTCCTGAGACTGTACCAACATCCCACCAATGTTCTTGGTCTGGCCGCCGTAGCTGATCACCTGGAGCTTCATTCCAAGTTATTGCCGGACTCCTAAAACCATCCTGCACGAGATTGCTCGAAGTCGGTCGAAGCGGGGCGCGATTTGAAGAGCTAACTTCAGTGTGTTATAAACAGCCTGATCGCGAGGGAGTTATGAAACAAGGCATCCATCCAGAGTACAAGCAGGCGCAGGTGATCTGTGCCTGTGGCTTTACAGTTGAGACCCGTTCCACCGTCGGCAACATCCACGTCGATATCTGTTCCAACTGTCACCCTTTCTTTACTGGGAAACAAAAATTCATCGACGCAGCAGGACGCGTAGAGAAGTTCAGAAAGCGATACGCCCCCAAAAGCGAAGCTTGAGTTCAGCGGAGGACTGGGGCTGAACTGAGAGACTTAACAGTTTCCGGCGCGGAAAGGGCAAAGAGTTGTCATCCTCTCTTTGCCCTTTTTTTATCTTTTCGGAAACATCCAATTTCTCAGGTTAAATCTTATGCTTGATAAACTGGCCGAAGTTGAAAAGCGCTACGAAGAGCTGGAACGTTTGATGTCGGATCCGGGCCTTGCCAACCTACAGCGGGAATATTCCAAGCTGGCCAAGGAGAGATCCGAATTGGAGGAGATCGTCGTCTCTTACCGTGAATGGCGCAAGGTCGAGCAGGAGATACAAGAAAATCGTCAACTCCTTGAAGAAAATGACGAGGCCATAAGAGAGCTCGCCAAAGAAGAGGTCAACGCTCTTCGTCAGCGTGAGGAAGAGTTGGAAAACCGTCTCAAGTATCTGATTCTGCCAAAAGACCCTAACGACAGCAAAAACGTCATTATCGAAATTCGCGCCGGCACCGGCGGTGACGAGGCCGCACTCTTTGCCGGCGAGCTTTACCGCATGTATTCTCGCTACGCCGAATCTCGCGGCTGGCGCGTTGAGATTCTGACGTCCAGTCCGACCGGACTCGGCGGCTTCAAAGAAATCATTCTGATGGTCGAGGGAAAGGGCGCCTATAGCCGGCTCAAGTTCGAGGGCGGAGTTCATCGAGTGCAGCGAGTTCCCGTCACCGAGGGTTCCGGGCGTATTCACACATCGGCAGTGACGGTCGCGGTGCTTGCGGAAGCGGATGAAGTGGAACTCGACATAGATCCGAAGGATATCCGCATCGATGTTTTTCGCTCGTCGGGACCCGGCGGCCAGAGCGTCAATACAACCGATTCTGCGGTGCGGATCACGCACGTCCCAAGCGGCATCGTGGTGTCATGCCAGGATGAGAAATCACAGCACAAGAACCGAGCCAAAGGGATGAAAATCATGATGGCCCGGCTACTGGAAAAGAAACAGGAAGAACAGCGCTCGGAGATTGCCGCAACGCGAAAGCTGATGGTTGGCAGCGGCGACCGGAGCGAACGGATTCGCACCTATAACTTTCCTCAAGGAAGGCTCACCGATCATCGCATCAATCTAACGATTTACCAGCTCGAGCGTATCATGGACGGGCAAATCGATGAGATTGTCGATGGACTGATCACGCACTATCAAGCGGAAGCACTGAAGGCCACCGGGTGATGACTTGCATGGATACCGACAGCCAGGTGGTATATTCAACGTCGGGACCGCAGACAATCCGTTGCGTACTCGTTGACGCTACACAGCGACTTAAAGCGGCGGGAATTGATTCGGCGCGTCTTGATGCCGAGGTGCTGATGTGCCACGCGCTACAAGTCGAGAAATCGCAGCTCTACGTCAGTCTCGATGAGCCACTGGAGCTTAGTGCGCGACGTAAGTTTAGTGATATTTTCTTGATCCGCCGGTTACACCGCGAGCCGATAGCCTACATCACCGGTTGTCAGGAGTTCTGGTCCCTGGATTTCCTAGTCACGCCCGATGTCCTCATTCCGAGGCCGGAAACCGAACGGCTCGTTGAGATCTCACTGGAATGCGCCGGCGCTTTCGATCGATGACTTGCCCTTGCGAATTCTCGATATCGGCACCGGCAGCGGCGCCCTTGCAGTCACACTGGCAAAGGAGCTGCCGCGGGCGCAAGTATTGGCCACGGATGTATCACCGGCGGCACTCGAGATTGCGCGCCACAATGCCGCTCGTCATCAAGTCGCCGATCGGATTCAATTCCGTGCCAGCAATTTGTTCGAATTAATCAGAGAGCATGAGTTCCATCTCATCGTTGCTAATCCTCCGTATGTTAGGCGCGGTGAGCTCCCCGCTCTGGCGCCGGAGGTTGGTCAGTGGGAGCCGCGAACCGCACTGGATGGCGGTCTTGATGGACTCGATTACTATCGCCGCATCGTAGGCCAAGGATGGCGTCATTTGCTGCCGGGCGGTGCGTTGATCATGGAAATTGGCGCTGCTATGGGACGGGAGATTACGGCGTTGTTGGGCGACGCCGGTAATTATACGCCGCCGCTCGTGTACCAAGATTATGCCCTTAAGGATCGCGTGATTGTCGCTCACGCTGCGTCGCCAAACTCTACCTAAAGCCACAACCAATGGACAAAATCATCGTGCACGGCGGAAAGAGACTCACCGGTGAAGTCACTGTCAGCGGATCGAAAAATGCCGCGCTGCCAATTTTAATAGCATCCTTACTGACGGCGGAACCTTGCCGGTACCAGCGAGTTCCTAATCTGGCCGATATCCATACGACTTTGAAACTTCTCGGCGGGCTGGGTGTAAAGATCGACAAAGAGGGGTGGGCTCAAGGAACCAGCGAACTAACTGTGCAGGCCGAAATGGTTGGCAAACTCGAAGCCTCTTACGATCTGGTCAAAACCATGCGCGCGTCTTTTTTGGTGCTGGGACCTTTGACGGCTCGCTTCGGCCAAGCCAGAGTCTCAACCCCCGGCGGCTGCGCCATCGGCGCGCGTCCGGTCAATCTGCATCTCAAAGGCTTGGAAGCAATGGGCGCGCGCATTGAGCACTCCCATGGCTACATCGAGGCAACTGCGGTTCGGTTGCACGGGGCAAAGATCTATCTCGACTTGCCCTCGGTTGGCGCCACCGAGAATCTCATGATGGCGGCGACGCTTGCCGACGGCACAACGGTGATTGAGAATGCCGCCAAGGAACCCGAGATCGAGGATCTGGCCTCTGCCTTGAACAAAATGGGCGGGAGAGTTCGCGGCGCAGGCACCGACATTGTTCAGATCGACGGAGTAGATTCGCTGCATGGATTTTCGCACGAGATCATTCCCGATCGCATCGAAGCCGGCAGCTTCGTCATCGCCAGCGCCATCACCGGCGGTGATGTTTGGATTAAAGGCGCGCGGGCCGAACACTTGGACGCTTTTCTGATCAAGCTGCAGGAGGCGGGTGTCGTGCTTAGCTGCGATCCCGGCGGTATCAGAGTGCAGAGAAATGGCAAAATCAAAAGCGTTGATGTAACGACTCTGCCTTATCCTGGCTTCGCAACGGATCTGCAAGCTCAGATGATGGTTCTCATGTCGGTGGCTGATGGCGTTAGCGTTATCACCGAAACGATTTTCGAAAATCGTTTTATGCATGCGCAGGAACTGGACCGTATGGGAGCCCAGATCCAGCTCGAAGGCAATCGCGCCGTGGTTCGTGGCGCCAGGGAGCTGTCGGGAGCGCCGGTAATGGCGACGGATTTGCGAGCGAGTATTTCGCTCATTCTTGCGGGACTAGTAGCAAGCGGGTCGACTGAAGTCTCCAGGGTGTACCACTTGGACCGGGGCTATGAATATATCGAAGAGAAACTATCGAGCCTGGGGGCGCAGATCGAGCGGGTTAAAGCGTAGGCAGCAATCCACGTGGTTCTTCGTCTCTGCCAGGGAGAATCGCTAACCGTGAAGGTTAGGATCTATAAAACATCTGAGCCGGGCTATCGCTCTCTGATCAGGCGAATTCTTGCGCGGCGTGGCGGTCGTCAAGGCGACATCGAGCAGCGCGTCAATGAGATCATCCGGATAGTGCAGCAACAAGGCGATCGCGCGGTGCTGCGTTACACTCAGGAATTTGACCAGAGGCGCATGACTCGCGCCAGCATGGAAGTCACAGCTGGTGAAATCGACCGGGCGATGGGCAAAGTGCCTGCCAAGGATCTCGGCACTTTGCGTCTCGCTGCCAAGCGGATCGCCGCGTTTCACCGGCGTCAATTGCAGAAAAGCTGGCATTATCGCGATTCATTGGGAATGGTTCTCGGGCAAAGAATTACTCCACTGGAGCGAGTCGGAGTCTATGTTCCGGGAGGCAAAGCCTCTTATCCCTCAACCGTGCTGATGAATGTAATGCCGGCGAAAGTGGCAGGGGTTAAGCAAATCGTCATGACCTCGCCCATAGGCAACGATGCGGATATCATTCTAGCCGCCGCCAAAATTGCCGGTGTCGATCGGATTTTTCGCGTCGGCGGCGCTCAGGCGATTGCGGCTTTAGCGTTCGGTACTGCGACAATTCCCAAAGTAGACAAAATCGTTGGGCCGGGAAATATTTTTGTCGCAACCGCCAAGCGGCTGGTCTTCGGTGAAGTCAACATCGATTCGATCGCCGGGCCCAGTGAAATCTTGCTGCTGGCTGACGATTCTGCCGATCCAGCGTATGTCGCCGCAGACATGCTTTCCCAGGCCGAGCATGACGAACTTGCCGCAGCTCTATGCATTACGCCGTCGATGAGTGTCGCGACAAAGATACAGCAGACGCTCGAAGAGCAGCTACGCCGGGCCCCGCGACACAACGATTACAATGAAGTCGCTACGAAAATTACGGGGCTATCCTTGTTACCGCCGATTTGACCGAAGCTGTGAGGATCGCCAACCAGATTGCGCCGGAGCATCTCGAGCTACTCGTTCGACAGCCGGAAAAATGGGCATTGGAGATCCGCAACGCCGGAGCTATCTTCATAGGGCCTTATTCGGCGCCGCCGTTAGGAGACTACCTCGCCGGGCCAAATCACGTGCTTCCGACGGGCGGCAGCGCGCGCTTTTTCTCTCCACTGGGCACCTATGATTTTCTCAAACGAACTACGGTGATTCACGCCGAAAAACGCGCCTTGCGGGCTTTGGCTCCCAGGATTATTCAGCTGGCGCGACTTGAAGGGCTTGATAATCATGCGCGCGCTATCGAGGCGCGATTCGTGAAGGAGGGGTGACAATGGGACGCACCGGCACGGTTGAACGTAAGACCAAGGAAACCGAAATTGTAGCTTCGGTTGATCTCGAGGGCAGCGGCAAAGCGGACATTGAAACCGGCATGCCCTTCTTCAACCACATGTTGGACAGCTTTTCGCGCCACGGATTGTTCGACATAGAGCTTCAGGCAAGGGGCGATTTAGAAGTTGACTATCATCACACTGTCGAGGATGTCGGTCTGGCATTGGGTGAGGCATTCAAGAAGGCACTGGGCGATAAACAAGGGATTCGCCGCTTCGGCGAGGCAAGCTGCCCGTTAGATGAAACTTTGGCGAAGGTGGTTATCGACTTGAGCGGCCGACCCTATCTTTCGTACAACGTGAAAATTCGCCCCGGCCGAGTCGGCAGTTTCGATACCGACCTGCCGCATGAGTTTTACGCGGCGTTTACCAACCAGCTGGGCATGAATCTGCACATCGATGTGATTCGCGGTGAAAATCCGCATCATATCATCGAAGCCTGTTTCAAAGCGTTTGCGCGCGCGATGGACATGGCGACCGGCTTTGACGAACGTATCAGGGGCGTGCTGTCGACCAAGGGTAGCCTCTAGTTAAACGTCAACTCGTTCAGGTGCTCTCGATCGTCAGATCCGATAAATGAGTAGAGAAAGAGTCTATGATTGCGATTATTGATTACGGTATGGGCAACCTGCGTAGTGTTCAGAAGTCGTTTGAGCGAGTAGGTTACGAGGCTATGGTCACTCGGGAGGCCGGCGAGATCGAGTCCGCTCGCGGCGTGGTGTTACCCGGCGTTGGCGCTTTCAGCGCCTGTATGGAAAATCTTGGCCGGTTTGGTCTGATAGAGCCCATTTGCGACATTGTCCGGCGCAGAAAGCCGTTTTTGGGTATTTGCTTAGGATTCCAATTACTGTTTTCAGAAAGTGAAGAATTCGGCAGACAGAAAGGGCTCGATCTGTTTGCCGGCAAAGTCGTTGGTTTCCATTCTAAAGACAGCCTCAAGGTACCGCACATGGGTTGGAACAGTCTCCATAAGAAAAAAGATTCAGCTTTTTTGGAGGGAGTTCCCAGCGGTGAATTTGTCTACTTTGTTCACTCCTTCTATGTCGTTCCGGAAGACGCTTCGATGATAGCTACCGACACCGAATATGGCAGCCCATTTGTTTCCAGCATCGCTACGGATTCGCTTTTTGCCTGCCAATTTCATCCCGAGAAGAGTCAGGAAATCGGCCTGCGGATTCTTTCGAACTTCGGCCGCTTCGTCGCTTCCAATTAACTCATGATCATTATTCCGGCGATCGATCTTAAACACGGCCGTTGTGTGCGTTTGTTCCAAGGCGAAATGGATCAGGAAACAGTTTACTTTGAAGATCCCTTGGAGGCGGCGCGGCATTGGCTTGATGAAGGCGCGTCGATTATTCACGTCGTCGACTTGGATGGCGCGGTCGAAGGCCGGCCGGTTCATACGCGGCAGGTCGAGGCAATATGCCGGGAGACTAGGCTGGCGGTGGAATTCGGCGGCGGGCTTAGATCATTGGAGGCTGTCGTAGCAGCCTTCGCGCTTGGGGTTACTAGAGTGGTGATCGGCACTGCAGCCTACAATGATGCCGGCTTTCTACGTTTCCTGTGTGAAAAATTTCCCGGCCGGATTGTTGTCGGTATCGACGCGCGCAAGGGCAAAGTCGCCGTCAAAGGCTGGAAAGAAACGACTGCGATGGATGCCGTCGAGCTAGCCAAACGCTGTGAGCAAGCCGGTGCCTCAAGAATCATTTATACGGACATCAGCCGGGATGGTACAAGAGATGGTGTCAATGTCGATGAGACGCTGAAGATTGCGCGCGCGGTAACGATTCCCATCATTGCGTCAGGCGGCGTCGCGAGCCTGGAAGACCTCAGAACGCTAGCGCCGCTTAAAGATGAAGGAGTGGAAGGGGTCGTGGTCGGGAGGGCCTTGTATGCGCGAGCTTTCACGCTGCGAGAAGCCACGACGGTGGTTGGTTGATCGTTCTCTCCGAAACCGGTCAGGTATTTTTTTCTGCTTTTGAGCATTTGCCGTGACATCTTTGTCATCAATTGTCTCTGACACCTTGAAAATCTGCGCGCGGTGATCCTTCTCTGCTTGACGTGCGCTGAAGAGGAAGCCAAAATGGCAGCCACAGAAAGGTGTACCGCTATGAAAGATAAAAAGTATTCAGTATTGATCGCCGCTATTTTGCTACTTAGCTTTGCCGCTACGCCAAGCATCAGCATGGCGCAGGAGGCAAATCAGCAAACCGCCCGGCCGGGTTTCTTTAGCGTTCTCGGCAGCATTGTTTTCACCACGTTGCATGTGCCATTCAAGGCGGTAACATGTGCCGGGACTCAGGTGACTTCCGCGGTTGCGTACGCGGGTACCTTCGGCGTGGAGGGGCACTATGACGGCGGTACCAACGGGAGAGACATCGGCGAAACGGCCCGACGTTCCTGTACCGGGTCCTGGATTGTAAGACCATCCCAGGTTGCAAGAGACTACGGCGAATAACTCGTAGTCCGCCTGTATCTCCTGCTCTTGCTTTTAGACGAGATGTCCTAGTCGGCATCTCGTCTTTTTTTGATCAGAGCGTTAAGGTAGTCGACAGTTTATTCGCTACGCTCAAGCATTTTTAATTGTATTTGTCGTATCAGAGCCTGAATCCCAATCCATCGTATATTTCGAAACGTGCCGATATTCGCGTTCACTAATTCGTATTCCGTCAATCATCCTGGTTAGGATCCTCGTTCTCCGTAAAAGACATTCACCAAGTCGGGACTGTGGCAATTTTTTCCTGATTGCTTGTAATTTGTAAGCGCGCCTCGTTAACGAAGATTTTTGTACATCGATGTTACTTGTTCGCCTATAATAGGCCGGAACGAGGATGGGACAGCTACCCCCTGCAACTTTTGAAGGCATCTACTTTTCAGTTGCATCTTCTGCCGCATGGGCTCCACATATCGAAACGCCCGATGAGTGGTTGGCCTGGGCTTTCGATGATCGGCCCATCGCAGGTAGATCAACCCCATCGATCCGACCCATGCCGTCGATATTACGGCGTCGGGCTGGTTTTCTCGGAAAAATGGCGCTGGAGGTCGCTTATCAATGTCTCGGTGCCAGAACTGATGTTCCAACGGTATTCAGTTCCCGACATGGCGAGGCCTCGCGCTCCGCTGATCTGCTTTTGGATTTGGCTCGCGGGCTGCCGCTTTCTCCCACCTCCTTTGGTTTGTCGGTTCACAATGCGGCGGGTGGCCTTTTTTCCATCGCACGCGGCGACCGAGCCGCGAATATGGCTCTGGCGGCGGGCACCAGCAGTGTCGAACATGCTGTCATTGAAGCTTGCGGATTGATTTCGGAGGGTGCGCCGGCGGTTCTGTTGGTTGTTTATGACTGCCCTCTACCTGCTTTGTATTCCGAATTCGAAGATTGTGATGAGCAGCCCTATGCTTGGGCATGGTTAATGGAATCGGCAGCTGAGGAGATGTTGTCGCTCCGCTGGGAGGCTGGCTCAGACGTGTGTCCTTTTCAGGGTAAACGCCCGCCGGGTGGATTAGAGATTCTGCGTTTTTACCTGCGCAAGGATTCAGCGTTAGAGCGGGTTTGCAATAAGCGCCGGTGGCTTTGGTCTCGTCATGTTGAATAGTGTCGTCCGTTGGTGGCGTGTCTTTGGCACCGGCGTGAGTTTTTTCGCGGTGGGAGTTGGCGGAGTCCTCGTTTTTCCGGTGCTCAATATCGTTATTCAGAAGACCGCAGCTGCGTTCGATGCTCGCGCGTCACGTGATTAGTTTTAGTTTCCGCTGCATCGTCGGGCTAATGCGGATTATGGGTGTGTTTCGTTACGAGATCACCGGACTAGAACGATTGAAGCGAAACGGACTGCTAATTCTGGCCAATCACCCGACGTTGATCGACATCGTTTTTCTAATGGCTTTCGTCAAGCGCGCGGACTGCATCGTCAAGAGCGGCCTTTGGCGCAATCCGTTTACACACTCGACTGTTCGTGCTGCCGCATATGTCCGAAACGATGATCATGGCGTCCAACTGATCGAGGACTGTGTTGCAGCGATCCGCCGTGGCGGCAATCTGATAATTTTTCCTGAGGGCACGCGCACGCCGAACGATGGCCCAATCGTGCTCAAACGGGGCGCGGCCAATATCGCGGTACGAGGCTTGTGCAATATTACTCCAGTGCTTATACGCTGCGCGCCGCCGATGTTAACCAAGGGACAAAAGTGGTGGCGGTTACCGCATCATCCGTCGCGTTTCACTATCGCAGTTCAAGAAGACATAGACGTGCAGCCCTTTATCACTGGCAGCGGTAGTGAGCTTTTGGCCGTTCGGCACTTAACGGATTATCTGCAGGATTACTTTACGAAGGAACAGCCGTCCCATGCAATCGGATGATGATGAAATCAAACAAATGATTATCGATGTTCTTCAGCTCGAAGACGTTACGCCTGCCGATATTGACGCAGATGCGCCTTTGTTTGTCGACGGACTCGGATTGGATTCTATCGACGCTCTCGAACTCGGGGTTGCCATCCACAAGCGTTATGGGGTTACGCTGCCGGCCGAATCGGATGATACGCGCCGGCACTTCGCATCCGTGCGCGCGCTTGGACTTATGATCAACAGCAATCGTAAAAAATGAGGGGACGGATATGACTTCGGCAAGCCCAGCCAGCATGGAAGAGATTTACCCGTGGTTAGTCGACATATTGCATGACATGTTCGATCTGGATAAGGCGAAGATCACCGGTGAAGCGAACTTGTACACGGATCTGGACATCGACAGCATCGATGCTGTCGATCTCGCCGTCAAGCTCAAGCAACTTACCGGCAAGCGGCTGCAACCAGAAGTGTTTAAAAGCGTTCGCACGGTTCAGGACGTTGTGAACGCTCTCGCCGGCCTGCTCGTGAAATAGCAGGTGCGTCGCCTCTCAACGTTATGGTCCCTGTCAATCATGGTTCTCTACCCTTTCGCCATCTGGTTGGGTCATGGGCAAGTCGAACCGCGGTTTCTTGCCGGCCTGCTACTACTTGCCGCTTTCATGAGATTGCCTGCGATGAGAGCCGGTTTCGCCGGAATCGGTTGGCTGGTGGGGACGCTGTTGCTTTCTCTTATTGCGTTGTGGGGTAACCATTTCCTGACGCTAAAACTTTATCCTGTGTTGGTGAATGCAGCAATGCTAAGCGTTTTCACTTATAGCCTTCTTTTCCCTCCATCTATGGTCGAGCAGTTCGCGCGCCGGCTGGACCCCGACCTAACGCCACAAAGCGTCACCTATACTCGCCGTGTGACACAGGTCTGGTGCGTGTTCTTTGCTCTGAACGGCGGGGTCGCGCTTGTTACTGCGCTGTGGGCCTCTGCGGCCACCTGGTCACTTTACAATGGGTTTGTAGCTTATCTGCTCATGGGAGTTCTCTTCGCTGGTGAATATGGGATTCGGTGTAACTTCAAGCGGCGACTCAATGGCTGAAGCGCTAGACATGTTGAGTGTCGCTGTCACGCCGCGCCCGCTCAGCCAAATCATCGCATGGCGGCGTCAGCGATCCGTAAGCTATGGAGAATTTTTGGATCGCACTCGCGCATGGCAGCGGTTGTTGACTCGAACCTCGGGGCAAACCTTCGCTCTTTCTATTAGCGACGCCGCCGAGTTTGCCGCCGCCCTGTTCGGCGCTTGGCAGGCAAGAAAAACGATTTATCTGCCGGGTGATCGCCTGCCACGTACCTGCTCCGCATTGCGTACAATCGTCGATGGCTATTTGGGCGAATTTGCGCCCGAATGGAAGCCCCGGATGCCGACATCCGCGGACGGGTTGGCAGCTGCTGCTGAGTTGAAGCCTCTGGACTCAAACTTTGCCGGATTAGTTATCTATACTTCCGGCAGTACCGGCGTGGCGCAAGCAATACCGAAAAAGCTCTCCCAGATGTCGGCTGAGGTAGCCACTCTTGAGGCCCAGTTCGGCGATGTTATCGATGACGCCGACATTGTCGCCACCGTCTCGCATCAGCATATTTATGGATTGCTGTTTAATGTTTTATGGCCGCTTAGCGCCGGGCGTGCTTTTGCCGCCATAAATTTCGGTTCTTTAGAGGGATTGACGATGGCGCTCGCCCAACGTGAATCCGTTTTGGTTTCCACCCCTGCTCATTTGCAAAGATTACCAGAGAGTTCGCTTTGGGCGCTTGCTGCAAAACGGCTTCGAGCAGTTTTTTCATCCGGCGGCCCTTTACCGCTGGCTGTCGCCCGCGAAACTAGGCGATTACTCACGCACATGCCAATTGAGGTTTACGGCAGTTCTGAAACCGGCGGTATCGCATGGCGCCAGCAACAGACGGCACACGACGAAAAATGGACCCCTCTGCCAAACATCAAATGGCGCATCGATGCCAAGGAAGGCGTGCTCGAAATTCGTTCAGCGCATTTACCGGATGAAGAGTGGTTTCGAACTGCTGATCGGGCGAAACCCGCCGGAGAAGACCATTTCATTCTCATGGGCCGTGTTGATCGAATTGTCAAAGTCGAAGGCAAGCGGATTTCACTGAACGCCATTGAAGAGCGCCTAACAGCATCGCCGCTGGTGCGCGCCGCCAGAGCCCTGGTTCTCGATGGTCGTCGTCAACGAGTTGCCGCTGTCATTATGCCGTCGGTAAGCGGGCGCGCACAGATTGGCGCAACTTGGCAAATTGGTTTTCAATCGCATGCTGCGCGATTTTCTGCGCGAGACCATTGAGCCGGTGGGCTTGCCACGACTTTGGCGCTATGTCGATGCTCTGCCGATTGACGCACAGGGCAAGATTACCCAAGCCGCGCTCGTCGCATTATTTGACAATTGGGATAGCCGTCCAAGACAACCCATCGAATGCCGAGTGCATCAAAGCGATCAGCACGCCGTCTTTGAGTTAATCGCGCCAAGTGATTTGCTCTACTTCGACGGACATTTTCGTGACATGCCGATCCTCGCAGGTGTGGTCCAGATCGAATGGATCATTGCCTTTGGTCGGCAATGCTTTAATTTGCCACCCTTCTTTCGTGCCATACACGCGCTGAAATTTCACCGGGTGATTTCGCCGAAATTGCCGATCACGCTCGAACTGACGCATGATCCGTTGAAGTCATGCTTATCTTTCAACATCAGCTCTCACCTCGGGCCGCATGCCAGCGGGCGAATTATCTTTAGAGCAGGCGATGTTTAACCCGTGCGTCGTGATCCCCATTTTTGACCACGAGGGAACAGTGAGCGCGGCAGTCGAGGGAGTTCTTACCCAAAATCTCCCATGCGTGCTCGTCGATGACGGAAGCTCGAACAAGTGCTCCGGCGCGCTGAATGAGATCGCCCTGGCGTCTCCGCATATCACTTTGCTGCGTCATCCGATCAATCGCGGCAAGGGCGGCGCTGTGCTCACCGGACTGCGATATGCGGCTGAGGCGGGTTATACCCATGCGGTGCAAGTCGATGCCGATGGGCAGCACCGGATTGCGGATATTCCACGTTTTCTCGAGCAAGCCTTAATGCATCCTGACGCGCTGATTGTCGGGTACCCGGAGTACGATAGCACGGTGCCGGTGTTGCGGCTCTATGCTCGTTACTTGACCACCATCTGGGTTTCGATCAATACCTTGTCCCGACAAATCAAAGATTCGATGTGCGGCTTCCGCGTCTATCCTCTCGGTCCGGTGATCGCGCTCGATCAGCGGATCCGGTTGGGCACACGGATGGATTTCGATACCGAAGTGCTGGTCCGGCTATATTGGGATGGGCTGCAGATTCTCAATGTCTCCACCCCGGTCATTTATCCGGCGGATGGAATCTCGCATTTCCGTGGCTTCATGGATAATGCGCTGCTCTCGCGTATGCACGCAACGTTGTTTTTTGGAATGTTGCTGCGTCTGCCCATATTGATTGCCCGCAAGTGGAGCGCGCGATGAGCCAAATCATTGCCGGTCGCCGTATACGGCACTGGGCTCAGATCAATGAGTGCAGCTTCGTCGCCGGGATTTACCTGTTGTTCTGGATTATTCGCGTTTTCGGACGATGGCCATTGCGGGCTGCGCTTTATCCGGTGGTGCTGTGGTACATGATGACCCGACCTGCAGCCAGGGCTGCATCGAAAGACTACTTGAGGCGATTGGCGCAGTCCGGAGGGGAAATATTTCTGAAACCGGGTGTCTTCAGCGTCTTCCGCCACTTTGCCTCCTTTGCCGAAAGCATTCTCGAAAAGATGCTCCTGTGGAGCGGCTTGTATGAAACTGATCAGGTTAAATTCGTCGGTAAGGAGTTGATCATGGCGCAAACTGCCACGCAAAGCGGTGGTTTGCTGATTTGTTGTCACCTGGGAAATTTGGAATTGAGTCGTTTCCTTTCCAAGCAGATACCCGGTCTCAAATTGACAGTGCTGATCCATACCAAACACGCGCAGCGATTCAATCAACTGTTGGCGCATCTTAATCCCGAGAGCCAGGTGGACCTCATGCAGGTCACGGAACTTTCGCCGGCCACTGCAATTGTCCTCGCAAGGAAAGTGGCCCAGGGAGAATTTGTCGCTATAGCCGGTGACCGCATTCCGGTATCACCCCATCCGCGTGTTGCCCTGGCCGAGTTTCTCGGAACGGTGGCGCCATTTCCGGTCGGACCGTACATTCTTGCAAACTTGTTCCACTGCCCTGTGTACTTGATGTTTTCCATGAGTCACGGAGTCACGGCGGAAATTCACTTCGAACTGTTTCATCAGGCCATCCGCTTGCCGCGTAAAGACCGTGATCAGGCGCTTGCTCGCATAGCGACAGAGTATGCCGGGCGGCTTGAACATTTCTGCCGGTGCGCGCCGCTGCAATGGTTTAACTTTTACGATTTCTGGAGCCTGGCCACCGTAGACAATTGAATGGAGAGCATTGGCGTCAAGAAAACGATCCGCACTATCCGATTCAACATGGATTGGGTGAAGATCGAAGACATCGTTGATGTTGCCGACGGATTAGCCCGGCCCATATTGTGCCAAGCGCCGGAGTTCCGCTCGGCTATTGCTCGGGGCGCGGAGTTTGTCGACCGGCTCCTACTTGAAGACGGCAGGATTTACGGCGTGACAACGGGTTTTGGCGATTCATGTATGGTGACGGTCGGGAGTGAATTAGCGGACGAGTTACCGCGCCACCTTTATACTTATCACGGTTGCGGCCTCGGGGCGTATCTCACACGGGCGCAAACCCGCGCAGTGATTGCGACCCGTCTGACGTCTCTATGTAAAGGGTTTTCCGGCGTTAGTGTCGAATTGTTGGAGCAAATGGTGCGCTTGCTGCACGCCGATCTGTTACCGAGAATTCCATCCGAAGGTTCAGTCGGCGCCAGCGGTGATCTGACGCCGCTCTCGTATCTAGCTGGCGTACTCTGCGGCGAAGGGGAAGTGTGGCGGGAAGGCGCTGCGGCATCCGCGGCCGTGGCTTTGGCTAAGGCCGGAATCGCGCCGTTAAGGCTGCGGCCGAAAGAAGCTCTCGCGATCATGAATGGCACCGCGGTGATGACGGCTTTGGCATGTCTCGCTTACTCCCGCGCCGAGTATCTAAGCCGGTTGGTGACTCGGGTGACCGCCCTGGCCTCGTTTGCTCTAGACGGCAATGCCTATCACTTTGACGAAACACTATTCTCAGTCAAACCTCATCGGGGGCAGCAGCGGATAGCCGCATGGCTGCGCGCGGATTTATTATGCGACGAACCAGCGCGCAACGGCAGGCGCCTTCAGGACCGCTATTCGATTCGCTGTGCACCCCACGTCATCGGCGTGCTGGCCGATGCCTTACCGTGGCTGCGCGAGTCTATCGAGAACGAACTGAACAGCGCCAACGACAATCCGATCATAGATGCGGCCGGTGAACGGGTTTTGTACGGTGGTCACTTCTATGGCGGTCACATTGCGTTCGCAATGGACAGCATGAAAAACGCGGTCGCTAATCTGGCCGATCTTCTTGACCGGCAAATGGCGCTCCTGGTGGACAGTCGTTTCAACAACGGCTTGCCCGCCAATCTGTCCGGCATCGAGGGACCGCGTCTGGCGATTAATCATGGGCTCAAGGCGCTGCAGATCAGCGCTTCGGCATGGACGGCGGAAGCACTAAAGCTGACCATGCCGGCTTCGGTCTTTTCGCGTTCCACCGAGTGTCACAATCAAGACAAGGTCAGCATGGGGACGATCGCAGCACGCGATTGCCTGCGCGTCTTGGAATTGACCGAGCAAGTTGTCGCGGCGCTGCTGATCACAGTCCGCCAGGGTGTCTGGCTTCGCCGCAGATTGAATCCCTCTGCGAAACTGCAACCGGCGCTACAGAGAATGCTGCACGATCTGGAGAACGACATTGCCGCCATCGAGGAAGACCGACGGCTGGAGCCGGACTTGCGATTCCTTTTGGAGCGCATCCACAGTCAAGCATGGAACCTATATGAATAAGGCATCGAGCCGCTGGATTGCCGAGACCGAGACACACATAGAGTTCTTCGATCTCGATCCCATGGAAATCGTTTGGCATGGTCGTTACGTCAAGTACCTGGAGATGGTTCGCGGCGTCTTGCTCGATACCATCGATTACAATTACCGGCAGATGAAGGCATCGGGTTACGTCTGGCCGGTGATCGATATGCACCTGCGTTACGTCGCTCCGGCGATCTTGGGCCAGCGAATTAAGCTCCGGGCGGAAATCCTCGAATGGGAAAATCGGCTTAAGATCGGTTACCTCATCACCGATGCGCAGAGCGGTCGCCGTCTCACCCGCGCCAGCACCACACAAGTCGCCGTCGATATCGCCACCCGCGAGATGTGCTTCGTATCGCCGCGGGTGCTTCTTGAACGAATGGGAATTGCGGCTTGTTAAGAAAGAAGCTCATCGGGTTTTGTTTTGTTGTGTGCTCGCTGCCGCTTCTCGGCGCTGCGCCCTTGGCGACCATCGAGTCCATGCTTCTCAAACCGGCGGTCCTGTGCGGCCGCTTTGAGCAAAAAAAGCAGCTAGTCGGTTTGAAAAATCCGGTGAACTCTAGCGGTCGCTTCTGTGTGGTTGCCGATAAGGGCGTATTGTGGCGCACGCTACGGCCGTTTCCTAATACCTTGCGGTTGACCCCTGATGAGATCGTCCAGATGCGCGGAGATCAGGTGGCGCTGCGTCTTGAAGCCAAGAAAGAGCCTACCGTGCGGCTGATCAATACGGTTTTGTTTGCCTTGCTCGCCGGCGATATCGGGCAGCTTGAAAAGCTCTTCGAAATCGACGGCTCAGTTCAAAATAAGGCGTGGAGCATAACGCTCAAAGCGCTTGAACCGGGTTTGGCCAAGGCCATCAACAGCGTCGCGCTCAAAGGCGGCGTCTATGTCAGAGGCATTACAATCGATGAAGCTAACGGCGATCGCACGAGCATCGACTTGATGGCAATCGAGACCGGCGACAGCGCCATGAATGTTGATGAGGCCAAGCTATTTTGACTCAGCTAAAGCTGCTGGCATGGCTCTGGAGTCTGGTGGTCTGCTTGCTCGTGGTTCATACCTCGTATCTCTGGCTGAACCAGGGGATTGCCCCGGAGACCGATATTTTGGCGCTTCTGCCGCTTCAACAACGCGATCCCGTACTGCAGCAAGCCTTTACTCAGATGGTTGATACGGGACAGCAGCGGTTGATCGTCCTGATTGGCGCGGGTGATTGGATGCAAGCGCGAGATGCGGCTGACGCGTACGTCTCGGAGTTGTCGCCTCATAACGATCTGCTGCAGTTGGAGCAGCGCGCCACGTTTGATTCACGGCAAGAGTGGCTTGGATTGTTCCGACAACATCGGCTGGCCTTGCTGACACCCGAGCAAAAATCGGCATTACGTGACGAGCCGACGCAGTTTTGGGTAGACCAGGCCTTGAGCAACCTCTATAGGCCGTTTGGCGGCTCGATCCTAAGTCCCTGGCACGATGATCCATTTAATTTGTTTGGCGAATGGGCCCAGGCCCGCGCCCAAGAGACGACGGTGCGGCCACGTGACGGTCGGTTGTCTATCAGTGACGACCGGCGCGAATATGTCGTTCTGCCGTTCACGTTGCGAGTTGCTGCTTTTTCAACGGCCGCTCAGCAGGCGATCGTTCCGCTACTCCAAAAAGCCAAGCACAGCGCGCGCAAGGCCGTTCCCGGCGTTGAAGTTTTGTCGGCGGGTGTGATCCTGTATGCCGCCGCTGCGGCCGAGCAGTCAATGGGAGAAGTCGGCACCATCGGGTTTGGCTCGATCCTCGGCATCATTGTGATGACCTGGATCGCATTTCGTTCGTTAAAGCCGATAGCCTGGGTGATTGTTTCGGTGGCTATCGGTTGCCTAGGCGCTTTATCGGTCTGCTGGGTGATTTTCGATCGCATCCACCTATTGACCCTGGTATTCGGCGCCAGTCTGATCGGTGGCGCCCAGGATTATGGAACCTATTTTCTATGCAACCGATTCGCCGCGGATGCGCGTCAACTTAACTCATGGCAATTACTGCGTCGGCTCATGCCGGCGCTGACTTTGGCTTTGGCAACGACGGTGATTGGCTATCTCGGCCTTGCGTTGACGCCATTTCCGGGTTTGCGACAAGTGGCGGTATTTTCCGCAGTCGGGTTGGTTTTCGCATGGCTTACTGTGATCTGTTGGTTCCCGGCTTTGGTGTGGCGTGGCACATTTAACAGTGGACGGTTGACCGAAAAGTACGCTGACACGATGCAGCACTGGCCGGTGCTGCGTTGCGATCGAGGGACGCTGGCGTTTGGTTTATTAGCGGTCGCTTTGGCGGCTTTCGGCTTATCACGGCTCCATACAGACGATGATATCCGTTCGCTGCAGAATCCGCCCAAACATCTGGTCGACGAGCAGATCAAGCTCAGCCAACTGCTGGACGTCCCCGCGCCGGCTCAATTCTATTTAGTTCGAGGGCCCACAGCCGAGGCGGTGCTTCAGCGCGAGGAAGTGCTAAGAGAACGGCTTGAGCCCATGATCGAAAAGCGCCTGATCAGCGGCTATCAGGCACTATCGAATTGGGTGCCTTCTTTGCACGTCCAGGGCGAGCACCGGCAACTTATTCAAAACAAACTTCTGAATGACGGCGGCGCGCTCAACCTGCTGGCAAGAAAACTCGGGGAAGACGACAAATGGGTGTCCCGGTCCCGTGAAGCCCTGCTTGCATCCGCTTTGCCTCTTTCACCCGAAAATTTTTTTAAATCGCCGATCGCTGAACCCAGCCGTCCCATCTGGCTCGGCAATCTGAACGGCATATACGCCAGCATCGTCGGGGTGCGGGGAGCGAAGAAAGATAACCTAGCGATTCTGCAGCAAGCCGCCAGCGGCCTCGAAGGAGTTCAGTGGGTGGACAAAGTCAGTGAAGTTTCGTCCGTCCTAGCGGCTTACCGCCAATACATGACTTGGCTCGTGGTATTTTCCTATCTTGCCGTTTACGGCTTGCTCTACCCGCGCTATCGCCGCGACACCTGGCGAGTAGTCGCCCCAACAGCAATCGCGAGTCTGGCTACCCTTGCGCTGCTGGGCAGTGTTGGCGCGGGTCTGCAGTTGTTCCATGTGCTCGCACTAATGCTCCTACTGGGCATTGGCATCGATTACGGGATTTTTTTGCAAGAGCATTTCGGCCGGCGCGATGCCATCGCCTGGCTCTCGGTGGCGCTTTCGGCAATCAACACATTGCTTTCATTCGGCCTGCTCAGTTTAAGCAAGACTCCTGCTTTGCAAGCTTTTGGCCTGACCATGTTGATCGGAACAGTCACCGTGTGTCTGGTCGTCCCCTGTTTTACTGTTGCAGCAACAGATAATGAGATTCCAACCGAGCGGCTTGGGGTCACCGTATGAGAGTGGCTGGCTTACGGGAGAAACGTTGAAGAAGGTGGAAGTTGTCATCATCGGTGCCGGTCCGGCCGGATCCGTAGCGGCGGCGTTGCTGCGCCAGCAGGGCCGGCAAGTTCTAATGCTCGAGCGCGAGCAGTTCCCGCGCTTCAGCATCGGTGAGAGTTTACTGCCGCAGAGCATGGAGTACCTCGAGCAGGGCGGTATGCTGCGTGCCGTAGTTGAGGCCGGTTTTCAGTTGAAGAACGGCGCCGCTTTCGCGCGCGACCGGCAATACAGCGAATTCGATTTCAGCGAGAAATACTCACCCGGCTGGAGCACTACCTATCAGGTGCCGCGAGCTCGCTTTGATCATTTGCTGGCTCTAGAGGCAGAGGCTCAGGGTGCCGAAGTAAGCTACCGCCACGAAGTAGTCGCTATCGATGTCAGCGGCAACCGGCCTCGGGTGAAAGTTCAGGATCCAGAGGGCGAAGATTATCTTGTCGAAGCAAGTTTCATTCTGGACGCCAGCGGTTTCGGGCGGATTCTACCGCGCCTGCTGAAACTAGAGACGCCGTCAAATTTTCCCGTGCGTGGCGCCATATTCACGCATATCGAAGACCGGATCACACACTCAGAGTTTGACCGCAATAAGATACGGGTGATAGTTCACCCGCAACGTCCCGACGTGTGGTTTTGGTTGATCCCGTTTGCCGCCGGCCGCTGTTCTCTGGGGGTCGTGACTGAACCCGCTTTGCTCGAGCGTTATCCGGGAACGGATACGCAGCGATTGCAGGACTTGATCCGCGAAGACCGTACCTTGGCCAATCTGCTTGAAAATGCCTGTTGGGATACCCCGGCGCGACGCATCGTTGGTTATTCGGCCAACGTCAAATCGTTATCGGGTCCAGGTTACGCCCTGCTCGGTAATGCTGGAGAGTTTCTCGATCCGATTTTTTCGTCCGGGGTTACGATCGCTTTCAAATCGGCGAGCCTTGCCGCCGCAGTCCTGCAGCGTCGCTTCGCCGGCGAGACGGTCGACTGGTCTAGCGAATACGCTGTGCCGCTCAAAATAGGCGTCGATACCTTCCGGGCTTTTGTCGAATCTTGGTATCGCGGAGGCTTTCAGCGGATCGTTTTCCACGACAATCAACCCGTGGAAATTCGGCGCATGATATCGGCGATCCTCGCCGGATACGCTTGGGATGAAAGTAATCCTTACGTGCGCGAGCCGAGACGGCGATTGGCGGCATTGGAGGAGTTGTGCTCGTAGCGCTGCCGGTCCGATACGCCGCCGTATTCGGATCACTGACTTTGTTGCTAGCCGCATGTGTCGCGCCTGAGCCGAGGCCGGCGGGTGTGGGCCTGAAGTTGAGGCCGGCGGCGCTCGGGAAATCGATTAGCTTGCAGCAGCGTCTGGATGTAGAAGGGCAGGGCCGCAGCGCTCAGCTCGACGTCGCACTCGAAGTCGACGCTGCACGAATCGATTTGGTTGGCCTCGCGCTCGGCCAGAGAGTGTTGTCGCTTCATTACGATGGCAAGACCCTACAGTCATGGCGCCACCCGATGTGGCCAGTTCAACTGCGCGGCGATGAGGTGCTTGAAAACCTACAACTCACACTTTGGCCGGTTGATGCAATCCGGCAAGCCTTACCCGTCGGCTGGAGCATCGAAGAGCGCGATTTGCGCCGCACCATCCGACAAGATGGTTTAGCCATCATGATAATTGATTACAGTGCGTTGCCGTTTTGGAGCGGCAAAGTCGAAGTAACCAACCTGCAGTTTGATTACCGGATAACCATCCAATCCGTTCCCAATGAGCCTTAGATGATTTACCTCAATCAACTTGGAATCGTCTGCCCATTAGGGAATTCCGGTGAGCAGGTGAAACAACGGCTGCTGGATACAGGGCAAAGCGGGGTTTCGTTGTCTGAGGAGTATTCGCCTGGACGACCGCTTCCCCTGGGCCGCATCGATGCCGAGCTGCCGCTGCCCGCAGTCAGCTATTTGGACGTCATCGCAAGGAGCCGTAACAACCAAGTGGCACTGGCTGCATTGGCGCAGATCCGAACTGCGGTCGATAGCGCGATTGAGCACTATGGCAAAGGGCGTCTCGGGATCGTGATCGGCACCAGTACTTCCGGAATCGCCGAGAGTGAAGCCGCGTTTCGTCACTTCACCAGGAGTGGAAGCCTGCCAGAGCAGTTCCACTATGGGCAGCAGGAATTGAGCTCTCTGGCTACTCTGCTCGCAGACGAGCTTGGCGTTTGGGGGCCGGCATACGTCCATTCGAGTGCCTGCGCCTCAAGCGCCAAGGCCCTCGCCAGCGCCGCTCGTTTGCTGTGCGCGGGGGCTTGCGATGCGGTTTTAACCGGCGGCGTGGATACTCTATGCGGTTTTACGGTTGCCGGTTTCGCCGCCCTCGAATCCGTCAGTGCGACACGGTGCAATCCGCTCAGTCATAATCGCAATGGCATCAATATCGGCGAAGGCGGCGCGCTATTCTTAATGAGCCGTGAGCCTGGACCTGTCGCACTGCGCGGCTGGGGCGAATCGTCTGACGGCTATCATATGTCAGCTCCGGACCCCAGCGGCGCGGGGGCGCGTCTGGCCGTGGAGCGGGCTCTTTCACGCGCTGGAATTTCTGCTGAGACGATCGACTACGTAAACCTCCATGGTACTGGAACTGTGCAGAACGACGCCATGGAAGCGCGCCTCATCCACGCGCTATTCGGTGATGCGGTTGCGGTGAGCTCGACTAAACCATTGACCGGGCATGCGCTGGGGGCGGCTGGGGCCATCGAGGCTGGATTGTGTTGGTTGGCGATGCAGGATGATAACCCTGCCGGCAGATTCCCGCCGCATCTCTGGGATGGCATACCCGATCCGACCCTGCCGGCGCTGAATGTGGCGGAACCAGGTAGCCATCTTGGCCGACCCTTGGATTGGATATTGAGCAATTCGTTCGCTTTTGGGGGCGCCAATGCAACCCTCGTTTTCGGCAGGGGATGAGATGACGTCGCCTGACATCAGATTCTTCATTTGTGACGAGACTCTATGTGGTTTCCATTCACGGCAGTGAGATGTCTTAGCGGAGCAATGCGATAGTGTGGATCTTTTGATTTCGAAGGATGAGATGAGTTGGCCGGATATTAGGTCTTTGATTCCGCACAGTGGCGCAATGGTGCTACTCGATCGGGTAATCGCGGCAGATGAAGAGAGCCTGTGCGCGGAGGTGCGTATCCGGCTTGATAGCTTGTTCTGCGCGGCGGACGGCGTCGGCGCATGGGTGGGTCTCGAATACATGGCCCAAACCATAGCTGCTTTCGCAGGATATACCGCTTACGCGCGCGGCGAAGCCGTCAAGCCCGGGTTTTTACTCGGAGCAAGACGCTATGAGTGTACCCTGGCGATGTTCAGTCCGGGCAGCTTGCTTAGAGTCCATGTCCGGCGCGTGTTGCAGAGCGACAATGGTTTAGGCTCTTTTCAGTGCCATATCGAGCATGAGGAACAAGAAGTCGCCACAGCCACGCTCACGGTATTTCAACCGGCCGATGCCGTTGATTTCATCAAAGGGAGCTCGAATGAATAAAACCGTCCTGGTAACCGGCTCCAGCCGCGGCATCGGAAAAGCCATCGCTTATCGGCTCGCGCGGGATGGGTACGATATCGTGGCGCATTGCCGCGCGCGCCGCGAAGAGGCCGATGAATTAGGCCGATCCATTGTCGCACTCGGCCGGCAAGCTCGCGTCTTGCAGTTCGATATTGGCGATCGCGCCACCGCCGCAGCAACATTGGAAGAGGACGTTGAGCGGCATGGCTGTTACTACGGTGTCGTATGTAACGCCGGCGTTGCTCGCGACAGTGTTTTTCCCGCCATGTCAGGAGACGATTGGGACGTTGTTCTCAGAACAAATCTCGACGGTTTTTATAATGTGCTCAATCCCTTGATCATGCCGCTGGTGCGCCGACGAGCGCCGGGGCGGATTGTCACTTTGGCGTCGGCGTCCGGGTTGATGGGCAATCGCGGTCAAGTGAATTACAGCGCAGCGAAGGCCGGCATCATTGGTGCGACTAAAGCGTTGGCGCTGGAGCTGGCAAAACGCGAGATCACTGTAAACTGCGTCGCTCCGGGACTGATCGAGACAGAAATGATCGATCATGCGCCTGTGGATGAAATACTCAAACTGATTCCTGCGGGTCGAACCGGCACTCCCGATGAGGTCGCGGCGGCAGTGAGTTTCCTGTTTACGGATGGGGCAGCGTACATCACTCGCCAAGTCATCTCGGTCAATGGCGGGCTCATATGAGGCGACGGGTCGCGGTCACCGGCATGGCTGGCATCAGTCCCATCGGCAATCACTGGGCCGGCATTCGGGCGCGCTTGGCGAGCTATCGCAATGCCGTCATGCGCATGCCGGAGTGGTCCGACTATGATGGTCTGAATACGTTGCTGGGCGCGCCGGCGGCGCCGTTTGAGCTGTCGGAACGCTACACCAACAAGGCAACCCGCAGCATGGGGAGAGTAGCTTTGATGGCTACCCGCGCCAGCGAACTAGCTTTACTCGATGCCGGGCTGCTCGAATGACCCGCTTTTGAAAAGCGGTCACTTGGGCATCGCCTATGGCTCTTCGGCCGGCACCCCCAAAGCTATTTGCGATTTCGGCAAGATGATCGATGAAAAAAGTACCAAGGGCATCAATGCGACGACTTACATAAAAATGATGGGGCATACCGCGCCGGTAAATCTCGGGGTTTTTCTGGGCATTACGGGCCGGATTGTCACAACCTCCAGCGCTTGTACCTCGGGTAGTCAAGGGATCGGGTACGCATATGAAACCATTCGCAGCGGGCGTCAGCGAGCAATGATTGCCGGCGGTGCCGAAGAACTGTGCGTCACCGAGGTAGCAGTTTTTGATACTCTATTTGCCACCAGCGCGCGCAACGAAGCCGCCGAATCGACACCGCGCCCTTTCGATGCAGAGCGCGATGGCCTTGTCCTTGGCGAGGGCGCTGGCAGCTTGGTTTTGGAAAATCTCGAACATGCCCGCGCCCGGGGCGCTAAAATCTTTGCCGAAGTGGTCGGCTTCGGCACCAACAGCGATGGCAGTCACATCACCCAGCCAAATGCGACGCACTATGCAAATTGCGATGGAGTTGGCGCTGGCTGACGCCGGTATCCCGCCATCGTCTATCGGTTACGTCAACGCTCACGGGACCGCGACCGAACACGGCGATATCGCGGAATCGAAAGCTACGCGGCAAGTTTTCGGCGGCCAGGTGCCGATCAGTTCTCTTAAAAGCTACATGGGACATACGCTCGGAGCTTGCGGCGCTTTGGAATCATGGATCAGCATCGAGATGATGCGCGCAGCGTGGTTTGCGCCGACGATCAATCTTTCCCGGATCGATCCGCACTGTGCCGATCTCGACTACATTGTCGGCGCGCGGCCGGCATCTCGAATGCGAATATGTCATGTCCAACAATTTCGCCTTCGGCGGTATTAATACTTCGTTGATCTTCAAGAGGTACGATTGAGGCGAAAGTGGCCGTCCGACGATACGTCCAGCAGAAGATCGGATTGAAACTTACATGAATGGATCAAAGTCGAAGGAGAACCGAATGGCTAACGTAATGTCCATGGCAGTTTTGATTCTGTGTCTGGCGATCGCTTTACCCGCACATGGGCGCGACACGAGACATCTCCTGCCGATTGCGGTTGTGATGGAGGTTAAAGACGCGCAGGACAAGCTTGATGGTTCGGTGAAGTTCTACTTCGGTGATCAACCGACGCCGCAGGTCTTAACGAATTTAGGCAGCGATGTATCGAATCGCAAGACCAATGCTTTTGGCAAATCCGATGAGAAAGCCTGCAATTGGGCCTTCCTTTCAGCTATGGTGGCGCTCCAAACACGCGCGCAGCAACTGGGCGCAAACGCGGTCATCAACATCGTTAGCTATTACAACAAAAAAGTAATGTCGAGCGCGACCGAGTTCGAGTGCTATGCGGGGGCAATCATTGCTGGCGTGGTGTTGAAAGGTGATTTCGTAAAACTTGCCGACTGGATGAGCGAAATAGCCGCTGCGCAACCGTCTGGTTGCTCGACATTCGACGGGTAACTGAGTTTGCTGTCGCTGGTTTCGAGCAGCGACTCGCCGCGTCCGAGGCTCACCGATACGCCACATTTGCGCGGAAACAGCGTAAGCGGCAGTTCGTGGTTGGGCGAATGCTCCTTCGATTAGCGGTTTCCAAGATGATGAATGTGCCGGTTCACGACATCACAGTCATAGACCGGGTGGGATCCGCTCCAAAGCTTTTCTTTGCTGATGGACAATCCTCACCGCCAAATTTCAGCATCTCTCACAGCGGGAATTGGGTCGGCTGCGCGCTCAGCACCGACGTGATGTTGGGCTTCGATCTAGAAATCAACCATCCCGATCGTGATATTGTCGCTCTTAGCCAAGCGGCATTTGAACCTGACGAGCAGCTTTGGCTAATGCAGCAACCAGATGCTGATCGGATTGCGGCATTCTATCGCTTATGGAGCACCCGTGAAGCTTTGTACAAGCTCATGTCCAGCCTGGGACGGGAGATGCCGTCGTCATCCTTAAAGCGCGCGCTGGATCACGATGATTCACAAGGCTGGCACCACCGCGCAGTGGTGCATGATCGGCTCACTGCGGTTGTTTGCAGCGATAGATCGATATCCAGGTTACTGAAGGTTGTGCTTGCCGAACTCACTTCGGCAGAGTTGCTGGCTTGCGCCTAAGCGTCCGCTGCGAATCGCGGAAGTTTAGTTCTCACGGACATTCCATAAAAAAATGGTGTGGTAGTGAACGTATCCGCCGGCTTTCTTCTCCGGTTCAGGTAACTTTTCCGTCTTATCGGGTGTCCAACCTTCGATGCCGAAGTCGTGAGCGACAATGCGGGATCCCGGTTTAAGGTAATTTCTGAAATTGGGCTTCATAGCTTCATTGAACCACGGAAGCATGTAAAGCGTTACCACTGTTGCCGGTGAAAGGTCGGTCTTCAAAGCATCTTCTGCGCGAAATTCGACCAAGTGACTGACGCCTTCCACCTCGGCGGATTTGCGCGCTTTATCGAGGAGCGTCTGGTCCATCTCAATGCCGACGCCGCGCGCGCCGTACTTCTTGGCGGCGCGAATCACGACCCGTCCGTCGCCGCTGCCGAGGTCATACACCACATCATTTTTCTGGATCTGAGCCATTTCGAGCATTTTGTCGATGACTTCGATGGGCGTCGGGACAAAAGGGATTTCCTCCGGAAAGTCTGCAGTTGCCTCAACAACGCCGAAAGCGAGTAGCCAAACGAAGACAACCAGCGAGGATAATTTTTCTTTCATCGCGACCCTAGAATCATAAAGGATATTGAAGCCTTGTCTCAGCGCGGCGGTTAGATTCTTGGTAGGCGGCTGTCCGTATTGTTACAAAGTGTTTACCCGGATGCATTGGGGTTCACCCAGGCAGCGACCGACCGGGTTTGTGAAGTAAGCCCGAACTGGTTTATATAAAATAATGCAAAACAACAAGATAGGTACCGCAGCGCGCCCGCCGCTATCCTTGCCTTTTTATTATGGTTGGTTCGTTTTATCGATTGTCTTTCTGACAACATTGACCAGTGCCGGGGTTCGTTCCTCGCCGTCGGTGCTGATTCACCCTTTAGAAGCTGAGTTTGGCTGGAGCCGAGCCCTGATCGCCTCGGCCGTCAGCATGAATCTATTGCTGTTTGGCGTTGCTGCGCCGATCAGCGGCTGGCTGATCGACAAATATGGTCCGCGCAAAGTCATGATCGGCAGCCTGGCTCTATTGATTTTCGGCGTAAGCGGCACGATGGCGATGGATCAGTTCTGGCAATTTTTTCTGGTTTGGGGAGTGGTCGTTGGACTCGGCGCCGGCGGGGTGGGCTCGGTTCTAACGGCGACTGTGGGGAACCGCTGGTTCGTCGCCAGACGCGGCCTGGCACTGGGGATTCTTGGCAGCGCCAGCTCCACCGGGCAGATAATCTTCCTGCCTTTGTTCATGGCCGCAATCACCTATGCCGGCTGGCGCATGGGATCGATGGCGTTGATCATTGTTGCGATTATCTTGGTGCCGCTGATTTACTTTTTCATGCGCGATGATCCGTCTGAGGTCGGACTGGAACCTTATGGAGCGGGAGATCCGGCGGGTGCAAGTTCAGGCGGCGTGGCTTCGCTGCGGGGCATGCGATCTGGCAACGCCACTATCACAGCGCGCGAAGTGATTTCCCATCCAACCTTCTGGCTATTGGCGGCTAGCTTCTTTGTTTGCGGCGGAACCGCCAACGGTCTGATCGGCACCCATTTGATTCCCCACGAAATCGACCGAGGTATTCCACAGATCACTGCGGCGTCTTTACTCGGCGTTATGGGCGCGCTCAATATGGTCGGCACGATTTTTTCAGGTTGGATGATTGACCGTGTCCAGCCGCAACGATGGCTGGCGTTGGTATACGCGCTTCGCGGGCTTTCGCTGCTCATGCTGCCGTTTGTTCATAGTATTTCAGGATTTTTTCTTTTCGCAGTGATTTACGGATTGGATTGGTTTGCCACAGTGCCGCCGTCGATGGCGATCACTGCGGACACGTTCGGCAAGCAAAACGTAGGTAAGGTTTATGGCTGGATTTTTATGTCGCATCAGATCGGCGCGGCGATTATGGCTTCGAGCGCGGGCGCGCTTCGCACCTGGTTGGGCGACTATCATTCTGCCTTTTTTTCAGGCGGGGTGATTGCGCTGGTCGCCGCGGGACTGGCATTGCAGATTAAAACCAAGCCTAAAGCAGTTCCGCCGGTCACGGTGCACGCGCAGCCGGCAGGAGCCTGACCAACGATAAACACAAGCTGAAAGCGTAGGCTCCTGTCAGTCAGATTCGGTAAAGTTCGACACGCGCCAGTGATCTCCGTCTCTGCGCGCGGCTATCAACCACTTGCGGGTAAAAGAGGTGCCATCGTCGGATTGAATCGTCCCTTCGTAAAGAAAAGAGGCTCGCCGTTCTCCTTCCTTTTTCTCTAGTAGCCGGTAGTTGACTCGAGGCTTCTGAGTCGAGGCATCGATTGTCTGGCCCCTGGTTAGCCTGATCTCGTCATTAACCTTGTCCAAAGCGATACTGACAGTGTAATCTTTGGCCTTTTGCAAGTCGAAACTCACATAATGGTGATCGACGAAGGCTTCGGTTACGCCTTGCGCAGTACTGAGATCGCGACCGCAGCCAATGGCCAATAGAGCGATAAGAGCAAAAACCACACAGGAGGGATGTGCGAATGATTTTCATTTGGCGCGACGACCAACGTGTGCCGTGAGCCAATCGACGGCTTCGGTAAGAGCTTGCTGCATCATCAGCGGATTGGACAGGCGATGGTCGGTTCCTTTCAATATCAACAATTTTTTTTTACCCGAGATGCATGCGTTCAGTTCATGCGCTTCTTCGACCGGCACGACCTCGTCGCTTTCGCCATGAATGATCAGTACCGGACAAGCGATTTTGCGCGCGGATTCGATGACATTGAGGGATTCTAAATCCTCAAGCAACGCCAGATTAAGCCGCTGCCTGTTGTAGAAGGTAAAGCCGCGGTCCCGCCATTTTTGCAATGCGTCCGGGCTGAGAATCCGGCGCGGGAAAGCTTCAGGGTGGACCGGCGCGGCGATCGTGACCAGAGCAGCAATGCCTGGATCTTCGGCAGCAAACAGCAAAGCCACAGTGCCGCCCATGCTGGAGCCGAGAATTCCGATGTCGCCGGAATAACGATCGCGGATAAAAGAACATGCCCCGCGCAGGTCCTCGACCTCGCCGCTGTAGGTGATGTCTTCAAACCTCTCGCTGGATTCGCCGACGTATGCAAAATCAAATCTGAGGGTGAGAAACCCGCTTGTAGCTAAACCGCGACTGAGAGAAATCAATTTTTCGCTGTCCTTGTTGGAGTCCATGCCGTGGCACAGGATAATCGCACCGCAGGGCGAATCGCCGGCCGGATGATGCAGTATGCCAACGATATTCTTAGCGCCGCTACTACCAAAAGATATTCTTTCTTCCAACATTTGACTCGCGCGAGTTAGCAGGACTCTAGCTCAGATTTATTTAACTTTGAAGTCAGCTATCGAGATCGATGGACAGCAGAAACATTGAACTTGCCGATTTCGTTTGATGGGGCGGTATGTTATCGTTTGAAAGATCTGGCCCAGCAGCACAAGTGAACGAGCTTATTAAGAGATTTATCGATCATCTCCGCGATCAGCGCAATCTCTCGTCGCACACACTGAGAAATTATCTAAGCGATCTCAATCAGTTCCAGCAGTTTCTTCGCGATAGCGATTTTTGTCTGGACGAAACCGGGAACATAGACGAGCAAAGACTGGACATTCATATCGTGCGCGCTTACCTGGCTTCAATAAACAAGCATCGCAAAAAGAGTTCTGTGGCGCGCAAGCTGGCGGCGCTGAAAGGATTCTTTAAATATTTGGCGGCCACCGGGCAGATCGCAACAAACCCTATATTGCTGATTCAGACGCCCAAGCAGGACAAGCCGCTGCCCTCTTTTCTCTCGGTGGACGATGTGTTCCAGCTTCTGGGCGGTATCGCGATCAAAGGATCGTTAGATGTGCGCGATCGAGCTATGCTCGAGGTGTTTTATTCGACGGGAATACGGGCCAGTGAATTGGTTGGGCTTAACTGGAGTGATATTGATTTTCAGCTGGGCATCATCCGAGTGGTCGGAAAAGGATCCAAAGAGCGGATCGTGCCGATTGGCACGATAGCAATGCAAGCGCTACAAGATTATAGTTTAGAACATAAAAAGAATTGGAATCTGCCCTGCAAAGGCGAAAATGCGGTCTTTCTTAACCGCCGGGGCAAAAGGATGACGACCCGAAGCGTAGGGCGCAGCGTTGAAAAGCATTTGAAAGCTTGCGGGATCCCGTTGCATATCGGCCCGCACGGTTTGCGGCACACGTTTGCTACTCACCTTTTAAATAGCGGCGCCGATCTTCGAGTGATACAGGAAATGCTTGGCCATGCGAGTCTTTCCACAACTCAACACTATACGCACCTAAACTTGGATCAGTTAACGGCGGTGTACGATAAAGCTCATCCACGCGCCTGAAGCAGGACTTAAGCGATACGCGCGAGTTACCGTGAGATTATCTTCGAATCGTGGATCATTGAAATTTGAATGATGAATGGTGAGTTGAGAGATGTTTGAAGGAACGACAATACTAGCGATTCGACACCGAGGAAAAGTGGTGGTCGTCGGCGACGGACAGGTAAGTCTCGGTCAAACCGTGATGAAGCACAGCGCCCGGAAGGTGCGCAAGCTTCATCACGACAAAGTCATCGCCGGTTTTGCCGGTGCCACTGCCGACGCATTTACTTTGTTCGAGAAGTTTGAAGCCAAGCTGGAACAGTTCAACGGCAATCTCAAGCGGGCGGCAGTGGAGCTCGCGAAGGACTGGCGCACAGATCGAATTTTGCGACGACTGGAAGCGCTACTAATCATCGCCGACATCAATGACCTGTTGGTGATTTCCGGAGCCGGCGATGTCATAGAACCCGACGATGGCGTCATTGCTATCGGTTCGGGAGGAAATTTCGCATTGGCAGCAGCTCGGGTACTTGTGAAGCACAGTCAGCTTGACGCGCGCGCGATTGCTGAAGAATCGATGCGCGTGGCCGCCAGTCTCTGCGTCTATACAAACGAGCAGCTTACGTTTGAAGAGCTGGCGTAAACGTGAGCCGCTTCGATAGACGCAGGAAACCGTAGGGTTCCGCAATAAAAGAGTATTTGCTTTTGTCTTTGAAGTTGCTAGGAGTTACGTATTCTAATGAAGCATGAACCGATCATAGCCTTGCCCGATTCGTCGGATTCTTCCCCGGCGCCGGTGATGACGCCGCGGGAAATTGTTTCTGAGCTCGATCGTTACATTGTCGGACAAAGAGACGCCAAACGCGCGGTGGCTATCGCGCTGCGCAACCGCTGGCGACGTCAGCAGGTTTCAGAAGATCTTCGCGAAGAGATCGTACCTAAGAATATCATCATGATTGGCCCTACCGGGGTCGGCAAAACCGAAATCTCGCGCCGGCTTGCCAAGCTCGCACAGGCGCCGTTCATCAAGGTCGAAGCCTCCAAATTCACTGAAGTCGGCTACGTCGGCCGCGACGTCGAGTCGATCATCCGCGATCTCACTGATCTTGCCGTCAACATGGTGAAAGAAGAAGAGAAGCAGAAGGTTGAAATCAAAGCCCATGAGGTTGCCGAAGAGCGCGTTTTGGATTTGCTATTGCCCGGCGGAGCGGGTGCGGGCATGGATAACGAGGCAATTGATAGCGCCCGAGTGCAGAGCACACGCGAGAAGCTGAAGAAAATGCTTCGCGAAGGCAAGATGGACGAGCGCTTCGTAGACATTGAGGTCACCCAGTCAGCGATGCCGATGATCGAAGTGCTGACGCCTCAAGGCATGGAAGGCATGGAATTCAACTTGAAAGAAATGTTTTCCAACCTGATGCCGAAGAAAACCAAAAAGAAAACGGTCAAAATTCCCGAAGCCTTGGAAATCCTTACTCAGGAAGAAGCGGGAAAACTGGTCGATATGGACAAGGTGACCAGCGAAGCGGTGCGCCGAGTGGAGCAGTCTGGAATTGTCTTCCTCGACGAAATCGACAAAATTGCCGGCCGCGAAGCCAGCCAGGGTCCGGACGTTTCCCGCCAAGGCGTGCAACGTGATTTGCTGCCGATCGTTGAAGGTTCGACAGTCAATACCAAATACGGCATGGTCAAGACCGATCACATTTTGTTTGTCGCTTCAGGAGCGTTTCATACCGCAAAACCTTCTGATTTGATTCCCGAATTCCAAGGCCGATTTCCGATTCGTGTAGAGCTTAGTTCTTTGGGTAAGGAAGACTTCATTCGGATCTTAACCGAACCCAAGAACGCGCTGATCAAACAATACGAAGCCCTGCTCGAAACCGAGGGAGTTCACTTGAAGTTCGGCGCCGGAGCGATCGAAGAAATTGCCAGGATCGCTTCCGATGTCAACGACCGAATGGAAAACATCGGTGCCCGCCGGCTCCACACCATTCTCGAACGCTTGCTCGATGATGTCTCTTTCGCCGCCCCTGAGATGCACGGCAAAGAAGTCGCCATCGACGCTGAATATGTGCGCGAACGGCTCACGCCAATCTTGAAGAACGAAGATCTCTCGCGCTACATCCTCTGATCTAAAGACCGGCACATGGACGATTTTATCGGCAAGGCAGAAGTGTTGATGGAAGCGCTGCCGTATATTCAGCGTTTCTACGGCAAAACTTTCGTAATTAAATACGGCGGCCACGCAATGGAAAACGAGGAGCTGAAACAGAGCTTCGCGCAGGACATCGTGCTGCTCAAGTACGTTGGCATCAATCCCGTCGTGGTGCACGGCGGCGGCCCGCAAATCGATTCGGTGCTCGAGAAAATGGGTATCACCAGTCGTTACGTGCGCGGCATGCGTGTCACCGATCAGGCAACTTTGGACATCGTCGAAATGGTGTCTGGTTGGCAAGGTGAACAAAGAAATCGTCAACCTTATCAATCGGCATGGCGGCCTGGCCGTCGGCTTGAGCGGCAAAGATGGCGGTTTGATTTTGGCGCGCAAAATGAGTGTTACCGTTTCCTCGCCAAACGGCGCACCGCCGGAAATCATCGATATCGGCATGGTCGGCGATATCATCGGTATCAACCCGCTGGTCATAGAGTCGCTGGACCAGAACAAATTTATTCCGGTTATCGCTCCTGTCGGCGTGGGGCAGGAGGGCGAGACCTACAATATCAATGCCGACCTGGTGGCCGGCGAACTCGCCGAAGCTCTTCACGCCGAAAAGCTGATCATGATGACCGATGTGGAGGGCGTTAAAGACAAGCGGGGCGCCTTACTGAGCACGCTGAAAGAAAATCAAGCGCGCAAGATGATTCAGGATGGGGTGGTCGGATCTGGAATGATCCCCAAGGTTGAATGCTGTGTCAATGCATTGAAAGGCGGAGTCGGGAAAACCCACATCGTGGACGGTCGGGTAAAACATGCGGTACTCCTCGAAATCTTCACAAAAGAGGGGATTGGGACTGAGGTGGTGCGCAAGTAGATGAACAACTTGGAAATCGCCGCGCTGACTGACAAATATGTTGCTCGAACCTACGCCCGCACTCCCAATCGCATTAGTCAGGGGAAGAGGCACCAAGGTCTGGGATGCCGAGGGCAAAGAGTACCTCGACTTCCTGGCGGGAATCGCGGTTAACAGTTTGGGTCACTGTCACCCCGCTATCGTCCGGGCGATTCGGGAGCAGTCGAAAAAGCTGCTGCACGTCTCCAATCTCTACCACATCCTGCCGCAATCGGAGTTGGCGCGCGAGTTATGCGACCATTCGTTTGCCGAGCGGGTTTTCTTTTGCAATAGCGGCGCCGAAGCAAACGAGGCGGCGATCAAGCTGGTTCGACGCTACGGTCTGGAGAAGCTCGGAGGTAAGTACGAAATACTTTCCACGCACAATTCCTTTCACGGCCGCACACTCGCGACCTTAACCGCCACCGGGCAGGAGAAGATCCGCGCGGGTTACGATCCTTTGCCCACCGGTTTTCGCCAGGTGCCCTACAATGATCTCGCTGCCATCGAAGAAGCCATCGACGAGAAGAAAACCGCCGCCATATTAGTCGAGCCGATTCAGGCTGAGGGCGGCGTCAACGTCGCGGACGAGGCCTACATGCGGGGCTTGCGTGAGCTCTGCGACCAGCGCGGTATCTTGCTCATCTTCGATGAAGTTCAAACCGGGATGGGGCGCACGGGCACGCTGTTCGGCTACGAGCATTTTGCTATCAAGCCGGACATCATGACTTTGGCTAAGGCTCTCGGGGGAGGCCTGCCTCTGGGCGCGATGTTGGCGCGCGAAGAGATAGCCACAAGCTTCGGGCCGGGTAGCCATGCATCGACGTTCGGTGGTAATCCGGTGGCATGCAGCGCCGGGTTGGCTGTGATGCAAACCCTATTAGGCGGCGCCCTGAAGAACTGCCTGCAGATGGGGCAGTATCTCGTCAAAGGCCTCGAAGCTTTGCAAAAGCGCTTTTCATTTATACGAGAAGTGCGCGGCAAGGGGCTAATGATCGGCATGGAGCTGGAGATCGAGGGCAGCAAAGTCGCGGACAGCTGCATGCAAGAGGGATTGCTGCTTAACTGTACCGCCTACAAAGTCCTCCGTTTTGTTCCACCGCTGACGATAAAGAGAAACGAAATCGATCGCGGCCTCGACATTCTTGAAAAGGTTCTCGCCCGCCAATAAACGCTCGTCGGTATCCCCCGTCATGAGTAAACGAGATTTGTTGAATTTCGCTGATTGGAGCCGCCACGAGCTCGAATCGATTGTTCGACTGGCGCAAGATCTAAAACAGAAGCAGAAGCAGGGCGTCGTGCATCGCCTGCTCGAGGGCAAAGGGCTGGGTATGTTATTTGAGAAACCCAGTTTGAGAACGCGGGTGACTTTTGAGGCGGGGATGGTTCAGCTCGGCGGCTATGCGGTGTTTCTCTCGCCCACCGAAGTACAGATGGGAGTCCGCGAAACTCCAGAAGACTGCGCGCGCAGCCTGAGCCGCTGGGTCGATATGATTGTCGTGCGCACATTCGCGCAGGCAACTCTGGAAGAAATGGCGCGTGCCGCGTCCGTGCCTGTGATCAACGCCTTGACCGATCTCTATCATCCATGCCAGGTCCTTGCCGACTGCCTTACATTGTTGGAACACAAGCGAAAGCTGAAAGGACTTAAGATTACTTTCATCGGCGACGGCAACAATATGGTGCATTCCTGGATGGAGGCGGCCGAGAAGATCCCATTCTCATTCGCCCTGGCGTGTCCCAAAGGATACGAGCCCAACCGAGATATTGAAGCTCGGGTAAAAAGAAACGGCGCTGACGTGACGGTGACGCATTCCATTAAAGATGCTTTGCGCGGAGCCGATGCGGTTTATACCGACGTTTGGACCAGCATGGGACAGGAGTGGGACGTGGCCACCCGCCTCAAAGCTTTTCATGAATATCAGGTGAACCACCGAGTCCTGGCGATGGCCAAGAAAGATGCGGTGGTCATGCACTGCTTACCGGCTCACCGAGGTCAAGAAATTACTGACGAGGTTTTAGAGAGTCCGCAGTGCATTGCCTTCGATCAGGCTGAAAACAGATTACATGCGCAAAAAGCCATCATGGTCTGGTTGCTGAATGGCACGAGAAGTTCAACCGTTCAGAAGCTCAAAGGTTCAGGGAAAATGGGAAATCAATCCAGAGGAAGCAGAGGTTCCAATAAGAAAAGATGAACGTGAAGAAGGTGGTGCTGGCTTATTCGGGAGGATTAGACACATCGGTTATTCTGCGTTGGATTAAGGAAGAATATGGCTGCGAAGTGATCGCTTTCTGTGCCGACCTAGGACAGGGAGAAGACCTGCAGGCGGTCAAACGGAAGGCGGTCGACACCGGTGCAAGCAAAGCGGTAATCGGCGATCTGCGCGAAGAGTTTGTCAAAAATTATGTGTTCCCGATGCTGCGCGGCAACGCGATCTACGAAGGTTCCTACCTGCTCGGCACCTCCATCGCCCGTCCGCTCATCGCCAAGGCGCAGATCGACGTCGCCGTGAAAGAGCGCGCCGATGCGGTGTCGCACGGCGCCACCGGTAAGGGCAATGACCAGGTGCGTTTTGAATTGACTTATTATGCGCTCAAGCCGGCTATCAAGGTGATTGCGCCGTGGCGGCTTTGGAGTCTCAATTCACGCACCTCTTTGATCGCCTACGCGCGCAAGCATGGCATTCCAGTGCCGGTTACCAAAGCGCGTCCCTACAGCACCGATCGAAATTTATTTCATATTAGTTATGAGGGCGGCATTCTTGAGGATCCATGGAAAGAGCCGCCGCCAGACATGTTTGTCTGGTGCCGGCCGTTGGAAAAGGCGCCCAATCGAGCCGAGTATGTTGAAATCGATTATCGGCGTGGCGATCCGATTGCGATCAATGGCAAGACATTGTCTGCCGCCAAACTTCTGGCGCAGTTGAACGATCTCGGCGCCAAGCATGGCATCGGCCGCGTCGATCTGGTCGAGAATCGCTATGTCGGCATGAAGTCGCGGGGTGTTTACGAGACGCCTGGCGGGACCATACTCCATGCGGCTCATCGCGCGCTAGAGTCCATCACTATGGATCGCGAGGTGCATGCGGCTGAGAGATTCCTTGATTCCGCGCTACGCTGAAATGATTTATTACGGTTACTGGTTCTCGCCGGAACGTGAGGTCTTGCAGGGAGCAATCGATGCGGCGCAGCGCAATGTAAACGGAACAGCGCGGTTGAAGCTTTACAAGGGCAATGTCGTTGTCGCCGGGCGTAAATCCGATTTTTCGCTCTATGATCCCAAAATGGCGACTTTTGAACAAGATACCGTTTATCAGCAGGCGGACGCCGAAGGATTTATTCGCTTGAACGCTCTACGGTTGCGCTTGCAGAAACTGAGCAAAACTAAGAGATCGTATTGAAGGGTTCAAAAGCAAAAGAGAAAAAACTTTGGGGCGGGCGTTTCGCTTCCGGCACGGCGGCATCGGTGGAAGCTTTCACCGCTTCGATTCATATCGATTCGCGACTCTATCGATACGACATCATGGGCAGCATCGCCCATGCGAAAATGCTGGCAAAGCAGGGCATCATTCCCGCCCGTGAGGGGCGTAAGATCGTGCGCGGGCTTAGCGCGATTCAAGCCGAGATCGAGCAGGGCGATTTTCACTTCTCTCCGGCTGACGAAGACATCCATATGAATATCGAGCGCCGTTTGACCGAAAAGATCGGCCCGGCCGGTGGCATGCTGCACACCGCCCGCAGTCGCAACGATCAGGTCGCGCTCGACATGCGGCTGTTCTTGCGTGAAGAGGTTCGATTAGTCATCGCTGCTTTAAACGCTCTGCAGCGGGAAATCGCCCGCCTGGCCAAACGCCACATTGATGTGATCATGCCTGGATATACGCACTTGCAGCGGGCGCAGCCGGTCCTGTTCGCGCATCATTTGCTTGCCTACTACGATATGTTCGACCGCGACCGTCAGCGGTTTAACGAATCGCTGAAAAGGATCAATGTTTTGCCGTTGGGCTCCGGCGCACTGGCCGGAACGACTTTTCCCATCGACCGCGCCTATCTTGCCCGGCTTCTGGCCTTCCCCCATATCTCCAAAAACAGCATCGACGCGGTCAGCGATCGCGATTTTCTCATCGAGTTTCTAGCCGGATCGTCGATTCTTTTTGTTCATTTGAGTCGCCTTGCGGATGAATGGGTGTTGTGGTCTAGTCAAGAATTCTCGTTCATCGAGCTGCCTGACGGTTACTGTACCGGAAGTTCGATGATGCCGCAGAAGAAAAATCCCGATGTGCCGGAGTTGATTCGCGGCAAAACGGGCCGGGTGTTCGGTCACCTTCAGGCGCTGCTGACGATCATGAAAGGGTTGCCGCTGGCATACAATCGCGATCTGCAAGAGGACAAAACTCCACTGTTCGACACGGTCGATACGGTCAAAGCCAGCTTGCAGATGATGCGAGAAATCGTTCAGGGAGTGAAGGTTAATGCCGACAGAATGTTAACTGCGGCGCAGGATGGTTTTCTGAACGCAACCGACCTGGCCGACTATCTGGTTGAGCGCGGGGAACCGTTTCGCTCAGCACATGAGATCGCCGGCGGGATAGTGAAACATTGCATGGTTAAGGGGCGACGCATTGAAGAACTGGCCCTCAATGAACTGAAAGATTTTTCTAAAAAAATTGAAAAGGATATTTACCGCTATCTTTCTGCCGAAGCGGTGGTTGGCCGGCGTCGAGCACCGGGAGGCACGGCTCGAAAGAATGTGGAGCGTCGCCTCAAAGAGATAGGGCTTGGATGAAAACTCTCTTCGCCCTAGGCAGTATAATCGTAGTGCTGTGTATCGGTTGCGGTAAAAAGGGTGAGCCGCGCGCTCCCGAGTTAGCGATGCCGCAGCTTATTAAGAATCTCACGGCAAAGCCGGACCGCAATGGCATTGTACTAAGCTGGAGCCGCCCCACCGAGTATGTCGACGGCAGATCACTCACCGATCTGACCGGGTTTGTGATCTTTCGCAAAGATCTCTCGCCAACGTGCCCGGAATGTCCGGTGCCGTATCGGCCCCTGGCTGCCGTGAACGTCGAGGATCGGGAGAAATTTGTCAAACAAAAGCAGTATCGCTTCATTGATGAAAATGCCCAAGCACAGATGATTTATCGCTACCGGGTGTCATCGCAGCTGAAGGATGGATCGTTAAGCAATCCGTCCAATGAAGTTGAAGCTACGCGAGGTCCATAATGAATCATTTTGAGTATCGAAATGGGGAAATGTATGCAGAGGGGGTGGCGGTAAAACGCATCGCCCGTGAAGTCGGCACGCCGGCTTATATTTACAGTTTAGCGACATTGAAACGGCACTACCAAGTCTTTGATCAGGCTTTTGCCAAGGTTCCGCACATCGTTTGCTTCTCGGTTAAGGCCAACTCAAATCTGACCGTGCTCAGAACCTTCGCCAAGGAAGGTAGCGGGTTCGATATTGTTTCCGGCGGCGAGCTGTTCCGCGCACTAAAGGCCGGCGGCGATCCGAAAAAGATCGTTTTCTCTGGCGTGGGCAAGAAAAAGGATGAAATCGAGTACGCCCTCAATTCGGAGATTTTGATGTTCAACGTCGAGTCCGAAGACGAATTGGTGGCTTTGAACGAAATCGCCGGCGCCAGCGGCAAGAAAGCTCCAATCAGTATACGGGTCAATCCCGACGTCGATCCGCAAACTCATCCTTACATCTCGACGGGCATGAAGAAAGCGAAGTTCGGCGTCGAAATCAAAAAATCATTGGAGACTTACAAGAAAGCCGCAGCATTGCCCAACGTCGACGTCGTTGGGGTCGATTGTCACATCGGTTCGCAGCTAACGTCTCTTTCGCCATTCGTCGATGCTTTGGCCAGGGTCCGAGAGTATCTCGATCGCGTGCTGGTAGGGTCATTAGAAAAAGAAGGCGCGCAGATTCGTTATCTCGATTTGGGCGGGGGGCTGGGCATCAATTATAACGATGAAACTCCGCCGCAGCCGGAGGAATACGCCAGGGCGATCATCGAAGGCTTGGAAGGTCTGGACGTTACATTGATACTGGAGCCCGGGCGCGTGATTGTCGGCAATGCCGGCATTCTTGTCACTGAGGTCCAATACGTCAAAGAGAATGAAGCCAAAAAATTCGTAATCGTCGACGGCGGCATGAACGATCTCATACGTCCGGCGCTTTACGGGTCGTATCAGGCGATCCGTCCGGTGGTGGAAACCAGAGCCGAGAAGATCGTCGCGGATGTCGTCGGTCCGATTTGCGAGAGCGGCGATTTCCTCGCCAAGGATCGGGACATCACGCGGCCGCAACGCGGCGATTTGTTGGCAGTCATGAGCGCCGGCGCGTATGGCTTTACTATGGCATCGAACTACAATTCTCATCCGAAGGCTCCCGAGGTTCTCGTTGACGGCGACAGATACTACGTTGTCCGTAAACGCGAGTCTTTTGAAGATTTGATCAGTGGCGAGACAATACCGGCGGCGCTACAATAAGGACCGTTCAAAACGTTCAAAGGTTCAAGGTGACGAAGTTCGAATTAAGGCCAATTTGGAAAATGTTTTTATCAGGCTGTTCAAAAAATCTCAGAGTCGAAGCGCGCGAGCGTTCGACGAGCTAAGGCGCACGCTTCAGTACGTTGAAGCGAGACGGGTGCAACTCATCATATGACTCTTTTTCAGCAGCCTGCAGGGTTCGAATGAGATGGAAATTCCGTTTACCAAGATGCATGGCTGCGGCAATGATTTCATTTTTATAGATTGCCTGAAAAACGATATCCCTGATCTAGGCGCAATCGCCGGCAGGCTCTGCGATCGGCGCTTCGGCATCGGCGCTGATCAACTCCTGACGGTGCATCCATCCAGGAGCGCCGACTTCAAAATGGAGATTTACAACGCCGACGGCAGTCAGGTGGAAATGTGCGGCAACGGCATTCGTTGTTTCGCCAAATACGTTTATGAACACGGTCTGACACAGAACAAGGAACTGGAAGTTGAAACGCTAGCTGGTATTATTCGGCCCCGGATCGTCGGCGACTTGGTCGAGGTCGATATGGGCGAGCCGATTCTCGAGGGACGCAAGATTCCCGTTGATGCCGATGGTCAGATCGTAAACCGACCGCTGATCGTCGAAGGCCGGACTTACAGCGTGACGTGCGTGTCCATGGGCAATCCGCATTGCGTGCTCTACCTCGACGATATCGATGCTCTCGATTTAGAGAAGATCGGCCCTCTCTTTGAGCATCACGCCTTTTTCCCTAAACGAGTGAACACGGAATTCATCAAAGTGCTGAGCCCCAATGAGGTGAACATGCGCGTCTGGGAGCGCGGCGCAGGCGAAACCTGGGCTTGCGGCACCGGCGCGTCAGCAGTGGCAGTGGCAGGCGTGCTCGGCGGTAAAACCGAAAGAAAGCTGACAGTGCATGTTAAGGGCGGCGACCTATTTATCGAGTGGCGCGACAATAATCGTGTTTATATGACTGGCGCGGCCGAAGAGGTCTTTCAAGGCACCGTCAAAGTTAGTTAGGAGCAGTTTGATGTTTACCGGTTCTATGGTCGCCTTGATCACACCCTTCAAAGGCGGCAAGGTCGACTGGCAAAGTCTTGAACGGCTGATCGATTTTCACATCCAGAGCGGCACCCATGGCATCGTGCCGTGCGGCACCACCGGCGAGTCGGCGACCTTGAGCCATGAAGAACACGAAGAGGTCATCAAAGCCGTCATCAAAGCCGTTAAAAAGCGGCTGCCGGTGATCGCGGGAACCGGCTCTAATTCGACGGACGAAGCCGTGCGGTTAACACGCGCAGCCGAAAAGTCAGGCGCCGACGGCGCGCTGATGATTTCTCCCTATTACAATCGCCCGACCCAGGAAGGAATCTACCAACACTATAAGACAGTTGCCTCCGAAGTCGGCATTCCGATCATCGTATACAATATTCCGGGGCGGACCGGATCGAAAATTGAGCCGGAGACGCTGGCCCGCTTGGCCGAAATCAAGAACATCGCCGGCGTTAAAGAAGCGACTGGCTCAGTGGATCAAGCCATCGACGTTATCCGGCTTTGCGGCGACAATCTCGCCGTTTATTCCGGCGAAGATACGCTGACGTTTTCTCTCATGGCCTTGGGCGGCAAAGGTGTGATTTCGACGGTTGCCAATGTCGCACCCAGAGAAATGTCACAGCTGACCGAAGCTTGCCTTAACAGTGAGTGGGAGAAAGGGCGCGATTTGCAGCTCAACCTGACTCCGCTGATCCGCAGCCTTTTTATCGAAACCAACCCCATACCGGTGAAAACCGCCGCCGCGCTGATGGGTAAATGCACCGCCGAGCTGCGCCTGCCGCTCACGCCCATGGCCGACGCCAATGTCAAGAAGCTTAAACGCGCATTGGCGGACTTCCGCTTGATTCAGTAGATCGCCCGCCGACACTCTTCGACTTCGTTCCACCTAATGGCAAAAAATCTCAACCTGATCGTCTGCGGCGCGGGCGGCCGTATGGGCACAGCGGTGGTGCGCGCGATCCAGCAAAGCGCGGGAATGGCGCTAGTTGCCGCCATCGACAAACCCGGTAGCCCGAGGCTGGGAAAAGACGCCGGCGAAATTTCCGCCGCCGGCAATCTCGGCATTACCGTAAGCGATAAGATCGAGCCTTACCTCAAACCCGGAACTGTCATCATCGATTTCACTCGACCCGAGGCTTCATTGACTTATATCAGGGCAGCGGCGAAAAAAGCCGTGCCCATTGTCATCGGGACAACAGGATTTGACCCTCGGCAAATCGCGGAGATCAAACGGTTGTCGCGCCGGACCCCGGCTCTCTTGTCGGCCAATACCAGCCTGGGCGTGAACGTGCTTGTGAGCCTGCTCGGCACCGCCGCGAAGATGCTCGGCGACGACTACGACGTCGAGATCGTCGAGGCGCACCACCGGTTCAAGAAGGACGCTCCCAGCGGTACGGCGCTGGCGCTCGGCCGCGCCATCACTGGAGCGCTGAGCCGTGATTTGGACAAAGTTGGTATTCATGGGCGCAAAGGGATTGTCGGAGAACGATCAAAAAAAGAGATCGCTCTTCTCTCAGTCCGCGCCGGCGACATCGTCGGTGAGCATACGGTGATTTTCGGTGGCATCGGCGAGCGCCTCGAGTTCATTCACCGCGCCCACAGCCGCGATACCTTCGCCCACGGCGCTATCCGCGCCGCCCAATGGCTCGCCCGGCAAAACGCCCGGACTGTACGGGATGCACGACGTGTTGCGGTTATAAAACGACCAAGTTCTCACGCTCAATTCTTTCCGTCAGATCATGCTAGCTGTCCCATTTCACAGACGAGGAAGAAAGTTGCCTTTTGCCACCCTGCCAGCCGGCCTTTCAGGAGAGTCGCCTTTACACATGCGAGGCATGTTCAGCTATAAAGCTCGTCGCGTTTGAGTCCTGAAATCTACAGTGGAAGAATTGCCGGCCTGACAGCGCTGCACCGTCAATCAAAAAGCACTGGTGAGAAATAGGCGCCTGGTTTAAACTGCCTTTCCAGTAGCCACTCCGAAATCGCATGCTCAATCAGACCTTTGATCGTTCTCATCATCCTATTCCACGACATACGAGCGAGCCAACAGCTGCGCTTCCTCGAGGCGCTGCCATAGCACAATCGGTGATATTGCGAAGCGCATGGCCGCTGGTTCTTCTGCTTGCGCTAGGTCTGTCGTCTTTGGCGTTTTTCTCGGCGCCAAACATTATCGGCCTTTTCCATGATGATGGAATTTATGCGGTGGTCGCAAAGGCGCTCAGCGAGGGCAATGGATATCGAATTATTAGTTTGCCAGGTGAACCATACCAGACGAAGTACCCGTTTTTATATTCGTATCTACTTTCGTGGGCGTGGAGTCTCAATCCTCAGTTTCCCGACAACATTTCGCTGCTGAATTTTGTCACAGTCTTTTCCTATTTCGCGTCTCTCCTGCTGGCCTATGTCTTTTATGTACAGAATACCGAGGGAGGAAAGGCGGATGCCCTTCTCTATGTTTTTTTGGTCGGGGCGAATGCGTTTGTTTTTTCTTGGACCAGTTATCCGTTGAGCGACATTCCGTTCATGGCGGTCGCGCTTTTCTGTCTTGACCTTGTCGCAATCCAGCGAACAGCTTTTCAACTCGGACAAAATCGATTGTGCTTCTGGCGGCCGGCGGCGGCAGCGCTTTTTTATTTCGTAGTGCCGGGGCGGCACTGATCCTCGCCGGTCTGATTTATTTGCTTCTCGCCAGGCAACGAAAAGAGTTTTACCTTTATATTGCCGTTGTCGGTTGCCTGATACTCCCCTGGGTCTTGTGGCAGGCCATGCACGGCTCAGCGGCCGTCGAGAACCCGCTTCTTGCTTATTATCAATCGTACGAAAGTCCGGCTTTTTTTCTGGCGGGCTCCGATCCCGCGTGTCGCGGTTCAGATTATCGGGGCCAATCTCCTGTATTCGGCTCTGACCGTGGATTCTATGATGCTTCCTTCATATCCTTCCTGAGTTAAGAGTCGTGATATATCCTCTGATGATCTTGGGGACTCTGGTCGATCATGCGGCGGCAAAACGTCTTTTTTAACGGCTTCATCTTGTTCTACACGGTGTTGATCCTGTCATGGCCGTGGCATCCGGCCCGCTATCTGATGCCGCTGTTCCCCGTTTTGCTTCTTTCGTTGTTCCAAGGAGTGCAAGCCGCTACTGCCATCATCCGGCCACATGCCACGAAGGCTTGGTCTGCCGCAATAGTCCCATTTGCAATTCGCATCCCGATCGGAATCGTTGTGGTTTTAATAGCGGTATGGCTCTGGAGCTATACGCAACTCAATCGCAGAATCATCTCGCCCTGTGGGCCGGCTTTCGAGCCTCATACGGATGGAGCGGGTTCGGCGAGACCTTTTCCTGGATCAAACAGAACACGCGAAGCGACGACGTTCTCGCGACACCGTACGATCCAATGTACTACCTCTACACTGGAAGAAAGGCTGTAAGACCGTGGATCCACCGTCCGGAAACCTATTTTTACCCCTACGGTAATGCCACGCCCGATCTCGGATCCATTGAGGATATCAGGGAAAGCCTGAACAAGCTTGGCGTGCGGTTTCTCGTTGTCAATCCGCTGGAAGGATACAGCGAAAGGATCGCCGCCGCCGAGTTGTTCGCGAACCTATTGCGGTCGTACCGATGTCAGAGCCCGAGCTTGTTTTCGAAAGCAGCGACGGTTTGCACAAAATCTATGCCTTGCCGCCACTGCCGGCAAACAGCCGGACAGCTCCCTCGACAACAGCTGTTTCTTAAGAGCGACACATCTTTCCGGGCTTATCGAAATCGAGTGACGGATTTTGCGGTGCGACTGCTTGATCTACCCCGGCGCCGCCAATTACCTTACCCGGCAATAACTGGGCTCTATGGCACAAAGAAAGTGTTGGGATTGTAAGATCAAGAAATCTGAGGCATGGGGTAAATAGCTTCAATGCGGGCACGTTCTCTGATGGTTGGGCTGTGCTAAGCTTTGACTTTGACCGCGTTTATCAGTGTTAAGATCGTTAACTTCCCAATCGAGTCTGTAGATCTCTACTATTCCAAGACCTTTCGTCTCAAGCCTGTCTTCAAGTTTTCCACAAAGTTCTAGTATCTCATAAAATTCAGTTGCAGGGAGTCGCCGCTCCCACGCATATCGCTCAAAGCCGGATTTGGGTACCTCCTTTCGGTCAGGCAAAATAAATTGCCGTAAGTGATCGTCAACCACCAAAATGTCTGGTCCTAAATCGCGCATAGCATCCGCTAGTGTGCTTTGCGATTCGTATAATCGATACGCAAGAATATTCTGCCATGAAATATACCGATAACGGTGCAAGTAGAACCAATAAGTCTGCGCTCCCATGATCGAACCCTCTGCAGGAATCAATCGTTCTATAGTGGTCGCAACCAGTTCAGGTTCATTGAGCGAGGGAGCTCTGAATGTGGATAGCAACGTGCTAAAACTAAAAAGAAGGCTCGCAACGACTAGCACAGCAAAGATGGCGCTTACGATTCTCTCGCTGTGGACGAACACATTCTTTCGTCGCCTGAAGTAATCAAACCATTGAGCCAAAATAATATCAAAAAGCGGTGAGATTAGAATAACGTAGTAGTACATTTTGCTTTTGATCATCAGAGTAAAAGCCGCAACTCCAGTGATAAGCATCATAAGAGGCGTCCTGGTTACGTTTCTTTTCCAAAGAATGACCGCTGCCACCAAGACCAGTACAATGCGGCCTTGGGTGAAGAAAAACAACATCACTCCCATTTCCGAAATGGATCGAAGTAAGAATAAGGGGTCTGCTGATAAAAGTGGTGGAGAATGTGTTCCAGCCAGAGCTCGGCCAATACCGAAGTAAGCTTCGGGATAATGCAACACGTGTAACCACAGATACCCAATAAGCATAAATATGGTTCCCGCGATGAATCCCCAGAAGACCGGGCGCTGATAGAAACGCCATCCCCAAGTCACAAGGAATTGTGCGAGCAATATCGGTCCATAAAGTACTGCGTTCACATGAACTTCGAAAGCTGCTCCTAAAAGAAGGCCTGACAGTGTACCCAGTAGAATTGAACCGGTGCGATTTGCAAAGAGCAGTGTACCAATTGCAGTATAGGCTAAAGCAGCCACAATGATGTCATAACGTACGAGATGTGCAGAAACGAGAAATGGGTATGATGTAGTTAGTAATAGAACTGATATAAACGCGGAATGAACGTACATACCTAAATTTCGGCTGATAAAAAAGACCGACGCTGCGAGTGCGGCACCGCAGATGAATGACGAAAGACGAAGTAGTCCCAGATCAAGGCCGAAAATGTATATAAAAAATCCATGAAATGTAGTTGGAATTAGAGGATGAAATGTCCAGTAACCATCAAACCGCTTCTCAAATACTCCAGAATCCAGCTCGCCGTAATTGAGGCCAGTTTCCAGCCATGACCATCCTCGGCTAATCAGAAATGCCTCGTCGACAAATACCGGGGGAAAATCTTTCAGTGAAAATGCGTGCAGAGTGAATAAGAGAAAAGTAAGTAACAACAGCGACAAAGTTGGCAGCCTCAGCCCGCAAAACCGGCCGAACACTGCATCCAAAAGGACATTCATGGTTCAGACTTTCGACAATTTCACACTAAGCTCAGTCGCAAGTGGTACGTCTCATAGATTACCGTTAGGGTAATCGTAAATGGTTCCGATAAGGATACACGTCAGAGGCTCGCCCCGGCAATGAAAACAGTCGGGTTTTATAGAAGTGCTGCTATAATAACTAACGCTGTGCCGGGTTATTGCTGCCCCGCTTGTAAGTATGAGCAAACTAATCATTCAGATACCATGTCATAACGAAGAGGAGCTTCTGGCCGTGACATTACAAGCGCTCCCCCGCTCATTGCCTAACTTCGAGATGGTAGAGTGGCTTGTCATTGATGATGGTAGTACTGACGACACGATTGAAGTAGCAAGAGCAAACGGGGTCGACCATATTGTCGCTTTACCCTGCCATCAAGGGCTGGCCAAAGCGTTTATGGTGGGATTGGAGGCTTGCCTAAAGGCTGGAGCCGATATCATTGTAAACACAGACGCGGACAACCAATACTGCGCAGATGATATTCCAAGCCTGATCCAACCCATCATTGAAAAACGGGCCGAAATCGTGGTGGGAGCACGTCCTATTAGCGACATAAGACATTTTTCGGGGACAAAAAAGATCCTACAAAAACTAGGCAGTGCTGTGGTGCGGCTTGCTAGCAGCACAAATGTGCCTGACGCTCCGAGTGGGTTTCGCGCGTTCACTCGCAATGCCGCCATGCGTGTCCATGTATTTAGCGAGTACAGCTACACCTTAGAGACAATAATCCAGGCAGGCCAAAAGGGTATGGCCATCACCTCTGTGGGTGTCAGGACCAACCCATTTTCCCGGCCATCCCGTTTGTTCAACAGCATTCCGTCGTATCTGAACAGGCAAGTGACGACCATTGTCCGGATATTCATGACTTACCGGCCGTTCCGTTTCTTCGCCGGTCCGGGAATCTTTGTGTTCATTGCAGGTTTCGCGATCGGCCTACGTTTCCTATATTTCTATCTAACGGTTGGCGGCGAAGGCAAAGTGCAGTCTTTGATTCTCGCTGCACTACTGATGGGATCCGGTTTTTTCCTAGTCATTGTTGGCTTAGTGACGGACCTTATCGCTGTCAACCGCAAGTTATTGGAACGACTGGACTGGAAGGTTCAGCAGATCGAGGACAAATTGGAAAACAAGAAGCACATTGGCGCCTAGAACGAATTTGGCGAATGCCGGTCAATAAGTAATCGGCGTTTCCTCTTGCCGGGCAACTTTGCTGTACAGCAGGAATCCGGCGCTCAGGAAAACTTCCACACCGAACATCAACAGGCGGCTCAGGGCGACAAAGAGGATTACATCGGCTTGGTCCATCCAGCTATTGACGAAGAAATAGAGAACCGCCTCCCGAACTCCTAAACCCGCCGGCGCGAAAAGGCTGACGAAGCCAAGGGCCCAAGACGCGGATACGGCTACCATCAGCAGCGGGAAATGCGATATGCTGTAATAGCCCAGGGCATTCGCCAGACACCAGTGAGCGACTGCGGAGACCAACCAAAGGAGAAGATAGAGGAGACTTAGGTTAACGTAGCGTGCTAAAGCAGGCAGTGCGATTAGACGAAAGCTGTATATGCTGGGGAGCTTGAGTCGTCTAGTCGTCACGACCGCCAAGATAACTGCAGCAGGAGCGACAATCCAATTAGAAAAACGATCGATAACAGCTGGAGCAAAGTACATTGTTCCGGGGATGGCAATTGCGGCGGCAGTTCCCAGAGCAAATATCGCTTCGAGCAGAAAGGATTTCATTAGAATCAAGACTGGCACGCCTGCTCTCATCGCCAGTTGCGTCCTCACACCGTGAGCCGCCACATTTCCTGGAACGTATTTAGCCAGCAAGGAAAGAACGTAGGCTCGCGTGGTCATATAAACATCGGGTCGCGAACCCAGGTTCCGCAAAACAGTTTTCCAAATAACAAGGCCCAAGCCGTAATAGGCTAACGTGAATACTGTGGCGGCAAGTATCCAAGACGTGGACAAGCTTCCCAAACGGTCCGTTACCTGAAGTGATTGCCATCGCGGGATAAAAAAATGCAGACAAAAATAAATGAGCAAACCTAAAAACGTGACTTTGACGAGAATCGAAAGAATCTGTTTTGAGATCACTTTCTAGTATTCACCCATTATGAGAGCTTTTTGTCAGGTCAGTGTGCCTACGCACGCCAATAACGCCCGAGGACTATTTGTTTATCTAACCGGGGCCGTGTGTCGATTACACCGATCGAAGAGATCGGTTATCCAAAGGTGATGTCGCACCATTACTCAACTCGAATATCCTAGCAAGGTAGCCGTTCTTTGCTCATTTCGTCAACACAATCTTCAGAGGTTCCGATGCAAAAAGGAAAAATTCTTGTCACTGGCGGCGCGGGCTTTATCGGAGCCCACGTCAGTCAAGAACTACTTAACTTAGGATATGAAGTCGTTGTGTTGGATGATCTAAGCGGCGGATTCAAAGACAACGTGCCTGAACGCGCTCTGTTTATCGAAGGCAGCATTCTAAACGTGCAACTTTTACAGTCTCTTTTTCGGATCCATGGTTTCAATTATGTATTTCATCTTGCGGCTTATGCCGCCGAAGGTCTTAGCCATTTTATCAAACGATTCAATTACGAGAACAACGTTATCGGCTCAATTAATCTCATAAACGAGAGTATTAAGTGCGATGTGAAGTGTTTTGTTTTCACTTCATCGATTGCTGTCTATGGAACCAATCAATTGCCGATGCGAGAGGATCTTGTCCCAAATCCTGAAGACTCATATGGAATCGCTAAGCTAGCCGTTGAAAAGGAACTCGAAATTACGAAGCAGATGTTTGGGCTAGATTATATAATCTTCCGCCCGCACAATGTTTACGGGGAAAAACAAAACCTTGGCGACAAATATCGCAATGTTATCGGGATTTTTATGAATCAAATCATGCAGCGGGAACCGGTGACGATTTTCGGAGATGGGAATCAAACGCGTGCTTTTAGTTACATCGGTGATGTCGCACCGCGAATTGCGGCTTCGATCGCAAACAGGGTCTCTTACAACCAAATATTCAATATTGGCGCAGATCATTTTTATTCCATCAATCAGGTTGTTGATGTCGTTGCGAGGGCCATGGCTGAGACGCCAAGTAAAATTCACTTGGCTCCAAGAAACGAGGTCATCCACGCCTACGCCGATCACTCAAAGGTCGAGAAGGCGTTTCCGCTAAAGGAGCCCACATCGCTCGAAGCCGGAATCCAGAGGATGGCTAAGTGGGCAAGAATGGTTGGTAGTCGGAAAAGCAAAGATTTCGAGCATATCGAAATTAGAAAGAACTTGCCCCAGAGCTGGTCGGATGAAAGTGCGAAATAGCACAATCGCAATATGCTTTTTGCCGGGCCGAGAGTCGTCCTACGCTCGGTCCCGCGTTTTGCTGACCGGGCTGCGAGCGGCGGGTTTAGTCGTTCATGACTGCTCATCTTCAAATAAGAGTGGCCTGCGGTACTTTATTGGCGTCGTCCGATTTCTAAAATCGAAGCGCGAGTGTGATATTATCCTCGTTGGCTTTTTTGGACAGTTTTTAGTCCCGATCGTTCGTTTATTCACCAAAAAGAAAATTGTTTTTGACACTTTTCTTTCTGCGTATCAGACATTAGCTTTTGACCGCAAGGTGATTAATCCCAAAGGCGTCGCTGCTTCAATCATCCGATTTGTTGAAAGGCTGTCCTGTGAAATAGCTGACTCGTGTTTATTGGACACGCAACAACACATAGACTACTTCGTAAAAGAGTACCATCTAGATCGCAGTAAGTTTCACCGATCATTCCTGGGAGCCGGGGGCGCTGAAGCCCCACCCGCGCCAGTTCCGAGAACGACTGAACCTATCGTTCACTTTCATGGCGAATTCCAAGCGTTGCATGGAGTGAAATTCATCATTGAAGCGGCGAAGCAGTTGTCAGAAATTAAATTTCGAATGATTGGATCCGGTCGCGAACTGGATTCGTGCATCCTTTACTGCAGGACACTGAAGGTAGAAAACATTGAGTTCATCCCGATGGTCCCGTTTGAAACGGTAAGGAGATATATCGAAGAGGCAACAATCTGTCTCGGTATTTTTGGCGAGACCGAAAAGGCGCAACTGGTAATTCCAATAAAGGTGTATGAAGCTCTCGCAATGGGCAAACCTGTCATAACCTCCAATACACCAGCAATAAGGGAATTGTTAACGCACAGAGAAGATGTTTTTCTGTGTGGTCCAGGTGATTCTGATGATCTGGCTCGAGCGATTCAAACGTTATTGACTGATGCGGATCTACGAAACAAGATAGCGGCTAATGGCTACCGAACATTCCTGGAACGATGTAGCCCAAAAACGATCGGCCAAGATATCGCCAAGCTGTGCGAAGAGATGCTCAGACGCTAAAATCGTATGTATGTGAATGCCCCACGTTACTTGCTTCGTAAGCGCTTGGTACTAGAGCTTCTCAAGCACATGGACAAGGGGAGGTGTCTGGAGATCGGATGCGGGGCGGGAGACCTCTGCGCTACGTTATCCAACAAGGGATACCGAATGAAAGGCATCGATTCTTCGGAAGAGGCGATTCAATTGTGCAGGGAGTTTCACAAAGATATTTGCCAAACGGGAGCGATTACTTTCGCCTGCGAGTCCCTTTACGAGGTAAGTGATACGTTCGATATTATTCTTATGTTCGAGGTGCTGGAGCATATTGAAAATGATCGCGCAGCGTTGTCGAGAGTGCACGAGCTTTTGATGCCCTCAGGTCATATCTTGTTATCGGTGCCGGCACATGAAAGTTCGTTCGGGCCCTCTGATATCTTTGCCGGGCACCATCGTCGTTACGATCGCTCAAAACTCTTAGGTCTATTAAAGGAGTCGCGATTCGAAGTCCAAACGATTTGGTCTTATGGTGTTCCGTTAGCTAACGTGACTGAAAAAGTTCGTAACGTCGTTCATGCAAACGCAGCCGTCCAAAGTAAAGAATCTGCCACGGCGCAAAGTGGCATAGATCGGAGCATAGAAGCGAGATTGAGCTTCTTCTGCAATGACTTTTTTATTTACCCGTTTTATTGGATGCAGAATTGGTTTCTCGAATCCGATCTAGGATCGGGCTATCTTGTTAAAGCCAGAAGGATTGACTAGACACCCCGCTCTTCTTACCATCGGTGAGTTTCCTTGTGTTTCCTTCCACATTTCTACATAGCTCATCTTGTATCATTGACGGTCAGATTAGTGCTGCCGATTAGAGTCCATTGAGGAGATCCTGTATTGGTAAATTGGTTATACACCTTTACGGTGATGGTCCCTGCGCTCAACCCCGGCAGGCGGTCCGGAGAGGCTCGTTGCATTGGTGGGCAAGGGAACGGTGATCGAGGTGCCGTTGGAATTCATCGAAGTAGCCCGTGCCTGGGCGATGAACGTCGTCCCAGCATAGAAGTTGGCCGCCGGCAAACCGTAGCCCAAGATTGGCAAAGCCGCCGCCGGTAATCGTGAAGCTCGACGGCGGGGACGCTAGATCGATGGGATTGGGAGTGATGGAACTGACTCCGGGGGGCGGCCGTGTATCGTTAACAGTAAGGGTGGTGCTGCCGATTAGGGTCCACTGGGGAGAGCCGGTGTTTGCGTGCTGGTTATAAACCTTTACAGTGATGGTCCCTGCCTTTAAACCGGGAACGGTCCGGAGAAACTGGTTGCATTGGTGGGAGAGGGAACGGTGATCGAGGTGCCATTGGAATTCATCGAAGTAGCCCGGGCCTGGGCGATGAACGTCGTCCCAGCATAGAAGTTGGCCGCCGGCAAACCGTAGCCCAAGTTGGCAAAGCCGCCGCCGGTAATGGTGAAGCTTGACGGGGGTGATGCCAGATCGATGGGAGTGGGAGTGATGGCGCTTACTCCTGGGGGCGGCCGTGTATCGTTGATAGTGAGCGTAGTGCTGCCGAGCAGGGTCCACTGGGGAGATCCCGTGTTGGTGTGCTGGTTATAGACCTTTACAGTGATGGTCCCTGCCTTTAAACCGGGCAGCGGTCCAGAGAAACTGGTTGCGTTGGTGGGATAGGGAACGGTGATCGAGGTGCCATTCGAGTTCATCGAAATAGCTCGGGCCTGGGCGATGAACGTCGTCCCAGCATAGAAGTTGGCCGCCGGCAAACCGTAGCCCAAGTTGGCAAAGCCGCCGCCGGTAATAGTGAAGCTTGCCGGGGGTGACGCTAGATCGCTAACGTTGGGAGTGATGGAGTCGACTTCAGCGATCGTTACTATAACGGTATCGCCGTCCGGAAATGTTAGGACAAAGGTGCCGTGAGACGAGGGAGTCCATTGAGCTGAATACATTCCATCATTCGCTATTTGATCGTTGTCGACGCCATCGTCGGTCAGAGTTACTGTTTCACTTCCTGAATTTATATCGACGATGACATCGCCGTTGGGATTGGCGCAGTTAATGTGCAATGCAGACAAATCAATGGGAGTTCCGACTGACCATTGATCGTGTTAGCGATGGGCCTGAGCCGTGTGAGAACTGTCGAGTCCGAACATGTCAGCGCGCCGGCGGCATTGAGCCGCTTATGCGTAACGGTATTCTCCATCGAACTGACGCTATCGCCGCCGGCCAGGATCAAGTTTTTAATTGCGATCCAGTCGAAGCTCGGGTCGGCCGCTTTGAGTAGTGCCGCGACGCCGGTAACATGAGGAGTCGCCATTGACGTGCCGCTCGATGTTCCGTAGTTGCCATTGCGCACCGTGCTCAAAATCTCGCTACCAGGGGCACCGATGTGAACGTTGCGGCGCCCATAGTTTGAAAACACCGCCTGCCCGTCGGTTCTTGTTGTTGCAGCGACGCAGATAACATTGGGCAAGTAAGTATTGCAGGGATAAAAAGGAGTTTGGTCATTGTTCAAGCCCAATCCGAAGAAATTGCCATTGCCCGCAGCGGTAATGAACAGAATCCCGCTCTGGCCTTGAAGTTCAATGGCATCAATCAGCGCCTGTGAGAAGTCTCCTCCGCCCCAACTATTGTTGGTGGCGACAATGTTCAGGCCGCGATCTTTCATGATTCTGACGTACTCCAAGCAATCGATGGCGGCTTCCGTACTTCCAGAACCGCTGGCGTTTACGAATTTGCACGCCATAATCTTTACATTCCAGTTAATTCCGACAACGCCGATGCCGTTATTTCCCGCAGCGCCGATTGTCCCTGCCACATGCGAGCCGTGATTGTTATCGTCGATTGGGTTTGAATCGTTATTCTGGGTATCGATACCATAACAATCATCGATATAGCCGTTCGCGTCATCGTCGATACCATTGTTGTTACAATCGGCCGTGTTGCGGAACATGTTAGGAGAAAGGTCCGGATGATTATAATCAACTCCGGAATCAATAATTGCTACTATAACATTAGTGTCACCGGTCGCGATGTTCCAGGCGCTGGTTGCATCGATGTCTGCGCCCGGCGTGCCGCCCGATTGGCCTGTATTGTTAAGACCCCACAATTCGCCAAAGCGAGTCTCATTTGGAACAGCGGTCGTATGTACAATGTAGTTAGGCTCAGCATACAAAACATCAGGGTTGTTAATCAAAATTTGAGTTGCCTCTTCAACCGTTACGCCGCGGCCAAGTTTAACCACCTCGGCGTTAGGGAGTACTTTGAAAGCCTTCTTGCGGGCTCCGAATACACGAAAACGCGCAAGGTCTTTTTGACTTTCATCGGCTTCCGGGCGGAACTTGACGATGATTTCATCCGGAACATATCTCTGGTTTTGTGGCGTGGGCTGTGCGGCGACGACGGGGGAAAAGCTTGCAAACAGAAAACCTAGGAACAATGCCAACGATAATGGTAGTTTGATCATGAGCAACTCCTGTGGCTGACCGTTGAATGTTCCACAGCGCGACTAGTATCAAAATAATAGCGAGCGCGTTCGTTCCGGCTCCCATTCGCAACATTATATGTTGCGGGACCGCAGCTACTTAGTACGTTTCATAACCACAGGTCAAGGGCCGATATATACAATCGATTTGTGATCATCTCGTGAGTGTTTTTGAATCGGTTGAATAGCGCGCGGCATATGCCGAAACCTCAAGCAGCATTTTTCCGAAAAGTAGACGCGCGCAGTGCCTGCCTTCACTGCTGGCTGGAGGGGGCAGAGCGCGAGCGTTGAATCGTTGGCAGGCTGACAAGGCAGCGGATGGGAGAAGCCGCTAGGGGCTAGCGCGGCCTCCGGTCAGAGATTCGGTATGCTCCGACGTATCGCCATATCGCACAGGCAATAGGAGATGCTGCGGTTTAAGGATGTTTGCGAAGCGTTGATCACTGCTCATAACCGCCGCATCGATGTGGATGGACGTACCGACGCAGATTTTGATTCGCCTCGGCGCCGAAAGCCTTTCGTTGGCTGCGCTGCGGCTTGATAGCTTGCGCGTTAACTTTGCGTCGGCGGCGAATTACCTTTTTGACTCCGCCCGCCGCATCCTTTACATTGATTTCTACTCTCAATTTTACCCAAGGCGGCTAATGGTAGACATGGACAAGGTCGTGTCGCTCTCAAAGCGGCGCGGCTTTATTTTTCAATCGAGCGAAATTTATGGCGGCACCGGTTCGTGCTGGGACTATGGACCGCTCGGCGTGGAGCTCAAGAACAACGTCAAGGCCGCGTGGTGGCGGGACAATGTACAGTCGCGAACCGATATGGTCGGCTTGGATTCATCGATCCTGATGCACCCGAGAGTTTGGCAGGCGAGCGGCCATCTCGACCATTTCAGCGATCCGATGGTGGATTGTCGGGCATGCAAAAGGCGATTTCGTGCAGACAAGCTCGAAGAGATGGAATGGGTTCATTATTGCGAAGCGACAAAGGGCAATAAGTTTGTCGTGCCTCCTGGCGAGGCCTGTAAACACTGCGGCGCCAGACGCACACTGTGCCCGGCTTGCGGCAAGGGCGAGCTCACCGAACCGCGCCAGTTCAATTTGATGTTTAAAACTTTCATGGGTCCGCTGGAGGAGGCCGCCGCGGTGGCTTACCTGCGGCCGGAAACCGCTCAGGGTATTTTCGTCAACTTCGATAACGTTCTCCAGTCCATGCGCATGAAGCTGCCCTTCGGCATTGCGCAGATCGGCAAATCCTTCCGCAACGAGATCACACCAGGAAATTTCACTTTTCGCAGCCGTGAATTCGAGCAGATGGAAATCGAATTTTTCGTCATGCCCGGCACCGATGAAGAATGGCATCAAAGATGGCTTGATGAACGCTTTGCTTGGTATTCAAAATACGGCATCCGCAAAGAGAACCTGCGTTTGCGCGAGCACGAGAAGGACGAGCTGGCGCATTATGCCAAGCGCACTGCCGATATCGAGTATTTATTCCCCATGGGCTGGAGCGAATTGGAAGGCGTCGCCAACCGCACCGACTTCGATCTCAAACAACATGCGCAGTTTAGCGGCAAAGCGTTGGAGTACTTCGATGAAGAAAGCAAGCAGAAGATCGTTCCCTACGTGATCGAACCTTCCGCCGGCGCCGACCGCGCGACACTGGCGTTTTTGGTCGACGCCTATCAGGAAGAGGAAGTTAGATCCGAGAAGCGAGTTGTTTTGAAATTTCATCCCGAACTCGCGCCGATAAAAATCGCGGTATTGCCGCTATTGAAGAAAAACGATCGCATCGTGGAGACCGCAAAAAAGCTCATGCTGGATCTGCGCAAACGCTGGCACGCTGTCTACGACGACACCGCCTCCATAGGCCGGCTGTACCGGCGACAGGATGAAGTAGGCACGCCGTTTTGCGTGACGATAGACGTTCAGACCGTCGGCGATAGTAAGTCGGCCGCCGATGAACAAGTCACCATCCGCGACCGTAACACAATGCAACAAATTCGCGTGCCGCTGGCTAACATCGAAGTCGTTATGTCGGAGCTAATGATCGGCCGTTGGAACGACGTCGCCGGAAGTTCCGGCGTTGCTACTGTGGCTTCTGCCGACTGATCTAGCTCCGGCGTAATGCGTCGGTTGAGCTAGAGCTACCGAAGCGCTGCCATCAGGTAGCAAGCAGTTTTTCTCAAATCTGTTCAGACCCTAAAAGGTAACGACGATTTACCGCTACTATCTTCGCATCAAGTTTCTCATCGACCGCTATCGGCGCCAGCTCATTCTCGGAGTGCTCTCACTGATTGGAACGGATGTCACGGGCATCGCGCTCCCGTGGCTGATCAAGGAAGGCATCGATGCGGCAGTGCAGAAGAAGTTGGCTGGTCTCTCGCTGATCTATTTTCCGTTGCTGATCCTACTGGCGGCAATCCTCCAGGGCTTTTTCCGCTACTGCTGGCGCATCAATATCAACGGTTTTTCTCGCAAAGCGGAAGCCGATTTGCGCGAAAAAGTTTTTTCTCATCTGCAGAAGCTCCCGCTCGGATATTTTCAGCACAATAAGACCGGCGATTTGATGTCCCGCCTTACGATCGACGTCCAGGCGGTGCGCGAGTTGCTTGGATTCGGTTCGCTTGCCAGCATCGATGCCATCATCACAATAATTTTCAGTCTGGCCTGCATGATCTATATCGATTCGTGGCTCACGTTCTGGTCGTTGCTGGCGATGCCGATGATCACGGTGACGGTTCGCACGTTCGGTCGGCATATCTTCCGGTGGTCCCATTCGGTGCAAGAACAGCTAAGTGACATTAGCGCTTACGTCCAGGAGAATCTCGCGGGCATGCGCGTTGTCCAGGTTTACGCGCAGGAAGACAATCAGATTCGCGGATTCGAGAAGATCAGCGCAGAGTGCATGCGCAAAAACATGTGGCTGGCGATCCTCTGGGGAATATTCTGGCCGCTCATGCGGGTGGTCTCCGGTGTCGCCGCGACGATAGTTCTGTGGCTCGGCGGGCGCCAGGTGCTGCAAGGTAGCATGAGCCTCGGCGAGTTTGTCGCGTTCAACGGATACCTGGCCATGTTGACCTGGCCGTTAATGGCGATCGGCTACGTTGTCAACCAGTATCAGCGAGGCACGGCGGCTTTGAGTAGAATTGGCGAAGTTCTAGACGCCGAACCGTCGCCGCGCTACGACGCAGCCGTTTTTGCCGATCAGCAACGCGCACGCGATCTGGCGGTAGAGTTTCGTAATCTTACTTTCACTTATCGCGATAATGGACCGGCTCTGAAAAATATCACCCTGGCCATTCCGGCGGGCAGCGTATGCGCCATCGTTGGTGAAACGGGTTCGGGGAAGAGCACACTAGCTAATTTGCTGCTGCGGCTCCACGAGCCGCCGTCCGACACCATCTTCATCAACGGTGTGGATATCACCAAGATGGCGGCCAGAGTACTGACCGAGTCCATCGGCTACGTCTCGCAAGACATCTTTCTCTTCTCGGGGAGCATTCGCGAAAACATTCTGTTCGGGACGAACCTAGTTGACGAAGCAGCTATCGAAGGGGCGTCGAGCGCGGCGCAGCTTTTGCCTGCGGTTCAGGAATTTCCGGGCAAGTTCGAAACCATAATAGGTGAACGGGGCGTGCGACTCTCGGGCGGGCAAAAGCAGCGTACTGCACTGGCGCGGGCAATTATAAAAAACCCCCCGATCTTGATCCTCGACGATGCCTTTTCCAGTGTCGATGCCGAAACCGAGGAGAAGATCCTTGCGCGACTGCGAGATTTTATGGGCGGCCGCACAACCTTGCTCATTTCACATCGGATTGCCACGGTGCGCGACGCGGATCTGATCGTTTACCTGCGCCAGGGCGAGATCATCGAGAGAGGTCGCCACGACGAGCTGCTCGAACGACGGGGCGCCTATTACGAGCTTTACCGCCGTCAACAATTGGTGCGCGAAGTTGAAAGGCTCGATCGAATGGACGGTCGACTGTGAGCCAAGATCCGCACGCCGAAGACGAAATCCTGGGCAAAGCTTACGATGTGCGTTTGATGCGCCGCATACTGCGCTATCTCCAACCCTATTGGAAACTGCTAGCGGTGGCGCTTGCGTTTCTGATCTCCCATACAGCAACCGAGCTGCTCCGCCCCTATATCACTAAAATCGCCATCGACCGCTATATCGCCACCGGGGACATCGGCGGTTTGGATTACATGGTGCTCATCTATCTCGGCACGGTGATTGCCGGTTTCATTTTTCTTTTCATTCAAACTTATACGACCGAGTACGCCGGCCAGCGAGCGATGCACGATTTGCGGATGCAGATCTTCACGCACCTGCAGAGGCAAGACATGGATTATTTCGATCGCAATCCTGTCGGACGTCTGATGACCCGGACAGTAAATGATGTCGAGACACTGAACGAATTGTTCAGCACCGGCGTAGTCGGTTTGCTGGGCGACGTGTTCATAGTATTCGGAATCGCCGGCGCCATGCTATGGCTCGACTGGCAGCTGGCGTTGATCGCACTGTCCGCTTTCCCGGTGATTATCTATGCGTCGCGCTTTTATCGGCGGCGGGCGCGCGAAGTGTATCGCGAAAGCCGTTTGATCCTGGCGCGGCTCGCGGCCAGGCTTCAAGAAACCATCGCAGGCATTGCCACCATCCAGGCCTTTGGTCAGGAAGGCAAGATGTACGATCGGTTCCAGGAGATTAACTCCAGTTATCGCCAGGTGCTTCTGCGCAGCGTGCGCTACAATGCCGTTTTTTTTCCTATCATCGAAATTTTCAGCGCACTGTCGATTGGGCTGGTGCTTTGGTATGGCGGTTGGTTGATCGGCATCGATGGTCTGCAGGCGGGTGTTATCGTCGCGTTTATCCAGTACCTGCAGCGCATGTACCAGCCGATCCGCGATCTGGCGGAGAAGTACAATATCATGCAAGCCGCGATGGCTTCATCCGAACGCATTTTCACCACTCTGGATACCCAGCCCATCATTCAGAATCCCGCCGCGCCGGTAATGCCCGCGCGCTTGCGCGGCGCCGTGGAGTTCAAAGACGTTTGGCTGTCTTACAAGCACGGCGAACCGATTCTCAAAGGGATCTCGTTCACCGCTCGGCCCGGTGAGCGCCTTGCCCTGGTGGGCGCCACCGGCGGCGGTAAGACATCGATTGTCTCGGCGCTTTGTCGCTTCTACGAGATCGAGCGCGGTTCAATCCTGGTCGATGGCGTGGACATCCGGGACTGGGACAAACAGGCTTTACGTCGGCAACTCGGCCTGGTCCTGCAGGATGTTTTTCTTTTTTCCGGTGACATCGCCAGCAATATCACCCTAGGCGATGAACATATCAGCGAGGCCCGCATGATCGAAGCAGCGCGGCGCGCGCAAATTGCGCCCTTCATTGAGAGGCTGCCGGGTGGGTATCGCGCGGAAGTTCAGGAGCGGGGTTCGACTTTGTCACAGGGACAACGGCAGTTGCTTTCTTTTGCGCGTGCCCTGGCTTTCGATCCGCGCATTTTAATCCTGGATGAAGCGACGAGCTCGGTCGACACGGAGACTGAGCTGCTGATCCAGACGGCGCTTGAAGAGTTGCTCAAACAGCGAACCGCGATCATTGTTGCGCACCGTCTTTCGACCATTAAGAATGCCGACCGCATCCTAGTGATTCACAAAGGGCAGATTTGGGAGCAGGGCGGACACGATGAATTGCTGGCCCGCGCTGGACTGTACGCGCGGCTCTATGATTTGCAATACCGCTTAGATCGGCAAAACGGCGCAAACGTCAAAGCCTCTACTGACAAGGGACCAATCTCAGCCGATCAATCCGAGCGATCCTGAAGACCGAAATTCAGGGAATACCGCTGTTAAAGATTTAACGCCGAGATGCTTCTGTAACACTTCGCTGCAAACGGCGCGATAATCAGTGGTCAGGTCGAGATCGCGTCCTTCATAAAGAACTTCCGGAGCCAAGCCCGGCCACCGACCTAAAACTCGGCCGCCGCGGACGTTGCCACCAAGCGCAAACATCACGTTGGCGTGACCGTGATCGGTGCCGCGATTGCCATTTTCCCGGGCGGTGCGACCAAACTCTGACATCGTCACGACCACGACATCTTCCATCCGATCGCCGAGATCTTGATAAAACGCGCTGAGTCCTTCGCCCAGCTCCTTCAACCGATTGGCTAGTTGACCTTTGGCGCCGCCTTCATTGACATGGGTATCCCAACCCTCGATCTCAGCAAACGCAATTTCCACTCCGACGTCGACTCTTAATCAGCCGGGCAATCTGTTTCATACTTTGGCCGAATCTGCCGTTAGGATAGGTCGCGGTGCTTTCAGGAATCGCCGCTTGAACCTGGCGTAACGTAGCCATCGCCTGGAAGAGGCTTTCACCGCCCCGGCGAAACAGCGGATCGGTGGTGTTGGCGTAGAGTTTCTGCAGGCTGCTATTTAGCTGCTCGTTGCGCAGACGAAATTCGTCGATGGACGAAATAGTCAAGGTCGGCGTTTCCCCGGCGAGCATCCTCGGCGTGCGCGCCGTCATCGCGACCGCGCGCAAAGGCATTGGCGAGTTGGACCTTCCGGCCAACGATCGGTTCAACCAGCCATCCGGGGTGTTCTTTAACCCAGGCGTACCGATTTCCATATAATCCTGGGCATCAAAATGGGAACGCGTATTATCCGGCGAACCCGCCGCGTGGATGATTGCCAGATGTCTTTTGTCGTAAATGCTCTTGAGCGGGGCAAGTGCCGGATGTAGCCCATAGAAGCCATCGAGATCTATGGCTTTGTCCTCGCCCGCCGCCGGATCGGGCACGGCGATACTGGGACGCAGTATATAATAGGCGGGATCTTTAAACGGCACGACTACGTTTAGCCCATCCATTCCGCCGCGCTGGAACACTACGACGAAGACTTTGCCGCGGCCATTTTGCTCGGCACCCGCCGCCCTAACCAGAAATGTCGGCGGCAATCCTAACGCGACAAAACCGAGACCGACTGATTTCAGAAATGATCGGCGTGAGGGTTCCATAATTATCTCCTCTGGAATTCCGGCGCTGCAAGCAGAAGGGCGAGCGATTCGACGCCGTTGGCTTCGTTCATCGCCGCGCGCGTGGCGGCGGAAATCGAGTCGGGCGCGATCAGACGAATTATCGACTCCTGATCTCCGACGGTGTCTTTTTGGACGCGCGAGCCGGGCAGACGATTGCCAACCAAATCACTGACGAAATTCATCCGTGTCAGCAACATGTCGGGACTGATCCAGGAAGCTCCCATATCCGGATGGCCGGTGGGCGGCTGCGCCAGGAAGAGCGGTTCGCCCATGCGGTTTAAATAGCGCAACAGAGGGTGGGTAATCTTGGTCTCAGCATTCGTAACTCGTAGCGCGCTGGCGACATATTCGAGGGGTTTCTTCACCTTGCTCTGGTAAAACTCGCCGGAAAAGAATTCCGGCGAATCGATGATCGCGCGGACTACGGACGCGATATCTCCGCCGCGCTGTTGAAAAACCGCGGAGGCTTTGCTGACAACAGTTGCCGGTGGATCGTCAGCGACGAAACGACGCGCTAACTTCGTCGCGATGAATTTTGCCGTTGCCGGATGATTTGCCAGAATGTCGATAACTTTTAGGCCGTCTTCCATGCCACCGCCTGCAGCGATGCGCGTGCCAAGCACAGTTTTGGCGCCACTATCATGGAAGCGCTGCTCGAAACGAAATTCGCCCTCGCCGCGCGGTCGCTCGATCGTCCAGCCGGTAAAACAGCGGGCGACTTCCTGGATATCTTTTTGCGTATAACCGCCGTCCACCCCAAGCGTGTGCAGTTCCATGACCTCGCGGGCATAGTTTTCGTTGATACCTCGGCGGCGGTTATTCGGTCCCCTTTGAGCCGCAGGACTTTGCGGACTGACGCTCATCCAATTGTCCAGGTAAAAAAGCATCGCCGGGCTTTGCGCCGTTGCAGTTAGAAGACCTTTAAACCGCCCGAGTGCGTGGGGCCGGATGGTGTCGCGGTCATACGAGGTAGAGAGCCAGCGATCGGCGCCCTTGCCGGCGAATATATTGAAATGATTGCTCCAGAAGTCGACCATAACTTCGTAAAGCTGGCGCCGGCTGTAAACCGCACGGATCAATCTGGCAAGCTGCAGCTCCAGAATCACCTGCCGCGGCCCCTGCATCTGCGTCATGTCCATGCCTTTGGCTTGCGCGACCGCGGCTTGCGGATATAGCTCAAGCAGCTCGCGGCTGCTCAAACGCATGGTTTTGAGCTCGGCAACTCTATCCGCGACGACCGAATCGGGGATTTGGTCCGGGCTGAGTTGTTGGTCCAGATAGGCGGTAATCCCCGACTGCTGAAGTTTTTCGAGTTCTTCACGTGTCGGGCCGAAGCTTGTGCGGTTGAGAAAGTGCACCAGCTTTTGCTGTTGGGTGAGCGATGGTGCCATGGTCTAGTCCTTTGCGCGTGGTTCTTGAAAACGGTCTCTTAGGTCATTGCGAAGAGTTGCCTCGTTCTTCTGCTTCACGCTGCTTACGCGCACGAAACTTTTCTCGCAGGGCGCGTTGTTCTTCCGGTGATAGTTGCTCCATTTGTTGGCGAAAGCGCTCGCGCCTGCTGCTGCTTTTCTTCCGGGGACATTTTTTCAAATCGCTCGCGCGCCTTTTCCCTGAGGTCTCGTCTAGTCTCGGGGGGCAGCTCGCGAAAGCGCTCGAGGCGGCGTTTCAGAGCTTCGCGGCTCTCGGGCGGCAGTTCACGCCATTGTTGCCACCGTTCGCGCAAACGCTCGCGATCCTCCGGAGAGAGTTGCTGCCAACGCTCAAAGTTCTTGCGAGCCGAGGCCTTCTCCTCGGCTGACATGCCTCGCCATCGCTCAAACTTTTTTCGCATTTCCGCCTTCTGTTCAGGCGGTAGTGATTTCCAGCGGTCGCGCAGTTCTTGCTTTTGCTGCGGCGTCATTCCTTGCCAGCGGTCGGCGGCTTCACGGTTTTTTTGCGCCGAAGATTCGCCTCCCTCTCTCGATTGACTCCAACCCGCGGCGGGCGCTAATGAGAATAAATAAGACAAGAAAGCAAATCATCGCTGACTTCATTTTACCGCTTCTTTCCTAGACACGGCGTGAGTTTCGACGGGATGATGTGCTCCTCGGCGAATTCGATCCTGCATGTTCCCCATTTATCCGCTTGGTCCGTTCTTTTGCCGCAAAAGTTCATCATGTGCAGCATCGCTCGAATACGCAGCAGTGCCATAGCCAGATAAATCTGGAAAACTTAAGCTGCTTCGTTCCCGGAAGCTTCCATGACCTCGAGCACCTCGATATTCTCAAGAACGTCCATATTGTTGAACAACTCTAGATTCTCTGCCATTGGCAGAACTTCCATGAGAGCCGGGTCCGCCGCGGGCACGTCGGTGGTTGTTTGGTTGGAGGTATTTAAGGTGACGGCTAAGGCGATAACCGCAGTTCCTGCCAGGGCCGGCAGTGTCCAAGGGCGGAGGGCCGTCTGCAACGCTTGCCACCAGGATTTTTTCTCTTGCAGGTCTGCGAGTTTGTGACGCATTTCACGGCTATAATTTTGCCAAAACTCCTGCCCCGGTTCGTCGATGTTTACCGTGAGCGGGAGCAGAGTCGTCAATTCTTTCAGGTAAGAAGCGCAAGCTGGGCAAGCGCGCAGGTGACTTGCGAGTTGATCACGACTGTCGCCGCTCAGCTCACCATAATGGTAGAGCACCAGATCTTGTTCAAACTCATTGCAAGCCGTAGCCATAAATCCTCCTAGGCGAACTCAGCCAATCTTACTCTGAGCGCCGTCACCGCCCGGTGTAAATGAACCTTAACTGTCCCCTCGGCGGTTTCCATCATTTCGGCAATTTCACGAATCGATAGCCCTTGATGGTTTTTTAGAACGAACGCCATCCGTTGTCTCGGCGGCAAAGCATCCAGAGCCGCGTCCACTTGGCGTGACATCTGGGCTGCGATCGCCTGCTGATCCGGTGAAACGGAATGAGCGGCCGGATGGCTCGGTTCCACCTGACTCTCGATCGCTTCATTGAACTCTTCAGCCGAAGTTCGTTTGGTTTTGCGTCGATAATCCAGGCAGACGTTCACCAGAATCCGATAGAACCACGTATAAAAACCTGATCGGCCATCGAAATTTTTCAGATGCGTATAGGCGCGAAGAAACGCCTCCTGAGACAGATCTTTGGCTTCGTCTCGATCCCGAGAAAAGTCGAAGGCGATACGAAAAGCCTTCTGTTTGTAACGCTCCACCAGCTCTTCGAATGCTTTGGAATCGCCCTTCTGAGCTAAGACGACCAGCGTTTCGTCACGCGGCTTGTCCGGCGCGGTTTCCATGCACTGTTCAAATGCACCATCAAGAGCCAATGCGCAACCCTGAAGAGAAAATGCCATGAGTACCTTCGGTGTTCAGGTTGAATGACTTTCCGCTGCTATTTCAAGCACACAGCCGATCCTAGCTGTTCGAGAAGATCCCGTCTCATCTAAGATAACCTGCCGTAACTACTTAGACGCGCCGGGTGAGCAGAAGGTTTACTAGACCGAGGCGAAATCGGTTGGAGTTTCAGATGCTTACGACGCTCGGGTTGATCGCCATGCAGGGCGGCTGCAGTGGGATGACTAGGCTCAATATCGACGGTGGGAGCGGGCACTTTTGGCTGCGCAACGGCTTGCCCTTGGTCCTAAGTGTCTTCGCTCGTTGACATAGATAAATCGACTAGGCTAAATTCTCCAACGTGCTGCCGTCTTTTACCTCCAAACCGAATAACCTCAGACGCATCATCAGTGTTGCAGCATTGTTGTTCGTTGTGCTCCTGCCTTTGCACGTTCATTTCTCCGCCGCTCCCCAGATCAGTAAAGAATGCAGCTGTATTGGAGGCACTCGCATTCAGCTGGCACTAGCGGCCGACACTTGGAACATTGCGCCGTCATACCGGACGACTTACGTCATCACCCAAGATGATTTGCTCTGGTTGAACGCATGGACTCAGCTCGAACGCGTTCGTGGACCTCCCGCTTTCCTCTCCGTTTAGTCCGAACTTCAATTCAACAGTATCTATTTTCATTGCCCTCCGACTTTCGAATTCCAAGTCAGTGGGAGGGCTATTCGTTCGTATTGGAGGGAGGTTGTTATGATCTTTGTATTCAGGCAGCCGCGCTGGGTAGCGGCAATATCTGCAATATCTATCGTCGGTGCGTCTTTTCTTTTTCCGACGCTAGGCATGACCCAAAGCTCGGAATTGGAAGCTTTGAGAGACATGGTCAAAGGGATGCAACAGGATCTCAAGAAGGCCCTGACCCGAATTGAGCAACTTGAAAAAGAGAAAGCGGTCGATTCGGCAAAGTTGGGCCAAGTCGAAAAGTCGGTTCAGGCGGTGCAAAGCGCGCCGTCGGCTTTCAATCCTGCAATTGGCTTCGTGCTGGATGCCACGGCCGAGCATCGAGCAAAGGCAGGCGGGGATTTCAATTTCCGAGCCGCCGAACTGGGGCTTTCGGCGTCGGTGGACCCCTTTGCTCGTATGTACAGCTTTTTCACCGGATCCAAAGATGGTTTTGAAGTCGAGGAGGCGGCGGCGATTACCACATCCTTACCGTGGAATCTGACGGCCAAGGGCGGCCGTTTTTTTGCCGACTTCGGGCGCCTGTCTAAATTTCATCCGCACGAGTATGCCTTCGTAAACACGCCGCTTTCTATCGAGAGAATGGTCGGTGGGGAGTCCAGGGCCGACGGCGTCGAGCTGAACTATTTGTTCCCTACGCCTTTCTTTCTTCGAGCCACCTTGGGCGGATACAATAAAATGGGTGCGGAAAACGAAAGATTGGACGATACCAAGTCACGTGCCTGGAGTCGCTTTACTTATCTGGGTCGGCTGCAGACCTACTTCGACTTTACGGATAATCACAGCTTCGAACTGGGGTCGAGTCTCGCCTATACGCCATCACTTCGATTGACCGACACTTCCGGCAGCGATCGGAGCCTGGCGGGTGTCGATCTGACCTATCGTTTTCAGCCGGTTGGCAGCACTCTCTATCAGGGCCTGACGTGGGGGAGTGAAATATTTCTTAATAGCGAACGTCGACCATTAGAGCTCGAGGACGGTGCTATTGCCGGCAAGCGTCGAGAAGCCTGGGGCGGCTACAGTTATGCTGAACTTAGGCTCAACAGAAGCTGGTCGACCGGCTTTCTTTTTGACTATGCGCCAAGCATCGACAGCCCATCGCTGAAGACGAAAGGTTACTCACCGTTTCTCACGTGGAATCTTAGCGAGTTTAATCGCCTGCGCTTCCAGTACAGCTATCTAGACGACAAAGTCCGCGAGGAAAAGGCCGATAGGGGGCATCAATTTTTCCTCCAGTGGACGACTATTATGGGAGCTCATACGCATGGATTCCGCGGCCGCTAGAATTTGGGCCTTAATGGAAGGATTTGATTTATGAAGATGTTACTGAAGCAGATGAAGTGGAAAATCTTTTTACTTGCCCTGGCGCTCAGTTGGCAGCCAGCCAATTTAGTATTTGCCCAACAGATTCGTGCCGTGGCCAGTTGGCCAGCTTTAGCTGACATAGCCCGGCAAATTGGTAAAGACCTCGTCAATGTTGAGAGTTTGGCCACCGGTGTTGAGGACTCGCACGGTGTCTCCATGAAGCCGAGCTTCGTGCCGCGCATGAATCGAGCCGACGTGCTTATTGTGATCGGATTGGACGATGAGCAATCCTGGATCCCGGGGCTTTTGGAGGTCGCCAATAATCCCAAGATTCTTCCCGGTCAGGCCGGTAATATAGATTGTTCGGTTGGAATCCCGGTGCTAGAAGCGCCGGCGCGGTTAGACCGGGCAGAAGGAGATATTCACCCGAAGGGCAATCCGCACTATCTTTCAGACCCGGTTAGGACCAAAACGTGCGCGCGCAATATTGCCGCTGGCCTGATTCGAAATTTCCCGCAGCATCAGGCGGTATTCGAAAAGAATTTGAATGCGTATCTGGCGGAACTCGACAACTGGATTGCCCGCTGGGAGAAAATGGCTGCGCCTTTGCGGGGCATCAAATTTGTGGAATACCATCAAGAATGGGTTTATCTTGCCGATCGGTTCGGTATGAAGCGCATCGGCAGTGTTGAATTAAGGCCCGGAGTCGAGCCGACGCCTAATCACATCGTTAACCTAGTCGAGATGATCAAACAGGAGAAGCCGCAACTGCTCATCTATGGCGCACAAAATCCGCGTATTCCGAAGCAGCTTGCAAATGAAACCGGCATCAAAGCGCTGCGTCTGTACAGCGGCGGTGGCAACCAGCCTGAAACCAATAGCTATATCAAATGGCTCGATTATACTTTGCGCACTCTGGTTCAGGCGATTAGTTAAAGTTGATGACGTCGGAACAAGATGTCGAGGCAAAAGGTCTCGGAGGGAGAGGGTCGCTCGGTGAGCCTCTTCCTCTGGTCCGGCTTCAGAATGTCAATCTTGGCTACGATTCAGTGCCAGTCCTTCAAGCCGTTAGCATGGATGTCCGTTCCGGCAGTCTCGTCGGCGTGGCAGGACCGAATGGCTCCGGTAAGACAACACTTTTTAGATCGATCCTTGGACTCTTGCCGGTTGTTAGCGGTTCGCTTTTTCGCAGCTGCCCATTGTCGAGTTTTGGTTATGTTCCGCAAAACGCCACGCTCGATCCTGAGTTTCCTTTGAGTGTCGGCGAAGTTGTGGAGATGGGAGGATATGGGCGCGTGTGGCCATATCAACCGTTCCCGGCGGTCGAGAAAAAGCGCGTGGGCGATGTCCTGGAACTGGTCGGTTTGAAGCACCTCAAGGCGAAATCGTTTTTCGCCTGTTCCGGTGGGCAGAAACAGCGACTGCTTATTGCCAGGGCATTGATGGTCGACCCCAAAATCATGATCTTAGACGAGCCTCTATCCGGAGTCGACGAGGAGTCGCGTCGCAGCATTACCGAGCTCTTGATCAAACTGACCCGCCAAAATCGGCTGGCGATGATATTCTCAAGCCACGACCTCGAGATGGTTCAGAGAGTTGCCGATCAGATCGTACGTGTCGACCATGGAAAGATTTGGTTAGAAGAGAGAAAGGCCGGCGGCCAGCTATGACCATGCTCTTTGACATCTTCAGCCCGTCTTATCTGCTATTTCCTGCGCTTCTAGGAACAGTCATTATGGGTTTGGTTTGTCCGCTGATCGGCTCTTACTTGGTACTTCGCAGGACCGTATTTCTTGGCCTGACCCTGCCGCAGATCGCCGCTGCCGGAGTGTCTTTCACTTTCTGGCTGCAGCAGACGAGCTTTTTTCCGGACTGGGGACAAAGCGAGCGCGCGATGGGAATGCTGGGGTCACTGCTGTTTACGTTCATAGGCATGGCGTTGTTGGGCTTTCTAGAACAGCGCCGTAAAGGCAACACCGAAGGTCGCTTGGCGGCGGCGTATGCGCTGGCGGGCGCGCTGACTATTCTCTTCATTGTCTTCAATCCGGCCGGACAGATCGAAGTTCTCAATCTACTAAAAGGCGAAGTCATCGCGCTGTCGAAGGGGGAACTAAGACTCTTGGCCACGGTATTCGGGGTCGTTTTCTTGGCAACGCTGGTTTTTCGCCGCGAATTTCTCCTGGTCTCTTTTGATCGCGATTTGGCTTTTCTCTTAAAAGGCAGGCAAATCATCTGGGATGTGCTGCTCTACCTCCTCGCCGGTTTGATCATCGGTTTCGGAGTGATCATGGCCGGTCCGCTGTTGATCTTCGGTTTTTTGGTGTTGCCGGCACTTGCAGCGCGGCTGCTCGTGACTCGGATGAGTTCCTTCCTTTGGCTTTCGTCTCTATTGGGTTTGCTCATGGCGGTTTTCGGCTTTTACGGTTCCGTGCGTCTGGATCTTCCGCTGGGGCCGACCGACGTAACTGTGGGATGTCTTGTGATCTTTCTCGCTTACGGTTTAAGCCGGGTAGCACCGAAAACTGGCGCGGCGCTGGTGATTTTAGGTATGGGCGGGGTTACGTTGATCGGTTGCGTTGCGACAAAGCCCGCGAGTCCGGTTCCCAGCGCGAAGAGCATCAGTGCCGAACCCATATGGTTGGCGAAAGTAATGAACAGCACCGACATGGCGTTGCTGCTACCGGCTACAAATCCGCTGCGCTCTCTCGCCGAGATGAGCGGAAAAGTTTCCTCTGACAGCAGACAGAGCGTCATGGATTTGCTGCGTGAAGAGTTGCGCAACGGAATGGAGCAAAGAGGTTATTCAATTAGGCTGCCCGAGGAAACAGATGGGCGTTTTCCGCCTTTTCCTCTTGATACCGCGGCAGCCGTTCGCTTAGCCCGTGAGGGAAAGCTCTCGGGCGTGGTCTTGGCGAGTGAGGTGCGACGTTGGGAAGCAAGTAGTAAACAGTTCGTCAGGGTGCTGGCGGATTTCAAGCTCCTGCGACTGGAAGATGGTGCTGTCCTCTGGGAGAGACGGGTTCAGAGCGCGGTTCCGACTCCTAGCGCCACCGACCTGGGACAGGCCTACATGGATGCAGTTAAAGCTGTCGTGGGCGGGTTGTTCTCATGAGCGACGTCTAAATATTGCAACTCTACGTCCCTCGGGGCAATTAGCATCCGTATTCATCAGGGTTGTAAGAGCTGACATCATCGTTTTTGCATCTAGACGCTTTGCCTTGACCGGGCGCTTTGCTATAGTCCGCGCATGTCTTCGATCGTGATCAAAAATATCGGCACACTGGTTACCGGAAAACTGGAAGATCCGCTGCGCAATGCAGATTCCATTTACATCGAAGACGGCCTGGTTCGCGCCATCGGCATTGGCTTGAAGCACAAAGCGGATCAATCCATCGATGCCAACGGGATTACCGCCATTCCGGGATTGATCGATTCGCATTCGCACCCGTCCATCGGTGAATATACCCCGGCGCAAAATTCGCTGTCGTGGATAACCAATTACATGCACGGCGGCGTGACCGCATTGATCTCCGCCGGCGAATTGCACCTTCCCGGCCTGCCGCTACCGCCGGACGCTCGCACCGCTTTGTCGGTGGCGATCGTGACCAAACGCTGCTACGACAATCTTCGTCCGTCGGGTGTCAAAGTGCACGCCGGCACATTGTTATTGGTTCCCGGGCTGACGGAAAAAGATTTCGACGAAATCCAGGCGCTGGGGATTAAGCTGGTGAAGTTCATCTTTTATGATTACAGCTTGTTGCCCAACGGCGAAGCGGAACGTTATGTGAAGTGGGCGAGATCGCGCGGTATCAAAGTGAAGATCCATTCCGGCGGTGTCTCGCGATCCGGTGTCAGCCAGGTGGCGGGATTCGATATCGTTCATAAAATCCAGCCGGACATCATCGGCCATATCACAGGCGGGCCGATTCCGATGGCGGAAGAAGATATGATCCGCATCGCCAGGGAGACCGAGTGCTTCATGGAGATTTGCACCTCGGGAAATTATCGCCTGGCCTTGGTTCTTGCGCGTTATGTCAAAGCGAACAACTTGCATCATCGTGTGCTCATCGGCACTGACACTCCGGGCGGCACCGGCGTTGTGCCACGCGGCATCTTGCGCGAGATCGCCTTTATCTCTTCTGTCGGTGAAATCGAGCCTGAGAAATCGATTTGCATGGCGACCGGCAACGTCGGCCGGGCACACGGTTTAAATATCGGTATTCTCGAAGAGGGGCGACCGGCTGATCTGGTCTTGTTGCACAAAATAACCGGCTCGGTAGCGAAGGACGCTCTGGAATCCTTTGCCAAGGGCGATCTTCCAGGTATCTCGACAGTGATCATCGACGGTGAAGTCCGAGTCGCCGGCCGCAGCCAGCAAACGCCGCCGCCTGAGCGGGTGGCGAGTCAATCCTGTTGTTAAATTTTCCAACTTAGTCGCATACAAGCGCTGATTAATGAACCTGCCACAGTGGCTTTGGAGGAATTCGTTGTGAGTAATTTTGAATTTGGGGTAGGGCTTTTTCCCACCGAGCCGCTGCCGAAGATGATGCAACTCGCCATGGTGACTGAAGAGTTGGGTTACAGCCACATCTGGGTGGGTGACTCCCATCTGATCTGGCGTGAAGCCTATGTCAACATGGCGGCGATGGCGCTCAGTACCACCAGAGTCAAGCTGGGCACCGGCGTTACCAATCCGCTCACGCGCCATCCATCGGTGGTCGCCAGCGCTTATGCAACACTGGAAGAATACGCGCCGGGTCGCACTATTGTCGGCATAGGATTGGGGGATAGTTCGGTGGAGACGATGGGGATGAAGCCGGCGAAGCTCTCTTACTTCGAAAAAACTATGGCGCAGATGCGCCAACTGTTGGACGGCCGAGAAGTTCAACTGGAGACAGGCAAGATCCACCTATTGCATCCCTGTAAAGCCAAGGTGCCGATCTACATTGCAGCTAGCGGGCCGAAGATGCTGGAACTGTCCGGCCGCATCGCCGACGGCATTATTGTTTTAGTCGGCGTGGCTGACGAATATATCGCTCATGCCAGAGAGAGGATCGCCGCCGGCGCCAAAGCGGCGGGAAGGAAAGTCGAAGACGTCAATTTGGTTCTCTGGGTTCCTTGCGCTGTGTCAGACACCGCGCCGGCTAAGGACGCAGTCAAGGCCCATGTCGCTCGGGTTGTGGCGCATCCGCTTCCCTACGTGCTCGATCCGACCGAGCAAAAAGTACTGGAAGAAATCCGCAAGACCTACGACTACTATCATCACATGGATCAGCAGGCGAACCATGCCGAGGTGATACCGGACTGGCTTGTAGACAAGTTCGCGATTGCCGGAAGCGTCGCCGAGTGTCGCGCCCAGATCGAACGGATTAAGAAAACCGGCATACAGCAGATTGCGATCATTCCCTACAGCCCGCCGGGCGGCAGCAGAGAAGAGAGCATTCGCGGGTTTGCCAAGGCGATGAATTAGCGGCGGCGTGAAAGTCGCCTCGGACGCGTGGGTGACGCGGCGGGAAGTGGACCGGCAGCGATGAGTCTTCGTCTAGCGGGTTCGATGATCAAATTCAGTCCTTCGAGCGTGTGTGCCCCCAGAAGTTGCAGGTCGCCGGGTTCGGCAAAGACCACTTCGTCGATTGTAAAGAACTTGTCGAGACGAATGATCGCGAAGCCCACGCTACGAGTGACTTCTTGGCCGTTTGCGAGGACGAATCGTAAATCCTTTTTTTCTCGACCGATGCCGATCCGTTCCAGCATGCGCTCAGACACCCAGGTCAATTCACTTCCCGTGTCGACCAATAGCTTTGGGATGATGACGGATCTGGAGCGATCCGACGGGTTTTCGAGTTTACATCTCGCGTAAAATGTGCCCACGGTGGAACTGCCTCGTGCTTGGTACTTGATCTATGCAACGATCGTAACCGTTGACCAACTGCAGCGGAAAATCTACTGTTTACCATCCGAAATGTAAAGCCTGCGGAGAGTTGCTGGTTGGGTCAATCGTCAAAGCGCAATGATGAGTATAGTTACTGGAGGAAACAATGAAGATCGTCCACACCATGATCCGAGTGAATCATCTCGATGAGAGCTTGAAATTCTACTGCGATGGGCTCGGCATGAAGCTCTTGAAGAAAAGAGACTATGAGTCCGGTCGCTTTACCAACGTCTTCGTCGGCTACGGATCGGAGGAAACCGACCCGGTGATCGAGCTTACCTACAATTGGGATACGCATTCGTATGATATCGGCAACGGCTTCGGACATATCGCCCTCGGCGTGCCCGATGTTTATAAAACCTGTGAAGAGCTGCGTGCAAAAGGGGTGAAGATCGTTCGCGAGCCAGGCCCGATGAAGCATGGGAGCGGCGCGAATGCCATCGCTTTCCTCGAAGATCCGAACGGCTACAAAATCGAGCTGACAACGCGTGCGGAGTAAGTGAATTAGACGAGCGTGCAGGAGAGGTCGTATCGATCAGGCAACGTTTTGCATCTTTGTCGCAAAGTCACGCCCAGAGGTCGGAGGCGGCAGCGGCTTGCCATCTTTTGTGTATAGTTCAATCGCTTCCTCGACGATTTGGCACAACTCGTCGAAGACTTTTTTCTCGTCATCCCCGTAGCATCCCCCTAGAATCAAGCCGGGAGCACTCCCGACGTAGCACTGATCTTCTTCGGACCATTCCACAATCTTTGCATACTTGGCACTGTCTTTCATTTCTTCGTCTCCTCGATCGCAAGCTGTACCGCCCGAACCTGGTAATATTTTGCATCGTCGCCTGGCTTGCCAGAAATCGTTATCGGTTTTGCCAGTTTCGGGTGAACAAAGTTTCAATGACTGCCTTTGCCTCCACGATTCACAAATCCAGCCCTCTCAAGATCGCCGATGAGTTCTCTTAACTTGGGCGGCACACATATGTCCTTGCTCTGAGTCTGAATAGTAGCGTCAGTGTATGTTGTGGGCTTTATCTGTCAACCGTTGGATAGCGCGATCCGAGTGCGTGTTTCAGACCCTTCTTAAGTATCACCTCAGTCTTTTCTGAGCTGAACTACCTTCGGATTGTCGGCGCGCACATGGTCCGGCGCGGCGGCTTTGCGCAAAAGCCCCGGTGCTACGTTCCAGTGCTGGCCGCTGTCGGTGATGACCGTGACCGTTTTCTTGTTGTAGCGAGTGATTATCCCAAAAAGCGGCGGCCGACCTTCCGGCTGAAACGTTACCCGGTCGCCGATCTTAAAGTCGAGCATCTGCGAATGCGCGCGCATCTG
>CAVUZH010000002.1:0-87061 GCA_963745835.1 uncultured delta proteobacterium
ATTGCCAGTCTTCAAAGCGATCTCGAAGACCTGCGCGAAATCAAGATTGGAAACCTGGTAGTTGGCGCGAGCAGAGTTCCCAGTTCAACTACCTTCCTCTCGCTTTTGCGCTCTTCAAGAAGCAGTATCCGGAAACCAATATTGTGGTTAAGACCGCTCTTAGCCGTCAGGTTGAACAGTGGGTGTTAGACAATGAGGTCGACCTTGCGATTGTAGGAGGAGATGTCACCTCGAAATTTATCGTGCGAGAACATTATTATGAGGAAGAATTGCTGGTCGTGCTGACGCCCGAGCATCGTCTGGCGAGAAAAGACAAATTGCTTCCTGAAGAAATTCTCTCCGAGCCTTTTCTGCTGCCTTACACGGGTCGCGTCGCGAAATTTGTCGATGACGCTCTTCAGCGAAAGGGGGTCGTCATTACGGATTATGTTACCTTGGGGTCGCGCGAGGCCATTAAAGCGGCATTGGCCGCCGGATTGGACTAACGATCATGCCGAGATCGGCCGTCGAGCTAGAATCCAATGCCGGATCCTGACGACAAAGAAGATTGATGGCATTGATCTTCAATACCCCGTTTACATTATCTATCACAAGGACAAGCATCTCTCCCGACTGGCGCTTACTTTTTTGGAGTTTCTGCGCAAGCTGCAGTCCGTCTCGTCGGTCTCGGAACTGATCCAGTCAAACGGCAAGATTAGTCGGATACGTTCAAGTGGCCGTAGAAGGATTTCTAAGAAGAGATCTCTAAGGTAGGACAAGTGAGAACGAGTAGAAGAGGGTCACGAATAGGGAGCAAGTGAAGCGGTCATTTTATTTGGACGCTGCGCTGAATGCTGCATTGGCTTATTTTTGATGTTGTAGCTACGTCCCCACGTCACTTCGTAAGTCGATTGCCCGCAACTGGACCTGCTTTGCCGCCGCGTGTTATACGAATAAAATCACTTTATGCCCGGCGTTAGGGTCATCGAGCCTTCTCGTCTCCTTCTGCCAGTTTGGAGTTGCCATCGCCATTGAGTCACCGAGAACCGGCCGATGTTCCGTCCGGCCAAAGCACCCTTCCCAAGACTGAAAAGCCGCTCAGTTATCTAATCCGCTTACTCGTCCGGCTGCGCGCATTCGAGGCGCTGCGCCATCGCGAGTACCGTTTGCTGTGGTACAGCCAGGTATTCGCGTCTCTCGCCGTCTGGATGGATCAGGTGACGCGCGGCTGGTTGATCTATCAATTGACCGACTCCGCGCTGCAACTGGGTCTGGTGCGCGGCATTCAGGCGATCCCGTTTTTGTTCTTATCGCCCATCGCCGGCAGCGTCGCCGACCGCTATTCCCGCAAGTTCCTGGTGGTGACGGCGCAGTTCGCAAACGGGTTTATTTTCACCGCCACGGCAGCGCTGATTCTTTTCGGTCTTATTCAGCCGTGGCACGTCTATTTGACCGCGGTTCTCATGGCCTGTGTCCAAGTGTTTCTTCAGCCTTCCCGCGCCGCGATGATCTCCGACACCGTGCCGCCGGAGAATCTGACGAACGCCATCGGACTCAACGCCGTCGTTTTCAACATGGCGCGCAGCGTCGGACCGGCCTTGGCGGGCCTGTTGATCGCTGTTTTCAATACCGGCGTGGCCTACGGGGTCCAAGGTCTGTTTTTTATTCTCGCGACCATCTGGACGACGCAAATGGTATCGGGGCGGCGCGCTGCTGCGGCGCGACACGGTCATGGCGGCCCGGGCGAATCCTTCGCGCGCAGCATCGTGTCGGGGTGGAAATTTTCCTGGAGCAAGGATGAGGTTCGCAGCAGCCTGTTGATCGTGATCGTCGCCTCCCTTTTCATGGTGCCTTTTTCGACGCTGTTACCGATCTTCGCGCGCGACCTTCTCCAGGTGGGAGCGCAAGGGCAAGGGTTGCTTTTAACTTCAATGGGCGTCGGTGCGTTCGGCAGCGCGCTGATCGTCGCCACCTTCGGTGACCGTATGCCGCGCGGCATCATGATGCTGGTGGGCGTCATGCTTTACGGCGTGCTCGTAGTGGTCTTCTCCGCGTCGCCCTGGTTCTCGCTGTCGATGGTTTTGATGGCCGCCATCGGGCTTTGCCACGTGAGCTCCCACGCGCTGGTGCAAACCGTCATTCAAAGTTACTCCCCGCCTGAGTTTCGCGGCCGGGCGATTGCGATCTTTCACATGAATCAGGTGCTATTGCTTCTTGGTGGCATGCTCATCGGCGCCTTGTCGTCGGCGATCGGAGCGCCTTGGGCCGCAGCGGCGATGAGCATCGTCGGTACGCTCTGCATGGTGGCGCTCTTTATTTTCGATCCCAAGGCGCGGACGATACGGTGAAGAAAGGAAAGGCTGGTGTGATGGAGTAGTGGAGTGAAATGAACGATTTCCTTTTATGCGGATTTTTTGGATTTCGTAAGCCGATCGTTTGCTTAGGCTCTGAGGAAGCAGGGAATTTTTCTATTTCAGCGAAAGTTTTTTCGAGTCGTCCGGGTACGCGGAGTGTTGACTCCAATCCAAATCTTCTCCAACTTAACCGGATTGGCAGAGCTCTGTGCCGGGTTTTTCCTGGCCAGATTCTTATTTGAAATATCCTTCTTTCAGCAACTGATCGACGAAGCTGGTGTCGATAAATGCCGTCGGATCGGCCTTGGCCGCGGCCGGCGTCGTGGCGGCGATGGCTGTTAGCGTATTCTTGATCGATTCCGTTGTCGGCCTGGGATTTCGGTCGGCCCATTTGGCGTAAGCCGCGTAGGCATATTCGGTGTCATCGCGCTTGCTGCCGAGAAATTCGATGAGGTAGCCGAGGGTTTTTTCTTTCTGATTGAAATACACATTCATGGCATCGCCCAAAGCGCGTTCAAAGCGCAGCAAGACCTCCCGGTTTTTCGCCGCATAGGATTTCAAGACCCATTCGCCGTTTTGTTGCCATTGAATGCCGAGGTCCGGCAGCGCGTAAAGCGCGTGGATGCCTTTTGACGCGCCCATGCGGTCGTAGGGAGGCGGAAGCACAGAAAACTGCACGTCGCCTTGCTCGAGTTGTCCGATGACGTTGATCCAATCGGGTCTCGGCATCTGAATGAGCTTAACATCTTTTTCCGGATTCAAACCGAGCTTGCTCAAGCCGAAGCGCAGGGCCACGTCGGGCGCCGATCCGAAGGTGGCGCCCACTTGGCCGGTCTTGCCCTTGAGATCGCCGATCTCAGCGATTTCCTTGCGCGCCACGATGTAATAGGGAAAAACGTTCACCCAAGAAGAGATCACTGCAAACGGCGGCGACCCTTCCAATGTTGCCGCTATAAACGCCGGGCCGGCGCCGAGGGTCAAATGCAGGCTGCCACCGAGCATGCCTTGCACCGCCGCAGTAGTGGTGGTCGCAACGATGTTTACTTCGACCCCATGCTTGGCGAAGAGTTTTTCTTTTTGGGCGATGAAATAAAGGCTGGTGCCGGGATTGATGCCCGCCTGGCCGACGGTCATTTTGAGCTGCGCGCGGGCAGAATTGTTGCAAAACGAAGCAATAAAAAATAGCGCGATGAGCAGGGTCTTCATTTTGATAGCTCCCTTCGTGGGGATCTTTCCATCGAGGCGAGAGCGATGTCAATGGTTTCGCCAGGCCGCCAAGTCAATGCATTGAAACTGGATCGCAGTCAATGAAAAAATTTGCTACCGACCGCTCTTTACTTTTGAGCCTCTAATCAACACGGCTCGGAATAGAAGACCCGCAAAGTTTTCGTAGATCGAAACGAGACGCCACCGTCAATCACGTAATCGCCGGAACATGGAAAGATCCGGCGCTTGAGAAGCAACACTACACGATTATCTAATGCCCGCGGTTAAGCCGCTGGAAGGTGATTACTTATGTTCTAGGGTAGAATGTTGCCCGACGGTCAAACCAACAATCGCCTAGATGCTTATTCAATGTAGACATAGCGAGATCTGCTGCCATGGTAGCCGCGCAAAATTACCGTGATGTCTCTGGGTGGTGCGTGTCATGCGCGGATCTGGACAGAGAAGATAAAATTGGACTGCTTATTTCCGTTTGCCTAATGAGCATGCACGGAGGTAGATGACTGTATGCCGTGCACGCCCGAGCGTCGTGGGTGACGGCTGATATCTCTTAGTAACAGTCTACCTGTGTCAGGAATCGTCACGCCTCTCGCTCGTGGCAGTCGTTGGGCAAATCACATCAGTTGGCAGGAGGATCTAATATGACCGGCAAGATATTTACGGTACTCGGCATTTTAGTCTTGCCCATGTACATCAAATCATCGCTCTTCGCACAGAGCGTCACGGTCCGTTACGGCCAAATTCCCTCATCGATCAAGACCGTATCCGCTGTCCAGTTCGTAATCGGCCAACGCAAAGGTTTGTTCGAGCGCGAAGGCATCCAACTCAATCTCATGCCAATCCAAGGCGGCGCCGACAACATGATGGTCGCGCTCAACGACGGCAAAGTCGACATCACCCGCACCGCCACACCCTATCTTATTCAGTCCGTGCTCAAAGGTTCCGATGGTGTCGCCATCGCCGGCGAGACGGCGACGCCGATCTACAGTCTGATCGTCAAGCCGGAGATCAAATCATTTGCCGAGTTGAAGGGAAAAACCGTGGGCCTTTCACTGGCGGTCGATACGATCTCCATTTCGACGCGCAAGCTCATGGCGATGAACGGCGTTATCGAGTCCGACTTCAAACTTAAAGAACTCGTCGGCACGCCGGCGCGGTCGGAATGCCTGCGCAAAGGCGAATGCGATGCCGTACCGCTAGGTCAGCCCGAAGATCTGCTGCTGATGGGACAGGGCTATCGGCGTTTGGGTGTTTCGACCGATGCCATGCCCAATTTTCAGTTCATCGTCAGCGCGGCAAGAAAGTCCTGGGCGGAAAAGAATAAGGACGCGCTCGTTCGCTATGTGCGCGGCCTCGGCGCCTCGTTTCGCTTCATGCGTGATTCGGCCAACCGCGAGGAAGTCATCAAAATGGTCGTCGACACCACGGGATCGAGCGAAGCGATTGCGCGCCAGACATTGTCCCTCTACTTCGACCCGGACCGTGGCGTCGTGCCCAAACAGGCGGAAATCGATATGGAAGGCTTCAATCAGGTGATTCAAGTAATGGCGGAAGCCGGCGAGGTGAAACCACCGATGCCCGCCGTAGAACGATTCGTCGACCTCCAATATCTGCGCGCCGCGGGGCTGATGAAATAATTTAGTAGAACACGATATCGCCGATTTCTATTTACACGAATTGAGATCGATATTTTTTAAAGCACTGCATTGTCGACGCCGGGTGAATCGGCCGCAGAACGAATTCATTTGGGTCCGGACCTACAAAGACAAGGCAACGGGCCAACGATCAGTGACCCTTCTCGTTTTCTCGTACTTGCGTTTGCTTCGCGGGTTCGAATAGTATCGCAACCGGCTGAGAATCCGACCTAGCAGGTTCCTGAAAACTTGGTTGCAGGCTGCTCAAAGGATCCAGAGCCGAGACGCGCAAAAATCGACGAGGAGGCGTACTTACAGTACGTTGCAGCGAGACGATTGAGCGCAACGACGCATATATGGATCCTTTTCAGCAGCCTGTTAGAGGAGGTGCATATGGCTTCCGGCACATGGCGCGGAATCGTTGGGGTGATAAAGCCCACTTATAGTTCAGGATCGTTAGTGGAGTTTATCCGACTTCTTCCGGAAGGCGTCGGCTGCATCCCGATGTACGCCGGCATCAAGGAACATTCGGAACGCGGTTATCTAAGTGCGATGGAAACCTACCACGCTAAGATGGCCGAGCTGGCGGAGATCGGCGTCGATTTGATGCATCCCGAAGGGGGCCCGCCGTTCATGGTGCGCGGCCATAAGGCGGAGCAAGAGATCGTCGGCGGATGGGAGGCCCAATATAAAGTGCCGATCTTCACCTCCGGCATGTCACAGGCCCAGGCACTACGTGCCTTGGGTATCAAGAAATTTGTCGGTTGCACCTACTACCGCGATCAGAAGATGAACGATATCTTTACCCGCTATTTTACTGACGCTGGATTCGAGGTTCTGGGCATGGAGGGCATGGACACGTCACCGGACGAGGCGGACAAAATTTCTACCGAGACGATCTATCAGCATCTCAAAGCGTCATTCAACAAATTTCCGACGGCGCAGGGCATCTATTTGCTCGGCTCCGGCGCTTGGAGTGTCAAAGATATCATTGCGGCGGAAAACGATCTGGGCGTTCCCGTGGTTCATCCGGTTGCCGCCCGGGTTTGGTACGTGCAAAAGCTTTTGAGAGTCAAAAATCCGTTGAAGGGAGCGAGCCGATTACTGGAGGAATTACCTTAGGACCTTACAGTACCCGATCTAGGGAAACCGTAATCAGGTCAGTGAGCAAACGACATGTCTGGTCAGTCAATAGAGCGCAACGGCAAATTCAACTCTAAGGTATCGCCTAACGGACACTGCTTGTCATCGGAATGTTGCACTACAAGACCTGAGCCCGCGCGACGCGTGACCCGCTCAACTTGTCTGTATCGGAGCGAAATCTTGTAAACCTAATATCATAGCGCGGTCCAACTCGAACTCGCCTTGCAGGGCCTGTTCGTCTGTGCAGTCCGGATCTCAAGGAGGAAATCAGTTATGGCCTCTCAAAAACAACGCAGAGCAGCCAAGAAAAACATCAAAAAGGCGATCAAAGCCGCCAAGCGCAAGCAAACCCTGAAACACCTCCCGAAGAAAACCCGTCAAGCTCTCGGCAAGCAAGCCGCGAAAGTCAGACAATCACGAAAGTAGCATCAGCATTTGCACCACAGAGCCGCCGTGTTCACAGAGTTCACAGTCAACATTTGTGGTCGGCGGACTCTTCGACTCTAGCAGAGAGCTCATAAGTGGTGAGGTTAATAAGTCAATAACTCAGGCCTGGCCCTATAATTCTAGACTCATGGCTGAAGAGCTTAAAGTTATGATGGTGGTCGAGCATCGAAGCGAACGCGAGAGAAGGTGTCAAAACAAGTCTAACCCTCACGTCTCATCGCGTGCATCAATGAGATCGTGTGCTTCGACGTATGCACGCGTCCACCGCAGCCAGCGTAGTTCGGCCATCGGAGGCAAACTTGAATCAAAGCAACGTCCTCGACCCAAGCTCTGCGACAGCGGCGAACCCAGGCGGGGAGATGAGCGTGCTCAGCGCATACATGAGCGCTGCCGGGGCGGGCGTGCTCCCGGCTGAAGCCGCGGAACACGCCAAGCATCACCTGCTCGATTCTCTGGCATCGATGATCTCGGGGTCCGAGTTGCTGCCCGGCCAAGCCGCGCTGCGCTACATCGGCTCGCACGCCGGGAAAGGCGCGGCGACGATTGCCGGCGCGCCGCTCACCGCCGCACCGATCGATGCCGCGCTCGCCAACGGCGTCATGGCTCATGCGGACGAAACCGACGACTCGCACAACGCCTCGCGTTCCCATCCCGGGTGTGCCGTCGTGCCTGCGGCCCTTGCCGCCGCCGAGGAATTCGGCGTCGACGGGGCTTGCTTCCTGCGTGCCGTGACGCTCGGCTACGACGTCGGCACACGCGTGCTGATGGCCATGGGCGGCTTCGAGTTGAGCTACGAGAGCAGTTTGTCCACCCACAGCATGGCCGGCACGTTCGGCGCCGGCGCCGCCGCGGCATGTATCGCGGGTCTGGATGCGCGCCAGATGCGCTGGGTGCTCGATTACAGCGCGCAGCAATCCTCGGGTATCATCGCGTGGCGGCGCGATACCGATCACATCGAAAAGGCGTTTGTCTTCGGCGGGATGCCCGCGCGAAACGGCGTAACCTCGGCGTTGGTCGTGCGATCGGGCTGGACTGGCGTCGAGGACATCTTTTCAGGGGCGGACAACTACTTCCTGGCATACGCGCCGAAGGCAAAGCCCGCGCGACTCATCGACAGACTCGGCGAACGCTTCGAGATTGCGGAAAGCGACATAAAAAAATGGACCGTCGGCTCGCCAATCCAGGGGCCGCTCGACGCGATCGACGCGATTCTCCGGAAGCAGCCCTTCGAGGCCGAGCAGGTACGGCGCGTGACCGTGCGCCTGGCCCCCTCCGTCGCCAGGGTCGTCGACGACCGTGATATGCCCGACATATGCCTGCAGCACATGGTCGCCGTCATGCTGCTCGACAAGACAGTCTCTTTCCATGCAGCGCACGACAAGCCGCGCATGCAGGATCCGGCCACCCTGCGCGCGCGCGCGAAAGTGAACCTGGTACACGACGAGCAGCTCGCCGAGTTTCTGCCGGTGCGTGTGGCCGTCGTCGAGATCGAGCTGACTGACGGAACCGTCCGCTCGGAGCGCGTTACAGCCGTGCGTGGCACCCCGCGCAATCCGATGTCACGCTCCGATGTGATCGACAAAGCGCGTGATCTCATGGCTCCGATCCTGGGACGCGATAAATCGGAGCGACTGATCAATACGATCTATGAGATCGAAAACGTAACGGACATTCGCCGACTGCAGCCGCTTCTTCAACGAAACTAGGTTGTGCAAGCGTGCTCAGAAAGATTATGGGAATCGGATCGCCTACTACGAAGCGATCATGCCAAAAAGGTAAATCGGCCACACATCCCTACAGATTTCCGCCGTGCCTACGGTATAAGTCGGGTCATCATGAACAAGCGAGAGCGGGCGAGAGGGTCAGGTCTTGCGGTGCGACAATTCGCTATCGCGAGCCGTGGGCCCTCGCTGAATAGTTTTCTTAGCAGATCGATCACGTCGGCGTCGCGCGGCCTTTCCCTGAAGGCTTTCTCCATCTCTTCCAGCATGAGCCGAGGACCTGTTCAAGGTTCAATGTTCAAAGTTCAAAGGGGAGACGAAGATGGTTAGGCTTTCATATGAATAAAGCGTCGTGTTTGACCACAATCCGATCATAGAAATTGGCCATGGCTTTCGATGAGCTTTTCAAAGTGGGCTTGCGCTTCGCTGGAAAGAGACGGCGGGAACTTTGCGCCGCTGCGGCGCCATCGCGTGAGCCAGTCCGGGCCGAGGAGGCGCGGAGATGCGGGGTGTTCTCGGGTGCCTTGCGCCGTGGCTACGTTGTCAGGACGTGGCCGCGCTGGATGAACGCAGCGTTCGAATTCCGTGTCACTTCTTGCCTAGGTCTAATGATTTCCGCGCACGCGAGGTCGGATTGCGGAGTAGCAGACCCTTAACCCGCCGATCCTATTTTGCCGCGGTTCAGCAGCTCGGTCTGCTGTGGGCATTCTAAGTCGTTCTACAGATGCCGGAGTCCCTCGAGTGTTGCGTGGTCCCATTTCGCCAAGCTGGCCTCGGTTTCATAGGTTGTCTGGAGGAAATCGAGGAGAATATCATCCGGTGATTTGGCATTGCGGACTTCGTCGTAGGGAAGAATAAACTCCCGAAGATCGCTGCTGTAGAAGGCGGCCGCCGGTCGGATCAGGGCTTTGGCGAACCCTTCCGGTTCCGGATAAGCGTAGGAATAAAACGCAGGATAGGCGATCGGGCCGCCGCCGGGCCAAAAGCCGCAGCTGCTGACCTCGTGCGAATAAGCTTCGCGCGCGACTCGATCCGGAAGATTGGGAACACCGCCCGGGTGGGGCGGAGCGAGCCGGCCGGAAAATCGCGTGACCGCCAAATCAGGAGCGCCCCAAAAAAAATGGACCGGGCTGCACTTACCGACGAAGCGTGCGCGAAAGATTTTGAAAACACGATCGCATTGCAGAAGCACGCGCCAAAAACGATTGGCGTACTCCGGGTCGTATGACGCGTGGACTTCGTCTTGGTCGAACGGGATGGGGTTGGGGATCTCGTTGGGCTTGGGATGGATCCGCACTTTTAGATCGAGCTTTTCCATTTCCTCTTTGAGACGCCGATAAAACACCGCGACGGACTGCCGCTTGAGCGGAACAACCGCCGCGCCACCGCGATCGCACTCGACCCTGAGCTCGTGCTCGACAAAGTTGAAGTCGATCTGAAATGCGTTGCTGCCATATGGAATCGATCCCGTGGTCAGCCCTGTCGGCGTCACATACAAGGTGACGTGCCAGGAATGATTCGTCCACGGGCTCTGGGCGAGGCGGATCTTGCCGACGATCTGTGTCCATATGTGAAGCGTCGCATAAGTATCGCTCCACGCCTCGAGCGGAAGACTCGGCCACATTTCGCCGGCCATTAAGTTCGATACAGTCATCACTGCCTCCTGCGAAGCGTTCTCCGTCTAATGAGTGTTGGATTCTCTCCTGGAAGAGCACTAGAATCGGCCCGTCTTTTTCCAGCTTCTTCAGATTCTATCGTCTACTAGATCTTCGGCTCTGAGCGGACGGATTTTCTCGTTGACCATTCCCAAAAAGACGACGGCGGCGACTTTTCGAATCACCTTTTTCTTAAGGCTTCTCCGCCGCCATAAGGCTCAAGTCTGCGGCGGGGCAGATTTCTCTTGCGTTGATGAAACCAACTTTCTTGAAAGTCGACAGGTGCTCTTCGACCGTCATGAAATGGGCGGCTCGATGACCGGAGGGCAAGGAAGAATTGACGTGATCGCAAATCAAAATGGTTCCTCCGGGAACAAGCAGGCTGTAGAGCTGAGCATAAAGCTTCGGGATGCGGCTCGCGTGGCGAAGCTCGTGCACGGCCTGGAGCGAGACGATGAGATCGAAGCCGGCGTCAATCCCCGCCGCCCAATTGGCTTTTTTGAAATCCGCCTGAATGAAAACCGTCCGGTCTTGAAACTTTGCTAGGCGACTGCGGCTGAGGTCCAGCATCTGAGGCGAGAAGTCGACCAGGGTGTAGCGCGCGATTTCGCAATTCTTCAGCAATGCTTCGGCGAGAAATCCGGGTCCGCATCCGAGCTCAAAGACCGATAATGCGCCTTTCTTGATCCGCGCGGCTTCGGCGGCAAATACCTCGAACAATCGATTCCGCTCCGGCCGATATCTGCTAATGCTTTCGGTCCAGTGCTTGACGTAGGCCGGATCGAAGAAATCGTGATCGCTCGGCACTTCTTTCACGCTCATGAACGTCACCTTATTTCTCGTCCGCGCCGGATGCAACGAATTTGCCGGTCGGGTCACAACACTTCGCGATATCGAGACTCGCAGCTAGGGTTCCGAGGTTTAGGCGGGCATGGATGGACTGGAAAAGTGTCGGGCCCGGAGCGTTAGCTTAGATTAGTTATGGTTTTGGCGAGACCGAGGCGAGCGGCGATCACACGCTTCGCCGTAAAAAGTTCGCAACCCGCCTCTGCGCGCGAACTTCTCCAGGCTCAGCCGTGACGCGCAATGTCGAAGTAGAGATTACAGCCTGAATGCTGAACGAACGGCGATTCAGCGGCGCGCTGTGCTCACCTTCACGGATATTCGAGGGACTATTTGTAGCCGATCTGCTTTAACAGCTTCTCCCAGTGGTCGACGTCCTTTTCGTACTTCTCCGCGGTGAGCCCGTGCTCCGGCCGCCAGCGTTTAAACGGCTGCTCTTTCGTTGCGCTGCCATAGTGAAACTTTTCCAGGACCTTTTGGCCGTCCGGACTTAGGAGAAAATCAGCCATGAGAACTGCACCATGGGGATTGGGGGGCCTGAGCGCGATGGCCGCGCTGCCGACGTTGTTGGGCACTAGATCCATCGGCAGCCATTCGACCGGCGCGCCTTTCGACGCCGCGAGCCATGTATGGCTCTGAAATATCGCCGGCGAGGCAACGACTTCGCCGGAGGCAATCACATTGACTAACGCCGGCGCATCGAGACTATAAAGCTTGATCTGCTGCTCTTTCAGTTTTCTGACGAACTCTTCCCCTTTGACCTTGATCATCGCGCCGATGGCCCTGTTGCCCGACGCTCCTCCCAACGGCATCCCCATCTTGCCCTTGAGATCCGGGTGGAGCAGACCATCGAAATTCTTGGGCACGGCCGCGGCCGGCAGGAGATTTTTGTTGTAGGTAAAGCCGATGTACGACTCACGGGCGAGAGCCCAATAGTAGAGCCCTTTTTCCGCCGTCTCCTTGGCGTCGTCGGGATAAGCTTTGAGCATCGGCGAATTGTAGGGCTGGAGCAGCCGAGAGTCGCGCATGAACATGAGATTGCCCTCGGTGGTTTCGATCGTGTCCACAAGATTTCGCCCGGCTTTGTACTCTTCGGTTATCCGGACATACAAATCGGCTCCGCCGGCGCGGTAGACATCGACTCTGACCCCGGGGTATTTCGCCTCGAAGGCTCCGATGATCGCTTTGTAAGAGCCGCCCGCCAGCGAGGTGTACCACATCAACTTTCCTTCGGCCTTGGCGCCCGCATAAAGTATCTGTTCGCGGTCTGCGCCCATATAGCTCACCAGCTCGTTCAGGCTTGCCGGCTTGCGCGTCTGCACCCAGGCCGGAGACGGGGAAACGAAAAGGGCGAAAAGGATCAGTGCGACAACTCTCATTTCAAAGCCCTCCCGGATTTGTGTGTCTTTGCGGTGGCTGCTCTATATCGCCCTCGGAGGTTTCAGTCAACGCGCGGTACGGCCCGCGATCAGCTGGATGTTTTGGGATATGACGTCTCGGCCAGTATCTTTCACTAAGAGGTGAATGTGGTTGCACGTCACCCATAGTTGAGCACCGACAAACCGAAGCGCTTCTTCGCTTCGAAAACCCAGCGGCAGATAGGACTGCCGATCGCAGCTTCCGAGTTAGCTGAAGGTCAGATCCCTATCTTCATCAAACGTCTTGAACGGAGCGCAGCGATTGAACGATTGGAACATTTGGAACGATTGGAACTGCCTTCTCTGCATTGGTGAGTGATGTGCCAGATATACCAGGGAGAAAGTGACAGTTGGCGCGCGGCATAGTTTGCCTTTAGAGCATCGGTTTTGACCGAAAAAACATGCGGCTAAAGCCTTTAACGATGCCGTCTATGCTTTGTTACGTTGCGACATCAAGAAAGTTGCCGTGGTCCGACCTGGAGCCAGGGAGACCTCAAGAAGGCGATCAAAGCCGCGAAGCGAAACAAACCCTGAAACACCCCGAAGAAAACCCGCCAAGCTCTCGGCGAGCAAGCCGCAAAAGTCAGACAATCACGAAAGTAGCATCAGCATTTACACACAGAGCCGCCGAGTTTACAGAGTTCACAGTAAACATCTTGTGGTCGGCTGATTTTCCCGACTCTCGCAGTCGAGGTCAAAAGTGGTGAGGTTAATAAGTCAATAACTAACGCCTGGCCGTATAATTGCCTATGCGGTTCCATTGACAACTTTAGTGACCATCGATACATTGTCGAAAATTTTTGTATCGGCGAAAGGTCCGCTCATCGATGACACGATTTATTTTTTCTCTCGTATTTTTCTGGGCAATCTTTCCCACCGATATTTATGCGCAGAAAGTGAGAACCTCTTACCCAGGAACAGCCGGAGTAAATGTGCCCTTCTGGCTGACCCACGAGGCCGGTCTTTTTAAAAAATACGGACTCGATCATGAAGCGCTGTTAATCTCAGGGTCCGTAACCACGATGCAGGCCCTGCTCGCGCGCGAAATCCAATTCGTCAACTCGTCGGGCGCGCCGGCTATCAACGCACGGCTGCAGGGCGCCGATATCACCATCGTAGCTTCCTACTACGATTTTATGCCCTACGGACTCGTCGTGAGTAAAGACATCAAGACGATGGAAGATCTGAAAGGCAAGCGAATGGCTGTCGCCAGCTTGGGAGGGATCAACGAAGCAGCGATTCGTTTTGCTTTCGAACGCCAGCGCATGAATAGCAAGGACGTCACATTTATCCAGGCAGGCGGAGATCCGTCGAGAATCGCCGCAGTGGTTTCGGGAGCGGCGGCGGGAACCGTGCTTGCACCACCCGGTTTGTTTGTTGCCACGAAACAGGGACTACACATGTTGGCGGATCTTGGCGAGCTCGGTTCTAAATACCCGACCTCGGTGATTGCCACGCGAAGATCGTCTTTGAACCAAGATCGCCCCACCATAAAAAGATATTTGATGGCTTTGATTGAAGGGCTGCACGTTTACAAACGCGACCGCAAGCTGGCCATCGATGTTTTGCAGAAATACGCAAAGCTACGCGACCAAGATCTCGTGGCCAGAAGTCACGACTACCTAGCTAAATATACCTCTTTGGTTCCGATGGCGGATCCATCTGTCTTGAAAATTGCCATACCGCCAGGAAAGGGAACAGATGCATCCCTTCCCGATTTATACGACAATTCCGTTCTGCAAGAACTGGTCAAAGAAGGATTTGTCGAAAAAGTTTCCAAAGCAACGCAGTAAGTGCTTACGGCCGTCTAAACGGCACGATCAAGTAAGCCGGCAGCGAAGTGCCCCCCGACTCGCCTGGACTGACGACATTAACCCACTTAAGACCACCGCTTCGAAGTTCCTTCGGAGGAATGATCGCTTTTAGCTCAGTCGAGTTCACGAAGCGCGTATTCAAAAGTTTCCCAGCGAGAGTAACTTTGTGCCACGGTGCGACTCTTCCGGTAAGCGGTTTAACGGTGATTGTCGCCGACTTCGAATTTTGCGGTATCGAGCGCGGTGTCACTTCGATCTCCCGCGGTATAAGACGCCATGGATCGGGACTCGGAATCGGATTGCTATGATTCGCGTGGAAGCTGATATCCATCACTTTCCCGCTCAATAGAACCATCTTTACATTCTGTGTTGCCCAAATATCCTTGAGTGGGTCGCCGTCGATAATCACAAGGTCCGCTATCTTACCCGCCTCGACCGTGCCGAATTCCTTGTCCTTTCCGAAGAGCTTTGCCACATTGATAGTTGCTGACTGAATAGCCTCCATTGGTGTTAGCCCGGCCTCGACTAACATCGACATTTCTTCGTGCACGAGCATGCCGGGCATGCCATGGCTGGGATCTGATCCGGCTCGAATTACTCCGCCGGCTTTGACGTAGCGTCGAATGAAGTCGGCAATTTTCTCATAACCCTTTCTAATCCGGTCCAACCTGTCCGCGGGAAATTTCTTGAATCTTTCGTATTGCCCCAGGGTCACGGCACGAACGACCGATGGAAGATACGTCGCTTTGTTAACGATCGATAGCTCTCTTCGCCGAAAACGCTCGGCACGCGGCGACAGCGGTCGAAACCACGTAGCGACGGTAGGACTCCATGAAACGTTGTGTTCGATCAGCTTGTCGACAATACGATCAAAATTCTCAGGCTGATAGTAATAGGGCATCTCCTCGGTTTCGATGCGTGAGCCGTATCGATCATTCACCAGTTTCGTTCGCTCGGTGACATCCGCGATGGAAGTAAATCCAACGGACCAAAAATGCTCCACGCCACTCATCCCTGCTTCTGCCGAGGCGCACACGTCATAGGTATGGCCGGTTGCATTCATACCCAGTTTGCGACCTTCCTCGCACGCCGCCTTCACCGCATCCAGCGGCAGATAGTCCATAATCTTAAGCTGATCGAGTCCCAGTCGTTTTTTCTCTCTTACAACTTCACGCGCCTGTTCGGGAGTTTGGACCCATGCCAAAGTACCGCGGTGATTGCGGCCTCCCCCTGTCGCAGTCATATCGGGCCCGGCACCGATCGCTCTTCCCGCCGACCAAACTCGTGGTCCACGGATAATTCCCATGTTCGTTGCGTCTCGTTGCGCCATGCTCCAGTACTCGTCTCGCATGGCTTGAATGTCGGGGCACGTAGTTATGCCAAGATGGAGATAAATCTCGCCGATAAAGTCTTCCAGGTGGCCGTGGCCGTCGATAAAGCCAGGCAGCACAGTCTTCCCTTTGACACTGATCACCTCGGCTTTCTCGGGAATCGCGAGTTCTCCCTTCCGGCCAACTGCCTTTATTCTTTCTCCATCTACGACAATCAATGCGTCCTGGGTAGGTGAATTCCCGGTGGCATCGATAAGCGTTCCTCCGGAAATAACTATCGGTCGTCCCGAATTCTGTTTTGCCGCCGCCGCCCCCATCTTAATGGTCCGGTGCATTTTCATAGCTACGAGTTTCTCCCTAGAACGAATAATCTGAATTGGATATCACAGCTGCGCCGTGTCTTTCCAATGTTCGCAAGACAATATCGGTGGGCTGGGACGACTGAGGAGGATGCTTCAAACTAGAATCGCAAGTTGCGCGAACCGATTCAGCTTCCCGATGAGCTACCGAATTCGGCGCTTGCTTGAAGCGAAGTAGGCGCAAAAAGCTTGATCAACCTAATGGCACCGATCAAATGACGCGCGAATTCCGTTTACAGCGTTGGCACCTAGGCAGAAACGAAGAGTAGAAATTCGAACCCACTTCCGCTCGCAAGATCAAGCGGTCAAAGATGTTCTGACATAAGTCGAGAGGCCGATCAGCTCAAGAATCCGTAGAGTCGGCCGGCATTTTCGCAGACGACTTTGCGGCGAACCCGCTCGTCGAGGCTGCCCAAATTCTTGCGGATGATTTGTTTGGAATCCGGCCAGACACTGTCAGGGTGAGGATAGTCCGATCCCCAGATCACGTTATCTTCGCCGGTCAGCGGGATCGAAAATCCCGCGATCTCCTCTTTCTGATACGTCGTGTACCCCTGACGGCGCCAGAATTCGCTCGGCTTAAGGCTTAAACCGAGTTGATGATAGCGATCCTGATAGACATGATCCATGCGATCGAGCACATACGGAATCCAACTGATGCCGCATTCGCCCAAAACAAAGCGAAATTCGGGAAAGCGATTGCAGGCTCCAGAAAAGATAATGCTCGATAGAAATTCGGCGCCGTCGAGTTGAAACATTGTCGCTCGCACTGCTCGAAACGGAAGATCGTACTCTTTCGCTTCGCCGGGATCGGGCGTTCGCGGCGTGAATCCCAACGAATGGAAAGATATCGGCATACCGCATTCGGCGGCGGTCGCCCATAGGACATCCCAATCTCGGTGATAGATCGGCTTCCGCGCAGTCGCTACCGCCACATCCGCACCTCTGAGTCCCAACTTGGCGGCCCGTCGCAGTTCGGAAGCCGCGCTCTGCGGATCATGATTCGGCAAGCAAGCGAGAGCGGCGAAGCGCGTTGGATTGCCCTTGCAGAAGTCGGCCACCCAGTCGTTGTAAATACGGTAGATCGCGGTCACGAGTTCGGGATCTTCCAAACGTATGCCGATGCCGAGAATGCCGTACAACACTTCCGCTTGAACGCCATCGATTTCCTGGTCGCCGATCCGCAACTCGGCATTGGTAGGATGAAAAAGACCTTTGGCGGCGTCTTCGTAAAAGTTTGTGGTGAGAATTCGGTCGACCCGCTTACTATTGACGTCTTGGACCTTCTGCGCGCGAAAACCGATGCCGGCAACGGCGCCCAGATCCTGTCCGTCAGCGCTCCAACGCTTTTCATCGCCACCGACGACATGCGGAACCCGGTCCTTTAAATTTCGCGGAGCATTGCCGGCGAAAAGATCGTGCGGCAGCCAACTGAGGTCAATGTGAGAATCTCCGGAAATCAATTCGTAGTTCACGATGGATTCCTTTCGTGCCTTTTCGGTGCTGGAAAAGGTCAACTAAACCGTCAAGCGGAGCATGTCGAAGATTATCTCGAAGTTGACAGCTGTATTAGGCCAGCTATAACCGAAAGGCAAAATTGCTTCAATCCAGGGAGTATCTGATGCAAGGAATCACTGTTCATTTGTCGCAAAGGATTTTGGCGGCTCTCGTCCTCTGGACTTTCTACCTTTGCAGTCCTGATTATCTGCCGGCCCAGGCGGCAAAGTTTTATGAGGGCAAAACCGTGCGAATTATCGTGGGTTCGAGCCCCGGAGGATCCTTTGATATCTGGGCGCGAATCTTGGCGGAGCACCTGGGCAAATACATCCACGGAACACCCACCGTAATCGTCCAGAATATGGGCGGCGCAGGGTCTCTGATCGCAGCCAATTATGTTTACAACGTTGCAGCCCAGGACGGGACCAGCTTGCTGGTCCCGCTCAGTATTTACCTGAATCAGCTCACCGAGGAAAAGGAAGTTAAATTCGATGTGCGCAGATTCAACTGGATCGGCTCGCAAGCCAAAGAACAAAATGTCCTCTACATGCGCGCGGATTCTCCGTACAAAACAGTGGCTCAAGTGATCAAGAGTGACGATCCTCCTAAATGCGGCGCAACCGGTATCGGCAGTTCTGGCTATATCATTCCGAAGATGGTCAACGAAGTTCTAGGTGCAAAGATCGCGGTAGTATCCGGTTATCAGGGCGGCAAGGAAGTGGACCTGGCCGTGGAAAGAGGAGAGATTCATTGTCGTGGGATTACGATTTCTTCTCATTTCGGTCGAGAACCCTTCGATACGTGGCATCAAAAAGGATTCGATTTACACCTCCTCCAAACGAGTGACAAACGCGATCCGAGACTCGCGGACACACCGACGATCTATGAACTCATGGATCAGCTCAAAATGCCCGACGTAAAACGGCGCGCGGTCCGTGTGCTCGTAGCCGGCGGTAATTTTTATCACCCCGTTGCCACCGGTCCGAGCGTTCCCGCCGATCGTATAAAAGTTCTTCGCGATGCCTTCAACAGTGCGCTCAAAGACCCGGAGCTCCTGGCTAAAGCGGAGAAAGCAAGGCTTGAAACCAATTGGTCAACCGGAGAGCAAGTACAAGGGATGGTCAAAGAGTTAATCGATCAGCCCAAGCCAGTATTTGATATTGTGAAAAAAGTCCTCGAGAAGTGATGCGTAGCTTAGGTCACGATGCCTCACAATAGAAGGCGCATCTCAGTACAGCCGCAACGCACCGCGATCAGGGGATGTCACCCCGCCAGGGTCAGGTCTTGCCGTGCCACATTGCTCAATCTGTTTGCTTATCTGTTTGAGTCTGCGGCTCACGGTGCCATAGTGAACGCCTAAGTGCTTGGCGATCTCATGAAGCCGGTAGCCTTGACCGTATGCCTCGGCGATTGCTCTGTCTCCGCTTTTTGCAAATATCCGATCCAGCGGCGGCTTGGCCGCTCTTAACTGTACCCGTGGAATTTCTTTTAAATCCTTCGGAGCTGCGTGCTTCTCGATAAAACCGTCGCTACCTAAATAGATCTGCCCTTTTAGCTCTTCCCAGGGCCGGCTTTCCACCCCGTCCCGGACAAATTCCCGGTACTGCTTCTGCGCTTGTGCCCGTCTCTTGCCGAATTGCGCGAGTATCCAGTCGGTGCTCAGAAACTCCGGCACTGCAGCCAGTCCAGCCGTCGCCCGGTAACTGCTCCATTTCCAACTTTGAGCACTAGCCCCACGTTTCGAGCGTAAAGGATTAAGAACGATGTAACGGCAGAGCTCCAGGAGGTAAGATTCCCTTTCCACGAGAATCGCTTTGAAGCGGCCTTGAAACAGGTGCCCAACCCTGTTGTGACGACGGTTAAAACTTTGAGTGTAGATTCCATTGAGCTGGCGCATGCCGATGGAGAGGTTTGCCTTCGGTGTCTCAATCAACAGATGATAATGATTCGCCATCAAACAGTAGCCGTGGCAGATCCAACCGTATCGTCTGATAACCCCGGCTAAAGTAGCCAGAAATAGCTCTCGGTCGGCATCACTAAAAAAGACTTTCTGGCGTGCGTTGCCGCGGCTGGTCAAGTGATAGATGGCACCAGCAAATTCAAGTCGGAGCGGTCTCGCCATAGCGGAATTCCTTTTAGCAGGGTTGATGTGGCATCACAAGACCTGACCCCAGAGTTCCCCCTGTTGTGGTCATCAAGCTTGAGAATAGCACCCCGCTTGCGACTCAGGGCTTCCTTGAGTTGAACTTCAGTCCCTTCGCGCGTTACCAACGGCACGCGATTATGTAATTTGACCATGGCGTTGTAAGAGGCTTCGAGGAATGCGGGTTATACTGTCGGGCATCGGGCGTACTTACCCATTACTTTTTTGATTTCTTCTTTACGCGTTTTCAGAAAATGCGTGGTCCGATCAGCGCCATGGGCTCTAGGCAAAGGGTCAGTCTTTCGTATTGCATAATTGGTCTAGGAAACGGGATCAACTCTTTACTTTTGATATCTCCGCGAGGGGAAACCAGGGCTCGACGTTCGTTTCCTTCGTTCCGCATAGGCAGTCAGACAAAAGATCCTTGTTCTTTTGCTTCACCGCGGCGGCAACGGATCGGCGCCGGCCAGCTTTTTGAAAAGCTCGACCACGTCGCGGTCGCGCGGCAGTTCGCGGATCGCTTTGTCCTGCTCTTCTGGCATCAGCGGCGATGCGTCGAAGCCGGAAAGCTTCTTGAACTCACGATGAAACTCCGGATCTCGAAGCGCTTTGCGGAAAGCCTCCTGGAGGATCTGCACCTGCGGCTTGGGCGTGCCCGGCGCGAGCACGTAGGGTGTGCCGACGAGCCGGAAAGCTCGATACATCGTCAATAGTTTGTGCTCGGTCTCGGACTTGGCGAAGCTTTCAATTTCGGGCAAGCGCGCAAAGCCGTCCGGCCGGTTTCCTCTGGGGACTTCGACAATCGCGTGGAGATCCAACAATCCCTTTTTCATCTCCTCGGCATTGCGCTGGCCGAGGGTTTCAAGCGCATTCGCCCTGCCGTCCAACTCGCGGCGCTCCAGCGCAATATCGATTTCCGGGCCGCCGTAGCCGGTGACGAATCGCGGCTCTTTGAGATCCATCAAATACGCGAAGAGCCGTCCGGTGATATAGATGTCATGCCCGACCTCCTGGGCGCCGATGCGCACTCCGGTTGCGGCGCGCAATTTTTCCAAGCTGCCGAGCCCGGCTTCTTTGCGCGTGAGAAACACGTAATGGAAGACGCTCACGGGCGAGCCCAAGTAAGTCAGCTTGTCGATGTCGTACTGCACGCCGACGGCATCGAGGATCGCATTGGTCACCAGCGAGGACGACATGCCGCCGATGGTCAAGCCGTCCGGCTTGGCGACGCGGTAAATGTGATTTGCCGCCTTGCGCCCGCCGCCGCCCGGCATGTATTCGGAGACGATCGTCGGGTTTCCGGGAATATATTTCTTCAGGAACGGAAACAAAGCGCGGCGGCGCAGATCGCCGGTGCCGCCGGCGTCAACGATCTGCACGACGGTGATGGTTTTGCCTTTGTAAAAATCGGCCTGGGCGTATGCATGCGCGACCGGCACGCTTACCGATAGGACCAGCGTAGCTCCGAGAAAAAGCATTCTCATCGAGGCCTCCTGTAATTCTAACTGGATCTTACGAATAGAGCTCCGGCAACAAAATCGGCGCATGCACAGCACGTCGGTTTTAAACGAGAACGGGTCACAGTCTCGAGGATATTATCCGGCAGACGCTACCATTCTGGCCCACAATATACCTGGACAAATCAACGACAACTCAGGATTACTCGCCCGGTGAAGGCGCGTTAACGCGCAAAGATCAGACTACATCCTCGCCGAGCAAGCGCCGAAGCATCGCTCTGTGATCGTTGAGGAAAGCACGCGTCAGGCTGAAGTGCTCCGTGGCTGTATAGTCGATTGCTTCGAGCGCATTCTCCGTCAGGAGATAAATCTTCGCCTTGGGATATGCCATGAGGATCGGAGAATGAGTGGCGATTATGAATTGCGATCCTTTCAGCACTAAATCGTGAATCATCGATAAGAGGCTGAGCTGTCGCGTTGGCGACAAGGCGGCTTCCGGCTCGTCCACGATATACAAACCTTCACCGCCCAGGCGATTTGCAAACAGGGCCAGGAACGATTCGCCGTGCGACTGCTCGTGTAACGAGCGGCCGCCGTACGAATCCTTGATCGGCGGTCCGAAACTCGGCTGTTCATCGAGCTCATCGATCTCCGTCGCCACGTTGTAGTAGCTTTCAGCGCGGAAGAAGTAGCCGTCCCTTTGTCGTCGCGCTGACCGGCTAAGGCGCATCGCCCCATGCAGCGGTGAATGGGTCACCCGGGTGGCAAATCGAAAGTTTCGCGAGCCCCCCTCGGGATTGAATCCCATGCCTGTAGCAATCGCTTCGAGCAGCGTGGACTTTCCCGTCCCGTTCTCCCCGACGAAGAACGTTACAGAGGGATGGAACCGGACCGACTCGACGTGCCGGACAGCAGGCAGATTGAACGGGTATTCCTCCCAGGACGGGATCTTGGCCGGATTCAGACGGACTTCGACCAGGAATGGCTGGCTCTGCAAATTCTGACGCTTCATCGAACCACTCGGTAGGCTCCGACCACTTACATAGCGTTGGCTCGCTTGAACCTGATCACCACGTGCCCGTACGCCCATATACTCCACCCGCTTGCACGTGATCTGCTCGTCGGAATAGGTTCGGTCACAGATCAATCTCCGAACAAAGCATCCATATACGTGGGAATGCCATAGCGATACCTATGACGCCGTCTATAATCGCTAGTTGAGGGATCTTCAAAACTTCTGAGCGAAGACGGCCGAAGCGGTTCATTGGAATAAAAAGTGGGAGCGGGTGCTCGATGATTGGCGCCCGCGGTTCTATCGCTCGTTTCCCGGCGGATTGTTCAATACTTCGTACAACGCGCTCGGCCGGGCCGATCGCCATCACAGTCCTGTCACATTACCACACAGTCTTAGGGTTGAACCTGCGCAATACGTCGATCGATTAAGGGACGTCAAAGATGTAACGAGTCGCGTCACATGAGATACAACTAAACCCTCAAAATACGGGCGGATTTCAGAATCAGTTTTCTCCCTTGGCCAGACCCGCTCCGGCCGCTCGCTGTTCAAGTTTCAACTGCGCTGCCCGTGCGCAGCCTTGCATGACCTGAAAATATTTCTGCACCCAATCGGCGCCGATCTCGTAGGGATGCGGCCCGTTGTCGCGGCCGGCGAGCATACGGTTCTTATTGACGGCGTTGTCGAACTCGGAGTGGTTGGAGAGCAGCACGCTGGCTTTCGTTTCGGCCGCTTTTGCGGCGATATGTTTTTGCGAATCGATGTAGGTTTGAAAATTCTTAATGCCAGGATCGGGCGTGTTGTTGACGAAGTTAAACGCTGTGCCGCCGGAGTAAGCAACGTTGACCGGCTTGCCTTGGTCGAGAACGCTGAAGGTGTAGGACATCGTGCCGGGCGTGTGTCCGGGGGTGAGCCAAATGGTAACCGCCGTTTCGCCGAGCGTGATTTTCATGCCGTCAGTTGCGACGATGTCGCGTTTGGGCGCCATGGTTTTATACCGGTTCGGATATTTCTCGACCCAGTCCCAATCCGGACCAGCCATGACGATGCGGGCGCCGTAGCGCTTCTGCAAGGTTTCGGCGCCGCCGATGTGATCGCCGTGGGCGTGCGAGATGAGCACATATTTGATCTGCGCCGGGTCGAGTCCGACTTTCTTCATGCCGCCGATGATCAACTCCTCCGAGTTATACGGATAGATCGTGTCGATCAAAATAATGCCGTCCCTGGTCGTCAGCGCCCATGAGGAGTGCAGCTTACCGCCGACGAAATATAGATTATCGAAAACCTTGGCCGGCTCGGCGAACCAGGTCTCGCGTGGCGGGGCCTTGCTGGGATCAGTGACATATGGCGGCGCAACGTCGGTCAGATTTTCTCCGCCGCTCTGCGGCAGCAAGCAGGTCCGCACCAGAGTGCCGAGAAATTCAAAGCCGGCGGCGGTCTTCGCCGCTTGTAATGCGGCGTTGATTTCGGTTTCGAAATTTCTTTTGGTGGGAGTTTGTTGCGCAAATGGCTCGCCGATTCCGACCGCGAGCAAAACGACCAGTGCGATAGCGGATCTTGGGTTAACTAGCTTCATCGTGCCCTCCGCGTTACAAGATTGGCAACGGAGCTAATATTAGACAAGCCCAGCCATTTGTCTATCGAATTATTCGTTTCTAGACTTAGCGCGCAGGAGATGGCAGATTCTGGCACTGGCTGGTATGCCGTATGCTTCAGTGAGCTGAGACCCGAACCCAGCTTTCTTAGGCCGTGTTAGAAAGCGCCGAAAAGGTTTCAACCAACTCTTCTTAGCGAAGGAGGAAATGCAAATGCGTGCAGCGCGAATGCATGGTTATCGGCAGCCGCTTGTTCTCGAAGATGTCAAAGTTCCCGAAATAGCTGCCGATGAGGTCTTGCTGAAAGTAGCGGCGGCCGGAATGTGCCGGACCGACGCTCAGATGGTGGACGGCTACTTCGAGCCCTATCACCCGCTGACGTTTCCAATCACGCCCGGTCATGAGATCGCCGGCACTGTCGAAAAGTTAGGCAACCTCGTGCCTAAAACGTCTGCACTGATCGAGGGCGATCAGGTGGTCGTCGTCGGAGGTATGGGCGACGGGACCTGTCGCCTCTGCCAAGCGGGCAACACACAGATTTGCGGGCACGGAAGTTGGCCGGGATTCGGCCCGCCCGGCGGTTATGGGGAGTTCGTCCCGGTCCCGTACCAGTACCTCATCCGCGTCGACAAAAAATACAATCTGAAAGCCGAAGAGTTGGCGCCGCTCACAGATGCGGGACTCACGCCGTACAGAGGCATCAAGAAATTGCGCGACGCCGGCGCGCTTGGGCCGGACAGGGTTCTGGCGGTCATCGGCATCGGCGGTCTGGGAGCTTATGCCGTCCAGTACGCGAAGCTGTTTTCGTCCGGGGCGACGGTCGTGGCGTTCGGAAGAAATGACGAGAAGCTGGCGGTCGCCAAAGAATACGGCGCGGATCACGTGATCAACATCAAAGGGAAATCTATCGACGACATCCGGGCACAGTTGAACAAAGCCACCGGCCACAAAGAGATCGACGGCGCGGTGGACTGCGTCGGCGCCGAAGAAACCATTCAGATGGGATTCAACCTGCTCGCCACCGCGGGCACGTACTGCTCGGTCGGGCTGGTCGGGACGCGCATCAACATTCCACTCTTCCCGTTCGTCGCCCGCGAGTTTACGTACCACGGTTCCTTCTGGGGCAACTACAACGACCTGAGCGAAGTCATCGCGCTGGCCCAACAGGGAAAGATCAAGCACACACTGAAGAGAGTCAGGTTCGACGACATCAACGAGGCTTTGGAACAGCTGCGCGACGGCGACGTCATCGGACGCGCTGTCGTTACTTTCTAACCACACTCAAGATGACGGTCGGTTATGAAGTTGAGAGAGTCATCGCAGCGCTGGTCGTGTTTTCAAAAAATCGTCATTGGATTCTTCTCCGTGACGATGAACAACAAAAGTAAAAATCTGTCTCGACTCCAAACGGTGCAGTGTGATTTGATTTAGAATTGTGACTTGCGGTATGTAGCGAAGCTGGGCGGATTTTCGACAAGGCATCGGCAAAGGCAAAGCAGTTGCTTCAGGCGACTTGGCTGTGCGTGACCCGGTTGTTCCGGATCATGTCAGTTGGAGCGGGATAAGAGACCCGCCAATGCACCAGAAAGGAACACTTATGTACCGCAAACCGAGATACCTGTTGGCCAGCTTGATTATCGCTTTCTGCATCACGGGAATTGCCTGGGGAGCTGCCGACGAAGGATTCTACAAAGGAAAGACGCTTCGTTTGATCGTAGCTTTTGCCCCTGGCGGAGGTTTCGACACATACAGTCGGGCCATCGGCCGGCACATGAGCAAACACATTCCCGGCAATCCATCGGTTATAGTTGAGAATATGACCGGCGCCGGTGGCTTCATTCATGCCAATTACATGTATCGACAGGCCAAGCCCGACGGTCTCACCCTCGGCAATAACATCGGCGGCTTGATCCTGCAGCAGATAATGGGAGCAAAGGGAGCCGATTTCGACGGCAAAAACTTCGAGTTCATCGGGGCGCCGTCCATCGACAATCCGGTTTGCGTGCTGACCAAGGCCAGCGGCATCACCAGCGTGGATCAATGGTTTGCCGCGAAGCAGCCCGTGAAGCTGGGGGGAGTTGGCGCGGGCGGCACGGCTTCCGATGTCGCCAGGGCCGTCGGGGCGGCACTGAAGCTGCCAATCCGAGTCGTCGAACCGTATAAAGGCACGGCTGAAATCAAGTTGTCTGCCGAAAGCGGGGAGCTGGATGGAGGTTGTTGGGCTTGGGAGTCAATGAAGACGATGTGGCCGGGCGCGCTGAAAGAAGGGGACGTGAAGGTTGTTCTCATGGTGATGCCAAAAAAACATCCTGAGCTTCCCAATGTTCCGCTCGCTATCGATTACGCCAAAACTGACGACGCGCGGCGCATTTTGAAGTACGCCGTTCACGATATCGCCACGCTTACGCGCATCTATTTCGTACCGCCGGCAACGCCAAAGGATCGCGTAGAAACATTGCGCAAAGCTTTCGCCGACACGCTGAAGGATCCAGAGTTTCTCGCTGACGCGAAGAAGTCGAAACTGGACATCGAAGCAGTGACCGGCGAAGAGTTGCAAAAGCTTGTGCAGGATCTCTACAAAATCGATCCGTCAACGCTAGCAAGACTCAAAGAGGTGCTGTTGCCGAAGTAACGACCGTACGCGGCCGCATGAGCAGTCGTTTTCGGAACTGCCCGAAGCGCTTTTTTTTCAATATCTGGCCAGCGCGCATCGCATCAACGTTCAACGCAATCACGGCGTGAGACACTACTAACGCCATGCCGTCGAATGTTCGAGCTGACGCAGCACCGGCACGAGTTCAACTGTCGTCGGCGCGCTTACAACTGCTTTCAAACCCTTCGGCACAGAGGCCCTGTACATCCGCATCCTGGTGGTAGCGACCTTCGTTGGACAAAAACCCGACTCCTACGATCGTCCCCACTCGCTTCCGATGAAATTTGAAACGCATTGCTAGTGCTTTGCCAGCACTACCAGGATCGTTCCCGTCACGGTGAGCAGCGCGCCGATGATGACCCGTAGATTGATGGCTTCCAGATCTCTAAGAAAGATGGCCGTAAACAGTAGAGTCAGCACCGGATTGGAACTGACCAGGGGCTCGACGATGACGACTTTGCCATGACTGAGAGCGTAAAACACCGAGAGTGTCGCCGCGGTATTGAACAGCGCCGCGGTGAAAAGCCAACCTGCGCTACGGCGCGTGAGCTTTAACGCCGATTTGCCGCCGCGAACCTGCAGCAAAACAAACGAGAAGAGCGCCGCCGAGCCCGCCGTGATCGCGGCCGCGAGCACCGGGATCGGAACGTAGTCCAGACCGGCCTTGCGCAAAATCGCCGAGGCGCCGAAAGCGCTGGCGCCGATCAAGGGATAGATTACATCCAGCTTACGCCACGGGCCTTGCGCGGGCTTGGACACCGACAGCGAAATGACGCCGCTGATCACCAGCAGCGTTCCGACGATGTTCTGCGGCACCCAGACTTCGGCGAGAAAGATTACCGCGAAGATCGAGGCAAAGATCGGGGATGAATTGGCGACGGGCACCGAGCGCGCCACGCCGATCTTCTCGATTCCCACATAGCTCATAGTCCGGCCGATGCCGGGAGCGAAAATGCCGGCCGCTACAAAGATCAGCGACACCGGCGTCCACAGAGCCGAGAAGGGCGCAAAAAAGGGAAACATGAGCCAGAGCACCGCCGCCGTCATCGACAACGAGATGAACGAGCCGGTCATCGCGTTGGATTCGACCAAGCCGCGCCGGATGAAGATATGCGCGATAGAGAAGAAGAGCGCCGCCTGAAACGAGAAGTAAATATCCATGGGTTATTTTGCGGTGACCACCAGCACGGTGCCGGTGATGATGATGACGGCGCCGAAAATATCGCGGGGCGTCAGTTGCTCCAGGCCGCGAAAGAACAAAGCGCTCCAGAGAATCGTCAGCACCGGATTGCACGCGACCAGCGGTTCCACCCGAACGACCTTGCCGAGATTGAGCGCGGAGAAAAACGAAAGAATCGCGCCCATGTTCACCAGGGCCGCGGCGAAGAGCCATACGGTGCCGCGCCGCTCGAATTTGAGCGCGCTTTGCCCGCTGCGAAAGCCGACGATGAGCAGGAAAAATAAAAAAGCCGAGCCGACTGTCACCGCCGCGGCGAGAAGCGGGTCGGGCACCTCGACCAGGCCGCGCTTGCGAAGCAGGGTGGAGATGCCGAACGCGACCGCCCCGAGGATCGGGAAAACGATGTCCTTTCTGCGCCAGTCCGTAGCAACCGATCCTCGGGCGGAGGAGAGTACGGCAATGCCAGCGATCACGAGGCACGTCCCCAGAATGTTTTGCGCCAGCCATAGTTCGCCCAGAAGCAACACCGCAAACATGGACGAAAAGATCGGTGAAGTGTTGACGATGGCCGAGGCGCGCGCCACGCCGATGCGCTCCATGCCGATGTAGCCCAGAGTCTGGCCGATGGCGGGCGCAAACAGGCCGGCGGCGGCGAAATAGCCCGTCGCGGAATTCTTCAGCAGGCCGAGCGGGGCAAATAAAACTGCGAGAATCCAGAATCCCGTAGCGCTGGTGCCGAGGGAGATCAGCGAGCCGGTAAGAGCGTTGGAATGAACCAGGCCGCGGCGCACAAAGATATGAGCGACCGAAAAGCAGAATGCGGCCTGCAGCGCGTAGTATTCAGCCATGGTGTCCGGGCAAGAAAATGGCCGCTTCAGTGAGGCCCGCTGACGGCAGATTCACGCGGACGGCGGCAGCCATACATCCTCGTGCTGATTCCAAACCGCTCCGCGCTCCGACCATGCGCGGCTGCGCGCCGTGTGCTTAGGAGAACCCGTAGCATCAGATTTATAATGAAACATGCAGTTCATTCGCCATCCCAAACCGTCACGTGCAACGCATGTTAGTGTCGATCCGCGCTAATCATCGGCACGCTACATAGGCAGATCAATCTGCTGGCGGCTGTTGAAACTCACGCACGAGCGGCGCGAGGTCAACTGTTCTCAGCGCGTCAACGGCGGCTTCCCAACGCCCCTCCGCACAGAGGCCCTGCATGCCGGCATCCTCGTATGCTTGAACGACCGCGTCGAGGCATACCTCTCGAATGCGTTTGGCGAGATCTTCTAGGTCCATATAGCTCCCACAGAACAGGTTCGATTAGAAGGATGGTATTTTTCAATCCGCTACGAGGTCGGGCATGAGTAATTCACTTATTGCGTCTGACTGACAGTTGCTGCATCGAGAATTGTTTCTCCGGCTTTCGGGGCTTATTCTTCCTCGATGTCGGAGTTTAGACATTTTGCGCCGGTGTTCCGATATCCTCACGGCCGGCCACAGGGCTTAGCTAACAATCCGCCGGTAAAATTCACGCCGCTGTCCTATACCTACGATCAGCAGCGCCCTTCCTTTAACTTGGTACAGAGTCCGATAATCCCGCACATGCAAGCGGTAGATCTGCTCGTCGCCTGCCAACTTCTTAATGCCTGCCGGATACGGATTTTGAGCCAGAGCGTCGATTCGTCGAGCAATCCTTTTTCGGAGCGATCCATCCAGCGCTCTAAAATCTCGTTCGGCTCGCGGCGCGAACTCCATGCGCAATGCCAATCAGATGCCCAAGTCTTTCTTGATCCTATCCCATGATTTAGTGCCTTTTCTTTTGGCTTCGGACAGCGCTTCCCGCGCCTCTTCCAGGTCGATCTTATCTTCCAAAGCTTCCAACAATTTTACGTCTTCGATAGGGACGACCTGCGACAATCTCCTTGCCCCGGCGCGTCAGCGTAACTCGCTCTTTGGCGAAAGCCGCCCGATTGATGATTTCAGAAAACTGAGCCCGGGCGTCTACTGTGTTCACTTGTCCATAGCCGTGACCCTCCGCGTTTGCCCCAAATGTACATTTGAGCGAGACCGCCTTCAAATGCCGCATAAGAATTTCGGAAACGGAGGTTCGCAAGGTCAGATGAGTTATTGACTCGGCTTTATCCAGTTTCTGCCTCTACAGCAAATTTTTTTTCTTTCTGTGGTGATTTCCGCGTTGATCTGGCATAGCTGTGGAGATCGCGCTGCTCCCAACATGCCTCTCTCCCGCAACATAGTTCTGCTCCTCTGCGCCGGCGTTGTGACGATGACATCGATCGGCATGAATTCGTTCAGCCTGTTTCTTAGACCCATCGAGGCGGAATTCGGCTGGTCGCGGACCATTGCCACGGTGCCGTACATGTTCGGCATGCTCGGCTGGGGAGTCGGCGGCGTCTTCTTTGGTAAACTGGCCGACGATCTGGGCGCCCGCCGGGTCATTCTTACCGGGATTCTTCTGATGGCGGCAGGTTTTTTCGGCATGGGCCTTTCGCAAAACTTGTGGCAACTGTCGCTCTCGTACGGGATTCTGGTCGGGCTGGCGAAGGGAGCGGCCGGACTCGTGATCATCTCCCTCCTGGTCGCCAAGCACTACCAGGCTAATCGTCGAGGGCTCGCTGTTAGTGTCATACAGACGGCCTCGCCGCTGAGCCCGGTGTTCTTTTCCCCGCTGCTTTACTTCTTGATCGAGAGGTTCGATTGGCGCGCTGCCGCTTTGGCCAGCGGTGTCTTGCTGTTGGCGGTGGCTTTTCCACTCGGCTGGTTCGGCGCGCGCGACCCGAATGATGTTGCGACCGCCCGGCGGGAGCGCGCAAGTTGGGCAAGCTGTCTTCCTTACCTGCGCGATCGTTCGATGATCTTGCTGTTCGCCGCGCGATTTTCCTGCGGCGTAGGTTTGTTTCAGACCGTGCATCTTGTGGCGATCGCGCTGAGCAAAGGTTTCGATGCCGCGACCGGAGCTTTCGCTGTCGGCGTTTTTGGCGCAGCGGCGGCGCTGTCGGCGCTGTTTTTTGGTTGGCTCTCGGACCGCTATGGCCGGGCGCAAGTGCTCGCTCTCACTTATCTCGTGCGCGGCTTGGGCACACTGGTATTTGCCCTTGATATGCCCAACGAGCTTTTCTTCTACGCCGTTGTGGCACTCGCAATGGGGCCCACCTTCGGCACGATCGCGGTTCAGAATGTGATGTTCTACGAGATTGTCGGACCGAGGATGGCCGGAGTCATCCTGGGGATAAGTTTCATCGTCCACCAGATCGGCTCCGCCGGAGGTCCGATGCTGGCGAGCCTGGCCTTCGACATGACCGGCAGCTACGACGGGTTCATGATTATCATGGGCGTTATTCTCTTGCTCTCCGCGGCGCTTGTCTACAACACAGTTTCAGGGAAGCCGATCGCCGCAGCCGCTCCTAGCATGAGCGAAGCGCGCACGTGAACCGCCAAATCCAAGAGAGCGCGCAAAACAAGATTACGAATGTCGGCGGGGAATCCTGGGTGTGTGTGGATTCGTTAGGATAGACTTCAGAGTGCGCAAGCGTTTGCCGGACTAATACTGAGCAGGATAGAATCGGGGTACATATATTGTCCCGGAATTTCCCCACCCGGTTAGCGCCCAGAGTTTAGAGTCCACAGTCGCAGTTGTCGGATCGACAAAGCACGCTGAACGGGTGGACCAAGAGTGGATCTGTGCGATGCGCCTAGTTTGAGCCTTTGCGCAAGCCGGAGGTTTGCGAGATCGAGATCGCGCTGAGACTGCCGCGCGAGAATGCTCACCCAGCCATTCTGGACGGATTTTTCCGAAAGTGATTTTTCACCTCCTCCAAGTGCATGACATCGGCATACTTGTGATGCAAATCGAACAGGTTGAGCTTGTGTGTTAGCAGACTTCGGTCAAAGCAGCATTCTTCCACGACCACGACGTGATAACCGTAGGAGTAGGCTTCTACCACCGAGGCGCGCACACATCCGCTCGTGCTCTCGCCGCAGACGATCAAGCTGTCGATCCCGAGGCGGGTGAGATTTGTAACCAGAGCGGTGCCGAAGAACGCGCTCGCCCGCTGCTTGTAGATTACCAGGTCGCCCGGCTGAGGCTTGAAGTCCTCGCGGATGTCGAAGGCTTCCTTTTCGCCCCGGAACTTGTGCTTAGTCGCATAGACTCCCGCCGGATTCACTTCGTCGCGCGTCTCGCTGGTCGTGTAGATCACGGGCAGGGGTTGGGCCCGCGCCAAGGCGATCAGTTCCTGGATCGGCTTGATCGCGTTGTGGGCGTAGAGGCCGCACGATTTCTTGTGCTCTTTCACAACCTCCTGCACGGGCGTCGGGCCGCCTTCGAAAACGAGGTTGTAAAGATCGATGGCGAGCAGGGCAGGATTTCGCCCGACGTGGGTTTCCCGGTTATAGGAGCTGTACACCTCGTGCATCTCCTCGTCCATCACATCCTTCCAGCAATGATCCTCGAATGTCTTGTTCATCGCGCTCGTCCTCCATTGTTATTGGAGAAGCTTCTCCAGACGCTTGACCATCTGCGGCGAAGTTCCCATCACCTCGCGCGCCAAACGCTCCAATTCAACGCCGTTTTTCGGATTTACATCGAGGCTCAGTTTGCGCGCCTCCATGAGGAACTCGGGATCTTTCATCGTTTTCGAAAAAGAGTTCCGCAGAAGCTCCAGGCGATCCTCCGGTATTCCCGGTGGCGCTACAAACGGCCGGCCGAAATCCGGGGCTGCCAAGACCACGTTCATTAGCTCGAGGTCCTCTTTGCCGATCTGTTGTTTTTGCGCGACCTCCCAAACCGTCGGCACATCCGGCAACGCGGCATCTCTTTGTCTGCCGCTATGAACCAGCACCCGAATGAAGCCGCTCTTGACCCATGTTTTCAACGGCTCTGCGCTGAGAAGCGTGGTTACGCTAATTGCACGGCAGACTGCCTCGCCCCTTTCGATGGCCAGGTTCATGGCTCCCGAACCTTGGTAACCCAACACCTGCTTGAACTTTGCCCCGAACACCTCGGTAAGAAGCCGGACGAACGCATAGTTTGACGATCCGGCGGCGCTGTCGGCGCATACCACGGGCTCCCGCGCCGCTTTGATGTCATCCAAGCTGCGATAGCCGGAATCGCTTCGAACAAAAAGGCTGGTGACGTTAGGTTGGTCGGTGCCGATCCAGCTGAATTTCACCCAGTCGAATTTGATTTCCGGTTTGCCGAGAAGCTGCGCCTGATAGAGGCCCCCAGCGATCAGACCAACGGCGAGCCCATCGGGCTTGGCCACGCTGTAGATATAATTTGCCGCAATCGCTCCAGCCGCGCCGGGCATATTCTGAACGACGACCTGCGGATTTCCGGGAATCTGTTTTGGCAGGTGACGAGCCACCAGCCTGGCCAGTAGATCGCTGCCGCCCCCAGCCGTTCCATAATCAACGATGCGAATGGTCTTGTCTTCGTAAAACGGACGGACTTGAGCCCGGGCGTCGCTGGTTTTCAAAATCCCCCAGATGGCGACACAGCAGAGGGGTAGCATCCACTTGCGCGCTCCTTTGATTTTCGCCATGAGCGCTGGCTCCACATTTTCCATGCGCTGATTTCTGACACAAACCCCTAAGAATTGAAAGTTTCGCCGATCCGCGCGCAGCCGCTTGCGCCGGACCTACGGGTCGGAATAGGCTCGATCAGTAATCCATCTTTGAAGGAAAAAACCTTTTCATCAAATTCGGAGGACCGCCATGACAGATAGCTATGACGCTGTCTATACTCGCTGGCTGAACGATCCTGAGAATTTCTGGGCCGAGGCGGCCGAAGCGGTGCATTGGGATAAAAAGTGGGACAGGGTGCTCGACGATTCGCGGCCGCCGTTCTATCGATGGTTCCCCGGCGGACTCCTCAATACTTGCTACAACGCGCTTGATCGCCACGTCGAAAGCGGCCGGGCGGATCAGCCGGCGCTGATTTACGACAGTCCGGTCACGGGAACCGTTCAGACGTTCACCTATCGCGAGTTGCTCGATCAAGTAGCGCGCTTTGCCGGGGTGCTTAGCGCGCAAGGAGTTCAGAAAGGCGATCGGGTCATTATTTACATGCCGATGGTGCCGGAGGCGATCGTCGCGATGCTCGCGTGCGCGCGCATCGGCGCGATTCATTCCGTCGTCTTCGGAGGCTTTGCTTCCCATGAGCTCGCCAATCGCATCACCGATGCGCGACCGAAGGTGATCGTATCGGCGACCTGCGGCATCGAAGTTGGTCGGATCATTCCGTACAAACCTTTGCTCGATAAAGCGATTGAGCTTGCGGCAGTGAAGCCGGAGCGTTGCATTATTGTCCAGCGTCCGCAGGAACAGGCGTCGATGATCGGTGGGCGCGACCTCGATTGGTCGGAAGAAATGGTCCGGGCAAAATCCGCCGGCTGCGTTCCCGTCCGAGCCACCGATCCGCTTTACATCCTTTACACTTCCGGCACGACCGGCATGCCCAAAGGGATCGTGCGCGACAATGGCGGGCATCTGGTCTCGCTCCGATGGAGCATGCAGCACATCTATGGCGTGGAGCCGGGTGAAGTCTACTGGGCAGCATCGGACGTGGGCTGGGTGGTCGGCCACTCGTACATAGTTTACGCGCCGCTGTTCAACGGCAATACCACGGTGCTCTACGAAGGCAAACCGGTCGGCACTCCCGACGCAGGCGCGTTCTGGCGGGTGGTCTCACAACACCGTGTGAAGGTGTTGTTCACGGCGCCGACGGCGTTTCGCGCGATCAAGCGCGAAGATCCCAACGGCGAATGCATGGGTAAGTACGACTTGAGCGGCTTTCGCACGCTCTTTCTCGCCGGCGAGCGTTGCGATCCGGACACGCTCTTGTGGGCGCAAAAGCAGCTTGGCGTGCCGGTGATCGATCACTGGTGGCAGACCGAAACTGGCTGGCCGATCGGCGCCAATTGTATCGGATTGGGGATGCTGCCGGTGAAACCGGGTTCGTGCACGAAAGCCGTGCCCGGTTACGATGTCCGGGTTCTTGGAGACGACGGCACGGAATTACCGCCGGGTCAGATCGGCAGTATCGTCATCAAGCTGCCGTTACCCCCAGGTTGTCTTCCGACGCTGTGGAACAACGATGAAGGCTACCGCAAGGCCTACCTCGCCAGATTTCCCGGCTACTACCTGACCGGCGATGCGGGGTACAAAGATGACGACGGCTATCTTTCGGTAATGACCCGCACCGACGACATCATCAATGTCGCCAGTCATCGGCTCTCCACGGGCGCGCTGGAAGAGGTGCTGGCGTCTCACCCGGATGTCGCCGAGTGCGCGGTCCTGGGAGTCGCCGATGAGATCAAAGGGGAAATTCCCCTGGGCTTGATCGTGCTCAAGGCCGGCGTGCGACGTTCCCACGGCGAGATCGTAAGCGAGGTGGTCCGAGATGGTGCGCGAAAGGATCGGCGCCGTGGCTTCTTTCAGGGTCGCGACGGTCGTCAAGCGGCTGCCCAAGACGCGCTCGGGCAAGATTCTGCGCGGTACCATCAAGAAGATTGCCGATGGGGTCGATTATCAAGTTCCGCCCACCATCGACGATCCGCTGATCCTCGATGAAATTACCGCCGATTTGTCCGTGCTGGGCTATCCTGCCGGTTCGGCAAGGAACTCGGTCTGATCATCTTCTTGGCGTGAAGTTGCATGAAGAGGATTGCGGCGGTCAGTCGTTAGTGATTGAGCTTGCTCCAATCTTCTGCCTTTACGGGGAATTGTTTGCGCCATTCTGCGTGAATTCCGTGTCGATCTGGCATACCTGAAGATCGCGCCGGTTGCTCTCATATGTTTAATGGTTGTTGCGTTGTTTTTGATTAGTTTCCACGCGGGTTCGTCGTTGTGACGAACGAGACGGCGGCCGCTCGCGCTCCCCCGCCTTCCCCTTTCGTCGATCCAACTCTTGACCGCAGCGTACGCTCATAATAGAAAATCGTTGTACAGTTATGAAAGGCCCTTCCACAATATGGAATCGAAGTCGCTTGGAGCGCGGGTTCTAGAAAAATCCATCGATCTACTCTATTCGTTTGAATCCTACCGTCCTGAGCAGTCGCTGTTTCAGATCAGTCGCAGCTTAGGATTTCCCCCGAGCACGGTGCGTCGGCTCTTGAAGGTGATGATATCGCGGCGGTTGATCCAGCAGGATGCCGCGACCAAGCTCTATCGCCTCGGGCCTGGGCTCTTCTATCTGGCCTCGGTGGCGCGCGAGGGACTGGAGATCAGGAAGATTGCTCTGCCGTTGATGGAGCGCCTGCGCGATCTCACCGGAGAAAATGCAATATTGCACGAATTGCGTGACTGCCAACGCGTGTGTATCGAGAAAGTCGAGAGCAGGGAAGTGCTGCGAGATTCTCTGCGTGTGGGCGATCAGTTTCCGGCGCACGCGGGTGCGAGCGGCAAGATCCTCTTGGCGTATCTCCCTCCCCAGGAGCTCAAGGAGTTTTTGAAATCGGCGCACGGCTTGAAAGCGCTGACCCCGCGCACGATCACCGATCCGAAAAAACTCGCGGCGGATCTGGCTCGCACAAAGAGACAGGGATATTCCTATAGTTGCGGCGAGCGCGTCATGGACGGACTCTGCGCCATCAGCGCGCCGATCTTCGATAGCGAAGGCCGGGCACCCTACTCCCTGACGATTACCTTGACACCGTTCAGACTGCAGGCGAAGGGAAGAGGCAAGCTGGTGGAGGCCGTCAAGCGATTTGCCGCCGAGATCTCACATAAGCTCGGCAGCGGTAGCGCGAATTCCGTACCGACGGCGCGCGTAACCGGCGGCAGGCGAGTGCGACAATGACATATTCTAGAAATACGCGAGCGACAGCGGCGCAAAGCCTTGCCCGGTTCATCTGTGATCTAAGCTATGCGCAGATTCCGGCCGACGCTGTGTGGCGCTGCCGGGAGCTATTGTTGGATCAATTGGGTTGCCAGCTGATCGGCGCCAGTGTGCCGTGGAATCAGCCGGTCTATCGATTTGTAAAAAGCGCGAAAGGCGGTGGCCCGGCCAAGATCGTGAAGTATGCCGATCAGGTGCCGACCGACGACGCGGTTCTCGTGAATGGAACCTTCGCCCAGGGTTGCGAGCTCGACGATTACTACGATCAGGGCGGCGGCCATCCCGGCGCGGCAACAGTGCCCGTGATTCTCGCGCTCGCGCAGCAGCAGACGGTCAGCGGGCAGGAGCTCATCACAGCTATGGTCGGCGGCTATGAAGTCGGCTGGCGCATCGGCCGCGCGCTCTTGCCGGAATTGATGACGCGCGGCTATCACGCGCAGAGCGTGGTGGGCGTTTTCATCGCCGCCGCCGCCGCAGGCAAAATTCTTCGCCTCGATCCGGAGCAGATGACTCACGCTCTGGCGATCGCCGGCAGCCATTCCGGCGGTACCATGGAGTACGACCAGAGCGGCGGCGAAGTGAAACGGTTACACAACGGTATGGCCTGCTGCGGCGGGCTCCGCTCCGCGCTGCTGGCGCAGAACGGCCTCACCGGACCGCCGACGATCTTCGAAGGCGAGCGCGGCATTCTGAAAGTCATGTCGGGGACCAGCAATGTCGAGCCGATCGTCAAGAACCTCGACGCCGGCAATGAAGATCTCGCGCTCTATCATGCGGCGATGAAGCGTTTTCCGGTGAATGCCAGCCAGCACTCGCCGATCGAGCTGCTCGACAGTCTGGTCCGCGAGCACAACATCGACCCGCGCCAGGTTACGAAGATCATTGTCGAGCTCAATGAAGGAATCCTGCTGCACGGCGGCACCATCTATCAGCCCAAGGAAGTCATCGAAGCCCAATTCAGCCTACGCTTTTCTCTCGCGCTGAGATTCCTTAGAGGCAACAACGATCTGCAGCATTATCTCGACCCGGCCATGTGGAGCGATTCGGCGATGCTGGAGATCGGCAGGAAAATCGACCTGCTTGCCGACCCTACGGCAACCGGTCCGCGCCGTTTCGCTTGCCGGATGACCATTTTGCTTTCGGACGGACGTGAAATGAGCGGTTCGTTGGCGGCGCCCAAGGGCAGTTATAAGAACCCTCTGGCTCCCGGCGAATTGCAGGACAAATTTTACCGGCTAGGCAGGACGGTTCTGGATGACGAAAGGCTCGGTTCGATCGTCGCTGCGGTGGAGCGGATTGAAAACGCGCCAAACGTCGCGGCGCTGAGCACGCTCATGACGGCGGCGTGATGCCGACGATTTCCGCGCTCGGAATGTCTGTGAATGGAGGATGAGTTGATGAGCGGCAAAATCCGAATGTTGATCATACTCATGGCTGTGCTCGTTCGTCGGCATCTTTTGCTCGCCGGCGAGCGCGCAGACGATCGAGGAGCTTTACCGTAAAGCCGCCCAGGAAAAAACCATCAACTTCTACGGCACCCTGGCGCAGGTCAACGCCGAGAAGATCCTGCCGGTATTCGAGAAGCGCTATCCGGGGATTAAGCTAAATCACGTGGACATCACTTCGGACAGCCTGGTCGCCCGCGCTACGGCGGAAGCGCGCGGCGGCAAAACCCTCGGCGATATTTTTCAGGCGCCGCTGGAAACCGCGATCCAAATGAACGATCAAAAGCTGCTGCTCGAAGTGACCTTGCCGGAGTACTCCGCCTACCCGGCAATCATGAAAGGACCCGTATTGGGTGGCGTCGAACCTGCAGTTTATCGTCGTCGCCTGGAATACCAACCTGCTCAAGAAAGAGGACGAGCCGAAATGGATCGACGATCTGGCGGATGCGAAGTATAAGGGCGCGTTAGTCGCCGAGCCGCGGGATTTCGAGTTTCTCATGGGCATCGCCAAGCACAAGTTCAAGAACGACGAGAAGGCGATCGCTTTGCTGCGCGCCATCGCTGCCAACGGCGTGGAGTTTCATAAAGGTCATTCGCAATTGACCGAGCTTCTGACCGGCGGTCAGGCCAAGCTTTGCGTGACCTGCTTCGCGCATCAATTTCCCGGGCGGATGAAGAAAGGCGCGCCGGTAAATTTCTTGTTGAGCGAAGGCATCGGATCGATGAACGCGACGGCGATCTTCAAAGACGCGCCTCATCCGAACGCGGCGCTGCTTTTCGCCCGCTGGGCCGCCAGCGAAGAAGGGCAAAAGGTTTACGCCGAAGGCGGCCGGGCGCCCGCGCATCCCAAGGTCAATCCGATCGATCCGATCCGGCCGGAGCGGCTCTATCCGTTGGGCGTCGACGATATCAAAGAGTATCCCAAGTACGAAAAAATCTGGAAAGAAGTTTTTAAACTGCGCTAGAGATACAAGCTTACGATGGACGCGGTCGAAGAAAAATTGGTTCGCTTTGCCGACTCGTTCGCTTTTGCCGATATCGAAGCACCCGTCCTGCACGCCATCAAGCTTCGCTTCATCGATACGATCGGCTGCGCTCTGGCGGGCTACCACGAAGCGCCGGCGAAGATCGCGCGGCGCCTCGCCGCACAAGTGCGCAGCTCCGAGGAAGCCGGCGTGATCGGCGCCACCGTCAAAACTTCGGCGGAGATGGCGGCGTTCGCCAACACGACCATGATCCGCTGCCTCGACTTGAACGACGACTATTTCGGCAAGGACGGCCCCCACCCCAGCGATCTGATCGGTGCGGTGCTGCCGGCATCGGAGATCGCGCAGGGAAACGGCTCGTCGTTCGTCGCCGCCGTCGCGGCTGCGTATGAGGTTCTTTGCACTCTCGTCGACTCGGTCGGCATCCGTGAGCGCGGTTGGGATTACGTCACCTACACCGCATTGGCCGCGGCGCTCGGCTCCGGCAAGGCGATGGGACTATCGCAGAAATCGTTGCGCGATTCTTTGAGCCTGGCGGCGACGGCGAATTGTTCGTTGGGACAAACCCGACTGGGCGAGCTTTCGATGTGGAAAGGTATGGCGTCAGCCAATGCCTGTCGCAATGGCCTCTTCGCGGCTCTGCTCGCACGCGCCGGGGTAAGCGGGCCCTTTTTGCCCTTCGAAGGGAAGGGCGGTTTTCTTCGGCAGGTCTGCGGCTCTTTGGATCTCTCCCGCCTGGGCGCGACGCCTTTGCGCGCGGGAATCGTTTATCTGAAAAACTGGCCGGTCTTCTACAGCGCGCAGGGAGCCGTCGATGCAGCGATCGAGCTGCGCGAGAAAGTCAGACCTGACGAAATCAAAACTCTAGTCGTGGAATCCTATCAGCGCTTGATCGGGCGCGGCGCCACGGACCCGGAAAAATGGACGCCGCAATCACGCGAGACCGCCGATCACAGTGTGCCCTTCTGCGTAGCGGCAGCGCTGCTCGACGGCGGCGTGACGGCGCAAACCTTCGATGCGGCGCGGTTTCTCGATCGAGACGCGATCGAGCTGATGGCGAAAATCACTTTGCGGGAAGATCCGGAGTTCACGAAACAATATCCGGAAAAGTGGAACTGCCGCGTCGTCGCCGAAACATTTTCCGGCGCGCGGCACGAAGTCCATGTCGCCTATCCGAAAGGACATCCGGAGAATCCATTCTCGGACGCCGAAGTCGAGGACAAGTTTCTGCGGCTGGCGGAGTCGTCTCTCGGAAGAAGTCGCTGTCAAAAGTTCATCGATTGGGCTTGGCGGCTGGAGCAAGCGGAAGAGATCCGTGAGCTCTTTCCGCTGCTGGCAATTTCATGAAACGAATCGGATGAAACTGCGCAAGCCGCAGGATACAAAGCCGGAGATGTCACCCCCAATGTTTTTATCAGGGTCCAGTTTCTTCCCTTCCTTCATTTCCGTTAAAGCATGCGGGAATGAAGGATTGGCAATTTACTGCATGCTGGAAGTTCTGGAAGGAGCCCAGAAAAGTTTCAGTGCAAAAATGAGGAGGTCTTGAAATTCTATGGCGGTAACGAATTATGACGTGATCGTGATCGGCGCAGGCAACGCGGGATTGACCGCGGCTCTGGCGGCACGAGAGCAACAAATGCGCGTGCTGCTCTTGGACAAATGTCCCAAAGCATCGCGCGGCGGAAATACGCGATTTTCCGGCGGTGGGTTTCGTTTTACTTACAACAAGCTGGACGACATGCGTCCGATGCTGCCGGAGTTGACCGACGAAGAGGCCGCGAGGATGGAAGTCGGCACCTACTCCAACGCGGAATTTTTCGAAGACGTCATGCAGGTGACCGAGTATGCCGCCGACAAAAAGCTCACCAACATTCTCGTCGATCGATCTTACGACACGGCGCGTTGGCTGACCGACATGAACGTTAAATGGATACTTTCCACCAGCACCCATGCAGTGAAGATCGGCGGCAAGATCAAGTTTCCCTCGGGCCGGGTGATATCGGTGAACGACGGCGGCCTTGGACTGGTCGAGATGCTGTTTCCGACGGCGGAGAAAAACGGCATCGAAATTATTTACGAGGCGAAGGCGACGGCTTTGATCGTCGATTCCAAGGGAAGGGTTTCCGGTGTGCGGGTGCAAACGGCAGACGGGCTGATGGATTTCCGGAGCCGCGCCGTGGTGCTGGCTGCCGGCGGGTTCGAGGCCAATCCGGAAATGCGCGCGCGCTATCTTGGCACCGGTTGGGATTTGGTGAAAGTCCGCGGCTCGCGCTACAACACCGGCGAGGTGCTCAGTTTGGCGCTGAGTTTCGGCGCACAGCCAATCGGCCATTGGAGCGGCTGTCACGCCGTGCTGGTCGACGCCGAAGCGCCCGACGTCGAATGCGCCTACGAGCACCGCTACTCCTACCCCTACGGCATCATGGTCGACATCAACGGCAGGCGCTTCGTCGACGAAGGCGAGGATTTTTTCAGCTACACCTACGCCAAGTGCGGCCGCGAAGTGCTGCGCCTGCCTTGGCGGACGGCCTATCAAATTTTCGACAGCAAGACCCGCCCGCTGCTCCGCTCCGAGTACAACCGCGGCTTTCATGTCAGCGCCGATACGATCGAAGCATTGGCGAAGAAGTTGCCGGGTTTGGATTGGGAGAACGTCGTGAAAACGGTCAACGCGTTCAACGACGCGGTCAATGACGCGCCGTTCGACCCGTCGAAGCACGATGGCAAATCCACGAGCGGCATCAGTCCGGTGAAGTCCAATTGGGCGCAGCGCCTGGACATCCCACCCTACTATGCGTTCCCGGTGACCTGCGGCATCACGTTCACATTCGGCGGCGTCGGCATCACCGAGAACGGCGAGGTCAAGGACACGAGCGGTAATGTGATTGGCGGCCTGTTCGCCGCGGGGGAAATTACCGGCGGCTCGTTTTTCAACAATTACCCCGGCGGTTCCGGATTGATGAAGGGCGCCGTGTTCGGCCGTCTGGCGGGCACCAGCGCTGCTGCCTTTGCCAAGGCGAACCGAGCTTAGGCGGGCTGCTGAAAGAATTATATATGCTTCATGCGCTCAATCGCCTCGCAAAATTCGCGTTCGTGATACGTGTTCGTGCTCGTCCGGATCACGATTACGTTTTCACGGACACGAGCACAATGTAGACGCGCGCGCTTTCGGCGAATGACGCAATGATTTGCAAGGAGGAGTTGAACGTGAATTCCCGGCGTAATCTCATAAGCTTCATCGCAATAGCAATCATCGTGGTTTTCTTCGCCCAATCTGTCTCGGCGCAGGATCGCGATGCGATCATCGCCAAGGCAAAGGAAGAAAAAGTTTTCGTATATTACAGCACTACGGACATCCGCGACGGAACGGCGATGATCCATGCGTTCCAAAAGAAATATCCGTTCGTCGAGCCCAAGCTGCTGCGTCTCGGCAGCACGCAGGTCGTCGTCAAGGTGCTGCAGGAGCACCGCGGCGGCGTCCACTTGTTCGACGTCATCTCCGCGACCAGTTTCCAGTTCTATGAGATCTTCAAAGAGGGCCTCTTTCAAATGTACAACTCGCCGGAGCGGCCGGCATTTGCCGAGGATTTCAAAGACAAGGAAGGCTACTGGGTCAGCGCTTACCACAATGCCAGCGTGGTGTCATACAACACCAATCTGGTGAAGCCGCAGGAACTCCCCAAAAGCTACGACGATCTGCTCGATCCCAAGTGGAAAGGCAAAATGCTCATGGACAGCCGCGAGACCGAGTGGTACGCGAGCATGCTGCAAATTCTCGGCAGAGAAAAAGGCCTGCGCCTAATGCGCGGTTTGGCCAAACAAGAGTTGAGCTTTCGCCCGGGACGCACGCTGATCACCCAGGTATTGGCCTCGGGCGAGGCGCCGCTGGCGGTCAATAATTACGACCATCTCGTGCAGTCGGCCAAGAAGCGCGGCGCACCGGTGGAGTCTTTGCCGCTGACGCCGGTCGTCAGCCGGGTTACCCCGATCGCGCTCGGGCGCTACGCGCCGCATCCCAACATCGGCAAGCTGTTTATCGACTTTTCCCTTTCCGAGGAAGGCCAGAAAATTCTCCGCAGCTTCGGCCGCAGCTCGGCACGCAAAGGCATCGAGCCGGACGACCTGCAGAGAAAAGGCATCAAGCTCTACGTCAGCGACATCGGCCTGGCGAAGGATTACGCGCGCTATGACAAAGAGTTCAAAGAAATTTTCGATTTAAAATGATCGACGGTTGCGGCGTCACCACGCAGCGATTCACTCGACTATCCAGTAGAATCATCCGGCATACAGGAGAGGGAAAAATGGCACGCGGCATTACCGAACAATTGGCGATCCATACGGCGAAAGTGCGCTACGAAGACATTCCTCCCGAGGCAATCGAAAAAGCCAAAGATTGCATCCTCGATCAGATCGGGGTCGAGCTGATCGGTTCCACCCTGGAGTGGAATAAGATTGCCTACCGCTACGTCGCCGACATGGGAGGGCGCGGTGAAAGCACGGTGGTTAACTACGGCGACAGAGTGCCGACTCTGGATGCGGCGTTCGTCAATGCAACCTTCGGTCAGGGCTGCGAGCTCGATGACGTCGGCTTTGCCGCGGGCGGCCACCCGAGCGCCGCTACCGTGCCGGTGGCGCTGGCCCTAGGTGAAAAGCAACGCAGCACGGGCAAAGATTTTCTCGCCGCCGTGGTCGTCGGCTGCGACGTCATGTACCGGCTGCTGGCGGCGGTTCGGCCTTCGTCGGGCAAGCGCGGGTTTCACAGCCACGGCATCGGCGCACCCTTCGGTGCGATGGCAACGGCAGCGAGACTGCTTGGATTGAAAGAGGGGCAGATGCTGCATGCCTTCGGCATCGCCGGCATGCATTCGAGCGGCACCATGGAATACGATCAAACCGGCGGCGAGGTGAAGCGCGTGATTGCCGGTGTCGGCGCGCGCAGCGGCATCCAGTCGGCGATGCTAGCCCAACTCGGGCTCACCGGTCCGCCGACCATCATCGAGGGCAAACGCGGGTTTCTTAAAGTCTTCGCCGATCTGGTGGAGCCAGAGGAAATCACCCGCGATCTCGGCAGTGAGTTCAAGATCATGCGCATCTGGTTCAAGCTTTATCCGTGCGTCGCCACCGTCCAGGGAGTGATCTACACGCTCAGCAAATTGATCGAAGAGCATCGCTTCGGGCCGGACGACGTCGAAGAAATCCGCGTCGGCATCTCCGAGACTTCGCTGTCGCACGGCGGCGCGATTTACGAGCCGCACGATACTGCGAGCGCACAGTTCAGCCTGCCGTTCTCGTTGGCGATCCGCCTGTTGAAGAACGACAACGATCTGAGCTTTTACATGGATCCCAAGCTGTGGACCGATCCGAAAGTTCTGGCGCTAGCCAAGAAAGTGAAGAGCTATGCCGACCCGAACGCGAAGAAGGACCAGAATTACAACACGACGATGGAAGTGAAGCTCACCAATGGCAAGAGTTACAAAGCGTTCGAGCCCTACCCCCCTGGCTCGCCGCTCAACATGGTCAGCCGTGACGTGTTGCGCGCCAAGTTTCGCAAGATGGCCCGCGCGGTATTACCCGAGAATCGGATCGACAGATTGATCGATGCCGTGGACCGGCTGGAAACCTGCAATGATACCGGCGAATTGCTCCCGCTGGTCGTGAAGTGATCATTGGGATTATTGCGCGCTTCCGGAACGTCTTTTAAGAAATACTCTCTCGTTTCATCACGTTCATCTGTTCGCGATCGTCGCGATCACGCCGGCAATAGATTGTCCGTGAACCGTAAGAGCTAGGTGGAACATTGAGAAACGTAGGGTATTTCAAACATTACCGGTGACTTAGTTTCCAGTCGGACGGGCGTAAATCAAATTCTAACATTCTCGTTTCATTCGCCGCTCCAAAAAAATTATCTCGGTTGAATTAGCTCGTCGGAGCAAGAATTCGTTTTTCAATCTTCAGAGAGATTTCTTAATCACTCACTCGAGGATCGAGCTTGTCACGAATCGGTTTTGAAAGTTTTAGCTGCCGGCGTAGTCGATGAAAGTTACCTCAGTATGTGAAGAATCTTCTCGTTTTCACGTGCCATGGTATGGGTATTGCTCGGTACGCCAGGCGCGGCTCTGCTAGAAAAATTCCATTTTGAAAGAACAGCAATTGATTGCTGCACAGGGGCTTGATTCTCGGCGCGAGTTTGTCGATGTGCCGAGTCCGAGCAACAGCCGGGTCGAAAATGCAACGATTGAATAAAATACGCGGGCCGAGATCCGTGGGAGTGATAATGCGAATTGAAAATTATGAGAATCGCGAAACAAGTTACCGAAGCATAGCTCGCATGAAAGGTGCAATAGTATGCGTTTCTGCTGGTGTGTTGTTACTGCTGTCGAATGGATCTGCCATGGCCCAAGACGTGCCGGCTCTACAAGAACTAGGCAAGCATATTTTCTTCGATAATATTTCCAATCCGCCGCGTCAGTCGTGTTCCACCTGCCACGTACCGGAAAATGGCTGGACCGCTGGCGTTGCCGGCATTAACAAGAAGGGCGTGGCCGTACCTGGCGCCAATCCTCACACCGTTGGGGGACGTAAGCCGCCCAGCAACGCCTACGCAACCTTCAGTCCGCCGTTTGGTGGCCGGCCTGCGACCAACCTCAATCCCTTTCCTAATCCGCCGCCTGCTACGGATTCCTTTTTCTGTGGCGAAGGTTCACCATTTCTCTGTTTCGGTGGCGTTTTCTGGGATGGCCGCGCGGAAGGCAATGCCACGCCCTTGGTTGCTCCGCCGAACGTGACGGGAAAAGGAGCAATCCCGCATGTTGGTGTCGAAATTTTCGATACCGATGCGCAAGAGGTGGCTTACCGTGGGTTCATCGGGCCGGTAGCCGACCAAGCGCTCGGTCCATTCCCGAATGACGTCGAGCAGAATGTTCCTGATGGCAACGATGGTGGATTGCCGGGTGCCGGAGCTGTCTGTCGGCACGTTCAGTCGGCGAAGTATGCCGAGCTTTTCATGAAGGCTTGGAACGAAGCGATCGACTGCAACACTTCAAACGTGGTGATCAGCTTCAAGCGCATCGCTTTGGCGATCGCGGCCTGGCAGCATTCCGGTGAAGTCAACTCGTTCAGCTCCAAGCGCGATCAGGGAATCAGGAACGGCGGGTCTTTCCCTCTGCCCAACTTGACGAATCAGGAGAATCTGGGGCGTGACCTATTTCATGGTCTCAATGATTCGGGGCTGAATAGAATCGTCGATGACGGTAACGGTGGCCGTACGCCAAAGAACGCAGGCTGCGCAGCCTGTCACAACAGCCATGGCGCCGGTTCTGTTGGCAATGAACTTAACCAGATCTACTCGGATTTTGCTTATCACCACATCGGGTTGCCGGCGAATTTCGAAATAGAGAACTTCGATCCGAACAATTTAGACGCAGGAATGCTCGGTCATACTAATCCAACCGCTGTGTTCAACTCTGCCAACCCTACCGCAACCCCGTTTGCCGGGCACGTTAAAACCCCGACCTTGCGAAATGTAGACAAGCGCCGCGGCAACGGCTTTCCCAAGGCTTACATGCATAACGGCTACTTCAAGTCACTCGAGCAAGTCGTTCATTTTTATAATACGGCAACCTTGTTACGGGATCCCTTGGCTTGCCCGGCCGGTACGAGGGCAGAACAGGCAATAGCAAAAAACTGCTGGCCGGCTCCGGAGTTCGATACACCGAATCAAGCTGGGAATTTCGGCGTGCTGGGAAACCTTGGGCTGACCGCGGCCGAAGAGGCGGCGCTGGTGGCGTACTTAAAAACTCTGACCGATACGGTGACGCCCAAGCAGCCATAGCCCCTACAAGGCGGCTAAATAAACGGCGTTGCAAATGTTTTGATAGCGGGAGTCGGGGCGGTACCTATACCGTCCCGGCTCTCGTTATTGTGGCCGGTGTATCGAAGTCAACGGCGCTTTAATTCCGGCCAGTATCGCAATGACTGACGCCGCGGATCCGGCACAATAAGAACGCCGCGGCGTCGACCGCGGCAAGCTTGGTAATCACGCTAGAACTGCAGAGTGGTAAATTCCGAAAGTCTCTGCCTTTGAATCGAATCATTTTCTGCCTGTCGGACGTTTAAGATAATAGATAATAATTGTTGTTAGCTCAGTTTGCTTTCCGAGCAGCCTGCGCCGAGGTTCGACGATCTAGCCGGAAATATTCCTTGCCGTTGTGATAAGCGATCTTCTCTTTGGTCGACCGTGAAAGATCGGGATGGTTCCACAGGTATTTGAGATTTTTGGGAAACTCGCCGTCCCAGTGGGGAACGTCCGACGCGTAGAGAAAGTGATGATCGCCGACGTACTCAATGGTCTGCGGTAGGAGCCGCTCCTCGGATTCGAGACTGAAGTAGACTCCGGATTCGCGCACCACCTCACTGGGTTTTTTCTTCAGATGCGGCGCCTCGAATTCGCCGCGCAACTCCCAATGCTCATCCATGCGATCGAGCCAGTACGGCAGCCAGGTCGCGCCGATCTCAAGAAAAGCCAGGCGCAGCTTGGGAAAGCGCACCGGCACTCCCTGAAAAATGATGCTGGTGAAGTGAAGAAAGATGCCGACCGGGAAAGTGTAGGTGTGCACCTCGGCGAACGTTCTGAGTGCGCCGGCGCCGACCTCCGCCGAAGAGCTGCGGTTACCGTGCACCGAGAGCGGGACGTCGAGCCGCTGCGCCTCTTCATAAAGCGGATCGTACATCGGGTCGCCGAGCGCCGTGGGTAATCCCATGGAAAGCAACTCGAAGCTTACCAGACCCAGTTCGGTGACGGCCCGGCGCAGCTCCTTGGCGGCTTCCTGCGGCCATTTGAGCGGCAGCACACCGACGCAATGAATCCGCTCGGAGAGCGCGTTGTATTCCTTGGCGAAATGATCGTTGGCGGCGCGGCAAGCGGCGAGGCAGAACTCGGGTTCCCGCAGTTTCGGAATGTTGCCGGAGCCGGTAGGAAAGAGCACCGCCTGTTCGATGTTGTACTCGTCCATGATCTTGAGCCATGTCTCGACCTGCTGAGCCGGGCTCATATTGCGACCGTAACCTGGATAGCCCAGCGTATCGAATAGATCGGTGTCGAACGGCTGATCGCTGGGCCAGAGACCAGTGTTACGTCGGTTCCACGGCGGTTCCAAATACTTGCGGATGTCGCTTTGGCGTTCCAATACATGTCCATCGGCGTCGATTACCGGCGGCCAGTCAGCCATGATTCGCCTCCTTGATTATTTTTGAGCTCACGGCGTCGGATGGTATCACCACCGGACCAGCATGTGTCAACCGTTTTCTCAGTAAGATGAGGTTAGATTATTTTAAGGCTTTTTCGAAAAATCGGCCGTTAAGCAAACGCCAGACGAAAGTCTGCCGTCCAACACGGTGCATAAATCAAACACAGCGGCGAAGATCGTTGCTAGTTATCGACCGTACAGTTGGTTCACAAAGCCGCTTTTCTCGATCTCACTGAGAATGGAGTTGTCAATGAATTGCTCCGACTTGGCGGCTTTTGCTCCCGGGTGGCGGGTGAAATTCAGCACCGATTGCACGCCGGCGGTGGAAACATATGGAATGCGCTCCCAGACTTTGATGAACGTCCGGTACGTTTCCTCAAGGTCTTCCGGATTGTTCGTTTTCGTAAACGTGCCGATGATCTGTTTGGTTTCTTTCGGGTTGGTTGCGGCATAGCGAACTGCTTCCATATACCCCTGCAGGAAGCCGCGAACCCGGTCGCGATACTCTTTGACGAAGTCTCGGGTCGTTGCCAGGCCGGCATGGATCATCGGAATATTTCGCTCCGGAACGTTGACAATTTCTTTGAAGCCCGCCTGCCGCGCCTTGAGAGTCACCGGCGCCGAAATGACGCCAGCATCGATCACACCGCTTGTCAGCGCCGCAAGAATCTCGGGGCCGGTTTTCAAATAGAGCATCTTGATGTCCTGACCCGGAACCAAGCCGGCCTCCTGGCAGAGAATGCGCACCAAATGATCGCTGATGGAGCCGGGAGACAGGGCCGAGACCACTTTGCCGCGCAGATCGGCGAGCGACTGAATCTCCGGCTTGGCAAAAATCGAAAGCACCACGCGGTTGGCGATGCCGGCGATATAGACGACTCGTTCTCCGTTCAGTCCGGCCTCGAGCAATTCGCCACCCGGCGTAATGATGTCGACGTTCTTGGTGAGCAGCGCCTGGGTGCCGGTGGTCAGCGGCAGAAATTTCAAATCGACTGCGATGCCGTACTTGTTGAACAGCTTGTTTTCATAAGCTACCCAGAGAGGCGTGAACACCCCGCCGATGGCGTTGTAGCTCGCGCGCACCACTGGCAAATCGGCGGCAAGCGAACGATCGATGAAAAAGAGACCACTAAAGAACAGCAACGCGGCAAGAATTTTTGTCAGATTCACACGCCTATTCCTTTCCAAATTCTCCGGACTGCTTTGCCCAGCGAGCCAGTTCGTCATGGCCGGTAAAGACCACGCCATCGAATTGCTTGGCGTAGGAGAGAAATTCATCGAGCACTTTCGAGCGAAACGGCCGGCCGGTGATGAAGTCATGAACGACGAGCGGCATCATGACGGCCCGTTCCGCGCCGCGCTCGTATAGCGCATCGAAGGCGGATTTGAGGCCGCGCAACATAAAATCCGGCGGATTGGCATTCCAGGTGGAGAACCGCGAGGGTGGAAACGCGGGATTGGTGATGTCGACGCCGAGCGCCGTGTCGCTGTAGGTCGCAAACGGAATCTCGAGCATCTCCCGGCCATGGCCTTCGATCAACGAAGGCAGATCGTCGTTCCACATGCTGCCATCCCATTCGAGATCGGAATGCTCCAGCAGCAGATCAAGCGTATTGTGGCTCGCAAAACAGGTGCGCCAGCCGCGAATGTGTTCGCCCAACAAATCTTCGAAAACGGCGACGGTTTTTTTGATCAACGCAGTTTCGGTCTCCGGCGGCATATTGCACATCATTTCATGCGCGTACGTGTGCCCGGCGATACAATGCCCGGCTTTCTGAACGGCGCGCGAGACTTCGGGATATTTCTCCAAAGTCGCGCCGCAGATCAGCCACGTGCCGCGGACACCGTGCTCGCTCATGATGTCGAGTAGACGCCAAGCGCCGCGCCGGGCTCCGTATTGCCGCTCGCTGTAGTCGAAAGGATCGGGTTGGCCGTCGGGCATCGGGCAGGTGGCTTCCTCCGACTGATGATGCACGCTGATCGCGATCGGCAGGCGCACGCCGTCGGGCCAGCGAAAACTTTTCTTATAACCTTTCTCGTTCCACATGAAAGACTCCTTCGAATGGTTCACCGGGCATCCGGGTTTAGGCGCCAAGCGGCGATCTCGCTGCATTGCGCAAAGCGGAATTCTTCGTGGCTTACCAGACGGTCGAGAAGACGCCCAAGCACCCGCAGAGTTGCCGGGCGTCCCGTGGCCCAGGTCTGGAGGCTCAGATTCATCAGGCGCGGCCCCTTTTCGCTTTCTTTGTAAAGCACATCGAGCTCGTTATTCCACACGCTCGCAAGACCGTCCGGACCGCCCCGTTGGGGATAAGGATAGCCGACGTAAGTTTTATCCGCGGTGCTCGTCGTAAACGGAATCTCGACAATCTTCTTCGCTCGCGTTTGAAACAAATACGGCAGATCGTCGTTCAAGAGACTGCTGTCCCACAGCAGCCCTTCCTCCGCGAGAATGTCGAGTGTCTTCGGGCTCACGCGATAGTCGGGACAACGCCAGCCGCGGATCTTCACGCCGGCGATGTCCTCCAGGATTTTGGCAGAGCGGCGCACGTTGGCACGTTCCTGCTCTTCACTCGCGGTCCGGATCGAACCGAAGCTGTAGCCCATGCCGGCGATCTCATGACCGGCTTTGACCGCCGCCTGCACGGTGTCGGGGTATTTCTCCGCTGTCGTACCGAGCACGAAGAAAGTCGCTTTGACCCGATATTTTTCCAGCAACTCGAGGATATTCCAGATGCCGCGGCGGGCGCCGTACTGCATCGCTCCGCCGACCATGTAGTTGGGTCGCTCTCCGGCGAATAACGGCGCTCCTTCACCGGCCTGGTGCTCGAAAGTCAGCATCACGGGAAGTCGAATTCCCGCGGGCCAGCGGATAGCCTCCGTGTTCGATTTGATTTCTGCAGCCATCGTCCACCTTTCACATTCGGAATCAAAGCAGATGCGTTGTGTTTTTATTTCCGTTTCTTTTCTCCATACGTAACGCAAGACACCGCGTCAAGCGGCATAGCGGGTCTAATACGCATCTAATTCGTTGGTGTATTTTTTCCTACTTCTTCGATGCCGTATCGCAATTTAGGATTTCTGAACTGTTCCCCAACCATAGGTGTTTTCCCGGGCGTGGCGCAATTGTTTTTGATTCATGTTGACATGTCAGATTGTGATGAATAATCTCGGGCCTCCGAATCGCATCGGAGAACTCGTTTAACTAATGGACTCCGTCCTGCGTTATGGGTGGGTGGTTCGGCCGTGGCTGATGGCGCAGATTGCCACTGACTATAGGGCAGTTTAGAAAGGACATCGGAATGAACAAACTTAAAGAGGCTCACGTACCTTATAATACCGGCTGGGCCGGAGACTTGAAAAAAGGCCAGGTGATTCGGATTACCGCGACAACCACGGTGGACTTTGTGTGCATGAGACGGGAAAATCTCAAAGAGCGATTCGATCAGGCGCGCACCAAAGTCTATAACATGAAAATCTTTCTCACGACCGGCGACAAGCTGATGGGACGGAATAATCAGCACATGATGACCATCGTCGAAAACACCAACCGGGAGGGGACTCACGATTTGCAGAAAGGCATGTGCAGCGGCTACCGCTTTCAACTCGCAAAAAATGAGGGAAAGCTGCGGGACTATTACCATCGAGACTATAAAGACGAAGAGATTCCGGATCATGGCTGCTATGAAAATCTTTCGCGAGCTTTAGCACCGTATGGGATCGATCCGGAAGACGTCCCCAACCCTTTTAACCTCAATCAGCATATGAAAATCGACGGCGCCACCGGCCGCATGGATCATACGACAGTGCGGCCCAAACCGGGCAGCTACGTAGATCTTAAAGCAGAGATGGATCTGCTCGTTGCCTTCAGCGCCTGTCCCGATATGCCGGTTGGCGGAAAGCCGGTCGACCTTATGATTTACGAGCCGTGAAATAGTTTTGAGATTTTGTGGCTTGAATGCGCTCTGGAGAAGAGATCGTTCCAACCGGACATGACCAAAACCATTGCCTCTAGCAATCACGCGGCGGCCAACAATTCAGGGCGAACGTAGCTACTACCGGCTCGCCATAACATTTCTTTCACACACGAGATCAAGATGAACACCGTGAAGCACCGCTACAGCGCGGAGATCCAGCGGAGCAGGGGACTGCTGGAGCTGGCCGCAGCTCTCTACGACACCTCACTTTCTTTTCAAACCGAGCGCGCCGCCGAACAGGCGATCCAGACAGAATCGCGCGTCGGCTATTCGCTCACGCTTGCGCTTACGGCGACCCGCGAAAAAGGGGTTTCTTTGTCGTTTGCGGCGGATGGATTTCGCGAGCTCCTGGCCGTAAGCCAAGGCAAGCTCTCGCTCGGCTGGATCAATCCTTCGGTTGCCGCAACCATGGCTTTCAGGGGCAAAGGGCTGTTCTCCAAGCGGCAGCCGATCAGGACCATCGCGGTTTTTCCTTCATACGACGTCATGGGATTTGCCGTGCACGAGTCTACCGGGATTACTTCGTTGGAGCAGATCAGGAAGGAGCGCATCCCGCTTCGACTCTCGACCGGAACCATCTCCCCAGCGTGGGTCAAGTACAGCCCGACGATGTTCACGGTGAGCGCGGTCATGAAAGCCGCGGGATTTACCTTTGCGAACTTGAAACAATGGGGCGGCAAGATTCAATCGGTTACACGTCCCAGCCACCCGGACCGGCGCGAGGCTCTCGAGAAGGGAAGGATCAATGCGGTGTTCGATGAAGGAATAAAGAGCTGGGGTCAGACCGCCATCGATGCCGGATTTCGCTACCTGCCGGTGGAGGGATCCATTCTGAAAAAACTGACCGCGATAGGTTATCGCGCCTCGGTTTTGCCCAAATCCCGGTTTCCAGCGCTGCCCTCGGACGTGCCCACCGTGGATTTCAGCGGCTGGCCGATGGTGGTCAACGCAGCCATGCCGGACGATGTCGCCTACGCTCTCTGCGAAGCGATCGAGGCGCGTAAAGCGCTCATGCCGACGGACAACTTCAAGCCACTGGATATGGCGCAGCTCTGCGCAAACGATCAGGAGGCGCCGTACGACGTGCCTCTCCATCGGGGCGCCAAGCGTTTCTATCTGGAAAAAGGCTATCTCAAATCGTAAACGCACCTGCGGGTACCGGTACGGTTTGGATGGAGCTTTGCGAGAGGGCGCGAGAGCGATAGCGAGCACCCGACTCATCAGTGACGTCCTAGGCTTGCGACTGATTAGCCGGCACCCATTAGACGGCCGCGCTCAACAGGCGACTTCTCTCCAGGAATAACTTGTATTGTTTCTATTCGATGCGTCTCGGCCGAATTTTGTCGAGATCGAGGTCTCGCGTTGAGATGGCGTGCGAGAATGCTCACTCAGCCATTTTGGACGGGTTTTTCTGAAAGTGACTTTTCACCTCCTCTAGGTGCATGACATCGGCATACTCGTGATGCAAATCGAGCAGGTTGAGCTTGTGTGTTAGCAGACTTCGGTCCAAGGCAGCATTCTTAGACGACCATGACGTGATAACCGTAGGGAGTAGGCTTCTACCAATGATCCTCAAAATGGCTCGTTCATCGCGCTCGTCCTCCCATTGTTACTGCAGAAGCTTCTCCAGACGCTTGATAATCTGCGGCGAAGTTCCCATCACCTCGCGCGCCGACCGCTAAATTTAACCGGTCACCTTTAGACGGGAGTGATCAAAGGCAAGAGCTTTCATGCAGCAATCGTTCTGTATTATTCCTGTCTATACATCTCGTTTCCATGATGAACTTCAGTAACGCATCCTTGAAAAGGACTTTGCTTTACTCGACGGTTGTGACAATTGACATACAAGTAGAGTCCCAATATAGAGTTCCATCTGTCACAGCTTGGCAACTAGAACCTTCGCGGGAGGGAAAATGGAAAAGACGTCTCAAACGGACCGAATCGCAACATTCGACAAAGATTTGGAGAGGACCGATTTACAAGGCTTCTGGAGATCAGGACGGTCCGGGGTCACTGGATATCCCGTGACCAGCGTTAAACCCCATCTCTGGAAGTGGGCGGATATGTATCCGCATATTCTGCGGGCGGGAGAAGTCATTGAGCTAAAGGGTTATGATCGACGTACGGTGAGACTAGTGAATCCTTCTCTGGAGGGGTGGGCGTACACAACCAAAACAATGCACGTATCAATGCAGCACATCGCACCTGGAGAAGTTGCTGCAGCGCATCGACATACGATGGCAGCTATTCGCTTTGTTATTGAAGGGAATGGTGCGTACACCACAGTAGAAGGACAACAATGTTTGATGGAGGAAGGTGATCTCATTCTCACTCCAAATCTAACCTGGCATGATCACACCAACAACTCACCTGCACCCATAATATTTTTGAATGGAGTGGACATGCCACTAGTTCAATACTTAGATCAATGGGTTCAGGACCTTTATCCAACGGAGTGCCAGGATATTCAGTTTAGCAGCGAAAGTGTGAACCGTGTCTCTGGGCAGATCCAAAATCCTAACTTGTCCGGTGCAGAGCTTATTCACTACAAATGGCGAGAGACTTACCCGGCTTTAATAGCTTTGAAAAACATGCCTGCGAGCTTAAATGTGTTCGACGGCATTGTGCTGGAATATAGAAACCCTGTTACAGGAAAATCTACGCTACCAACGATGCAATGCGCCGTTCAACTTTTGCCAGCCGGGTATGAGTCAAAGGTACACCGTCACACGAGTACGGCAATTTATTATGTTTTCAAAGGAAGTGGAAAAAGTCTTGTTGGGCAAGACTGGATTGAATGGGAGAAAGGCGATGTTTTTGTGGTACCTCTCTGGTTCGCCCACCAGCATATCAATGCCTCAGCCTCTGACGATGCAATACTATTCTCAATGACAGATGAGCCTCTAATTAAAGCTTTAGAACTCTATCGCGTGCAGGTAGCTGATCAGTAACTCATCCTGATATTGTAGGATTGAATAAAAATATGATTGGAGCTTCATCAATCAATAAAGAGCGCTTCTGGTTTACATTACTGTTGTTTTGCTGGCTTGTTTTCGGCACTGATCAAGCAATTCCATCGCATGCCAGCAGTAGCGAAAACAAAGCTCACGTAGAAGAAGTCTTAATTGGCCAAGCCTCAAAGAGTATTAGTCAGCTCCCGTCATACATCGCGATGAACCAAGGTTTTTATCAGCGCGAAGGCTTGAAAGTTAAGACGATAAGCATAAGAAGCGGTGTCCTACCAGCAACATTCGCGAGCGGTGATTTGCACTATAGTGGTATTACGGCAGTAATCAGCCGATTTGCGGCAGTTGGCGGGCCGGTTAGAGTCGTCGCTGTAGGCGTAATGAGAGTTCCGATGTTCCTTGTAGCCCATCCTAGTGTCAAAACTCCCCGAGACCTGAAGGGAAAATCTATTGCAGTAGATACCATAGGCCAAGTCCCTGAATTGTCCGTACGCGCGTTTCTTAAAAAGCACGGCTTGGATCCGGACCGGGACGTTACGATTAGAGCAATAGGAGGGGCTGAAGAACGTCGTTTAGCTGCTGAACGAGGCGTGGTCGGAGCCAGTCTCGTTTCCATTCCCGTGAACTCCATAATGAAACAAGCAGGTCTCGTCGAGCTGGGATTTACCGGGGCAACTATTCCGGAGCAGCCAATAAGTGGTATCGGTGTTTCAGAAAGGGTTCTCGCGCAGAGCCCGGAACAAGTTAAGAAAATATTGAGAGGCTATATTCACGGGTTGCAGTTTCTATGGAAGAATCGAGCAGAGACCATTGCGATCATACAAAAAGAATTTAACGTGAACGACTTCGTAGCTGGCGATGCTCTGGATTCTTTCTATGTGCTTGCCACAAAAGATGGACTAGTGAAGGATAGCGCCTTCGATGAGGCTCTGGAGTTTGGGGTAAGAAGCGGTAAATCACCATCTGTGTCAAAGATACGCGACTTCAGTTTTTTAAGGGAAGTACTTAAAGAACTCCACATACCTCAACAGTAGAATAGTTAGGGCATGCGCTTATTCAAGACCGCACAATGTATATAGCGTGTGGCATTGCACGACCTGACGGCTCTAAAGCGACCCTCCTTCTGAATAGCTTTTTCGGCGTAATTCAGGTTGCGATCCGGCAACGTCCTCCTCAGGACCATGAGTTAGGTGAACGACTATGGATATTTCCAAAATTTCTACCGGGCGTAATCCGCCCGTTGACCTACACGCTATCATTGAGATTCCGGTCGGTGGCGTTCCGGTCAAATACGAACTCGACAAACGATCTGGGACGATGTTCGTAGACCGCTTTCTGCACACAGCAATGTTCTATCCGGGCAATTACGGCTTTCTCCCGCACACCCTGTCCGAGGATGGTGATCCATGTGACATCCTGGTGGTGGGCAACGTCCCGGTAGTTCCGGGCGCGGTGATTCGCTGCCGCCCCGTCGGCGCATTGCTAATGCAGGACGAAGCAGGTCTCGATGAAAAAGTTTTGGCGGTTCCTGTGGATGATCTAAATCCGTTCTATTCCAATATCCGCAGCTACACCGATCTTCCATCAGTGCTTATCGAGCAGATCGCCCATTTCTTCGAGCATTACAAGGACCTTGAAAAGGGTAAGTGGGTTAAGCTTGTACGATGGATCGATCCGTCAGAGGCGGAAGCGCTGATAAACGCCGCAATAAAGCGCGATGCAGCGAACCGCGAGGACCGAGATTGAGTGAACATTCCCCCGGGGTAAGTCGGAGAACCAACGATCAGTAGGAGAACATCCGCGCCAGCGTTCCGTCGCAATGCTATAGCGAGTGGGTGGCGGCGCCAAGCGAAATTGGAGTGATCGTTGGACTTACCTGGGGTTAAACGTTCTGCTGATTTCGTCGTACGATTTTTTGTCGTTTGGGTGTTTCTCGCGGCCGGAGCGGCGTTGATATGTCCGGCCGGGTTCACGTGGTTTCAGCCGCTGATTATACCCGGGCTTGGCGTGATCATGTTCGGCATGGGAACGGCTTTAACACTAGCCGACTTCAAACGGGTGGCGGACCAGCCATATCCAGTAGCCGTAGGCTTGGTCGCGCAATTTCTCATTATGCCGTTGATGGCCGCGGCTATCGCAAAACTTTTTGAGCTTCCACCGGCGATTGCGGCAGGATTGATCCTCGTGGGCTCCTGTCCGGGCGGCACGGCGTCTAATGTCATGACGTATCTCGCCAAAGGGGACGTCGCATTATCAGTAACCATGACTTTGTGTTCGACGATTGCTTCGGTAGTCGCAACACCATATCTGATGTTGTGGCTCGCTGGCACATATGTATCCGTTCATCCGCAGGAACTCTTGCTATCCATTCTCACAGTTGTGATCTTTCCGGTGGCCGCCGGGCTAATCGTTCGACAATTTCTCGGAGACCGCGTGCGCCAACTCGATGCGCTGTTGCCAGTTGTCTCGGTGGCTCTCATCGTGATGGTTGTTGCCTGCATCGTCGCATTGTCCAGAGAGCAGCTGTTGGATACCGGCGCGCTGGTTTTTGTCACGGTAGCAGCGCACAACAGCTCTGGTTTGGTGTTGGGCTATGCCATGGCGAAGCTCGCAGGCCTTGACGCAGTGCGTTGCCGGACGATTGCCATCGAAGTCGGCATGCAAAACTCGGGTTTGGGAGTAGCGCTGGCGCGCAAGCATTTCGCAGACGTGTTAGTTGCGTTGCCGGCGGCAATTTTCAGCGTAGTGCAGAACATCACCGGCCCCGCCGTAGCCAACTTATGGGCGCGCAACTCGCCTTCCTCGCCGGGGAGTGAGCCTGAGCGTCTTATCAGTAAAGGGTTTTAAGTCTCCGGCAATCTTTCCTGATGTACATATGGATCCGAGGACGGGACGATTATTTAGCGCGGTTGACGAAGAACTACTCGTTGGCTAGTCTCATGGCAACAGTTGAATGACAGAGTAAACCGGTTTCCTCCGGCACAAATAAGTGGGATCCGTATCACGGTGAGTAAGATTCTGCTTGTCGAAGATCATCCCGAATTGCGGGAAGTGCTCCAGCGCCAAATTGAGTGGCTGGGTTTCACCGCCATCACTGCCAACAACGGCAAGGACGGCGTTGATACAGCTATCTCGGAAAAACCAGATTTGATCGTGATGAATTCTTCAATGCCAGAGATGGATGGTTGGGAAGCGACTAAATTATTGCGCTCAAATCCTCAGACTAAGGACATTCCCATCTTGGCCGCGACGGCAATGTTCCGGCCCTCCGATCTAAGAGCTTGGCTAGACGTCGGATGCAACGACTACATCGTCAAACCATTTACATTGGATGAACTCTCAAGGAAGATTAGGGCTCTTATTTCGTGAGGTTTGATGGTCGCGTGTCGAACAGCACGGCATCTTAATTATTGATAATGATTTCGCCGATTAGTCACCGTTGAAGGCTACCGACGCTTGCTGCGCCGCGTTCGTACCAACCGCTTTCAGCCGCTTGGCTTCCGTATAAAAACGACTCCGCGTCTCATGGACCATCGAACGTCTTGCGTAAATAAGATGCGAGAAGCGGCGAATCTTAACTAGAAAATCAGAGCTTGACAGCCGTTCTTTTGCCGCAGTAGGGTCGTCCAGGTAACAGTGAATATGTTGAAGAAAATCCGACTGCTGCTGGTTTTCGTATTTTTGGCCGCGCCTGCGATCTTGTCTGCTGCAGAACGTCACATCCATACTAGCGCCGGGTTAGGCGGTTCAGGTTTACCTCTTTACGTTGCGAAGAGCGCCGGCATCTTTGAAAAATATGGGCTCGACGTTGATTTGCTCGTCATTCCCGGCGGACCGCTTGGGATGCAGACCCTTGTTAGCGGCAACACTCAGTCCGCCAATATTGCGGCCATGACTCCAATCAGGACAGTTCTGGCGGGCGGGGACATCGTGATGGTTGGCGGGCATCTTAACCGTCAGATGTTCAACCTGGTGACCAGAAAAGAAATCCGTAAACCCGAAGATCTGCGCGGAAAAAAAATAGGCGTGGTCAGTCTGGCAGGAACGAATGCGGTCGCTGTTCGCTTAGTGCTCAAAGAGTGGAAGATTCCTTTCGAGGCGGTGAACTTGCTCGTGGTCGGGGGAAGTCCGACACAATTGGCCGCCCTCGAATCCGGTACGATTGATGCGGCGGTGCTTACGTACGGCGTAACGAAGGATGCGCTGCGGAAAGGCATGACGGTTTTGGCCGACCTATCCAAGCCAGTGCCGGAATTTCCGGATCGAACGATTATTATGCGCCGGTCCTTCTTGATGAAAGAACGAAACCACGTCAAGCGATTCATGCAAGCGCTCAGCGAAGCCATTTATCAGATTAGAACCGCGGACAATCAGCGAAGAGAGCAATTTATCGCCATCGCCGGGAAACACCTGAGGGTCAACTTAACGGCGGCCAGGGAGTTCTACGATCTTTACGAAAATGCTTTTTCCTTTCCCCCGCGTGTTGGCCGAAACGGGATGGCAGCGGTTATAGATCTGATACAGGAGGAAACCGGACGGCCGAAGGCGGAGTTTGAGCTAAGCCGGTTTCTTGATGAGAGCGTCCTCGATGAACTCGAGAAGGAAGGCTTCTTTAAAAAGTTGGAGTCGGAGTATACGCGAAGATAAAGATTGGGTGTTTTCAAAATTGGTAGGGGCGGGGCGCCTCTATCTGCGGCTGAAAAGGAGGTCGAGTGATGCAAGCTAGAATCAGACACGTGGCGGTGATGTGCCAGGATGCTCCTCGAGTGGCCAGGTTTTACGAGCTGCTGTTTGCGCTTACGGCGAAGGCGCAAACTTCGGACGAGCTTCATGCCAAAATGTTCGGCGCGCCGGTTTTAGGGTCGAAGCGAGTTGTACGACCATACGAGCGAACCATTATCGTGAGTGATGGAAACATCGGATTCGCGTTTCTTAGAAGGGCGCCAGGTTATCCGGGCGGCATTGATCATTTTGGTATTGAGGTCGATGATCTCGACACCGTGTTTGCGCGCATGAAAGAGCGCTACCCGAAAGTTGGCGCGGTAAAACGACCGGCCAATCGGCCTTTCGCGGCTTACAGTTCTCATGATCCGGAAGGTCATTTATTCGATTTGGCGCAGCATGATTCGCAAAATATTAGAGGCGTTTGGAGCGAGACGCCAAGAGGGCAGGATCGTTACATCAAACATATAACCATTCGCGCCATCGACCCTGAGGCCATGGCCCGATTTTACATGGACGTGTTTGAGTTCCAGGAGGAAGAAAAGGCTTTAGAGGATCCAAATTTTTATCTCACCGATGGCAAGGTGACTCTGGTCCTGACTCCGTGGAAAATTCAAGATTATCCCGAGGCGGAGCATCGAGGTCCGGGATTCGATCACGTAGGCTTTAAGGTTGAAAGCGTGGAGACTTTCAAAAAAGATTTGGAAACGGTGATCAGCGTGGATCCGGCGAATCTCGCGCCTCGCCCAGCCAGCAATATTCCGGAGCAGAAGGTCGTATTGGGGCTGCTGCAGTCATGTCGCTATGGCCAATATCACGTGCCCGACCCTGAGGGAAACTACGTCGACGTTGCAGAGCATTGAAATAACTCGTCCCGAGTCGCTTAGAAGTCGATTTGCGAGAGTCACGCGGTAGGGCCTTGCTCGATCTTGTGATTGCTGCGCATTATTTTTTGCTCGGTTTAGCAATGATGTCGAAAAAAACGTTCTGATCATCGAAGGCAAAGCCGGCTAATTCCCCATTATCGTTTAGGGCGTTTACACTTTGCCAGGTATAGCCTTTAGGATTGTTAATTCGAAGGTAATTTTCATCAGTGTATAAATAGTAAGCTGCGACACCGTTCACCGTTGCATAAATCAGGACCTGATCGTTGTTGTTTAGTTGCCGTCGCATCATTGCCATCACTAGAACCGGGCACTCTCAATTCAGTAAACTGTCCGTTGTCCCACAAAAATGCGTGTTGACCGGTACTGTCGGAGTAATGACCGAGGACTTTTAAACTATTATTGATCGCAACAGCCTCTACCAGCGCTTCTATTGTTGGCGGCAAAATATTCTGATACTGCGTTCCATCGCTGCTCCGAATGAAGCTGAAAGCCCCAGAATCACCAGACGAACGTCCGACGATCTGCCCAAAATCGTTTATGCCATTTGCAACCGTTGATTTGGAACCAGGTGCAGTAAATTGGAACAGACTGCCATTTTTACTGCGCAAAAAACCGGTTTGTAGCAGACCTCGATCGTCGTGACAGAATCCAACGATGTCACCGTGATTATTGATTCCCGAAGGTGTTGTTAAACGTTGAGTCGCGCCATCGGAGAACACTGCGCATTCAAAGTCTGTGACCTTGCGCTTCTTATCGACAAAAGAACCGGCAAAATCACCGATGAGCGCCAATTCCCGAGATCGATTAACCGCTGCTATGAATTTACCCTGAAGAGGGAAGACCTCGGTAACAGTGTAATTGATCTCGCTGGCGGCGGGAGGCTTCTTACCTGGATTCTCAGGCTTTGTCGCACTCGTAACGATTTGTGCCTGTCCAATTCCTGGAACCATGAATCCGAAAAGTAAAAGAGCTACAGCAAAACTTTTTATATGATGTTTCTTCTTGTCGCCCGGCGATGAGGAAGCAGCAGAAGCAAGTAGCAGTTTCATTTACACCTCCAAACCTGACGGGTGATTGGCCGAGCACATTCTCTCTCCGCGCGAGTCTCTGGCCACTCTCCCGCTGATTATAGCGGGACAGGATAGCCAATAGTTTCCAAGGATTACCAATAAATGCCTAGAACCGCATAACATTGTCAGGGTACAAGGTCAATGGTAAAATTTGCGGAGCCTTGCCGCAGGTCAAAAAGAACGTGGAATTGATGGTATGTGGGGTAGCTGTGGGGAGAAATTATCCGGCCTTTGGTTCGACTCCAGCGATGGCCGCAGTATTCCGGGAGAGAGCATATGACAACTCAGGTCCAGTAAAGGATTCGAACACTTGGCCAGATACTCAGTAATCGCCTTGTCGAAAAACTTACGCAGCTCCTTCATCGAAACGCCAGTCGGCGCTGGGCGGAATCCGCTGGAGTTTTCGGCCGCGGATCGTCGCTCACAAGCCTGCTCAAGCGATTGGAACCTAGTCGACTACTTCGGCGCCCAAAGAAGCAGCTTTTCGGCAATCTCCCGCCCATGGGCTGATTCACGGGCTGCAGGTGTATCAGGCGCCGCTTAGGACTCCAGAGTTTCATCGGATCATGTGCGCGCGTAGTGTGCGCGTCGTATCAGAGGGTATGAAAAATCCTGAGGCTCACGCCTGCAGCTTAGAAGGCGTAGCGCACTTCACAGCAAGGTAAGGCGCGTTTTAACGTGCCGAGAAAAGATTCGACATAGCGGCGCTTCTCATGCACTTTGTAACGCAGGTTCCACATGCCGTTTTGGCTGAGCTTTTTCTGCTGCAGCTCGGGGCGCCACAGCCAGTCCTCTGCTCTGGGATGCCAGCGTAGGTTGACTTCGTGCAGTGCCGCATTGTGCGTCAGGAAAATGACTTCTGCCTTAAGCTGCTCTTTCGCGGCAGAGGACAGCGTCGCATCCAATTTCTCGAAGATCTCGATGTAATCCGTCTCCCAACCGTCATAGACGATCACCGGGGAAAAATTGATATGGACCTCATAGCCTGCGTCGACGAAATCGTTGATCGCCGCGATCCGGTCGCTTACCGGTGAAGTGCGCACGTCAACCACTTGCGCGAGCCGCTCAGGCATCAGGGAAAAGCGAATACGGCTCTTGCCTTGAGGATCGTAGCCGAGCAGATCGCGATTGACGTACTTGGTCGCGAAGCTGCCCTTGCCATTCGGAATATCGCGAAACGTGGCGACGAGATCGCGCACATTGTCGGAAACCAGGGCATCAACGGACAAGTCGCCGTTCTCCCCAAGATCATAAACCCAGAGTTTGGGATCCACCTGATCTGCTGCCGGCTTCAAGCCCTGCCGTCTTGCGTGTCGCGCCAGCGCGGCGCAGATCTGCTCGATATTGACGAAAACAGTGATCGGATTGGCATAGCCCTTACGCCGCGGCACATAGCAGTAGGCGCAAGCCATGGCGCAGCCGTTTGATGTTGACGGTGCGATAAAGTTGGAACTGCGCTCATTGGGCCGCATGCTCATGCTCTTCTTGACGCCGAGTACCAGGGTATGTTGCTTGATGCGCAGCCAGTCTTCAGCGTTACCTTCGTTGCCATAAAGAGTGGGGATTTGTTTGTGCGACGGAACCATGATGCGCCGCGCGTCCGGATACCGCGCGAGCACCTGGCGGCCGCGATCATAGGTTTCGACCGCCGGCTCCATATAGATTGTTTGGATGTCGAGAATCTCGCGGGGAAGTGCCATGCCTCAAGAATCAGTATCGCTGACGGCGGCTTCACCTTCAACAGTGTGCGTCAAAGAGTCCCCTACGACATGGACTTGGTGACGGTCGCGGTGGTACATAAGGCGAATACCGAAGAGATCCGGCAGAGTGAACAATCATCAGTCACTCGAGATGACGTTCGTTGAGACACCGAGCGCGAATCTCTCCACGCAGAATGGACAGGCTGGGGGGACGTGTCTGAAAATCGCCAGCGCGGAACTATCAGAGGCCTTGCTGCCGCTGGCTTTTCTTCAGGCCGATCTCCTTCATTTTTCTTGACGCGTTTGCGCCGCTTCGGCTAGCGTGCCGGCAAGACTGGAGGTTCCAATGCCTGTCATTCCGCTGAAAGCTGTGGATCGGGTCGAGGTGCTAAGCGTCATGGATAATTCCATAGACGTGCTCATGGGAAGCACGCCGGTGGCGCGCCGGCTCAAGCGTTCGCGTGACTCGCACAGCCGGCCGCAACTTCGCGCCGAGCACGGCGTCTCGATGCTGGTGTCGACCTATGCTGATGGCAACAGAGATAGCTTTCTTTTCGATACCGGCGTGACGCTCGACGGCGTGTTGCACAACATGGATGTCCTGGAAATCAAAGGCAACGAGCTGCATGCCGTGGTCTTGAGTCACGGCCACACCGACCACACCCGCGGTCTGATGGGCTTTATTAAACGCTATAGTCGACCTAGCATCCCCATCGTCCTTCATCCCGATGCCTATTTAAAACGAAAGAACGTTTTTCCCGACGGTCACGAGTCGGAACATATCCCGCCGAGCAAACGCGATCTGGAGGCCGAAGATGTTCAGATCGTCGAAGACCGCCGACCGTCAATGCTGATCGGCGGTCGCGCGCTCGTCACAGGCCAGATTCCTCGCACGACAGACTACGAAAAAGGCAGCCCGAACCAGGTGGCCTGGATCGATGGAAAATGGCAACCCGATCCCTGGGTCCATGATGATCAAGCGATTGTCCTGAATGTGAAAGAGAAGGGGCTGGTGGTCCTAACCGGCTGCGGCCACGCCGGCGTTATCAACACGCTGAGATGCGCCCGCGAATTGACCGGTGTGGATCAGGTGCATGCCGTAATCGGCGGATTTCATCTGACCGGCCCGGTTTTCGAGCCGATCATTGCGCCGACGATTGAAGCGCTAAAAGATTTCGCTCCCGGCATCATCGTCCCGCAGCACTGCACCGGCTGGCGCGCAACCCATATGATCGCGCGAGATTTTCCCGATGCTTTCGTGCCGAATAGTGTGGGTACGACCCTGGTGATCGGTGCCTAAGGCACTGCGCGCATGAGGTCAAGATTTTACATTCAGTCAGATCTTCTGCCCTCAAGCAGATCAGAGTTCGCGCGATATCCGTCCATCGATTCGTAGCTCTCCATTTACGACGCAAATTGTGAATACGGCACACAGGTCGCTAAGCCGCAGAGACATTGCTGCGATTTGGAGTTTGTGACAATGTCTCGAGAGTGTCGCTGGATCCAATTGGTTGCCGCATTAGCTGTTGCCGGATTGTATCCGAAGATTCTGCATCGAGCCGGCTCATACTCGAGATTACGTCTATGGTGCGAAGTTCTTGCAGCGAGTCCAGCCCGTGATCAGACGAATCAGAGCCGCATAGGCAAAGACGATCTCTGTACCCAATGCTACGGCTCGTCGGACCTATAAGGAAAACTAATGCCAGCCATTTGAAAAAAATATTGGCTCGTTTCGTGAGTTTTATATAGAAGTTTTATTGTCATTGGCGGCAGATTCGCGGTTGAGATCATTGGCTTCTTCCTTTGCTTATTCAGAACAAACAAACGCCAGGAATAAACCACTGCTGGTAAGCCGCTGTCAACTCTCATCACCCGTCGGTCCTCAGCAGTTTTTAGCGGCGAGGTAAGCTCGGGCCAAAACATCCAATAGCGTAGGAGGTGAAGATGGAAAGATCGCGGGCTCGCAAGTTTTCGCCACAGCAAGTTTTATATTGGTTCGGTAGATGCTGTCTACCCTCAACCGCTCGCTTTGAAGGAGCAGTTATGCAGAAATGTGTCAAAGGAATGTTTTGGTTGTGCGCTTCGTTAATTGCTCTGGGAAGTTCCTCAGCACTAGCGCAGCCCACGCCGATGATGAAGCAGTTCTCGCAGTTTCCAGGTGGAGGTCAAGGTCTTTACTGGGTGCCAAGCAGCGGTCCCGTTTCTCACATTGCATTTCTAGCTATTCACCGAACAAGCGACTACCTTGCGCACGTTTCCACGCAAGAATTACCGCGCCGCGGCTTCAGTGTTCTGGGTATGAACTCACGGTTTAAAAACAACGAGGCAGACGTTGAGTGGGAACTTATCGCGTTAGATGTTCGTGCTGGAGTTCGGTTTCTGCGACAGCAAACGGGAATCACAAAGGTGATACTCATCGGGCATAGCGGCGGCGGCCCGACCACCTCATATTATCAAGCGGTTGCTGAAAACGGCCCAGCTTATTGTCAGGGTGCGAAGAAACTCAGCCCTTGTTCTGATCAGCAGTTAGCTGGTTTCACGGCGGCTGATCGAGCTGACGGCATAGTATTTTTAGACGCGCATCCCAGCAACACAATCACTACGTTACGAGCGCTGAATGGCGCTGTTCAGAACGAGAAACATCCCAAAAATGTCAGAGAAAACTTGGACCCGTTCAGTGTGAGCAACGGATTTAATCCTAATGGGGATTCAGTGTACTCCAGCAACTTTGTGGAGCGGTACTCCCGGGCACAGTCAAGGCGGATGAATGATCTGATCAAGGAGGCGCTAGAGATAAAGAAAGATATTGAGGCTGACAAACACTTCCCAGCAGATGATGACGCTTTTGTCTTCTACCGCGGCAGCGCGCGGCTGTCAGATTTCAGTACCGGCGTCCATGGGAGTACTTTCAAACCTGCGGACTTGCTAAAGAACGACGGTACGATTGAATCGGGTAAAATCGTCAACACGGTACGTGCCCCTGATCCCGGCCAGCGCGAGGAAGACGAGAGCTTTGCCGGAGTTAGGTTTTTGACGATAACTTCGTTTTTGAGCGCTAATGCAATTCTCAGCACCCACTCTTTGAATGAAAATGAAATCGACTGGTGCAGTAGCAACAACTCCGTTCCATGCGCCGTCCGGAGCATTTCGGTGCCTATCCTGGTCGTTGCAATGCAGGGTCACTACTTCATTCGCGATGGCGAGTACATTTATGAAACGTCAGCGACTGCTGACAAAGAATTCATCGTACTCGAGGGAGCGAATCACGGGCTGGGACCCTGCCCTCCTTGTTCCGCACTACACAACAATGCCGACTACAGTAATGCCCGGATCAATCTATTCAATCACATAAGAGATTGGGTAGGCGAGCGCTTCTAAAAAGACTCGGTCTGTCTAAGACGGTGAGGGCCGGCGTTCAAAAGCGCCGGCCCTCGTACGTGACGGATGAGTTGGAGCCTTGGGTAACCGGAGCAGGCCCCCCACCAACCTAGGTTGAATCTGGCGTCCCCTGTTACTGACCGTCCGCCGCCCATGATTTCCAACTTTCAAACCTCTTATAATTGAGGCGCCCTCTAGCGCTTCGTTTCAGCCAGATCTTCGCCGGAGAACACATGCGCCTGCACTGGAAGGTTGAGCTTGAGTTCGAAAGCTTCCAACCGGGCGGCTGTAGGCTCAAAACGCGCTTGCTTGGACATTACTCCGCGGTCTTCGTTCTAAGACAGTCCAATCTGCAACCTTCTGCCGCAGTTCCCTTATCTCTCCATCCTTCTCTTTCAGCTCTGCGGTCCGGTTCTCCAGCGCCTAGATGGTGATCACCATGTAGGTTTACCTGCTCGCTTGTTTCCATCGGTTATTCTCTTAGACCCGTGCTCGATCGCATTGGCTGTGTATCGATTGATATTATGGGGATCGGGACCGCGGCTGGATTGTCCAGTTGTGGCGTTCGCTCTGGTGTATGGGCTTTTCAACCAATCGCCGGGCTATTTTGCCGAGTCGAGCAGATACTCACGTATTCAGGCGGGAACGGGTTTCATTTGGCGAAAGAGCAGATAAAGTTATTGATGAAGCTAGATTGAAACCTCTACTACGGTGAGTCGAAGCGCTGGGAGAGGCGTTTGAAGGTAGTGTTCACGAAACGAGGATGCATTGGCCATTCCTCTCTGCTGGATAAAGAATCCTGCGCGCGATTCCGAACGCGTGATCGCGCTGGATGAAAGGAAAACTTCACGATGAGCAACTCCCCGCAACGTCCTCCTATCGATGACCTCTGGTACAAGAATGCCATCATCTACTGTCTCGATGTCGAAAAATACGTCGACTCCAACGGCGACGGTATTGGAGATTTCGGCGGTCTGACCCGGCGGCTGGACTACCTCGCCGGCATCGGCATCACCTGCGTCTGGCTCCAGCCGTTTTATCCGTCGCCGAATCGCGATAACGGCTACGACGTTGCGGATTTTTACGGAGTGCACCCAAAGCACGGCACGCTTGGCGAGTTCGTCGAGTTTATGAATCACGCGCAGCAGATCGGCCTAAGGGTGATCGTCGATCTGGTGATTAATCACACGTCGAACCGTCATCCCTGGTTTCAATCCGCGCGCAAGGATCCAGCTTCGCCTTACCGGGAATGGTTTGTCTGGTCGAAGACGCGGCCCGCTGAGTGGAATAAGGGGATGGTGTTTCCGGGCGTGCAGAAAGCGACGTGGACCCGTGATCCGGTCGCAGACGAGTACTACTTCCACCGGTTCTACGAATTTCAACCAGATCTGAACACGTTAAATCCCGCCGTACAACGCGAAATGATGCGCGTCATGGGTTTTTGGCTGCAGCTTGGCGTCTCCGGCTTCCGGGTGGACGCCGTTCCATTCCTGATCGAGCAGAAAGGCGCGGGGGTTACGCCGCGGAAGGATTATGAGATGCTCCATCTGCTGAGAGATTTTCTGCAGTGGCGCCGGCGCGACGCGATTTTCCTTGCGGAAGCGAACGTGCCGCCCGATGAGAGCATGGACTACTTCGGCGAGAACGGCGAGCGGATTCAGATGATGCTGAACTTCGCCGTCAATCAGCGAGTGTTTTACGCGTTGGCGACAGAGGACATCAAGCCGCTCGTACGAGCGCTGGAAGCTACCTACAAGCGGCCCCCGGCGGCGCAATGGGTGAACTTCCTTCGCAGCCATGATGAGCTCGATCTCGGCCGGTTAACCGACACGCAACGCGAGCGAGTGTTCCAGGCCTTCGCGCCGGCAAAAGAGATGCAGCTTTACAATCGCGGCATCCGGCGCCGCCTTGCCCCGATGCTCGACAACGATCGCCGCAAGCTCGAACTGGCATTTAGTCTGCTGTTTACCCTGCCGGGCACGCCGATGCTGCAGTTCGGCGACGAGATTGGGCTTGGCGATGATCTGTCACTTCCCGAACGTGAGTGCGCTCGGACGCCGATGCAGTGGTCCAGCGACCCGCACGGCGGGTTTACGACTGGGAAGCGGCCGGTGTTGCCGGTGATCTCGGACCCGATCTACGGCTATCAACGAGTCAGCGTCGAAGGGCAGCGTCGCGATCCACAATCGCTGCTCAACTGGATGGAACGCAAGATTCGGATGCGGCGCGAGTGTCCGGAGATCAGCTGGGGTGATTGGAAAATTCTCAAGACCGACCAGCCCGGTGTGCTCGTCATGCGTTACGAGTGGGACGACCACACGCTGGTCACCTTGCACAACTTCACGGCTAAGCCATGCGCCGTCGTGCTCGACCGCGCAGCCGTTGGCGGTGATACTGGCACCGGCGAGCTCGTCGATCTGCTTGCGACCAACGACAGCCGCGCCGACGAGAACGGCCGTTACGTCGTCGAGCTGCAGCCGTACGACTATAGATGGCTCCGCGCCGGAGGTATAGATCGCAATGTGCCGAGATGAGGGTTCAGCTACTGAGCCCGCAACCCGCTCTGTACCTGGTTTACGAGAAAAAAATATGCGACTGTTGTTTCCGCTCTTGCCAACTATATCGCCGCAACTTAACTTTGTTGCGTTATGGCGAAAGTACGGATCGTGTTGATTCCCGAACATCGAGAGTCCCTGCTGTCGTCTCTATCGCCCCAATCGAGACTTCGTACGCTCCTCGATCGCGCCACTCAGGTCCGCTCGTCGAGCCTTCTGTTCGAAGATAACTATGAAGTGGTCTGTGATAAACGAGACGCCCTTATTTTGCTCGAGAACGCTAAAAAGAGCTGCCCAGGCGCGGTCGAAATAATTGAAGCCGCGGTAAAGCAGCGTCGATGACAAGGCGCTGCTGAACGAACTCTGTTCCACAAGCGATAGTATTGCTAATTATTGTTGACTCGAAATGCTGGCGCACGATATACAGAGCGTGCTGTGAATTGATAGATTGTTTCAGTTATTTTCTCGACTCCCGCAGGTATCCCGGTCACCTCAGCGACTTCTTGCGGCGCATTAGATCCCTGCTCGATGCGACCGGCCGTGAGGAACAGAATGGGCGAATCACCCGTGTCCCTGGACGATGTTATCGTAACCTCGCAGCTTTCCCTTCGTCCCTCGCGATCACCGGATTACAGAGCTGAAATACAGACTTTAAAAATACTGGTTAATACTATGTCTGAGAATCCGCATGCCTTTTGGCGCAGGCTTGCGGAAGCTGCTTTACAGCTCTGCCGGGCCGGCACCGCTGGGGTGAGCCTGTTGGACGTCAAAGATGGAGCAGAGGTATTCAGAGCGGAAGCAATTGTGGGTGTTCTCAGCAATCGCCTTGACAGCACAATCGCGCGCGCCAGCCCGTGTGGCGCAGCCATAGATCGTGACGCGCCGCAGCTGATGTATCTACCTGAACGATTTTTTCAAAATCTGAGATTTGATCCGCCAATCCTTGAAGCGCTGATCATTCCATTTCGGGTTCAAAGTAGGCCGTCTGGCACTGTTTGGCTCATCGCTCACGAGGATGCCTGCAAATTTGATCGCGAAGACGAACGGATTGGAAGCACTCTCGCGTCCTTCGCTGCGGCCGGTTTGCACCTAAGAAGAGCGCGAGCCGACGCCGAACCCGCCATCGAGGATCACCAAAGCAGCAAAGTCCATGGAAGCGGGGCAGGAGCAGAAGAGATCATCGAGCCAAGTCATGTGCGAGAAGAGCTGCAGCAGCTCACCCAAAGCCTTGAAGCCCGCGCCTCGGAGAAGACAGCGGAATTGATCGCTGGTAAGGGTCGGGATGAGATGCCTCGAGACCCGCCGGAAGAGCCGCAGCAGTCATGGTTGGATGAAAATGCGATCGCTCAAAGCGAAATGGGTGATTTCAACCGCCTGCTAACAATCATTCAGGGATACACCACGATCATGAAGGCTGATTTAGATGATCCAATAAAACTCAAAGAGGATATAGAAGCAATGAGCGAAGCGGCATCGTTGGTTCAAGCGTTGATCAATTCTCACTGGGCGCAGCGTTTGGGCTAGCATTCAATGAACGCGAGCAGTGCTCCTTGATTGTATTGATGGCACGGATCCACATCGGTTGTCGGCTATAGGACTCTTTCCTGAAAGAGAGCAGCACGCGGTCACCAGACTTCTTAATTGATGCAGCGCTACAACCGCCGTCATCGTGCCGTGGGCCATTCAAGATAACGGCCGCTAGAAGGCAACTGCTCGGAGTGACGCATATTTGTTCGCTCTGGTTGTGATATTCATTTATGTCCGGTCCCGTATGAACATTGAAAATCATCGGAAACATCTCTGGAGCAGTGATCTGGCAATATCGGAGAAATCAGAACCAAGGCGTTCGAATGGAGGGAGTTCGATTTGAAGATTCTAACGGCCGGTTTATTTTTCGTTTTCCTGATAAATTCACCGGGCGCGGCTCAATCCGTTAGGCCGTCTTCTCCGGCCGAGCTTGCTGCTTTTAGCGGATCGGATCGTGAGCGTTTGCTGTTCGACGGCGCTAAGCGCGAAGGCAAACTGGTCTGGTACACGACTCTAGCCGCGGTCCAAAACAAGCAAATCGCCGCTACCTTCGAAGTCAAATATCCCGGTGTAAAAGTTGAAATCTACCGTGCTGGATCTTCCGCGCTGGCCCAAAGGTTATTGAACGAAGCTCAGGCCCGACGCCATATCGCCGATGCCATAGAAACGACACTGCCGGGACTGTTGACTTTCCGCGACAATCAGCTGTTACTCCCTTACACTTCACCATACCTGACGGCTTTTCCCGACGAATCAAAAGAAAAAGGGCCGGCGAATCTGGTTTATTGGATCATTGATCGGGAATCGTATATCGGATTTGCCTATAACAAAAACCTTCTAAGCGCAGGCGAGGTGCCCCAGAATTTCGCCGGTCTGCTGAAACCTGAGCTCCGTGATAAACTCGGTTTAGCGGCCGATGACACGGGCGCCCGCAGCATCGGCGCAATGATCAAAATCAAAGGCGAGGAGTTTGTCAGGAAACTGAAGGAACAAAACATCAAAGCTTATCCCATGGCCGGCAGCGCTCTGACCCAGCTGGTGGCTTCAGGTGAGGTGCCTGCATCGCCCAGCCAATTTTATAGCGCGACGCATGTGGCCGCCAAGAAGGGCGCCCCAGTCGCCTGGGTCCCCATGGATATAAACGTCGTCGGCGCTGGAGGAGCGGCCGTATATGCGAACGCTCAACGGCCGCATGCGGCGCTTCTTTTCGCGGATTTTCTCCTGAGTCCCGAAGGGCAGAAGCTGCTCGAAGACTTGGACTTCGGCAGCGCCCAAAAGGATTATGGATTTAAACGCTGGTACCCGGAAAAGGAGGGAACGCTTGCTCAGTATGAGCAAGCGTTAGACCGGTGGCACAAACTGGTCAGGGAAATCACGTTTAAGTAGCGTAACCTGGCAACTGCGTTGCTTGACGATCAACGAAGTGTTTTCAGTGTAAGAGCGTGAATAAGTCGCGAGCTTGCGCAATCCGCCATAGATCACGTAAGACGCTGGCTTGTGAGACGTTGCGCGCCGACGTCACCGGTCTGCGAGACCTTCCTTACCTGACTGCTTCGCCGGCCAGGGAGAAATCGAAGATTTTCTCCGTGGCTATCGGTTCTTTTATCCGCAAAGCTTCCCTGCCAATATCGACGATCTCTTTGGCGGCATCCGTACTAAGCGTGCCGTTGGGTAGGATAAATGGCGCATCATCATCGTACATTCTCTTCGCCATTGATGCGTCTTTGACGCCGAGCCGTTTTTGAATGTAGGGAATCATGAGCTCCGGGTTTTCCTGGTAAAATTTTAGCGCCCTATTCCACGCGCTCAGAAAGCGCGTCAACCGTTCGCGCTTCTGTTTTATGTGTGAGTCGGTGGCGACCACGCCGGTTTGCAGGTAACGCATGTAGTCGCGGCCGCGGCCGAACACCTTGAACCCTTGGTCCAAAGCGAGATAAGTCGACGGCGGCGTCATCATGGCGCCCGCGACTTTACCGGTCAGTAGCGATTGCAGCCGCGCCGGCGTATCCATGCTCAACAGCGTGACATCTTTTTGTGGATCAAGACCTTTGGCCTGCAGGATGCGTCGAGTCATGATAGCGGCAGTACCCTCTAACGAACCGACGGCAATCGACTTTCCTTTGAGCTCTGTCGGTGAAGCAAATGAGCCGATGACAAGTTCATGAATCGGCCGATCCCGCGTCACCGAAATAATTTTTAACGGCAAACCGCGCAATGCCGCGGAAAAGCCGCTGCCTGCATGACAGGTGACGTCAATCTCGCCGGACATGAGACTGCTGACGCCGACAATGCCGCGCACCACCAGGATCTGCAGGTCCAAGCCGTCGCGCGAGAAGAATCCTTTCTCTTGTCCGTAATAAAGTGGAACATAGCTCAAAGTCGGCCCGGGGATACTGATATAAAAGTGCTCTGCGGCCGGCGCTTTCATCGCTACAAACGGAAGGAAAAGAAGAATGAAAAAAACCGCTCGCTTCAAAACGCGATGACAAAGTCGTAGCGCTGAAGAGCTCATGCCGTATGACACGATTGGTGGATACATGTTGCTCTCCTCCCTGTCTGTTAATTTCTAACCCGCCGGACAATAACACGGACGCCTGCCCAAGTAGTAGCCGTGCGATTAGGTCCGTAGGCAGATGAAGAAGCGATAATGAGATGATTCGCAGATAGCAAATGCCAGCGAAGGCCGTTCAACATCAACTACTGCCGGGAGCTCTAGTAGTCGGCCTAAAGAAGAGCATCAACTCTACTTTCGGCTTCAGAAACATTTCGGTTGCAGCTTGCAGCTTCAGCGCATCTGAAGCGGCAAAAGTCACAGCGAGAATTCGCTCCATAATCGAGATGGTTCTCTGGTATTCAGATCCGCCCCACGTTGAAGCGCTGCTCCCGCCTGTATCAGTTCCGAGTATCCCTGTCTGAGTTTCGGGACAAAATCAGCTTCTCCTTCAATTCGGGGCAGCGGCGTCTCATTTTGGAGATTTACCTACATACTCTGAAATGAAGACCCATTGTTGATTAACAGCCTTATCAACCTGATTTTTTCTATGTGGCATGGAAGCTGCGGTTACTAGTGCCAGTGGCTGACTCGTGCCGCAATTAACTCGGTATTGTCTGCCGCTAAACATCACAGAGGAGGACATCTCATGGTGAGTTTTAAAAAACTAGCAATACCACTAGTCGCGGGTATGCTATTGCTTGGCAACCTAGCCGCTTGCGATCGAGAGGGACCGATGGAACGAGCCGGGGAAAAAGTCGATAGGTCGGTCGAGCGAGCGGGTGACAAGGTGGAAAGGGCGACGGATAAGTAGGCTGATGGGAAGTCGCCATCTGTGCGGCGCAAATCGCGCCGCACAGATGGGTAAGCCTGCGCCCCACCGCTACAACTAGGTGCTGATTTCTCTCCTCGGCTCTCTTTCTGCGTTTCAAAGAGCTTTCGATGCCGGTTTCTCAATTGTAAATACTTCTTATCCGCTCTGACCTTCTTCCATTTCTGATAAAACATCTTAGCCGATTGTGCTTTCTCGTGGTCCTCTTCGTGAGGCAGTAGCTCTCTAGTGCCCGGGGCGTCCTTACGGCCTGACTTATGATTGGCGTACCTTCGTGCCCTCGGTAACCCATCTGGAGAAATTTGCGAGCCATGTCCATTCCAACGAAGTCCTCTTCGGCTCGATAGCTAAGAAACATCTGATAGATTCTCCTGGCTGAGTTGCGAGCTTCACGAAGCCGTTTTGAATTTCCAGTGAGGCAGTATCTCACCTTTGTAGGGTTCGACCACGAGTACTCCCTGCTCGCCCTTACCGATGCGGTAGAGTCCAGGTCGCTTTCTGAAGTCAATTGTGGAGAAATCCAGGGCATAATCGAATGTCCCAGAGCTTGGGATAAATCACCGCGGCTTTGCGCCGACGGGTCCGAACAGCGCTTGTCAAATGACAATCAACTCTTATTGAAGAAATAGTTTGTGAAATTCTTTACGCTTCTCAGCGTACACCTTCTCACCTAAGTCATCCATTTCGACGAACTCAATCTTGTCTGCATCCGGAACCGGCGGGTAAATACCCTTGCGGTTTACGAATTCGCCTGCTTTGGCCATGATGCTCATGCTCTCTTCGTCGAGGAAGAAATCGATGAAAGCTTTGGCGGCGTTGGGGTGGGGCGCTTTGCGAAACAACGTCAAGTAACTCGCATCGCCGAGAAACTTACCCGTTCGCACGTAATCGATGGGCGCTCCTTTGGTGCCGTTAAGATACACATAATAAACGTAAGTTATACCGATGGGAAACTCTCCTGAGGTGATCCGGTCTGCGGCGGGGTTGAAGGATTCGACAAAGGTGGGCTTCATCGCGGCCAGCTCGCGAATGAACTTTTCGGACTTCTCTTTACCGATCAGTTTGTGCACATTGGCGAGCCATTGGGCCGTGGTCGTATGTAGTGTCGGGTCGGCCATAACCAGTTTGCCACGGTATTGGGGCTTGACAAGATCTTCCACTGTCTTCGGCGCATCGCCGGGTTTGATGATGTTCTTATTATAGAGGATGCCGATGATATGGTTGCGCGCCCGCGGGCCTAACTCGGGATCGATCGCGTCACTGGGGAAATCTTTGCTCATCGGCGAATCGTATTTCGCTAGGATACCTTCCTTGAGCATGATTCGAGTCGTGTCCTCGGTAGACATGACGAGATCGAAGAGCGCTTTGCCGGCGCGCGCTTCGCTAAGCGCTCGCTCCGTAACTTTGGTCGCCGAAGTGCGCCAGTAGTCGATGGTAATCCCGGTTTTCTTCTGGAAAGCTTTGTGCAGCAACTCAAAAATATCGGTTTGCATGGTGCCGTAAAGCACCAGTCGGCCCTCCTTCTTGGCGGCTTCGATCAGCTTCGCATCCTGAGCGAAAGCGTTGGTCGCAACGCTCCATAAAATGAGCAAACCTATCGTTCGTGTCAATAATGACATTGACCCTCACTATATGCGGTAGAACTCTTTAGCATTGTCATAAAGAATCTTCTGCTTGGTCGAATCGCTTAACTCTGGCCGGGCGAGCAATTCGGGAATGTCTTTAAGGAACTCTCCGTAAACACGCTCGTGCGGATAATCCGACGGAAACATCAGCCGGGCATCACCGATTACTTGAGTCACGTAGGCCAGCGAAGTTTCTTCCGGTTCGCAAGTGACATAGACGGCGCAATCCTTCACGTACTCGCTCGGTTTTTTTTTGATATTGGGGAAGGATCGGCCGCCGCGGGTTTCGTATTCGTAATCCAAACGATCCATCATGTAAGGGAGCCAACCGCAGCCCGCTTCGAGAAAGGCGAGTTTTAGACGCGGGAATTTTTCCAGTACGCCGTCACAGATAATACTGGTGAACTGAATCATCAGTGGAAAAGGGTGTTCAAGGGCGTGGACTTGACCCTGGTCTTCGAAATAATCGAAGCCGTAACCGCGGCTCGGCGCGCCGTGAATTCCCAGCGGCACGCCGAGCTCTTCGGCGGCGCGAAAGATCGGATTGAAATCCGGGTGGCCGAAGGCTTTGCTCATGACTGTTGCCGACGGTAAGAATGCGCCCACCATATCGAGCTTTTCCACCGCGTGACGCAGCTCTTGAACCGCACCCTGCGGATCCTGAACCGGGAGCACAGCGACCCCCTTCAATCGTGAATCTGCTTTGCTGTAGCGAGCGTGAAACCAGTTGTTATACGCGCGCGATATCGAACATGCCCAATTTGGATCTTGCACCAAACCGATGGCGAGCGCCGCCGTTGGATAGAGTACGGTGCTTTCCAGCCCCATGTTTTCGACGAACCGGACAACATCTTGGGGTCGGGTCTCGATTACTTTATCGGGACGTCCGGCGCCCAGACCGCGCGGCCAACCGTCGAGAGACGGGAAAAGGGAATAGGCGCGTGCCCGGCGCGTGCCGCGATATTTGCCTTCGAAATAGTCCTCGATCTCTTCGTGATTTTCGTAGATATGACCGTCGGCATCAATGACCTTGGGATGTGTCATGACAGTTCTCCGAATCTCTGAGGTAATCTCGGCTGACCGTAGACTGTGCAAGTTCGAGTGTCAAGGAACAGGTGAGCGCCGTTCAGGGGCTTCAAGCTTTGAAGATCGCAGCGTTCGAAGGTTCAAGGTTCAAGCGTTCGAGGAAAAAGGAATTGTTGGAACTTCCCGACTTTCGAGAAGTACGAGAGTCCGGCTGGCAGATCCAATCCCCGGCCACAATCAAGAAAGCTCTCTTGGCAAGCGATTTAGGCCTACGTTTGTCTTTACTTCGAAATTCCGCCTTCGCGCATGACTTCATCGAGCAGTGTTTCGTCGATGAGCTGTGCCGCGTTGATCGGCCGGTCCATTTTTTGCGCGGCACGGGCAAAGTCGACGAGCAATTGATATCCGCTTACCCGGTTTCTCCCATCCGGGCTGAGCAAATCCAGGAGCTGCTTGTAAGCCAAAGCCGCGATCTCTTGGTCCATGCTGAATTCCCGGGCGAGGAGCTGCGTAGTATCGGCGCGGTTATCTCGGATATAATTTATCGAGCGAAGCGAAGCGCGGATGAATCGTTTTACCGTGTTGGGCTGCTTCTTGACCTTCTCGGCATTCACGACCACAGCCGTGCCCGGAACATCAACATAATCTCGGGTCGTGGCGAGCTTCGAAAAGCCCTCTTTGTCAGCAAGGAAATTGAATGGCGAGCTCAACATCGTCGCGGCGATGGCGCCGGCTCTCAGCGCCGCAAACCGTTCCGGCGTTCCGCCCATGGCAAGGAGATTGACGTCGCGTTCCGGCTGCACGCCATTTTTGATAAGGATGCGCCGCACCATGGTATCGACGAGCCCGCCGGGATTGAGCGAACCGATCGGCTGGCCTTTGAGGTCGGCAATGCGGCGATATTTGGCCTGCGCGTATAATCCCTGATCGACGTGAGCGTTGTAGCTCAAAACAATGCGCAACGGCGCGCCCGCTACGAAGGCGGTTACGGCGGTGGTACTGCCCATCGCAAAGTCGGCGTCATTGGTGAGCAACGTCTGGATATCCAACCCGCCGCGAATATAAACCAGGCTCACATGAAGTCCTTCTCTTTGAAAGAAGCCCTTCTGCCGCGCGGTCTCCAAAATAGGGAAGTTGGTGATGGATTTGCTGGGATAACTGACGACAATCTTCTCGGCGGGCGGGACGCTCTGACCGTGCGCGTGCGTTGCAAGGACGGCAGCGACAATACCGCTTAACACAAACAAACAGATTTTGAATGAGGCCGGCATGGTTCCTCTCGCGCCCGAGTCAATGCCGCGGCTTAAGGTACAAAGGGCGATCCGAACGCTTTGCTCTCATGAGATCCTCAATATTCGATGAGGTCTCAAAATGTCAACGACAAACAGCCCGGCGCCAGAACAACTTGAGTCTGAATTCGAGTCCTTTGGCATCCCAGAGCCTCGGCGATTTTTTCGTCTTCTTAGTGGAGCACCGGACTGTTCTCCTGATAGCTTCCGAGCAGCGCCGTATTGGCGATAACTTTTCATCGCATATCCAATTGTAGGCCGTCTATAGGATCTCGTATTCTGGTTGGATCCATTTGGATACAGTGTTCTTTCCATGTGTCGAGTGAAAAAATGCCAGGGACTCTTTTCGGCTAACAAAACATCGAATAAGATCGGCTCCTAAGGTGAGTGCTGTCGGTCAATTTCTACTGGAGGAGCCGCGATGAGCTTCAATTCATCGACATACGTAAATTTCGTCTCCGCAGCGAGCGCCGCACAGGAGAGGCTTTTTTTGCAGTATCTGGGACATCGGTCCGACTTCGACATCATTATCATCGGTTCGGGAATCGGCGGTGGCGTGCTGGGCGACGACCTTGCAGAGCGCCTGGGCAAGCACAAACGAATCCTGGTTTTGGAAGCCGGATCGTTTCTGTATCCAACCCACGTTTATAACGTTTGTCGTTTTCCGAACGCGAGTCTAGCCAAGCATTTCGGCTGCGGTACCTTCTGGCAGTCCGGGAACGAACAATCACAAAACTATATCGGCGAGCAACCGCAACTCAATTTCGGTGGCCGTTCGATTTTCTGGTCCGGCCTGATCCCGTCGATTCAGGGATGGGAGCTCGAATTCTTTCCTGATCGCGTAAGACAGGATCTGCAGAGCGGCCTACTTGCGAGAGCAGGCGAGACGATGAACGAATCGCGATCGATGGGGACGACGGCGCAGGCGATCGTCAGCAAGCTGCGGCAGAGTCCGTTGGCGCAGGACTTTTCGATTCAGGAGACGCCGCGTGCGCTGCACCAGCCTTATTTGACGTCGGAGGGCGTTCCCAGCGATCAATTTTTTACCGAACCGACCGGTGTATTTAACACCGCGGAGCTGCTCATCAACCAGGCGGGCCTGACTCCGGGTGTAAACCATGGCGATGGTCCGGGAGTCCAGCTTCTACTGAATCATTTCGTCGAGGATGTGCAGAATGCCGATGGTAATCGTTTCGAGCTTGTGACGCGCAATACCCTGACTGGCCAAATACGAAATTTCAATGCCGGCACAGTGGTGCTGGCCGGAGGCTCCATCGAGAGTCCGAAGCTGTTGCGCCGCTCGAGCCTATTTCCCTGGCTGCCTGATGGCGTCAAAAGTCTGGTGGGGCGCGGTCTCACAGACCACCCGACCAGCAATGAGATTACCACGTTCGTGACTAACATCGGCAACGTGCCGATACCGAAAGATTCGCATGCCAAGATTGTCTTCTACTCGCGCGGTTTACGCGATTCGCAGAACCAGATTCGGTATCCGTTTAATGTCGAGATGAACATCAACCACGAATACTGGCATCTCCGCGAGAATGATCCGAAGGAGAGGGATTCAGGCGGTGCGATGCCCAACGCTAACAGCGGCGCCTCCAGAGTCGATATCAAGTTTAGCTTCGGCAACTGTCTCGATAACACCAACGAGGTTCTGCCGGCCCCTCCGTTCGGGTATGTGCCCCAAGTAAATTTCCGAAACTTGAAATGGATGGACCATCTGGCGCAATCGCGTTTTCCAGCGCTTGCGGGTTGGCAGAAAAGCTACGATGAAATTTTTGCCGTGCTCAATCAGGTGACGTACCAAATTTTCTCGCAATTTCAGCAGGACGGGCACGAAGCCCGGCCACTAAACGAGAGCTGGTATGGCATGGACGGCAAGGGTTTCGGGTGGGGCACGGTGCATCACGCGGCCGGTAGCCTCCGCATGCCGCACCGGACGAGGTATGACGGACCCATCGAGTCGCAATCAGTTGTGGACGAGAATTTACGCGTTGTCGGCACACAGCATCTTTATGTCTGCGATATGTCGGTGATGCCGTTCAGTTCGGCAGCGAATCCGGTGCGAACACTGGTTGCGCTCGCTCTGCGGTTATCGACGCACTTTGGATAGTGAGTCTCACGTTAAGGTCTGGTGAGAATTCATCCTTATTGACATTGGTAAGGTGAATTGGATGAATACTATGTTGCTAGCAATAGATATCGATGGTCGTCGCGACATAACTTTGTGCCGAACGTGGAAGACAGCCGAGCGACGTTGTCCATAATTGCAGCTGATCCTGGTTGGTCAGGTCCTAATAAAGCAGGCTGCTCTTTTTCGTTGAGCGCGCTTGGAATGGCAGCGATTGTCGATATCTTATGATTGCGTAGCTCTGCCACGGCGACCAAACCATTTCGATATCCCCGAGCCGGTTTAAAATCTGATCCGAAGATAAAATTACCCAAACTATAAAAGATCGGTTTCCCTTTGTAGATTTCCACGGCTTGGATAACGTGTGGGTGGCTTCCGACCACCAGATCGGCGCCGGCGTCGACAGCCGACCGTCCCAAGGTGGTCTGATACTGGCAGACTTCGTACTGACCCGAAACTCCCCAATGGAAATAGACGATCACGACGTCCACTTTTTTGCGGAGTTCGATGATGTCGTTCCTTACTTCTTGGAGCTGCTTTTCATCGGGATGGGTCAGGGTCGTCGCAGGCGCGCCGGGCATCTCAAAAAGTCGCCGATGGGGCTCATACGAAGTATAAACTTTCACACTCGCAACGCCCGCTTTGCTTTCAGTCGCCGCCTGTCCGACCGGCCAAAATACCGACGTATAGGAAAGCAGACCGAACGTTGTATCCTTCGCTCCGAATATCGCGGGGCGCCGCGCTTCCCTGACGTTCATCCCGGCGCCGGCATGTCCGATATTGTATTTCTCGAGTAAAGACAGAGACTGTTTTATTGCATCGTCTCCGAAATGAACGTTGTTGGCGCAAGCGGCGGCGTTGATTTTGAGTTCAGCGAGCACGTTAACAAAGTCTCGATTGCAATGGCGCCAACCCGGCTTATGCTGAAGCAACACGTCGGGATCGAAAAGACACCCTTCAAGATTGCAGATTTTCACATCGAAAGCGTCGAAATCTTCCCTCACCAGATCCAGCACATTCGCTGGTTCGATTGGGCTGCCGAGATTGATGTCTCCCACTAATGCCAGCGACAAATCGCGCTGCGTGTCACTCGCCATTTTTGCTCCTCGTTGGTACGTTTAACTTAGTGTCAAGCAAATGTCTATTTAGGTTGCCGCGGACGGAGTTGTCGCACTCCGCCGCTTCATGTGAGCCGCTATTGTGAGCGCTCGGTTACTATTGTGAGCACCCTGAAAATGGGATATGGGTTTTTTGCGTTTATCACTTGCCCGTCGATTCGATACCAGCATTTCAATATAGAGGAGAGCGCTTCATGAACGAGACGAGCGACCTAGCCAAATGGATGGTGGGGTTGAAATGGGTGGACATTCCCCGCGGAGTCATCGACTATTCGAAAATTCTTGTTCTCGATACCCTGGGCTGCATGTTAGGCGGATCGATTCAGGACAGTAATAAAGCTGCCCTTCGTTATACTCGCGCAATGGGCGGCTCGCCCGATTCAACGGTGGTCAATTATGGAGACCGAACCAACCCTTTTAACGCCGCCTTTATAAATGCTTCCTTCGGCCACGGTTGGGACTTCGACGACATGATCAATGCCGGCGCGGGGCATGCCGTGAGCGCTTGTACGGCCGCGACGATGGCGTTGGCGGAAAAAGAAATTATTAGCGGGAGAGAGTTTCTCGAGGCTTGGATCACGGGTTACGAAGTCTCCAATCGTGTCGGCGCCGCCACAAAGCCGGGGCACTTGAAACGGGGTTTTCACGAGGTCGGGACGATCGGTCCCTTTGCTGGAAGCGCTGCCGCAAGTAAAATCTTGCGGTTGAACGAATGGCAAAGCGAGAATGCAATTGGGATTACCGTGAGCCAGGCGGCCGGAACCTTCCAGCACAGCCAGACCACCGGCGGCGCGATCAAGAGGTGTCATGCCGGTTTTGCGGCGGCGAGCGGAGTTCGATCGGCGTTGTTAGCAAAGGAAGGAATGACGGCTGCAAGGGAAGCTCTTGAAGGCAAGAAGGGCTTTGTCTTGTGCCACGCCGGGGACGAGAATGACATGGACGCGATTACGCGAGACCTGGGTGAGGACTGGTATACGACCAAAGCGGCTATGAAACCATACTCGTGTTGCGCGGGCCAGTACGGCATGCTCGACATTATCTATAAGATGAAGGGGAAATACGACCTCAAGCCGGAAAATATTGAAAGCATCAAGCTCTGGGGCAGCATCCGAAATCTGTGGATGGTAGGCACGATCAAAGGTGAAGAGGTCAAGGATATCTTCGGCGCGCAGTTCAGCGCCAGATTCGGCGTGGGTCTGGCGTTGGTCGTGGGAGAAAACCGGATCAAAGCTTATCACCAGAATATTCCGCCTTTTGGCAAATGGGCAGAAGTTGTCGAACTGGCTAAAAAAGTGGACGTGTACAACGACGACGAGATTCCGGAACGCGGCCCCATCTTCGGTTATGCGAAATGCGAAATCCAATTAAAAGACGGTCGCACGTTGAAGGGTGAGTCGGGATCGCCCATGGGTTTTCCGGGTAACCCGATGCAACGGGAAGAGCGTCTGGAAAAGTTTTACGGTCAGGCGTTGCTAGTCCAGACTAAAGAAAAGGCCGACAGGATTGTCGAACTGGTTGAGAATCTCGAAAACCTAGAGGATATCCGGCCGATCGTCAGAAATATGATTTGCTAGATTGGTTACGGTCGAGAGCGACATGAGCGAAGGATCCGAGTTCGATATTGTTATCATCGGCGGAGGAGTCGCTGGCCTTAGCGCTGCATTGTTCGCGGCGCGCTTCGGACATTCGACAATGGTCATTGAGCGCTTTGCGCCCGGCGGTCATTTGGTGAACGTCGAGAGCATCGAGGACTTTCCCGGGTTTCCGAACGGCGTGCCGGGGTATGAGCTCGGTCCACTAATGCAAGAGCAAGCCGCTAAATATGGTGCTGAGTTTCAAATGGCCGAGGTCGAAAGCATTGAGGCGGTGGAATCGTACTGGCAAGTGAACACCGCTGAAGGCATCTGTCGCGCCAAAGCGGTGATCGTCGCAACCGGGTCTCATCCAAAGGATCTGGGCGTGCCGCGTGAGAGCGCACTGCGTGGGCAAGGGGTTTCTAATTGCGCCAGTTGCGACGGACCTCTGTTTACCGATCAAGTGGTCGGAGTTGTCGGCGGAGGGAGTTACGCCCTGCAGGAAGCGTTAACCTTGGTAAACCACGCCTCTCAAGTGATCTTGTTTCACGATCAAAGAACGCTCTCCGCTCCGCAGACTCTCCAGCAAAGAGTGCTCAGCCATCCTAAAGTAGCCGCGCGCTACAATACGACGGTGGAAGAGATCCAGGGAGATGATGCAGTTACGGGTGCCGCGGTTCGCGATACCCTCACCGGAGAAAAATCTCAAGTTCAGCTCGCCGGGATGTTCATATATGCAGGCTTGGAGCCGAACACGGACTTTTTGAAAAACCTTCTGCGGTTGGATCACGATAATCGGGTGCCAACTGATGGCTGGATGCGGACTGAACTCCCGGGTCTGTTCGCGGCAGGAGATTTACGAACGGACTGCGCGGGGCTGGCGATTACCTCAGCTGGTGATGGTGCAGCCGCGGCTATAGGAGCTCACGGATACCTCGAAGACCGGGTATGGAGACAAAAGTAGCACCTGGGGACTGCGGAACGACGCACGATATCTCCATGTAAATTTCGTCTAAAAATGAGATAGACGTATCATGCTTTTTAGCAGAGCGTATAAGAAAAGGGAGGGCAGCAACCTATGAATGGCTTCATTGTATTAGATCCTGTGGGTATTCCTCAGAAGGGTACCAGGAAGCCGCTGAAAGGCGTGGAAAATCTTGAGGGCAAGAGGATTGGTTTTATTTGGGGGATGCATGAGCTCTCAACTAAGTTTTGGCCAGTTTTAGAAGAGGAGATAGTCGGCGCGCTCAAGCCCCGCGAGGTTCACCGAGTGCACAAGAATGACAAAACTGATGGAAGAGCTAAGGGGAATACCTGGATCCCGGCGCCATTGCGAATAATCGAGGAAGCCGCATCAAAGGTCGACTATGCGGTTCTAGGTGTCGGGGCTTGAGGGTCCTGCACATCTGCCGCCGTGCGTGACACGGTAAATATGGTAAAGCTCGGGACTCCATCAGTTGTATTTGTCCACGAACCTTTCGAGAGACTCGCCAGAGCTCAGATGAGGCAACTCGGAATAGAAGATTCAAAACCCTTTGTGATCGTCTATCCAGTCGATCGACCGTCCGCCGATTCCCAGGAGACAGTGCGTAAAAAAGCAAAAGAACAACTCCAGCGCATACCTGATTTGCTCAAGGTCCAACAGTGGCGGTGACTGGTAACCGCTGTCGATGGCGACGAAGCTGCTCATGCGGTGAACGAATTGGATCGACAGAGAGGCTTCATTGGTGCTCAGCGCATCGGGGTCGCGTGACAAAGGAGTAGAATCATGAGCCTGCAAAATTACAAATTGACTTCGCAGCAGTACCAAGTCGAGGACGTCGATGCGTTCGCAGATCTGGCCTATGAGAAGGGCTGGACCGATGGTATGCCCGTGTTCCCTCCGACACTCAAGAAAGTGACGGCGATCATCGACTATTTGAAACGGCCACCTGACGAGGCGCTCGGCATCGTTTCTCCTGGCGAAGGAGTCGCGACGATCGAGAAGATCGCAATCAATTGTGCGATGGCCGGCTGCAAGCCGGAATATGTTCCGGTGGTGCTTGCCGCTTTGGAAGCGATACTGGACCCGAATTTTCATATTTTGAGTGCCCAATGCAGTACATTCGGTGGTCCTCCCCTGGCTATTATTAGCGGACCTGTGGTCAAGAAGCTTGGCTTTAATCATTCCGAGGGAGCCCTCGGTGGTTCGGGTCATCGGGTAAACGCCACCATTGGCCGCGCAATCCGCTTGATCCTGTGGAACATCGGTCAGGGCAAGCCGGGAGAACTTTCGAAAACCGTGTTCGGTGGACCGGCGCGCTGGCATTCATTGATCGCTGAACGGCCGAGAGAAGAAGGGAATCCCTGGGATGAGTTCCACGTCGATTACGCCGGGTTAGATGCTCAGGATAGCGCTGTGTCGATGCTAGGCGCCAATGGCAAGGTTGTATCGTGCGGCTTTGCAGCCTCATCGATCGACGATAACATCTCGACAATAGCAAACGACATCAAAGGAGACGGCGTAGCGGCCGCTCCCCATGTCTTCGTGCTCAATCCGCAGGGAGCTAGAATTTTAGCGGATGCGGGCTGGAGCAAGGAGCGTTTCCGGGACGCAGTTTATGAGCAATGCTATGTTCAGGTGAGAGATATCAAAAAAGTAGCCAGCCAGGCTTCACCGACTAGTGTCTACTACTGGATGAAGAGGATCAGTCCGGACAATGACGATGCGAAACTCTTTACCATCGCTGAGCCCAGCCATTTGAAAATCTTGGTGTCGGGAGGCTTTGGCGGCAGTCATGTGTGCTATCACTTCAGAGGCAGTACGCATTCGCTAACCGGCTCGGGCTTGGTTACAAAAAAGATCAACTGGAATTGGGACTAATGCAGAGAGCTTGAGTTACAGAAACAAAATCTTTATTGCATCGCAGGGGATTACAATGAAAAAAGTTTCATTCTCAACGGCTTTGTGTTGTTGGGTCCTGTTCTCGGTATGCTTCCTTGGCTTTAATGCTTCCCTTCACGCTCAAACAGACTCCTACTATAAAGGCAAAACTGTCACGATCGTAGTGGGCGTCTCTCCCGGTGGCGCCTATGATGTGTGGGCGCGGCTGATCGCGCCGCACCTAAGCAAACACATCCCCGGCAATCCGCAGGTCATCGTTCAAAATATGCCCGGCGCCGGGAGTCTAGTCGCCGCTAACTACGTTCACAACGTTGCCAAGCCTGACGGTTTGACCACGGTGATGCCGGCCAACCGATTGTATATCGATCAAATCGTCGGCCGCGCAGAGGTCAAGTACGATGTGCGAAAATTCGCATGGATCGGCAACCCGCAGAGATATTACACGGTGATCTATATGCGCGCCGATGCGCCATATAAGTCCATAGCGGACATCATCAGCGCGAAAGAACCACCCAAATGCGGTGCGCCTGGGACAAACAGCGCCGGCTACACTCTTTCGCAACTCCTCGAAGAAGCTATAGGAGCCAAGTTCGAATTTGTGTTGGGGTATCCCGGCGCTAGTGAAATCGACTTGGCAGTTGAAAGAGGAGAAGTCATTTGCCGCGGTCACGATATCATCAATCACTTCAGTGGAAGCACGTACAGGGCTTGGCACGAAAGAGGGTTTGACCGCCACATCGTTCAAGACTCGCCCAAAAGAGACCCAAAACTGCCGGATACACCGACCATTTATGAGCTCATGGATAAATACAAAACATCTCAGATCGCCCGCAATGTCACCGAGTTCATTTCAGCAAGCGCTGAGTTTGGCCGGCCGATGCTGACCTCGCCAGGAACTCCGGCGGACCGAGTAAAAACTTTACGCGAAGCTTACGCGAAGACGATGCAAGATCCGGGATTTATTGCGCAGACGAATAAAGCAAAATTGGTATTGCAACCTTCTACCGGCGAAGAGCTACAGGCATTGGTAGAACGGATCATGAACCAACCTCCGGAGGTCATTGAGCGCGTGAAGAAAATATTAAACGAATAGAGCTGCTGAATGATCGATTGGTTATTTCCACTCCAGCCCAGCGCTGCGCCCTTATCGCGTAAATGCAATTCTACTTACGAAGGGGTCGGTTCTGTAGACGGTCTGCGCCCCGCCCTCATCCGGTTAGGGCGATGGTAAACGCAGCGGTGAAGATTGGATCCTAACGAATCGCAGCAAGCTGAAGCGGGCACTCCCGCTGGTTGCCTTCGCGCAAAATACCGTCA
>CAVUZH010000003.1:0-1449184 GCA_963745835.1 uncultured delta proteobacterium
TGTTGGAGAGGTCGTTGACGTAGCTGCGGGGGGCACCCCGACCGTCATCATGTCGGCGACCGGCTGCTCGGTCTTGAAGTAGTCGGGCCCCTCCAGGCCCTTGAGCGTGCGGCTCCGCGAAGGGCGGTCCAGGACCGGCGGGCTCGAGGGTGAAATCCTGGGATCCATCCCGAAGCCGCCTGCCAGCCGGCGTTCCAGGTGGCCCGCTCGGCGAAGGTCGCGCTCGACAGGGTCCACGCCTGCTGGTCGGGCCGGTTGCCATCACCAGGGCTGACATCTCGTCCCGCTCAGGATTGTAGTAAGGAGTAGTGGTAGACGGTGCCCTGTTGTCCCACCACCCACTGCCTGTTCATGATGTCGAACAGGTCGGGGCGCTCGGCCACTGATCTGGGCGTCGAGGGATGTCGGCGCGGCGGTTGGCCCTGGCCAGCACCTGCTGCCCGAGGCCGAACAGCACGGCGCTCAGGACCAGCGACAGCAGCACCACCGGGAGCGCGGCGCGGTACAGACTCACGCCGCAGGCTTTCATCACCGTCAGCTCGCTGGTTCGCGACAGCAGCCCGAACGTCACGAGCACGCTCAGCAGTGCGGCAATCGGGATCACGTAGTAGACGAACTGCGGCGTCATGTACACCAGCAGGTTGACCACGGTTCCCCGTCGTCGCCTGTCCCTTGAAGATCTTGTCCGACTTGTCGATGAACGTCGAGATATAGAAGAGCCCCAGGAGCGCCAGGAAGGACAGGCCCACCACCCGCAGGTACATGCGGCTGATGTACCTGTCGATCGGCCGCGGCAGCGGCACGTGCAGGTGGGGCAACCGGATGACCACGACGGGACGGCGCACGCGCGCGGCCGGCGGGTCGGGCCGTCGCGGGGGGAGGGCGGAGCCACGCCGTGGCCAGGAGTCCAGCCGCCGGCGCATGGCGGCGGGGACGCGGAGGGGGAGGCCCCCCTCCGTGTTCTGGCGCGCAGTCAGGGCCGCGGCGCCGAACGCGCCCAGGACGATGTAGAGTATCCAGCGGGCGGGGTGGGCGGCGAGGAAGCGGCCACCGGCCTTCACGGCCTCGGGGTTTGCGTCGTGCCCTTGGTAGATGACTCGGCCAGCAGGAACACCACGTAATAGGCGAAGATCACCGCGATGCCGACCACGAACCCGGCCAGCTTGCCGTCGCGCGCCACGGACATTCCCAGTGCCAGGCCGACCAGCGCGAAGACCAGGCAGGCCATGGGGATCGAGAACTTCTGCTGCATCGTGATGATTTCAGGGTGCGGCGAGATCCCGTTGCCGGAGCTTGTCGAGCATGTCGTGGCGGAGCTCGGCGATGGTCTTCTCGTTCGGGCCGCGCTGGATGTTGATGTCGGGGAACACGGCGTCGGGGTTGAGGGACAGCACCAGGGCGCCGGGGAACCGGAAGGTGTCGGCCTGGCCGTCTTGGTGATGGAGACCCGTTGCCATCCCTCGAGCACCAGGTGGACCCGGCGCTCCGCCGGTCGATCACCATGCGGCCGCGCCGTGACAGGTAGATTGTCCGCGTTCCGGAGCCCTCGTCCGTGCGCGTGACCAGGAGATCCTTCCACCCGGGGTTCCCGGGTCCGGTTCGTCGCGGGCGTAAAGCACCCAGCCGGGGAAATCCTGGAAGAACACGCGGGGGCGGATATCGCTCTCGATCCGCTTGGAGATCACCTCGAAGGTCAGCTCGCGAAAGGTCTGGTTGGCGTCCGGGATGGCGACCAGCATCACGTGCAGGGTGGCCGCGCCGAGACCAGTCCCAGAAGCCCGACCGGGCGCAGCAGTCGGTACGGGCTGACGCCGCAGGCGAGCAGGGCAACTGCCTCGCGGTCGGCCGACAGCCGGCCCAGGCCCACGAGCAGGCCCACCAGCAGGGACATCGGGATGGTCAGCCCGGCTGCCTGCGGGACCGCCGTCCAGATGATGCGCGCGGCAATCGTCCAGCTGACCCCCTTGGCGAGGAGCTTTTCGAGGTGCTCCATCACGGGTGGGAGCACGAGCAGGAACGTGAGGATCAGGAGGGCCAGGAGGAACGGCGGGACGACCTCGCGAATGACGTAGCGATCGATCGTCCGCAGCATGGGAGTCGGCTCAGGATAGCACGTGGGGGCGGGGGCGGCCCGGGGCCCCTGGGGGGCCGGTTCCCGGCGGTCCTCTGGGCCCGGGGCCTCCGCAGGTTATGCACAGGGCTGGTTTCCTGTGGTTTTGCCGTGGGTCTGATAATGAGTGTTATGTTAACTAACGGGTGACGAGAGAGTGCCGGGCTGGAATCGGATCCGGGGCCCGCGAGCCGGGGATCCGATTTCCGGAGTCCGATGCCCCTCTCTTCCGCTCAATTCCGGGGATCCGGCCTCCGGGATCGGATAGCTCCGCTCGCAGGGCCATCCGCCCAGCGTAGACTTCACCGGGCGTCGGATCGGGATTCGGGACCCGGTCCGCCGGGCCCGAACGCTACCAGCGAGCTGTCGCTACTGGAGCAGGAACTCGAGCCCGAGCCGGATGGGATCCCTCGATCCGATCCCGGGCCCCGGCATTCTGGTCGGTCGACCGGCCGCGGCCGAGCCGGAAATCGAATCCCGGTCCCGGGAACCGGTCGGTCGACCGTATCGACGACCACGGAACGTCCTCGATAGCTGGGAACCCGAACCGGAACGGATCCGGGATCCGATCCCGTCCGTCTACGTCCCCTGCCGCAAGTCGCTGATGATGGCTTCCAGGGCGGAGATGACCTCGTCACAATCGACACGGGACTTGCTGAAGCGCAGCTGGAGGTTGAAGGCCTTGGTCGGAGCCCGGTAGTTGAAGGTGTCGACTGGGCCGGCCCGGCTTCGGCTTGGCGGTTTCCTTCCGCACCTCTTCGCGGGCGATGACCACGCCCTCGCGCGATAATTTCTCGACGAGCGCCACCATTTTCTGCGCTTCGTTTTGCCTAACTACCTGTAAAAGCAATGATTTAGAGTGAATGTCGGCCAGCCGACAGAGGTTTCTCACGTCGTCCGGCATCCCGTTGAGCGACAGCGACTCCGTGATCGCGGTTCGCGACTTCCCCAGGCGCCGCGCCATGTCCTCGTGGGTGTAATTACACCGCGTCTGCAGCGAGAACAGCGCTTCCGCTTCCTCGAACGCCGTCAGGTCCTTCCGCTGGATATTCTCGACCAGCGCAATCTCGATGATCTCCGCGTCGTCGACCTCGCGGATGACGACCGGGACCTCGTCGACGCCCGACCTGGACAGCCGCCTGGTAGCGCCGCTCCCCCGCCACGATCTGAAACCGCGAACCCCGTTGCCGGACGATGATGGGTTCGATGATGCCTTTCTCGGCAATCGACGCCATCAGCTCCGACAAATCCCCCATCACCTGGCGGGCTGGTTCGGGTTGGCATCGATCTGGTCGATCGGCACCATGCGCCCGATCGGGCTGCCCGCCGAACTCGTCAGGGCATCGACGTAGTGTTCGTCGTGCCGCATCCGCACGCTCTCCGGTAATCCTCGCTTAGGCACGATCAATGACCTCCTCGCACAGCCGGTAGTATCCGCGGCGCCGCTCGAATCCGGCGCGAACGTGAAGATGGATTCCTTGTAGGCCGGGCTCTCCTCGAGCCGCACGCTCTTGGTGATCACGGTCTTGAAAACCTTGCTTGCCGAAGACCTGATCGATCTGCGCGCGGATGTCCTCGCGCCAGCGACGTCCGCTTGTCGTGCATCGTGATCACCACGCCGAGGATCTGCAGCGTCGGGTTCGCGCGCGCCCTGACCTTCTCGATCGTCTCGAGCAGGTCGTCCGTCCCTCCAACGCAAAGTAGGACGACTGAATGGGAATCAGGAGATGCGTCGCCGCCACCAACGCATTGACGGTCAGCAGCCCGAGCGTCGGCGGGCAGTCGATCACGATGTTCGGATACTGCTCCCGGATGGGGTCGAGGCGATCCTTGAGCCGGAAATGGGCGTCGAACTCCCCCACCAGCTTTCCCTCCAGCTTGGCCAGCGCAATCCGGGACGGGGCGATGAACAGGTTCGGTTGAGGCGGACGGGAGGATCACGTCGGCGAACCCGATGTTGGGCTCGGCGATCGCATCGTACACGCTGCGCGTGACGGTGGCCACGTCCAGGTACGACATGGAACTGTTGGCCTGGGGATCGAGGTCGATCAGCAGCGTGGCTTTGCCTCGCATCGACAACGCCGCCGCCAGGTTGATGGCGGTGGTCGTCTTGCCGACGCCACCTTTCTGATTCGCGATCGCAACGATCATGTGGTGAGGCTCTGGATGTGCGGTGAGGGTCGCCGCCATTGTAGGGAGGGCGGCGGTGAAGTGTCAATCGAGCAGGCAAAGCTGGCGCGGCGACGTCACCGGAGGGCCGCGGATGGATCACGCAAAACAACAGTGCCCTACATCTTGTATTTGCCGAGATCGTTGGGTCGAGGCTCTCCAGCCACTTCTGGAGGCGCTCGGCATTTTCCTTGTCGGGGGCAAAATCCGTGGTCTTCGTTTCCTCGATCACGCGGTCCTCGACGTAGATCGGGGCCTTCGCCCGCACGCCAGCGCAATGGCGTCGCTGGGGCGTGCGTCGACCGCGACCGCTTCCCCCTTCACGGTGAGATAGATCAGCGCGTAGAACGTGTTGTCCCGCAGTCCGCGACGACCACCTTCTCGATCCCCGGCGTCGAGATCGCAGATCAGTTCGGCAGGAGGTCGTGCGTCATCGGCCGCGGGGTCGTCACGTTCTCGATCTGGAGCGCGATGGCGTTGGCCTCTGCCACCCCCACCCAGATGGGCAGGACCCTCGAGCCATCCTTGTCCCGCAGGATGACGATCGGCAGGTTGGTCGCCGGGTCGATCATGAGCGTCTTCACGGTCATCTCAATTTGCATGGCAACCTCGCTACCTGCGGTCTCCCGTCGCTGAACAATCACACGTCACGATACCGGCTCGCCGCGGAGACTGTTCGGATTCGCCGCCGTGATCCTGACGGGCACGAGCTCCGATCTGGTGCGGCCTCGCCCGAGAAGTTGACGACGGTGTTTCCGCTGGTGCGCCCTGAGAGCTCCCATTCCCGCCGCCGGCTCCGGGCGTCCACCAGGACCGTCTCCACCCGTCCTATCGCTTGCCTGTACAGGGCCCCCTGGATGTCACGCTGGAGACCCTGGAGGGCCACAATCCGCCGGGTCTTCTCCGCCTCCGGCACGTCGTCCGGCATGCGTTTCAGCGCGAGCGTGTTCGGGCGCGGCGAGTCCTGGAACGAGTAGATGCTGTGATACCCGACGGCCTGCGTCAGCGACAGCGTCTCGTCGAAGTCCCGGGCCGTCTCTCCCGGGAACCCGACAATCATATCGGTCGATAACGCGATGTCCGGCATGGCCTGGCGGAGACGCTCGACCAGCGACAGGTAGTCCTCCCGCGTGTAGCGCCGACGCATTGCCGCCAGGACGCGTGTGGAACCGGACTGGACCGGAAGGTGGAGGTGGCGGCAGACCTTGGGAGTGTCCCAGAACGCCTCAATCATCCGGGGCGTGACGTGCCGCGGGTGCGGCTGGCGAACCGAATTCGCGCAAGCCCCTCGATGCGGTCGAGGCGCTCCAGGAGTGCCGGGAAGTCACAGGAACGGTCGTCCGGCGCGGCGTAGTAATTCACAATCTGTCCGAGCAGGAGGATCACTCGCGTTTTAGCACGAACACTTTTCCGAGCTGGGGTCGGGCTCATCCGTATCGCTACCTGATCCACAATGGCGAAATCAATACTCTGCGGGGCAATGAAAACTGGATGCACGCGCGCCAAGCCATGTTGGCGTCGCCGTTGTTCGGCGATGATTTGCAAGAAATCTTTCCCATTATTCAGGAGGACGGTAGCGATTCGGCTAAATTCGATAATACTCTGGAGTTTCTCGCTCTCAGCGGGCGCTCGTTGCCGCATGCTGTCATGATGATGATCCCCGAACCATGGGAAAATCACGACAGCATGGATGAAAACAAACGGGCCTTTTACGAATACCACAGCAATTTGATGGAGCCGTGGGACGGGCCTGCGTCGATTGCGTTCACCGATGGCACAGTTGTCGGGGCGGTACTCGACCGCAATGGACTGCGTCCGTCTAGATACTATGTGACCAAAGACGATCTCGTGATCATGGCCTCTGAAGTTGGCGTCTTGGACATAGCGCCGGAGAACGTCGCGGAAAAGTGTCGACTTCAGCCTGGACGGATGTTTCTCGTTGACACCAGTGAAGGGCGCATCATCAGCGACCAGGAGATCAAACAGCAGATTGCGAAGTCCCAGCCGTATGGTCGGTGGTTAAAAGACAACGTCGTGAGGTTCGACGAATTACCTGATATCCCGGAAAAGAAGCCGGTGGCAAATCACAACACGACATTACAGCGTCTTCAAGCCTTCGGTTTTAACTTCGAAGACTTGCGAATAAACATCGCGCCCATGGCACAGAACGGCATTCAACCGGTGGGCTCGATGGGAACGGATACGCCGTTGGCAGTCCTGTCGGATAAACCTCAACTGCTCTACAACTATTTCAAGCAACTGTTTGCTCAGGTGACTAATCCGCCCATCGACCCAATCCGCGAAGAGTTAATCACTTCAACCACGTTAACGTTGGGATTAGAAGGAGATTTGACCGATCCAAGACCGGAAAGTTGCCGCCAATTAAGATTCTCGGCGCCAATTCTAAGAAATTCGGAGATGGAGAAGCTACGGCGGATTGAGCGACCTGGGATCAAATCGGTGACGCTGCCAATTGTCTTTAAGGCGAGTGAAGGCAAGAATGGCCTGGAACGCGCCTTGGAAGAGTTGTTCGCTCTAGCCGACCGCGCAATCTCGGATGGCGCAACGATTCTAATTCTTTCCGATAAAGGTGTCGATCAGTTCCATGCACCGATTCCAGCACTGCTTGCTTGCTCCGGATTACATCACCATTTGATTCGCACGGGCACACGCACGCGCGTTGGCCTGGTGCTCGAATCAGGAGAGCCGCGTGAAGTGCATCATTTCTGCTTGCTGCTCGGTTATGGCGTGCAAGCGATCAATCCTTACCTTGTTTTTGAATGTCTCAACGACATGATTCATGAGGGTATGCTGAAAGGTCTCGGCTATCACGAAGCCGTCAAGGGATACATCAAAGCGGCGGTGAAAGGCGTCGTGAAAGTCATGGCCAAAATGGGCATCTCGACTATGAAGTCCTATTGTGGCGCACAGATCTTCGAGGCGGTCGGTTTGGGACAAGAGCTGGTCGACAAATATTTCACTTGGACGCCATCGCGGGTGGGCGGCATCGGTATCGATGAAGTTGCGCGCGAGGCGCAGCGGCAACACGCTAACGCGTATCCCAAGTATCCGTTGAACGGGCATACACTGGAAGTCTACGGGCAGTATCAGTACCGCAACGATGGTGAATTGCATTTGTTCAATCCGCGCACAATCCATCTTTTACAAAAGTCTTGTCGTAACAATGATTACACAACCTTCAAACAGTACACACAGCTAATCGATGACCAGTCGCAGCGACTAGCCACCCTGCGCGGTCTCATGCAGATAAAGTATGCAGCCCAGCCGATTCCAATCGAAGAAGTCGAACCTGTCCACGAAATTGTCAAACGTTTCAAAACCGGCGCGATGTCGTACGGATCGATCGGCAAGGAAGCGCATGAGGCACTTGCCATTGCCATGAACCGTCTGGGCGGCAAAAGCAACACCGGCGAGGGGGGAGAAGATCCGGCCCGGTACACTCTCGACGGCAACGGCGACTCGCGCAATAGCGCGATCAAGCAGGTGGCCTCGGGACGGTTTGGAGTAACAAGTTATTATCTCACTCAAGCGCGTGAGATCCAGATCAAGATGGCTCAAGGCGCCAAGCCGGGCGAAGGTGGCGAACTGCCCGGCCGCAAGGTCTACCCATGGATTGCCAAAGTGCGGCATTCGACCCCAGGGGTAGGGTTGATCTCGCCACCGCCGCATCACGACATTTATTCCATCGAGGATCTGGCGCAGCTAATTCACGATCTCAAGAACGCCAATCATCATGCGCGGATCAGCGTTAAACTTGTCTCGGAGGTGGGGGTCGGTACCATAGCCGCAGGTGTGGCAAAAGGCCATGCCGACGTCGTTTTGATCAGCGGACATGACGGCGGCACGGGGGCTTCGCCGCAGACTAGCATCAAACATGCAGGACTACCTTGGGAGCTCGGGCTTGCGGAAACCCATCAGACCTTGCTGCTCAATAATTTGCGCAGCCGTATCACAGTGGAAACCGATGGCCAACTGAAGACCGGACGCGATGTGGTGGTGGCTGCGATGCTAGGTGCCGAAGAGTTCGGTTTCGCCACTACGGCGCTGGTGACCCTAGGCTGTATCATGATGCGTGTATGCCATTTAGATACGTGTCCGGTCGGAGTGGCAACGCAAAACCCGGAGTTGCGTGCAAAATTCGCCGGAGATCCGGCACACGTTGTTAATTTCATGCGCTTCATTGCGCAAGAGATGCGTGAGCAAATGGCCAAATTAGGATTTCGTACGATCAATGAGATGGTCGGGCGGCCTGACCGATTGGAAGTTCGTCAAGCTGTGGAACATTTGAAAGCACGAGGGTTGGATTATGCGGCGATACTATACCAGCCCAAAGTTGGTCCTGATGTCGGGCGGTATTGCAGCGTGCCACAGAATCATGGGCTGGAAAATGCTCTGGACAATCAAGTATTGCTCGACTTGGCCGCGCCGGCCTTGGAGCGTGGCGAGAAGGTGAAGGCGTCTCTGGGAATTCGCAACACGAATCGCGTGGTAGGCACAATCCTGGGCAGTGAGATTACGCGCCGATTCGGGCCCGAAGGACTGCCCGAAGATACCGTGCATTTTCACTTTGAGGGATCCGCGGGGCAAAGTTTCGGAGCGTTCATACCACCTGGTGTGACTCTGGAACTCGAAGGCGATGCCAACGACTATTTCGGCAAGGGCTTATCTGGTGGAAAACTCGTCCTATATCCTCCCGAAGGCTCAACGTTTGCTCCCGAAGAGAACATCATTGTCGGGAACGTTGCATTGTATGGCGCGACCAATGGGGAGGCTTTTATCCGGGGAATGGCAGGGGAGCGTTTCGGCGTCCGAAACAGTGGTGTGCGCGCGGTCGTGGAGGGAGTGGGTGACCATGGGTGCGAGTATATGACTGGAGGGAAAGTCTTCGTTCTCGGTGCCACCGGGCGCAATTTCGCAGCCGGCATGTCCGGTGGTGTGGCCTATGTTCTGGATGAGGACGGCACATTTAAAAACCGCTGCAACTTCGAAACTGTCGAACTGGAGCAATTGAATGCTCAAGATTTGCGAGATGCCGAGGATATGCTTAGGCGGCACGCGGTATACACGCATAGCGCCCGAGCATGGCGGCTCTTGGCACTTTGGGAGGAGACTGCCGGAAAACTACTGAAGGTGATGCCGAAGGATTACCGTCGCGTGCTGGAAGAACTCGAGAAGGCGGAGGCGACAGGACTTGCCGGCGAAGAAGCCCTAATGGCCGCTTTCGAAGCAAATAAGAACGACGCTTCCCGAGTGAGCGGTAACTGAGTTCGCAGCAGGCCTGATCACTTTTTAATCTCCAGGTCAGAAGTAAATAAATCATCGCCGGTCCCGCCACTCAGTGTTAACGAAACTTCTCCCGAGTGTGGCTACCGCTTTTTGTCCATTAGTATGGAATGGCGACCCTGTTGGATCTGAGTGCGAGTTTTATTCGGAACGGGTCCAAGTAAGTTATGGAGTGAAATCGACGCAAGAAGATGGCTCATCCTTCACTCGGCAGATCTGTTAAACGTCGGGAGTAATCAATAATGGGAAAACCAACAGGATTTATGGAATATGGACGTGAGCTACCGGAAGACCGTTCACCCTTGGAGCGGGTGAAGGATTGGCGCGAGTTTCACGAGCATTTTTCGCAAGCCAAGCTTCAGGACCAGGGCGCGCGTTGCATGGATTGCGGTATTCCATTCTGCCATACCGGACAGCTGATCAGCGGCATGGCTTCCGGCTGTCCGATCAACAATTTAATTCCGGAATGGAACGATTTGGTTTACCGCGGTTTGTGGCAGGAGGCGCTGCATCGGTTGCACAAAACCAACAATTTCCCGGAGTTTACGGGTAGGGTATGTCCGGCGCCGTGCGAAGGGTCGTGCGTACTCGGATTAAACGAACTGCCTGTTACAATAAAAAATATCGAATGTGCCATCATCGACAATGGTTTTGCCCAAGGCTGGGTCAGTCCGCAATCGCCGGAGAATCGGACCGGTAAGAAAGTCGCTATCATCGGATCGGGTCCGTCGGGACTTGCCTGCGCTGCGCAACTAAACTACGCCGGTCACTGGGTCACTGTTTACGAGCGCGCTGATCGTGTTGGCGGATTGTTGATGTACGGCATTCCCAATATGAAACTCGATAAGGCGATCGTCCAACGCCGCGTCGATCTTATGTCGGCCGAGGGCGTCAAGTTCGTAACGAACGCCGCCGTTGGGCACGATATTTCCGCTGCCAAACTCAAAGATGAGTTTGATGCGATCGTGCTCTGTTGCGGCGCGACCAAAGCGCGTGACTTGCCGATACCAGGGCGCGAGCTCGATGGCATCCACTTCGCGATGGATTTTCTCCACGCCAATACCAAGAGCCTGCTCGATTCCAATCACAAGGATGGTAGATACATTTCGGCGAAAGACAAACATGTGATCGTCGTCGGCGGCGGTGACACCGGCACCGATTGCGTCGGCACCTCAATGCGACACGGATGCAAGAGCCTGACTCAAGTAGAAATTCTGCCGCGTCCACCCGATACACGCCAGCCGGATAATCCGTGGCCTGAATGGCCCAAGATTTATAAACTGGACTACGGTCAGGAGGAGGCGAAAGCACGTTTTGGCGCCGACCCGCGAATCTATCTAACGACCGGTGAGAAATTTGTTGGCGATTCCAACGGACGGGTAAAACAGCTGCACGTCTACGATGTGGAATGGGGCAAAAATGAGCAAGGCGCGTTCATTCCAAAGCGAGTACCCGGGAGCGAAAAAATATTGCGCGCTGATCTGGTTTTGCTGGCTATGGGCTTTGTTGGTCCTGAGGAGACGGTCTTGGCCCAATTGGGAGTCGAGCGGGACCAACGTTCGAATGCGAAGGCCGATTATGGCGAATTTTCTACGAACATTCCTGGGGTCTTTGCCGCAGGCGATTGTCGTCGTGGTCAGAGCCTTGTCGTGTGGGCCATCAATGAGGGTCGTGGTGCTGCACGAGAATGCGATCGCTTCTTGATGGGGGCGACGGAACTGACGTGAAGATTACAACCCACAGACATCAGAAAGCTCCACTCATGTTCTTGGGCTGCGATTGCTGTTTCGACGTGGGTCCTTCTTCATCGGGTTATCCCGCATCCTTCTTGCGACCGACACATCCTCGGAACCTCCTAGCGAAAAACGAATTGTCAGAAGTGTCAGCCAAGTTGAATCATTGCCACAACTCTTCGCTCAATCGACCAGAGATGTCATGAAATTTCTAAACGCGGCCTAAGTGGCTGATGGCCTTCAACTTGCGTTAGGCGTTACTGTAGATATCAAGCTGGGGTGTGAAACTTCCCCCAAGAGGGTGCAAGCTAACGCTCACCTGGAACAAAATGCAATCTCCCACGCCCAACTCGAAAGCGAGAAGATTGTGAGAGGGTAGAATAATAATGAAAACAGCCAGTACTCTGGTCAATCCCGGCGTAAGCTTGCACGATGAAGCGCCTTGGCAAATAGACGATGTCGATCAAACGCCTGCGTCTTCTTACGCTCGAGACCTGAGAGTGGTAGGTCAGCTCCTCGAACGGCGCCAAATTACTAGCGCCGACTTAGTCTGCGTTGCGGATGCCTATATCATTCGTGGCATTCAGAGATTAACAGGGGATTCGCGCTTCCGTTCTTACTTCTCGCGCCGGTTCATGACGCGATTACACAAGATCCTGCATGGCGACTTTCGCCGGTCTTTGCGTTCGGGGGTTATTGATCTGCGCTATGATCTTGAGGAGATCGTTAAGTTGGACTATCTCGCTCGTTGCAAGCGCTCCAAGATCAGCCCTCTACCCGATCCGTATAGTTTGTCGCATATACTGCGAAGCGCCGGAGCTTATCTCGATGGCCGGAAAAATAGCTCGCTAATTGGAATCTCTCTTCAGGACCAGTGGGTTACTATTCGTTTCGAGACCGCTGAAGGACATCCCGAAGAAGCGAAGCAGAGCCTCCAATATTTTTACGACTATTGGGTTAAAATGTATTTGCGTCGCGGCAGCCAAGGCCAAACGTCTGGCAGCAACTTACAACGCAACAGTTTCGTGGCAAATCGGAGCTAGACCCGATACGGAGCGCATCGACTCGCAACTTGAAGATCCGGCAATTCTTTCGCTCAAGCTTATTTTATCCATAGCTCGTTTACGTTTACCTTTGGCAGTAAACCCAAAGAAATTCCTGATTGTAGAATTTTATTCTGTGATTGGAAGAACGACTCACCCCAAAGATCGGCGAAGTTTTGTCGGTTTTTTTGTATTCCTGCAGCGATCTGTTCTGGCGCGCTGAGATTGAAAAATTCTTTGGCTTTGGCTTCAAAGAAATCCTTGTCTTGGCCCGCCTTGATCATTTTAACCGCATCGACATAGGCGCCGCGAATCGCTTTCACCAGCGCTGGCTGCTTTTCGATCGTTTCCCTGAGCATGCCCACTGATGATTTTAACGGCGGCGCGCCGAACAGTTTTTCCAGCTCCTCGTCGAAATCGAGCAGTACCCGATATTTGTCCGAAAGTACCAGCCGCGTCGTATGCGGTTCGAACATGTTGATTGCTTCCACTTCACCGCGCTCCAATAAGGCGATCAGAGCGCCAGTCTCGGCCGGAATACTCTGGAAGTCCTTTTCGATATCGAGCTTTTTCTCTTTGGCGATCACAGCCGAGAAGAAATAGGCTCCGGTCACCCGCGCAAAATTTCCGATTTTTTTTCCTTTGAGATCCGCAAGAGACTTATAGAGCGAATCTTTTTTGACCAGCCAGGAATTGCCTGACCAAATCTGTGGCGCAATCAGCCGTATATCGGTGCCGCTCCTGAGGAGATTGACCGCAGTGCTCGGTTGCATCGCGCTAGCGGTTGCTCGTCCTAGCTTCAGTGCGTTGGCTGCTTCCGTAAAGTCCATCATAAGATTGTTGATCTTTAACCCATGTTTGGCGCCGATGCCCTTAGCATCGATGAGTGCCGCGATATACCCAGACTGACCCGCGGCAGCGGTTGCGATGTTGACCGTCTGAAGCGACTGGGCCTCGACCGGCGGATGAGAAAATGAGCCTATCGCAATAATGATTGCGATGGAAGAAATGACAATTGACAGATTCATAGTTCGCTCTCCTCTTTGAAAATAACTTTGGCTTCCAATTCAGCGGCAAACTGGTAGATCTCCGGACTCCAGTTTCGCGGCGTGGGCAGGGGATTGGTGACGTATTCCGCCATTCGCGCCGGACGGGTTGTGAGCGTCACGACGTAATCGCTCATATAAGCGGCCTCAGGCAGGTTGTGAGTGACAAAAAGAACTGTGCGATGAAGTTTTTCGCAGAGCCGTCGTGTGGTTTGCCGCAATTGCCTTGCCGTCAGCTCATCGACACTCGCGAACGGTTCATCCATCAACACCAGCTCGGATTCGATCGCCAAAGCTCGCGCAAGCCCTACACGCTGCCGTTGTCCTCCCGAAAGATAGAGCGGAAATTGGCCAGCGTATTCTCCAAGGCCGACCAGATCCAAATACCGCTCCACTCGCTCCTGCCACTCGCCTCGGTCGATACCGGCCCCTTGCAAGGCCAGCTTGAGATTATCACCAACGGTTTTCCATGGAAGCAGTCTAGGGCTTTGAAACACATAACCAATGAGCGGACGACCTTGCAAATGAACAGCGTCCTTTGCAAATGCCAGTTCACCTCGGTCTAGGCGTTCGAGCCCGACAATGGCGTTCAAGAGCGTCGATTTGCCGCAGCCGGAAGGTCCCACCACCACGGTGACGCAACCTTCGAGCGCCTCAAACGAAAGACGATCGAGAATCTTTAGCGGCTGCCCGTCCTCGCGCCGAAACCACTTTTCCACATCGCGAACGATCAACCGAGCCAATCAACGTCTCCAAACGTCGACCTTTGGCCGCCACGCCGTCAGGCGCCGCTCGGCCAGGTTGATGATGCCATATTCAATAATGATCATGGCGGCGACAAAAGTAAGCGTCCAGGCGATCACCCCTTCCATATTGAAGACTTGATAGGACTTCATCACTTGATAGCCGACGCCGTTGCTGGTGCCGAACATTTCCACGACTACCACAACTTTCCACGCCAAACCTAGGCCATAGCGCGTTGCCGCAAAGATGTTGGGCACGAGCTGAGGGATGATCACCTGAGAGATCTTCATCCACGGAGTGAAACGAAACACATGGCTCATGTCGATTAATTCTTTATCGAGCGACTTAACGCCGGCCCAAATATTTATTACCAGCATGGGAAACGTGGTGACCGCCACTGCAAAGTAGGAAGCTATCTCGTTGATGCCAAAGAGCATGACCGCGATGAGCGCCCACATCAAACCGGGAATCGTGAGTCCCAAGACCACCAGCGGTTGGAAAAAACGCTCGCCCATGAGAACGGTACCCATGTATATACCGATAGCGATGCTAAAGATCATAGCGACTGCGGCACCGACAAAAACCCGTCGCAGGCTCTGCAGCATGTGGAAAAAGAAAGTGCCATCAGACAACAAGCGAATCGCTTCGTTAAAGGTGCTTACCGGCCCAGGCAGTAAGCGAGGAAAAATAAGATACAACCCCCACCATAAGGCGAGCACACAACCAATCGCTAAAATCGGTGGCAGCATTCTCCCGGCTAGTTCCCGCCCGAAGGACTGGCCAGCCATTGGAATCTCCTGGGATTGCGGTTGATTCCTGTCGAGGAGTTGATAGCGAAGAGCTGGCTTCAGATCGCGTTTCCATGCTCTTCCGATTCAAGCAATAAGAATTGGACGATGTCAAACGGTTCCGACGAGTTCCAGCGAAGCGAGAGTCTCGACTGACTTTCGGACGCCTTCCAATGATATGCACTGAATGTGCGGAGCGCCGGAGAGGCTCCGCGAAATGTCCGGGTGACCGCAGCGAAACGCTCGTGGGATTTTCCAGCCCCAAGTGCTTTGGTGGGATGTGATCTCAGCCGAGTTTGAGCGATAAGGATGTTGATTTACATCGCTTCGCTAAACCGGTCGTTATCTCATCATTGGTAGTTTGGATCCGAGCGCAAATCAGGGAGATTCCTGCAACGCGCGGAAATGTCCTCTACAGCGCCATAACGAAGTCTGGTGAGGCCGTCCCACCCCAGAGCTGGAACCAGCAGGAACAAATCAGAAAACACGTTTTCGCAGATCGTTGGCAGTTGCGGGCCGCCGAGCTCGGCGATGATGTTGGGGATCGTGATGTGTCCGACGACTAAAACTGCATCATCCTTAAGTCGCCGTAAAGCATTGGCCGTCGCTTGGAAATACCCATGAGGTGGATCGGCCGTAGGGATCACTTGTGGAGTAATCTTCAGCAGGTCGGCTAAGGGTTGCGCGGTGTCTTTGGCCCGTGTCCATTGTGAGGTGATGATTGCGGTAATCCCGGCGTCGCGCAGGGTGTCGGCTAACGCCTTTGCTCTTTCTTTGCCGTCCGCCGTCAATGGAGGATCCTCTCGTGAATCGTTGAAACGTTCAGCGTGTCGCACCAGAAAGACTCGCTGGGTCGGATTGTACAGTGACGAACCGTCAGTCGATTGCATTATTGCGCATCCGATTAACGATCCGGCGAGAACGGGCATCAGAACGAAATATCTCAAAAAGTAACTCATCTATGATTCTTCTGCTGGTAGGGCTTGACAGGCGATGAGACTATGCACGGTGAGTCGGTGTTGAGAATGATCACGGCGCTCGTGTCCAATGCTGGGCACCGGCGATTCGATCGTGACTCTTCTCAGGCCGCGCTGCCTTCTGTTAGCTCTGGTCGAGCCCAGCAAGGATGCCCCTCTGACCGTCCATGCCAGTTGCTCGAGTATCCATGAAGAGGCAGACGATGATTTCCACAATCCATAAGGATTTTAGAATCACTCGGGTGCTCGGTTCTCAGCCACGTCCATTGCCGCCCCACAGATGGCCGTCGACCCAAAGCTTGGCCAATTCCAGAGCATAGGCGTCGGCGCCCCGCTTTGAATCGAACGTGGCGCGCCTGCGGCCGAAAATCGGAATTCGCTTTGCTTTACCGGCATCGGTGATGACAATCATCGCCTGAGCCACCCATTCTCCAGAATTTGTCACTTCGGAGAGGAGTTCTATTCTGTGGTCCCGATAATTCTTGGTCCGCATGGAAATATTGTAGTGCACTTGGTCAGCTCGGGCATGGCCTCGAGTTGCTCAAGTTCGATATTGTTTCAAGTATTAGACGCTTGGCTTGCCACCGCCGCTTAAGCGAATACCGAGTTCGGCCAATTCCTCGGTGACTGGAATGTCTGCCCCTAGAGCTTTGCCAACGTCAGCCGCCAAAGGGAGGTCCTTGTCGTAAAGGTTAGCGCCGGAGTTGAATTTCAGTTCGGGTCCCGAGAGGTCGAATCTGTTCTCCCAGCGATTTAGAAACGGTTCGGATTGGGTCTTCTTCATCAACTCCAACGCCGCGCGATAATCGATACCCGCGGCCTTGCCGATCTGAATTGCCTCATAAATGATCAACGCTTCCGAGGCTGTGACCAGATTCTTAATTAGTTTCGTCACGTTGCCAGAGCCCAAGGGACCCATATAGACAGCATCTTTACCCATGCTCAGCAGATGCGGTTTGGCGCGATTGAATAGGGCCTTTTGGCCGCCGACCAGAAACGTTAATCCGCCGTCTCGCGCTACACTGGGAACTCCAGTCATGCAGGCATCGATCACGTAAACGCGTTTATCCGCTGCAGCCTGGGCGACTTGCTTCGTGGTGGTAGGACGAATCGTGCTGTGTAGCAGCACCAACGTGCCCGGCGAGGCTCCTTCGAAAATACCTCCATCGCCGAGCGTGCAATCGAGCACTTCCTGGTCGGTACGAACGACCACGTCGATCAGAGTCGATCTTTGGGCGACCGCTTTTGCCGATGCGGCAGCCTCAGCGCCCACTGCTTCTGCTCGCGCGAGGGCATCGGGAACGAGATCGAATGCAGTCGCGGATATCCGCGCTAGCCGTAACCGCGACAGCAGTGCCGTTCCCATGGCTCCGGTACCTACGAAACCGATTGTTTCCATCGTATCTCCTTACGTGGCTTGCTGAGCTGGCAACATCTCTTGCGATTGTCTCTACAGATTCGCTGGTACGGTATTCCGGTGACATTTAGCAAATGCCCCAGCGCTCTTTGTCATATCATCAAACGATCGTTGAGGGATTCCGGCACGACGGCATCTACTTTTCTAATGCTGCATCGCCGGACAAGTTCTGTTGAGCATGCTCTTCCGCTGGAAATGTACTGTCGGTGGAAATGCAAAAACTCGCGACTGCCGCTTCAGAGCTGGGTTTGCTGTTACCATAGGGCGCTGTTCGGTCAAACGCAAAGCCCTCTTATCTTAGAAGCCACTGAACGAGGGTATTTCGGATTAGTGGATGGTGCCGGCCGAGAGTTTTACGTCATGACGGATTGCGTGCCGCCCAACGCCACAAGAACGCATTTTACGGCGGGTTAATCCCAATCAGCTTTCAGCGATTGAGTTGTTGTTGTCGCAGCCGATTGAGATCCTGCTGTACTTGATTTCCCCGTAATTGGTTGCGCAGATGATCAATTTGCCTCTCGCGCTGAAGTTGATCGATCCGTTGTTGTTGGCGCAACTGGTCCTGCTCGCTTTGAACCCGATCGATCTGCCTCTCGTTCTGCAGCCGCTGTAACTGATGCTCAACCTGCTGCTGATCCAATTGTTGCTGGACCTGGGAGGAATCTTGCTTCCTTTGAGTATCGGAGCGCGGCGCCTGCCGCCGTATTCGATCTAGCTCTTGCTGTTGCTCGTTGATCTTTTGATCTCGTTGCAGTTGTTTGATCTGCTCTTGACGGCGCAACTCTTCAAGCCGTTGCTGCTGACGGGCCTTGGACTGCTCCTGGCGGATCTCATCAGTCACATCCTGAGCCGCGGCAAAGTTGAAAAGCGGCAGAAAACCAATTGTTAAGATGCCAATGGCAAGTGCCGCCACATGGCGCCCGAACACCGCTCTTTTTATCTCCATAATAACTTAAGTATAACACTCCAGCCCATAGCGTTGTAGAGCGCGCCGCATTGACTTCATCGATCGCTTTGATAGTAACGGAACAAATTCGCTGTCAACGAAGGAGGCAAATCTCATGGGACAAATGATTACGTTCAAGCGACCCGACGGCGCCGAGTGCAAAGGTTATCTTGCTGGCCCGGCCGGCAACGATAACGCGCCGGGCTTGGTGGTTATCCAAGAATGGTGGGGACTCAATGATCAGATCAAGGCGGTCGCCGACCGTTGCGCGACGCAAGGATATCGCGCGTTGGTTCCGGACCTCTACAAAGGTAAGGTGACGCTGGACGCTGCCGAAGCGAAACATTTAATGACTAACCTCAATTTTGCCGATGCCGCTGGGCAAGACATCCGGGGCGCAGCTCAACATCTAAAGCAGTCCAGTAAAAAGGTCGGTGTCGTAGGTTTCTGCATGGGCGGCGCTTTGACCGTGCTGGCGGCGGTTTTCGTTAGTGAAGCGGATGCAGCCTCATCCTGGTACGGCTTTCCTCCGGAAGGAGCAGCGGATGTAACCAAGATCAGAATTCCTTTGCAACTCCACTTGGCGGAAAAGGACGCGTCTTTTACGCCGGAAGCGGCGCGTGCGCTCGAAGCCAAACTGAAGGGAGCTAACGTCCCGTTCGAGTCCTACTGGTATGATGCCGGCCATGCCTTTGGTAACGAGAAAGGCCAGAACTATAATAAAGAGGCCGCCGATCTCGCTTGGCAGCGCACTACGCAATTTTTTGAAAAACATCTGAAGTGATCGTCTGAGGCCGCAGCCGATTTCTCGAGTCATGCTAGTCGATACTGTGCAGCTCAGGCATGACGTGGCGTGTGAAGAATTCCAGAGAACGTAGTATTTCGCTGAGAGATAGATCGCCGAATGCAAATTGACCGACGACATAGTTAGCGCCGGACTCCGTCATCTGCGCCTTGAGAAACTCGGTTACAGTGTTTGGGCTACCGGCAATACCTTGACCTATTTTTATAAGGGTCTCTAAATCCGCAGGGCGTTGGTGGACCGGCCCTTTGCCGCCGCGCAAGTTGAAAAGATAGTTGAAACTGCGGTGCCATTTCGGATACGCCCGGCGCGCAATATGGATTGCTTCTTCGTCAGTGGCGGCAATCACGATAAAACGGCCGAGGCCGATCATCGGTTTGCTGGTTTCTACCCTTTCGGTGTCGTGCCAGACTTGGCGAAACCGATCTGTAAACGTCCGTGTCTTATCGGCCGGATCCAGACTGACAATGTTGAGCCGCTGGCGCGCCGCGCGTTCGGCGCTTACCGTCGAGTGAACCCCGTACCAGACCGGTGGATGCGGCTTCTGCAGTGGTTCGAGCTCCATCGGCACATCATCAAATGAATAAAACTGGCCATGGAAGTCGAGGCTCTTCTGCGTAAGCCCACGCATGATCAGCTCTAACCCTTCGACATACATGAGCTCGGCTTTCGCCGGATCGTTGCCGTACATGGCGGATTCGATTTGCGAAGCGCCGCGGCCAAAGCCGATGTCGAGACGGCCGCCGCTCATCTGATCGAGCATGCAAATCTCTTCGATCAAACGCATCGGGTGGTAAAGCGGCAGGGCGTAGACCAACGGACCGAAGCGAAGCCGGCGGGTTCGCTGCGCGACAGCCGATAGAAAAACACTTGGCGAAGGCGCCATGCCGAGCGGCGTAGAATGATGCTCGGCGACATGGTAAGCGTAAAAACCCGCCTCGTCGTACGCTTCGGCCAGCTTGAGGCGTCCTTCGTAATATTCCTGGAGGGGTAGGTTGTTGCGGTCTAGATGATCAAAAACACCGAATTGCATTGACGCTCCGAGTCCGCCATCTGAGGACGGCGTAATTTTTACATCAAGAAAAGATTTCTGCGAATCTTATATGCTCGATTATGGGCTTACAAGGCTAGTTATGAAGAGCCTGCGCTTGACAGTTTTTCACTCTTGGTATTTAGATTAGCGAATATCGAGAAGGGAGCGAATCCATATGGAGATGGAGAAAGCATTAGCCGGATGGCTCGGGGTAACAGTTCCGGAGCTAGTTTCGTTCATGATGAAATCGGGCATGCTATTGATGTTGTCGGGCACGATTCTCTGGATCGCTCTTGCGGCTCATTATCCTGCGGTTCATGATACGATGCACAACTTCCGGCATGCTCTAGCCGTGGTTCCTTGTCACTGAAGTATTTCCTAGCGCCCGCTTTTTTTATCCTCTGCATACTCGGCGGTGCTGGCGTCTCGGCGCAAGATACCAATATCTATCTTAAGACTTCGCCAATCCCAGAACGTTTGCGACCGTTTTTCGATCCGGCAACTCTTTCGCTCCTGGTCACTGGTGCGGATGGCAAGCCTGTGGCCAGCGGATGGTTAAACCTGCGGCTCGAAGCGCCGCGGCCGATTTTCTTCTCGACAGACTTTCCGTTGGCAGAAGGCAGCATTCTCACCGAGATGCGCCTGCCGCTTCGAGCAGGAAAAGCCGAGTGGAGGTATAACTTCCCGATACGGGGCGAGTATCGCCTGTTTGTGGAGGTGCTGGCGCCGGACGGTAGCCAATCGAGTAAGATGTTCGCCATCGATGTTCGTGAGCACAGAAGTAAATGGTTAACCTTGGCGGCTTTCATCCTCGGGTTGCTTGGCGTTGGCGTCCTTGCCGGAAGGATTTTTACACGTCCCGTGAGTAAGGGGCCTGGAGCGTTGGCAGCGATTTTTTCCGCTAGCCTATTCTTCGCGTTATCATCGTCAACGGCATTTGCCCAAGCTGGGGCGGTTATGCCAATCGCGCGCCTGGAAATAGATTCGCCGTCGGCCGGGAAGCTTGCGCGGATTCGCTGGGTTTTGGACGCGGATGGTGGAAACGCCGGCCGAGGAGCATTGTTGTCGCTTGCGATAACTCACATCGAAAAGAAAATGACCGTATTTGCGGTCGATAAAATTCCCGTTGAAGGGGAGTTTTCGATGAACTTTCATTTCGTCGATGGCGCCGAGCACCGGGTTAGCGCGCGGGCGGAATTACCAGGCGGGAAAGCGATGCGTTCCGAACAAGTCGTGTCGGTCTCCGCAGTCGAACCACCAGCTTGGGCGATGCTGCCGGCGTTGGGGCTTTTTTTGACGATGATAGCCCTGGGATTGGGTGTGGGAAGATGGAGCCGCTGTCATGCGACCCCATCCTGATTCATCGCCGTTAGGATGTTGCGTTTACGCTTCTGAAACGTCAATCAACACGCCATCGGGATCTGACATTTGAAATTGTCCAAAGCAACACTTGGCAAATAGATTCCGCCTGACTTCTCTCTCGGGGTTTTTCTCCGGACGATCGTTGCCGGCGGATGAGTTGGCGGCCATGTACTTCTCCAAATCGGCTCTGAACGCGGGCATGCTTTCAACTTTAAAGCCGATGTGGTCCAAAGCCGGCCGTTCTATGCCTGACCCTTCGTAGTCGGTGATCTGCCATGGGAAGATAGCCAACGTCACTCGGCCATCTGACAGGTAATGATTGGGATCTCCAGCCGGCTTCTCTAATTCCATCAGCTCAAACACCGTGCGATAGAACTCGGCAATCACGTCGGGCTCGAGCACGCGCAAAGCGATATGACTGACCCGGCGCGGCATGGTTTGATCGTCGTCGACATAGAGATCACGGCGATTTTCCATCCCTTTTTGTGACAGGTCGAAAACATTACCCGCCGGATCGTGCAAACTGATGCCGGCAAAGGGACGATTGCCCGGTCGTTTTAAAATTTTTATCTTCGGGTATTTCTCATTGACTCGGGAGAAGACAGTTTCGACATCTTCAACCTCAAAACCAAAATGGTCGAAACCTGCCTGGCGGCCAGGCGCGCGCGGGTTGAGGTTGAGCCCGACGTAACCATCGCGAACCACAACGGCTCCGCCGGCGCGTGCCAATCCTGAGCGTTTCAGGCCGAAAACATCGCGGTAGAAATCACCCTCCTGGTTGCAATTGCTGCTGACGATGGCCATGTGCTTCATCTGTGCAAACATAGGCGGGCTCCTTTTTAGACGAGATGAGGCTAACCTAATCGAACGACGAACGGATTGTCAACCGCATCTTACCAGATGCTCAATCTCTGGGAGAGAGTTATCGAGTTCGGCAGCCAACGTGTTGATAAGTTACCGCTGCCGATGTCATCTTTGGAGACGCTCACAATGTCTCCTCAGGATTGGCGCCGTTCTCGTAGGCTCGCCACCCCGAATCCCAATCCAAATACTGAAGTCCTGTGAATCTCTTTTTATAATCGTACGTAAATGGCTCGTGATAAGCGTAACCGGGATAATAGTATCGACAGCGGCGCTCTCGGGAAAATTGAATTGAATGAAGGATCATTAGAATTCCTAAACTTCGTCTTGCCTCCGCGGGGTCGAAAATCGCGTAAACAGCGGAAGTAGCATCCTGCCCGAGATCCAAATAAGTCGCTCCAACCAGCCGCTCGCCCAGGTAAACACAAAGCTCGCGACTAGGACAGGGCACCGAGGCAGGCAGGGGCGATACGATATCTTCAAGGGAAGTAGGAATGTTATCTTTAAAGCGCACCCGGTGTTTATTGAAAAGTTCGTGTTTGTCTGGATCGACGGCAGCCGGTCTTATGACAATACGCGTGTCGCGATTCTTTGTCAGCACGCGCTTTTGACTGCGCGTCAAGCTAAATCGTCCGAGATCGATTCTCAACGGCATGACCGAAAACTTCTTGTCTCCGTGGAACGAGGTCTGATAACGAAAGAAGTAAATGCCGAAGTGCCGCCACCCCTCGGCCCAAAGAAAATCCATCTGGGCCGGGGAAACCTTCAAGCAAGCAAAGTATTCCTCATCTTTTTCGCTGGTCATGTGGAACACCCGCTAGCAATTCTACCAACGATCTTGCCCGCTACAAGTTAGAGAAGGTGTTGTAAATTCAGCGTGGGTGGAAGTTGTTGCAGTGCTGAATGCTGCTACCGGCGAGGGCTATGTAGGAAGATTCACCGGGAGCCGGGAATCTTCCCGGCTCCCGTCATCCGGATTATCGATCAAACATTGACGATGACCACGCCCTTCGGCTCTAGATAATAATCGAGCGCTTCGGGACCATGCTCACGGCCGAGGCCGCTCGATTTGACTCCACCGAACGGCAGTTCGTCGTAGCCATAATGCAGCGAGTTTACCCATACATTTCCGGCCTGCAACTTATCGATCGCTTTGTTGGCGCTCAAAAGATTGCGCGTCCAAATCGACGAACCAAGCCCAAATTCGGACGAGTTGGCTTTTTCCAGCGCTTCATCAAGGCTCTTGAACGTGTATACCGGCAGGGCGGGCCCAAAGACCTCTTCGGTGGTCATGCGCGCGTCCTCCGGCACGTTGCTCATCAAGGTTGGCGTGTAGTAGAAGCCCTTGTCAAAGTCCCCGCCTTTAGGCCGCTCGCCGCCGAACAAAGTCTTAGCTCCGCGCGATTTGGCGTCTTCGACTTGCTCTTCGACTTCTTGCCGCTGTGATTCGAGGTGAATCGGACCTATACGCGTTTCTTTGCTCATGCCATTGCCCATGGTCTTCTTCTTCAAGATCTCGACGAGACCGCCAAGGAATTTATCTGCAATAGATTCCTGCAAAAAAAGCCTTTTCACACCAAGACACATCTGGCCGCAATTAAAGTAGCGCCCCACGTCCGCCATCTTGATGGCCAGGTCGATGTTGGCATCTTCCATGACGATCATCGGATCGCTGCCGCCGAGTTCCAGGGTAACGCGTTTGATTTCGCGCCCGGCCACTTCCATGACATGACGGCCCACCGGGGTCGAACCGGTGAATGCGATTCTGCGAATCCGCGGATTTCGTAAAATCTCTTCGCCAACACTGCTGCCGGGTCCGGTGACGACATTAACTGTTCCCTTCGGCAATGTTTTTTGCGCTTTGCCTTCGCCAAAGGTGGCTTGGGCAATGAGTTCGATGACCCGAGCTGTTGCCAGAGGCGTCGTGCTTGCCGGTTTGATGATAATGCTGTTGCCGGCGGCGAGCGCCGGACCGAGCTTGGTGCCCATCAATGTCAGCGGGAAGTTCCATGGAACGATACCGCCGCACACACCGATGGGTTGACGAATAACCATGCCGTAAGCCCCTTTTTGCGGCAACGGCACATGCGATCCGCGCACCTTAGAGGCGAGCCCGGCATAGAACTCCAGACCATGCACCAGATGGTGAATCTCTAAGCCCGCTTCGAATAAAGTTTTGCCTTGCTCTTGGGTGAGCAGTTGCGTGATTTCACTAGTGTTTTTCTTGATTAATTCGCAGGCGTTCATGAGCGCGCTGCCGCGATCTTCCGGCGTCACATCGGCCCATTCTTTAAAAGCGCTTTCCGCGGCCTGGATCGCCTGCTGAACGTCCTTCTCGTTTCCCTTGGGGATTGAATCCACCACCGCGCCGTTAGCGGGGTTGCGGATTTCGTAGGTCTCTTTAGTCACGGAGTCGACCAGCTCTCCGCCGATAAACATCTTAGCCATTATCTCTCCTCCAGCAGATCGCTTAAAAATAACTCATCTGCTTCGTTGCGCTCAATCGCCTCGCCTCAACGTACAGGGAGTACGCCTCGGCTCGTCGATCCATCGCGCGCCTCGCATCTGAATCATTTGTTAAGCGATCTGGTAATTGCTTTGTTTGATAGAGTTACTTTACCTTCAATGCAGATTGTTTAAAAAGACTCTCCTACTTGGTTGCACTCAATCGCCTCGCCTCAACGTACCACGGAGTCCGCTCGGCTCGTCGATCTATAGCATGCCTTGCATCGAGTTGTTCGCTAAGAGATCTGAAAATGATTGTTTGAAATTGGATTACTTGCCTTTGAATTGCGCGGTTCTTTTTTCGAAAAAAGCTGTCACTCCTTCATTGCCGTCTTCGCTGGCAAAAGTTTGCGCCAGGAGTTCGCGTTCAAAAGCCAATCCATCGGGGAGCGAGAGCTCGGATCCCGTGGTAATAGCTCTTTTGGCCTTGCCGACGGCGAGACTGCTCTTGTTGGGCACGATGAACTGACGCGCATAATCCATGACTTCGTCCATGAAGTGCTCTTTCTCATAGACGTAATGAATCAGCCCCATCTCGAGTCCCTCTTCAAATGAGATGAGCTTTCCGGTCGCGCAGAGCTCCATGGCTCGAGCTTTGCCAACCAGGCGCGGCAAGCGTTGTGTGCCACCCATCCCGGGGATCACGCCGAGATTGATCTCCGGCAGGCCGATTCGGCCGCCTTCCTTTTTGGCGATCCGGATGTCACACGCCATGGCGATTTCAAGACCGCCCCCCTGAGCGTGGCCGTTGATGGCCGCTATCACTACTTTGGGGGTGTTCTCCAAGCGCATGAGAACTTCGTGGCCGTGAAGCGCGAAGTTATTTTTCACCGACAAACTCGCGCTGCCCAACATTTTGATGTCGGCGCCCGCTGAAAAAAATCGCTCGAGCTTGCCGGTAATGACAATCGCATGGACATTATCATCGAAACGCGCGTCGAGAATCGCGGCATCTAATTCCTTCAACAGTTCGGTGGTATAAGCGTTGGCCGGGGGGCGATTGATTTCCAGTAGAGCAACGCCGTTATCAACGCGATACTCGATCATTTTTCCTTCTGCCATATCTAAGCCTCCTCATCTATTCGTTCACATTGACTTAACCGGCATGCTTACTCAAGTCAAGGCCAGTTTCTCAGGAAACCGAGCAGAAGCCGTTTGATTCCGCTTATTTGAAAAAAATTGCTCAACAACTAAGTGATCTGAAACAAAGCCTCCCGGCTGTGTTGGAAAGCGTAGCGAACTGTGGCATGACTGAACGAAATTTTTGTACTCCCGAGGAGGCACCATGAAGGTTAAACCGAAGAGATCGCCGATTAAATGGCCCGACGGCGCGCGCATTGCCATCACGCCGTGCGTCGCCTTTGAAACGTGGCCGGAAGATCTAGGCGGGCCGCGCACGTTGCAGCAGGAAAATCGCCGGAGTTTTCCCGCCAATGCCGTCACCAAAAAAAATCTAGCGATTATTACTGATCGTGAATTCGGCGAGCGCGTGGGTATCTATCGAATGCTTGATGTGTTCGAGAAAGAAAATATTCAAACGAGCTTTTTCCCAACCGGTATTACGGTCCAGAATTTTCCCGAAATATTTAAAGAGATCACCGCTCAGGGGCACGAGGTCGGCACGGAAACCTGGATCCATGACTACAGTTACATGAAAAAGCGCGACAAAGAGAAAAATGATTTAAAGAAAACTGTCGATGTCGTAAGCAAGGTGGTGGGGGAGCCGCCGGTCGGTTATCTTTCCACCGGAGTGGCGCCGAGTGCCGTGACTCCGGACATCATTCTCGAGCTCGGCTATCGTTACTGGATGGACCCGCAGCACGAGGAAACGCCCTATACGCTCAAAGTGGGAAAAAAAGAATTGACTGTCCTTTCATACTTCCAGGATCTCAATGATTACTCGAGCTATCAGCGTGCCGGGAGAACCCCTAGAGATCTCTTGCAGATGTGGAAGGATTGTTTTGATTGCCTTTACGAAGAGGGAGCAAGCGATCCCAAGTTCATGATGTGGGGCAATCACCCGTTTGTCGGCGGCCGTCCGTTCCGGGCTCTGTTGCTAAGGGAATTTATCCGCTATGCCAAGAGTCATAAACAAGTTTGGTTTGCCACCGCCGGCCAGATCGCGCAATGGTATCGGGAAAACTATCGAGATGCGCAGGTCGAGACCTGGCCAAATTTCGCTTTCGCCGGACGTCAAGGCAAGGTTTCGGATCTGATGAGTGCGAGATAACCGCAGGGACAGTATTGGCCAAAAGCAAATCACAGGACAAGCAGATTCGGAGCGGACTCGAAGCGCTGCGCCGGGCAGGTGTCGCAGTTGATGATCCTTCTCCGTCTCTGGTCCAACGTTTACAGGATCACTTCGGCAAGGATCCCCAAATGGATTTGGCAGTTGTTTTCACCTTGGGGAGAATTGCCGAAGCAGCCGCTGTCGAGGCGCTCGACAAGATCGAGAATGACGCGCGCGACAAAGTGCTTAGAAAGGAAATTCGCCGTTCGCTTTTTAAGTTGACTCAGAAGGGATTAGCTGTGCCGGAAGCAAGAACTTCCGGTTCTACAGGCGTGACTTCCTTGTTGAAATCGGCTTCGGACGTGGAGGCCTACATGTCCGCGGTGGATGGCACCGGCGGCCGGCTTCTATGGATCGTGAAGCCGCAAGCGGGTCACGGACTGCAGACGATCCAAGCTATGCTCAGTGACCGTGAGGGACTGCTGCGCCTCGGCGGCGCCAAGATCCGTCGCAAAGAATTGCGCAATATGGCGCGCGAAATCAAAGACAAGCATGGTATCGAGATGATCTCACTGCCTTGGGAATACGCCGACCAGACGCTTTATGCCGCCTATGAAAAAACCAAAGCGCAAGGACGGAGCGGCTTTGAAAATTTTCATGAGTTGCGCGCCGTCATCGGCGCGGGCAAGCCCAAGCAGCAAGAACATCCGATTTATCGCCAGCTCAATGCAGACGATGTCACAGGCGGCAGCTGGCGCGAACAGTCGCGTCGTTTGTTGGAAGAGCCGGAATTGCGCTTCTGGTTTCTTGACGAGGATTGGGTGACGCCTTATCTGTCTCAACTCGAGGAAGCGAAGAGCAGCCGTTTGGTTCTCAATCAGGTGCAGAAAGAAGAACGGCTCGCCGGCATCGTGCGCGATGCGGTGAAAGCGTTTTGCGCCGGTGAGATCGGCCGCGTGCTGCAACGTCGTATGGAAGATATGGCGCTTTATTTTCTTGAATCGGGCCGCGACGATGCGGCGCGGCTTTCGCTAGCGGTCGCTATCCAGATCGGCGCCGGTGATCCGGGGCCGCTGGATATTTCGTTTCTCACCGGCCTGGTGCAGAAGAGTTTTGGATTTTATTTATCGCAACAAAAGACCAAACAGGCTGACGAGCCTTCGTTCATCGTCAAACCGTAGTTCATTCAACGCCCGACCGCCAATTTTCGGTCTTTCTCGCGCGGGACCTTGAAGCCCGCGCTCCTTGCCGATGTATGGTAACGCCGGATATCGCTGGGAATCTCCGTGACGTCGTCAAGCACTTTGAAGAGATCGAGATCGGTTTTAGCGATGGCCTCCTCCTTGGCTAGAGTATTTCGGAACCATTGAACTAAACCGGACCAATAACTGGATCCCACCAGATAGATCGGAAACGGATGGATCTTTTGCGTTTGCACCAGAGTTAAAATCTCTGCCATTTCATCCAATGTACCAAAGCCGCCGGGGAAAACTACAAAACCCACACTGTATTTGGCCAGCATCACCTTGCGCACGTAGAAATATTCGAATTGCAGGGAAATCGTTTGGTACGGATTAGGCTTTTGTTCATGCTCCAACAGGATGTTTAACCCTACGCTTGTACCCTTGGCTTCGCAGGCGCCGCGATTGGCCGCTTCCATGGTTCCCGGACCGCCACCGGTGACCACCGCATAGCCTGCTTCGACCAGTGCGCGCCCCAACTTGCGGGCCTGATCGTAATAGCGGCTGGTGATTTGCGTGCGCGCGCTGCCGAAGACGGTGACGGCAGGGGAGCCAATCTGATTCATACGATCAAACCCAAGCGCAAACTCACCCATGATCCGGAACATCCTCCAGGAGTCCTTGGTTAATTTGTCCAGCTCAAACTTCATCTCTTTACCTGCCATCCTTTTCACCTCCAGATATGGAATCGGTTGCGCGCTCGGCCGCACGCTGATTGCTTTAGAAATTCTCTAGTGGACATCTGTAATGATACACCACTTTCTTACCGGATGAGGGATGCTTCTACTCTAGCGGTGCTCGATCTTTCTTGTTCGATGCGCGGGTGAACCTAGGTAACCGAACTGCTAAAGTATTCGTCGGATGGTCCGTGCTAATGTGTTGTCGTTGCAATATTGAGCCACCTTAAGCAAAAAGAGTGAACACAAGCAGAATGCCCTTCAGACTCGCTCGATGGTTGGTCGATCGGCTTGCAGCCTATTTTTGGCCGGTATTAGATCCCGCCCTAGGGATGCGACTTAGGTTTTTTTCCGCGCTCAAAGGATTGGCCGCGTTGGCTGCAATCGGACTGACAATGCTGTGCGTGTACGCTCTAGTTTTAATACCGTTCACACCAAGTATCGCCGATCTCCAAAAAGCCAAGATCGACCAACCTAGCATGCTGATTTCGTCTGATGGCAAGCGCATCGCGACGTATAAACCGATGAACCGCGAGTGGGTCCGTTTGAATCGCGTTTCTCAGCATGTCATCAACGCGCTCATTGCCACGGAGGATCACCGCTTCTATCAACATTATGGGGTAGACTTGCGCCGCACCGCATCGGGTGTTCTCCGCACAGTGCTAGGCGATCCCGAGGGCGGTTCCACGCTGACCCAGCAGCTCGCGCGCAACCTTTACCCGGAGGAGATCGGCCGTGAGCGGACCATCACGCGGAAAATCAAAGAAACTATTACCGCGATCAAAATTGAATATGCCTATACGAAAAAGGAGATTCTGGAGACCTATCTAAACAGTATGCCGTTTTTGTACAACGCATTCGGTATCGAAATGGCTGCGCGCACCTACTTTGACAAACCGGCGCAGAAGCTCGATGTGATCGAGAGCGCGACCTTGATCGCCATGTTGAAAGGCACCAGCTATTACAATCCAGTGCTTAACCCAGAGCGCGCGCTTCGTCGCCGCAACGTGGTGCTTTCGCAAATGGTCAAGCGCAGCGTGTTGAGCCAGGCAGAGTTTGACCGGATAAAAACCAGGCCGATACGTCTCGACTTTGAACGCCAGCCGGAAGCGATTGGGATCGCTCCTCATCTTGCTGCGTATATTCGTAAATGGCTGATCGATTGGGCCGACCGCAATAACCATAATATCTATGCCGACGGGCTGAGAGTGCACACAACGATTGACTCGCGCCTGCAGGCGCTTGCTAATCAGGCGGTCAATCGCCAGAGCGACGCCCTTCAGGCAGTCGCAGATGTAGAATGGGGATCGAGCTCGCCGCGACTGATCTCGACAAGCGCTAAGGCCTACCTCGATATGCGCCGGCGCGTGCAGCCCTTTGCTTACTTTTGGAAAAGCAAAAACGGCTTGCTCGACGTGTTTATACGGGAATCCCCATCGTACCGCGCTGCGGTTCAATCCGGTGCGGACCCCGAGGCGGCGATGGCGCTGCTCAAGAATGATAGTGAATTCATGAGCAAGCTGCGCGCCGCCAAAACGCGCTTGCAGGCCGGCTTTGTAGCGATCGATCCGGCTACCGGCGAAGTAAAGGCCTGGGTCGGTAGCCGCGACTTCAAAATCGATCAGTACGATCATGTGGCGCAAGCCAGGCGCCAACCGGGTTCTACATTCAAAGCATTCGTCTATGGTGCCGCGCTTGAGCAGGGAATGTCGCCTACCAAGCGATTTACCGACAGCCCAGTTGAGATTCGCCTGCCCGATGGAACTATATGGCGTCCGTCCGACCTCGGCGAGCCCACTGGGCGGCGAATGACGGCGCGCGAGGGTCTCATTCATTCGAAAAATACGATTACGGTTCAGGTCATGCAGGAAATCGGCCCGAGAAAGACCGCAGAACTTGCGCGCAAGATGGGAATCAATCGAAGCAAGCTCGACGAGGTGCCGGCGTTAGCGCTGGGAACCAGCCCGGTAACGCCATTGGAAATGGTTTCTGCTTACAGTACGATCGCCGCCAGCGGCGTCTACCGCCAGCCGATTTTTATCACCCGCATTACTGACAACAAGGGAAAGGTGCTCGCCGAATTCGCCACCCAGGACAAGCGAGTCATGACCGAAAAAGCCGTTGGAGATCTTATTAACATGCTGCGCGGCGCAGTCGACCAAGGCACTGGGCAAGCGGTTCGCACGCAGTTTGGTTTGCGCGGCGATTTCGCCGGAAAAACCGGGACGACGCAAAATAATAGCGATGGCTGGTTTATCTTGATGCACCCGCGGCTGGTCGCCGGCTCATGGGTCGGCTTCAACGACCCGCGAGTCACCATGCGCAGCAATTATTGGGGCGAGGGCGGACACAACGCGTTACTGCTGGTCGGCGATTTCTTCCAGCAAACGCTTGCGTCGCGACTAATCGACAGCCGAGCCGATTTTCCTTTCGACCGATATCACGAGTCGATCTGGGACCCCTATTTCGATATGGCCAGAGAATGGTTAGGGGGCATCCTCAAAGATTGGTTCGGTGGAGAGAGGGCCAAGCCGGCACCCTTGCCGCGGGCTTCGCCGCGCCGCGACTTACGATTCGAAGCGCCGGGTTCCGAACAATCGCAATCCGATTTCCAGCAATTCGGGGGCACAAGCGACCGACCGGAGCAGCGGCAGCTCGAAGGAGAAGCGGAGAAGAATCGACTATTGGAACGATTGAGGCAGAAGCAACAGCTACGCGAACAGGAGAACCGCGCCACCGACTAAGACCGGTAATGTAAGGAACGGTGAGGTCGGTCGAATGTCTCCCGCTCTGCTGATCGGCTGTGAGCCCTCGGACGATAAGCGCCATTCGCCGGGGGCATTGCTATATCGCTTTGTCGCATTGTATCGATATTGAGGAGGGGTGATTGATATGGCCGTAGAGATTATCGACTTGCTCCAGTTGGCTTATGAACAAAAGCGACGAAAGGTGGTTTTTAATACGCCGCGTTTGCATGCATGGGTGCATTACTATCCGAATCCCGGCGAGAGGGATGACATGCACTGGTCACAACGCGGACCAGACCTTTTATGTCATCGAAGGTGAATGCACGATGCATTTCCCTGATGGCGGTAAGGCGGTAATGAAACCTGGAATGGCTGCAACCATCACCGGGGATCTTTCTACCAGCTGGAAAACAGCGGCGATGGCCCAATGATCATGATGGGCAATCGATCCGGGCCTTCCGAAGCCATTCAGCACATAAACTATAAGCTCAGAAAAGACATCAAGAAACTCAGCAAAGAGGAACTGGAGCGCGGCAATATTCCCTCTCTGGCCATGCAGGCGAGAAGTTGAAAAATACCCGCATTGATAATCCCCAGTGGCCTCGAGTCCGACGGACATAAGCTCAGTTACGATCGTGGGGTTCAGCCGGGATTTTTCTCAAGTAAACTTACCTGAGCGTCGGTGACACTGAGTAGTCAAACCCGCTCGAAGATCTACCTGCGCGGCTACACTCTCACGGCGGTTCGTCAACTCGATCTATATTCGCTGCATCGGAGCTTTCCACAATAGTTGAACGCAGCAGCACCGTAGGACTGATCAGGTCGCAAAAGCAATCCGTTGTGCTTTTACTTGACGGCTTAGTTTGATTTCTCTAGTGTCGCAACGTTCTCGAGACGACAGATCGTGGAGGATGCTATGAGGCAAGTGCTCTCAGGTGCTTTCATTATCGTAGTTTTGTTGGCTGGGGTTACTGCTAGAAACGCGCATGCGGCGCAACCATTAACTAAAGTCGTTATGACCACCGGCTCGTTTAGCGAGCGCGAGGCGGCCATGTACGTAGCCCAGGATCAAGGTATCTTCCGGCGCTATGGCTTGGACTTATCGTTTGTTCATGTCCGCAATGGTCCTGTCGGCATGGCCGCGCTCGCCGGCGGCGATACTCAGCTCCACGAAGGCTCCGCCACCGGCGCGGTGCTCGGTTCTGCCGCGGAAGGGACCGATCTCGTGTTCGTCGCCGGCCTGATCAATAAGCTGATCGGCAACATCATGGCCTCGCCCAAAATAAAAGTGCCTTCTGACTTGAAGGGCAAAGTCATAGGCGTCACCAGTGCGAGCGGCGGCAGCTGGATGTTCACGACCCTGGCTCTCGAGTATTGGGGACTAGACGCCAAACGTGATGGCATTAGCTTTCGTATCCTGGGTGATGAATCGGTGCGCAGCCAAGCGCTCGTCAACGACAGCATCGCGGCAACCCATGTCGGCTATACCTTTGCCGCGCCGCTTAAAAGCCGCGGCTTTACCAATCTTGCCGATCTGGCGCAGTTGCCGATCCCTTTTCAAAGCACCGGCGTATTGACCAAGCGCAGCTTCATCAAGGCATCCCCGGAAGTGGTTGAAAGCGTTCTCCGCAGCGTGGTAGATGCGATGGCCTTCATTGCTCAACCGGAAAACAAACCGGCCGTTCTCAAAAGCCTCGCCAAGGGACTTCGCTTGCCCAAAGTGGAGCAAGCTATCGAAGGCTACGAAAGTCTGCCTTTGTTATATGACCGACGCATCTATCCGACGGTTGACGGCATACGCAACGTCATCCGGCTCCTCGGTCTCACCAACGACAAAATTCGCCGGTTAAAGGCCGAAGATCTCGTCGATGATCGGTTTGTAAGAAAGTTGGAAAAAGAAGGCCGCTTCTGAGCGATGTCCCAAACGCATCTTATCGGTTGCTGATGCACGCACCGATTTGCGCCAGTGTTCTGCGGGCTTTCTACTAGGCTTGGATCTGGCGGATTAATAGGCTAAGTCGCCGCACCGGCCCTGGCGCGCGAAGGAGCATTACCAGTCTTCTCCGGCAGGAAATCGCCCATCCTAGGCAGCTTCGGGAAAAACGGGAAAATCCGCGCGTAATTGCTGCTTGGCCATCGCGGCATAGATGCCGCCTCGCCGGAGCAGTTCTTGATGGTTGCCGTGTTCGACGATCATTCCTTGATCCAAGACGTAAATGCGATCGCAGCTCATCACGGCAGCGATATGATGGCTGACCAGCACGACCGTGTGCTTGGCTTTCAATGAACTCAAGGTGTCGATCACGACTTGCTCGTGTTCGGAGTCCAGAGCGCTGGTGGGTTCGTCGAGCACGAGGATCGGCGCTTTGGTGAGGAGCGCCCGCGCCAGAGCGATCCTTTGGCGCTGGCCGCCCGAAAGGTTCATACCTGAGTCGAGCAATGCTGTTTGGTACTGATCTGGCAATGTTTCTATAAAGTTGGCCGCGCCTGCCAGGCGCGCCGCCTCGCGGATCTGTTCGAGTGTCGCCGTCGGGCAACCATAAGCAATGTTCTCGGCGATCGTCGTCGGTAGGAGCACGCTGTCCTGCAAGACCAAGGCGATATGACGACGGATGTCTTTCAGCTTTATCTGCCGCAGATCATGCTGATCCAGCTTTACCGTTCCGGCGGTCGGATCGTAAAAGCGTAATAACAAGTTGAGCAGAGTGCTCTTGCCGGCGCCGCTCGAGCCGACAAACGCGACGCTTTGCCCGGCTTCGATGTTCACGTCGATGCGCTGGAGAATTTTTTGTTCGGAAGAGTATTCGAACCCGACCGCCTCTAGGATCAAGCTGCGCGGCTGGAGTGGCAGGAAAGTCGCGTCAGCTGCGTCGGTAACTAGCGCGTCGCGATCAAACACTTCAAATACGCGCCGGGCTCCGGCCAGGCCGCTTTCGAGGTTGAATCTGAAACCGGTTATCTGACACAACGGATCGTAGATCATCCCGAGATAGGTCATAAAGATCATCAGTTCGCCCGGCGTCAATTGACGCCGGTGCAGAAGCACCCCGCCATAGGTCAGAATCAGCGATGCTCCGACGGCAAGAATGACGCCGACGCTCAAACCATAAGCCACTTCCTGCCGGTGGATACCGAACCAGGCGCGCACGCACCGCCGCGCGCTGGTGCCAAAGCGATGGTACTCATCTTCTTCGCGCCCGAACGCTTGGGTAAGAACGATGGCCGACATGGAACGCTGTACCGAGGTTGTAAACGCGCTATCAGACTCTCGGGATTTTCGCGTCTTCTCGCTGAGCCGGCGCCCGAAGATGACATTGACCCACATCAGCGGTGGCGCTATCGACAAAGCGATCAAGGTCAACGTGCCGTTTCTTCCCATCAGTAATCCGACGATCACAAGGAGCGTGATGCCGGCGACCAGTAGGTTGATCATGACCGTAAGCACCGCCTGAAACCCCAAAGTATCGGTGGTCAGCCGGAATAGAGAGTCGCTCATTGGCCGTGAACGATGATAATCGAGATGCATCCCTTGCAACTTGCGATACAAATCACCGCGCACTCGCAGTAAACCATTGTAGTGGATGCGCGGAGTGAGCAGGCGGCGCGCCATGGCGATCAACTCATGGGCAAACCGCAGTAGCAATGCCATGATCCCCAGGCCGATGATGCGCCTTATCGGATCCTCCGGCAGCGGCGCCAAAAATAGCCGGTGCATCCAGTTCTCAGTGCTCGGTGTTCCCAGAGCGGAATCTACCAGCACCGCCAACGGCCAGGCTTGCAGCAGTCCGAGAGCGGTCGAGCAGGCGGTGAGCGAGAAGAGAAAAAGGATTAGATGCAGATCCTCGCGAAAATAGCGGATGGCACGGTACACGTCTTGGAGTGTTTGCGACTTCAAGCCTTCGACGAGTTTATAGGTCATCCTGATTGAAAATCTGCGGAAGTTTAGATCAATGTCGGAGTAGAATACCGGTGAAGGGGAGGTGGCTGCTTACCTAAAGGCGCACGCAAGGCTCCTCTGTATCTCCTGGTTAGAGTCTCTCGCTGGTGGTAGCGGCTGATTGCCCATGTGAAATCGTATTATAAGAGGAGATCCAGGCGCTGAGAAGAAAAAACAATCCCCGGGCAATATTCACTCGAGCCTCGAACGGGGTTAACGCGTGTCAAGCTTTGGAGGAAGTTCGGTCGGCAGCGCTTGCGCCCCTTATGAGATTAGAGGAGGGAAAAGGGAGAAGATGTCTAAAAAAAGTGCGTATCGGACGTCTAGTTTCTGCTTTTACCGTCGGCAGATTCACTCTACTGAAGCGCGCCGCCACGGCTGGAGCAGCATATTTTTCTGCTCCAGCGGCGCCCGGGAAAATCGTGATCGATCCTATGTCGTAGGGCGTGCAGGTTGAACGACGAATCGGACGCGGCGATTTTTTTGCCAGCATTCTTCGGTCTGTTCCCGACAAACAGGAACTTCTTCGCCGTAGCTAATGCTTGACAGCCGATCGGCGGAAGTCCCGAGAGTCACTAAATAGTCTTTCACACTCTCGGCACGACGCGAGCCCAGAGCTACATTGTACTCTGTGGTTCCTCGCTCGTCGCAATGTCCCTCGATCTGAACTTGCGCCGACGGATTCGCTTTCAACCAGGCCGAGTTTGCCTTCAGGATTTCACGGGAGTCCGCGCGCAGGTCGTAACGGTCGAAGTCAAAGTAAACATCTTTCAAAGGACTGGACGCAGGGGTCGCGGTTGACTCACCGCGTTGAAGTGCATCGAGGCTCGAAGATGGCGGCGCTTTTGTCGTTGATTCGGTCGTTTTACCGGAATCGACTTTTTTCTTGGTCTCGGCCGTGGCCGGAGTGGCAGCGGCCGCCGCAGACGGTTCAGGCTTATCGGCGGTGGAAGAGCATCCGGCAAACGCGAGGGCGCCGGAGAGAATGATCATCAATGATAAGGTTCGTACGTAGCTCATACCTTTTTACCTCCTGCTTTCACGTTATCAGTTTGGCTGGCATTTAGGCGCGGCAGAAGAAGCTATTAATCCTGTCATAGCGTCTGTAAGCATCAGAAAACGGGTAGTCAAGATCAATGTACAACATCGCGGGCAGACAATCATCTGCTTTGTGACAGAGCGCGCAAATACTCCACCCCGGATTTGAAATCTTCGAATAGTTTCTTGACGCCGTCCTTGACGATTCGGTCGGCGGCTTCGCCGGTGATTGGGTCCGGTGCCTCGCCGAGCGCCTTTTCGAAATCGGCGCGGAATTCGGGATCCTGGGTCATTTTCGCAAACGCCTGACTTAGCGTTGTGATCCGATCGCGTGGGGTGCCAGGATGCAGGCCAACCGAATATTGGAAAGCCTGCGGGATTACCGCCGCCTTCCAAGCTTCCCACCGGGGTCCGTGTTTTTTCTCCTTGGGCAATACCTCGTCCAGATTCGGCACGTGCGGCAACAGCTTCGAGCGCGTAAAGCTTTCGTCCGTGCCGATGATTCCGGTTTGCCAGAGAACCGCTGCCGTACCGCTCTTTTCCCTCGGCTGTATGTTGGCCTGGTAACCATCCTGCGGATCTTCGAACATGTGGATCTCTCCCTTTTCGAATGCCAAGAGGAGATCCGATGAACCTTTGTAACCGTTGACCCAAGTATGCTCGACGCCATAGAGTTCCAATGCGAGTTTGGGCCTTATGCTTCTCAAGCTCGACACTCCCGAGCCGCCGACCCGCAACGGCATGCCTACCTTGAGAATATCCTGCGCCTTCTTCAAACCGGTGGTGTTCGGGTTGGCGACGGTAAGCCAGCTGTCGGCACCGAGCCATATGATCGGCACCTGGCGGATATCGTATTTGACACTAGCGCTGCTGGTCAAAAAAGTGTTCATCACCGTGCTGGACGGGAAATGGAGCAAGGTTAAACCGTCCGGTTTCGCCACGCTGAAAACATGGTTGGCGGCAACGAGCCCTCCAGCGCCCACCGTGTTTTGAACCACGATCGATGGATTTCCTGGAATGTATCTCGACAGATGACGCGCGAACAGGCGCGCCCGGATATCGATCGTGCCGCCGGGCGCAAACCCGGCAATGACGCTGACGGTCTTACCCGAGTAAAACGGTTGCTCGGCGGTGAATCCGGGGAGTGTCGATAACCAGCCAACCAGCGCATATCCAAGCGCGATGACAAGCATCCTCGACCGTATTGTTGAAATTCGCATCGAAATCTCCCTACTCGCGGATTGTGAAGCGCTGCCCATCGAAACTCAAGTTGTCGAGCGAACCAGATTAGAAGTCAAGAAAAATCCGATGACCTCTACTTGAGCGACAAAGTTATCCCTAGGGCAGGAGGAAGAAGTTTTGAAAATGACTCGCGGGTGATCCTTAGATTGGCTTATTTGACACGAGTTAAACCTGATGAAAGAATCCGGATGCTTGGCAGGCGTGTGTCGAAAGGAGAGTGGTAGTGGCAGTTTTACAAAGTGAAGTTATCCCGAAAAATTCCGGGCGGGCCTATATTGTCAAAAAAGGACAGAGACTGCGCATCGCCGGAAAGAGCATCGTTGATTTTGTCGCATTCAATCTCGACGACTTGACCGAACGATTCGATCAGGCGCGGACCAAAACCAATCAGGTCAAAATCTTCATCACCACCGGGGACACTCTATTCTCAAAGCGCAACAACCCGATGCTGACCGTTGTTGAAGACACGTTTACCGAAGGGCGTCACGATCTTCAAAAAGGCATGTGCAGCCGCAAGCGCTTCGAGATGGTGGCTCAAGGGAAAGCGAAACGAGTGTTTGCCGAAGGTGTCGATATCAATCCTAAGGCGCCCGAAGAAATCCCGGACCATGGCTGTTTCGAAAATCTGAGCGATGCGCTGAAGCACTGGAAGATAGCGCCGGACGATATCCCCAGTCCGTTTAATATTTTTCAATGCATGCGCATCGATCCTGAAACGGGAATTATGTACGACACGATGATCCGCCCCAAGGAACAAGCCCATGTGGATTTTCGTGCCGAGATGGATTGTTTAGTTGCGGCTAGCGCTTGTCCCGAGTCGGGCAGAGGACAGGCAATCCGGGTGGAGATCTATGATCAGTAGGCAATGGCAGGCAGTATCTAACAAAACAGAAAATACCGCAGAGCCACAGAGCAGAGAAACATCTGATCTCCTGAGAGCCAAACCTCTGCGCTCTGCGCTTCTGCGCTGAAAAGCATTCTGCTTTCTTCGCAAACTTTACCCCGACTTCCACCCCCATCGCTTTAGTTACTAATCTCGAAGGTCAGTGCTTGCCGGGGCGCTTTTTGATAAGCCTCGAGACCCGCTTCGGCGGATTGGCCTTTTGCCGGAGTCATGAGCCGCGTACGCACGGAAAACTGCAGCGGGCTTTCGTCAAACGGATAAGGGGTCATCTTTACCGAGCCCGGCCCATTAGGTGTAATCTTTAACTCGGTTTCTTCGTTGCTGTCGTAAGCAATGCGAATCGGCGCAATCGCATACTCTTTGAACTCCTTCTCGGAAGCGTAGCCGTCGCAGCAGAAATAAAGTGATAGCAGGTCGAAAATCTGCAAGGTGCGGTAGTTGTGCCAGAGTTCGTCTTCGAAAGCAGGGTTTCCCGCCGCCAAAATTTTCTTGTATTGCTCCTGCTTGGCCTCTAACTCTTTTTTCGCATTTTGAACTTCCTGGCTTCTCTCGCGCACATTGCCGGCCGGTTTTGTAAAGACATTGTAACGGTTGTGCCACAAGCCGGTGCGATGCATCGACACGATCAACCCGGCGTAGAGGTCGTGTGAACAAAGCCAATCGACGTTTTTGGCATAGGCCTTTAATTCGACCGCTTCAAACGAGGGGATGTTTTCTCGATGCGCGTACGGCCGGCCTTTTTCGACATTGATGGGAGGATTGCCTTCGAATTCACGATAGCCGCTGTCGTGATAGGTAGTGGCAAAGACCATTGTCTTATAGGGGCGGAGTTGCGAGAAGCGCGCGTTACCCCAGTGAGCGGCGAATTGCGCCGCTAGTTCGGCATGGTCTTCCTGTAGGCTGACGTAAGAACGGCCGTCTTTGAGTTCGCGTATAACCATGATCGAAACTCCTTCTAATTATTTTTTTGCAGCATTCTAAAAACTCCAACTCTGCCGCGAGTTGCTGCAGTCGCTGTGGCGTGGGTTCGGCGATCTCGACACCTTCCGTTGTCCCATACACTCGCCTGCGTTGTCAGGCTAAGAGATTCAGATCCCCTGGGTCAGATAACCTTCGTCCCACGACCGGTTCATAGCTCATTTTGGATTGCCGGAGAAGCGGTTTGCGATTGTTGCCGATGCCCCGTTACTTGCATGAACAGAAAAATGCGATCACGCTGTCACTGGTTGATTGTCAGTCAATCCGACCATCCTCCGAACGCAAAGGAAGAATCAATGTACAGTGTCCGGTCAGGATTTGTCGATCCTCCTGATTCTTGCCTTCGAGCTCACAACTAATCCATGGGTTAGAAGAATCACTCGACTTTTCAGTAATCCGCGCGAAGAAACGCATGCTATCGCCCTCGAATGTCGAATAGGTGTGGCGCACGTTTATCTTGCGCAGCCAGCCTCGCGGGCCGATCCAATCCGTTAACATCCGGATAAGCAGCGCCTGGCGATAGGCGCCGCTCGCGATAAACGTTGGCAGCCCATTGTGCCGGCGCACATGGTCACGATCAAAGTGCAGGTGCTGAACGTTTTCCTGCAACCCGGCCCACCGTACTGTGTCGACGATCGTGAGTGGGCCGTGCTCCCGCGGCGGAATCGAATCACCAATTTGGACTTGATCAAAAAAAATCGTTTGTTGCATGTTGCAAGCTTGGCTACTTACGCTCCCGTGTTGAAGTTCTTGTGCTGCGGGGGAGCGTAGCCGAGTTCACTCAGGATCTCGTTGTTGTGTTGGCCCAGTCGCGGCGCCGGGGTAAGCTGGACGCCTGCTACCGTGGCGATCGCTCCCTGGGGAAATATAATTCGGCCAAGCAGCGGATGGTTCATCTCTCTTAAAAAACCGCGCGCGACCAGTTGCGGATCATCGATCAGGTCGAGCGTCGTCGATACCGGCGAAGCAGGGAAGTGTCGACGCTGCGCTTCTTCCACCAATTCCTCTTTAGTGAAACGTTTCGCCCAGGTGTGCAGCCGATCCATAATGAAGTCGCGATGCTTGTGTTGGTTCTCTTCTTGGGCCAGCGATGGATCCGAGCTGAGGTTCGGATCCTGCACCCAGTTTACGAATTTGTCCCAGCGCCCCGGCCGGTGTATCTGGCTGATAACCCAATGGCCGTTCTTACACGGCAGGGCTCCGGAAATTGCAGTGATGGCCCCCTTGCTGCCGCGACGCTCGGTGATCGTTCCAGAAAAACTGTACTCTACCATGGCCTGCTCGACGAAAGATTCTAACGATTGGCGCACCGACACGGTAGCGGCGATTCCGCGTCCGCAATTTCTAGCTGCCAGCAAAGCGGCGGCGGTGGCGACGCCGACATACGCCCCCACCGCTAGATACGGGATGTGAGCGCCTAAAATCATCGGAGCCTGATTCGGCTGACCGGTCAGTGATAGCAGTCCGGATCGCGCCATGGCGCAGATTTCCGGCGCGTCATTCTCAATTTTCGTAACAACAAGTTTTGGATTGGCGTCAAAGCAAAGTTGCTCGTCAATCGGCAACCGCTCAGCAACCAGAACGTCACTTCGGCCGAGCAGATCAGTGAACAGTTTTAGGCCGGTGGCGGAATCCAGGTCGAGGGTAAGGCTCTTCTTACCAGCATTTAAAAACTGGTGATACGCGCTGTGCTCCAAATCCCGTTTGTCGGCAAGAAAAGGGGGCAGGAGGCGCAAATCGTCGCCGTTCGCTTTTTCGATCCGGATGACCTCGTGTCCTTCTTCGACAAAAAGCCGGGTGGCATAAGCTCCTATGATTCCGGTCAGGTCTATTATCCGCGTCATCTATTGTGCCCTTCGGGGCGCTCGGAATAGGTCTTATCAGGAAAAACCGCAAGCGTATGGCGCCGACGCAAGACGATTTGCTCGTCCGGATTTAAAACTTGTTCTTCCTGGGTAATATAGATGCCTAATCCGGCGCGGCCCTCGCGGGCGACGATGTCGACGATGCAGCTCCGGGTGAAAAGTTGCTCGCCGAGATAGACGGGCGCGATCCACTCGGTCTCGGATCCGGCATTACGTACGTTGGTATAGCCGGGCGGCAAGGGCAGCTGCCGCCGCAGGTCCATTGGATCCGCGTTAGCTCTTTCGGTGCTCTCTCTGAAGCTGAACGGAACCCAACCAACCAAGGTCGGTGGCAGAAGCTGGCCGCGATACCCGGCCGCCCGGGCAAACTGATCGTCGAGCCACAACCGATTTTCATCGCCGGTGGCATCGACATAACGGCGGACATCGGAGGCGCTGAGAACTTCCAGAGGCCGAGCCGGACTTTGCCGGCCAATCGAGGCGCGCAGTTCCGGCGTTATGACGGAAGAGTTTATTTGGCTCACGTGAAAGCCTGCTGCCTTTCGAGCTCCTCGAACTGCTCACTGGATAGATTTAGCCATTGGCGCAGGATGTCCCTATTGTGTTCGCCCAGGCTAGGAGCGCTGCGCGGCCCGGGCAACGAGACCGGTGCAAGAGTAAAGGGTAGGCGGGTCGTCAGCATCGACCCGATCCGTCGCTCTTCCATGTGTGAAAAAACTCTGCCCGGATCGGGTTCATCGATCACCTGATCGATGCGCCGCACCCGTTCAGCCGGAAGTCCGGCTGCTTTCAGCCGCCGTTCAGCTTCGGCGCTGGAATACTGTTTGGTCCAAGTTCCAATTTCGCGATCGATCTCGTCGTGATATTCCATGCGGCAGGCGGCACTGCTTAGGCGAGTATCCGATCTTAATTTGTCACTCCCCAGCACCTCGGCCAGAGCTTTCCACTGGTCGCCGTTCTCAATGCTTAACGCGCACCAATCGTCCGCTCCGGCGCAGCGATAAACCCCTTGAGGAGCAACGATGTCCGAACGATTGCCGAGCCGATGCGAAACCTTCCCGTTCACTGCGCTGCTCAGCAACAGAGGTCCAATCATCGCCGCGCTGCATTCGAACTGGCTCAAATCGATATGACTGCCACGGCCGTTGCCGAGGCGTTTGTCAATCGCCTGCAAAACAGCGAAGCAGGCGTGCAGCCCGCCAATATAATCATTCCATGAATTGGAAATAGCCGTGGGCGGATCACCTTCGCCGCCAGTGACCGTCATCAGTCCGCTGTATCCTTGCAGGTTCATATTCATGCTGGTCCAATCGCGGCGCGGACCGTTGTGACCATAACCGGACATGCTGACGTAAATGATTCTCGGGTTGAGCTTTTCAATCGTCGCAAAATCGAGCTTGAGCCTGCCCATAACGCCGGCGCTGAAGTTTTCGATCACCACATCCGCAACCGCGGCTAGCTTGAGGGCGATTCGTTGTCCTGCATCGTTTTTAAGATCGATGCTGATCGAACGTTTGCTGCGGTTGGTATTTAAATAGGAAGCATGGCGCTGGTCATCGCTGATGTATGTCGATTGCCAGGGATGGTCGGGATGCTTGCTGCTTTCCACCCGAACCACGTCCGCGCCTAAATCGGCGAGCAGGCGGGTGCAGAACGGCCCCGCCAGGACGTGGGTGAAGTCCAGCACACGAATATGATCGAGTGGCGCAGGAACAGCGGTGCGACTAGAACCGCCGGGGTTAGCGGACATTGAGTTCCCTTTGTGCTTGTTGGAGCAGATCGCGGCTGGCTACCTGGCTCAGCGGAATGTCTTTCTTTAGGTTTGCCCGCTCGAGCTCGTAGCGGACTAGATCCTTGAGTGCCTGATCAGACAAGCCGCCATCGCCGCTGTAGCAGGGCAGGTAGTTGTCAAAAGCAGCGCGTGTGGTGGCGAGATCGAGCTTCAACCACTTGGAAGCGATGGCGACGCTTTCTTCCTGGTGATCTCTGATAAATTGAAGAGCTTCGATCGTTCCCTTGATCGTTCGCTTTACCTGTTCAGGCGATTGCTTCAGGTTCTTGTCTGTCACAACCATGGCGTTTTGCGTCAGCGGAACATGGTCGCGCGTCCACAAGAGAACTTTGTAGCCTCTTTTGGCTCCAAAGATATCCGCCGGCGATGAGACGAAAGCCGCATCAATTTTTCCCGCATCCATCGCCGCTAACCGGGCGGTATTATCTCCTCCGGGTAAAAGATTGACGTCCTTACCGGGTTCTATCCCGGCTTGACGAAACAGGGTTACGCTTGTCAGGTACAACTGGCTGCCGAACGTGCTGATGCCGATGGTTTTGCCGCGCAAATCGGTTAATTTCTGCACCTCGGGTTTGACCAATAGAAGATAGCCGAGTTTGTCTTGTGTGGTCATCACCAACTTTATCGGCAGCCCTTTTATCGCACCTGCAATGCCGGGTCCGGTGCAGACGGCGTAATCCAAGTCATCGGAGAGAAGAGCGTTGGTGGCAATCGCGCAAGGCACCAACACATGCTCGGAGTTGATTCCATGCTTACTGTAGAATCCTTTCTTTTCCGCCAAGACCGTTGGCAGGAAGCCCAGCGATGCCGCGGAGATCCCAATGCGAACTCGCTCTTGCGAGTGCGCCAACGCTTGCGGCCAAACAATAAGCGCGAACAGCGTTAACCCGAGTCTTGTCACGTTTTTGGTTTTCATTTTTCTATTCTCGTGAAAAAACCGTCTTGATCTATTTCTTTGATCAACGATCCATCAAAAAACTCGGCGGCCTTCATGCCTTCGAGTTTTGGGGTTGAGTCCCTGAGGTCCTCGATACTCGCCTGAATGGCATCCTCCCGTGGATAGGGCTTGGCGGGAATCGCCTCCAGAAACTGAACTCTGTAGGTAAACTCCAACAGCTTCGGGTTATCGACCCGCATGTATTTGCGGAACGCCTGATAGGCAAGCTCTTTGTTTTTTCTGCCGGCCGCAATCGCCTCACTGTAAGCCATGAAAAAGGCCTTGAGCCGCGGCCGATAGTCTTTCAGAATCTGCCGGGTGGTATTGATCTCGCTCCCCGGTGAAGGAACGCCAAAGTCCTTCGGTTCGCCCAGCACTGAAATCGTTTGCCCGCTCAATTCGGTAAATTGAAAGACTTTGTCGGATTCCCCGATAGTTGCATCGATCTTACCCTGGAACATGAGTTGGATTCTCTTATCCGATTCGCTCACGCCGGTGGGAATCAGCGACACGTCTTTACCCGGGGTAAAGCTTAGCTTGGTGAGGATTCGACGCAGGAGAAAATCGGTGCCCGCGCCGATGCGGCTGCTGCCGATGATTTTTCCCCTCAGCTCCGAGGCGGATTTGATCGAAGGCACTGCGATGAGCTGGTACGGCAATGTGCCGTTGGTGGAAACCGTTACAATCGGCGCGCCGCGGGCGACCGCGCCCACGACACCCGAGCTGGAATCGGTGGTTAAATGGACATTGCCGCCGAGTAGGGCAGTCAGGGATACGCTGCCAGCGGCGATGCTAACAAGTTTTACGTCGAGCCCATATTTTTCGTACAGTCCGAGATCTTTGGCGATCCACAAGGGCGCGCGGTTGCCGGTGAACGAACTATAAGAGACAACCAGCGGTTGAAGCGTTCGTTCTTGCGCCTCGCCTATGCTTGCAAGTGCCAGCGCCAGCAACAGAATAGCATTCTGCCAAGCCATCGAACCTCCTCTGCCGTGAATCAGATTATGAAGGCGGTTTCTGTTTAATTTCCTTCCGGCGCGTTCTTTCTATACATTCTTTTTTCCAGAGCAACAACGTGGCGCATTCAGGTTGCAAGGCTAACGCGGGTGGATTAAAAGAACTTTAGCGAATGCAAACATCGCATCGATGGAGAGCTGGAGAAGTCATTTAATCAAACTTGGGCAGGCGAACAGAGGAGGTTCAAATGGAGCTGCAACAACGTCATTCTCGCGGCAACGTATTCTGGCCCGGCAACAATCGGATCGCGGTGTTTCTAAGCTTTGATTTCCAAGGCGGCGAGGATATTCGGGCGGACAAGAATGGCAGGATCAATCATGAAGAGTACACTCAGGCTGAATACGGCCCCAATACCGGGATCTGGCGAATCCTGCGCATCCTTTCGGCCAACGATGTAAAGGCAACATTTCTTACCTGCGGCGGGATCGCAGAAAGGTACCCGGAAGCCGTTGCAGCGATCATCGCTCAAGGGCACGAAGTGGCGGGCCATGGCTATCATCATGAAGTTGCCCGTGATCTGAGCAAGGAGGAGGAGCGCGATGTCATGAAGCGAACCAGTGAAATGCTTCTCAACCGCGCCCAAAAACCGCCGGTCGGATGGCGTTCGTGCACGCAAAGCCCGAATAGCTTGGAATTGCTGATGGAACACGGATTCCTGTGGAACAGCAATTCTTTCTCGTTTGATTTACCGTTTGTCTGGCAAAATGGAGACAAGCAACTCGTCGAACTACCCCGACAACCGTTTGGCGACGGCAGGACCTACGGCCATCGAGATTCAGGCAATCCAAAGGACACGTTAGCGGTGTGGAAGGGTATGTTCGACCAGTTCTATGAAGAGTCAAAAATAGCGCCGACGTTCTGCCCGTTCCAATTTCACCCATATATTTCTAGCCGGCCCGGCCGAGCCAAGACATTGTCTGATTTGATCGAATATATGAAATCTCACGAGGGCGTTTGGTTCGCTACCGGTAGTGAAGTTGCAAAGTGGTGGCTTGAGAACGGCTTTTCAGCCGAGTCGACAGCGCAAGTTTCCAAGGTAGCCTAAAGTACTGGGCTTGTGGCGCTCGTTGAGCGTCACAAGCCTCTAGCAATCCAGCCGTTATCAATACGACCGAAATAGAAAACGTACTTTCTTCCGCAGCCGGCGCCCCATTCGCTTTTTCAACGCGAACCAAATCCGCAGCAGCCAATTCCTGGAGAACCAGGCAAAAGAGGTGGATGTGGTTATCCACTGATGATTGAATTCAAACCGCGCTTTGAATTTCCTGATTTGTAGAGTTTTGCCGAACTTTCTTTTGAAGATTGCTTTTACGCTGACCGCGTTGCGCGCTTCAACGAAAACGGTGATCGTTTCGATTGGCAACAGTTGGCGCACGCGCGAGATCTTCAGCGCCAGCGCCTCTTCGTTACGCGCGCTGGTCTCGATTAAGTTGTTCAATAGTTCGGGGTCTATCGTCGCCTTGTTGATGACCTCCCTGCGGGCCGCAAGTTCTTCGCCGCCGTCATCCGTATAACCCGCCACGATAAAATAGGTCTTGTGCTTGGAGGTCTGCATCGACTTTTGCCACCAGTCGATCGCTTTCTCAAAGCCGATGCGTGATGCTTGTGAAAGATTCCTTGAACCGGCGCAGCCGTAGGGCATTGCTACGATCACAATCGAAATGGTCGTGGTCTCCTTTACTGTTAGGCTTTGCGGCGGGTAAAGGTCAGGATTGGTAAATCGTCACGTCCACCGGCTTGCCGCCGACCGCCAGATCGAATACTCGTTCAATGCCATCAGCAGATCCATCTGCTTGGAGCAAACCTGCGTGTCCATTTTTGCCGGTGATTCATTTATCTTCATCTGCTGATTCGAAATGCACGGACTGTTTGCCTTGATGCGGCGATGGTTTGGCCATGGTTTACTTCGCTGCCAACCGGTGTCGTGAGGCATATGCTTTTCGACGATTTGTTTTCACGTGTTAGTCGATTTTACGGAGGTGGGCGTGCGGCCTGACGCTCCTTATAGAGATTATCGACGAAACCGCTGGAGACCAATTCACGAACGAATTTCGATTCCACGAACTTCGCGGGCTCAATTCGAGGCGGTATCGGTCGTGTCGCAGCGAGCTCGTCTAAGATGGTTTGAACTCCCGCCTGCGTAGCTTCCGGGACTCTCTTGAAATGTTTCCTAGCGTAGACTTCGTAAATTTTCTCGACGGCAGGAGTGGTCTTTTGCTTGGTATATTTCTCCAGTGTCATCAGCGCGGTTCTTTTATCGGTTTTGAATCGATGAATCCCCTCCACGTAAGCCTTCATAAAGCGCGTGACCAGATCGGGTTCTTTCTTGAGAAATGACTGGCGCGCGGCGAACGGCCCAAAGGGATAAACCAATTCGGATGGAATATCGGCCAGACGAATGTATCCTTCGCTCTCGGCCCGCAGTGTCTCGGGACCGATCGAAAGCACGCCGCTCTGAACCGAGCCGCTCTTCAGAGCGGCAAAGACTTGCGGCCCGGAACCGGCTTGGAAAATGCCGACGTCTTTGTCGGCTTGCATGCCCCATTTCTTCAGCAGATAGCGCGCCACAAAATCCGTGGTCGCGCCGATGCGACTGACCCCAAGCTTTGTGCCCCTGAGTTGGGCCGGCTGCTTGATGCGGGGAATCGACCAGAGTTCGAAAGGTAGGGAATCAATGCTGGCGCCGAGCAGCACGACATCAGAGCCCGAGAGATTGGCCGCCACGGTGGCACCGGCAGCGGTGAAGGAGATAGCCACATCGCCTGCGATCAAGGCTTGTAACGACGGCGGCCCGCCGGCAATGTAGATGAATTCCGGATCGATGCCGTGCTTTTTGAAGATTCCCGCCTCTTGGGTGATCCAGAGCGGGCCGTAAACCACGGCAATGGACGTATAGGCGATCCGCAAAGGCTCTGCGCCGGAAGTTGTTGAGAGGCTTAGAAAGATGATGACCAGCCAGAATCGGCCGAATGGATACCGTAAAGAACCAAGAAAATTTATCCGATTGTCTCTATCCATTCGTGGGTGCTCGTGAGCAATCTGTAAGTTAGATTACCCTCTTCTGTCAAGTAATTGAAGCTGTGGTGGACCGGGCGGTCAACTTAGGATCGGATAGGCAGCGCTTTCTCTCATCCCCGGAACTGTAAACTTTTGCTGCTCTGACGCGTCCAACTCTCTGAGACACGTCAATCTAGAAAGGAACAACATGAAAAAATCAATTCTGATCGGCCTGAGCGTTTTAGTCCTTGGCAGTGCGGTAACGGCTTCGGCTGATGATCGCTCATATGACCGCCGCGGCGATCGGATCAACCAACGGTTGGACGCGCGAGGGGCGCGTATCAATCAGCATCTCGATGCCAGAGGCGATCGCATCAACGATAGGTTCGATGCCAGAGCGGCAAGGGCCAGAGCGGATGGCAAGTACAAATTAGCTGAACGATTCGATCGGAAAGGCGACCGCATCGAGCGTCATCTGGACAAGAAAGGCGACCGGATCGAGGCCTATTGGGATCGCCGAGGTGATCGTATCGATCACAGATTTGATCGACGTGACCAGAATCGAGACCGCTTCAATCATAACGGCTACCATCGGTAACCAAGAACAATGACAGCCAAGCCCCGGAGCAGCGAATCGTACCGGGGCTTGGCTGATGGTTCGTTTGCTATCCCGCACGGCAGCCCATGCTAGTCTTGAAAGTACTCCTTGAAGCCAGTCACCATGATATTTGCCAATCTCTCGTTGTGACTTTCGACATGCCCGTAGTGCGTGAGGTTCGGAATGTGAACCAGCCGCAGCCCGACGGCGTACGGAGCGAAACGTTTGAAGGCATAAACCTCCCGGCGAAACTCCAACCCTTTCTCGCCGCCCTCGATCCAGTGACCTTTATCGTATTCGCCGACGATGTGGAGCATTTTCTTGCCGCGCAGGCGATTTAAATCCGATTTGTAAGTGATGAATAGTTCCTCGTCGGGCAGGCCGGAAATCCTGCGAATCTCGGGCATCAAGATATCGTGAGCGCTGTGCTCGATATCTTGTAAAAACGGTTTGAATTGAGGCCGGCGATGGTTCTCCAACTCGAACCAATTCTCGGCGTTGCCCCAGGGCTGATTCGGCCCGACATACCCGCTCTTGATGTAACCTTTGGGAGAGCGGCGACTGAGATCGGTGAGATTGCGAAACGGCGCGGCGCGTTCTTCGGCAGATTTCGTGGCGCACGCGAGATCCCATTCCTTGCGCACCCAGGCCGGCATGCCGGTGCCGAACCCCAAGCCCCCGATCAGTTTGTTTTTCAGTCCATACTGTTCCATCAGATAAAAATATTCGCCGCCTGTGGAATGCCCCCACATGAAAATATCTTGATCGGGCAAACTTCGCTCGACCAGTGTCCTGATCGCTTCGGTGCACATGCGAAAAGTATAAACGGCCAGCCGGTTTCTAAGCTCCGTGTCGCCTGGAGTTTCACCGATGACAAACTCGGGGCGGCGCTCGGCGATGGGCAGCCAAGGTTTGCGGCTGTAATGGCCGGGCAGCGAGACCGCCAGCACCGGGATACCGAGAGAAGCAATATGCTGGGCAACGCCTACCCGTGCTCCAGCCGGATCGGTCCTAGTCAGGTCCGGATACTCTTCAGGACCATCCGGGGTAAAGATAAACTCGTACTCGTTGGCCGCGCCGCCGTGAATCATGACCACGGCGATATTGCCGATCGATGCTTTGACGGGCTTGAACAGCCGGCCATGGATGTCCCACTGAAACAGCTCTGCCGATTTCTCCGGATTGGCATAACGATGAATCGTTTGTTGCACTTCTTGGACGGTAAACTCCGTGCGCGCGAACGGATCGGGGAGTGTTCTATAATCATCAAAGGTCATGTAATAGATAAAGTCGTCGAGCAAGCCGGTACCGTGCTTTAGCGCGGCAACCAGCGTGCTGATTGCGTCCTGGCTCATTCGTTCCTCCCTAACTGGTAGATTGTTCGTTCTGATCTCGACCCCTACCTATCTTGCGAGCGGCTGCCGATGTCAACCGCATCGCAACTTTACATTAGCTCGTCATTGCACGGGGCTGCTTGATGGATCGTGGAGAACTAGGATAAAGAACAGTAAGAAGGCCAAGGAGGCTATCAGATGAGTGGAGATTCGCAGAAGGCTTCGTACGAGAAAGTAGACCGTAAAGCCGAGGTGATGGACACCCCTTATGACCGCTGGATTGCGTCGCAGGGAATCGATGTGATCAGAGGGTTCTTCGTGGAGGATCTCTATACGATCCCGCTTAAATGGTGGGACCGGATCGGCGGTAACGGGGTTTATATCATGCTTGACGGCACCGGCTATCTCGACGATGCCTATGTTTGCGGCATCCCGCCCGGTAAGAGCCTCAATCCGCAGAGACACATATACGAAGCGCTGATTTATGTTCTCGATGGTCGGGGGGCGACGACGGTTTGGCAGACCAATGGCAGCAAGCAAAGTTTCGAATGGCAGACCGGCAGTCTTTTCGCGATTCCGTTAAATTCCTGGTACCAGCATTTCAACGGCCAGGGTCACCGCGAGGCGCGGTTGCTGGCGGTGACCACGGCGCCGCTGGTTTTTAATTTGTTTCACTGCGAAGACTTTGTTATCAACAATCCCTATTCATTCACCGACCGGTTTAAGGGCGAAGAGGGATTTTTCGGCGGCAAGGGCACGCTCTACAGCGACCGAGTCGTCGAGACCAATTTTGTTGCCGATACTATCAATATCGAACCGGTGGCCTGGACCGAACGCGGCAAGGGTAATGCAACGATCTTCTTCGAGATGTCGGACAGCATGATGGGTTCGCACGTTTCGCGCTTTCCGGTGGGCATTTACAAGAAGGCCCATCGTCATGGGCCGGGGGCGCATGTGTTTATTCTCACCGGGAGAGGCTACTCGTTACTATGGCCGGAAGGCAAAGAGATGACCCGAGTCGATTGGAAGCCAGGTTCCATCGTCGTGCCGCCTGAAGGCTGGTTTCATCAACATTTCAATTCCAGCCCGGAGCCGGCGCGATATCTAGCTCTAAAAATCCTCAGCCGAAAATACAAGCTTCAGCCGGGAAAAATTCAGTCCGATGTGCCGCTGGCATTCGGCGGTTGGCAGATCGAGTATGAGGATGAGGATCAGATGATCCGCAAAATCTTCGAAGCGGAATGCGCCAAGTCGGGCGCGGAAGTTCGTATGCCGGCCATAGCGCTGTAGCTGATGTGCCCGGGACTATGGTTTTGATAAGAATCCGTTAAAATAAAGCACAAGTTTGCCACAACCAGGAGAAAGCCATGTTGAAACCCATCGGATTGACGGAAGGACACTATGAGTGCCGCTCGTTGGACGAAACGCTGCCGATTTTTACCGACCTGCTAGCTCTCGAAGTCGTCGAGCGCAAAGACGACGGAGCGGTATTGAAGCATCCGAATACAGCGTGGCATCTGGTTGTCCATGAGGGCGGACCTAACGCGGCTAACAAACCGCACACTAACCATTACGGATTTCGGGTTTCAAGCTCGAGGGAAATACCCAAGGCTTACGAATACCTCACTGACCACAAAGATCAGTACAAAATCAAAAGCGTGACCAAGCCTCACGAGGCCCATTTCGCCTACTCGGTTTATTTCAAAGAGCCGGGCGGTAATGATCTCGAAATTGAGTACTACAATCCGGCGGCGGTCAAGCAGGGCCGTAAAATCGCCGCGCCGCATTGGACTGACCCGCTGCCGGAAGAGAAATTTCCCGGAAAGGGCTACGTGCCGCAGGCGATGACTCATGGTACTTTGAATTGCGATGATAAGGAGGTCAATGATCGCTTTGTCAAAGAAGTTCTCGGACTGGAGATCATCGGCGGCGGCCGCACCTCTACCTACATCAGCCACCCAAGCACGCCGTGGTACATCGTTGTGTTACCGACCACGCGCCGTGAATATCTGACCGCAGCCAACCGGTTTACCTTGAAACTTGCGTCGGCCGAAGAAGTTGCTGACGCGCACAAAGAATTTTCGAACAGAGGCAAAGCGATCGGCATCAACGAGCTTTGGGACTTGGAAGAAAACGGACGGACCCATTTCATCTTCAGCGACATCAGCAAGAATTGGTGGGAAGTCACCTCATGAGTGCAAACAACCGTTCAAAGGTTCAACGGTTCAATAGTTCAACGTCAGACCGGACCAGTTGGTGAATCGCATCTCTGGGTCGCTTTGGACTGCGATTGAACTTGAACTCATGAGTCTGTCTTGAACGGTTGAACCGTACCCCGTTTTCATGCCTGGCTGCGGAAATGCGGCATGACTTTGTTGGCGAAGGCTTCGACGCTCTCGTGGTAAACCTTTCGGGCGGGGGTGAGCATGAGATGCTTGACGCCCGCCGCTTTTAACTCTTCAATGCGCGCGATGCATTCTCCCGGCGTGCCGGCAATTGAAAAGCGCCGAACTAGATAATCATTGACCAGATCGGGGTCGACCCGGTCTTCCATCGGCTTCATGACATCAAAGCCTGCCATGAATTTCTGAACACCGTTCAGCTCTTCCGCTGGAACCGTTTCCAGGGTAAAGCGGAAATTATGATGGGCGCGGTTGGCGATGCGATTGCGCACTATGCGACGGGCCTCTTTGCCGTCGTCGCACACGCAGAGCATGCCCGCGGCAATCATCGCAACCTCTTTGGCGTCGCGCCCTGCCGATTCAGTTCCTTCACGAATTTTATTTTTTGCCCAGTCGAACACGCGCAAGTCGAATCCAGTGCCGAGAATCACGCCATCGGCGCAGCGGCCGGCGAGTTGCAGTCCTTTGGGGCCCTCGGCTGAAACATAAATCGGCGCCGGCTCTTTGATAGTAAAGCTGATGCCGAACTCACCGGTGGGAAACGTGGCGGAGTTTCCCGGACGAGATGACGGATCAGTTTTACCCCTTCTTCAAACTGCTTCATCGGGGTAGCTTTCAATCCTTGCGTGTAAACCGGTCCATCGCCGGTGCCTAGCCCGAGAATCGCACGTCCCTTGGATATCTCATTCAGCGATGCCGCCGCGCCGGCAAGGACCGTTGGATGGCGAAAGACCATGTTGGTTACAGCAATGCCTAGAAGAACGCGTTGGGTCAGCATCGCGCAGCTCGCCAAGGTCTGGAAGGAATCGATGGAGCTCAAATGACTTTCGCCGAGAAAGATTCCGTCGTAGCCTAGTTCTTCGGCGCGTTGCGCGCGTTTATGAATTTCATCGATGCTTTTTACGCCACCATGAAGACTATGCAGGCTGAATTTGAGCGACATGTGCTTCTCCAACAGGAAGGCATCAGGCACCAGGTAATTCGCACGGCCACGCTTTAGTCACATTCTACCGATGTCTCAGGGTAAGCCCGGAGAGGCGAACGCGCCAACCGCACAGCCTCGCCGACTCCTTGGGTGCATGCCCGAACAAGACCAAATTTATGCCTGGCATTCGCATGATAACTAAGTATTCAAGGCACGAGCCCTTCGTGTTCTCCTCGCAGGACTTACCCTGAGGCCATCGATCGTGAACAATACCGTGCTGGCACGCACCCCGTTGCCTATGGGTTAAATGCCACTAAGCCGCAGCCGGTCGCCCACGGATGAACCGGCTCGTAGGCGAGCAAGCTTGCCCGCCAGTCCTCCACCGCGCCTGCCACGGTGATCCAGGTCCTAATTTCGTGACCGCCGGAACCGGCCTCTTTGTCGATCCCTGAATGGGAGTATTCGGTCAGACGGGCGCGCTTGCCGTTGACTAAGGTTTCGAGAAATTGCTCATCAAAAGCTACATTGATCTTGCCCATCTTCGCTTCCCCGGGCCAGTGGGAGAGGCCGCCGGTGGCAATCAATGCAATTCGTCTCGGTTGTTGCTCCAGCGCTTTCCCGAGCACCCGGCCTAATTCGAAACAGCGCTTGGGTGAGGGCATCGGCGTCGTCAAGGTGTTGATAATCAGCGGGACAACCGGCACGGTCATGCCAGGATTTAGAAAATGCAGCGGCAACATCGTCGCGTGGTCGAACAATAGCTCATCCGAAAATGCCGGATCAAAGCCGCTGTCGAGACATGCGTCTAGCAGCTGCGCGCCCAAAGCTGGATCGCCGGGCACCCGCGTCTTGGAGATTTTCAGCCATTCTTCCACTGGCCCATCATAGTATTGGGCGCGGCCGATGCAGAATGTCGGCATTTGGTTCAAGAAAAAATTCGCCCAATGTTCGACACTGACCACGACCAGAACATCCGGCTTCGAAGCGGCCAGCATGTCACCGAGCTTGTGATAGCTGCCGAGAATTTTGTCCCTTTGCTCTTGGGGCGCGGCTTCAGTCCAGGCAGTCATTCCTGGCGCGTGACTCGCGGCACAGGCAAATACGATCGGCATAGTTTACTCCAATCCAGCCAATGCCTTGGCGTAATCTTCGTTAGACACTCGGTGCAGTAACGTGAACGGGCGCAGCAACAGCGGATGAACGCCGTGGCTATAGAGCTGGCGCACATCCAGGTCCGCTATGGCCGCTTGCTCCTCGGGAGTCAGTTCATAGCGAGCGAGAAATCCGGCTTTGTCGGCTCGGTAGGCGTCGCGCCGCTCCGGGTTTCGGTTTACGTCATAGATGAGTTTTTGTAGCTGATAGAGACTCATATCAGCCGTCCAATCTTTGGTGCAGCCAGGTGATGATGGTTTTGAAGATGTTCGGAATAGCGCCCATATGGCCGCCCGGAAACAGGCGAATCGTCTTCGGATCGCCATGCTCCAAAAGCAAATAGAAATCCTCAAGCGGCACCTGTTTGTCTTCTTTACCGTTGACGATCAGCAACGGTGCGCAGGGCTTGTCCAACCAGCCTTGATCGAGCAGCGATAGCGCCGGCATAACTTGGCAGAGTTCGTCGAAGCTCTTTTTGCCGAAAAGATTAGCACGCGCTTCGATTAGATCGAATAGGTAAGAGTCGGCGTTGCGCGATCGTTCTTGCCACTCAGGCTGGAAGAAGTAATGAATACCTCCGCCCCAGTTGACCGCCGCTCGTAATTTGTCGGGCGCGAGATGGGCCAGCTTGGTCGACCAGTGACCGCCGAAGCTGGCGCCGACGACAGCAATGCGAGTTGTATCCACCTCCGGTCTTTTGCTCAGGTATTCCAACGCCGTCGTGTGAACCTGGTGCGCCTCGGGTCCGGCAAGCACCGGGCATTCGCCCGTTCCCGGACTGTCCATTACGAAGCAGCCCCAACCCTCTTTTACAAAAGATTCGGCAAAGGAATGGCGTTCCTCCTTCCAATTGTCGATGCCGCCCCAGTGCATAATCAGTGGAGCGGGCACTTTCTTGGGCAGCCGCAGATGACCGATGATTTGTTTGTCCTGAAATGGAATGGACACACGTTCGATCGGGATCTCGAAATACTTCGAAGCAGCGAGAAACATTTCGCGGGTTTTTACATAGCCGTGGTGTTTACCGGGAGTGCTGGGAAAGGGGTGGCGCGCAATCCCGTAGTAGCCGTACGACTTCAGATAGCTTTCCCTGGCTTCTTGCATGTTGCCGGCGCTCTCCGACGCCCTTGCTTTCTCTTCCCAGCGTGCGCCCAATTCATTCCATGCCTGCGCCCATGTCTCGCCCTGCACCGAGCCCATCTTGCAGAGGGCTTCTTCAGCTTCGGCTTTGTCGGCATGAAGAAACGGCGCGCGCTGACCCAGGCGAGCGCGAATGTCATTCTTGATCTCTTCAAGGTTACGTGGCTGGTTCATACATCTCCTCGTTGGTCGCTCATTAAGTTACCATCGCATCTGTCAAAAACCATAGATCGGCCGGGGGCATAAATGCAATCTTAGAGTCGTTTTGGGCGATACAGACGCCGGCAGGGCGGCTACCTGTACCGGCTTACATCTCAAAGATTCTATTCGTTGCATGCCAGCTCTAAAATTTTTTTTGCTTGGACGATCAAGAGGCGCTACTCTGCGACCAACAGAAAAGCGCGAAATTTCAGAATTTACCAGCGAGTTTTCGCCGGCAGCCTGCCTGCGATTAGGGTTGACCTTTGGCTTAGTGCGTGGCATGCCAATAGGAACGTCGCTTCTCTAGAATGTTTTTTTCTCCATTACATTGTCAATTCCTCAAGAGGTAGGCATGGCATCGATCATCGACGGCAAAGCCGTCGCCAGAGAAGTTCAAAAGAAAATCAAAGAGGAAGTTGACGGGCTGGAACGGCGTTGGGGAATGGCGCCGGGACTAGCTGTTGTATTGGTTGGCGATGATCCAGGATCCCATATTTATGTAAAGAACAAAGAAAAAGCCTGTAAAGAAGTTGGAATAAAATCTTTTGAACACTTCCTTCCCGCGACTGTTTCGGAAAAGGAACTGCTTGCCTTGGTTCACAGTTTGAACAAAGACAAGGATGTTCACGGCATTCTGGTTCAACTGCCGCTTCCTGCTCACATCCGCTCGGAAAGAATTCTTCAAGCGGTGTCTCCGTTCAAAGATGTCGATGGTTTCCATCCAGTGAGCCAGGGAATGCTGGTTATCGGCGCCGATGGCTTTCGGCCATGCACGCCGTTGGGGGTTATGAAACTTCTCGAGGCGGCAGGCTATGCTCTCAAAGGCAAGAATGCTGTGGTCGTTGGCCGGAGCAATATCGTTGGCAAACCAGTAGCGCTGATGTTGCTCGAAAAGCATGCCACAGTGACAATTTGTCATTCTCGCACAGCAAGCCTGCGCGATGAAGTGGCCCGCGCGGATGTTTTGGTCGTGGCAATCGGCAAAGCGGGATTGGTTCGAGGCGACTGGATCAAGCCTGGAGCCGTCGTCATCGACGTCGGCGTCAATCGTTTGCCCAACGGTAAACTTACTGGTGACGTTGAATTTGAAACCGCTAAGGAACGAGCATCCGCGATCACCCCTGTGCCCGGCGGCGTCGGTCCAATGACCATTTGCATGCTGCTGTATAACACTCTGAAGGCGGCCAAGGATTCGATTCAACGCGAACGTTAGCCAAGCCAGCTTCCTCCTAACTTTTTTCGGACCTCATGAAGCGAACCGCATTATACGCTGCTCATCGCCGCGCCGGCGGGCGCATGGTTGAGTTTGCCGGTTGGGAAATGCCGGTCCAGTACAGCGGTGTCATCGCCGAACATATGGCCGTGCGCAGCCGGGCCGGACTTTTCGATGTCAGCCATATGGGCGAGATTGCAGTACGCGGCGCCGGAGCAGAAGCGATGTGCCAGAGGCTTACTGCTAATGATCTCGCGCGCATGCAAGTATATCAAGCTCAGTATAATTTGCTTTTAAATGACCACGGCGGGGTGATTGATGACGTAATCTTTTATAAGCGGCAGCCGGATGATTTTCTTATTTGCGTCAACGCATCGAATAGTGAAAAAGATTTCAAATGGCTGCGGCAGCATGCAACCGGAAAGATCCAAGTGGAAAATGTCAGCGAAGACTATGCGCAATTGGCATTACAGGGGCCGCTGGCAGAAACCATATTGCAGCCCCTGGTATCGATTGCTCTTGCCGACATCAAATCCTTCTATTTTGGTGAGAGCGAAGTTGCCGGCACTCGCTGCCTGATCGCCCGCACGGGTTATACCGGTGAAGCCGGGTTTGAGCTGTATTGTTCTTCCCAAGACGCCGAAAAGTTGTGGCATGATCTACTCGATGCCGGCGCGCCGGCGGGTTTGCTGCCGGCCGGGCTCGGCGCGCGCGACACCTTGCGCTTGGAGAAAGCTTATCCTCTTTATGGTCACGAACTCGACGACAGCACGACTCCGTTAGAGGCAGGACTGCAATGGGTGGTGAAATTTTCCAAAGGCTCTTTCATCGGTTGTGAAGTCTTGCTAAGGCAGAAACAAGCAGGCGTTAAACGCAAACTTGTCGGCCTGGAGCTGATCGAACCCGGCATCGCGCGCAGCGAGTATCGGTTGTTGAAAGGTGGACGGTGTATCGGCAGAGTAACCAGCGGCACCCGATCGCCGACGCTGGGACGGTCGATCGCGCTTGGATATGTCGAGGCGGAAGAAGGCCGCGCCGAAAATATACTTGAAGTCGAAATCCGCAACAAACCAGTTCGCGCTAAGACAGTGCCGTTGCCGTTTTACCGGCGCTGAGACGGCGTTAGCAGGCTAAGGAGGAAGGTCATGGAGATTCCTGAGGGGCTCAGATATTCAAAAGAACACGAATGGGTTCTGGTCGAGGGTAAAACAGCAACCATTGGCATCACCGAGTATGCGCAGGAGGAACTCGGGGATATCGTTTTCGTCGAGTTACCGGAGATCGGGGAAAAGATTGTAAAAGACGATCCGTTCGGCGCCGTCGAATCGGTCAAAGCGGTGTCGGACATCTATGCGCCGGTGAGCGGAACGGTGTTGGAAATCAACGACTCGCTTCCTGACAGCCCGGAAACAATCAATGATGATGCCTATGGAGATGGCTGGATGATCCGGGTTGAGATGCAGGACATGGACGATCTGAAAGATTTGATGACCGCTGAGGAATACGCGGAATATATCGAGCAGCAAAAGGAAGACGACGATGAGGAGGACGAGGCCGAAGACGACGATGAGGACGAGGAATAATCCCAGTCTATGAGCTACACGCCGCACACGGAGACGGACAAAAAACGAATGCTTGACGCGATTGGAGCGGACAGCGTCGAAGATCTATTCCGCCATGTTCCAGAAAAGTTTCGTTCGACGGCCAAAATCAATTTGCCGGACGGCGTCAATGAATTAACAGTGCGTCAACGACTGGCCGCTCTTGCCGCCAAAAATGCCGCCGCAAACGATTGGGACCTTTATCTCGGCGGAGGCATCTATCATCATTTCATCCCGAGCGCGGTCGATGCGATTATTTCACGCTCGGAGTTCTCGACCTCTTATACTCCCTACCAGCCGGAGGTGAGCCAGGGTACTTTGCAAGTTCTTTTCGAGTATCAGACCTTGATCTGCCAGCTCACCGGGATGGAAGTCTCCAATGCCGGCGTTTATGACGGCGCTTCGGCGAGCGCTGAAGCGATTCTCATGTCGCGTCGCATTCAATCATCGTCCCGACGGCGGGTTTTAGTCTCTCGCGCACTTCACCCGCAGTATCGCGCCGTGCTTGCTACTTATCTCCGCAATCTGACCGATGTCAGCCTGGAAGAGATTCCTTTTGATGGCAGCGGAGCAACCGATATCGATCAGGTGGCGCGCCAGTTGAACGAACGGACAATGTGCGTGCTTGTAGGCTATCCAAACTTCTTCGGAGTGATTGAGAACCTGGCCCCGCTACATGAGCTCTGCCAGCGCGCGGGTGCTCAACTCATCACCGCAACCACGGAGCCTCTGGCTTTCGGGGTGTTAAAGCCGCCCGGAGCGTTCGGCGTCGATATCGCGGTGGGCGAAGGACAAAGCTTGGGAGTGCCCATGGCGCTGGGCGGCCCGGGATTCGGTTTCTTCGCGACCCAGCGTAAATTTATGCGCAACCTGCCGGGCAGGCTTGTCGGCGAGACTGTCGATGGCGAAGGCCGGCGCGGCTATGTGTTGACCCTGGCCACGCGGGAGCAACACATTCGCCGGGAGAAGGCGACATCGAATATCTGCACCAGCCAGACGCTGTGCACGACCGCTGCAACTGTTTATATGGCATTTATGGGAAGGACCGGCATGCGTCGTTTGGCGCAGGTTAATGTAGCGCGTGCTCATGAAGCGTATCAGCGTTTAATCCAGTACTCCAAAGTCGAAGGTTGCTTCACGGCGCCGTTTTTCAATGAGTTCGTGGTCAAGGGAAAGCAGCTCGACGAGATCGTGCGTCGCTGTTCAGAGCGAAGAATCATCCCCGGAATTTCGTTGGTGAAATGGTATCCCGAGCTACCGGATTGCTTACTTGTATGTGTCACCGAGATGAACGATAGAGAAGGGATCGATCGCCTTGTCCGAGCCGTCTCGAACTGACCCGCCACAGCCCAATCAATCTCAGCGACTGCTCTTCGAGGGCGGCTCGCCCGGACGAACCGCCTTTTCATGGCCGGATAAAACACCAGCGGTATCGGAGAGTATTCCCGAAACTTATTTGCGTCAGGATATTCCCGACTTTCCAGAGCTAGGCGAGCTCGAGCTGCTGCGTCATTTTACCCGTTTATCGCAACGCAATTATGCAATCGAGAGCCAGTTCTATCCGCTCGGCTCCTGTACCATGAAGTACAACCCGAAAATCAATGAAGTGGTGGCGCGTTATCCGGGTTTCTCGCTTGTACACCCGCTCGCGCCGCTGGCTCTGAATCAGGGTGCCCTGGAGTTGCTTTTCGGTCTTGAGCAGATGCTCGCCGAGATTAGCGGCATGGATGATGTCAGTCTCCAGCCTTCGGCCGGCGCCCAAGGTGAGTTAACAGGTTTGATGCTGATCCGCGCCTATCTTTCAGCGCAGGGAAATCCGCGCAAGAAGATCATTGTGCCGGATACCGCCCATGGGACAAATCCGGCGAGCTCCACGTTGTGCGGCTATGACGTAGTGCAAGTATCATCCAACGAGCAAGGGGTGATCGCTGCCGCGGCTGTGGCCACCGCCATGGACGAGGATGTAGCCGCATTGATGCTTACCAACCCGAACACACTTGGGATTTTCGAGAAAAATATTGAAGCCGTCGCCGAGGTTGTGCACGACAAAGGTGGTTTGGTTTACTTGGACGGCGCCAATTTAAACGCCTTGATGGGAATAGCCAAACCGGGCCATATGGGCGTCGATGTGCTGCATATGAATTTGCACAAAACTTTTTCCACGCCGCACGGCGGTGGCGGGCCCGGCGCCGGTCCGGTTGGGGTAAAAACGTTCCTGCGCGATTTCTTGCCGACGCCTCGGATCGTAAAAATGGCTAACGGTTATGAGTTGATCGAGGACATGCCGGCTTCGATCGGGCGTGTGCGATCATTTTTCGGCAATTTCGGCGTGCTGGTCCGGGCGTTTGCTTATATTCTTTCGCTTGGCGGCGATGGGCTGGAAGAAACCAGCCGGATGGCGCTGCTCAATGCCAATTACATCAAGAGCAAGTTGGAACGGCATTATCAGCTCGCGTACAACGAGCCGTGCATGCATGAGTGTGTGTTCAACGATCGGAACCAACACAGAAATGGCGTCTCAACTCTGGATATCGCCAAGCGTTTGCTCGATTATGGTTTTCACCCGCCGACGATCTATTTTCCTTTGGTGGTTTCGGGAGCGTTGATGATCGAACCCACTGAGACTGAAACGCCGGAAACGCTCGATCAATTCATCGAAGCAATGATCGCGATCGCCCAGGAATCCCGCGAAACTCCCGACTTAGTAAAGAATGCCCCGCATACCACTCCGGTACGTCGACTCGACGAAGCTAAAGCCGCTAGAAAACCAGTGCTTCGCTGGGAGCGGCCGGAAGTGGAACGCTAGTCTCTGTTCTTAAGCCTATATCATTGCAGGAGCGATTCGCCCGCCGACAATGGGGCAGGGTCGTTAAGGTGTGACTCGGTAGTTGAGGCGGTTGTCGAGGTATTCGAAGCTGGCCGTGATGGTGAGTCGTTTCTTGTCGATCCACGGCGGAATCGGTCTAAACGGCGCCGCCGCTTTCATTGCGCGCAACGCCTCATGATCGAGCAGATTTGACCCCGACGACCGAATGATATGCGCGCTCTCCAACTCCCCACTGGCCAGAATGGTAAATTGCAGCAGCAGTTTTCCTTGTAAGCCGTACCTGAGGGCAGGCTCGGGGTACTCCCAGACAAACTCGATGTTGCGTTTGATGCTGCTGAAGTAAGTTATGTACTGGGGGTCTCGCGTGTTCAGCGCGATTGCCGCATCGCCGCTAGTGTTTGCCGACGACCAATTGCCAGGCAATAACTCCCGCATGGTGGGTAGCCTTCGTTCGGTTATCGACAAATTTTCTTCCTTTTCCGGCGGTCGGGGCGGTTCCCGCATTGGCGCCGGCTCAGGCTCTGGTTCTCTGAGTTCTTGCTCTTTTTTTAGCTCGACTGTTTTTTGCGGCGGTGTCACGCGTTTGGCTGGCGCCGATCTTTTTACTTCAGGTGAATTTTTTTTCGCGATGATCGCGGGAGACCGGGAGCTTCGAGTCGGCACATCCGGCGGCAGCGAACTGAATTGGTTAGCGGCCGGCGCCTTGGCTTCATCTTTTGCGGCAGGCAGCAGCGATACGCTGATATTTTCCTGCGGAGCACGGCGCATGGACGTTTGTGACCAGAGCAGCAGGAACGCCATATGGATGACTAACGATGCGGCGAAGAAACCCGCCAGTGGTCGAGAGACGTATTCCACGATCGTATGTTACTGCAGCAACAGTTGTCTAAGCAAATCTCGTGCTTGCAATGAAACCGATTGGTGAAATAATGGCAACAGAATAGGAGGACCTATGTTTGGTCTGGGGCTCGGAGAGCTGGTAATCGTTCTCCTCATCCTGATTATCTTGTTTAGTCGGCGCCTGCCCGACTTGGGCGATAGCTTGGGCAAAGGCATTCGAAAATTCCGCAGATCCCTCAAGGAATCCGACGAAATCGACATTACGCCAAATGAAGCCACGAGCAAAGACAGGCCCGCCAAAAGGTCCCCCTAGGCTAGGTCTCTTCTTCAGCTGCCAGTACGGTCGCGGTAAATTTTTTGACGGCTTTCGCTGGCTTTAAGAAAACAATCGTGAAAGGTACGGAATCTCCGGGAGGAATTTCGAAAGTTTTCAGCGGTCTCAAACGTTGCAAGTCTAAAATATCTTGTGCGGTCATGCCTCGGATGATTTTGGCCGAGATCGCGTTGCCGATCCACATTTCTTGCTGTTCGATGGCTTTTTCGTCCGAGTCATAGGTCTGACCGCCAATACGCACTTCTCGGATGACAACCGGGTTTTGATTCATCGCTACACCACTGACTACAAAGATTTCTCGGTTTCCTTGTATCACCTGATAACTGCCGCGCAACGATTGTAATGCCACCCGCTCCTTTAATAGGTTATTTCTGGCGATGACCGCGCCAATCAAAGGAACTTTCTTTATCCAACGGTCCAAAACTTGGGGATAGGCGTATTGAAACGCAGTCGCTAGCGAGAAGAACAGGATCAACAAAGCGAACAAGGAAAAATAAGGTAGAGTTGACGTTTGCTGATCGCGATAGGGCTCGAGACTCGAGATGTTACTGGTTGGCATTGTCGGCGAGATCTCTTCGGAATTTTTTCCTGATCGCTTGGCGGGTTCACGATGTTCCGTTTCTCCTCTGACCCGCTGCGATGGCGGATCCGCAGAAAGCGTGAAAGGTTCCTCAGATTTGACCTCGCCCGGTAATGACCACCGCTGCCGTTCTTGTTCGATCAATGAATCGACCGAATCCGGCGCAGGAAAATGGGTCGGCAGGGTAGCACTGATTTCGTGTTGGTCGCGATCGACCCATGCTTTCTCATGTTCTGGCTCAAATACGAGATTCAACTCGCCGCCGTCATCGTCACCCGGCATTTTTGAGTCTAACTCTCTGGGCGGCACCGTCTCGACTGACGCATTCAGCTCACCTTCGAACGTGTGTTTGCAGCGAGAACAACGAAAGGCGGGAGTGGTGCCGGTTACAAGTTCGTCGGCCACTTTGTAAGTGGTCGCGCAGCTCGGGCATCTGACCAGCATTAATTGGTTCCCTTGGTGAAAAGTAGATCGACGGAATGGAGAGATATCACGGGTATTTTAAGCCAATTCGCGAAAACTTCAAGGTTTTGATATCACGTTTTGTTTCGGCCTGAATAAAAGATAGTGGAAAACGTCAAACAGGCAGGGTCAATGTGGAGCTAAGTGACTGGCAGCTGGTCCAAAAGTGTCAAGCTGGAGATATTGCAAGCTTCCAAGAACTGGTTTCGCGATATCATCAGAAGGTCTACATGGTCATCGTTGGCTTACTACGCAACCCGGATGATGCCATGGAGGTCGCGCAGGAGTCGTTTTTTCGGGCCTATCGAAAGATCACCAGCTTTCAAGGTCAATCTTCTTTTTATACCTGGCTTTACCGGATCGCGATCAATATTTGCATCGATCATCAGAGGCGTGAAAAGAGGAGCCCTCTGGAGTTTCGCGAGAGCATGGATGAGGTTTTTGAACAGCAGAATGAGGTTGCCAAAGATCCGTTTTTAGATGTTCACGATCGCGAGCTGAGAGAGAAAATGTTGTCTGCAATAGATGATTTGACTCCCGAGCACAAAGCCGTCATCGTTCTGAGGACTTTGGAAGGCATGTCATATAAAGACATTGGCGAAATTCTCGGCTGCTCCGAAGGAACGGTCATGAGTCGCTTACATTATGCCCGAAAAAAACTTCAGCATAAGCTGAGCGCCTTTTTATGAGTAACTGTGAAACTACTAGAGAAACTATCGGAGCCTGGCTCGATGGCGAACTCGCCGCGGCGCAAGCCGAGGCTACCGGTCGTCATCTTGAAGTGTGCGCCGCCTGTCGCGAAGAGAGGCACCGGTTGGAACGTCTCCACTCCAGTATGCGGTCGGTCTTGGAAGCGAATGGGTCAGAGATTCAATTTGAGCCATTTTGGCAGGGCGTACAGCGACGCATCGCGCAGAAGAGGAATTGGTACGACGAACTGGGCGATCGGGTTCGAGGCACCTTCAGCGCTCCTAGGCTCGCTTGGGCCATTCCCGCAGTGATCGTAATTGTGCTCGCAGGATTGTACATCGATTCGTTCTTCCCCAATGCAAAAGTCGGCACCCAGAGCGACAATTTGGCTACGGTTGAATCGATCGATGCATACGGACGCAATGTCGCCCTGCTACATGAGGGTGAAACGAACACCACGGTGATTTGGCTGTACCAACCTCAAGAAACCGAGAATGACTCTTCTACGGAACCTTCTGAAACTAAGCCTTCTTTCTAGCCTCCTGTTGCTGGCGGTGTACGCCGAAGGCGCTGAGACTGGATCGAGGCCTGTTCAGGTAAAGATCGGCACTATTCTAGCGTCAAACGAAAGCGATCAGTTCGATGCGCGGCTTAAGCCAATGGAGAGGCAATTGAAAGTGATGAAATATCGTTCTTATCGCCTGCTGAAAGAAGATAGCCAAGCGGTTCCATGGAACGATAATGCAACATTTGAAATTCCCGGGGGCAGGTCGCTTGCCATCTCGCCTCAAGACACAAAAGATAAACAAATCGCTTTGAAGGTCCGCTTGACCGAGGGTACGAAGCCTTTGTTGGATACCACAGTGCGACTTCAAAACCAGGGTTACTTTCTACTAGGTGGGCCGCCGCATGAGGGCGGAGCTTTGGTGATATCGATATCCGCCTTTGCGCAATAGCTACTCGACAACATTTTTTTCGATCGGCTCGACCGTCACTCCCTTTTCCTTGAGCCATGCAACGGCTTTGTCTACTTCGGTCTGTGCGCCGTTGATCTCGAGGGCCATCAATGCCATCTCGGCAGTCACAGTTGAGCCGCGAATGTTGAAAACCACGTCGAATTGCTTTGCCATTGAAGACAGCACGGGTTCTCGCACCAGAGTCCTGGGGAACGTGAGGTAGATTCTCTCGCGGACTGCTTCTCGCTTCTTCTTCATTTTCTAAATCGAAAACTTCAGCTTGCCAACCGCCATTCGGTCGCGCCAGCCGACCCACAGGCTGGTGGATAGGTACTTGTCCCCGAAGTCAGGAAAAACCGTGACGATAATGCCAGAATGCAGCTTGCGCGCTATTTTCAGGCTGGCAAACATGGCTGCGCCCGATGACTGGCCGACTAAAATCCCTTCTTCTTGGCTCAAGCGGTACACCATGGCATAGGCGTCTTCGGTTGAGACCGGAATCTTACGATCCAGCTCATCTTCATGATAGATGCCGGGCACGATTGAGCTCGCCATGTGCTTGAGCCCCTCGAGACCGTGTAGGGCGTCATCGGGTTCGACGGCAATAACCTGTATGCCCCGATTCAACTCTTTAAGATAACGCCCCGTCCCCATTATGGTTCCGCCGGTGCCGATACCTGCGACGAAATGAGTGATCTTGCCATCGGTTTGCCGATAAACTTCCGGTCCGGTTGTCTCGTAGTGGGCCTGTGGATTCATGGAATTAAAATATTGATCGGGTTTAAAGTAACGGTCAGGATTGTCTCGTAGAATTTCGCGGCTAAGCCGGATCGCGCCATCAGAGCCTTCTAGCGGATCGCTGAAGGTGATTTTGGCACCGTAAGCCTGGATAATCTGCTTGCGCTCAATACTAACGTTGGCCGGAATCACCAGCTCGACGGGAAAGCCCAACACTCTACCGATTAACGCCAAGCCGATGCCGGTGTTGCCGGAGGTTGAATCGAGAATGACTTTGTCGGGCGTTAGAGTTCCGACCTGAATTCCTTGTTGAATCATCCGCAACGCCGGCCGATCCTTAACCGAACCGCCCGGATTGAATCCTTCTAATTTGGCAAATATGCGAACTCCGGCAGACAAGCCTTCGGTAATCTTGCGGATCTCCAGCAGCGGAGTGTTGCCGATGAGATCGAGCACCGAGCCGATCTCTTTTGATTCCCGTGGGAGCGCGTGAACCAGCCGCAAGTTGTGATTGGCTTTCACCATAAGCTCAAAGTGATGTTCCGCTAACGCCCTCCGGCAATGGCGGGAACGATAGAGATGTTGTCGCCTTCTTTAAGCGCGGTCTCCAGGTTTTGTAAAAAACGAATATCGTCGCCATTGACATACACATTGACGAATCGCCGTACTTTGCCGGTCTCGTCACAAATTCGTTCTTTGATCCCGGGATAGTTTTTTTCCAGGTCTTCGACGATCGACCGGATATTGTTTCCTTGCGCGTTGACCTCGTCAACTCCTTGGGTGAATTTGCGCAATGGCGTAGGAACACGAACTCGAACCGACATAACCATCCTCCTGAAAACTTACCGGCGTTCTAGCCTTAGCTAACATAGTCCGTAGCCTGGGGCCATGCAAGCCGTTACACCGGCATGATAAAATTAGTTGCCTGCCGCCAGTGAAACCGGCGGATTCAGATGTTGATAGAGCTGATCGAAATTTTCCAACGTGGCTTTAATCGTGTAGGGCTGCTCGACGCTGCGGGCTACCGCCTCAAGAGTTTTGTAACCGTTACCAGTGATGTTAATAACGATCGAATGATCATGCGGAATTCGTCCTTTTTGGATAAGTTTCCTGGTTACCGCGACTTCGGTTCCTCCCGCCGGCCCGGTAAAGATTCCTTCAGTCCTTGCGAGCAGTTTGATCCCTTCAATAATTTCTTCATCCGTGACACTCTCGCCCCAAACCGCCGACTCTTTGATCGCGTGAACGACGTAGTAGCCATCTGCCGGATTGCCAATCGCGATCGAACTCGCAATCGTGTTGGGCTTTACCGGACTTATCATATCCGTGCCCTTATGAAGGGCATTGATGATCGGAGCGCATCCAGCGGCCTGCGCCGAGTAAATCTTGCAACCGGTATCTTGCACCAGTCCCACTTTCCTTGAACGCCTTGGCCAGCTTGGGCAGAATGGTTCCACCCGCCGAGGCAACCACGACGCGTTTAGGAAGCTTCCAACCTAGCTGTTCGGCGATCTCATAAGCATGTGTTTTTACGCCTTCCGAATAGTAAGGCCGTAGATTCACGTTGACGAACGCCCAACCATACTTATCGCCGATTTCGCTGCAGATCCGGTTGACGTCATCGTAGTTCTCTTTGATGACGATCGTTTTTTGTCCATAAATAGCTGAGCCAATAATTTTTCCCTGTTCCAGTCCGTCGGGAATAAAAACATAGCAATTGAGTCCGGCTTTGGCGGCGTGAGCGGCGACAGAGTTCGCAAGATTACCGGTCGAGGCGCACGAGACCGTATCGAAGCCGAATTCGATAGCCTTGGCGATAGCGACGGAGACCACCCGATCCTTATATGAAAAGGTCGGGTGATTGACTGAATCATCTTTGGTGTAAAGCTCCTTCACTCTAATGCTTCCGCCAATCGATGGGCTTTGACCAGCGGAGTAAAACCCGAATACATCCCAACCTGCCCTTCTCCATCGATCGGCAGCAGCTCGCGATAGCGCCAAAGATTTTTGTCGCGTCCGGCGATCTTTCCGCGGCTGATTGCATTAGCGATGACGTCATAGTTGTAAACGATTTCCAGTGGCCCGAAGCAAGTCTCGCAAACATGCAGCGGCTCTTTAGGGTAGTCTTGACCGCACTCTCGACACTGGAGTCCTCTGACAAAACTCATGAATCTTCCTTTCTAGTCCTACTCCTGGATGATTTTCGGAATCGGCGCCTCGCTCGTCATCAACGACCGGCACGCCGCGCAATCCGGGTCTTTCCTTACCTCTACGTGATGAAACTTCATGGCTCTGGCGTCATAAGTAAGGAGACGATCCGTCAACAGTCCTTCTTCGAAGCCGATCAGATACTTGATGGCCTCGGTGGCTTGGATCGAGCCAATTGTTCCGGCGACGGCGCCGAGGATGCCGGACTGCTGGCAATTCAAGATTTCTGCCGGCGGCGGAGGCTCTTTGAAGAGGCAACGGTAACAAGCAGTTTTGCCAGGAATCACAGTCATGGTTTGGCCCTGCCATCTGACGATGCCGGCATGTGAATAAGCCTTTTTCAAACGCACCGCGGCATCGTTAACCAGGAACTTGGTCTCAAAATTATCGCTGCCGTCGATTATAAATTGATACTGCGAAAAGAGTTCATCTATATTGTCGGAACCAAGCCTTACAGGATAAGTAATCACCTCGACGTCGGGATTTAGCTGGGTAAGAGTCTCTTTGCCGGATTCTACTTTTGCCTTGCCCAGATCGGCGGTGGCATGAAGAATCTGACGCTGCAGGTTCGATAGTTCGACATTATCGGCATCAATCAACCCCAAGGTGCCCGCGCCCGCTGCGGCTAGATAAAATGCGCTTGGCGAGCCCAAGCCGCCCGCGCCAATGATCAGAATTCGACCCTGGCGCAGGCGTATTTGTCCTTTGCCGCCGAAATCCGGCACAAGTATTTGACGGCTGTAGCGTTCAATCTGTTCTGTTGTCAGGCTGAGGCTCATAAAATTTTGTCAAAAAAAAACCTCTTCTGTCGATAAGAAGAGGTTTTTAAATCACCTCACCTTATCTTTCCCCCGGCATCGCAGGGGTTGGAATTAGCACCAGGGTTCCTTTCGGAACCGGTTGCTGTGGCTTCGAAGGGCCGATCCCTCCACCACTCTGAATAAGGTTCAGAATATTTAGTCGTGAACGTATCGTAGGTAATTCATAGTGTCAAGCAATCAAGTGGACCCCATCAGAATGCGTAGTCGGCTAAACAAGGTTCTACGCGGCAGTCCTCCTTGTATCGAGGTTTTCAGAGAAGCCGCTGAGCGAGTGACCGTCATCCGAGCGACCCTCTGTACGGGTGGCGATTTGAAACAAGGTGAAAAACGATTCCAGTTCTGATATCAGTCTCCTGCGTTTTTGGATAAATCTGATGCGTTGAAGGAGCTTCGGTGGGTTTGACACAAGAAGTAGCGAATTACGTTTTTAAGGTGAGCTATAAAGATATTCCTTCGGAAGTGATTCGTTTGGCGCAGGGCTTCATCCTCGACGGACTCGGTGTGGCGCTGGCAGGCTCGACCGATGAGTGCTCGCGCATTGTGCAGGCGCATGTCCGGAAGTTGGGCGGCAGGGAAGAGTGCGCGGTGCTCGGGACTGCTTGGTCGGCACCGACGCCGAAAGCGGCGTTAGCCAATGGTGTTGCCGGTCATGCTATGGACTACGACGACACGCAGCTCTCCACGTCCAAAGAGGCGGTGTATGGGTTGTTGACGCACCCGACGACACCGGTCTTGGCAGCCGTTTTGGCCGTCGGCGAGAAACAAAAAATTAGTGGCGCAGAGCTCCTGCTGGCGTACATCGTCGGAGTCGAAGTTGAGTGCCGCATCGCCGACTCGATCAATCCGCGCCATTATCAATCGGGGTTCCATTCGACTGCGACCATGGGCGGCCTCGGCGCAGTGATGGCGGTGGGGAAGCTTTTGCGGCTGAGGGAAAATGTTTTAGTTCAGGCCCTCGGTATCTGTGCCAGCATGGCCGCCGGACTGCGGGAGAACTTCGGTACCATGACCAAGCCGCTCCATGCCGGCCGCGCGGCTGAGAACGGTGTGACGGCCGCTCTGCTAGCGCAGAGCGGCTTTACCGCTGCCACCAACATTCTCGAAGCGCAGCGAGGGTTCTATCACGCCATGGCCGGCGGCTACGATGAAAGCAAGATCGCCGGCCGGCTTGGCCGCCCTTATTTTATGGAAGAGCCCGGGATATCGATCAAGCCTTACCCTTCGGGGTCCCTGTCTCATCCGGCCCAGGACTTGATTCTCGATCTGGTCAGAGAGCATGATCTCCATGCGTCTGATATCGAATCCATTGAGGTTGGCACCAACTCCAACGTACCCAACGCCTTAATTTATCCGATGCCGAAGACGGCGCTGGAAGCAAAGTTCAGCATTCCTTTTTGCATGGCCATTGCGGTGCTCGAGCGCAAGGCCGGAATAGCCCAGTTCGCCGATAGTAAAGTACGGCAGAAAAAAGTCGTTGAACTGATGAAACGGGTCAGGCTTTACGTCGATGATGAGCTGGAGGCTCTGGGTTTCGATCAGGTGCGCTCGCGCATTCGCATCAGACTTCATAACGGCCGGAGCATCGAAGGGCGGTATGATGTTGCTCGTGGCCACCCGGAAAAGCCCATGAGCTGGAGTGAGTTAGCCGAAAAGTTCAAAGAATGTGCGAGCCTTGCGGTGCCGGCGGATAATGCCGGACGTGTCATCGATCTGGTAGCTCGGCTGGCGGAGCTTAAAACTTTGAATCCATTGATTCGCGCGCTGGGGAGCTCAAAGGCCCGAAAGAAAATATCACCACGATTTACCCAAGCGCGCCTGCAGCACAGTAAGGAGCACAAGTGGAGCCGTACTCGCAAGCCATAGGACGATTTGTCCGTGGCTTGAGCATAGACGATGTTCCCCAAGCCGTCGTCGATAAAGCCAAGCTGGTCCTTCTCGATACGATTGGCGTGGCGCTAGCCTCTTCGACAATGCAGTTCGGCGCTATGGTAACGAGAGTTGCGCAAGCTTTCCGGGGGGTCGCCGAACCGGTCATGCTCATTCGTGGCCGCGCCGGCCTCGAGGAGTTTACTGATGAAGCGATTCACGAGCCTACGGTGCTGGCTCTCGCGAGAAAGGTACGCTACGAACTCGACTCGACGATTGATTATCCCTGACACTTCTCGGGTCACGTGAAGATTCGCTTGGCTGATGGCAGCGTCCTTGAAGCGGATCAGGCCCATCCGCGGGGCGGGTTCGAAGACCCGCTGCCGCCCGAGGAGATTCAAGCCAAGTTTCGCGCTAATGCGTCACTCCGTCTGCCACCGGACCGAGCCGATCAGATCATTGAGGTTGTGGCACGGCTGGAAGAGATGCCAACCATTACGTCGTTGAGCGATCTGTTGAAACCTTGAAAATAAGAGTAAAGTCTCGAGAGAGCCAGTCCTAGTACATGGAGGAGCGAATCATGAAACTAAAATTCTGCTTGTTCATTCTTGCCATATGTTTCGTTTCAATTCCCCGAGCGCGCGCGCAAGATCCTCAGCTTGTCCAGGCGGCGCGAAAAGAAGGCAAGGTCGTTTGGCATACGTCCTTAGCGTTGCCCTCTTCGACCGCAATCTCGCATTACTTTCAAGGTAAATACAAAGGCATCGAAGTGGAAGTGCACCGTAACGGCTCGCAGCGGGTTTTGCAAAGATTCATGCAAGAGGCGACGGCGGGATTGAAGAATGCCGATATCGTGCATACTTCGGACGCCGGTCACTTTGAGCTTTTGAAAGACAAAGGGATGCTGCTGAAGTTCACTCCGCAGAGCGTTGCCGGTTTTCCCGACGGCTTCAAGGATAAGACCGGATTTTACTATGGCATGAGGGCTACGCTTTCAGTCATCGCTCATAATCCGAAAATCATTGCGGAAAAAGATGCGCCGCAAACCTGGAAGGATCTTTTAAATCCCAAATGGGGCGGCAAGATGGTCACCGCTCATCCCGGCTACAGCGGCATTATTATGACCCATGTGCTGGCGCTGGTGAACGTTTATGGCTGGGACTATTTTCGCGATCTGGCGAAAAACAAATTGCATATCGTTCAATCAGCTAATGATCCGGCGGGCGTCGTCGCATCGGGAGAGCGGCCGGTGGGTGTCAATGGAGCGGAATACTTTTATTACAAGACATTGAAACAGGGTAATCCGATCAAGATCATCTATCCCAAAGAGGGGGTTCCGTTGGTGGTTTCACCGGTGGCTATTGCCAAGGATGCGCCTCATCCCAACGCGGCGAAACTCTTCACCGAATTCATTTTTTCTAAAGAGTCGCAGCAGCTGTTGGCGGATAAAGAAGGTCTGTATACCGGCCATCCCGAGGTGACCTATCCGGCGGATAAGCCCAAGCTCAAGGATCTAAAGCTGCTGGCAGCCGACGCCGACGAACTGGAAAAACGCAATGCCGAGATAAAGAAGCGTTTCACCGAATTTTTCGGCGCGTAGCAGAGAAAATATTCATGCCGACTCCTCAAATCGGGACGCTCGATCGGGCCAGCGATAACGGTTGGTCTGCCTTTCGGCTCAAAGATCCCACCTTTCCAGTTTGGATCGGCGCGGCGCTTCTTCTTGTCTTCCTGATGGTGTTGCCGCTGGGCGCGATTTTTCGCGCCAGCTTGTGGGGTGACACCGGGCTCACATTGAGCAGATATCTCGAGGTCTTTACCGACGAGCAATCTCTTAAGGCGATCTGGAACACCCTTATCATTTCTACCTGGGTCGGGGTGCTCGCGGTGATCGTCGGCGCTCTGCTCGCTTGGTTGGTGACACGCACCGATCTGCCCTGGAAAAAACCGATCCGCGCGCTGGTCATGGCCTCGTTCGTGACGCCGCCGTTCCTGGGAGCGTTTGCCTGGACCTTGCTCGCCGGACCCAACGCCGGTGCACTGAACAAGCTCTACCGCGCCGTCACCGGCTCTGAAGATGCGATCTTTAATATATTTACGATGCCCGGGCTGATTTTCGTCATGGCGCTCTACAGTTTTCCCTACGTTTTTTCCATGATCGCCAATGTATGCGAGCTGATCTCCTCTGATCTCGAAGATGCCGCGGAGATTCTCGGCGCGAACAAATGGCGCACGGCTTGGACCGTCACCTTGCCGCTAGCGCTCCCGGCGCTGATCGGTGGCTTTATCCTGGCTTTTCTTCATTCACTGTCGCTCTTCGGCGCCCCGGCCATACTCGGCTTGCCCGCCGGCTTGCACACGATCACCACACAGATATGGACACTGTTTCAATATCCGCCGCGCCTGGACATGGCGGCGGCTTTTTCCGTGCCGCTGCTCTTAGCGACAATGGTACTGATCGTCGCGCAGAAAAAAATTCTCGGGCGCAAAGGCTATAGCACCGTCGGCGGCAAAGGCGGACAGAAACGGTTGATCCACCTCGGCTGGGGACGTATTCCCGTATTGCTTTTAGTTTTTGGAATTCTCTCACTTTCGGTTTTCTTGCCCTATTGGATACTGCTCAAGGCGGCGCTCTCCAAAGCGTGGGCGCTGCCTTTAACGTGGGATAATTTTACTCTGCACAATCTGTCGTTTACTTTTTTCGAGTACGGCGACACCCAACGGGCGATCTACAATACTTTTAAGCTGGGCCTGATCACGGCCACCGTCGGCACCCTGTTGGCGACGCTCATCGCCTACATTACCAATCGCAATCTGTTTCGTGGCGCGCGCTATTTGAGCTTTTTCGCGCTGGCGCCGCTGGTCATTCCCGGCATCGTTTTAGCGGTGGGTCTGTTCATCGCCTACACGCGGCCGCCGCTGGTGCTCTACGGCACCGTATGGATTCTGTTCGTGGCTTTTTTGACCAAAGAAATGCCTATCGGATTTTCGCAGGCGGAGTCCACCTTCAAGAGCATTCATCCCGAGCTCGAAGATGCTAGCCGGATCATCGGTGCAAACCGGCTGACCACGCTGAAGGACATTACCGCGCCGCTGGCGCGCTCCGGACTGATCGCCGCCTGGTCGTTCATCTTTATCGGCGTCATCCGCGAGCTCAGCGCAGCGATTCTCTTGTTCGCCCCGCAGTCGAAAGTTGTTTCGGTGGTTATCTTCGACCTCAAAGAAGAGGGCCAGATAGGAGTCATTGCTGTTTTAGGAATTCTCTTGCTGGTGGTGTCCTTCGCGGTGATCATCACCGTCCAACGGCTGGCGGGACGGGACGTGGTGGCGACGCGGGAATAGTTCATGGCGATCGTCTCGATACGAGGACTCACCAAAAAGTTTACCGACGCGGCCGCCGTCGACGATCTTCATTTGGAAATCGGCGATGGCGAATTCGTCTCGCTGCTCGGTCCGTCCGGTTGCGGAAAGACCACGACGCTTCGTTTGATCGCCGGATTTCTGCAACCGGATGCTGGGGAAATTTGCGTCGGCGGCGCAGTCATCTCCTCGCCATTCCAAATGGTGCCGCCGGAGCGGCGCAACATGTCGATGATTTTTCAAAGTTACGCCGTCTGGCCGCACATGACAGTGGCGCAAAACATTGCCTACGGACTCAAGTTTAAAAAACTCAGCAAGCAGCAAATCGACGCGAAAGTCACCAAATTGCTCGGCGTCGTGCACTTGTCGGAGTTGAAAGACCGCTATTCCGCCGAGCTCTCCGGCGGACAGCAGCAGCGTGTGGCGCTGGCGCGGGCGCTGGTTGTCGAGCCGCAAATCTTACTAATGGACGAGCCGTTGAGCAATTTGGATGCGAATCTGCGCGAAGAGATGCGCTTCGAGATCCGGCGGCTGCACGAAGAATTCGGTATCACGACAGTTTACGTGACTCATGATCAAGCCGAGGCGATGGCCACATCCGACCGGGTCGCCGTGCTCAATCACGGTCGAATGGTCCAAGTCGGGCGGCCGGCTGAAATCTTCGACTGTCCCAAAACCCGGTTTGTGGCGGAATTCGTCGGCAAAGCCAATATTCTCTCCGGCCGACTCGATGGTGACAATCGAATGCAAATAGCCGAGGGACTGGCAATTGGCGTGATGCCTAATCCGGATCTCGCTTTAAAGACGGGAGAAGCCTCGGTTTGTTTGCGGCCACACAACATCGTGCTGACCGCTGCTCAATCGGAAGCAGAGACCCTTGCGCGTCAGGATTATAATATGTTCTCGGGTGTGGTTCAGCGAAGAATATACTTCGGCGAGAGTGCTGACTACACCATCGATCTCGCTCCGTATCCATTCACGCTACGCGTCGTCGGCTCACCATCTAAGCTTTATGACAAGGGCCAAAAGATTTTCGCATTGGCACGGCCCGAACACTGCGTTGTTGTAAGTAATCATTAAGCGACCCGAAACAACCCAGACGGTCCATTTTCCTGTTCTCTTGATCCAATTATTTTCGGCTGTTATACGCTACAATACGTCACCTAGGCGATTCGAGTCCTGCCCAGCATCGTCGCCCGGCCCGGCTATTTAGCAGCGGTAATTTAAATGCATTTTAGCGCGGACGGGTTAACCTGAGGTAAATCCTAGGATCAGTTTTGACAGTGAGGAATATCAATACATGGCTGATTATGTAAAAGAGCATTACGACTTTCCCTTGACTCAGAAGAGCGAGAATAAGCCGCTAACAGGCGTGCGCGTGATCGATGCCGGCAATATGGTTGCGGCGCCGTTTGCGACCGTCTTGCTCGCTGACTTTGGCGCCGATGTCATTAAGATCGAGCATCCCAAATATGGCGACGGCCAGCGCAAGCTCGAACCGATCATGAACGGCATTCCGCTGTGGTGGAAGGCGGTGGCGCGCAACAAGCGCTGCATCACCCTGGATCTGGGCAAGCCGCAGGGCGCGGAAATCTTCAAACAACTGATCAAAGGCAAGGATGTAATTGTCGAAAATTACCGGCCCGGGACTTTCGAAAAGTGGGGAATCGGTCCGGATATCATACGCGGCATCGACCCGCGAATTATTCTGCTGCGCATCTCCGGATTCGGTCAGACCGGACCTTACAAAAATCGCGCCGGATTCGGCCGCGTCGCTGAGGCCATGAGCGGCTTGACCAACTTGATCGGCGAGCCGGACGGGCCGCCGATGTCGCCGGGCTATCCGCTTGGCGATTTGATTGCGGGGATATTCGGATCGTTATCGATCATGATGGCGCTGTATCATCGCGATCTCCACGGCGGCCAAGGGCAGGTGATCGATCTCGGACTTTTCGAAGCGGTCTTTCGTTTCTTGGATTTCGATCCGATTCAGTATGACCAGACGAAGACGGTACACATGCGCACCGGCAATCGGGTTGCTTACGTGGCGCCCAGCTCGATGTTCAAGACCAAAGACGGCAAATATCTGACCCTGGCGGCGAGCACGCAGAATGTCTGGGAGCGGCTTGCCGATGCGATCGGGCGCAAGGATCTGATCACCGATCCCAAGTTCATCGACAATTCAGCACGGGTGGAAAACTCGATCGAATGCAACGGCATCGTCGGCGCATGGATCGGACAGCAGACGCGCGACGAGGTGATCGAGCACTTCGATAAATTCGGGGTGGCCTACTCGGCAGTCTTCGACATGGAAGATGCTTTCCGCGACCTCCAATATCGCGCGCGCGAAGCGATGGTGCGGGTGCCCGACCCGGACCTCGGCGAAGCTATCGTGCAGAACGTGGTGCCCAAGTTTTCTGCGACACCGGGTTCAGTAGACTTTCTTGGCGCCAAGATGGGCGCGCATAATGAAGAGATTTATGGCAGCGAGCTTGGCTTATCCAAAGAGCGCTTGAAGGAACTTAAAGACGCAGGGGTTATTTAGTCCTCCGTGACCCGTCGCGATATCAGCAGGGCGACATCGCTGTCGTCTGGTGGTAAGGACGATTCCACAAGAGTTTCCAACGAGCAACAGCGAGTCAAACTTTTAAATCCGCCTGAATAACGAAAATGCGCTGTCAATATTTACTGTCGTGCTTGCGCGGCAGGCTTTGACGACCTCGATGGCATACGCCGCAAATCGTGAATCATCTCCTCGAACTCCTCACCCAGGGTACTAATCTTTCGCCGGCCGGATTTTTAGTTCTTTGCGGCGTGTCTTTTTTTTGGCAGCGTTATTGCCGGCGCATTAGGACTTGGCGGCGGTGTGTTGGTTCTTGCGACCATGGCGAATCTTCTATCACCGACGGTGTTGGTGCCGATTCACGGCGTGGTGCAGCTTGCTTCAAACCTAAGCCGGGCGGTTTTAAGCTGGCGTCAAACTTTGATGTCGATTGTGGCGCCGTTTTTAATCGGCTCGATCGTCGGCGCTGCTCTCGGAGCTCAACTTGTGGTCGCGCTGCCGAAGTATTTGCTGCAGATCGTTATCGCGGTTTTCATTTTAGCCTCGACCTGGGCGCCGAAGTTCCAAAGTGCTTCCACCAGCGGGATCAAATTTTTCATCGTCGGCGTGATCACCACCATCGTGACAATGTTCGTAGGCGGGACCGGTGTGTTGGTGGGAGCGTTTGTCGCTCCGGCATGCCATGGGCGTCACCAGTTCGTCAGCACACACTCTGTGGTGATGACGATCCAGCATGGTCTAAAGATCGTGAGCTTTGCGGCGCTCGGTTTTGCCTTTGGTCCTTACATCCCGCTGCTGGTCGGACTCGTCCTGTGCAGTTTCATTGGCAGTTATGCCGGTAAGCTGGCGCTCAATCGCCTCCCTGAGCGGATTTTTCGCATCGCTCTCAAGACGACTCTGACAATTCTCAGCTTGCAGTTGTTCTATACTGCGCTGAGTCAACTTATTGCCTGATGAATGCTTGAAAAGAGCTCACATAGTAAGGCCGAGTGCTTTTACTGAGTGCAGACCTGTGCCTGGATCCTTATTAGCCGGACGACTTGAGCTTAGATTGATATCTGCGGTCAAGAGAAGACCTTACGGCAGAGGGCGAAGGACGCGCAGGGGAGGAGGAATTATCCCGCCACGCTCTTTGTCCTTCTGCGTTTAATCCCTGCCGGACACTTTTGTGTACATTGCTCAAATGAGGGGTCGAATTTCTGCGGGCACCACCGGCACCGTAATCTTTGCGGAACGCCGGAGGATCGTCAGTGCGCTTTCGACGCCGATCTTTTCGTCCGTCAAGTGTGTGTGCAAATCATCCACGCCCTTGATTGCTTCGCCATCCATCGCAATGATCACGTCTCCTTCCAAGAGTCCTGCCTTTTGTGCGGGGCTGTCTTTCTCCGCCGACAAAACCAGCACGCCGCTCGCTGTCGCCATGCTTAACTGACGCGCGAGCGAACGAGCAATAGTGACATTTTGCCCGGCGACTCCCAAGAAACTCCGTCGTACCCGGCCATCGCGGATCAAACGGGCAGCAACAAATTTTGCGGTGTTGACAGCGATGGCAAAGCAGATGCCTTGAGCCGGCAGAATAATCGCTGTATTGACGCCGATCACTTCTCCCCGAGAGCTCACTAGCGGCCCGCCGGAATTTCCTGGGTTGAGCGCGGCGTCAGTCTGGATCACATCGTCGATCAGCCGTCCCGAATTCGAGCGCAGCGATCGCCCCATCGCGCTCACCACCCCTGCCGTAACGGTGCATTGAAAGCCGTAGGGATTGCCCACGGCGACAGCAAGCTGGCCGACTCGTATGCTGTTGGAATCGCCGAGTTGGGCAGCTGCAAGATTCGGCGCATCAATTCGGATCACCGCCAAATCAGTATCAGGATCATCTCCGATCAGACGCGCCGGATAGCGCCGGCCGTCGGAGAGCGCTACATCGATGCGCTCGGCACGATGGACCACGTGGCTATTGGTCAGGATGAATCCATCCGGCGTAAAGATAAAACCCGATCCGCTTCCTGTCAGCGGATTCGGTCCGCGTGAACGATTTCGTGCAGGATCAGCGGCCTTATGTTGGATGTCTATATTGACTACCGAAGGGCTGATTTTTTCTGCTGTCTCAATGACCGCGACGGAGTAGGCATCGAGTAAAGCGGCATCATCCATACGCGGACGGCTTGCTGCCTCCGTTGCGTTGAAATTTTCGTTGGAGACAAGATGCAATACAGGCTTCATGGTTTCCTTTCGCGTATAAACCAAGGAAATTTAAGTACGCGTGACGGCTTTGTAAAGGCCGGACGTGAGTGACCGTTGTGTCTGCGAATTTCTCGCGGGGGAACCTGATACGAAACTTTTCTGTAGGACTGATGGTTCACGGATGGGAACCTCGGAATGGAGAGGTGGTATTTTGTCAGCGGGGTTGAAAACCATCAGATGGAGGGGAAGTCCCTGATTATCATGTTTTTAAAGAGATCGCGTTAATTCAGGAGAGTAGTTAACTGGCAAGGTTCGAAACAGCGGCGCTTTAACCGGCTTACCGCCCCGATCAAGCTAAAATCGGGGGTAGGCCGATAACCAAGCGCCAAGCAGAAATCGGCTCAAGCTCGCTGAGCCAGCTCGCGCGGCTGAGCCGATTGTGGATGATTAAAAGAAGAATATCCTAAAATTACACATTCTCAGCGGTTCCCACCTGTTGTAGGGCGCCCCTGCGTAAATGTCGATCTGTGGGAGTTTCCAAGCAATTGTGCTGTGTGCTGATCTTTTTCTTGACGCTTGCTGCTATATGGGGTACAAACACCGCCAGCTTTTTTTGAGGATAGGGGTCGTTTTGATGTCGCGAAAAATTGCTCGAATCTGCCCGCGCTGCAACGGTTATTTAGGAGTTACCTTAGGAGAACGGTCACGTAAGTCGATGACGCAAGCGGTCAATGGCTCGTGTCTTGTCTGCAGCCATAAGCTAACCTGGACCTTAGTGCATGGATCGCGTCCTACCAAAGGCGATAACTCCGGGCGGATTCCCAAATTATTTGGCCGATTGACGGCTAACCCGCGGATCATACCCACCAATAATCAGTAAATCGCCTAATACGGCAATCCTTTCGGGGCACGACGTTTTAGCATCGTGCTCGCCTTAACATCGCGCAAGTAAGCTGTGTTTTAACGCTCGTAACCAGCATGGGCCTATGACTTAACGTGAGGAGCTTGGGGTCGTGGAGCTCATTTGATTAGCTTCATCAAGTGGAACCTCGAAAGTATACTCCTGCCCATGACTTAGATAATGAACTCTGTGTTCAAGCCCCGCCTCCGCTACTTCGCGCTGAAAGTCTGAAAGCGGCGATTTAAAAACATCGTAGTCGTTATAGTGAATCGGAATCGCAAGAGCGGGATCGACGATCTGCATCGCATCAACTCCTTGCTTGCCGTCCATCGTGACCATAATGCCAAGTACTCTCGTGCCGCCCAAATGCAGCAGCCCCAGGTCAATATCCGGATAGCGCCGTGGGATCTCCCGCAGATCATCGATCACCAGGGTGTCACCGCTGATGTAGATCCTGAACAGAACCTCGTCGGATGATGACTCAAATTCCAGCATGCTTCCCATGACCTCGGGTAGCACCAACTCTGACAGCGGCGGACCATGGCGGCCGGGTAGTGCCGTAATCCGGAGACTAACTTCACCTTTGCCGATGGTCATCGACGACCATGTATCCAGTGGATGGGCGTTTGCGAAGCCGCGCTCTCGAAGCTCCTTGGTCGCTTCGTTCGTGGTCACTATCGGCAGAGCTTTGTCCAGCTCCCGTTCGGCAACCTGATCGAAGTGATCGCCATGAAAATGGGAGAGAACCACCAAGTCCAGGGGCGGCAGCTGATGGATCTCCATCGCCGGGTTCGTCAATCGTGTGGCGTGCATCCCATAACCGATCGAAACCTGTTCATGCATGTGGATAAAGGTAGGGTCGGTCAGAATCGTATAGCCCGCATAACGAATCAGAACGGTGGCGTTGCCAATGAAAAAAATCGAGCCCTTGACGATGTCGGCCGCCTCGCCGCCCGGTGTTAAGCTTAATCGCTTGGAAGTTGCCATTGCTTGCCCCTCTTCGAAAAGGCGCGGTTTACAAATCCGGTTTCAGAACGACTTTTATGCAATCATCCTGCTTGTTAGTGAACATATCGTACCCATTAGGCGCGTCGTTGAGCGACATCCGATGAGTTATCACGAAACTCGGATCGATCTCGCCTTTTTCGATCCGTTCAAGCAATGGCTTCATATATCGCTGAACGTGTGTCTGCCCGGTTTTTAAGGTCAGCGCTTTATTCACGAAAGCGCCAAGCGGGATCTTATCGTCAAACCCTCCGTAGACGCCGGGAACCGATACCGTGCCGCCCTTACGGCACGCCAGGATTGCCTGGCGCAGAACGTGTGGGCGATCGCTTTCCAGCATCATTGCCTGTTTGACTCGATCATACGCACCAATAATCCCCGGCATATGAGCTTCCAAACCGACGGCATCGATGCAGGCATCAGGCCCGATGCCGCCGGTTATTTCCATCAATCTCTCGTATACGTCATCTTCTTCGTAGTTGATGGTCTCGGCAGCGCCGGCTTTTTCGCTAGCCATGTGGAGCCGTTCCGGAAACCGGTCGATGCCTATGACTCGCTCGGCGCCCAGCAGGTTGGCACTGGCTATGGCAAATTGACCAACAGGACCGCAACCCCATACCGCAACGGTATCGCCTGGCTGAATATCGCAATTTTCCGCTGCCATGTATCCGGTGGGAAAAATGTCGGAAAGAAACAAAACCTTTTCATCCGGCAAGCCTTCCGGAATCTTGATAGTGCCGACGTCGGCGAATGGCACCCGAGCGTATTCCGCCTGGCCGCCAGCAAAGCCGCCAAGCATATGCGAGTAGCCATAAACTCCGGCGGGGGAATGGCCGAATAATTTTTGAGCGATAGGGGCGTTTGGGTTGGAGTTCTCGCAGAGGGAGTACATTTGTTTTTGGCAGAAAAAGCAGTTGCCGCAGGAGATCGGAAAGGAAGCGACTACCCGATCGCCGGTGCTCAGGTTTTTGACCTCGCTGCCGACTTCCATCACCTCGCCCATGAACTCGTGGCCGAGAATATCGCCCTTTTCCATCGTCGGGATGAAGCCGTTGTATAGATGCAAGTCGGAGCCGCAAATCGCCGTTGAGGTTATCTTGACAATGGCGTCACGGCGGTTAAGGATCTTTGGGTCGCTTACTTCTTCAACGCGCACATCGTGCTTGCTGTACCAGCAATTAGCTTTCATCGGGTCCTCCTGTTTAGATGGGCTAAATCGAAGCCGCGAGACGGCGTCCAGCTCGGTCATATTTCCAGGAAGTGCTTTGTGAGCGCCCCGCTGGCTGGCCTTCGGTGGTAATAATCTCACCGGTCTCCATCAGTTGCCTGAATCGATGCAAGTTCTCATGCACCTGCTGTTTAGGTTCCGCCCCTAGCAATTTGGCAACTGTGGCGCCGAGCAAGCCGGCTGGCGGACGGTACTCTATCTCCACACGAACGACCGTGCCTGGTTTCCCTCGTGCCGGTTCAAATCGTACCGAGCCCGAGTTCTCCACCTCGGAGCCCTCTAACGAACGCCATGCGATGAGCTCATTGGGTCGATCTTCGGTGATTTCGGCGTCCCACTCGATGCGCTTGCCGGCTGGGCCTTTGGCGACCCAATGCGAACGCTTTTCCCCGGTAATTTGCACCGACTCGAGATCATTCATGAAACGGGGCAGATTCTGAAACTCATGCCAGAATTGATAAAGTTCTTCGGGAGATCGGTTGATGGTGATGCTCTTCTTTACCTGAACAGAAACGGCACTGTCCTGCGGTTCCGGCTGACTGCTAAGTTGCTGGCTAGCGCGTAAGTCAAGAACCGTCACGCCAGTAACTGCGGCGGTGGCCGCCGCAACTCTGCGGCGATTTGCATTGGGCGAAGTAAGGGCCATCACCAGAACCGCTAAATCCATGATGTCGCCGCCGACCCTCGACCAAAGCCAGCCCACTGGCCTCCTGCGGCTAAGAATACCAACGCCGCTAGCTAGCTCGCGCATTCCAAGTACACGCAGCAAAGTGCGGTTGTCGTTGACACCGATTAGCTTTGCCAGTCGCCGGGGAGCCGCGATCTCGGCAAGGCCAAGGCCGAGGCTGAGCCATCCGAGCGCGTGCGCAAGTCTTTCCTCCCGTTCCGCTCTCGATATGCTTTGGTTGCCGTTACTGGTGATGTGAGGAACATCGCCATAACCGCTACGTTGAAAACTTCTATTCTCGTCGTAGTCACTTTGCTGCCGTAGGTTGGGCGATGCTTGCTCGCGTTCGGATTCTTGAAACTCGATATTAGACATGGTTTCCTCCAGATAAAGAATTAGCCAAGCAGTCCAGTAGTCCGCGAACTCGTAAGCTAGAATGTCGGTGCAAGGGATGTTTTGGGAACAAAAGCTAATGGCGCAAATCATGTGCCATCGACAGCTTGTTTTAGCTCAAAGCTGAACGTCGAGACTGCAATTGAAAAAGCCGGACAGCCGGCGAAAGGCTGCGGCGAATATAGGACAATCAGCTAGAGACGACTTGCCAATTGTGGGACGAACGACGAGTACATACTGTTGCGGTACCTGAGTAAACTAAGCTCGATCACCAGCAACACAGAACCATCCAGATCTCATTGTCCAACGAGGTGCGTCTTTGTGCCGTTACCTGTGACTAGAATCCCACAGGTGAAATCTTGTTCGTTTGAGAATGTGGTTGTTAACTCGGCTACTCTTTGCTATGGTTTTTGGGTCACGCTAATTTCATACACTAGTTATGAACTGGTGTTACGAATCCTACGATCGTCTCTCCCGAGTGTGGTTCCAACCCTAGGCTGTCACGGCTTACCGAAATGAGTACTCAATGCGCATATTTCTGATTCACATTCGCGATCCGCAATTTTATGCCCTGCCGGCGACGACCCGCGCCGCTAACGGCAATATCAGAGTCATGGGTTTTCCGCCGATCGGCATCATGTCGCTTTCTGCGGTTCTCAAACGCGCCGGACACGAATGCGTTATGTTCGATCAGGCGAACCCGGAAACGCCTAACTCCGTCATCATAGAAGAGATTCGCCGGCAGCAGCCGAATCTCATTGGCCTTAGTTTTTTGAGCACGACTAGCTACCCCTATGCTAAAGTTCTTGCGCGTCAGATCCGTGCCATGGACTCACGCGTGCGTTTGGCCTTTGGTGGGGTCTTCGCGACCTTGAATGCGGAATTAGTCAAGATGCAGTGTCCCGAGGTAGACTTCATTTGTCGCGGCGATGGCGAACAGCTCATCCTCGATCTGCTTGAACGTCTGGACGATCCCTCCGCAGTTCCCGGGCTCACGTGGGCTAAGGACGGCGAGGTTGTCACCAATCCAAATCGCCCGTTGGATCGCAATCTCGATCAGTGGCCGTATCCCGATCGAGAGAGCTTGCCCCTGGACTTTATCGAATCGATGCCGCTCGATGTTCCTGCAGTGTTGTCAATGGAGCGCTTCACGACGATGCAGACCTCGCGCGGCTGCCCCTGGCCCTGTGTTTTTTGCGACATCCCGATCTTCAACGAGGGTAAGTGGCGCTCGCGCAGCCCGTCACACGTGATCGATGAGTTCAAGCATTTGCAAGAAAACGGATATGGCGCCGTGTATTTCGTCGATGATCATTTCCTGCTGCAGCCGAAGCGGATTGAAGCGATCTGCAAAGGAATTAACGATGCTGGAATAAACATTCAATGGGGCTGCGAAGGACGTGTCGATTCGACCGCCCAACACCTGTTCCCGGCAATGGCCAAGGCCAATTGCCGTACGTTGATGTTCGGCATTGAAAGCGGCAGCCAGAAAGTTCTGGATCGGCTAAAGAAAGATCAAACTCTGGAGCAGGTAGAAAGCGCGGTCGATAATGCCAAAGAAGCAGGGATCGAGATTGTGCATGGTTTTTTCGTGGTCGGCAGTCCCGATGAAACCGTTGAAGATATGCGCGCTACCTTCGACTTCGCGTCGCGATTGAAGCTCGACACCTTTGGTTTCAATCGTTTGTGCGTATACCGGGGCACGCCACTTTGGAAGGAGTACGTGGCGCGTGACCTAGTTGATGATGCCACCGACTGGTACAAGTATTTCAAGTGTTCCGAGATTGATCCCACCTGCCTGTCTGGACCGGTGATCAATGACGAGCGGGCGGCGGGGCTGCGGCGGCTGTTTCGATATAAGGTGACGCATTATCCGCTGCAAACGTTTCGCCTGCTGCGCCGCTTCTTGCGTCATATGCCGCTGCGGGACGTCATCTACCTAATCGTCAAGCCGTTCATGGGCAAGAAGCAGGGGCCGACCAAGAACGAAGTGTTGTCACGGGCTGTCGAACACCGCACGCTCAAAGACAATGCCGCGGAACTTACTAATGTCCCGGATGCGCTGCTCGAAGGGGCCATCGAAGGGGAGAAGTCGGCGGCTGACCGGCCTAAGCGAGTCGCGACAGGGTGAGGAGCACATTCGCTCAGAGAGCCAGCATCTAATCAGCAGCCGCTCGGGGAATGACCGAAGCCCAAGGACGTATTCCAACAACCGTCTCGTTAATTGCGAATGCCCTTACGGCTGAGAAACTCCTTGAAGCCTTCGCGCGGGTGATTCGATTTGAGCCGGTTCTTTCTGGCATTTTGCTCATTGTCGTAGCGCCCGCGCCAATCCCTGCCAACATTTTCATGAAGTAGCCGTTTGATCCCCTGCACCATTCGGGGATCGTTTTCACTGATGAGTTGCGCCATTTCAATAGCTTTAGCGAGCAGCTCGCCCGTCGGCACGACCTGATTGAGCAGCCCGATCTTCTCAGCCTCAATTGCCTGAACCACTCGTCCGGTGTAGAGCAGCTCTTTCGCTTTGGCGATTCCTACGACCAGCGGCAGCGACCAAGATGAATTGACGCGTCCGTAGCGCGCTGCCAGGAAGCGAAACTCGGTGATCTCGCAGCCGATGCGGATGTCGAGCATGGAAGTGAGTTGCGCTCCAGCCCCGTAAGCCAAACCATTGATGGCACCGATGATCGGCTTTGCAAAAGTTGCGATGCGCCAGTTCGCCTGACTACGGAATTCAGTCCGGGCGGCAAGTTCCTCATCGCTTGATTTGGCCATCTGATGAATATCGCCGCCGGCGGAAAACGCGCGCGGACCAGCGCCGGTCAAAACCACCGCGTTAACAGCATCGTCGTTTTCGAGCTTCGCCAGCTCGGCGTCGAGCTCCCGAGCCAATTCGTAGCTCATCGCATTTAGTTTTTCCGGACGATTGAGAGTGATCAAAGCGACCTTGTCAATCTGCTCTGTTAAAATATTCTGGTAAGTCATCTGCTCTCCTTCAAGCGCAGCGGATCGTCGTCGACGCGGGATTACAACGGAGATCACGGAAGCTGCGCAATTTTCGGCGGCATACCACCGCGACAGGGCTACCCTCATGCCACAGATTCTTAATGGAATGAGTCAAACTCGATTGTTAGAGGATGATCAAGCCATGATCGCCCGTCTTTATCGTCTAAGGCATCTTAGGTCCGGTAAGGCTCGTAGACGATTGCCTGTTTGATCGCTGCATCAATTTGCGTCGCCATTGGATTACGAATCTCCTCGGCAATGTGGCCCATGACGCCAAGCGTGCGCCCGATCAATGCAAAGGCCTTGGTGATTTGCCAAGGAAAGCCCATGTCCAGAGCAATCGCCGCAATTGCGCCGGTGACATTGACTGGAATTAACCTCTTCCTCCGTTGGGTGGCAACTTCGGAGAGCTTCTGCAGCAGCTCGCAATAACTTCCGTAAATTTTATTGTCCTTGGCGATTCCGAAGAGAGTCTCGGCGCGAGGATCGCCTTCGGCATGAGTGCGGTGGCCAATTCCCGGGATGCGCTGTTTCCGTACCGAATAGTCATCAAAGATCGTAGTGGCAATCTGTTCCAAATCGGGATTCTTGCTGGCGCTTGGCAGTGCCTCGGTAAGCATTTTGGCCGACCATTCAGACGATCCAAGGTGAACACTGCCAGCGCCGCAAAGCGCCGCGGCGACTGCAGCCTGAATCGCCTCGGGAGCGCAATGATAAACGAGCCGAGCGGCAATGACGTGCGATACCATTCCGTGCTCGACAAGAATCACCAGCAGCGCATCGAGCATTTTCGCTTCATTAGGCGTGGGCAACCGGCCGCGCAACATGAGCGACGTCATATCAGTGAAACGTGATTTTACCGACCAGATCTTTATTAAGATCGTATCCGCGAACGAGAATACGGTGAAGCTCGGCCTTGCCGATACCGGTCACGATTTTCGGTTGTTGTTCTGCCATGGGTCCTCCCATGTGATTTAGATGGGCGGATTCTAGGCCACGCCGTTCCAAGCCGCAACGCCTAACGGGAGAATTTAATGAGACGGAAAGACTAAACGTCCCGGCGCGGCGTTTGGTCGGTTGTCAGTCCGCAGCGGTTTCGCGTTATCGAGTGTACCAGCAGGAGTACGCTAATGAACCCTATCCATGCGGCGACTCCGCTGACGATCTTGGGATTCGTGGAACCGAAAAGCCAGCCTAGATCATCGCGCCTGAAGTCGCCAAAAATCCGCATCGACTGCGAGCCAAAAATCCACCCCGCATGCAGGCCGATCGATAGATATAAATTTCCGGTGCGCAAAAAAGCGTAGCTCAAAACTATTCCGAGAAGAAACAGACCGAACATTCCGGGAAGAATGTTTACCGGTTCTGAAAAAGGCGTGAAGGTGTAGATCAGATGACGAAACCCGGCCAGCGGCTCAAAGCCATTGACGAAGTAGGCTTTTCCTGGCTCGACGAAGTGCAAAGCGGAATAGAATAAGCTTGATAGCACAAAAGCGCGAAACAGCCTGCCGTTCTGAAGCAGTCCTTTGAATAAGATTCCACGAAAAAAAATTTCTTCTAATGATCCGGCAAAAACTCCCGCCAGCAGCGCGCTGAAGGAACGTGACAACGAGCGCGATAGTGACAGCCTGAAATAGGGCTCAAAGACCTGAGCGACCGACATTACTAACACTAACGCCGCCAGAGATCCCACAGCTAAACTCCAGCCACGGGGCAGATCGCCACCGCCTCGAGCTAGGCTGACAAGACCCAGGTCGGCAAGATTGCCAATTCTAAGCAGACGGCGGCAGAGGAAAAATAGCAGGATGCCCAAAAACATGAATGTGCGATCGAAAATGCGTGAGAAAGGGAAGCGTTCTACACCGAGCAACTGGACGGAGACCCAATTAGCCGCGATAGCAAACCACGGGCTGAGAATAGCCGTCAGCGCCAGCACGAAAATGAGAAAAATAAACAATCTGTGGTGCGTGCTCATGGATTTCATGGAGTTCTTAACTATGGTATACGATCTGAAGCATGACAAGCGCGCAGCGGAAAAAACTAATCAATAACGTTACTCTGATCACCGGAGCAACTCGCGGCATCGGCAAAGCCGTTGCCGCTGCATGCCTCCATGAAGGCGCCCGCGTGTTTATCTGTGCCCGCAACCAGCAGGAGGTTGCGGCAACCGTGCGCGAGCTTCGCTATGACAGCGCCGACGCACAAATTGATGGTTGCGCAGGTGACGTCGGCAAAGAGACCGATGTCTGCCGGATCGTCGATGCAGTCATTGAAAGATTTCATACGATTGACACGCTCATCAACAATGCCAGCTTGCTCGGGCGACGGGTGGCTCTCGTTGAGTACCCGTTTGGGCAATGGGAAGAGGTGATTCGCGTCAACTTGCACGGTGTATTTCTTTTATCCCAGCAGGTGGTCAAACGTATGATCGCGCAACGTCATGGTTCCATTATCAATGTCTCGTCGGGCGTTGGGCGTGTCGGTCGAGCTCGGTGGGGCGCCTACGCGGTGTCAAAGTTTGGTTTGGAAGGACTCACTCAAGTTTTGGCTGACGAAGTTAAGGAGTTTGGGATTCGGGTAAACAGCGTCAATCCGGGACCTACGCGGACCGAGATGCGCGCCGAGGCCTATCCTGAAGAAGACCCGCTGACCTTGCCGACGCCGGAACAGATTACGCCAATCTTTGTTCATCTGGCCTCTGCTCAGTCAGAGAATGTCACTGGCCAAATGTTGGAGGCGCAAGACTGGTCAGAGCCGATCAATTGACCCATTCCTCGATTCTATATAAAACCTGATACTTTCATCCTTGGTAATAAATTTTCACAAAAAGAACCAGGAGTACGCCTCGAGTTATGTATTGAAGGTGAAAGGTGAAAGGTCGATGACATCCCCTTATCCGGGGTTGTGGGAAAGAGCGGCAGGAGACTAACTCCGCGGGGAACCGTGCCGCCGGCAGGTAGGAGGGTCGGGGTTGTGGAGGGCTCAAGATAAGATTGAGCCGGATAACAGGCATCGAGCGAGAAACAACCCCAAGGATGGAAGGTAGGAAATGAAAGCGATTCGAGTGACCGGGCCGTTTCTCTGTGCGCTAATGTGTGCCGCGACCCTGGCGCAGGGGCAAGATCTTAAAAAGATCAAAATCGGCTATCCCGCGGTATCCTACAATCAAATTCATATCTGGGTAGCCAAAGAGGCTGGATTGTTTCGCAAGTATGGCCTGGATGCCGAAGTCATTTTTTTCCGTGGCGGCGGGATGGCAACTCAGGCACTGGTTGCCGGCGATCCGCCGATCGTTAACATCGGCACAGTAGTGCTCGCGGGATTACAGGGTTACGACGTCGTTCTCATTGGCTCCTCGGAGAGTACCTATAATTACTCTGTGGTGGCGCGCCCCGCGACTACAAAACTCGAGCAACTCAAGGGAAAACGATTGGGCGTAAGCGGTTTCGGATCAGCATCGCATACCGCCGCGCTAATCCTTCTCAAAAAATTTAACCTCGAACCTAACAAAGACGTCATGCTCGTGGTTTCCGGGCCCACTCCCGACCGCTTGGCGGCGATGGAGTCGAACCGCATTGACGCCACCATTCTGACTCCGTCGGAGACCCCGAGAGCGCGCAAGCAGGGCTTCATTGAAATCTTTGACATGCTGGATCTAGGAATCGAGGTGCAAGGGAACGGCTTTGCCACTTCCCGGACGTTTATTCGTAATCAGCGGGAAACCGCCTTGAGCGCGTTGAAGGGCTACGTTGAGTCGATCCACTATATCCATAAGAATCGAGACGAAACCAAGAAAATTGTCGGTCAATACCTGCGCAGCGCGGATGCCGAAGCTCTCGAAGCGACTTATATCGCGTTCGTCAAAAGTGTCGCCAAGCGGCCCTACCCGACGCTAAAAGGAATTCAGTATTTGCTTGATGATTTAGCTGTGAAAAATCCGCAGGCAAAAACTGCCAAACCCGAACAGTTCGTTGATCTGAGTTTGCTGCAGCAGTTGGAGAAAGAGGGATTCTTTGCCGAAATGGCAAAGCGCTACCCGTAGTCGTGATTTGTTTGTAACGCACTGTGGTACCATATTGATGTAGGAAGAAGGTTATGAATCAAAATATTGGCAAGCAATTCCCCGATTTCGAAATGGTCGATCATGACAGTCAACCGGTTAAGCTTTCGCAGTATGCCGGCAAATTTCCATTGATCCTGTCGTTCTATCGCGGGTACTGGTGAGGCAAATGCCAGGTGCAGTTGCGCCATTATGTCGAATTCCAGAAAGAGCTGGCGATTAACTATTGTAAGCTGGTGGTGGTGAGCGTCGATCCGCCGGAAGTCAATTCGGCCTTTCGAACCGGTCTCGGCGCCGAGTTTCCGTTTCTGACTGATCAAGATCGCAAAGTCGTTCAAGCCCTTGATATGACCGAAACCTCAAAGTCGCGCGGCATTACAGCAATCCCGTATACCTTTTCGTTGATGCCGGATCTGACGGTTCACAGCTTTTACTGTGGCTACTGGTACGTCGGCCGTCCTACTCTCGATGAGCTGCGCATGGATCTGCGCGCCATGATGAAAAGAGTGCGGTCCGACTTCGATCCTCAAGCTTAGAGCCAAAGGCCACTCAATTTGAGCTTGAAAGGGACGAATCAAGTCGGTAAGATTCGTTTATGATCACTCCGGAACAAATCAAAAGCACTCTGGAACAAGCGCTTCCTGGTTCCACCATCGAAATGCAGGATCTCACAGGAGGTGGAGACCACTGGCAGGTGTTCATCGTCTCGCCAGCGTTCGAAGGTAAGGGGTTGATCGAGCAACATCAGATGGTTTATGCGGCGCTTAAGGAGGAGATGGGCGATCAGCGTATTCATGCGCTCGCGCTCAAAACCTTTACACCGGGGCAGTGGGCGAAGCTTGGCTCATAGGTTCGCAGACAAATAAGGAGAAGGTTATGGCAGAAGATGTCCTGAACGAAATCGATTCCAAGGTCAAAAACAACAAGGTAATGCTGTTTATGAAGGGCACGCCGGATTTTCCCCAGTGTGGCTTTTCGGCTCACACGGTGGAGATCTTAAGATCCTACGGGGTGCCGTTTGCTACGGCAGATGTCTTGGCCGATGCTGCGGTGCGGGATGGAATCAAGAGGTATTCGAACTGGCCCACCATTCCACAGGTTTATATCGACGGAAAATTCGTCGGCGGCTGCGATATCGTGCACGAACTGCATGAGCGGGGCGAGCTGGAGCCGATGCTCAAGTCGGCTCTAGGCAAATAGACAATCAAGTTCATCGGGCCAGGCCACAATAACTCGTGTTATCAATATGAGTAAAGTCTTCGCGCCATTAATCTTCACCATGGCAGTGGCGCTATTAAGTTCCTGTGCAATGCTCAGAAGCTTGACTCCCGGCCACGACAGCTTCGAAAAGGGAATGGCTTCGTTCAATCAAGGCCAGTTCGATTCCGCGATTCAATATTTCAAGCAGTCGAGTTTAGAGAATCCTAATTCAGCGCAAGCTTATCTCTATCTAGGCAGATCCTACGTCAGCGTAGGCCGCTGGAAATCTGCGATCCCACCGCTGCGCACCGCGTTCAGACTGTCACCGAACGAAGCTAAAGGCGAGATCATGAATCTAATCGTCGATGCAGTTTTCGCGGCCGCGACATATTATCCCGGATTGGGAGAATACGGTTTGTTGCGTGACCTCTACAAAGATTTGCTTTAGCATATCTGGTATTTCCCGGGTTGTTCTCTTCAGCTGAAATCGTCTCCCGTTGCTCGCCTAAGGAGCGTCGAGTCATGATCAAGTTCACAGCGGCCTGCTTATTCTTCCTCATGACAGTGACTCCGGCATCGGCGCAATTCGATAAAATCCTTAAAGGGTTGGGCGGGCTAAGCGGCACCGGAAGCGGAGGGCTGGACGACGCCAAGGTCGGATCGGGCCTGCAGGAGGCGCTTAAGGTCGGCACTGAGAATGCCGTGCTGCAGACCGGTTCTGTGGACGGCTTCCTCAAAAACCAGGCGATCAAAATTCTAATGCCAAGGCAGCTTCAGAATATCGAGCAGCCGCTGCGTCTGGTCGGTTACGGGCCGCAGCTTGACGAGTTCGTTATCAGCATGAATCGCGCTGCTGAAAAGGCGGTACCGTTTGCAAAGGAGATCTTTTGGGACGCAATTGGCCAGATGACGTTCGACGATGCAAACAAAATCCTGAACGGCAACGATACGGCTGCGACAGATTACTTCAAGGGAAAAACTTCTAAAAAGCTGCACAGCGCATTCCGACCTACCGTCGCCACCGTGATGGCGGATGTCGGAGTGACGCGACAATACAACGACTTGATCGGTCGGTATAAAGCAGTGCCGTTTGCGCAAAGCATCTCCTTTGATATTGATCAGTATGTAACTGAAAAGACAACGGATGGTCTGTTCTTCGTTGTCGGTCAAGAGGAGCAGAAGATCCGCACCAATCCGGCCGCGCGAGTAACTGATTTGCTCAAGGACGTATTCGGCCGGGGAAAATAAGTTCCCATTCTTCCTGCAAGACAACAGCCTGTTCAGCTGTGCGCCGCAGCGCAGGCCTCGAGAACACAATTCACTCAACCTGCCAACGAGGCCATCAATCGCCCGAAGCCTTCAATACCTTCTTTGACTTTCGCCATTTTCAAAGCATGCCAGATATATGCTTGGCAACTGGTTACGACCGGCTTGCCGATTTCGCGTTCAAGCAATTCGACATCGGTAATGGTCGGCCAGCGCGGGCAGGGGACGAATATGCCGTCTGCATCGCTTGCCTGTTCGTAGAGTTTTTTAGCGATCCGATAAGCCGCATGAATATCCATGTCCGTGAGGTCGGCATTCTTGCGCACCCCGTAACCCTGGATTTTCAGCACGTTGAAACCTGATGCTTCCAAAAATGCCTTCATCCGCTCGTTGAGCGAATCTTCATGCGGTGTCGCGACAACGAGCTTTTTGAGATTGAGAGATCTCAGCGCCGCGATCTCGCCGGTTATTCCCGGAGAAGTGGGAACGCCGAACCTGGCAGTTAACTTCTTCTCCATTTCGATGTCGCTGCCGTAGCCGAGCTTGGTAAACAACGGCGAGCCGCCAATGATGATCGCGTCACATTTATTTTCGACGAGATCCTGGGCCGCCTCCTCGATACGTTGCAACTGTCGCTCAAAGTCCGCGTCCACCAACTGACGGATTGTTCCCGTGCTGTTCAGTATCATGAAGCCTTGCGGCATCATCTGATAGAATTCATACACCAGAGTATCGCCACGGGACGGGGCGACATGCCCGACCTTTGCGCGCCAACCGTACATATGTTTCCTCCCTCCCAGACCGTTGAAAAAGCACCATCTGCTTCGTTGTGCTCGCCCGATTCGCTTCAACGTACGAAGCGTAAGCCTCTGCTCATCGATCGTCGCACGCCTCGCAGCTGTTACTTTTTGACCGGTCTGGAAAACTTCGTTTACAGAATACGATTTCCTCTGACAAGCTTCACTTAGTAGTTGAGCCAGGCGCCGTTCACATGAATCGTCTGACCGGTAATGTAGCGATTCTCGTCGGAAACGAGAAAAAGGGCAGTGCTGGCGACCTCGTCCGGGGTTGCTGCACGGCCCGTGGGAATTTGCGCCATCGCTTCCGCCCATTGCTCGTCTGAATAGTGGCCGCGCACCCGGGGTGTGGACACCCGTCCGGGAGCGATGGCGTTGACGCTAATACCGTCTTTGGCAACCTCGAGAGCGAGGGATTTGGTAAACACCGCAACGCCCGCTTTGGCTGCCGCATAGCTCGAACGGGTAGCATTTCCGGTGAAACCATAGATGGATGAGATGCTAACGATTTTGCCATGCTTCTGCTTCAACATCGTTGGCAACACGGCTTGGCAGCAGAGGAACACGGATTTCAGGTTCATATTGACGATATCGTCCCAATCGGTTTCAGTCATCTCCACCACCGGCTTGCGATCGGCGCCGCCGGCGACGTTGACTAAGATGTCGATCCGCCCCCACCGTTCGAGTGTGGTGTGAACCATTTGCCGCACCGAGCCTTTGTTGGTCACATCCGTGGCGATGGCAAATGCGTCACCACCCATAGAATTAATTTCGCTGGCGCGACTTTTCGCGGTCTCGGCAACGATGTCGGCGAGAGCGAGTTTGACGCCTTCTCGTGCATAGCGGAGAGCGATGGCGCCGCCAATTCCTCCGCCGCTACCGGTAATGATCGCTACTTTATTTTCCATGACTGCCATCGGATATAAAGCCACTCATCGCAGATGATGAAGTTTTAAAATCAGAAGACCTGACGAATCTAGGCAAATTGTGCGGGTCCGTCAATATCAATCGTTGTCAGCAACGACGCCATTGTGTTACAGACGTTCTGTTTATCAGTGCGTACACCCAGAGAGAGAGGAGAAGTGAATGCAACAAGTGCTTGAGCAGGTGGATCGCCAGCGAATTGTCGAAATCGCCTGCAAACTGGCTGATACGGTCAGTATCACCGGAGAGGAAAAAGAAGTCGCAGAATACTTAGGAAGCGAATTTGGCAGACTCGGGATGCAAGTCGAATATCAAGAAGTCGAAGAGGGAAGGCCCAATGTCATCGGCACGTTAAAGGGGAGGGGCGGCGGCGCGACTTTGATGTTTTGCGCTCACATGGACCATTTCGACAACCCCCAGGAAACCGTCGTCGAAGATGATCGGATTTACGGACGCGGCTTGGTCAATATGAAGGCAGCGTTTCCGTGCTATATCGAAGCGGTTGCCGCGCTTCAAAAATCAGGCGTTCAATTAAAGGGCGATCTGATTATCTCCGGAGTTGTCGGTGAGATCGAGAAAGCCCAGATCCGCAGATTTCAAGGAAGGAATTATCGCGGCGCCGGAGTCGGCGCGCGTTATATGATGGATCATGGTGTGATGGCTGACATGTGCATCATCGGCGAACCTACCGGACTGCAACTGCAAATCGGCAATGCCGGGCTGTTATGGGCGTGCGTCAGCGTCGATGCTAGGGCGACAAAATTCGTATTGGCAGCCTGCAAGGTGGCGCAGGCGATTCAGGATTGGGAGAAAGAATATCAAAGGAAGAACCCGCATAAGTTTATGCTGCCGACCGTGCAAATCGGCGCCATCGATGGTGGTAACGCGTTTAAGCCTGGAACGCGGCCGACGACCGACATTTTCGTCATCGTCAAGATGCTTCCGGGCGCCGTGCCGTTGGCGATTAAGCGTGACATCGAGCAGGTGTGCGAGAGAGTGCGCAAACGAGAAACGGATATCCTCGATATTCGAGTCGACCTCTATTTAACCACGCCGGGCTATGAGATTTCCAAGCGCGAGTACGTCGTCAAGGCGATGGAACAGGCGCACAGGATCGTTTTCAACCAGCCGGTACCGTATGCTAAACCGATCCGTTACGGCATCACCAGCGATGGCTCGCGCATCGCCGCCTACGGCGTGCCGGCGATTACCTATGGTCCGGGGTTCGGCACCCATCTGGTCGATCCGACTGAAACCAAAGCCGGTCCGGAATGGGACGCGCCCAGCGGAGTTCGCCGCGGCGTCGGTATCGAAAACATGATTAATTGCACCAAGGTGTATGCCATGGCCGCGCTCGATATCGTTAATCAAAAGAAGGATGCTGTCGCCAAAGGATGAGGACCCGATGCAAATCACATTCGCCCATTATCGTAATCGTTTCTGCATGTATCGAACCTACTATGCGCTAGCTAAGGGGATCGTCAGGCCCGACGGCTTTACAATGAAAGTCATTGAACTGCCGGATCCGCCGAGTCATGAACAGGAGGACGCGCTGATTCGCGGCGATGTGCAAGTCGCCAATCTCTACCTGCCTAACTTCTTGCGCCGCAAATTAGCCGGGGCGCCGATCGTCGGTCTGTGCACGGAATGGAAGTCGACCATGAAAGGAAACGGCATGTTCGTGCGCAAAGACGGCCCGGTGCGCGACCCGCGCGATCTGGTGGGACGTGTCATCGGTTCGCATCAGGGGCCGCACGCAATCCACCGATACTTGCTGCGGCACAAATTCGGCATCGATGATGCCGGCTTGCAGTGGGTCTCCCATCCGCAAGAACAACTGCTGGAGGCATTGAAGCGGGGGGATGCCGACGCGGTGGTGCTGCTCGATCAGTTCTTCTTCCACGGCGAACAAGATCCGGAAATCCAGTGCCTGTACACGGACGGCGAGATTTGGCATTCGCTATTGGGTTTTTCTGAAATCATCAAGCACATGATTGCCATGCAAGAAACGCTGTCGCGCGAGCAGCCCGAGTTAAAAGAAAAGTTGCGAGCCGCGTTTCGCGCCTCTCTCGCTTACAGCGAGGAACATCTACAAGAAATTGCCGACGAGTTCGTTAAAAGTTACCCCGGCGATAAGCAAGCCTTACTTGCCTCGGCGCGTTATCCGAGAATCGAATTCACCTTGACCGAAACCGAGCAGAAGCTAGCTGATGCAGAGATGGACATGATGGTTGAAGTCGGCTGGATTCCGCACAAAGCGCCTGTGCATTCTCTGTTTGCGATTTAACCGCAGTAAGTTGTTTAGTATGGACGTCGATTTTGGTTTCGGGAAGAAATAATCGTTATCGCTTCAAACAAGCGATCGGAGCAATCATTTTCGCTTTCCTCATCTCCTCCTGCAATTTGACAGGGATGCCCATCCGGAACGAAACAGAGTTGCTTCGCGATGCTTCGGCTACGATCCAGGAGATCAAAGCATTCGAAAGAGATCTGGGACTCGAGCCTACTCAGGCCCTGGCGCAAACTAGCGAGCACAGAACTCCAACTTCGATGTTGTGGTTCTGGCTACAACGCGCGGGTACCCTGGCTTTGCGAGATCCGATCGATGTTCGTTTGACTCTGGGGTTTGCCAAGACAAAGGAAGAGGTTCCGCTTGATCAGGTTTACCGAGTCGACGGTTACAGCGTTTATTACCGCCAGGGCAACGAGTTCGCCGACCCCCGATCGGTGGCCACGGAAAGCTTTGCGCGCGAGAGTGCCGTGCGCCAGGTGACGGTGGTGATCCACGAGGATTTGCACGGTGACACTAATTTTGACCTGCCATGGGAGATCGAAGAATCGCTAATCACCCCCCTTGGTTCGATAGCGGCGGTGGAGTTCTTCAAGCGAAGGTCGGATTCAGCCAATCTTGAGACAGCCCAGAAACGACTAGACGATGAAAGGCAGCTGTCACGAGAGCTTGGCCAGTTGGTCACGGCGGCGGAAACGATTTTTAACAATGAATCTGTCGAGAGCGCCAAACAGACGATCGTGGCGATGATTCCTTCGTATCCGGTTTATCACCGCCATTTTCAGCGACAGATTCGAGGCCAGCATCCAGAGACGGCCATCGAAGCTAAGCTCAGTCACGACTTGGCTTACTATCGTCACTTCGATGCCATCGTAGCCCTTTACGAGACCACCCAGGACTTAAAGGCGCTGCTGCGAAATCTGCGCAAGGCGCCGAGAGACGCCCACGCAGTGACCGCTTATCTCCAATCTTTGCGACCGAGCGATGCGGTCGCGACCCTTGATTAAGGCACTCTGGGCGATCAGAGCTCCACTGCGGATACCCGAATTTAACGGCTTCGGTGACATTCTCGGAAATGGGTCAGGGCTTAAGGAAGCTGGCGGAAGACGCATTGGCGGAACCGATTTTTGGACAGCATCTCCCCTAGACGAGTTGCAGCGTATGCTGTTAAAGAGCAAAACAATCGATCAGGCAAATCAGAGTTTGCTCTATAACTCGCATTGCCGTTCGACACCCTTCCTTCGAAAAATCCGCTTCAATTGTTATCATCTTTATATTTCCTGGGCACCCAATGACGTCCCTTATATCATGGTTCACTTGATCAAGAGGCCCAATTACATGAGACAGATGCCGGTTTTAAAGTTCTTTGTGATAACGGCGACGTTGTTTTTTGCCGGCTGCGCTAGCACGCCGATGTTGGTGAGCCAATGGAGCAATCCCGCTTACGAATCACCGTTTTTCAAAAAAATCGCAGTCAGTTGTATCGACGGGCACATTAGTATCCGGCGCAACTGTGAAGATGAGCTTGTCGCGCAAATCAGAGCCGCAGGTGTTGATGCGTTGCCAAGCTATCGGAGCTTTCCGGAGGATGCGAAACTGGATGAAACCAAAGTGAAACAAATGGCGAAAGAAGCCGGCGCGGATAGCGCTCTCATTATTCGGGCACTCAGCGTTGAACAGAAGACAGAAATCACCCCTACTTACTTTCCTTCACCCGGGTTCGGTATTTTTGGCGGGCATGTCTCCGCTACATGGTACGGTTGGTACGGCGCGCCGCGGGTTTATCGGTATGAGGAGTATACGTCTGAAGCCACTCTTAACGACCTGATCAAGAATCAAATCGTTTGGACCGGTACTCTCAAAACAACCGCTCCTGACAATGTCGATTCGGTAATTAAGATTTATGTGAGAAACGTCATCGGGGCGCTAAAGGATAGAAACTTGCTCGGCAGCAAGCAGTGAAATTTTCCAACTGACTATCGCGCGCACCAGCCGGTTCGCCAACATTGGGAACCAAAAAGAGCAACCGCTCTCCATGGATCGACGGTAGCAAGTTTAAATAACTCCTCCCATTGGTGGTGCTCATTTAGCGCCGAATAGGAATGCGAATCGTATTGGATGAGGCATAAATGTCGGCGGCCGTGAGCGTTGAAGAGGAAATACATTTTCCGGATCGATCCCCAACGCTTGGAGATGCACGGCGCCCAGAGTCTCCCACGCGCGTTGAACGGGGATCCGTTCGACGTTATAAGGGAGCATGACAGCCACCCGTGCGCTGAGGAGCATACAAAACAAAGCTGGATTCTCTCCACTTGCAAGCCCAGCGGTATCTGTTAACTCCTTCGCTCTGAGGCGAACAGGTCTCGAAAGACTGACCGGCATAGGATCTTGTGCCGGGAACTCATTGGCCGGAGCTGGCTGCAGATGAATCCGTTCCAGTGTACGAGCTCTGGACCAACATCCTACAAGTAGGGGTAGAGGTAAAACCTGCACGGCGCATTCGGGAAAAAAGAATACCGGGAATTCTCATTCGGACAGCAGCGGCGCAAGCAAGCTTGAAAGGAAATATTCATGAAAAATTTGTTGATTGGATACGATGGATCCGAGCATGCTGACGCAGCGATCGACGATCTCCAACGCGCCGGGCTGCCGCAGGATGTTGAAGCGATAGTTCTGACCGTCGTAGATGCATTCTTGCCCCCGACCGTTGACCCAAAGGATTGGGGATCTTCGCCGTTGGATGAGAAGATCCGGAAACGGGCCGAAGAAATGCGCGCGCGAGCTTTGAAGGTGCGGGAAGAGGCTGCTTCGGTGGCGGCTCAAGGCGCCGCCCGCGTCAAGCAGCTATTTACATCATGGGCGGTACGCGCCGAAACGGAGGTTAACTCGCCCGGCTGGGGAATCATCTTGAAGGCGGAAGAATGGGGCGCCGACATGGTCGTCATCGGCGCTGGAAAGCATTCGTTTATAGAGCGAATACAATTGGGCAGTTCACTGCGAAAAGTGGTCGGCGCCTGTGAACGCACCGTCAGAGTGGGGCGGTCTTTGCCAAGCCGCCGGGAGACCTCGGTGCGTATTATCATTGGCCTCGACGGATCGCCTGATGCTGAGTTGGCGATGGAGGCGGTGGCCGAGCGTACGTGGCCAGCGGGAAGCCAAGCCCATTTGATTACCGTAATCGATGACCGGCTTTCAATTCTCACGCCGTCTCTTATCCCGCGTTTGGCACGTTGGTCGAGTGTGGCAGATTCGGATGATGATCAAGCATGGGTTGACCGAATGATGAAAGCCGCGAGCGACAAGCTACAGGGCGCAGGATTAGAGATTTCCCGCGAAGTTGTAAGAGGCGCTCCGAGTCAACGCCTTCTGGACGCCGCCGTAGATTGGCAGGCGGACTGCATCGTGATCGGAGCACGGGGGCTAAGCGGGATCGAACGTTTTCTTATCGGCAGCGTTTCTTCCGATGTCGCTGTGCGCGCGAACTGCTCGGTGGAAGTCGTGCGCCCCAAGCCATCGCGTCCGTGAACCGTCGTGTGATTGTTGAGACCGTTGATATAGACTCGTAACTCGCGATCTTCGCCAGGTGCGCTGCAATCACGCAAGAGGCAACGTTCCTCGCTCGCCCATTGTAATGCTACGCTTGCGCCGATCTCTTGTTAAACGCGATGCGGCAAGATAACATACGATCATGGCCAGAATCACTGTAGAAGACTGTCTGTCGGAAATTCCTAGTCGTTTTGAGCTTGTAATACTAGCGGCAAAAAGAGCAAAGCAGCTCCTAAAGGGAGCGAAGCCTCTCTTGGCCTCGGATAATCGAGCTATTGTCGTAGCTCTCCGCGAGATCGCAGCAGGCAAGGTACGCCGAGCGGCGCCCGAACCTGACGCCTTACCGGCACCCTAGCGGACATAAGTTTTGGCGGTTCTCCCAATCTACACTGCACCCCAGCCCTTTACCGATGCATTCCGGTGGTTGTCATCAGGGATGGCAGCTTCTCCAAGATTTGCGACGAGCATTCGCCGCAATGACGGTCCTCGCGCCGACAATACATCCGGACACTAGCGTGAGGTTTGTTTCACGGCTCCTACTGCCGTGCGCGTTTTCTCTGGATGCTTCGTGTTGCGCCTTAGTGCAAGTCGTATCCAGCACGTAAATCGTCGTTAAGCTCAATTGCATTTCTTCTTCATACACCTTGGCCTCAGTTCGGCTGAGTTTCCGCCGATGATGGTAGAATCCTTTGCAGGCTTGCTTGCGCTACGGCACCTTTCGGATCCGAGAAGGTGTTTCATTAATACGTATCGAACATTCTCTGAATCTCGTCGGCAGTACTCGTTTTCGTAAGCGCTAAAGAGAGCAGCAGGCGCGCTTTCCACGGTTGCAAATTGTCGCCGGCGACGAATCCACGCCTGGCCAAGCCGGGGCTGCGCACTACCCGGCCCGAGGCAACCCGGCTGCAAAGGCACATGAGCATTCCTTTCTCTTTGAAAGCTTTGTCGAAAGCCGCGTCTTCCGGCGGGGTTGGCCGGCCGGCGCCGGTGCCGGCGCTGACGATACCTTTGGCTCCGGCATTGGCGGCGGCTTCAATCATGGTGCCATCGGCGCCGACATACGAGAGCACTACGTCAACGCGCGGTAGGGTTTGCAGGTTGCGCACGTCGAACTCAGTGTCGACAGTGTGCTTTCTTACCGGTTGGTGGTAATAAACGATCTTGCCATCGCCGTCGGCAAATCCCAGCGGCCCCAAATCGCGCGACTGGAAAGCTTCCACCCGGTAAGTGGCGTTCTTCGTCACATCACGGCCATTAAAAATTGTATCGTTCATCACCAGCATGCAACCGCGCCCGCGCGAAGATGGCTCGGCGGCGACTTTGATGGCATTGACCAAATTCAAATACCCATCGGCGCTGATGGCCGACGCCGGCCGCATCGAGCCGACGACCACCACGGGCTTATCTGTTTTTAGAGTGAGATTCAGAAAATACGCAGTCTCTTCGATGGTGTTGGTGCCGTGAGTGATAACGATGCCATCGGCCTTGTCGTTGTCGAAAATCGCATGAATGGTTCGCACCAGATCAAGCCAATCTTTATCGACTAACGCGTGACTCGGTAAACGGCGAAACGGAATTTCTTGTACCTGAGCGATATCTTTTAGCTCCGGAAGTTGCTGCAGAAGCTCTCCATCATTGAGTCTTTTGCCCGCCTCGATATACCAGGCAAGATCTAACCTGTCCTTGCCCAATGAATCGATGGTTCCTCCCGTCAGGATCAAAGCTATGCGCGGTAAATTGGCCATGAAAAATCCTTCCTGAGTTCTGATTGTTTAAGTTCCGTTTTTACCCGTCCACAGCTTCAACTTCAAGACACTCCGGCAGTTTCGAATCGTCCCACTGGTTCCCATAGTTCCAAAATGTTCTAGTGCGAGTTTCAATCCGTTCGCAGGCTTTCCGTCGTTCCAGAAGTTTCCTTGGTTCGAGACGCACCAAACTTACTCATGCGAAAAGGCAAGCGATGCGATGGCAAACGTTAGCTCGGGAACAGGAGGGACGATTAAGTCTTCGCGTAAGCTTTCAACGCGGGCAGCGCCTCTTTTGCGAAGCGCTCGATCTGTTCCTGACGCTCCGGATAATGCGGCACCATGAACTGCAAGCCAATGTGCGTGACTCCAACCTTTTGGAACATTTGCAATCGGTCGATGACTTGTTCAACGCTGCCCTTTAAGTAATTTTCTTCCTGCTGCGCATCGTCGGGCGTTAGCTCGATGGGCAAACAGCAGGCCAGGGTTAATTCATCGGGACTGCGCCCCGCCTCTCTGGCGATTGTCCGAACATATTCGAAGCGCGCCGCTAATTCCGCAGGCGTAATTCGCACGAAGTAAGGAAACCAAGCATCGCCGAATCGACCGGCGCGGCGCTGAGCGTATTTGCCTTCGCCGCCCACCCAGATCGGAACTCGCGGTTTTTGATAGGATTTAGGATTGAAAGCGATATCGTTGACGTTGTAGTACTTGCCCCGGAACGTGATGTGCTCTTCGGTCCAGAGTTGCTTCAGCAAAGTCAGCTGCTCGTCGGAAACTGCGCCTCGCTCTTTGAACGGCGCGTTCATGGCGGCAAACTCTTCTTCCATCCAGCCCACGCCTACCCCCATTATCAGTCTTCCGGTTGAGAGTTGATCGATGGTCGTTGCGATTTTTGCCCAATGAAGCGGATGGCGGTAGGGCAGGACCATCACGCTCATCCCTAACTGAATTGTTTCCGTGCATCCAGCCAGAAAAGCTAGACAAGTTAGTGTATCGAAAAACGGCCGATCGGGCGGTACGATGAACGTCGACTCCTTGCTATAAGGATAAGCAGTGTCAATCTTCCACGGAATGACGAGACGGTCCGCGGCCCATACTGAATCATAACCCAGGGATTCTGCCCGCTGCGCGGCCTGCATCAAGGTCTTCCGACTTGCAGCGCGACCCGACACCGGTAAGAACACTCCGTATTTCATTCCGTACTCTCCTATAGCTTTTCTAATTCGCTAGAAGCTACTTACTTCGGCACACCGAATCACATAGCACAACGGCGCTTCAATGGCGATTTGCGTGGGTTCTCTAACTCAGGTCGGTGTAGTTGTTGCGCCGCGCCAGGATCCGACCTCAAAAATAAAGCGCACGCAGGCGGAAGCGAATATCCGTTTCAATGTGTCAATGCGATGGCAACTACGCCGGCGACAACCAGCACGGTGCCAACGGCACTGGCGATGGTGATCCTTTCAACTTGGCGGAGAAAAATCGCGGTAATGATCAGGGTCCAGATCGGTGTGGTGGAGGCAATGGGTGAGACGACGACCACCGGTCCCAGGGAGAATGCCAGGAGCATGAGGAGAACCGCCAGCGTCTCAAAGAATCCGGAAACAAAAAACGGCCAGAACGCACGTCGATCCCACACCAATTTCTCTTTGCAGATAGGCGTCACGTAATAGGCGGCGAGCGCCAGGAGAGAAATCGGACCGACAACCGCTGTGAAAAATAGCGGCTCATGGGATTGGATCAATGCGTAACGCCGCAAAGGATGGACTACCGCGGTAATCAGGGCGGTTGCCACAGGATACATGAGATGCGTCCAATGAAACGAAGGCAAATGTTTGTCAATGCGCCATGAAGTGAGAACGATTCCAGCCACTACCGAGACTGTTCCGGCCATACCGAGCGGGGTAATCGGTTCGCCGAGAAACAGGATGCCGATGAGCACCGCCGGCAACGGAAAAGTATTACGCAGTGTAACGGCCCGGGATGTGCCGAGCTTGTGGATGCCGGTGTAGTGGCAGTGACGCATGATCGGCTGGAGAATGCCGGTTATGGCAATAGCGACGACGGCGGCTAATGCGACCTGCGGTATGCCTATGGTCAGAAAGACCGCGATCCAGAGAGCCACGGTGTGGACGATCAAGGAAACTAAAGTCGCCGTGAAAGGAGTCGAGTAGTTCAGCCCGTTACGCACCGAAACATTGGAAAGCGCGAATGAAACGGCGGTGAGCAACGCGAGAAGTTGGGGAGACATAAGGTTGCTGCTAGGTATACACGCAGACGCCTGGGCGGTGCTGGTTCACTGAGATTTAAAGCTTAGAAGCGATCTGGAGCGCGGTGCAAAGAGTGGTCGGTTGCAAACTTAGGGGCTGCGTAGTATCGAATTTTCCCCTCATAGCGGTCAAATAGTCTCCGACTTTACAGGACTCACGCGCATCCTGGAAGAGTCTACAGGGAATAATGTGCAAACTGAGTTTTCCTGATCAATTGTTTCGCCGTGCCCGGCATCCTTGAATATTCTTCTGGCTTGCAATAGAGAATTCGACAAAGTAGAAAAGCAGTCAACTTTTGGCCGATCATGGAGGTAGTCATGGGTTTCAGAATCAATCATCTGCATCTCAAAACACCCGACCCGCGTACCACGGCAGATTTTTACGTCGAGTTTGCCGGCGCCAAGATCGTCTCAGAGCGCGCGGGTCCGGACGGACGGAAGACTTTTCGCCTGGATTTGCACGGCGTGCCGCTCAACATCACAGACTATTTGCCGGATCAAAAGCTCGAGCAGCATTATGGCTTAGAGCACGTCGCCATCGACGCAGAAAACTTTGCCGCGGAAGTGGCGAAGATCAAGACGGCCGGGATTAAGATTCTCGAAGAGCGCGTGCTACCCGATGGTCGCCAGGTTTGTTTCTTCGAGGGGCCGCAAGGCGTTCGGCTGGAGTTTTTAGAGATGCGTTAACTCAACGGCGGCCCAGAGCACGCTCAAGCGGCCCGTTCTCGCGGAACGGTTCAGGCCAGCCGATATATTCTTTGAACTCCGGTCGCATGCCGACCAGGTCTTTGACCACATTATCAATCCCTTTGTCCGATACCAATGGCGTGCGCTTGAACAGTTTTGCGTAGGCTTGGATCGATTTCTTCAATATCACCGGATCGTTTTCTCTAAGCCATTTGGATAAAGATTTTTCCGAAAAAGCATGATCGCGCTTGATCAACTGGATCCCCGCAACATAGGCTCGTAGAAAGTCCTCGGTGGTCTTGGGTTCGGCTCTCATGAAGGCGCGGCTGCTGGCGACGCAAGAAGAGGGGTAGACGAGATCTGTCGAGCTCAGATCGACGAGCACCGGCCAATTGCGCTCCAGGAATGGAATTGCATAACGAGCGGTTAGAGCCGCCGCAGCGATGCGCCCGGCTTCCAGGGCGGCCACCATCTCAGGCCCGGCGCCGAGCTGTAAAATGGTCATGTCCCGGTCCGGGTTAAGACCGACATGCCTGAGCGCCGTTCTCAGATAAAAATGAGTTGTCGACCCATAGCGGGTGACCGCGCTTGCATGCCCTTTGAGCTCGGCAGCAGACTTTATTTCCGGACGAGTGATCAAGTAAACCGGATCCACATCGACGGGGCAGGCCAGTAGGATCACGTCTGCGCCGGCGGCTCGAGCGGCAATCACCGATTCAGCTCCGGCGCCGGAAAACTGCAAGTTGCCGGTGATGATCGCCAGAGTTATCAGGGATCCACCGCGAATCTGCACGGGCTCGACATTGAAACCGTACTTCTCGAAATAACCGGCGTCCTTCGCCACCCAAACTGGCAGGTGCGAAGGCGATGCGCTGGTGCCATAAAGAATCCGTCTAAGCTCCTGAGCGCCTACGGCTTGGTACGGCGAAAAGAATGCGCAGACAAAGGTAAGCAACACTATGAAGGAATGATGCCTCATGGCCGCGACGATAAGGCGCGTTCTAAGGGTGCGTTGTCACGGAACAGTTCCGGACGGCCGATAAATTCCTTCGGTATGGCTCGCCGGGTTGCCAGATCCTTAAGTACATTTTCTATTCCCTTGTCGGGCACGTAGGGCATGGCCTTAAACAGCCGGACATATGCATCCACCGATTTTTTTACCACCATCGGGTCTCGTTCACGCAGCCATCTGGCAAATGATTTCTCCGCAAATGGCGGATCTTTGACGATGAGCTGTATTCCGGCGACGTAGGCTCTCAGAAAATTCTCCACGGCTTTAGGTTCGGTCTTGACGAAATTACGGCTACTCGCGACGCAAGACGATGGATAAACCATATCAGTGGTGCTGAGATCGACGAGCATCGGCCAACCACGGTCCAGGTAGGGGAGCGCGTAACGCGTTGTCAGCGCGGCGGCGGCGATACGTCCCGTCTCCAAAGCGCTGACGATCTCCGGTCCGGCACCGAGTTGTAAAATGGTCAGATCCTTTTCCGAATCGAGACCGACATGACGGAGTGCGGCCCTGAGATAGAAATGGGTTGTTGAGCCGAGTCGGGTGACGGCAGTGGATTTGCCTTTGAGCTCGGCCGCTGACTTTATCTCAGGCCGGGCCATCAAATAGACCGGATCGGAATAAACCGGACAGGCAAGCAACACCACGTCGCCGCCCTCGATGCGCGCGGCGACTATCGACTCAGCGCCAGCGCCGGAGAATTGTAGCTGACCGCTCATGATTCCCATGGTGATCAACGCGCCGCCGCGTATGTGCACCGGTTCGACGTTCAGGCCGTTTTTGGCGAAATATCCCGCATCTTTAGCAACCCAGACCGGCAGGTGAGAGGTGGAATTGGTAGTGCCGTAGTGGATGCGGCGGAGATCCTGAGCCCAGCTTCGTTCCTGGAGCGACAGCAGACCACAAAGAAAGCTCACGATCAATGAAACTTTCCAAAGCATGGCGCTTCAATTATTTGCCGGCGTATTTAGCTTCTGCTTTCTCCTGATCGAAAGGCACGAACTGGTTGACGCCTGGACCGCGAACCTGCGGCGCCTCTCCTTCGTCAAATAGTCCCACGGCATACTCACCGGCACGGCCGCCGATCAATGCCGGGGCATGCGCTTCAGCCACGGTGGCCTCGCCGTCGGAACGATTCCAAGCCCAATGAACCGTGTTGGCGGGGATACGCTGGAAATCGCCTTTTTTACAATGAAAGCCTTTATCCTCTACAAAGAACCAGATCTCGCCGTCGAGCACATAGTTTATCTGCTCGGACTCATGCTGATGCGGTTTAGTGTGATAACCGGGCGCGCGAGTCGCGATCATCAGGCTGCACTCGTTTCCATACCCTTTGCGAACAACCATCGATCCGGTACCCGCCTCGCCGCTCTGGACGCGCTTTATTTCGGTTACCTCCGAGCTTTTGACGTGTAAAGCCATGTGACCTCCTACAGAGCTGAGCAATTCTCTTTTCCGTATGTCATACGGGCAATCTCGTCAAGCGCTATGTATAGGGCTTGGTCAGTGGTTCTGGATTATCATGACTGCGGATGAGAATCAGCGATCACACCATCACCATTACTCGACACGACAAGAGGCGTGTGCAACGGCTCTTGCGCCGCCATCATCTCAACACCCAATACGATCAGTTTAATAAGCTGTCGTTCTTCGGTTCAGGTATTCATCCGAATTTAGCCATTGAACATCTATTTGAACCAGACTAAAGGTTTTTACTTCAGGTTTAACTCGGGAGGTTTTATGGCGCACTTTCCGGTGGTCTATACCGATGGACACATGTCTTAGAACGACAGTCCGACATCAGGAAGTATCTCGACTCGGCTTGGAATAAATGTCTGACGGCGGTATGGCCCGGCGACCAGCACTGGGACAACGACATGATGACTCATTCGCGATGGCTCGACAGTGGAAGGGACTCAGCGCCGAGATTCCGCATTGCGACAACGAGTTCTCGGAAGCTTGATCGATTCATGTGTGATCACCGGGAATTGTCCGACGAGGCCAAGAGAAGAATTCTCTACGATACGGCAAGGACCTGTTCGCTCTGTAAAGATCAGCGGAGGTACTCATGAGACGACTCGTTGCGATAGTTGTTTTATCCGTGTTCGCGGTGTCATCGGCCGTGTGCAGTGCGGCCCTTGCTGCCGAGCCGGTCCGGATCGCCTACAGCTCGGTGAATCCGCACGCCTTACTGGTCTGGATCGCAGAAAAGCGAGGGCTATACGCCAAGCATGGCCTGTCGTCGACGCTTGTCTATGTTCCCGGCGGCTCGGTAGCGATTCAAGCACTGGTTTCGGGAGACATCGACTTAGCTCAGTTGACCGGCCCTCCTGGCGTGATCGCGAATATGAAGGGCGCAGATGTCGTCTACATCGCGATGACCGATGACAAAATGGGTTATCAATTGGTGACGCGCCAGGACGTCAAAAGACCCGCCGAGCTAAAGGGAAAACGATTAGGCATCAGCCGGTTTGGTTCCTCTTCTGATTTCAGCACCAAAGTTTTGCTTAAGAAAATCGGCATCGATCCAAAGGATGTGACCATTCTCCAGATCGGCAATGAAACCCAGCGTTTGGTGGCGCTCAAGTCCGGCGGCATCGATGGTTCTATTTTCAATGCGCCGTTCGGTGCCGAGGCGAAAAAATTGAATTTCAACATTCTCGCCGATGCGGGTGCGCTCAACATTCCGTACTTCAATACGGGCATGTGTGGCAGTACTCAATTGATGCAGAAAAACGAAACGCGAATGTTGAATTTTTTGCGCGCCTATCTAGAGGCGATCAAAATTTTCAAAACCGAGCCGGAATACACCTTGAAGGCGCTTTCGCAATTTAGCAAGGTAAACGACCACGAGCTGCTTAAAGAAGCCTATGAGTATAACAGAGCGCGAATCCCCGATGTGCCGTACCCCTCCGTAGTAGCGATGCAAGCGGTCGTGGACACACTCGCGGAGAGCGAACCCAAGGCCGCCAAGGCGGATGCTAAGAAGTTTATCAACGACCGGTTTCTAAAGAAGCTCGAAGACGAAGGCTTTGTACAGAAGTTGTTTGGACGATAACAGGGCGCCTGCCGCGCATGCCATGTGCTGCGGAGAATGCGGCCGCTGAGCGATAGGGCGGGTTAGAACACGGTGTCAGTAGCGTGCCATCGCGGAACCTTTCCAATCTCGAGGTCGGCACCGGCCTTTAACAACGGCTAGTTGCCTTTTGCCTTTCTGGCTGCGGCAATGTCTCCTTCGCTCAGGTGATAAAAGCGCACCGGATTGTCGAAGAGCATCTTGTTTTTGAATTCCTCGGACAAGTCCTTGCGGGCTCTCAGGTGAGGGAGATCGCCGCCGAACTGGTCGCGTTCGCGCTCGTGCGGAAAGTCCGATGCCCACATGATGACATCCGGATGAACCAGCTCCGGAATATAGGGTGCGGTGCGCTCTTCGACCTCCATCGTTACAAAGATATTGCCCGATTTGAAGAACGTGCTGGGCGGCGACTTGAGATTCGGCGCCAGGCGCGCGGCAAATTTTTCGTAATCTTCTTCCATTCGGTCCATCATGAACGGCACCCAGCCGGCTCCTGCTTCGAGATAGGCGACACGAAGCTTGGGAAATTCCTGAAACACCCCCTGGAAAACCATGTTGGTGATTTGCAGAAATAGGCCCACAGGATGCTCGAGCATGTGCGCTTCTAAGAAGCTGGCGACGCGATCCAGGCCAAGGTTTTGGCTCACGCCGCCGTGAATTGTGAGCGGCACATTGAGCCGCTGCGCCTCATCGTAGATCTCGTGGTACAAGGGCGAGCCGTAGAGAGGATTGCGATTGTTGGTGACGGAGGGCAACAAACCGGCGCAAAAACCCAATTCTTTGACACAGCGGCGCAATTCAGCCGCAGCTGCTTTGGGATCTTGCGGAGCAAGGAGGGCAACACCCTTCAGACGCGATGTTTGGCTGGTAAAGCGGTGATGGAGCCAATCGTTATATCCCTGGGCTAGCGCCGAAGCCCATGCTGGCAGTTGGATCATACCGAGCGCCAGGGCCGAGGTCGGATAGAGAACGGCCATATCGATGCCATGCTCATTTTGGAAGCGGATCCAGGCCTCGGCATCAGGATCTTCGCGCTTGCCTTTGCGCGCCAGGCCGCGCTGCCAGCCATCGGCATCGAATAGCGGCCAACTGGAGTGCCAGTTCATCTCGCCGAAATTGCCTTTGATGTGATCGAAGAGATCCTTGTGCTGCTCCATGATGTGTCCGTCTGCATCGATGACCAAATCTGCCATTGTGGTGCCTCCTGATTTGATGTTTCAAACTGCCGCGCTGCCGTACTGCCGGCCGGATTGAAACCCGGGCGAGACTGGTTTCAGAATATCTGTCCGCAAGCTTCTGGTCGAGCGCTCACTGCAAAAAAATTTTCTGATATTCTTTCTTTTTGACTTCGTAATCTTCTTTGCTGAACGGGTACATCTGCACAAATTTAATTTTATCGGCATCGGCCAGAGGTGGATAGATACCTTGACGATTGACGAACTCGCCGGTCTTTGCCTGGATGGTCATGCTCTCTTCATCGAGAAAGAAGTCGATGAAAGCTTTGCCGGCGTTGGGACGGGGAGCTTTGGATCCAAGGCTGATGTACTGCCCGTCACCCAGCATATTGTAGTCGCGGACGTAATCGAGATTGGCTCCTTGTTTGTTATAGGTCAGGACGAAGCGCGCGAAAGTAATCCCGATGGGTGTTTCACCGGTGCCGACCCGATCGGCGGCGGGGACGATCGACTCGACGAATATCGGTTTTGCAGCGGCCAAATCACGGATGAACTTTTCCGCCCGCGGTTTTGACATGATCTTGTCCAGACTGGCGAGCCATTGGGTCGTCAGTGTATGGTTCACCGGATGCGGCATGACCAGCTTGCCGCGGTATTCCGGCTTGACGACATCCTCGAGCGTTTTTGGCGCTTCGGAAGCTTTGATGCTAGCTTTGTTGTATATCACCCCATAGAGCACGTTTCGGTAACGAGCTCCGAGATTCGGATCAATGGCCTCTTTAGCGAAGCCTTTGAACGACGGCGATTGATATTTCGTGAACACACCTTCTTTGGCGAGGAGATGCATGTGGTCTCCGGTCATCGCGACTACGTCAAAGAGGGGTTTGCCAACTCGAAACTCGGCCAGAGAGCGATCGAGAACTTCAGTGGAGCCGCCGCGCCAGTATTCCATTTGCAGCCCGGTCTTTTTCTCGAAAGCTGCCTTAATCGCATCGGCGGTGAAGGTTTCCATGGATGTGTAGACGATAACCTTGCCGCCGTCTTTTTTCGCCGCCTCGATCAACTTGGCATCTTGGGAGAAGACAGTCTCTCTCGCGAAGAGCATCAGCAGGCCAACTAACAGGGCCGAAATCCACATCGTCAAACTCCTTTTCGTTATTTGCTGGAATTCTCTCTTGCTGGTTATATTTCAGCGGGCTTAATCCCGTCAAGGCAGTTGCGTTTAGCAAGCTTGAACGATCGTCGCTGTGAACCATGGTAGTGACATGGCCATCACAATTGGGCAAATCTCTGCGACAGAAGGGTAGGCTGGCCATGCTGGTTAGAAAAGAGGCGTTCGATCTCGGTGTCTTGCACTTGGGCGAGAACCGGCGGTTTCCATTGCGGCTGCTGGTCTTTGTCGATGAGGCGAGCCCTGACACCTTCACGGAAATCGGATCCGGCGCAAAAATTCACAGCCATGTCCCATTCGCGCAGAAAGACTTCTTTCAAGCCGAGTTTTTTGCCTTCGTTTATCTGTCGAAAGATAGCCTTTGCCGATGTCGGCGAACCGCTCAGATAACCATCGATGGCGCTTTTAATCCACTCGTCTGTACCTCGCCAGCTGCGTAATGCGGCATCGACGGCTTCAATGGCGGGTTTATCGGTCAACGATCGAATCGTCTCAAGCCGCTGCATGATCGCGGATCGGCCACTCGTCGGTGAATCCGCGAAGCCAGAGAGATGACGACGTAAGATTTCTTTGTCATGCGCTTCATCGGATTTCCATTCGAGCTTTGCTAACCCGTCCAACGCCTGCGATTTCTTGTTTGATGCGATGATGCCATCGGCCATACCGATGGCAGCGGCATCTCGCCCGTCAAAGCGCGCGCCGGTCAGCGCAAGAAACAATCCCAAACTGTCCGGCAAACGATTTAGAAAATAGGTTCCGCCTACGTCTGGAAATAGCCCTATGGCGATCTCGGGCATGGCCATTAGAGTGCGCTGGGTGACCGCCCGATAGGTTGCTCCATTCATAATCCCGATACCGCCGCCCATGGTGATTCCGTCAGCCCAACAAAGGAGCGGCTTGGAATAAATGTGTATAAGATAATCAACTAAATATTCTGCCGTGAAGTATTGAGCACCGGAGCCGAGATCCGGTCCCTGCTCGAGCGCAACTACAAGCGCCTTGACGTCGCCGCCGGCGCAAAAGGCTTTCTCTGAATCTGAGTGCAAAACGACGCAGACCACATCTTCCCGAGCGCGCCATTTCAGCAAGATGGCTTCGATGTCACGGAACATGGCGAGAGTGAGCGCGTTTAGCGCGCGCGGGTTGTTCAATTTGATAAAGCCCAGCGCAAAATGGCCTGCCCTTGTTTCTGAGAAGACGACGTTCTCGGATGGTTTCGTCGAAGGATTAATCATCAACATGCTATCGGACGGCGGAACAAAAATGTCAATGGTGGACGTTGAGTGGACATTGATTGGTAGATTTGGCCGCTGATTTTGACCGTCATGAATTTTTGGTCGTGCAAATTGCGGCATAAAATCGCCGCCTTAGAAGGCACGTTTCCAATTTTTTGTTCGCGGCATAGTGATTGCTACGTCACTGGAAACGCGCGGTAAATGCACGACAGAGAGGGACAAAATGGAAACATCAGAGACGGCCGAATATATTCAGATTAGTTGCGAGAACAGCACCTATAATGCTGCACTCTGCCACCGATGTGGTACGAAGATTTTTCCGGCGGAACTCCTAGACGCGCATCTCGACCGGCATCAGATTAAAGACCTCTATCTTGAAGGCGAGCTCAAAAAACTACAATTCGCAATGGCGCGAATGCGATAGCGGCATTTAGTGTTCCGTGGAGCACAGCTCGAGCTTTACCTCCTCAGCTCGAGTTTGTGGCTAGCACCAAGGGTGTCCCTCGCAGCGGGGACACCCTTTTTCCAATCTAATCGCCAATAAAATTTGCATCCGAGAATCCTTCATCGGAGAACCCTCTTCCGTAGTTCAGGATCCTAGGTCAGTTCTCTTCGCCGGCGTGCTCTAAGGGAATCGCTCGCCTGTGCTCTTCAGTTGAGAAATCACAAAGCAATCTGCGCTAGCCTTGACATCATCAGGAGCCTTTCCTATGGTCGCCGCTGGTGAATAATTTGCGTCACATTGATTGCTAAACAGACATCCCATGAAGCAGATTAAAATTGCTAGTGCGTTTGTCATCGCCGCGCTGTCGATCTCGCCACGGATTCTAACTGTTGCGCATGGCGCTGAACTCGAGAAGCTAAACGTTTGCTACTCATCGATAGCCGCGACATCGGTTTCGACCTGGATACCCAAAGAAGCCGGCATCTACCAGAAGTACGGTCTCGACGTAAACACGGTCTATGTCTCTGGCGCTCAGGCGATTTCTACGCTGATCTCCGGCGACACGCAGATCGTACAAGGTTCCGGTGCCGCCGCCGTCCTCTCCCGACTATCCGGCGCCGATGTGACGATCATCGGTACAACGATCAATGTTGTGCCGATGAGTCTCGTGACGACTCCCGATATTGGCGGAGTGCAGGACCTCAAGGGCAAGACATTCGGAGTAAGCCGCTTTGGCTCGCTCACCGACATTGGCCTGAGAAAAGCCGTGAGCGAGTTTGGTCTCGATCCCGCGACCGATATCAAGATGATTCAAACCGGCGGCGTGCCGGAGATTTTGCTCTACATGCAGCAGGGCGTTATCAAAGGAGGCTTGATCTCATCGCCGACTCTCGAGAGAGCCAAAGAGCTTGGCTACAAAGAATTATTGAACCTTGGCGAAATCAAATACCGCTATCCAGGCACCGCTCTAGTGACCACCGGATCGTTCATCAAAAATCGGCCGCAGACGTTGAACCGGTTCCTCAAAGCAACTCTTGAAGGAATCAAATACGCCAAAGCCAATCCTGATTTCACCGTTCGAGTGCTGGGCAAATACACGCGCAACACCGACACTAAACTTTTGAACAGCGCCTTCAAAAGTTACGTGCTCGGGTATATTCGAAATGTGCCGACCATCACCCAACCAGAGATGGAATCGGTGTTGGAAGATATAGCGACGCGAAATCCAAAGGTCAAAACCGCCGATCCTAAGCAATTCTACGATCTCGCGCCGCTTGAGCAGTTGATTAAGGAAGGATTCGTTAAAGAACTCTATCCGGGATAGAGGGCTAACGTTTTCCGCCGCCGTTCTATGACGCTGTGACAATTAGCTCCGAGAACAGAAGTTCCAGACGCTAGCCTTCGCTGGATATAAATCCGACAGGCGGGTTCAGGTCTGCTTGATAGTAGGAAAACTCATCCCGCATGCTGACTCACTTCCTCTACTGGATCGTAACGTCCCTGGTGTTCTGTTTATTTCCGGCAAATCTGGTCGCGGCTCAAAAGCAACGACCGATTGATGTTATTGAGGACAATAGCTTTCTGATCGAGGAGGCGTACAATCAAGACCCGGGCGTGGTTCAACATATTTTCACTGCGCATTACATCAATGATTCACGGCGACGTGGCTGGGAATTTAGCTTCACTCAAGAATGGCCGGTATTCTCGCAGAACCATCAATTTTCTTACACGATCCCTTCATATCACCTGGTTGAAAATGGCGATCGGCAAAACGGACTAGGCGACGTGTTGCTCAACTATCGCTATCAGTTGTTGGAAGAGGACGAAGCGAAACCTGCTTTTGCCCCTAGATTCAGCCTGATTCTTCCATCCGGCAGTCGCAGGCGCGGCACCGGGGACGGAGTTGTCGGCTATGAATTGGGTTTACCTTTCAGCAAGAAGGTTACCGGGCAGCTCGCCTTGCATGCCAACTTCGGATTGACCTACCTGCCGAATGCTCGTGCTCCTTTGGGCAGCGGCGGTCTTTCATCCGAACATTCGTTGGTATCCTACAACCTCGGTGCAAGTGCAATCTACGCGCTGTTACCCCGTATAGATTTTATGCTGGAATGGCTCGGCGATTTCGAAGAAAGCATCGATGACAATGGCAAACCTGAACGCTCGTTCATGCCCGTTCTGTCTCCGGGCTTGCGCGCGGCGATCGTGGACCGACCTATGCTGCAAATTGTTGCCGGTGCTGCAGCGCCGATCGGTCTCAATCGGAAAGCAGAAAACTACGGCGCTTTCCTCTATCTCTCGATTGAGCACGACCTGTTCTGAGCTACTGGTCTCTTAGACGGGCATGGACACTCGCACCGAGTTGACTGCGGTATAACTCAAAGCATTCGGGCCTGCGTTCCGGCGGCTTAAGTCGGAGCGGTCAAAGCCGATCTCCCCAACGAGTACCCGGAACGAATGTCCGGGCACTCAGCCGAGCGGCAAGCCAGAGTTATGAATGCGAATGCCCGACCATCAATCGATCGGCGGGCGGGGAGTGGCGAGAATGAGAACGGTCACTGTAGGTGATTCGTTCGGCACGCAAACCGAGCTGTTTAGCCTGCTCCTGGCAAGACCGGCAAACGACCATGTTTAGAAATACAAGACCGTTTTCCTCGCTGATCACCCGGTATTTCTCGCCTGTGGCCACTTCGTCGCAATGTTGGCAAATGAATTCCATGGTTGCCGTAAGCAGCAAGTGCCATACCCAAAAACATCAATCCGTCGAATTATCGCAAATGACACAAAACAACCAAAGACTCCAAGTCGTGTCCCATCGGTAAGAATGCGGACCCTTAATGCTGTTGCGTTAGAGAGACGTTCAGATGTCCCGGTGAGCACGCGGCCATTCGACATCCTACTGCCGGGTTCCGAAAGTATTTTGATCGACCATCCATTGCTTTTTCGCTGAGTGGTCAACTCGTTGATTCTCAACTTTTTGATCTTTGGCAGTGACGCGAAGAATTTCCAGCGGTTCGCTGGACGAGCTTTCAAACCAATACTTAAACCCCCGAGGAATCAAAATACCTTCGCCTTTGTTAAACTCGCCGATAACTTCATCGCCCTCGCCATAAAATTTTACGGCGCCGCTCATTACATACCAGAACGCATCGTCGCCGGTATGCGAGTGTAAGTTGTTCTCGCCGCCATCCTTTACCACCTGCACTTGGACCTTCATTAGATCGCTGTTGCAGACCTGCACGGTTTTTTTGACTCCGTCGAATTGCGGCATCTGGTATTTAAAGACTTTAGCTTCCTGCGCCATGGATCACCTCGCCTGTTTATTTTTCACCGTGGGAGACCACGGCGAACTGTTTTCGAGCTTATTCCCAGGACAGATGTTTCGTCAAGAGCTAGTCTGCTTGCGACCTTGGGTGCTCCGGAAAATATCTCGCGTGGTTGACGACTGTGTTGGCCGCGTATACTTTTCGTCAATTAAACCTTGCTTCGCGCGAAAGATGTCGCCAACTCCAGCGCTGAAGCAAGGGTCGTCAGGTATTGTTCGGGGATCGCATAGCGGCATGATGCAACAACGACCACGGCTTCAGATCTAGCTGGGAACTAAATTGAGCCATTTCTAGTGACGGCTCGGGAAAGGTGCAGAGAAATGAGCGAGCTCATAATTACTAACGCTTTGATTGTGCCGATGACGCAAGAGAAGAGATCATTTCATGGTTATGCGCAGGTGAAAGATGGCATCATAAACGGCGTCGGCGCGGGAGCGCCCGCCGCGGTAGGTTCCGGTGAACTCATCGATGCCGCCGGCTGCGTTCTACTTCCGGGCCTCATCAATGCACATACGCATCTCTATCAAGTGCTGCTGCGGGCGGTCTGGGAAGACCTGCCGTTGATGCCGTGGCTGAAACGCATTTATGGCGCTGCCCAGGTGCTACGACCGGACCATTTCTATACCGGCTCGCTGCTGGGTTGCGTCGAAGCGATTCGCAGTGGCGTGACAACGGTCTGCGAACATAATTTCCTTAATCCCGATCCGGAGTGCGCGTTTGAATCAGTGCGGGCCATTCAAGACTCGGGGTTGCGGTCGGTGTTTGCCCGGACGATCATGGACACTGGAGAAATCGTGCCGGACTGCACGCGCGAGACGCCGGAAACTGCATTCGCTCGAATCGAATCGGTTCTTTCGCGCCATAAATACCACGATAAACTCAGCTTCATGACCGGGCCGAACACGCCGCCGATCAACACGACGCCGGCGTTGCTCAAAGAGATTCGCGGATTCGCAGACGCTGCGGGTATCGGTATCAGCGCCCATGTCGCCGAGTCGAGGTCGGTGTTGGAATGCGTGCAAAACGAACACGGCGCGGGGGGCGTCGTCGAGTTTCTGCATCGGTTCGGCATCCCTGGAAATAACACTATCTTCGCTCACTCCGTTCACATTTCCAAAGAAGAAATCGCCATACTCAAGCAAACCGGCACTTCGGTGTCGCACAATCCAGTGAGTAATATGATGCTTGGAGACGGTGTCGCTCCCGTTGTGGAGATGCTGCGCCAGGGTGTCAACGTCGCCCTGGGTACCGACGGGGCGGCGAGTAATCATTCCCAAGATCTTTTTGATACCATGAAGGCGGCATCGCTGCTGCAAAAAGTTCATCATCAGGATGCCGGCATCATCGAGCCGTACGCGGTTTTGCGAATGGCGACTGCCGGCGGAGCGGCCGCTCTCGGCTTGTCATCGGTCTGCGGCACGGTCGAGGTCGGCAAACGCGCCGATTTGATTCTGGTCGATTTAGACACCGCGCATGTCCAGCCAATCAATGACGTCTTCAGCCAGATCGTCCACTGCGCCAAGGCAAGCGATGTACGAACGGTGATTGTCGACGGCGAGATACTTATGCGCAATCGCCAACTCAGCCGTCACGATGAGGGAAAATTGTTGTCGACTGCCAAGCAAGCCAACCGTGATTTGATGAACCGCGTGAACAATCTGTCGTTCTAGTTATTATCCTAATTGTCTTCGACGATGCTACGCAAATCGAGGCTGGCGGTCTCAACCCGGGCTGGTGGAAAATGCTTGCTCTCCGGCACGATGGGCGCGCTTTTGCGAGTTCATGATGATCTGTGCACTATACGTTATCCGCGCATATCCGACGCGAACACGTCGTTTGATAAGAAGAACGCGAGCCCGTTGCCTGTAACCTATAACTTAGGAGTTTCAGCCGCGTACTCTAGACCATGATTTACTTGCTCCTCGCAATTGTCGGGTCCGGTTTGATCCCGGTCCTGTTCCGCGGCTTTGCCGATTGGCGCGTGAACGTGTTCTGGGCGATTCCGGTCAACTATCTGACCTGCGTCATCGCCGGCAGCATCTGGGGCGGGCATCCGCTAGCCCTGACCATGTTGCCAAGCCAGCGATGGCTTTGGCTGGCGATGCTTCAAGGTGGCATACTGGCAATCAATTTTTTCTTGCTGGCTTACACCGCGCAGCGAGTCGGTGTTTCGGTTGCTGCCTTGGCGAGCCGTTTGTCTGTGGCGATCCCTTCGGTTTTGGCATTCCTCTTCTATGGCGATTCATTCAATGCGGTGAAACTCACTGGTTTGGCGGCGGCACTGTTGTCACTCTATTTATGCACCGCATCGACACAGAGGGATGCGACAATTCGTCCACTCCGTTTAAAGCTTCTTCCGCTGTTAGTATTTCTGACCTTCGGCTGTTACTTCATTGTGATCAAGTACGCTCAAGTCCACTATCTGAGTGAGACCTCTTTTCATGATTATGTGATGGCCGGATTTCTTTTTGGTTTTTTGACCGCCCTAGCGATTTGTTCAGCGCGACGCTTGCTCGTGCTCAAACAATTCCGCCTGGTTGATGTCCTCTCTGGACTGATCCTCGGGGTGGTAAACTATGTGGCAGTTTACGCTTTGGTTAAGGCGCTTGCGCTTGAAGGTTGGCAGAGCTCTCAGCTATATCCCATGTACAGCGTCGGAGTTGTGGCTGTGAGCACGGGACTAGCCATGCTGCTTTTCAATGAAAGATTATCAAACACCAGAAAAGTCGGATTGGTTGTGGGTCTGGTGGCGGTGGCGCTGCTCAATCGTTGAGCTGCAGCGCTGCACGCGGCTCCCATAATTCAAAACCGTGGAACCGGTGACGATTAGCTCGGCTTTTGCTAATTAGCCGAATTACATATCTAAGGAAATGTTATGCGCAAGCCGCTTTCTCTCATCACGGTGTTCTTGATTTGCATGGCGTGGTTCTCTCAGGCTTGGGCGCAAGGAAAGAAGCTCGAGAAAATTCGAGTCGGCGGCGGCTCAGTCGGAGCGCCGCAGATGACCATGTGGTACGCAAAAGAAGCAAACTTGTACGAGAAGCATGGACTTGCCGTCGAAGCGATCCACATCCCGGGAAGCTCGATGGCTTTGCAGGCGATGCTTTCCGGAGAAGTGCCGATCATTCAGCTGGGCGGCGCGGCTTCAATGCAGGCAAACCTGGCGGGCGCCGATACCGTGATCGTCGCGACGGTTCTCAAAAAGTTTCTGTTCTCCATTTTTAGCCGGCCGGACATTACCAGAATTGCCGATCTCAAAGGCAAGTTATTCGGTGCTACGCGCTTTGGCACGTTGTCCGATTTCGCGTCGCGGTTTGCTTTGGAGAGAAATGGTCTCAATCCGGAGCGGGATATCACCATGGTTCAAACCGGTGGCCAACCGGAAACTGTCATGGCGCTCATTACCGGAAAGGTTCAAGCGGCGGCGCTTTCCGTGCCGGCAACGATGCGTGCCAAGCAAGCGAATATGCGGGAGCTCTTGGACATGGCTAAGCTGGAGGCGACCATCCATCAGAACGGAGTCGTGACCACCCGCCGATACCTAAAGAGCAACGAAGATACAGTGCGGCGCTTTCTCCGGGCCTACACCGAAGGCGCGGTGCTTGCCAAGAGAGACAAGGCTTTTGCCGCGCGGGTTATGGCCAAATACCTCGGCACCCAAGACCGGGAGATGCTCGATGATGCCTACGAGCGCGTGACACGTCATCTTGAAATCCCGCCTTACCCGAGTGTGGAAGGAGTTTCCGTTCTGCTAAAAACATTGGAAAAGACCCAACCCAAAGCCCAGACGGTGAACCCCGAAGATTTTATCGATGCCCGATTGCTGCGTGAGATCGCTAATAGCGGATTCATCGATCGGCTGTAGCGTCTAACCGTGTTCCCCAGGTTGACATGACTGCATTTGCGACTAGTGTTAAATTAGGATGAGTCTTACGTGAAAAGAGTACTAGCCATCATCTTGGGCGGAGGCGCCGGAACCCGGCTGTATCCTTTAACTAAACTTCGCGCCAAGCCCGCCGTTCCTATTGCCGGCAAGTATCGCTTGATCGACATTCCCATCAGCAACTGCATCAACTCGGAGATCCAGCGGATCTATGTCTTAACCCAGTTCAATTCGGCCTCGCTCAACCGGCATATTACGCGAACCTATGGCATGGCCGGGTTCCAGCAGGGCTTTGTCGAAGTTTTGGCCGCCCAGCAGACGCTGGAAAACCCAAACTGGTTTGAAGGAACTGCCGACGCGGTGCGGAAATATTGCTGGTTGTTTGCCGAATGGGATGTCGATCAATACCTGATTCTCTCAGGCGATCATCTCTATCGGATGAACTATGCGGATTTCATTGGCCGCCATCGCGAAACTCGAGCCGACGTGACGCTCGCCGTGATACCTGTCGAGGAACGTGGGGCGTCGGACTTTGGTTTGATGAAGATCGACAGGAAAGGGCGTGTGCAGTCCTTCAGCGAAAAGCCCAAAGGGGACGCGCTCAAGTCCATGCAGGTCGACACCAGCGTTCTGGGCCTTCCGGCAGATAAAGCCAGTGGGCTCCCCTATATTGCTTCCATGGGGATTTATGTATTTGAAAGGCAAGTTCTGTTCGATCTGTTGAAAGAATCCCCTGATCGGACGGATTTCGGCAAGGAAATCCTTCCGGCTGCTTTGAAAAATTACAACGTGCAGGCCTATCTCTTTAAAGATTATTGGGAAGATATTGGAACCATCGAAGCTTTTTACAATGCAAATCTAGCGCTTACGCAGCAGCCGAGTCCGCCGTTCAGCTTTTACGATGAAAGGGCGCCGATCTATACCCGCTCGCGCTATCTGCCGCCGACCAAGTTGCTCGACTGCAACGTTGTTGAATCGATGGTCGGCGAGGGCTGTATTCTTCGGGAATGTACGGTAAAGCGCTCGGTAATAGGAATTCGATCGCGCATCGAAACCGGCTGCCTGATCGATAATGTTTTATTCATGGGATCGGACTTCTACGAATCCCCGCAAGAACGGTTACAGACGGTGGAGAGTGGAAAGGTTCCGTTGGGGATTGGAGCAAACACGATCATTCAACGAGCCATCATCGATAAGAATGCGCGCATCGGCCGTAACGTCCGGATGGTCAACCAAGATCGCGTGCAGGAAGGTAACCGTGAGGATCTTGGCTTTGTTATTCGCAACGGCATTATCGTCGTTATCAAGAACGCAACGATTCCTGATGGCACGGTCATCTAGCGGGCGTAGATCAGAAATCTTTCGCTACACCAGAAGCCATATTTCTCTTTCCTATTCGGTGGTGTTTAAGATTCCGCCGAAATCGCGGGCCGACTTGTCGCTGACGCTGACCCGCCTATGATATTGGGCACGTAAACGGCTAGTGACCTACCCGATCGCTCACCATTCAACATAACGTTCCTATCGCATCGCGAAACCGAAGTTGCCGCGTCGGCTTCGCATAGGACGCATTTAAGTCAACAGCAGAATTGCGCGAGTAATTTTCCCGTAGAACCGGCCCGCCGACCACCCTAACCGAGAAGCGCTACCGCGGCCGATAGCTACAATGAGTCGCGATAATATGATATCGGGATCGATGATCAGCTGATCTTTCGGAGATTCGTTTTCAATGAAAAACCCCCGCATCATCATCGCCGGCGGTGGCCCCGTCGGCGTTGTTTCAGCGCTGGCCTGCGCGCAATATGGCTATGCGGTAACGCTCTTCGAAGCCGAGGATAGGATTGACGATAACCCGCGAGCGGCAACCACTCACCCCTCGACTCTCGAATTGATTGCCCGAGTCGGTCTGATCGATCAGTTTATCGGGGAAGGTTTGGTGGCGCGGTTCTTTCAATTTTGGGATAAGCCGTCGCGCACTAAAATCGTCGAATTCGATCATGACATTCTGCGTGAGGAGACGCCCTATCCGTTTGTCGTTCAGACAGAGCAACACAAGCTTGCCCGGATGGGCATCGAACGGCTCACGACCTTTCCCAATGCCACAGTGCGCTTTTCCAGCCGCGCCACCATTGTGAATCAAGACGCCGAGGGCGCGACGGTAACCGTCGAGGGACCACACGGCACGGAAACCTTGCGCGGTGAATATGTCATCGGCGCGGACGGTGGCCGCAGTACAATCCGTAAGGCTCTGGAGATTGAATTCGAAGGGTTTACCTGGCCCGAGCGCTTTCTCGTGCTGACTACGATCGAGGACTTTCAAAAAATTCTGACAGGTTGTTGCTATCGTAATTATCTGGCTGATCCGGACGAGTGGACCAATTTGTTCAAGGTGGCGGGCGACGACGGCAAAGGGCGTTGGCGCGCGGTTTTTCCGACACGGGTGGAAGAGAGCGATGAACAGGCGCTGGGAGATGCCTCGACCTATTCGCGCCTGCAACGGGTATTCCCCATTGACCGACCGTACAATGTGGTCCATCGCAATTTATACAAAGTTCACCAACGTGTTGCCGCCACTTTTCGCAAGGGGCGCGTGTTTCTTGCCGGCGATTCCGCCCACGTCAACAATTCCGTCGGCGGCTTGGGCCTTAACGGCGGCATTCACGACGCTATGGAGCTGGTGGACACTCTGCATCAAGTGATCACCAGGCAGTCCAGTGAGGCGTTGCTCGATCGTTATACGCGGAGAAGGCGGACGATGAATATCGAATTTGTCCAAGAGCAAACGATCATCAACAAAAAGCGACTGGAGGAGCGCGACCCCAAGGCGCGGCAGGCGCGCTTCGACGAGCTGCGCGCGATTGCCGAAGATCCTCAGAAGCACAAGGAATTTTTGCTACGGACTTCACTGATCTCCAGCGTGCGCAAAGCCCAGAGCATCGAGTAAGAAAACAATCTCGAGCTCGACCGAGTGCGCGCGCTCTTCAGTGGCACCCTTGGAAGTTCTTCGCCCGTTTCAGATTTGTAAATTGCATTCTGACGTTACCGACACGCGTTTTTTTCATCTCCGATAACGTGCGCAGGCCCAAATTCGTTTCCATACTGCGGTTGCAACGGGTTCCAGCAAGCTTAAAATGAATTTGCGCTGACCAGCACAGGACGCATCATGGTACGTGATCGTAACGAGCTTTTACTTGATCCAGACCACTCATTGATCCGGATTTCACGTTGAGCAAATAAGGAAACAACGCTCATGTCCGAGACAATTACAGTCTCCGGCGAACCGCCACCGGCGCTCGTCAATGTTACAAATCTTGTGTATGCCTTGCATGCGCTAAGCCTGGTAATCGGTATAACGACGGCAGCAACGATTGTTGGCGCCTTCGTCTTTGGGGTGCCATCGATCATTGCAGTGGTGATCAATTACCTTAAACGGGAAGAAGCCAGAGGAACCTTCCTCGAGTCCCACTTTCGTTGGCAGATCCGAACGTTTTGGTTTTCGCTCCTCTGGTGCATCATCGCCGTGATGCTGTTCATTACCATACTGGGCATTCCCCTTGCCCTAATCGTCTTATTCTCGGCTGGGATATGGGCCATCTACCGGATCGCTCGCGGCTGGCTGGCGCTGCGCGATCGAAAGCCGATGTATACCAGCGGTGGACTGCGCATCTGACACGCACAAGAGCAGGCGAATTGATCCCCGATTTACCGTGTTCTCGCTCGGCTTCAGGTGAGTTTTCAAAAATAACCGACAAGGCGTCCCAAAGTCAGTGCCGACAGCCACGCCGCAAGCGATATTGCCGCGGCGACTTGTAAACGAGTCGACGGCTTCCATTGGTTTGATTCGACTTGCGAGACTTGCGCGAGGGTCGACATGCGCAGCATCAAAGTATTCGCCGTGCCTAACAGGACGAGAATCATTTTGGCAATAAATAGATTAGACGCGGCGTACTCGGTGGCGCGAGTGATGAACAAGAGCGTCCCAAAGATTATGGCCAAACCCAAGCCAATGCCGGCCATGCGTGTCAGCACTGCCCAGAGCGGTGCCAGCGGGATCGAGCCCCACAGGCCGAGAAGGCGCAGATCCAATGGCACGACGGATCCGATCAGAAGCGCCACGCCAAGGATATGCGCGGTATTGACTAAGGGATAACTCCAGATCGAGTTGCGAAGGGCCGTCGCGACCTCTGTCGCTTCCAGCGCCGCGGTCCATTCACCGATCATCCTTGCTGTGAGCTAATCATGATTCGCGGTCGGGGTAGAGATTGTAGCTTCGGCCATTGATTACCACGCGCTCGGCCTTCATCAGCCGCTGCCCTTTCTTCGCGGAGCGATGGCCAAGCGCGGTGATAACTTGTCCTTTACTAAGCAGCTTCTGCGTTAATCCCGCTTTTTCGTTACGCCACGGTTGTCCCACTTCGACGATCCACTTGTCACCCTCGACGTCGAGGGTTAATTCACCGTGAGGATTGCCCAGCCGCACGGCCGTGATTTCGCCGGTAAGCTGAAATTCTTCCTGCGTTGCCCAGCCCCAGCCATGATGTGCCCGCACCGGTTGCGTCAAGAAAACTCCTGTGAGCACCGCGAGGAGCGCCAGGCTAAATGATCTTGATACCAGTTTCATTCTATCCTCCAGTAGATATGGCTTTACCTTAGAGCTTCGACACGCCCGGCGCTACGCTGCCCGAGCCAGAACCAAGCTCCATCGGTAAGGCATCAACGCATTGGGCAAGCATAGTGCACCTGGTTGTTGCGCGCGGCGAGAGATGATCAGCAGAATCTTGTATTAGAGTGCGCGCCTCAATTATTTTTAGTCTTAGCTTCATTGGTTTTGCGTCTGCGCCTCTTCCAACTCCGGGTAATGGCGGAAGATGCCTTGCTCGTTGAACGCGAGGCGCCGCGGTGACGCTAAGTACGCGGCGATACGCGGACGCGCCATCACGCGATCGTGTAGAAGTACGGCCTTCGGGTGTTGCGGTTCGACTTGCGCCATTGTCTTTGGAAAAGCGTAGCGCAATCCCTCGATCATCTGAAAGAGAGACAGATCGACATAGCTGACGTCCTCGCCGAAAATAAAGTCGCCGCTCTTGGCATTCAGTTTCAGAATTCTTTCGAAATAGCTAAGGAATTTGGGTATGCGGGTCGAGGTGAAATGTGCGGCGCGTTTTTTTGCCTCGTCCTTCTGCTCTTCATAGTACAGGACGTTAGCGACCGGGTGGTGCGTCTGGCCGGTTTCATAGAGCCAATCGGCTATTGTCAGTTGCAGTTGATGCGCCCAAAGCCGGCTCTCTTCCTTTTCGGCCACGAGACCCAGCCGGGGGGCAAGGAACTGGAGAATGTTGGCGGTTTGCGAAATCAGCAGCTCGCCGGCCTTCAAGAATGGCGGAGCGAATGGTGGATGTTCCAAAGCCGGATCCTCGAGAACCTTCATAATTCCCGGACGACCGAAGTTTGGATCGCGCGCGACGTCGATGTAGTCCGCGCCCGCTTCTTCCAGCGCAAGGCGAATGAACTCGCCGCGGCCTTGGATTGATGGCTGATAATACAGTTCATAACGCATGGCATCCTCCTGTTTTTAGATGTCGCTCCAGTAGCATCTCGCATTGGCGCGGCGTATCGGGTTTAGACCAGTGCAATTATAGCCAAAACTGCTGGCGGTTCGACCATCACCCGAAGTCAGCGCAAAAGCTAAAGCACTCCTGCTCACACGCTAAATGCCGGCGATAACAACGTACTCAACGGCAGTCATTTTCTCTCGAGCCCGCATTGTGCGCTGAGCGCAGAATAGTACAGCCTCCGTTGAATTTGAAACCCGGGATCGCTCCCAACTTGATCACAGAAGAACGCCGGGCCACTATTTACGTGATGCTTTAAGGTGAACAGCAGCGTTATGCAAGCATTGAGTGAACCTTTGTCGATATCCGCTAACGAGACAACAGAGAGTCGCCAGTCTCTTGCCGTTTACTGCTAATCGTCTACTGTTAAGCTTCAATATAGTCATCTTCGAGCAATCTGATCCGGTGCGATTAAATCTCGTCGCTGCTCTGCCGTTGTGCTGAAATTTTTCAGCAATGCCGGAAGCTCTGCAGAGTTTGACCGGGTGAGCGTACGCTTCTCAGAAGCTTCAGAATGGCCTGTCATGATGATCCTCCCATTGCATTCTCCATTCGCGAGGAAAGCCAGACCCAAGACACCATTGCAAAAGCTTCCGATGTGCAAGAGAGGATTGTGCGGCTCATCTGTGGACTCATTGAAGCAGCTGGGTGCATCAATGCATTAAGGCAATTGCCATTGCCGTGCTTTGGATCTATCGGTTCGAGCCGACCGAGCGCAACAGTTATCGCAAAGCCGGGACGTCACTCGGTGGATCGGTGAAGTGCGTTGTCCGGACTGACGCTGAAGTTAAAATCTGCTTGCGATCCATACGACGAGATTTAACGTGAGTTGAGGAGTGACGTGATGCGATACAAAATTTTTGGGCGGCGCGCAGGCCTGCGTGTCTCTGAACTGGCTCTGGGGGCCGCCAACTTCGGTACACGCTGGGGTTATGGAGCGGCGCGTGACGATGCAAAAAAAGTCTTCGATGCCTACGTCGACGCTGGCGGCAACTTTATCGACACCGCCGACAGTTATCAGTTCGGCGAGTCGGAAGAGTTGGTCGGAGATTTCATCGCAGCCGATCGAGACTACTTCGTTCTCGCCACCAAATACACGTTGGGAACGACTGCTACTGACGGCATCTCGCGGACCGGCAACAGCCGCAAAAATATGATTCGCTCCGTCGAAGCGAGCCTCAAGCGGCTGAAGATCGATCGCATCGATCTCTATTGGGCGCATTTCGCCGATGGCATGACGCCTATGGAAGAAATTATTCGCGCCTTCGATGATCTCATGCGCGCCGGGAAAATTCACTATGCAGGGTTGTCCAACTTTCCGGCCTGGCGGATTTCTCGCGGCGATCTCCTGGCGGAGATGCGTGGCTGGGGGCCCATCGCCGGCATCCAGGTCGAATATAGCCTAGCGCAGCGCACCGCGGAACGGGAACTTTTGCCAATGGCGGAGGCGCTCGGGTTGGGAGCCGCGCTGTGGTCCCCGCTCGGCGGCGGTTTTCTCACCGGCAAGTATCGCATCGGCGACGAAGGACGAATTAATTCGTTTCTCGGCAGGCTGGTTCACAAGGAGAACACGGCACGTGAGACGGCGATCCTCGATGCGCTATTGGCAATCGCCAAGGAAGTCGACCGATCGGCCACGGAAGTTGCCCTCGCTTGGCTGTTGCATAAAGCGCGTCTGTCCACGACGGCGTTGATTCCGATACTCGGCCCGCGCACATATGAGCAACTGGCCGGCAGTCTTGGCGCGCTGGAAGTAAATTTATCGCAGGAACAGATTGGGCGTCTCGAAGAAGCCAGTCAGATCGCGTTCGGTACGCCGCACGAGCAAACCCATGGCTCTGCAGCTGCTATCGCGGGAGGCAAGCCGGAGCTGCTTCGATCGCGGGTGGTACCTGTCGCGTAAGATCGAACGGACGAGAAGAGAGAGCATCGGAGGAGTTATGGTTAAGATGCGTGCTGCGCAAATCACTGGCCCGAAAGGGCCCATTGAAATTGTCGAGCGGGAAATACCCGAGCCCGGCGCCGGGCAAGTGCGTATCAAGGTGCAAGCTTGCGGCGTATGTCACAGCGACTCGTTCACCAAGGAGGGAATCTGGCCGGGCATCCAGTACCCGCGAATCCCGGGGCATGAGGTTGCCGGAATCATTGATGCGCTCGGTACAGGCGTTGCCGGATGGACACCGGGCCAGCGGGTCGGTGCCGGCTGGCACGGCGGACACTGTGGCTACTGTGATTCTTGCCGGCGCGGTGATTTTGTCACCTGTCAAATCGCTCCCCAAGTGACCGGCATCGCCTACGACGGCGGCTACGCCGAATACATGATCGCTCCCGTCGGCGCATTGGCGCTGATTCCCGAAGGGCTATCGGCGGTCGATGCCGGGCCATTGATGTGCGCAGGGGTGACCACCTTCAATCCTCTTCGCAACAGCGGCGCGCGGCCCGGCGATCTCGTTGCGGTACTCGGGATCGGTGGGCTTGGCCATTTAGGCATTCAGTTCGCGGCAAAGATGGGTTTCAAGACCGTTGCCATCGCCCGAGGTCGCGATAAGGAATCGCTCGCTCGAAAGCTTGGCGCGCAGCATTACATCGACAGCCAGACGCAGAATGCTGCGGCGGACCTAGCCGAAATGGGCGGTGCCAAAGTCATTCTGGCAACGGCGACGAGCGGCAGAGCGATGAGCGCAGTCCTGGGCGGTCTCGCCGTTAATGGGAAATTAGTCATCCTCGGTGCTGCTCATGAGCCCCTCGAAGTCGATGGAACTCTGATGATTAGCGGGCGGCGGTCGATCATCGGATGGCCTTCCGGCAGCTCTATCGATTCGCAGGATACGCTCTCCTTCAGCATGTTTGCCGGCGTGCGTGCTATGACTGAAATTTTTCCGCTCGAGCACGCGGCCGAGGCGTACGAACATATGATCAGCGGCAAGGCGCGTTTTCGCGCCGTTCTCACAATGGGACATTAACGCGAATAAGAAGGCTTAAATGAAACTCATCTCGGTCAATGTTGGATTGCCGCGGGTCGTCACACTCAAGGGCGATCCGGTCTCGACAGGAATTTTCAAAGAGCCGGTCGCAGGCCGGCTTATGCTACGAACGCTCAACCTCGACGGTGACCGTCAGGCTGATCTTTCGGTTCATGGCGGACCCAGCAAAGCCGTCTACGTCTATCCCTCCGAACACTATGATTTTTGGAAGCGCGAATTCCCCGGGCTGAAACTACCCTGGGGCATGTTCGGTGAAAACTTCACGAGCGCGGGACTTTTTGAATCCGAGGTAAACATAGGTGACAGGTTTCGCGTAGGTTCCGCGGTCGTGATGGTGACCGAGCCGCGCATGCCGTGTTACAAGCTCGGCATCAAGTTCGGTCGTTCCGACATCGTCAAGAAGTTCCTGGCGAGCGAACGCACGGGCTTCTATTTTGCTGTATTGCAAGAAGGTGAGGTCGGCGCGGGTGACCCGATCGAATTGATAGAGCAAACCAACCATAGCGTTCGGGTCAGCGATATCACCCGACTCTATACCCGCGAGAAGCGCAATCTCGGACTTCTTCGTCGTGCAGTAGAAGTCGAGGCTCTGCCTGAAAGCTGGAAGAGCTATTTTCACCAGCGAATTAATAAATTAGTTGATCAGGGTGGCTAGCGCGACATTTTTCGGGCCAGAACAAGAAGATGCAAAAGGGCCGTTGAGACAAACGTCTCGAAGCGGAAGAATGAACTGAGCGCCTAATGGGTGCATTGACAGTGGAGATCGGAGGATCCTATGACCCAGCCGTGTGAACATTTATCGGGATTAAGCCCCAAGGATTTCCCGCCGCAGAGAACTCCCGATGCCTGCGAGGAGTGCCTGACCGAGGGCACGTTTTGGGTTGCTCTTCGCGAGTGCCGATCCTGTGGCCACGTCGGCTGTTGCGACTCTTCGACGGGCAAGCACGCCACCAAACATTTCCATGACACGCAACATCCAGTGATGCGCGCTGTTCCGCCTGCGTCCTGGGTCTGGTGCTATGTGCATAAGGCGCAGGGTGTACTCGAGTAATGCTTGAGCCTAGGGCCGGTCGTTAGAACTCAAAAGCGGGCGGCGCCTTTGTCATCAAAATGAGCAGTCTACCGGCACTGGATGCCAACGTCAGGTGCCAGCGTCGGGACCTTGGCAGGAAGCGTCGCATACGGTCGTCGTGGTATAAGCTTCCGTCGATTGACGTCGATCTCGAGAATGTTACCGCACAAATCAATTGAATTGATAAGGAGTAGAAATGATAACCGTCCGCCCAGGCACTGAAAGAGGTTCTTCTAAATTCAATTGGCTCGACAGCCGGCATACATTTTCCTTTGGCGACTACTACGACCCGCAACACATGGGCTTCAGCGACCTGAGGGTGATTAATGAAGATCGGGTGGTTCCGGGCGCCGGCTTTCCCACACATTCGCATCGCGATATGGAAATCATCACCTACGTGCTGGAAGGCGCGCTGGCGCACAAAGACAGCACCGGAGCGAGTTCGATAATCCGAGTCGGCGACGTCCAACGCATGAGCGCCGGAACAGGCATTAGCCACAGCGAATACAATGCATCTCAAACCGAGCCGGTGCACTTCCTGCAGATCTGGATCCTGCCAAACGAAACCGGCCTGAAACCGGGATACGAACAACGCTCTTTTGATCTCGAGAAGAAAAGCGGAAGCTGGGTTCTGGTCGCCGCTCCGGACGCGCGCGAGGGCGCATTGAAAGTCCATCAGGGCGCGGAGCTGTCGCTGGCCGTTTTGCCCAAAGGGGAGAAGTTGGATTATAACTTGCGCGCCGGTCGTCAGGCATGGGTGCAGGTGGGACGTGGAAAAGTGACGCTTAACGGCTCGTTGCTCGATGCCGGCGATGGCGCTGCTATCAGCGGAGAACAGGTCGTGGATCTTACAGCGAACGATCGAAGTGAAATCTTACTGTTCGATCTCGCCTAGCGGCGGGTAATCCGTCTGCACAAGCGTTCCGCCGCCCTTTTGCTGGGGAGTCTGTGCTCGAGTCGATGCGCGTCAGCGATTGAAGCGAGCGATCTTCGCCTAGCCTAACTCTCGCAGTATCCGATCTCCTGCGCTCGGCCGAAGCGCGGCTGGCGATCTGTTGTCGTTAACGGCGGGAACGGACATTTCAATGACACCTCTGTTGGCTTTTCTTATAGGATGTTTCGCCGGGCTGCGCTCGCTGATGGCTCCGGCGACGACGGCGTGGGCTGTTTATCTGGGCTGGCTAAAAGCAGGAGGACCATTCTCGCTGCTCGGCTCAGTACCGTCTGTGGCGATTTTAACACTGCTCGCCATCGTCGAGTTAGTGGCCGACAAGCTGCCGCAAACACCCAACCGCACGTCACCTCCAGGTTTGGCCGCGCGCATCGTTACCGGTGGATTGACGGGTGCATGCATTGCTGCCGCCGGATCGCAGGGAGCTCTGCTCGGCGCCGTCTTGGGGGCCGTCGGCGGTGTTGTCGGCTGTTTCGCCGGCTATCGAGCTCGCGCAGCGCTGGTAAATTCTCTCGATACACCCGACATGTATGTTGCGCTCGTTGAGGATCTGCTCGCAGTCGCCGGTTGTTTGTGGGTGGTTTCGCGATTCTAAAATTGACGCACTCTTCATCACCGCCAAGGAAAAGATTCAGGTTACCGTATCGAGATCGGGTTGAGCGCGGTTGAGACTCCTTGGAGTCGTAATCTTCGGTATCATCATGGTGCACTCATTCAATGGCGAAGTTGACCCGGCGGTTAGCGCGGATCGAGTTGCCTACCTCAGCGCGCTCGGCTATGGATCAACAGCGGGCCCGGTTGGCCGGAGCCGAACTACCTTTGAGTATCCAGGGCGACACGCGCTCCGCGGTGACACAGACGATCAACAAATCTTTTATCTTCGGCTTTCGCGTGCTCATGTTTGTAGCGGCCGGCTTGGGCCCTGGTTAGCGCCCTGGTCGCGTTTAAGCTCATCGAGAATAACTGAACCGAGTCTCAGCTGAGCCGAACCATCTAATTCTCGGCGACCTGCATTCGCAATCGATTCAAACAACTGCAATGTATGATTTCGGAGAGCGATCTTGAACGAAGCCGTCGAATTTTTGATTCAGCACGGTTATATCCTGCTGTTTGCGTGGGGTGCTGATCGAGCAGATCGGCTTGCCGGTGCCCGCTGTGCCGTTGTTGATTGCTGCCGGCGCGCTCGCCGGGTCGGGTAAAATCCAATCTCGCGTCGGCCATGGGCTCTGCCATCATCGCGGCTCTGTTGGCTGCTGTATTTTGGTACCACGTGGGTCGTTATCGGGGTGGTCGTGTATTGAAGCTGCTATGCCGCATATCTCTCGAGCCCGATTCATGCGTGCGCCGGACCGAAGACGTTTTTGCGCGCCATGGCGCTCATTCTTTGCTGATTGCAGAGTTTGTCCCTGGTCTGAATACCGCGCAAACGAACGATTTCTGGTCCGCCATATGGATTGACCAAGCGCGCGGGAATCGTTATCTGTTTTCGGTTGACCGGATTCCGCAGTAGACATGAACAGCTTGTATGATCAGTGGCAATGCTTGGAGGGCGAAGGCACAGGATCGTGAATTAGATGCTGGCGGCAAGTCGCCTGATCGACGATAGTTTAAATGTGAATTCGTTGGATGATCAGCCAGGAGATGCAACATGTTGAAAATATTCTCGCCGCTCCTGTTTTGCCTGACCTTGTTCTCTATCACCCTAGCCCAGGCACAAGAGCGCTTTTCGTTTTTCCAAGCAAGTACTGTCGAGAGTGTAACCCGCATGCTGAAATTTGCCGGCCTTCGTGACGATGATGTGCTGGTCGATCTCGGTTCGGGAAACGGGCTTATCCCGATCACTGCGGCGCAGATGAATCCAAAACTGCGCGCCTGGGGGGTGGATGTCGACGAGAAGCTTATTCGTGAATCCAACCAAGCCGCCAAGGCGCAGGGTGTCGGCAACCGGGTTAGATTTTTTCACCGAAACGCCTTCGACACGGATCTGCGCGAAGCGACGGTGGTCACCATGTGGCTATTCCCGGAACTGATGCGATTGCTTCGTCCCACGATCTTTAAGACGGCGCGTCCGGGCACACGCATTCTCACCAGCACCTGGGATCTTGGCAGCTGGGCATACGACGAAGTCGACAGCGGCAATCCGACGATCTACAAGTGGATCGTGCCGGCGGGCGTCGAAGGTTATTGGAGTTGGAAGCTGGCGATAGCCGGACACCAGATCACTTATTCCGCGGTCAAGGAACAACGGTTTCAGGCGGTCGAAGGCGTGGTCCGCGCGGGAAAATACCGGGAGCTGCTGCAAGATATCAAACTCCGCGGCGAGGACATCTCCTTTGCGCTGGCGATGACGCTGGATGGACTGGGGCACACTCGGCATGAATTCAAAGGCAAGGTCCGCGGCGACCAGATTGAAGGAAGAGCTACGGTGACTCTGGAGAATCATCAAAAATTGGAACTGCCCTGGCATGCGGAGCGGACGACGACGTCGGGTTATTTTGCTCCCACCGGGACCGAGGTGAAGACCGATTGATGCCTCGCCGGGGTAGTGCTGGTCTTCGCGGTTGGATGTTGAATGTTTGACGATTCTGTCTATTGAACCTTTGGAACAGCTGGAACGCCTGGCACCATCGGAACTGATTCGCGTTAACTAGGAGGAGGACCCGTGCGATGATCGAGCTTTATCACAATGATATGTCGGTCTGCGCGCAAAAAGTGCGCTTCGCTCTCGGTGAAAAAAAGCTCCATTGGAAGAATCATCATTTGAACCTGCGGGCCGGGGAGCAGCAGAAAACAGAATACCTAAAGCTCAATCCCAACGCCGTGGTTCCAACCTTAGTGGATAGCGGCAGAGTCATCATTGAATCCACTGTCATCAACGAATATCTCGATGATGCTTATCCAGAACCGCGCCTGCGTCCCGCCGATGCCGGCCAACGGGCGCGCATGCGGCTCTGGACCAAGCAGCTTGACGAAGGAGTCCATGTGGCGACCCGAGTCATTAGCAATGCCATCGCGTTTCGTCACCAAAAACTCGCCCTTGGCCCGGAGGCTTTGAAGATACTGCATGACAAGATCCCGGATCCGAAAAAACGCGAGGAGAGCTGGGAAAATATCACCAAGGGCATGGAGTCACGTTTCTTCGTCGACGCCGTGCGTCGCTTTGCTAGAGTCCTGGCCGACATGGAAGCTACCTTAACAGAAGAATCCTGGCTGGCCGGAAAGGAATTCTCATTGGCTGATATCGGCTATGCTCCGTACATTCGGCGGCTGCAGGATCTCCAATTGCAGTTTCTGTGGGACAAACGGCCGCATATTTCTGCATGGTCCGAACGAGTTGACAAACGACCGGGATACCAGCAGGCGTTCGCGGACTGGCCCAATGAGGCTTACGCTTCGCTCATGAAAGAAAAGGGCACTGAAGCACAGTCGCGGATTCAAGCAATCCTAGCGGCGGCTTAGGCCGAACCCGCTTGCACGGTTTAAGCGGTTGGAACAGCTGGAACGACTGGAACTTCTGGAACTGGATTTGAACCGGATCTATTGGAGGTATCGATGGAAGCCGCGGGACTGGTACTAGACGCTCTGGGCCGGGTGCGCGAGATGGTGGGCGGCGCGTTGAAAGATTTAGCTCCCCAAGAACTGCTTGCCTCACCCAAACCTCATATTGCATGGCTGGTTTGGCATTTGTCTCGGGTTCAGGACGCCAACTTCTCCGCGCTGATGAAGCGGCCGCAATTGTGGATTGCTGACGGATGGCACAAACGTTTCAACATGCCGCCTGATCCCAAGGACTACGGTTCGGGCCATCGCCACACTGCCGCGCAAGTCGAAGCATTCACGACCAGCGACAAACAGCTCCTGCTTGATTATCTCGATGGTGTTTTCGCCAGAACTAGCGCCTATCTGGCTACCGTTACTAACGATGATCTCAATCGCGTGCTAAACGAGCCACAGTATCAGCCCTTGCCGACCTTGAGCATCCGGCTGGCCAGCGTCATCAACTGCAATACGCGCCATGCGGGTCAAATCGAGTACTTGCGGGGCTTGATCAAGCACCAGGGTTGGTTTCCAGCGGCCGAGAAGTAGTTTATCAGCTCAGGTGATTGACGAGTCTGACGCAGCTGACCGCGGAACAGAAATTGAAAGAAGCGATGCGCGCGGCGGCTGGATTACTCAGGATCGATTTCTTCCGTTTCGAGTGGCACATAGGTGCGGTGATCCAACGGGCATTCGTATACTTCTGTCGCGGTTTCCAGTTCTCGCTGCACCAGAGCGAGCGGCAGGCCGCATTCCTTGCCATCGACAAATGAGGTGCAGGTTCTTTTTACAACTTCGGCAAACAGGTGCTCTGTGCGATGACCCCGCGCGCATTCGTAAGTTTCTACTTGGGTTTCAAGCTCTCGCTCGACCAGGAGTAGGTCAAGACCGCATTCTTTACCATCGACCAGCGTGTGACATTTCCTCTCTTCCATTTGTTTCCTCCTGGTGATCGAACTCGTTTCACCATAGCCTGCTAAATTCAGCTTTGCCCGCTACCATCCGGGGTGTCAAGTAGGACGAAGCAATCTCGAGCGACAAAAAGCTGGTGGTTCTAAGTCGAATTACGGGGTTGAAGGCTAGGAGATCCTGAATTTCAACATGACACTCAGCGATAGCCTTCCGCTTGCATGCTGAAGAGCTCCGCATAGGTGCCTCCGCGGCGCAGAAGTTCGTCGTGTGTGCCGAGCTCGGCAATGCGGCCTTCTTGAATGACCGCGATGCGGTCGGCCATGCGCACGGTGGAAAAACGATGCGAAATAAGGATTGCCATCTTCCCTTCCGTGAGCGCTTTAAAGTTTTGGAAGATTTCGTATTCGGCGCGCGCGTCGACCGATGCGGTGGGTTCATCGAGCACCAGAATCTCTGCATCGCGCATGAAGGCGCGAGCCAGGGCAACCTTTTGCCATTGGCCGAGAGAGAGCTCATGGCCGTCGTGAAACCAGCGCCCGAGCATGGTTTCATAGCCCTCCGGAAGTTCTTCGGCCACTGCGTGCGCGCCGCTTTTTCGAGCAGCCGCAGCAATCCGTTCGACATCGTCCATCGCATCAATCTGACCAAACCCGATGTTTTCTCTGACGGGCAGGTGATAGCGCACGAAGTCTTGAAAGATCACGCCGATTCTTTGCTGCAGTTCTAGAGGGTCCAGATCACAGATATCGATGCCGTCGATCAGAATGCTGCCTTCGGTGGGATCGTAAAGCCGGCTCAGGAGCTTTATAAGGGTGGTCTTGCCGGCTCCATTGTGGCCCACCAGCGCAATCTTCTCGCCGGGTCGTATGATGAGATTGACGCCGCGCAGGGCCCATTCCTCCCTGTCGGGATAGCGGAAACCGATATCGCGAAACTCGATGCCGCCGCGCAGCGGAAGCGACAGCTTGCGTTTTTGTCCGGTTATTTTCATGCGCGGCTCGAGGCAGAGAAATTCGAAGAAGTTTGCCATGAACAAATTATTCTCATAAATATTGCCGACCGCCGAGAGAATCGATTGAAACGTCGATTGTCCCTGACGGAAAATCGCCAGATAAAGCGTCATATCGCCCAGCGAGATTTTACCCTGCACGGTATACCAGACGATCCAGGCGTAGGAGCCGTAAAATCCCAAAGTGGCGATGAGTCCCAGGCCGAATCCCGCAGTGGCCCGGCGCAGAGCCAGTGATTTGTCTTCCTCAAAGAACTTGTCGAACAGTGTCGTGTAACGATTGAGCAAGGTGCCGCCGAGATTGAACAGCTTGATCTCTTTGACGGCGGTGTCCTCGGTCAGCAGGCGTGAAAGATAATTGACCTGGCGCGTTTCGGGAGCGCGGCGGGTGAGCAAGCGAAAACCGCGCTCCGAGTAGCGGGTTTCGGCGATGAACGATGGGATACTGGTGGCCAGCAGAACCACCACCAGCCATGGACTGAAACGGAGCATCAAGAGGGCGAAGGAGATCAAGGTGATAGAGTTCTGCACGATTAGAAAAGTGTCGTTGATCAATTCCACCGGCTTGTACCCGCCCTCGCGCCGGGCATTTTGCAGCCGGTCGTAAAAATCAGAATCTTCAAAATAAGCCAGATCCAGAGTCAGCGCTTTGGCGATGATCTCGGCGCGAATCCGATTGGCGAGCTGGAGCTGAATCAGTTGTTGAATCAGGCGCCGGCCGTGATTGAAGGCTGCGCTGAGCAGGAAAAGACCGAGCTCAAGGAGCAAATAAATGAAAACTTTTCTCACCTGCTCGGCATTCTGGCCGCTTTGGATGGATGCGACCACTCCGTCGACGATGAGCTTTCCCACCCAGGCTTGGCTAGCTGGCAATAAAGCGCCACCCAATGTCAACAAGCCCAATCCCACAGTTGCCCAACGGTTGGTGCGCCAGACAAAGCGAACGGCCTGGGGCGTGTGAGTGAACGATTGGCGCAGCTGGCGCCATTTTCCCGGCAGAGAAATCATCCTGGCAGGAATTAGATTACAGTTTCGGGTCTCCGATTAAAACTATAAACCCGCACTGCAAAGTTGGACCTCAGGTAGGGCAAGCGCTATGCAACCTGAGTTGCTATCCAGGATCGGAAACGGATCGAATTTCGTCGCACAATTTTATCGCCGAACACGAGATGGTTGCGGAGGCTTGTTGAAGAAGGATACCGAAACGATGTGGGCGACTCTCTAGCTTTGATATGATTCTTCTTTGATGGCGTAGCAGGGTAGGGAGATCAATTCGAACGACATAGTCAAAGGATAAAATTACTGTCGTCCGGCAGCTAATTCCTTGCGCGCTTTTTCCACGAAGCTGTAATCGATCACCTGAGCCGCACTGATAGGCTCCGATACTTTGGCACTTTCTCGTTGTTGATCTACCAGGGCCTGAAGTCCGTTCATGTTGATGGCGCCATCACGCAGCATCACCCTGACCATGTAATCATACATTTCGCTCGCCATTGCGCGGTTCTTTACACTCCAGTGCTTGGCGATCATGTCGAGGCAAGCGTCTTTGTTATTCTTATCGGAGACAAACATCAGTCCACGCAGGGTGCCGCGCACCATCCGGTAAATCTCGTCAGGATTGTCTTTGATCTTTTTTATCGAGGCGCCGAAGCCATTTTGCGGAAACTCGATGTAATCGCCGGAAAAAGCCAGCTCGTTGAAACCTTTTTGCCGCGCAAGAATGTTCTCAGGCACCGAAAGCATTGCGGCGTCGACAATCCCGGCGTCGAGGGCCGCGAGCCGCCCGGCCTCGGATGCTACATAGACGGTTGAATAATCCCGGCCAAATTCCAAGCCTTCGCGGCGCAAGGTATATCGAGTCGCGAGGTCCGTCGTAGCACCGGGTGAGCTGACTGCAATTTTTTTGGATTTGAGTTGTTGAAAATTTTTAATTTCTGCTTTTGCCATAAGACCCTGCACAGGCGAACGCATCGTGAAGATGACCGCCTTGATCGGCTGTCCCCTGACGGCCGCAGCGACGACACCGGTCACGGCGCCATTGTAATCGATGTCACCGGTGAGCGCCGCCGTGCTGGCGAGGGCGGCGGCCATCAGAATGAACTCAACGTCGATTCCCTCATCTTTGTAATAGCCCCGGTCTTTGGCTGCGTAAAACGGCAAGTACGTCACGTTTGCAGCTGGAATCGAGACTCGAACTCTCTTCAGTCCCGGCTGCGCTTGTGAATGGCTGGCGCAAACCAGGACTGCGGCGGCCAGCAGAGCAATCGCAACAACTGACCTTCCTAGAAAAGCGCACATGGGAGACCTCCTTTATCGCTCCGGGATTCTTGCGCTACCTTTATGTGTTCGTCAATGAAAGAATCCTCCGTACTTAGCACATTTCGATCAGGGGCATGGAATTTTCCCCAACTAGGAAGAGTCTGCGGTTACTCTGGAAAGCGGCATGGCAACCGCGTTTCGGAGTTTCACCTCCGGAGACGTTCGTGGCGTCAGCATCTATGTAGATGCAAGCATAGCGCGCTTTCGATCTAAGTTCTTTCTTGAAGAAGATCTTAACCATGGGGTGACGGAATCGCTAAGCAGTTTTGGGTGACACTTTGGCTGACCTAGCGCAGGCGGCCCAATCCAATTGACACGCTTCCCCGCTGGATCATATATAAGGCGACCGGAGGATCTCACATGGTTCGATACCTAGCAGTCGTCTATAGTTTGATTTGGCTCCTGGTCTTGTCGCTCGGCGATGGCCGAGGCGCAGAGCGCGCCCGCGGTCAACCGCATACAATCCGGATTGCGTATGTTTCACCGGTGACTACCATGGCGCCGATCTGGATTGCGAGCGAGATCGGTGCATACCAGCGCGAAGGGCTCGACCCGAGAATTGTCTTCATTGATGCACGAGTCGCCATTGCTGCCCTTGTAGCAGGCGAGGTCGATGCCGTAGTGATCTCTGCGCCGTCTGTGATACCCGCTGTCCTGAGCGGCGCCAACATTGCGTTTATTGCGGGACTGCATAACAAGATGATCTTCTCGTTTCACGCGCAGCCGGATATCCAAAGCTCGGCGCAGCTTAGAGGAAAGATTGTCGGCACAAATCGACCCGGCACACCCGCAGACTACGGAAATAGAGTTGCGCTGACAAAAATGGGTTTGAAGCCCAGCGACGTGCAGCTTATGCCATTGGGAAGTTCGGGAGTAATGTGGTCGGCATTGCAATCGCGCCAGGTCGCGGGCGTCACGCTCGCCCCGCCTTACAGCTTTAGAGCGGATGCGATGAAGTTTTCGCGTCTAGTGGATACCTACGACAAACCCTACCAGAACACGGGCGTCGTGGTTCGCAAGGATCGAATTCATTCGAGCGCGGATACATGGCTGCGTTTGCTCAGAGCTCTGCGGCAGGCAAACCTACGCTGGTATGAAGATCCAAAGCTCGCGATGTTCGTGCTTAGTAAATACACCCAGCAATCGGATCCGGATGTGCTGCAGAAAACGTATGATTTCGAATCGAATCCACCCGGATTTACCAAGGACTTAAAAGTATCCGACAGCGGTCTTCAAGGCATCCTCGACTTTTTAGCCTCGACAGTCCGTCCGGAAGCGGGAAAGGCTGCGCCGAAAGAATTCTACGACACCACAATTCTGGATAGGTTGGAGAAATAAATCAGCGCAACGATTACGAGTTTACCGCGCTTGAACGGTGATTCGGTCTAAATTAACCCGCCGGACGGGGGTCGCTAAAGCGAAACCACCGGCCTTTGTAAGTAAGGATCTCGATTACGTGTAGGTGCGAACTAAGAAGGCGCAATTTGCGTTGGTCACTCATTACTACTTGGTCAATTACAGAGCTAATCAAAGAACTGTTACACAACCCCAGCAGCAGGCGGCTAGTCCAACATAAGTTTACCAGTCCAGCGACCGCGCCCGTCCGTGATCCGGTCATTGTTCAAATGTCTCCATTGTTGAACGCTATTTTTGTATTGAACAAACTTATTCACGCGTGATATCCCAGCAAAATGAGGTTCGTTGTCCTAGTCCTCGTCGAGATAATGATTGCTGTAATCGGGATATTGATAACTACCCGTAATGACCGGAAGGCTGGAGTCATTTCACCAATCCAACAGCACCGCCGGCCTTCGCTCCTATCATGGCTCTATTCACGATTGCACCGAGTTCTAAGATGAAAGGGCCGCTCTCGGTCTGCACATAACCTGGTCCAAACTTCACCAGGTACTTTCCGCGCGCGATCGACTCAAAAACTCCGTGCCTCCTGATGTCCGCGGCCTTGAATCCCGTGGTCTTCGAGTAATCCGCAACATTGAGCAGGTCTTTAATCGCCTTCGGTCATGCCGTAGCGTGGTGGCTGGATCTTATAACCGCGGCTGAACATGCCGCCGCCAATACTGAGAAGCCCGCCGGTTACTTCCTGCACCGCTTCATCCATACGCGAACTGTTAAACGTGCCACTCAAGTCTTTGGCCTGCCATGATTTGGCGGCATAGGCTGCCAAAGCTGCGTCTGTGATGGTGGCGTGGTGCTCCACGTTGCCTTGGTAGGCTGATCCAAGATTGCTGCTCTCGGTGCGTCCATCGATAAACCCATGGTCAAAGCGGTGATGGATTCGTTGTTGCCGGCCATGGCTCTGACTCTGTCGCCGCTGAATCCGTTCCTTAGCTGATTGAAGATGGCCACCTTGCCGTCCGCCGGTGCAGCGTCCAGCTTCTTCTTTAGAGCGTCTGATTCCTTGTCCGATAATGTTCTGATAGTGCTGAGCCGGTAGCGCTGCTCGACAATGCCGGCGGAGATATCCAGTGCTCGCATTGAACTTGGATTGTTTAGATCAGCGGTGCTGGTGGTGGAATAACCCGGCGCACACTCCCGCTGTCATAGAATCGGTTTTCAGTTGCGCCTTGGTGGTCTCGTGCGCTGATTTCAAATCGGCAAGGAACTTCGCTTCCTCGCTAGTCTTGGGTGCCTGGGGTTTCTTCCATGAGTATTCCTCTTGACGGAAGAAGAGACGAGATATGGAATTAAAGCCCGGTGTTAGGCTTTAAACGATTCGCTTATCGTTATTCGCAACCACTTCCGACCACCCCTCTACAACAATTTTAGAAATATTGCCCAGTCGTGACGGTTTTCACGGTCCAGAAGATACTTTCGGGGATATTATGGGACGCAGAGAGTAGGGGAGAAGTAGAGACATTCTCTAACTTTTACCTTACCCGTTGGGTTTTTGTCTTACGTGCGGATTGTGTGGCTGAAGGGTTCGAGTCTACGTGGGCCCACCAATTCAACTGTGTTGAAGAATTGCTTGGGAACTTTGGCAAAGCTGCTAGGATAGACGATGGCCGCGGATAGAATTGATGGGACGCTACTATTTACCACCTCTGATAAAGAGGCGTTTCATCAAGTCCTGCCACTCGGCGAAGTTCTTCTCGAACTCTTCCAACGAGTACTGATTCTCCAAGTAGTTCTTCTTGAATTTCTGATCGACGTCCATGTCATCTCTGGGAGAATTTAGTCCGCCCTTCATGACGACCTGCTGGCCCTCCTTCGAGTGGAGATAATCGAGAAATAGGATCGCCGCATGCGGATGCGGAGATCTGGTCGTCATGGCGGAGGAGCCCACATTGGTCAGCACGGGTTCTAATGGACGCCATTCCACAGGCGCGCCTTTTCTTTTCGCCGTAACCATATTCGAATCGAATATCGTCGGAGAGAGCGGAACTTCACCCGAGACCACCTGGTTGGCAAGCGCAGCCGGAACGATGTTCTGGACCTTGACATCCTGTTGGCTGAGTTTTTCTAGAAACTCACGACCCATCGTATTAACGATATGACCGACCCAACGCGGACCGCTTGAACCTCCGGCCATGGTCATCTTGCCTTTCCACTTGGGATCCAGGAGCGCGGCGTAATCTTTCGGTGCGTCGTTTGCGGGAACGGCTTTAGTGTTAAATCCGAGGCCAATGTACAATTCGCGATTTGCCCAGAAGAAAACACCGCCGTTCTTACCTTTCTCCTTTACATCGTCGCTGAAGGCGTTTATTTCGGGCGAAAAGTGTTCCTGCAAAAAGCCGCGCTTATGCAAAATTTCGATACCGGTGCTGGTCTCGACAACGTCAGCGATATACCGACCCGAGGCATATTCTTCGATAACCCTCTTGAGGACGTCCCTGCCTTCGCTCCGCCATACACCGACTTTGATGAACGGGTATTTTTTTTCGAATTCCTGGGCAACGACGTCCATCCAGGTGTTAGAGTTATAGAACATTAACTGACCTTCTTTTTTGGCACCTTCGATCAGTTTCGCTTCTCGATCTTTGCCGCGGTACAACGCGATCTCAACGACGCTGGCGGCAAATACGGTACTGCAGTGGCCGACGAAGATTCCCATGGATAGCACCCAGGCCACCTTTATAGGCCAGGATCTCTGTTTCGGTAAATAACCAAACATTCGAATCATTCTATTTGTCTCCCGTGATATTTGTTTTGGTGCCATCACGCCACCACGACACGACGTCTTCATGCGTCGTGAATACGACGCCTTCGAACTGCTTGGCGTAAGCAATGAAATCGCTGAAGCTTTTCGCTCGGGATGGACGTCCTGTTACGTAATCATGAACGGTTAACGGCATCAGCACAGGCTCCTGTGCGCCGCGCTCATAGAGTGCATCGAACCCCGCCTTCAATCCACGTAAGAAAAAATCGGGAGTTGTGCAGTTCCAGGTGCTATAAGTATTGAACTGAAACCGTTGCGAGCAAAGAGCAACGTCGCTATACGCCGCGAAAGGGATTTCGACAAGCTGCCGGCCGTGTCCTTCAAGCAAGTAAGGCAAGTCGTCGTTCCACATGCTGCCGTCCCATTCGAAGTCGAAGTATTTCAGGATTAAATCGATGGTATTGTGGCTGGCAAAACAGGTCCGCCAGCCGCGCAGATGCTCCCCCAAGAGGTCTTCGAAAACGGTTACGGTTTTCTTCATCAGCTCGAGCTCTTTGGCGGCTGGCAAATTACACATCATTTCGTGCTCATAGGTGTGGCCTGCGATGGCGTTGCCGGCTTTCTTGACTGCCCGCGACACCTCAGGATATTTCTCGGCCGTGGCGCCGCAAATGAGCCAGGTTCCTTTGACTCCGTGCTTCTCCATAATTTCCAGCAGCCGCCAAGCGCCGCGGCGTCCGCCGTATTGGCGCTCGCTGAAATCGAAACCATCAGGTTGGTCGTCGGGATAGAGCGAGCTCATCTCCTCGGATTGATGATGCGGGCTGATGATGATCGGCAGCCGTACTCCATCCGGCCACCGCGGCAGTGAGTCAATGCGGCGTTCTTTCCACATGGTTAGCTCCTGGATTTCGGCTGCAGACAACGCTTGGACCATTCGGCGATCTCGCTGCATTTTGCAAACCAAAGCTCCTCATGGCCGCTTAAACGTTCGAGAAAATGTTTCAAAGCTCGCAGCGGGGCAGGGCGCCCGACGCCCCAGGTTTGTAGGCTCAAGATGAAGAGCCGGGAAGCTCGTTCGCTTTCCTCGTAAAGCATGTCGAACTCGTTATTCCATACATTGGTCAAGCCGTCGGAGCCGCCGCGTTGAGGATAGGGATAACCAATGAAGGTTTTGTCGGCAGTGCTGGTCGTGAATGGAATCTCAACCAATTGTCGGCCGTCGCAATCGAATAGATAGGGCAAATCATCGTTCAACAGGCTGCTATCCCAGGTAAAACCGTTTTCCGCTAGAAGATCCAGAGTCTGCGGGCTGGTACGATAGTCTGGACAGCGCCAACCGATGATTTTGACGCCCGCCACATTTTCCAAAGCTTGACTCGAGCGGCGCAGAACCGACTGTTCGCGCTCGGTGCTGTAGGCTCGCACCTTCTCAAAGTTATAACTCATCCCCGCTAGTTCGTGGCCAGCCTCGTGAGCGGCGCGAACCGCTTGCGGGTACTTTTCCGCCGTTGCGCCACAGATGAAAAAAGTCGCTTTGATCTGGAAACGGTCGAGGAGTTCCAATATTTTCCATATGCCCGTCCGGCCACCATACTCCATCGTTCCCGATACCATGAAGTTCGGTCGATCACCGGGAAGAGGAGGGGCTCCTTCGCCAGACTGATGCTCAAACGTAAGAACAATCGGAAGACGTTTCCCCAAAGGCCATTTGATATCACTCAGAGAGCGCTGTTCTGTAGCCAATGTTGATCACCTAACCCACGTTTTTTGCTGCTATAACAACCGGTGTCAGCCTTGTCAAACTTAACAGTTCATTGTTGATCTCGACTTACTTGCGACAGAAATACAATGCTGATATTTAAGCGAGACTGTTCCGCCGAATGCGCTGCGCGCAACCTACATAACGGGTTGAGGAAACATCATGAGACCTAAGTCAATCGAATGGCCAAACAAAGCGAAGATCGCCGTAAGTTTTTTTGTCGGACTCGAATCTTTTGTCAAGTATTCACAATACCGGGGAAGCGGCGACCAGGTCGATTATGCTTCGATAGCGTTTGGCGAATACGGCGGTAAGGTGGGTATCTGGAGAATTCTCGACGTTTTCACTAAACACAAGGTCAAGGGCACGATTGACACCAATGGGCTTGCGGCCGAGCGGTATCCCGAGGCGATCAAAGAACTCCATAGGGCGGGCCATGAAATCGTCGGTCATGGCTGGTCCAACGATGTTCCCCCTACGGCGCTGGACGATCAAGAGGAACGCCGGGTAATCAAGCGAACATTGGATACGATCTCATCAGTGACCGGCAAGCGTCCGGTTGGTTGGGTTAGCCCGGCTCATTTGATGACGGATAAGACGTTTGGATTTCTCGTCGATGAGGGGATCTTCTGGAGTGGCGATTTACCTGGAGATGATCTCCCATATCACGTTAATGTCGAGAGCCGCCCATTGGTGGTTATGCCGCGCCTCGATTACGCTAATGACCTAAGCCTCATTTTCCGGCCCAAGAACTCTCCGAGTTTGTTTTTCGAGTGTTTTAAGACCGCGTTCGATCGGATGTATGCCGAAGGAAAGGATGGAAGTCCGAAGCTGATCGATGCTCTCATACATGCGCATATTGGCGGCCGGCCGAACTATATCGGCATGTACGAACAGTGTATCACCTATGCAAAGCAGTTCTCCGATGTCTGGTTCTGTACTAAAGGTGAGATCGCCCAGTGGTATCTGGATCGTTACGTGAAGAAGAGTTAGTCCGTCAATCGGTTATTGCTAATGAGGCCGAACGTTTCGTCTGCTCGCGCCATAGTCCTGGCAGCCACTGCAGTGCTTCTTGAGCCTGGCATCACATCAGCAACGATCTAAACGATGGTTTACGATCGTCTAGCCCGCTGGAACATTTCGAATTTCAATTTTCAACGGATGCTCTTCGTCGTCCTGCTGGCGATCCTCTGCTATTTGGTTCTACCACCGCTATTTTTCACGATTCAGTCGAGTCTCTATGTCGATCGCGGCTTCAACGAGGCGGAGCTATCGTTAAAAAATTATACAGATTTCCTAACAACACCTGAGACCGGCGTCATGCTGGTGAATTCTATTTGGTTTGCGCTTGGGAGTTCACTGGTCGCCCTTACCGTAGGAACTCTTCTTGCCTGGGTGGTCGAGCGAACCGATACACCTTTCAAGAACCTAGCATACCTTTCGGCATTCACGTCATTTGCTATTCCCGGCATCGTTAAGGTTATCGGCTGGATCATGCTCTTTGGTCCCGAGAAGGGTGTTATAAATGTTTGGTTGAAAGAACTCTTTGACCTGCAGTACTCCCCATTCAACATATTCACGCTTACCGGAATGATCCTCGTTGAAGGCGTGGTATGGGCACCGGTCGTGTTTTTGTTTATGGCGGCGCCATTTCGTTCGATGGACCCGTCATTAGAAGAGTCGGCGCTCATGTCTGGTGCAGGACCTGTGCAAACGTTCTATCATGTCACTCTTAAACTTGCGCTGCCCAGCGTACTCTCGGTGCTCCTTCTGACATTTGTCCGAGCCATGGAAGCATTCGAGATTCCTGTCCTCATCGGTATTCCCGGGCGCGTGTTGGTCCTGACGAGCGAAATTTATCTGAGACTCTCCAGCGGGCTTTTGCCGCAATATGGCATGGCGAGCGCTTACGGCGTCGTTCTAATCTTTTTGGTGTCGATCGGTCTCTATTTTTATTCGAGAGCCACTCGCGAATCGCAAAAGTTTTATACCATTACCGGTAAAGGGTTCAGGCCGCGAACCATCGAAATGGGAAAGTGGAGATACGTCACGACAGTGATTGTTTTCGTGCTGCCGACATTGCTTGGCTTGCCGTTGCTGATCCTGATGTGGACCTCGGTGCTTCCTTATTACATGGCACCGTCGCTAGACGCGCTTCGCCAGTTGACGACGATCAATTATTCGGCGGCGTTTCAGAGTTCCAATGTTTGGCTGGCTCTGAAAAACAGCCTGATCATCAGCCTAACGAGCGCCTCTCTGACCATGCTTCTGACCGCAGTGGTCGCGTGGGTTGTCGTCAGGAGCAATATTCCTGGCAAAGGCATTCTGGAGCACCTCACGTCGTTTACGCTCGCCTTTCCCAGTGTGGTTCTCGCGGTGGCGATGTTGCTCACCTACCTTAAACTTCCAATCCCGGTGTATGGTACCATCTGGATTCTCGTCCTGGGCTACATCACGCGCTACATCCCATACGGGCTTCGCTACTGCTCGCCTGGTCTGTTGCAGATCAATAAGGAGTTGGAAGAAAGCGCGGAGATGAGCGGGGCTCCTTGGCTTACTGTTTTTCGCCGCATCGTCGTCCCTTTGATGATGCCGTCAATATTTGCCGGATGGATCTATATCTTCTTGTTGAGCGTTCGAGAGCTCACGATGGCACTTTTGCTCTACAGTCCGGGGTCGCAAGTGATTTCGGTGACCATTTTCAAAATGTGGGACTTCGGTACTCTGGGCGAGCTGTCGGCATTTAGTGTATCCGTCAGTCTACTGCTCGTCGGCATGGCGATCCTATTTCATAGATTGAGCAGACGTTACGGGTTACGTGTGTGATACTAAACGTCTAGAGCAGCGAATATGCTTCAGGTAAGGGATCTTTACAAAAGTTTTCCAACCGATTTGTCGGATGTGCGAGCCGTCGATTGTATCGGCTTTGAAGTCGCTCGCGGCAAATTCTTCAGCCTGCTCGGCCCCAGCGGTTGCGGAAAAACTACAACACTGCGCTGCATCGCAGGGCTCGAACGGCCGGAGCAAGGTGAGATTGAAGTTGACGGGCACCTGGTCTTTTCGAAACAAGGCGTGTTCGTGCCCCCGTACCGTCGCGGTATCGGGATGGTTTTTCAGTCGTATGCCATCTGGCCGCATATGAACGTTTTCGAGAATGTCGCCTTTCCTTTGAAAATCGGTCACAGGGCGTCCACCCGTGAAATAAAAGAACGGGTAGGAAAGGCGCTTCACCTCGTCCAGCTCGAGGAGCTCGGGCAGAGACCGGCGACCAACCTCAGCGGCGGACAACAACAAAGACTCGCGCTTGCAAGAGCGGTCGTGAGAGAGCCTAAACTCTTGCTCTTGGACGAACCGCTTAGCAACCTGGATGCAAAACTTCGCGATGAAATGCGAGTGGAGTTGAAGCGAGTGCAACGGACCCTAGGTCTGACAACGATCTACGTAACCCATGACCAAACTGAGGCGCTGTCCATGTCGGACACAGTGGCCGTGATGAACAAAGGCAGGATCGTTCAGCTGGCCTCTCCCAAGGAAATCTATGAAAAACCGCTGAATAACTTCGTTGCCGATTTTATCGGATCCGCCAACATGATCGTCGGCAAGCTTACCGCATTAACCAGTGCTGAAGTCGGCCGGGTGGAGACAAAACACGGTTCACTGATTTGCGCCATTCCGCAACCTGCAAACATCAACATCGGCGGCGATGTTCTTGTGTCTGTCCGTCCAGAAGATATTCAGATGACGGTGGCTAGTGATCGATCAAAAACTTCCGAATGGGTCGGAATCATCGACCAGGTGTCATTCCTCGGAGGTCTGATCGAGTATCAAATCGCAATTTCGGGAACTCGGATGCGCGCACGGGTTCACCCTTCCAACTTTTTCCAAGAGGGCGATTCTGTCCAGCTAACGTTCCAGCCGGGGCGATGCTGTACAGTCTCTACCGAAGACTAACGGACGCCATAAAATGTGCCGGCATCTAGGAGATTACGGTGGATGAACTTTCGGCTTTGAAAGACAAACTAAAAACGACTGTAAAAATTCTGCAATGGGAACTTTGTGATATGTGGGGCCATGTGAGCGCAAAGACGCCCGACGGGAAGCACTTTCTCCTTGCCTTCCTGCGACCTCCGGCGGATCCAAAAACGCCGGTCGATGAAGTTTTGGAGTTCGATATGAGCGGCACGCTGTTGTCTGGCCGGCGTAACGTTCCCGATGAAATCTATTTTCACCTGTGTCCTTACAAAGACCGAAACGATGTCGGGGCTGTCATTCACTGTCATCCTCCTATGTCTCTCGCAGTCGTCGCCACCGGCCGCAAAATCATTCCGCTATACCAACATGTCGCTCATTTCGGCAACGGAGTGCCGATATCTCCTTGGATCTACGGAACGATGCGCGCGCATGGAAATCGTGCCGTTAAGTTGATGGGCGAGAATTGCGCATTGATGATCAAAGGACATGGGGCCGTGGTGGTTGGGGAGAATATCGAAGAGGCGTGCATGAACATGGCGCGAATGGAACGCACTGCGAAGATGATGATGTATGCAGCCGCGCTGGGAAAACCTGCACCGATTCCGCCCCGGGTTGGAAAGATACTTGAGAGCATCTACCCAAGACCCGGGAACAGTAAGCAGCATGAGAGAAAATTGAGAAGCATCGGACATAAGACTGAATTCCAGTACTATGAATCACTAGTTAAAAAAGGGGTAACTTGGCCGACGATCTAGTTCGCTAAGGGCGGAAATTAGCCTGACTAACAGAGGAATGTGACGAAATGCGAATTTTGATGATGGGCACCGGACCGATTGGTGGAATAATCGGCGGGCGGCTCGCCCGAATCGGTCACGACATCTTATTTGTGGATGTCGACAGAGAACATGTCGCAGCGATCCGCAACCACGGTTTACAGGTTGATGTACCCGATGGAGCTTTCAATGTCGGAGTTCGCATTGTTTTTCCCAACGAAATCGAAGGCAAGTTCGAGATTGCGTTTATCGCGGTTCGATCCAACTACACCTCAACGGCTGTGGTAACGGCAATGCCACACCTCGCGGACAACGGTTTGCTGGTGTCTTTGCAGAACGGCTTTAACACGCCAGTCATGGAAGAAACGGTGGGACCTGATCGCACCGTCGGAGTGGCGATCCGCATGGGTTGCCAAAAAATCGCTCCCGCGCGGGTGCAGACGGCGCACCGTGGTCATCTCTACGTCGGTCACCCGCATCGCAAAACAACGCCGCAATTGGAAGGACTGCGCAAGCTTCTCAATTCTGTGATACCGACCGAGATCTCACACGAGTTAGTAGACGTGCTATGGAGCAAATTAACACACACTTGTGTCTGTTTTTTCGAAGCGCTCGCAGATGCCTCTCTCAAGCAGGTGTGCGAAAAGGGCCCGAATCTTCGTCTCCTTGTTAACTATTTCGCTGAAATCATCGCGGTAGGCAAGGCAGCAGGCGCCCAATTCATTCCCCTCCTTGAATACAATCCTTCAGACTTTCACCCCGACCGGCCGTTCGAGGCGCGGCTCGCCAGTATGGCGAAAATGGCGAGGAGCTTTCCCGAAAATCGCAAAGGCCCTTTTCGTCAGATACAGCGCGACATTGCCACCGAAATCGATTTCATAGTAGGTCATGTTGTTAGGGAAGGAGAGCGCCTGCAAATTCCAACGCCCCTTTGTCGAAAACTCGTTCGAGTGATTCACGAGCTTGAAAGCGGGAAAAGGCAATTCGATCCGGAGAATTACCTCGAGCTTAGTTATTGATGGGCTAAGAGAAAATGCAGCTTAAAAATCCGCATTAAAACGCTTCGAGGCTTCAGCCCACGCGATTGACTGCTCACCCTGGTAAGACACGGGGTCAGACGCGAAGTGGTTCGGTTGCCATCGAGGACGGTCTATATCGAGCAATCGTTGAAGACTATTGTAGACTTTCTAGATCAAGCGTAAAGACTTAGTTTCTAACGCTAAAGCTTGAGTTTACATGAGGAGTGAATTTAATGAAACTATGGTCTCTGCTTTTTGCTACTATGTGCGCGTTCTCAATAAACGCAACTCTTTCCGCCCAAGAACCCTTCTATAAAGGAAAAGTTCTACGGATCGTCACAGGCGCGAGTGCTGGCGGTGGTCTTGACACCTACTCGAGAACTATCGCTCGTCACATGAAGAAATATATTCCGGGCAATCCTACTATCATTGTGGAGAATATGCCGGGGGCTGGCGGTTTAATCATGGTGAACCATCTTGCTAAGGTTGCCAAACCCGACGGATTAACTCTCGGAAGTTTCATCGGTGACCTCATAGGTCTTCAACTACTCGGGCGCCCGGGAGTTGAGGCTGATTTCTTGAAGCTCGGATATGTGGGAGTCCCACTGAGAGATACCGCGGCGTGCGCCTTCACCAAAGCCAGCGGCATTACGAGCGTCGATAAATGGATGGCGGCGAAAGTACCTGTAAAACTCGGCTCCACGGGTCCGATGACCGGGATAGATAACACTCCGAGAATTCTAAAGGCGCTTCTTGGCCTGCCAATCCAAATCGTCGCTGGCTACAAGGGGACTTCCGAGATCAGGCTGGCGGCGGAGAGCGGTGAACTTGCCGGCGCTTGTTGGGTCTGGGGCTCGATAAAACCTGGCTGGAGAAGCGCGATACAGTCCGGTGATGTCGTTGTGGTACTGCAGAATCGGCCACAACCACACCCGGACCTCCCTCACGTACCTCTCGCGGACGATTTGGCCAAGACGAAAGAGGAGCGAGAACTTCTTCAGGTCAGTGACCTTAGCCCGATATCGTTTACGTATGCGATCGCGGGCGGCTCACCCGACGATCGGCTGCAAACTTTACGGCGCGCGTTTATGGACACGATGAAAGATGCGGAATTTCTTGCCGACGCCGAGAAGTCGAAGGTCCTTATCGACCCGATGGCTGGCGACGAAGTCGAAAAAACCGTGCATAAATTTCTAAGTCTGGAGCCTGCCATGGCAACAAAGCTAAAAGAGATCCTTTCTGCTAAATGACCGCGAGGGAAGAGCGCAACGCTCTATTTCTTAAGTCAAAGCCGTCCGAGGTTAGTCGTTTACGGGAATTCGCCTGAGCCCAAGTGCACCCTGGCAAGCGGCGATTTGTCGAGGATGAAATCAGTTTCAGCTGGGAGCAGAAATTGAAAAATTTGATCAAGAAACTCGATGCGGAGTACGCCTTCGGCTTGACCGAAGAAGAAATCGAGTTGATTGCGCGTCAGGCGGAAGAGAGTGCGCGGCTTTACCAGAAGCTTTACGACGTCGACATTGCTGATGAAAGTCCCGTTTCAAAGTCGGTTGCTGGAGAAAAAGAGTGAGCCCGGAAATTGAGAGACTCACTATCGCCGAGCTCGCTCCGTGCATCAAGAGTGGCACTGTGTCGCCGGTCGCTCTTACCGAGAGGTATCTTCAACGCATCGAGAAACTTAACCCAATATTAAACGCGTACATTACCGTCACAGCGGATGACGCGCTAGCTCAAGCGAAAGTGGCGGAAAGCGAGATCAATGCGGGGAGATACCGGGGTCCGCTTCATGGGATTCCAGTCGGAATCAAGGATAATCTCGCAACCAACGGCATCCGAACGACAGCAGGGTCGAAGATACTTTCCGACTGGGTACCCGACTTCGACGCTACGGTCGTGACCCGTTTGAAAAACTCCGGCGCCATCATCTTGGGCAAAACCAACATGCATGAATGGGCCAAAGCGAGCAACACGATAAACCGTTTCTATGGCGCCATTCATAACCCTTGGGATTTTAAGGCGACACCCGGCGGATCAAGCGGTGGCTCGGCTGCCGCGGTAGCGGCCGACATGTGCGTGGCATCAATTGGTACGGATAGCGCGGGGTCGGTTAGGACGCCAGCATCTTTGTGCGGCATTGTTGGGCTGAAGCCAACCTACGGTCGCGTTAGCCAGCATGGCGGCGTCCCCGGAACCGGCGGTCATTCCATCAATCACTTCGGCATTTTTACCAAGACCGTTCAAGACTGCGCCTATGTTCTCGAAGTGGTTGCCGGATATGATCCGCAGGATCCGCTCAGTTCTACAGCAACGGTACCGGGTTATGCAGCTGCCGTTCGCAAGTCTGTGGGAAGTCTCAAAGTCGGCGTCATCGACAGTTATTTCCCCGAAGTGATGAGCAGTGAAGTGAGGCAAATTTTTGCTGCGGCTCTGGAAACTGTCGAGCGGTTAGGCATGAAGGCCGAATCAATTTCGATTTCCCACATGGAGCTTATTCCCACGGTATTCGCCTGCACCATGAGGTTCGAAGATATAGCGCCCCACGATCGTCATATGAGAAGCCGGCCACGAGATTATAGTTCTCGGCTCCTTTACAATCAGATCAGCTCACTCACGATTCCCGAGGCGACGTATCAAAGAGCACAAAAAGTACGAAAGCTGATCTATCGTGAGTTCGAAATTGCGCTGGCGAAAGTGGACCTGATCATTGCGCCGACGATGGCTATCCCAGCCCCGAGCCTCGAGGCTTGCGAGCGGGGCTACGTCGAAGTCGACGGAAGTAGAGTGCCGCTCCAGGATAGTCGAGGAAATTTCCTCACGCTATTTACCATTCCGTTCAACCTAACCGGTCTTCCAGCGCTAAGCGTCTGCTGTGGGTTTTCATCCTCTGGCTTACCCGTCGGACTGCAGCTCATTGGACCCGCTTTTCAGGAAAGCATGGTTTTGCAAGTTGCGCATGCTTACGAACAAGCCACGAATTGGCATAATAGGTGGCCGGAGCTTCCATCAACTGAATAAAAAGAGACTAGTGCCCAACGGTGAACTCTTTTGATCATTTGCAGCTGCATCGTAATTTAGACCGCGTTCGAATCTGGATGCACTACTACGATGATCGAAGCTGCATGGATGAACCAGCTTGTATTAGTGTCCTCCGAATGCAGGCGCTGTAATTTAGCCAATTTCCCTGATCAGGATCGCGAGCGAGCAAACTTGTGAATCAATTTGTCGTCGCAGTCAACAGTTTGGAGCGTTGATGTTCGCTATGAGACCGTCTGGTCGGGCTGCCGAAAGAGAAGCGGTCGAGTTTGAGCCCGCCAGAGCCTACATATCTCAGCTCCGTTACGATTCGCTTACGTTTGTGTCGGGATACACATCGGAACTGGATCGTCTGGAAGATCAAGTACCGGCAGTCTTAGCCGACATAGACGAGGCCCTAAAAACCGCGTTAACGAGGTGGAAGCACGTCGCCAAATTGTCTGTATATCTCAGTAGAAGTCAAAGCCTCGAGTTGCTGAAGGAGTTGTTGCGAAAAGCAAATCGATTGGATCTCGCAAGAATAGAATTCGAGTTTGTTGACGGATTCGCCCGAGACAAGGTTCTGTTCGAGGCGGAAGCTACGGCTTCAATCGCTGGCTAGTGCGTGCTGACGTTCAAGGTTAGGATACTGCAAGGAATTCCTCCGGCATGCAATCAAACCTAATAATAAGCTGGTTGTCGAAGGTTCGTCTTCAGGAAGCTGTTTCGGTGCAAAAGAGTTGCGGTCCTCTTGCGAGCTTATCGACCACGGGTCTGCAGCCGGGGTTACCAGCCTAGCTCGGATCTTGCTCGCCGTAACAAGGTAAAATCCACAACTTCTGCTGGAGAAATATCTTTGTCGAATTTTCCGCTGAGTCGAGCCAGATCCATACTCAAGCGGATTCCTTTTTCATTGACCTCACCGTCTCGACTGAATGCTTTAAAAGCCAAGTCATAGGTTGCTGCCGCAACTTCGGGTTCCAACTTGAACCAAGTTTTAATGATCTCTACGGTTCCCGTCCTGTTTTCGCGGATATATTGAATACCTTTCAGACTCGCCCGGAGTAGTCGCCGGATTTGGTCTGAATTTTCCGCTATTCTCTTTTTAGTTGCACCTATTCCAGCAAGTGGCAGGTCAATGACATCTGCTGCGTTAACCAGTAAGTTAAGACCTGCCTTCTGACCTTCGATTGCGCCCTGAGGTCCAAGGGTCGCTCCATCAATATCGCCCAAAACAAGTCCTTGAAATCTATTAGTTTCATCCCCGAGCGGCCGAAAGATGACATCCTGACTTGGGTTTAGTCCCGCTGCCTTGAGAATCTCTATGGTAATATAATGTTGCGGTTGTCCGATTGCGTTTACTGCTACGGTCTTACCTTTCAGATCATTGATCGATTTTATATTCTTGCTACCCATCAAAAATTCCATCGGTCTCGAGCTAAAGCAGGCTAGAGCTTGAACGGGCGCGCCACGCATCGCCGCTAAAATCGTTCCTCCCAAACTCGTGGTGTATTCGATGCTTCCGGCAATCAATCCCGAAACAGCCGGACCTGACAAGATCTTTACGAGATCGACCTGAAGTTCCTCCTGAGTAAAAAAGCCTCGTCGATGCGCAACTATGAGCGGAAGGAATGTGGGAGAAGGACTGGGATACGCAATTACAACTCTTTCGGCGGCTGGAAGTTCTTGCGTTCCGAAGCTCAAAAAATAGAAAATCAAAGAGAGGAGTGATAAAAGCGAAGCTAATTGTACCATGCGTGTCTTCATAACTGTCTTTGACTCGGCTTTCTAATCGTTACTCTGTGGCGCCAATTTTCTTGTTCAGATCTTTCCGCACTAGGTTTCCTAAAGTGCCTAAATACACATTACTTGTGCGTCATTGCACTAGTGCCGATGATTTGGATCCCCTCCGATTTTTCTATATAGCGTACGAACCGGTATTTGCCTTCTTTACCATCCATGTCGGTGCTCATCCTTTTCCCGGCTGCTTCAATCTTTGCGACAATATAAGAAGGATCCTGGCGGCGGAGTGTTGCTTGTATCTCGGACTCAAATTCATCGAGAGAGGAAACAGTCGTTGAATATTGGATTCCAGCCGCTTTTGCCATTCCGGCCAAATCTGTCGGTCCCGCGGTTGCTGTCGGTAATCCTCCGGTGGCCATGTAACATTGATTGTCAAATACGATCACTACCAGGTTCTTGGGTTGTTGGTTTCCAATGGTCGCAATGGTGCTTAAGTTCAGAAGTACGCTGCCGTCTGATTCCAAGGCAATTACCCGACGATGTGGAAGTACGAGAGCGAGCCCCATACTTAGGGGAGTACACAGTCCCATATTGATTTGATAAAGATTTGACTCTTTGGGTCTTAATGCGAACCATTCTCCTGCGACCCAGCCGAGAGTAGTTACCACTAGATCCTCATCCTTTAAACGCGGAGCTAGAACAGCCAAACATTCATACCGCGTCATCTAGAGGGTACCCCCTTCACCCCGGAGTATTTCGCCCGAGAGCAGAACGGCGACAGGATGTTGCCATAAGAAGGCTGATAACTTCGCGCCTGTTATCACTTCCTTAGTCTCTTCTGGTTTACTGACCCGAACATACGGTATTTGCAACGTGTCGAGTAACGGCTCCGTCGTAAACTTATAAGTAATAAATCGCCAATTAGCTCGATCGCCGATCTCACCCCGGTGAGCAATAAGTATCAGGACAGGAATTCCATAGGCAACCGACAGTGATGCTAAAGGCCAAGTGGCGACAAGAAATCCTGAATCGGCAATTACTAAAGCTGGCTTTGCCCCGCCGAGCCACGCTCCTGCGCATGCAGCAACGCCTTCACCTTCGTTAGCCACTGCCAGCGATCTAATATCCGAATCCATCGAGATCAACTTCTGGGCGTCATGAATTTGATCGTCCGGCAGATAAGCGACGAAATTAATGCCTGATTCTTTAAGAGCTTCGTGGACGATGACTGCGTGTTCTTGCTTCATACTCTTGCGCCTCTTGTTACCTCCTTATATGCGCATGAGATTTGTGTCAATTGATTTGGTTCATCCGGCCTCCGCTAGTGATGAACATAAAGCGGTAAAATTCGCTTGCGGAACGGCCAAATCTGGTAGCGCTGACTTGAGGGCCGCTGTGTTCTTTGGCGAGATTTTCTTCGATGGAATACGCGGTATAACTATTCGAGATATGGCAGTCGGACAAGCAAGTTCTTTGGGCTAAGTAGGTCGCCTTTGACCTGCCAAACGCCCATTACCGCGTTTTCGCCGGACGCTCTCTTCGACAGTATTTAATCGATGACACTGTCATGCCTTGACAATCTATTGTCACTGTCATAGTCGGTTGAGTGCCTTTAAAATCTTTCGCTGATCACTTACGCAGCTGGCGCTCTCAATTATTCCTACGGTTAAAACGAGTCTTCGACGTCAAAAGCTTGGCGTTAGTCTGCGGCAGCAAAAGAATGGACGTGAATCAGTGCGGAATATCTTTTCTAGTTTATCCTAGTTTGGAACATCGAACTCGTGGTGGAATTTGTCTCCTAGAGTCCGACAAAAAGGGGTAGGGAGAGATAACTCTCAAGAAGCACGATGACAATTGCCGTCGGACATAACTCCCACCGCAGTGACGGAGATGACAAGGTTACAGGAAGGGCGCTTTACACTGGAGACCTGCAACTCCCAGGATTAATCTACGGCAAAGTTTTGCGAAGCCCGGTGGCCCATGCGCGCGTCACTTCGATCGATTCAGCCGGCGCAGAGCTCATGCCGGGGGTATTAGCAGTTCTTACTCGTGAAAAGTGCAGTTTGACGGAACCTTATTATGGTTCACTCATCAAAGACCAACCTATCATTGCCTTCGAAAAGGTACGTTATGCCGGTGATATTGTCGCTGCTGTGGCAGCTACTGATGAGAATCTGGCTGAAAAGGCTCTCAGTGAAATCAAAATATCCTACGACGACATTCCCGCAGTGACGAGCGTCGATGAGGCGTTGGCAGTGGGGGCACCCTTGGTCCACGAGAGTATCCGCCGCGGAAGATTGCCCGAATATGGTCGTGGCTCGTCTTATATCGTTCATGAAAAGAGTAACATCTGTCATCATTTCCGTTACGAGAGAGGAGACATCGAGAAAGGATTTAGAGAGGCAGATGCGACGTTCGAGGATACCTTTTATTTTCCCAGTGCTCATCACTATCCCATGGAATCCAACATCAGCGTGGCCAGTTTTGCCCGGGATGGCGTTACGATCTGGACCGGAACACAGGGACCATTCGTTCTGAGACAAGAAGTAGCGAGGCTTTTTGGGCTCTCATTGGAGCTGGTTCGAGTCATCGTTCCGGCAGTTGGCGGAGGGTACGGCGGAGCGAAGGGGCTGGTGCCATCGGTCATCGCTCTTGCGCTTTCAAGATTGGCTCAGCGGCCAGTTCGAGTGGCATTTAGTGCGGAAGAGAATTTCAGATCCATTTGTCAACCGCGGGCGAAGCTTGTCATCAAAACCGGGGTGAAGAGAGATGGTTCATTCATCGCCCGTCGTTGTCACGTCTATCTGGATGCCGGAGCATACGTCAATACGACACCGTCTGTAGCTGAAAAGGCCGGCTATCGAGCACATGGTCCCTACCGCATTCCACACGTTTTGACCGACTCATATGCGGTGTACACCAACACCGTGCCTGCGGGCTCATTTCGAGGGTTCGGCGGCCCGCAGGTGGCCTTTGCTTATGATTCGCATCTCGAGATGATTGCTCACCGCATGAAAATGGATCCCGTTGAGCTCAGGTTAAAAAATATGCTCTCCAAAGGCGAGGAGTTTGCGCTTGGGGATACGGTTATCGATTGTGATTTAAAGGGCGCGCTCCTGCAGATTACGGACGAAATTGGATTGAAACAAAAAGAAACCGACACTTTGGCGCCCGGAATTAAAAGGGGGAAAGGAGTAGCTTGCGCGGTCAAAGATGGCGGCGGAACTCGAAAGGCGGCGCATGCTATGGTTAAAATTCTGAATGACGGAAGCGTACTCCTATTGTCCGGATCCGTGGAGATTGGGCAAGGTGTGCAAACCACGCTGCAACAAATCGTCGCCGAGGAGCTTACTTTACCGGTAGAGAAGATTCATATTGCTCAGATTGATACTGGCTTTACCCCGTTCGATCAAGGTACTAACGCGAGTAGCGCTACGACGGTTATGGGCGTCGCTGTTCTAAACGCCGCAAAAGATGCGCGTCATCAACTCTCATTGGCCGTAAGCTCAAAAATGGGCGCACAGATTTCTGACGTACAACTACAAGGAGGTTGCATTGTTGTCGCTGGAAAATCGATCACCTTTCGGGATGCGGCCCGCCTCTGTTTCGGTGAGTCAGCTGGGGAGATCCTAGGACACGGTTTTTTTCAGTTTCCGGTCGACAAAAACGTGCCACTAGGTTCACCCAGCCCATTCTGGGAGATTGGATTCGCTGCTTGTGAGGTGGAGGTGGATGAGAAAACGGGATCGATCAAGTTGTTAAGATACATCTCCTTGACGGACGCGGGCAAAATGATCCATCCACAGCAATGCGAAGGACAGGATGAAGGGGCTGCAATCTTTGGTATCGGCCAAGCACTTTTCGAAGACCTCGTTTACGACAATGGACAACTTCTTAATCCTAATCTGGTCGACTACCCTCTTCCAAGATTCCGAGATGTTCCGCTGAATTTTAGCACAATCATTTTGGAGGAGGGCGGAGGCCCGGGCCCTTATGGCGCTAAGGGAATGGGCGAAGGTGGGATCTTGGCGGTTGCCCCGGCGATTTGCAACGCTGTCTTTAATGCTACCGGAGTACGTATTCAGGAGGTGCCGATCAGAGGTGAGAGGCTGGTAAGGGCGCTGCGGAGTAGATCCTGCTCACCGCTGGCGGAACAGCCGGACAATGAGGTTGCTGATCGGACACAATCAAACAAAATGCGAGATTACAGTAAAGGCAACTGAGGTGTTCAACGGAAGAAGCCCATACATTTTCCACTAACTGCTAAGCGGCAAAGCTCGTGCAAAATTGATGATGCGCTTTTCACTCACGTCCGAGTAATAATCGAAATTGAATTACTTTTCACAAGGTCACACCTCCAACAGCTAAGAATCAAATTCGGCTAAGTACTTTGCCGAAAAACCGAAAGTTTTCTCACCGCTTTCTTATTCAGTTTTCAACTAGCGCCGAGCACCACCGGCGACTCGCTCAGCGATTTACGTGAAGGATTCGCTGATAAAACGCATATCCGCGAACGTTGAAGCTGAGCACCTTAACGGAATCGCTTCCGAAACTAAGACGGTAGTAGATATATGCGCAACAGCGTGCAAGGTGTTTGTGGAGCGCCCCGGACTAATGAATCAAATTTCTGCCGGTTGATCTTGATCCATCTTCTAGAACAGTTCCATGTGTAGTTGACACATGTTTGTCTTTCCTATAATTCGAAAGTGATTCCGGTCAAAATAGTATTTCAATTATCAAAATGAACGCTTCAGTAACTAAAGCGATCAATCTCTTAGAGGAATTGAGCCGATCGAGGAAGCCACTCGCGTTAAAGGATCTTGCGCGGAACTTAAACCTGGACAAAGCAACGGCTTATCGCCTTCTGAATTCCTTGCGGCAAAAGGGGTTTGTCCAAAGAATCGACAATCGTGGTTTGTATGGTCTCGGACCGAAGCTGCTAGTGCTTGCCGAGGATTACCGCAGATGCTTTACCATGCGCGATGTAGTTGTGCCTTACCTGGAGCAGCTGGTCGAGGCCACCGGAGAGACGGCAATTTATTGCGAACGATTTCAGTACGACTCCTGTGTGACGATAGAACGCCGTGAAAGCCCTCATCATACGCGCACCGTAATCGAAACCGGAGTTCCACGCCCTCTCTTTGTTGGCTCCTCTGCCTTCGCGATCTTGGCAGTGCTGCCGCAGGAAGAGATTCTCTCGATACTTAACGTGAAAAACTTTGAGAAGTTCACACCCTTCACGATAACTTCGCCGAAGCAGATATTGAAAAAGATCGAGGAGATAAAACGGCGCGGCTATGCGGTGAGCATCCAAGAAAGATATTCCTACACGGCGGGTGTCGCTGCTCCGTGTTTCCTTAGCAGAGACCTTGTCGGCAGCATAGCCGTTATAGGACCTGCCGAACGAATCAAAGCAAATGGAATCGAAAGAACCGGGAAGATAGTCAAGAAGTTCGCTGAACGTCTATCCACTACACTTGGCTATTCCACAGGCACGCAAAGCTCAGACGCGAATGGAAAACGACTGCGGATGGTCAAGTAAATGGAACGACTCAAAAATCGTATCGCTATAGTTACCGGGGCGGGTCAGGGGATCGGCAGAACGCTGGCGCTCGGGTTGGCTCGCGAAGGCGCGAAGGTGGTCGTTGCCGATATCAATGGAGAAAACGCCGCATCGGTCAAGAGCGAGGTCGAAGCCTCAGGCGGAACAGCCTTGGTAGCAAGTACCGACGTGTCGAATGAGGACTCCGTACAAACAATGGTCGATGAGTCGTTAAGAAAGTTCGGCAAGCTCGATATCTTAATCAACAATGCGGGCATCTTCCCGGTAAGCTCGGTAGAGGAAATGAAAGAGGAAGACTGGGATCGTGTCATTGGCACCAATCTGATAGGGGCGTTTCTCTGTTCGAGAGCCGTGTCCGGCAAATTTTTACAGCAGGGAAGTGGCAGAATCATCAGCATCACTTCGGGACGAGCATTTCAGGGCGCCAAAAATGCCGCTCACTACGCATCTTCAAAGGCCGGCATCATCGGCTTTTCGAAATCCCTGGCATTAGAACTGGCGCCGCGTCAGATCACGGTGAATGTGATTTGCCCCGGGATCACCGATACGGCGCAACCGCGCGGCCATCAGAGCGAGGAGCAAATTTATGCTCAGGCGCAAAAAATTCCACTGGGCCGAATCGGCCAGCCGCAAGATCTGGTAGGCACTGCGGTGTTCTTGGCCAGCGATGCCGCCGGCTTTATTACCGGCCAGACGGTGATCGTCAATGGCGGCAGCATCATGTGGTAAGTGGAAGGTTTGTTTCGAGGGCGGAGTGAAACCATGGCAAACAAAATTGCAGTAGTGACGGGGGGCGCGGGTGGAATCGGCCAGGCTGTTGCGGCACGGCTGGCGCAGAGCGGATTCGGCGTCTGCATCGTCGATCAAAACGACAAAGCCGGGCAGGAGTTTGTCGATCAATTGCGCAAAGAGAAGTATGAGGCGGAATTCTCTCGAATCGAGCTAAGACGCGCCGCTGAAATCAAAGAAGTATTCGAAACGATCTATACGAAGCACCGGCGCATCGACGTGCTGGTGAATTTGGCCGGCGGAACAATCCACAAACATCCGATTCATGAGTTTCCGCTTTCGGAGTGGCGCGAAGTGATCGATGTCAATCTGAAAGCCACGTTTCTCTGTTGTCAGGCCGTAATCAAGCGTATGAAGGAAGCCAAAAGCGGCGCCATTATCAACACATCGTCCAATTTCGGTATAACCGGTAGCGCCGGGAGGACCGCTTACTCGGCGGCCAAAGCTGCCATCATTGCTTTTTCTAAATCACTGGCCTTAGAAATGGCGCCTTACGGCGTGCGCGTCAATACAATTGCCCCGGGTCTCACCGCAACAGCGCGCGTTTTGGCGGTTCATACCGATGCGGAATGGGCGAAGATGAGCGCCGGCATGCCGCTGGGGCGAGCCGGACAGCCGCGAGATATCGCTGAAGGTGTTCATTTTCTGGCCAGCGAGGATAGCGCTTTTATGACGGGTCAGTTGCTCCATGTGAATGGCGGGATGGTTTTTAACTGAGATCTGCTTGGCGAATTGCACGGAAGTGGACGCTGGCAAGGCGCAGAGGCAGGATAAAGGCTAAAGGACAAAGTGAATGCGGGGCCCGAAAGCGGTTTCCAAGTTTTTTTTCATCTTTTCGCTTTCATCATTCATCCTTCTGTACGCAAGAATTATTTTTAGCAACTACAGATACGACAATTAGTTTTCGGAGGGACAGAAATGGCTGAAGCCTACCGACTCTATGCGGGTACTCAGGCGGGAATGATTTTATTTCGGGGGGTCGCTGATATTTGGACTTCGATGGGCGGTTCGAGGGAGTTCGAGCCGTACTTCAAAGATCGAGTGGTGGATTCCGTTTATGGGTGTAAAAATTCTCCGGAAATTGTCTTTGCCGGCGTAACCTTTGACGGTTTGTACCGCACTCAAGATGCCGGCCGGCATTGGCAGCGCACGCTCGAAGGCGATATTCGCTGGGTGACGGTTGACCCTACTGATGATCGCGTCATTTACGCCGGAACCGAACCGGTTCATCTCTATCGCAGCGAAGACTGGGGCGGTACCTGGGAGGAGCTTAAATCACTTACCGAAATGCCCGCCGAAGTTCAGTACAAATGGTATTTTCCGCATCCGCCGCACCAGGGTCACGTGCGCCATATCTATATCGACCCGGAAGATTCGAACTGTATTTACCTGGCCCTCGAACATGGCGGCATTGTTAGAAGCTTTGACAGGGGCAAGACCTGGGAGGATGTCAGCGAGGGGCTCGAGTATCCCGATATTCACATGATCGTCAGATCACCGGGCAGCAGAACAAAATATTTTACTGCAACGTCGCGTGGCTTCTTTCGTGCCGATCCGCCGGAGAAGGGATGGAAACGCGCCGAAAAAGGTATGGAGAGCGACTACTTTCATGACGTGATTAATCTGCCCGGCGATCGGCCGGCAATGTTTTTGGCCGCCGGGCATGGCTCGCCGCAGTATTGGGATCGGCCGGGCGGGGTCGACGGCCGCATCTATCGCAGCGAAGATGGCGGCGAGACTTGGCGGCAGGTGGGCGCAGGATTGCCGGTGAAGCATACCGCGATGTGCTGGCAGCTTGCGTATAACCCGTACAACACCGATTCCATTTTTGCGGCGTTCGGCGATGTCGCGCGCGGTCATACGGCAGGCCCTCCGGGGGAAGGCGCGATCTACGTCACCTACGACCGCGGCGATACCTGGGAAGAAGTCGGATTGCAAAAGCGCGGCACGAAGTACTTGAGACCTCCTGCGATTCGCGTGCTTTGGGCTGCTGCCGACGATTGATGGAAGCACAACCAGCAGCGGCAGATTCGCCGTCCGCGCTGCGCTGTAGCTAGCCGCGAGATAACACATGCGACGGTTTGAAATCCTAGAACCAAAATCGATTGCCGAAGCTTGTAAAATTCTTGCGGCGGAAGAGGACGTCAAGCTCATTGCCGGCGGCACTGCTCTTCTGATCTTGATCAAGCAGGGTATTTTCGTTCCGAAAACTTTGATCAATTTAAAAAAAATTAGAGACGCCGGAGAAATTACCTACAACTCCAAAGACGGTTTGCGTATCGGCGGTCTCGCGAGCATTTACGACGTTGAAAGCGCCGCGGCCGTGCGTGAACACTACCCGCTGCTGGCCGAGGCCTGCCATGTGGTTGCCAACATCCGAATCCGTAACATGGCCACCATCGCCGGTAACCTTGCGCATGCCGACTATCAATCCGACCCTCCGGCGGCATTGGTCGCTTTGGATGCCAGCGTCGAGTTGACGAACCGCAACAGAGTGCGAAGCGTCAAGTTAGCCGATTTCTTAATCGGGATGTACGAGACCGGTCTGGAGCGGGATGAATTACTCACCGGCCTGCTGGTGCCGCCACCGCCGCCCAGATTCGAAAGGGACTTACTTAAAGTTTGCCACGCGTTCTTCCGAGGACCGGCCTTGTGCAGGCGTTGCGGCGTTGGTGCAACGCTCGAACGGAACCTGGCAAGCGGCGCGAGTTGTCGTCGGTGCGGTTTCGCCGGTTCCGGTTATGATCACCGGTGCAGATCTTGTGAACGGCACAGCGATGACATCGGAGTCGATTGAGGAGATCGCCTCGAAGGCTCAAGCGGCTGTGGATCCCATCGATGATTTGCGCGGTACGGCGGCTTACAAACGTCATCTCGTTAAGGTTTTGGTGCGGCGCGCGTTGACGGCATGTGTGAACGAGGAAGGGACTCGATGAGCAGTGTCGGTTTGGATGTTTTTCGCGCCGATGGTCCTGCAAAAATCAGAGGGGCGGCGCAGTATGCGGCGGACGTTGAGCTGCCGGGGATGTTGTTCGTAAAGGCGCTGCGCAGCACCTATCCGCATGCGAAAATTTTGCGCGTTGACCCGAGCAAGGCGGAGAAGCTGCCCGGCGTCGTGGCGGTGTTGACGCGCGACGATTTGAAAGGAAAGAACGGGTTTTTTGGACCTGTTGTGAAAGATCAACCGGTGTTGGCTATCGATCGGGTGCGATATGTCGGCGAGGTAATTGCGGCAGTGGCGGCGGAGGCACGGGATATCGCGGAGGAGGCGCTCGATTTGATTGAAGTCGACTATGAGCCTTTGCCTGCCGTGTATGATCTCCTCGAGGCGATGAAGCCGGAAGCGCCCGTGCTCCATGCAGATCGAATCAAAGCGCAATCGTTCCCGGCAAAGAGCGGCTTTCGTCTTCAGGACCGAGGCAATGTGCTTAGCCGATATCACGTGGATGATGGCGATGTTGCTGTCGGTTTTAACGAGTCGGACGAAATTTTTGAGGATGTGTATACATCGCCGAAAATACAGCACGCGCACATCGAGCCTCATGCGACGGTGGCTTACTGGGAGCCGTCCGGAAAACTGGTCTTGTACACGTCGACGCAAACGCCGTCATCGATACGAACCCAGCTGGCTGAACTTCTGGGTCTGCCGCAGTCGATGGTGCGAGTCATCGTGCCCTTCGTCGGTGGCGGATATGGCGCCAAGACCCATCCGCGCTTGGAACCATTGGCCGCGTTGGTTGCGCGCAAGGCGCATCGGCCGGTCCAGTGGGTGTTAACGCGGGAGGAAGTATTTCTTACCGCCCATTGCCAGGCAGCCGTGGTGAAAATCAAAACCGGAGTCAAGAGGGACGGAACGATTGTCGCGCGACAGGTCGAAGCGGTCTACGACATCGGCGCGTACGCATTGACATCAACCAACACCGGACGCAACGGCGGCGAAGTATCCGGCGGACCTTATCGGATCAAGCACCAGGATTTGACGACTTACTGTGTTTACACCAATACACCGCCAACAGGCCCTTATCGTGGCTTTGGCGTGCCGCAGGTGTGCTGGGCGTATGAATCGCAGATGGATGATATCGCTCGTCGATTGAGCATCGATCCGCTGGAGCTGCGGCTAAAAAATCTGGTGCGCGAAGGGGATCCGTTTGTGACGGGCCACAATCTGGTCTCCGTCGGAATTTCGGACTGCGCTCGGCGCGCCGCCGAAGCCATCGGATGGCAGCGGGGCGCCGAGCAAGCTCCTCGCGCGCTCTCGGGCAAAGTACGCGGCAAGGGCATGGCGGTCATGATCAAGACTACCATGACGCCGTCGAATTCTTCGGCGCTCGTGCGGCTCAACGCCGATGGCTCGGCGGTGTTGCTGACCAGCAGTGTCGAGATCGGTCAGGGGACACTGACGTCGCTCGCGCAGATCGTCGCCGAGGAATTAGGGCTGTCCTTCGAGCGTGTGAGCGTAACCTTCCCGGACACCGATGTGACGCCGTTCGATCAGTCCACCAGTTCGAGCCGGACGGTGTTTAGCATGGGCGGGGCGGCGCGGCAGGCGGCGCATCAGATCCGCCAGCAGCTTCTGGACATCGGCGCCAGAGTGCTTGAGGCCAACGTCGAGGATCTCCAAATGGTCGACGGTTTCTTGGAGGTCAAAGGAGTGCCGGATAAGCGGCGCAGCATCCCGCAACTCTTTCAGGCGCGCTATGGAGCGGCCGTCGGAAATATGGTCGGCAGTTTCGACAATCAGACGGCAGGCGGGCTGGATCCGACAACCGGAAAAGGAAAAGGTTCGGTGTTCTATTTCCTATCGGCTTGCGCCGCGGAAATCGAAGTGGACACCGACACGGGAAAGATAACCGTGCAACAAGTTGTATCCGCAGTAGATGCGGGCAAAGCCATCAATCCTCGGCAATGCCACATGCAGAATGAGGGTTCGATGATTATGTCGCTGGGGTCCAGTTTATTTGAAGAGATGGTGTTCGATAACGGCCAGCCGATCAACTCGACGTTCCTAGAATACATGCCGCCGTCGATGGAGGATCATCCCAAGAAGTTTCAGTCGCTACTGGTCGAAACACCGCATCCCGAAGGGCCGTACGGTGCCAAAGGCGTTGGCGAAGCGGGCCTCGGTCCGATCGAGCCGGCCATCGGCAACGCGCTGGCGAACGCTTTGAACGGAATACGGGTCAAAGATTTACCGCTACGGCCAGATCGAGTTTTGGCGGCGGTTCAGTCTGCGAAAGAGCATGGCGCATGAAGATCGAAATTTACACAACGGTTAACGGCCGCGAAATGGAAGCCGTGGTGAAGCCGAACCAGACCGTGCTGGAATGGTTGCGCGATGATTTGCGCCTGCGCGGCAGCGTCGAAGGATGCGGCGTCGGCGTCTGTGGATCCTGCACCGTGCTGGTCGACGGCCGGCCCGTTAGTTCTTGTTTGATGCTGGCCACCAACATCGAAGGCAAGCAGCTAACGACCATTGAAGGTTTGGCAACAGGAGATGAGCTCGATCCCATCCAGCAGGCGTTTCTCGACAACCAGGCCTTTCAATGCGGCTACTGCACGCCGGGAATGATTATGGCCATCAAAGGATTGCTGAATAGCAATCCTCGGCCGACGGAGGAAGAAGCGCGTGATTACCTGTCGGGAAATATCTGCCGCTGCGGCACGTATTCAGAAGTCCTCGCGGCGGTAAAAAGCTTGTCCGAAGGAAACGGCAGCAAGCAATAGAGTCGGAGACAAACATCCAATGATCAATGACCTGCGAGAGTTCCTCAATCTTCTGGAAGCAAAGAAAGACCTGGTCCATATCAGTCGGCCGACTTCGCCGCGCTTCGAGATCGCCGCAGGCATCAGAAAGACATCCGACATCGAGGGGCCGGCATTGCTCTTCGACAATGTCGTCGGCCATTCGATGCCGGTAGTTGGCGGACTTTATGCGGTTCGACGGCGAGCGGTCTGGGGACTTGAGACCACACCGGATAAGATTCACAGCAAGATCATGGAAGGTCTCAAGAACCATATCCCGCCACGTCTGGTGAAAGATGGTGCTTGCAAAGAGGTGATCTTAACCGGGGAAGATGCGGATTTCAGTCGCCTGCCGATCTGTACCCATAACAGCAAGGATGCCGGTCCATTTATCACAATCGGCCTCGGTTTTATTCGTCACCCCGACTACGGCAATAATGTTTCGATCAGCCGCATGCAGATTTACGACGGCAAAACCATGGGATGCCGAAGCGTACCGCCGCAGCACCTGGGCGTTTATTTTCGCGAGTTCGAAGCCAAGGGAAAGGCTATGGAGGTTGCCTTCACCATCGGCAACGATCCGTACGTGACTTTATGCTCTCAGGTTTCGGGATCGATCTTCATGGACGAGCTGGAAATCGCCGGAGGATGGAGGGGCGAACCCGTCGATGTCGTGCAATGCGAGACCATCGACGTCCAGGTGCCCGCCACCAGCGAGATCGTGCTCGAGGGAGAATTGACTGCCGGCGAGCGCCGCACTGAAGGGCCGTTCGGCGAGTTTCCAGGTTACTACCAGGCAGTGACCGAACAGCCCGTGTTTAAATTGAAAGCGATTACGCACCGGCGCAATCCCATTTACATTACCGCGCTCACCGGTCCGCCGACCACCGATAATCACGTGATGAGAGAAATTGTTCTTGAAGCCGTGTTGTATGACCGGATTCGGCAGATCTGCCCTACGGTGCGCGACGTCTGCGTCACCAAAGGCGGCGTCAATTTACATGTGGTTGTTTCGATCAAGCCGACCTTTATCGCCCAAGCCCGCGACGTCATGCTGGCTTGTTTTTCAACCGAGCGTATTCGACCCAAGCTCGTGACCGTCGTTGATGATGATATCGATCCGCGCGATCCGGTCATGGTGGAATGGGCAATGGCGACGCGCTTTCAAGCCGACCGCGATCTCATGGTTCTGCCGAGACAGGTCGGCGCGCCTCTGGATCCATCCACACCGGCGCCTCGTCTCGGCGCCATCATGGGCATCGATGCGACCCGTCCTTATGGTCAAGAATTTCCAGAGGTAGCGGTGGTGCCGGGCGCGGAAGATTTTGTTATTCCCGGCTGGACCGACAGTCGTCGTCGGGAGGTCACAGCGGGTGGCAGCTGAAGATCGACAATATCGGCTCTGAAGCGCGCAACTTGAGGTGATATCTCTCTGGCAATCAACGGTTGAACTAGAATAGGCAAAACGTTCTCATCCTGAGCTCCATGCGCAAAAAAGGTATAGTCACGAAGAGTCGCGCCAGTGGCATTGCGGTTGCCCAGGGTGGAATCGCAGCGCTGTCCGACTCTTGCGCTGATCGACGTTAGCCGGGAGAAGAAGGAAGAACAGAAATGATAAACGTCCTAATCTGGCTAGTCTTCCTATTTGTGATCTCCCCTCGAAGCGCTTTTGCTCAAACGCCTTTCCTGCACAGCTATTCCGGCACGAGCAGCGCGCAACTCGCAATCTGGGCTGCAAAAGATTTGAATTATTTTTCCAAATATCGCCTCGACGTCGACTTTGTTTTTATCCCGGGCGGAGCGCGCGGGATGCAGGCCCTTGTCGGCGGCAGCACTCAATCGGCAGACAGCGATGGCGTTGCTCCGATACATGTGATGCACCGCGGCGGAGACGCGGTGATCGTGGCAGGCCTCAACAACAAGCCTTTGTTTAAATTCGTCACTCAAAAAGAAATCACCGAGCCTGCGCAACTGCGCAGGAAAAGAATCGGCGTCGCCAATTTCGGCGGATCCACTGAGTTTGCCGTCACGATCGCATTGAAGGAATGGAATATTCCAAGAGAGGCTGTGACCCTCGTTGCTGCAGGAGGAAGTGGCGTTCGCCTGGCCGCAATGGAAAAGAAAGGTTTGGACGCAACGGTTCTTCCTTATGACCACGCAGCTATGGGCAGCAAAGCCGGTTTAAGAATCCTGGCGGACATGCCGACCTTGGTGCCGAGTTTTCCCGACAAGGTCATCATTATGCGCCGCTCATTCGTTCAAAAAGAGCGCGACACGGTTAAAAGGTTCCTACAAGGATTGAGCGAAGCGATCTACGAGATCTCGGTCAGTCCGGAAAAGGGTATGTCGGTGCTGAGTAAACGCTTGAATGTAAAAGACCCTAAAGTGATCGAAGAAAATTACAATACGTACGGTCGTCTCTTTGCATTTCCGCCGCGTGTCGGCCGAAAAGGCATGGACGGTGTTTTAGAGCAGATCCAACAACAGTCAGGTGGCGCAAAATCCGACTTCGAGTTCGCGCGGTTTGTCGATGAAACTATTATTGATGAACTGGAGCGAGAAGGATTCTTTAAGAGGATTAGCCAAAAATAACGCGCCGCCAAAGCCTTGCATCAAAGGCTCGAGCTTCAGTGCAGGATGGACACGCAGACAGGTCCGGCATCTGCTAAGTGCCGGCGCAATCGCAATTAAAGGAGTGACAATGTTCGGGGTGAGAGTAAATAAGATAATCGGTTCTGTAGCCGTGGCGCTATCGATATTTGTGCTGGTCGGCAGTGCCGCCGGGCAATCATCGAAGGTGGCTGATTTTTATCGCGGCAAACAGGTGCGGTTTATCAGCGGTTACTCTGCGGGCGGGCTCTTCGATAGCGCAACTCGCATTATGGCGCGGCACGTGGGCAAGTTTATTCCCGGCAACCCAAGCGTCTGGGTCGACAATATGACGGGTGCCGGCGGTCTGATTGCAACGAATTACGTCGCCAAGGCTGCGCCTAAAGATGGCACGGTGCTTCTAAACCTCGACGGCGCGCTCCTGAGGCTACAGGCCTTTAATAACCCCTCGGCACAATTCGATGCTCGCCAATTTAACTGGCTTACCTCACCGGCCCCCGATCTCCAGGTGTGCTGGGTCGCCAAAGAAAGTGGTTGGACCAGCATCACCCAGGCTCTTGGCGGCTCTAAAGAGTTGAAGCTCGGAGGTCTTGCGCCAGGTACTTTCCCTTCCGATACCGCGCGAATTCTTCAAGAGGCGCTGGGGATCAAAATAAGGCTTGTGGACGGTTTCAAGGGCGTTTCCGAGGTGCGACTTGCCACGGAAAGCAACGAGGTCGATGGTTCTTGTTCCTCTTACGAAGGCGTGAAAAGAGCTTTTCCCAAAGAGTTGCAGGCGGGCGACATACAGGTGATCGTACAGATCGGCGAAACTTCGTGGCCGGGCCTTGAGAAAGTTGCCAACGCGATGGACCTCGCAAAGACCGAGAGAGCCAAGCAGCTTCTTCGCGTTGCCGTCATCGCTCCCAACGACATCAATCGTCTGTTTACGCTTCCACCCGGCGTGCCGGCCGACCGGGTAGAAGCGCTCCGGCACGCTTTCGATGCGACGTTCAACGATCCGGAATACAAAGCCGACGTCGCAAAGGCCCGCTTGGTTTTGCGGCCAATATCGGTCGAGAAGATAAAGGAAGTCGCTTCTTCGTGGTTGGATATGCCCGATGCTCAAAAGAAAGAGTTGCAGCAGATTCTGCAGATTAAGTAACCCGTGCATTGACTTTGCGTCGGTTTAGTCGAGCAGGAGAGTATGATGAAATCACCGAATTTAGAGAATGGCCAGTTGTTGACCGAGGTCAACCATAAGGCGGCAACGGCGCCGTCCGACAATGTTCTGCACCACTATTGGCATGCGGTAGCGCGCTCGAAAGATGTAACGGACAAACCGCTGCCGGTTAAATTACTCGATCATCCGGTGGTGCTTTGGCGCTCCGACACAGGCGTAGTTGCCTTTCATGATCTCTGCATTCATCGCGGCACGCCCCTCTCTCTTGGTTGGACTGAAAACGGCAACATCGTGTGCGCCTACCATGGCTGGCGGTACGGCGCGGACGGAATGTGCAAACACATCCCCTCCATACCGGCCGAGAGGGGAATACCGGCCAAAGCGCGGGCGATCGTTTATCACTGCGCCGAAAAGTACGGTTTGATTTGGGTATGTCTAAAAGATCCGGTCGCCGACATTCCGGCATTTCCCCAGGAGATCCACGACCCGTCGTACCGATGGGAGGCCTATTCGTCGCACGGGCAATGGAAAGCTAATGCGGCCCGGATGATCGAGAATCTTTTGGACTTCTCGCATTTCACTTGGGTGCACCCGGGAATTCTTGGCGATCCTTCAAACGCGGCATGCGAGTCAAGCGAGATCACGGCGGTTCCGGGCGGTTTCCAGTACGAGATCGAGCAGCCGGTAAATCGCTTGAAAGCAAATAGCGCGTCGATACAGCGCTTCACGGTGATTTTGCCGTTGACTTTGCTCATTGAAAGGCGGCAGCCGGACGGACCCGAAAAACAAACGAACATCTATTGCTGTACTCCGATGTCCGATAAGGAAACCAGATTTTTTCGCCTGTCCGGTCGGAACTATCGTGATGCGCTTTCTGATGAGGAACTCAACAAAAAACATCAGACGATCTTCGAGCAGGATCGGGTCATCGTCGAGGCTCAAAGGCCGGAGGAACTGCCTCTGGATCTAGCTGAAGAGCTTCATCTGCGCGGTCCTGACACTGCCGGGCTGGAGTATCGAAGAGCACTACGCGAGATTGGCGTGAAGTGGGATTGAGTTTTGTCGCTAGCCCGTGACCCTCTACGTGCAATGCTTTGAGTTATCAACATCGCTGCGAAAGGCTGAGATGTTATTTCAATCCTGAACTGATTCGGAAACTGCTATGGATCGGCTATGCGTCGTTACCGGAGGAGCAAACGGCATTGGCGCGTGAATCGTCAGACGCACCTGCACGAAGACGGCTACTGCGTACTGTTTTGCGATGTGGACAAGGAAAATGGAGAACGGCTAGCCGCGGATCTAAGTCGTGACAATCATGCGGCGTACTTCGTTCGTTGTGACGTCAAAAATGACGCCGATGTGAGCCGCATGGTCGAGGTTGCAGCCCGGCTTGGGATTCCACTCTATGGTTGATCAATAATGCAGGAGTATTTCCCAGACGACAGTTTTCGGAAATTTCCTTGCAGAGTGGACTGATGTCATAGCGCCGAACATGTAGAGGGGGCGCGCCCGATTCTGCTAGCGTTCTCCGGATTGACGGCCGCGAAAAACCCGGAAGGAGTTTTGTATGTTCGGATACCGCGCCAGAATAGGATACATTTCGCCGTCTGTCATGGAGCTCAACGCCTATGACTTTTACCGCATCGTCCCCAAAGGAGTCGGCCTGATCGCGGTTACATGTATGGTTGAGGGCTGGAAGGAAGATGCCTATCAACGCGCACTGGCTCAAGTTGAAGCATGCGCCCGGGAGCTTGGCCGCCGCGCTTGCGATTTCATTATTCACGGCGGGGCTCCTTTGGTCTTGAGTCAGGGAAAGGGTTTCGAAACAAGACTATTGACCCAGCTACAAGAGCTCACCGGTGCTCCGTGCACCACCAGCATTGTCGCAGCCATGGATGCTTTTCGCGACCTGTCAGCTACCCGATTGGCGGTTGTCGATCCTTATCCAGCCGAGCTTAATGCCAAGATGACCGCGTACCTGAAAGACTGGGGCTTTGAGGTTGCGTCATTAGTCAGTCTCGGCACGTCTTTTACCGAATCGAGCATCGCATCGATTGCAGATATTTACCGAGCGGCCAAACGCGCCATCAAAGAAGCCCAAAATCCTCAAGCGATCTTTATACCGTGCGCTAATTTTCCGGTGATCGACGTCATTGAAGATATCGAAACCGATTTTGGGCTGCCGGTCATCAGCAATATCACTTCTCAATTGTACGTAGGATTCAAAACTATCGGAATGCGGGAAAGGGTCACCGGATACGGAAAATTAATGCGGATGCTTTAGTTCAAGCAAGACTCACGGAAGGAGCGGACCATGGCGAAGATAAGAGCGGTCATTACGGAAGGGGACCGTCAGAACGGCTACAAGCGAGTTCAGGTATTATTTGGCACAAACTATTTCTTGGAAATCGTTGAAAACGACGGCCGAGTCGAGTTTCTGCTAGGAGCGCACCACACCGGATTCAAGGCTGATGCTTCCGAAGTCAACGGCGAACTGCAGAAGTATATCAGCGAAGTTCAGCAGCGGTATCCGGAAAGCGCCTTCGAGCAGGAATAGGTAGTGGATGACCCGAAAGGTAGAAATGTATGTTCGGCTGGCGCGCGAGAATAGGTTACCTTTGTCCCTCCGTGTTCGAAATGATCGCTTATGATTTCTATCGCATCGTTCCGCCTGGAGTCGGCATGATCGGGGTCACTTGCATGATTGACGGCTGGCAGGATGAGGCGTACAGAACGGGACTGGCGCGGATTAAAGAATGCGCGCTGGAGCTGAGCCGGCGAAAATGTGATTTCATCATTCACGCAGGGGTTCCGCTGGTAGTGAGTCAAGGAAATGGCTACGAGCATGAGTTAATCAAAACCATCGAGACACTTACCAATACTCCGGCCACCACCAGCATTGTTGCCGGAATGGAAGCACTCAAGGCTCTTTCTGTTCGGCGCATCGGCCTTGTCAATCCATATCCATCTGAATTGAACGCGGCGGTAGTGGCATTCATGAAGGGTCACGGATTTGAAGTCGACGCAGTCGTCAGCCTCGGCGCTGATTTCACCCGAATCGGCGACGTCTCAGAAGCCGATGTTTACGCCGCGGCGAAAAAAGCTGTGAGCCAGTCACCTGACTTGGAAGGTTTATATCTGCCATGCCCGCAGTTCCCGGCGCTGGACGTCATCGATGCGATAGAATGCGACCTGGGAATTCCCGCGGTGGGGCACTTAAGCTCGGAAATCTGGATGGCGTTGAAGGTTTTGAAGATCCGCAATCCGATCCCGGGATTCGGCAAACTCCTGACAATCATGTGAGCACCGGAGGATCTGTGAGATCGATAATCGTCAATTGTATCTGCGCGGCAATACTGCAGTTGGCAGGATGGGGTGTTTCCTATGCTCAGGAAATCCACATGTCTTACCCGGGACTTACCGGTGAGTCTGCGCCGTTGTGGGTGGCCCGGGAAGCGGGATTTCTAAAGGGATATGGCCTCGATGCCAAGCTCGTATATATGGAGGGAGGCCGCTTATCGATCCAAAGTCTTCTCTCCAACACGACCCAGTTTATGGCAGGTGATGCGGTGTCGGCTCTGAGCGCGATTGCCGGGGGTGCGGACATCGTTTTGCTGGCTTCGGCTAAAAACGTTTTGCCCTATGTCTTTGCAGTGTCCAAGGACGTCCGGCGCGGCGAAGATCTCAAAGGAAAAATAATCGCGACCTCGCAAGTCGGCGGAAGAGCGGGAGAGATCGCCCGCATGGTCATCCGCAATATGGGTTTGGATCCTGACAAAGACGTGAATTACCTGGCTGTCGGCGGGACCATGTCGCGGCTGGCGGCTCTAGGCACCGGCAAAGTGCACGCGGCGCCAATCTCGCATACGGTTGTTCCGATCGCGGAGGAGCGAGGCCTCAGAATTCTGCAGATCGAACCTATCCCTCTTATCGTCGATGCCCTCTGGACTTCACGGAAATTCGCCGACGAAAACCCGCTGGTTATTCAGAATGTGCTGCGCGGCTATGTTCAGGCGATAGCCACAATCGTGAGGGACCGCGACAAGTCCTTGGAGATTATGCGCAAGTACATGAGAACTTCAGACACGCGGGTGGTGCAAGGCGCTTACGAACGCTACAGAGAAGACTTGGACCGAGTACCGATACCCTCGGACAAGGCGATCAAGACGACACTGGAGATAAGCCGTAGAGTGGCTCCGAAGCTGGCCGGCATGGACATTGATCGGCATATGTATTTTGCTCCGGTACAGAAACTGGCGGCGGAAGGCTTCATCGATAAGTTGTACAAGTAGTCATAAAACACACGAGAGGGAGGCTTGATAACTATGGCGCGTATTCGTCATCTGGCAATCGTAACCGACAATCGAGAAAGGCTCGTCAATTTTTACACGACCGTTTTCGGCATGAAGGTAATCGATGGAGTTGGGCCGGCTATTTATTTGTCCGACGGCTATCTCAATTTGGCCATCATCCAAAAGCGCGGAAATTACAAGGAAGGTCTCTATCATTTTGGTTTTGAAGTAGAAAATATCGAAGAGCTAAAACCCCTGTGCAAGGACCTGGGTGCGGCAAGCGAAATCCAGAAGCGACCGCCCAACCGGGAAGCAGAGTATCGAGTTCACGATCCCGACGGCACTCCCATCGATCTCTCACAACACGGCTGGCCGGTTTAATCTATTCTCATTATCGACCGCGCGCTTTGCATTCAGAACTGAAGCAGTCGTCCGCCGGTCGGCTACATAGATTGACCATGTCATGAGCTCTGAATCGGTAATCCATCGGCCGGTGGTTATGGGCGTCCATGGCATGGTTGCCACTGGACACCCGTTGGCTTCGGCCGCAGCGCTGGACGTCTTGAAAGATGGGGGCAACGCCGTTGACGCGGCGCTTTGCGCTTCAGGGGTTCTTTCCGTCGTAAAGTCTTATCACTGCGGTTTAGGCGGCGACGTTTTCGGGATTTTCTATTCAGCGAGGCAGCGGCGCACGCTCGTTCTCAACGGCAGCGGGCGCTCTCCGCGACTGCTACAGCGCGAAGCTTATTCAGAGGGCATTCCACATCGCGGCATTCTCGCTGCGAGCACGCCCGGCGCCGTCCATGCGTGGTTTGAGGCGGCGTCCAAGCTGGGTAGCCGCGCCATGGGCGATCTGTTGAAACCTGCCATCGAATATGCGGACAACGGTTTTCCCGTCTTTCCTCATCTTGCCAAAGTGATTCGTTCCTCGTGTAAACCGCTTAGCGCCGATCCGGCGTGGGCTGCGATTTTTCTGCCGGACGGGAAAGCTCCCGATGTCGGCGATTTGCTGGTGCAAAAAGATCTGGCAGCGACTTTGAGAGATATCGCAAGCGGCGGACGAGAGGCGTTTTACGCCGGCGACATCGCCAGATCGATCGTTGGGAAATCGGACGATTGCGGCGGATGTTTTACTCGGCAGGATTTTGCCGAGCACCAGTCGAAGTGGGAGGAACCTCTTTCCGCGACCTACCGGGGTTATCAAGTATCTGTGCCGCCGCCGAATTCGTACGGCTTGCTACTTCTGTTGCAACTAGAGGATTTGGCAGATCATGATCTGACAGCATTGGGCCATAACACACCGGAATGTGTGGCGCTGCAGGTCAGAGTTAAGGAAGAAGCTTGGCGGGCGGGGCAATCATGGCTCGCCGATCCGGCTCAGTATCGACCCGATGCAATCACCGAGTTTCTTGATGCTTTTCCACGAAAAAAAGAAAGCCGCGATTTAGCGGGCGGTCTGCAAGATCACGGGAAAAGTACGACGTACATTGCAACTGCGGACAGATTCGGCAACTGGGCTTCGCTCATACAAAGCGTGCACCAAAGCTTCGGCTGCGGTGTCGTCGTCGATGACACCGGCATCGTCCTGAACAACCGTATGTCAGGTTTCAATCTGATCCCGGATCACCCGAACGAGCTTGCCCCGTCCAAGCTTCCCGCTCACACCCTGAGTCCGGCGCTTATTCTCAGGGACGATAAACCTGTGATCGCCATCGGAACACCGGGTGGGTTGGGCCAGACACAGTTTCTCACGCAGACACTATGTAATATTGTCGATTTCGAAATGAACCTTCAGGAGGCCGTCGAAGCGCCCCGCTGGCAAAGCGAGAACACGGGTTGCGTGGAGTTGGAAAGCCGAATGCCCCGTGATGTCAGCGAGCGCTTGATCAGCGAAGGCTATAAAGTGACCGTTTGCGCTCCGTGGGAATTTGCCTTTGGCGGCGTGGAAGCCATTCGCCTGCATGACAATGGCAAGGTATTTATGGCTGCGGCAGATCCAAGGCGAGATGGCTACGCGCTTGGATACTAGCCGCAGGGTGGGACCATACGTTCTTGAATTTAGCTGTGCCGTTCCAGGGCCAGGCAATGAAACAAAACAAGATCATGAATCAGAGGTCCAGACGGCTGTATACTGCGCGACTCGTGCGGGAGTTTACCAAGGCCCTTCATTAGAAGAATCACATCATTGTGCGAGCTCGAACTCAGGGGCTTGAACCGGCTTTTGACGGTACTCAACTGAGGAACTGAACGCTCACGGTTTTCAGAAGGCTTGCGATTAAGGAACTAAATGCCGAGGAGTTATCCGTGATCCGTCGCTTATCAACTCTCGCAATTGCCTTGCTTATTTTATATCCAGCGACCGTGACGGCGGCGCAAGAGCGGACAAGATTGGTGATAGGCTATTCTGCAATGCAGGCGCCGGTTGCTCCGCTTTGGGTCGCGCAAGAGCAGGGGTTTTTTACCAAGTATGGTATTGAGCCCGAACTTGTTTTTGTCAGAACTACTTCCGTTCATATCGCGGGGCTAATTTCCGGTCACATCGATCTCAGCTACGGCGGTGGATCTGGAATTTTACCGGTGGCCGGACGCGGCATCGATTTGCGGTTTATAGCCTCCTTCGGCAGCCGCCTGACGCATTTCTTAGTAACACGCCCTGAGATACAACAGCCGAAAGATCTGCAAAACAAGCGAATGGGTGTCGTGAGCGTGGGGGGAACTCAGTGGATTACGACAAAGCTGGGATTGGAATATCTCGATGTTGACGAACAACGGGATAAAATTCGCATGCTGCCTATCGGCGACCAATCGATATTACGGGGAGCACTCGAAAGCGGTAACATCGACGCCGCTTTCTTCAACGGCGCTTTAGCCGAGGATCTCAGATCCAAGGGTTTCCGCATCCTGACGGATCTGCATTCAGCCAACATCAAGACATTGAGCTCAGGCGTCATCGTTAAAGGAACTTCTCTCCAGAAAGAACGCACTCTCACGACGAACTTGCTTCAAGCGGTGATCGAAGGGCTGGCATTTGTCAAATCGCCAACCCAAAAACCGAAGGTGATCAGAACCTTGATGGAAAGACTAAAAATCACCGATATGGCGATTGCGGAACAGGGATACCAGTACTTACAAAGGGATCTCGACATTGGTCTTTATCCTGCGGTTGAGGGATTGAAAAATTTGCAACGTTTTATGCGAACGTATAATCCTCGCGTTGGCGAAGTGAACGCGACTGATCTTGTGGATGACAGCGTGGTTAGGGGTCTGATCGACAATGGATTTGTCGAAAGAATATTTCGTAGCTATGGGCTGCAGTACTAAACAGGTTGTTGAAAAACTCTGGTTGCAGGCTGCTCAAAAAGATCCAGAGGCGAGGCCCGCGAAAAATCGACGAGCTAAGGCGTACTTACAGTACGTTGCAGCGAGGCGATTTGAGCGCAACGAAGCATATGGGTCTTTTTCAGCCGCCTGTTAAAGAGTAATCTCCGGATGTCGTTGGTAACTCGAACCACTGCGCTCGGGCATCGACGCTCTCTGGATAGAGTCCCTCTTAAAAACCAAAAAGTGAAAGAAGGATCACAAACATGAACGCATTTCCAATCATAGATGCCGATGGGCATGTCACCGAAACATTGGGTAGCCTCAAGAAGTACCTGAAAGAAGAGTATCGCAGTCGACCCCTGATGACGTCTGAGGCATGGGATCGGTCTTTTAGTGGTACGTTAGGTAAGCGCAATGAAGACCCGAAAGTACAATTGGCAGATATGGACCTGGATGGAATCGATATCCAGGTAGTCTTTCCGACTCATCTTTCACTCAATGCCGAACGAGAAACAGATGTGGCAACCGATATTGCGCACGCCTACAATGATTGGCTTGCCGCGTTCTGCGCTCATCATCCAGATCGGCTCAAGGGCGTGGCAATGGTTGCCTTACAGGATATCAACGCGGCCATTCGAGAGGTACGGCGCGCCACCGAGGAGCTTGGATTGGTTGGCGTCATGATGCCGACAAATGTGCGAGACCAGGACATCGGAAAACGCGAGTTTTGGCCATTTTACGAAGCAGTGGAACAACTAGGCATCGGGTTAGCCTTACATGGCGGCATCCGCGCAGCCGAGCGCATGACCGGGCGTTTCGATAGCTTCATATCCGTGCACAGTTTAGCTTTTCCGTTCGAATGCATGGCGGCGATTACCGGCCTTATCTTTGCTGGCGTGCCTGAAAAATTTCCCAAGCTTCGTATTGCTGCCCTTGAGGCTTGCTGCGGGTGGGTTCCTTTCCTGATGGACCGTCTGGACGAAGAGTTTGAGAAGCGCTCCAAGGAAGCGCCGCTGTTGAAACGAAAGCCGAGCGAATATATGGCCGGCGATAACTTTTTTTATGCTTTTGAACTGGAGGAATCAACTGTTCCCTATGTCATCGAGCGAATAGGCTCGGAAAAGCTCCTTTACTCGTCTGACTATCCACACTGGGATACTTCCTGGCCGAATACGGTGAAGATGTTTCAGGAGCGCCAAGATATCTCAGATGAGCATAAACGTCAGATCGCATGGGACAATCCGCAACGGTTTTATGGTTTCAAAGCGGTTGTGAACGAACTTCAAAGTGTAATCAATCGCTGATCGTTATACCAAGTTCATCGGCGCAAGGATGGAATCAATAACATGAGGATTGGATTAACGTGAACTGGAGGATCTAAAAGCAGCTGATAAGCGTAGGGGGAAATCCGCTATCGACTACTTTGTTCAGCGCAATGTCTCTCTGACACTTTTGTCAGGCACTGCGGATCTCGGAGGAGACGATGATCTATAAAATGGCTCATTGGATAGGCATTAGTCTCGCTCTTGTGCTTTTCTCTACGCTGCCCCTTCAGGCCAAGGACATCGTGATTGCAACATCGTCGATGACCCTCACCAGCATTCCCTATCTTGTCGCCATTGAAAGAAAGTTCTTCGACAAGGAGGGGCTCACTGCGCAGTATGTAGTCATGCGTTCGGACCTTGCCGTGAATGGCTTGATTACCGGCGATGTTGATTACAACCAAAGTGTGTCGAGCGTACTGCGTGCCGGCGCCGCTGGCGCTCCCGTAATAACTGTCGCCGGGATTTACAATCGAACTTTCTTCGATTTAGTTGCCCGGCGCGACATCAAATCGCTTGCCGAATTGAAAGGGAAGACGGTAGGAATCAGCCGTTACGGAGCCTCCACCGAGTATGCGCTACGATTCGGGCTCAAGGCCAACGGCATAGACACCGATAAGGAGATCAAGATTTTAGCAGTGGGTGGAGACGCCGCCAGAATAGCGGGACTTCAGAACGGGACCTTGGCGGCCATCGTGTCCCAGGTGCCGGCTAATTTCTTTGCCCACAAAGCCGGCGGGCATACGCTTCTGTCTTTGGGCGAGTATCTTGAGACCCTGCTTGCTGGTGTGGGTGTCAGCCGAAAAAAAGTGGAGCAAAATCGCGACGAGGTAAAACGAGTTGTTCGCGCGCTATCTCGCTCGCTGGACTTCATGCACGCGCAGCCGGCTGACACGAAAAGCCTCATCGGAAAAAGACTCGGTGCATCCGAGACAGCGATTGTCGATCACATCTATGCGCTAGTGACGAAGTACGCCACCCGTAACGGCATCCCCTCGCAACAAGCTATTGAGAACACGCTTTTGGGAACGCCCTTCGAAGGCAAACTGACGAATTTCGAGAAGCTATTCGATTTCTCTATGGCCCGCGAAGTCGCAGAAGGAAAGTAGATCATATCGAATGCTCGCCAATTTTCGGTGTAAGGAGAAAAGACCGTATGAGCAGTGAGAGCTCAAAACCTCAAAGGCAAGAGATTCTGAAGGAACTGAAGTCCTCCCTGAAGGAAACGGATCTGGTGGTGGCAGCCCTGGCGGGCACGACGGCGGACAGCTATCAGATTATTGATCGTCCTGGAAATCTCTATTTGGTCGGCATGGGTATGGTGAGTCAGGTAGCATTCGGTCTGGCGACGGCGTTGCCGAATTGTAGGGTGTTCGCGCTGGACACCGATGGCAGCATGTTGCTGGCCCCAAGCATCCTGCCGGTTATTGGCAGCTATAAACCAAAGAATCTGTATATGATCGTGTTTGACAACGAACAGCTATTCGGTAGCCGTGGCGGGCCGAAAAGCCAGACCGCAACTGGCACCGATATCGCCGCCATCGCGAAAGCCTCGGCAATCGAAAACGTTCGGACGCTTCGCAACCAGGATTCATTGGGTGCCGAACTCGCGCGGTTCCTGTCCGTTTCAGGGCCTTCCGTTCTGGTTGCCAAAATTCAAGCGCTGGGGCGAGGGGCGGGACCAAAAATGGATGGGCAGGAGAACAAGTATAAATTGATCCGTCATATAGAAAAAATTGCCAATATTGAAATCCTCGGTGCGCCGAAACCATAGATAAAACTCCGATAAACTGGCCTTTGACCACCTCGAGGAGAACCCGATATGAAAGCTGAAGCAGCTAAAGCGGCCCACGATGCCATCATCAAAGCTGGTATCAATTTCGTAGCCTGTTTACCGGACTCCGCGTTTCAGGAGCTTTACCTGCCCTTGTCGGATGATCCGAGAGTAACTTACAGGCAAGTCGCTAGTGAAAACGATGGTGTCGGGGTATGCATGGGCGCATGGCTAGGCGGGCTCAAGCCGGCGTTGCTCGTCGAAAACACCGGCTTTACGTTGGGCACGTACGCGCTGCTGCGCGGCCCAATAGCTTTTGGGATTCCAATCATACTCTTGATCAGTCATCGCGGCGAGCTCGGCGACGAGCGCTGGTTTTCCGTGCCGTTCGGTTGGGGCACGAAACCGTTACTCGACAGTATGCGCATCACCCATCGTTCCGTTGACAAGACCGAAGATGTGCAGGAAGCGATCCTGAGCGCTGCCAAGTCCATGAATTCGCTTCAGGCACCGGTGGCGGTCCTGTTTGCCGGCGCGCTTCTGTTTTGAAGCTTCGAGCCATGATCAGTGAAAGAGCAGAGACATGAAATCTGCCTTGCTGCTGCTATGCATTCTCTGCTTTCCAATTCCAGGAGTGGCTGCCGACGCGATCAGGATCGCGTATCCCTCTACCAGTTTCACAACTGTGCCGATTGTCGCTGCGATAAAGCACGGCCATTTTCAACAGGAGGGGATACGGGCCGAGCTGATCTTCATGCGGCCCAACATCAGCGTTACCGCTCTGGTTAACGGGCAAGTAGAATTTGCTACGGTCCATGGTTCCGTGGTCAGAGCTGCGGCGCGAGGTTTGCCGGTCAAAAGCCTTATGGTGATCGCCGATCGGCCGGCGTATTTCTTGGTCACAAAAGCCATGGTGAAATCCATCCCGGCATTGAAAGGCAAAACAATCGGCATTGCCTCTCTGGGAGGTTCCGTTCACTTGATGACAAAGGAGCTTTTCGCCCAGAGCGGTCTCGATCCGGACAGAGATGTCTCTATGGTCGTAACTGGTGACCATAACACGAGCATTCTGGCAATGCAGGCAGGCAACGTTGACGCCATCGTCATCGCCGTGCCCTGGCAAACAGTTGCCGCGAAGGCCGGTTTTCACAACCTCACTTATTTGGGCGATGCTCTGAGATTGCCAATGGCCGGACTTGGCGCCGCTGACGAGAGTATGAAAAAACGGCCGGATCTTTTGAAGCGGGCTGTTAAGTCAACACTTCGGGCGATCGATTTTGTTCGGGACCGAAGTAACAAGAGAGAAGTGCTCGCATTGATGGGTGATTGGTTCAAGATCAGTGACGATCTCGCGCAGAACGCCTATGACCAAATGGTCCAAGCCTATCCAGCCAACGGCATGGTCTCAGACCAAGCTTTGGAAAAGGATCTCGAAGTCGCGAGGCAAACTGGAGCTATAAAAGGCCGCGTTCCGCTATCTCGCGTCGTCGACTTTCAATTCGTCAGAGAAGCCCGTCAGGAATTATCTGGTGAGAAACCATAAACGTTATGCTCTCAGGGCTCGCCGCATTACACGAGGTTAGGCCGAGGATCAAGATTCGTGGCGAAAGATAACGAACATCAAGGACGCGTAGCAGTGATCACCGGAGGAAGCGGCGGCATCGGCACCGGGATAGGGCGGCGTCTGCAATCCGAGGGAGTAACCGTGCACGTGCTAGACCTGAGTGACGACCTACCCGCCGATCCTGACGTTGCCGGAGCCGTACATTTTCACACGGTGGATATCGGTAACGAGGCTCAAGTCGACAGTGCCTTCGATCGCATTCAGTCGTTTTCTACGAGACTGGATTACCTGGTTTGCTGCGCGGCAATCTTTCGACCGCAGCCCTTCCTCGAACTCGAACCAGAGAACTGGCAGCAAACTCTGCAAACCAACCTTACGGGTTCGTTTCTCTCTTGCCGGGCGGCGCTTCGCTGCATGCGCCCCCAGAAATTCGGTCGCATCGTATTATTCTCTTCGATGATTGCGAGAACCGGGAGCGTCAAGGGGGCGCACTACGCGGCGTCAAAGGGTGGCATACTCGGTCTTGCGCGAAGCGTAGCGATAGAGGCGGCGGCCGACAACATCCGGGTGAACACAATCTCTCCAGGAATCACGGATACGCCACAACCACGCGCTTTTTTATCAGATGCCGACTTGACGCAGAGACGGTCGCGCATTCCACTGGGACGAATCGGGGCTGTCGAAGATATGGTTGAGGCTTGCATGTTTCTTCTGAGCGAACAGAGTTCCTACCTTATTGGACAGGATCTGCGTGTTAATGGGGGAGCGTCTCTGTGGTGACTCCGACAGACAGCCGGGTCACTATTATCACCGGCGCGGGCAGTGGCATCGGCAAAGCAACCGCATTGAGGTTGGCACATGCTGGGTGCATCATTTGCGCCTGTGACATCAATGAAGAGGGGCTCAGGGAAACAGCGAGAGCGATCCAATCGAGCGGGCGTAGGTGTTTTACTGGCCTGATTGATGTTCGCGACCGCGAGTCTGTCGAAAGCTGGTGTTCAGAAGTTGCCGATAGGTTTACAAAAATTGATTGCCTTTTCAGCAATGCTGGACTGAATGCACGGTCAGCTTTTGATGAGATGACTCTCGCGCAATGGAATCTAGTTATAGATACTCACGTTACCGGAGCATTTAATTTCTGTCAGTCCGTTTTACGTCACATGGTCGAGCGCGGGAGTGGCGCGATCGTTATAACATCTTCCGATTTCGCCGTAGTCGGTGTCCCTAATGCAGCGAATTATTGCGCGGCCAAGACGGCGCTCTATTCGCTAACAAAATCTCTCGCGCTCGAATTCGCACCCTATGGAATTCGAGTAAACGCGATTGGTCCGGGTCCCATCGATACACCGTTGCTTCGCTCCGGCCGCACACAGGAACAGTATGAAAGCGCTCGTCGTAATTTTGAGAGCCGGCTGCCGATCAAGCGCCTCGGGCAGCCGGAAGAAGTTGCTGCCGTCGTTGAATTTCTGCTGAGTTCTGGCGCCGCCTACATCACCGGGCAACTTGTTCAGCCGAACGGCGGTCAAGTTATCTGGTAAGACTTGTCTTCAAGATTTGCTTGAATCCTTGACAGAAGAAGCGGTTGGTTGCTAGGGGATTGTTAAACGAATCAAGCAGAGTCTAGAGAGGAACCGGGTTTATGATGTCATATCCTTACGACGATGGGCGATTGATACTGGCGTTACAGATCGATCATTCCCGGGTTGCGGGATATCTCGCCGCGCACTGGGGTAACAAAGAATTTGCCAAGCCTGAACCTTACGCGTCCGTGGTTCTAGCGGCGCAGGAACACGATACCGGTTGGTGGGAATGGGAAATGTGCCCATCGACTCTCAATGACAAGGGTTATCCGCTTGATTATCACGATGGGAGCCTTAAATATCTGGGGCAGCTTCGGCTCGACTTTTATAAGAATGCGGTAGACCGCGTCCGGCAACGCGATAGTTATGCAGCTATGTTAATGGCGATGCATGGCGTCGCGCTCATGAACGGCGGCTATGGCAAATACGCTTATCCTCCTGACCGTACCTCGGACCCGCGGGTGAAGGCCTACGTCGAACACCAGGAAGAACTGCGGCTCAAGTTGCTCGATGATCTGCGCAAATCGGATCAGTTCAAGGCTTTCAGCTCTGAGGATCAGGTGTGGACGAATTACGAATACATGGAGGTGTTCGACCAGCTGGCGCAATTCCTATGTAATCGTTATCCGTTGACCAGTGATGCGCGCAAGCTTGGGCCGACTAAAACGCTAAATGATGTGGACGTACCGGTAAGACCGGGCACGAGGCCGGTAAAAGTAAGTCTCGATACCATTGCTGCTAATCGCGCACTTGTTAAACCGTATCCTTTCGACCTCGATCCTTTAAGTGTTTCTTTTTCGGCGCGGCTGATACCGAATCGCGCTTATAAGAATCCGGATGATTTTCTTGAGGAATTTTACCGCGCAGAGCGTCTTACGATCACGCACACCTTAGCGTCCGCATAATTGCTTCTCTATCCGTACAGAGACAACTATGAAGCCAGCTTCATTCGACTATTATTCTCCGGAATCACTAACCGACGCTTTACAGCTACTGGAGCGGCACCGCGATGCGGCAAGGCCGCTTGCTGGTGGACAAAGCCTGGTTCCGATGATGAATTTTCGTTTGGCTCGCCCGGCGCTTTTGATCGATTTGAATAATCTTCGTGAACTGAGTTTCCTCAAGGTTGAAGATGGCAAATTGCGTATCGGTGCCATGACCAGACAGCGTGCCTTGGAGCGATCCGCAGTGGTGGCCGCGGGTTGGCCACTCTTGCAAGAAGCAGCTCGGCACATTGGCCACATCCACATCCGTAATCGGGGCACCATAGGGGGAAGTATCGCTCACGCTTATCCGTCCGCGGAACTCCCTCTGGCAATGATGGCGCTGGACGCATCCTTCCTGTTGCGTAGCATGCAGGGAGAAAGAATTGTTCCCGCCAGGGATTTTTTCGTCGATGTAATGACAACCATCCTGGAGCCGAACGAGCTTTTGGTCGAGATACGCGTGCCTCAGGCAAAATCGCGAACTGGTTGGGGCTTTCAAGAAGTCAGTAGACGCCACGGAGATTTCGCGTTAGCAGCCGTGGCCAGCGTAATTTCGCTTCGGGAGGATCGGAGCATAGACAAAGTAAGATTAGTCTTTACCGGTGCAAAACCCCACCTCTCGAAGAAGACAGATTCTCTTATAGGACAAAAGTTCGACCGGACAATGTTTTCGGATATCGCCGCTACAGCCGCGGCGGAACTCGATACGGAATCCGATATTCACGCAAGCTCTGAATATAGACGGGAAGTAAGTCAGGTGCTGGCGCGCCGCGTTTTGGAAGAGGCAGCAGCTCGGGCTGCAATTTAAATGTAACACCTGGAATGGAAGCGGAAGAGAAGCAAAATGAGCAAGCGTGAAATCAACGTTACAATCAACGGCCGTCAGTACCGAGGCGATGTGGAGCCTCGAAGACTTCTGACTGATTTCCTACGGGACGATCTTGGTCTTACGGGTACCCATGTCGGCTGCGAACACGGCGTTTGCGGCGCATGCACTGTTCTTTTGGATAATCAACCAGTGCGCGCCTGTCTGATGTTCGCGGTGCAAGTAAACGGCGCCGAATTGAAGACAATCGAGGGGTTGGCTCCCACTCCGACCGCGCTCCATCCGCTGCAGGAAAAATTTTGGGAGCTTCACGGCCTGCAGTGCGGTTTTTGCACTCCGGGAATTTTGCTGACCGCGGTAGCGCTCCTAGAAGAGATCCCTAACCCCAGTGAAGACGACATCCGAGAATGGATCAGCGGAAACTTGTGTCGCTGCACCGGTTACTACAACATCATCAAATCCATTCAGGAAGCAGCGAAGACCTTAAATACGAGCAAGTCAAATTTATAGCTGCGCTTTTCTGTTCCCTTTCCGTTTCAAGTTAGACGAATAACACTGGTACTTCGATCTAATGCCGATTTCCAAGGGCATTCCGAGTTAAGAGAGTTACAACTTGTGGCTTACATTGGTTCAAGAGTTAAACGTAAGGAAGATTTAAGGCTGCTTCGCGGCGTCGGTAAATACGTTGCCGATGTTCATCGTGTAGGCATGACGCATGCGACAATTCTCCGCAGCGCGTACGCGCATGCGCGGATTGTCAAAATAGATGCGGCTGCTGCCCTGAAGTGGCCTGGAGTCGTCGGTGTGCTTACCGCAAGCGACATAGCCGGAGTGAAAAGCATTCCGATGCGAACTGGCATAATTCCAGGAATGGAGCGCTCGCAGCAATTTCCCATAGCAGCAACCAAAGTGCGTTATGTGGGGGATCCGATAGCCGTCGTGGTGGCGGAAAATCGTTACATCGCCGAAGATGCCATGGAGCTTATCGACGTGGAGTACGAGGCGTTGCCTGCGGTGACCGATGCCCGGAGCAGCATGCAGGCAGAAGCACCGCGACTTCATGAGGCCGTGCCAAACAACATCCCGGCGAATTTCCAGGTCGATGTCGGCGATGTCGATAGCGCGTTCGCTAAGTGTGACCTCATCATCGAAGAGGAATTTTCGATCCAACGACATGCGGCTGTGCCGTTGGAAACGCGCGGCTTAGTAGCGGAGTTCGACGAAGGCCGCAGAATCCTCACCATGTGGGGACCGACTAAAATGACGCACGCCAACTGGCGTATTCTCTCCGATCTCATCGGCCTGCCGCAGAGCTGTATCCATTTTATCGAGCCGGAAGTGGGCGGCGGCTTCGGTGCCCGGGGTGAATTCTATCCCGAAGACTTTCTGATCCCGTTCGCCGCCATGCATTTCCGAAGGCCGGTCTGTTGGATCGAGGACCGCTCGGAAAATCTAAAAACGATGAATCAGTCGCGGCAGCAGAACCATCGGGTCAAGATCGGCGTCAAAAGCGACGGCACCATCATGGCCATGGATGCCGAGATTCTCTTCGATATGGGCGGGTACACCAGAACCCATGGCGGTACTCCGGCCATTGCCGCGTCTGCGATGCTGCGCGGTCCTTTCCGTATCAAAAACTTTCGCGCCAACGTTTTTTGCGTGCTGACCAACAAGACTCCGGTCGGCACCTACCGCAGTCCTGGACGCTATGAAGCGAACTTCGTACGAGAACGGCTGTTAGATATGGTTGCACGCCGACTCCACATGGACCCAGCGGATGTCCGACGACGTAACTTCATTAAGCACGATGAAATGCCTTATGACCACGGCCGGCATCCCTACCACAATATACGTTACGACAGCGGCGATTTTTCACTTCAGTTTGAACGTGCTCTGGAGCACATCGGTTATGAAAAGCTGCAGGACCGCTGCGCAGATGCTAAAAAAGGAGGCGGTGCCATCGGCATCGGCATCGGCTGTTTCGTCGAGACCAGCGGGAGGGGACCTTGGGAGTATGCTCGTGTCGAAGTGGACAATGCCGGCAAGGTTGTTTTGTATTCGGGCTGCAATTCACTTGGTCAAGGAATCGCGACAGCCTTGAGCCAAATCGTCGCGGATGAACTGCAGGTTGCGATTGAGGATGTACGGGTGATCCACGGTGACACCGCAAAGGTTCCGTACGGAAACGGTAGTAATGCTAGCCGTTCGATCGTGATGGCTGGCAGCGCTGCGGTGGGAGCGTCGCGTAAGGTTAAGGACAAGCTTTTGCGCCTGGCATCTATGGCGCTGGAAATCGACATCGGTGATCTTATTCTCCAAGATGCGCACGTTGTGGCACGCGGCGCGCCAGATCGATCTCTAAGCTTTGCCGCTATTGCGCGCTTGGCGTTGCCTGGTCCCGCTATGAAAAGCGGTATAACCCCGGGAATTTCTGAGGAGGATTTCTTCGCCACGGATCAGCGTCCATTTCCGTACGGTGTGCATGTCGCGGTGGTCGAAGTAGATCGTGAGACCGGAGAAATAAAGATTCTCGACTATTTAGTAACCGAAGATGTCGGAAGAAAAATTAATCCCATGATTGTTGAGGGGCAAATGGCCGGTGGATTAGCACAGGGAATCGGCGGCGCTTTGTTGGAGGAGTTTGTCTACGCTGAAGATGGTCAGCCCTTAGCGACCAGTTTCATGGACTATTTGATGCCGACGGCGATGGAAATGCCCAAAGCGCAGCTGATCTCGACTGAAGATTTCCCTTCACCGCTCAACCCCCTGGGCGCCAAAGGCGCAGGCGAAGGAGGAATCACTGCGGTTGGCGCGGCCTTGGCTAATGCAGTTTCGAACGCTCTTGGTGTTGAGGTAACCAAGCTGCCCCTCAAACCGGACTACCTGTTGAATCTGATCAAAATTGCTAACGCCCATTCATAAGCTCGATTACAAATCGATCCTCGAAGCGCTGATTGTTATAGGCTAGAACTAAAACCTTCACATGATGCATCGACAGTATAACCTTCATCGCGCTCAAAGATCATTGTGTAACTATCCGGGTCACTGGCCGAATAAAACGCGAACTGGCAATCAAGTTCAGTTTTGTTCCTGACCTGACCCAACGATGAACGTTGCGAATAGCTCATAAGAGAAAGGTTTAGGAGGTAGGGTATGGCTGTCTTGGATTATGTAAGAGTAAATCGAAAATTAACTCACATATGTTGTCGCTCGATAGTGATTCTATTGCTGCTACTGCCGTATATTCAGCTAAGCAATGTACGAGCACAGGGCTTCAACGAGAAGGCAGTCGCAGACTTCTACAAAGGGAAAACGGTAACGCTTACCGTCGGTTTCGATCCGGGCGGAGGCTATGACATAGCCGCGCGCATCGTTGCCAAGCACCTCGGAAAACATATTCCCGGCAATCCTAATATAATTGTCTCGAACCGACCGGGCGGAGGTAGCCTGGTAGCGGCAAATCTCGTCTACACGACATTGGCCCAAGACGGCACACAAGTTGTCGATTTCCACCCGCAGATGTTGCTTCAGCAAGCGCAGGGCCGCGAAGGTATTAAGTTCGACGGCTTGAAATACCATTGGCTCGCAAGCCTCAACGCCGGTAGCACCTCTTGCGCCGTGCATGTCGAGACCGGGATTAATCATCTCGATCAGATTAAAGGTGCCGCTGGAAAAGTAGTGACGATGGGTGTGGAGGCTCCGGGATCCGGTATTACTGATGGCACAGCAGTAATCAGGGCGGCATTAGGTCTAAAATTCCGCATGATTTACGGATACAACGGGCAGCGTCCAATTGTGAATGCCGTCTTGAGTCGGGAGGTAGATGGAATCTGCTCCAGTTGGGATTCTTTCACTGCGACATTGAAAAATCTGTTTGAGCCGAAACAGTTAGTCCGCATGCTCGTGATTAACGAGCCTGAGGTTCCGAAGCACCCGTGGCTCAAAGATGCTGTTGCCGCCCAGGCTGCCGCGCCGGACGACACGACGCGCAGGTTGCTCCGGGTCGTGGATGGACCTAGGGCAATTTCCTACCCATTTGCCGTCGGCCCTAAAGTTCCGAGAGATCGCGTTTTAGCATTACAGGAAGGGTTTGAGAAAGTGTTGAAGGATCAAACATTCATATCCGATTACGAAAAAACCGGACGAAGCTATGAACCAAAGAATTGGAAAGAAGTGACGGAAGTCGTGAATGATCTTCTGACAATGGATGACAAGACCAAGAAAGCTCTGGAGGAAGCCCTAAAGCGAAAGGAAGCGCCTTAAGAAGATATCGGGCGCGACACACGGTCTTAGTTGAATGCAACGACACATGGTAAGTTCGATTTACCCCTAACCTAATGGCAGAGGCTTTTCTAGCGGGCCTTACCGCTGTCTTTACCTACCCTACATTCCCGTTGTTGCTGATCGGGATCTTGGCCGGGTTTGTAGTCGGTATTCTTCCCGGCGTCGGGGGTGTTACCACGCTGGCACTCATGCTCCCTTTCACTTTTGATATGAAGCCGGTTGAGGCATTCGCGTTTCTCCTGGGGATGCTTGCCGTTACATCGACGACAGGAGATATCACTTCCATACTGTTTGGTATACCCGGGGAGTCTATTTCTGCCGCAACCATCGTCGACGGTCATCCGATGGCTAAGAATGGCGAAGCTGGGCGTGCCCTAGGCGCGGCGCTGATGAGCAGCTTGGTGGGAGCAATTATCGGAGCAGGAGTATTGGCGATAAGCATCCCGATTATCACTCCGATTGTCTTGGCGTTTAAATCACCTGAGTTTTTTGCCCTCGCTTTGGTGGGGGTCACATTTGTCGCTGCTTTAAGTGGCACGAACAAGCTTAAAGGCATCGTCGTCGCCGGGCTCGGACTGCTACTCTCTGTGGTTGGACTGGATTCGCAAACCGGCGTGCCTCGTTACACGTTAGGGATGGTTGAATTCTGGGAAGGTTTGAGTTTAGTGCCGGTTACAGTCGGACTCTTTGCCATCCCTGAAGTTGTCGATCTATGGATTAAAGGAACCAGTATTGCGGAAAAGAAAATAGGCAAGATCGGCGGTGTGATGCAGGGCGTCAAAGATACATTTGTCTATTTGGGTATCACGGTGCGTTGCAGTCTCATTGGCACAATCATAGGAATCATACCTGGTTTAGGAACGGGCGTCTCCCAATGGGTGGCTTACGGGCACGCAGTACAAAGCGCGGCGGACAAGAGTAGATTTGGCAACGGAGATGTCCGTGGCGTGCTCGGACCGGGTGCGGCGAACAACTCGGGGATCGGCGGTTCGCTCATTCCAACGCTGGGTTTTGGCATACCTGGAAGCGTCTCCACGGCTATTTTGCTCGGGGCGTTCTTGATCCAAGGAATCGTTCCGGGTCCGAGCATGTTGACTGAAAATTTGGGCCTTACTTTTTCATTCGTTTGGATGATTGTCATCTCCAACGTCATTACGGTTGTGTTGAGTTTCATGTTTCTGAACCAGCTTGTGAAGATCACTTACGTCAAGGGCGCGCTTCTCTTGCCGGCTATCCTGCTACTGGTTTTCCTTGGATCCTACGCCGACTCCAATTCGATGCTCGACATGTTTATGACGATTGTCTTCGGGCTACTCGGATTGACGATGGTCTATCTGGGGTGGCCGCGACCGCCGTTAATTTTGGGTCTGGTTTTGGGCACGCTCATCGAACGAAACTTTCTAATATCGTATGAACTTCATGGCTTGGGTTTGTTTCTCAAACCCATTGTCGTGGGCACGTTCATTCTCGGCTTTGGCAGTTTGATGTTGTCTTCTTATCGCCGCCGGACGGGGAAATCGGAGAGTGGGCGTGTTTCACAGAGCGCTTGATCTAGTCTTTGCCTGTTTCGTTGCGCTAGTGATTCTCTGGTTCGTTTGGGAGGCTAGGGATTGGTCATTTCACTCACGGCTATTTCCTTGGTCGGTGGGTATTACTGTTCTGATTCTGGCATTGGCCCAAGTAGCTCTCTCGGTGCGCAACTTTCAGTTTGGTTCATCAAAAGACAATGTTGAGTTGAAGGTGAGAGCTCAAGATCATCAGGCGGCCGAGGTCGAGCCCTCTGAAGTATGGCGCCTGGTGACCATTGGAGGTTGGATCGCAGTGTTTTTCTTGGGAATTTGGCTGTTCGGGTTCCGCTTGGGAAGTCTGATTCTTACAATCGCTTTTTTAAAAGTCGCCGCCAAGGAAGGTTATAGAAAATGCTTGATCCTTGGGCTGGTCAATTATCTTTTTTTCGTGATCATTTTCGACTTCGCATTGGGAGTCCCTCTTCTCGAAGGCGCTATAGCCCAATGGTTAGGAATTGAATCTCTGGACGGTTTTGTTCTAAAAGAGTTGCGCAACCTATGGACATGAATTTATAGCTTCCCGGGTCGGTGTTAGCCGCCCTGCGACAGGTAATTGACGTATAGGGTCTGCACCCAGGCATCACAATGCTCTTGTTCTGAGTTCGGAAAACACGCATTAGAGAAAGGAACAATTCACAATGATTATTGCAGACAATTCTGAATGGTACCGAATGATCACACAAAATGACCATGGCGATCTCGCCGGGCAGTTTGCTGCCCATTGGGGAAATCAAAAATTTGCACGCCTAAAGCCCTATGGGTCAATGGTGCTGGCGGCTGAGGCCCATGACAACGGCTGGTGGGATTGGGACGTATTTCCATCTGTGGATGAACAAGGCGCTCCCATACCTTTTACTCGAACGCCACGAGAATTCAGATCGACCTTCTACGGCAAAGGCATCGACAACGTGATCTCTCGAGACCTTTATGCAGGATTGATCGTCAGCATGCACGGCGTGGGTCTCACAAAAAAGCGTTATGGAACGATGCCGACAATGGTGGAGCGTCAAGACGAATACTCTCAGCAGTTCGTAAAAGACCGCGAACCTGATCACGATCAGATGCTGGCAAAGCTAAAACAGATGGAACAGTATGTCGGCGCAACGGATCAGGAACAAATATGGTTGAACTATCTGATGATGCAGGTGTTCGATCGGCTGTCACTCTTTTTCTGTTCGAACTACGACATTACAGCTGTGCCGGAGACCGGTGCTCACACAGCTGGCAAAGGTTATTATGGCCCTTCGATCAAACCAACCCCGGTGAAATTGGGCGAGGACGAGGTCGATCTAAAGTTGCGTGTTCTCGATCGCAACAACGTGCTCGTAGAACCCTATCCGTTTGATCAGTCGCCGTTGCGAGTCAGCGTTCGGGGAAAACTAATTCCGTGTGTCGCCTACCGATGCCAGGAGGAATTCAGAGAGACCTACGCCAAAGCACAGCGGGAGCAGTTTGAGTTCACTCTTAGAGCGGCGTGATCATCATGGACGTTTGCTGATCGCAGCCGCCTATCTCCAGGGGTGCGTTGCAGGCTGATAGCGACTGTCGCTAGGAAAAACAGCGATGCCATATATTGGTTCAAGAACTAAACGCAAAGAAGACATCAGGCTGCTACGCGGCAGCGGCAAGTATGTTGGCGATATCCAGCGCGTTGGAATGGTTCACGCGACTATCTTGCGGAGCACTCAGGCGCATGCGCGTATCACAAAAATTGATGCAACCGCCGCCTTTAAGCTGCCCGGTGTTATAGGTGTTCTTACTGCGGCTGATATGCCGGGATTGAAAACAATTCCGATGCGTACCGGTGTCATTCCAGGCCTGGAACGCTCGCAGCAAACTCCAATCGCGACGGACAAGGTGCGCTACGTTGGCGACCCTGTTGCAGTGGTGGTTTCGGACAGCCGTTACATTGCCGAGGATGCGCTCGAGCTTATCGACGTTGAATACCAGGCCCTCGGCGTTGTCACGGACGCGCGCCAGAGCATGCAACCGGGAGCTCCCCAACTGCATGACGCGACGCCAAACAACGTCGCTGCCAACTTTCAGGTAAATGTCGGCGACGCCGACACGGCTTTCGACGGTTGTGATCTGGTATTTGAAGAAGACTTTTCTACTCAGCGCCACTCCGCAGTGCCTCTGGAAAACCGGGGTTTAGTCGCGGAGTGGGACGAGGGGCGGGGACTTCTAACAATGTGGGGGCCGACCAAGATGACCCACACCAACTGGCGTATTCTCTCCGATCTCATCGGCCTGCCGCAGAGCTGTATCCACTTTATCGAGCCGGAAGTGGGCGGCGGCTTCGGTGCCCGGGGTGAATTCTATCCCGAAGACTTCCTGATCCCGTTCGCCGCCATACATTTCCGAAGGCCGGTCTGCTGGATCGAGGACCGTTCGGAAAATCTAAAAACGATGAATCAGTCGCGGCAGCAGAACCATCGGGTCAAGATCGGCGTCAAAAACGATGGCACCATCATGGCCATGGATGCCGAGATTCTCTTCGATATGGGTGCTTACACCCGCACCCATGGCGGCGTTCCTGCCATTGCCGCGTCTGCGATGCTGCGCGGCCCATTTCGTATCAAAAACTTTCGCGCTAACGTTTTTTGTGTGCTGACCAACAAAACCCCGGTCGGCACTTACCGCAGTCCTGGACGCTATGAGGCGAATTTCGTGCGTGAGAGGCTTGCCGATATCATTGCCCACCGATTAAGGTTGGACCCAGCGGACGTAAGGCGGCGCAATCTAATTCGTCGTGAAGAGATGCCCTACGACTTGGGCAAGCATCCCTTTCACTACATGGTCTACGATACCGGAGATTTTATCGCCCAGTTCGATCTGGCATTAGATCGTTTCGGATACGATAAACTCCAGAAGACCTGCGCTGCCGCCAAGCAAGAAGGCCGAGCCGTGGGAGTCGGTATAGGCTGCTTCGTCGAAACCAGCGGCATTGGACCGTGGGAGTATGCTCGAGTCGAGATCGACAATGGCGGCAAAGTCCTGCTGTACTCCGGTTGCAACTCCGTTGGTCAAGGCATTGCCACGGCGCTCAGCCAGATCGTCGCCGATGAACTGCATTGTTCAATCGATGACGTGAGCGTGGTTCACGGCGACACCGCGAAAGTTCCGTACGGCAACGGTAGTAACGCCAGCCGCTCTACCGTCATGGCAGGCAGCGCCGCGGTCGGCGCCTCGCGCAAAGTGAAAGACAAGCTCTTTCGCTTAGCCTCTTCGAGTCTAGAAATCGACGTAGCCGACCTTATTCTCCGGGACGGTAGAGTGGTTGCAGTGGGCGCACCGGACCGTTCGCTTGGCTTTGACGACCTCGCGCGCATGGCATTGCCCGGTCCGGCGCTTAGGAATGGAATAACACCTGGTATCTCGGAAGAAGATTTCTTCGCTACTGACAAAAGACCATTTCCTTACGGCCTGCATATCACAACCGTTGAAGTCGATAAGGAAACCGGCCAGATAAAAATTCTCAACTATTTTGTCACTGAAGACGTCGGACGAAAAATCAATCCGATGATCATCGAAGGGCAAATGGCAGGCGGTCTGGCGCAAGGTATCGGCGGAGCAATGTTGGAGGAATTTGTTTACAGCGAAGATGGTCAGCCTTTGGCAACTAGCTTTATGGATTACCTGTTGCCCACAGCAATGGAAATGCCCAAAGCACAGTTCATCTCAACAGAAGAATTTCCAAGTCCCCACAATCCGCTGGGCGTGAAAGGGGCCGGCGAAGGCGGCATCACCGCAGCTGGGGCAGCATTAGCGAACGCCGTGTCGAACGCGTTGGGTGTCGAAGTGAAAAAGTTACCGCTGAAGCCTGACTATGTTTTGGAATTAATCAAGCGAAGTCGTGTAGTATGACATCAGGTTTTAAACATGCGGCAAATTTTTTATGACTATTATCCCTAATCCGACATTATTCGAATCCCGCGAGGCCAGCGAGCCCTACAGCCGTGGGCAATGGGATAGTGCCTTAAAGGCCGCCCCGCATTCCCCTAAAGGTGATGTTTGGTACGTCGGGGCCTTGGAGCCAACTGCGTGCTCGACTGCCCACGACTTCCAGTCTCGTCATCCTCGCTCACTCCTGACAACGCTCAACTATTGTCGGATTAGGGTTATGTCTTGGTTCATTTGCCATACATCGTTCTAGCTGCGAGGAAACCGCCCACGGCCTATGCCGGAAAACGAGTTGAAATCAATGGATATAATTGATGTGCACGCCCATCTTTACCCGGAAGGCAGTTTCACCGAGGTGCTCAAGAACGATAGCGAATTCGAGCTGGTCGAAAACCCGCGGGGCCAATCGCTGGTCTACCGCGGTAGCCATGTTATGTCGATGCCCGTGGGGCAGGCTGATATAGCGTTGCGTTTGGCATCGATGGATGAAGCGGGCATCGGTATGGCCATACTTTCGGTGGGTGCATTGAATATCGGCTGGGCACGCGCGCGCGCAGCGGCTGCGGCGCATATTGTCAATGATGGTCTCGCTGCGGTTTGTCGCCAATATCCAGGGCGGTTCCGGTTTGTCGCAGTGTTGCCGTGCGCGAACGAAGCAGAGATGAAAAGCGAGCTCGATCGCGCTCAAGATCTGGGCGCTGCGGGTGTCGGTATAGCAACCAACATCGGCGAGTTTCAACTGCAAGCGCCGGAGATCCGCCACTTTTGGCGTGAAATGAATCGCCGCAAGCTGATGGTGCTGGTGCATCCAACCTGTCCCTGCGACGCGCCGCAGAATGATCCGGGAACGTTTCTCTCGGTAGGCTACCCTGCCGAGACCGCCATGGCAGCCACCAAACTGGCGCTGGCTGGTGTGTTGGCCGAGTGCCCTGACGCCAAAATAGTGTGGTCGCACTTAGGCGGTAGTTTGCCGATGATTTTGGACCGCATTGATCGTGGCTATCAGCGGTACTCCAGTTGTCCTCATCCCCCTGGATACTACTTGCGTCGTTGTTACTTTGACACTGCATGCGCTCACGGTCCTGCGTTTGAATGCGCGCGGGCAACCTGGGGTGGCGGCGCCCTGGTGTTCGGCACCGATGTTCCCCACGTGCCGAATACAGAAAAAGAAACGATTAGGGCTTTGGAAGCCTGTCAATGGTCGGATACCGAACTGCGAGATATCTATGGTGGCACGGTAAGGAGATTAATGATTTGACGGATTTTTTATCTATAGTTTGGGAGTTCAGCCGCAATTCCGGTGCTCATCGGAACTCTGTAGGTTATCTTTTTACGAAGGTGGTAAGAGCTCTAACGGTGGCCTTAAACAAGGCGGGGAGAAGATAAAATGATGGTATGCCCTTTTGATGAGAATCGTCTACTGCTCATTTTGCAAGTCGACCATTCCAAGGTTACCGGTTGGTTCGCCGCCCATTGGGGCAACGATAACTTTGCGCGGCCAAGCCCGTACGCGGCAATGGTGTTAGCAGCTCAGGAACATGACACTGGTTGGTGGGATTGGGAGATCAAACCGCAGCTCAACAGCGAAGGTTTACCGCCGGACTATATCGGCAGCATCAAACATCTGGGCGGGAAAGTTTGGCTCGATTTTTATCGCCACGGAATACTGCGCCTCGCCCAGCAGGATCCCTTCGCTGGTTACATCGTTTCCTTACATGCGGACGGTTTGCTGACACAAGGCCGTGGTCTATTGCCTTATATGCCGGACTACGGGATCTATCCGGAGGTGGCAGAATTTCTCAGCGAACAGGAGAGTTATCGCGCCGAGTTGATGAAGCTACTGAAAGCCTCGGCGGAGTACTCTGACTTTGTCTCAGATGAGCAGTTATGGACCAACTTCAAACTTATGGAAGTCTACGATCAGATGGGACAGTTTGTCTGTAACCGCTATCCCTTAAACAGCACGATTCGCAAGAACGGTCCCAGTAATACAATGAGTAATGTTCCTACTCCGACCAAACCAGGCAGCGCAGACACGATTCTGAACTTCACCATAAAAGATGAAAGCCGGGCCACGGTCGAGCCTTACCCGTTTGACATGGATCCGCTCCTCGTCTCCTTCCAGGGCCGTCTGATACCCAAACGCTCCTATGGAACACAGGAAGAATTTCTTCAGGAATATTATCGCGCTGAGCGGCTCGCGATTAACTACTCGCTATACTCGCGGTAACGGACGTCGCGTTCGAAGGAGGAACTCACTTTGTTTCGAGCATCCAATCCGACAATGCGCACCATCTTTTTTATCGCTGTCGCTCTATGGCCTATTCATTTGCCCGGAGAAAGCTTCGGTCAACCGACACCGACCTACAAGATTAAACTGGCTACCTCAACCGCCGGGTTGGATTTCGCGCCGATCTGGATCGCGCAGCGGAAGGGCTATTTCAAAGAAGAAGGAATTGAATTCGAACACATCTTGACCACCGGTGGAGCGGTTACCATGGCGGCGCTGATCAACGGCGATGTGCAGTTCGCGTCAACCGCAGCATCGGATGTTCTCGTCGCCCGGTCCAAGGGCGACCGGTTGTTAGCCCTAGGTATTTTTCCCGCGTCATTGGAGTGGCACATCGCCACCACCAACAAATTTTTGGAGTCGCGGGGATTAAGCAAGGGCAAGGTCGAAAAGATGACGGTGCAACAGAAAGTTCAGATGTTGAAGGGAACTACCATTGGCGCCGCAACCGTTGGCGGGGCACCAGCGCAAGTTGTCCGATACATTCTTCGGCAGAACAATCTAAAACCGGACTCTGACGTGCGGTTTGCTGCTGTAGGAGCTGGCACCGCGCGCGTCGGCGCTCTCCGCCAAGGTCAGGTCGAAATGATCGTGGGTGGGATACCCGACACCGAACAGCCGGAGCTTGAAGGCTGGGGAATGACCTACATACGGATCGGGCATGAGATCGATATCTTCAAGGACTATCCGCACGAGTCGATTCATGCCACCGAAGCTTATCTCAAGAGCAATACTGACTCGACTCGAGCGCTGCTGCGCGCGGTCGTGCGTGGTAACAACCTGATCCTCGACAACCCCTCAGAATCCGACGAAATCTTGGTAAAGCACTTTCCCAAAATTAGTCCGTCAGTTCTTCGAACCGTTATGGCGCGGAGTCGCGCGACGTTCCGACGAGATATGAAGATGACCAAGTCCGGATGGGATAATATGCAAAAAGTTTTCGTTTCCGTAGGCCTGCTTAAGAGTGATCTGAATACCACGGAAGGCGAATTCTGGACGAACAAATACTTACCATAACGAGCCCGCCACCTGCCGGGATCAATCAGCTAGACCATGGACGTGGAAGACAGCACGCGAAACAATTCAAGCCGAGAAGCCGCCACTACATTTCACCCCGAATTACAAAAAAGCACCTTGATCCACAGCCCGGGCTTTCTCGTGCTACTTCCCGGTTTGATCACGGTGATCGGTTGGGAAATTCTGGCGTGGCGCTGGCCCATCGTAGCCAAACTGGTAAGTCGCCCTAGTGATGTGACGCGGGGCATCGTTCATGTTGTTTGGACGGGCGAGATCTGGCAACACCTCGAAGCGACACTCACCGAAATGGCGGTGGGTTATTTAATCGGTGCGCTCAGTGGCGTGAGCCTGGGCTTCCTATTCGGGCGTGTGAAACTTCTGGGCGAGATTTTCAACCCGTACATTTCTCTTTTCAACGGTATACCAAAAGTCGCGTTGGCTCCGGTGTTTGTGATCTGGTTTGGTATCGGCCTGATGTCAAAGATCGCGATTATCATGACCATGGTATTCTTCGTCGTATTTATAAATACTTTCGCAGGGCTTCGATCGATTAATGAGGAGTTCGTCTCGATTACTCGCATTATGGGCGCTTCGCGCTGGCAAGTTGTACGTGAGGTTTTTTTGCCGGCGACCCTGCCATTCATTCTTGTCGGCCTACGGGCAGGCATACCCTTTTCCGTTATCGGCGCCGTTGTCGGTGAATTCATTGCCGCAACCAAAGGACTTGGGTATTTCATCAATTATCACCAGGGCACGTTTGACACCAATGGAATCTTTGTTGGTGTCGCCATTCTAGCGGGGCTTGTAGTCGTGCTCGATGGCCTCCTTTCGATAGTAGAGCGTCGGCTGCTTAAGTGGCGGCCTGAGGTTGAAGCAAAAAATGTCAGCGCTTAATCATCTCAAAAAGCCTCTTGTTTGCCGAAGGGACTAGTCTAGCTCCAATGCGGTAATGTATTCAGATGGATCCAATTATCGAGCTTTCCAAAGTCACAAAAACCTATCGGTCCAAAGGTAAGGCGGTACTGGCTCTCAAGGATGTAAATCTTCCGGTGGAACGGGGCTCGTTTACGACGCTAATCGGACCCAGCGGCTGCGGCAAAAGCACACTACTTAAAATCATTGCGGGTATTGCGTTGCCCTATGAAGGACGCATGCGCTACAAGGATCGGGAAATCACTTCGATCAACACCGATATTGGCTTTGTTACTCAAGACAGCAATCTCTTCCCCTGGCTGACGCTCATCCAGAACGTCGAGCTTGCACTCAAGATTCGCGGCGTTGCACGGGATCAGAGAAAAAGAACCGCGCAAAAATATATCGACACCATGCAGCTCAGCGGTTTCGAGAGCCACTACCCCTTCGAACTGTCCGGCGGAATGCAGAAACGGGGTTCGATTATCCGAACATTAATATATGATCCGGAAATCATTTTGATGGATGAACCCTTCGGCCCGCTAGACGCGCAAACGCGGATGGTCTTGCAAGACGAATTATTGCGAATTTGGGATTCAAACAAAAAAACTATTCTTTTTGTTACCCATGATTTAACCGAGGCTATCGCGCTGTCAGATAAAGTAGTCCTGTTTACCGGCCGTCCCGGCACGGTGAAGCGAGTGTTCGATGTGCCGTTAGCGCGGCCCCGAAACGTTTTTGAAATTCACAATGAAAAAGGGTTCAATGAGATTTACCATGAGATCTGGCAATACTTCAAAAACGAAATCACCATATAAAGGATAGAAAGCTATGTGGTACATCGTACTCTCGCGTTCAAAGCCTGAAATGGAAGACGATAAGCAAAATCACTATGACGAGCATCGTCTCTGGCTCGAGGAACAGCATAAAAACGGCAGGTTGTTGTTTTCAGGCCCGACCACCGATGGAGCCTATGGCATCTACATTATGCTCGCGGCAAGTCTTGACGAAGCTCGATCGATCGCGGCCCAAGACTCCCACCACCGTCGCGGAATCCGCACTATGGAAGTGCTCGAATGGGATCCGCGCCGGGCATTCCGTATGAAGCATACTATTGCGGACGTTGAAAAAATGGCGCGAGGCGAGTAGTCATCAAGCTCGCAGTGTATCGTTTCGTGCGTTATCAAGTTCGATTCTCGTAAATCGCTGCTATAGGTCGAGACCGTTAGCGCCGGTTATTTCAGGCCTAACTGAGTGATGTCTTTTTTCCGTTGACAGCAGGCATGGGCGGGCGGATATTTCATGTCGTCCCCGTGGCTGGTGGATTTTTGTAGTAACGAGTAGCGAAAGGAGAATCTATGCACGATCTCAGAAGTTTCATTGCGTCGGCCGAAAAGTCCGCAGAATTGTTGCGCGTTGACCGCGAGACCGATCCGTTGACCGAAATGGGGGTGCTCTTCGGCGAGACCGAGCAGCCGCTGATCTTTGAGAATGTGCGCGGATATCCGGGCTGGCAGGTCTGCGGAGAGTTGGTAACTAGTCGCGCGGCCCAGGCGTTGGCGTTTCAGGTCGAACGCTCTCAGGTCGTGCCCGAACTAGCGCGAAGAATGCAATCGGCCGCTTTGCCGGGTCGAAACGTGAATACGGGACCTGTTAAGGAGCGAATTCTGACCGGCCACGATGTGGATTTACGCAAACTCCCGGTCGTCGTGCATTCCCAAGAGGATGGCGGTCCTTATATCGGCTCGGCGATGTGCGTAACAAAGGATCCGGACACCGGCATCCAAAACGTCGCGATGCTGCGGATGCAAATTCAGGATCGCAACCGCACCGGCACGGCCTTCGCCCCGAGGCATTCCTGGATGCATTACCAGAAATATGAAGCGAGAAACGAACCTATGCCGATGGCCGCCGTCATCGGACATCACCCCATACTCGATCTCGCAACAAACAGCAGCGTGCCTTACGGTGTCGATGAATTTCAAGTGGCCGGCTCACTACTTCAGGAGCCGCTTGAAATGGTACGTTGCGAAACCGTCGACCTCATGGTGCCGGCGCACGCCGAAATCGTAATCGAAGGTTTGATACCTCCGGGCATCCGCGAAGACGAGGGTCCTTTCGGAGAGTTTCAATGCTACTACCTGACCCGAACACGCAAGTGCCCCATCTTCGACGTCAAAGCCATCACGATGCGGCGCGACGCGCTCTACCGACACATCCAGGCTACACCTTCCACCGTCGAGCATCAGGCTTTGGTCGCCGTGCCGATGGAGGCCCATCTCTGGCAGCGCATCAAGGATGTTGATGGATACATTGATTTGAAAGATGTTCATGTTCCTCCCTGGGGCGCCTGCTTTGTGGTGCTGGTCAAATTCACGCCTCGTCTGGAGGAACAGGCCAAGAGCGTTTTGATGGCGGCGCTTTCCAGCTCCTACGCCCATCCAAAAATTGCCATAGCGCTCGACGACGACATCGATCTAACCGATCCGCGTGATGTCTTCTGGGCGGTCGCGACACGAGTGGATCCGGCGCGTGATCTGCTGCAAATCCCGTATGCGCGGATGCATTCTCTCGATCCCTCGGGAAAACTGGTGACCGCGCCGGGAGCAGGGCATCAAAGGGTCGGGGGAAAGTTAGGCATCGATGCCACCAAGCCGCCCACATGCCGGCCGAAGGACCGATATGACTGGGAGCGCGTTCTGCCTATGGGCCACGGCAACATCAGCCTTCAGGAAGTGCTGGGCGCTCTTGGGTCCAAAGGAGCGTTGCGATGAAGAAGTTAGCTCGGGTTTTTCTAGTGGCGCTCTTTTTCGGCGGCGCCTCGGCCCATGCCATCGCGCGAGATTTTGTAGTCGGATTCAGCGTGCTTTCAGCCAGCGCGGCTCAGCTTTGGGTCGCCCACGACGCGGGCATCTTTAATAAGCACGGCTTGAACGTAAAACCGATCTTTGTACAGGGCGGAACTCGGACCACGCAGGCTTTGTTGGCGGGCGATCTTGACGTCGCCTACGTGGCGCCTCCGGGAATTATTAGTGCGGTTGCTGGTGGGGCTCAACTCGTGTTTGTAACAGGGATATACCGAACGCTTCCGTATATGATCTATGGAGCTACCGGGATCAGCACGCCTGCGCAGCTTCGTGGTAAGCGCGTGGGGATCACGACGTTCGGTGACTTGTCTGATTTTGGCACGCGCTTCGGACTCAGGGCGATCGGGTTGGACCCTGATAAGGACGTAAGCCTGGTTCAGATGGGCGGACAGCCCATCCGGATGGCAGCGTTACAGTCCGGTGCGGTGGCCGCCACGATTCTCAATCCGCCCTATACCTTTCATGCGCGGAAGCTGGGTCTTCCGTTGCTCATCGACCTGATCGGCAAGGTTGAATTTGCCAGCACCTCGCACGCGATCCGGAGAGTCGACCTGGAACGGCGGCGCGAAGAAATGCAGCGCTTTGTCGATGCCGTGGTGGAAGGGAATCGCTACTTCATGACGCATAAGTCGGAGAGCGTAAAATCCATGGCGCGCTACCTGCGCACGTCGGATATTACTTCGCTCGAAGAGAGCTATGATATCTACGCCAAGCGCATCATGTCGGACACGCCGGTGCCTTCTCAGTCTGCCTTTCGTGCTGCCATCGAGTATGTGGCCCGCGATTTTCCGTCGGCGGCGAAACTTCGGCCTGAAGACGTCTACGATACGTCTCTGGTGCAGTCGGCAGTGGCGCGCTTGGGGCGATAATCGCGATAGCCGATTTATCGAGTAATCGAAGCGTACACTAAGAAGCTCAGCATCTGTTAGTTTGACCCGAGCGATTATCAATCGGTGTGTAAAAGGAATTTTGGTCGGTGGCCATTCCTGTTCGGATTACGTCCCGAAATTACATTTTGGCGTCCCAGCTGGGGTGCATCAGGTTTTCGAAAAAACTCAGCTCCCCCATCATGGTCTTTCGGATCAGGCGGATGGCACCGACCTAGAATGTAAGCCGCTCGATGCGGGCGCCTCAGCCGATACTCGAGAGGAAGGCCACTCCAGCACGTACGATGTCGGCTAGTGTGTCGAGTGTTCGCTGCGAAATCATAGCGCGTCGTCAGCCGCTTTTAGTTCTCCACCACTGTTTTGACCACAATGTCTAGGGTTGTGCCGCAATGCTTGATCGGAAAACCTTCGCACTTTTAACGCCTCTGCCCGACTGTACGCATCCATCATTGTGACAATGACTTTTGCGTGCGGACCTGCTCCATTTTTTCCACTGCAGCAACGACGTTGAGCATGTCGTGATTCCGTTAAAGCAGCAATCGATTCACCGAAGAGGACATTGGGAGTTGCGATTTGACACACCATTTTGAGCTGTCCTATAGAACGAATTTTATCATTCTGTTCTTATCTCCGCCACGGCCAAAAGGAACGTCTGCGCGCAGCTTCCACCTTCGTGTTAGGAGACTCCGTGACATCTTCAGGATTGGGTTCCGGAAGGCCGTCGCCGTTAAAACGCGCAACAATCACGGTGATGTTGTCCTCGCCGCCTCTTTCTCGGGCCATTCTCACGAGTCCCTGACAGGCCGCTTTTGGTTCAAACTTTTCTAAATACTCTTTGATCTCCTCGGCATCAACTTTCCCTGAGAGACCATCACTGCATAATACAATCTGGTCGCCCCTCCTTAGTTCCGTGAATGTAATCGCTACATCAACCTCGCTCTGTATTCCTAAAGCCTGCAGGATAACGTTTCGTTTGGGATGAGTTTTAGCCTCCTCCGGAGTTAACGAACCAGAGGCGACCATCTGAGCTACAAGACTTTGATCTTTGGTCATTTGAGAGATAACTCCCTTACGCGCCAAGTAGGCCCGGCTGTCTCCAAGCTGTGCAAATAAAATGGTGCCGCCGAGAACTGTCGCGGCGGTGAGCGTTGTGCCCATGCCGTTTAGCTCAGTGTTTTTCTGTCCTTGCTGAAAGATAAGTTCGTTTGCCTCTCGAATAGTTTCGGTTAGCGCGGTAATCAACGATTGCTGGTCCAGGACGGTTTGTTTTCCCAGAGCATCGATAAAGTTTCGTCCAACCGTTTCGACTGCCATCCGGCTTGCCACTTCTCCTGCTTGAGCTCCACCCATGCCATCTGCAACAATGAACATGGTTCCATTCTGGGGGATGATGCCGTTTAACTCAGCGGGATTCTGGTTGGCAAAGTCGCTGGTCGGACTTGCGATCAGAAAGCTGTCTTCATTGTTGGTACGGACCAAGCCGACATCGCTCAATCCATAGCTATCTACTACGACGGCTAAGCTTGAGTTGCTCATTTTCTTACGGTGATCTCCACGCGGCGATTTTGACTCCGCCCTTGTTCAGTTTCATTGGTAGCCAGGGGTTTCGTGCTGCCAAGCCCATGAGCGGAAATTTGAGCACTGCGAAAACCGGAGCGGGTAAACGCCTCGGCCACAGTGCGCGCGCGGTCTTCAGATAATTTACGATTACGCGGTTCGTCTGCCTCTCTTTCCCTGCTGGCATGGCCCTCTATTCTAACGACTTTGTCAGGCGCATAGCGCTTCACCGTCATAACGATATCATCGATCTGTGCACGAGCCTGGGCGTTCAACTGCGCGTTGCCGGCGGTAAAAAGTAGTGTATCGAGGGTAATCAGAACACCTTCCGGTTGCTCAACAGCGCGCACGCCCCTGCGCCTCAGCTCTTCAACTAGCGAACCGGACCAAGGCTTTTTGATTGCTGCGGGTGCCGGGGGAGCCTGTTCGACTCTGGCGATTTTGGCGATCAACTGATCGGCTTGATACCTGAGGAGAACGAAATACGCGATGAACAAGACGACCGGCGTGCTTAGGGCCACGACATACCAAAAGAATTTCGCGCGATCAGGTGCCCGCGCCGCAGTGACGGCTTTCTGATACGCCTCTGGAAATAGCAGGCCATAGTTGCGGCGAATGTCGCCTTGCTTTCCGGATAGTTGATTGTAGAGCGCTTGCTTTAACTTCTTAACTTCAGACGGTCCGTCGCCAAAAGCATATTGTCCCAGAAAGCCGAGGCTCAAGCACAAGTAATAGATTTCGCGCACGTCATTGGCATGCGGCGGAAGGTTCTGTAAACGGGCGAAAAATTCTTCGCCGGCGTTAAAGGTTTTGTAATAACTTAACATCAGATGCTGCCAACGGGTCCGGTGGGGCCATGCCGAAGTCAGAATCATTTCATCGACCCAAGAAAAAACGGCGAAACGTGCTTCGCGGAAATTGTCTGCGGAAATTCCCGCTGTTTTGACTCGCTCCTCTTGGGCGGTTGCGAGCGCGAGAATCTTCTCACGCAGCTCATTTTGATCCGGCGGTTGTTTGTCACAGGAGGACTTGAAAAAGATTACGAAAGCAATGAGATCCGTAAAGATCTCGCGCAGCGGATTGGTGCCTCCGGCCGACGCAACCGGCGGCACGCTGGCGCGGCCGATTCGAGTAATACTGGCGATTCCCTTGTGAATCCAGGTTGAGGATTGTTGCTCTCCCATGTAACTTCAGCTAGCCAGACGCAAAGCTCTTCTCAAACGACTTTGCGTAAAATTCTTCAGTCTTCGTGTGTCCGGTTAATTGATCGCTGCAGATGAACTTACGATCAAGCGAATTCAACGTTTCTGATTTCCAGTAGCGAGCGTTCGTCTCCATCAATCAGAAAGGTCCGCTGACCTTTGCCGAGATTGGTTTCTTCCCCGACATTCTCCCAAACTGTCATTCGTCCGAGTTTAACGGGATCTTCAGCATGATCACTCGAACCGTAATATTGTACGGGTATGAAAACATCAATTGTTTGTTGCTCGCGCAGTTCAAGCTTGCCCGGAATCCAAAGAAGGTCTCTTAGAGTTCGCGGCGGCCGAATCTCGAGCCGGACAATATCTTCGAGCGCCAGCCACAGATAATCAGCTCGGATGATGACCTCCAAAAAAGGAGCTATGAGATCGTCGCCATCCTTGAAATCGTCGAAATGGGTCTCATCAATTTGACCGCCTAAGCTCTTCCTGAGATCACTGCTCTCTTTAAGCGAACTTTCCGCTTCATCGAAGTGCTGCTGAATTATCTCCGTAAGCGCTTTCAGATGTAACGCCGTATAGGGTGGCGGTTCAGACAAAAACTTTGGTTGGCGGCTCTGCCCTTGAAATAGTTGACGACGGCTAGCTTCCGCCCGGAGAATACCCCGATAAATTTCTATGCCAAGTTCGACCGTAGCATCGCCACTAACCTGAGCCACAGCATCGAGCTGGCGTTCAGCTCGCTGGAAATCACCCATGAAACACAATAATTCAAAAAGGAAGATTCGGTTACGCAGGTCGAGCGGATTCGCCTTAACATCTGCGGTGAGTTGGCTGATGGCTCCCTGCAGATCGCCGTTGTCGAAGAGCTGCTTTGCATCCATAATTGGTTAACCTCCAAGCTCTCTGTATCTTGAAGCGTTTGACTCCTATATCGTCTTAGGACTCCATCATGGATTTCATTACGTGCGGTCGCAGCAATTGGGATCGAGCTGCTTAGGCTCAAGGCTTTTTAGAGTTGAGTTCTTTTTCAGCCTCCCAGGCTTTCATTACTCTGATCCGGAGAGATCGCGCCTCCTTACTCTCCGGAGCTAACCTGAGCGCATGCTCGAGCTCAATCATGGCTTCACTGTACTTCCCTTGTTCCCAAAAAATCGTCGCGGTTCTCAAATTTTCTCTGATATCAGGCGCCCTGGGTTTCTCTATTTGTGGTTTTTGCCGAGGCTCGGCGGGAAGCTCGGGCTCAATGCTTATCGGATCTTTTACGATAACACTTATCGCCGGGCTCGCGACTCCTTCGTAACTCGCATTCAATTTCACCTGACCACTGCGATGAGCCGTGACCCGGCCTCTAGAATCAATGGAGGCGATCCGCTCGTCGCTGCTTTGCCAGAGAACTCCATCATTGATGTCGATCTCTTTGCCATCTGAGTACTGCCCTTTTGCCCTCAGAACAATGCGCTCATTGGCTTGCAGCTCGCGCTTGACTGAAATAACCACAAGCGAGCGAAGACTCGGCGTAGGCGCAGGCACCCGAGTTGGAGTCGGGTCGTTTGGCTTGTCCGTTTTCACTACAACCGTCACCGGCGGGCTGACTTGTTCTTTGAGCTCGGCGCTAAGCTCCGCTATGCCTTCGTTTTGAGCTTCTGCCTGGCCTTCGGAAGTTGATGCTAACGACCGAACTATTGCTGCTGTGCCATTTCAATCCGCTTGAGATCTGCTTGCTCGCTTCCGTCGGAGAATCTTCCGGTAGCAGTAAGGGTCAAGCGTTCTTTAGGAGCGAGATTTCTCCGATCAGAAGTCACGTAGAGAGAGAGCAGTTCAGGTGCAGGGGGAGAAATGGAAGAAGTTTCTGTAGGAGCAAACGACCGGCTAATAAGCGCCGGGCCGTTGTTCAAGTAAAAGACGGTTCCGAGTACTCCTGCTAATGCCAAAAGGGAGAGTATAACAATCGATCGGCGGTAGGTGGAGGCGCGAGGCTTAGGCTGATCGAAGTCGTCGAGTGATATTGCCTGAGTAGGAGCCCACTGCGGGCCGGCTGACTCAAGTAGTGTTCTTGCATTGGTGGGCTCTATAGGGAGCGGCTCTGGCGGCGGTTCAAATCTTTCAGGCCGCGTTTCGTCTGCCTTCCTAAATGCTTGACCTATCCGGTCCCATCCCGATCCCGGCTCTTTAACTCTTATACCCGGCTTGCCTCTTAACTGTTCTTCCGCCTTGCGCAATTGCTGGACAACCTCAGCCATGTTGGTCTGTCGCTTGTGCGGCTCCTTCTCCAAAGCCTGCATGACCGGCCGCTCGACGGCTGCTGGTAGTTCGCGCCGTAGCTTGCGCAGTGGCACCGGCATCTCCTGCATGTGCTTGATTAACACCGCGCCGGGAGTTGCGGCTGTAAAAGGCACACTGCCACTGAGCATCTCATAAAGAACTACGCCCAAGGCATAGGTGTCCGTCTTATCACTGACTTCTCCCCCGTCTACCTGTTCGGGCGCCATGTAAGCCGGCGTGCCGACGATCAAACCTGCGCGAGTTATCTGGCTGGCATTCCCGGGATCCCGAAGTCTCGCGATACCGAAGTCCATCAGCTTGATCTCTTCCGAAGCGTCTGCTCCAGCAACCATGATGTTGTCCGGCTTGATGTCTCGGTGAATCACGCCGGCACGGTGCGCTGCCTCTAATCCGTCGGCGATCTGCAGGCCGAGCCGAGTCGCCCGACCTATCTCTAGAGGACCGTCGCGCCGAATCACATCGCTGAGCTTCTGACCGCTCAAGTACTCCATGACAATAAACAGCGTGCCATCGTTCGCTTGATCAAAATCATAGAGGATCACGATATTGCGGTGATTCAATGAAGCTGCGAGCCGCGCCTCGCGACGAAATCGGCTGATAAATGCATCGTCGCTCGCATAATTGCCTAGCAAGAACTTTATCGCGACCTTGCGACCGACGCTGACCTGCTCCGCCAGGTAAACGGTTCCCATCCCTCCTTCGCCCAGTTTGCTAAGCACCTGATAGCGGCCTCTGATGACATTGCCTAGGTAAGGATCCTTCTTTCCGCTAATCCGAAGGATGGCTCCGTCCACTTCGCAGAACTCTGTTTCGTCCCCATAATTCTTACCGCACAACGGACAGTACTTCATTGCTAATTCTCTACCTGCGGGTTATGCATCAATGCCTAGCACAGCTGTCAACAACGTTGACAGAATCTCTCGCCGAAAGAGATGAAAATGCAAAACTCTTGCCCGCCGCTCATGGTGAGCGGAACTGAGCCGTTCATCGCCACGGTGTTTGCGCGCGCTCGTCAACAGTGACATCAACCAGGGGTGACTTTCAGCTCCAAACAGACCGGCCTACAAAAGCATTCGAAAGGGGATTGATTTCTTATTGTTTAGCGACTTATACACCGGAACGGGTGGACTATGTCAAGGCGACACTAGCGAGTTACGCAACGGTTTGTTGCTAACGAGGTCTCCAGTATTGAGGTGAACGAGGGCAGCTTTGCAGCAGTAGATTACGGTAACAGCAACGCTTTGGTATCGGAATTGGCGAGGATTATTTCGAGTATGGTCCAGAAGTTGAATACGACCTCAAGCGCGAGTATTCACCGGATGAAAGCTCTGTCGAACTTACAAGTTGGTTCTGTACTTCGGCTCAATGCTCACCAGGTGTACTATCGGCGGTTGTAATGATCGCGGTTTCAGCGAAAGCAGTAAAACTAAGCTCAACTCCATGCCGCGCGATCAGAGGACTAAATGAGTGTTCCCCGAGCGAGAATCCACCTTGACTGCGTTGAACGAGTTTGACTAGAATCCCCGACACAGTTACTTAGAGCTGAATCTTCACGTTGTAAGTGAGCCGATGGCATTTTTTTTGAAACACGTCGAAGGAAGCAAGACTGGCCAGGTCGAATCATTCGATCGAGACATCATCCGCATCGGTCGGCAATCCGACAACGATCTCACGTTTGATCCGCAAAGGGATGCGTCCGTTTCGGGATACCATGCAGAAATATCTCGGGAAGGCGAATCTTACTTCGTTAGGGATCTCCAAAGTCGAAACGGAACCTTCCTCAACTCGCGAAAAATCGATAGCTCTGTTCAACTCGAGGACGGCGATCTCCTGCAGTTCTCCGCCCGGGGGCCGAAAGTAGTTTTTACCACACGCGATCCCTCGTTTCCGACCCAAAGCGCGTTCAAGGAACCGTCTCGAGGTGCTCCGACAGAAATCTTGGCGCAGCCAAATAACGATGCTCAGCAAAAACCCGTGAGCAGATCGAGATCGCTGGCGAAGCTGGTTGCTGTCGTTGTTGGGATATCCTGCTTGGCGGCTGCTTTGGCAGCGGGATTTCACTTCGGTTATCCATGGTGGGCTTTGCTCGCCGCCGGGGCCGGCGTATCGCTCCTGATTGCAGGAGCGTACCTGGTTTGGCGGTTTTGGCGGCACCGCCGAACCCGCCGGCAAGAAGCGGAAGCGGCGCATCAAGAAAGAGAAGCGAGTCTCGGACGCGGCCGCAAAAACAACTTAGAGGATTTGAAACGCAAATGGACTGAAGTCGTACGTTCCTTGCGACAGTCGAAGCTTCAGAAAACGGGAGATGATGCACTCGATGCGTTGGCGTGGGTTGCCGTCATCGGCGAGTCAGGTTGTGGAAAGTCAGCTTTGATAAAAGGTGGGGGGCCGCAATCTTCCGTAGTAACCGTTGGCTCTGAAGGTCCGACACAAAATTGCGATTGGTGGTTTTTTGATAAGCTTGTGGTTCTTGATGTGGCGGGACAGTATCTGCATCAGGCCAAGCAGAGCGAAACGGCTACCGAATGGCAAGAACTGTTGAACTTGCTCAAAAATAATCGGCGGCGAGAGCCGATCAACGGCGTTATCGTTGCGGTATCGGCTGATTCGCTGGCTTCAGCCCCGGTTGAGAAGCTCAAGGAACAGGCGGCTCATGCGCGCGAGCGTCTAGATGAGATTTCTCAATGGCTTGGAGTTAAGTTCCCGGTTTATCTCACGGTTACTAAGTGCGATCTGATAGTTGGCTTCAATGAGTTCTGGGCCGGACTGCCGGACAAAGCCAATGCCCAGGCTGCCGGCGAGGTGAATCCGGACCCCATCAATCACTCGGATCCGGCGCGATTTTTTGACAGGGCGTTCCATCGGATCTGTGAGAGGGTCGAGCGTATCCGGCTGGCGCAGATCGTCGAACAAGAGCAGGAAACTGCGGTGCAACGAATGTTTCTCTTTCCGGCTGAACTGAAGAGCTTGCAAGTCCCGTTGAAAGCTTTTGTAGATGTTCTGTTTCGGCCGAGTTCGTACCGCGACGTTCCTTTCTTGCGAGGATTTTTTCTTACCAGTGGCCGCCAATCAGGACCAGCGACGTCGCGTCTTTCACGCCTGCTTGGCTCCAGGTATGTTCATCCACAAGCGGCAAGCACAACCCGAGATTTCTTTTTGCGCGATCTCTATTCCAAAATCCTTCCTAGCGACCGTAATCTTGCCATTCGCACCGCGGTGGGCCGCGAGCGCCACCGCCTTCGTTGGGCTGCCGGTCTAATCGGGGTGTTGGCTGTATCGCTGATCCTGTGCATCGCTTTTACAGTGTCGTTTACGAACAATTGGATGGCACTCACTAATTTGGATGTGACACCTTGTACGAGTTTGGCGGCATTGCGGGTTTCTATTGGAGACGCCTTACGACCGCTCGATAATTGCCGGCAAAACATTTCTTCGCTTGGTGTACAGTCGAAATGGAAACGGATTGTCTCTAATTTTGGCCTGAGGCAAACGCCTCGCATCACGACAGCGCTGCAGCAACGATTTCTGCCGGCATTCACTGCCAAGGTCATTAATCCACTTGAAAAGCATATCGATCAAGCCCTTGCGAAGGGTTCCGGCGCATCTATGGTGGTTGGCGCCATCACCCAACGAGCTCTTCTCATGGCAAGGTGTGAGCAGAGTAGCTCATGCGGTGATTTGCACAATGCGAATCCGTTGAGTTACCGGGTTATGTTGTCTATAGCTGACCCTGAGTTAAAAGGCGGTGACGTCGAGATCGAACGCTTTCGCCGGACCCATGAATCGTATTTGCTTTGGCAATCAGATTCGGACGTGTTCGTTGAAACCCGGCTAAAGGACATCCAAAGAATAAAGGAGTGGTTAGGTCGGGGTAATCTGAAGGAGGAGTCGATTATCGAGTCCGCTAAAGCACAGTTTCAGCCGGTGCGTGCAACCGCCCTTTGGGGTGTCAGTGTACCGCTGGAGGTGGAGTCAGCCTACACAGCACGTGCCTGGCAGGAGGGAATCGATCCGCTTATTTCAGGCCTGAAAAAATTGGCTGCCGACCAGGCCGAGGTCAGTGATTCGGTGAAAGGATTTGAAGCTAGTTATCGAAGCCGAGCTTTGCGGCAATGGGGAGAATTTTTGTCGGCTTTTTCACAGCCGGAAAGAGTTCCTATCCATACCCAGATGAATCGCGAACTGGTCAATTTAGTTTCCGCCGCAGACTCGCCTTACATAAAAGTGATCGACGAGGCTAATGCCAATCTGAGCGTTATTCTCGGCGATGCCTGGCAGCGTAACGAGCTTCCGGCGTGGGCGTCGACGTTGAAACAATTCGTAGCCCTGAAGACAAAAGTTGCGCACGCCCAGAAATCCGCCAAGAGCAACGATAAACCTGCAAACGCGGAAACAGAAGCAGGAGGATACCTGGCAATCTACCTGGAAGCGGTCGGGCAGTTGCGAGGCGAAATCACTACCTTTGAAAAAAGTTTCAAGTCGTCGCAGAAAGCCTTTGAAGAGGGTGAACCGAGCGCCAAAGCGACCCACCCTATCCTGCGTGCGACATGGGCGCTCTCAATGTTGCGGAATTCGATTGGCGCTCCGGAAGAAACGGACCGGCTCTTCTGGATGTTGTTGTCACGTCCTCTCTCCTTGGCGTGGCGCGGGATGTTGACGGAATCCAGCAAGTACCTTCAGCAACAATGGGAAGGCCTGCTCCTCGAGATTAGAGATTTTGATTCTGGGTCCAAGGGGGGCAAGATCATGAACTTTGTCAATCAATCGGCTAACGCCTTTCTGAGTCGGCAGGGCGGGCGCTGGGTCTCGCGAAGGCTTCTCGATCAAAGCTTCCCTTTTACGGAAGGATTCTTGCAATATTTATCACGGTTGCGGTTTGACGCACTCAGTCCCACCACTTTTCGCGCCGAACCACCGTTTCGGGCCGAACCACCATTTACAATTGTCCGAAGTTCTTAGTTGTAGGAGTCCATTAGATGAGCCGAGCGAGAAGTGTGGTATGGAGCGAGGGTCTCTTTTTAACACCGCATCTGTTTCAGCAGGCCGACCGTTATTACGAAAGCCTGCTCAATTTTCGGATAAAACCTCTCGCACCGTACCTCTGGGGAGTATCCGAGTTGGAGGTAGACCGCGCCGGACTGCCCAACGGCTTTTTTACCTTATATAGGTGCAGCGGTATCATGCCTGACGGACTTCCGGTGCAGATTCCTGATGACGATTTAGCTCCCGAAGTTCGGTCGGTCAAAGATCTGTTTCCGGCGTCAGCGGAGTCACTTGACGTTTACCTGACGATTCCAGCTCGACAGGCGGACTCGATCAATTTTCACCTGGAAAATGGATCGGCTGGTCGAGGACGGCGCTATCAAATGGAAACGGTCCGGGTTTCGGATGAAACGACCGAAGGGAACGAGTGTGAAATTCCGGTCGCAAAGAAAAACTTTCAAATTAACTTTGGCGGCGAATCACTGGAAGGCAAAGTTTGGCTGAAAATCGCCCAGTTGGGCCGCACCGCTTCGGGGGTAGTCACTCTCAACGACTCGTATATCGCGCCATCCGTCGCGATTTCTGCTTCGGACTCTTTGATCGGCATCCTTCACCGTATTCTTGAAGTCCTGGCCGCGAAGAGTACGGGCCTGTCACAACAACGCCGCCATATCACCGAGTTTGGCTCTTCGGACATTGCCAATTTTTGGCTGCTGCATACGGTGAATTCCTACGTTCCGATTCTAGCGCACTTCAACGCGTCCCCTAATCACCATCCTGAGCAACTCTATTTGTTCCTGGTGCAACTGGTCGGGCAGCTTAGCACGTTCGCTCTTCAGGCCGACGCGAGAGACGTGCCGCGTTACGATCATGAGAATATGTTTGACACGTTCAACGAGTTGGAAACAAAAATTCGGTTTCTTCTTGATACGATAATCCCGGCCAAATACGTCATCATACCATTGGAGAAAACGCCCGAGCTTTGGTACGTCGGTCAAATCCATGACGATCGCCTGCTGAAGAACGCTCAGTTCTATCTTGCCGCCAATGCTCAGGTGGCGCCCGCGAGATTGATTGAGGGTGTGCCGTCGCAGTCAAAGATCAGCTCCCCGGATGAGGTCGGCGCGCTCATTGGAAGGGCCGTACCCGGAGTCGTGCTTGCCCACGAACCGATTCCGCCGAGCTCGATTCCGATAAAACCGGGATTCAAATATTTTCATCTGCATACCCAGGGCCGCTGGTGGGAGACGATTTCTAAGGCGAGAAGATTAGCGTTGTATTTGCCGGACGAATTTCCGGAGTTGAAGCTCGAATTGATAGCCGTGAAGGAGTAGCCGGCGATGTATCTTATCGCTGAGACTGTGCCGCTAACTAATTGCAACCGCCAGTGTAAACAATCGGTACGCTTAGTGTATCTGCTGGTGTACATGCCGGACGTGAAATTTTCCTGATCATCTATTTTTGCGGGTGAGAAACGAGCGATTTAGTGGATTCTACATTTCGTCATAACTGGCGTAGCGATTGCTATTTTCGCAGTTGAGAGTTGAGTTGCTTCGGAGTATGTGACGGAAGTCTATTAAGGAGACTTTCTTATGCCCTCGTCCGCAGTCTTGGACCTCGAATTTTTGCTTGCACCCATTCCTGGTAATAATCCAGCAGGTGAGTCGGTGCGTTATGCCGGCGTTTACGACGCCATCCAGGAGGCTCGGCGCGCCGATGACGACCTAAACAAAGGCGATTGGCAGAGGGAAGCGAAAGTCGCCGACTGGCGTGCGGTGATCAATATTTCTACAGAAGCCATTGGAACGAAATGCAAGGATTTACAAATCGGTGCGTGGCTGGTGGAAGCTCTTACCAAACGAGACGGCTTCGCAGGTCTAAACGCGGGTCTTAATTTGTTGCACGAGTTGCACGAGCAGTTCTGGGACGGGCTTTATCCCGAGATCGAAGACGGCGACCTGGAGTTTCGTGCCGGTCCACTGAATTGGCTGAATGAAAAATTACCGGCGGCTATCCGGGAAGTCGCCTTGACGGGCGGAAATCCGCCGTACGCGTGGAATCACTGGGACGAATCGCGCAAGGTGGATAACTTAGGACGGCAAAACCCAGAGGCAATGCAAGCAGCCATTGCGGATGGGAAAATCACCGGTGAGCACTTCGAGAACTCCGTAAAAGCGACGGAACGCGGGCATTTTGAGAGCGTGTTCGAGGATCTATCTCAAAGCAAAGAACAGTTAAGCCGGCTCGAGAAGACTGTCGACGAAAAGTTCGGACCGGACGCTCCCAGCTTAATTAAAATAAGAAACGGCATTGATGATTGTCATCAGGTTGTCAGCGGCATTCTCAAAAAGAAGAGAGAGGAAGATCCTACCTATAAGCCAGAATCCGACAGCACGATGGTAAAGGGGCCGATCTCTTCAACCCCAGAGACTATAGCCATGAATACAGGCAACACCCATGATAACGGAAACCCCGTAGCAGTATCCGGAAACATCAGTTGGGCCGGGGAGCCGCGCAACCGCGAAGAGGCGTTTCAGCGCTTAGCCGTGCTCGCTGCTTATTTGAAACGGGTTGAAGCCCAGCATCCGGTTACCTATCTGCTTGAACGCGCCGTACGCTGGACCAAGATGCCCCTGGACCAGTGGCTCGGCGAGGTTGTCAGCAATCAAGACGTGCTCAATCAGCTGCGTGACACACTGGGGATTAAGGACCGAGATACCACTTGACACTGCTTGCAAGCCCGGAGTAGTTTCGCGCCAGGTTGTACGGTTGCCGCGAGACTTTGACTGATTCCTATTATTGACGGCAGGTCGGCTCCACTGTTGAGCGCAAAAAATTAAGGAGGAGTCTATGGCGAGAGAAAGTATACAAAGCAAGCTGGGTCGTGTACGACCGCCACGGGTGCACATCACATACGATGTCGAAGTCGGCGACGCTATTCAGCTAAAGGAGCTTCCGTTTGTGGTCGGCGTACTAGCGGATTTATCGGGAAGACCCGATGAGGCGCTTCCCCCAGTCAAGGATCGAAAGTTTGTCGAGATCGACCGCGATAACTTCGACGCCGTCTTAAAAGGCATGAAGCCGCGCTTGGCCTACCGCGTGGATAACAAACTGGCAGACGACGATAGCAAGCTCGGAGTCGAGCTTCGTTTCAACAGCATGGACGATTTTCAGCCGGAGCAGGTGGTCAATCAAGTCGAGCCTCTGAGAAAGCTGGCTGAGGCGCGGAAAAAACTTTCGGATCTCATGGCCAAGATGGATGGCAATGATCGCTTAGTGGAACTCATGGACGAAGTTATCCAGAACACGGATGCTCTTCAAAAATTAAGTAAAGAAGCCGGCCCGGCTGTTGCTGAGGGTGAGAAGGACTCCGTTAGCAAGGAGAAGTAAAATGGCAGAAAGAAGTCAAGCAAAAGCTAAGCTGTCCATCGCCGAAGAAGTACAAAAAGAAGGCAGTCTTTTAGATTCAATCGTTGCCGAAAGTCGGATCGCCCGCAGCGACACCGAGCGCTCCCGGGCCAAGGATCTTATCGGAGAGTTTGTCCAGCAGGTTCTAGATGGCGCTGTGGTCGTCAAGAAGGACCTTGAAACTGCCATTGCCGCCAGAATCGCCGCGTTGGACGAGGCAATCTCGGCTCAGCTCAATGAAGTCATGCATGCGCCGGAATTTCAGAAGCTCGAAGGGTCATGGCGCGGGCTTCATTATCTAGTCCACCAGAGTGAGACCGGCACGATGATGAAGATCCGAGTCATGAACATTTCCAAAGACGATCTCCGTAAAGATCTCGAACGAGCCGCTGAGTTCGATCAGAGCGCTCTTTTCAAAAAGGTTTACGAAGATGAATACGGGACGTTTGGCGGCGCGCCGTTCGGCGCGCTCATCGGTGATTATGAGTTTGGCCGGCATCCTCAAGACCTGTCGCTCCTGGAACAGGTTTCGCACGTCGCGGCGGGGGCTCACGCTCCGTTTATCGCCGCTGCCTCGCCGGGCCTTCTCAATCTCGATAGCTATACCGATCTGACTGGGCCGCGAGATTTGGCGAAAATTTTCGATACCGTGGAGTATGCCAAATGGAAATCGTTTCGCGAGTCGGAAGACTCGCGATACGTGGGACTCACATTGCCGCGCACCTTGGCGCGGCTTCCTTACGGCCCTGAAACAGTGCCGGTGGAGTCTTTTAATTTCAAGGAAGAGGTGGATGGCAAGGACCACAGCAAATACCTCTGGAGCAATGCCGCATACTCGTTCGGGGCGCGCTTGACAGATTCTTTTGCCAAGCACGGATGGTGTGCCGCGATCCGTGGAGTGGAGGGAGGCGGTCTCGTCGAGGGTTTGCCGACTCATACGTTTAGCACCGACGAAGGCGAAATAGCGTTGAAGTGTCCCACGGAGATCAGCATTACCGACCGCCGCGAAAAAGAACTTTCGGATCTGGGATTAATTCCGCTCGTGCACTGCAAGGGGACAGATTACGCAGCATTTTTTGGTGCCCAGTCCTGCCAGAAGGCAAAGAAATACGACACCGACTCGGCCAATGCTAATGCTCGGCTCTCGACTCAGTTGCAATACATGATGGCCGTGTCGCGCTTTGCTCATTATCTGAAATCCATGATGCGGGACAAGATCGGCAGCTTCATGTCGCGCACTGATTGTGAAAAATTTCTTAATCGCTGGATCATGAATTACGTGACCGAAGATGATAACGCGTCGGCAACAGTCAAAGCGCAATACCCATTACGAGAGGCGCGTGTGGAAGTGGCTGAGGTGCCAGGCAAGCCTGGTGTCTATCGCGCCATTGCATTCCTGAGGCCTCATTTCCAATTGGATGAGCTAACTGTTTCGTTGCGGTTAGTTGCCGAGTTGCCGGGTTCGGCCAGGAAGTAAGGCAAGTATAAACCTAACCAGAGGTGGATAGCGGCATAACAACTTTCAACTTTCACGTTTGATGGAGGTTATATGGCGGCAGTAGATTATTTTCTGAAACTCAAGGGCATTGATGGAGAGTCAACGGACCACAAGCACAAAGGGGAGATTGATGTAGAGTCTTTCTCGTGGGGCGAGACCAACTCTGGTACACATACGGGCGGCGGTGGAGGAGGTGCCGGCAAAGTTGTTATGCAGGATTTCCATTTTGTGATGAGGGTTAGTAAGGCAAGCCCAAAGCTCATGCTCGCGTGCGCGACGGGTGAGCACATTGGAGAAGGAACCCTGGTTTGCCGGAAGGCGGGTACAGAGCAGCAAGAATTCCTATCCGTAAAAATGACGGACCTACTAGTTTCCTCTTACCAGACCGGTGGGTCGGGCGGTAGCGATATTGTTCCTACGGATCAGGTGTCGCTCAACTACTCCAAGATAGAGTTCGAGTATAAAGAGCAGAAACCAGACGGTTCGCTCGGCGGAGCTGTTAAGGCCGGCTATGATCTGAAAGCGAATAAGAAAGTGTAACGATGTCCGACTCAAATTCGGCGCTGGCGCCAAATCAAATCGTCGACTTCGGACAACCCAAAAATCTGGACGCGGGAAGAAACGAGAGCTTCAAGGCAGAGTGCGTTGGCAATTTCTAACCGCGCTAAGGCTATCGTTCATCGCGATATAGGAGCGGACCAAACTCGATGGCCAAGGATATTCATCGTTACCGGCCGTGAGCAGTACGATAGCCATTTCCGGGACATCCTATCGACTATCGCTGGGGATGGTTTTAGACGAAAGGCTGAAGGCGCTACAGATCGGATAGTGGCTGCAAGCTTGCCGGGTCACGATGAGTAGCACGATAAGGAATCATCTAAGTTCTGCAATCTGAGCGCATTGCGGTGATCAGACTTGATCAGTTGTGGAGATCGCTCGGTACGGCGAAATCGACGTTCTAGCGAAACCTTCATGTTTACGCCTGGCAGCAAATCGCCTTATCAGTGCAAGGAGATAGCCCAAGTTACCGGTTTTAACGTCGAATTCGAGCGGCAATACAGGATTCGATAGCATGTCGGAAGAACAGCTGAGGTCGGCACGAGTACAACCCTTTCCTGATTTGCGCGATAACTGCGGCTCAGACTCGTTACGATCCCGCCATTCAACATTACCACTGCGTTGTCGATGATGCGTGCTTTGATAGAACCTATCGAACATGCAAGACTGTCAGGATGATCAATCGGATAGGTTTAGTCCTGTAAAGTATCGACATGCTGCACCGAAGTATGCATGCTGACAGCTTTGTTGCGATCTTTCTTGGGACTCAAGACCCGGTGTCTGACTCGTGTAGCGTTAGATGGTGCTCGCAGTAGGCTTTTAAGGTCAAATCTAGTAAGTCTCTGTAACGAGATTCACGATCGGTGTTGATTTCCGCTCCTCCATGAGTTTTTGGTTGAACACTTTCATTCCGCGGGACATTTTTGGCGCGTACAACTATGTTGCGTGAAGGCGAGTACAGGGGGTTAACGGTTTTGAGTGCAGCACCTTGCTATCTGACCGACCAACGTAATTTCAGTAATGATCTACGCGCCTCGTCGCGCATGCACTCCTTGGTCAAAGTTGATCTCACAGCTTCGGAGCCCGTTTTAACCCAGCACCACAGATGCGACGATCTCATTGAATGCGATCCGGTCAGCGGAGAAGTGCTACAACAAGCGGCGCGGTAGCACGTCAAAGATGAACATTCTCTTTGCTGGCGACTACGCCGACTATCCTGATCCAGATGGACTGTAGATATGGCGATTCGATACTCCCGCGCCGGTCATGGAATCGGCGAGATTGAGTATAAAGGAACAATCGAAATCGATCCCACGGCGCGCAGCATCGACATCGATCTAATGATTTGTTTGTTCCCCGCCTTTGAAGGATATGCGGCGATCGACGACGGAACCGGGACCGTTCTGTTCCGGCACGCACCTCCCGCTGGAATACTGAGCTCTTGGACCGCCGCGAGGGGCGAACCGCCGCATCCGGTCACGATTGGACGATGAATCTTTCAGCCAGATCAAACGATGAGCAGTCAACTAACAGCGTATGACAGCGTGCCGTATTCAGGGCATGCGCTGGCGCAAGCCCATCCTGACCGGCTGGCGACGATCGCGACGCTCTTCGGAATGAAACCTGCGCCGATTACTCGCGCTCGCGTGCTCGAGCTCGGCTGCGGTGACGGACTCAATCTGACTTCGGTCGCGTTGAGCTTGCCGGAAGCGGAATGTGTCGGCATCGATCTGGCCGCGGCAGGAATCCTGCAAGGGGCAGGAGCGCGCGCGGGCGCTTGGTCTTAAAAATCTGGAGCTTCGGCAACTCGACATCATGGACGTCGGTGAGAGTCTGGGCCGCTTCGATTTCATCATTGCCCATGGAATCTATTCATGGGTTCCGGAGAAGGTGCGCGATAAGCTCCTGGCGATTTGCAAGCAGAACCTGGCGGAGAATGGCGTGGCTTACGTGAGCTACAACACCTATCCGGGCGGCCACATGAGGGATATGGCCCGCGAGATGATGCGCTTTCACGTAAGCGAGTTTAACGATCCCCAGCAGCGCGTCACTCAGGCTCGCTCTCTGATCAAATTCATCATAGATGCTGGCAGCGAGCCCGATCTCTATCGCATGGTTCTGCAAAAAGAGCTGGATCGCATCACAGCATTTGCCGATAGCTCGCTCTTCCATGACGACTTATCCGAGTACAACGCGCCAGTTTATTTTTATCAGTTCGTTGAACACGCTGGGCGTCATGGCTTGAAGTATCTGTCTGAGGCGCACTTTTTTGAGATTCAGACAGGTATTTTCCCCGCCAGAGTAGTGGAAGTGCTAAACCGCATCTCGGACAGCGCTATCGCCAAAGAGCAATACTTGGATTTCCTGAAGTGCCGCCGCTTCCGGCAGACGTTGCTATGCCATGATGACCAGCCGTTAGACGATGACCCACGGCCGGAGAAGGTGAATTCATTTTACATCGCCTCGCCTACTCGGCCCGCTGATGCGAACGCTCGACTCGACTCTCGCGAGCAGTTAACGTTTGCCGGGCCCAAGAACTCATCGCTCCAAACCGATAATCCATTGATCAAAGTAGCAATTTCGGCATTGGGCAAAGCCTGGCCGAAAGCGATCCATTTTCAGGAGCTGCTCGCTCAAGCACGAGGATCATGCGAGAGAGGATCTTCATGCGCGACTGCCAACGCTGACGACGATGCACGAACGCTCGGCGAGTTACTGTTGAGAGCGTACGCCGGCGGCATTGTCGAATTCAGTCTTGTTCCGCCTCAACTCGTGACAAGTGCAAGTGAAAAACCGAAGGTAAGCGCACTGGCGCGTCTGCAGAGCCTAGAGGGCACCGAGGTTGTAAACCAGCGTCACTTCAATCTCCGAGTAGAAGATTCGTTAACGCGGCTGCTGCTGCAGTTGTTGGACGGCAGTCGCGACCGCGATGCATTGCTCGATGATTTAGTGACGCTGGTAAGATCCGGACGCCGCAGCCGTTGAAACAGAGAACGGCGCGATCACCAAGAGTGCCGAAGAAGTCCGGGGCTTCCTTGCCGCCGAATTGGAAAGAAAACTTGCTGAGCTGGCCGAAATGGGTCTGCTTGTTGCCTAATTTATCGGATAAAAGCTGAACCGAATGATGCCATCCGACGAAGACACTTCCGCAAAAACAATAAACGTCAAGGTCGAGCTTGCGGGACCCGATTGGCAGCTACAGACAACCATGTCTGTTCCGACGGAGCCTATTGGCTGAAAGAAATGCTGCCGCTGTTTTTTTCGTTTGCCGATGCCGTGATGAGCACAGCGGCCAACGGCGTAGAACAAACTGGAGAAAAAATTTCTTGCAAGAAAGGATGCGGCGCCTGTTGCCGGCAACTGGTGCCGATCTCCGAGACCGAGGCGCACTGGATTGGGGAGCTGGTAGATCGTTTACCTATTCAAAAGCAAAATGAAATTCGGGACCGCTTCGCCGAGGCCCGGCGCCGGCTCGCCGAAACCGGTTTACTGGAAAAGCTGCTCCATCGCGAAAGTTGGGCCGAAGGCGAGGGATGGTCCATTGCGATGTCCTATTTTCGTTTGGGGATTGCCTGCCCATTTCTCGAAAACGAAGCCTGCTCTATTCATCCAGACCGTCCTATCAAATGCCGGGAGTATTTGGTGACCTCGCCGGCCGAGCACTGCCGCGCAGCCCACCGCGGAGAAGATAAGGCCTGGTCGAATTGCCGTTTCAGATGTGGACGGCGCTGGCTCGCCTAGAGAATGCTTCACCGAGTAAAGAAAAAATTCGCTGGGTGCCTCTGATACTTGCGTTGGAATGGGCCGACGCTCATGCGCAAGAGCCGAAGCCGCGTCCCGGACATGAGGTCTTGCGCGAGTTTTTTGATTGCCTTACGGGGAAAGGCGTTTCTCAGGAAAAGATCGACTCAGCAGGTGAGACTAACTCTGCTTGAATGAAACAAGAACTTGGCAGCCTTGATCGTTTTGAAAGAAAGCATCCTTCACCTTCATTGACAACTTTTTAAGTTTTGCGGTAGAGCTAGACTCCCCAGATGATTATGACTTATGGCTAGAATTGATAGCGACGTGAACATCGTTCCGTCGATCCTCGACCGGCTGCTCGACGATGAACCGGAAATCTCCACTGAGCCGGCTACGAGCCGAGTCAAGGGTTTTCGCTCCTTAGAACGATCCGTGGCTCGTGACCTCGAAGCGCTTCTCAACTCACGGCAGGAAACCTTAAAGGAATTGCCCAGCGAGTTCAAAGAAGTAAACCGCTCGTTGCTGACGTACGGGCTGCCTGATTTCACCTCGTTCAGCTTACTAACCCAAGACGATCGGCTTCGGATCAGGCGATCAGTCGAAGACGCAATCAACACGTTTGAGCCGCGGCTGTTGCGGGTGCGCGTAGCGTCTGGAAGCGCCGCGGGAGCACGATCGCGGCCTGCGTTTTCGCATCGATGCCTTTTTGCGGGTAGATCCGTCGCCGGAACCTGTGACCTTCGATGCGGTGTTGCAGATGAACACTCAACAGTACGTGATTCAGCGGGAGCAGTAATGGCTGACGATCTTATTACCTACTATGAGAGAGAGCTCAGCTTTCTTCGGCAAATGGGAGCCGAGTTCGCTGCCAAATACCCTAAGATCGCTGCCCGCTTACTCCTTGAAGCGGACGCGTCGGAAGATCCTCATGTTGAGCGCCTGATTCAGGCGTTTGCCTTTCTTGCCGCGCGCGTCCATCACAAGATCGACGATGACTTCCCAGAGGTGACTGAAGCTCTACTGAACGTGCTTTACCCTCATTATCTGGCGCCGATTCCCTCGATGTCGGTGGTCCAGTTTGTTCTTGATCCGGAGCAAGGAAAGCTTACGAGCGGATACGCGGTTGCGAAAGGCTCTACTCTTTACTCACATCCTGTCGATGGTGCGCCATGCAGGTTCCGCACCTGTTATCCCGTTACGTTGTGGCCGGTTCAGATCGAGACAGCGAGTCTCGAACCGGTAGACTCACGCTTGGGTGTTTTTCCGAGAGCGGCACTCGGATTAATACGGCTCGAGATCCGCTGCTTGAGCGGCATCAAGTTTGCCCAGCTAGAGCTTGACCGGCTTCGTTTTTTTCTGCACGGGGAAGGCGCGCTGACTTATGCGTTGTACGAACTGCTCTTTAACAACGTGATAGAAGTGCGCATCCCGTCCAGCAAACCCAACGAAAGCTCCAAGGATATTTCGCTGCCGGCCAGCAGCGTAGGTCCGGTCGGATTTGGCGCCGATGAAGGAATCCTGCCTTACGGTGCGCGATCGTTCCTGGGATACCGGCTGCTGCAAGAGTATTTCAGTTTCCCGGAAAAATTTTTATTTTTCGAGCTCACCGGACTCAATCGTGCGGCGCAGAGTCGACTTGACGATCGGATGGAAATTCGGATCTTGCTCAATCGAATGCCGCGCTTGGAGCAACCGGTTACACGAGATACATTTCGCTTGGGTTGCACGCCGATTGTGAACTTGTTTTCCCAAACCGCCGAGCCTATCCGCCTGAGCCACACAGGCACCGAGTACCAGGTGTTTCCCGATATTCGAAGACAAAATGCCACCGAGGTCTATTCCATTGACTCGGTGACCAGCGTTTCTCCCGGTTCCGATGAGGTGGTCGAATTCGAGCCCTTCTACTCCTTCAAGCATGGAGTTGAACGGGAGCACCAGCAGGCCTTCTGGTATGCCGCGCGCAAGCCGTCTCCGAAAAAAGGGGATAACGGCACCGACGTGCATCTGGCGTTCGTCAATCTTGATTTCCGGCCCACCCTTCCGGCCGTGGACACGTTGATCATTCACACCACATGCAGCAATCGGGATCTTCCGGGGAAGCTGCCGTTCGGGGGCGACCGCGGTGAGTTCGAGCTCGAGGGAGCGGCGCCGCTATCGCGCATTCGTTGTCTGCGCAAGCCGACCGAGACTCTGCGCGCGCCGTTACGCCGGGGGACCCAGTGGCGGATCATCTCGCATCTCGGCCTCAATTATCTTTCGCTCTGCGACGGAAGTCTCGAAGCGTTGAAAGAAATCCTAAAGATCTATGATTTCGCCGATTCATCGTCTGTACGACAGCAAATCAACGGCATTATGCTCTTGACCAGCAAACAAGTCGTCGGCCGACCGCGCTCGATGCCGTGGAATGGTTTCTGTCGCGGGCTGGAAGTAACGGTCGAGTTCGATGAAGAAAAATTTGTCGGCGGTGGAGTCTTTTTGTTTGCAGCCGTGTTGGAAAATTTTTTTGGCTTATACACTTCGCTAAATTCATTTACTCAGCTCGTTGCCAAATCTCGACAACGCGAGGAGCCCCTTAAGCGATGGCCACCGAGAGCCGGAGAGCAGATCCTTCTTTAGAGCACGTACTGTTCGAAGAGGGATATCGGTTCGATTTTTTTCAGGCGGTGCGCGTCCTGGAGCGCCTCTATTCCGCGCGACTGCCTGTCGGACGCAGTTCCATACCTGCCAAGGAGGCGGTGCGCTTCCGGTCGCTTCTTTCTCTCAGCTTTCCCCCCAGCTCGATTTACGATGTTGCTTATCCCGACAACGGCGATAGTCCACCCGAGATGGTCGTGGCGTTTATGGGCTTGTTCGGTTTAGCGGGAGTGCTGCCGCGCCATTACACCGAGCTTCTGCTCGAGCGGGTGCGCCAGAAAGATTTCGCCCTGCGCGATTTTCTCGATCTCTTCAACCACCGGATGATCTCACTCTTTTATCGCGCCTGGGAGAAATATCGTTTTCCGGTGGCATACGAGCGTTCCCGTTTGTCCTCGGACGCTCATTATGATCCGTTCTCGTTTTCGCTATTCAATCTGATTGGAATGGGAACGGACGGGCTTCGAGGCAAGCTCAAATCCGGCGATGAACCTCTGCTGTATTACAGTGGCTTGATAGCCCAACAGCCGCGTTCGGCCTGCGCGCTCCAAGCTATGCTGGGTGACTATTTCAACGTGCCGCTGATCATCAAGCAATTTATCGGCGCTTGGCTCCGTGTTGATGATGAGAATCGCACCAGGCTTGGCCGTGGTGACTCCAATAACGAGCTTGGCACCACGACGATGCTCGGCTCTAAGTGCTGGGACCAACAAGCGGGCTTCACTTTAGCCGTCGGCCCGCTCAAGTTTCAGCAGTTTCGCGAATTTCTTCCTTGCGAGACTGGATTTAATTCATTGGTCGAACTGACTCGTTTTTTTGTCGGTTTAACGCTTGATTTTGATGTCCAATTGGTTTTACAAGCAGCTGAAGTACCGGGCTGTCGTTTGACCAGGCCAGGGCCGGAAGCGCTCCGACTCGGCTGGTCGAGCTGGCTAAAGACAAAAGAGTTTTCTTGCGATGCCGCAGAGGCGGTTCTAGGACGCCATTTAACGCGCATGCAAAAATTATCTGGCCACCCTTCGCAGGCAACGCTATAGGAGGCAGGCCCCCATGAACGTTAATCTCAAATCTCTTATCGGTAAATTAAACAATACAGGCCGCCAGGCGCTCGAAAGCGCCGCAGGTTTGTGCGTGACTCGTACTCATTATGATATTGACATCGAGCATCTGTTGCTCAAGCTCGTCGAAGCCGAGAATACCGACATCCAGAAAATCCTTCGACACTATGAAGTCGATCAAGCTAGGCTCACGCGCGATCTAACTCGCGCGCTCGACCGGTTGAAAACCGGCAACGCGCGCACACCGGCGTTCTCGCCGAGAATTCCCCGGCTCATCACCGAAGCGTGGAATCTAGCCTCGATCGATTTCGGCGCGGCTAAGGTTCGCTCAGGCCATCTGCTCCTGGCAATGCTCAGCGAAGAAAACCTGGGCCGGCTGACGAGGGATGCATCGCCCGAGCTGCAAAAAGTTTCGGTTGAAGAACTGCACAAGCATTTCGCCGATCTCACGGCAGGAACTGCTGAGGATGAAATCACATCTCCGACAAGCCCGGAGACCGCCGAGCCGGGTATGGGCGGTCCGACGAAGACGCCTTCGCTCGATCAGTTCACTATCGATTTGACTGACCGAGCGCGCAAGGGTCAAATCGATCCGGTGCTAGGCCGCGACTTCGAGATCCGGCAGATGGTCGATATTCTTACTCGCCGGCGACAGAACAATCCGATCCTGACGGGCGAAGCCGGTGTGGGAAAGACCGCGGTTGTCGAGGGGCTGGCGCTGCGGATTGCCGCGGGTGATGTGCCGCCGCCGCTTAAAAACGTCGCTTTGAAGTCTCTCGATCTGACTTTGTTGCAGGCAGGGGCGGGCGTAAAAGGAGAGTTCGAAAATCGCCTCAAATCGGTTATCGAGGAAGTCAAAGCATCGGGGCAACCGATCATTCTTTTTATCGATGAAGCGCATACGATGATCGGCGCCGGCGGACAAGCGGGCCAAGGCGATGCGGCTAATATCTTGAAGCCGGCTCTGGCGAGAGGCGAACTGCGCACCATTGCGGCGACGACTTGGTCGGAATACAAAAAATATTTCGAGAAGGACGCTGCTTTAGCAAGACGATTTCAGGTCGTGAAAGTCGATGAGCCCACCGAGGAGCAGGCAGTGGCGATGCTGCGCGGCCTGATGAGCACCCTCGAAAGTCATCACAACGTTCGGATTCTCGACGAGGCGATGGATGCAGCCGTGCGACTATCGCATCGCTACATCACCGGCAGGCAGTTGCCCGACAAGGCGGTGAGTGTGCTCGATACCAGTTCGGCGCGAGTGGCCTTGGGCCAGATGACGACACCGCCGGCACTTGAAGACTGTCATCGCCGCATGGCCCACCTTGACACCGAGATGGGAATCCTTGAACGGGAATCTCTCACCGGCGGAAGCATGAACGAGCGCATCGACGCTCTGACCAAGGAGAAGGCTCAGATCGAAAGTCGTTTAGCTGAGCTCAACAACCGCTGGAACGAGGAAAAAAAGCGCGTCGAAGAGTTGCGCGGGCTTAGGGGAAAACTCGAGGCCCATGCGGCGGCAAGCAAACAAGCGGGCAATGGCAAAACAGACGGAAAGCTGTCTCCTGAGGAAGTTAAGCAGGCGCAGGGTGAGATCGCGCGACTCAACGATGAGTTAAGCAAGATTCAAGGCGACAGCCCCCTCATGCAGGTTTGCGTCGATGCCCAGGCCGTTGCCGAAGTAGTCTCGGGTTGGACGGGAATTCCCGTCGGCAAAGTCATGAAAGACGAGATCCAGACAGTGCTATCGCTCAAAGACCGGTTGGAGGAGCGCATAATCGGCCAGTCCCATGCGCTCGAAGCGATCGCCCAGCGCATTCGCACGGCGCGCGCGAAACTGGAAGATCCACGGCGGCCCATCGGCGTATTCATGCTCGTTGGGCCCAGCGGTGTTGGCAAGACCGAAACCGCCCTGGCGTTGGCGGACACGTTGTTTGGCGGCGAGCGCAATGTGGTTGTCATCAACATGTCTGAATACCAAGAAGGCCACACGGTCTCAGGTCTGAAGGGCTCGCCGCCGGGATACGTCGGCTACGGCGAAGGCGGAGTGCTGACGGAGGCGGTCAGGCGAAAGCCTTACTCAGTCGTGCTGCTCGATGAGATGGAGAAGGCGCACACCGATGTCATGGAGCTTTTCTATCAGGTCTTTGACAAAGGCATGTTGGAGGACGGCGAAGGCAGGGAAATCGATTTCAAGAACACCTTGATTCTCATGACCTCCAATGCCGGCACCGAGACGATCGCGAAGCTCTGTGCCGACCCGGATACCAAACCGGAACCGGACGCGCTCGCCGACGCTCTGCGTCCTGACCTGCTCAAAGTCTTCAAGCCGGCGTTCCTGGGGCGAGCGATCATCGTTCCTTATTATCCGATTGCCGACGACATCATGAAGAAGATCATCGAGCTGCAGCTCGGAAGAATTCAAAAGCGGCTTTTCGAAAATCATCGGGCACAGTTTTCCTACGATCCAACTTTGGTCGACGAGGTCGCGCGCCGCTGCACCGAGGTCGAGAGCGGCGCGCGCAATGTCGATCATATTCTCACGCGCACCTTGTTGCCGGAAATATCGAAAGAGTTTCTGGCGAAGATGGCCGCTGGTGAGGGAATCAGCAGGGTACACGTATCAGTTGGCGGTCAGGGCGGTTTTCAGTACCAGATTGCATGAAGGTCTTTCATGCGGCGCACGATTCGCAGTTTTAGGGTCATGTCCTCGAGCTTGAGGGCGCAGTCATGAATTACACTCAACAAGATCGGGCGATGGCGGTTACTACTCCGCTGGGCGCGGATAAGCTGTTGCTGCTGTCGTTCACCGGTCAAGAGGCGATCTCTCGGCTGTTCGATTTTCAACTGGATCTCACGGCCGAAAATGAGGTCGACGTCGCTTTTGACAAACTCCTAGGCCAGAAGATTACCACCAGGCTTGATTTACCGGACGGCGAGAAGCGCTACTTCAGCGGCATCTGTAATCGTGTGAGCCAGGGCGAACGAGACGAGATTTTTACTCGATATCGAATGGAAGTCGTGCCTCAGTTCTGGCTGCTGACGAAAAGGGCGCAGAGCCGGATTTTCCAGCAGATGACCGTGCCGGACATTCTCAAAAAAGTATTAACCGGGCTCGATGTGACTTATGAGATCCAGGGCAGCTTTCATCCGCGCGATTTTTGCGTCCAGTACCGCGAGACCGACTTTAACTTCGCCAGCCGGCTGATGGAAGAAGAGGGGATCTTTTATTTCTTTAAGCACAATTCGGAAGGCCACCAGCTGGTGGTGGCGAACACGCCGCAGAGCCATCCCGACTTGCCAACCCAGAGCAAGATTATTTATGAAGAGGTCCAAGACGGCAATCGGGAAGAAGACCGAATTTATGACTGGGAAAAAGTGCAGGAGTGGCGCTCGGGAAAGTATGTCTTGTGGGATCATTGCTTCGAGCTGCCGCACAAACATCTGGAAGCCGAAGCCAATATTCTCGACGCTGTTCAGGTCGGAAAGGTTAGTCACAAGTTCAAAGTCGGTGGCAACGATAAGCTCGAGATCTACGATTATCCAGGCGAGTACGCCCAGCGCTTTGACGGCATCCAACCGGGCGGCGGCGATCGCGCCGGCGATTTGCAGAAGATTTTTCAAGATAACCGGCGGACTACAGACATCCGCATACAGGAAGAAGCCCTGCCCGGATTAACCATCCAGGGCGGCAGCAATTGCCGGCAGTTTGTCAGCGGCTACAAGTTTACCCTGCAAAGGCATTTCAACGCCGACGGCGACTACGTGATCACAAACGTGACTCATTCGGCACGCCAGGCGGGCGACTATCGGTCGAACGGCGGCGATTTTCATTACAGTAACAGTTTTAGCTGCATACCGGCGGCGTTACCGTTCCGGCCGCAGCGATTGACTCCGAAACCGGTGGTGCAGGGAACTCAAACGGCGGTCGTCGTGGGTCCGGCGGGCGAAGAGATTTTCACCGATAAATACGGCCGGGTTAAAGTTCAGTTTCACTGGGACCGTCAAGGAAAGAATGACGCGAACAGTTCCTGCTGGGTGCGCGTGGGAACGCCGTTGGCGGGAAAGCAGTGGGGCATGGTCCACATCCCGCGCATCGAGCAGGAAGTCATCGTTGACTTTCTCGAAGGCGATCCCGATCAGCCGATCATCATCGGCAGCGTTTACAATGCGAAGGAGATGCCGCCGTACGCGCTGCCCGATAACAAGACCCAGACAGGGATCAAGAGCCGCAGCAGTCTCGGCGGAACACCCGACAATTTCAACGAGATCCGTTTCGAGGACAAAAAAGGACAAGAGCAAGTCTATATCCACGCCGAAAAGAACGAAGACATCGTCGTCGAGAATGACAAGACGGAAAACGTCGGCCACGATGAAACGATCACGATCAGTAATGATCGCACCGAAACCGTCATGGGCCACGAAACTTTGTCCGTGGCCAAAAACAGAACCCGCACGGTGAGTCAGAACGAGATTGTGACTGTGGCGTTAACGCGCACACACACGGTCGGCATCAATGAAATGATCAATATCGGCGCGGCGCAGGAAGTGACGGTAGGCGCAATGCGCGCCTTAACGGTTGGGATCAATCAGGCGACGACTATCGGCAAGAATCTAAGCGAGAATATTGGCAGTGACCAGAGTGTTGATGTCGGCAAAAACTTGACGGAAAAAATTGGGACTAACCAGACCACATCGGTCGGCAAGAACCTGACGATAACTGCCGGCGATCAGATTGTTATCAAAACCGGCCAGTCCAGCATCACGATGAAGAAGGATGGAACGATTACGATTGCCGGCAAGGACATTACGGTTAACGCATCCGGCAAGATTTTTGAGAAAGCAACTGGCAACATCGTCTTAAAGGGTCAAAAAATTTTGGAGAACGTAAAATGAAGAACCGGGTCATTAGAAACGCTGTGTACAGCCAGAAGAACCGAATTGAGCCAATGGATCAAGCGAGAACGTCTACTCTTTTGGAACTCATCACCGAAGGAAGATCGCCAATGCAAATCCAGTCGGCGGAGTTATTGTTGGAAAATTTGCGGGTTTCGACGCTGCGGGAGATCCGCTAGTCAATTTTGTCGCCGATATCGATCTGCAGAGATATCGTCGCACGTTCCATGATCGCGCTCAGAGAAGACCAAGTAGGATCTGACGTTGTTCTCGCTTTTGAACATGGCGACTTAGCAAAGCCCATTGTCACGGGTCCCTTTGGCAGCGCGAAGATCCTCGTTCGCAAAAACTAGTTGTGGCAGAAGCTCGACGGAGAGCGTATAACTCTAACCGCTCAGAAAGAAATAGTTCTCCGTTGCGGCAAGGCGAGTATCACGCTGACTCAAGCAGGCAAAGTTCTCATTCGAGGAGCTTATCTTTCCAGTCATTCATCAGGTGTGAACAGGATCAAAGGCGGTTCTGTCCAAATCAACTAGCTGAGACGCTTGACGTTTTATTGCAGTCAAGCGCAGAAAACGCAAATCGTCGGCAGAGCCGGACCACCCATGACGGCGATAGATCCGCTTCTCAGTTGCACTTGCACCGATGAGCTTTACTGAGAGTGAGACTTCTACTGTTATCAAGGCGATAATTGAGCAGCACGCGGACGAGGCCGCTTTTCTGTGGACCGTGCGAGATCGAGCTGTGCTTTCATCCAGCTACTCTCTTAAAGATACTTTCAGCCTTAGATGAACGAGTTGAAGCACATCTCGATGGCCTGCGTGTCGCCGGTCCGTTTGGCTGGGAGGCCTGTGAACAGGCTTTGGATCAAGCGGAACCTGGATGTGTGTTCCCGGCTACGGTGCTGGCGTTTGATAGTGGCGATGCTGAACGGATTCGCCGAGTTTTGCAAATAGCTTGTTTGTCGCCCGAGTTGCAGCGGGGACTCATTTCGGGTCTTGGATGGTTACCTTTTAGCAAGATCGAGGCAGACCTAAACGATATCCTTGTTTCTGAACTTCCGGAGATGCGCTGTATAGCCATTGCAGCTTTTGCTGCGCACCGTCGGGATCCTGGTGAGCCGTTAATGCAAGCACTATCTGATCCGAATGCTCGATTGCGGGCACGAGCACTCAAAGCTTGCGGAGAACTAGGGAAGGCGGATTTCTTGCCTCTGATTTTGAAGTCCATTTCAGATCAAGACGAGAGTGCCGTTTTTTTGCGGCCTGGTCTGCAGCTCGCCTTGGAGATCGATCGCAGCAAGTTGCTCAGACACTGAAAGAGATCGCATTTGGCGACGAGTGAGTATGCGGAACGGGCGTTAGACATTGCTCTGAGGATTATGAATTTTCAAGACGCAAAAAGCTGGTATCAACACCTCAAGAGAGAACCTGCTCAACTCCGTACAGCAATAGATGCAGCCGGAATTATCGGAGTCCCAGAATTCGTAACAGACTTGATTGATTTCATGAAGCATCCAGCCGATTGCGCGGCTTGCCGGGCAATCGTTCTCGATGATTACGGGGGTGAATCTCGCCTACGAGAATCTGAGCGGAGATAAGCCAGAGGATTTTGACGCTGGACCAACAGAAGATCCCGAAGATGAAAATGTGGCAATGGATCCGGATGAGAATTTACCGTGGCCTGACGCGGCGTTAGTGACAAAGTGGTGGAATCAGCATCGGCCGAAGTTCCAAGCTGGCAGACGATATCTCAGAGGCAAGGAAATCGCCACTCAATCACTTCGCGAGGTCTTGATCGAAGGAAATCAGCGCGAGCGTGCCGTGGCAGTTTTGGAGTTAGCTGTTAAAAAGCCGGCAGAGCGTTTGTTCGAAGTCCGGGCTCGGGCAGCATTCCAATTCGAGGCATTGAGGCTCTAGAACTTTTGGACGAGTGAAGAAGAACATTACTTGCTAAATCGGCTTAGCATAGGATGGCGTGCATGAATCATATCAAGCCGTATGACGAGCTGCCTTACAAATGCCTTCCGATCGAATGGACGGCGCCCGAGCGACTTGCGCTCGCTTCCATTCTGCATGGAGGCCCGCGACCCTCGCTCGACACATACAGAGTGCTTGAGCTTGGATGTGGAAATGGAGCGAATCTATTGCCGCTGGCGTATTATCGGAGGCACGCAACTTTTGTCGGTCTAGACGGCGCTCTTACCCAGATTGAAATCGCCGATGCTCGCAAATCAGCACTGGAGTTATCCAACATCGAATTTATTCACTCGAATTTCTTTACAGCAGCCCAGAGACTCTGGGGTCAGTTCGACTTCATTATCGCTCACGGCATCTTTTCATGGGTAACCAACGACGTCCGTGATGCTCTGCTAGAGCTCTGCGCACAACACCTTCGCCCCGGTGGTCTGCTCTACCTGAATTATAATACAAGACCGGGCTGGAACGTGCGTGGCATGGTAAGGGAGTTTCTTCTCGCGCAGACAGCCGGGACGACAAGCCTCCAAATGCGAGCTCAGGCCGCCCAGGATGTTGCAGCCAAAATCGTTTCGTCCCTGACGATAGCTGAACATCCTTACTCGCAACTGATGGCTAACGAGTTTCGATTTGTTTGTGAGAATCATGTGTCCTATGTCGCGCACGAATACCTCGCGTCCGAAAACCATCCCTATTGGAGAAGCAAATTCCTGGGATTGGCGCGAGCCTATGGACTTGAGTATGTGACCGACGCAGACTTCTGTTATAGCTCGGGGCGACTTCCTGAAGACTTGGTATCACGACTCAGTGAAGAGCAGATTGCAGGACGTACGCTCGATGATACCGTGGACCTGCTGTGCTATCGACAACTGCACTCTCCAATCCTGACGCATAGCCCATTGACATTGCGACCTCCGAGCATCGAGGAGTTCGCGAACCTAATCGTCGCTTCGTGTCTCGTACCCTGTGCCTCGAACAATACTGAGAACCCAATGTTCCAACATCCGTCCGGCTATCAGGTTGAAGCAAAGACGGTAGATATGGCGACTGCACTCAGCGGGTTACAGTCGCTGTGGCCACGAGGCCTCCGTATAGGTACTTTATTCCCAGATGTGAGGGGGATCATCGATGATCTGAAGCTTCTACAGCGGAACGGACTCATCGAACTGCGTTGCATTGAGCCCGGCGAGTTTAGTGTCGGTCGGACGCCGCTAAACAGATTGGAGAGCCGGTGGGGCGATTATGTTACGTCTCCCATATCACACACCGGAAGCTGTCCCGAAGCGAGTTTGGAAGCCGATCCTGTTGATATGAACGCTAACTCGCAAGTCAGGTCTCTGGAGCGGACAGCGCAACAATCTCTTGTCTCTTCATGTCGCCGCTAAGGTAAAGAAGAATGTGGGCCGTAACAAATCGTACTCCTTATAAAGTTGGGCGTGTTTGGGGGCGTGACAAGGACGGTGTCCACGAGTGGATTGTGGCCGTCAAGGGCACTTTCGACATCAAGCCTGATGGCAGTCTCAGGCTTGCCGATGAGCAACTCGAACCATTGCTGCTGCCGGAGTATAACGGCGAGCCAGGTGTATCGAGCCTGCGCTACGACGCTGATCTTGTTGCACCAAAGCCCACAACGGATGTGGTGGTCAATGGCACGGCATATGCGCCAAAAGGACACCCGAGCACAGACTTTCTCGTTTCGGTTCGCGTAGCTCGGATCCAAAAGACGATTCGAGTCAGAGGTCACAGCGAGGATGGAAGCGGGGGCTGTTCGGTCTCGAACCATCGGCTCGGAACCGATCACTAAACTTCCGATCATCTATGAGCGCGCTTACGGTGGATACGATCAAACGGATCCTGATCCGAAAAAGCAACGCATAGATTTGCGAAATCCGGTGGGCTGCGGCGTAGTCGGCGAAATCAAAAAATCGAATTGGTCAGCATTACCCAATTTCGAATACCCCAAAGGAAAGCTAGAAAAGGCCGGCCCTGCCGGCTTTGGCGCCATCGACAGCTATTGGTCGCCGCGACACGAACTGCAGGGCACATACGACAAAGCTTGGCAGAAGGATCGTTACCCACTTTTGCCTAATGATTGGGATCCACATTCCCTGTTGTGTTCGCCCCCAGACCAGCGCCCCAAAAAACACCTGCATGGCGGCGAACTCGTCGAACTAGAGAATCTGACACCGAACGGCAAGCTCCGCTTTACCCTGCCGACGGCTTACCTACGTTTCCTGACGCACATCGACAATCGCACTGAAGAACACGAGCGTCGGCTGGCCACGGTGATCATCGAGCCCGATTATCCACGCCTGATCATGGTGTGGCAGTCCGTGCTGGCGGTTCGTAATGACGGCGATTATCTCGATGAGACCGTCGTGACTGAGAACGAATATTTCGGAAGGCTGGCATCGAATGGCTAGTTCGATTCAGATCGTCGGAATTGGCGCGCGGACGCCCCTCGGTGATGCGGCCACCGCCGCGGCCGCCGTTCGAGCAGGACTGACGGGGCTCGGCCAGCATCCCTTCATGTTGGATCGCGACGCCGTTCCTATCCCCGGCCGCCCTCGTCGCGGAGCTCGATCTGACCGACATGGGTCCCAAGCGCCTGCTCGCATTGGCCGAACCCGCGCTGCGCGACGCTTGCGCGTCGCTCGACTCCGGCAGGTCGGTTCGACAGCGGTTGCCTGTTTTCCTGGGACTGCCGGCGCTCCGGCCCGGATTCACCGAAAAGTATGCCGAGGCCGTGCGAACCGGATTGGCTCGACTGGACGGGCTCCCGGCGGACCTCGCTGAAATCACGGTTTTCTCCCATGGGCACGCGGCGGGAGTATCGGCCTTGGCGGCAGGGTTCGAGCATCTCCACAACTCCACGTTCGAGGTGTGCCTCGTCGGAGGTGTGGACAGCTATTTCCACGCCGACACGGTGGACTGGCTCCTCGCGAATCGCCAACTGGCCGGCGCGGTCTCGCGTTCCGGTTTTGTGCCAGGTGAAGGAGCGGCGTTTTGTTTGCTGGCCACCGACAAAGGTCTCAACCGTCTTGGTCTGAAGCCCATGGCGCGCGTGCGTGCGGTGGCCGTCGGTAAAGAAACGAAGTTGATCAAGACAACGGACCTGTGCCTCGGCGAAGGTCTAAGCGCAACCGTGAGAGACGCGGTGAGTGGTCTGCGACTTCCCGATGAAAGGATCAACGAAATCTATTGCGACATCAACGGCGAACGCTACCGCAGCGAAGAGTGGGGATTTGTCTGCCTGCGCTTGGCACAGTACTTCGACGATGCGACAACGTATCATTCGCCGGCCGAATGCTTGGGCGATATGGGCGCCGCCTCGGGACCGTTCTTTGCGATCCTGGCATGCCAGGCCTTTGCGCGCCGTTACTCCAGAGGACCGCGCGTCATGTTGTGGGCGAGTTCGGAAGGTGGCCAACGAGGTGTCGCGGTGTTAGAGGATTCGACGGCGGGACTGAAAGAAAGGAATTAAGGTGCCAAGTGTAGCCATCCATCCGCCGAAGACGCCGGTCCATAAAGGCAGCCACACGATCGCAAAAGCCACCATTCCAAACATCTGCAAGATGCCGGGGCCGCCGGCGCCGTTCGTGCCCGCCCCGCTGCCGAACATCGCCAAGTCGGAACTCTCGCCGAAAGATTACTCGACGACGGTCAAGATCGAAGGCAATACGGTCGCGATCAGAGGTTCGACGTTTGAAAGCATCGGCGATATGGCCAGCAAAGGCACCGGGGGTGGCTTGATCTCGGCCAATTTCACGGACCGGCCAAGTTCATCGCCCCCGGTTCGATGACCGTCAAGATCGAGGGGAAGAACGTCCATTTGCTTGGCGACTCGATGCTCAACAATCTGGGGCCGAGCGGCAGCCCGCCGAACACGGGCGCGACCATGATGGGTGCGGATCATGCGGACCTGTCGATGGAATCGAGGTGCAAGAAGGCACGCGAAAGAAGCGGAAGACTGGCGAATGAATTCAGGCACGGCCTGGACCAGCCGATGAGAAGCCGGCAATCGTGCAGTGCTGTCGATACGAATGGCAGATTGAGTACAGGGGTGAGAGGTTCCAGCTACCTCTGGTGAGTGACCTCGCAAAACAGTTTCCGTCTCCGCATAACCACAAATGTGCTGAATTGACGGCCATTTCCAGAATATCAGCATGCATGGACTGGAGACGGTGCGGGATGCGTTATCACAACAGTCAATGTGCGAAGACCAGGTCATGAAGATCACAACACAAAGGAACCGGCCTGCCCGGGGTGCAAACCGCTGCTGGAGGCCTTAGGCATCATCAGATGTTGAGGCCCGGAGAGCTCAGATGGATATTTGGAAGGACTTGACGACCAGAGAAATGCAGGCTTATGGAGCCTTATGTCTGCATCGCTTTTGCAAAGCCACAGGATCAACATCGATCCATTGATGAACTGATCGACCATCTTCTCTCAATGCTGGTCTCCTATCCCTTGGACAAGTGGGAACGCCGAGGAGCGCGCCTGCACTTGAACAGGTAGAGGCTGGGATCCGCTTCCGGCATCTCTGAACGACCAGCTTCCCGAAGAACTTCGGAAAGACTTCGCCCGGTTCGTCGAAGACGTTGTGGATATCGGCTTCTGCGATATGTATGGGGCCCCCACGACCAAATCGCTGAAGTATTTATAAAAAGCTTGACGTTTCTGGACGAACACGGGATTGAGCGTCCAGACGTGGCCGAACTCTTTAAGAATCGCACCCCGAGAGGGGGGACCGCTCCGGACTTGGGAGAAGTATTCTCTCAGGAACGATACGAGCAGGTGAGAGCGTTGTTCCGATAACGTGACCTGGCACGTCGATCCAATAGGCTGCCCCACACATGTTGTCGATCTATGGAATGCCTGTCCGGTGTGACTTGTCTCGTTGCGGAGGCGAACCGATAGACCGTGCGTGCCAACCCATACGACGAGCTACCCTACAAATCGCTCCCCATCGAATGGACCGCACCCGAACGCCTTGCGGTGGCTTCGCTCCTTCATGGGGGTCCCCGAGCGCCGGTGGAGACCTATCGGGTTCTGGATCTGGGCTGCGGCAACGGTGCGAACGTCGTACGGCTAGCGTACTATCGGAGACAGGCCGCCTTTGTGGGTTGACGGTGCAGCGAGCCAGATCGAACTCGCGAACTTTTGGAAGTCGGCTCTGGACCTCTCCAACATCGAGTTCATCCACACGGATTTCCGCACTTGCCCAACTCGTCTGGGGTCAAATCTTTATCTATAATTTTAGACTCGACTAATCTTCTCATTTCGTGTTAAGAGTTGATCATGGCCCGGCCCTTGAGAATCTTTTATCCCAATGCGGTTTATCATGTTACCTGTCGAGGTAACGATAGAAAGAATATCTTCGAGACGATAGGGATCGGCGAGTGTTCCTGAAACACCTCCAGAATTCAAGAGAGATCTACGGCGTCAAGGTTCAAGCCTACGTGTTGATGAGCAATCATTTCCACTTGATCCTGGAGACGCCGAAGGCCAATCTTTCCGAGTTTATGTGCTTCTGGGCAATCAGGGTCAAATCTTTACATATGATTTAGCTAGACTGATTCTTTCGTGGGCTTGCTATGGGTTGGTCATGGCACGGCCCTTAAGAATTCTTTATCCCAATGCTTTTTATCACGTTACCTGTCGAGGGAACGATAGAAAGAAGATTTTCGAGACGATCGCGACCGGCGAGCGTTCCTAGAAAAGCTAAATACCTCAAGGGAAATCTATGGCGTTAATGTTCAAGCATACGTGCTGATGAGCAATCATTTCCATTTAATTGTAGAGACGCCCAAGGCCAACCTCTCCGACTTCATGAGGCATTTTAATATTGCATATACCGGCGCCTATAATCGCCGACACAAGAGAGTAGGACATCTATATCAAGGGAGATACAAAGCCATATTGGTGGATAAAGACAGCTACCTGTTGGAATTGAGCCGCTATCTTCATTTGAATCCAGTTAGAATCAAAAGCTCTCGAGAGCGCAGCTATCAGGAGCAGATCAAAACCCTGGAAGGATACACCTGGAGTAGTTTAGGCGGTTATATAGACACCAAGAAGAAGGTTCCTTGGATCACTTATGATCAAGTGCTAAATCAGGTCGGCGGTTCCCGAACCAAATACAAGGAGTTTGTCAAAGAGGGCATGAAAAGTGGCTATCGGACACCATGGGACAAAGTGGAGGGGCAGATGGTTTTGGGAGATAAGAGATTCTTACAGAAGCTCAAGGGCAAATGGGAGAAAGCGGCATCGCGACGCGAGCAGCCATCGGCGAGAGCGTTCTCCGCAGTTGACTCTGAAGCGGTGATACGAGCGGCAAGTGCATATTTCAAGATCGGGCGAGAGGAACTGAGCAAGAAACGAACTCGTTATCGAGACGAGCGCAGCGTTGTGATGAATTTGATGTATCGCCTAAGCGCGATTAGTCAGGCGGAGATTGGACGGACACTAGGAGGTCTAGACTACACCGCTGTGAGTCGGGAACGCAAAAGACTGCGAGATAAAATAGCGGTCGATCAGAAGCTCAGACGAGCGATGGAAAATTTGGAAACTAAATTAGGCACCTAACATTTGACCAGCGACGGTCTTCTAGATAGCGCATAAATCAGACTACTGAAGCAGCAATGCTGAGAGCAGTCGGAATACTGGAAGGCGGTCATCAAAAAATTTCGACGAGTGATGAGCTAACTTTCGAGTGAAGGCTTTGCCGCTAGTACTCATATTGGCTATTTGATCTCACGGCATCAACGAGCGTCGGTTAGTTCTCCATGACTGATCCGGGTTTTAAGATTTCATTCATTTTCTTTGCCCTGGCCGTGATCTTTTTGGTTGTCTCGGTTAGAGATTATTCAAGAAACAAAGGTAAAACAAATCCGGCGCGGCAAACCTGGCTCAGAGTTTCTTTTATCTTTGCTGCGGTCGGAATTGTGCTCGCTTTGATGCACATCTGAGAACGAAGGGAAATCCATCGTGCTTTGGTCTGGTTTGCCTTGACACGTCAGGCCGCATCTAAACGGTCTGGCATGGAAGCGAAGGACGTCAGATGAAGATCTCGCTCAAGACTTTCCATCAATCTAGATTGTGTTTGCGGATTCTGCTCGTGACCGCGATACTGACTAGCTGCACTCCTGCCGTACCGCGAACCTTGCCGCCGGAGAGCTACAACGGGCCGACGGCGGAGCAACCGTTATTCCAAAAAGGAGATTTCTGGATCTACGAAGCGGGTAACGCGGCGCGTACGAAGTCGACGGGATTATACCCAAACCTGAACTTCCCGCTTTGGATTGGCAAAACTTGGAGCTATGAAACCGAGGTCCGGAGGGCCCATTTGCCGCCAAGCAGTATGGGTTCCCCTTTGCGTGGACAGGTCGATTGCGCTGTAAAGGCGGTCGACAAACTAACCGTCAGGGCGGGAACGTTCGAGGCATTTCGATGCGAATGCGATTGCGAACTTTTGATTGGTGAAGGGCAATACCAGTCGGGCTGCGGCACGTGGACGATTTGGTACGCGCCGGATGTTAAAAACGTGATCCAAACAAAAACGGCGAGCACCTCTAGTTCGGTCGAATTGATCCAGTATAAAATCTCCCGTGCCAGTGCGGGTACAAAAATGGCTCCTTGATTACGAAAATTGATCTCTCACTTACGAACGTTAAACGTTGTCAAATGATCTGGTTGATCTTTAGTAAGCCATTTAAGTACTGTAGGCACATTAGGTGGTCTAACCGTTTTCGCTTTTCCCGATACTGATGATGTCCCATGGTACGCCACTAACGATTAACAATGCTGCATCTTCTCCCCTAAATTCGACTCGCAACAATACTTAGAGGATTTCCCAATGACGCAGTCAAGAATTCCAGGTCCCTTGGGCCAAACGCCTGACGCAGACACGCTCGAAGCGCGATCCATAGGATTATCGTTGCGGCCGGGTCGGCGTGCGCCCCAGGCCGACAGCCCGCCAGGCCCTGTGGGGCTACATATTTGGAGCGCGCCGATATTCGCTGCGCCGGGCGCCGTAGCAAAGGTGACAAATACCGGATCCGGCGGCAAGGCGTTGATCGTAGTCGGCACTGGTCATGACGATCTCAAGAGAGACGTCCGCTATCCGGACGACAAGCACTTCACCCAGGCGATTCTCGAGTTCTTCGCTCCGCATACCAAGGGATGACTGTGACGATCAAGCACGTGAACAGCGCGAAAGAGATGAAACACCTTATCGCGGAAGGATCGTGGGAACTCGTCGCATACTTCGGGCATGGCGTGGTCAACCAGATGGCGCTTGAACCGAAAGAAGGCGGCGCGCGGCTGTCAAAGGATGAATTGGTCACAGCTTTGAAACAAGCCAAACCCAGCCGCGTTCTTCTCATGGGCTGCAAGGCGGGGTGGACTGGCCTCGGCCGGCAAATCTCGACCGAGCTGCCGGGCGTAACGGTCGGCGCGACCTTTGAATCGCTCGACGTCACCTGGGAGCAGGGGAAGCCCAAGGACGGCGACTTTTACAACCGGCTGAATCCGAGCGAGGAATTCACGATCTACAAGGACGGGTTTCAGCTGGACAACGGGCAAAAGGCAAAATGGCGCAAGCGCGAGCAAGTTGACAAACTCGATCCCAATGGCGACCCTCTGGGCGAGCGGGTCGCACAATGAATGGCATCGCCTTGGCCGATAATTACGAACGGCGAAACTTTGAACCCCAATACCAGCTAACGCGTGCTTCTAGAAGTGATCGTATACTAACGGTGCCCTTGTGCGTGCCAAGATAATCCACCTTGGCTTAACGTATCTGAAGGAATCCGGTAGCAACTTTAGACACGGCATTATGTCCGAGTAGCCGGTGTCGACACCGACTTCTTGACCGCCGCAGATGATTGCACCGGGAAATTGGTGAATCGCTGATATCATCAGATGTGAGGGCGGCGCATGTGAGGACCTTAACGCCGGATGTTTTGAATGCTTTTGCTGGAAGTCCCAGTGAGGTGACTGTCACGGGTCCGAAGAGCTTTCTGCGGGCCGCTGGCGCCGACAATAATCCATTTGGTCGTTGGTGGTTCGCTGCAGAGACCCTCCTCGGGATGAACGAGTCCTTTGAACGGATTCCATTGCCTCCGGGACAACGAAGGGAAGCGCTTCTCGGCCGAATCCGGGCGGCTACTGCAATATCGGTGGACTGGAACACGCTAAGCGAGTTCTGGATGATGCAGCTGCCAAAAGGCGAAGAGTTGAGTGGCTACACCGGACCCACCAGCCCGCAGGCGGTTTTTTCCGTTAAGCATGCGCTGCACAACGCCAATCTCGTGCTGGCCGGTGGCGCGATCCAATATTATTTCCCGGTCATAAATCCGCTCTGGGTGAGACGTTTGGATCCTTCCTCGACCTCTAATAGAACCTCATACTGAGATTGAGAAACCAGAATGGCTGAGACGATGAGATTATAAAAAATGTCATCGTGTTCATAATGCTCATCAAAAAATATGTAGGTGCAATCCATTAGCGAAGACAGCTACCAGTCTACTCCACAAGACTCTGATGAAATATGAGAAGACTAATCCCGAGACGGTAGTTCAGAAAATGAATAACTGTCGTTGTGTGTATCACGTTGGCAACAGGTCGAATGCAAAAAAGCACTTGAGTCAATTGCTATGAGCATTCGTAAGGCACAAGCCGAAGCCTGACGTCAGGGTGTCGATTGACTGCATAGACCAAATCGGCCCAATGTAGCTTGCCTATAACGAGCTGGACCTGCGTCTCCTGCCGCGCGAGTGCGACGGCGAGTGCTGTTTGGAGAGCCAGAAAGCTTCGTTCCGGGATAATACCTGTGTGCCAGAGGTTCAAACGCGTTACCTCTTCCTGGAGCAGCTTGGCAACTTCTATTTTATTTGTCTCCCTATCTGTACTCCCGGGCTCTTTTCCGAGTTCAACCGCTTTGCCGGCAGATTTGCCCAGCTCTTTTACGACCCAGCCTGCCAAATCATTTAAAAACTTCACTTCAAAACCATAGACGAACAGGTTTTTTTGACTGGCCAAGATCCATCTCGACTGGATCCGATCGCTGCGGGGCACCTCTGAAACCGCGATAGATGCGGGTTTATCAAACGTTCCGGCAAAATAAAATCCTTCAACGACCACAGCGGGGACGCCGTTTTCGGCGATGCTAAGGACGGTGGAAACGATGCTTTCCTGACATGCAGCAACCTTGCCCATGTCCTGAATTTCGCGCCGTTTTGGATCGGGATGTTCATGGATCTGAAGAATTACATGGACGGTCACTGGGAATTCACTCAACCGTTGCTTCGAGACAATGCCCCTGGACTCAATCACTGTCCCTGCTTTCAGAGGCGTTGCGGTGGCGCTGGAGCGTCCGGTCAGAAGCAAAACTAGAAGAAGGAGTACGGCTCTGGAACTGAACGCTATATTGAGGGCGATCACGTTCATAAAACCTCCGAAGGCGTCATCCGCCTAAACGCGTGTTGTATAGATACGCCGCAGAGTGGAGTACAGCAACCGGGAGGCCTCTTGCTAAGACGCTTATAAATCCGAGAAATGTCAGAATATAAAACTCCGCAAGGCGGGGTGTCTTCTCGACGCCGCGGGTGGACGTTTGATCTCTAATTCACCGGAATGATCTTACCTTGTCCGTTCCACGATGAATCTGCCGCCAGATGATCTCATTCGGTGGCGTATCTCGCTGTGTGCAACTCGCATTAAGTGCTTTTCTTGACTGGTGAACTGTGCTACATGCCAGGCTGTCATGGCACAGGAAAACCTACGGGAAACGTTGGGGCTCGAACAAGTTGTGGAACTTCGCGAAAAAACGGAGAAGATTTCGAGATCCTTGCTGGGGCAGCTTAGAGATTACTTGGACACGCTACGGCCCTTGTTGGCGCCTGCGCGCGTGTTTGGCAAGCACGTGCGGTCACCGTTGCGGGAAGATGTTCCCGACGCGGAGAGTGCTGTCAAAAAGTTATGCGAGAAATTTAACGGAATCTGCGCCAAGCCATTTTCCTTGCCACCTAATTTGGGCAATGACGCGGTAGCGGATCTGGACGGTCGCCTGGAGCTCTATCCTTGGGAATATACCCATGAGGCGAAGGACCACGATCAAACCAAAACTATCACGGTATCCTCACCGGTAAGGCACGTACTCACGTACAAATCCTCCTATTCGCTCTCGCAGATCAGATTGGCAGTTTCCGGAAAAGGGGACCGACGACAAGACGATATTCGGGAGTTTCTAGTCGCCGCATTAGCGATGCAGGCTGCTCTTGATAAGTTCCCCGGGCTTGTGCGGCTTTTGGAAGAATTGCGCTACCATGTTCAAGTCGAGAAAAACCCGGCTCTCGGCGACCTTCCTCTCGTGGTGATTAGCTCGTCGGTTCCTTCCTTCCGCCCGTCTGATCAAGTGGTTTTGGCTACGACCAGATTATCCGGTGTACCGGCATTTATCGAGCTCATCGATCTGGACTCAATTCACCGGCTGCAAGATCCGTTGAAATCTCGACTAGAGGAAGCGCTACGCTAAACTTCACACGCTTCCTGAGCTTCGCATTGGCACAGCCTGTGAATCAATAAATTCTTTCCCCCGAAAAGATGGTTGTTTAGGACATCTAGCTGACTATGATTGGTTTCGTCCTATCTGTGACTTGTAGGGCGTTGGCTATATCACTGATATCACAATCTGGTTGGAGCTCTGAACTTGCTCGGCTTGATGAAATCAGCACGATAATTGCGTAGCAAACTCCTATGTATGTTGATGTAGCTTTTGCATTTAGTTGGTACACGGCTTCCGCGCATGGGCGCATGCTAGCTGGTTACGATTGCTGCAGGAATGGACTTATGAAGTATTGCCGTATGCGAAAGAAAATATCCGGACGATGTCTCGGCTGTGAGCATGATGGCGTCACACTCAAGACTACGGCAGTAGTAGAAGATCCTCTTTTAGGAAAGACAATCAGGGGCAAATACCGGGTTGTAAAAAAACTGGGTGCCGGTGGAATGGGCGCGGTCTATCTTGCGGAGCAATTAAGTATAGGCAGAAGAGTCGCGCTCAAAGTACTCCAACGGGAATTTGCAATGAATGATGAATTCATTAAGCGTTTTCATCAGGAAGCGCGACTTGTCGGCAGCCTTAACCATCGACATGTCATTACAATTTATGACTTCGATCAGGCCGACGACGGTAGCCTGTTCATCGCAATGGAATACGTCGAAGGTCGTAACCTAAAAAGTATCATTCATGAAGGTCCGCTAAAGCTTTCTCGAGCTCTGCGGTTTGCCGTGCAAATCGCTGAGGGACTCAGCGCCGCTCACCGCGCTGGCGTAATCCACCGCGATATCAAACCTGAAAACATCATGATCCTGCAGGGACTGGAAGAAGTGAGAGTCATGGACTTTGGGATCTCTCGGCTTCGGGATACAGAAACGCTAGATCGACTTACACGACCGGGGATGATCATGGGGACGCCGGCGTACATGGCACCCGAGCAGATTGAAGGGCATGAAGTCGATGAAAAGTCGGACATCTACGCGTTCGGTGTCGTACTCTATGAGATGCTCACGCGGCGAAACTCCATTTAAAGCGCCTACACCTACCGCTCTCCTGATGAAGCATATTAAAGAGTTGCCGGTGCCATTACGGCAACTTCGCGCGGATGTGCCGGGCGGGGTCGAGCATTTGGTAATGCAGACTCTGGAGAAGCAGCCGGAGCGGCGGCAAAGCGCTATGGAAGAGATCGCATCGAGCTTCGCAGAATTGAACGAGTGTTTAAAGATGAGGTTCCTCAAACACTCATTATTCCTGCGCCTGGACAGATGAGAAAGAGAGGTCTCGTGTTGGCTGGCAGTATCGTGCTCACGGTCGTCGTTGCTGGCTCGGTTGGTGTGATCGGGAAACGGTTCTATGGGGAGGTCCCGTCGTCGACTTCTTCGGTGCGGATCCGTTCCTTGCTCGTGCGAGCGCACAAGACCGAGCTCGAACCTGGCGAACGCGTAATATTAAAAGCCTGGGCGCACTATAGCGACGGAAGCGAAAGGGAAGTTGACCAAGAGATTCATTGGATGAGTACTAACCCGTCGGTAGCAGCTATCATTGCCAATGGTGAAATGCAAGCTGGTGAGCCAGGAGAGAGTGAAATTAGTGCGCGATTGGGCGACATCACAGCGCCAGGCGTAAAAGTGTTGGTCAAAGGCTCTCAGACTCTTCCTCTGCCAGCTCGCGTGGTTGCCTTGATTGGTTACGGCTATCCACGAGCGCTTCACGTCAATGAGAGAAAAACGCTAAGCATTACAGCTAAATTTTCTGATGGGACGGAGAGAAAGCTGACTGAAGGAGTGCAATGGGAGAGCAGCGATCCAACCGTTCTGAATGTTAATCCGGAAGGCGAGGTCGAAGGTTTGAAAAACGGAACGGCCACACTTGCTGCCAGGTAAAAGATTTCAGATCGGAGCCAGTATCAATCGAGGTCAGCGCTAAAGAGACAAAGTCTAGACCCACTCCGCGGGCGAAGCCTCGCCACGACTCGAGCCTCCTCAGGGGGGCATGCCATTTCAGCCGCCCTCCGCCCAACGATTGACCGAAGCGCCCGCAGCACCATTGCCCCCACCTCGGACGGAACCTCCAGAAGAAGTCGTCCGACCCCATGCGCTGGCTGCTAAAGAACCCGTCGAGGTGCCCACCGCTCCATTGCCGGACACAAGCAAAATCATCTCTGACTATATTCGCGGGAGAGAGGGATAGGAGTAAGTCGCGTCGATAGTTTGGTGTCCTTGAAATCGCAAGTCGTCAAGGTGTGACTGGCGGTTGCTGCTCGACGCGAAATTCAGAAATCTGCTGCCGCTCTCGAGGCTTGGGTGAAAGCGTTAAGCGAATTGTTTTATCGGTCACACAACAAGACTACCGAGTGAGCTTGATATCGAGATGAATTTCAGTAGCCTGTTTGATTTCAACCTCGCCCTCGTAAGGCGTGAAACCTGGCTTCCTAGCTTCCACTTTGTGCTGCCCCACTGGATAGCCCACCGGCTCGGAAGACCCGGAATCGGCGTCAATTTTCACCAGATGGCCGTCGACGAAGACTGCGGCATCGGATGGCTCGATCTTGACGGTGATGGACCCGGCGGGAACGACTGGATATCCGCTGAAGTAAAGTGAACCGCTTGCATCTTTGCCGGTGAAGGGCTGACGGTTAGGAATACGACTGGGGGTAGACAATCACGGTATGATAGGGGTCGTATACCGGACGCCGTGCCCGTTGTGACCCGAACTGAAATACAAGGCGGCCGCGGGAGAATTTTTCCTTTGCGATGGGTTCAAGACCGCGCGAAACAAACTCTTGTCCCGGTCGAACGATGATCAGGTCCTGTGCCAGAGCGGGGAAGGAGAATAGGCCACTCAAAAACAACTGCGTGACGCCTGATAATACCGCGTTCTTCATGACCTACCCTGAACTTACTTGATCAGCGATTTTGAAATCCAGCCGCTTTTACCGTCTTCCGTTTGGATATAGTACCAGTCTTTCTCCTCCGCATTGATGGCAAGCTTGGTTCCTTCTTTTATTGTCGCTACGACTTTGCCCTGCGCTCCGGGCGCATCACGGAGATTGGCTGTCTTGACCTTAACGACCGCGGCGGATGAGAGATCCGCTGCCGGAGTAGGGGCGGCAGTTTGTTTCGCGATCGCCGTTGGTTGGTTGGTGATTGCAGCGGGCGGAGCGGTTACGGCTTGGACAGCGCCGTGGCGGTAGTAAGTGCTTGGAGTTTTTTTCGAGATCTCCTGAACGGCATTCAGAATTGCAACCCGTATAGCTTTTTCGACCGGAGTCTTCTGCCAGACCCCGAGCCCTGCTCCACCGATAACGTGACCTCCCAAGCCTCCTAGCAAGCCACCTAAATTGAAGTCATTTGCCTTGCCTTCGACAGTGCTGGAAAAAAGTAAGCGAGAGGTTTTTGCATCCACTATTTGGACAACAATTGCTACATGACTCTGCTGCACGCTACCGAGTGCGCCGCCGATAACGGCGCCCGGCAATCCGAAGCCGCCTAACAGAGTCCCGGCACTAGCTCCGGCAGAACCGGGTTCAAACTCCGTCACTGATCCTTTGATCAAGAGATCGGCGCCCTCGATCTGACCAATTGACGGCGCCGTTTCTTTTCTAACACGCCCGGTAGCGCCGAGGTCCTGTTCCATGAGAACATCTTGTAAACTCTGACGGTCGACGACGATAAAACGATTCGACTGAAGTAGACCGTCGTTCAGCATATCGGCCATACCGTCGCCGATTTCCGCAGTATACCAACCCGTTCTCCTGCTATATCCTCCACCTCCCTTGGCAGATTTGTCCGCAAATCGATAGACAGCAACACGCGCCTTGGGCCCGTCATAGGATTCGAGTTGAACCTGATCAATGTTTTGTTCGTTCCTCGAAACAACCTCTGCTGTCGGTTGACCGGGATTCTGCGTCATCTGTTGCGTCGCAGCACAGCCGGAGATCACCAATGATAAAGAAGCAGCGAAAAGCCGATTCATGGAACACCTCCTGGATTACGCATGCACAAACTTTTAGTCGTCACGGCCTCCGAGCCTGTTGAAGATTCGCGGCTGACCTATAGCGGTCCTACGCAAGAAACGTGCATTGATGGAGATAGAAAGGCGGTAACCCCTCTAGAAGTCGTGCTGCAATCCGGAAGCGGCGGATTTATTCGCAGATTGCAGAAAAGATTCGGCTAGTGGTCTGCTAAGCGGTTCGCAGCAGGAAAGAGAAGATTACAGGGAGTGTGACGTTTAGATACAGGGCGGTATCCAAAGTTTACATACAGCTCGAGTCGGTTTACACATGAGGGCGTTCAGCCGTGGGTTTTAAAACCGTCTCGACCTGGTGGAAACTTTTGGAGCGCGAAACAAAAATTGTATGGCTTTAGCTGTGGGCTGACTGACATTACTGCTCGTCAATTAGATTGGCGAGGCGAGTCGCGCTAGTCGATGAGGCAACAAAAAAGCGAGTCGCTCATGATTCCAGTGATTTCAATTTCTGCTTCGCCTGGGTCGCTTCCGGTGTCTGCGCGTACTTCTCGACGACTTCCTGGAGAAGTAATCGTGCATTTGTTTTTTCGCCCAACTCGGCAAAGGCGTAAGCTTGCTTCAAAAGCGCTGCCGGAAGTTTTGCTGCTTCGGGATACCTCGTGCGTACTGCGTCAAATTCGATAATTGCCTGGTCAAACTCTCTCAACGCATAATGACTTTCGCCGATCCAGTATTGAGCGTTGCCCGCAAGGGTGCTTTTAGGGTGCTTTTTTTGAAAGTCTTTGAAACGCGCGATGGCGACTCGGTAATCCCGCTTTTCTAAATTTCGCCAGGCAACTTCGTAGTCTCTCCTAATCGTTTCATTTTCCGCAGAGGCCATCTCAGTTGCCTCTGCCGGCAATTGTAAGCCTTTACTCGCTTCTTTTAACTCGTCTTCACGCAGCTGCAGCTGTTCTCCCTGAGCTTTAAACCCTTCTGCCAGCTTGGCAAGTCTCGCTTCGAGATCCTTTACCCGCTGATCGCCCTCACGGCTGGTATGGTCGATCTGCCGGCCGACTTGATGGCGAGTTTCTTCAATCAATTCTTTCAAACTGCTGATTTCTCTTTGCACCTGCTGCAGATTGGCTCCAGTATCCGCAAGGCTGGCTCGGGTCGCGTCGATCTCTTTTTGCTGATTGACATTGTCACTCTGAATGCGACGCTGTTCTCGCTCGAGCACCTCCACTCGTTCCGGTTGTACGCAGGCAGAAACACCTGCAACTGTGAGGGTCGCGGTGAGCATAACACGGACTCTAAAACGCTTAAGCGGGTCGGAATATCTTAAATACATACTGACCTTCTCAAGAGGCAGGGCGGGATGGAACCACGACAAAACGAACTCGCCGATTTTGCTGCCAACAGCTCTCATTGCTAACGATGCAAGCCGGGATCTCTTCACCATAGCTGATGGTCGATATGCGATCGGGTGTTATTCCAAGAGTCACAAGGTAATCTCGAGTGGCTTGGGCTCGTTTGGCTGCGAGGGCCAAATTGTATTCACTGGTTCCCCGTTCGTCACAGTGGCCTTCGACCTCTATCCTCGTCGACGCATTCCCCTTCAGCCATTCAGCATTACTCCTAAGAGTATCGCGCGCTTCAGCCGTGAGGTCGTGCCTGTCAAACTCAAATAGCACATCCTTGAGGGGACTGGATGCCGCCGTCTTCGTGGGTTTTCCGTCTTTCAGCTGTTCCAAGCTCGAGGGCGACGTTGCCGGCGGTTTCTCAACTTTGGACTGGTTCGCAGTCGAACCGGACGACAAGTTCGACTCGCGCGTTGCATCAGCCCGCCCCTCACCTGAAGGTTGAGAGGAAGAGGGATTAGCGGCGCCGGCCAAACCAGCATCAGGCTTCGCGCTGGACGAACCACAAGCCGTGGCTGCAGCAATGACAGCACTCAAGAAGATGTAGCCGACGATCTTGTAGTAGAACATTACCAACTCCCTTCAGCCAGAAGTTATTCTACAGGAAGGATAGCCGCCGATTTAGCATTTAGGCCAAAAGCTGTCAATCAATGAGTTGCTTGTCATCTAACTGAAATTTTGCTGATCGATCGGCTGATCAACGCCTTTGCTCACCGCGCCGTTGTTGACTTTCGTCACGGCGTGCGTTGTCGATCTCTTCCTCGAGCCGGAGACCTATCCATTCGCTTGTAGAAATGATTTTGGCCACATCCGGTTCACGGCTGGAGAGAAGGAGAAGAGCCGCTTCCATTTGCTTGCGGATTTCTCCACTCGGGTCCCAAAATTTGCCTTGTGGACTAGTATAAACTACCGACTCTAAATCACCACGGAGAGCGGTTAACGCCGAGCTGAGCTCTTTCGCGCCTTGAGCGGGATTACCCGCCGCCTTTTGCTTGATCGCATTCTCGGCCGCAAGTTTTCTAATCTCATCCAACAGAACACCATCAGCTCCACTGCGTTTTGAGCTGGCTCTCTGCTTCTTTGGTTAAATCGAATGAAATTCCTCGTTCCGCCACTAGAACAAGCATTCGTTTCGGTGCGACGCCTTGGGTCAAGGCGTATGAAACGTCTTTAAGCGTAAATGGATTTTTCGGAACTGGCGGGATGGGTTGCCGCAGCAAAGTTAAGCCGAGATAAAGCCTTGCCAAATGGTCTTCGCTCGACTGTGATAGAGCTTTCTCAAGACTCTCTTTACTTTGGGAAAAATCACCTAGGGTGTACTGAGCCCGTCCGAGATATGTCCAGATACTTTGTCGGAAAGCGACCGATGCCACTTGGTAATTGGAATCTTGCTCTGCGACACGTTGAAATTGATTCACCGCAGTAGCAGCATCGCCTCTGATGAGTGCTTGTCGTCCCGATGTGAATTGTCCCTGTGTGTTGAACGCACCACAGGCAGTCGAAAAAAGCAGAAAGCAGATGCGCAAGAGGTTAACGCTGCTCATCTGTAAATATTGTCATTAGCGACTCGACTCATCATGGCAGCATGCCGCGCTTGCCGGATTTGCATACAGAATCATCTTGCACCGCCCTTTGTCTCACGAAAGATCCTGGTGAAGCCGATGACTTTGATACTGATGTCGAAGATGCCATCTTTCCTCGCCGGCAGAGGCGGCGACGGCTTATGCACGAACGGAACTCGTTGGCCGGGAGATATCTCCTTCTCGATCCTAAAATATTCCGCTCTACCGGGATCATCGCGCCCGGGATGAAAATCGTTGTTCCAACGCCATGAATAGAGAACCTGCAGATCGACTCCGTAGACTCCCTGGGAAGATCTATTTACCAGTTCGCCCGAAACCTCGCCGTCTTGGATCGCGATTTTTTCCAGTGCTAAGACTTGATCGGCTGTTTCTTTCAGTTGGGAAGGAAGTTCGATCACCTTCGGCGCGGAAGCATCGGGCTTACCCGATAAGATCGCTTTCTGCTCAGCTTTTGCAGTCGCCTCTGGTTTCCCTTGTGCGTCGCCGCTCTTGGGCGCTTGTTTGTCAGTGGTCGTATCAGCCTTGGTCGGAGGCTTAGCCATCTCGCCGGGCTCGGTCTTGCGCTGCTCCTTTGCTAATCCATCCGGCTTTGCCTTTTCGGCTTTGAGCCGATTGATTCTACTGATGACGGATGCGTATTCGAGGGACCGGATCACTTCCGGCCCTGCACCTAGCTTGCTGAACTTAAGCTTCAAATCATCGGTGAGCTCAAAATCTATCCCACGTCCTTTGATCAGGTCTTCCATTCGTTTTTGTGCCACACCTCCGTTTAACAGGTTCTCAATGTCCGAGCGCGACAGTTCTTGCGCGAATCCGGGCGAAGACAACCCAAGGACAATCAACCAACCAACTACGATGGACAGCTTTACAACCGTTTTCGAGCGGTAATTGCCTGGTAATTCTTTCATATGTCTATAAGCGAAAAATTGTCGACCGGGATGATCTGGTGCTGCGGCGAGCTGCGCAATCGAAAACAGAGAGTATTGTCGACATCACATTGGGAGTTTGTTGATTACTTGCGGGAAACGATTCGTTCCTCCGAAGCTATTCTTAGATCCCCTTTTTAGACTCATCATCATAGTTCCATGTAACAACTGCTCAGTGCTTGTGCTTAGCATAGGCGGGTGTACGTGGGCAAATCGTTTTTGCGAACGGAACGAGTCACGCAAACCGAAGCTACTAGAGTCACCGTACCACCGACCCAGCAAATTAGCCTTTCAAAGGTGCCGGGACTCTTTAGTCCAAATTCGAATTCTCGAAGATAAGCGAGTTGTAGCAAGTTCGGTTCCAGTGAAATTTGCAGCTAGCGGTCGGGATAGTGTAAGACTAAATCAAAACCGAAAGTATGAGGCGGCAATTTTATGGCAATACGCATGGGTACGTCGGAACATGGCGGCACTTTCTACACCCAGGGAGCGGCATTCGCGGAGTTGTTCAATCGCGGCAGGGTCGAAGACAAGTGCATCGTCAAAACAACCGAAGCCAGCATTCACAATGCGGAGCAACTGGACAGAGGCGAGCTAGAATTCGGTTTCATGGCTTCGAATTGGATCGGCCGAGCAAAAGATGGTGCGGCGCCATTCACACGCGAGATTGACCTGCGCATGGTTGCGCCCGCGAATGTCGGGCCGATGTTTTTTGTCAAGCGCGCCGACTCGCCGATCCAAAGCATCGCGGAGTTCAAAGGTAAGCGCATCGCTATCGGCACCAAGGGAAGCGGCATGGAACAACATGTGCAAACGATGTTCGCTGTGCTCGGAATCAAGTTAGACAGCTTCACGCCAGTGAATATGAGTTTCGCCGAAGGCGCTGATGAATTGATCGCCGGCAACATCGATGCGCAGTTCCAGCCACCCATTCCCAATCGTGTTATGACCGATCTGAGCCTGCGCGCCGACATTCGCGTCATCCCTTATGCGCCTGGTCAACTGCCTAGGGTTGTCGGCGAAGTTCCATTCTACCGAAGCGTCATTATTGAAAAGGATGCGTTCCGGGGAGTGGTGGAAGATATCGCGCAGCTCGGGGTGGTCAATGTTTTGGTGACACATGCGCGGACGTCTGAAAGCATCGTTCACGACATGGCGCGGGCCATCGTTGATAATCTGGATAATCTGCCAAACATGAATCGCCTCTTCAGAGGCCTTAAAAGCCTGTTCGAGCCGCTCCGGATCGAGGGTCGCGCGGCGCTGGAATTCGGCGGCGTGCCGTTACATCCCGGAGCAATAAGAGCCTACACAGAAGCAGGTTGGTTGAAATAACCGCCGACGAGATCCACCCCAAGTAGACGCATCGGTTGAGTGAATCCTCGCGTCGGCGGCATCCCTCCGTTATTTTCATTCTAAGCTAACAGCGCGTTGCCTTGGCCAGATAACGCTTTCTCTGTAAGAGTAAACAAGAAGCGACAGAAACTCTCGTATCCGGTCATAACTCAGATGGAATCAGCAGCAGCAGGAGATGGATCGCAATCTTATTTTTATAGCGGGGGCAAGCGGATACATCGGTGGACGCTTGCTGATGGTTCTGGAAGCAAAAGGCTACCGAGTCCGCTGCCTCGCGCGTCGTCCTGAGTATCTCCGGCCCCGTATCGGCCAGGCCACCGAAGTTGTTGCCGGGGATGTCTTTGCCCCTGAAACTCTCGACGCCGCTTTGGGCGGCGTGGATCAGGCCTATTATCTCGTTCATTCCATGGGGAGCGCCGAGTCTTTCGAGAAACAGGACCGGATCGCCGCGCGCAACTTTGCCGCTTCCGCGCGGCGCGCTGGAGTACGTCGAATCATATACCTCGGTGGTTTGGGAAGCGGCGATGCGCTTTCCCCTCATTTGCGTAGCCGTCAAGAAGTCGGCAACATCTTGCGCGACGCCGGAGTACCAGTCATCGAATTGCGCGCTTCTATCGTTATCGGCTCCGGTAGCCTTTCCTTTGAGATGATTCGCGCCCTGGTCGAACGTCTGCCGGTCATGATTACGCCGAGATGGGTGTCGGTCACCGCGCAACCTATCGCGGTGCGCGATGTGCTGGACTATCTGGCCGGCGCTCTGGAAGTGACCACGGCCGAAAGCCGGATCTTCGAAATCGGCGGAAACGATCGAGTATCCTACAAGGACATCATGGCGGAGTATGCCCGGCAACGCGGTTTGCGGCGCATTATGATTTCGGTTCCTGTAATCACTCCCAGGCTATCAAGTCTGTGGCTGGCGCTGATCACGCCGGTCTATGCGCGAACTGGACGAAAGCTCGTCGACAGCATTCGCAATCCGACGATTGTCCGCGATTCAGCAGCGCTCGCCGCTTTTGACATCCGGCCGCTCGGTGTCGCGGCAGCGATTGCCGCGGCGTTGCGCAACGAAGACCTTGAACTCGCCGCGACCCGCTGGTCCGATTCGCTCTCCGCTGCGGGGGCGCAACCTACCTGGGCGGGCGTGCGATTTGGCAATAGACTCGTCGACTCGCGGGTTGCCGATGTCAAGGTTCCTAGCGAATGCGCATTCGCTGTGATTTGTCGACTCGGTGGAGCGACAGGTTGGTATTATGCAAATTGGCTCTGGCAGTTACGCGGCTGGTTCGACTTGCTGGTCGGCGGCGTGGGCCTGCGCCGCGGCCGTCGCCACCCGGAAGAGTTGCGGGTCGGCGATGCTCTGGATTTTTGGCGGGTGGAAGCAGTAGATGTCAATCGCCGTTTGCGGTTGCTTGCGGAAATGAAGTTGCCGGGCCGCGCCTGGCTTGAATATCTACTGGAACCGCATGGCAGCGGAACTCGGATAACCCAGAATGCGATTTTCGATCCCGTGGGCTTGGCAGGGCTTGCATATTGGTATGCTGTCTATCCTCTGCATCGAATCCTCTTCGGCGGCATGTTGCGCGCCATTGGCCGTAAGGCCGAACAGAGCTTATAAGCGGAGGCGCGCACACTGTTCTCCAGCCGCCGTGAAAAACGTTGTAAGTGAAAACCGCTCGCGCTGTCGATGACGCCATGAAAGCTCAGCTCACGCGATTCGCTCCAAGTTTCTGATCAACTCTCATGAAGGACCGCTCGGAAGTTGTTCTAAGAGTTACACCTGATTCTAGACTGGCCGACGAATGGGCGCTCGTTCTTATAACTCAAGGTTTATCGCCCAGCTTACATCATGACGAGGGGGGTGTGGTTCTCAGCGTTCCTGCGGCTGAGGTGGAAATGGCGCTTGCCGGCCTGGCAGCCTACGAAAAGGAGAATACGGCTCCTGTTCAAAACCAGAATCGTGCGGATGATTTCGCAAGTTTGATCGCAGGGATCGTCGTTGCGGGTGTGCTGATCTTAAGTCATGCCGTTGCCGTTAGATGGAAAGAGGCCGCCCCTTGGTTCGATCAAGGCAGCGCCGCATCGAGCCGAATACTTGACGGCGAGCTATGGCGCACAGTCACGGCTCTCACTCTGCATGCCGATCTTGTCCATTTGTTTAGCAACGCCGTGGCCGCAGCCATTTTCGTCACGGCGCTTTCCAGCATCGTAGGCGCCGGGCTTGCCGTCGCTCTGGTCATGCTCGCCGGCGCTTGCGGGAATTTAGTTAACGCCTTGATGCAAGGCTCTTCCCACGTCTCGGTGGGAGCCTCCACTGCAATCTTTGGCGCAGTCGGGGTGCTCGGGACTCTGGGATTGGTTAGGAGGCGACGAGAACCAACGCGAAGTCGTGGTGCCTGGATTCCAATCGCGGCTGCGCTTGGCTTACTTGCGATGCTTGGCACCGGTACCGGCCGCACCGATCTTCTGGCTCACCTGTTCGGCTTTTTCTGCGGCGCTTTATTAGGAGTTCCGGTCGGGTTGTTCTTTCCCGCTATGCCGGGACAAGTAATCCAATGGGTCTGCGGTAGCGCTACAGTTCTGGTGCTGATCTACTGCTGGACTTTAGCTCTGGGTTGAGAAGCTCGGATCGGATCGGCCGAACGGTTCAGTTTACGGCTCGCGCTTTTCCTTAGTGTTTTGTCTCGTGCCTCTGTGCTGCATCCGTATTCTCGCCAAAGGAATTACCCGCTTGCCGGATGGAGGGAAGCTGGGTGGCAAAAACCGCTACTGCAAGAAGACAGACGGTGCCGGCGATCATCATCGTGCCGGGCGTTCCGATCCATGCAGCGATCGCTCCGAATAGCAGGCTGCCTAATGATTCGATGCCGCGGCGCGCCATGACGAACAGGCTCAGCACCCGGCCGCGTTTCTGATCCTCGACTATCGTCTGCACGATAGTGTTGCTTGAGGCCATCTGCATCATCAGCGAGAAACCTAGCACGAGCGCGATAATCAAAGAGATCGGCAGCGCATTGGACAACGCTAGCGCAAAATATCCGATGCCATAGAGGACTGCGGCTATCACGATCATCTCTCCGAGGCCTTTGAGATTGTTGCGCGAAGCAAGAAATACCGCGCCGGCAAGGGCGCCGACGCCGGTGGCCGACATGAGATAACCGAAAACACGTGGGCCGCCCTGCAGAATGTCTTCCGCATACACCGGCATAAGCAGCGGGTAGGATGCGGCGACGAAACTCACCACCGCGACGAAAATTAGAATCGATCGAATCGGCACTGATGCAAACGTGTAAGTTGCGCCTTCGATGATGGCCGCCTTAAAACCAAGCGCGCTCGAAGAAAACTTCTTTTTGGGAATCTTCATCATCATCAGCGCGCCTACAACTGTAAGGTAACTCACGCTGTTGATCGCAAAGCAGAGCCCTTCTCCCACGGTCGCGATCAGAATGCCGGCGACTGCGGGACCGATTAAAAGCGCGCCGTTGAAGATGAAAGAGTTTAGAGCAATGGCGTTCGGCAAATCATCCTTATTCTCGATCATATCAACGATGAAGGCTTGGCGCGCGGTAATATCAAAGGCGCTGATGATACCAAGGATCCCGCCCAGGACGATCACATGCCAGACTGCGACAGATTCAGTGATGACGAGGAGGGCCAGTACCGCAGCCTGGATCGCGGCCAGCAGTTGGGTGACGAAAAGTATTTGATGGCGTTTGAGCCGGTCTGCCAAAACACCGGCAAACGGTACCAGAAAAAATAGCGGGATGTCGCTGACAAATGCCACGACACCCAACATCAACTCCGACTTGGTGAGCCGATAGACCAGCCAGCGCATGGCGATCTGTTGCATCCAGGTACCGATAAGCGACGCCGCCTGGCCAAAGAAGAACAGTCGAAAATTTCGCGAGCTCAGCGCGCGAACGAGAAACTTTAGATTGTTTATCTGGATACGCATCAATCTAGTACTGGCAGGCTTTTAGATGGACCAGTTCATGAACGTTTGTTCAACGGAAGGATGTGCCGAACCTACGCAACTTCTCTTCATCTCTAGGTCCGGAGCGAAGATGTCCCTGACACGGGACTTTTGTTGCAAACACGACACATCACAAGTTGCTGTGGCAAAAAACTCTAGAATAACTTTGCCATTTTATTTCCGAATCGCGTTTGGCACCTGCTGTGCACCCTACGGAGTACACTACATAATTGGAGGACATATGAACAAACATCGGCTCAATCCGGATCAATTCAAATGTGACTGGCCTGAATTCAGAAGCGAACTGCAAAAAAACTGGAAAGACTTCTCCGACGAGGACCTGACGGAAATCGAAGGGGATTACGAGAAGTTCGTTTCGATGGTGCAGAAAAGGTGCCGCGACAAGGAAGAGGACGTTGTGCGCTGGGCCACCGACTGGTACTCCCGACGTGAACAGCACGACGCCGCGGCCAGACAATCCACGATATCACGAAATCAAATGTAACATTATTAAGCTTGGATGGGCTAATCGCGTTTCGATAAATTGCACATAAGTTGTATCGCGACCGGTGTCTGCAGGCACCGGTCGCGGTATACGTGTCCGCTACCTGCAGCTTCTTATTCGATCGGCATCAGCAGAACGCTTTACACTCGTAGAGGCTTCGTTTTTCAAATTGAGTCAACACAGGCGGGGCTGTGCTGGTCAACGAGCAATCCCTTAATCAATCAGGTGCGTTTACATCTTCAGCAAGCGCTTGGCGTTGCCCTCGAGCATCAGTAGCTTGTCCGCTTCGGAGACGTCCAGTTCCTCAACCTTCTTCGCCGCCTGCCAATCGCCCAGATCATAGGGATAGTCCGTGCCCACCATGATGTGGTCCACGCCAGCCAGACCGATCAAATACTTGATGGTATCGAGCCGATAAATCATGTCGTCATAGTAGATATTCTTCAGATAGCCGCTGGGCGGCATCTTGGCTTTGGCCGCGCGGGCGCCGGCGCGAACTTCCCAGCCCCGGTCGAAGCGCCCGAGATGGTACGGGAAGAATCCGCCGCCATGGAGAATGCAAAGCTTTAGATTGGGAAATCGGTCGAATACGCCGCTGTAGGTGAGAAAGCCAAAGCAGAGCGCGCTGTCGGCGGGATTGCCGCAAATCAATTTCAAACCGTAAGGATTCATCTTATCGGCGCCGGCGACATCCTCCGGATGCATCACGATCATGACGTCGAGTTCTTGCGCTTTGGCCCAGAACGGATCGAAATCCGGCGTGCCGTAATAGTTGCCATTGACGTTGGTGCCGATGTAGCCGCCCTTGAATTTCAGATCGCGCACCGCGTGCTCCAGGACTTTGGCGGCGCGGGTCGGGTCCTGTAGCGGCACCGAGGCCATGCCGACAAATCGACCCGGGTGGCTGTCGATCAAACCCTTGATTCCCTCATTGTAAACGGTGCACCAGTTTTCGCCTTGCTCACCGGTGAGGCGATAACCCAATGTTGCTGTGTGAGCTTCCAGCGCAGCCATGGCGAGCTTAGAATCCTCCATCATCTTTAGCCGTTCGTCGATCGCCGGGAGTTCCGGGTGGAGCACGAAAGGTGGCCCGCCGGCAAACGACAGCGACTGCTGTCCGTCTTTTTCCGTTAGTTCGACGCCGAGATGCTTGCCGCGCTTTCTGGCTTCTTCCAATAGGCTTTTGGGCACATAATGATGATGGATATCGATAGCGCAGGTTTTCATTTTGATTCGATCCTTGTGAAGCTATGGTCTAATGGAATGTGGCGTTGGCCGCTAAGCCAACGCCACATGATCAGAAATCGCAAGGGGGAAGTCTAGTTAGTTGATGCAAAGCTGCTGGCGCCGGACCTTACCAGGGAAGACATCGTTGCAGTGACCTTCTTCCACCACTGTCGCGCCGTTGACGATGACCGCCTTCATTCCCGGCGGGTGTCTCTTCACTTCCTGGGCATCGATGACGTCGGGCAACTGCTTGCTGACCAAGTCGTCGATTTTATCCGGATCGAAAACAGTCAAATCCGCGGGCATTCCTTCTTTGACCAAACCACGGTTGAGCCGAAGTTTCTTCGCCGGAAAACCGGTGAGCTTGTGGACCGCTTGTTCGAGGCTAAATAGATTTTTCTCGCGGCGCCAGAAGCCGAGAACTTTTGTTGGCGCGCCGTGCCAGAAAAATCGATCGAGATGCGCTCCAACATCGGTGCCGATCAGGCTGGTGTCGGATTTGATCATTTCCGCAAGCAGCTCGGGATGAGCGTTGGCAAGGCCATGATAAAGGATTTGCGAATCTAGATTGTCTTCGAGCCAGGTATCGAAGAACGCGTCCACCGGCGCTTTCTCGGTCAAGCGGGCGATCTCTACGACGTTCTTACCTTCGATCTTTTTAAGCTCCGGTTTTTTCACGTGCTCGAAAACCACCCGATCCCAACCATGCCATTCGGGAAACTCGAGTTTGCCCTCGCAAGCGATCCGCTCCTTTTCGATTTTGCGTCTGGTTTCTTTATCGGCCAGCTTGGACTTTGAAATCGCTCGAATTCTTGATCGCTTCCCATGTCGGCAGGCCGTTGAAAAGGAAACAGTCGTCGATGTTGAATCGGCGAATATGCTGATAAGGAATTACCACGCCGTAAATGTCTTGGCCGCGCTTTTGAGCTTCTTCCATGTATTTGATCGACTGCATGCCCGCGGCTTTTGCGCCAGGCCGCACGCGGAATTCGTTGCCGATCTGTAATGTTTTTATCTTGGTCAGCATTTCCGGAACGCCGGATTCCGGCTGCAGGACCATCTGAAAGCCATTGAACTGGAAGCAGCCGTTGTATTCGGCGGCGACGCCGGCCAACTCGATGATCTCCTGATGGGTCGCGAAAGTGCTCGGCGTGCCGGCATGAATCGCGGGCCCGCCGCGCGGGCTGGTAGAAAAACCGATGGCTCCCAGCTCCATGCCTTCGCGCACCATTTTCTTCATCGTGTCCAGCTCTTCAGGAGTGGACTCGCGCGCGTAGGCGGCTTCGCCCATTACCGTCAAGCGAACCGGAGAGTGGGGCATCAACGGCAGCACGTTAATTGCGATCTTGCCCTCGAGATAATTCAGGTACTCGGCAAATGTGTTCCACTTCCAGTCCTTATCGTCGACATACTTATCCAGCACCCGACGTAAATACTGGACTAAAACCTGGCGCGGTTCCGGTTTCGGCGGTACGGGCGCGCACGAGGCGCCGCAATCGCCGATAACGATGCTGGTAACGCCATAATTAACCACCGGATTGCCATTAGGATACTGAACAATAAAGGCGTCCATGTGGGTGTGAGAATCGATGAATCCCGGCGCCACGACCTGTCCCTTGGCGTCAATCTCCTTTTTTCCCGAGCCTAGATTTTTGCCGATAGCGGCGATTTTGTCGCCGTCGATGGCCACGTCTGCCTGGTAGGCCGGACTTCCACTGCCGTCAACTACCGTGCCGTTTTTGATCAGTAAGTCATGCGTCATATGCGTGTCGCCTCCTTTGTGAACTTATTTCGCTTATCCCACTGAAGGTCCCAGGCTGTCAACCGCGTGGATGAGCTTCGAAATCATGCCGCATCACGGTGCGTCTTCATCTCCGTAACTCGCCGTAAGCAGCCGTTCGCGTTGTTTTAGTAGTTCCAAGTTCCAATAGTTCCAGTTGTTCCAATCGTTTGGAACGCGCCCAAGCGTTGGAACGTTTGGAACGATTGGAACCGGAGAGACGAGAGGTGACTTTTTTGTGCTACACTACGACGATGAACCCCAATATCGAAGACGCCAAACGGAAAGTGAGCGCCTGGGTGGAAAAACACAAGCAGGCAACGCTGTTGGACGAGGAGAGTTCGACGCTCTTGGATGTAGCATCGGGACGAAAGACAGTTATTCCATGGCGTGACCTGGCGGCCTTCGAAGAAAAAATTCATCCCGAGACGCAAGGCAGCTATCTGGTTCTGCTGTTCGAAGACGGCAAACAAATCGCGCTGGTGGATCCGGGAGGTGTCGCATTTGCTCCATCGTTGGAGAACACCGGGCCGTTACGGGATGCGCCGCCGGTAGTTTGTCTCAAAGACTTTCATACGCTCAAACCGCGCATCGATCATTACCTCTATGATCATCCCGACGAACCTCCGCCGAAGGAAACTCTCGACCTGGTGATGCTCTGCATCGCCATTCTCGACGGCGCGCGCGCCGTGGGATTCGATATCGCCGATCTTGAAGGGGAACTAGAGAAGTCTCTAAGCGACATCGAGCGCAGGACCGGTTCAACGAATTGAGATCGACTCCGGGATCGTGCGAGATCTTCCGCTCCTTCCAGGTAAAAAATCCATATGGGAATCGTTAACAACCTGCATTGTCCGAAGTGTGCGCACCGGGCAACTTCTAGAATCGAGTTTCAATGCCCACTATGCGGCTCCATTCTTGAAGTCGAGGTCGAGATCGGTCATTTGACTCGCGCCGATTTTGAGGCCATGCGCCAGAGTCGCGACCGAAGTATCTGGCGCTGGTTCGACTTTTTTCCAGTCGAAGATCGATCTTGCATCGTTTCGCTGGGCGAGGGAAGCACACCGCTACTTAACGCGCGGGGTCTCGGCGAGCGCGTCGAGCTGGCCAATCTGTATTTAAAGAATGACACCGTTCTTCCGACCGGATCGCTGAAAGACCGCAGCAACAGCGTCGGAATTTCCAAAGCGAAGGAACTGGGCTTTACAACCACGACGGTGATGTCGACCGGTAACGCGGCCGCTTCGGTCGCGGCGTATTCCGCGGCGGCAGGAATGAAAAGCGTGGTCATGGTTCCGGCAGGCACCGCGCCTTCCAAGATCATTCAGGCGCGCGCCTATGGAGCGTTGGTGGTGGTCATCGATGGGAATTTCGATCAGGAGGTCGCGCAGCTCTATAAGGCGGCAGTGAGAGAGTTCGGTTGGTACGATTGTCTGTCGTCGAATCCTTACCGCGAAGGCAAAAAGTCGTATGCGTATGAACTGGTGGATCAGTTCGACGAGCAGATTCCTGATTGGCTGATACATCCCACGGCGGGTGGTACCGGCATCTACGCCGCATGGAAAGGATTCAATGAATTGGTTTCTTTGAATCTGATCGATCGCGCCCCCAGACTCGTGGTTGCTCAGAGCGCGGCAGCGGCGCCCATAGTCGACGCCTTTGAAAACGACCTGGCCGAGATTGTTCCGGTAATCGCGCGGCAGACGGTCGCGGAAAGCATCCAGGTCGGCAACCCAGCTTCGTTAGGGTGGCGCGCCCTGGCGGCAGTGCGCGAATCCAGGGGCAGCGCAGTGGCGGTGAGTGACCGAGAAACTCTCGAAGCGCAATATCTGATCGGTTCAAAAGCAGGAATCTTTGCCGAGCCCGCGGCGGCAACGTCGTTAGCGGCGGCTATCAAGCTGCGAAAATCGGGCGTGATCGGTCAAGGACGATGTTGTCGTGTGCAATCTCACAGGTCACGGTTTGAAACAGCCGGAAGCGATTCGCATTCCGCAGAGCGAGCTTCAGCCCATTGCGCCGACACTGGACGCGCTGCGCGAGAAACTTCGCAAGGGCGGCAGCGCGGTCTAACCTGAGCTCGTTCTCGACCGTAGAATATGGGCTGAGTCGTAAGGGAGTGGCACCACGAAGGGCACGAAGATCACGAAGTCATATATACGGCAACCATACTCCCGAGAGCAGTCTCCGGAGCCAGCGGAGCGGAAATGTCACGGGCCGTTTGAAAAACTTGTTGCGAGCTATCGAGAGTTTGTTGAAATCGCCAGAATACGCTAAAGTAGTGATGTCACTACATGGAGGGACCGTATGCGTTTAGGTCTGCGCGAGGCGAATCAGAAATTTTCCAAGGCGATCCAAGCGGTGAAGCAGGGAAAGGAGATCGTATTGACCGAACGAGGCAAGCCGATCGCTGTCATCAAACCGATTGAGGCCGGCAAGGACGAGTCCGCCGTCATCCGTCGTCTGGAATCGGAGGGGGTTTTGCGGCCGGCAGCAAAACGGGGAGCGATGCCGGACATCAAACCCGTTCGTATCAAAGGCAAAATGCTGTCCGCGACCGTTAGAGAAGACCGGGACGAGGACTGATGGCGATCCGGATGGGCGTATTTCGATACCAGTGCTTTGGTGAAACGCTATATCCGCGAGCCCGGATCGGAACAGGTGAGGGCGCTGTTGCGCCGGCATGAACTCTTGTCGTCGGTGTTGACGCCAGTGGAAATTGTATCTGCACTCTGCAGACGCAGGCGAGAAGGCGACATCTCGGCGAATACCCTTGCAGCGTTATTGCGCAGGATGCGCAGCGACCAGGCGCGGTGGGAAATGGTGGAAGTTAATCTCTCCGTGCTGGAACGCGCTCAAGAATTGCTGCAAGGTACGACGGCCTTGAGGACACTCGACGCGATTCAGGTCGCGTCATTGATCACCGTTCAAGCGGCGTCAGCGATCCGGCTTCCACTGATTACGGCGGATTTACGCCAGCGCGAGTGTGCGACACAAGCCGGAATTGATACCATTGCGGTCGGTTGAATCTCCTGTGAGGTCCCCTTTGGACTGATTAAAATCTTTGACTTCGGACGAAGCGAAAGTTGGTCATGATGACGAACGCGGCCAGGATCATCCGTCGGGCTCGAGAAATCTCCTAAGTTATCGTGTCATTGAGAAATTATGATTTCGATGCCCGACTAGCGCGTCAGGCAAGAGGTTTACCTCTGCTGAAGCTCTGAATTTATACGAGCGCGCTTGATCGGTTCGTTACAAGCAGTCGAGACTACGGCTTGTACAGCTTGGCGACAAAATCTTCCCTTTTCTAGTCCATTACGATCGAGCATCGAGGATGTCCTCGACTTTCAATGTGGCGCCGGGTTGCGCGAGATCGCATAATTCATGTTTTCCGTCGCCGAGCAATGTTTTCAGCAGCCTGCCTAGACCTTAAAGCCGTGCTCGCGGTACCACTTCTCGGCACCGGGATGGAGCGGGACGTCGCGCGGGGTGGCGTCGGTGTTTTCGCCGAGCTGACCGATACCGATGTAGGACTCCTCCCAATAGATCTCGTCCTTCCGAGCCGAGAGCGCCTCGCAGACTTTATAGGCATCGTCATCCGGCAACGAGGCGCGGGTATAAAGCGGCCAGCCGCTGTAGTCGATGCAGGTGTACTCCTCTTTAAGATTTTTAAAACGCCCGGGGCGAATCGTGTACTTGCGCCAGCCGAGGTCGACCAAATATTTAAAGGCGACATCGTCCAAGGTGATCGGCCGCAGGCCCGCGGCCAGCGCTTCGTCAAACCAAAGCGGGAGTCCCTCGTCGAAAACCGCATCAACCGTTCCGGCGCTCAAGGCATCCAGCCGCCGCTGATCTCCGGGGCCGCCGTTAAGTTGAAAACTGCCGCCCCAGGATTCGATATCTTTCAAAGTCATGCCATATGCCGCCAGGCTCTGATCGACGAGCACGCGTGTGGAATGCGTTGCGTCTTCCCGGATCGAAAGCCGGAGCGGAAACTTTTTCTCTTTGATCTCCGCCAACGACTTCAAGCCGGTTCTTGGATGAACGAGATAGACGAAATGATCGAGCGAAGGATAAACCGCGATGATCCTGATGGGCAGCGGCGTGGGAAATAAACCTGTTCCACGATACGCCTGAGTAAGAAGCCCGGAGGGATTGATCATCGCCATTTCCAATTCGTTGCGGCAGACCGCGTGCGCCAGAATCGGCGAGCCGGTTGCCATGCGCAGCCAGGGGCGAAAGTTTTCGTTGGATCCGCTGCCGACGGTAATGCACATGTCGCGCGGGCCGTAGTAGGGTGTGTTCGGATCACCGGCGATATGCAAGCCGATCTCCCAAAGCATCTTGGCTCGCTGGAAATTTGCGCCGCGGGGAAGGGGTTCCATCAATACCTCCAGAAAAGTAATTGTGCCGGCGCTACCTTATTGATTTCGGCTCGTCGGTGTCAACAGCGCCAAGCATCTAGCAGGCCAAAGCGCAAAGCCCGGTCTAGCCAGGAAGTGTGTCATGAGTTTACATTCGCCCACACAGAATCGCACGTAGAGTACGTCCTTTCAGGCCCTAATTCTCTGACGAGTCTGTTATTCTCGCATGCTTCTAGCGGGAATCCAGGCGGAATTTGGACGGGATCCCCGATTAAAACATTCCGGGGTGACGTCGTCGGTAGTCGGATCTCTTCACCTTCGCCAAAATTTTTGAAGGAGCGCACTATCCTGATATAGGGCCGGTGCGTTGGCGAAGTTCAGATTCGAAATGCAAAGTGTCATCACCTTCGTGTACTTCGTGCGCTTCATGGTAAGCTATCCGGAATAGAGCGCAGCTAAAATGAGTTTCGATGCACAAGCGATCTTCGCCGATCTGGCCGAGAAGGAAAGAATCAAGGGGCACCATTCGGCGGAAGGACGCGCGATTCGGACGTTGAGTCGAGCCTTGAATGGCTATTCGCGCGGGAATCTCTCCGGCCGCGACGTCGTCGTATTGTGTGATCAGGCGATTGAAGATTGGCTCAAGGCCAAGTGTAAAGTCTCGCCATGGTCGGTGCGAGGCTTGCCCGAATTACTCGCCAGGGCGGTGCAGGCGCGCTGGATTAGCCGCTTAGAAGCCGTGCGTCTGCAAAAGTCACGCAATGCGCGGCAGTCAATTGATCATCAGGGCGCAGATGTGCCGGCGCTGGAAGTGGAATCGACATTGAAATTTTACCTAGAGCTGATTGAGAGACATTGGTGAAGATACGGTTGTATCAGAGAAATGCAGTATTGGAGTGATGGATCGATGGATTTAAAGCCCAATACTCGAGCACTCCTTTATTCCAACCGCCTGTTGTTGCCGCCGTCAAATTAGTTTTTGCTTCGCGCCTCACCGACAGAACATGGATTCACGTATCAACTGGCTATTGCTGATCAACGCGGCGCTCGGCAACTTTATGGCCGGCACCGCAAGCCGGATTTTCACAGTTTCGTTACCGACCGTCGCGAACAGTCTTGAAACGAGCATCATCGCGATCTCCTGGGCTGTCATTGCTTACCAAATCTCGCAGATTAGTTTGTCGCTGGTCTTTGGCCGGGTTGGCGATGTCTACGGTCGGCACACTCTTTTTGGTGTTGGCCTGGTGATTTCGTCGTTGGGAGCGTTGATGTGCGGCTTGTCGCAGAACGTAACCCAGTTGATTGTATTTCGGCTCTTTCAAGGTGTCGGCGCCTCCATGACCCAGTCCCAGGGGCGAGCATTAGCCATGGAATCCGTGCCCAAGGAGTCGTCCGGCAGAGCGCAAGGCTATATGACGACGGCGTTTCATTCAGGCGTGCTCATCGGTCCCAGTGTCGGCGGCCTGATCATCGACTATATTCACTGGCGCGCGGTGTTCTTCTTTCTAATGCCCATCGGGCTTTGTGGCATTCTATTGACACTCTTCAATCGCATGAAAGGCAACATCTCGGCGCGCCCGACCACTCCTTCATCGCAGCGCGCGATTGATTATCTTGGCGCGCTCCTTCTGATCGCGGCCACTGTGGCGCTGATCGCGAGCATCGATCATCGGATAATGGAAGCTGCCGGAGCGGCGATGCGGTTTGTATTTGTCGGCGGCTTTGTCTTGCTTTTTGGCGGCTTTCTTTATCGCGAGATAACCTGCGCCAGTCCGATTCTCGATCTATCCCTATTTCGTATCCGGATGTTTTCTTTGAGTAGTTTAACTTTGCTGCTGGTCGGCGTTGCACAAGTGATGATCGGGTTCATGTTGCCTTTCTACCTGCAAGACATTCTGCACCTAACGCCATCCTTTATCGGCCTATTGTTCATCAGCGCGCCGATTTTTACCGTGACGCTGTCGCCATTTGTCGGTTGGGCGGTGGACAAGGTGGGGCCACGCTTGCCGGCGACCATCGGCATCTCTTTTCTAGTCTGTGCCGCGTTCCTGGGCTCCTTCTTGCGAACTGATTCGCACTGGGTCTGGGCGGTTGCCGTGCTCGCCCTGTGGGGATTGGCCACGGCGCTATTTTTCACATCGAATCACACCGCGATGATCACGTCGGTGCCGGCAGAACATCGAGGCGTTGCCACCGGCGCGATCTATGTCATGTTCGGTCTGGGATCGACATTCGGTGTCTCGTTGGGCACCTTGCTGCTTACCGCGGCGTTTCGTTATTACAGCGGTGATCCGACGGCGACACCGGCGCCGGCAAACGCCACGGCGTTTGTGCAAGCTATGAATTTCAGTTTTTTCACCGGCGGTATCATGGCTCTAGTAGCGATGGCTTGTTCCGCAATGAGGGGCAAGGCTGTGGCGGCGGCGCAGTAAGTACGGGAGAGATGACAACTGAAAGCGAAAGCTGAGACAACTTAGGCGATGCTATCTTTATCGGTACTGTTGAACAAATACGGCCTGATCGCGCTGGCGTTTTTGCACATCGCAGTCAGCCGCGGTCTCCACGGTACTTTCGGTGTTTTTTTCGTCGCTATGGTGACGGCGTTCGGCTGGTCGCGAGCCATGACAGCGGGTGCGATCTCGCTGGCAATTATCTTCGAGGGCGCCTGTTTGCCTCTCGCCGGTGCTCTAACGGACCGCATCGGCGGGCGCAAGACTCTGATACTGGGTGGTTTGGCGCTCGCCGTCGGATTAGGGTTTGCTTCGACAATTTCTTCGATCTGGCATTTCTATTTTTGGGTTGGAATTATCTCGGCATTCGGCATCGCCTTGATCGGCATGGTGCCTCACGTTGCGATTTTGTCGCGTGAGTTTCCGCAGCGCCGCGGCACTGCGCTGGGGATCGCCTGGGCCGGTGGTGGTGTCGGCATCGTATTGTTAGTCCCATTCGCGCAGTTGCTTATCGACAAATGGGGCTGGTCCTATGCCTACATCGGGGTAGCGATGATCACGGCGCTGCTGGTGATTCCGCCGGTGCAACTGTTTCTGCCGCGCGTCCTCACGATCAGCTCAAAACCGACGAAAAGCGCGACAACGAAATCGGCAGCAGGGCGTACCGAAACCGATTGGACGGTTAAGCGCGCTTTGACGAATCCGGCATTTTGGCTGCTGTTTATCGCCAGAACACTGGCGAGCATGGGTAATCAAGTCATTGTGACGCACCAAGTCGCCCATGCAGTCGACGTCGGTTACAGCACGGTCTTTGCCGCGTCGATCTTCGGTTTGATGGGAGTGATAAGCATCGGCGGCAGAATTCTCTTCGGTTACCTCGCCGATATTATGAACAGGCAGATGGTGTTTACCTGGGTTCAGGTGATATCCGCTGTCGGAATTTTCGCTCTGCTGATGTTGCACGATACGACGAGGCCGTGGTTGCTCTACACTTATGCGGTTTGCTACGGACTCGGCCAGGGTTCGCGCGCATTGGTGCTTTCGGCTATCTCGGCGGATATTTTTCATGGCAAGCACTTCGGCGTGATCTTCGGATACTTCACCTTCAGTATCGGGCTGGGCGGCGCGATCGGCGCATGGCTTGGCGGGTTTCTTTTCGACCTCAATCATAACTATACGATTGCGTTCTGGGTTTCCCTTGCGTGTTTGATTATTTCTGTTTTTATCGTTCTGGCGAGCGCTAAAGTCGTCAAAGCTCAGAAAGGAAGTTACCCATGATTCAACTCTATACCTGGGCCACGCCCAACGGAAAAAAAGTTTCGGTCATGCTCGAAGAGGTGGAGCTTTCCTATGAAGTCCACCCCATCAACATCGCCAAGGGCGATCAACTCAAGCCCGAGTATCTGGCGATCAATCCCAACAATAAAATCCCCGCGATCATCGATACCGATGGACCCGGCGGCAAGCCGGTGAAACTGTTCGAGTCCGGGGCAATTCTAATGTACCTGGCGGAGAAAACAGGAAAGTTTTTGCCGCAGGAGATGGCCAAGCGCTACGAAGTGATTCAGTGGCTGATGTTTCAGATGGGCGGAGTGGGGCCGATGTTCGGCCAGGCCAATTATTTCTATCGGCTCGAGGAAAAGGTTCCCTTCGCCATCGAGCGGTACTATAAAGAGGCGATTCGCCTGTACAAAGTACTGGAGCAGACCTTGGGGCAAAGAGATTATCTGGCGGGCGATTATTCAATTGCCGACATCGCCACCTATCCTTGGGTCGGTCGTCACGACGGCCATAACGTCAAGCTCGAAGAGTTTCCCAACGTTAAACGGTGGTTCGAAACGATTTCGCAACGGCCGGCGGTAAAGCGCGGGATGGCGGTTCCAAAAACGTAAAGCCGTGTCCAACCGATCGTGGTCGTGAAAAGGCAGCAGCATGATCGTGCGCGTTGAACTAACGCGCAGCACCCTGCGGGGTATCAGAACATAGCAATGAGAATTTACGCCAAAGGCGTCACCCCCGAACGTCTTTATCGGGGGTCCAGTCTGATCTCGCCTGGATTCCCGATAGAAGCACTCGGGAATGATGGACTCTAAGAGGTCTAGGAATAACTCTTTACACAGTAAGGTGCGGGGGAATCATACCCGCAGTGACTGAATCAATGGCTATTCTTGCAGCGAGCACACAGAGCAATCATGAAAGGAACTTTGATGAGCAAAGCACAAAAGATCGAGAAGCCTCGCGCGGAGTGGGGTTCGGACGTGGTCGTCGATCTGTTGAAAGCATTCGAGTTCGAATACATCGCGATCAACCCGGGAGCGACCTTCCGCGGCCTGCATGATTCGCTGGTCAATTATGGCGGCAATCATGCGCCGGAGATTATTCTCTGCACCCATGAGGAAATCGCCGTCGCTCTGGCGCATGGCTATGCCCGGGCCAAGGGCCGGCCGATGGCCGCGGCGGTGCACAACGTCGTCGGCCTGCAGCATGCCTCGATGGCGATCTACAATGCCTGGGCAGACCGGCTGCCGGTGATTGTGCTGGGCGGCACAGGGCCCATGGACACAGCCAATCGCCGGCCGTGGATCGACTGGGTGCATACCGCGCTGGTGCAAGGGAATCTCGTCCGCGACTTCGTCAAATGGGATGATCAGCCGGCCAGTGTCGAAGCGGTTCCCGATTCTTTTATTCGGGCTTATCGATTGGCGACGACCGAGCCGCAAGCGCCGGTTTACATCTGCTATGACGGTGATGTTCAAGAGAAGCAACTCGAAGGCGAAGTGACCTTCCCGTCCCTGGATCGTTATCCCGCGCCTCTGCCGCTGCAAGCGCCGGAAGAAGGTTTTGACAAGACGATTCGCTGGCTGCTCGAGACCAAGAAGCCGGTCATTATCGCCGACTGGGTCGGCAGGAAAGAAGCCGGCTTTCAAGCGCTCGGTGAATTGGCTGAGATTCTCGGCGCGCCTGTGCTCGATCAATTTGGGCGATTCAATTTTCCCGTGCAGCATCCACTCAATTTGACCGGGCAGAGCGATAAGGTGATTCCGCAGGCCGATCTGATTCTCGCGTTGGATGTTCCCGACCTTGAAGGCGCGACGACGCGCCGGGCGCAGGAAAAGGGCAATCGGCGCCCGACGCCGTTGATGCAGGTCGGCGCCAAGATCATTAACGTCGGCCTCGACGACTTGCTCGTGCGCGCCTGGGCAACGGATTTCAACAAGCTGCGAGAAGCCGACCTGATGATCACGGCGGATACCTCGGTATTCTTGCCGGAGCTGGTGCGGCGCTTGAAGTCGGAAAAGAAATTGAGCGATCTGAAAGACGATATCGGGCGACGTCGGGCCGATTGGGGCAAGATCTACGAAGACAAAAAAGCCGGGTTGGAAAAAGAACTGAAAACGAAATGGGACGAGAAGCCGATTTCGATGACGCGAATTTACGCCGAGATGGTCGAGGCGCTCAAAGGCGAGGACTGGGTATTGACCAACGGCAGTTCGCAAGGAAAAGAAAATCTGTACCTGGCCGCGGCCAAGTTCAATCAGATTCTGGGCAAATACAAAGGCGGCGGATTGGGCTACGGCTTGCCCGCATCACTGGGCGCCGCGCTCGCGCTCAAGGGCTCGGGAAAATTTTGCGTCAACATCCAGCCCGACGGCGATCTGCTCTTCACCGTCAGCGGATTATGGACCGCGGTGCATCATCAGATCCCGCTCCTGAGCATCGTCTGCAGCAATCGCTCTTATTTCAACGACGAGGAACACCAGGAGCGCGTTGCCTTACAACGCAACCGGCCGGTGGAAAACAAAACTATCGGCATCCGCATTGAAGATCCCAATGTCGATTTCGGCGCCATGGCGCGCACCTACGGTTGCTGGGGTGCCGGTCCGATCACCGAGCCCAAAGATCTCATCAAGACATTGCGCGAAGCCGTCAAGGTGGTGAAGGAAGGCAAGCCCGCGCTGGTCGATGTGGTGTGCCAGATGCGCTGAGTTCCTGGCGCACAAGTTGGCGAACCTCATCGATTTGTTTTGATTGGGGATCTTAAATATTTGGTTCCTGCATGCCTGGATCTCCGAAATGATCCAGGGGAGAGAGCAGTAAGTTCGCGGCCCAGCATCAGCCAAATGCCTGGCGCCAGCTTGGCGTCACTTCCGACCCTTGAGTAACTGTTTGAAATAAGCCGGTGCTGCGGTTTCAAAGGTGAGTCGCTCACCCGTGAACGGGTGTGTAACCGAAAGCGAACGGGCGTGAAGCGCGAGATCGCGGTGCCCGCGATTTTCTTTTCCGTACTTCGTGTCTCCCACAACAGGATGGCCATTTTCGGCGAAATGCACGCGTATCTGATGTTTTCTGCCGGTCAATAGATCAATTTCCAATAGAGCAAAGTCTTTGGTTTGCTCGAGCAGTCGATAGGCGGTGCGGGCTAACCTGCCTTTGCTCCTGTCCGACGTCGAGTAAACCAGGTGCGCCTTGTTTTCTGCCAGATAGCTAGAAATAATCTCCGTCTCTTTTTCCATCCGGCCGTGAACCACCGCCAGGTATTTCTTCTCCGTGGTGTCCCAATGCTGCTGCAGATGCAACTTCGCCTCGATCGTCTTGGCAAAGATGAGGATCCCCGACGTTTCACGATCGAGCCGATGCACGATGAAGATGCGATTGCGAGATTTGCTGCGACCCTTACGCGCGTAGTCGGTCAGGATGAAATAAGCCGTCCGCGTTTTCTCCGAATCGGTCGCCATCGTTAACAAGCCGGCCGGTTTGTTTACCACCAGAATGTCCCTGTCTTCGTAGAGAAGCGCGAGGCCGCGCTGAAGATTTCGTGTGGCAGGACGAGCGGAAATCACAGGAACCATTGGATTTGAGTAAGCCTATCCGTCGCCCGAAAACGTTGGCTAACCGGCCGGCTTCGATCTAGCTGACAACGCCGTGCAACTCCGCAGTTGTGTAAGAAGATGAACTTTAGCAAATCGAAACGCTGATAACCTAACCATCCCGGCTAGTGTCTACCCCGTGCCAGATGCCTTCGTAAATACGTTCCAACTCGGCCGCTTCGCGCTCGATTGAAAAGTGATTGACCACATGAGCGCGCCCGGCTTGCCCCATTTCGAGCGTGAGCTGCGGGTCGCACATCAGAATTTCGAGGCGAGAAACCAAGCCGTCGAGATCCTCAGGAGAAACAAGATAGCCGGTATGCTCGTCGACTATAATGTGGTGAGCGGAGCCGACGCGAGTTGCCACCACCGCGCAGCCGCTTGCCATCGCCTCCAACGGCACTAGCCCGAAACCCTCCCAACGCTGCGGCGCGACGACGATGCTAACGCGTCTAAACCAGAGAGGGATTTCAGCGGCGGGCCTTTCACCGAGAAACTGGATGCGCTGCGACAGGCCAGCAGCCGCGATGATGCCCTTGAGGTGTCTTGCAAACGGAATTTGGTCCGGTGTCACGGCGCCGATGATCACGGCCGTGAAGTCGGGAAAGTTCAGTAGTAAGCGGCACATGGCCTCAACGAAAAGATCGGTTCCTTTTTGATGCCGCACACGTCCAAAAATAGCGATACCGAAGCGCCCGGGAAGTCCGCTCCCGGCCCATTCCCGGCTGCGGTCATCAGCAGGAAAGTAGCGCGCTGTGTCGACGCCGTGGGAGATGATCTTGGCAGGTACCGGAATATAATTCGCTGTTTCAGCTGAAGTCGCGACAACGGCATCCATCTGCCGCATCAGCCAATGCGTCCAACGACTGTGGCGGCGCTGCGCCGCAGATGTCAGCACGAGTTTGAGTGGCATGCCCAGCACGGAACGAAGAATAAGGCCTGTGACCGCCTCGAGGTTGCGGCGCGCGTGCCAAATGCGAAATTTTTTCTTGGGTGGCGGATTAAATCCTTGCCTGAAGAGATCGCTCCAGCTGATGCGCGGCCATTGGGGTGGGACACTCGGACCCAGAGCGGCAATCTCTAATCGCTTGGCCTGTTCCGGTATCAGAGCCGCGACGGTTGAGGTTACTCCGGTGTGCCGCCGCTTTAGACTCGCGACGATAACTTCGAATTCCTGGGCGCGCTTCATAGAGAAATCTTGGGACACGAGGGCTCAGAGAAGAGATCGCTTGTTCGATTAGGTTTCTCCTCTAAGTTCGAGCCTTCATTTCACCCGTTCTATAAATCCGCTCTTTTTTATCTCATCAAGGATGGTCGAATCGAGCAGTCGCAGGCTGTCCGGAGTTGCTGCCGCAGCTTTAGCATTCTGTTTGGCAACCTCGGCGATGACAAACTCGAGACCTCTTGGTTCCGGTAAGCTCAGTATTCCCTCGCCATGCTGGGCGATGTAGAAATCATATCCTATGGATGCGCTCTCATCGTCTAGGCGCAGGTAATTTTTGATCAGTCGAACCGCCAGAGTCTTATCCCGCTTCATCATGTAGAGTCCTTCGATCATTGCTTTAATGAAACCGACCGCTTGTTCTCGGTGCGTTTCGAGAAACTTCCTAGTTGTCATAAAACAATTATGGCAGTAGCGCGGCAGTCCCCATTTTTTGTCCGACAGATCGACCATCAGACTCATGCCTGCTTTTATCGCCGAGGTCGCCTGAGGATCGCTCAGCACCGTCGCCTGGACCTGACCGGAGAGCAAAGCGGCCTGCCGTGTGGATACGCCGCCTAGCTGGAGGATTTGAACCTGGTCGGCCTTCACGCCGATTTTTTCCAAGGCGATTCTGAGGTTGACCTCTGAAGAGGAGCCGAACCGGCTGATGGCGATTCGTTTGCCTTTAAAATCCTCAGCTGTTTTGATTTCCGGTCGGACGATCAGTTTGTCAGGAATGAAGTTGATTCCTCCGGCAACGATCGTGACGTCGGCTCCCCGTAAGTTGGCATTAACTGCCAAGGATCCGGTGGAAAAGAGGAACTGAGACTCGTTCGCCACCAGAGTCTGCATGCCGACCGTGCCGTTTTCGATGGCGATGTACTCCATGTCCATGCCATATCTCTTCAAGAGCTTTTGATCGTAAGCCACCCAGAGCAGCGAGTGGATGACAGACAGGCCGCCGCTGGCGGCGCGAATTTTTTGCGCTGTGGCTGGCGCAGGGCGAAACGACAAAACCAGGAGTATAGCAACGATCGAAAACATTCGTAGCTTCACATTTTCCTTCCATCCCATGGCAGAAATGCTACGGTGTGTCATTAAGACGATCTTCACCAGGAAGGATACGAAGCGCATGAAATTAAAATTCGAGCGTACGATTCGCTGATCATCTTGGCCTCGTCTTCATGCGCTTCGAACTCTCGGTTGTTTCGAAAAGCACTTGCCGCGAATGCAACGATCTGGATGACTCTTCGGCCGCCACGCTATTGATCCTTGTCGATCCAAACCTCCACATTGTAATCCGGCGCGCCGGATACTGGATCGATTCGGCGCGGGATCAAAACGTTAGCTTCCGGCCAATATGCTTGTAAAGTTCCTGGCTTAAGCGGTGCGAGCTGAATAATCCCTTTCATTCTACCAATGTCCGAGCGAACGATCACTTCATAGCCGTCTTCCAACTCGAGTCTCTCGGCATCGTCCGGCGACATAAAGATGCTGTGGCGCGATGTTGTCCCCATTGCACGATGAGTATGGCCGAAGGTCATGCTGTTGAATTGTTTGCCGCGCCGCGTTGCCAGATAGAATTTACCCGGGGCAGCGCGTCGATCTTGTGGCTTGATCGGTGTAAATAGGGCCCGGTTCTCAGGCATGCTGGTGAAGCCGTGTTTGAACAGGAACGGGCCGCCCCATTGAAGATGATCGCCCTCCTTGGAGAGCTTCTCAATTCCGTGATAAATCGGCATCACCCGGGCCATTTCTTCGCGGATACTTTGAGTGTCGTCGAAGGGGAAAAGAAGCTCGCCATTGGGCATTGCCTTGCGCCCGATCCTCACGGGTATCTCCCACTCGGGCAGTGCTTCGCCGATCGTATGGCCAGGAATCTCCGGGCTAAAACGGATTCGTCTTTCGGTGCTGGTCGATGTTCCGCCACCGCGTTGTTCATAGCGAGTTTGACTCGGCAGGATCAGTATCGATTCCTGAGCGTTGAGCAACATGGAAGTATTGAGCAATATGTCCTGGTGTATCCGCACGGGCACGCGCTCCAGGGCTCTCGCGACTAAATTTCGGTCCGGAAGAGTTTCCAATAAATTTCCGCCGATGGAATATAAAAACTGGAGCTCTCCCCGACGCGCGGCTTCGATCATATGCGGCACCTTTAAGCCGGGCATCGACGGAATCGGATGCTTCCACAGATTGGAAAAGCGACGCGCGCTCGATTCATCCACCGCGAAGCCGCCCGGGAATGTGTCCGGTTCGGCGCCGCATTCGCCGCCCCCTTGGGCGCCGCTGTGGCCGCGCATCGGCATAATGCCGCATTTTTCCCGGCCGAACATGCCGCGCGCCAGAGCCAGATTGACGATCGCTTTGACGTTATCGACGCCGAACTCGTGTTGGGTCAATCCGGTGCTGTAGACGAACACGGCAGACTGTGAGGTGCCGTAGAGTTGGGCGAATCCGATCATCTGATTGCGCGTCACGCCCGAGCATTGCTCGAGCATGTCCCACGATTGTTGTTCGATGGCAGCTTTCATCTGCTCGAACCCGGCAGTATGCGCGGCAATAAACCCGTGATGCACCTGATCCGCGGCCAGAAGGGCTTTAAGAACCCCATTGATGAAAGCGATGTCGCCGCCGACACGCACCTGGTAGAAGTCGTCCATCAGCTTGGTGCCGAAAACCGCGCTCGATGCGATCGACGGCACCCAGTAGCGTTCCAGACCGTATTCGCGCATGGGATTGACAACGATGATGCGCGTGCCGTGTTGTTTCGCGAAGTGCATGTACTTGGTGGTCACCGGATGATTGTTGGCCAAGTCGGAGCCGAAGATGACAAGCATCTCGGTGCCGATGAAATCCGAAAGCGAGCCGGTGGGCGCGCCGATACCTAGTGTCGCTTTCAAACCCGAAACAGTGGCGGCATGGCAGAGGCGCGAGCACAAATCCACATTGTTGGTGCCGAGCACCCGGGCCAGTTTTTGAAAGACATAGTAGACCTCGTTTGTCAGCCCCCGAGATGTCGCAAAAAAAGCCATCTGATTAGGGGGAGCATTGCGAATTGAACGGGTCGTCAATTCCACTGCTTGATCCCAACTAATCCTGCTAAAGCCCTTTTCTCCTCGGCGGCGAAGCATGGGGTAGGGGATGCGTCCCAAGGATCGCAGCTTCTCCGGCGCCAGCCGGCGAAGAGCGCTGACATCGCTCATGAGCGACGGATCCAGCGCGCTCATCGTGTTCACCTTGAGAAGCTTCAGGCGTGTCATACAGAGATGAACGCCTTCATGAACGTTATCCTTCAGTCCGTAGGGGCCAAGAGAGCAACCGTCGCACACGCCGCGTTTCAAGATATCCCAGGCGTACGGCAGTTCGGTTTTGTTCTCCCAGAGCACGCCCAACATTTCGCGGTAATGCCTTGGCTTGGTCTGGCCGACCAAGCCAAAGGGAACGAAGCGCGAGAGCCCAGTGCCGTTGGATGTTAGCTTAGACATGGGTCTTGAACATCAACCCTCTGTCTTGCGCAACTCATCGAGAACCGCGAAAAACTTCTCGGGTTCGCTTTTCGAGACAGCTGTTTTGTACAAGGCATAGCGTTGATGAGACGCCCAACCGTTCCACTCTTCGAGTGTAACAGCCTTGCCGTTGTCGCCGGATCGTTCCCGAACCGGTGCCGGAACATGATCCGAAATTTCCCACAAGGGTTCCATGGGCGGGAGTTCTTGCGCTGGGGCGTGGCAATACTGGCGGGAGAGAAAGTTCAGGTAATCCTTAAAAACTTGTTTCTCGTCTTCGTGGTCCACCGGCAAGTGGCAGACCGCGGTCCGTTCTTCGATGCGGAAGGCGAGCCACTGCTTAAGAGATAATTTGATGCCGGCAAGATCGAGCTTCATCCGAACATGCAAAGGAAGACGTTCCAAATTTGGATAAAAGTCTTTTTCGTATTGAAATCTGTGAAACATAATCTGCCGAGGGAGTTTGCCTTTCGATCGGGCAAAAAGATATTTTCCCCTTCATTCATGGAAGTCAACCACATTATGTATGTATTGGATTAAAAAGACACGTGAATACCGTGGTTTTAGCCGCTTTAGCAGCTTGGCGGCGGCAGCAGTGGCAATCACGTTCAAACTCAGTGACCCTCGGCGTTATCTGGGCTTCAGTAGCGCTCGAAATTGCGGCCGGCGATGAAGTTGATAAAAAAGGGAGTTTTGAAGACCAGTTATTGTATATTAAAAAATATTTGACGCTGCGCCCCGGGAAACGCGCACAACCTTTATCGGGGTGCTGATACATGCGATTTGAACTCGTGCCGTGACGCCTAGGGCAAAACGAATCCTGCGCGAGAAGAAAAGCGCGCGTCTTCAATATGAAACGTCCACCCAGAAGTCATTTTAGCTGAAGGGGAATGCCGTACCATGATGCAGAGCCGCCCGCCCGCATCCAATAATCCACCGCCGCCGATTGAGCCGACCGGATTCTTTACCGGAATCAAAATCCGTCCGGTCATCATCGGTGTCGTGGTTGATATTCTTGCTACGATGCTTCTGTCAACGATCTATTATTTTGTCTTCGTAGCGCGGGATTTAAGCGACCCGGGTGCCATTTCCGAAGAGGCATTATCTCAGTACTGGAGTTCCAGCGAAGGCATCATGGCCAGTCTGGTGATCGGCACGTTTTGTACCGCGATCGGTGGTTTCTATGCCGGCCGTAAAGCGGGCGCATTGGAGATGAAGCACGGCGGCCTGGTTGGTGTAGGTTCGATCCTGACCGGAATCATCCTGCAATCGGTCGGTGAAAACGGCACGGGACTCAATCAATGGCAAATGCTGATTGCCTATGCAGCGGCGATTCCTGCTGGAGCTTTGGGCGGTTCTGTGGCTGAGTGGGCGCGCGGCTTTGCGCCGGTGAAACCGCCAGACGGCGGCGCTTGGCCCAGGCATTAAGCATTATGTCGGGGATCGAATATAGACGCGCCGGGCCGGAAGATTATGCCGAAATCGTTCGGCTGCAGCGAGCTAATTATATTGCGAACCTCACGGCAGAGGAGCGCCGGGAAGGTTTTCTCTCAGCCGAGTTCAGTTTGGATCAGGTTGCCGCCATCGCGAGCGATCTCGGCATTGCCATCGTCACGATGGACGATGACCTTGCCGGTTGCTTGTGCGGAATCAGGCGCGAATTCAATCATGGCTCGCCGGTGGTTGCGAAAATGCTCGAGTCCTACGATCAGGCTTGGTTCCAAGGCAAACCGCTAAGCGCATTCAACAGCTATATATACGGTCCGGTATGCATTGCTCGTCAGTACCGCCGCCGCGGCCTTCTGCGCGGGCTGTATGATTTCCAAAAAAAAGATTTGGCCGGTCAATTCGAGCTCGGCGTCGCCCTGGTCTCGCATAGCAACCCTCATTCAATGAGGGCGCATGTGGAGGGATTGGGAATGACCGAAGCGGGGAAATTCGAACTAAACGGCAACTTATTCGCCATCCTGGCCTTCCGCATTTGAATCTATGGCTTCCGAATCATTCACACGCTACCAATGCCCTCGGGGCGAGTCCTCCGAGTCGAAGGCGATGGGTCTGTATCTTGAGGCTTAGCGTGATCTGTCAGTGGTGGAGCGAACGGGATATATGAGTTGTCATTGTCCGGCCCAAGCACCAAAGAAGTCGTTGAGGTGTACGGCTTGGCGCCTTCGCCTCTCCGGGCCTCGCCCCGAGGGCCTACACAGTGTCATCATTTTACTCTGACCATGACTAATGCGGGGTACCCGCGTGCTGAAAACTCTGTTTGCAGCTGCTCAAAAGCCTCAGAGGCAAGGCGCTCGAAGTTCGATGAGCTGAGGCGTACGCTTCAGTACGTTGAAGCGAGTCGGGCGAGTGCAACGAAGCATATGAGAGTTTTTCAGCAGCTTGCTCGTGAAGGCCGCGGCTGCTTGCGCATTGGCCAGCGCTCTCATAGAATCGCTTCAGTCGTCGTCACTCCTTGGCGACGGCGACAATTTCGAAAGGAGAATAAACATGGATAAAGATATCAAGAAGACCGCGCTGAGAATGATTCCGTATGGGCTCTATGTTCTGACTAGTGAAGGCAAGGACGGCAAGATCGCCGCGGCAACAGTCAACTGGGTAACGCAGACTGCCTTTGAGCCGCCGCTGGTGGTGGTGGGCGTGAAAGCCGACTCCGGCGCTCATGCGATTATCAAGGAATCGAGAACATTCGCTTTAAATATTCTTGGCAAGGATCAAAAAAACCAGGCTTATACATTTTTCAAAGCGCTCGAGCGCGAAGGCGATAAGATCGGCGGCGAACCATTCCGCAAGGGAAGTCTTGGCGCACCGATTTTGCAGAACGCTCCGGCATTTGTCGAGTGCCAACTGGTGGAGACCATCGAGAAGGGCGATCATTCGATTTTCGTCGGTGAGGTCAAAGATGCCGGGGTTGCCGCGCAACCTGAAGGACGCCCTGACGATGCGACCCTAACCCTTAAAGATCTGGGTGACAAAGTCTTTTACGGCGGCTAGCAGCCTGATGAAAAAGGCCACCTGCTTAGTTGCGCTCGGTCGTCTCGCTTCAACGTACACTAGGGGTACGCTTTCGCTCGACGACTCATCGCGCGTCTCGCATCCAGTCTTTTGATCAGGCTACCGATAAGAAAATGAAAACGATCCGATAAAGGGGCAATTATGGCTAAAATTCGACACATTGCTTACCGCGCAGAGGACGTCGACGCGATGGCGAAGTTTTTCGTAGACGCGATGGGCATGACCATAAAGCAGAAGCGCAAGAACACCGCCGTCGATCTTACCGATGGGACCACCAACATCACTGTGCTTCCCTTGGCGGCCGGCAGACCGGGTGGCGAGCCGGGCCGCGCCGGTATCGATCACATCGGCTTCACTGTTGAAAGTGAAGACGAAGCCAGCCGCATGCTCGAGGCAGCCGGCGCGCACAAGATCGGACGGGTCGAACTTGGCAGTCAGGTGCACTATGAGGTCAAGTATCAAGGGCCGGAGGGTATCGTCGTCGACGTGGGTCACTGGCTTGGAACAGCACCACTCGACGAGAAGTAACTCGCGTTCAACCGTTCAATGGTTCAACGTCAGGCCGGACTAAAAACAATCGTTCAAGATCTTGAAAGGTTGGCTGCGTTCTTCTACTGCTGACGTTGTAAATCAGGCACCGACCTCTGACGTTGAACATTTGAACCGTCGAACTGTTGAACGGTAACCGGCAGATGCCGGTTACCGTATCATCAATCTTTCCGCCTTCCCCGAATAATTGATAAACACAGTTTTCAGCTCGGTAAAGAAGTTCAGGCCTTCTTCGGCCATTTCGCGCTCGCCGACACCAGTGGATTTCGTGCCGCCGAAGGGAAGCTGGGCTTCACCGCCGATGGTTGGTTCATTGACGTGCACCATGCCGGTTTCGACTTCTTCGACGAAGTTCATGATCGTGTCGATGTTCTCGGTAAAGATGGAAGTGGTCAGGCCGTACTCCACGCCATTGGCATGACTCAACGCCTCTTCTAGATTGTTGGCTGTGGAGACCGAAAGCACGGGTCCGAAGACTTCCTCTTTGAAGAGGCGCATGCCGGGCGCGACGTTATCGAAAATTGTTGGTGCGACGAAATATCCCTTGCCAAGGTAGTCGGGCTTTTTACCGCCCAGCAGCAAGCGAGCGCCTTCTTCCTGCCCGATCCTGATGTAGTCCAAATCGGTTTTCCATTGCTTCTCATCCACGGCCGGACCCATATCGACGGTCTCGTCTAGACCGGAGCCGATTTTGATTTTCTTGGCGGCTTCGATGAGCCGCTCCGTGAGCGCGTCTTTGATGGCTGGGTTGACGATCACCCGCGATGTTGCCGTGCAGCGCTGTCCCGTGGAACCGAAGGCGCCGCCGTGAATGGCAACGGCTGCCTTATCCAGATCGGCATCCGCCATAACGATGACCGCGTTCTTACCGCCCATTTCACAGGTCACTTTTGCGCCGCGCTGCGCCGCCTTAACATAGAGCGCGCCGCCGATTTCGTTGGAGCCGGTGAAGGATACGGCGCGAATGGTTGGAGAATTGACAATGGCTTCGCCGACCACCGAGCCGGAACCTACAACCATATTGAAAACACCCGGAGGCAGGCCGGCTTGTTCATAAATCTCCGCGAGCAACGTTGCCGTGGCCGGTGTCAGCTCGGCCGGTTTGAATATTACGGCATTGCCGGCGACCAGCGCCGGCGCCGATTTCCAGACCGGAATAGCCCAAGGAAAGTTCCACGGGGCGATCAGCCCGACCACTCCCAAAGGTCTGCGAACCGTGTAGGTAAAAGTATCGCGCGCCTCCGACGGGAGCGTCTTACCATGCATGCGATAACCTTCGCCGGCGTAGAATTCCAATAGCGAAATACCCTTCAGCACTTCGCCTTTGGCTTCTTTCAAAATCTTGCCCTCTTCGCGGGTTAGGGTGCGGGCGATTTCGTCAGCGCGCTGGCGCGCGATATCGGCCGCGCGCCAGAGGACGCGGCCACGCTCGGGTCCAGGCGTCCTCTTCCATCCTTTAAAAGCCGCTTGTGCCGCTTCAATCGCGCGGTGCGCATCCTGTGATGTTGCCGCGGGAAACTCGGCGATGACGTCGTCGAGATCGGCTGGATTGATGTTGCGCACCAGCCGCTCGGATTTTGGATGAAACCACTTGCCATCGATATAGGAGCCGGTATTCATGTTTGCCTCCTCCAGAACAAAACGAGCTATCTTCCTGCCGCAGAGTCGGGACCAACTAAACAAGTGCCACGGAGACACAGTAGCGGCAGCGTTCCAACCAACCTCGGAGTATCTCGCGCAAAGGCGCAAAGGAAAGAAACAATATCCAAACTTTGCGTCTTGGCGACTTGGCGCGAGTAAATCCTCGTCGTTATCAGCTAGGAGTGTCAGAGAATTCCGCAAGCTGCGAAACCGTACAAGGCCGAACATGGGCGGACTCGAAAGGCTTACGTTATCTGCGAGCCAGCGCACGCAATCTCTTGTTCCACAATTCATCGAGTTTCTCATACTGCTCGGTTGTGAGTCCCTGCTCAGGATACCAACGCTTGAATCCATAGTCCTTGATTGGGCTGCCGTACTCGTATTGCTCAAGCACTTTTTGTCCGCCGGGACCTAAAATAAAGTCGGCCAGAAGCAGGGCGGCGTGTGGATGCGGCGCATTGGCCGAAACGGCGGTCGATCCCGAGTTGGACGGCACAATCTCCATGGGGAGCCATTCGATGGGAGCATTGGCTTTGAGGGATACCTCGGCATGATTGCGGAAGGTTGTCGGCGATACTCCGACCTCGCCGGATATCACCATATCGAGAAGCGCTCGTCCTGAGACGTTATGAACCGCGGGATTTTGCTCGTTCAACTTCTTAAAAAATTCTTCACCTTTGAACTTGAGCATCGCTCCGACTACGGTCACGCCGGTGTCGCTGCCGGCGAAGCCGATCTTGCCCTTCAGCTCGGGCCGCAGCAAACCATCATAGTTCTTTGGCACCAGGTTGGCTGGTATCGAATTCTTGTTATAAGCTAGACCGATGTGAGACTCGCGATCGATCGCCCAGTACACTAGCCCTTTGGCGTCTTTCTCTTTGACATGTTCGGGGTACTTTGCCTCGGTTGAAAAATAGTACGGGGCGATCAGCTTATTGTCTTTCAAGAGCTTTAAAAGCGGAATGGTTGTTTCAATGGTATCGACGATGTGCCGCTTGGCCTGGCTCTCAGCGAGAATCCTAGCGCCGAGCTCCTGCCGGGTGCCACGGTAGGATTCTACTTTGACGCCGGGATACTGGCTCTCGAAAGCAGCCGCGAGATCTTTGTACGAGCCGCCGGCCAGCGATGTGTACCAGGTGATTTTGCCTTCGGCTTTGGCGCCGGCATACAAAACCTTTTCCCGATCCGGTTTGTTGTACGTCGCTAGTTGCGCCAGCGACATAGGTTTGGCCGTTTGTGCCGATCCGGAAGAAGCCAAACCGAAGGAAAGAACCAATAGACAGGTTAACATCTTTATCTTCATGCGCTGCTCCTTTACTTGTCGAGCTCTAACTTTTGTTAGTATCCGGTTTCTGCCAATTGATGATAGAACAGTTTGAGAAACTGCCGCAGCCGTTCGGGACGTTTGTAATGCGCAAACTCCTGGGGAACCTTGAATTCCTTTTCGATCTGCTCGACGGTTCCGCCTGCCTGCGCCATTTTAGCGACTTCGTCTCTCATGACGACAAAATAGCGTCTCTGCTCTTCAAGATCTTTAATACCGCGCCCGATATGAACTGGTCCGTGACCTGGAATGTAGGTCTCGACGGCGAGACTGCGCGCCATGATGTTGTCCAGGACTTTAATCCAGCCGCCCACGTTGGAGAAAAATACTCCGGCAGACTCGCCTTGGCCGGGATGAATCTCGGTATCGAGCAGGTCGCCCATTAGCATCACGCGTTTTTGCGGAATGTAGACTGTTAAGTCGCCGGTGCTGTGGGCGCGGGCTTCCGGCGTTATTTGAAACGTGAGGCCGCCGAAGTAAAGCGTCATCGGGCCGTCGATCGCAATCGTCGGCGTGAGCGGCTCTCCTTTTTGGTAAGCCGCGGAGCGCGGGTCTTTGGAATTTCTGCGCTCGATAAATTCTTCGCGCTCCTGCATTTGCAAATCGTGCGCTTGGTTTTTCGTCGCGATCCAGACTGGCGCGTCTTCGCGGAAATGCCAGGCGCCTGACGCATGGTCACCGGCGCTGTGCGAAGTGATCAGATATTTAATTTTTTTGTCGGTGCTCTTGCGGATAAATTCAAGGGTTTGATCGGCGTTTTCGATGTGAAAGTCTAAGACTAAAACGCCCTCATCCGTGATCACCACCGTTGAATTGCCGGATCCTTGAGAATGCTCCAGCATGTAAATGCCATCGGTGACCTTGACCGGAGTCATTTTTACCGGCGCCGCGGCTCCAGTCGTAAACAGCCAAGTCACTGCCAGCGTCGCCAAGAGTTTTCCATTCATGTTGTATCTCCTCATGAGTTGTCTTGTCCTTGCAAGGTTTTGGCAAGCGAGCCGTGGATCGTGATCGTGTCCGTGAAGGCGACCAGCGAGCATTTTCGAACACGAACACGTACCACGAACACGAATTGGAGGCGAGACCAAGGGAACGCACCGAACCATCGAACGCATTAAACAGCGCGCTTATGTGGCAATTTCTAGCGCCCTCGCCATATCGATTGTCCGGCGCGCGCGTTCAACGATGGGCCGATCAATTAGCTGCCCTCCCATGGCGATGGAACCATCGCCGCGCGCGTTGGCCTCATCGAAGGCTTTGAGTACTTGCCGTGCATAACTTATTTCTTCCGCGGTTGGACTGAATGTCGTGTTGATAGCATCAACCTGCGATGGGTGTATGCAGGACATGCCGGAAAAGCCCAACTGGCGCGCTTGCTTGGCAAAGTTTAGGAGACCCTGGCTGTCGTTTAAGTCGACCCAGACGCCGTCGACCGCCTGCACGTGAGCCGCGGCGGCGGCAACGACGATGGCGGATCGGGCGTAGATGAGGTCGCGCGCTTCGCCTTCGCGCGAGGTCGGTAATCCTATCTCACGGCCAAAATCTTCGGCGCCGAAAATGAGCCCGCTGATGCGCGGCGAGCTTGCGGCGATTGCCGGCGCATTCAATAAACCTTTGGGACTCTCGATGGCGATCAGCAATTTGACGGTGCCCGGTTGCATTCCCAACTGTGGCTCGCGTTGAGTCAGGATTGCATCGACTCTGCGGACTTCTTCAGGCGTATCCACTTTTGGGCAGACCAGTCCTTCAAGTCCCGGACGCACGACGGCTTCCAGATCGGCGTCCATGCGAGCGTGTCCAATGGCATTGATCCGCACATAGCGCGACGGTGTGCCTGGCGCTTTTTCACGGCCCAGAGATTCGGCGATATTTTTGCGCGCGCTATCTTTTTCGTTGGGCGCCACACCGTCTTCGATGTCGAGCATAATGGCATCGGCATTCAGGCCGAGCGCTTTGTCGATCATTCTTTGCCGGTGCCCTGGCACGAACATCCATGAGCGTATGAGATCCATTGGCCTTTCTCCTATCGAAGTTCAAATACCTGAAGGGCTTAGAAATGTCTATCGCCTCCGTATGCGCGCCGTGGTTTGCAACCACGATACTTTTAGAGAATAAAAGAAAGATGAATTCTCAATCCTCACAATTACAAATCCATCGACGATGAAGGCGAGCACGGTTAAGCTTTTGGTGCCGCTGGTCGCGATCACAATTCAAAGCAATTCCGCATCGACTATCATTCCGCCGTATCTTGATGATCTACGCATTCCTGTCGGCTTGATCGGCACCTTGATTTCACTTGGGCCGGTTCTCGCCCTGACATCGCGTCTCCCGGTGGGCATGGCGTACAACCATCATCGCGCCCGATTGCTGATCACGCTGGCGGTTCTCGCCATGGGCATGACGAATTTCGCCTACAGCCTTGCCACCGATACGATTACGTTCGCACTGGTTCATTGTCTCAACGGCTTTGCCTACGGCGCGGTGACGACCCTCTATATGGCATTTTATGTCGATTCCTTGGCTGCTGATGAGAACCGTAGTCACGCCATGGGATACTACGTGGGCAGTTTAGCCGTGGGTTATTCGACGGGAAATTTTTTCGGCGGGCTATTTGCCGATCATTTCGGCTACGCGATTACGTTTCAGGGCGCCGCGTTCTTGTCGTTGGTGCCATGCGCGCTGTTGTGGCTGTTGCGAGCGCCCGCCGGCCACGGGTCAGGCAAAGCTAAAGAGAAGCCCAAAGTAAAGTTGATGTCGAAAGAGTTCTGGCGAGCGCTGCTCGAACCGGGACTCGCCACCGTGGTAGTGACGGCATTGTTTCTCAATTTGCTGCATCAGATGGGCGGCGTATTTATTTCCCTTTACGGATTGGCCGTCGGCATGACTCTGACGCAGATCGGCATCATCCGCGCGGCTTATGCCGGAATCAATGCAATCACCCGCCCCATTAGCGGTCATGTGGTTGATAAAGTAGGCCATCGCCGTTTATCGTACGCCGGCATTCCGCTCCAATCCGCGCTGCTGATGTTGATCCCCCTATTCAGCGGTTTCGGCCCAATCTTAATTGTCTACATTATGTCGGGCCTGATGCGCGCCATTGTCATCGTCGCCAATGCGGTTGGCTTGGTGCAAGACGTCGATGAGACCAAGGTGCAGCGCGGCATCGCTTCAGCGGTTTATAACTCGGCTGGGGACCTGGGCAATATCATCGGTCCCTCGGTCGGCGGAATCATCGCCCATGCTACCAGCATCGCTGCGGTGTTTGTTTATGGATCGCTGGGATCGACGATTCTATTTCTGCTGGTAATTTTCGCGGTGCGGCGAAATGGAAGGATGAATTATGAAAGCTAAAAATGATCCCGGCTCGGTCCTGATTTCCATTTTCTGCTTTCATCTTTTTCTTCAATAGGACTTCGGCATGCCCAAGACATGCTGTCCAAGATACGCGAGCACCAAGTTGTTGCTCACCGGCGCGACTGTCAATAGCCGCGTCTCTCTAAATTTTCTTTCGACATCGTACTCGGCGGCAAAACCGTAGCCGCCGTGAGTCGTCAGGCAAGCGTTGGCCGCCGCCCAGGCAGCTTCAGAGGCAAGAAGCTTGGCCATGTTGGCTTCTGCGCCGCATTTCTCCTTGCGATCGAATTTCGTTGCAGCCTGATAGCGGACGAGATCCGCCGCTTCGATTTGCGCATGGGCCTGGGCGATGGGGAACTGGATACCCTGATTCGAACCGATGGCGCGGCCGAAGACAACCCGTTCAGACGCGTACTTGGCTGCGCGTTCGATGAACCAGTGGCCATCGCCGATAGCTTCGGCCGCCACTAAGATCCTTTCGGCATTCCAGCCGTCGATGATGTAGCGAAAACCCATCCCTTCCTGGCCAACAAGATTCTCCACCGGCACTTCAACATTATCAAAGAACAGTTGATTTGTATGATGATTAATCATCAAGTTCAGAGGCTTAACTTCAAGTTTGTCTTTATTTTCTCGAAGGTCGACGATGAACACCGAGAGACCACGGGTTTTGTCTTCCAGCTCGTCGTAGGGTGTGGTGCGCGCGAGCAGAAGCATCAGATCGGATTGGAGCACCCGGGAGATGAAGATCTTTTGGCCATTGATGAGATACTTGTCGCCTTTACGAACAGCGGTGGTCTGAAGCTTGGTCGTCTCGGATCCGGCGTCGGGTTCCGTCACGCCGAAGGCCTGCAGGCGTAACTCGCCAGTGGCGATCTTCGGCAGATAACGTTTCTTCTGCTCGTTATTGCCATGGCGGAGAAGGGTGCCCATCGTGTACATCTGCGCATGACATGCAGTGGCCACGCCGCCGGAGTGATTGATTTCTTCCAGGATGATGCTCGCTTCGGTGATGCCCAATCCGGTTCCGCCAAATTCTTCCGGAATCAACGCGGCGAGCCAGCCCAGCTCGGAGAGTTTGCGCACGAATGCTTCGGGATATTCTTTTTTGCTGTCAACCTCGCGCCAGTAAGAATCGGGAAAATCTTTGCACACTCTTTTGATTTCTTCTCGAATCTGTTGCTGCTCTGGCGTTAGGTTGAAATCCATCACTGCCTCCTATAATTAGGGCCGTAGCAGGCTGCTGAAAAAGTCTCATATGCTTCGTTGCGCTCGATCGCCTCGCTTCAGCGTACTGCTAAAGTACGCCTCAGCTCGTTGACTCTTCGCGCGCCTCGCCTCTGAGATCTTTTTGAGCAGCCTGAAAGAGAATTACTTCAGCACTCGCTAGACTATAGCGAAATGGTTTTCGTTGCCAATCAAGGAGGAAGGTCATGGCAATCAAGCCGGGATGGGAAGGTCGGTACTTTGAAGATTTTGAGATCGGCGATATTTATCGTTGCCGGTTAGGACGAACGGTCACCGAGGCCGACAACATCTGGTTTACTCTGCTCACCAATAACACCAATCAGATTCACTTCAACAATGAATACGGCAAGCGGACGGAATTCGGAAAATGCCTGATTAACAGCGCTTTGACCCTGGCGATCGTTGCCGGGATGGGTGTGGCTGACGTGAGCGAAAATGGTTTCGCCCTGGGTTGGGACGAGATCAAACTGCCCAACCCGCTGTTTGCAGGGGATACGCTCTATTCAGAATCCGAAGTGCTGGAGAAGCGCGAGTCGAAATCAAAGCCGCAGTGGGGCATCCTCAAAGTGCGCACCCGCGGTGTCCAACAAGAAGGTAAAGTCGTCATCGACTACGCGCGCAGCGTGATGGTTTGGAAAAAGGCGCATGCGCCGAAAAAAGATCTCTTTCCCACCATTAAGGAAGGTAATAAATCGTAGAGCTTAAGGGTTGAGCCTCGATCTCTAAGAAACTATCTTGTTCCAGCTGTTCCAATCGTTTCAAATGGTTCCAATAGTTCAAGATCCAACCTAAACTTAACTGGGGTGCCTCAGGTTCGAATTTGAACGACTGGAACGATGGGAACTACTGGAACAGTTGGAACCTGTTCACATAGAAAGAGGTAAGTGTGGCCAGCAGCGTAAAACCAAACCGTGCTCTAGACGGAGTGAAAATTCTTGCGTTCGAGCAGGTCCTCTCCGGGCCATTTGCGACCTGTCTGCTTGCCGACATGGGCGCGGAGGTAATCAAAGTCGAACGGCCCGGGGTGGGCGATGTCATTCGTTCCTGGGATTCGGTCGTCAAGGGACTATCGTCGGGATACGTTTGGCTTAACCGCAACAAGCGCAGCTTGACCGTCGATGTCAAAAAAGAAAAAGGCAGAGAGATCCTGAGAAAATTGGCCAGCAAGTCCGACATTTTTTTTGAGAATTATGCTCCTGGCGTGGCCGCGCGCCTAGGTCTCGGCTACCAAGAACTAAGCGAGATCAATCCGCGATTGATTTATTGCTCTCTTTCAGGCTACGGCCAGGACGGACCGTATCGCGATGTGAAAGCATACGATCTGCTGATTCAGGGCGAAGGCGGAATTATTGCGACCACCGGCTATCCTGAAAAACCCGCCAAGGCAGGCATTGCTATTGCCGACATCGCCTCCGGGATGTACGCCGTTATCGGCATTGTGCTGGCGCTCTATGAGCGCGAGAAAACCGGCGCCGGTCAGCTTATCGATGTGTCGATGCTGGACTCTATCGTTTCGTGGCTTGGTTATTTTCCACACCATTACTGGCATGCGGGAGAGGAGCCGGGTCGCGCCGGCATGCGCCACCATTATGTGACCCCGTACGGGCCCTACCTTGCGGCCGATGGCGAGTATGTGAATCTCGCGGTCGCCAGTCCAGCGGATTGGGCACAGTTTTGCCAAGTGGTGATCGAAAGGCCGGACCTGCTAAAAGATTCGCGCTTTAGAACCGTCCAGGATCGACGAAAGAACCGCAGCCGCGTTGGAAGAAGTCATTGAAGCGATTTTTCTCGAGCGCGATCACAAGCATTGGCTGGCCCAGCTAAAGCAAGCCGAAATGCCGCACGGCATCGTCCGCGGCATTGCTCAGGTGCTGGCGCACCCGCAAGTGGCGGCGCGAAAACTGATCCGTGAAGCGGATTCGCCCGTCGGTAAAGTACCGGTGATCGCCAACGCGCTCAAGATGTCCGATAGCCCTGCGCGCTACGACCGCATTCCCGATTTGGGCGAAGACAATGACGCAATCCTCCAAGAGCTTGGATACGATGCGGCGGCGATTGCGGAGCTGCGCCGTGACAAGGTGATTTGAATGTATGCGTGAGGGCGAACCAGTCGCAGCGAAACAACTAACCCTTGCACTACGAAAACACGAAGATCACCAAGTGACATAGCGCCGGATGAAAGGAGCTTATGTGTTTTGTGTTCGTTCGGATTCGTCTCTGTCAAAATGATCGATTAACTTTACCTTCGTGGTCTTCGTGTGCTTCGTGGTGAGAATTTTCAAGGTGATTCATGATGAAACGGGTCATCGGCGTGATGGGCGCTTCAGAAAGCGACGCGCTCACGGATGCCGAAAAAGCCCGGCTGAAGCAACTCGCAGAAAAACTCGGTAGCGCCATCGCCAAGCACGATTGTATTTTGATCTCCGGAGCTACCACGGGTCTGCCGGATTTGATCTCGAGATCCGCGCGTGAACACGGTGGGTTTGCTGTCGGTATTTCTCCCGCCGAAAATCGCCGGGAGCACATCGAGCGCTATAAGATGCCGCCCGATGCGGCGGATGTGATCATTTATACCGGCTTTGGCCTCAAAGGACGCAACGTCATTAACGTGCGCTCGGCGGATATCGTCATCATTTTCGGCGGGGCAACCGGTACTCTGAATGAATTCACCATTGCCTATGACGAGGGAAAAGTGATCGGTATCCTCCAAGGCAGCGGCGGAGTCGCCGAGCACATTGGGGAGATCATTAGGATCTGCAAAAAGCCGACGAGGGGCCTGGTCGTTTACCATACCGACCCTGAGACGCTCATCGAGAACTGCTTAAAGTCACTGCAATCTCATGACGGAAGAACAAGCTGACAGTCTCATGAAGGAAGTCTTCGGCTTTGGGCTCATAAGCGCTGTAAACGGCCCACCGTCTCATTCAACAGTCGCGGTCACCTTCGCCGATCTACCTAAACACGCTTGCATTTTCAGGCAATGCAGATACGACGTCTTAACCTTCCGCAGCCTCAATCTTCGCGCACAACGTTGACAACTCGGGATGTGGCATGAATACTCGCCGTGAACTATCGCATGGAGGGTCAGCATGGAAGAACGAACGAAAATTGAGTTGGATTCGGACTCGACGGCATTAGTGATCGTCGATATGCAAGTCGAAGGCTGCGAACGGCATGGCCCGGGCGTCAAGCCGGTGATCGGCAATATCCGCCGCTTGCTCGATCGCTTTCGCTCGCTCAACGGGAAAATTATCCATGTGCAATCAGTCAGAACTAAGGACCATCCCGAGTTCACCGTTTTCGGGCGGCCTTATGGATTGTTGATCGGCAGCCCGGGGGCTGATTTCGTCGAAGAGCTGAAACCGCTACCGGGAGAAAATGTCATTCAAAAAACTTCACACGATTGTTTTTATAAAACGACGATGGAAAAGGTCCTCCAGAAACTCGATCTGCAATCTTGCCGCGATAAAATCGTCGTTACCGGCATTGGCTCGAGCAACTGTGTTTACCATGCGGTTATCGGGTTTCACATTAGAAACTACTACACGGTCGTGCTGGAAGATTGTATCCACGGTGTCCATCCGCAGTCTCAGCCGTTTGCGCTGCACCAGTTCCGATCCAATGCCTACAATTTCAATGTAACCGTGTCGCGATCCGAGGATCTCACATTTACCTCCAACACAGTCGCTCGGCAGCGGGCTTCCGGTACATGAGCTTTGCGGGTTTCATCAGGCAATTAAGGTCAAACATCGCACTGGTTTTTGTTTGCCTTGGCTGCGCCGCTGTTCCTTCACTTGCTCAAACACTTAAAGTTCCTTTCGCCGCGCTCTCTCCAAATTACGCGCCGCTCTGGATTGCAGATCAAGCAGGCTTCTTCAAGAAACATGGCCTCGATGTTCAACTCATCTACATCTCGGCAGGCTCAGTGATTGTTCCGGCAATTCTTTCCGGTCAAGTCGAGATCGCCAACATGAGCTCGGCGCCTGCTCTTACAGCCTGGGCGCGAAGTGCGGAGCTCACTGCGGTCGGAGTGGCATCCAATCGTTTGCTGCACGTCGTGATGACTCGCGGGTCGATTAAAAAGCCGGAGGAGTTGAAAGGGAAGAAAATCGGCAGTGATCGATACGGCTCATTCTCCGATTTGGTCTTACGAGAGGCTTTGAGGCACTACAACCTTGCGCCCGATCGTGACGTAGCCGTAATTCAAACCGGTGGCTTACCCGAACGGCTTGGGGCGCTCAAGATCGGCGCTGTCGACGGCGCCATCGTCACGGGCGACACAGCGTTCGAAGCGGAGAAGCTGGGCTTTCACAAATTAATCGATCTCAGTCAACTACCGATCCAATATCCCGGCAGTACGATAATCGTGAGTAAATCGTTCTTATCCGCCAAGAGAGACGTCGTGAAAAGATTTCTGCGGGGCTGGGTTGAAGGGATCAAAACGGCAAAGACCGATAAGGAATTGACGGTCAGAGTTATGCAAAAATTTCTCAAGACATCAGATAGAGCGATCCTCGACAAAACCTTCGAAGTCTACAAACCGACTCACGAGCGAGTTCCGGCGCCCGATCCCAAGGTAATGGGCGTCGCCGTCAAGCAACTGGCCGTAACCGTGCCGCAAGCCGCTCATTTAAAGGCTGACGACTTCATCGACCGAAGTCTGATCCTAGAATTGGAACAGGAAGGGTTTATTTCCAGAGTTTACGAGGGTCGTTGACGATTACACCGAGCATCTGTCCTGAGGATTCTCGATAAGAGATCTCGGCGAGCCTAAATTTGGCGCTATCGTATCTGTCCAACAATTTACCTTCACGGAGATTTCAAAATCTGTCGAATCAGAGTCTCGCGCATTTCTCGACGAACGCTTTGACGATTCCGTTGAATGTTTCCGGTTGTTCCCGGTAGCAGAAGTGGCCGGCCTCATTGATGATGTGCATTTCGGATTTGGGATTGCTGTCGGCGATGATTTCGAAGAGCGCATGGCCGCGTTTGAGCTCGGCGGTCGGATCGTTGTAGCCCCAGACTAACAGTGTTGGCTGCGTTAGCTTCCCATGCATAACCCAGTTGAGAGTCTCTTCTTTGTGCAGAGCCAGGTGGGTGAAGAACTGGTTTCTTTTAAGTCCCTCGTCCTCCATCTTTCTGACGGTTGCCTGGTATTTTTCCGATTTGGCGATGTCTTCACAAGTATCCAGCCAATTCTGCGTGATGTGATTTGGCCTGAACGAGTAATGCTCGATGCACCAGCGCTGGCTTGCGCGGCTGAGGCGCGGCTTGGGCGCGTTGGCCATAATGAATTCCGTCTTCGAGGGCCCGGGCGCAAGCGTGCCGCTGTCGACAATGATACAGGAGCGAACCAGTTCCGGATGATCCAGTGTCAGCCGCGTAACGACGTAGCCGCCGCGCGAGTGGCCGATGACGTGAACATTCTTCAGCCCGAGTGCCTGTAACAGACCCGCCGCGTGCTTGACCGTCGCCGCCATCGTGTAGTCGGCGTCGGATTTCGGATTGCCGGTATAGCCTTGGCCGAGCTTGTCCATGGCGATGACGCGAAACCCCTGGGCGAGAACGTCGAAATTAAACTCCCAGTCGATGGCGCTTTCGCATGCGTCGGGTGTTCCCATGTGGCTGCCGTGAACCAGTAGCAGCACTTCGCCGCTGCCCTTGTCGAAATAGCGCGTCCTGATTCCATCAACGTCAACAAACTTTGGGTCGGTCATCATTGAGTTCATCCTCGAAGGTTAGAAGCGTGTTCGTCTGAAACAAAGGCCGTGGACGTGGCGAGCGCATTAGCGGTATTTTCTACCGGTTCCCATCACGACCACGCCGTTCTCCAGACACGATCACGGTGATCATCATCGTTTCAGCGACTCGGCGAGCTCACGTAAATATTCTTCCTGTTCCTTGGCCTGGTATAAAGACAGCGAGTCGTCTTTTAACGGTATGCCGCCAATAAAATGAAAAGCGTGGGCGTCCCAATCGTAAAACTCGTCGCCCCGTTCACAAATCTCTTTCCACTTAAGTCCCACCGGACTCCGGTGCAAGCCCGTGCGCGCCGGAAGCGCCTCTTGCTGCTCGATGGACAGATTCGCATTTGCTTTGTCCGTCTCTTCTTCCGGGAGTCCGTCCCACATGCGCCGGTAGTTGGGAAAGAATTCCTCTTGGCGCACAGTCAGCGCCGTGTGCATGTCCCACCATGGGCCGTGTCCGGCGACGCGCTCGTCCACCTTATCTACCAACTTGTAAATCAGCCGGGCGCCCGCACGTAAACGAAGCACCAGCGTTCCCTCGGCGGTTTTGGAATTCTGTTCAGCTTGTACGCCGCAAAATTTTTCAAAGAACGCTGCGGTTTTGGTCAGGTCGCGGCAACCATAGACAGCATGACTGATGCGGCCGACTTTTTCTTCGGTGGCGATTTCCATGGCGCCTTCGGGCATCTGCACGGGGGCCCAGAACTCATATTGATTGCCGTCCGGGTCGGCGAAGTAGATGGCCGTGCCTTCCTCCCCTTCGGCAGTTGTCTTCACCGGGTCGGTGTGCGGAATCTTGTAGCGATCGAGCCGGCGCAGGTGCATGGGGATATCTTCCGAACGGATGTAAAAGCCGCAACGCGGCAGCTCTTGGCCAAGTTCTTTTGCCGGCGGATAGATCTCGGGCTGAAGAAAGCCGCCGATGCGGCACGATCCGCCCTCCCACCAGAGGAAGCAGATTACCTTCATATTCTTTTTCCGCGCCGCCGTGGTCAGCCCCCTGATCGGTCTTCGCGTCAGCCCGATGCCGTTCACCGCCCAGTCTGTCCAGGCGACCATATCGTTGGTGCCGACGACAAAATGGTCGATCCAGTGAGCCGCGCCTTTGGGTTCGACGTTGTTCATCGTAAAGCTCCTTATCACTTTTTAGAAAGTTCCACTGATTTCGAAATTCCATTCTTGAAGAGATGTTCAAGCCCCTCCTTCATCCCCCTCATCAGCGCGCGTGGAAGAGAGGCCAGAATCAAACAGCGCAACGTACACAGATGTAGTCACGTATCGTCGGACCGCATGGGAAGGGTGTCAGGTGATTAAACAGCCCCCCTTCTGAGTTGCTGAGACAACACAAAGATAATCAACTCGTAGACCTGAGCCTGGAGGGTGCAGAATCCTCACCTCTAGGCAATATAATCTTTCCGGCAGTACTACAAGATGACGAATTCATCGTGCAATTACGACCGGGGAGAGCTAACGTCCGTAAACCTGACGAGCTTGTCTCTATGGTAGCGATAATAATACTACGCCGAACCTTCTGATTATTTGCGGCCCCCTAGTGTGGTGTCTCATTAATTCATTAAATAAATATCTAGCATCGGACGTCTATGAGATGAGGGGGAATAACAATGGGTACTGGACGTCCGATCCCTACTTTGATTCTCAATCAAGAGGAACGCGAAACGTTGGAACGCTGGGCACGACGACCCAAGACAGCACAAGCCTTGGCGCAACGAGCACGCATTATCCTGGGGTGTTCGAGCGGCAAAACCAACTCGCGTGTAGCTGAGCAGATGCACATTACCAAGCAATGCGTGGGAAAATGGCGCAGTCGGTTTTTGGCCAAGCGCCTCGATGGTTTGCTCGATGAAGCGCGCCCTGGTGCTCCGCGTACAATTACCGATGCTAAGGTAGAGCATGTGCTTACGCTGACATTGGAATCCACTCCCCGGCAAGCCACGCACTGGAGTATTCGCTCGATGGCTAGCCGCAGTGGGTTGAGTCGTAGCGCCATTCACCGCATCTGGCGTGCCTTTGCTCTGCAACCTCATCGTAGTGAGACCTTTAAGCTGTCCACCGATCCTCTATTTATCGAGAAGGTCCGTGATATTGTCGGGCTCTATCTCAATCCCCCCGAGCGCGCTCTAGTCCTCTGTGTCGATGAGAAGAGTCAAATCCAAGCTCTAGATCGTACTCAACCTTTGCTACCGATGCGACCGGGCCAAGTCGCGCGGCGCACTCCAAGTTATCTCAGACACGGCACGACCTCATTATTCGCCGCTCTAGACACCAAAACCGGCAAAATCATTAGCCAACTGCATCGCAGGCACCGAGCGGTAGAGTTTCGTAAATTCCTTGACGCCATTGATACCAACGTTCCCAGTACGCTTCAGGTTCATCTTATTCTGGACAACTATGGGACTCATAAAACCTCTCTGATTCATCGCTGGCTTGCCAAACGGCCCCGCTTTCATTTGCACTTCACTCCCACCAGTGCCTCGTGGCTCAATCTAGTGGAACGGTGGTTTGGTTTGCTCACCGAAAGGCAGATCAAACGAGCGGCTCATCGCAGCACGCTGGAATTGGAAAAGGCCATCAAACAGTATGTCGAATTCACTAACGACAATCCCAAGCCCTTTATATGGACCAAAACCGCTGATCAAATCCTCGCCAGTGTCGCTCGATTTTGTCAGCGAATTTCTGAGACAGGACACTAGCAGGTTTCTGAAAAACCCGTTACTTGGAACATTTTCCACGGTGCGAACTCCGGTGAAGGTGATCTGATGTAAATCGGATTTTGCAAGGTTTTGATTTGCGCAACGCAGCATAGGCAACAAAGCAAGCCGGGATTGATCTCTATCGAGGCACGAATTCCAAGTGATCATCTCTTGCGGCGGGTTAAGAAGATAGCCCGATCAAGAGCTTGCAGGATTGTCGCGAGGGTGTTTGATCGGATGTATCCCTCTCGGGCGACGATCGGTGTATATGTTTGACTGCATGCAACAAGGTAGGATATTCCATGGAAGCTCATCAACGGAGGCTAGGCAATGAGTCCGAAGAAACTGTTGCGACTGTCAGTGGTCGCAATACTATTTTTGATCACCCCGGCAGCTGCGGCGACCATCTCAGAAATCGCGCAGTATAAGGGAGCGGATAGGCAGGAAAAGCTGGAACGAGGCGCGCGAGAAGAAAAAGAGTTAAATTTTTATACTTCGATCAACACGAATACCTCAATGCCGATACTTCAGGCCTTTGAGAAACGATACCCTTTCATCAAAACTAAACTGACGAGGATGGATTCTGAAAGGGTCGTCAATCGTTTTACAACAGAGTACGCAGCCAAGCGAGCGGTCGCTGACGTTATTGACGTCGGCAATTTTGAGCTCGAGTACTTGCGTCGAAAGGGAATGCTGCAGGGCTTTTATACACCTGTTGCAGCTAATTTCGATAAGCGTTTGGTACAACCGGACGGCTTCTGGGTTGCCACTCGATATTCCTTTATTGTTCTCGGGTACAACACTAATCTGGTGAAAGCCCAAGTCGCCCCCAAAACATACGACGATCTGCTTGATCCTGTTTGGAATGAGAAGATAACCATCGAACGGAACTATGTCGATTGGTTTATGACCTTAATGAAACATTGGGGCCCAGAGAAGGGAGGAAACTTTTTTCGACGATTGGGTAAGAATGGGATTAAGCTACGTGAAGGACAAACTTTGATTGGTCAAGTTCTTGGTTCCGGGGATGATACGCTTGCAACTACTTCGAACAATACCCTTGAGCCATTGCAACGCAAAGGCGCTCCCGTCGACTGGGTTAATCTTGAACCAGTTGTTGGTAAAACACCTTCTTCCGGTTTATCAAGAAACGCGCCGAATCCGCACACGGCCATGCTCTTTCTCGATTTCATTCTGAGTAAAGACGGAGGGCAAAAAGTTATTCAGGCACTGAACAATACACCGACACATCCGGAAGTGCCCCCTGATCCGCCGCGGCTTAGAGACGGCTTTCGTTCAATCATAGTGGATCCGGTCAAGTACATTGACGAGGTCGACACTTATCAAAAGCTTTGGATGGATTGGGTAGTCAACGCGCGATAAAGGAGGGATCCGGGCATGAGTGTTCTAGTTTTTGGAGGGGCCGGTTTCTTAGGTTCCTATCTCGTTCGGAAATTAATGGACGAAGGGTACGAGGCGATAGCGTTAGATGTGGCTATGCCTGACCCGCCGATGCCGCCGCTGCGTGATGTTAAAGAGAAACTAAAATTCGAATATTGCCGAGGGGAATATTATACGGAAGTATTCAACGCAGTGAGGAAATATAAGGCAGATTTTCTAGTCAACCTTATCACTTCGTACTCACCTGAAGATTTAGAACTAAATCCTTTGAGAGCTATTAGGGTTAATCTAGAGACCCAGGTCAATGTCCTGGAAGCTGCGAGAACGTTCGGTGTCAAACGGGTTGTTTTTATTAGTACCGGTCATGTCTATGGTGGCGGACGGAAGGACGTAGTCGACGAAGAAAGCTTGTTACGTCCCGACACGTTGTACGGAGCCTGTAAGACTATGAACGAGTATTTAGCGCAGCATTATCACGAGCTTTATGGAATCGACTACATCGCATTGCGCATTAGTCTGCTCTACGGATGGGGACGCCGACAACGAAATACCAACAAAGACACTTGGATCGTTGACCTGTTCGAAAATGCCGTCAGCGGTCGCCCCACCCGGATACCGTATGCATCGCAAAAAGGTTCGGTGGTTTACGTGAAGGACGTGGTTTCCGCTGTGCTTGCCTCATTAAGAGCCGAGAATCTCAAACATCGAATTTTCGATGTCGTAAGCGAACCGCGCAGTAAAGTTAACGCAATAGACATTGTTAAAAAATTGATTCCAAACACCGTGGTCGAAGTAGATTTGGACGGTGCTTTCGGAATAAAACGAAAAAAAGAGGATCGGACAGCGAGAGCTTGGGAAGACAAAAGGATTACACGAGAGATAGGATTCAAACCAGGGTATTCATTTGAGGACGGAATCAAAGACTACATTGAAATGTTCAAGGCGGACAAATATTGGTGGTAACCACAAGGAGGTTTTGAATGTCTAAAATCCGACATATTGCTTATCGAGCGAATGACGTTGAGGGAATGGCCAATTTTTTCACAAACGGGCTTTCAATGACAATCGTGCAGAGGCGAAAGAACGGCGCTATAGATCTTTCCGACGGCACAATCAACATAACACTTCTGCCTTTATCCGGACGGCGAACCGATGGTGGCCCCCAAAGGCAAGGAATAGATCATATCGGTTTTATGGTGGAGAACGAGGAAGAAACTGCTCGCAGGCTAGAAGCGGCGGGGGCCGAAAAGCTCGATCCCGCGGGTTACAGTCAAACAGCAAACTATGAGACCAAGTTTCGTGGTCCGGAGGGTATTGGAATAGATCTCGGCCATTGGATTGGCGCAGCTCAATTGGATAAGGATTGACGGTTTCCAATACAAATCCTCGAGGTATTAATATGGCACCTGCACAGTCGCTCACCGCTGTTGTTACCGACATACGCAAGATTGAAATGCGTCAATTCGAAGTTCCAGAACCTACACGGAACGATGCGGTGTTGAAGGTCGAGCTTTGTGGCATTTGCGGCAGTGATTATGACTATTACGTCCACGGAGAACACTGGCCGTACCGAAAACCTCCACAGATTCTCGGGCATGAAGTTGTTGGAAGGATAAGTGCGATAGGTAGTGAGGCTTCAAAGAGCTGGAGCGTTAAGGAAGGGGATCTGGTTGCAGTCGAGGCGTCAATCTCGTGCCAGCGTTGCCGATATTGCACAACCGGCAACTCAGCTTTGTGCGGCAATAAGCGCAGTTATGGAATGAGTACAAATATGGACGAACCTCCCTATCTATGGGGTGGCTATTCACAATTCATGTATCTTCATCCTCGCGCCAACTTGCATCTCGTACCGGCCGGCGTATCACCTCACGTCGCCGTACTATTTACCTCTCTCGCGAACGGAGTGAAATGGGCGCAAAGGGCTCCTGGTCTTCGGATGGGCGAGTCAATTGTTATCTTAGGTCCCGGCCAGCAGGGATTGGCAGGAGTCCTCGCAGCTCATACCACAGGAGCCAGTCCGATCGTCGTCGTGGGGCTGAGAAAAGACGCCAAGCGCTTGGAGATCGCAAAACTATTCGGCGCTACTCATACCATCTGCTTTGAAGACGGCCCGCTTGACGAACAGGTAAAGAAAATTTTGGGGCCTGAGATGGCCGACGTTGTAGTCGACGCCAGCGGTAGTGTTGCCGCGCAAGAGATAGCCGTGGATCTGGTCAGGCGAGGGGGGAAAGTAGTGTTAGGCGGTCGAACCCCTAACAAAGTCATTCCATTCGTCCTGGATAAGCTCTCAAGCAGAGGTATCACAATGATCGGAGTTCGTGCCCATGAGCCTCAGGATGTAGGGACAGCGCTCGCCCTTATTTCTGCGCGCGGTGACGTTCTCGAGAAAAGCGGCGGAGTCGAGGTGGCACTAAACAAAGCCGATCTGGCCCTGCGACTCATCGGCCAGGAGGTGCCCGGCCAAGAAACTCTTCATGTCGCTCTGAACCCCTGGAGTGATTAGATCGATTTATGCGAATGCCACCATTGATTCCCGTTAAATTTATTGGCTCAAAGCAGAGGCTATCCTGGATGCGGAAGCTCGCCGCGGTGAGCCTATCTTTTTACCTCGGAACGTTTTCGACAGCGCATGCCGCGGAGAAATTGCGAATCGGCTACGCCTCGCCTTCGGTTAACGTTTCAATGTTATGGATTACTCAAGAGGCAAAACTCTTTGCAAAGAACGGGTTGGAAGTTGAAGTTTTGTTTCTTGAGAGTGCTCTCGTGCAACGATCGATGATCAGCAGCGAAATTCAACTTGCCATGATGACAGGCGGGTTGATGGCGGCTCCGAAACTTGCAGGCGCTGATTTGTCGATGATCGCCGGCTTCGTTAACCGCTACGTCTCGAGAGTGATGGTCCGACCAGAGATCGCAAAACCGGCAGACCTCAAGGGGAAGCGGGCTGGAATCGTCCGACTCGGCGCGGCGGCGGATCGGGGTTTGCGTCTGGTGTTATCTAGGTGGGGATATCAACCCGGATAAAGATCTCACTACCAATCACGTACTCGGCGGAACCGTACGTAACGCGGCCCTTTCAGCCAATTCGATCGAAGTGAGCCTGATTAATCCTCCGTTTCATAAGAAGGGGATTGAAGCAGGACTGAGAGTTTTGGCGAACATGGAAGACATGGACATTCCGATTCAACATATTGGTTTAGTGACTACCCAGCGATTGATAAGCAAGAGCCCGGATGTTGTTCGGCGGACGGTGAAGTCCTATGTCGAGGGAATTCAGGTAATGAGAACCAACCCCAAGCTCGCCAAGGCGGCGCTAAGCAAGTACATGCGAATAACCGATGAAGGCGAATTGGAAGAGACGTATCAGCTATTGAAAAAGCTCGTGCCTGTATAGGCCGTATCGATGAAGAATTTCGAGTGGTGTTAGACGAGCTGAGTGAAAAAATCCCGACCGCAAAAACAGCGAATCCAAAAGATTTTACAGACACTAGATTTCTGGATGAGTTGGATCGATCCGGGTACTTCGATCAAGTGTCCAAATAGTCCTCAGCAGTGCTTCTGAACCAACTAAGCATGTCATACGAGAACTGCATCAAGAAAATTATGACGTTGATGGCAATATTGTTAGTGTCCTTAATCGTAAAGATTTCAACGGTCGACGCGGCGGATAAGGTGAAGTTTGCCTATGCTGCACCATCGATCAACGTTTCCATGCTCTGGATCACCAAGGAAGCGAAGCTCTTTGATAAAAATGGCGTAGACGCAGAAATACTGTTCCTCGACCCCTCATTGGTGCAGAAGGCAATGATAACCGGTGAGATACAACTTGCGATGATGACAGGTGGATTAATGGCTCCGCCTAAGCTAGCAGGCATGGATCTGGTTATGCTCGCCGGCTTCGTTAATAAGTATGTCTTTAGATTAGTTGTTCGTCCAGAAATCAATTCAGCCAATGATTTGAAGGGAAAGCGCGCTGGAATTTCCCCAATAGGTTCCGCGGCCGATCGAGGGCTTCGACTGCTTTTGACAAAGTGGGGACTGAATCCAGAGAAGGACATGGTTTTTTTTCAAATGTCCGGAGGCGGTGAGCCTGCACGAATTGCGAGTTTAATCGCGAATTCGATCGACGTGACGCTCATTAACCCGCCATCAGATAAGAAGGCAGTGGAAGAAGGAATGAAGGTGCTAGCTAATATGGAAGATATGGACATCCATCTCCAACATATTGGCCTGGTGACCTCTCAGCGGTGGCAGACAAAGAATGTCGATGCAACTCGCCGAATTGTAAAGTCGTTTGTGGAAGGTATTTATGTTATGCGTACAAATCCGAAGCTCGCAAAAATGGCACTCGGTAAGTATATGAAGATCACGAATGATGGAGAGTTGGAAGAGATGTATCAGCTGCTGCGTAAACTCATTGCTGTAAAACCTTATCCAACGAACGAAGGATTCAGAGCTGTCTTGGACGAGCTCAGCGAAAAAATTCCTCAAGCAAGGGCCGCGAATCCCAAAGATTTTACAGACATCAGATTTTTAGAAGAATTAGACAAGTCTGGCTACATCGATCAACTTTATAGATGAAATCGCCGACGATCGATCTTTACTCCTGTTGTTTGCCGGTCGTTAGCAGTCTGTCTGATTTACTCCTTACGCAACGGGCTTACCAAGGCCGCTGCCTGCGATCCCTTAATATCAAAGCATCGATGAAGTTGTTGGGGTTGAAGCCTCTGCTTGTCGGACTCGTATTCGGAATCGGGCCCAGTAATTACCGACACTTCGCGCCTTTTTTGAGAAAACTCTGTTCTTATAGTTCAAAATCGGTGGGAATAGACGCTCGGAATAGAATAGGATCGGTGACGCCAATGCGAACCAGAGTTAAAGCCCAGAGTGATTTAGAAACGTAGATTCAACTCCGCAGGAATTCAGCGTGCAGAAACCATCATTCAACTCCTGGTACCTAGCGCTTAGCTCTGCCTTCTTCTTGTCTGTATTCGCCGGCCACAGCGGCGCGCAGATCAAATCCGAAAAGCTTCACGTAGGCTATAGCGCCCAGGCAGGTTCTCTGGCGCCAATATGGATTACCAAGGAAGCGGGCATTTTTAAAAAGCATGGTCTGGATGTTGAACTGCTCTTCATCCCCGGTGGCCCTACCGCTGCAGCGGCGCTGATGTCGGGCGAGGTGCCGATTACAGTCGTCGGCGGGCCGGCAGTGGTTAGCAGTAATCTCGCTGGATCCGATCTGGTCATGATCGCCGGCATCGTGAACACCTTCGCTTTTCAGATCATTTCCGTCAAAACGATTACCTCGTATCAGCAGCTAAAAGGTAAGCGCCTTGGCGTGAACCGCTTTGGCGCTTCGCCGGACGTCGCTGCGCGCTTTGCTTTGAAGCACATGGGCATCGATTTGAGGGACATAACCATCCTGCAGTTGGGCGAGCAATCGACCAGGCTCACGGCGATGATGGCTGGACAACTGGAAGCGGCGGTCTTTTTGCCGCCGATCACGACCATGGCGCAGAAGCAGGGCATGAACGTGCTCCTGGATCTGGCGGAATTAGGAGCGGAGTTCCAGATTACCGGATTGGGCAGCAGCCAGAGATTTCTAACGCAACAAAGGCCCACGGCTATCAAATTTATGCGGGCTTTCGTGGAGGGAATTCATTACTTCAAGACGCACAAGCCCGAAAGCATGAAAACGATTGCCAAGTACATGAAGGTCAGTGACATGGAAGCAGTCAGCGCAACCTACGATTATTTCGCTCCCAAGAGTTGTGCCGCAGAAACCTTACCCATCTCTCAAAGGAATCAAAGCACTTATCGATCTCGCTGCCGTGGAGAAACCTGAGCTGAGGAATGTTTCTCCCGACCGTTTTGTGAACACAACGATTTTAAAAGAAGTGGACGACAGCGGATTCATCGATCGTTTGTATCGGTAATCCCTCGGGATTTCACCGCAAGTTCCCTCTAAACGTCGAAACTACCGGATTTGACGTATCTAATAGAATACAACCTGAACTGGAGGAGAGATGCTCGACTTTATTAATCCATCGCATCCGTCTGAATTTGCAGTTCTAAGATTAGTCGCCGAAGCACAGGAGAGAGGCGGCGATGTTTTCGATATCGGCCGCCTGTGCAAAACGCTCGAGCCCGGCGACATGGTCGGCTGGGAAAAGAGCTGGCTCGGACTAGCCGAGGCGACCGAAGCCAAGGCCAAGCGGGAGCTCGCCTTAGGCCACAAGCGCACGGCCATGCAGTTTTTTTTCCATGCCAATCAATACTATCGGATGTCGGATGTGTTCCTAGCCGGAGATCAGCTGGAACGCAGGAAGGCGCGCTTTCTGAAATGCCAGGAAAATTTCCAGGCTGCGGCAAGACTGCATTCGCCCAAAATCGAGACGATCACAATTCCCTGCGGTTCGGAGGAATACGAAGGTTACCTCGCCCATCCAGTCAATCCAGCTCCGGGGAAATGGCCGGTGGTGTTTTTAATCGGCGGCGCCGATGCTTTCTCGGAGGAGCTGTACTTCGACGGTAGACCGGCGACCGAGCGCGGCTGGGCGCTGGTGCTCGTCGACACTCCGGGCCGTGGCTCGTCGATCTATGTAAAAGGAATTCCCTCACGACCCGACTATGAAGTTCCGATCAAGGCTTGCATCGACTACTGGTTGCGCGGCCTGAGTTGGACCCGCATAGAATCGCCGTGATCGGCATCAGCATGGCGGGGTACTATGCGCCGCGCGCGGTCGCATTCGAGCCGCGTGTGAAAGCCTACATCGGCTGGTCCGGCTGCTACAGCGTGTTGGACGATCTGTACGAATTCTGCCCCAATCTAAGACCCACTGTGCGGCGTCTGCTGGGCGGCTTAACCGACGAGCAGGCGCGCGAGCAACTGAAGGCTTTTACTATGGAGGGTATTGCGCAGAATATAAAATGTCCGACCTTGATCACTCATGGTGGAAACGACATCCGCATGAGCCCCGAAGGCGCCAGACGACTCTTTAACGAGATCGGCGCCACAGACAAGACTCTGACGATTTACGACGATCCCAAAGCCGGCGGGACCATTCACTGCAGCCACGATTATTGGGCGCACCACGTACCCTACATGCTCGACTGGTTGGAGGAGCGTCTGTAAAAATTCTGCTTGGTTTAGCCGCCCCTCCTGTTATTTCCCGGCCGATCATTTCCGGCGGGGCTAACGCCAGTGCGCCTTCGCGATGGAGCAACGTGGAACTATAAGGATATTTTTTACGCGTCGTTAGCGGCGTTTTACATCCTTACTTCCGAGTGGATCCAGGAGAAAAGTATTCGGCGCGACTGACGGCGACGTCTGAGACGAACATCACTCCGGTGTAGCGGTCGAACAGAGGTTTCAAGCCGGCCAAAATCGGCTCGACTTTCTCAGGCGCGACGACTGACATTAACATGACGATGCTGTCTATCTCGTTGAACATCGGATGGGCCGTGTGAAAACCGTGATGCCCTTTTCCGGAAATGTTGTGGATGATGGTATAGCCGGTGGCCTTGTTGTCGAGCAAGTCGGTTGCGAATTTCAAGTGCTCTCCCTGGATGACAATCCTGATTTCCTTCATCGGATGAAGCGTGAGATTGCTCATGCTGATCTCCTTTCAAACGAATCTCTGGACACGAGATGAACACTTTGGATTCACAGCCTGCCACCCTTCTTTGGGAACGTACCGGTAAGCTAGCTGCGCTTCAGGCTCGATGGCGATGAGATACAGCCATTGGTTATCGTACAGTCGCTGCAAATGGCGTTGGTTGCTGATGATTTTATCGATTCTTTCCCTGGGCGCCTCCACCAGGGTCACGAGCCGCATCGGCTCATGGTAGGGCCGCATTCCATTCATGACCGTCTGCCAGGCCAGGCCGGTGCGCAGGTCGCTCTGGGGACCGGACATAATCCCAAAGCGGCCGACTACGTTGTGGTAGATTTTGCTACCGCTGCCGTAGCCCGCCGGATCCACTACGGAAAAGTAATGCTCCATATTGATCCATTGTCCGACGATCTGCGGTCCGGCCATCACGACCTCGAGCAAGCGGCCGTCCGGATCTTCACGGTAATCGTAAGAATGCAGAAAGGCCCGGGCGTCAAGATTGATGCCGCGGGTCAAAGCGCGGCGCCCAATGATAAATGCGGCATTGCCGGATAGCCCCCATTCGGGACGGACCTGGCTCCAGTCGGCGCTTCGGCGGTGTACCGTGCGCCGGGCTTTCGAAGCGCCCAGGCTTACCTTGATCTCGGGAAATCTAGCGCATCGCTCTTGGCTGTTGCGCGCTCCCGCCGATTCAAGATCGCGGACTAGTTGGAGCAGATCCTTGCGGTGAGTAGGGGGGAGATCTTCCAGATCGAAGAGATCGATGTCATCGGTGGTGGTATTGTGTTGTCCGGCGATGAAGTAGGTGTCCTGCGGAATGGCAATGCCGTTCTTGGCGAGCTGCTCCCGCACCAGGGGTTTGTTCGCCATGATCGCCAGCACCCTCGCGTTGGGCTTGCCCGGGTTGCCGCCACAGGCGCCGCAATCGAGAGCCGCTTCGAAGGGGTTGTTCTCGGAGGTGCTGCCATGGCCGCAAAAAAGCACGAGACGGGCAAAGTTCCGCGTCAGCCCCATCATTCTTAGCGCGGTTTCCACGGTGAAGACTTGCTCGCTGAGAGTGAACCCGGTCCGGGTGATACGCTCCATACGAGCAAATGACGCGCCCGGGTTGATGCCGTGGTTTCGCCTGAGATCTTCAACAAATGCCGCTTCTTCTTCGCGGGAAAGCGCGGTGGAGCGCGCCTGCGGCGATGGTTCCCCCGCGCTCTGTCCGTCGAGCGCCCGCCGACGCAAAAACTCCAAGCGTTCCAGCGATAGGTTCAGATGGCGCTCACCGAAATTTTCCTGCAGCGCGCGGCGGGTAATTGCGCGCTGTTCCGCCGCCAACATTTCCTCTACTTCTTCGCGTGACAGTTTGTCTACAGTCAAAGTCGTCGCTACCGGCGGGACCATCTTGCGCCGAAGCCAGCTCATGACGTTTCTATACCAGGTTGGCCAAAGGGTCTTGCCGACAAAGGGCAGGCTGTAAAACCAACCCAGCGACTCCACCATGACATACGGAGTGACGACATTTTCCTTAAGATCGTAGAGCAGGGTGTGTCCGGTTTCGAGAAGTTTTTCCCGGTGCCGGCGTCTGAATAAATAGTGGCCTTGATAGGTCCGGGGAATCTCGCGGACCAAATTTTTAGTCTTCATGATTACCGGAAACTGATCGGTTTCATGATGGCTGCCGAGGCCCTGGTAGCGGATGAAGACGGCGAAAAAACCTGCGAAGCCGAAGGTCTCGTAATCGCCAATCGCTTCCAAGTGACGCCGGATCGACTCCGAACGGACGTCGATGCAAAACACCGCCTGCGCCTGATGACGTACTTTTATTTCACCCGGCAATTCGCTTTGCTCCCCGGCTGGCGCAGATGGGCTTCGACCGGAAGCGACTTGGCTGGCTTGACCGAGGTTTACGGGGAGCTTGCCCAGCAGTTCTTCCTGGTATCCCGCCTCGAACGCCCTGAGCCATATGGGCCCATGGTCCGCTTCAGGAAATCCATCGATCCACTCGAGCAGTGTCAGCAGGTTGCCGGGCTCGCTTTGCATCAGAATACCGGAATCATGTCCGAGAGCTTGCGCAAGTGCGAACAAGCGCCAGGCGCCGACGAGAGCTGCCGGGCTATGCTCCTGTGCTTGGCCGAAATATTTCGGAGATAAGTTGTCGCGCCGCTGCATCTCAGTCAATATTGCATCGATGTTGCCGTCGATGCCGAGCGATTGACGACAGGCTTTTTGCACCAACTCACGTTCATACCAAACTCGCACCGCAAGATACTGCGCCAGATCGACGGGATAGGCGAGCTGCCATTCATATTCACTTTGATCGGCGCGCCATTTGATGAAGCCCGCCCATCCCGATAGAGCCACGAGGTGAAGCGAGAGATAATCCTGCCGGGCATCGACCGGGATACCAAGGGTCGCTAAACTTTCGAGCAGCGCATCTTCCGGCTGCTCCGGCAATCGGCCCAGCTTCTCGCGACTGTTCTCGATTGCTGCGGGAGACCATTCCTGTTGAGCGAGAAATCTCCAGGCGGCGTAGAAACCCTTCTCACGCCGCGGCATAGGCCAGGTGGCATGACCTTCGTCCAAAAACGCCTCGCACCATTTAACCAATTCACGGTTAATTTGCTCGCCGATTTGGGTGCCCAGGGTGCGATCGCACCAGCTGGCCAGCATCAGAGTTCGACCGAGATCTCCCTGCTCTGCGGTAGCCCGCCAGCTCTGCGGCGGTTTCGCAGCCGACGTCAGATGATTTGCCAGCGATTTGATCGCGTTGCGCTCGGGATGGCGCTCGAGCAGAGTGGCGAAACTGTCATCAGGAGGAGGAGAAAGATCTTGCAGCATGCAGGCGCGAAGCACGGCCCCGAGAGTCACGTCATGAGCGCCTAATTGGACGTGCCTGTTTTCTGCGCGCGCTTTTAGCGCGGCATCGAGTTGATCGGGCAGAATCCGGCCCGAGCGGAAATAGTCGCGAAAAACTTCAACGGACAAATAACCCTTGCCGTCGAGCAATCGCTCAGCCCGAGAAATGGCCTCTTCAAAATGGAGATACTCCAGGCCGTGTAGCGGATTGTGGTGCACGAATGTGCGCATGGGCCAGTAATCGGCAATGACCTCGCTCGCCAGTAGGATCAACGCTCGGAGCTCACTCCGCTGGGATTCGCTGTACTGTGTTGCTGCCATTTGTGCCGTAGTCATCTCCATGGCATGCGAGTGCCGTGCGCCAGTGGAACGGTTTCGAACCAATCAAGCGGCACGGCGCCGAGGGCGATTAGAATCAGCAGCAGAAGCGCGAACACCGCAACCTCACTTGTTTGGAAGTCGTTATAGCGAATATCGGAGCGGTGCGGACCAAACAGAAGCCGCTGCATCATTCTGAACAAATACCACGATGCCAAGAACCAGGTGAATAGAATCACCATCAGTCCCCACGAAACCGTAGCCGAAGCCTGCAGCAACATCGCCACATATGCGGAAAAAACGCCAAACGGAAGCAGCCCTAAGGCCGCCATAACCAACAAAGAAAACACGGTAGCAAAGCGGGGCATCGGCCCTGCCAAACCGTGCATGCCGTCTAAAGTCAAATCGCCGTACCGTCCACGTACGCGTTCCCAAGCAAGGAGCAGTCCGGCGGAAATCAATATTGTCGTGACCAAGTAGATGATTGCTTGAACAGCCAGATTTCCTGTAATGCCGAGACTCCACCACAGAGCTGAAAAGAAAGCTACGCCGGCGTAGGCCACAAGTTGCGGAACTCTCGTTTGACCCAAAGCTTTGAGCGATCCATACACCGCGCCGAATAAGGCCAGCACGCTTACGGCACGAAGAGTCTCGACCGGAAGATCCGGCATCAACTGAGCGATCCCGAACACTCCCGCCGCCGGCAGCAGCATGGCGAGGACTACTGCTTGATATCCTGGCCAGCGCGTGAGCGCAGCCACGTAGATTCCGTGCAGGGGAAAGAGTGGTAGCAGAATAGCAATCAAGATGAATAACCCGATTTCCGCCGGCTGACCCGGCAGCCGCGCGCCGAAGGCTAGTGCCGAGCCAATGGCGATCAAAGCTGCCAGATACGGGAAGACTCTGCTTGCATTCAGACGATCGACCTCACCTCTAAAGAGTTGGGTGAATCTGATGGCTAGCGCATCGAGGTAGAGTCGATTCATCAAAAGCAGGTAAATACGAACCCGTAAGTGATTCACCCATTCCGGCATGCCGATCGTTCGCCCATGGCTCTCTGCATAAATCAGAATCCAGCCAAGAATGATGACCAAGGCAAACGCCGATACCAAGACATCGAACAGTAGGACCGGTAAAGCGCCGGCTTGAAAGTGGGCAGCTACCTGGCCCGGCGCCGGAAATAAGAAGTGTGTGAAGCTTTCCGCTGCCAGCAGATAGGTGATGACCACGAGGAAGAGTGTAAAGAGCATGCTCATAGCCACCTTCCAAGTAGCGACCGCCCGCAGGCGATATAGTGTCAGGATGGCTTGGGAAGAGGTGGCCCAGCCGAAGAAGAGAAAGATCGTCGTTCCCTGTGAATCTCTCAATGGAATGCGCAGGATGCCATGAGCCGCTAGCAGGATGATCAACGGAAGGATCAGGGTTGTAAGAAATCCGGTGAGCCAGGTGAGAGTCGAAAATTGACTTCTCTCGATTCCCTCACTCTTGGGAGGCAGTCGGGGTTCTTGGCGAGCGGCATGAATCACGTAGCCGCAATTTAAAAATATCGTGCCTTTAAACAGGCCATGGGCGATTAAGTGAAAGATTGCAAGGCCGTAGGCGCCCAGACCGCATTCCATAATCATAAAGCCCATCTGTCCAATGGTTGAATAGCCCAAGCGTCTTCTTGATGTCGTTCTGAACCAGCATCATGGAAGAACCCAGCAGAGTAGTAACCATGCCGACGGCGAAGACCAGATGGAGCGTTGGCGGATTCAAATCGTAGAGCGGCGCCAGACGGGTCAAGAGAAAACCGCCTGCGTTGATAATTCCGGCGTGCAGCAGGGCATGGACCGGTGTCGGCGCGTACAGAGAATCGGGCAGCCACATGTGCAATGGAAACTGCGCCGACTTGGTCATGGCGCCGATGAAAATCAATAGAGTGACGGCGGTGTCGGCGCGCATCTCGAAGCTACCGCCGGGCCCGAGAAAGAGCGAGCTTTGGACCTCGGCAGCGCGCAAAAACAGCTGCTGAAAATCCAAGCTGCCATACGTGCGATACGCCAGCACGATTGCGGCGAGAAAGGCAACGTCGCCGATGCGCTGCATAACAAATGTTCTAAAGGCGCCCCGGACTGTTAGTGAGTGGCTGTAGTTGTGAGACAGGAGCGGCACGAGCCAACTCAGCAGTTGCCAGAATATGAAGAGCATTAGTAGATTGGCGCTCGACACCATGCCGAACAGAACGAAACCGGTAAAAGCCAGTAAGCTGTGAAAGCGAGTATATCCGCGCTCCTGTTGCATGTAGCGGATCGAAAATAGATGGATCAGGATACTGATTGCGGCGATATGCACGAGCATCACCGACGAAAGCCGATCAATGTGCAAACCGAATTGTAAGATCCCGTCGTGCCAGGATGATAAATGGATGGTTTGCGGTCCGCGAGTGGTTACTTCGTAAAGGACCAGCAGCGAGAGCGCGAAAGAAATCACTTCCGCCGCCACGCCGATCCGGCCAGCCTTAGGGCCGAGCGTGCGTCCCAGAAGGCCGATGATCAATCCCGCCGCCAACGGCAAAAGGAGTATCAACGCAGGATAATAAGCGAGCATGATCTTGGTCTAGAACCTGTCAATGCATAATATGACGATAAAAGATCGTCGTCTCGTTTGAGAAATAGCTGCCGCGCCGCAAGCCAAAAAAAGCCGGCCCTTTGAAGAGCCGGCTAGTCCATACCGATCCCAACTGCCTGCTTCAGGCTATCGGTAGAATTTTTTTACCATAGCGTATGACTTTAGGGCAGTAAAGCCATTGCATCCGCTCATGAGCCGAATAGCAGCCGCCTTTTGATTCACCAGGCACCGAACTGTGCTGATTAGCAAACCGGATGATGGTCAGATTGCTTGCCGCCCGCCAGTAGCGATGCTAAAGACATAGCCACTCATGACGACTTAGTTTGTTTGCGCGCGAAATCGTAAAGGTGATCGTTAGACGGAAAAGCATGGTTTTTCAACTAGGACACTAATTTATATGGATGCGTACGATATTGTAGTAGCCGGCGGCGGAATGGCCGGCCTGAGTGCTGCTCTGTACGGCGGCTGGCTGGGACATACGGTTTTCCTTGCCGAACGGCAGATGTTTGGCGGGCAGATTGTCAACGCCGATCAGATCGAGAATTATCCGGGCTTCCCGGACGGTGTTTTGGGTGCTGACTTGGTGTCGCAAGTGCGCATGCAAGCGTTAAAGCTCGGCGCAAAGATGCAATACCTCGAAATGACCGGCATTAAGACTGAGGGAGACGGGTTCCAATTGGCTACGGCGGAGGAACCGATTCAAGCAAAGACCGTGATCGTTGCGACAGGGGGCAATCACCGGGTTCTCGGAATCAGGGGAGAAGCCGAATTCGAAGGCCGGGGCGTTTCCCGCTGTGCTACTTGCGATGGCGCATTTTTCCGGGACCAGCCTGTGGCAGTCGTTGGCGGCGGTGATACAGCTCTCGATGAAGCTTTGTATCTTTCAAAGATTGCCTCACGGGTCACCATCATCCTTCAAGAGGCAACGCCTATCGCGAGCGAAACTCTATTGCGCCGTGCGCGAGAGAATCCGAAGATCGAGTTTGTCGCAAATGCAACGCTTGAAGAAATTTCCGGTAACCATTCGATCGAATCACTACGCTTGAATAACGGAACTCATGTCCCGGTTGCCGGCGTATTTGTCGCCATTGGGTTCGAACCTGAGACCAGTCTTTTGAAGAATCTCGTGGAGCTGGACCCGATCGGGCATGCGCCGGTGGACATTCATATGCAGACCACCGTGCCTGGACTCTTCGCCGTCGGATCGGCGCGGCAAGGAAACGCCGGACAACTTGTAAGCGCGGCCGGGGATGGCGTTACCGCAGCGCTGGCGGCGCACCGGTACCTTATGAATATTTGAATTGAACCGGATCGGTCATTACTCCGCGGCTGCTCATCTATTCCAACTCCACTTAGGCAGGCTGCCTGCGCCTATCGTCATAGAATTTGCAATCGATAACGAGTAGTAGTTTCGTAGCCGCGGATATTTCTTTTCTTCTCTAGGCATCATCCAATCTAAAATGCGGCGATATGTGGGAAACGGCCGGCGATCATTAGCTGCGCGATCCCTCGGATCGGGTCGATGTTTGTCCGTCCCGTGATTCGAGCTCACGGTTGCGGCGCATGGATGACTTGCATATAACGGACAAACAACTGAAAAAAATTCTTTATGCCAGTTCTTGTATGAGAGTCTCACAAAACACCTGGTCTCTTAGGAGGATGCAGTCCAATGGCAATGCTCAAGATGCTTGACCCAAGAGCCAGTGTAAATCCCGAAGAGCGGCCTCTGATGCCGGGCTTGGATTCGCTGGAAGGGAAGGTAATCGGCATTATCGACAACGGCCAATCAAATTCCACGGCGATGTTCCAAGAATTGGCGAAGTTGATGCGGGAAAAATTTCAAACAGCAGAAATAGTTTTTAAGACGAAGCCCTCGCATATGCAGGGAGCGCCCAGGCCGATTATAGAGGAATTCGTCAGCCGTTGTGATGCGGTGATCACCGGCCTGGGAGCTTGAGGGTCGTGCACGTCGTGGAGTGTCCACGACGCCATCGAGCTGCAAAAAAAGGGAAAGCCGACAGTTACTCTGTGTCAATCGATTTTCATGGAGCTGGCCAAGACCGAAGCGAAGTTCTTTGGGCTCGCTACGCTTCCATTGGTGGAAATTCCACATCATCCGAGCGGCGGCGCCAGAGCCGGCGAGCATCGCGCCGATGCCGAAGGAGCGGTGGATTTGGTGCGCCAGCGGCTGACACTGGCGATATAGAGGCAGCACCTGCCAGGTCAAACATAGCTTGGGCTAAGAACATCGACAGAGTAATGGAGATGATCGTAAAAAGCCTGCAAGGCACCCCTACCTCAATCCTGCCCCGCAAGGCGGAAGGAAGAAGACGCGAACCGCGAACACCCGGCCACAAGACCGCTCGTAGCAGGTACTTAGGAGTTTGCTGATGACGACCCTCACCTCACCCATCATTGAAGTCGAAGACAGTTGGGAAGCGGCCAACGATTGGTTCTGCCGTGAAAAGCTGAGCGATGGTTTACCGATCGTACCGCCGACTCCGGAGCGCGTGACGAGAATGCTCGAGGGCGCCGACCGTGATCCGCAGGAAGTGATCGGCCTCATCCCGCCAAAGTGGGCGCCGGCAAGCATAGAGAAGCTGGCCATCAACGCCGTCATGGCCGGATGCCTGCCGGAATACTTGCCGGTGATTATTGCCGCTGTCGAAGCAATCTGCGAGCCCCGGTTCAACCTCTACGGCGTGCAGGCAACCACCGGGTACGTCGGTCCGGCGCTGCTTCTCAACGGTCCGATCAGGACCGCGCTCAACGTCAATTGCGACTCCGGCGTTTTTGGCCCTGGTTTTCGAGCGAACGCGACCATCGGCCGCGCGATTCGCTTGATACTCATCACGATCGGCGGAGGTTTTCCCGGCGACACTGATCGATCGACCTTCGGTTGGCCGGGCAAGTACACCATGTGCTTCGGTGAAAATCAGGAGAAAAGCCCCTGGGAGCCGTATCACGTGGAAATGGGTTTCAAGCCTGATGACAGCACCGTGACCGTTTTCGGCATCAATGGTTTCCTGCCGATTCACACTGCCGGCAATCGCGGCGAGCAGGCGCTCTCCTCATTGGCCGAAGTCATAAAGATGCACCATGGCGTGAGCCATCTCGATGTCGGCAGCTTCGGAGGCGGAACGCCGCTCATCGGCCTCGGCATCGAAGACGCGGAGATCATGGCTCGGGACGGTATCACCAAGAAGCAAGTTAAGGATTATCTCTGGGAGCATGCATCGTTGAAATTTACTGAAGTTCCCGCACGGCGCAAGGGACATAAAGGTGATGATGAGCTGCTGCGCGAATCGCCAAACGTCACGCCGGACGGGGTCGTTCACCTGTCGACCAAAGCCGAAGATATTATGGTCGTGGTGCTCGGCGGCAAGCACCGCCATTCCGTCTTCCTGCCGATGTGGACCGGCCGGAACACTTTATCGGTGATTAAACCGATTCGATGATAAGGGGCGCTGGAGCGACGGAGCGGCTCGACGCTTACATTCAAGAGACCGCCGATTTCCTCTATATAGCCAATGCGACGGTGGACACGCTATAACCCGAAGTATATCGACCCTGCTTATCGGCATCAGGCACTGGCGAAACTGGGCAAGAGCTAAACGGAGGACGTAGCGATGAATCGAAAAACATCCGTATGCGCCATAACTGTTTTTTTTCTTTGCATCGGTTGGCGTGCCATGGCGCAGGACAAAGTTAGAATGGGGTTGAGCTCGGTGAGCGGTTTGCACACCGCTGTGTGGGTGGCTGAAACAAAAGGACTCTTTCGCAAACATGGCATCGATCCTGAAGTGATCGTCACCGGCCAGGGTGGGACCGCCGGCATCAGTGCGCTCATCGCCAACGACGTGCAGATGGTGAATTCAGCCGGCGATGTCTTGGTCGCAGCTTCGTTGCGCGGCGGCGATACGGTCATGGTCGCCAGTGTTGTCAACAAAGGACTGCAACGACTTATTACCAAGCCGGATATAACAACGCCCGCGGAGCTGAAGGGAAAGCGGGTTGGCGTCACTCGCATCGGCGCGGTTTCCCATTCGGTTCTGCTCATGATGCTGCAACGATGGAAGATGAGCGTGAATGATGTCCAGGTCCTTCAACTCGGTTCCTCGCCGAGTATGCTGGCGAGCCTCGACAAGGGAGGTATCGAAGGAGCCGTGGTGACGATTCCTTCGATGTTCGTCGCCGAAGATCGCGGTTATAAAGTGTTGCTCGACATGGCGGATACGGATATTTACTACCTGCACACGATGGTCGCGACAACGCGCCAATACATCAAGAACAATCGCGACAAAGTGGTGCGATTTCTCAAGGGTTACGTCGAAGGAATTGCGTTCGTCAAGCATAACAAGCAGGAGAGTTTGGACATCGTCAAGAAGAAGCTTCGCATCGGTCCCGAGCAGGAAAAAAACCTGGAACGCTCCATAGATCTGTTAATCGCGAAATACTACGAGTCTGTGCCATATCCGTCATTGCGCGGCGTCGAAACGGTGCTCGGCTTCATCGAAAAGGACAATCCGAAAGCCAAAGGCGCGGACCCTAAAATGTTTGTCGATGATAGCCTGCTGCGCGAGATCGAGGCGAGCGGCTTCGTAAAAACACTTTACCAACGTTAGGCGACTTTGATATGGAGCGAGGATAGTATCATCCAGCAGGCTGCTGAAAAAGACTCATATGCTTCGTTGCGCTCGAATCGCCTCACTGCAACGTACTGTAAGTACGTCTCCGCTTGTCGATTTTTCACGCGCCTCGCCTCTGAATCTTTTTGAGCAGCCTGCAAGAGGTTTTTCAGCCAGCTGCAAAATTAACCGTAAGAAAAACTAACGAGAGAACATAAGGAGGAAAGAACAATGGCAGAAGTAAAGGATTTCAAAACCGTCAAAGTTGAAAAAGACCAGGGCATCGCCTGGGTCATTCTTAATCGTCCCGAGAAGCGCAACGCGATGAATCCCCAGCTGCACTACGACATGCTCGAGGCGCTTACCGAACTGGAAGTCGACAAGGACAGCAAAGTTGTCGTGATCACCGGCGCTGGTCCGAGCTGGTGCGCCGGTCAGGACCTGCGCGAATATTTCAGGGGAACCGATACCAACCCGGTGGAAAGGCGAAAAGCCAGCTGGGCCTCTCAGGAGTGGCGCTGGCGCCGGCTATTTACCTTTCCGAAACCGACCATTGCGATGGTCAACGGCTTTTGTTTCGGCGGCGCGTTTACGCCATTGATCGCCTGTGATTTCGCGATTGCCGCCGAGGATGCGGTCTTTGGACTAAGCGAAATCAACTGGGGGATCTTTCCCGGCGGGCTGGTGAGCCGGGTACTAGCCGATGCCATGTGCTACCGAGATGCGATGTGGTACATCATGACCGGCGATCCGTTTGACGGTAAAAAGGCTGCGGAATTGAAGCTGATCAATTACGCTGTGCCGAAAGAACAACTGCGCGACGAGACCGTCAAGCTTGCCAAGAAATTGATGGAAAAAAATCCCCAGGTGCTCAGAGCCGCCAAGGAAGTTTTCAAGTACTGCCGCACCATGGATTACAATCAGGCAGAAGAGTATATGAGCGCCAAGGGCACTGCGCTTCGTCTGACCGATCCGGAAAAGGGCCGTGAGACGGGGATGAAACAGTTCCTGGATGAGAAGACCTATCGGCCGGGGCTGGGCGCTTACAACCGCGAGGCCAAGTAGGTTCTAATTTTCAAATTGGTCTTTGAAATAAGTCTAAAGTAATCGGGTGTGGACGGGCTTGATTAAGCCCCGTCCAAATCCCGAAAGAAGCGAGACGGAGCCGAGGTGGACTTCAATTTACCCGAAGAGTTGCAGCTCTTAAAAGAGACCGTTCGCAAATTCGTCGACAGAGAGCTGATTCCGTTGGAGCGCGAGTGCCGGCCTGAGGGCGAGGACATGCCGGAACAATACATCAAACCGCTCCAGGAGAAAGCGAAGGCTATCGGTCTTTGGCTGTTGGACGTGCCGCCTGAGTACGGCGGCGCGGGCCTCGATCTGATGAGCCGTTGCGTCATCATGGAAGAGGTCGCGCGCACGGTTGCGATTCCGTTTCGCTATGCGCCGATCTTTGGCCCGGAAGTCCGGCCGGTGCTGTTTCATTGTAACGAGGAACAGAAGGAACGTTTTCTTTACCCGGTGATACGCGGCGAGAAACGCGTTTGCTTCGCGCAAACCGAACCCGACGCCGGTAGCGATCCGGCAGGCATGAAAACCCGCGCCGTCAAGAATGGCGATCAGTACATTATCAATGGCACAAAACGTTTCATCACCGGCGCCAAGTCGGCGGATTACGCTCAGGTGATCGCTGTGACCGATCCGGAAAAAGGCGCGCGTGGCGGCGTAACCTGTTTCATCGTCGATATGAAAGCGCCGGGCGTCACGTTGGAGCGCCTGTGGCCAACGATGATGGGCGACACGCCCGGACAGATTCTCTTCGAAGATGTGCGCGTGCCGGCGGCGAACATCATCGGCGGCGAGGGCCAGGGCTTTGCGATCGCCCAGGGCTGGATACAAGAGGGACGCATTCGCGGCCACGGCGCGCGCCCGGTCGGCATCGCCAGCCGCGCGCTGGATATGATGATCGAATATTCCAAGGTGCGCACCACTTTCGGCCGCCCGCTGGCTGACCGGCAGGCGATTCAGTTCATGATCGCGGATTCGGCGATGGAGCTGCACGCTTGCCGGCTGATGGTCTATGAGTGTGCCTGGCGTCATGACCGCGGCGAGGATGTCCGGCAATTATCTTACATGACCAAAATCATGTGCGCCGAAATGGCCAGCCGGGTAGTCGACCGATCGATTCAAGTACATGGCGGATTAGGGTTGATGCGGGATCTGCCGCTCGAGTGGTGGTATCGTCAGGTGCGCAGTATCCGCATTACCGAAGGAACTCCGGAAGTTTTGCGTTGGCGTCTCGCTCAGCACATCATCAAGAATCACAAATCCTGACAGGCTGCTGAAAAGACTCATATGCTTGGTTGCGCTCGTCCGACTCGCTTCAACGTACTGAAGCGTACGCCTCAGCTCATCGAACTTCGCGCGCCTTGCATCTGACGTCTTTTGAGCAGCCTACGGCGAATGTTTTCGGAAACTAGCAATGATCAACACGAGTGAATCGGCGGCGCTTCTGCCGGGATACCGAGTTCTCGATCTGACATCGTCCATGGGCGCGCTATGCGGTAAATTGCTCGGCGACATGGGCATGGACGTCATCAAAATCGAACCCCCGCAAGGGGACTCGGCCCGCTCCGAGCCGCCCTTTGCCAAGCGCCATGCGCACCGCGAAGGCAGTCTCCGCTTCGCTTATCTCAACGCCGGCAAGCGAAGTATTACATTAGATATTACAAAACCGCACGGTAAGCGGTTGCTAATGCGCCTGGTGAAGAGTGCCGATATCGTACTCGAAACTTTCGCGCCGGGTTTTCTCGCGTCGCACAATTTGGGTTATAGCGATCTGATCGAGACGCAAAACAAACTTATCCTGGTGTCGCTGACGGGCTTCGGCCAAGACGGACCCTACGCGCATTTCAAGGCGCCGGACATCGTCGGCACCGCCATGGGTGGATTACTCTACATCAGCGGCGACCCGAAGATGGCACCCTGCAATCCGCCGGAAACTCAATCGTATTACTATGCCAGCCTATTCGCCGCCTACGGCATTACCCTGGCTCTCTGGCAGCGGGAGACCCGAGGCATCGGTGCGTACATTGACGCTTCCGTTCAAGCCAGTATGGCGCTGCACGAACATGTGGCCTTCAACTATTCCGCCGAGGGCCGGGTGATGAAGCGTGCCGGCAGCCAGCACCAGCACAATGCGCCAGCGAATCTGTTTGAATGCAAGAATGGCTACATCGCGCTGTTTGTCACCCAGGCTCATTGGCCGTTGTTGCTCAAAGTCTGGGAAGATCACGCGCCGGAGCTCGACGATCCCAAATGGATCAACAGCAACCTGCGGCGTGCTAACGCTGAGTATATTAATGCGCAAGTGACCTCGTTCACATCCCGCTTCCTCAAAGAAGATCTCGCCGAACTGATGCAGAAGCACGGCATACCGGGGCTGCCGGTCAACACGCCATCGGATTTTATGAAGGACCCGCACATCCGGGCGCGAGGTTTCTTCGCCACCGTGACACATCCTGTGCTCGGATCGTTCGAGCAACCGGGAAGTCCGTTTATGGTGAATGGTCAACGCGCGGCGCCGGCGCCCGCGCCGCTTTTGGGCCAGCACAATCAGGAGATCTTTTGCGGCGAGCTCGGTTTCGAACTGAATGAATTGGCAGTTCTGGCGGCGGATGGTGTGATCTAAAAACAATCTCAAGTATCAGATTTCAAATTTTATATGGCAGTAAAAAAGGATATTCCAGGAGCGAGAGTTTACGTTGTCGCTAGCAGTGTGCCGAAAAACTCTGTTTGCAGGCTGCTCAAAAAGATCTCAGAGGCAAGGCGCGAGAAAATTGACGAGCAGAGGCGTACTTGCTCAGTACGTTGATGTGAGGCGATTGAGCGCAACGAAGCATATGAGGCTTTTTCAGCACCCTGCTAGAGCTAGGAGATCGGAGCAACTGTGTTGAGCGCGAATCGCATATTGGAAGGGGTGCGAATCCTCACCTTCACGACCGGGTACGCCGGTCCCTATGCCGGCAGGTTGCTGGCGAGCTACGGCGCTGAGGTCATCAAAATTGAGTCCCGAAAAGGCGGCCTCGACACTTTCCGCCATTACGGACAACACCAAGACATCGACGCGGCGCCGCGCTTCATCGAGTGCAATCTCGGCGTTCGCTCGCTGAGCGTCAATCTCAAGCATCCGATTGGCCAGCGGCTAATTAAAGAGCTCGCCGGAAAAGCCGACGCGATTTTGCAAAATTTCCGTCCCAGAGTATTGGATAAACTCGGTTTAGGCGATGACGAGCTTCGCAAAGTTAATCCTAAGCTTGCGATTCTTAAAATGCCCGGCTTCGGCTCCGACGGACCCAAGAGCAGCTATGGAACGTGGGGGTTCAATTTAACCGCCTTCTCAGGCATGACCTATCTGTGGAATCATCCGGAACAGGACCGCCCCATCGGCAGCCAGGGAGTGTATCCCGATCATTTGGGATTCATCATCGGACCGACCTTGATGGTCGCTGCCTTATTAAACAGCCGCCGGACGGGGAAAGGAGTCACCATCGATTTGGCGCAGATCGAAGGCACCGCTTATACGCTCGGCACGACCTATCTCGAAGCCTCGGTTAACGGCGATGATCCAAAACCCCAAGGGAATCATTATGGAGTGGCGGCGCCGCATGGCTGTTACCGGTGCCGGGGCGATGATCGATGGTGCGTGATCTCAGTGCGAAATGATGATCAATGGCGCAGTTTCTGCCGCATTGTCGATGCGCCGCAGTTGACGGGCGACAGCCGGTTTGCCGATCGTCAGGCGCGACTCAAGCATTCATCCGAACTCGATGCCATCGTGCAACAGTGGACGGAAAAAAGAAGCGCGGAAGACATAATGACCAAGCTCCAATCCGCGGGCGTTGCAGCCGGCGTGGTGCAAACTGGTGCCGACTTACTGAACGATCCGCAGCTGAGGCATCGAAACTACTTCGCGGCGTTTCCTGATTCTCTCATCGGCGCGTTTGAAGTCCCGCGCGGCGGCATTCTATTCAAAGGAATGGAGGAAGAGCCTTTTCGTTTGCCCAATCGATTTGGTTCCGACAATGATCAGATTCTCGGCGAAATCCTGGGGTACGATAAAGTGACCATCGATCAATGGCGCGGGGAAGATGTTCTTACTTGACGGCCATCGCGAACAGCTTTCCCAAGGGAGGCGCTCATGTTGGTGAAGTCCTCTGTCATTGTAACGACTGTGCTGTTTCTCCTGCATGCTGCACCATGCGGCTCCCAAGAAAGGATCAAGCTTCGTGTTAGCTCGGCGACCAAGACGCTCGGCTACGGTCCGCTGTGGATTGCGTCGAAGATGGGTTTCTTCGAACGCCAGGGACTCGATGTCGATTTGGTGGTCATTCGCGCGTCCGACGTGGGTATTCAGGCGCTGGCCGGAGGTTCGCTGGAAATTGCCGGGAGCTCCGCCGACGCGCCGATTGCCGCCGTTGAAAAGGGACTCGATCTGGTAATGGTTGGCGGCATCATCAACGGACTTACCCAGTCGATAATGGCTGCCAAGAAGTACAAAACCTACGCCGATTTGCGTGGCGCGACCTTCGGAGCCATAAGTCTGACTTCCGGTGTGACGTTTGCGCTCAGGCAGGTGCTGAAGGTCAAAGGCCTGGAGTATCCGCGCGATTACAAGCTTCTCGTCATCGGCGGAACGCCGCAGACGTACGCGGCTTTGACCGCCGGCCAGATCGACGCAGCGGCGCTCTCGCTGCCGGTCAATTACGCCGCGGAAGAGCAGGGCTTCAATGAAATCGGCAAATTCGTCGATGTGATTCCCAACTATCAGCTTGCGGCGTTCTCGCTGAAGCGCTCCTGGGGAGAGAAAAACCGGCCGGTTGTGATGCGCTTCTCGAAGGCCATGGCCCAGACCATGCGCTGGATCTATCAAAACAAACAACCAGCGGTGGATTTCCTCGCCAAAGAAATGAACCTCAAACCCGACCATGCCAGGCGCGGGTGGGAGTTTTATACGGGCAGCCGCATGTGGCATCCCAACGGCGATATCAACCTGGACGGCCTCCAGGTGGTCACCCAGATTTACGCCGAACAAACCCAAGCCAAAGGTCCGCTATCGAATGCGGTCAAATATGTCGATCAGAGTTATCTTAAAGAAGCGCTCAAAGAGCTTGGGAGCCAATAGCGGTTTGCCGGGCGAAAGACACTATGAACAAACTCATTTCTACGGCTGTTTGTTGCTTGACCGCACTGGTTGCTCTGGGTCCGTTTTCAAGCCATGCAGCGGAAGCAGCTACCGCGGATTTTTACCAGGGAAAGACAGTACGTATCTTGGTCGGCTATCCGCCCGGAGGCGGCTATGATTTTTACGCACGCCTCATGGCGCGCTACATCGGCAAGTACATTCCCGGCAATCCCGATTTTATAGTGGAAAACATGCCTGGGGCCGGGAGCTTGGCTTCAGCAAACTACCTATACAAGCTGGCAAAGAACGACGGGCTGACCTTGGGACATTTCAGCGGCTCGTTGTTTCCGCTCCAAGCAATGGGCCAAAACGAAATCCAGTTCGATTCGGTAAAGTTCGAATACATCGGCGGCGTAGCGAAGGTGGAAATCGTCTGCGGCTTTCCAAAAGCCGGCGGCGTCGACAGTGTCGAGAAATGGATGGCGCTGAAGACTCCGCCTAGGCTGGGGGCCACCGCTCCTGGAACCGGCGGTCACGACACTTCGCGGGTAATCCACGCGACCACCGGGCTGCCAATGCAACTAGTGCTCGGTTATAAGAGTACCGGAGATATGCGCCTGGCCATCGAAAGAGGCGAGCTCAATGGAACTTGCAACGGCTGGGAAACCTTTCGCTCGCTGTGGAAAAAATCGATCGAAAGCGGCGATCTGACAATTGTCTTGCAAGCGTTGCCCAAACCGCATGCGGATCTGCCCCAAGTTCCGCTGGTTATCGATTACGCCAAGACCGAGGAGGCGCGCCGATTGATCCAATTAGGTATTCACGACGTCAGCGCAATCGCGAGGCCGTTTGTGCTCCCGCCGGGAACTGCCAAGGACCGCGTCCAACTTTTCCGTCAGGCTTTTTGGGCGACCATGAGCGATGCCGGTTTTCTGGCCGACGCGGAAAAATCAAATCTCGATATTAGTCCGCTGAGTGGCGAGGAATTAGAGAGAACTGTTCATGGCCTAGTGAAAACCAATCCCGCCTTGTTGTCGAGACTCAAGCAGATTCTTACCCCGCAATAGTGTCGGTATACTGCCGATGCCACAACCAAACACAATCTAGCCGGCCACGGCGCGCCACCGCCGCGAATCAAGTCATTAGCAGAGAATCGCTCGGCCATATCGAAAGAGCAGCGTAACCTCTGCTCGGATATAAACGCGACACGGTTGGCGCATTTTTCGGCCCCGGACAGTCAGTCATGCTCTACTTCGCGCCCGTCTCTTCATTGAGCCATAGCAACTTCGGCTACAGTGTGTACCCAAAGTTGCGCTTTCGATCCCCGGTCAACCTGCAAGTTTACGCACGTTTAGAACTCTTGCCGCAATCTCGGCACTCGTTAGTCTGAAAGTTCTCCCCCAAGCTTGGCATTCACGTTGCTCTCGGAGGTAATCGCGTTGGCGCATCTTGATAACTGAGATCGGCGCATGGTTGGGGACATCGTCGAAATGAAGGCTAAAATAATCCCGCTCTATGGCGTTGCAAAAAGCAAGACGTCGTGTTCCCCGTCGAAGAAGCACCAGCATCGTTGCCCACTGTGCCGGAGAATGACGATGGAAACCGACGAAGTCTGCGGGTTGTCTATTGATCATGTATTTGCGTGCGTGCCATGCCTGAAAGAGTATCGTTCCCGTCTGGAATCAGATAGCGACGTCGTTGGCGACATTGATCTTGTCTAACGAACTTTTCTTTACCGGCTAGTCGCGAAACAACTCTTGAATATTATTTTAAGCGAACCTAAACTTAGCGATCATGTTTTTCGGATTTGCGCTGAGTGACTAGCCCGCCTGAAACCTTCGAAAGCGAACGGCTGCAACTGCGAAAACCGGTCTTGGCCGATGCTGAGGAGATCTTTCGTCAATATGCCCAAGATGCTGAAGTCACCAAATATTTAACCTGGCTGCCTTACGGCAAAGTCGACGAGACTCGCGCATTCATTCGGAGTTGCCTGGCTACTTGGCAGGAAGGCAATTCCTATCATTGGACCCTGCTACGCAAGGAGGACGGCCAGCTCCTGGGTATGATCAACGCCAGAGTCGACGGTCACAAGTGGGAACTCGGTTATGTCCTGGCTCGGAGATATTGGGGCAGAGGATACATGACCGAGGCGGTCAAGTCGCTCATCGATACTGCCTTCAAAGACCCTGCGGTTTACCGCGTCTGGGCCGTGTGTGATATCAATAACGTGGCGTCGGCCCGGGTAATGGAAAAGGCCGGCATGCAACGAGAAGGACTCCTGCGCCGCTGGTCAGTTCATCCGACCATCGGCGCCGAACCGCGCGATTCTTTTTGCTATTCCATCACCAAGTAATCCCTAACGAATCACAAGGATGAAAGCGGAAATCTGAAAGCGGAATCCAATTTTCAGGTTTCATCTTTCATAATTCATCTTTCCAGCAGCCTGTAACCAGAGTTTTTCATCAGACTGAGGTAGTCGCGAGCTTCCTTGTTATTGTAAAAACCGTCGATTAGGATGGCGTGCAAAGCGGCACGAGTGCGCTTGCAATCAGAGATGTCAATTTGATGGCTTCTTCGAGGTGAAGTTCATGTTCAGAGCCGTCGTCTCTTTAGCATTCACTTTTTCGTTGGTTGTCATCCATCCGTTTCTCGCCTCGGCTCAGGAACGGGTGCGGGTCGGCTGGGCGGCGATGACGGCCTCGCACACGCCACTTTGGGTGGCGCAGGAAAAGGGATTTTCAACCAAGCAGGGTCTTGCGGTCGAGTCGATCTTTTTCGGCGCCGGTCCACCGGCGATGCAGGCGCTGGTCGCGGGCGATCTCGATATCGTCATCACGTCGGCGCCTAACGTAGTTAATCCCCGGCTCGGCGGCGCCGATACCGTGATGATACTATCGATCATCCCGACTTTCATCGACCATATAATCAGCGCACCGAATATCACCACCCCTGAGCAGTTGCGCGGAAAGATCGGCTCGGTCAATCGCTTCGGCAGTATTTCGGACATGGGGCTGCGGCTTTCACTCCGGCGCCTGGGCATCGATCCGGAGAAGGACGTGAGGATTGTCCCCGCCGGCGGCAATCCCGAGCGGCTTGCGGCTATTTCAAAAAACATCTCGCAGTTCACCATCATGAACGAGCCTTTCATAAAAGAAGCCGAACGCCTCGGCTATCGAGATTTAGTTAACATGGCGACGTTGAAGATCCCGCTGCACGGCAACGGCATTGTGACTACGGAGGCGATTATCAAGAGCAAGCGACCGATGGTGACGAAGTTTGTCCGCGCGATAACCGAAGCCATCCATTACGTCAAGAACGATAAAGAGGGGACCAAGGCGGTCATAGGCAAGTACACCAAACTGACTGATCCCGAAGGCCTGGAGCGGACCTACAGAAATTACACTTCAGTTCTGCTGGAAGTGCCGTATGCTGACCCCACAGGTATAAAAACCTTGCTCGACGATATGGCGCCGCGCAATCCTAAAGCCGCATCGGCTGACCCCAAGGCATTCGTCGATCCCACCTTCGTGCAGGAAATGGAATCGACAGGCTTCATCAAGCAACTCTACAAGCGCTAGGATGAAACGGCGGCGCTGAGCGCGCCGATGCTGCTTCTCTTCAGAGTTTGAAGACTCGATGCTGGTCGTATTTAACCTTGGCTTCCGTCCATTCTTTCTTCTAAGCGGCGTATTCGCAGTCATCTTGATGGCTCTGTGGATCCCGGCCTTCACAGCCGGACGCGCCTTGAGCACTTACTACGGACAGATTGGTTGGCATAGCCATGAAATGATCTTCGGCTATGTCGCCGGGGTAATCGCCGGCTTTTTGCTGACTGCCGTGCGCAACTGGACCGGCCGAGCGACAGCGACCGGCGGCTCTTTAGCCGCTCTCCTGACCCTATGGCTCCTAGGCCGAATCCTGCCTTTCTTTGCCGCCACTATTCCGGCTTGGTTGATCTCTGTTGTCGATCTGGCCTTTTTACCGGCGCTTACCGTCAGCATCGCTATGCCCCTGATGCGCCAGGGCGAGAAACGCAATCTGCTCTTTTTACCGTTGATGTTGGGTTTCTTTGCCGGCAACCTGCTGGTGCATCTGGAACTTCTTGGCCTTGTTCCCGGTGTTGCTAGGCATGGCGTGTTTCTTGGCCTCTATCTGATCATACTGCTGATTGTGATCATGGGCGGAAGAGTTATTCCCTTCTTTACGGAGCGGGCTTTGCCGGGTGTTGTGATCAAGCGCCGGGCTGTCCTCGAATGGCTCGCGCCTTTGACCGTGATCGCGTTTATGCTTGCCGAGATCCTGTTCCCGAACTCGGAAGTAACGGGAGCCTTGGCCGGACTTGCCTTCATCATCAACGGGGTTCGGATGGTGAGCTGGTATAGCCATCGGTACTGGCAAGTGCCTTTGCTGTGGGTGCTTCATCTCGGCTACGGCTGGATTGTGGTCGGCTTCTTATTGAAAGCAGCAGCAAGCTTCGGACTGATTGCGGCGCAATTCACGATTCATGCGTTTACGGTCGGCAGTATCGGCGTGCTGACTCTCGGCATGATGGCACGGGTCTCTCTCGGGCATACTGCCAGACCTCTTAAAGTCGAATCCTCCATGGTCATAGCCTTTATCTTGATTAACGTAGCTGCCGTGCTGCGCGGCTTATTGCCCTCGATTTTCCCGCTCTGGTTTTCTCAGCTCGTTATCCTGAGTGGCATGCTCTGGATTGCGGCCTTCCTGATGTTCGCGATCGTCTATGCGCCGATTCTTACCCAGCCCAGGATCGACGGGCAGCCCGGTTAACATCCTGGGCAAACGGCATTACCTGTAGTAGAAGAGTCCGGAATATAGTGCTCCAGGGCCGGATGCGTACGACCGCTTGAACGGTTGCGGCAGCGCTCGTATGCGAACGCGTGCAGCAAGGTCAAACAATCATGCGCTTCTACATCAACATTCTTACCACCTACTTCCCCGACCTCGATCCGCCATACGATATTTATTACCAGCAGATTCTTGAGCAGATTCAACTGGCCGAAGAACTGGGATGGGAATGTTTCATGTTTAACGAGCATCATTTCCTCGGCTACGGCGGGCTGGCCGCAAATCCAGCAGTGCTCTTAGCAGCTGCGGCGGCGCGCACGTCACGAATTCGCCTGGGGCCATGTATTGCCATTCTGCCGCTACGCCATCCACTGCATACGGCTGAGGATTATGCCATGGTCGATGCCCTGTCGGCTGGGCGGCTTGAGTTTGGCATCGGCTCAGGCAATACCGAATTGGATTACCGGGTTTTCGGCGTTACACGCGAGAATGATCGGCAACGGTTGATTGAAGCTCTGGAGATTATTTTAAAATCATGGTCCAACGAACGAAGCAGCCATCGTGGAGCATTCTGGAATTACGACGAGCTGACACTTTATCCGCGGCCGGTGCAGCGGCCGCATCCGCCGGTCTGGGTCGCCGGGACGTCGATAGAAGGTTTGGGATGGGCTGGACGCAACGGCTTCCACGTCATGATTGTCGGCCATCCGCATCCGCCTGAAAGAGTTCGTCCCGGTCTCGAGGCATGGAAGCAAGGCTTGATCGAAGCGGGCATCGATCCCAAAGAAAGGCATTGTCAATTCCATGTGCGCACTCATGTGAACGAAAGCTCAGTCGGGGCGAAGGAGATCGCTTGCGCCGCAATCAGCCGCTACGATGAAATTTCCCGAATTGGCCGCAAGTCATTGACGGTCGCCCCGGCGGATTATGATTGGCAGGCGATGCTCGCCGCGGGTCGGAATCTCTACGGCAACCCGGAGGAGTGCATCAAGATCTTTCACAACGCGCGGCAAAACTACTACTTCGACACTCTGACGACTACTTTTAACTTCGGCGGCATTGCGCACGAGCAAATAAAAAAATCGATGCGTTTGTTCGCCAAGGAAGTGATGCCGGAGATAAAGAGCGAATAGATCGGCGCCACGGGTTGGCCGTTCCCGCACGACCACAGGAGGGATTATGATCGGAGTTCATCTGCTGACAGCTCGTATCGGTCTTCTAATAGTGGTTCTCATTGGCGACGCGTCATTTTTCCCAGCTTCCGGGATCTCCGCCGAGAAACTCGTTGGTCTTCAGTCCGCGCCGAGCATCGCCATGGCGCTGCCATGGGTTGCCGAGGAAGCGCGGCTCTACTCGAAATATGATCTCGACTTTCAGCTGGTCTATATCGCCTCATCCGGCATCGTCACCGCGGCCATGAGCAGCGGCAGCGGCGCGGTGGCTATTGTTGGCGGCGAAGGACCGATTCGCGCTTTTCTGGGCGGCAATACCGATTTCGTCTTCATTGGCTCGGTGAAGAATGTCTTGACCCACAGCATCATGGGCAAGCCCGACATCAAAAAACCGGAAGATTTAAAGGGTAGGCGAATCGGCGTCGGACGGATCGGCGGCAACTCGCACTACTTCGCCCAGTACGGGTTTCGCCAGAAGGGTTTGGATCTAACTCGGGATGCCAACTTCATACAGACCGGCGGCGCACCTGAAACGTTCCAGGCATTAGCCTCGGGAGCGGTCGATGCCGCTTCCCTAACGACGCCGCAAGACACGCGAGCCGCCTTCATGGGTTACAATTACGTGATTGACGGGCGCGAATTAAAACCGCCGTATGTCGCCACCGGATTCGTGACGTTGCGATCGGTCATTGCCAAACGGCCGAAGGTCGTCAGCCATTTCATGCACGCCATGGCAGAATCGCTCAAGATCATGATGAAGGATCGCGAACTGGCTTATCGGTTGATGGCAAAGAAAATAGGTTTAACCGATCGCAAGGTTTTCGACGCCGCTTATACCGCCGAGATGAAAGTTCTAGAGCCGCGGCTCGATATCAAGCCCATTGCGATACAGGCTACTCTCGACGAAATCGCCAAAACAGACCCGCGCGCCAAGCAGGTAACCGCATCGCAACTGATCGACCGCCGATTTCTCGATGAGATGGAAAAGGACGGGACGTTCGGGCGGTAAATGAATATTTAGTCTCTACACCTAAAGCAACTTTTTTCGATTCGCCTCATATCGTTCAGCTTTCAATCTCAACGTCGGTGCGAGACACAAGCCAAATGATTCAACCATTGTCACGTCATCTACGTGTTAGAGACGACGGTACTGGCAAAGGCCGTGACACCGACAGCACATTTGCAGAATTCGAGACGGAGGACGCGATCATTCTTCTCGGCGACCCGGGAATGGGCAAGACAACGTTCTTTAAGGACGCTTCAAAAGGAGACTATAGTACCGTCCGAGACTTTTTGATTGATCCATGTTCTATTGCTGGCAAGGCACTCTTCCTCGATGCTCTTGATGAATACAGAAGTCTTGCAACCGGCCAAGATGCGACATCCGAGCTCGCGAAACAACTCTGCGCCTTGAACAAACCTAAATTTCGGTTGTCATGCCGAGCGGCAGACTGGTTCGGCTCACCGGATCAAGAAGCTCTCAGAACGGCAAGCGCATCAGGACGCATCATGGTTCTCGAACTGTGTCCACTTACACGTGATGAAATTCTGAAAGCTGTAGGGGGTATAGTTCCAGACCCCATTCTATTTCTGAGTGAAGCGGAATCAGCAGGGCTCGGAAACTTATTGGCTAACCCCCAAACTCTTGAACTCGTCGCCCGGGCGTGGGGAACCGAGAAGAAGCCACGAAACAAGTTCGAGGCATACGACATCGGGGTATCTGAGTTGCTTAAGGAAATGAATATTTACCACACTCCGCGTGGGCTCCCCAGTATCAATCCCGCTGACTTGCGGAAAGCCGCAGGCGCAATCGCCTCTACATTACTCCTTTCAAACTCTGTTGGTATCTCGCGCACAGAGCCAGCGGAAGGCGCTGGCTACGTTGGGCTTTCGGTCGTGCCGTATTCGAAGACAAATGAACTTGATGCCGTGTTAAGGCGACGACTCTTTATTTCGTCCGAGGTGGATCGGTTTGAGCCGATCCACCGAACAATTGGAGAGTTCTTGGCAGCAGAAGATCTAGCTGCGCGCGTCGGGAATGGCCTTCCGATCGATCGAGTAATGTCACTGATATGTGCGGTTGATGGAAGACCGGTCTCATCGCTGCGGGGTCTTTTCGCGTGGTTGATGTGTAAGCTTAGCCATCTCGCAGCGGGTTACGTCGATCGCGACCCATATGGAGTCGCGACGTACGGCGATGCGAGCGTGTTACCACCACGGGCACAATGCGCAATCTGGGCTGGACTTCGGAAGCTTCGGGACCCGTGGTTTCTCGCGAACGAGGATGATCGCGGATCATTCCGCGGTCTGGCCAATCTCGATACAATTAAAATTATACGCGAGATTCTCCAAGATGTAGGGACGGGAGTTCATCTGAAAATCACCGCTCTCGAAGCGATTGCAAACAGCACGGAATACGGATTGAACGCGATTATACGTAAGATGGCGTTGGACAAGAACGAAAACACGTGGATCAGGTCAACGGCTTTGAAGGCGCTGACCAGGTCTGTCCAAAGCGAAAAGGCGATGCTCGAAAGCATCGATTATGAGCTCGCGCTAGCTACGGATGATGCCGCCGCCCTCGAATTGCGAGTTGATCTTCTTCGCCAGACACAAGCATGGGGAAGACTGCCGGCGCGTGTACTCTCAATCCTTAGAGAGGCTGCTTCTGCCAAGGAGCAGCGCGTTTTTGGCCGGTTCTATTCGCTCAGCCGTTTCCTATCTGATGGTGATTTGAACGAGATTCTCGACGGTGCCTCTCAGGTATTAACAAATGAGAGCAGGGATGCTTTCGATCAATGGGCGCTTTTTGAGGAGTTGTTTAAACGTCGTCTTGGGAATCCCACGCCGATCACACCAGCACAACTCGCTAATTGGCTCCAAGCCTTATCCATCGGTAGGGATCGACATCCGGAGAAGATTCTGACGCCGCTTAAGTCTCGATTTGAAAAAGATCCATCGCTCTTCAAAAGTGTCTTTGAACTACTCGCTGATGGCATGGTTATACCAGTACGGTCATTTTCGTTTTTCCTTGGCGTGCAGCTTTGGAAACTTCTGCCAGCTACGGTGTGGCCCGTTTCCCAGTCCGAATTTTTCCTGAATTGCGCCGAGCAAGACAACAACCCGGAACGTGGTGCTGACTTCTTCGGAATGTACCTGGCTTGGTTTCCGAGCGAGAGTGCGTCCAGCGAGCTGGCGGAGGCAGGTTTCCAGTTTTTGAGTCGCCGACCTGATGTTGCGAAAGTTCTTGGGAATTGGAACGTCTGCAAGATTGAAAAATGGAGAAAGGACCAGTACAAGCGGCGAAAGAAGGATAGCCGCAAACTAGCGGCAAACCGCGCGTATAATATTTCGTACTTGACACCGCGCCTGAGCATAATTCGTTCAGGAGGTGATGAAACCGCGCTAGCGTGGGCTGCACGTATCTATCTAGGAGTCTTATACGATAATGAGAATGTATCCGACGCGACGGAGCGTTTGGTCACGTTAACAAATGAGGAGATCGCCGAGGCATTTGTTGAAGGTTTTATCCGGTATGTAGAACACCGGTCGATACCGACATTACAAGCGGTGGTCGACAGCTGGCGCATACGTAAAATCCCTTACACGCACTTTTTATTGTGTTTGTCCGTCTATTTGCGGCTAAACGGGGGCATGAGCGTGCCTAAGGAAGCGTTGTCGGCTTGTATTGCGGCGGTAGTTACAGTCCCTAGTATAGGGGACAGCATACCAGGTTGGAATGACAAATTGTCAGGATGGCTGATAGACCAAGCAGCACAGAATCCTTGAGTCGTCCGATCTGCGTTACGCCAACTGTGGGTTACTAGCGCAACAATCCGGGATGGAGTCCTGCCGGGATTTCATGAGCTGAGCCAGGACGCGAACTCTCATGAATTTCTTGCGTAAGTTGCAGCTGAGATTCTTAAAACAGAAATTACTGAGGATCTTCTCATAAGTCGTGAACTCGTATCACTACTTCTGCTCCATGATCGCCGAGCCGCCATGGAAATTGGAGAGAAGGAACTTACGCGAAACGACATATCAGCTGAAGTTCAGGCCATCTGGAACACGGCTCTTTTCATGATCGATCCGGATAAATATTTGAATCGTTGGCGAACTCTGATATCCGGATCGGATGCGGCTTTGTGGCAGGTTATTGAAGTCATCGCTCACAGAACGAACGGCGTTGTCAGTCTGACGTCGGCGCAACGAGCGGAAATCGTTACCACAATCGGACAAAGCTTTGCAAATACTCGGCATCCGATCGGCAGATCTGATGGGAGCCGAAATCCTTCGGACGCGGCGGAATTTGTGACCAATCAGATCAAGCTACTAGCCGCGAATGATTCACTGGACGCTGACGCCCACCTCGAACGATTAGAAAATGACAACGGCTTGGCAAGCTACCGCGATCTAATAAGACATTTAAGGGCGCAGCACCAAAAGCGGCAGCGTGAACATAGCTTCACGTTTGCATCGGCTGATCAAATCGCACAGGCTATTGCAAATCGTGCTCCTGCTACTCCAAGTGACCTTTTGGCCTTTATAGTTGACCACCTCAATGCTCTCTCACACGAATTGGCACGGACACAAAAAGAGAGATACCGCGCCTACTGGAACGAAGCCGGACGGAAGCTCGTCAACCCGAAACATGAGGAGGTTTGCTCGGGACTGTTAGCCGACGATTTACAAAACCGAGTCAAGGGTCAAAACCTCATTGTAACTGTGGAACACCACATGATCGCAAACAAGGAATGCGATCTGATGGTGTTGCAGGGGATCGAGCGGCTTTTACCGATCGAGGTCAAGCACCATTACCACCCTGAGTTATGGAGCGCATGGCGCACCCAACTTGATCGTCTTTACACGCGGGACGCGAAGGCAGGTGGACTTGGCGTCTATTGCGTACTGTGGTCGGGTGAGGCAAAGGGGCGCATGATGCAAAAGCTTCCGACTGGAATGATACGTCCTATTGGCGCGGCCGAGCTTAAAAGTGCACTTGAGTCACTCATCCCGGAAATAGATCGCCACCGGCTTCGCATTGTTGTCGTAGATATTTCGGAACCTTGATGTCCACCGCACTCGTCAAGCTAGATCTTGAAACCACGCCCGTTGTCTTAATCCGACGGTGGATGTTTCCCGTCTCACGTGAGCTCTTTTAGAGAGTTTGTGACCGCTGAATAGGCGCCCCGCTGCGCCGATAGGTCCACGCACCGCGCTGCACGTCGGCACCGAGCTTTACTTGAAAATCTCTACTTCGATAGACTGATTTAGGATGTCGAAACTCTCGAGTTTCTGGGAACGGAAGTCGGCGCTGATCATTTACTGCTCGGACTGACTTTCCCTACGCGCGGGATTGGATGTTCGTCGATAAGCCGAAGGGTTGCCTGGATCGGAAACGGAAAAGTAATTGATACTCGAAGGAAATATGAGAAAGTTACTAAAAATCTCAACTATCTGAACCAAAGGGGGCCCTGACGTTGCTTCAATGTTGATACACGAGGTAGCCCAGTCGGAGCATTATTATGTGCTTTGTAGCAGCATTCATTTAGGAACATTCGCAATCCCATTTAGTGCGTGCTCGTCTCAAACTTGAAACATCGGATTTTAGTAACTTCGGCCAACCGTGACTACTTCTGATGATGAGTCGCCCATCGGTGAGATCAGCGTCTCTCCGTGACCTCTCGTGTCCTGTCCTGGCTTGCCGCTAATGACTCGCTGGGAAGCAGGCATTCTTAATGCACTCTCAAGTGACTGTATGAAGTCGAAATCTGAGTATCGGTCAGGTCTGTTCGAACTGGGATTAATCGCCACTGTTTACCGGCAGGCGAGTTGTGTCTGAGGATGCTTTATGAACGCAGAAATTATCCTGAAGGACGAGGAAAAAGAATATTTGCTGCAGAGAGCTCCCGAAGGTTCACCGGCGCGAGCGATTCTAATCGGGGCTCGTCCCGACCACAATCAACCGGCGTTAGTAATTTTTACCTGTGATGAGCAGGCGGCGTATGCGCTGCTCGAAGTAGCAGAACACCACTGTGGCTGCGCCTGGAGAGTGATGCATTACCAGATGGCAAGGCTGGGCCTTCTCAAGCATTGATCTAACAACATATGCGGCCGGTAAATCATAAAGAACACAAACTATTGGTTCACCGCGGGTGGGATGTGTTTTCAAGCTAATGAGCCAACAATGAGAAGATCGATCTTTCTGCTTACCATGTTGGTGTTAGTGGGCTGCGCAAAGGTTTTAGCCGTCCGCAAAATTCCCGAGGTTAGTTTAGGTGACGCAGCTTTTTTTCGTACCATCCAAGCCCATACCGGCGCACCCATGGTCAACGGAAATCGTATCGAAGTTCTACTTAACGGCGACGAAACTTTTCCGAGAATGCTGCGCGATATCAAGAGCGCAAAATCCACAATCACATTCGCTCAGTATCTTTACGAAGATGGTTCTATCGCCCATGAATTTGCGCAGGCTTTTGCCGAACGCTGCCGAGTAGGTGTCAAAGCAGACATTCTTCTAGACCGCCATGGATCGGGTAAAGTTCCGGCCGACATCATTCGCACGATGAAGGAGGCTGGCTGTCACGTCGAATACTTTCGTCAAATTGAAGCGGACGGAATCATCTTTCCATGGCGGTTGTTGCGCTACAATTACAGGAGCCACCGCCGAGTTTTGGTGATCGACGGTCGAATCGGATTTACCGGCGGCTATGGAGTTAGTGACGCATGGACGGGTAATGGGCGTATGCCGAAGCACTGGCGCGATACCAATGTGCGAATCGAAGGCCCGGTAGTTAGTTTTCTGCAGACCGCTTTTGCCGAGAGCTGGCTCGAAACGACAGGCATCGCTATTGGAGGGGACGACTATTTTCCACGCCTTGATCAGGCCGGGACGATGCAAGCACAAATCGTCAGGAGTTCGCCGCTGGGCGGCAGCTTTCAAAATTACATGCTCTTTCTTCTCTCGATCAACTCCGCTAAAAAGTCCATCTTCATTACCAATCCATACTTCATTCCAGATGAAGTTATGAGCGATGCTCTCGTGAAAGCTGCCGCTAGAGGCGTACGGGTAGTTATTCTAACGCCTGGAACGATCGATAATCGATTCACATATACGGCGAGCCGTAGCCATTACGGCCCTTTGCTCTTCGGCGGCGTGGAAGTTTTCGAGTACAAAGCCGCGTTCATGCATGCCAAGACTATCGTCGTCGACGGCGTATGGGCGACTATCGGCAGTACAAATATCGATAACCGTTCTTTTGCCTTGAATCAGGAAATCAATCTTACAGTTCATGACAGCACAGTGGCGCGGCATCTCGAAGAAATCTTTCGCGAGGATCTAAAGTATTCCGAGCCGGTGACTTACGAACAGTGGCAGTCGCGAGGTGTTTTTGAACGGCTCTTTGAATTCTTTTCTTTTCCCATCAAGGAGCAGCTATGATTCCTAAAATTTTCACGCCGACAAGAGAAGATCAGCAATGGCTTGAGTATAGTGTTTAGGCTTGTGGCGCCGATTAGTGAATCGGATGATTTGCTTCTTGCTGCGAGTCGGCGCGAGTCCTCCGCACACTTATCTCCTGACTGTGCGAGGCAGAAAGAGCGGTTATCCGTACTCAACGCCCGTGACACTGGTGGAGAAAGGCTGAAAACGCTGGCTAGTGACCCCATATGGCGAAGTCGGCTGGGTACGAAACGCTCGTGCAGCCAAGCAGCGAACCCTATGGCGGTCGGAGATTTGAGACCGCAAGAATTGTGGAGCTCTCGAACGAGGACGCCGCTCCGGTGCTAAATCAAGTTCCGGTAACTATCCGGAACCTGATAACGTCTCCCATGTAGTGTCTTGATCCCGGCAACAAATTTCTTTATTTTTTGGGTTTCACGGTGGCTTGAGACAGGTCTGCAAGAGCGAGGGCTTTGGCTGCCCAGACTTACGGGAGACCGCAACAAAACTACTACCAAGACGGAAAGGAACTGAGATGGATAGAGATCTAGCGGCGCAAAACTTGAAGGTTGTGGAAAACCACTTTCATAGCGAAGCAGTCAATGAGGTCGAAGCGGCGCTGGAGACTTTTACCAACGATATCGTTTGGGAAGCGCCGGCGCCAAACGGCCTGAATCGATCTTTCTCGGGAAAGGAAGCTGTCGCCAAGAACTATCGGGAGTTGTTTGCGTCCATGCGCAACGTGAAATTTCAGTTTCTTCAGCGTTTTGCTACGGAGGATCGTGTCGTGGACGATAGCATCGTCACGTTCGAGGTTGCGCGAGATGGATACTGGCACTTTCCTCTCGGCAGCAAAGTTGAAATGCGGCTGACTCATATTTTTGAGATGCGAGACGGGAAGATTTCACGGGAGATCGTTTTCGACATGGGCCGGGCTGTTTAGTCTTCCATCCAATCGTCAGCACTGGGGATGTTCGAGGCGCGTGTTGGATGTTAAAGCGGGTAGTTCAGAACCGCTAATTCGTCCCGATTGCCGGCAACTTCTTTCTTGACATCGGCCTTCGGCTTTCCTAGATTCGGCCCATGATAAAACTAATCGATCAGATGAAGGATTTGATTAATAACGCTTTGGAAAACGGGTGCCCTTGTGTTCTCGCCACGGCTGCGCCGGACGGTGAGCCCGATATCGGTTTCAAAGGCAGCATGATGGTCTTTGATGACGACTCCCTGGCTTACTGGGAGCGCACCAAGCGGCAGCACTTAAAGAACATCACGGCGAATCCTAAAGTAGTCGTGTTGTTTCGCGACGGCAAGTCAAAAGCCGCCTGGCGCTTTCACGGACTAGCTGAAGTTCACGAAGCCGGAGCTATTAGAGATCAAGTCATGGCTCGCACGGTCCCAGCGGAGTTGGAGAAGGATCCGGACCGCAAAGGCGCAGCCGTGGTCATCAAGCTCGACAAGGTCACTAATATGGGCGGACAGGTTCTACAAAGCCGCTAATTTCCGCCGGCGTTTCTGTGTTCGTCAGCGCTCCGGTGTCTCTTCGACGAATCGCTCCTTAAGACAAGCACCAGCCGATTGCTCTGCCGGTTCTTTGTTAACACCGCAGGCAGCCCGCCGCGACAATGCATTCGAACGTTCCATCTGAAGCAACCCGAGCCACGGATCGACTGCTGTCCCATACCTGCATCCTTCACGAGGAATAACTACCTGCCAATTGCGCGAAAGCGCTGGTGTTAACATTCAGATGCCCTGATCGTCCAAATATCGAGTGGCATAGTCTTGCGCACTCGGACAGGAGGGAAATCATGAATCAGTTAATACCAAAAAGAGTATTTGCTCTCGGGCTTTGGACGATGTTGGTAACTGGCGCGGCGGCGTGTGATTACAATAGAGATTATTACAGCGATTATTACCGAGATCGAGACCGCTATGATCGCTACTCAGACCGGGACCGCGATGGGCGCTATGATCGGGAGCGAAACTGGGATTGGCGAAATCGCGATCGCCGCGATTGGGACCGTAATAGATAGTAGCTCAACAAACCGCAAGTCTCGGAAACGTTAGGGCAATGCTTTGAAGTCAAATATTTGAACTTTTGTTCTTTCAACGCAACTGCATTGGCGCTCGGCTTAATCGAGCGCCAGCCCCACCACCTTCGCCGGATTCTTGGTGCATACCGTATAGAGCTCGTCTTGATTTAAGCCGAAGGCTTCCATGTAGCCGCGCACCAGGCGCATCGCTTCGACCGAATCAGGAAAGAGAGGTTCGCCGGCATCGCTGGATAGCGTGAAATGCTCCGGGCCGACTTCGCGGATGGTGTTGTACATGATCTGCGGGTCGACGCCAAGCAGCGGCGATAGCTCATCCCATGTGAAGTTGAAGAAGATCCCGATCTTGGAAAGCTCCTTCATCATCTCCGGTGAGACATTGAGAAACGGGCTGTACGGATGATCGATGACGGCGCGCGCGAGACCGACTTTATCGACTTCTTCCGCGAGTTTATAGATTTCCTTGTGCGTTGCGTGGCCAAAGAAAAGCGCCACGTTGCGATCGGCGCAAATGCGAACGATCTCTCTGACGGCCGGCTTCAGTTCGCCTCTCTCATCTAAATTGTAGTGGCCGATGGCCACTGCTTTGTCCCACGGAACGGGTCCGTGCCAACCGGCTGCGCTATTGCCGTCGATGAAGCGCTGGTAGGTTCCAACCGTACTCAAGGTGATGGCATGGGTGAACACGGGCAGCCAGATCGCGCTGACGCCCCGATCGATCATTTCGCTAACGATGGCGGAAGTAACCGGCGCCATCTGCCGGCCGCACACGTAGGCGGACCAGCATTGAACCGGCTCGACTCCTTCCTGTTCCGCCCATCGGTTGACGTCTTCTTGCACATCACGGACAGCTTTAGCCGGATCATCGCCTGGAATGCTCTTGAATAAAATCCCCTTCATCTCCGCCAGCGATGCGCGCCGGGCCAAGTCATAGGGATTCTGCTGGCCTTCGTGCGCGTGGCAATGGATGTCGATGGCATCTTTGACTTTTATATGCGGCGGCCGAACTTCACCGGGTTTGTATTGCGTACGCGCCGCGTAAGAGGTCACGCAGCGTTCATGAGTGGGAGTAGAGACGGTATGTGCGCTCATATGTCCTCCTCGAAAGGCCGTGCATGAGTTGTATCAATGACCGAGTTGGTTTGCAAAGCGAAAATTCATCACCGACATATGATCTGCTTGACCGTGGACCTGCGTCTAGCTATTTTCGCGCAATCAAACGCAACGTCTGAAGAGATGGGCGCAGGAGGATAAAACATGAAGTTGCGATCGCTCGCGTTGGTTTATGTAATGTTTGCCGCTGTCGTGATGGACGGCTCAAATGCGCTTGCCGCGGACAAGCTGCCGTTCATCTATACGGCTCGGGTCATGTCGCAATCTTATCCCTGGATTGCGCAAGAAGCCGGATTGTTCAAAAAGTACGATCTGGAAGTGCCGCTTATCTTCGTTACGGCCGGCGCTCCGGCTGTGGCCACGATACTGGCCGGCGATAGCGAGGTGACGCAGCAAGGAGCGGCGGCTTTGAGCCGCGCCTTCGTTCAGGGCAATCGAGATGTCGTCTTCATCGGCGGCATTAAAAGCATACTCACCCATAGTATTATCGCTAAGCCCGACATCAAGAGGCCGGCGGATCTGAAGGGTAAAAGAATCGGCGTGTCACGGATTGGCAGCAACCCCCATTATTTTGCGGTTCAGGCGTTGCGCCACTTCGGCTTGGAGAGCCGGGACGTCAGTTACATTCAAGCCGGCGGCGCGCCCGAGACATTGGCCGCGCTGCTTGCGCAGGGGATCGACGCCGCGGTCCTAACCGTGCCCACCGACGCTCAGGCGCTCAAGCTCGGTTATCATTATGTGGTATACGGTCCCGATCTGAATATCGCCTACGCCGCCACCACCTTCAACACGCGCCGTTCGATCATGGCCAAACGCGGGCCGGTGATCGGGCGTTTTATGCGCGCCATGGCTGAGGCTGCCAAGATCATGCACACCGATAAAGAGTTCACTTACAAAATCATGGAAAAATACTTGCTCGTGAATGATAGAAAATTACTCGAAGCCAGCTACAACGTCGAGATTAAAGCGCTAGAGCCGCGGCTTGCGCTCAAGCTTGAAGGCTTTCAATCGACTCTGGATGAAATCGCGCCCACCGATCCACGGGCCAAAACCGTCAAGCCGCAAGAAATGGTCGATACGCGTTATCTCGATGAAATGGAAAAAAGCGGATTCTTCGATCAGATCTGGGCCGGCAAGAGGTAGGTAGATAACGTCGATTCCGCAGTAGAGATTAACAATGTGTACTGATCAAGGGGCCAGCCCTGAGGACCGAAGGCACAGAAGGTAACACTACAATGCTGTCTGGGGTGCTTGGTCCAGGGCTGGTAATTTTCGTGGAGTCCGCTGCAGTGCCGGAGATTGCAGGCCGTTACAAGCCTCTGAACCATTGCATTTTGTTCTGGAGGCTTGGCGCTTGATCGCTCTGTCAAGTTGAACTACGGCATCCAGGTTATAAGCAAGCGCTGCTCTGACGGAAAAAAACAGCGACCAGGACGTAGTCCGTGGTCGCTGTGACAGCTGTTATTTGGTCTGTTTATTTGTGAATGCTAGGCCTGCTGTACGGCCGTCAGTTTCCAAGCATTCGGACCGACGGGGCGGCTGAATGTCCAGTACTCTTCGAAATGGATGGGCTCAGAATCACTGCCGGAGACGACCGCGCCGCTTTTGGTATCGACGGTGTAATCCAAAAGATTTGCTTGCAGCCGGACGGTGATAAAGTCTTGGCCGGATTCGGTCCATGCCTCGCTGATCTCGCTCGAACTGAGAGCAATATTTTCCATGCGGTTCTGCCGCCCGGATGCGCGTAGTTGGCTTAACTCTTGTTCCCAGGTTTGCATAAGCTCGGTCCCGCAGAGTCTGCTCAGCGTCGCGCTATCTTGCTTGTTCCAAGCGCCTTGGACCTTGAAGAAAGTGTCCTGGGCGGTCTTGAGGAACTGGTTCGGATCGAAGCTGCGGTCCATCATCGTCAGCGATCTGTAATCAACATCGTTGAACGGGAGGCGCTTCCTGGAGCGGCGCGCTTTCTGGCGTGATAACCATGCTCGGCTGATAACTCGTGCTCGGTTGATAGCTGGTATTTTGGTATTGCGTCGTTCCGTAACCAGTTGCGGCCGCCGGACTGCGAAATCTTCCGGTAGAGAAAATAGCCGATACCCGCTATCAGCAGGATTTCGAACAACCGAAGCCGCTGCCGCCCAAGCCGCCGATACCGCCGAAGCCGCCGGCATTCGCCAACCTGAAAAGAGCATCGAGCCCAGAAACCCGCCGAGGACTGCGGTGCCAAGCCCGCGCATAAAGCCGCCAGATTGTGGCGCGAACTGTCCAGGTTGTTGTGGTGGTGGGGTGGCATCTCTTCGCTGCTGAGCCGGTTGCGAAGGCCGCGACGGAGCCTGGTAACTTCTCGAGCCGCGAAATCCACCGCTTCGCCCGCCGCCGGCGCGCGCGTCAGCATCCATTTCCAAAGCGATCTGCGATATCCCGATAACCGCGAAAAGGCCAAGCGCCATCAAAGTCATTTTCTTCGAGATCTTCATCAATCTATTCTCCTCATGGGAATGCTCGGATCACCAGGAGTCTAGTCGAAAGCCGCATTACAATCAATGCACCATTTCACAAGGTGCAGCGCCGGGTTGCCACTCGGGATCATTCGGGCCAAAGGTTCGTGACGAAGCAGAGCCGCGCCTGTAGAGCATATCTCCCCTCACGGTAACCTTGACCGAATGAATCCCGGGCAGTAATCTCCCGGTACTTTGTAAACTTCAGGCGCAGGCTGACATCTCGAGATCCTTGTTATATAAGCGTGCTGCCCTAGATTGCTCTGGATTCTGGAATATACGATGGGAGGTCCTTGCATGCGACGCACGACTAAATTTTTTTCGGTCATCACGCTTCAGTTGGGAATTGCTTTGTTGTCGTTCTTTCCCGACCCGGTTTATTCACAGACGCCCTACTATCAAGGTAAGACGATCACGATCCTTCGGGGAGGCGAGCCTGGCGGTTCCGGAGATATGCAGGCGCGCGCGTTGATTCCGTTTCTTAAAAAATACATCCCCGGGAACCCGACGATTATCGTAGAAAACGTACCCGGCGCCGCAGGCATGAAGGCGGTCAATCAGGTTTATTCAACCGCCAAGCCGGATGGGCTCACGATTGCCGCAGTCGGCTCCGGTCTCGCTTCCGGCGCCATTCTGGGTCTACCGGGCGCTCGGTACGACATCGACAAACTTATTTATTTAGGATCGACGGAACATGGCGATCCCTATATTTTCCTTAGCCGTAAGGAGGCTGGATTCGACACTTTGGATAAGCTCCGCGCAGCGCCGTCGGTGCGTATCGGAGCCCAGACCGTGGGCCATGCAATCTACGTGAGCGGGCGCATCTTTGCCTATGTGCTGGGTCTCAAGGACCCTAGAATGGTTGTCGGCTTCGGCGGCCCTGAACTCGACACCGCATTAACCCGCGGCGAGATCGATACCAGAGCAAACAGCGCCGATACAGTGGTGCGCCGAAATGCCGAGGCTCTCGCCAAAGGCGAATACAATGTTCATGCGACCCTGACGATTCCGAAAGGCAATCTCCATCCGCGTTTTGCCAATGTTCCTGATGCCGACTCGCTTGCAAAGAATGACAAAGAGCGGCAGTTGGTGAATCTATTCCGCGCTTTTATGTATCCGCGCTGGCCCTATGTGCTGCCTCCGGGAACACCTGAAGCCACCGTGAAGATTTTACGCGCAGCGATGGCTAGCGCCTTTAAGGATCCAGGTTTCAGCGGCGAGTTTAAAAAGCTCATGGGCGGCGAACCGTCGCCGCTGACCGGAGAGGAGGTCGAGACCTCGATTCGAGAATTGCCGCGTGATCCTGAGGTGATTGGCTTGTATAAAAAGATGGCCGAACACGGTCCGCTGCCACCGCGGTGAAGCTCGAGGAACGAAGTCTCAGCGCGCTTTGACGCAATTCAAAGCTTAGAAATCATATATGCGATCACCCCTGTAAAAGCCGAGACGTCTGACGAGGTCTCGGTTTTTTTTGGCCTAGGCGATGAGGAGCGCTACGCCTTCTCCTACGCCAATGGGTGCTGTAATCGCACCGGCTTGCAAGATATTGTATGTTCCTAGCTCGAAGCATCCTGCAGAATAGCCTTTAGGTTTCAGGAAGACGAAGCAAGTGATTCGCAGAGTCGGATTCATCGGTCTGGGCATTATGGGAAAGCCGATGGCGATCCATGTCGCCAATGCCGGGTTCGATTTGATGGTTTATGACGTTCGCGAGGAACCGCTTCGGGAACTGAGTAGATTGGGGGCGAAGATCGCTCGGTCGGCGAGAGAAGCCGCCGAGCATGGCGAGCTCGTCGAGATAGCCGTGCTCGATGATGCGCAACTTGTATCCGTGTGCTTTGGCGAAGCGGGTGTTTTCACGGGCGCCAAGCCGGGGACGATGATCGCGGTTCATAGCACCGTCTTGCCTAACACATTACGTGCCCTGACAGAGAGCGCCTCGAGCAGAAACCTGATCATCGTCGACGCGCCGATCAGCGGGGGAGAATCCGGAGCTTATGAAAAAAAACTCTGCTACATGGTCGGCGGCTCGAAGGATGCCTACAACAAATGCCGCAAAGTTTTTGCCAGCTCGGGAGCCGAGATTCTTCACCTGGGCGACATCGGCGCCGGCACCGCGGCGAAAATTATCAATCAGATCCTTGTCTGTATCAATATGATGGCAATGTTCGAAGGGATGTCGGTAGCGGAAAAAGCCGGTTTAGATCTGAAGTTGCTGCAACAGGCGATTCATCACAGCGCCGGGCAAAGCTACATGGCAGATCATTGGTTTGAGCGCATCGAGCGGGTGTCGCGATCCCCGGAAGCGCTGCGTCATCAGTGGGAGGGGTTTTATAAAACGTTATCCGTTGCGCTCGAGTGCGGCAAGGATCTCGGTATTTCTCTTCCGGGCACGGCTCTGACGCAACAGCTTCTAGGGAAAATCGTCGGCTACAATAATGAAGTAATCCATACCAAAGGAAGCATTGATGGGCAGTGAAAATTCCGTAGACCTTTACCGCACCGAGCCGGGCAGTCTCGCCGGCCGCTATCTCCGCTCGTTTTGGCAACCCATCTATCGCGCCAAGGACTTGCCGGTTGGAGAAGCCGTGCCGCTGCGGATCATGAGCGAAGAGTTCACTCTTTACCGGGGCCAATCCGGCGCGCCGCACCTCGTCGCGTTTCGCTGTGCCCACCGCGGCGCCCAGCTTTCGGCCGGGTGGGTAGAGGATGATTGTATCCGATGTTTCTATCACGGCTGGAAATACGACTCGTCCGGGCAATGCGTCGAGCAGCCCGGCGAAGACGCGTCCTTCAAATCCAAGATCAAGATTCGCAGCCATCCAACCGAAGAATATCTAGGGCTTATTTTCGTGTTTCTTGGTGATGGCGCCGCTCCCGCATTGCCGCGCTACTCTGATCTTGATGCAGACGGCATTATTGACGTGCTGCTGAGCGAAGAATGGCCGTGCAATTACTTTAATCGGCTCGACAACCTGGGCGATCCCGTTCACGTGCCGTTTACTCACCGCGAATCGCGGAGCAGAATCGGCGTCGATGTCTTCGTTCCCGATCAGTTGATTGCGGAGGAAAACGACGTTGGCATCAAATTGACGCGGAAGCTAGGTGCAGGCAAAACCGAAGCGCGTTACATCCTCATGCCGAATATGAATCATCTAAGACATCCGCTGCGTATCAAAGGACCGATCGCAAAAGAACTCAAGGAAGGCTCGGTGGATCGGTTCTTATGGCGTGTGCCCATCGAGAACGGTCGCTGTTTGGGTCTCGGTGTCGACATCGTACATCTCGAAGGTGAAGCTGCGAAAAAGAAATTTCTGGAACTCTCCTCGGAAGTAGAGCCGGACGGGCCCAGCCATGTCGAGTTGGGCGAAAGAGTTCTCCAGGGCAAAGCGAAAATCAAGAATTTGACCGGGGCGGATAATTACGAGCTCACCAGGATCGAAGACTATGTTGCGCAAGTGGGGCAGGGGGCGATCGCTGATGAAAGCAATTTTCATCTGGGCCGAAACGACGTGGTGGTGATACTTTTCCGAAAGATCTGGGAACGAGAGCTGCGGGCATTATCTGAGGGACGGCCGACGAAACAGTGGAAAACGCTGGCGCGCGCGGACTTCAATGGTCAAGAATAATTTCTCGCGACCAGATCCAAGACTAACGGTGAAGGAGTTCCGACGCCGGCAATCTCTATTCGATTACAAACTTTTTATCAAACCTTGCTGGTGAGGACGGAAACAGTGGTAGTTAATTTTCTTGCGATCTTCTTTTGGATCTGTCTAGGGTCAATTCCGGCCGCGAAGGCGGAGACGGCAAAGGTGCACCGAACCGGTATTGGCAGTCCAAATGCTTTCATATTTGTCGCAGGAATTGAGAAGGGATTTTACAAGGATCACGGCCTCGATACGCTGACGATCATGGCCCAGCCGCAGGTAGGGGTTCAGGGTTTGATCGGCGGGAGTTTCGACTTTAGCCAGATTCTCGGAGCGAGTACGAGCGCCATTATGCGCGGTATCGGCCTCAGGATAGTCATGGTTTTTGATAGCAAACCGCAATTTTGGCTCTATGGCGGGCCAGACATCAAGACGCTGCAGGAGGTTAGGGGAAAAACCGTTGCAATCCAAACCATCGGCGGTGCTAGCGGTCATATGACGCGCGAACTTCTCAGCAAAAACGGCATCGATTCGCAGCGCGATGTGACTATTCAGGTCATCCCCTTAGAAGGTCGGCTGACTGCATTGAGTAGCGGCAGCGTCGCGGCGACCGTGGTGAATGCGCCGGAGCGAACTCGAGCCAACAAGATGGGGTTTAACGAGCTTGCTTCGTACGGTGATCATTTTGAATATTCTAGTGGCGGAGTCGCCGTGACGGATAAGATGCTGGCCGAGCGATCGGATTTTGTTAGACGATTTTTGGCTGGCACGCTGCAAACGTTGCAGTGGTACAGAGGGAATGAGAAAGAAGCGGTCAAGATGTTTGCCCGTTTCAGCAAAGTACCGGAAGAGGATGCGCTATCTGTCTATCGCGCGTCGGTCAAAGCGTATACCGAAGATGGGACTTTATCGCCGGCAGCGCAGGAACGCATCGTCAATTTTCACAAAAACGAAGTAAAGATCGACAAAGACGTTCCGGCGCAGAGAATATTTAATTTCAGCCTATTGCAATCGATTCTGAGAGAGAAGGGTAGAGCGAAGTGAGTTCACCAAGCTTTAGGGGGCGGGTTTTAAACCCGCCCCTACGTTGCTGCTTATGCGTCGATTCTCAGAATCCATATTTCTCGAGAACGGTCATGGCCTTGTTGAACGCCGGTTGCAGCTCACCCCGGGTGCTGACGTCGCGATAAGCGTCACTCACAGCGTCGTCTTTGAATACTTCCTGGACAGGGATGGGACTGTCCAACCTGCCTCTCTTAACCATTTCTTGAATAATCCGTTCGAGCGCATGACGCTCGATGCCGCCGTCCATCGGCAGCGCCCAACTGTCAACCCGATCCGGCGCCGAAGCGATAAACAGGCGCTGTTCGTCTTCATTATGGGTGAGCTTTCTTAACCGCGCTTCGAGATCGTGCAGATACTGAAAATTGTTTACGTCACGCATGAACCAGAACGTGCGGGTGATGGCGCGGAAGTATGCCCTCAGCTCGTCGCTGCGCTGCTCGATAGTTCTTCGCGGAGCCACGGTGACTTTGCCAGGTCGGCGGGGAAAGACCACGTTGGGATCGAGGATGACCGGGTAACCTTCTTTCTCCAGTTCATCCGAGAAAGGTGGTGATGACGTGATGGCGTTTACTTTTCCGGAGCGGAGCATATCGATATGGGCCGGGTTGTTGCGGTAGCCGAAGACCGGGTCTTGGACCATTTCTACCTCGGTTGCGGGGTCGACGCCGGCCTCTTTCAAGGCCTCCTCGATAAAAAACTCGACCAGGCCGCCGCCGTCCGCTGAATTTTCGCGCACGCCGATCTTGCCGCCGCGCAGCTTGCTCATGTCGGTGATATGCTTTGAGCCGTACCATTTGAGAAACGGCGTGTAGCGCCAGCCGCCGACGATGTAGACGTCGGCGCCTTGTACGCGCTGGAGGATCGCTGATTCGGTGTCCACCGCGGTGGCGATGTCGACTCCGTGTTCCTTGATCGCCAATCCCAGAGTTTGGCTTTCCGACGGGCCGGGCAGAAGGCCGCTGCGCTCGTATTCGTAGCGCGAGAGACCTTCCTGTTTGAAGAAGCCCTGCTCTTCGGCGACATAGATGGCGACCCAGTGGCCGACGTGATAGTTGACATTGGCGATCAGAAGCGGCTGATCGAAAGTGCTCATGACGATTCTCCTTTTCCTAATTCCTTGTTCCCGATACGGACAAAGCTAAAGTCATAGACGCTTTCCGGTGCGACATCTTTTTCTACGTTCAAAACTTTTCTCTGGAGCGAGACCATTCGTCTCCTGAAGGGGTCGGGGGATGGCTCCGTCCTGAGAAAAAAGTTTGACTCCCGGTTCTGTAGAGCTCCAGGCCGTCGGCCTCGGAAGATTTTGTCGCGTTGGCCAGCCTGGCGGCGACTTCCTTCTCGTTGGCTTTGAGCCAGTAAAACGTCTTGAGAGCGCCGCGGATAAAACGGCGGACGAAATCAGGTCTCTGAGAAATATTTCTCTCGGTTGCCACCACGCCCGCCGAGACAAACTCGATATGGTCGCCGAAGAACAATCAATTCCTTGAAGCCCTGCCTGCGCGCGATGATCGTTTCAGGGTGGGTCAACACCGCCCCGTCAACCGCGCCGCTTAACAGAGCAGCCAGTCTGTTGGGCGGCGGCTCGATGGCGCGCAGATGACGTCACGCATGGGTTCCATGCCGAATCGCGGCAGCAACTCGCGCGTCATCTGATCCAGAGCCGCGCCAAAGCTGGAAACCGCCAACTGTTTGCCTTTTAGGTCCTGGATGCTTTTCATGTTTTTCGTCCCGAGAAGAAACCACGATGGACGCGTGTCGAACGCCATGATGATCTTGAGCGGCGCGCCTCTCATAATGGCGCCTCCACCTTGCCCGAGCATCTGGCTGTAATCGAAGCTGCCACCGATCAAGCCCTGAATCCCTTGGAGCATCCCGGCCATGATCGGTTGCAGCTCAATACCTTCTTCTCTGTAAAAGCCTTTTTCTTTGCCGACGTGATAGACGAAGCTGGTGATGTTCGGCGTTCCGGCTACGTGGATCTTTGCTTCATCCAGAGCGAACGAGAGTTGGGCGGGACCCAAGCCAATGATTAAAAACGAAAGAACAGATATTCCGAGAGTGTCTTGGGTTTGGACTAAACTTCATCAAGTCCTCCGTGATTGCAAATCACTGCGAGTTACGTTCCGTTGAACGACTCGATCGCGACGCGTGAGATTGGCCGGCATCGCCAGCCATCTTTACTGCTTAGTTCAATTTCGGTCAAACAGTTTGGCGAATATTCATTTATTTACTGACGTGTCGAGTTCGAGCCAGCGGAAAGCATCAAACTTTATGCGATTGCTTGACCTCGCGGATGCGCCGGACTATATAAGACAGAAAAACAGCACGGAGGCGTGTATGATATCGATTCTAGTTTTCGTCCTTTTGATTTTCAGCGGCACGTCGCAAGCGCTTTCGGCCGAGAGTCAGAAGCTTGATCGAGTTCGCATCGGCTATTCGTCGATCTCCAGCAGTCGGATTGCGCTTTGGGTAACAAGCGACATGAATTTTTTTCGAGAAAAACGGTCTCGCCGCGGAAACCATCGTCACGCCGGGAGTGCAGGGCACGCAGGCGCTTATCGCCGGCGAACTTCAGTTTTATCTTGGCGGCGTTGACTCAGCGGCGCTGGCGGCTTCGCGAGGGTCCGACCTGGTCGCCTTGGCCACTGCAGAACCGATCGAATACAAGCTGATTACTCAGCCAAGTGTCAAAACGGTCAAAGATTTAAGAGGCAAAAAAATCGTCGTCGACCGAGTCGGCGGCACGAGCTACTATATCTCGCTACAGATCCTGGAGAAGGTCGGTTTGAAGACTGGTGAGGTTGAACTGGTGCAAGTCGGCGGCGGAGGAAATCAAAGGGTGGCGGCCTTCAAGTCCGGGTTGGTTGCGGGCGTTGTTACATCCCCTGATCGATTCGAACAATTGAAAATTCCTTATCACGTTGTGGCGGACGCGATGGAGATGGGAATCAAAGTGATGGGTAATTCGTATCTCACGACCCGGAGTTTCCGCGATCAAAACAAGGACGTCGTGCTGCGTACCATGAAAGCACTGGTGCAAGGCAGGCGCTGGGCAAAGGATCCGAAAAATCGACAAGAGGTCCTGCGCATCTACAATCGTTATCTCCCCAGCCCGGACTCCTCCTTCATGGATCATCTGTACCGAAAAAACGTTGAATCGATGCCGCTGTATCCGTATACGAATATTGAAGATCTGCGCATTTTCCTGTCCTACTTGACAGACGCCAACCCAACTCTACGCAGCCTGAAATTGGCGGAGTTCGTCGATAACAGTTATCTCAAGCGGATCGAGCAGGAAACCGGCAGCTAGCGCGACGGCTAGTCTGTCACGAGAAGCGCTATGAGGCTTTTTCAGCAGCTTGCTAGCCTAGCGTGGTCTCCCTGAAGTTCGCTAGATAATTCAATCGTCATTCCGGGCAAGCTCGGATCGCAGTCCGGGAGTTAGCGCAACCCGGAATCCAGGAACCTCTCTTCGTCTCCCCTTTCGAAGGTCAGAATTGCGTGGGAGATCTCGATGCCCCGCTTTCGCGGGCATGACGGCGGAAATGCCATCGAATTCGTTTGCGAACTTTGGTCCCAGGAGCACTAGCGAATATTCGGTTGCCAGGTTGCAAGCGTCGCGGCCGTGGACCAGTCTTTGCCGCAGATGTAATCGGTGAAAGAAGGTTTCAGATTGCCGAGCACGCCCTGAAGCGTGATCCAGATCAGAATCTCATTGGCCACTCCCGCGCGTTCGAGTGTTTCCGCCGTGGCTTTGTTGACCATCTCTTGACCCTTGGCGTCCTTCACTAAATCGAGGAACTCCAAATCCAGCGCGGTATCGATGGAGCCCATCTTGGGTCCGCCGATATCTCCGGAAAAACTGCCGCTGGCCAGCACCGCGACTTTGCCATCGTAATGATTGCGAAGGTAATCCGCCGATCTGCTGGCCGAGCCGAAAACATCGCGCGGCGGTGGGTCGGGGCGGCAACATGCCGTTGATGTGCAATGGCACGATCGGCAGATCCATGTGCGGCGTCAGCAGGCTCAGCGGCACCATGAAGGCGTGGTCGAGGATCATTTCTTGCGAATAACTGAAGTCGATGCCGCTCTCTATGCCGTAGTTAAGCAGTCCCTTGGCCATTGTCGTGTCCACTTTTAAAGTGGCGCGCGCAATGCGCAGCTCCGCCATTTCTTTAGGCGCGGGTCCGGTGCAGGTATCGGAGACGCCAAGACAAAACATCGGCGCGTTGTTATAGAAAAAGTTGGTGACGTGATCACTGGTCAAAATCAGCAGGCAGTCCGGAGAAGCTTCCGACAAGCCTTTTTTCAGATGACCAAACGCAGAGTCGAGCTTGCTCTGAACTTCGGGGGACATCTTGTCCGGGCGAGATGTGATATTGGGATTGTGTGGCGCGGCAAGCCCTAGAACGATCTTACCCATGATAACTATTCTCCTCGTACTTGCTTAAAGTAGATAGCCGGCTTCAGTTCCATCAGCCGGGAAAATTGCCAGAGCAGAAAGCTATGCGCTCCCATCCGATAAAGTTCCCCGGCATTGACCTCCCGCAGCGCTTTAACCTCGAACTCCTCCAAGTCATAGCGTTTGAAAACGTCGTCGGGGTTCTGCTTATATTTGTCTTGCAGCTCCAAATCGTTGAACAGCGCAAACAGAAGTTTATCGACTTGGTACAGGCTCATTTGCTCTTCCTCATCTCTTCATTAAGCGACCTTACGATCGACAAGTCATAAACATTTTCGGGAGCGACGTCGCGCTCGACCTTGAGCGATTTTCTCTGGAAAGCGATCATTTTTTCCTGAAGGCTGCGAGGGATTGTGCCGTCGGCGGACATCACCCGTAACCAGGCTCTATAAACGTCTGTGGCTTCAGCTTCGGAGACCTTCATGATCGGCACCATACGGGCCACTACTTCCTTCTCGTTGTTCTTGAGCCAGTGAAATCCCCTGAGGGTGCCGCGGAGGAATTTATGAACGAGATCCGGTCGCTGGGCCAACGTTCTTTCGGTGGTAACCGCGCCAGCGGTGACGAATTCCAGGTCGTCGCCGTAGAACAGCAACTCGTTGAAACCGTTCTTTTTGGCGATGATCCGATCCATCTGATTGACCACCGCCGCATCGACGGCGCCGCTCATGAGCGCTGCGAGCCGGTTCGGTGTCGGTTCGACTGCGCGGAGAACCACATCCTTTTGCGGATCGATGCCGCGCTTGGGCAGCAGGTCGCGGGTCATCTGGTCCAATGCCGCGCCGAAGCTCGACACAGCGATTTGTTTTCCGCCTTTTAACTCCTGTACCGTTTTGATCTCTTTGCGGGCGAAGAGCCAGTTCAGCGGACGCGTATCGAAAACCATGACGATCTTGAGCGGCACGCCGCGGAGAATTGCGCCGGCACCCTGGCCAAGAATCTGACTGAAGTGAAAGCTGCCGCCGACCAGTCCCTGAATCCCGGGCAACATTCCCGCCTGAATCGGCAGAACTTCGACGCCCTCTTCACGGTAAAAGCCTTTTTCCTTGGTGAACTTGTACAGAAGGGCATTACCGCTGACGCCGGCCGAGATGTGCAGGTTGACTTCATCGAGAGCGGACGAATCTCTGGCGTAGCCCAGGCTCAGAATCACCATCGATAACAATAAAATGTTCTCGAGATCATGATGTTCAATTTGCCCGCATGCTCCTTATTAGAATCCATATTTCTCTTGAGCCGCGACCGCGATGCCGAAGGCAGTTTTCAGCTCCGCGCGGCTGCTGACTTCTTTAAAAGCTTGCCTGACAGCATCGTCGCGGACAATGTCTTTGGCCGACATGGGCCGCGAAAGTTTCTCGGACTTTACCATTTCGTCGGCGATTCGTTGCACCGCCGCGGGAGCGACTGCGCCGTCGATCGGTATAGCCCAGCTTTCGACCCGATCGGGCGCGGTGACAATGGCCACGACGCCGCGCTCGTCTTCATTGTGGGTATTGGTTCTTCTAAGGTTTTTCTCGAGGTCCCGGAGATATTCGAAATTTCTTACGTCGCGCATAAACCAGAAGGCGCGGATGATCGCGCGAAAATAGGCGCGCAGCTCGTCGGCGCGCTTTTCGATCATCTGTCCGGTCGCCACGGTGAGTTTGCCCGGCCGCCGCGGAAAGACGGTATTGGGATCGAGAATCATCGGATAGCCTTCTTTCTCGAGCTGGTCGGAAAAGGGCGGCTGGGAAGTGATCGCGTCGATTTTGCCGGAGCGCAGCATCTCCATGTGAGCGGGGTTATTTCGATATCCGAAGACAGGATCGTAGACCCACTCAACTTCTTGTTCCGGATCTACACCCGCTGCCTCGAGCGCATTGGTGATAAAGACCTGCACCAAGCCTTCCTTCTCGCGCATGCCGATGCGGCCGCCGCGGAGCTTGCTCATATCCGTGACATGCTTCGCTCCATACCATCTGAGAAAGGGAGTGTAGCGCCAGCCGCCCGCGATATAGACTTCGGCGCCCAGCGAACGCTGGTAGATCGCCGCCTCGACATCGACGGCGGTCGCGATATCCACCCCATGGTTGGTGATCGCCATTGCCAGCCCGTCGCGCTCGAGCGGCCCAGGAATCAAGCCTCGCGCATCGTATTCATATTCTTTGAGACCTTCCTGATTGAAAAAACCCTGCTCCTCGGCGACAAAGATCGCGACCTGGTGGCCGACGTGATAATTGCTGTTGGCAATTAAAATGGGTTGATCTAACGTGCTCATTTAAATCCTTTCCAAATGTTGGAGTGATTGAGTAATGGAGTGCTGCGCGCAGCGATGTTGCCTTACTCCAATACTCCATTTCCTCCAGCAGTGTCATGTCCCAGTCGCGAAAATTTCGTTGATCGCGAGCCGGCGTTCGGTGAGCCTTTGTTCAAACGCATAATCGAGCAGCGTATCGATAACCACCCGGTTCTTCTCCACCGAATAGGGCCATGGGTCCGAACCGAGTAGCGCGCGTTCCTCTTCCTGCTCGGCGCCGAACCACGCCAGAGACGAGCGCCGATGATCGGCCCAGTATTTATAGGCGTGCTGCTTGGCGTCCTCAAAAGCGCGCACGAGCTGTGCAGCCACTTCGCTATCACGTTGGAGCACTTCATCCTTGACGACGACCAAGTGACGGATCGGAAAAATGCCGGTGCGGCGATAGTAGTCCGTTTCGACTTCGCGATAGTTGGGCCACAGCCGTCTCACCACTTTGTTGATGGTAGAGGCCTCGGCCCCACTGTCGGAAAGTATTTGCGCGTCCAACTCGCCTGCTTTGAGTAAATCTTGCATCTTTCGACCGGCCGGCGCGCGCTCGATGCGCAGCCAGGAAGGCGGAGACCAGCCCGGCACATCCTCCGAGCCATCGGCGACCCAGTGAATCTCGCTGGGCGGCAGGTTGAACTCATGTTGCAGCAGACCGCGGATCCAGAGCGCTATTGGATTGAAATGCCCATGCACGCCGATACGGCGCCCGCGCAAATCCTCAGGTCGGAGAATGTCTGAGTCCATCCGCACCATGACGCAACTATGATTGAACCGGCGGTGCGGAAACACCGGAATCGCGGTTATCGGAGCTCCTCGACTCTTAAGTCCGAGATACTGCGCAATCTGCAACTCGCAAACATCGAATTCGAGATTGCGCACAAAGCGGGTGTGGCGCTCGGCGGAGGGAAGCGGGATCACCGTTAAATCCAATCCGGGTGTAGCGACAGTGCGGTCGATCAGGGGACGTGTACGGTCGTAGTCACCGCAGGACAGTGTCAGGCGAGCGTCGGGCATCCTATGTCCTTACTATCTTCGTTGGCGCAAGTGTGTGATTCTCGTGGGTTCATCGATGAACTGAACAACTGACTTTTGCTACCGTGAAATACCGCTTTCGCTCTGCTTAACAAACGAAGTATCGATGATCTCATTGGCATCGACCGCTTTTGCTTGCGGAAACTGCACTGACATCATATCGAGAGCCGTCATGACCGCATCGGCGGATGGATAGGGCGTCCTCTGAATTTTGTCGCTGAAATAATTATAGGTTTCCCCGAGAATATCATCGTTTGCGCCGCGCAGATACTTTCGCATCACCGCCATGCTGGTTTCTTTGTTGGTTTTGAATAGTTGAATCCCTTCCATTAGGGTCCTGACCAGTCTCACGGTGATTTCCGGATTTTTTTTGACATTTACTTTCAAAGTCGACACGCCGACATACGGGTAGGGAATTCCCATTTCGTCAAAATCGAGCAGCTCGCGAAATCCCATGCGATTGGCCAATAACCGGGTCGGTGTCGTAAGCACCGCGGCATCGACGACCCCTTTCTCCAGCGCCGGCAGTATGCTCGGCCCATCGCCTAGAGGAACTATTTTGACGTCGCGCGCGGGGTCGAGGTTTAGTTTCTTCTTCAGAATGTAGTGCAGCATCACATCCGTAATCGCGCCTGGACGCCCGGAGCCCACCACTTTCCCGCGCAGGTCCGCCGGGTTACTTATCTGTGGCTTGGAGAACAGCGACGTGCCTGTGACATTCAGAAACGTTGCAATGATCACCAGATCCTTTTGGCCGACGGCGTAAGAGGACACGACGCCGGTACCGGTCGAGATGACGTATTGCGCATCGCCGCTCAGCAGCAGCTGGTGCGGCCGTGCTCTTCCAGCGTAAACCGCTTCGAGATCCAAGCCGTATTTTCTCCCCAAACGTTCATCGACGGCGATCCAGAGAGGAGTGTACCCGCCGGTGAACGAAGAGTAGATGATCTTCAGTCGCTGCGTCTCACCGGCAGCCCATGAGGCCGAAACGGATACCAACAATTGCATGGATAAAATCAATCCAACGAGCTGATAAATGCGCTTCACTTCGTTTCTCCTATGCTGTGTGTAGTTCTTGTCGCCTGATTCGCATGTCTTTACAACCAGTATCTTGTCGAGAGGCCGGGGCACCCGCGGCGGATCAACATTGCAGCTTGTATCGAGAGACGACCAAGCGTCGCACCCTTGTCTATGGAACAACTTCAACATGTTTCTGAAGATTAACCCTTCCGAAGTTAGTCTCGCCCAAGCGGGCTGATTTGAAGCCTCAGCAGAGAAGCGACCAGCGGCATCAGAGCCGGCATCACTGGTCTAAACTTGACACGGCCTTCGTATAAAAGCGCTCGTCGACGTACTTCTCGGGTTTTGGCAATGGCGGTTTCATCAGCCCGGCGATCTCTCGCAGTTGGAGAACCGATTGAATCCCGTCTATGTCGATCTGGCTTCTGTGACTGAAGCCAAATCGAGGACTGGTGCTTTCTTCGTACATCGCTTGAGCTCGAGGCTTGTTGTTGCGGTTCTCAGGCATAAGCATCGCAATAACTTCATCCTTGTGATCCGGCTCAGTGACCCAATCAGTGGCGCGGATCATGGCACGGATGAAACGGACCAGCAGGTCTTCGTTTTTGTTGGCCCAGTCGCGCCGGGTTGCGCCGAGTCCTCTGGCATAGTGCTGGACGTAATCTTCAGCTTTAGCTAGGACTTTAAAGCCGCGCTTTTGAATTTCGTCATCGGCGAGACTCATCATCGCGGCCGACGCGTCGCCGCGGCTCATCGCCTCCGCGCGCTTGGTGGTATTACCGAAGGCCTTGAACGTGTAGTCCTTGTTCAACTCCAAGCCCTGCTTCTTGAGTATGTAGACGCCGACAATCGCATAGCCGGTGGTGGGCGCGTCTACGGCAAAGACTGTGCCCTTGAGATCGCCGTAGTCATCGATCCCCGGCCCGACGATCAGCTTCTGGTTAACGCCGCGGTTACCGCCCAGAAAGATTATGAAATCATTCTTCTGAGGGTCTTCCCCTTGCCCTTCAGCCCAGGCAATCACGTTATCGGCGTTATTGATGATGAGGTCGTACTTGCCGCTGATGAGATTACGCAGCAGAGTAGGGGAATCGGTGACCGTATCGATTTGAATTCGGATGTTCTCTTTTTTGAAGAAGCCTTTGCCGTCGGCCGCAATGATTGCCGGGTCCTTGTTGAACAATCCAATCTGGATGACATCTTCAGCCATAACTATGCCTGGCAGGAGCCATAAGAAAGCTCCCGACCATATCTCCTTATGTGGTTATTTTGATTCTCGCAAAACGTGCAGTGCCGCTTTTCGATCCGTTAATACAGTTCTCTGATCGTTGTCAACGATAGAGAGTTCGAAAGATTTTAGCAGTCATACGGCGCAGAAATACGCGCTCTGGGAAGTTCGGAAATCTACCGCGGAGGCCCTGAGAGCAGTGCAGATTCTGCTCACTGTACTTTGTTCTTTCCGTGAGAAACATCAGACGCCTCAGGACAGAGACAAAGTGTCTATTTTGATCGGATTTCTTTGACCATAGAGAAGTCGGCAACCTCGCTAGGAGCGACCTTTGACGAAAGCAGTTGGGCGCGCGTTGCCACGACATCCCAAAAGCTCTTATCGCTACGGGGCGCTCCATCACTGTACGCAAAGGTGACGTCTTTCAGCGCCGCGATTCCTTCCTGAGCCGGCATCCTCAGCCACTGCTGAATGCTGGCTCCGACCGCTTGCTCATTACCGGGCTGCAGAATGAAGCGGCTTCCGCGCACTAAAGCCCGCAGCATCCGCCTAACTTGATTCGGGTTTTCTTTTATCGTGCGCCTATGAGTCGAAAGTCCAGCCAACGGCGCGCTATAGATATCGCCGGCGCGGAAAAGCACGTTTAGTCCGACGTCGCGAGCCTTTTGCGGCCAAGGAGGAACCAGGAATGTGGCGTCTGCGACACCCTGCTCGACCATCGCAAACAGCGCCGGGGAATCCGGCGCCGAAATCCATTTCACATCCTTGAGCGGATCAAAACCAAAATGACGGAGCACCGCTTGGAAAACCAACCCTGTGGACCCGCTCAGATCCACGGTGTTGAGCACAAAGGTTTTGCCGCGGAGGTCCGCGCCCGATTTGACGGTTGGCCGGGTCACCAAATAATGGAGCGAGCGGTCGACGAAGACGGCCAACATCTGCATCGGTACCCCTCTCAGAGCGCTGTCTATGGGAGGAAGAAAGCTCATCGTGTAATCGATATGGCCGTTTGCCAACGCCGGTATGAGGGCGGCCGTCCGCATTTGAATGAATTTTACGTCGAGTCCCTCTTGGCGGAAAAAACCCTGATCTACCGCTATCCTGCCGGGAAGAAACGTCAACGTGGAAGCCGTGTAACTCAGAGTTACCTCCTCGGCCGTAGAGAGAGCCGGGTTTGAGACTGAGTAGAACAGAAAAATCAACGGTAAAAAGCTGCAGGTGAGATGTTTCAAATGGTTCCTTTCTTTGATCTACCGACCGGGGTAAACACTGATTATCACGATCTATGATCTTCTCTATTCCGAACTTTTGAATAATTCAAAAAGAATTGAGCCAACACGGGCCGGAGTTCGAATCCATCCATGCGCAGTTTGAACAGGATCTAATTGTTAAGCACAAACAAATGAAACGCTTCAAACCACAGACGATTCGACTGATGGGACGACTCCATGCCTGGTTGTGGAGGCTAACGCGCGGCAGGTTCGTCGATGCGGTTGGAGCGGCGCCGTTTCTTTTGCTGACCACCACGGGCCGTAAAACCGGGCGATTGCGAACGACGCCGGTGCTCTACCTCGAAGATGGCAGCGATCTCGTTGTGGTGGCTTCATTCGGTGGCAATGACATGCATCCCGCTTGGTATCTCAATCTCAAAGAATATCCGGAAGCTGAAGTCGTGATCCGAGGCGAGCGCCGGCGGGTGAGCGCGCAAGAGATAAGTACTGAGGAGAAAAAACTCATCTGGCGCACGATTGGTGAAGTCTGTACCCGCAGTTTGAGATCTATCAGCAACGCACGAGCCGCGAAATCCCGCTGTTGAGATTAGCCGCGAAAATTCGATGAACGGATCGTCGCCACGCAGGGAGAATCATGAGCTAGACCGTCGTTGCTGATCCGCTTCCACCGCCGGATGTCTGCGTTCAGCGGTGGGGCGTGAGCATTCGACGATGGTTTCTCAAAAAGTTTTTTGACAACATCCGAACGAGCAACTTTCTCAGCGAAGCTGCTCGCGTCTCGTTCTGCCGACGGGACATCTAGGGAACAGCGGCGTCGTTTGCCGCAGCAATGATGCTGTCAGCGTCTTCGCGAAGTAGTAGGCGCTTGCTGACCAGGTCGTTCGCTGCAGCGGTGACTTTGCCGACATAGTCTTGATGCGTCGGATACCGCTCCTCCAGCGATAGCCGCGGGTCGCCTGCCGCACGACGCTCGGCTTCAGTCTTGAAGAACGGGATAAAAGCCCCCGTGAGGTCGCAGGAATCCCCCTCGCTGAATCCTGCCTTCCTGATGTTCCAGCCGGTGTAGGTGCCCAGCGGAACCTGCACGTTCGTATTCCGCAAACCATCGATCGGGTTGCCGTCGGCATCGACCTGAGGCACGAGCACATTGTAAGCGGCGCCGACGAGCGGTGGTTCAGCCATAATGCCCGCGATATCTTCGACATCGAAGCGTTGTCCACGGTCGAGGTAAAACTTGTAGTTGACGAGACCGGGTAGGGTGAAGTTCACGGCGGGGATGTACGGGATGAGAACGTCGGTCGGCTTCACCAGACTGCCGCGGCCCAACGACGAGTAGAGGCTCGGCGGCGGCTCCGTCCCGTTGAACGATCCATTCGCGAAGCGCGACAAGCAACGCCCGCTGAGCATGGATAAACGGATTGCTGTTGGAACGCAGTTGGCAGGCATTCGGGAAAGCCGGCAGCACCGCCGGTGGCTGCGCGAGCGGATTTCCCCCGCCATGCTGCGTGCCGGCGAGATCGTAGATCCGCACCTCCGCAGGAATCTCCAGATCCTGTGTTCCTGTGGAATCGGTCGTGTTCAAAGACATCACTGCCTGCCAATACTCCGTATCGGTGTTGGTGTGAGTGATCTTGGGACAGGTGTGAGTCCGGCGACAACGCTCAAGCTGCCCGGCCGTGATGCCTGAGAATGGATCGTGGCTTACGTCCCACGTCTGGGGGGACTCTGTCCCCGGATACTGCTGCTCGCTGTGCTGCGTCCCCGATAGCCGGGTCGGCTGTGCGAAGCGAATGTTGAAGGCGCCCCGGTTTGAGGCTTTATGCGGTATTGCTCCTTCGACCACCTGTCGACGATGCTCATCTTGGTTGAAACCGAGCTGGATGAAGGTGCGGATCCAGCGTCCACTCTGGGACGAGCCGTAGATGATGGCGTTCTCGATACCGTCGCCCAGCGGATTTTCCAGATCTCTATGACGATCGCGGTTCCCACTGCGCAGGAAGGAAATGAAGTCGCGGGTCGCGGCGAAGCCCAGCCCCATCACCATGGGATTTTTTGCCGTGTAGAGCAACTCGTAGATATGATTCGTATCGAATCCCCCCTGGAGACATACCTTCGTCCGGTCGGGGACGCCAGGAAAGGGCACTGAGGTGCAGTCGGCAAACGCCCACTGGCTGTTGGGGATCAGCTCTCGCGGATCATTCTGATGCACACGCCGTGTCAGCGTTGCACGCGAGTTGTCGGTGCTGATCGCTTCGTAAGCGGGCGGCTCGGTTACATCCTGGGTAGTCGCGGGAGAGCCGAGAATGTATTCAGCGCGCACCCGGCCTCTGATCTCGCGGCCGTCACGCCGCTTGGCGATGGGTAGGTTGATCCGGAGACCGGTCGTTAAATCGCCTTCCCAGCCGCTATCCACGAGTGTGTACCCTTCACGCTGAAGAAAGCCGTCACCGAGATTGGTCGCGTTACCGCCGACGTTCAGCTCGGGACTTCTAATATTTCCGCGATTCGGTACGTCATAGAGGAGCGTCTTGTTGCCGCGACTCATGTCGAGAGGCTTTGTGATCGCAAAATCCATCGAGTACTCCACATTGCCGCGCGAATTGCGGGGTGCCAACTCGATATCGGTGATCACTGCGTTGAGCGGGTCTTTCGGATTTACCTCGCCGAATGCAACGCCGGTGAGCTGTTCGTATTGGCCGACAACGCCGAATGAGGCGCCGCCGAAGGCGGGCGATGTGCGGTTCTGAATGATAATACCGGTGATTCTTGCTTCCGCTAAATGACCCATGCCCAACAAGCCGAGGATGAGCGAACTCCAGAAGAAAAAAACGATCCAGAGGAGGCCAGACGCGCCGCTTGATGGAAGCAGTCCAACTAGGTTTTTAGGTTTATTTGACATGGATCTCTCCTCCTTACGCTTACTTTGGAATCGAGTTTGGTGCAGCTCCCCTATGCTCGATGTAGCGAATTCCTTATGTGCGCCTATTGATATTCGTGTGGCTGGGAAGATCCAGTCCGGGCGAAGAAAGGAGATCAGAAGATGAGACCAGATCGTTAGACCCAGCCCAAGTTGGTCGCCCTGAAGATAGGAATAGTGATCGGAAGAAGTCAAGGAGAAAAAGTCTGTTTGTTGTAGCGAAACGATAATGTCAGGGGTTAATAGCAACGTGATTATGTCAGGGTGGGCAAATGGATATCACCCTGCCGATGAGACAACAGCCCATCTGAAATCGACATTCCTGCGAAGAATCCAAATGCTCATTCTCCAGTTCTTCAATGGGGACAAGAAGCAAGCAGAGATAATAGGGGAGGAGCTGTTCAAGATCTCAGAGGAGTTAAAGCCGAAGTCCCGGCCAATTCCTGAAGCCTTCAGGAAATTGTCTAAGCTCGAACTATTCTGCAAGGCAATCCAAGCGCACGGACGGGAGGCAACCGGAACTCACTCCCGTCGAGGCTGATAATCCCGGCGCATTTCGTTTCGCCGAATGGCAGAGGAAATTTGGAGGTTTGCCGCACAGTTCCGGCTATACGAAATTCCCGAGCTTCACCGAAGGTTACGCGGCGCTTCGAGCTTTTCTCAGAACCGCCTGTACGGTTTACGGCAAGACTTACAATCCGACAATGACGCTCTATCAGTTCTTCGCTAAATACGCGCCTGATAGCGATCAAGGACCCGGACTCGCGAAATCGAAACAGTACGCGGAATACGTAGCGGAGAGAATAGGAGTACCCCCAAGTACGCAGTTAAGAAGTTTAGCGTAAAGGTCAAACAATTTATCGGCCAACAAAATGATTAAATGACAGCATCAAAAGCTTGGGCAGCACTGGTTACGACCTTTGTGATGCCCTATCTGGCGCAGTACGGTATCGTCCCCGAGACGACCCTTGAACAGTTTCTAGTGATCATCGGAGGAGCCGCTATCAGCGCACTAATCGTCTACTTCGTCCCGAACAAGCCAGTAACCGAATAACCATGCGCCGCCTTGTGCGCCCAGTATTCTGGATTTCGCTATACCTGTATGTTCTGTTGCGCCCGGCCGTCGAATATCTAGGCCGCTAATTTTCGGTCAAAGGTTATACAAAAGAGCCCTTCAGGGGCTTTTTTGTATAAGAACGCATCGGAGACTCAGCTCGCGATGCCTTGCTATGACCGTTCTCTATCCAGTTTTTTCCGGCTTCCAGTCCGGCTTGCTCTGCGTCTTCGAACCGGTTGAATAGCTCGGGCGATCCCGTGAGAAAACGGACTCCACGAGTGTTTCCAATTTGGGGCCAGTTGACGGACGCACTGGATTTCCACTTTCCAGTATTCTCATCGTAAACGGGCGTACTGACGATGGTGTGGTGGTGATACGTTATGACGGCCATAGGGAGCCTCCCGATGCGGGTCCCGGCCTAGAGCTGGGCCCGTATGGACGAAATACCGTTAAAACGCCAAAAGAAGGATCAACTTACCCTAAAGGGATTTCAGAGTAAACAAAAAAGGGAACGCTTTTGACAGCCTAAATTATAGGCTGACAGCTGAGAGCCACGCCCAGAGCGGAGCGGAGCAAATTCAACAGCGACGGATGAACAGGTTGTAAACAGCTAGGTCAGAACTGACGAGGATAGCTTCTTATCAACCCAAGTCTTTGAGTGCTCAAGGCCAGCTATTTCTGCCTCTTCAACGCGAGAGAATTCCTCTGGGGAGTCCCTGAGAAAATAGATGTGGTCACCGCTTGCTTGCCAGCTAATGCAAGCGCTTAATTTCCACTTTCCAGTCTCAACATCATAAACAGCAGTCGAGACGATAGTATGATCTCGGTAAAGAACGTAGGCCATCGAGATAGGACACGAATTGTCTGCTGACGCGGGAAATATGTCAACTCGCATGTGCAGGTTGTGTGCCTGTACCGGCATGGAGGTTTCCGATTATACTGAAAGAAAGTCTTCAATGAGATTAACCCAAGACAACGAATTAAGAACCGGCCCCGACATGGACCGATATGTGGTTCATCTGCTAAAGGAAATGCAAGGCAATCTGTGCGCGCGCATTGATTGTATGGAATTACTCACTAACGGCTATCAGATCGCTCATAAGAAATATGGTGAAGACATAACCATCTATGACTTGGAGCTTCTTTGTCCGGCTTGCCACGCGAAAGATCATAATCTTAAGAGCTGTAGGGGATTATTGAGGTATTGAAATTGAAGTTGTGCGGCGTGTCGCACCATGCAGGTTCTGCGACGCGGTTAAGGCTTATCGTTTTTAGGTACTGGAAGGAGAGCCTGATAGAACATGATGAATTCATCAGTCAGTTGTCGAATATTCACTGCAAAATCATTTAGCATCTTTTCATCGTAAACTTCTGCATTAAAATAAAAGGCCATGTTTAACTTGCGTCGTAATTTTAAGTCTTTTTATAGTACCAGGTATCTCGCCCGCTGCCCAAAATGAATGCGTTATGTTATTTCTCTCTTCTTCGATTGTAGTCGCTCTTTTCATAAACGCTTTCAATTTCAGATAGTCCGAGTTTTCACCGTATTGTTCCTTGTGCAACGCAAGTATAGCCACTCTCAGGCGTGTGAATGAAAGCTGGCTCGCGAGGATGTGCCCGATTCGTGCAGTTTGGTCCACCAAAAAATATAAAAACTGCTTGCATATGCAATTCAAGTGCTGCGAACGATACGGTCATGTCACCGTTTGGCGTGAGAAGATGTCGAGGAACTGGATGTTCAAAGCTCATAGGTAGCGTCTACAGTTTTTATCTGTATGGAGCCGCTAAATCTAACGGCACCCAAGCTCTTCTTCCATAGCCTTATAACGCTCCACCAATGAGTTCTTCACCCGCTGTAATGGGACATTATCCCGCTCCAGGCATTCTTTGTATTGTAGCAGTATGGTCGGCATGGGTTTCCAATCACAGCATACAGTAAAGAAATAGCCCATATTGCGAAACTTGGCCACCTCCGGAATCGGTAAAGAGTTATAAATATGCAATACCAGTTCATCTATTCCCACCAATTCAGCAGTTGATGATCCGCCCGGCGCCCCATACGCAGAATTGTTGGGGTATCTGTTAAGATAATGCCATTCGAGGCGTTTCAGAACGTCATTGAACTGTGTCGCATTGAAGCAGGGCGTTACCTTCGAAGCGGCGGCTGCGGCGTCTCTGATGTGATGGCCGTACTTTTTCTTATGAGAGGGGGTTGCGTACAACAGAAGGCCCTTAAGATATTTTTCCACGGCTTCTGCTCCAAGGCGAAAACCGGGGAAAAAACCATTCAACAAAGAAGATCGGCATGCTATGTAATCATCGGTGGCGTATCGTACGAATTCCGCAGCCTCCGAATTGGCCCTGCTAAATTCAATGAGTTCGGTCGCGTTCATCTGTGAAGTCCTTCCAATTCTATTGATCTTTTATAGCACAAACTTTGTCCACTAGTCAGCTTGTCTGCCTGGCTTTAGACCGGAGGTATGAAATAATCATCAAAAGTAATCCGGAAATCGCCATAGAACTTGATTCGGATGAGGATGCACCAAAAGAAGTTATCGACATTGCGCCAAGGTCTGACATCAAAAGCGAACCCGAGAGAGAGCCGGAACCGATAGTAAAAGCCAAGCGCGGCAGACCTTCGAAAAGCGGCGCTCGATGCTCGAACTGCGGAGAGGCCGGACATAACAAAAAAACGTGTACCGAAAAGCTACCGTCCAAAAAACCATCAAAAGATGATGGCCCGTTCGACAACGATCTCGCAGATAAAATTGAAGGCATGAAAGAGGAAGGATTTTCAGCAGAGTATATTGCTGACGATCTTCGCCTTCCATTAGACATCGTTAAACGCTACTGGTAATGACCGAAGCAGAAATTCTCCGAACTCATCTCTCCAAAGCCGGGAAAGCTGGCAACACAGCCATGCGCAAAAAGTACGCGCACAAGCTCAAAAAGTTTGCTTCTAAAGGTGGTAAGAATCGCTGGAAAAACCGCTCTAAATAACGCCTATTCGTTATCCACAGGTAAATAGATCAACACCCGAGCTAATTCTTTCCTATCATTAAAGAGTAGAGATACTCCGGTTGGACTTCTCTTACAGGCCGGAAAATCAACTTCAAACGGATGCGCGGTAGGCGAGATGGCGGAGTTTATAACGCGAGTGATCGCGGAAGCAGGGGAGATGGGAATCAATATTCCGCCAGCTTCGTTTTATCATCAGACGCATGGTTGAATCGTAAATTGGCGTGTGCTTAAAATTTTCTCAGGAAAGGAGGTGAACTAAGATGAAAAAAGTCGTATCACTATCGGCGGTCGCCGTCTTTGCTTTTGCCATGACGTTAGCAGGCTGTGACAAAAAAGATGAAGAGCCAGTTCCGCCGGCACCACCACCAGGCGCGCTCAAACCAGGTGAAACACCACCGCCTCCGGCTACAGCACCTCAGAAAGACGAGTCGAAGACCAAGTAAGTAAGTTATCCACCAGTTTCCCACAGAAAAGCGAAAATCCGAGCTTGCTGAAGCGGGCTCGGATTTTCTATCATATGATTATGCAAAGTTTTACAGCTTCATTTTCATATGTACCTGTAAATCCGTCAAGTGGACATCCGCTTGGCGTTTTTTGCGCTTAAAAACCAGTAATAACGGCGTTTAAGGGAAGGCCAAAGAAAACTTCTCTTCAACTGAAACCGACAGACCGAGACTCTGTCCGTCCTTCTTTCTTTTTTAATCGTGGCGCGGCGTTTAGAAAATGAAGAAGGGCAGACATTCCCTCCCGACGACCAGAATCAAATATGGAAGCACACGTAAAAAAGCTGGAGGGCCTATGTTGCAAACACAAAAGATTCACAACAGAGCATCCGGACGCAATCACTCTCACCGGAGGCTTATGAGAACATGCCGGTGCAGATAAACTTGAACGATCCCTCAATTTGAATGTTTTAGTAGGGAAACATGTTGACAGCCAATTTCCTCCTGGATATCAATTGGTGATCTACGTTGGCGAGATTGTTTGACGCCCTTGGTCTACCAACCTACAAGGGGGATGACTCTTTATGAAAGGGAGATAAGTGTTGGAGACTTTATCCACCAAGTTAAAGAGGAACTTGTTGCGGCTCAGAAGCCAGAGGAGAAGCCGTTTTACGCGCTAACTGAAGTACACTTGAGGTAAGCTTTGTTCTTGATGTTACCGGGAAGGCAGGAATCAACCTTTACGTGGCTGATTTGGGGACTGAAACCAAGGCTGAGCAAACACACAAAGTCACTTTAAAATTTATTCCGATCCAAGCAGAAACAATTGTTGAACACAAGCTTATGAAAGGTGGCGGAGGAGACAGTGGACTAATTGGTGTTGGTGGTCGTTTCAAACCCGTTCCCTATCGACCCCAGAACGAGTAAGGATCTTGGTTGGAACACAATGTAGCCGGTATACCAGAATCTGACCAGCTACACTGGATGTAATACAGGTTTTGAGTGGCGAATTATCTTCCCAAGTCTGGTTTCCCGTCATCAATCCATTTTTTACCAGCTTCTATTCCCCAGGATTCCGCTTCAGCCTTCGATGCGAATCCGTCCAATGGCCCTTCAAATCTCCGATTCTTGTCCCCGGTCGCTTCCGGATACAATACGTTAATCTCAACATCCCACCGATCGCTATCCGGCTTCTCGCGACTAACCGCCTGAATTCTGTGCCCGTGATAGCTCATCTCCACTGTCTGCCTCCCAGGAAGCGTATCATCCGTACAATCAGCCCTATGACCGCAACAACAAACATGACCCCAAGAAATTCGACCATTCAGCGTGTTCCTTGATTAACGAAAAGTGGTTGCTAGTTTAATCGAGTAGTCCGCACACTGGCAACAAGAAAAATCTAATTTGTTGTAGCAAAGCGATTATGTCAGGGATTAATGGCAACGTGATTACGTCAAGTGAAACACCAGAAGCAAATGTGTCCAGCAAGACGGCAACTATAAGCGAGCGAGAAGATGTTTGAGTCAACTCGATATAATCATTCATAAGCGCAAGCCAGGGGGTCAAACTGAAAAATTAGAATCATTTAGAATCTTCGATCTCCTCTTTGATTTACAATCGATCTACGCAACGCAATCATGCTGTGGTGGGCTAACTTTCGGAGCAAGTCAAATTTGATCTAAAACTTGGAAATAGGGGAAAGATGTTCCCTGTTGATTGGAATAAGAGCCTGTCGTCGAGTGCAAAACGCTTGTTTGACAATGTATTTGAGAGAGCATAGTACGTTGATCTTTAAGAGTCTGCGTCGGATACCAGCAAAGTCGTGGCGCGAAGTTCGATAGGATAGCGAACTGCTCCAAAACGGCTCGCGAAAGGGTCGTAGCGATTTATGAGCTCTTAATCAGTCAGCTCGCCCAGGATGGCTCTGTAAACGAGACAAACACTGCACGGAGTCATCGACGAACAATTGGTCGAGGCCAAGATCACGGAAGTACCTCTACCGCGTGTGACCGACTCTGCTCCCGCTCTATCAGCTATTAAAAGCGGCGTTCTTCCTGCGGTTTTCGCGGTTACTTAGTAGCGCGTGTTATAGATGAATTCTCTCTCTGCCGGTAAAGATCAATCGAGAACAGGCTAAACATCGCGCGCAGATCTCGAGTTGGGCTCAAGCACATTATGAAAAAACATCCGTTGATCGTTTGCTTTGTGCTCGCAATCCTCGCCCTAGCAACGCAGGGGAGCGCGCAACAAAAAATCGCCGTGAGCTATCCGGGCATCGCTGGTTACAATATTCCCTTCTGGGTGACGCTGGATACGGCCGAATTTAAAAAAGCCGGACTGGAAGTCGATCCGGTCTTGATTTCGGGCGGTTCGAAGAGCATGCAAGCGTTGTTATCCGGTGGTCTCGATTTCGCTCACGTGAGCGGCGGTGTTTCCGTCCAAGCCAGTCTCAGTGGGGCTGATGTGGTGATTATCGGCACCGGTTCGAATTCGATGTCTGCCGGCGTCATTGCCGTGAAGGAGATCAAGAGCTACCAAGACCTCAAAGGCAAAAGGGTCGGTATTGCCAGCTTCGGCGGCAACAACGACATCGGCCTTCGCTTCGCGTTCAACAAGAACGGCATCAACCCGGATAAAGACGTGACGTTCCTGCAGTTAGGCGGCGAGCGCAACCGCCTGACGGCGCTGGAGCGCGGCGCCATCTCCGCGACGATCATTTCGCCGCCCGGCTTGTTCGTCGCCGAAGCGCAAGGCTACACCCGATTGGGCGACTTGAACGCCATGGGCATGCGCTACCCTGAGTTGTCGATCGTCGCGCGCAAACGCGACTTGAAGGAACGTCGTGACGTCATTCGGCGTTATCTGCGCGCATATCTCGAAGGCGTGCGTATCATGAAAACCAATCGCGAAGTTACGGTGGGGCTGATCGAAAAGTACATTCACGTCGGCTCCAAAGCAGAGGCGATCAAAACCTATGATTATTTCGCCAAAAGTATTTCCGATACATTGCGCACCGGGCGGGAGGGCATCACCGAGTTCCTTGCCACCCTGGAGCCGAAGAATCCGGGCGCTTCCAAGCGCAGTCCCAACGATTTTATCGACGAGTCTGTGCTGGAAGAGGTTTTGAAAACCCGCTAAGCACTTTAGGCGGTAATGGTGTTGTTTGACGGACTCCTTCCGCTTTGGCACGCAAAGGTTTTCGGACGGGTGAAGGGTTCGGTGGCAGAGCTTCTGCGGATTCCCGCCTTTCGGGCTTGCCCCGTCAAACGTGAAAGAAAGACCAACAGGCGCCGGTGTCTTAGCCTTAAAACGGAGGAAGTGAATGACCCGTGACAGTGAAACCTATGACATGCTGCTCAAGCTGGTTAAGACTCGCATGAGCGTGCGCAAGTTCCGCCCCGATCCGATTCCCGAAGATACCATTAACAAGATCCTTGAAGTCGCTCGCTGGGCGATGTCCGGCGCCAACTCACAGCCTTGGGAGTTTGTCGTCGTTACCGATCCCGAGATCAAAAAACAATTACGCGACGCTTATTCCGAACACAACACGGATTTGATTTTCTGGATGGAGCAGCAGCGAGAGTACAACTTGCGCCATCCTTCTTACCAGGTGAAAAACGATCCGCACGAATCGCTGCGCTTCAACAAGGCCAAGGCTAATTGGCATCAGGCGCCGGCGGTGATCGTGGTTCTAGGCGATGGCCGGCGCCAATGGGGCACGGTGATGGGCGCGCATACGTTTGGCCGAGATCAATCTCATCTGACAGACAGTCTCGCCAACGCGTCCTTCCTGATTCATTTAGCGGTGGCGTCTTTGGGTCTCACCTCCGAGTGGGTCTCGATCCATATTGAAGAGCCGCACAAGCGCATTCTCGGTGTCCCCGATCTGTTGAAGCTCTACCTGATCATTCCGATCGGTCATCCGGACGTTCCGGCGCGCGAAGGCGTGCGCCGGCCGATCGCGGACATAGTCCATCGCGAGCGCTACGACATGGATAAGTACATGTCCAACGAGGACGTCATCAAATATCTCTATGCCTTGCGCCAAGCGACGGTGCCGATCCATTCCGCGTCGCGCGCGGTCACGACGGACAAAAACAATTAGATGGCGCAAATTTCCGTTAATCCGATCACCGTTGAAGTCGTGCGCAACGGCCTGGCCCATATCGCTAACGAAATGGCCACCGTGCTGCGCAAAACTTCCTACAACATGATGATCTATGAGGTGCGCGACTACTGCGTCGGCATCGTCGATCCCGAAGGCAACATCCTGTCGCAGAACTTTGGCGCGCTGCCGATCTTTCTCGCCGATTTGGGCCCAGCCATCCTCGACGGCGTGCGCATGCACGGCCGAGACGGCTTTCAACCCGGCGATGTGCTGATCATGAATCACCCGTACGTATGCGGACAGCATTTAAATAACGTCGTGGTCTACACCCCCTTCTTTCATCAAGGGGAGCTGGTGGCTTTTTTCGCCGTGCGCGCACACTGGATCGACATCGGCGGCACACGGGTTGGATTCGGCTTCAGCGGCACGCGCGAAATCTATGAGGAGGGGCTGCAATTTCGCTCGCTAAAACTCTATCGCGGCAGTGAGCCCAATCAGGATATCTTTCAAATCATCACCGATAATGTTCGATTCGCTGAATCCTGTCTGGGCGACTTGCGCGCACAAATCGCCGCCTGCCGCATCGGCGATCGTGGCCTCGCCGACCTTGTCGATCGTTACGGCCTGGAAACCTTCTTGCGCTGCGTTGGAACCATCTGGAATCAATCTGAGGCATTGGCGCGTGAACATGTTGCGCGCATGACCCCTGGCAATTACCAAGCCGAAGCGCTGTTCGATAGCGACGGTGTGAATCTCGACCGGCCCGTGCCGCTGAAAGTAACGGTGGTCGTTGCCGGCGGTGAGATGACAATCGACTTTTCGGACATCAGCGACCAAGTGCCCGGCTCGATCAATTCCGGCCACTCGGGCGCCGTAGCCGCGGCGCGCGTAGCGTTTAAGTCGCTGGTGGCGCCGTTTTCGCCCATCGACGAGGGCTGTTTTCGCCCGCTGAAGATCGTTATCCCAGAGGGAAAGATTCTGAGCGCCACGCCGCCTTCGCCCGTGGGTAACTGGAGTCGTACGTTGCCGACGGTGATCGACTTGATTCTTAAAGCGCTGGCGCCATCGATGCCCAACAAGATCGCTGCGGGTCACAAAGGCGATATGGGCGGTTACGCCTTCTTCGGCACGAATCCGCGTACCGGGCGAAAGTTTCTCTGCCAGACGATCATGGGCGGTGGCTGGGGCGGGCGCGCTCACGAAGATGGGGAAAACGCCACGGTATCGATGTGTCAGGGCGACGTCCAGAACGCGCCAGTCGAGATGCAAGAGATTTATTATCCCGTGCTCGTCGAGCATCATAGGCTGCGCGAAGCCAGCGGCGGCAGAGGAAAATTTCGCGGCGGTTTGGGTATAGAAATTTCGGTGCGCGTGCTCTGCGACGCCTTCACCAACATCAATGTTGAGCGCCAACGCACAGCGCCGTGGGGATTATTCGGCGGCGAGAATGGCGCGGCCGCCAAAGCGTTGGTGAAGCAGTCGCCCGAAGATCCCGGCAGCTGGCTTACAAAGAAACCGAATTATTCATTAAAGAAGGGCGGCAGCGTCACTTTCTTCACAGGCGGCGGTGGTGGTTACGGTTCTGCGAAGGAGCGGCCTTGCGATCTCGTTGAACGGGATCGCAGGCTGGGCTACGTTTCGGCAACCAAGGAGTGAAGTGGCGGCCTTGTCGTTTAAGCACGCGCGCTCTTTCTCCCTCGTCGGCGAAGCGGGAGGTTTGGAAAAATGCTCGATGTGAGGTGACTATGGAAGGCCAGCAAGAATTCAAAAGTCGATTGGCGCGACTCCGGAAAGACATGCGCGACAAAGGCGTGGATGCTCTCTTGGTCTACGACTCCGGCCGGCATAACTTCTTGCGCATGAACTATGTCGCCTATCTCACTGACTTCATCAGCGTCGGCCCCGAGACAATGCTCGCCGTGTCGCTTGAAGACCCACCTGTGCTTTATCTTTCCCCGACGTGGGATATTCCACGCGCGCAAGAAGAGTCGTGGACGACCGATGTCCGGCCTTTCAGGGAGCTATGGACTCGGCTACCGAGCATAACCGGCAAAGTCGGACTCGTTGGCCGAGAGTCGATGCACGTTGGCATGCACGATGAGATTGCGAAATCTCTCAAGCACGCGCCGCTGAACGCCAAAGACATCATCGAAAACATGGCGCGCTCAAAGAACGCTTTCGAAATGGCGCGGCTGCGGAGAGCGGCGCAGATCGCTGATGCCGGCGTGAGCGCGCTGAACGAAGAAGCTCGGCCGGGCCTGAAGGAGTACGAATTGGCCGCTATCGTCGAATACCGCATGCGCTCGCTCGGCGCTGAAGACAATTTCGGCATGGTGGTCGCCAACAGTCACAACCAGGCACTGCATCCGCCGACGGATCGCATTGTCCAGCCGCGCGATATCATCATCGGCGAGATCACGCCCTGTATCGGCGGGTTGTTTGTGCAGATCTGCCGTACGATGGTGCTCGGTGAGGCGGCGCCGGTGGTGAATGAAAAATACGCCATATTGAAAAAGGGTATGGTTGCGGGAATGGCCGCGGCCAAGACCGGAGCGCCGGCCAGCGATATCGCGGCGGCGATCAACGGCACGTTTATCGAATCGGGGTATGAAGATTATTGCCGGCCGCCATTCATGCGCGTGCGCGGCCATGGACTGGGGTGCGGCTCGTCTGCGCCGGGCAACTTGGAAGACAACAATCAAACCAGACTCGAAGAGGGTATGACTTTCATTATTCACCCGAACCAGTATCTCCCAGAGACCGGTTACATGACACTCGGTGATACGGTGGTGATGACGCAGACGAAAGCCGAGCCGCTGACGCACTCGTCGTGGGACATCTTCATTAAAGACTGAGACGTTATGAATTTAAACGGATGGAACAAGTGGAACGGATGGAACTACTGGACCCTTTTACGCGAATGTTCCAATCGTTCGAGAGGTTCCAACGCTTACAGAAATGTCAGACTGTGTAGGTGAATGATGATCTTTGGTAGACATTCAGTCTTGAAACGAGGTTGCTCGACGTGGGACCCGAACCAAGTGCCAGCGGAAGTATTTCAGACGCGTCTTGCCGCCGTGCGCGACCAAATGGCGCGGCAGAATCTGGACGCGCTGGTGATTTATGGGGATAATTATTCTTTCGCCGATCTCTGCTATCTGACGAATTATTTTCCCAAAGTGCGCGGCGGTATCGCGGTGGTGCCGTGGGCAGGCGCGGTTTCAATGCTGCTCAACATCGGCAGCCGTGACGTGCCGTTCGCGAAGACACTGACATGGGTGGAAGACGTACGCGCTTCGAACCAAGTCGGCGCCGATGGCGCGAAGCTTTTAAAGGAGAAGGGATTCGAAAAGGCCAAGATTGGACTGATTGATTCCGGTCAAGGCTTTCCACTGCCGCAGCTCGAGGACATGAAGACTGCCTTGCCGCAGGTCAATTGGCAAGAATGTGCCCCGATGCTCCAACCGCTTCGGCTGGTAAAAACCGCGCAAGAGCTGGCCGCCATGCGCGAAGCGGGCCGCTTGCTACAGGATATTTGCGCCGGCGCGGAAGGGTTCACTAAATCGGGACGAAAGGAATACGAGGTTGTCGCCGACATCGATCGGTTGGCGCGCGATAAGGGCGCAGAGGACATCCGCATTCTTGCCGGAGAGAAGAGATTGCGCCCGCCAGGTTTCAAGCAGGCGAGTATTATTGGCGGACATTGGGCGATTTACTTAGCCGTGCAGCACGAGCGCTATTGGGCCGAAGCAGGACGGACTTTCATCTTGTCTGGCGGCGTCAAGCTCAAGGACGCATATCAGAAAGCTCAGGAGATCGTCGTGGCCATGGCCAAGCAACTCAAGCCGAACGGAGCGGTCGCCGCAGTCGAAGAGACTGCGCAGCGCGAGCTCGGTGAATTCTACGGCGCGGCTTCCGTGTACGGCCTGGCAAACGGCATCGGGCTGAACCAGTGGGAGGCACCGTTTCTGAGTGAAAACGACGCGCGCGAAGTCGGCGCAGCATCGGTTGGGGCAACGACGTTGAATGAAAATATGACGCTCGCGTTGCGGGTGGTCTTGGAAACCGAGGGGAAAATAATTCTTTACGGCGATAGTTTCGAAGTGACGGCGGGTGGGGCGAAGTCACTGCTCGGTGGTTGAATTGCATCACGACAGAAGAGTGTCAGTTCAGGTTCCTTCCCTTGACGGGAAATATCAGGATGGGGTGATTGGCACCCCCGCTCTAGTTCTCCCCCGCAAGAGGGAGAGAATCAGCCACATGCTTTTGTGAATCGATGGCTCGGAAGGTTTGATGGTTACGGTCTCTAAAGAAAATCGCAAGGCTCATGAGAATCGCAGTTGATATAGGCGGAACGTTTACCGATCTGGTTGCCGTCGACGATGAAGGGAAAGTGTCGCGCAGCAAATCCCTGACGACGCCCGACGATCTTGCCCTCGGCATTCAGGATTGTTTACGCGGGGCAAGCATTGACGTTGCCCGCGCGATTTTTTTTGTGCATGGCTCGACCGTTACGATCAATGCCGTTCTTGAGCGTAAAGGTGCGCGCACGGGACTCATTGCCACTAAAGGGTTTCGCGATGTTTATGAGATCGGCCGGGGCAATCGACCCGAAGGCTACAATCTCTTTTTTAAGCGGCCGGTGCCGCTTGTGCCGCGCGATCTGCGCCTCGAAGTCGACGAGCGGCTCTACGCCACCGGCGAAGTTTTAAAACCGCTCGATGAGGCTTCTGCCGCACAGACGATCGCCGCGCTCAAGGCGGCGGGCGTGGAGAGCATCGCTGTCTGTTTGCTGCACGCGTACGCCAATGCGGCGCATGAACAGCGCCTTGGAGAATTGCTCCGGGAGCAGTTTCCTCAAGCCTATGTATCGCTATCGCATGAGATTCTCCGCGAGTTTCGCGAATACGAGCGCACCTCGACCACCGTGTTGAACTCGTATGTCGGACCACTCGTCAGCCGTTATTTAGTTTCCTTGGAACGGATGCTCGGTAGCGCCGGTTTTCGTGGCACTTTTCGCGTCATGCAGTCCAACGGCGGGGTAATGTCGGCGGACACCGCGAAGAAAATGCCGGTGACGATGATGGAATCAGGCCCGGTCGCTGGTGTGATCGCGGCGGCGCAACTTGGTGAGTCGCTCGGTTGCCGCCATATCATTTCCTTCGACATGGGCGGCACGACTGCCAAATCGAGCCTTATCAAAGATTTTCATCCTGAAGTCACGAGCAGCTACTACGTCGGGGGCTATGTCTCAGGCCATCCGATGATGTTGCCGGTGATCGATATCGTGGAAGTGGGCAACGGCGGCGGAAGCATTGCGTGGATCGATCCCGCAGGCGGTCTGAAAGTCGGACCGCAAAGCGCCGGAGCCGCTCCCGGGCCTGCGTGTTACGGCAAGGGCGGCACGAAGCCGACTGTCACCGATGCCAATCTCATCACCGGCCGCATCGACCCGGAATATTTTCTCGGCAGCGGTGTGCGCTTGCAGCGCGATAAGGCGGTGCACGCAGTGACCGAGACAATTGCCAAGCCGCTCGGTTTGTCTCTCGAAGAAGCGGCTTTGGGAATTTTAACCATTACCAACTTCAACATGTCGCTCTCGGTCCGCGCCGTGTCGGTTGAAAAAGGCTACGACCCACGCGACTGCGTTTTGGTGCCGAGCGGCGGCGGCGGCGCGCTCCATGCGATCGCGATTGCCCGCGAATTATCCGTGCCGCGCGTGATTATACCGCCGATGCCGGCATATTTTTCCGCCCTAGGTATGCTGCTCGCCGATCTCAAGCATGATTACGTTCAGACTTACGTGCGCGAATTGGCTGAGACTACCGGGGTGCAAATCGCCGGTGCATTCTCACTGTTAGAAGAGTCCGCTTTAAACACGTTGGCTGAGGAAGGTGCCAAGGCGGAGCAGATCGTTCTGCGCCGCTTCCTCGACATGCGTTACCGCGGACAAGAATACACATTGCCGGTGCCGATCACCGAAGATCTGCGCTCGCTTGTCGATTTCAACGGTATACGCAGCCGCTTCGATCAATTGCATCAAGAGCATTACGGCCATTCAGCGCCCCAGGAACCGGTGATGATGGTCAATCTGCGACTTTCCGCGCTGGGTAAAACCGATGATCGCTTGCCGCTAGCCTCGACGACAGTCGAGGCCGAACGCGGCGAGCACGGTCGTCGAGCGGTTATTTTCCAAAATAGTCCGCTCAACAGCCCGATTTACTTGCGTAACGGTCTTCGAGCGGGCGACCGCGTCGAAGGACCGGCGGTGATCGAAGAGATGGGCGCGACGATCTTGATCTATCCCGGCGACAAAATGCAGGTGAATGATTTCGGCCATCTGGTAATTGACGTGGCCAATTGATTTACGTGCCTTTCCATCGAGGCTCAAATAAGCAAATGGCCAGCAGTGTATTGGCGGCGCATTTAGCCTTAATTGCGATGCTACGAAACAATGGCTGAAGAAAGTCTTAGCGAAAAAATCGCGCGTCATAATGTCGCGTTGCAATGCGATCAGCTTCCAGCCGACGTCACTGCAGCTGCGAAACTCCACATTCTCGACTCCATCGGTTGTCTGCTCGCAGGCACGGCTCTAGAACCAGGAATGCTCGCCTACGATTTGGCGAATGCGACGAGCGGAAGCGCTTCAACCTCAACGCTTTTTGGCAGCAGCCGGCGAGTTTCCTATCTCGACGCTGTCCAAGCGATGAGCGTTGCGGCGCACTGTGGTGAAATGGACGACATTCATGGAGGCGCAGGAACGTGTATTGGGTCAATGATTGTTCCGTCATTGCTCGCCATGGCAGAGAAATACGGCGGCACCGGAAGGAGATTTCTCGAATCCGCAGTGGCCGGATATGAGACTGTTATTCGAGTTGGGCTGTCAATTGACGCGCCCAAACTGTTCGCGCGGGGGTGGTGGCCGAGCACAATTTGCGCCGCGTTCGGGATCGCCGCGGCGGGCGCGAAGTTTTTAAACTGGTCCGCAGATCAGACCGCCAACACATTGGGCATCGCATCACTTCACAGTGGCGGTATGATTACCGGTGGGAGCGAAGGCGCCACGGCGCGTCATCTCGCTTTCGGCCATGCAGCGCAGAGCGGAGCGCTCGCGCTTTTCGCAGCGCGAGAAAGGATTTACCGGACCTAAGCGCGCATTCGAAGATACGCGCGGCTTTTGTTTGACATTGTGCAATGAACCGCGGTGGGATTATTTGCACAATTTCGGACAGTACTATTTGCCTGAGGTTGCCTTTAAACCTTATCCCTGCGCGCGCCAGCTTCACGCCGGCGTGGAGGCGTTGCTCAAGGTTATTCAGCGGCAGGCGCTGACGCCTGAGTTGATTGACGAGATCAACCTCTCCTTGCCGACACAGAACGAAAGCATGGTGAATCGCCCATCGATCACCGCGAGTCGCGCTGCCGCTGTGGGCAGCGGGCAGTATGTGATGGCGGTAACCGTCCTTCGAGGCAAGATTGACCTGGTATCCTTCGGTGCGGAATTTTTGAACAGCGGCGCGGTGCGAAATCTGATGGCCAAAGTTAAAATCATCGGCAGTACGGAGCTCGACCGCCATTTTCCAAAATACTGGTCAGGACGCGTGACCGTGAGGTCGGGCAGCGCAATTCATTCAGAAGAAGTGATCATCCCCAAGGGAGAGATCGGCAATCCGATGGGCCGAGATGAAGTGGAACAGAAATTCTTATTACTCGCGACCGCGACAATGGGTGATGAAAAGGCGCGCTCAGTTGTTCGCGAAGTCGAATCGCTCGACGCGGCCAATTCTTTAGAGCCTTTACTGGGCTCCCTCAAAGCCTGCGATGATATTTCCTTTCCCGAACGACTGTGAAGGGTAGATAGGGTGATTTTCGGAATTTTTGAGCAGCCTGCAACACATTTTTCAGCATACTGCTAGGTTGATTGGTTTCGTCTCTCCGGCTTTGAACGTAACGCTACTTTATTCCCAGCTCGCCATTGACTTCCCGTTGCATTGAGAAATCAAAAACTGCGGAGCTCTTAATGGGCGTTTTCAAGTTCAGAAATTGCATATCGGATTTCAAATGCTCTTCGAGCTCTTTTTCTGTGGGGATGGCGTTACGGGTGAACGCCGGGCGGCTCGAGCGATAGGTATCCAGAGCAACGGCCTGGCTCACGTTCAGGTATTTGGCGAGGATCTCAGCCGACGCGTTCTCGTTAGCGAAAAAAAACCGGTTTGCTTTAGTCATTGCGCGCAGCGTCCGTTTGATGACGCCGGCTCTCTCCCGCAGCGTTTTTTCAGACACGATGATGCCGGAAATGAAGTTGATATATTCCTCGCTCGTCGAACCCAGCAGATTGAGCTTGTAGCGGTCGCGGGCGATGAACACGGTCGGCGGCGACAGCACCGTGATGTGGACCGGACCGGAGATTTGCGCCTGGAGTTGGGCGGGCACATCGCCCGAGACGATGGTGGTGATCTCTTTGGCCGGGTCGATCCCGCCCTTGCGTAACATGTGATTTCCGGCGAGTTGCTGGCTGCCGCCGATTGTCGTGACCGCCATGGTCTTGCCCTTGAGGTCGCCGAAACTCTTGAGTTCCGGCCGGGTCGTGAGCCAGAAAAGCGGGCGTTGGTTGTAGACCGCCAGCACCTTCATCGGCAGACCCTGTATGATACCGCGAATGGCCGATCCCATGATATGGATCGCCTCCACATCGCCGGCGACCGAGGCGGCGATGGCGGTGGTGCCGCGCGTGAGAATCAGCTCCGACTCGAGCGCCTCTTCTTTGAAGAAGCCTTTGTCGACGGCGATAAAGGGCAAGATCGAAGAGATCGAGCGGCTGGCGTAGCTGATCCGGACGCGGTCGTCAGCCTGTGCGCGAAAAACGCAGCAACAGAGCAACAAGGCGCACAGAAAAAGTCTCATCGGGTCCCTTTCCTTCCGGCCGCTAAAACTACGCCCCCCGTTTAACAAGCCTTAACTTGAATGGCAAGGGACGTGTAGGCTATAAGGACGTAGCTTAGCGGGCCTATAAATAGAAACATCATTTCACCACAGAGGCGCCGAGGTCGCGGAGTTTCGCACGATTTCTAAACAATAACCGTCCATCGCCGCGTACTCCGCGCCCCTGCGGTGAGGTCTTGTCCGATCTCCGCAACGTTTCGCTTATTTTTGGAGGTCCAAATATGGATGCAGATTCAACTCCCGGTTATGATCTTCTTTACGATATCATTCGTCGCCGCTCGAGCGTGCGTAAGCTCAAACCCGATCCAATTCCCGACGGTCACATCGACAAAATTCTCGAAGCCGGACGCTGGGCGATGTCCGGGGCCAACTCGCAGCCTTGGGAATACATCGTTGTCAAAGATCCGAAGGTCAAAAAGGATCTCTTCCGCTGTTACTCGGAGGACAACACCGATTTCATTTACTGGATGGAGCAGCAGCGCGTCTTCGAGTTGCGCCACCCGGCTTATCAGATGACCGCTGACGAAGCCGTGGAGCGCCAGCGGCGCGGTGCGGGCTGGTCTGAAGCGCCGGCCTTGATCGTCGTGGTTGGCGATGGCCGTCGCCAGTGGGGCACCGTACAAGGCGCGCACACTTTTGGCCGCGATCAATCTCATCTAACCGATGGCTTGGCGAATACCTGCACGTTCATGCATCTGGCGGCGGTCTCCCTCGGTCTTGCGACCCAATGGGTGACCATTCATGTTCAGGAGCCGTTCAAGAAAGTGCTCGACGTGCCGGATTTGATGATGCTCTATCTGATCATTCCGATCGGCTATCCCGCGGTGCAGCCTTCAGAAGGCGTGCGCCGTTCGCTCGATGAGATTGTGCACCACGATCATTACAACAAGTCGAAGTTCATGAGCAACGAACGCGTGATTCAATTTCTCTACGAGCTGCGCGGTAAGACGTTACAGACTTACCGGCAGTCGTATGTGGGAAAAGAAGAGCCAAAGAAAGGTTGAGGGGCGAGAAGTGAGGAGTAAAAGAATAATATTTATGTTGAGAAAATATTTTGCAATTCTATTCGCACTGTTGTTCGTACTGGCGCGGCAGGCCGCGGTCGATGGCGCGCAGACTGCCCCACCGACCAAGATCACCGCGGGTTATGGCGGCGAGTTGGGCTATCAGGCGCCATTGTGGATCGCTCATGAGCTAAAATTCTTCGCCAAGCACGGCATGAGCTCGGAGCTTGTTCGCATCGCCGGCGGATCGCGCAGTACTTCGGCGCTTTTGTCCAATGCCCTGCAACTTTCGCAAAGCGCGGGCGTCGCGCCGGTGCAGGCGAGTCTGGCGGGCGGCGACCTCGTCATCATTGCAACTTCGACCAATCGCGCGACCGTCAGCATCGTAGGCCAGCCCAAGACAGTTAAGAAGCCGCGAGATCTCGTCGGCAAAACGGTTGGACTGGTTGGACGCGGCGAGATGAACGAGTTTTTCTTTCTGAACGCGCTGGAGCGTTGGGGCATCGATCCTAAGTCGGTGACGTTTGTCGCAATCCCCGGAACGCAGCCGCGACTGGCGGCCGTGGTGGCCGGAACCATCGACGCGACAATCCTGGCGCCGCCGTTTAGCTTTGAAGCGGAAAAGTACAACCTTACACCGCTGGCGGATTTCGCTACCGGTTCGGACTCGTTTCCCCAGTCCGGCTTGGTCGTCCGGAAAGAGCTTTTGCGCGCGAATCGCGACTTAGTTAAGCGCATGCTCACGTCCTACGTCGAAGCGATTCACGTTCTTAAAACGGATGCCGAGAAGAGCCTGCCGATTATGAAAAAATATATGCGCATCACCGACGACGTCATCGCCAAGCGGAGCTATGAATACTATTCCAAGCTGTTTTCCTTGCCGCCTTTAACGGACGAGAAGGGCGTGGACGTAGTTCTCAAGTTTCTCGCTACTCAGGGCATGGCGAACGCCAGGAACGCCAAGCCCGATGATTTTTTTGATAACAGCTTACTCGCTGAACTGCAGCGCGAAGGCGTCTTCGCTCGATTAAAGTAACTAGAGATTTAGCATGCCACGAACATACTTTAACTATGAATCCATGCTGCGCTGGCGCGCGGACTGGTTGGAGAAGCAGATGACCGGTAAGTTGCTGGTCAGGGCTAACGAACGCGATTTCGAAGCGTCGCGCCAAGCGTTGCTGAAGCGCTACGTCACCTTCGAATTCACGCCGGAAGTCGCTTCGACCAACTGGTCAGTATTTTTGAACGACGTCAAGCAACACTCGGGCCGGCATAAGCATCAGGGCGGCCTGGTACTATTCGTCATCGAAGGAAACGGCAGCACCGACATCGACGGCACGCTCTATAAGTGGAAGCGCGGCGATTTGATCACCCTGCCGATCCGTCCGGGCGGCGTCGAGCATCAACATTTCAACGATGAGGCAGGGAAAGACTGCCGCTGGGTGGCATTTTATTATAGACCGTTTGAAGACTGGGTGTGTCACACGATGACCCATCTGCGGGATCACACCGACGAGCAGAACGGATTGCAGCTAAGGAACGCCAATGCCGCCGGACAAACCGCACTCGATCGACATTTTCCCGAGTTTCGATATCAGCCTGCGTCTGACACGTCAGAGAGCTTGTACGATTCGCTGATGCAAATGCGCGATCTCCAAAGGCAGCTGCGCGGACAGGCGAGCTGCATCCGCAATGGCGATGAGTTGCCGTGGGAAATAAACCGACATGGCGTCATGCGTTGGTATCTGCATCCTTTGTTTCTATACACGGGACTGCGAAACTTCATGGCATATCTGCAATGCATTCCGCCTCGCAGCCGGAGCGGCTTGCAGAAACATCCCGGCGACAAGATATTCTTTTTCCTGCGAGGCAACGGCCATACGGCAATCGACAGCGTGCGCCATGACTGGGGCGTTGAAGACTTGCTGATCTTGCCGATCCGCCCGAACGGCGCGACTTACCAGCACTTCAACGATAGCGATGAGCCGGCCTTTTTGTTCGCCTGCGAGCCGAGTTTGGCGTTTATCTTCGATTTAGACCGCGGTAGCAGCTTTGAAGAATTAGACCCCGCACCGGAATTTGGCAATGAAGGCGCACGAGAGAGATTCGCCGCCGGCGCGCCGGTGTTTTAAGCGGATAAAATTCGGAATAGTTATGAAATCCGATCGCGACGCATAAGCTAACCATTGTTTCGAATGGGATTTCGGTCGTTCAATCGGAAGGGTCATAATGGCGAAAAGATTTATCGCTGCGGTATGGGTTTCATCGGAGGCGGACTACTGAGCATGATTCTTCTTGCTTTGTTTGCTTCGATCTTCGATTTGGCGTTTCAAAGTGTGATGCGAGCAGCTTTGATCCTAGGGTCCATTTTCGGTGTTGTGGGCTTCTGTTTTCCCGGTTTGGGAGCTAGTTTGTTCGCGCTGGTCGATTGGTGACGGAACGAGCCGGCCAGAAGAATCGATTTTTCGGTCTAAAAAATAGGCGAGGAGCTAGTTGTGGCCGTCGATCCGATTACCGTTGAAATTATTCGTTGTGCCCTAAAGGCGGCGGCTAACGAGATGTCTACGGTGCTGAAGAAGACCGCCTACAACATGATGATCTATGAGGTGCAGGATTATTGCGTGGCCGTTTTAGATGACGAGGGGCGGACGATGTCGCAGAATGAAGGCGCCTTGCCGATCTTCCTCGCTGATCTTGGAGTGGCGGTGCAGGACGGTATCGAAGTCTACGGCAAGGAAAACATTCATCCCGGCGATGTCTTCTTGGTCAATCATCCGGAAATTTGCGGACAGCACTTGAATAACATGGCCGTGTACACGCCGTTCTTCTGGGCAGGTAAGTTGTTTTGTTTTCTCGCCGTACGCGCGCACTGGATCGACGTCGGCGGGGCGAGCACAGGGTTCGGTTCGAGCCAGACACGCGATGTGTATGAAGAAGGTATTCAAATCCGCTCGGTGAAAATTTACGCGCAGGGCAAGCCCAATCACGAGGTGTTGCGCCTGATCGAGGATAACATCCGATTCCCCGAATCATCGCTCGGCGATCTGCGCGCGCAGATCGCATGCTGCCGCACCGGCGAGGAACGCTTAGAGCAGATCTGCCGAAAGTACGGCGGCGCGCGCTTTCAAGCAGCGGTGCAGGTGATTTGGCACCAGACCGACAAGCTCGTTCGCGAATCCGTTCGCGCCATTCCAGACGGTGTCTATGAAGCGTCCTCGTTTCTCGACAACGACGGCAGAGATTTCTCAAAGACGGTGCCGATCAGGGTCAAAATCGAAGTGCAAGGCGATGAGCTCACGATTGATTATTCGGAAGTCAGTGATCAGGTGCCCGGGTTTATCAACTGCGGCGCATCCGGCGGCATGGCCGCTGCACGTGTCGCATTCAAAGCGCTCACTTCACCCCAGCGCGAAGTGAACGAAGGCTCGTTTTGCGCGCTCAAAGTTATTTTGCCGCCTGGCAAGTTGTTGAGCGCGCGCCGTCCGGCGCCGATCGGTGGCTGGAGTCTTTCGCTACCGACGGTGCTCGACACGATCTTACGGGCGCTGGCGCCGGCGCTGCCGGATCGCGTGCCCGCGGCGCACAAAGGCGATATGGGCGGCTACGCCATGTTCGGGACGCATCCGAGGACAGGAGTCCGGTATGTTTGTCAGAACATCATGGGCGGCGGCTGGGGTGGCAGGCCGTTCGAGGACGGCGCGGCGGCATCGGTTTCGATGTGCCAGGGCGACGTGAAGAACACGCCGATTGAGCTGCAGGAGCTGTATTATCCACTGCTCTTCGATTGCCATCAGTTTCGCGCCGACAGTGGCGGCGCCGGGAAATTTCGTGGTGGCAGCGGCCTCGAAGTGAAAGTCAAAGCGTTGCATGACGTCCTGGTCAGTCGCAACACGGATCGGATTCAATGCCCGCCTTGGGGATTGATGGGCGGAAAAGAAGGGCTAACAAATCAAACGGTGATCGAGCGCAATGGTAAGCAGGAAACATTGCCGGGAAAATTCAGCCATCTGCTGGTGAAACCGGGAGAAACGGTGATTTTTCTCACTGCCGGCGGCGGGGGCTATGGCGACCCCTCACAGCGCGATCAGTCCGCGTTAAAGCGCGATGTCGCGTTGGGGTATGTGTCGGCAAAAGCGTCAAGAGACACTTACTCCTGTCGCGGCCAAGGGTCTTGACGACGAGTCGGCGACAAGGCAATCCAGCCGTGCGGTAGCAGTCGACCGATGTGTCGATTTCGTATCCCATGGCCACGGCGCCGTTCCGGCCCGCGGCAACCCTTCACGAAGATGGAGCTGCGGCATCGCGATTTTTGCCTTGACAGAAAAGTTGCCCCTGCACTGGAAAGCAAAAGGATCTTTCATCATCGGGTTCAGCTCATTCTTTGCAATTTCCCTATTCTAAAGTTTGCCTAATTAATTAGATGGGCTCCGATGCGTCGTCGTAATCTAGCTCACGGAGGTATTTATGGCGAAAAACAGGTTCAAAGCGTTCGATAGCGATATGCATGTTTACGACCATCCGGATCTTTATACCAAGTACATGAATCCCAAGTGGGGCGAACGGATTCCTGTGGCGAAAGGGTGGAACAAGCACGGGCGGCCGCAGTTTTCCATCGGCGGCGGGACCAAGCTGCGGCCGCGCGAGGCGTTGCTTGATTATGGCGAACAGCGGGTGGAGGAGCGTTATGGCTTCGCTCTCGCGAGAGGGTACGACGCAGTATCGCAGGTTCAGGCGATGGATATGGAAGGGCTCGACGTCGCGGTTTTGTTTCGTACTTCGCCGCTCCATTGCGATGAGACCTTTGAGCCGGAATATGCCAATGATCTGTGCAAAGCGTGGAACAGCTGGATCGCGGATTTTTGCCGGATTAGCCCCAAGCGTTTGAAGGCGTCGGCGTTGATCACCCTGCACGATGTCGATTTGGCAATAGAGGAGGTGCGCCGCGCTGTCAACGAGCTTGGCGTGTCCGGCCTTTCGCTTTGTCCCGAGCCGATCAACGGCAAATTCATTCATGACCGCCACTTCGATCCTCTGTGGGCGGAGATCGAGAAGCTCGGCGTTGCGCTTTGCTTTCATCCGCCGGCAAGACCAAAGCAGGATCAAGTCGCCAATAAGTTTTTCGGTCATCCAAACGGTGATATCGTCGCCCTGGCACTGCGCAATCCAGTCGAATTGATTCTGGCCGTTTCCGAGTTTTGCGCCGGTGGAGTTCTGGAAAAGTTTCCCAAACTTCGGGTGGCGTTCCTGGAAGGTAACTGCGCCTGGTTGCCATGGCTGCTTTACCGGCTCGATGAGCGGGCAAAGTTACATGGTGCGCTGGCCGATGTGCCGTTATCAAAGAAGCCTAGCGATTACTTCTTTCAACAGTGTTTCATCTCCGTCGATCCCGACGAACATCTGGTTGCCGATGTGATTTCCCGCATCGGCGATAACAATATTCTAATCTCGACCGACTATCCCCATATCGACGCGGCTTTTCCACATGCGCTCGATGAATTTTTCGCGATCGAAGAGATGAGCGATGCGAGCCGCCGCAAAATACTTTGGGACAACTGCGTCCGGCTCTACGGCGTCACGGATTCGTGATCTTTATCTGAGATCTAATTTCAAGGAGGAGAAATGGGAACGACGTTAGTCACCGGCGCTGGATTAGTGGGTACCTCATTCGGGCAAGTCGCGCTGAAACGGGGCGAAAAGCTAATTTATTTCGATCCTCAACCGCGCCGGGAATTTCTCGAGATGAAGCTGGGCAAAGGGAACTTTCAGGTGGTGCAAAAAGATGTACGCGACCTGCCGGCATTGATCGAAGCGATTCAGTCGCACAAGGTCCAAACTCTTGTGCATACGGCTGGTTTGATCGGTTCGAGGGTCGCGGAATCGTTGTACACGGGATTTCACATAAACGTCGTCGGGACGATGAATGTCGCCGAAGCTGTTCGTTTAACCGGCGTAAAACGAATGGTCCACATCAGCACCTTCGGTGTTTACGACTGGCGTAAAGAAGCTTCCGAACCGGTCACGGAGGACTTCTATAAGGGGAGCGGTGTGCCTTACGGCAATTCCAAAGTCGCCAAGGAACTACTGCTGGAGGCTTACCAGCGAATGCACAAGTTTGAGCTAATGGTAATTCGTCCGGCCAATGTTTACGGCCTGGGTCATTTCTGGTCTGGTTCCGGCGGCGGTGAAAAGATACAAGCTTTGCTGGTGAGCGGGCTCAAAGGCGAGACCGCCAAGATTCCCGAAGAACAAACCATGGCCTTCGAATACATTTATTGCAAGGACCTGGGTCGCGCCGTTGATCTGGCGGCGACTGTTCCCCAGCCCGAGAAAAACACTTTCAATATCGGCGAGGGCAAAGTTACGCAATTCGAGGAAATCGTTGCGACTGTGAAAAAACTCTTGCCGAAGTGTTCTGTAGAAATTATCCCAGGGACGCCCCCGGTCTCACGCACCCAGCATCTCGACATCAGCCGGGCGAAGAAATATCTCGGCTGGGAACCGCAATACACGATGGAACAGGGATTCAAGGACTATATGGAGGATCTGAAGAAGACCCTGTAGCGGAACGGCGGGCGTGAAGGCAGGAGTGTTCGCTTAGCTCAGCATGGCACCGATAGTTCCGCGGTTCGCAACAACCAAAGAATTGACTGACGACGTCGTGAAGAACGGATTAAAAGCATTGGATATCAATCTGCATCTCTAGCATCCGTCATCTGTACTCAAACGATATGGATAAGCGACGTTGACTATAATCTTCACCGATTATTCACAGGTCGATGCACACTTTCCCCGCAATTGACGAGTTCTTGTGATTCGACGGTAACAGCTATACGAGTCCTCGGAAAATTTTGTGAGAAAATTGCGCCAAGCTTTGCGAGATGCGGCAGGAGGTGCTCAATGATAAAATTCGCGGGGATTTCGGCTATGGCTTTAACCCTTTTAACCTCGCCGATTGCTGCGTGGGGCGCGGAGGGAACCTCGAAAGCCGTATTCGCCTATGGAGCCATCAATGCCTACATGACCACGACCTGGGTGGCGCGCGAACAGGGATTTTTCCGTAAACACAGCGTGGAAGTGGAGCCGGTGTTCATTATCGCCAGCCGGGCTGCGCAGGCGATGCTTGCCGGTGAGGTTCACGTCGGTCTCATCGGCCCGACCCATGTTACCAACGCAGTTGCCGCGGGCGGCGATCTGGTAATGTTCCTCGGGAACCAGAACAATGTCCGATACATCATGGTAGTGCACCGTGACATAAAGAGGCATGAAGACTTAAAGGGCAAGAGAATCGCGATCGGAGCCAGCCAGGCGGGTTTAGCCTCATTGGCGACCCATGCGGCGCTTGATCACATGGGTCTTAGCGCGCGCCGAGACAACATCGCACTCCTGCTGATTGGCGAAGAACCGATACGATTGGCCGCGCTGCAGGCTGGCAATGTACAGGCGACTCTAATTGCACCGGAACTGGCCAACACAGCCACAAGCCAGGGCTTCAGCATCCTACTCGATATGGCCAAGCTCAACATCCCGTTTCAAGCAAGCGGTATGGTGACAACGCGCAAGCTCTTGCGCTCTGATCCGCTGATGCTCGAACGCGTCGGCAGGGCGACGGCCGATGCCATAAAGTTCATAGTTGCACCGCCAAATAAAAAAGCAGTTCTGAAAATCATGAGCAAGAATCTCAAGCTCGCGAAACCGGATCGACTGGAAGCATCCTATGATGATCTTGTCGAAGAGTTGCCTCGCAGCATCTGCCCGACCGTGGCGGGAGTGCGTTCGGTCATGAAGTTTATGGCCGAGCTCGGCCTCAATCCTAAGGCGGCGGAGTTCAAGACCGATGACGTGGTGGATCTAACCTTGTGTAAGCGGTTGGGAGGGGACGGGCTGTGAAAAACCGCGCGGTTGGTTTTATTCGATTGCGTTAATCGTCTGCTCTGGATTTCGCTTGTTTAAAACCAACTAACAACAAGGTTTGTTCCGAAAAAACTCCGACGAGAAATCTGCCTTACCAGATAGATCCGAAAAGCGGTGTGACGATGACCACGCGAGGCAAGGTGCTTCGAGGAAGTTTTTGCAGGCTTGCTTTCTTTGACCTATGAGTCTCGCTTTTGGCCGCTGCCGAAGTCGGGGAAGCGGCGCGACGAAAGACTCCAGTGATCAAGCTCCGCGAGACCGTTACAACTGACCTGAAGGAGAGTTTATGAACATCAAATTTGCTCTTTTTGCCATGCTCCTCGCATTAGCGGTTGCGAAGCCGATCGACGCAGAAATCATCAACTTCAGCACTGCCAGTGATTCCGGTAATACCGCGCCCTTATGGATCGCCGCGGATCTGGGTTTTTTTGAGAAATACGGCAATACAGTTCGCCTCGTGTTCATCCAGGGTGCCACCGTTTCGATTTCCGCTCTTCTCAACAACGATGTGCACATGGCGCAGTTTTCGCCGATGCTGGCGATCGCCAATAACATAAAGGGAATGGATTTCACTATAACGATGAGCTTCAACCAGTTCATGGACAACAACGTCTTTGGTAGAAAAGGAATCACCGACGTCAAGCAGATCAAGAGTCTGGCAATCGGCCGCTATGGGAGTTCGTCGGACTTCATGGGCCGTTTCCTGCTGCAGAGGGAGGGCTTGAAGCCGGAGAGCGAGGTAGCTTTACTCCAGTTCGGAAACCAAACCGGCCGGCTGCTTGCCGTCGAAGCCGGGCGCGCCGATGCTGCTATCGTCACGCCGCCAATCACGTTGATGGCGAGAAAAAAGGGATTTCCTCTTCTGATCGATGCCTCTCGTTTAAAGATTCCCTACACCAGCGCGGTGGTGGTCACGCGAAAATCCTTCATTCAAGCTAACCGGCCGGTGGTGGTCAATTTCATGAAGGGCTTGATCGAAGGGATTTGCTATTACAAAACCCACAAGGAGCAAAGCTTCAAGGTGATGAGCAAATACATGCGCATTCAGGATCGAGAGGTTTTGGAGGAAAACTTTCGCGCTTACGATCACAGTCTTCGCCCGTATGCTACGGATGCGGAATTGGAAATTCCCATTCAAGAGGTAAGTAAGAGTGAACCCAAGGCCGTTAAAGCGAACCCTGCTCAGTTCGTCGATCACTCGATCCTCAAAGAACTGGAAACGACCGGTTTCATCGATCGCATGGTGACGCAGTACGGTCTAAAATAAGCGGGTGATTCACCGCTTTCGCCAGGCTCCGCCGCAGAGTAGGGAAATGGCAACTCTGCGCGATCCGCTGGTCGGCAGGGCTCTTTCGTGCTAGCCGACTATTCACGGCACTGATGTGCACTGCAGATCGGCGCCAATCGTCAGGGGACCTGTATAGAACTTCTTCAGTTCAGCGATGGCAGCATCAAGATTAAACTGACCGATGTGACTGAGAATCAGTCGCCCAACGCCCGCTTCTTGTGCGACACGACCGACGACCGCAGGTGAAGCGTGGAGAGGACTAGTTTCGCCTGCTGCAATGGCGAGATGCATGATCAGGACGTTTGCTCCCTTCGCGAACTCGACGAATCTCGGGTTGGTACCGGTCTGATCGGAGCTGAATACGATTGAGACGTCGCGTGTTTGAACGCGGTACGCCAGGGCCGGAAGATTGCCGTGCGGTATTCCCAACGCAGTCACGGTCACTCCCTGCCCGTCGAACACTTCTAACGGTTCGGTTTTTGTCACATCAACGACGCCGACATCGAGACGAACACCTCCTCCCGCTTTTCCCGGCGTGGCACCCAACGTGGGGCCGAGCACTTGAAATGCGCCATTCTTCTCATCGAATAAGCGACTGAGAAACGTCGGAAAGCTCGGCGCCACGTCGTTACCGGAAGGACCCACTATGGGCAACGAGTTCTTGCGAGCCTGATGGCTCAACCACAGCAGGGCGGGCAGGTCAGAAACGTGATCGGGATGAAGATGGCTTATCGCAACCAACGACAGGTCGCTAAGCTTCGCTTGGCTTTGGCCAAAGCGAAGGAAGGCTCCCCCGCCAATATCGACAAGTATCCTCGCCTGAGCATCGATCCAAAGGAGATAACTGGATGACGCGCGATCGGGGTTGACCCTGGGTCCACCAGAACCCAGGATTTGGACTGCTACCGGACTGTCGGCGCAGCTTTGAGCCAACGCGCTGGCCGGGATGAAGAGAAGCGCGAGCAAGCTAACAATCACAAATTGAATCATGAGTGCAGCTCCGTATACCTGAGCAGGTCTCAGAAATTGTAAAGAACCTGACGCGCCACCCGAGCTCAGCGACCCGGCCGACGAGGGCGTCCGGTGCAACCGGAGCGCGATGGCCGGGGTTCGCTGCAGCGCATGGTTAGGCCACACGGTGTTTATCAAACTCATCGTGAACATAGTTTTCGCAAACTCGGCAAATGCGATTCGATCCTATCGAATGTTACTTGCCTTTTAGCCCATCACGGAAGGCAATCGCTTCAAGCTCCACCCGGACAGCGTCCATAACGGGAACCACGGGTCGCGCCTCGAATTCAAATGCAGGCAACATCGAGCAGAACTTGTGAACCGCCAACGGATCGTCGCAATCCAACATCATATACCCACCCCAATCGCCTACCCGCACCACGAACAACTCGATCTTGAAATTGTCGGGCGCCTTCCATTGAGTGAAAACCTCCAGTATTCGCTTCTGGGCATTCTCGTATTCCGTAGGCGATCCTTGCGGACGCTCGAACCAGCTGATCATGTACTTCATCGGTATCCTCCTTTATTGAGTTGATGTCATCGGAACCGTAGTCGTTTAAACGGGCTAACCAGCGAGAATACGGACCAGTATATTAACGATTAACAAAATCACAGTTGTGCAACTTTGACCTTTTCGACCAACAACTTGTCAATTCAGTTTGCATTCGCGGTTTGTCCAATATACCTGATCTGTATAGTACCAATATACCTGCACAGATCCGGCTCGCTCACAATCCATACGCCGCACTCCGAACCCCTTTGCCACTTCGATTTAAGACGTGGGTGCAAATCATCCTAGTGCTCACATCATTATGACCCAAAGGTCTTGGAGCGCTCCTTTCCTGAGGTCGGACAAACTCTGAAGCCACGTCGTGGCGTTGCTCTTCGACTTCTTTCTCTGGTAGAAATTCTCGAATTGAACCGGATTACGAAGTTCGCCGCTTGCACAATTGCCATACCAGATTTCGTTGGTTGCGGCTGAAAGGGCGATTCATGGGTCTTCATTATGATTGGATAGCAGTTGGCTCGGGAGCGTCAGGTTTGGCCAGTGCCTTATGGGCGGCACATCGCGGTCTAAAGGCGGTCGTCGTAGAGAAAGCGGCTGTCGTAGGCGGTGCCACCGCATATTCTTACGGCGGACTTTGGGCGCCCAACAATGCGCTTCAGCGCGCCGCCGGGCTGCACGATTCTACTGAACAGGGGCTCAAATACCTGCGCTTCCTTTCGGGCGGATTTGCTGAAGAAGAAAAAATGCGCCTGTACGCAACAGAAGCGGCCGTAACGATTGAGGCATTCGCCCGACTGGGTGTTCCATTTCGAATTATCGAGGGTCTTCCCGACCATTACTTTCCGGGTGCGCCGGGTTCACTCGGTCTCGGTCGCACACTCGAAGTAGTGCCGCTGCCAAAGAATGCCCTGCCTGAGGGCGCTCCCGCTCTTTTGGAAAGCCCGTACATGCCTGGAGGCGTTTCCTGGTCTGATGCAATAAAATGGGGAGGACTTGGCAATCGTTATTTTTGGGCTCGTGAAAACCTCGAGCATGCGGCGTCTCTCTATGCGGCGGGTCAAGGATTGGTGGCGTGGCTGCTCCTGAAGTGTTTAGAAAAAGGCGTGACCGTTTTGACGCAATCGCCGGCGACAAGGCTCCTGCTGGAGGACGGCGGGATCGCTGGTGCTGAAATAAAAATGGGAGGCAAAGCCCAACAGATCCAAAGTGATTGCGGCGTCTTTCTCGGCACCGGTGGATATGAAAGCAACCCTGAGTTCGTTCGCGCTTACCAATCGTTTCCTAATTCCGCTCCGCACCATCCGCCGACCCAGACGGGTGACGGACTCCTCATGGCCGGAGAACTTGGAGCGTTTATTCGGAATATTCCGACCAGCTTGAGTTCCATGGTCGGCTACTGGATCCCGCGCCCCGGCGGTGAGCCTGAATTTCACTCGGCCGGCATTCAGGAATTGGCCTATCCTCATTCCATCGTGGTGAATTCTGAAGGCGAGCGATTTGGCAATGAGGCCTTCTTTCAAGAGTTTGTCGTAAAGCTCAGAGAATTTGATGTAGTCACGAAACATCGCTATGCAAACATTCCTTTCTTTTTGCTGTTTGATTCTCAATTTAGAGAGCGCTATCCGTTTGCCAATATTCCGCCCGGGACGCCGCTGCCGGATTGGGTCAAGCGAGCTGAGTCGCTTGCCGATCTCGCAGGGCAATTGGACATTGATGCGGGGCAACTTCAGCAAACGGTGGCCAGGTTCAATGATAACGCTCGCGCGGGATTGGATTCGGAATTTGGTCGCGGTCAGTCTTTATGGATTCGCAAAGTCGGCGATACGAAACACCCGATCAACCCCAACTTGGGGCCGCTGGAAAAGGCGCCGTTCTACGGGGTGGAACTGACGCCTACGGAATCATCATCTGCCGGGCTTTATACGGACGTTCACGGCCGAGTCATGCATTTGCGCGGACACGCAATCCCGCACTTATACGCGGGCGGCACCGTGAGGGTACGCACGGAGTATGGTGCCGGCTATCAGGCGGGTCTAACTTTGCTTGGCGGGATGACCTTTGGAAGGATCGCCGTCGAGCATGGACTGGTTAGCGATAGGAAGCGGAGCTGAGACATGCCATCGGTAAGACGGAGCATAGTGCTTGCCCTTATGATCCTTGGATTGTTCACTCTGCGCGCGGCAATCCCCGCGGTCGCGGCAGACAAGCTGGACAAGCTCAGGATCGCTTATGTTTCTCCCATCGGTGCTATGGCACCAATTTGGATGGCCACAGCCTCTTCTGCCTTCCACAACGAAGCGCTCGATGTCGAACTGGTATTGATTCAAGCGAGCGCTGCGATAGCGGCTATCGTGGCCGGCGAGGTCGATGCGGTGCAGATTTCCGCCCCAGGTATTGTTCCGGTGGTGCTCGCGGGCGGGAATATCACTATGATAGCCGGACTGCTCAATAAGATGATTTTTTCCTTTCACGCACAGAAGGAGTTCAAGTTGGCTGAGCAACTGCGAGGCAAGCTCGTGGGCGCAGACCGCCTGGGCACTCCGAACGATTACGGAGTACGGACGGCTTTAACCAAGCTCGGTCTGAAACCGGAAAGCGATGTTCAATTGTTGCGTCTCGGCGGATCGGCAATCCAGTGGTCCGCGCTGCAATCCAAACAGATTGCGGCGTCGGCGCTAACGCCGCCTGTGAGCTTCAAAGCGGACGCGCAAGGATACACAAGGCTAACCGACACGTACGACTTGCCCTACCAGAATATCGGCCTAATTGTTAGAAAAAATGAAGTTGAAAGAAGGGCGGACATCTGGCTACGGTTGTTGCGCGCGGTTCGTCGCGGCATCAACGCGTGGTATGAGAATCCGCAGTTAGCCAAGAGTGTTGTTGCCAAATACACGAGAGACAACGATCCCGTGACCTTAGAAAAGACTTACGAGTTTTTTACCAAGCAAGCCGGCTTCAATAGGGATCTGACGTTTAGTGACCGCGGTTTCGAGCAGATTCTCAAATTCTTAGGCGGTACGGTGCTGCCGGCTGCAAAGGATGCGCCCGCAAATCAGTTTTACGATACAAGAATTATCGACAAGCTGAAAAAATAATTTCGGCAAAGTCAGCGGTATAAAGCGTTCTACGTCCGCTCCCGGCTGCAGATGTCCAGTGCCATCAGCGCGTAGATTTGCGCTGCCTTCACCATTACATCGATTTCGATTTCTTCATTTCTTGGGCCGATGCGGCGGCCGCGCGGGCCGATCTTGATGGCCGGAATGCCGAGCTCGTTATAGATATTGGTATCGGTCCAGATGCTGGCTCGATCAGGCACCTCGGGTTTGAGCTTTTCTTTAAACAAATACTGATAGACGTCCTCGGCGGACTTAACCAGCGGCTCGATCCCTTTCCCCTCGTGACCGAGCAGCGATTTGTAAATCTCCATATCGTATTCGAGGCCCGTGCCGTTTAACGCGTTTTCCAGTTCGTACTTGATGGTCACCGGCCTGACCTGTGGCGGCATGCGCACGTCGACATAAATCGCGCAGACGCCGGGAAAGTAGTTCGGTCGGTAGGGCGCGCCGCCTTCGATGCCGCCAATATTGACCTTGGGATAGAGCGGGCCGGTAGGGGAGTTATAAATGTATTTTTTTTCGAACTCGGCGCCCCAGTGTTCAACGGCTTCGATGATCTTAGTCATCTTGACGATCGCGTTGAATTTTTCCATCGGATGGGTCGCGCGATTCGAGCCCCAGGCGGCTTCGGCCTTACCGAAGGTCTGAATCTTGGCTTGGACCACCCCGGTTTGTGTCCAAACGACGTTCAAATCCGAGCCATCGGCGACCACGGCATAATCCGAGTGCATGCCGTGGGTCAGCAGATGCCGGGTGCCGGCGCCTTCGCCGCGGTACTCCTTGGTTTGCCAAGGCCCGATCGGAGTTCGCGAGATTTCGCCGACCACCGCCGCAAGAATAACGTCGCCTTTGAGCTTGACCTGACTTTTCTTGAGGGCTTTGCCGGCCATCATGAAGGCTGCGACGCCGCCTTTCATGTTGGAGATGCCCAAACCCTGGACTTTGTTGCCGACCACTTTGCCCTTTAGCTCCGACTCGGGCTCCATGTTGGCGACCATGCGCGCGTCTTCCGCCGTACCGGTAAAGCTGGTATCGGTGTGGCCGTTAAAACCCAGGCTCAATCCGGTGCCATCGCCTTTGACGATGCCTACGGCATTTGGCCGGTCGAACTCGACATCTTGTCGCACGGCTTTGAGGCCGTTGGCCTTAAACCAATCCAAAATGAATTCGCCGATGGCTTTTTCCTGGCCGGTAGGGCTGGGAATGCTAGTGAGATCGCAGCCGAGCTGTGCCAGCTCATCGCGATCAATTTGCGCTAACACTTTGTTTGCCGCTTCTAGATTAATCGTCACTTCCTCTTCCTCCTGGTCTGCAACGTCTCATAAGTCGTTAAACTTCATTGGCTTTCGCGGATCCGTTCGCGCGATCCACAGTTCGGATATTCCGGCAATTCTCACTTATGGAGTCCATCGTCGAACTCTGATAACTGCCAAAAATCATAAAAACTATAGTGAGAGCAGCAAGTCAAATGCTCGAGGTGATTCATTTAAGAAAAGATTTCTTAATTCCTCCGGGATGAGAGCTCCGTATTTGGATGCGATTACGAGTCCTTCGGTAAGACTGAGAATAGCTCCTACCGGAAATCGTCCCCCAGGCTACGTTTCAAAAAACCTCGGATTGAATCACTACCAAATGCCCGGTCGGAAACCATCTGCTTGAAAAATCGCCGCTTGCTGTTTACAGTTGCAGGCTACGCTTTACGTCCGGTCGAAACTTCATCAATGCCGATCCCAGAGAAATTCCGCCTGAGTTTAAGGAGATCTATGGACACGTCCACCATTGTCATGCTGGCGGTTGCGATCGTGGCACTGATCGTTATCTACTGGAAGTCGCCGCAAGCGGCAGGCGATGGCTTGAGCGCGACCGGGGCATTGATCATCGAGATAACCCCACGCATGATCGCTGCGTTCACACTGGCCGGCTTGATTCAGGCGGTGGTTCCGCAGGAAGTCATCGTTCGCTGGATGGGCCATGGATCGGGCGCCAAAGGAATTCTGATCGGCATGACTCTGGGAAGCATTACGCCGGGCGGGCCGATGACGCACTTTCCGGTGGTTGCGTCGCTCTACAAGGTGGGCATCGGTGTCGGACCTTTGGTGGCTTATCTGACCGCCTGGTCTCTCTTCGGACTGCAGCGAGTCATTATGTGGGAGATTCCTTTTCTCGGACCTAAAATCGTCGCGGTGCGCGTCGCCGTCAGCTTCTTCTTTCCGCTACTCGCCGGTTGGCTCTGCGAGTTGATCTGGAACAAAATCCATCTTCAGATTTAATTCAACGTGAAGCGCAGAGAATTTCTCCGAATGTTGACCGGCGCAGGTTTCGCCATGCCGGCGCTTTTGAATCAGGCGTCCTGCGCGCCCACTCTGATTGGCAGCGATCGCGATACCGGTTTGTCACTCTGCTATGTGGCGGGCGACGTGACATCCGATGGCGCGATTATCTGGCTGCGCGCCGAACCGGGCAGCGAGGTGGTGCTGCACTACAGCAACGATCGTACTTTTAGTCGCTTCTCGTCTGCCGGTCCATTCCGAGTGGATAAAGAGGCCGACCATACTGTGAAAATCGAGTTGCAGGAGCTCAATCCTGGCACAACCTATTTTTACTATGCTGCAGTAGCCGGGAAAAAACCTGGTTATCTGGCCAGCTTCCTGACCGCGCCAGCTCCGTCGGATGCCGCCAGAGTTTCATTTTGTTTCAGCGGCGATACTCGGGAAAGCTATCAGCCGTTTACCATCATGAACGCGGTGCGCGCGCAGCGCCCTGATTTCTTTCTTCATCTAGGCGATACCATCTATGCCGATTTCGGCGGTCAGGCGCGCCGGTTGAGTGACTTCTGGGCGAAGTACCGCGCCAACCGCAACGATCCCGCTACGCAGTTCTGTTTCTTCGAAACCAGCACGTACGTCGTCTGGGACGATCACGAAGTGGTGGATAATTTTTTTGCCGGCAATCCGCTGGCGCCGATCGGTAGGAAGGCGTTTCTCGATTACTGGCCGATCCGGCGCCACCCGTATGACGCGGATCGAATCTACCGCTCGTTTCGCTGGGGCCGGGCCATGGAACTCTTTCTGCTAGACACGCGCCAGTACCGCGATCCGAGAACGGGGACCATGCTAGGCAAAGCGCAGAAGGATTGGTTGTTTGAGAGGCTAGCGGCCTCTTCCGCGATCTTTAAATTCGTGGCGACTTCCGTGCCGATGGCCGGCGGCGGCATTGACCGCTGGGACGGCTACCCGGCGGAAAGGGCGGAGCTGCTACGCTTTATAAGAGAGAAGCGCGTAACCGGTGTGATTTTCCTTAGTGCTGATCTCCATTATGCGGCGGTGACGAGCGTGCCCAAAAGCCACGGCCTGAAGGATATTACCGCCGGTCCGTTGGCTGCGCCTTTGAATCGGGTGACCAACGGGTATGCGCCCCATTTCGATTTTTTTCTCGCCGAGAATTTTAACTTCGCCAAAATAACCGTGGATCCGGCGCTTAAGCCGGCCCAGGCGTTAGTTGAATTTATCGATCAAGATAATTTAGTCTTTCATACCACCAGGATCAAAGCGGTATGATGGCGGCGCTACTTGCGCGATGCGCGATGCTCGAGCGCTTCAGGGTTTATGACCCGGGTCAGTTTCCCGTCCATGTAATCGAGGATGTTGGTGACGGCGTTCTCAGCGAAGCCTTCAAAACCGGAATCGGTTGGCCAGCCAAGATGCGGAGTGAGCACGACGTTACTCAGCTGGAGCAGCGGGTGATTCGGCGGAAGCGGTTCTTCGACGAAGACGTCGAGAGCGGCGCCGGCAATGACGCGTTCACTTAATACTTTTACCAGCGCTACCTCATCAACGATGGCGCCACGCGCGGTGTTGACCAGATAGGCGGATTTTTTCATTAACCGCAGGCGCTCTTCGTTCAGAAGATTCTTGCTTTCCTCGGAAAGTTTCAGGTGGATCGAGATGACGTCGGCGGTTTTCAGGACCTCCTCCAGTCCCATGTAGGTCGCCTGTGATTTGCCGGCGCGTTCGGCGGTCAAGGTTGGTCCCCAGGCGATCACGTTCATGCCGAACGCGCGCGCGATCGCGGCAACCTCGGTGCCGATTTTTCCCAACCCCAATATTCCCAGGGTCTTGCCCTTGAGAACATAGCCCAGCACCAGCGGCCACTCGCCGCGTCGCATCGCCTGATCGCTCTGCGGAATCCGGCGCATCACCGCCAGCATCAAAGCGAAAGCCATCTCGGTAGTGCTATTACCCCCGGGCGCCATGGCGACGATGATGCCCGCTTCGGTCGCCGCTTTCATGTCGACATGATAAACGTGATTGCCGGTTTGCGAGATCAATTCGAGATCCGGCAATTGTTTTAGCAGAGGCGCGTTGAATCGAGTGCGCTCGCGAATCGGAATCACCGCGCGAGAGCCGGCCAGGACGCGAACAAGGGCGTCCTGGCTCGGTAATTTCTCGGTCAAGATTTGCACTTCCGCGTGCTGCTGCAGGCGTTTGATCGCCGGCGCGCTTGCAAGCGCCTGCTGGTAGTCGTCGAGAACTGTAACTCTCATAAACTTAAACTAGCAGACTGCTGAAAAAGACCCATATGCTTCGTTGCCGCTCAATCGCCTCGCTGCAACGTACTGTAAGTACGCCTCCGCTCGTTGATTTTTTCGGGCGCCTCGCCTCTGGATCTTTTTGAGCAGCCTGCAAGAGGCATTATTCAGCACGCTGCTAGTGCAGTGGCTCACGCGGTTGTCTCCTACCCGGAGCATGCCCTGATAAAGGACCCAGCGCGGCTCCGCCGCACCAAAGCTCGGAGTATCTGCCGCAGCACGTAAAGCCCCCAAAGGAAAATGATTCCGAACTTTGCGTGCTTGGCGCCTTGGCGCCGAGAAAATCCGCCCGAAGCCGCGAAAAAATAATTGCGCTCGTCAAGAGGCGCTAAACTAGAGTACGGCGATTCCGGCGATTTCGATCATGTAATCTTCGTTGGCTAGGCCGCTTACGATCAGAAGAGTGCTGGTCGGCGGATCTTTCTTGTAGAGCCCACGGCGCACTTCGTTATATCCCTCGCGGTATTTCCGATCCGTAATATAGGTGGTGGTCATCACCAGATTGTCGAACGAGCCTCCAGCGGCTTCTAAAACTGCTTTGATGTTATCGAATACCTGGCGGGTTTGAGCTTTGATGTCACCCTTGCCGACGACATTGCCATTTTTATCCGAAGCGGTTTGGCCGGCGATAAAAAGCAGCCTTCCGCCTTCTGCTTGTATTCCTTGGCTGTAGCGCGGCCGCGGATCATTCAAAGACGCCGGTTGGATGGTTTTAGTTGCCATAAATCTCTCCTCCTTGTGCGCGACTTGTTTAGACGATTTGACTTTGCTATTTGCTCGGATAGCGCTTCGCCATCTCGTTGAAGAAACCTTCTTTTTCCAGTTCCTGTAAAAAACTTAGATCGACGAACTGTTCGGGCTTGGCATTTTTCGCCTGCGGCAGCTGGGGCGCGACGATGTCGAGCATGTACTGAATTCCTTTGAGCGTGGGGTAGGGCTTTTTTGGAATCCATTTGATGTAGCCATTGTAAGAATCTTCGAGAATCTCAGGATCGTTGGTGCGCATGTATTTGGCGAACACCTGCTGCGCTTCTTTTTTGTTGGCATAAACAAAATAGATCGCTTCGACGAACCCTTTCAGAGCGTTTTTTACCGTGTCACGATTGCTGGCGATGTAGGAGCGTGATGTAGCAAAGCCGTTTCCCTGAACCTCGACCCCCAAATCCGCGACGTGGAAGAGTTCGTTGAAACCGGCTTTTCGTGCCGGCGCGGCGGCTGAGGAGGTGAAAAATGTCGCATCAATTCGATTGGCCGTCATAGCTCCGAACCGTTCGGCGTCCGGCCCGGTGGGCACCAGCGCCACATCTTTGTTGACGTCCAGGTTCAAGATGCTTGAACAATATATTGGCGGCGTTATGAGTCGCCGAGCCGAAACCGCTGATACCGAATCGCTTGCCCTTTCAGTTCTTCGAGCTTATTGATTCCCTTTGCGAGCGAAAACAATCTGGTCGTACATGGTTTCGACGGCGGCCACCAGGACGAGGTTGTAGCCTTGCAGGCTGGCCTGCACCACCGTGCCGATATTGACGATGGGCGGATCACCGGCAACCAGAGCTTGGGTTGCCATCTGGCCGCCGCGCAGGAAAATCGGCTCGACTTCGAGGCCGTACTTGTTGAACAAGCCCATCTCCTTGGCCACCCAGACGTTGCTTTGCCTGAAGCTCAATGAAGGATAGCCGATGCGGATTTTCTTCAAAGCCTGAGCGCTGGCGCTGCTATGGCTGACGAGAACGGTCAACGCAACGAGTATCAAAAATCGGCAGATTTTTTTCATATCCTAGCTTCCTTCCGAGATGCGCCAGTGTTCAAACTGCGCCGACTGCTACTTAACACCGGCCAGCTTCTGTGCTTCTTCCACGAAAGAATTATCGATATATTCGGTGTAAGCCGGCACCTTCTTGCCTTTGTAGGTTCCTTCCTTGGCGCGCAGATCGAGGGTTTTCTCCATTGCTGCTTTGTTGACCGTGCCATTGCGCGGAAAGGGCTGAAATTCCTCGACCAAATACTTGTAATCTTGCTCGGCAATATCTCTCTTGCTCTTGAGAATTTTCATGTGAATGGCCAGCGCTTCTTCCTTATTTTTCGTATCGTAGAGCCAGTTGGTCGCCTCAATCATGGATTTCAGATAGCGCACGATCTCGTTTCTGTTGGATTTCAAATAATTCATGTGGGCGAAATCGGCGGTAAACTGGATTGGACCGAGGATCTCATGGAAGGTGATAAGTTTGGTGAAGCCGTCTTGCTGCGCTCTGAAATTGAATGGCGGGCCCATGAAGGTTGCCTGCACCGAACCGGCTTTCAACGCGGCATAGCGTTCCGGCGAGGTGCCGACGACCAGATATCGGTAATCTCCTTCTTTCAACTTGAAACCTTTGAGCAAGACCTCTTCGATCATGTTGGTGGTGCCGCCGGTCAATGTGCTGACTCCGATGGTTTTGCCCTTGAGATCGGCGCCGCTCTTGATTTCGGCTCGGGCCATCAGATCATAGGGAATTTTTTCCATATTGCCGCCAATGATTCTGACTTTGGCGCCCTTCTCGATGGCGCCGATCACGTAGTCCGGATTAATGCGGCCAAGAGGAATGGTTTCGCTAAGTACGGCGCGGGTAGTATTGGTGGCGCCTTGAATGATGATGTTCTCGAAGTGGATGCCGTTCTTCTCGAAAATCTTCTTTTGCTCGGCAATGTAAATCGGCCAACTGGCTGCCGTATGACCGCTCTGGGCAAAGCGGAGCTTGCTCAACTCGGCACCCAAGGCGGTTGTGGCTGGCGCTATCCCGAATAGCAGCGCGGCCGAGAGCGCGTAGATCCTGATGTTATCTTTCATGAATTCCCTCCTTGAGTTTGCGGGTGTTACATTCGTGAAAAACCGCCGGAAGCGTTTACCTCTTCCTCGATCTGCTTCCACAGGACCTGTTCCAGTTCGAGAAATCGACGGTCTGATTTCATCTCCATGGTTCTTGGACGAGGCAGCGGTACATTTACTTCAGAACGGATGCTGCCAGGACGATGGCTGAAGACAATGACCCTGTCTGAAAGAAGAATTGCTTCCGCAATCATATGCGTTACAAAAATGACGGTTTTTTTAGTCTCCCTCCAAATGCGTAGCAGTTCGAGCTGCATGAAATTGCGCGTCTGCGCATCCAATGCAGCGAAAGGCTCATCCATCAGCAAAATTCTCGGATCCACCGCCAGGGCTCTGGCGAGATTGACCCGCTGCTGCATGCCTCCGGAAAGCTCATGCGGGTAGTGAGTCTCGAATCCCGAAAGGCCCACCAGATCGAGAAATTTCTGGGCCGTGCGTTCAGCTTCCTTGGCATTGTTATTCCGTCCCTCCAAGCCGAGAACAACATTTTTGAGACTGGTGCGCCACGGCAGGAGAGATGCGCCTTGAAAGACAAAGCCCATTACGAGTTCGTTATCGAGCTTCATGCGCGGACCTGCCGTCGATGAGAATTTCTCCGCCCGAATGCGGCATGAGACCATTGATGACCCGCAGCAGGGTGGTTTTGCCGCAGCCGCTGGGGCCAAGGATGCTGACAAATTCTCCATCGCTAACCGACAGATTGATATCTCTAAAGATGACAAACGGATCGCGATCCGGTCGAGTGATCGCCTTGTTCAAATTGCGCAAAACAAGTGCTGGTCCGCCCATATCAACTTCCTTGGGGTTCCTTTTTCCAGGGGATCGCATAGATTTCGATAATCCGAATAATTTCGAAGCCGATTATGCCGAGTGCGGCAAATACCGCCACTCCGACGAATAAAATGGGTATGTTGAGAGTTTGGCCGGCAAAAAAGATCAGATAGCCTAAACCTTCCCTGGCGCCAAACCACTCCGCGATGGCAACTCCAGTGAGACCCCGGCCCACCGACAGACGTATGCCAGCCAGTATGAAAGGAACCGACGCCGGCAAGAGGATTTTTAAGAACAATGCTGAGCGGCTCAGACGAAACGAGCGGGCGAGCTCGACATAATCGCGATTGACCACGCGCATACCGTAGTAGGAATTGATCAGAATCGGAAAAAAGCAACCAAGAAAGACGATGGCAATTTTGGAGCCGGCACCGATGCCTAACCAGAGCAGCAGCACCGGCGCGAAAGCAATCCGCGGTGTCGTATAAAGCGTCGCCATCCACGGATTGACGTAATCGCGCACCGACGTATTGAGCGCCATCAGAAAGCCGAACGGCACGCCGGCGAGAATCGCCAGTACGAAGCCATAGAAAAAGATCCATGAGCTGGCGAATACATGAGGGTAGAGATCCTTAGTGACAAAGAGCATCTGGTAGGCGGTGACGGCTACGACCACCGGTGATACCAGTAGTGTTGGGTCTTTCACGACCACGGTGGCCAGAACATGCCAAAGAACCAGTCCTCCGATGATGGAGCCGGCCTTTAGAAAAGTGGACGTCAATTTACGTTTGCCTTCGTTCATAATTCTATGCGCCGCCGACTGATCACTCCGAAGACCATTCGGCGCTCTGACGCCAGGGAGCCATTCGCTGTTCGAGTTTCTTGATCAGGTTAAAACTCACAAGTCCCATGGCGGCGAGCAAAATCACGGTAACGAAGAGCTTCGGGCTGTCCCATGTCTCTGAGGAATCGCGGAGCAGAAATCCTAAGCCGGCATTGGCGGCCATGAGCTCCGCGACGATGACTCCAAGCAGCGCTCGACCCACGCCAAGTCTCATACCGGTGATAATGAAAGGCAGCGCGCCAGGTAAGCGAATCTTATAAGTCGTCTGCCAATCGCTGAGCCGCAGCGATTTGGCTAGCTCGAGCCAGATCGGATCCAGGGATTTGATTCCCGCGGTGGTGTTCAGAATAATCGCCACCGCAGTGATCTTAAAAACCACTACGACTTTGGAAAAAATGCCGATGCCGAACCAGATGATAATCAGCGGCACGACGGTAATAATCGGGATCGAGTAGAGCGTGGCGATCCACGGGTCCATGATCTCATCGAACCATTTGTACATCCCCATCAAGTAGCCGAGGATGATTCCAATGACACAAGCGGTGGTAAAGCCGCAGATAAATTCGATGAGAGTTGCGACCAGATGTTTGTTGAGCTCGCCGCTACTAGCGAGATTCCAAAAGGAGATGAGCACGCTGCTCGGCGGCGGGATGAGCAGTTCATTATCGAGCAGCAGGCGAGTCGAAAGCTCCCAGATCGCCAGGCCGATGATTATCGACAAAGATCCGCGGACGATTTCTTTTTTAACCAAGAGCCGGCTCATGCTATTTATAAAGCTCTCGATCTTCGCCCTTATCGTCGCGCAGGTGGATTCTTGGATAAACTGAGAGGCCGCCGGGCCTGCCTTGCACCATGAAATCCACCGGTATGAAGCCCTGCAACAACGGTATCGGCAGTTGGACGCCGGCAAAGGATCCCTTGTGATCGCTGCCGATGCCGATTTGATTTCCCCAGAGCCCGGCAGGCAAGGCGCCGCTCATGCTGAACCGGCTGGCCGAAACGCTTCCTTGAATCGGCGGCAAAGAATATTTTCCGCCGGGGTCGCGCTCATTTTCACTGAGCATTTCATGATCCAAAACCTTGGGAAATGCAGGGGCATGGGCGCTTGCCTCGCGCACGAAAGAAAAGGTGGTGTCGTCGCGCTCTTGTTCGGGTTCGCCGGCGTTCGGACGCGCGCCTTGAATGATCGGCATTGGCAGATTCTTGATGCCGCCAACGCTGCCTTTGGCCCGCTGGTCGACGTCGGCTAAGGCTACCGCGTGGTTTTTTTGTCGCAGCGCGACAAAAAAGCGCTCTGAGGTCTGGCGTGGCAACGGGTAGCTCTGACTGCGAACACCGGAAGCCGTCTGATAATAGATCAGAAGCTCATTACTACCGGTGACGTTGACGCCGCGATCAGCCAGTTCCATGTTCCGCGGATTACCGTCGAACAAAGTTGCCTTCAGCCCGAGCCCGGCCGGCCCAAAAAGCTCCGGGTTTTCTTTTAAAAATTGTTTGCTCATGCGCAAGCCGTGGTTGTCGGTCTTGGCCAATTCGGCGAGTTTCTTGGTGGCCTCCGCTGCCGCCGGGCTTTCGGGATATTGATCAATCAGTGTGGTCAGATAATATTCCTGAGTCCCTCTCCCTTTGCTCTTGGTTGCCGCGTTCAGCAGCGCGGTTGCCGCTTTCTGCTTTAACGATGAAAGCTCTTCCTTGGGCGTCCCGGCAAGCTCATGATAGCCGATCGCCTTATCGATCATGCTTTTTTCCTCATAAATGTCGGCAAGAATTTTATAAACCTCGGTGGCGCTGACGGAACCCGGGTGATTGCGCACGTAGGCGACACCGGCATCGATCACGGCTTGCGCCGAAACCGGGTTGTTGCTCAGCACATTGATCAGATTGTTGCCGACCATCATAGCATTGGCGGCGCCAAGGGTGACTGCCCCGGCCGGGCCCGCCGCGGCAATAGCTCCCGCGGCATAAAGCAGGTTCTTTTTCAGCAGATCTTCGCCTAGTAGTACATACTTCACTGATTCGACGCGGCGTTCGCTGCGCGCCTCCTGGAATGTGGCGAGCAGATTGTACTCGGGACTTTGTAATAGCGCCGCGGCGCGTTTTTGCGCGTCCGGAGTCTTCGCTGAAGAGGCGAGACGCTCGATGATTTTTTTCGCCTCGTCATGCCGACCTTGCATCTCCAGAGCTACCGATGAGGCATCGCGCGCGGACTCGGCCAGTGGCCTGCCGGCATATTTTTTTTCCAGATTGGCGGCTTGCTCGGCGATCTTTTGTTGATCTCTCAAGCTGAGCGCCCACAGCAGCTCTTCGACATCCTCCTGCTGCTCAGGCGAGGCGGCTTTCTCGACTTGTGCGGAAAGCCCGTGATTCTGTCGCTCCATCTGTTGCAGATAGAACTTCGATAGCTTTTGCAGCTCGGCTTGCGCTGCTTTGGACCGTCCATCTAAATAGGACGCGATCTCCGCGTAAAACAGCGCCTTATCGGTATCTCCCTTTTGCGCAGCTTGCTTTGAATGATCCAATTGTTTGCGGATCAGCGCGGCGGTCTTTTTCTTTTCGAGCTCTTCGATCTCCTTGACGACCTTGCCGTTGCGCGGATCGTTGGGATAGCGCTTGAGATGATCCATGTGACGCGCCAAAGCGCGCCGCTCTTCAACCGACATCTCAGTGTTGAGGAGCGAATAAGCCTGGCCAATCGCGGTTTCTGCCACCGCGCCGACATAATTCCCCGAAGCGACGCCGACCAGGTCCACCGAGCTCAACAACCGGTTGAAGACGCCGCCCAACTCATTGACCGAGCTTTGGCGGGTCAATTGATCGGCTCGCGTCAGATCGTCCTCATCGATAATCGCTTGCAGATATTTTTTACGTTCCGGCGACGAGGTGTTTTTCAACGCTTGACGTTGCGCCGCGAGATAGCGCTCGCGCTCGTTGATGGTATTGTTCAGGAGATCCTGGGCGAGCTCGGCCAATCCGGTGCTCGATCCGTGTTGTTTTTGGAGCCGCCGGTCTTCGGTCTGAAAAAATTTCACATGCTCTTCGATCGCTGCTTTGCGGTTGGTAAGCGAATCGATCAACAGTTCACGCGCGCGCTTGTCGACTTCATCGGGAAAAAACTGCGGCGCCGCCAGCGACTTTTCGAACGGATCAAATTCAGGCAGGGGATTCAAAATGCGTTCGATGATCGCTTGATGGTCTTGCCCCTGCGCAGGGGCTGGGTAACCGTTGATGGCGCTGAGCGACAGCGACAACGATAAAGCGCTTATCAATGCCTTCCTCATCGGCTTAGCCTCGTGACTTTCTCATTCAGCCCCCGCATCGCTTCAATCTTGCCTTGCGCTTCAATCTTTTCGACGATTCCATCGACCTGAACGACTTCTGTGTAAAGTTTAAGCGCCGATTTAGCAAATTGCTCGAACGCTTTGAGTTCAAAGCTTAAACCCTCCGGATCGTACTGGGCGGCGTACTCTTTTGCAAGCAATCCGTAGAAGTCGCCGAAGTCGATGGTGAAGCGATAGATGTTCTTGCTTTGCCGGTGTTTGGTGATCAACTGGCTGTAGCCGAGAATTACCAGTTGGTTGCCGTCCTTGAGGCGGAACCGATTGGCTTCGACAAAGGCCACTTTGGCGCGATCGATACGTTCCTCTTCGCAGCGCGCGAGAAATTCATAGGTTGTGCCTTGATGTTTTTCAATCAGGTGATTCCAGGCGGCGACTTTTTCGTCCAGGCCTTTGATGTACTGGAACGGATCTTCGGCGGGCAGGGGTTTGTCGAGAATGTTCAGGAAAGCTTCCAGCGCTTCGAGGTTCTTGGAAGCTTCGGCTCCCAAGCGCCCGCCGGTTTCGCTCACGTTGCGATACAGAACCGTTGCCTGTGCATACTCTCGCAGTCGCTCCAGCGCGAGCGCCTTGTTGAATTGAATGATATCGGTGAACTTGCCCGCGTTCTTTCTTTCATAATCATCGAGCCGGACCAAGGTTGCCTTCATGATGTTCACGCCGGTAACGTCTTTGGGTATGGCAAAACGATAGGTGTCCTCCTTGGCCAGACGCTGAAAGTCTTTGACAATGTCGAGCAGGTCTCCCGCCGGCGCATAGCGCGCTTCCGGCGAAGCGGTTCGCGATGAACATCCGGCAAGCATAAATAGCGAGAGAATCGTCGTGACGGATATGACGGAGTGAAATAGTATGCGGAAAGATCTCAAATTATTTCTTTGCGCGGTCCCTTCAAGGACGTGTGACCGGGCGATGTTGTTCAGAGCCTGGTGGTTGCAGTTATTTTCCGAAGTTTTCTTCCTAAGTCAAGCCGGAATAACGCGGCACGGCTTGATTCTTTGGCGGGCATTCCGTCGGGACATGTAGCCGATGCGACTATGCTCACTAAGAGTTGCTGCAACTCTCGGCCGCTACTTGACCGGCTCGGTCCAACAACTCATAGTGTTGCCTATGAAGGTTTCTTTTCGACTTCTTGCCTTGTCAATTGTCGTGGGAAGTTTCGTCCTCGGCTGCCCGCCTGCGGGCCACGAGAAAAGCGGGATTGCGCCGACAGACCCCGGCGCTGCCGCTCCCGCACACTTGCCTGAGTACCAGGGGCCTGCTACTCGGCCATTCGTCATGGGATTCACGCGATGGCCGGCCGATCTGACTCCCGAGGGAGTAGCGACTGCGCAGAAGTTTGCCGATGTCCATGGCGACATCCTTGCCGTGATGTTCATTGGCGGAATTCCGTGGCCTCAAGCGCTTGAAGGCAAACCATTCCCTAAAGATGTCCAGGACACTCTCGCCGACAGGCCCTCAAGGGAAAACAAGCTTTTCTTATCGATCTCGCCGCTCGACCGAGACCGCAAGGGCCTGGCGCCGTATTGGGGAGAAACGGAGAACGAGCCGTTGCCCAAGCCGTGGGACAAAGAACCGCTCAACAGCCCTCGGGTAAAAAAGGCTTTTTTAAACTTCGTCTTGCATTCTGTGAAAGCGATGCGGCCCGACTATCTTGCCATTGGTGTCGAATCAAATGTGCTGCTCTCACGCGACAGCTCTAAGTGGCGCCAGCTGAAAGAATTGCACCGGGAAACTTACAGCGCGGTGAAGAAAATGAATCCCAAATTGCCGGTATTTTTTACTACCGAGGTTCTGCATTATAAGCGCCTGGCGCGTGACGCCAAGCAATCGGAGCAGGAAAAGGAGGTTGCCGAACTGATGCGCCACAGTGATCTGTTCGCCATGAGCCTCTATCCTTATATGAGTCTGGAGACCCCGCGCCCGCTGCCGGAAAATTTTCTCGATTTTGCCAGGCGATTCAAGAAACCGATCGCGGTCTCCGAGAGTGGCATGACGTCGCGCGACGTGCCGCTAAAAAGTTATGGAGTCACCCTTTTAGGTTCGGAAGCCGAACAAAGAAACTTCACCGAGTCGCTACTGAAAACCGCCGACCGCGATAAATATGAATTCGTCATCAATTTTGCCAGCACCGACTCCGACCGGCTGGTCGCTCGTTTGCGCCCGCCTCTGGACGATCTCGCGCGCATCTGGGCATTCACCGGCATGCAGACCGGCGACGGCAGGGCCAAGCCGGCGCTGCCGGTCTGGGACGGCTTTCTGAAGGCCAAGTATGTTCGTCAATGACGAGAGATCGCGCCTCGTCACACGGGTGTAAATCCGGTTAGCATTGGCGTCTGATCGGCGCTGCGCCGCTGTCGCGGAGCGTTTGTCTCAGCGAAACTGATACTCGCTACCATGGCACGGCAACGGCCTTTGCCGCGCCGCCTAACTCCGAGATCAGCTTCCGCGCTCGACAGTCAGGTCTTGATCAGCAAATAGAAAAGCACCATTTCTCCGCTCCTGGCGGCGGAGAAATCGTGCGGCGTCCTTTTAGGGATGTGGCAGAGGGTGCCTGGAACCAGCCGAATTCTTCGGCCAGCGACTTGCAGCCTGCCGGAGCCCTGTAATACCTGGCAAATGACGTCTTGATCTTCGTGGCTGATCTGCTTTGGATTCGCTTTTTTTGCCGGTTTGAAAGCGATCAGGCCGCCGGTGAACTGTTTTTGTTTGAAGCAGCTCAGATAGCGGATTTCGTCGCTATTCTTTTTTAACCGCTTGAGCGCCGCGGCTATTTTGATGATTTTCATCGCGAATTGCGCAACAGGCAAAGCGAGCAGGCAACAGGCGTAGCAGAACTCCGGTAATTGGAGAAGCGACAGCGCATCCTTCCAGCTCCACTGCGGTTGGCTTTCTAATCGGTCACGGCTGCGACGATTTCTCGGATCGCTGCCTCGGCTTGATCGTTGGGGACGCGGCAGGAGCCGACGACTTTGTGCCCGCCGCCGCCGTGATGACTTAACAGTTCGCCGACGTTGACGGTGGATGTAGTATTGAAGATATTATAGCCCACGGAAATGCTCGTGGTGTTTTCGCGCTGCTTGTCGTCGGCAACCTTGACTTGAATATTGCCTTGCGGGAACAGAGTGAAGATCAAAAACCGATTGCCATCCGGGATCTCTTGGATGCCGCGCAGGTCCACAAAGATGACGTTGCCTTTCATGACTGTTCGCGCCAGCAATAGCCGCCGGAGCTGCTCTTGCTCGTCCCGGATCTGCTGGCAACGCCGGCTGACCTCCGGGTCACGCAAGACTTCTTCGAGGGAGGCGTCGCGCAGCAGTTCGATGATCCGCAGCCAGTAGGGCTCATCGCCGGCATTTCGTCCATCGGTGGTCATGGAAATCAGCACATAGCCCTGCGGGTCGAGGACGTCCTGCGGCTCGAGCTTGCCGGCATCGATTCGATCGGTTTCATGAAGCAGATATTTAATTCTTTCGCTGTCCAGAAACGCGATTATCTCGTTGTCGGTAGGTCGCGTGGGTCTTTCTTCGCCGCTGCCCATGGGCTGCTGATTGCCTAATTCTTTATAATATTCGTAGACGACGCGGGCGGCGCTCGGCGCCAGCCGAAAGCCGCCTTTGCCGAGCACGATCGGCTTGGCAAAGTCCGGAGTGGTATTGGTGACGTGATGGTCGAACCAGAGAGTGCAGTTGGGATGGTACGGTAGATTGGCGATGATGTCTCCGGCGCGGATCTCGACCAAGCCATCCTGCATGAACTTCGGCTCGACGAATAGATAGGCATCGATAGGTTCAAATTTCGTCAGCAGAGCGCCACAGACCAGTCCATCGAAATCCGCTCGTGTGACTAATCTCATGCGCCAACGACCTCCTCCAAGGGCAACAAAGGAAGATTGAAGGCAGCCGCCACTCCTTCGTGCGTCACCTTGCCGGCAAACGTGTTGAGGCCTTTGGCCAATGCTCTGTTGCGCGCCAGCGCTTGCGGAAAGCCGCGGTTGGCGAGCTCCAGACCATACGACAGCGTCGAGTTCGTCAGCGCATAAGTTGAAGTGTGCGGTACGATGGCCGGCATATTGGTTACACAATAATGGACAACTTCTTCTTCGACATAAATGGGCTCACGGTGCGTGGTCGGCCGTGAAGTTTCAGCGCAGCCACCCTGATCGATGGCAATATCGACGAAGGCAGCCCCGGGCTTCATGCGCTGCACCAACGATCGCGAGATAAGCTTGGGAGCCTTGGCGCCGGGGATCAGCACTGAGCCGATCACCAGATCGGCATCGACGACTTCTTCCTCAACGTTGGCGCGATTCGACATCAAGGTCGTTGCGTGACCGCCGAGTATATCACGAACGTAGCGCAGTTTTGTCGGATTGATGTCGAGAATGCTGACGTCGGCGCCCATTCCAATAGCCACCTGGCAGGCTGCCGTCCCGGCAATGCCGGCGCCGAGGATGACAACTTTGCCGGGCCGGACCCCGGAAGCGCCGCCGAGAAGAACGCCGCGCCCGCCGTTTTCTGCCTGCAGGCACCACGCGCCTACCTGGATCGAAATTCGTCCGGCTATTTCGCTCATCGGCGTCAGTAGCGGCAACGAGCCGTCATCCAGCTGAATCGTCTCATAAGCGATGGCGGTTACCTTGCGATCGAGCAGGGCGCGAGTTACCGCTTCGTCGGCGGCGAGATGAAGATAGGTAAAGAGAATGAGCCCGGGCCGCAGCAGGGGAAATTCCGATGCCTTCGGTTCTTTGACTTTCATGATCAGATTGGATTCATCCCATACCTGTTTTGCTGAGTCGACGAGGATCGCGCCCGCATTCTGGTAGGCGCGATCGCTAAGTGCGCTTCCCAGACCGGCGCCTTTTTCGACCAGGACCTTGTGATTACGCGCGGTAAAACCGCTGACTCCGGTGGGCGTCACGGCGACGCGATTTTCCTCGGTCTTAATCTCTTTGGGAACGCCGATAATCATCTGGTGAAAGCTACTCGATGATATCTAGAGAGTCAACGTAAAGTCTGGTGGCGGGCTGCTGAAAAAGACTCATATGCTTCGTTGCGTTCGCCCGACTCGCTTCAACGTACTGAAACGTACGCCTAAGCTCATCGAATTTCGCGCGCGCGCCTCTGAATCTTTTTGAGCAGCCTGCAAACAGCTTTTTTCAGTAATTGCTAGAGTAAGTCCCTCGGATAGCGGCGTTGTACTTTGAATCTTTGAACCGTTGAACTGACGAAGTCGGTTTAGACTATCGCCCGGCTGTCCAGATCAGGATCGCCCAGCCGATCAGGAAGGCGATCCCGCCTGCGGGTGTGATGGCGCCGAGCCAGCGGATCCCGGTAAAACTCAGAAGATAGAGGCTACCCGAAAAAATAATAATACCGACGATAAACGACCAGCCCGCCGGATTGAAATTACTTTCGGGCCAGCGCGATGACGCCCAGGCGACGACGAACAATCCGAACGCATGATACATCTGATAACGGACGCCAACTTCAAAGATGTCGAGCATGTCCGGCGTAAGACGGTTTTTCAGCGAGTGGGCGGCAAAGGCGCCAAGCGCGACGCCTAAAAACGCGATGACCGAGCCGGCGGCGAAGAAGAAGCGCTCCATGAATTAGATCGTGTTGGTCACGGGATTGGTGTTGATGGTGAGTAAGACACAATGTGGCAGGTTCACTCAGCCGGAGCAGATCCTCGGTTCAACGATAACACCATATCGCCTTTTTGGATGACGATCTGGCGATAGTCCGTTCGCTTCGTCAGGGCATCGATCAGATTTACCAGCGGCTGGCGGGCGGTCAGGTATTCCTTGGGCGCGCCCGCGGCGCGCATTGCGGCGATTTCTTCGACACTGAGATTCCAACGCAACAATAACTCCTCGTCGGAAACGCCTTCGGCGTTCATTTTCTTGCGCACTTCCGCTACTGACGGTTCAGGCGGCTGCCACTGGGCCCACTCTCGAGCCCTGGGCCGATCGAGTATCTTTGCTTTAATCACCGGGTCCAACAACTCGGCGCCTTCGCGGCCCCAATAACCCAGCGCATACTGAATGATTTGATCGGTGACTTCCTTGTAGCGCTCGCCGACGATCACGTTGATAGCAGCCTGGCTGCCGACGAATTGCGACAGCGGCGTGACCATGATCGGATAGCCCAGCTCGGCGCGCACCTGCATCGTTTCTTCCAGCGCCTGGTCGATTTTGTGCTCCAATCCGACCTTGCGCAGCTGATGGCGCAAATTGGAAATCATTCCGCCGGGCACTTGATGCTGGTACTGGGTGTAGTCATATTCCAGCGGCTCGCCGATTGGGAACCCTTCGCGCTTGGCGATGAAGGTGAAATGCTCTGAAACCGGTTTTAAAAGCTCTTCATCGATGAGCGTCTGATAACCCAGCGCGCGGAGATTTTTAGCGACATTGAAGAGTGAAGGATTCGATGACCCATCGGACAACGGCGGCAAAGCTGTATTGACGATCTTGATGCCGAGCTTGACGGCTTCCACACAGCAGATCGGCCCCAATCCGGTGGTGCAGTGCGTGTGCAACTCGATAGGAATGCCACCGGCATTCTCAAAGATAATCGGCACCAGAGTTTTTACCCGTTCGGGTGTGAGCAAGCCGCCGGGATCTTTGAGGCACAGCCGGTTTACTTTGAGCGAGGCCGCATCTCGGGTTCGCTGCGCGAAATACTGATCGGTGTGCTTGGGCGAAACCGAATAGATCAGATTCAGAACCGGGTTGATACCGACGTCGCGCGCGACTTCAGTTTTCCAGCGCCATCCTTCCAGCTCGTTCCACTCTTCGGAAATCCGCGCCTCGCGAATACCGTTGGCGGCCATGCGTTCCATGAACAGCCGGTACATCGACTTGGGAGTAATGTCGAAGGCGCTAAATCGCCCGGCGTTCAAGCGCAGCGGCGTGCGGGTAATCCGCTGGCTCATCAATTTGACCCGAGCCCAGGGATCTTCCTTGAGCTCGCGCACGCATTTCTTCAAATGGGAACTGGAGATCAATTCGATGGCGTCGAAGCCGGCCCGGTCCATGCGTTCGGCCACAGGCAGCATCATGCCCGTGGTCATGTTTTCCGCCCACAGGCTCTGATGGCCGTCGCGGATGGTGGTATCGACGAATCTTATTCCGTCAGTCATCACTGCTGAGAATCTCCCAAAGAAGCGTTTTCACCGCGTAGGCGCAGAGTACGCAGAGAACTAAATTAAATAATGATAACTCTTCCTCTGCGCTCTCAGCGTCTCAGCGGTGAATCCCGGTTTTCTACAGGGTGAGGCCGAAGAACTTCACTGCGTTGTCTAGCATGATCTTCTTGCGCACTTCCGGTTTCATATTGACCTGCTGGAATTCTTCGAGCCAGCGTTCAACGCCGATGGCCGGCCAATCTGAGCCGAACATCGCCTTGTCCTGAAGCAGGGTATTGATGTTATGCAGCAGCTCGGCCGGGAAATACTTGGGGGCCCAGCCGGATAGGTCGATGAAATAATTGGCTTTGTGGCGCGCGATGGCTAAGCTCTCCGCCGTCCAGGGCCAGGTCGGATGGGCGCTGATGATCTTCAACTCCGGAAAATCGGCGGCCACTTCGTCCAGATAAATCGGCTGGCTGTATTTCAATTTAATGCCCATGCCGCCCGGCGTACCGGCTCCCGCCGCCGCCATGCCGCCGTGAAACAGAATCGGCATGTTGAGCTTGGCGCATTCCTCCCAGAGCGGATAAAAGCGAACGTCGTTGGCAAAAAAATGTTGCCGCGCCGGATTGAGCTCGCCCATCCCGTGCAAACCCAGATCTTTACAGCGACGAATTTCATCCAATGCGAGCTTGCCGGTCCAGGGATCGATGGCGCCGAAGGCGAGGAACACGTCAGGATGTTTCTTGACGGCGCTGGCAACATGATCGTTGGGCACCGGGGTTAAACCGGTGACGGTCTCGTCTCGCGTGTTCATCAGAACCGCCATCATTTTGCGGGCCCGATACTGATCCGCCAACTCGTCGATGGAAACCGGCGGTCGTTCACGGCCGAAGTATTTCGCCATTTGCGCGGTGCGCGAGCCTTTCGCTTTTTGTGTGGTTTCATCGGAAAGATGAATGTGAACGTCGATAGCGACGATGTCTCTAGCCATAGTCTCAAATCCTCCTTGTTTGTCTCAACAGCCGGTTAAAATTGAATACATTTCTTATTGCACTGCTGGAAACTTAGTTCAAGGCGGACCACAAGGATGAGCTCGATTTCAAGTTCGGTGTTCAGAGCGCAGTCCTCCCTCCGAATACAACTTAAAATGTCGAGCTCGGAACCTCGAACGGCGAGCGTTTACGCGCGCTTCTCAAGCGTCATCGAAAACGCGGGTGTTTGCACTTGTATCTGGCGACTGCCGGTGCGCTTGGCCAATTCCTGGAGCAGGTTGACCAGGGGCTGTTCGGAATTTAAATATTCCAGCGGCCGCGGATTGGCGCGCATGGCATCGATATCCTCTTTGCCGAGAATCCAGCGCAGCAGCAGTTCTTCATCCGAGACGCCCGCTGCATCGAGTCTTTTGCGCATCTCTTCCGCGCTCGGATCGTCCGGCTGCCAGCGCGCCCACTCTTTGGCGCGCGGCCGGTCAAGAATCCTGGCCTTGACGTTCGGATCCATATCGCGCGCGCCTTCAGAGCCGGCGTGACCGAGAGCGAACTTGATCACCTGGTCAGTGACTTCTTTGTAGCGCTCGCCGACGATGACATTGATTGCCGCTTGGCTGCCGACGAATTGCGACAGAGGCGTGACCATGATCGGATAGCCGAATTCGGCGCGAACTCGAATTGATTCCTCGAGAGCTTCCGGGAAGCGATGTTCCAGTCCGACTTTGCGCAACTGATGACGCAGGTTGGAAAGCATCCCTCCCGGCACCTGATGCTGGTACTGGGTATAGTCGTATTCCACCGGCGCGCCGATGGTGAAGCCTTCTCGTTTAGCAATGGCCGTGAAATGTTTCGATACCGGTTTTAGAACTTCTTCGTCGATGGCTGTGACATAACCCAGCGCCCGGGCGTTCTTGGCGACGTTGAACAGCGAAGGATTCGAAGAGTCGTCGGCCAGCGGCGGCAGCGCCGTGTTGATGGACCGGATACCAAGCTTCATACCTTCGATGCAGCACAGCGGCCCCAAACCGGTCGTGCAGTGCGTGTGCAGCTCGATGGGAATGCCGTTAGCGTTCTTGAACAGGATCGGCACCAGCGTTTGCATGCGCTCCGGAGTCAACAGCCCGCCGGGATCTTTGAGACACAGGCGATATGGTTTAAGCGAAGCGGCTTGCCGCGTCCGCTCGGCGAAATATTCATCGCTGTGCTTGGGCGAAACCGAATAGATCAGGTTTAAAATAGTCTTCATGCCCACTGCATGGCACACGCCCACTCTGAACTTCCAGCCTTCGTAGTCGTTCCATTCATCCGAAATACGCGCTTCGCGAATGCCGTTGGCAAACATCCGCTCGATGAACAGCCAGTACATCGAAGGCGGGTTGTATTCAAAGGTGTTGACCCGACCGGCGATGACCCGCAGTGGGGTTTGGGTGATCTCTTTGGCCATCAGTCTGACCCGTTCCCAGGGATCTTCCTTGAGTTCGCGCACGGTCTTCTTAAGGTGCGAGCCGGAGATCAGCTCGATCCCTTCGAATCCGGCGCGGTCCAAATTCTTGGCAATCGGCAGCATCATGCCCGTGGTCATATTTTCCGCCCACAAGCTCTGATGGCCGTCGCGAATCGTGGTGTCGACAAAGTGAATCGTGTCCATGAAGCCTCCTACTCAATGTGCAGGATCATATTGACTAGCAGCCGGAATTTCAACGAAGCCCAAGCTGCTCAGACAGCGAACACTAAAAAGGCGAATCGTCGAGGAGTTCGGAACGAACCCTCTGATTGAAGTTAACTTATGTGGAACTGTTGAGTTTAGCGGCGCTGCTTGCGTTCTTGGATGATTTCAACCAGGCCTATGGCCGCCGGCAACAGCAGCACGGCTATGCTTAAGCCCACGACACCGCCCCAGCCGAATCTATTGTAGGCGGAGCCGCAACTCGTAATTCCTACGGCGCCGCCAGTGTAATATGCCAGAACGTAGAGCGAGTTGGCACGGCCGCGGCTAGTGATCAATCTTCGGTTGAGCAAGCCCACGGCGGCGGAGTGGACGGAGAAAAAGCCGGCACAGAGAGCAACCAGGCTCATCGCAATCACCACGAGAGACTGGATCAACGTGGCCGCCACGGCGGTAATCAATACGAGAGATCCAGTGATCATGGTCGCGCCGCTGCCAAGCCGGTTGCTGATCCGGCCCGATAAAGGGCCCATAACGAGGCCGACCAAATACGCCAAATAAACAAGAGTGATGACTTCAGTATGCGCGGAGAACGGCGGACTCGACAGATAAAAGGGCAGGTAATTGAAAGTCGAGGAGAAGACAAAAAAAGCCCCGAAGGCAACGACGAGCATACGGAAGAGACCGGGCTGCACAAACAACTCGCCGAAGCCGATCTGCTGCGCTCCGTGCAAATCGGGTTTTTCTTCGGGCAGCCAAATCAATGCGGCAATCGAAGCCGGGATCAACAGTGCGGCGGCGCTGACAAACGCGTAACGCCAGTGTAGTGGTGGATGGATCCAGCCGCCGAGCAACCGACCGCCCAATCCGCCCGCCACGGTGGCGGCGACGTAAGATCCCATCGCGACATTAAGCCGCGCAATCGGCAGACTGCGCGCGAGATAGGCGGCGATGCACGTGGTCAGGGAAGGAATAAACAGGCCTTGCACGAATCGCGCTAGAATCAGCCCTACAATGCTATCCGTAACCGCGCAGAAGAGATTGGCGGCGCTCACGACCGTTCCGCCGGCGAGGATAATCGGTTTGATCGGCCAGCGATCAGAGAGCATGCCGAACGGAAGATTCGCCACCGCGATCCCCAAGATGACCATCGATACGGTCAAAGATGCCGTTTCAGCGTCTATCGAAAATTCATCTCGGATGACCGGTAGTACAGGTTGTGTGATGTAGATTGTCGTAAAGCCCGCGGCGACGACTGAGAAGATCAGAGCTTGAATAGCAGGATCGCTGGAAGGTTTCATTGCCGTCCGTCACCGGGCCAGTGAGAGACACCGTTTATCGATCCGACCGGCCGACGCATCGCACCATTTAATTAAACCGCGTCAGGCAAGATCACTCAAAATCAGCGGCACGATCGTCGTCGGCAAAGGTAAACGGCGCGCGAGGCAATTAGTTATTCGATTGACAAGTTCGCCAGCTTCGCCGACGGCTAACCTTCCTTCTCATCGCGAGCGTGAACGAAACCCGGTGGATGCGTCGCTTCGACAGCGGTGAACGTCTCGAGAATGCGATAGCTATGGCTGGCGCCGCGCGGAACCACCCATGAGTCTCCGGGCTCCAGCAGCACAAGCTGTGGGCCCAGATGCAGCTCGGCCCGTCCTTTGATGACATAGCCGACCGTTTCATAGTCGCGCTCGCTTGCCGGTTTCTCCTGAGCCGGTTGTTCGTCCTCCCACAAGCGCATCGCCATGCTTACGCCGGCAGCCAAATATTTCTGCCCCATCGAACCTTTGGGAGAAGATTTGGCGTTTACTTTTGTGATGCTTGTTTCAGCCATTGTCGTCCTCCGGATTGGCAGTTGTTTGCTATTTGAATTATCGACAATCGTTATGGCGGAGTCCAGTATGGTCAGCCCCAAATTCTCACTGGGCTGCGCGCCATTGATGCTGATCGACCTGCTTCAAGGAATTGGCAGGTACTGTGTCGGTGACATCCGCCGCTGAATGCGCTTGACTGCAACCGAAGTCTCCGCGATAAGAACTGACAATGGAAGGAGATAGTGACCAGCGATGATGATCTTGAATAACGAAGAAGTGAGCGCGTTATTGTCAATGAAAAATTGCCTGCGGCACCTGGAAGCGGCGTATCGGGAGCTGGCCGAAGGAGCTGCCGTCAATCGCCCGCGCAGCGATCTCTATCTGCCGGCGACCAGCAGCAGCGGGGTTTATTGTTTTAAAACCATGGAGGGGGCGCTGAGTCGGGAGAAGGTGGTGGCTTTGCGCCTTAACTCGGACGTCATCAAATGGGAGGAAAAAGGCGGTCGCATCATCAAAGACAAAGTACCGGCTGCGCCGGGCAACAAGTGGGTCGGTTTGGTTCTGCTATTTTCGGCGGAGACCGGAGAGCCTCTGGCAATTTTTCCCGACGGCATTATCCAAGGCATTCGAGTTGCGGCAAGCAGCGCTCTTGCTGCGCGTTTTCTAGCTCGGCCCGACGCCGCGATTCTCGGCATGCTTGGATCCGGCTGGCAGGCCCGGGCTCATGCGCAGGCGATGTGTGAAGTTCGCGGCATCAAGCAAATACTGGTTCACAGCCCGACCAAAGCTAACAGAGAGAACTTCGCCGCCGAAATCGAAAAACAACTTGGCGTTTCAGTGCACGCGGTTCCATCCGCCGAGGCAGTTGCCGATCGTGCCGACATCCTGGTGGCGGCGACCAACTCGGTTTCAAGAGTGGTTCCGCCCGAGTGGCTAAAACCTGGTATGCACATCACCTGTGTGAAAATTACCGAACTCGGCGAAGAAACGCTCGCTAAAGTCGACCGCCTCGTCATTCACACGCGAAAATGGGCGCCGGATAATTACATCACCGGTTTTAACGATGAGAAAGTCGAAGCGCATGACCCGATCGATCTTTTGATCGAGGGCGCGAAACGAACAGGCTTTACTCCAAAGCAACCGTTCTGGCTGGACGCGCCGGAGTTGAAGGATGTTGTCGCCGGCAAGCTCCCGGGCCGCCAATCGCCTGAAGAGGTCACCTGTTTCAATAACAATATCGGGCTCGGAATTCAGTTCGCGGCCCTGGGCAAGGCGGTTTTCGACGATGCCACAGCTAAAGGGCTAGGCAGAGAGATTCCAACCGATTGGTTTTTGGAGACGGTTCATCCGTGATTTTAAACGCGATGAAGCGACCGAAGACGGGCGACCGAAAAACCGGTCTGCAGTCTTCCGTCTCCGGTCGTGCATGCGTTTTACCGCAGAGTCGTAGACGCCGCCATCCTACTTCTGCATGCCGATTTGCCGCAGGAATCCTTCGTCTTCAAGTGTCTTGACGATGCTGCTGTCGAGAAAATTATCCGGGTTGGCTTTTTTCGCTTCGGGGTTTTGGTTTAGCTTGAGTGTTTCCACGATGCCTTCGCGATTGGGGTAGGGCGGGCGCACTACATAATCGACGGCGTATTGGTAAGTCGCCTCAATGATATCTTCGGCGGTATCGCGAGTGTATTTTTGGATGATCTTTTTCGCTGCGCTCTTGTCCTGAACGAATCGTTGCAGGCCGTCGGAATAACCACGAAAAAAATTAAGCGCCGTGTCGCGATTGCTTTTCAGATAAGCCCGTCTGGTGATGACCGCGGTGTGGGGAAAGTAGACTCCGGCCTTTGCCATATCGAGCAGGGGCTGGGCGCCGGCGGCGCGGGCGCGGATGTGAGTGGGCGCGGACAACGGCGCGGCGACGATTAGCCGTTTCGAAAGCGCCGCCGCAAGTTCGGGCATGCCGCCGAGTTGAAGGATGTTGAGATCTCTTTCCGGATTGAAGCCATTCTTTTGCACGAGATAGCGTAGGGCGAAATCCGTCGACGAACCGAACCGGGTAACGCCGACGGTTTTTCCCTTCAGGTCCGCGACGCTTTTAATCTCAGGAAGAGCCATCATGTAGAATGCCGGAACGTTGGCTACGCCGCCGATGAAGACCAAGTCGGCGCCGCTAAGAACCGCGCTGACCACTGGTGCGCCTCCCGAAAAGGCTATTTGGGAATCGCCGGTCAGAACTACCCTGGTAACCTGAAGCGCGGTTGGGATGTAGATCAATTCGACGTCCAGGCCGTACTTCGGAAAAATATTTTGCTCGGTGGCATACCAGAGCGGAGCGTTGATCCCGCTGATCGCCGGGTAGATCACGTTCAATTTCGTTCGTGCCTGGCACCAAGCCGAGCTTGCCGTCAGGCACATTAGCAGTGTGGCGGTTAGGATAGAGGACTTCATCGCTCGAAAGACCATGTGAAACCCCCAATCATTATTCAAGCATGTAGTGATGAGACAATTGCACATTATACGGTGAATGCATCGGAGAGCAGGGAAAGCGAAAGTAAACCGGGCCGCCGGCGACCCGGTTCGGAGATCCTGTGAGGAAAAGACCTCAACACTATCGGCGATAAGCTACTTGGTTTTGCTTGCCGCCTTCTTATCGTCACTCTTGCTCTTGGTGCCGCTCTTAGCATCGCCACCATCTTTGACATCGATGCTTGATGCGGTCATTTTGTAATGGACGGTTACCCTGGAACCTTTCTTGAGGTCGCCGCCTTTGATCTTGGTGCCCTTGTCTCGACCAATCTCCCATTTTTCATCACCCTTCTGAACCACGATAATGTCCTCCTTCACGTCGAGAACCGGTCCGGTAACTTGATAGTCTTTCGGTTCAGCGGCGATAGCTACCGTCGCCATAAATAAAGATGCAATCGCTAAACTTAGAAAACGCTTCATCGTCAAATCCTCCTTGTTTGAGTTAACTGGCAATGGCGATACTCTATCCCATATTGCCGCATAGGTGACAACACTAATGCGAGTGCCTTCAACCGCTGAGTGAGGACCATGCTCGTTGCCGAGATCATTCTATAGCTAAGTCCGGCAAGAGGTGGAATAATGAACTCGTGGGAAACAGAATCTCTGATATCGGAAGGATGAAAAGTAACGTTGATGCGGGCAACAGGGCGAACATGTTCGGGACTAAAAAGACTGGGAAGTTAGGTACTGAAAAGAACCCCGCCACTGTTAACGTGCAATCCAAAGCCCGATTCGAAGAAGTGTCATCCATATTCAAAGCGCATGGTTGGAATTATCGGATTTCATTGGAACCGGAAGCAGCAGAGGACGTTAGTGATCTGAATCGATTGTTAAATCCCATAAAGCCAATCAAAGCCGAGAAAAAAATCGGTCGTAATCAACCCTGCCAATGTGGCAGCGGGAAAAAGTTTAAAAACTGCTGTTCCGTGTAATGAGGCGGTGTAGGTGCTTGAGGCGGCATAAATCGATAGGCAAGGCATTGCTTCCGCTCAGCCTATCAAACCAGATAAGGAGTGCTTAACATGAGTAAAGGCAATGACAGTAGAAAGCAGAATAAAAAGAAACCACTCAAGACCCTGATGGAGAAAAGGGCCGCGAAACGAGCCAAGAAAGAAAACAAAGGGTTTTCGCTTCCTATTAAATAATCCCCATTTCTACGAGAGGGCAGGTTTATCCTGCTCTCCTCTACGAACTGCCAGGTGTGAGTTTTCAGGCTGCGGCCGGCGCCGTTCTGGCCAGCCTGTGCCGGGATGTTTTTACAAATCTCCAATCAGATTTGGCTGCTACAATTTAACCTTCGGAGCGTCCAAATCTTTAGCCGCGCTGTGGGACTCAGACTCTTTTGCGTCAATCCACGCTTTGCATAGCTTGAGCGCTTGCTCCTCGGCTTCTTTCTTACTCGTGAAATTTACGTCTGAAGGTTCGAGGCGTTTAACTTCCAATGTACAATTCAGGTCCGGAGCAAATACCAGCCCTTTCGGACGCCACCGCCTTCCCGGCTGTGAAACTGCCATCCCGTAAATCGGATGTTGCTTGTACGGTCGCATTTTCGTATCTCCTTTTGTCCAGCGCATGATCGCGCTGTACCAAGCCACGACCTATAAATCATTTGGATTTCGAGACCGAGAGTCGCAGTCGATGGATCGTGGTGTGCTAAGAGGAGCCTGTCATGCCTTACGTCAGATAGCCAGCACCGGCATATCAATACGAACACGCCACCATGCGTATCGGTGCACGGGAACCTATCGTCTTAGGAGTACACGGGCGAAGACGACCGCGATACTTTCCGCGAACGGCCGAGCAGCAAAATCGTTAACTGGAGTGTGAGGCCGGAGCATTTGGTTTTCGTCTGCTATCGAAGTTTCTTCAGACGCAACTGCATCTCCTTGGCGGTGATCTGTTGACCGTACAAAGGCCCGCCTCGGGCAAACAACTTCGCGCTCTGAAGCGAGCCGATGATCACCGGATCAAAGCCTGCGTCTTGGATCAATTTCGATGCCATTGCCAGCGCTTCCTTATCATCCCCGGCAATAGGGATGGCCATTCGTTCACCGGCACGGTGCGCGTTATTCGCGAGGACGAGGTAACTTAGCGTGTTGAACGCGCGGACAATACGTGCCTTAGGCAAATACTTTGCCGACGTGAGACCTATTCCAAGCTCCAGAGCTTCTTTTGAGATTTCGCCGTCGCGCGAAGGCACCGCGTTACCGGCATCGAGAACGATCTTACCGGCAAGCTCCTGGGCATAATCCTTGCCGATCTGCGGGTAAGCGCCGTAAGGTACCGCAAGCAAAGCGGCATCGCCGAAGGTCAGAGCATTACGGACAGTGCCGGCTTGCGCCGAGGATCCAAGACTGTCTACCAATTGTTTAAGATTCTCGGGATTGCGTGAAGAGAACAAAACCTGATGGCCTGCCTTTACCCACAATCTTCCTACCGTGCTGCCGATGTTGCCGGAACCAATGACTCCGATCTTCGTGCCTGAAGATTTGCTTGCCTGAGCGAAGACATCCTTGGGTAAACTGCCGATTCCCAGCAGCACTGCCGTCACGGTGAGAATTCGGAGAAGACGATGACGAGCCATGTTCAAGCGCGTAGAACTGTCATACTTGTAAATCGTTTGATGGTCGTGTCCACGCCTTAACCTAGGCTCTCGAATTCAGAATTGCAAATTTCCTTTTGCCAACCTCTCACGGCGTAGGGGTAGGATTCAACCGGAACTACGTCGTAGCACTCACACGTTACCGAATTTTCTGTTTGTACAAGATTCGCAGTTCAGGAGTTGGTTTGTCGCAGGCCGATCGAAACCAGGTCGGTAAGGAGCGACTGAAAATAGTCGATGCTGACGGGGGCATGTCTTTGAAGCGCTAATGGCGATTTTTCACTATTATCTTGCATGACCAAAGATGTATGGTTTCTAGTTGGCGGGTTTAAAGCGCTCTGAAGGAATCACAGCCATACACTCGATTTCCACCATCAGATCCGGATGGGCGAGCCTCTTTACTCCGATCAGCGCGCTCGTAGGCAGGTCCTCTTTGAAATACTTATAACGCTCGTCTCGGCAGCGATGGTATTCATCCACATCTACGGTAAACGTCGTGGTCTTAACCACGTCAGAGTAATCGCCACCCACAGAACGCAACGCACGCCCGATATTTTCGCACACCTGACGCAATTGGGCGCGCATATCACCGGGATGAACCGGGGCCGCGTCTTTTTCGCTGCGTGAAGTCATGCCCGCGACAAAAACGAGTGTCCCACCGGTTACCGCAACAACCTGCGAATGAGACTTGCGAACGGGTAAATCTGGCGGTTGTACAATGCGCTTTGGTTTTTCCATGGCTTCTCCTTTGGAACTCAACGGTCGTTATCAAACCGAACAACAAAACTGAGTGTGAGCATAGAGCATCCGTTTTATTGCAGAGTTTCTCTGCTCAAATAATCTGCTGCGTGGTTCGAGCCATCTCATTCCCTGTGCCAGAAGATTTGTTGGGATTGCTTATAGTTTGGGTTTAACGAGGATCGGTTGCCTATGGTGTTTTGCCAATACCTAAGTCTCGCTGTGCGTCCCTTAGAATCGAAAGGTCCATCACCGTCCCAGGCGCAATTTCCGTCGGGTGTTTTAGTTCCTCCTGGGTAGCCGCCAAGAGAGTCTTCAACCCATTTTCGCTCGGCGCTCCCTCACGACCGAAGATTTTAACTCCCAGCTCATAGGCCTCAGCTGCGCTGGCGCTCGTCATCTTGAATGTATCTATCAATAATGACTTGGCTCCTTCGCGATCGTCGTTGACAAAGCGGAGCGATCTTATTAGCGCTCGCAGTACGCGTCGTACCTCGTCGCGCTTTTCCTTTAGCCTTTTGTCTGTGGTTCCCAATCCCCCCATCGGCATATCGACGATATCTCCCGCGTAAACCAAAACGTTGAAGCCCAGCTCTTTGGATCGCACCGCGAAATCGGGCGGCAGCAGGGTGGCTTGAATAGCCTTTCCAGCCATCGCTGAAAATCGTATAGAGTCTTGGCCAAGGGCGCGGATAGCGACATCCTTTGAAGCATTAAGGCCATAGTATTCCAGTAGCTGCTTAGTGATGTAATATGCAGCGCCGCCAAAAGACGAGACGCCGACCGTGCGCCCCTGAAGGTCTTTGGGCTGCTTGATCTCGGGCAGAGTCACAAGATAGTAAATCGGCCTCGCCACGTAGTTGAAAACGCTTTTGACCCCGCCTCCTCGGACAGCGGTGGCAACGATCCGCGAATTGTGGGTGATGTAGTCTACGTCGCCCGACAGCAGTGCTGCCACGGCTGGCGCTCCTGCGATCTGAACGAGCTCCACATTAAGTCCCTCCGCATGGAAAAAGCCACGTTTGCTCGCGGCGAACAGTGGAAGCTCTTGAAAAGCGACTGATGGAAAACCAATCCTAATGCTCCGCTCTTGGGCGGCTACCGCTTCCGGGCAAGACCCGAGGACCAGAACCCACAATAGGAACAAGCTGATTGCACTTTTTATCATCCATCGTGTCCAAGATGCCGAAGTCAACGCCATAGTTAGTCCAGTCGACGGTCAGGATCAAGTGCTTCAAACGTGAGAAAGACGGTGCCGGGATATGGACCATCTTGGAATCTTTTTCTTACCCGCAAGGCAAGGTGCTTTGACATGTGAACAGGAATTGCTCAGGAGGAAGGGAGGACGAAGTCACACGTTATTGCTCACGCGGTGCGCTCAAACGCGGCAGCTCTGAAATCTCGGACCGAAGATGCCCGCCGGTTGCAACTTTAATGTGAAAGAGCGCACACGCCAGGGGAGTTTCCCGTGCATGTGGAAAAAGTCAGCAACGTTATCTTTGCAGTAAGCGTAAGCGCAAATCTACGCGCTCCGCTCAGGCCGATTCGGTGACCGCTTACACCGCCGCGCTGGCCCGTTGCGTCGCCGCCAAATCTAGTCCGACAATAAACGCCGGGTTCACCGTGCACATGGTGTAGATCTCGTCCGCGCTGCAGCCGAATGCCGACATGTAGCCGCGCAGCAGCCGCAGCGATTCGACCGAGTTGGGGAACAGCGGCTCGCCGGCGTCCGACGACAACGTGCAGTGCTCGGGACCGATAGTCCGAATTGCTTTGTACATATTTGCCGGGTCGATGCCGAGGAGCGGTGACAATTCATCGAAGGTGAAGTTTAACCACAGGCCGGCGGAGGCCGCATCTTTCATTTCCTCGATCGTCAGATTGACGAACGGGCTGAACGGATGGTCGACGACGCCTTTTTTGAAACCGATCTTTTGACTGAACTCGGCCATGGCTTTGAACTCCGGCTTGGTCGGATGGCCAAAGAAGATTGCCGCGCCGCGGTCATGAGCCATCCGGAAGATCTCTTCGATCTCGGGGAGGAGGCGGCGTCCCTTGTCATCGAGAAGGTAGTGCCCGTACTTCAACGCCTCGGGCCAGGAAAGCGGTTCGGTATGGGCCTTCGGATCGGCAGTTTTGTCCCATGCGCTGGGCTTGCCGCCGACGATGGAGAGCGTGTTGGCCGACGTATTGTTCGGCATCCACAGACCGACGACTCCTGCGTTGAGCATCTTGGCCGACCAGGCCGGCTCTATCTTTGAAAGAAATCCTTGCGTGACCGAGCTGCCGGGCCAGACGTGCACGGGCGTAAAACCCTTCTCGGCGCACCAGGAGTCAAGCGCCGTCCGCACGCCAGCAACCGTCCCGGCAGGATCCTTCCGTCCCACGATCGTTTTGTACAGTATTCCTTTCATGGCGCTTTTCGAGGCGAGCTTGGCCACTCCGAGAGCGTCCTGCTGGCCTTCGTGAGCGTGACAGTGAATGTCGATAGAATCCTCGACGCCGATCACATGATCGAGCGAAGGATCCACGGGCCCTTGCTTGAAGCCGCGACGGGCGGGATACGAGGTAACTGAGCGAACCGAGCTCGGCGTGGCATAGTTTTGTTGGTTGTCGGCCATAGTCAATCCTCCATTCTCGAATTGATTGGACAATATCGCTTCGTAACCGGTCCAGCAAACGTTTTTATGATCATGAAAAACCGTTCCGACGGTTCCAGTCGTTCAAAAGGTTCCGGATCGTTCTCATCGGAGCGATTTTGGTGTGGATCATGTTTTCGACGCTATGGAAGTCTATGTAGTTCGGGATGCAGTTTGCCACTGGGACCCTAGACTATTTTTCAAATCCATGGAGCCGCGCCGGGTTGTCTATCAAAATCTTGCGCAGTAAAGATGTGTCACCATCGACGTAGCGGTAGAGAAGCTCGACTTCCTCCGCGTCGTTCATCATCCGCTTGCGCCACTGCGGATGCGGCCAATCGGTACCCCAGACGATGCGGTCAGGCGCCGCCTCGATAAATGCCTTGCCGTACGGAATCGCGTCGTCCCAGCCCGCATCCATCTTTGAATCGCGATTGCCGTTGGAAACCATCATCCACCAATTCTCGTGCTTGAGCATATCGAGTACCCACCGGATAACCGGCCGTTCGAGCCCACCCTCGAATTCCACATGGCCGAAATGGTCGATCACCATCGGCACGTCTTTGATCGAGCGTAACAGCTCCGAATTGTTAAGCAGATCCTCCCCGTGTACGTGCAGTCGCGCGTGCCAGCCGAGCTCGTGGATCCGGGCCATCGATCTTCTTACTTCGGATTCCCGTTGATCGAGGGTAAGAAATCGCACGAAATTAAAACGCGCGCCACGCACACCCGCGGCGTGCAGTCGTGCCAGCTCGTTGTCCGAAACGCTGTTGTCAACAATGCCGATGCCGCGATAGCGTCCGGGATCATCAAGGCTTTCGAGCGCATTCAGCAGCAGGCGGTGATCGCTGCCGTAAATCGCGCTATGGACGATGACGCCGCGGTCGAAGCCGATCGCCTTGTGCATCTTTTGGGCTTGCGCAAAGGTCGCGCTTTCAATCGGCGGATATGGCGGATTGGCTCGCGGCGCAAACTTCGACGGTTCCTCGTAGATGTGAAATTGGCAGTCGCAGCTTCCGGGTGGCGGCTGCGGAACCGGCATGCGCGGATGTCTGTCCCATTCGTAAATTCTTTCTACGGCTGTTGCCATTTCGATTATTTCCCGGATCTGGCCTTGAGCTTTAGAACAGTTGAACCTTGAACAGTTCTATTCCCAGCCAGATCTGGCCAAGTGTTGCAATTTTTGTTTGTTTACTTCGATACCGAGACCGGCGGTCATGGGCGGACTTGCCTTGCCGCGAGTCACCAGGATCGGACTGAAGATATCTTGCTCGCCAAGACGCATAAAGCCGGTCATCTCGCCGCCGGATTGCGCGTTTTTCAATGAGCTGTGAAGCTGCATTTCAGCGGCGGAAAGAATTGTCGTGCACGCGCTTCCCTGGCCGACGACCACCGGAAGCCCTTGCGCTCCGACGACCGCAGCCACTTCGAGCGCTTTTTGAAATCCGCCGATATGTGTGAGTTTGATCTTTAAGAGATCGGCTGCTCGCTCTTCCAACACCCTTAGCGCATCTCCGGCGCAGGTCACGCTTTCTTGAGCCGCGATCGGAATGCCAACAGCGCGACGCAGTTCCGCCAGATTACTCAAGTCTCCGCGCGCCAATGGCTGCTCAACATCTGCGATGCGAAATTGCCTCAGTTCATTCAACACGGATCGGGCGTCGACGAAGGAATACGACCCATTGCCGTCGACTCGGATGGAGGCTTCATCACCGACCGCTTGGCGAACGGCGCGAACCCGTTCAATGTCATTGCGATGATTTTGCTGGCCGATTTTTATTTTGAAGGTAACAAATCCTTGTCGTTTAAGTTCAGCCGCGCGCACACCGATGGCTTGCGGTTCAAGATCTATTCCTAATCCACCGACTAGATCTATCTCCCGACGATAGGGTCCGCCGAAAAAGCGACAGAGCGGCAGCCGATAGAATTTACCCAATGCGTCATAAAGAGCCATCTCGATGGCGGCCTTTGTGATAGGGTGACCCTGGCGTGCACGATGAAGTTTCAGCAGGACAGCTCCGGTGTCTTCCAAATCCATCTTGATCAGCGCGGGCGCAAAATACTTTCGCGCCATGATCTCCATCGTTTCTAACGTCTCGTAAGTATTGCCGGGCCGCCCCTGCGTGGCTTCGCCCCAACCTTCGATGCCATTTTCCGTCTCAACGCGAACGATCAGCGAGCGGCAGTCCTCGAGGAACCCGGCGGCCCCGCCGTAAATTTCCTGGACCGGCAACACCAAAGGATAGGGGTCGATGGCAACGATCTTCATGGTTTTTGCCGCAGGAGATCACCGATGCGCGAGACATCATCGATCTTTTCTAATCGATCGACAGCCTCTACCAGGCCATCCAGCTGCCGCTCCGACAAGAGCCTGTGGGTTAGCTTTCTTGCTTTGTCTTCCACTTCCGAATGACTCAGAGGATTACGGGGCGTCCCTTTGAAGTGAATAACCAGACTCGAGTGACGCTGCTTGTTTGCGAGGCCAATGGTGACCCGCGCGGCGCGGTCCCATCCCTTTTGTTCGATCTCCGAGTCGGTTTCAAGACGAATCTTGCGCATCATGGCAAGTATTTTTTTGTCCGTGAGCTTGTTCTCATCAAAGGACTCAGGGTCTGTGGGATCGAAATAGAGACTCAGGGCGACGCAGAAAGGAATGCTGTACTGCGCCATCATCAAATCTTTTGGCTCGTAGTTGGCGTGATGGGTCACCAACTTTTCGATTCCACCGACGACGATTTCCTGAATGTCGCCCGGTGCAAAACCAATTTTTCCGCGCAGCTTTTGCAAAGCTTCGATGGGTGCGTGAGCATTGATGTGGCAGGCGCAACGCTTGATGCAAATGTTGAGGCTTTCGAACTTTGTGCCCAACCGATGGGTGAGATAGGGGAGATCAGGGGAATCAGAAAATGTTTGGCAAAATCCAAACTTTCCTTCGAGGACGCTTTCGGGGCCGGCGAATCCGTCGCTCGCTAGAAGGGCGGCGGTGACGCCTCCTTCCGCTGCTTTTCCCAGGTGGAGCCGTTTGACCATGGCGCCCTCGCGGCAGCGGGAAAATTCGATCAGCCCACCGGAATACGAGCCGGCGATGCCCAGAGCGTTGACCATCTGTGATTGGTGAAGTCCAAGTAGCCGCCCCGCTGCCACTGCGCCGCCGAACGTGCCGGTCAATCCGGGAGCATGAAACCCTCTTCTCTCAAGAGAGTTGCCTGCGGCAACGCCAATTCGAGAGACGACTTCGCATGCCGCTACGAAAGCGGTCAGCAACGCTTTGCCGTTGGTCTTTTTCTCTTCCGCCATGGCAAAGGCAGGAAGAAAAGCCGTTGCCCCGGGATGGACGCCCGAGCCCGGCTGGCGCACATTGTCGAGCTCAAATGCATGGGCCATGACGCCGTTGGCGAGTGTTGCCTGTGCCGCTTGTGCTTTCCAATTCCCTCCGAAAACGGTAGAGCGACCTCGAGCGCCAGTCTCTCGAACCAATTTGCTCACTGTCTGGCTCCATGGCTTGGTCGATCCGTACACCGAAACCGCGAGTGTATCTAAAATACAAGCTTTGACCCGATCGATGACCTCGGCGGGAATCTCTCGGTAATTTAGCTCGACGGCAAAGCGCGCCAGGCGCTGGGTGGCGTTCATAGATTATGTTAACGCACGACCTTGGCGCCGGCCTCTTTGAGCACGTCGCGCATCAGCGCCGTCAAATCGTCGAAAAATTTGCTGAGCGGCGGTCCCTTAAGATAGCCTTCTTCGAATTGATTTTGTTCAACGTATTGCTTCCAACCGGCGGATTGGGCGAAGCGATCGAAAACGCCCTCCCAGTATTGCACCACTTCCTTGGACGCCGCCGGCGGGGCAAGCACGCCGCGCGCCTGGGGAATGATCGTGACATCGATCCCCTGCTCCTTGATCGTCGGCACGTTCGGCATCGAAGGCAGCCGCTTTTCGGTGAGCGCAGCGATCACGCGCAAATTTCCCGCGCGAATCTGTTCGCCCGCCTCCTGCGGCTCGATCACCATCATTTGCACGTGGCCGCCGAGGAGATTAGAAAGCCGCTCGCCGCCACTGGGAAAAGAAATATACGTCCACTGGGTGCCGGTGGCCTTTTGGATCAACAGGCGCATGAGATTGTCCCGCCCGGTTACCGAGCCGCCGGACTGGCGCAGTTGGTTCGGGTTCTTCTTTGCCGCCTCGATGAAGTCCTTCATGTTTTTGTAAGGCGAATCCGCTTTGACCGCGACCACCGCGGGCTCCAACATCAGCCGGACGATCGGCGTCAAATCTTTCACGGTGACCGTCGCCTCGGTAGTCGTCAGTGGATTTGTCACCCACACCCCGGTGAAAAAACCGATGGTGTGCGGGTCGCCCTTTTTTTCTGCGAGATAGGACATGGCGACCGCGCTGCCGCCGCCCGACTTGTTGACCACCTGCATACGCTGCGAGATCAGCTTTTCTTTTTGCAGCATTTCGGCGATCGCGCGCGCCAGCAGATCCGAGCCGCCGCCCGGACCAGTGTGAACAACCGCCTCTATCTGTCGGCTCGGTTTGAATTCTTGACTCCAGGCAAGATTGGAGAATACGGCCCCAATGGCAGCGACAATCATAGGCAAAAACATCGCCTCATATTTCATCTCTCATCCCTCCCTCATTTCGATCGACAATCTCGCTGCATGCTGCTCAATAACAACTCAGCTACAAACCGCGCGAGTTGCAATGATGAAAGCGCAAATCTGAAAGCGGAACTCAGTTTTCAGCTTTCATAATTCATCTGTTCGTTTTCAGCAGCCTGCTGCGGACCTATCACCTTCAGCCTTCCTGCTCAACGGCCTGAATTCTCCAAGACCGAACTTTGCGGATCGCAGGTAAACACAAGAGTCCCACTGCAATGAGCAGTAAGGTTCCGGAGATCGGTCGATTGATCAGGATCGCGATATCTCCCTGTGACATCATCAAAGATTGACGCAGTGCTCTTTCGAGAGCATCACCCAACACCATTCCCAAGATCAGCGCCGCGGCAGGGAAATCAAGCTTGCGCATGAGATATCCAAGCAGGCCGAACAGGCCCATCATCCAAACATCAAAAACACTGCTGTTGACGCTGTAAACGCCAACCACGGAGATCCCCAAAATGAGCGGATAAAGAATAAAATAGGGGAGGCGCAAGATCTGAGCGAAAAGCGGCACCAAAGGAATATTAAGGATTAGAAGCAAGACATTGCCGATGTACATGCTCGCGACCAATCCCCAAAAAAGTTCCGGGTGCTCTTGGATGAGGAGCGGTCCGGGCTTATACCCCCAGAGAATGAGGCCACCCAAGAGGATGGCTGTGGTGTTGCCTCCGGGTATTCCCAGGGTCAGTAGAGGAACCAGTGCGCCACTGGCGTCGGCATTGTTCGCCCCCTCGGGCGCCGCTACTCCTTCAATTACGCCGGTACCGAATTTTTCCGGATGCCGCGAGAACGCTTTTTCAATGCCGTAAGACAAAAATGATGCAACCGTGGCGCCGGCACCCGGGAGAGCGCCGACAAAGAAACCGACAAGGGAACCATTCAAGAAAGCAAAGCGGCAGTCTTTGAGATCTTGCAACGTCGGCAAAAGGTTTCTCAATCCCTTTGAAATTTTGAAGAGCTCAGCGCCGCCCCGGGACTCGAGATTGACCAGGACCTCGCCGATAGCGAAGATTCCCACAGTCGCGGCGACGAAATCGACGCCGCCAAGTAGTTTCACCTGGCCGAAAGTAAATCTCGATTCAGCGGTAAAAAGATCGGTGCCGATGGTAGCGACCCACAGGCCCACCAGCATTGCCAGGAGAGCCTTGATCATCGACTTGCCCGCCAAGAAAACTACCATCGCGAGGCCCAAAACCATCAAGCCGAAATATTCCGGCGGAGCAAAGCGCAATGCAAAACGGGCCAACGGCGGCGCAATTAGCATCAATCCCAATATGCCTATGGTGCCGGCGACGAATGACGCGACCGCAGAAATCCCTAACGCTGCTCCTGCCCTGCCTTGGCGCGCCAACTGGTAGCCATCCAGACAGGTGACCACCGACGATGATTCTCCCGGAATGTTGAGAAGGATGGAAGTTGTCGAGCCGCCGTAGCGCGCGCCGTAAAAGATTCCCGCCAGTGCGATAATTGCCGTGGTGTGATCCATCTTGAGCGTCAAGGGAAGCAGCATCGCGATGGTCGCTGCCGGGCCCAAGCCCGGTAACACGCCCACTACCGTACCTAGAATCACCCCGATCAGACACCAGAAGAGATTGATCGGCGTCAGGGCTACGGAAAAGCCGAGCAGGAGATTTTCTAAAGCACCCATACTTTAGTGCTGGCTTCCTGGTCAAAATCCCCAGCGACCGACGGGTAAAGAAACATCAAGCGCCATGACAAAGAGGAAATGGAATCCCACGGCGAGACCGATGGCTACGCCGGCTGAGAGCAAAAGAGGGCGACGGTCTAAAGCGACGATGAGAAACATGGTAAGAAAAACGAAACTAGCACTAAAACCGATCCAACCGAGAAGAGCGATAGCCACCATCAGACCAAACCAGCCGGCCAAAGCCCTGCCGCTGGCTTGCCAGGATGAGGAGTCACTCGGGGATTCTTTTTTCAAAACCGAAACGGACGAGAGCATCAGATAACTGGCAAAAATCATCAACCCGATACCAAGCCACAGCGGGAAAAAGCCGGGGCCCGGACCAACCTCAGAGACATAGGGCAGTTTGGACGCCACAGAGATCACATAGAGTCCAAAAGCCGCCAGACAGGCTCCAGAGATGAGATTTCCTTTATTTTTTTTCACAGAACGGCTTCGGTGTTCAAAGGCATTGAATTTTCCTTAGGTTAGCGGCTGGCATCTGAGCTGAGGTAATTAGCAGTTGCAGAACATCTGTTGCAAACTGCTCGAGGAGTTTCAGAGGTAGGGTGTGGACCGTGATCATTCCGTGAGACGTGACCGTAAAACGTGCATAAGCACGACCACGTCAGACGAACACGAATTCGAGCCAGTCGATTGAGCGCAGCGATGTGTCAAGACCTTTCGGTGGCCTATTAGGATTTTGGCGGTGCCTGTTTATATCTCGCCTTGGGCACGATCTCAGCGACTGTCCCGCCAGGAGCGCGAAACTTGATGGGGATCACTCCTGGATCGCTGATCAATTCGCAGCCGAACTTCTCCAGGTCAGCAGCCGATTGCTTGATATCGTCGACCTCGATCGCAAAATGATGGATGCACGGTCCGAGCCCTGAAGCGCGTGCCTCGGCCGAGTCTTCGTTGTCGTACTTGATCAGGGCGAGATCGATTGCACCGTCGGTTAAATGGCGTGACGTGTGATCTCTCACCTGGCCTGTTTCTACTTCGACGAAGCCAAAACTCTTTTCGTAGAACTGTGTTGCCTTTTCCAGATCGTCGACTTTAAGCGCGATGTGAACGATTCGAGCCATGATTCCTCCTCTGTGGTCGTCCGACCTCTAACACGGCAGGGATAGGTGATTCAACATTTCACCTTAGCGACAATCACGCAGGCCCTGCGCGGGTGCGATTTATAATCTGACGTTAAACTCTGAACCGTTGAAGCTTGAACGGTTTGACCGACCAATCACCGTCTAGCTTTCTCAGCAAACCTCCAGTCATGGACCCGTTGAGCCTGAGCTCCGCTTTTCTCCTTTTCCTTGGCTCTAAACGTTCCGACGGCTATCCATTCCTCTACCACGGAGTTCGGGACGCTGAGCTCGGGATTATACTGCTCGCGATACAGCGCATAGAATTTTTCTGCAGCGCTACGGTCTAATTTCAGGGTCTTCTCCATCAGCCCGATGCCGATCTCGCGTTCGCTTTGGATGAACAAAGTTGACGCCCTAAGCGCTCTTAACACCCGGACAATTTCATCCGGCTGTTTGTCGATTTTTCTTTGCGAGGTGCTGATTCCGGTAATCGGTATCTTTACGAGCTCGGCCATCTCGCTGACCGAGACCAGCGTCTTGAATCCTTTCTGCTCGGCAAAGTATTCAAACGGGCTGCCGACAACTGTGGCATCGACCGCCCGGCTAATCAGCGCGGCGAATCGGGCGTCGGGAGTTCCGCTGATAGTCTGCAACGTCACATCCTTGTCGGGATCCAGACCGCTTCGGCTCAACGCCGTATAGATTGCAAAATCGGCTGAGCTACCGAATGAATTGATCGCGATTCTTTTGCCTTTGAGCCCTTTCAGGCTACTAATCTCCGGGCTCGAGATAATCGCGTAGCCGCTCGATTTCGCCCCCGACGCAACTATCTTCACCGGAAGTCCGCGGACCGCGGCTCCGGCAATAAAAGGCAGGATCGTGACATAATCGATTTCATCCGCCATCAGAGCGCTGAGCATCAGGGTCGTTCCTCGCATGGTAATCAGCCTGACATTGAGCCCTTCCTTTTCGAAGAACTTCCTGTCGACCGCCACCTGATAAGGGAGCGAGCTCCAGTTAGACCCACCGGTCCAACCGATATTGATCGGTTTGCTTTCTGCGCTTGCCGCATCGGTAGCAAATCCAAATACCAGGAGAGATGACACGACGAGTACACTAACAAGAACCTTGGAGTTCATTGGTCTTCCTTCCATCGAAGTCTCAACAGCAGCAGTGCTCGAGTCAAACCGCTTGATTGGGACATTCCAAACCGCGCTAGCGATCAAGAATGCGTAACAACGATAAGATGGAGCTCATGACTGAAACTCTCTGCTGCAAAACCTTATAGAAGAGAAGCTATTTCGCAGTCAATGAAGAACATCGACATCTTCGTGGGCATATCTATGATCCTGCTCCAGAGACAGAGGCCATTCTTCTGGAACTCGAAAGATCGGCGCAGCTCGATCTCATAAGAGGCATTCCCCTAGGCGGGATTGAGCCAGTCACCATCCCGGTCTGGCTCGCGCTCGGAGAGAGTCCCAATTGCTGCGCGGGCAGCTTCATTCGTACGCCGGGGGTTGAAGCGGCCGAAACCGCGCCCGGCAGCCGACAGAAGTGATCCGATGCAGGCGAGGATCATGTCGGCACTGCCATAAGGCGTATAACGATGAACGAGGTTTACCGCTGGCTTCTGTGCAAGCAATTACACTAGCCCGCCGGTCGATTGCTTGAGTCCTAGACGTTGGTGCAATGTCGTGAATCAACAAGGCTCTCGCAGGCGAGCCCTCAATGGGATAGCTAGCGTCGCCATTCGAGGGCGGTTTCGAGCTCTTGCAACTGGACTGGTTTTTCCAAATATAGAGCGCCCAAAGAGTTGGCTTTACTTTTAATCTCTTCGGAGCCGCGGCCCGTAATCAGGATCGCTTTTATTCTACGGGTAATTGTCTTCAGAGCATCCAACACGTCGATACCGTTTAGCTTTCCGGACAGATTCAAATCGCTTATCACAACATCGAAGTGCATTGTCGACAACAACTCGAGGGCTGCCTCGCCGTTTTCCGCCTCGTGAACCTCGTACCCTGACAGTCTAAGAAAATTCGCAATACTGCGGCGCGATACAGCATCGTCTTCGACGAAGAGGATGACAGCCATGGATGCAACTCCTCGGTAGAGGCAAAAGCAATTTTTACGCCCTCTAGGCTCGCGCCTAATTGTTTAGGTTTTCCGGCTTTCGTAGCAAAAGGGGAGTTGCCCGTAGGCGCTTGACGTAGCAGAGCTGAAACTGACCCAATATACCTTAGTTTCAGCCGCGGTACAGTTGTTGGCCGTTCACAACCTGACGCGATGTGCGGGAGAGCTGGTTGAGCGCATTAGTGACAACCAACCAGCCTTAGGCGCAAGCCGGTGCGGTATTTTGCGTCGATCTAGCTCGTCTTAACGTGAACGCGCAACAGCCTCTTACGGCTTCATGAATAGCAGCATTTTAGGTGCGGTATTCACTTGTAGGCGACAAATTTGACGTCCTTTCATTCATCATTTCGTTGTATTTCCTAGAACATTACCCGGCCCGTTTGTTGCTCGCTCCTGTACCTTCTCAGAGGAGGACACCCCGTGTGGACGTTTACTGATGAGATTGGGCGTTAGAGAGCTTTCCGACGTATATCAAAGATATTAAGGCCGTATGGTAGTTGTGATTGGACTTGCGCGCGCTGACTACGAGCAATTGCTGGAGAACGTTCCCGCGGAGGCTCCGGCTTTTGCCGTTCTCCGTCGCTGCCCGGAGCTCTCCCGATGGGGACGTGAAGAACCGCTCTTTAAATGTGTGATCGTCGAGTGCAATCCAGAAGAGGCATTAGTGCTCTTAGAAGCCGCCGAGCAGCATTGTAGTAGAGCGGTAGCGGATATTGAGTATGGACTCAAGTTGTCCCGCGCCTTCCATTTGCTCAGTTGAGTCGCAGTTGTTCAGAACTCGGTTCCAACATCTCTCCAATTTTGGTCTGGAGATCGACACAGCTAAACGGTTTGACGATGTAGTCGTTACAGCCCGCTTCCAAGCAGGTTTTTAATTCATGAGGACGAAACAGCGCAGTTGTTGCCAAGATCGGAATATTCTTCGTGTCAGGGTGAGTCCGCAGGGCTCTCGCCGCTTCCCAGCCGTCCATTACCGGCATCCTCATGTCCATCAGGATCAATTGCGGCTTCTCTGCGATAGCTCTTTCCAGCCCTTCTTTGCCGTGGCGCGCGAGAACCGGGAGATAGAAGAGCCGCTCCACTATAAGACACACTAGGTCGCGCATATCCGAATTATCTTCGACGATCAAAATCTTCATTTTCTCACCGTTCGCTAGATTGTGATTGGCGTTATCTTCAACACGCCGAAATTGCGGCGGCTTAGATATCACAAATAATTTTTATTTCAAGGGAAGCTAAGAGCCACCGTGAAGACGTCTTCTAAGAAGCAAATTCTCGCGATGCAGCGCGAAGCCGTTGCAGATTGCCGTCCATCGTGACGGGTGAGCTCTAGAATCCGTCCGACCGGCGCGCCACTTACACCGGCAGCGGCCATGCCAATTACAACCGTAAGAGTTTATCAGCCAAGAGACACTACGGTTATGCAGATACTACATTAGGCAACTGCCTGGCAGTGAGCAGTTCATAATTTGATGCAGGTGGCGCTGAGGCACGGTTCTGTGGGAAAAATAAAATAGGCGGATTTGGTGAAGAAAGATCAGGATAAGCGCGACAGGAGTTACGAAGCGGATCAAGAATGACCAGACGGCCAGGCGGACTGCGGTAACGTCGCTGGCGCTGAACTCGTCTTTGCGCTCATTGTGGGTCAGCGCCCAGCCGGTGAAAACCGCTATCAGCAGGGCGCCGATGGGCAAGAGATAATTTGTTGACAGCGCATCCATGACAGCCAGGAACTGTTCGCCAATGGCCGAAGGAATTCCCAGCAAGAAGATCGCGGTCCCCAAGGTCCAACCGGCTGTGCTTCGGGACCAACCGTGTTCGTCGATGAAATAAGCTGAAGCGACCTCTAAGAGCGAAATCGATGAGGTGATGGCGGCGAAGCTGAGAAGAATGAAAAACCCCAGAGCAACCCAATAACCTCCCGGCAGTTGAGCAAAGGCGATGGGCAGGGTGCGAAAGATCAACCCTGGGCCGGCGCCGGGCTCAAGACCGAAGCTAAACGCCAGCGGAAAAACGACGAAGCCGGCAAGGACTGCGACGAGCGTGTCGCCGGCCGCGATGAAAAACGTCGAGCTAACCAGATTGCTTCGCCGGGAAAGATAACTCCCATAAGTAATCATCGTCCCCATTCCTAGACTCAAAGAGAAAAGCGCCTGCCCGAGCGCTTCCAGCACGGCGGTGGGACCGATTTTTTGCCACTGGGGGCGCAGCAGGAACTCAAGTCCCGAGGCCGCGCCGCTGGTTTGCAGCGCATAGATCGACAAAACTATCAGCAATGCAAAGAGGAGCGGCATCATGATCTTATTGCCCGCTTCGAGGCCGCTCGATACTCCTTTGGTTACGATGACAATTGTGACGAGCATAAAAATCGCGAGCCAGAAGATTTGCAGGTCCGGATTGACGTTCATGCTGACGAAAATATCCGTGACCTGCTCGGTAGATTTGCCCGCAAACGAGTTGCTCAGCGAAAGATAGACATAGTGCAAGACCCAGCCGCCGACTACAGCATAATAGGAGAGGATCGTAAAAGCGCTAACGATGCCCAACCAGCCGGTGAGCACCCAGGGCGATCCGGGCCGGAGCTTTCTAAACGCACCTACAGGATTGAGTTGAGTTTTTCTGCCGATGAGGAATTCGGCGATCATCAACGGGACGGCCACGGCAAGGACGCAACCGATATAAAGAAGAATAAACGCGGCGCCGCCATACTGCCCCGTGATATAGGGATAGCGCAATACGTTGCCCAGACCCACGGCGGATCCCATAGATGCCAGAACGAAGCCTGCGGCGCTCGACCAATTTCCCCGCGATGAAGTTTGCACCAGAGTCTCCTTGGGATGACGTTTGAAAAACTAAAAGAACTAACTTGATATGACAATTCCGATTTCGGCGGAATTTATAGCGGGCCCCATGAATCGACACATTAAGTCGTTGACCTTGAGACAAGGGTGGCAGGCGCCGCTTAAGTTCGTTCTCTTGTTGGCTGGTTTCTTGAGCTTGGAATTTCGGCGGTGCGATTCTTTATTTGAGAACTTCAGACATTCTCGCCACGGTGGCGGAATCGAGTTTGAAAAGGCCGGAAACTATTTTCTCGACCTCTTCTCCGCTCACCGGATCAACATCCAATTTAGACTTGACTGCTTCGGCTAAGAAATCTTTGTCCTTCATGGTCTGTGCAAAGGCCCGGCGCAGTATCTGAACACGATCCTTGGGGGTGCCCGGCGGCAAAGCATAGGGACGCGTAATCGCTGCCGTGTCATGGATGCCCGCCTGAATCAACTTTCGCGCCTCTTCTGTTTTTGCGAGCTCGATGGCCACAGGAACCTTTGGCAAATCAGGGACTGCTTTGGGCACCGCCTGCAGTACGATGTTGACATCGCCAGCATCGAGGCCCTGGCGCCACATTACTTTGATTGACTCCCAGGCCCAGCAACCGCCGTCAATTTCACCGCTCTCGGCGGCCAATTTAATCGGCGCCGTGCCTTTGTAACCGGTCACCAGCTGGATCGGAAGTCCGAGAGTTGCCCTGATCAATTTAGCGCTATCGTCGTTGGTGGTGCCGGGAGCGCTGCCGCCCAATTTGACCGGAGTCTTCGACGACATCCACGCATCGACGCTGGTGATACCACTTGCCTTTGTCAGCGCGCAGACTACGTTGTCTTTTACCGGCACACCGATCCATTCAAATTTTCTCGCATCGAATTCGATTCCTTGGCCGCCGAAAAGTTGCTGCGAAATGAGGTTGCCGATAAAATTCCCGATCGTCAGTCCATCCGGCTTGGCGGCCTTGTAGACCGAGTTGGCGGCAACCAGACTGCCGGCTCCGGTCACGTTATCCACTACGACCGTCGGATTGCCGGGGATATATTTACTGATATGGCGGGCGATCGTACGGGAATAGGTGTCGAAACCGCCGCCGGCCGGAAAGCCGACGAGGATGCGGATGGTCTTGCCTGTGTAGAAATCCTGCGCATAAGAACAATGCTCGAAACTGAAAAACGAGGCAAGAAGAACTCCGATAAGGCTTAAGTAAAAAGTTACGGTCCTCATGCGCGGTCTCCAATAGGTTAGACACCCTGCCGCGCTAACAGCAGCGCAGGTGATCGTTTCAGTTATTGGAAAGCGAACTGCGCGAAATATCACCCAGCCTCATGGAAGCTGTCAAGCGTAATCCGCCTGATGCGAGATCTCCCTTGATTATGAAAAGAAGTAACTGTCTGTGACGCGTGTCGGCGTCGTTGAATGTAGGATGTGAGGCTTGAAGGTTAATCGTTGGTACAGCGAAAACTCGATCAGTCTCTCCTCATTCTCCGACTGAAAGGCGCCAGCAGCGGCGGCATTGGCGCGCGCCGAAAGCTTTACGCCCGCCGCACGACGGGCAACGGTACGAGCGGGGATCTTTCCTGGTCTTCTCCACCAACTTAAGCGGGCTCAGAGCCAAGCGCAATTCACGCACTTCTTTTTCATCCGCGCGTTCCGGGCACTCCCGACCTCGCCGCAGCCAGGGCCAGTAAAGCAAAACGGCGCCGGGTTTAGTGAGGGTTACGACTTTGAATTGCTTGATGCTGCCGCAGCCGAATTGCTTTTGCATTTCGGCGCACTTCATCAGCGCCATGCCGCTCATCTTCATAGGGCACCAGACCATTCCGGTCGGGTAACTCCACTCCTTCGCAACAATTCGCTCGACCGAGCGGCGCCTTTTAAACAGTTGCGCTTTTTTTATCATGCCGGACATTTTGAAACTTTCTCCGTCTCAGTATGCGTAAAATCGTCGAGATCGCAAGCGCGAAGCAGGGCGGAAAGCAATACCAGCATGACCCTTTTTCGCCGCGCTCCACTGCTAGCCGCTAAATGCTGTTCAGCGAAGCATAAGACGGCTCGCGAGCCACGCATGTTAGGGTGGCGGCGATCAGATAATTTGCGATGAACAATAGAAAAACAATTTGATAGCTACCGCTCATATCGAAAGCCAATCCTGCCATCAAAGCTCCGACGCCCAGCCCGCCCTTATGAAAAGGCTCAAGGACGCTGGTGATGGCGCCGAACGAGCGCCGTCCGAAATAACGGGCAAGTAGAACATGCATCAGAACAAAACCGCCACGCGCGCTCAATCCGAAGATGATTGAGAAAAAAAACGCCGCCGGCGCGCCGCGCACTTGCGTCAGCAACACCACGGCGGCAGCCGCAAGCAGCATAGTCGCTACGCCTAGAGTGCGGGGATGGAATTTTTCTGCCAGGGCTCCCCACAGGCCGCTACCGAATGCTCCTGTTAAGGCCATGACGCTCAGCGCCCCGGCGGCTAGCGCGGGCTGAATAGTCATGTCCGTAAAATAGGCCACCATGTGAAAAGCGATGCCGCCGGTGGAAAGCGAATAGAAGCTGGCAGCCGCGACCAGGAGCCAGAGCGTTCGGGTGCGCATGGCATCTTTCAACGTCCAGCTCTGCTCGGTGGCCGCAGTGGGAGGCTCAGATTGCGGGTCGGCTTGCGGGGATTTTACAGCCACCGGCAACGCTCCGTCGGGCAGCACTCCCATATCTTCTGGCTGGCGGCGTAAAAAAAACAGGCCTGGTAAAACCACAAACAGCCAGAGAGCAACGCCAAGCATCATAAATGCGCTACGCCAACCATAGGTTGCTATCATAAACTGGTAGAGCAGAGACAACACAAAAGATCCCAGCGGCACGGAGAGCGCGACCAAGCCGATAGCGCGGGGCCGCTTTGAGTAAAACCAATTGGTCACCGCAGTCATCGGCACGACACCTGTGAGCAACGTTTCAGCCAGCCCTCGCGCAGGGACAAAGGTCGCATAAAACTGCCAGGGCTCGTAGGTCAGGCTAAGGCACATGACGAATGTGCCGACTAAGGCGGCGCCGACGGGAAGGAGGATGCGCGGTCCTAGTCGATCCGCGAGGGGACCAATCAAAGGCGCCAAAAGGCCGCCCGCTACCGATCCGATGGTGATCGCCGAGGAAGTCAGAGTGCGACTCCAGCCAAGATCCTCAGTGATGGGCTTGAGAGCCACAGCCATGGTGACATTACTCACTCCCGAGCCTAAAAAGCCGGCGAGCATGGCGATGCCGACAATGATCCAGCCGTAAAAGAAAGGTAGTGTCACGGTTCGGCTTTAGCGATTGCGAGCGGCGGGTTTACCAACGCGATGGGAGCATATCGATGGCGCATCGAGCATTCTCCCCGGGTACACGTAAGTGAGGCCAAGTAAATCGCGGTATCAACAGCACTATGGCTCCATTGCGAGCAATGTTTGTGAGTGAATCTTCCGGCTCTATAATCAGACGGAATTCCCAACCAAACCGCTTGCGGGGTTGGGGCAGATCGGGCGCGCGAACAGGTTGGTTCTCTTATTTCATCTTTCGGCAAAGAAAAAAAGACATGATCAACTTGACGTTATATCGATGAGAAGTCTTAGAAGCCGCCTTACATCAAGCACAGCCTTTTGTTAGTTTGGATGAAAGCACGCTACAAAATTCGCAGTCGAAATAGCTAAGGAGACTTCGTTTGATCCGTATCGGTTACGCTTGCATCAACACTAAGCTGGACCCGCCTAATCGCACCTGCCGGCTAAAGAACGCAACCCCGGAAAAAATTCTTGAGCTGGCGGCGGTCAACGTTGAAGCGCTCCAGCCCATTTTGGATTGGAATGCGGCACACGGCATCGAGCTGTTTCGTATCACGTCGGACCTGATCCCATTTGGCTCGCATCCGATCAATACGGTCCCCTGGTGGCGCATCCTCAAGTCACAGTTCGCGCGGCTCGGTGATTTTATCGCAAGCAAGGGTTTGCGCGTCTCGATGCACCCCGGACAATTTACCATTCTCAACTCACCCCGTCGTGAAGTGGTTGCCAACAGCGTCAAAGAACTCGAGTACCATACTGCGGTACTCGACGCGCTTGGAGTCGATAACAGCCATAAAATCGTCATTCACCTAGGCGGCGTGTACGGGGACAAAACGGAAAGTCTCAGTCGCTTCGTCGAGAATTGCAAAAGGCTTAATTCCCGGATCAGGGCTCGGCTCGTAATCGAGAACGACGAGCGCTGCTACACAGTCGACGACGTGCTCGGCGCCTCGAGAGCGATCGGCGTGCCGGTAGTATTCGACGTGTTTCATCATATTTGGAACCCGGCGCTCGAAGCGCTGCCGGTGAGATTAATCATCGGGCTTGCCGCCAAGACCTGGCGCAAGCGCGATGGACGGGTCAAGATCCATTACTCGAACCAGTGGCCCGGAGGACCCGCGGGCGCTCACTCGAAGTCAATCAATGTCGGGAAGTTTTTGCGGTTTTATGAGACGATCCACGATCTCGATCTGGACATCATGCTCGAGGTCAAAGACAAAGAGCAGTCGGTTTTGAAACTCTTCCGGGCACTGAGCGCGCGCCAACTTCGTGCCGCTTGACCGTTTTGAGCCGAGTCAGTCGCTTCAACCCGGAGCGGTAAGCGGATAACCGAAGGCAAACCGTGCACCATAAAGTTGGCTGGCGGAACTCGACCATCTAATCAACTTCTCCGAACGATTGGAACGGAGCGAAGCGATTAAACGTCTGGAACGATTGAAACAATCGCTTCAGCGATTTTCGATTGGCTCCAACCCGCTCTTGGTGATCGCGCCGGCCGCCTCAGGTGACGCGAGGAACTTGATCAGCGCGTGAGCCGCGTCCGAATCTCCGGTACTCCGGGCGACGCCGGCCGAGAAGACAGAAACTTTCTGCACCTCGGGAGGCAACGGTGTGACATGATCGATCCCGGGTATGGGAAGCAGTTCGCTGATCTGCTGAAAGCCGATTTCCGCCTCTCCTCGCGCGACCACAGCGCCGACTCGCTCACCGCCTTCAATGCGCCGGCACTTGCTCAACACCTGATCGGCTATTCCCAAGCGTTGAAGCAGCTCGTTGGCCAAGTATTCCCCGCTTACGCTGGCCGAGTAGGCGATCGAGTTCGCTTGCAATAGAGTGCGCGTCAGGGCGTCCACGGTGCTGATGTCCGGCTTACGAGCTCCGGCGCGCACCGCCATGCCGATGGCTGAGCGTGCAACGGGAGTATAGCTTTCGGCAATTATCAGCCCTTCCTTGATGAATCCAAGTAGTACCGCATCCGCCACAATGACAATGTCTACGGGTTCACCACGTCGTAGCCGATTCGGAATTGAGGTCTCTCCCGTTCCTATTGAGGTTGCGGCGGTCACGAGCTTCTTTTTCGTGACGAGTTCGAGTCGAGGAACGAGCTCAAGATAGGCCGCGGTAAAAGCGCCTGAGGTCATGACCCGTATTTCATCTGTCATGCTATTCGTTGTATTCATGGTAGTCTCAACTTTCGCCATTGGTGTATTCGTCTTGCGTACTACCACCAGTATCCCCAAGCCTACGAGCGATCAAGCTATTTGGGAGTGATTCAAACTGACGTTAACTGTGTTGTTTGAAATGACAGGCTATCCATTTATATTAGACCTCTAAACCGGAATTAGACTTGTTCGGTACGCGAAAAGAAGAAATCTACTGAGCACGAAGAATAGGAGCTAAACCGATGCCAATGATTGATGCCGATACCCATGTCGACGAATCCGAAGACACCTGGAAGAAGTTGGAGGGTACAACCTACGCGAAGTACATTCCGGTGACGATTTCGATGCCGCCGGATGAAGCCAAACGCGCCGGCTATAACCCGACCAATAGCCGCTGCTGGGTGGTGGAAGGCAGGCTGCAGAACCGTGCGATCCGTGATGAAGTCAATCATCCGCCACGTGTCCTGCGAGAGCTCCAGGATGTCCCCGGCCGGCTCGCGCACATGGATAAGATGGGCGTCGACGTGCAAGTTATCTTTCCGACGTTCTTCATCCGCTACAATACTATCAATGCCGAGGCCGAATGGGCGCTGACCACGACCTACAATCGATGGCTCGCCGATAAATGCGCGCAAACCAAGGGGCGGCTACGATGGGCGGCTGTGCTACCGCTGCTTCAGCCGGACAAGGCTGTCGAGGAGCTGCGTTGGGCCAAAGCGAACGGCGCCTGCGGCATCTTCAAGCGCGGCTTCGATCTCGACAGGAATGTCACCGACCCACATTTTTTTTCCGTTTACGAAGAAGCGAGCGCGCTCGACCTGCCTCTGTGCATCCACACCGGCCATCCGCTTCCGGCGAGCGAGTGGGACAGGGGGTTTCCGATCATGTATTCCTTTACGCAACTGGTGAGCTCGGGTCTTGCGCAGAAGTTCCCGAAACTTCGGTTTGGCTTGATTGAGTCGGGCGCTTCGTGGATTCCCTATGCCATCTCGCAGTTGGGAGCGGTAAAACGGCAAGCGCTGCGCGGCCAACAGACTCGATTGCCGCGCCTGTTTGAACTGGAACCGGAACTGTTCCGCGCCAACCGGCTGTTCGTCACCATCGACCCGATTGACGATATCGAGTCTTTACTAAAATTTGGCACTGAAGATAATCTGATGATCGGCACCGACTACAGCCACACTGATATCTCCGCCAACCTGAGCGCGTTGGATGAAGTCCGCAGCTGGGCTGAAGAGGGCAGGATCAGCAACGCCCAGGCAAGCAAGATTCTGGAGAGCAACTCGAAGGTGTTCTACGGACTCTAGAATCAAGATGCCCTGCGCTTTAGGTTCTCCTGGCGATTTGTTTTACATCGCGGGTCATTTCCCGCATAGGATCAGCAGACGTTGAACGGCTGACCGGATAAGCTGCCGAACCCCGCTTGTCGGTTGATACGGTTCAGCTTCGGCTCAAATCGCTTTCCGGTTTTTAAACCGTTCCTGTCGGTGTTGCTAAAACGTCGATTATTTATTGCAGTTCGGAACAGACGTAATCAGAGATTGACGCCGGCTACGGTCATCCGATATGTCTCTAAACCTGAGCCGGCTGTAGAAGTCCGCAACCGGGGCAAGTGAGATAGAAGCGCTGAAAGCTTCTCGACATTAACTTCCAGGCGTTCTATGGCCTATGAAGAAATCTTCACTGCACCCTGCCTCAACGAGCTATCGCAGGTGCAACGCCTGGAGCCAAGCCTATTTGCAAACGGCCCCCATAGCGCGAGGCCCGAAAAATTCGACATCCAGCAAAGGAATTGAGGCGAGAGGGGGAAGGAAGCACGGTGTATAGAAATCAGGAGAGGAGCCTAAACGATGAGAGTTAGAGCCATTGCCATATCCTTTCTCTTCTTTGCCGTTATTTTTGCCTCGGGCTACGTGCTGCTGATTCATGGCGCTGCGGCGACGACCAATCCTGATCTCTTCGTTTTCCCCAAGTATCAGTATGGGGCCGCGGACAAAGTTTGGGACGAGATTATGGTCGGGATCGCTAAGGCAGAGGCTGACTACGTGCGCGCCGTTCTGCGTCGTGGCGGCGTTGCTCCGGGATACAAGGAGCAGATAATTGCGTTTCGCGATGAGGCAATTTACTGGGATTCTGTCGCCAAGGTCATGGTCTACCATTCCGATTTCGAAGCTGCCCGTCAGGCCGGGAAGAAAGCTGAAATGCTGCTCAGGCAAATGGCCGGCATCATAGCCGGAGAGAAGACCTAGCTGAGTTGCGCGCGCAACGAAATGTTGCGACGTTTCCGCCAGAACTAGCAGCTGCTGAAAAAGACCCATATGCTTCGTTGCCGCTCAATCGCCTCGCTGCGACGTACTGTAAGTACGCCTCCGCTCGTCGATTTTTCACGCGCCTCGCCTCTGGATCTTTTTGAGCAGCCTGCAAGAGGCTTTTTTCAGCACCCTGCTAGGCCGGCAAATCGGCAACGGCAATACCCGAATCTATAGCTTCACACTTGGCTTCTTCAGCGGCGGATTTTTGTTGCGCCAGCGCTAGCACCTCGGCGGCGCGGTCACGAGGGATAAAGCAAACGCCGGTGTCATCGGCGAGCACGATATCTCCGGCCGCCACGCGCACCCCGCCGACCATGATCTCGCCGTTGATCTCGACGGTTTCGATGCGCCACTTGCCGGTGACCGGTGTGATCTCCGTGGCCCATACCGGATAGCCGACCCGGCGCGAGTGGCCGACGTCGCGCACACCGCCGAATACGACAGCGCCCGCCTCACCTTGGCGTTTGCCGGTTTGGGCGGAGATGCCGCCCATGTTGGAGATTCCCGCCACGCCATCGATCACCACGACGTCGCCGGGTAAAGCGAGATTGTGCGCCTCGAACTCGGCCATCTTATTGACATGCCGGCGCGCGGCTTCGTAGACATGCTCCCGTTGGATGATGTTGCGAACCGTTAGGGCCGGCCCAACAATCGACTGCCCCATCATGGTCGGTTTGAGCACTGATCCGCCGATGACGCCGGTAATGCCAAGCTCATCCATCACGTCGGAGACGATGCCGCTGGCATCGCCGAGCGCCCGGAAGCCTTCGATGATTTCATCCGGCGGTCGTGGCGTTTCCATCCTTCGGATGCGCTCACGCGCGATCTTACCGGTAAGTTTCCGCTCAGTCATCGTCACCTCCCGGAGCATGTATCGCGGCCAAAATAGGACGGGTGGAATTTACCGTCAAGCTGGACAGGAATTTTTTTTATCGTACGCATGTAGAAGCATGCTTGCGGCTGCGCGTCCACACCGAACGAACGAGATCTCGGTGGGGTTCGGATTTCATGCCACCAAGTGGTCGCAGGGGCATAACACCCTGCGCGTTGACAGCCGATAAATCCCCGGCCTATAAACAAGTGACCAATGCGGAGGTGAAACATGGGTAAGCTCAGACACATCGCGTTTATTTCCCAGGAGCCAAAGAAACTCAGCGATTTTTATCAGAAGCATTTCGGCTTCGAGGAATGTAAAGTATTTCCCAGCGGCTCGCGCATGGTGATAGATCCGCTTTTTAATTTGGCATTTCTACAGAGCAGGGGTGATCAGGCGGGCCCGGTCGCCGGCACGCATCGCGCCGACGGTGCGGAGTTGGAGCGGCAGCCCGGGATTCATCATTACGGTTTTCTTGTCGATGACTTGAACGAGGCCGTCGCCAAGTTGCCGGCATCCTTGAATCGCGGCGCAAGCCCGCAAGTATCGGCCGGAGTCGGCGGTCTCGAGGGGGCACGGCCGGCGGAAATGCGATTTGTCGATCCGTGGGGAAACAATGTCGATCTTTCGGCGCGCGGCTTTCTCGGCAGGGAAGAGAAAAGGATCCCCGGCGTGCGACTGCTCGCGGTGCAAGTCCCCGATCTGGCCGCGGCGTGCGAGTTTTATCAACGGCAGTTCGATCTTAAAATCGTCGGTTGGACGGATGACGGGACGGTGCGCCTGAGTGATGGAACCGTGACCTTGCTCTTGACCAAAACACAGGTGCGTCCCAAGAGCGGCGTGCAATACTTCGGTATCCAGGTGAGCGACGTGGCGACACTCAAGAGGAGCCTGCAAGACAGCGGCGTCGCGATTTCCGAGGACGGACCCGGGCAGCTTCACTTCATCGATCCGGAAGGAAATCGGGTGGCCGTTTCGCAGACCGGCTGGACAAACTAGCCAGGCGATTCTCAAGACTGCTATCGCAGTCCGAGCTCCTTCTGAACGTCGCGTAAAATGGTGAAGTCGGCAACTTCGCCGAGCGGAATGTCGCGGCTGATTTTAACGTCTCTCTTGGCCTGCTCGATCAGAAGCTTAAGTCCATCTTCAGGAATGCCGCCGTCGTGGCTGATGACTTTCACAGTGGAGTCGTAAGCGGCGTAGGCGTGTTCCGGTTTGGCTTTGCCCCACGCTATCAAAATTTTCACGGCTTCTTCCCGATTCTCTCGAATGAAACGGCTCGCTCTGATCAGGGCTTTGATCGCACGTTTCACTTGATCGCGGTTTTGCTGAAGTGATTTGGCGTTCACGCCAAGCCCGGACAAAGGATAGTTCAGATAATCGTAAGCTCTTGCCAACACGTTATAACCGGATTTTGCCCCCTCGAAATCCCACGGCGGCGAGGTCACCACGGCGTCGGCAAGCTTTTGCTGCAGGCCGGCGAAGCGGCCGGAGTCTGGGCCGAGCGGGACGAATTGAACTTCTTTATCGGGATCGACGCCGTTGCGGGCTAGAATTATTCTTGCCAGCACCTGCGTGGCATCACCGAACGCGGCGAGCCCAACCTTTTTGCCGCTGAGCTCTTTGACGGATTTGATCTCCTGGCGCGCCAGAAGCACGTGGGGCGAACTGGTCATCAGACCGGCGACCAAACGCACCGGCAATCCGCGGATCGCCGCGCGGATTACCGTGCCGGTCAACAAGGTGTAGTCGATGTCGCCGTTGGTCAGCGCCGCGATGGACGGCCCGGCGCCCATGACGATGATGTCGGCGTCGATTCCTTCGTCTCTAAAGAATCCGCGATGCTCGGCGACGCCGGATGATAGAAAAATCATGTTGTAGCCGCCGGAGACCGAGATGCGAATTTTCTCTGCGGCCCGTGATTCCACGGATCCGAGAAAAATCCCCATGAGGAGCACGAAAACCAATTTTGACATGATCAGGCTCCGCAGGTTTAGTGGATCGTCGGACTCTGATAGCCCCGCCGGCTGGGCTGCCAATGGCTAACAACTAAAACGATATTGAGAGAGCGCGGCTGGCGGAAGTACCATTCGTCATACGGTAGGCGACAACTTCGATCTTACCGTGCCGTTTTCTCGCCCGAAAGATCGAGCGACAGTCCAGCGTGTTGTCAGTCCGACGGCTCATCTCTTTTGGACTCCAATCAATCCAAAGAACTCACTCTCCATCTGACGAAGTGCTTCTGGATGCCCGTGCTTGAAATCTCTAAAGGGTTGCCAAAAGCGAAACGTTCGCGTGCGGCGGAAGGGACGAAAGACGACCGCGAGCGGATTGAACTGACGATAGCCTCCGAAGTGATGGAACGCCAGCCGAGCAACCGAAACACGCCAGCGGTTACGCTGTGACCAATTGAGAACGATGGTCCGCTCACCAATGTGCGGAAGAATCTGTTTCTCGATGTAGTCTCGCCAAATGGGACTGTCGGAGTAGACGAAGAGGATGTCACGCCCACGAAGACACCACCACACCCAGATGGTAATGTGCAGGCAAATCGTTGATACCAGGAAGAGAATAAATGCGGTGCCTGCGATAGCGACGATTACCGGAACGAACGGAACGATGAGCGCAATCTGCCACCATTTGAATTTTTGTTTTGGTTTCGCAGTGTTCATGAGCCGCTGATGACCTACGCCATCACGCGATCGTGAATGATCCGATGATGCCAAGGAGATGATTATCTTGTGCCATCGAGTGTCGTGAAAACATGCCGAACTCCGCTCGCTGCCAGAGAGATTTACCTTCGCGATCCGGCGGTTGTCAATCATTGATCGGCGACGTCTACTCTAGCCCGTCGGTATTCTTTCGACCTAGCGCCGAGCGAGAGGCCTAAATGATCCGACTTGAACGTGGAAGAAGGCTGGTAAGCTGATCTTATTGACCCTTTCCGCATGGGCGGTGTAGTTTGACAAAAACTATGGGGGTAAATCACGATGATCGATCTCTACTATTGGACGACGCCGAACGGACACAAAATCACAATCTTCCTGGAAGAAGCCGGGCTGCCGTACTCGATCAAGCCAGTTGATATTTCTAAAGGCGAGCAATTCACGCCGGAGTTTCTGAAGATCTCGCCGAACAATCGCATACCGGCGATGGTCGACAATGACGCGGTCGACGGCAAAGGCCCGATCAGCGTTTTTGAGTCCGGCGCGATCCTTCAATATCTGGCCGAGAAGATCGGTAAATTCTTGCCTGCCGACGTGCGCGGGCGGAGCGAGGTCATGCAGTGGCTGTTCTGGCAGATGGGTGGGCTCGGTCCGATGGCGGGACAAAACGGTCATTTCAACAACTACGCGCCGGAGAAAATACCTTACGCGATCGAACGCTACGTCAAGGAGACCGAACGCCTTTACGGCGTGCTCGACGAGCGGCTCGAGGGCCGCGACTTCATCGCCGGCGATTATTCGATCGCCGATATGGCGTGCTATCCCTGGATCGTGCCGCATGAACGGCACAAGCAGAAGCTCGATGAGTTCGCCAACTTGAAGCGCTGGTTTTCAACCATTGGAAAGCGGCCCGCTGTGCAGCGAGCCTACGAACTGGCAAAAAAGATCAATACCCAACCGACGGTAAACCAGGATTCCAAGTCCATCCTATTTGGTCAGGGCCGGCGCAGAGCCTAGTGTGAAATAACCGATGAATTACATCCATGCATTTCGAATCGGAAGCAACTGGTTATCAGAGGAGACCCGTTTGGCCTTGCGTGCACTGATTTTGGGTGGTCTGTTGTTATCGAGCCATGTTCCGCTGTGGGCTGATGACGCGGTGAAAACCGATCCTGACAAGTACAGAGTTGTGCTCGAGAATGAGCGGGTGCGGGTTCTTGAATATCGAGACAAGCCAGGCGAAAAAACCAAAATGCATACACATCCCGACTTCGTTCTGCAGGCTATGGCGCCGTTCAAGCGAAAATTAACCTTATCCAATGGAAAAACTATGACTCGCGAGTTCAAAGCCGGAGAAATCGTCTGGATGAATGCTCAGAGTCACATCGGTGAGAATATCGGCGAGACCGACACTCACGTACTGATTACCGAGTTAAAGGAAATTGCCGGCAAAAAAGCCGTCGAGACCGATGTGCCTAACCGGATTAAGTGAAATGTTTTACTACCTGCCGGCGATTTTTGGACTTGCAGCGCCGTCCCGGCCGGCTGTAGATTGCCGCCATGGTAAACAAGACTGAATACGAAATAAAAGAGCGGGATATCGAATATCAGCGCCAGGCCGGCAGGCCGTGGCTGGCTCGGATCTACCAGCCTCAAGGCGCCGGACCATTTCCGACCCTTGTCGATGTCCATGGGGGCGCATGGCATAACGGCGATCGGATGAATAATGCCGGCATTGACAGAGCGCTGGCGACCCACGGCATCTTGGTGGCTGCTGTCGATTTTCGCCAGCCGCCGGAGGCTGGCTATCCCGCTTCTATCTGCGACGTGAACTTAGCTGTTCGCTGGCTCAAGGCGCACGCGGCTGAGTTCAACGGAACGACTGGTATCGGAGCGTTCGGCAATTCCAGCGGCGGCCATCAAGTTGTGCTCAGCGCGCTGCGGCCGCGGCACCCGGCGTATTCGGCGCTGCCGCTACCCAAGCATCCCGAGCTTGATGCCAGGCTGGACTATGTGATCGCCGGCTGGCCCGTGATCGATCCACTCTATCGCTTCCGCTTTGCCAAGCAGTTCAATCGCGAAGAACACATCAAGGCTCATATCGCAGTATTGGATCACAGAAGATGCGATGGCCGAAGGCAGTCCGCAAACGATTGTCGAGGACGACGAGCAGGTCGATCTTCCGCCGATACTCATGTTGCTGAAGAACAATGACCGCAATCATCCACTGCAAATGCAGGAGCGCTTCATCGCCTCCTATCGCAAACGCGGCGGAGAGATCGAGGTGCACACGTTCGATGGTCTGCCGGAGCACCGGGTCGTTCCGTCGCCGAACCAGCCGGACACGATGCGTCTGATCGATACCATCACGGAGTTTATCTCTCGCAAGGCGCGATGATGCTGTTTGAGGTAGTGATCCGTCTGTTATTCAGCCGTTGCTGATGGCAGTAGAAGCTACGCATCAGCTAGCGGCAAAGCTTCGATGATACTTTGCGCCTTAAGCTCGAAGCTGTTTCTATGACCGCGCCGACCGTTGACGAAATAGATCGAATCGCCCGGCTCGGCAATCCGATCCTGCGCAATCTACAGATTACCCAGTGCTACTACGAAATCTCTCAGTCTGTCGCCGGATTCTTCGGCGACTCCGCCAACTGGTGCACATTTGCCACATGGGCCTCCAAGCAAGCCGGCCAAACCATTCGCCAGGAAGATTTGATTCGAACCTTTGAGGAACGCTTTTATCTCTCCGACGAAATTTCAGCCGCTCTGGAGGGGATTGCGAGCAATCTCAGGCGCATCGGTGCGAGCTTGCACACTGAAGTGCCGCGCAAGGCGATGCTTCGAGCGATCAATCCGGGCGCAGCATTCGCGCGCGCTGGCGATGCCGTAGCGCGCGGCAACAAGAAAGTGTTCGAGGAAATTGGCCGCGAGTTCGCTCGGTTTCTCGAAATCTTTGGCGAACAGACCCATCTTGAGCCGGAAAAGACGACGCGCTTCTGCGCCGGGTTGCGTGCCGGAGAGCCGCCGGAGGGACAGCGACTCCTGAGTCAGGCGTTCGCGAGCTACTGCGAGGCGCGATTTCAAAATGGGCAAGAGAAAGCCGAATTGATGTTGCTGGCCAATCTCTCGGCCGGTTTTCACGAGCAGATTCGGCTTCAACCCGAAATTGTCCAGGCACTCAATGCAGCAACCGATACTGCCGCCGAGTTGAAACGCAATCTTATGACCGCCCTGCTGCCCGATCTTTATGTTCGTGCCCGCGAAAAAGTTCTGCGGGGTCAGATGACCTATGTGAACGCCGCGTTTGCCCGGCTAATCGAAGAGGTAAACCGTCTGATTCGACAAGTCATCACCGATCATTTGATGACGCTTCATTTGGCCGGACCGGAGGTGCTTCGACTGGGACGAGATCTGCAAGGAACATTTCCTCAGGAGCTGGGGCAGATCCGCAATGCCAAGTTAAGAGAAATGCTCGAGCGGGTCGACATAACCCTGAATAGCCTGGCCGAAAGCGGCGCGAACGATTGGGCGGACTTCACCGATCGCATGCACTTCATCGCCGATTTCTTTCGCGTGTACCAGGAGCGGCAACAGCTGTTCGAAGCGCCATTCACGACCGAACAGGTAGCGCTGTTAAAGTTGGGCGCTAAACCCGGCGGACGGCTGTGACGAAATGTCTCGCGTATGGGCAGGTTAAAAAAAAATGCGGATTGCAGCCTGCTGGAAATCTATCCCGCATACTCGCGATACAAATTGTCGACTTCCTGCTTTATCTGGCTGATTTTTTTGGACAGGTGGTTCATCTGAGCGAGATTGTTGCGATTGGCTTCGATTACCAGTTGCTCGTGATACTCTTTTAATGCGTTTTCGCTTTTCATGATCTGGGCTTCGAGCCTGGCGATTCTCGCTTTTTCCCTGCGTTCGGCTTTTTCGCGTTCTTTTTTCTCGTTGTAATTGTTTCGCGTGGTTGGCTTCTTCTGTGCGCCTTTGCCATCGCTTTCGCCTTCCCAGCCGACCTTTTCGAGAAACTCGTCATAGCCCGCGTTGAAGACGTCAACCCTGCCGCGGTGAAAGACGACCAATCTCGTGGCCAAAGCGCGAAGGATCCGTTGGTTATGCGTGACGATCAATAATGCGCCGGAAAAGTTTTGTAAGCTCTCGATCAAGGCGTCAATGGATTCCATGTCGAGATGGTTGTTCGGTTCATCGAGCAAAAGCAGATTCGAAGGATGCGCCAGGATCTTGCCCAGTAAGGTCCGGCTTTTTTCGCCGCCGGACAACACCGAGATCCTCTTCAATGCCAGATCGCCACCGAACATCATCGTGCCGCAAATGTTGCGGACCTGCGTGCGGGTCAGCTTTGGGTTGCTGTGCTCAATCTCCTGTTCGATGGTCAATTTGGGATTGAGCCGCAAAATATTGGTTTGGCCGAAGTACCCGAGTTTCATATCGGGATGGGCTTTGAGCTCGCCGGTCAGCGGCTGAAGGCCGCCTGACAAAACGTTTAACAAGGTCGACTTGCCTTTGCCGTTGTTGCCGATGACGGCGATTCGGTCGCGCCGGTTGACGCTCAGATTGAGATTTTGAAACAGAAGATTGTCGGGCGTGTAACCAAAAGAAATGTCGCGCGCTTCGAGCAAGGTTTTGGCCGCAAACGGCGCGTGCCTAAATTCGAAATCCAAAGACTCGATTTCGGCTAGCTCGTCGAGCTTGGGCAGTTTCTCCAGCATCTTGAGACGCGACTGAACCATTTTGGCTTTGGAAGCTTGGGCGCGAAATCGATTGACAAAAGCCTCGGCATGAGCCCGCTTGCGATCTTCGTTGGCCCGGGTCTTTTCGTGGATTTCGTCCTCCAGGATGATTTGCGCGTAAGCCTTGGCGGTGCCGCCCTCGAACTTACGAATTTTCTGGCGATGGATCACCGCGGTGTGCGTCGTGACGCTGTCCATGAAATCCCGATCGTGGGAAATCACAATTAGCTCGCCGTTGAAGCTGGCGAGGAATCTGGCGATCCACCGAACCGAGGTGATGTCGAGGTAATTTGTCGGCTCGTCGAGCAATAGCAGGTTGGGCTCGGAAACCAGAAGCTTGGCCAAGTTGATACGGATTTGGAAACCGCCGGAAAAATCGCCAGGCGCTTTTTCAAGATCGGCAGCGGAGAATCCCAGTCCAAACAAGATGGCTTCCGCTTTATAGATCGAGTGAGATTCCTCTTCGGGCAGTCCTAAAGCCGCCTCCGACAAGATCGTCGATTCGGTAAAATGCAGATGTTGCTCGAGATGGCCAATGCGATAATAACGCGGAATCGTGATCTCGCCCGAGTCCGGCTCTTCCTGGCCCAAGATTAATTTAAACAGCGTCGATTTCCCGTGACCGTTTCGCCCCACCAGACCCAGACGATCGCCGGCATTCATCTGCAAACTAACGTCGCTGAAGAGTTCCCGAGCGAAATACGATTTGGATAGTTGGTTGATCCTAATCATTATGAAAAACCCGAGTAGAGGAAACGTGCGCCTATCAAATATTAGAATCGCATAGTTTAACTGTGATCGCGCGCCTTTTCCAGCACGGGAACCGAATTCGCTGCTGCGGCTTCCAGCCTCTGCAAAATCAGCTTCCAATTAAGACGAAGTCGCAAGCCTTTATACCGCGCGCGAAAAACCTGTGCTGCCTTGTTCCTTGACCTTACGGATGGTCAAGGTATAGCGTTCTTTCATGGCTTCCGGCGCAAGAACCTGCGGCGGACCGCAGCTCAACAGTAAGGAGCCCCTATGATCAACATCACACGCTTTGCGCTCTCAATTCTCTCCTTGGCGTTAGCGGTTATCTGGAGCACTCCGGTTCGCGCCCAGCTGACCAAGATCAATGTCGGCTATAGCGCCATCAGCGGCGATGCGCTGCCGGCCTGGATCGCGAAAGATGCCGGCATATTTGAAAAGAATGGGCTGGATGTTCAGCTGGTGTTTTTTTCCGGGGGCACGACCGCGGTCATGGCGTTGATTGCGGCTGACACGCCGATCGCCCAATTGGCAGGACCTGCCGTGGTCCATTCCGCGATGGCGGGGTCGGACGCTACTTTGATCGTCGGCGGCGTCACCTCGCTTAACTACTATCTGATGGGTCGACCTGAAATAAAAACACCGGAGCAGCTCAAAGGCGGCTCCGTTGCGATCAGCCGCTTCGGCTCCTCTTCGGATTTCATCGCCCGCTACGCTCTGTCAAAAGTGGGCTTGACGCCGGGTAAAGACGTGACAATCGTCCAGATCGGTAGCACCACCGCGCGGGTCGACGCCGCCCTTTCAGGCAGAGTGCAAGCGACAGTGGTTCAGCCGCCTGCGAGCATCATTGCTCAGAAGAAGGGCATGACTATCTTAGCCGATCTGCCCAAGCTCGGTCTGGTTTACCAGCATACCAGCGCCGCAACCACCAAGAGATATATTCGCGAGCATTCAGACGTCGTCAGGCGCTATGTCAAATCTCAGGTGGATGCCGTCCATCGAATCTACACCGATAAAGAAGCTTCCATCAAAGCGCTGGCCAAGTATATCGGCCGCAACGTCGATCGTGATGTCCTCGAGAAAACCTGGGAAAATCTGCTCAGCGAACCGGTTCTGCCGAAGAAACAGTATCCTTCCCTCGAAGGCATCAAGACAATCTTGAATGCTGAGCTCAAAGGCAAGCCGGCTAATCCGCAGGACTTTGCCGATTTGAGCTTCATCAGGGAGCTGGATAAGAGCGGCTATATCGACGGCCTTTATAAGAAAAAGTAGTGACGTCTTTCGCTGCTTAGCTTCTGACCACCGAGTCCGGATCGAAACCAGGCAGCATTATCGACATCTCTAAACCGGGCGAGCTCAGTCCTATCCCGACTCTACGCTCGCGGCTTGCCGGGAGGAATCCGCTTCGCGACCTGCGCATGAGCGAGCACCACTGCCGGATCGCGCTGCAAAGCCGCCAGATAACGCGCGCTGAAATCGCCTTCGCCTTTGGCCGGGACCAGCAGAAAGACCGATTCCATGATCACCGCGTCGATAGTATCGTTGGTCAACGGTTCCCGCGCGTCAAGAACTTCGTCGATGACAACGATCAGTTGCGATATTGGGCGCAACCAGGCGAACCACGGGTCGTTGGTTAGAAGCTGAAAGAAATGATGCGGCGATCGTACCGGTCCAACATCAACTTCGTAAACCGCGCGTTCGGAATCGATCAGTGTCTTGTGCAAATCGAGCAAGGCATGGCGGAACTCCAGCAGAGGTTGGCGAATCGCTGAATCTTGCGAGTTTTGTCGATCCCGTCTTACGCTTTTCATAATCTGAATCATAACACGGCCGAGCCGACTTTGCGTGAGTCGATCTTGCTCGGCGCACCGGGTACTCGGAGCCAAAGTAGAGCACCTCTCCGGTTCTTTGCGTCCGGCGCTTCCCTGGAACAAATAGCAATTGACAGTTTTCATCCGTTAGTTAACGATGGAAGCGGGTCCAATCATTGAACTGCTGCCTGCGGAATGTTACAGCGTGGAGCCAGTTATTTCTCACCCGGCTTGGCTCGGCACGATGTTTCGTCATCGGCGCTTGCAACTTGAAGGAGGACGATCGACTAAGCGCAATGTCTACGGAACCGCAAGACTCCACTGATTTTTTCCGCCGCTTAGTAGAGAGTGTGTCCGATTACGCGATCTTCGCGCTGGATGCGAAAGGTTTTGTTTCAAGCTGGAATCCCGGCGCGCAGCGCATCAAGGGATACACCGCAGATGAGATCATAGGCCGGCATTTTTCTTCCTTCTACCCACCGGAGGACGCTGCTTGGGGAAAACCGGCGTGGGAGCTGGAAGTCGCCGCTCGGGAAGGACGCATCGAAGACGAGGGGTGGCGGGTGCGCAAGGACGGATCACGTTTCTGGGCCAACGTCGTGATCAGCGCCGTGCGAAACGGTCAGGGAGAGGTAATCGGGTTTGCCAAAGTAACCCGAGATTTGACCGAGCGCCGCAACGCCGAGGAGGCCCTGCGGCGTAGCGAGGAACGCTTCCGGCTGTTGGTCCAGAACGTCAAGGATTACGCTATCCTGATGCTCGACGCCGAAGGCAATGTTGCAAGCTGGAACGTAGGCGCGCAGGACATCAAGGGATATAGCGCCGATGAGATTCTCGGCCGTTCCTTTACCTTGTTCTACCCGCCTGAGGCCGTCGCGGAGGGTTTTCCGCAGCACGAATTGAACGTGGCCGCGCGCGAAGGGCGTTTCGAGGACGAAGGCTGGCGCGTGCGCAAAGACGGGTCGCGCTTCTGGGCCAATGTTGTGATTACCGCTTTGCGCAACAGCGATGGACGGCTCGTTGGATTTGCCAAAGTCACCCGTGATCTCACCACCCGTCGCGAAGCCGAGGCGCAGGCACGCCGGCTCGCTGCCGAACAGGCGGCCCATGCTGAAGCCGAGCGCCGCAGCGCTGAGCTCGCCCAACTCAATCAGCGGCTTCAGGAACAAGCGATCAAGCTCGAAACCCAGGCCGAGGAGTTGCGCAATTTCGCCGAGGCCCTCCATCACCGGAACGAGGAACTCCAGACGGCGCTTGCCGATACCAAGGCAGCGCGTGAGGCGGCGGAGCGCGCCGCCGCCGCGGCCGTGGATGCGTACCGAGAGCTCGATCAGTTCGCGTACGCCGCATCCCACGATCTAAAAGCTCCGTTGCGCGGCATCGCCAACCTGGCGCAGTGGATTCAAGATGATACCGGCGAGCGGCTTGGCGCCGAGTCCACCGAGCACATCCGCTTGCTGCAAGGGCGGGTGCAGCGCATGGAGGCGCTGATCGATGGCATTCTTGCCTACTCGCGCGCGGGCCGCATGTTGAATTCGCCCGAACGGATTGACACCGGCGCGCTGGTGCGCGAAGTGATCGAGCTGCTGGCGCCGCCCGCTGACGTTGCTATCGAGGTGCCGTCGCAGATGCCGGCGGTGAACGCGGAACGCGTGCCGTTGCAGCAGGTGTTCTTGAACCTCATCGGCAACGCGGTGAAACACAGCAGGATCGAGCGCTCTGACGTAATTGTCCGCATCGATTGGCGGGATCTGGGGGATGCGTTCGAGTTCTCGGTGGGCGACAATGGCCCCGGAATCGATCCGGAGTATCACGAGCGGATCTGGGGCATCTTCCAGACGCTGGCGCCACGCGACAAGGTTGAAGGCGCCGGCATCGGCCTTTCGGTGGTCCGAAAAATCGTCGAGACGCGCGGTGGCTCTACATCCGTGGAGTCCTCTCCGAATCAGGGCGCGACATTTCGCTTTATCTGGCCCAAGACTGTTCGACAAGAGGCGCTTGCATGAGCAATTCACCGCTCAACATCCTGCTGGTTGAGGACGACGAGGTCGATGTGATGAACGTGAAGCGCGCGTTCGACAAGAACCACATCACCAACCCGCTGTTCGTGGCCGGCAATGGTTTTGAAGCTCTGGAGAAGCTGCGCAGCGGCGAGGTCCCGCAAAGCCGGCGCATCGTTCTTCTCGATCTCAACATGCCGCGAATGAACGGCATCGAGTTTCTCCGGCACTTGCGAAACGATCCCGCGCTCGCCTCGACGCCTGTGGTCGTTCTCACGACATCTAATAATGATCGCGACAAGATCGACGCCTTCAATCTCAACGTGGCCGGTTATCTGGTGAAGCCGGTTACGTTCGCGGAATTCTCCGACCTGATGGTGACACTCAACAAATATTGGACGCTCGTTGAAATGCCGTGAGCGACGACACCTCCAGGAATTTGGGCGCACAGATCCCACCGATCGGCGCTCCCCTGCGCATTCTCCTAGTCGAGGATGACGAACTGGACCGCCGCGCCGTGCGGCGATGTTTGCAACAGTGCGGAATCCCCGTGACCGCCGAGGATGCGACTTCGGCGGAGGAGACGCTGCAGCGAATTGGTTCAGCGCCTTACGATTGCGTGCTGCTCGATTATTACATTCCTGGCGTGTCGGGATTGGCGCTCTTCCAGAAAATCAGAGAAGTGGCGGCCGCTATGCCGGTGGTGATTTTCACCGGGCGTGGCGATGAAGATATCGCCGTCGAATTGATGAAAGCAGGGGCTGCGGATTATCTCCCCAAGGCGTCGCTCACCGCCGAGCGGCTGGCATCGAGCCTGCGTCACATCATCGAATTCTCAGCGGTCGCTGAGGCTCGCAGACGCGCCGAAGAGGAGCTGCGCGCGCAAGAGGCGCGCTTCCGCACGTTGGTTAACGCCATCCCGCAGCTCGCCTGGATGACTGACCGGACCGGCGCGCGTTATTGGTTCAACGATCGATGGTACGATTACACCGGCACCAGCTTCGAAGAGGTTCGGGGCTGGGGTTGGCAGAAGGCGCATCACCCGGACCACTTGCAACGGGTTCTCGAGAGCATGCGGCACAGCTTCGATGCCGGTGCGCCCTGGGAAGACACCTACCCGCTGCGCGGCAAGGATGGAACGTACCGTTGGTTCCTGACGCGGGCTCTGCCGATCCGCGGCGAAGATGGCAGCATCACCAACTGGCTCGGCACAAACACCGACATCACCGAGCAGAAAAACGCCGAGGCCGAGCGCGAGCGCGCGCTTGCTTTGGAGCAACAGGTGCGCAGCGAGGCAGAGCGCGCCACCCGAGCGCGAGATGAGGTTATGGCGATTGTGGCACACGATCTGCGCAATCCCATGAACACCATTCTCACCTCAGCAACAATCATCGGCGATTCGCTTGAACAAGGGGCGAAGAAAAGTGTCGATATTTCCAATCCGGCGTTATTGGCGGATCTCAAGACCTGCGTTGAGGCGATCCAGAGTTCGGTGAAGACCATGGACCGGCTGATCTGTGATTTGCTGGACGTCTCGCGTATGGAAGCCGGCAGTTTTTCGATACAGAGTTCGCACGTCGACATCGGTGCCTTGCTGGAGGAAAATCTCAAACTATGCGAATCGCAGGCCCGGGCAAAAAAAATCAAGGTGAGCAGCGAGATCCCCTCCGGCCTGCCGCCGGTCAGCGGAGATCGCAATCGCTTGGATCAGGTGCTCTCCAACCTGTTGGGCAATGCGTTTAAGTTCACTCCTGAAGGGGGCCGGGTTGTCGTGCGGGCGCGCAAGATCGATGCCTCAGTTGAGATCACGGTGGAAGACTCCGGCCCGGGAATCCCGGCTGCTGACTTGCCGCGCATCTTCGATCGTTATTGGCGAGGTGACCGCGCCTCACGAAACGGCGCGGGGCTTGGACTGGCGATCTGCAAAGGGATTGTCGATGCCCATGGCGGAAAGATCTGGGTCGAGAGCGCGCCGGGCCGTGGGACAACGTTCTGGTTTACGGTGCCTTGCGCTGCCGATTAGTTCTCCAGAATTTGCTACCGGCGTACGGTAATTGAAATTCGCCCTGTGATCGTCTCCTCTGCGATCCTGATCGTCGACAGAACATGCCCGCCCTAGCGTGACGGAATCAAAATGGCGCCGCGCAACTATTTCTTTCGTCATCCGTTGGTCTATATTCAGTGACATGAAACACACAATTGATCCCGATGGCCTGCGGCTGCCGATTAAACTCGATAGCACTTCCAACGGTGAGTTCACGCCGGTGCCCCTCTCGCCGGCAAATCGGGCCGCCAACCGGCTGGCGCACCAGGCGGCGAGCCAAAACGCCAAGCGCTTGGGTGTTAGTCGCCGCGACTTTTTGATTTCGGCCTGTGGCGCGGCGAGCACGTTGCTCGCCTTGAACGCCGCTAGCGCGGCTGTGGGAAAGCGCGGCGGCTTTTTCGAGCTCGAGGCAGAAGCCGCTCTCGAGCCGCAGCTGGCGCAGGCGCGAGTCGGCAGCAAGGGTGAGTTCATCTTCGATGTGCAGGGCCACTTCGTTGATCCGACCGGGGCGTGGGTGAAGACAGCGCCCGCCGACGCTTTCAAGTGGTCGCCAAAAGCGAGCTGCGGCCTGGCTGCCAAGCCTGGGGCGCGCAGTCATCTCAACTGCCTCGGTCCCGAGGAGTTCGTCAAAGATGTGTTTCTCGACAGCGATACCGACATGATGGTGCTCTCGTTCGTGCCGTCGCGCCGTGATTCGGAGCCGCTGACGATTCAGGCCGCCGATGCGGTGCGCCGCACGATTGACCGGATGGAAGGCTCGCACCGGCTGTTGCTCCATGGACGGGTCAATCCGAATCAACCCGGCGATCTTGAGGCGATGGATGAACTTAAAGAGCGCTGGAAAGTCAGCGCATGGAAGACCTACACCCAGTGGGGTGTGGACGGCAAAGGATTTTTCCTATCCGATGACATCGGCACCCGCTTCATCGAGAAGGCGCGCGCGCTCGGCGTGAAGGTGATCTGCGTGCACAAGGGTCTGCCGTTCGGCAAGCAATCCTACGAGCACAGCCAGTGCAGCGACATCGGCGTGGTCGCCAAGCGTTTTCCGGATGTAAGTTTTCTCATTTACCACTCGGGTTTTGTTACCGGAGTTCCCGAGCGCGCCTTCACCGGCCGCGGCGCCGGCGACGGTATCGACACCCTCATCCGCTCGCTGATCGAAAACGAGGTCAAACCCAACAGCAACGTTTACGCCGAGCTCGGCAGCACCTGGCGCTTTCTCATGCGCGACCGGGACGGCGCGGCGCATGCGTTGGGCAAGCTGGTCAAGTATTGCGGCGAGAACAACGTCTTGTGGGGCACCGATTCGATTTGGTACGGCTCGCCCCAGGATCAGATCGAGGCGTTTCGCACTTTTCAGATTGCGCCGGAACTGCGCGACAAGCACGGCTACGCCGAGATCACACCGGCGTTGCGCGCCAAGATTTTCGGGCTGAACGCGAGCCGGATCTATGCAATCAGTGCGGATGAAGTGAAGAAGCACACCCGCGCCGACACGATCGGCAAGCAACGCCTGGCGTACCGCGAGCATCCCGAGCCGCACTATCTCACCTACGGGCCCAAGACCCGGCGCGAGTTTCTAAACTTGCTCGGTTGGAACGGCGGCTCACGCGCTTAGCAGGCTGCTGAAAGAGACCATATACTTCGTTGCAACCCAAATTACGCAGTTCAAAGTGACACAACGATCAAGGGACGAACCCTCCGGAGCGAAGGCAATAGGTCTCTGGTTGATAGCGGCCTGCAAGCTCCAGTGTTTTAGCGGACGCTTGAAAATTTGTCGGCTCAGGGCCAAGCACCATAGACGGCATTGAAATTGTTCGCTTCTGTGCCTTCACTCCTCCAGGCTCGCCCCTCGATCACTAAACAATGATCTATCTCTACTGCGGAATCTGGGCTCAATCGCCTCGTCTCTGGATCTTTTTGAACAGCCTGGAAGCGCCGTTTTCAGCAACCGCTCGGCGAAATAGGGCGAAATAGAAGGACACTCTGTATTTCTATTTTACCGATGCGTCAGTTACGGGTGATCTCCTGCAGCAGCTGGAGCCAAACGTCGGCGCGCTTTTCATATTCCTCGGTTGTCAAACCCTTTTCCGGGTACCAGCGCTCGAATCCCGAAACCTTTGCGGCGCTGCCGTAGAAAAGTTGCTCCGAGTACATCTTCTGTCCATCCGGTCCGAGCAAGAAATCAATAAATAACAAAGCCGCATGAGGATTGGGCGCATTGGCAATGACCGCGGCGCTGCCCGCGTTCACGGCCACCACTTCCATTGGCACCCAGACGACCGGCGCGCCTTTAGTGGCGGCGGGCTGCGTGAGATTGGTTTGCACCATCGTGAACGACAGCGGCGCTTCGCCGGAGATGATCAGGTCGGTTAGCCCCGCGGCAGTGGTTGTATGGGGCCGGATATCCTGTGATCTCAACTTTTTCACAAAGCCCTCGCCCTTGGCCTTGAGCATGGCGCCGATCGCCCGCGCGCCGGTTTCATTGTTTGCCGTTGACATCTTGCCTTTGAGCGACGGGTTGAGCAGGTCGTCGAATTTCTTCGGCACCAGAGCCGCTGGTATAACGTTGGTGTTGTAGCCGACGCCGATTAAAGATTCCCGGTCGGTTGCCCAGAAAACTAGATCACCCGACGCTGATTCCTTAGCGACGTCCGGATAGTTCGCCAGGTGTGGCGACAAGAACGGTTGAAGAGCCTGGGCATCTCGCAAGAGCATGAGCTGAGGCGGGGTCGATTCGATCGCATCCGCCAGGTAACGTTTGGCGCGGCGTTCTTCCAACAGTCGAGTAGCCAGCGTGTTGCCGGCGGCGCGGTAAACGTCGACGGCGATGCCGGGGTATTTAGCTTGAAATACCTTGGCGATGTGCTTGTTCGGCACCAACGAAGTATACCAAAGTAATTTGCCCTCTTTCTTGGCGCCTTCGTAAAGAATCCGCTCGCGGTCCGCGCCGTTGTATTTCGCCAATTCGGCGAGCGTGCTCGGTTTGCTGCCCTGCGCCCATGCGTTTGGCAACAGGGCTAAGACAAAAGCTACGACCATAATAGAAAATCTCATTGCTCTTTTGCTCCTTTATCCACTTTCGTAACACGGCCAAGCGATGATCAATAGATCTAACTAACCCTAATCCGACAATAGTTGAGCGCAGTCAGCAATGCAGCGAGGACGGCGAGACTGGAAGCCGTCGGCAGTCGAGCACTCAGTTGGCTCTAAGGCCCCGACGCACCAAACATCACCTTTAGGAGAATGCGGGGTGGCCTTTAAGGCACTGTCCCATTGCGCACGGCTGCAGGGCTCGCTGTCCTTGCGCGATTCGAATAATGTCGGATTAGGGCCAACTACTAATAATGCCCGATCACTTTTCGTTTAGTTGCATCACGCCCGATGTCGGTCTGAGTTTTTTCTGAACAAACTGCTCCAGCCCCGGCCGGCCGCCATGGTCGCGTATAGTTCGCTGCGAGATCAAGTTGGAAATTTCGTAGGCAACTTCCGGAGCTGCATAGGAACTGTAGTACCACGCCTCTTTGACGGCTTTTAAACCCAGCGGGCTTTTTTCTCTGAGGGATAAAGCGAGCTCGGCAACCTCTCGGTCCAATTCCGACTTGGGAACGGCCTTCGAGATGAGGCCAATCCGTTCGGCCTCTTGGGCGGTCATCATCTTGCCCGTGAGCGCGTAGTAGAGCCCGTGCTTGGGCTGAAGATGCTCGGTCATCACCGAGGTCGTATCTCCGGCAGGGAAATGGCCGAAATTGACTTCGGGTAAACCGAACAGCGCGTCTTCGGCGGCCAGCGCGATATCGCAGCCGGCCACCACGGTGAGCGCTCCACCCAGGCACCAGCCGGTGATGCGCGCGATGACCGGCTGCGGTAGGGTGCGCAACATTTCGTTGCGCCAGCGGCGAACCTTTTCCCGGACTTGGTCGCGCACCTGCTCCGGTTGGCTCTCCATCTCCAGAGAATATTGCTTGAGGTCCTGCCCGGCGCAGAAGTTATCACCGGCCCCGGTGAGCACAACCACACGGGTCTCTTTGTCGTAGCGAATCTCCGTCAGCAGGTCGAACATTTCACGATGCAACTGAGGACTCATCGCGTTGCGCTTCTCCGGGCGGTTAAACGTAATCGTCGTGATGCCGTTCTCCTTTGATACCAGCAGGGTTTCATATGTCGCCATTTTTTTTCTCCTTTTGGTCGTAAGTTCGATCGAGTGTATCGAGACGTGATTGCCAGCGCCACTCCTCCTACAGGTTGGCTCAATGATTACGGCGAGATACCAGTAGCTCAGGTTTTTGCTGCCGCGGTGGCCGAGATGATCGCTGGCAATCCAGCAGCCAGGTCGACGTCCAGGATTGCTAACAGCGTGCTGAAAAAAGCCTCTTGCAGGCGGCTCAAAAAAATCCAGAGGCGAGGCGCCGGAAAATCGACGAGCGCAGGCGTACTTACAGTACGTTTAGCGCGGCGATGAGCGGCAACGAAGCATATGGGTGTTTTTCAGCAGCCTGTTAGGGATCGATGCGAAAGATCGCGACTTCCCCGGGTGTCAGGCGAATGTCAGATAGAGTATGGCCGTCGAATCCCGAATGCTTTGCAGAGCTCCCATCCAATTCATATCTCACCGCGGTTCTTCCCCGCGTTTTCAAGGTTGCGCTGACCGTTGGGCTTGCCGATTTGTCATAGATGAACAGGACCTGGCTGCCATCCGGCCTCTTGAAAAGATGCCGGTACAACTCTTTGGCTTCACCTGCCGACACCGCCACCGTCAACTCGCTTGGGGCGGTGGTAAGAGTGCCGACGTCTAAAAGATCGGTCAGCAGATCGACGGTGTAGAAGGCGAGCTTTTTGCCGCGGTCGGCTCGGGTGATTCCCAGATAATGATTTTTCTGGTCGCCGATGGTCTCTTTGCCGAGCGGCAAATCTTTGATCTCATAGACGCCGATGTGTTCTACGTCAGGATCGGCAAGAAAGGTGCTGACTGCCCGCGCCCACCAGTTGGCTTGTTCCCGTTCGGTTTTATCCGGCGTAACGGAAAAACCCATCTCGTTTATCCAGATCGGTTCTGCCTCGCCTGAGAGTTTTATTGTCGATCACGAAAGACTCGCGGTAGTGGCGATCCAAGTAATTTTCGACATTGACGCCGCTCTCGGTCCAAGTTTCGGGATAGGCATGGAACGGAGTTATGTCGTAGTAACGAGCGTATCCGTCGCCGGCGATTGACTGAAGCCACTCGACATCAGGGAACACAAACCCGCCCAAAATGACTTGCGCTGCGGGGTTGGCGGCCCGGATCGCCAGCGCACCCTGGCGCAGCGTCTCTTTATATTCTTCGATGGAGCCATCCCACCACTGTGGCGAGTTTTGCTCGTTGTAGATTTCGTACGAAAGGACGTTGGGAAACTCACGCAATGCGGAGGCAAGATTGTAAACGAAATCGTGCCACGCTTGGTAATCGGCGGGAGGATTGTTCCAGTCGGCGCCATCGGCGCTGCCGGCGGTGCCCGCCCAACGCGGCGTGTAGCCGATGTAAGGCCGGAGCTTGATGCCATGCTGCGCCGCCAGCTTGACGAATTCTTTTAACCAGACGAAATCGTACTGGCCGCGGACCGGCTCATAATCGTCCCAGCCGAAGCTGCATCGTAGCGTGTCGATTTCCAACTCGCGCATGAGTTGAAAATCCTTGGCGATCTCGTTGAGATCTTCGCCCTTGTCGTAATCTTCCAAAATAGCGAAAGAGACTTTCTTGCTGACGCTTTGCGCCGATCCCTGGTTGAGTTGAAGCGCGGGACTACAGGACGAGATCCAGACGAGGAGTAGGAGCAGGGCAGAGTTGGCGAGCCTTCGATGCTTGCGGTCCGAGGTCTTGCGGATGGTGACCGAGCTAAATGTCATAGCTCCTGTTGGTTCGTCTCCCCTAGATGGCCTGAGCGCCGCAGGGTAGGCTCGACGACGACCGAGTGGCAGTTAGAAATTAGTCGAGATATTTCTCGGGCCGCGTTTGCAATCCGCACCGCTAAGTTTCCCCGGCCGACTGTTCTCAGCTCCAGGAAAACAAAACTCAGGATGTCTTTAGATTGAACAAGCCCGCCGCGGTTTTGCCGAGAATCGCAGTCTTCTCCGTTGTCGAACAGGGAGCCTGGCGGATCATGTCCAGAGATTCGATGATATTTGCCGCGCTTTTGCACTCCAACGGGTAATCGCTGCCGAACATGATGCGATCGGCGGTGGTGGTGTTGAGCGCGGCAGCCATCGCCGGCAGCCACGCGCCGGTGCCGGCGGTGTCGAAATAAAGCGACTGGAAGAGTTTCTCAAAACGTTCGGTGATACCGAATTTTTTCTGCTCGTTTTGGGTTTTCAGATAGCCTCTCATATCGGCTGGAATATCGGCGTCGTCGGTTTCAAAGAAAGCCATCATGCGTCCTTTGAGCGAGGAGGTGGCGCCGCCCAGGTGAGGCATGATGAAACGCAGCTCAGGATAGCGCGGCAGCACGCTGCACATGACCCGCACGATGGCTTGCGTAGTCTCCAGCGGGCGAAACACGCAGCGATCGAGATTGTAGGTCGTTTCCGAGCCGGTGGGCTTGGACTGCGGGTGAATGATGATCGGCAGATTATTTTTCTGAATGATCTCGAAGAGCGGGTTCATGATCGGATTGTCGAGCTGAATTTCGAGATGGCAGGCGAGCAGCGCCACCGCGCGCAATCCCAACTCGTTGATGCCGCGCTCGAGCTCGCGCTTGGCCGCTTCGGGCTCATGAATCGGCAGGTGAATCGCGCCGCGAAAGCGAGCTCGGGTGTTTCGTCGCGACCTCGGCGATGCCGTCGTTCAGAGCCTTGGCCACATCCGCGCCCATGACTTGCACCTGATCGGTCAGGATGGACACGGTCACGCCGGAATCGTCCATGGTTTTAAGATGGGCTTCGAGATCCTTGCGCGAAGGATTGAGGGTCAAACTAATCTCGTTAGTGACAATCCGTTTGCCGCCGGCTTGCGCCGCCAGGCGGTCAAAGAGCACAGCCGGCATAAAATGGTGGTGCACATCGACGATAAGGTCTGCTGCGGCCATCTTGATTCACTCCTTTGCGGGTGTTGATTGAATGGCGCCAGCCTACGCCAGTCGAGATTCACGTTCAAGCGCGGCCTTCAGCATCGCGCAATATTTTGAGCTTCGCAGCATCGCCGAGTCGGTTCTTTCCCGCTGTCTAAACTCATCGCGACATTTGCGAAGCTCGATGGTCGAACAGCCGCGCAGGAATGAAACCACTAGCAGGTTGCTGAAAAACTCTGGTTGCAGGCTGCTCAAAAAGATCCAGATGCGAGGCGCGCGATGAAATCGACGAGCTAAGGCGTACTTACAGTACGTTGCAGCGAGACGATTGAGTGCAACGAAGCATATGGGTCTTTTTCAGGAGCCTGCTAGGCTGAAAACCCTTGGCATACGGACGTTCTTTGGATTAGAATCCCCTCGCCGATATTGTTTGCAGCCCGAGCCTGCCTTTCCGGATCTCCGAGCGCAAATTCCCGGCACATTAAATCCAATCACGTTTAAGAGAGCGACTCTGCATCGCCGAAAAGCTCAGAGGACGAACCCGCTAGCAGCGCTCGCGTGATCATAAGCGGTGGAGACCCAAGTAAGTTAAACAGATATGTCAAATAACGGTAATAACGATAAATCTCTCGAATCGTGGATCTGGGATGCCGCGTGTTCGATCCGCGGCGCAAAGGATGCCCCGAAGTTCAAGGAATACATCCTGCCGCTGATCTTCGCCAAGCGGCTGTGCGATGTCTTCGACGACGAGTTGAACCGCATCGCCAAAGAGGTCGGCTCGCGCGCCAAGGCGTTCAAGCTCGTCAAGCACGACAAGAAGCTCGTCCGCTTCTACCTGCCGCTCGAGCCGCAGAATCCCGACGATCCCGTCTGGTCAGTCATCCGCAAGCTCACCGACAAGATCGGCGAGCAGCTGACGACCTACCTGCGCGACATCGCCGATGCCAACCCGCTGCTCAAGGGAATCATCGACCGAGTGGACTTCAACGCCACGACCCACGGCCAGCGCGATATCGACGACGACCGCTCTCAGCAATCTGATCGAGCGGATCAGCGAGAAGCGCCTGGGTCTCAAGGACGTCGAGGCCGACATCATCGGCCGCAGCTACGAGTACCTCATCCGCAAGTTCGCCGAGGGCAGCGTCTCCAGCGCCGGCGAATTCTACACGCCCACGGAAGTCGGCCTGGTCATGGCGCGCATCATGGACCCCGAGCCGGGCATGAGAGTCTACGATCCCTGCTGCGGCTCGGCGGGACTGCTCATCGAGTGCGAGTTGGTGCTGCGACGAAAAGATGAACTGCGCTCGCGCAAGAAGTACGCGCCGCTCCAGCTCCACGGCCAGGAGTACATCGCCGGAAACCTGGGCGATGGCCAACATGAACATGATCATCCACGACATGGAGGGCCAGATCGAGATCGGCGACACGTTCAAGAACCCGAAGTTCCGCAAGGGCAACCGCCTCCAGACCTTCGACCGCGTCGTCGCCAATCCGATGTGGAACCAGGACTGGTGCAAGGAAGACGACTACGACGCCGACGAGCTGGACCGCTTTCCGAAGGGCGCGGGCTTTCCCGGCCGCAAGGCCGACTGGGGCTGGGCGCAGCATCATCCTCGCCTCGCTGAACGACGCAGGCCGGGCCGCGATCGTGCTCGACACCGGCGCCGCCTCGCGCGGCTCCGGCAACGCCAACAAGAACAAGGAAAAAGACGTGCGCCAATGGTTCGTCGAGCAGGACCTGATCGAAGGCGTGATCTACCTGCCCGAAAATCTGTTCTACAACACCACCGCGCCGGGCATCATGCTGTTCCTGAACAAGGCCAAGCCGAAGGACCGCAAGGGCAAGCTTTTCCTGCTCAACGCCAGCCAGCGAGTTCGACAAAGGCGACCCGAAGAACTATCATCTCCGACGACGCCATCGCAGCGAATCGCCGAGACGTTCAAAGCGTGGCAGGAAGAGGAGAAATTCGCCGCATCGTCACGCGCGAGGAGATCGCGAAGAAGGATTACAACATCTCGCCCAGCCGCTACATCCACACCGGCGAAGCGGACGAGTACCGGCCGATCGCGGAGATTGTGGAGGAGTTGGATGAGCTCGAAGAAGAGGCATCCGAGGTTAGCGCCGCACTTCGTCGTATCTTACATAGCCTACACGCGAGCTAAATGGAAAACGGTTTGGATATTGCTGAAGGCTGGCAACGACGGCCACTCCGAGAGATTGGAGACGTTGTTACAGGTCGCACTCCCAGCACCAGCCGAACTGATATTTTATGGCGGGGACTACAACTTAGTCTCACCCGCGGATTTGAATGGTAACAAATACGTAGGCTCCGCCCATCGACGCCTAACGAGAGCTGGCTTTGAGCAATGCCGCGCGTTGCCAAGGGACGCTGTCCTCGTAGGCTGCATCGGAAACGTGGGAAAGCTCGGGATGGTTGCTGACGAATATACCGCATCCAATCAGCAGATAAACGCGATTGTCTGTTCTTCCGAGTACGATCCGCATTTCATATACTATCGCCTTTACAAGGATCGAGATCGTTTGGAAAAGGCCGCCGTTAAGACCACTGTTCCAATCCTAAATAAGACTAACTTCGAGAGCTTTGAGGTAGACGTTCCATGTCTGGCGGACCAGCGAAAGATTGCGGCGGTGTTGGGGCTGGTGCAACGGGCGATCGAGCAGCAGGAGCGGCTGATCGCGCTGACCGCGGAACTGAAAAAGGCGCTTCTCCACAAACTCTTCACCGAAGGCCTCCGCGGCGAACCACAAAAACAAACCGAAATCGGCCCCGTGCCGGAGAGTTGGGAGGTGGCCGAGCTAGGAAAGCTTGTCAACCTCTTCGGCGGCTATGCGTTCAGGTCAGAAGATTCCGTACCGATCTCGAATACTCAGCTAGTGAGGATGGGCAACCTCTATCAGAATAAGCTCGATCTGACGCGAAGTCCTATTTTTTACCCGGATGATTTTACCCAGCAGTACGCTCGTTTCGTCCTAAAGCAGGGAGATCTAATCATGTCGCTGACGGGGACGAGTGGGAAAGAAGACTACGGTTTTACGGTTGAAATAAAACACGTTCCCAAAACTCTCTTGCTTAACCAGCGCGTTGCGAGGGTCGACATTACCTGCAGTAAACTGGTTAAAGATTTCCTTTTTTATTTTTTGTTGTCTCGAAAGTTTCTCAATCAGCTGTATCAAACTGCTAAGGGTATGAAACAAGCCAATCTCTCAACGTATGCTATGAAGGAATTGAAAGTTCCTGTTCCCTCCGTACGTGAACAGAAAAACATCGCAGATTATTTCAGAGCGATTGATCAGAGGAATGACATTCATCAAAGACGAGTAGATATGCTACAGGATCTCTTCCGTACCTTGTTGCACCAACTGATGATGGCGCAGATTCGGGTCCACGATCTAAACCTTTCAGAGTTGGAGTCAGACCTATGAGCAACGAGGCGATTTCCGCCGAAACCCTCATCCGCGAATACACTCGCGAGCTCCATAACAAGAACACAGCCGTGTTCGCAGGCGCCGGCCTATCGATGAGTTCAGGTTACGTTGATTGGAGAGGGCTGCTCCGCGAAATCATCCGAGATCTTGGTCTCGATCCGGAGAAGGAGCACGACCTGGTTACTCTGGCTCAATACCATTGCAATCGAGCCGGAGGCAATAAAACGCAACTTACTCAAGCTATTTTCAACTATTTTGCTACAACCAAAACGCCAAACCAAAATCATAGTATTTTGGCACGTCTTCCAATTCATACTTACTGGACGACTAACTATGACAAATTGATTGAGAAGGCGCTAGAAGAAGCTAAAAAGGTGCCGGATGTAAAGTATACGCTGAAACAACTATCCGTAACACGACCAGATCGCGACGTCGTTGTTTTCAAGATGCACGGCGACGTTGATAACCCAGCAGACGCTATTATCTCCAAAGACGACTACGAAGCTTATCCGATTAAAATGAGCGCCTTCGCCTCAGCGTTACGCGGCGATCTTGTCGAAAAGACTTTCCTTTTCTTGGTTTCAGTTTCACGGATCCAAACATCGATTATATTCTCAGCCGGGTGCGAGTTCAGTACGAGCAACACCAACGCCAGCACTATTGCGTCCAAAAACGAGTATCGAGGATTAGGATGAATCCGATGAGGACTTTAACTATAGAGGTCTAAAACAAGACTATTTCATCCGAGACCTGAAGCGCTTTGGCATCTGCACTGTCTCGTTGACGAGTATTCGGAAATCACTGCGCTCCTTGAAAGGATCGCAGCAACCTATAGGCGTTCGTCCATTTTTCTTTCTGGCGCCGCTGAGGACTACGCAAGCTGGACTCGTGAAGACGCCGAGGCGTTTTTGCACAAGCTGAGCTATCAACTCGCCTCAAAGAAAAACCGGATCATTACGGGCTTTGGGCTTGGCGGTGGAGGGCCTGTCATCAACGGCGCTCTGGCTTATCTGAACGATGCAGGAAAAACAATCGCTGACGAAGACATTATGATGCGGCCGTTCCCACAAGTCGCTACCGGCGGTAAAAGCCTTACTGAAGAGTGGACGCAGTATCGCAAGAGAATGATCGACTATGCGGGTATTGCGATCTTTATTTTTGGAAACAACCGTGACGTCAACGGGGACATTGTTCCATCGAATGGAATGAGAGAGGAATTTGATCTTTGCCTCGCCGCGCGAGTTCGCCCACTGCCTATTGGCGCAACGGGTTTCATGGCGGAGACGTTGTTCAATGAAGTGCTTAGCAATTTTGCAAAGGTCTATCCGAATGCGGATGGCGAATTTCGTCGTGAATTTGAAAGCCTGGGAGATAACTCAAAACGACCCGACGAACTTATTACTATCGTACAGAAGCTAAGTGAGCGCCTGCAGAAAGGCGGATAACAATGGCCAAGAGAGTATATTTTGCATTTGACTATGAAGACGTGAGTGACTTTCGCGCTAACGTTGTGCGGAAACACAACTTTACGGGAGGTGTGTTGAGAAGGCGGGTTATTTCGACGCCTCCATTTGGGAAGAGGCTAAAAGAAAGACGCGGTTGCCTTGAAACGTTTGATCAACGCGGAACTGGAAAACACGTCTGTAACGGCGGTGCTTATTGGCGCCGGGACTTATGCTCGCCGTTGGGTACGCTATGAGATCGTCAACAGTATTGAGCGTGGAAATAAAGTCATCGGCATTCACATCAACAACATCCTGGATAAAAACCGGCAAGCAAAACCTCTCGGGCCAAATCCGTTCGATTATCTTGGTATGGAGATCAGTCAAAACGGCACGCGAGGCACGCCAAGGGTTTGGGATGGGACGCAATGGGTTTATTACCAGGATCTGGATGCATTTGCGATTGTTCAGCAGCCTTTAGATAAACGAGGAAAGCGCTTTCAGCTGTCGCATTGGCTGCCGGTTTACGACTGGGTTACTAATGACGGTTACAACAATTTCAGTAGCTGGGTCCAATAATGTCTCTGTTTCGTGAATCAGTGCACGTGAGAGCAAGGTGGCTGCGCACGTATCGCACCGCACCGACCCTCTTGAACGAACCATAACAAAAAGGTCGTGTTTCTGGACATGATACTTTTCTATCTCATGCCTACGATGATCGGGACCTCGTTATCGCCTGGCATTATTGATCCAAGACCTTGGTTATTCAGTTTACATTGATTGGCGGGATCATTCGTCGCTTGATCGTAACCGTGTTACCTCGGCGACAGCGGAAAGGCTCCGCCATCGGATGAAGACAAGTAAAAGTTTGTTCTATTCAACTAGTGAAAGCGCTAGTCAATCAAAATGGATGCCTTGGGAGCTAGGCTACAAAGATGGTCAGAATGACCGAGCTGCAATTCTTCCCGATTTCTCGTCAGTTAACCGATGCCTATAATGGACAGGAGTTTTTGGGCGTTTATCCTTATGTCAATCAGGACGCGGACAGACAAGGTAAACAGCGACTTTGGATTCATAGAAGTCCGACTGTTATGTGGTTTTCGACAATTGGCTCGCTGGAAAAGAACCTTGGGAAAGAGGTTAAAGAGCTGCTGTCCCATGGAAACTGTCCGTTGGAACAAACGGTGACCGTGAACGAGCAACAGCTTGGCAGCCTATTTGACGGCTATTCCAACATAATTGCTTGAATAGAGGCCTTGTCTTCATAGAAAAGCAATCCGAGACCTAATAATGTCCTTCGACCCAGACAAGCCTTACAACGACCTCCCGCTGCTTCCTCCGAAGGCGGAGCTTGAAACCAAAGCGGTGCTGAGAAAGGCGATCGCGGCGAACAAGGCGCTGGCGGAGCTGAAGGGTGCGGGGGAGTTGATTCCGAACCAGGGTGTTTTGATCAACGCGATCGTTTTGCAGGAGGCGAAGCTGTCGTCGGAGATCGAGAACGTCGTGACGACGAATGACGAATTGTACCGAGCGTTTGCCGACGCGGGACAGACTACCGACCTACAGACTAAAGAGGTTTTACACTATTCGGAAGCGCTCTGGCATGGCTACGAGCTGCTCAAGAATAAGAAACGACCGCTGACCACCAACTTGTTCATCGAGTTGTTCCAGATCGTCAAGCAGACGAGCGAGGGTATTCGGAAAGGCGGCGGAACCAAGCTGGCGAATCCGGCGACGAAAAGAATCATTTACAGCACCGCCCGAAGGGGGAAAATATCCTGCGCGATAAGCTGGCTAATCTGGAGAAGTTCATCTATTCGGAGGACGACTGGACCGCTGATTAAGCTTGCGGTGCTGCATTATCAGTTCGAAGCGATTCACCCGTTTAGCGACGGCAACGGACGGACAGGGCGAATCATCAATATTCTTACCTGCTCGACCGCGGCTTGCTCGATACTCCGGTGTTGTATCTGAGCCGGTACATTATCGAGAACAAGGACGGCTACTACCGGGCGCTGAGAAAGGTCACGGAAACCGGTGCGTGGGAACCCTGGGTTCTTTACATGCTGGAAGGGGTGGAACAAACGGCACGATGGACCCGGGTCGAGTCCGTGGCGATCAAGGATCTGATGAACAAGACCGCCGAGATAGTCAGGAAGAGGGCGCCAAAGATCTATTCAAAAGATCTTGTCGAGGTCGTCTTTCACCAGCCCTACAGCAAGATCAAGTTCCTGGAGGAGATGGGGATCGGCAACCGGCAGACCGCTTCGGCTTATTTGAGGGAGTTAGAAAAAATCGGCGTGCTTCGGGGCGTGAAAAAGGGCCGGGAAATTTACTATCTGAACGGCAAGTTTTTGGATTTGCTAGCGAAGTAGGACAAAGGGCCGGTAGGGCATATGTTCGCGAAACGAACATGTACCAGGGATATGTCGAAAAAAGCAGTTTTTTTCGACATATCTCGAAAACATGTCGAAGGCGCGAACATGTGGGCGAGTGTGGCTGAACCTCATCTTCTTCACCGGATTTGCGCGCCACTTTATGTGGCGCGATTCCGGAATCGCGCCATTATGACAAACCGGATGCGCGTGCCAGAAATTGACGTTGATATTGAGTTAGGTAACCGCACGGTCATAAACGGTAATCGGATATGTCCAAGAAAGCCGCTTTTTTGGACATATCCCGAGAACTTGTCCAAGCTTGGACATATCGATATAGCTTGACTGATGGCCAATCCCACCGAGTACAAGACCGTTCAGGCCCGCATCCTGGCCTACGCGCAGGAGATCGGCTGGACGTATGTGCCGCGCGAGAGGCGGAGCGGCGGCGCGGGTTTGATCCTGACGGCGCCACGCCGGAAGAGCGGGCCCGCACGGCGTCTCTCTATTCTTCGGCGACCTGCTCCACGCCCAGGTTCGCGCCTTCAATCCGAAATACAAAGAAGCCGAGGGCGCGCTGGTCGGCGAGTTGCAGCGGCTCCACGCGGACATCTCCGGCAACCGCGATTTCCTGACCGCTCTGCGCAACCAGGGCAAGTTTTTCTCTGCGGAGGAGAACCGCGAGCTGGACCTGACGCTGATCGACTACGGCGACCTGGCTCGACCCGCGAAACGATTGGCGCAACGTCTACGAGGTGACCGAGGAGTTCTACGTCCACAACGGCCGCTACGGCACGCGCGAGGATGTGGTCTTTCTCATCAACGGCATCCCGGTGCTGGTGATCGAGTGCAAGAACGCGACCAAGGACGAGGCGATCGCGCTCGGCGTCGATCAGATCCGCCGCTACCACGCGAGACGCCGGAAGTGATGGTGCCGCAGATGCTCTTCACCGCCACCGAGGCGATCGGCTTCGCCTACGGCGTGACCTGGAACATGGTCCGCCGCAACATCTTCAACTGGAAGCACGAGGAGAACGGCAACCTCGAAGCAAGGTCAAGAGCTTCTGCGCCGTGCCGCATCTGCTGCGCTTGCTGAAGGACTTCATCCTCTTTGCCGAGAAGGACGAGGAGCTGCAGAAGTTCATCCTGCGCCAGCACCAGACGGCGGCCGTGGAGAGGGTGGTGGCGCGCGCGCTGGACCCGAAGCGCGCGCGCGGGCTGGTCTGGCACACGCAGGGCAGCGGCAAGACCTACACGATGATCAAGGCCGCCGAGCTGCTGTTCAAGGCGCCGCAGGCGGAGAAGCCGACCGTCCTGGTGATGATCGACCGCAACGAGCTGGAAGACCAGATGCTCAGGAACCTGGCGGCGGTCGGGCTGGGCAACGTGGCGCACGCCGACCGCATCGCGGAGCTGAACAAGCTGCTCAAGGAGGACTACCGCGGCATCATCGTCACGATGATCCACAAGTTCCGCGACATGCCGGCGGACCTCAACACGCGGACGAACATCTTCGTGCTGATCGACGAGGCCCACCGCACGACCGGCGGCGACCTCGGCAACTACCTGATGGCCGGCCTGCCGAACGCGACGTTCATCGGCTTCACCGGCACGCCGGTGGACAAGACCGCCTACGGCAAGGGGACGTTCAAGACCTTCGGCGGCGAGGACGACAAGGGCTACCTCCACAAGTATTCGATCCGCGAGAGCATCGAGGACGGCACGACGCTGCCGCTCTACTACAACCTCGCGCCCAACGAGATGCTCGTGCCGCACGAAGTGATGGAGAAGGAGTTCTGGCTCTCGCCGAGACCGAGGGCATCGCCGACATCGAGGAGCTGAACAAGATCCTCGACCGGGCGGTGAACCTGAAGAACTTCCTCAAGGGCGAGGAGCGGGTCGACAAGGTGGCGCGGTACGTGGCCGAGCACTACGTCGAGAACGTCGAGCCGCTGGGCTACAAGGCGTTTCTGGTGGCCGTGGACCGCGAGGCGTGCGCCCTCTACAAGGAGGCGCTCGACGAGTACCTGCCGCCGGAGTATCTCGGAGGTCGTCTACACCGGCAACAACAACGACCCGCCGCAGCTGAAGAAGTGGCACCTCGACGAGAAGAAGGAGAAGCAGATCCGCAAGGACTTCGCCAAGGTCGGCGAAGACCCGAAGATCCTGATCGTCACCGAGAAGCTGCTGACCGGCTTCGACGCGCCGATCCTCTACGCGATGTATCTCGACAAGCCGATGCGCGACCACACGCTGCTGCAGGCGATCGCGCGGGTGAACCGGCCCTACGAGAACGAGCGGGAGGAGATGGTCAAGCCGCACGGCTTCGTGCTCGACTTCGTCGGCATCTTCGACAAGCTGGAGAAGGCGCTGGCGTTCGACAGCGACGAGATCAACGCGATCGTCAAGGACCTCGGGCTGCTCAAGCAGCTGTTCAAGGCCAAGATGGAGAGCAAGGCGCCGGAGTATCTGGCGCTCGTCACGCAGGACTTCAACGACAAGGACGTGGACAACCTGATCGAGCACTTCCGCGACAAGGAGCGGCGCAAGGAGTTCTTCAAGGAGTACAAGGAAATCGAGATGCTCTACGAGATCATCTCGCCGGACGCGTTCCTGCGGCCGTTCATCGACGACTACGCGACCCTGTCGTCGATCTACGCCGTGGTCCGAAAGGCCTACGCAAAGAAGGTGTACGTCGACAAGGCGTTCCAGCGGAAGACCAACGAGCTGGTGCAGAAGCACATCGGCACCACGGTCATCGAGCAGTGCGACAAATTCGTGAAGCTCGATCGCGCCGCCATCGAGACGATCAAAAAGAGCGAGGAAGGGGAGGCGGTCAAGGTCATCAATCTCATCAAGTCGATCGAGAGAACGGCGGAGGAGAACAGCGACGATCCCTTCCTCGTCGCCCTGGCGGAGCGGGCGAGGGCGGTGCAGGAGAGCTTCGAGGACCGGCAAAGCAGCACGGCAGAAGCGCTGGCCGAGCTGCTTAAGGAAATCGAGAGGAACGAGGAGCGCAAGAAAACAGACGGCGAAGGGCCTGGACGCCATGACCTACTTCGTCCTGTGCAAGCTCACCGACGACGGCATCCCGAACCCTGAGATCGCCAGCAGGAAAGTGCGCGGGCGTTCGCCAAGTATACCAACTGGCGGTGCAGCGAGGCTGAGCTGCGCGAGGTGCGCAAGACAGGTGACTTTCGCGCATCATCGCCGAGGAGGAAGACCTCGAAAGGTGACAGCAGCGGTCGAAGCCTTGTTCACTCTTCTGCACAAGGCTCCGGCCATGAGCGCCTGGCGCGACAAGGAAGAGTTTAAGGCCCGCGTGCTCGAATGGGCCGACAAGCTGGAGGTCAAGGTGCGCGTGCTGACCGTCCGGCCGATGCGTAACAAATGGGCCTCTTGTTCGACCGCTGGGAACTTAAATTTCTCAACACGGAGCTTTTCCAGTTTTTGGATCCAGCTGTTGGTGATTATCGTGAACGGTAACCGCTGGCATTTGCCGGACGCATGATGGTAACTTTGGAGAGTTTTATGCAGCGCATTCTGGCGATTACTACGTAAAAAAGTCAGATCAGAAGTTAAACCAATTGCCACTCCGAGGCAGAAATAAAAAGGGATAGGGTTGTTTTACTGGTGTCAAAAGCCAGTACCGCACCAGGCCCTTATGAGAGCATCAGAATCTCAATGGGATGAGTTGGAAAGCGCGGCGACCAAGATGTTCCGAGTTGGGGTTGATGGTAGTGAATTGGAATGGGCTAGGGAAGCATGGAGCCATTTGACAGGGGGTGCTTAGCTGTCGCAATGACGATACTCGATCTTACCGCAGCTAAGCTTCGACTTATAACCCTTGCCCGTATCTATCAGGAGTTTGTAGCTTTGCATGGACCAAAATCCGGAAGTGCCAGTGCATGGCACTGTGGACTATTAGATTAATTTAGTCCGGCTTCTGGGGTTGCTGCAAAGGCCGCAGGCGGTGAAACTGATTAAGAAATGTATTAAAGAAAATACTAGCTTTGTCAGGGTGGCCTTGGTAAGCGGTGACAGATAGTCAGCGACAAGAGATTTTCGAGTGCCTCAGGGCTGGCTGCGGTGAGCAATCGACTTAGAGCCGTCTCGGCACACTCGTCGGCTGGCCGCTGAAGAAGATTCCATGCGTCTATAATTCGAAGCGACAGGCGCTAAACAGCTCTCTGCGCTTAAGAGTATGTCAGGAGCGAGGTCTTTGACCACAACCTGAGCATCCGAAATTCTAGAACCGTTGCCCCCTCACACTCACTTAATACTCGTTGTCCATGGGAATAACTCACAGCAACTGAGAAGGCGAAACTAACCGCCAAATGGGCCACGACGATGACCAAGTGGCACATTGGTTTTGTGACCAATGGAAAGCGCTTGGGATCGGCGAAGGTCAAGCCGACAAGGCGCTGGCAACTTGTTGGATTTCCCGGACCTGCAGGCCGGGAATCCGACAGGGATCGTCGATCTTACTGGCAATCCGAAAGAACCATCAAAAACCAAAGGCACCGTTCAAGCGCGGCGACCTTTTCGAGATCATTTTGATTCAGATCAAAGGCGGCGGAGCGAAACGGCCGAATAAGAGCGAAATCAAACGGCTTAGAGACGTTGCAAAACATTACAACGCCAGGGATGTTGTGCTTGCTGAATGGGTCAAAGGGAATCAGCTCAAATTCAATTGGCTCGTAAACTATCGTGCTGATCCGAAGAAAGCCTGGGGAGAGGTCGATCCAGGAGTATTGTTTCGTTAACCAGAACTAAGCCGGGGGTAATTCGTCACGGACATGATTGACGTTGGCTCTATTGGTTCAAACTCGGATAAGCCATGGACTTAATGCAAAAAAGAGAAAACGGACTGGCGGGCCTCTTCCTGGTTTTTCTCTTGATCTCAGGATTCACTCAGGCTAGCGGGGCGGCGACATTGTTTCCGAACCGGGGACGTGGCTGGAACAAAATACCGACAATTGTCATCGCTGGAAAAGAGGGCGAGCCGCGAGCCCAGTTGGTCATTGAGGCGGTGGATTTCTGGAATAAGCAGCTGTCGGAAATCGGCAGCGGTTTTAGGCTCGGGCCGGTTAGTTTTACAACAGAGACCATACCAGCTGCGGAGCTGGAAGCACGGAGTAGAGCGGTTCTTGCCAAGGAAGGTGCGCTGCCGCCAACGCCAAGCTTGATAAACATGCAGGGAGATCTGATCGTCGTCCTATCAGATGGGGATTTTGTTTCGTTTGCGGGCCCTTTCCTCAGCGATGGAAGACGGCTCGTTGCGATCCGCGGAGATCAGCACTATCCGTTCACGCTGCCCAATGTGGCGCGCAATGTCATCGCCCATGAATTGGGCCATGCAATCGGACTCGGGCATAATGACGACCCGAATAACCTCATGTGTGGCCGGCCCGCTTCCTGCCGTCCGGACGCATTTCGCTCCGACGTGGAGCGCTATTTTCCTCTGATGGAAGAAGAGAAGCAATTTCTCCTAAAACTTTATCCGCCGACGTGGAAATAAGTCGCCGTTTCAAACGAGACGGAAAGAAAAGAAAGCATCGGCGTTCGGCTTAATAAGTGAATGAGCATTCAACCACGACCAGGCGAGCCTCGACATGTTGTGGCTCAGGGACGAAAATCTCGAGTGGCTCCGACAACCTTCCCGATCCCGACGTGCTTGCTCGGGAATCTTCGAAGACCTCGAAGCCGCCGAGCTATGGTGAAATTGCGCTTTCTAAATCATTCGTTTGAATAATAAAGCGACCAGGAAAAGGCGGAGAGCCAGATCTCTGAGGTTTCAGAGGTGAAGGGAAGCTGCAAATGATGCGTTGTCTTTTATCTCTGGTGTCTTTCGCGGTCGTGTTTAGCATTTTGGCGACCGCTGGTGCTCAAACGAGCACACCGCGGGTGACCTTAAGTTATACTTCCTTCAACATGCCCGCGGCTATGGTTTGGATTGCGAAAGAGGACCGTCTCTTTGCAAAGTACGGTTTGAATGAGGAACTTGTTTTCATCCCCGGCGGCACAACCGCAATGTCTGCCCTGGTTGCGGGAAACGTCAGGTTCGCCCAGCTCACTGGTAGTCCCGGGGCATTTGCTTTTCTGGGAGGGGCGGACGTGGTTTATCTGGCGGCCACTATGGATACGATGTCTTACCAGATTGTGGTTAGACCGGAGATTCGTACTGCGAGCGACTTGAAAGGAAAACGGGTTGGAATTAGCCGATTTGGCTCTTCACCGGATGTGGCTGTACGACTAGCCTTAAGAAAGCTAGGTTTGAATCCGGAAAGCGACGTTTCCATTATTCAGACGGGAGGATCTCCGGAACGACTTGCGGCGCTACTCGGAAATAAAGTTGACGCAACCGTCCTAAATGCACCATTCGATCGAATAGCGCAGAACCACAATCTGGCGATTCTAGCCGATACCAGCAAGATGGGAATCTCTTACTTTGACACCGGTATCGTATCGACGCGAAAATTTGCCCAAGCTAACGAAGAATTGGTACGGCGGTTCATGAGAGCGTACGTCGAAGCTATCAAGGTCTTCAAGACGAACAAAACTCGGACGATCGCCATTGCAAGCAAATACTCTCGGGTTTCGGATGCAGAGGCCTTGGAGGAAGCTTACAGCTACTTTGTAGGGAAGATTCCCCGATATCCATATCCGACACTTGACGGTATGCAGACTGTACTCAACGAAGTTGCACGAGGGAACCCGAAAGCGGCAGCCATAAAGCCTGAAGAGCTAGTGGACGCGCGCTTTGTCAAAGAACTTCAGGCTACCGGATTTATCGACAATCTTTACAAGTAAATAAGGAGTGCATATGTACGGCTGGCGAGGACGCATTGGGCATGTCTATCCTGCGGTAGTGGCGGAAACATATTTTACCGATTTCTTTCGGGTCATTCCTGATGGTGTAACTCTGGCATTAACTAACCTGTCCATCGAAGCCATTCGAGACAAGGACCTCAAGAGATCTGAAGCGCAGCTCGATCAAGCAATCACTTATCTAGCTAAACGAAACGTCGATTGCATCATTGTCGGCGGCGGACCGATATTCCGGGAGCGGGGCGTAGAAGGGGAGCTTGAGTTTATAGAGAGGGTCACGCGAACGACCGGAATTCCGACAACGACAAGTCAGATGGCTACAGTTGATGCCGTTCGACATTTGGGAATTAAACGGCTTGCGATTGCCACCCCCTATCCCGATGACCAAAACGAAAAAATTGCGCAGTACTGGCGCGCTTCCGGTTTTGAGGTCGGTCCCGTGCGAGGTATGAATTGCCAAATCGACGAGATCCACAACATACCGTTGGATGCGGTATATCGGCATGTCAAAAACACCTTTCTGCAATCTCCTGGAGCTGAAGGAGTCTTTGTTCCATGCGGTCACTTTACGGTTCCGCATATTTCGGAACTCGAGGGCGACATCAAAGTACCTGTTGTCGCGGCAACTTATGCTCAGGTTTGGGCCGGCTTGCGGATGATCAACATCAAGGCGGACATTCGTGGATATGGCAGACTTCTGGAGACTGTCGCTGACGATTAGCTCTACAGTCATGGGCAGACAAAGTGAGCCTCGACATCTTTCGGCTTCGATGCAAGACATTTACTGGAACGCGAAACCGCTTGACTCATGGCTACTTTGACATCGATCTCGATATCGCTTGGAGTACGTTCATCGAAGACCTGCCGTTTCTGAAAGCTGAACTCGAACAACTTCTCTGATCAACAGATTCAAACGATGCAGATATACCGCGGCCCTACAAAATTCCCGCGTATTGCCTGTGATCGAGAATCTTCGGTTCGCTGATCGGCCTTGCGGGAGGTCAGGATGCCTCTGTCAATTTTCGGTTCACAAGCCGAGTTTCAAATGGAAGCTCAACTGGGATATTATCCGATTAGCGCTTTTCTAAGGCGGATAAGTGTGAACCAAAAAATTTTGGCGGAAAGCCGATCATTCGCGGATGCTGTTTGGCCGTCGAGCATATCTTAGGGATGCTCGCCGGGGGGGATAACATTGAAAGAATCCTGCAAGCTTGCTTCGTCTACGCCGACATCAATCGGAGGGAACCATGAGCATCGAAAAAGCAGTGTTGGAAAAGCTTCTGAAACTGCCCCCAGACAAGCAAAAGAAAGTTCTCGATTTTGTCGAGACTTTAGAAAAGAGCGCCGGCGCAACGCGTCAACGCCGAAGTTTGAAGGGATTGTGGTCGGATCTAGGGGTGGAAGTATCGTCGGAAGATATCGCCGAGGCTCGGCGTGAGATGTGGGGAGGATTTCCCCGTGAGGATGTTTGATTGGCGGCTTTAGTTGTCGATACCCATGCGGCTGTTTGGTATCTGCTGAATTCAACCCGCCTGTCGTCCGTCGCGCAGCGCGCGATGGATGATGCTGTGGACGCTGGAGACCCAGTGTATCTGTCCGCCATCTCGCTCGTGGAAATTGTATATCTCGTCGAAAAGGGGAGGCTCCCGACCGAAGTCATCGAGCGATTGATCACTGCTCTCTCTGATCCAGACGCTGGATTTACCGTAGTTCCACTTGATGAACGAGCAGCGTGGGCCGTGCAGCGGATTTCTCGCGATACGGTTCCCGATATGCCTGATCGAATCATTGCAGCAACTGCCCTGAGTTTAGGACTCCCGCTAGCTACTCGTGACTCCGCAATTGCCACCGTCGGTATAACGACCATCTGGTAACTAAACAATCTTTCAGCGCGTCGATTGGGAAGGCCGCAGGTTAACCGCCAATGAGATTTAAAGAGTTCCAACGAGTAGCATTGGCTAAGGATATCCCGGAGGAGAAACTTCGTCGGGGTGATTTAGCGACAATTGTGGGTATACACCCAAGAAACGGTGGAGAGATAGGTTATTCTATCGAAGTTTTCAACGCGATCGGCGAGACCATAGCCGTCACGACCGTTCCCGAGTCAGTTCTCGAGGAGCTCACCGCGAACGATGTTCTTCACAAGCGTTCTCTGGCTGGCTGAGTACATTGAAGACATCAAGCCGTAAAGTCAGCTCGACATTTTCTGGTCTCAGACTAAACGTCGAAGATCGGATAATCTACCTGATCTCGATGTCCTCAATTTCTCGAAGACGTGCGGGCCATCGAACATTTACGCGAATCATTCAGGACACGCCGTGTGTATTAAGTGTCCGGAGGGCTTATGCGAAATGAGCGTGCGAAACTGCAGATCCTAATCGGCGTTTGCGTGTGTCTATTTCTGATCTGTACGAATGCGCTGATCTCGGAAGCCGCGGTCCCGCCCAATCAACTGATGATCACGTTCGGCAGCCTCAGCGAAAGGGAAACCGCGCTTTTCGTTGCTCGAGATTATGGAATTTTTGCCAAGCATGGCCTGGACGTGAAACTGGTTCACGTGCGCAACGGCGCCGTCGCGCTTTCGGCCTTGGCTAGTGGAGATGCTCAATTTTATCTAGGCGCCGCCACCGGTTCTACTCTTGGTGCCATCGCCGGTGGTCTGGACGCGGTGTTCGTTACCAGTTTGATCCATAAACTGGAAGGCACGTTCGTCGTCAATCCGTCCATCAAATCCCCAGCCGAGTTGAGAGGCAAAACCGTCGGTGTCACGAGCATCGGCGGCGGCGTCTGGATGCGCTCGATGCTGACCTTCGAGCATTGGGGCTTGGAGCCGCAGAAGGACAAAATACATTTGCGGGTGGTGGGGGACGAATCATTACTGGCTCAGGCGATGCCGAACGGCATCATCGACGGCTCTTATTTCAACTACACCTTTGCTTCCGTGCTAGAGCGTCAGGGCTTCCGTGTGCTCGCCGATCTCGCCAAGCTCAACATCCCTTATCAGAACACGGCGCTCTTGGCGCAGCGTCGATATCTCAACGCTGCTCCCGAGACGACCGAGAGATTATTGAGAGCTGTGTCCGATGCCCTGATCTTCGTCCTGGAGCCCAAAAACAAAGAGTTGGTGCTTAAGAGCCTATCCAAAGGACTGCGTTTGCCGCGCCCGGAGGACGCGCTCGGCGGTTACGACCGGCTTGCGAATCTGTACGAGCGGCGCATCTATCCCAACGTCGACGGAATTCGTTCGACGATCCGGTTCCTCGGACCTGGCAATGAAAAGATCCGCGCTCTCAAGGCGGAGAACCTGGTGGACGATAGATTCGTAAAGAAGTTGGAACAGGAAGGCCGTTTTTGACTCAGGTGCAACTAAAAAGTTGACACAACGTTACCTTATCGGATACGGTTTGCCCGACAGACGGGGGTATGGAGCGAGTCCGCTTCCTGAGTTAATGCTTGAGACTCTGGAATGCGAGTCCCATCGGGATCTACAAGTAATATCGATTTCTCAGTGACCAACCCCCTGAAGCAAATTCCAATCATTTGCTCCGAGCAAGCTCGAGGAGACGCGCATGCGATCGTGGACCGTGGATGCCGACGACATCCGGGTCGCCGAAGACTTCGACGAGGCTCTGCTGCACCGCACCCCCGAGATCGACAACTTCCTGAGCCTAGACCGCGATGACAAGTTCATCGTCATAGGGACGAAGGGATTCGGCAAGACACTGCTGCTTAAGGCCAAGCGCATCCTGTACCAGCGCCGGGGAGGGACGGCATGTCTTCCCACCGGCAATCTCCTCGACAAGCTGATCGGCGACAAGATTTTCGGCAAGGAGGCTCTCGCCTTCTTTTCGGCGTCGTCGCTTCCATGGGCCAAGGTGTGGCTCACTGCCATCGCGGTGACCGTTCTCAAACATCTCCGCCAGACCGAGGGACTCAAGGTCAACCCGAGGCTGACCCGCCTGATCACCGACGAACAGCTGCACGGCGTCATCGATCATTTCGTGCGGCTCCTGGATTTTCCACCGAGCGACCTTCAACGCAGCGCGAGTGACACCGACGGTCACCTGGCTCCGCGCCTGCGAGCGGTTAACACGTCGGTGACGATCTTCCTCGACGGCGTCGACGAGTATTTCAACAAGCATATCGAAAGCGTCCGGAACCGCCCAAGCGTGGCGGGTGAGCTTTCGCCAGACGTGTGGCACTTCGCCCAGCTTGGGCTTGTCGAGGTGGCCTACCAGCTTCGGCGGATCAACCATCGCCTCAAGGTCTTCGCGGCCGTAAGGAAGGAGGCGTATGCGCGCCTCCAGACAACCGTCATGGGCCAGCAGTATCGCGGCAGCGCCATCGACATCGTCTATCCGATCGAGAGCCTGCGCGAGATCTTCATCAACAACGTTCGGCTTGAGAAGCCCGATCGGATGATTCGTCCCGAGCGGCTACGTACCAACCCCGTGGAGGCTTTTCTCGGCCGAACATCGATCACGGATCTCTACACCGGTCTTCAGGAAGATGCGTTCGAGTATCTGTGTCGGCACACATTACTCCGGCCGCGTGATTTGATGACCATCGGTGAGCGGCTGGCCACACTCCGGCCCGAGGAGCGGGGGAATGAATACCGACTGAAGGAGGCGGTGAACCAAGCCGCAACTGAAATTGCCCAGGAGTACCTGGTCGAGATTGCGCCGTATGTTGCGGGATTGGATCTCGAGCATGTCCTCCGCCGACTTCCCGGGCACGTGTTGACCCGCGATGAGCTCGAGGAGCTTTTTCGAACGCACAATGCCTCGAGCGGCGCGCTCGAGGCGCAGGACGTCTTCTCTGCGCTTTATCAGGTGGGACTCCTGGGTCACGTACATCATGACTGGGTGCGTGGAGAGTGGGTTCAGCGCTTCCTTCGACCGGGCGAAGGCACGCTTCAACCAGACGGCGTACTCCCTGCGGCGGAACACTATGTTGTCCACCCGGTTCTCTCCGAAGTGATCGGCCGATTCAATCCGTTATATCTCCAACGGATCGATCGAGTGAATATCGTCGGACACGGACTGCCGTGGCGCGCGACGCCGAGCGTCGATCGAACCGTCGCGAGCGGCATGCTCTTTGTTCTTGCCGGCGACGTTCACGGATTCGGCGGACTCATGCGCGCCGGCGTGGACGCGCCTGTCCGTCAGGCGCTTGAGGAGGCGGTGAGAAAATGGGCTCAGGGCGCAGTGTGCGCTGAGACTAGCGCCGGTGACGCGGTGTTCATCGTCCACGATGATCCGGTCGAGTTGGCCCGAGCCGGCCGTCACATCATCGACGAGGTGTATCGGGCTCCGGGCCAACCTCGCCTGCGGATCGCACTGCACTATGGCGAAGTGCTGACCCGTCGGCGCGAGGGTGACGGGGCCGTCATCGTTGTGGGCGGAGAGGCCGTGCTCTGCGCGGCGCGCGTCGAACCGCACGTGCAACCCGGACAGATCTGGATGACCGAGGAATTCCGCGAGCAACTTGCCCGGCAGCCCTCGTTGTGGCGGACCACCCCAGCGACCGGCCCGGGCGGAGACGAGCGCTTCAACGTGAAGAAGGAGGGGAACACAGAACCGGACCTCTGGCTCCGACTTTATCGGCTCGAGTTTTGACCGACCGCCGGACCAGACCGGAATCACGTGTGCTTGACTCGCAGAACCCGTTCGGTTCCACGCAACCTAGGAATCCAACCCGCAAGTATCCTCGAAGCTCGAAGGCAAACAGCGCTATCCGTTGGCAAGATATTATTTAACGGCGTAGGACGTTTTTCTACCGTTATTCGGAGTCTGTAGTCTGATGCTTGGGTGCTCAAGGGGCTGGCACATGAACATCAGCGGCACAGCCAAGCGATTCGATTTTACCCGTGCCGTTACGTTGACAGAAAGACGATGTGGTGGCGGCAGCTTACCGAAACGCAGGCAGCGGATTTGGCTTCAAGGTGGTGAAGTTTTCTGAGCAGCAGGGAGGAAGAGATCTGTGTAGTTGGGCAGTGTGGTCTTGTAAATGCGAACGATGTCGATTCGTACCGCGCACTAAGCCCATCGTCGACGTTCCGTGCTGAGTGGTTTTTCAAGAGACAAAAATCTCGCTATAGTTTTCTAAGTCGCAAGACGATCGGATGGAGTAAATCTATGGCTGACCGTATTTCAAAGCTGCCCCGCGGTAAAAAAATCCCGCCCATCGATGTTGTCCGCGCCAGATTACGCAATCACGTCGAGGTTGTCCTAGCGTCCAATAACGAGCCACTAATCCGGATGGTTGAGCGGTTTTTTACCGAAACGATCGACCGGCTAATCCAAAAGCGGCCCAAAGGCGAGGTCGTTCCGATAAAGCAAAAGACTCCGAAGACTGATAAGTAAGTACAACGCTTGTCAGGGCGCTGCACCCGCTCGCGCTGGATTACCCACTAAAATCGGGTTGTCGGCGGCGTAAGTTGGACAAGTTTGGATCACAAAACGGCCGACCAGCATGAAATAATCCTCAGGACTGCTCAGGTCTCGACTCACTTTTCCCACTGCAGTAAGCCGCTGTTTCCCACAATTCATGCGATTCAAGATGACCATTGTGCTCGCCAATCTTGCCAGGTCGTCTCGTCCGTTGTTATATAGGATGACGCACTAAGAATAGGACTATTCAATGAAAATGATTTCACCTGTTAGCGAGTCGGCATACTCCAAAGCCGTAATCGCAGAGTACGGAACTCTCTTGTTTATCTCGGGACAGGAGTCGATCGATCAAGACGGAAGACTGATCGCGCCCGGGGATTTTAACGGACAGATTCAGCAGGTTTGGAACAACATGCGAGCCATCCTGGACAAGGCCGGCGGCACGCTCGACAAGATTGCCACGATGACGGTTTACACCACCGAACGCCGCTGGGGCCGGCAGTTTACCGGTGGTCGAAAAGAGATTTTCAAGCAAGGTTTTCCGGCCAGTGCATTTGTCGAAGCTAGAAAACTCCGGACTCCGGGAGCGCTGCTACAGATTCCGGCCATCGCCGTTTTGGATGAAAGGAAAAGAAATATGAGCGAGTCGCCTGAGAAATTATTCATCGATCCGTTACCTCAACTTGGGCAGTCACGGGCCGTCAAGGTGCACGGAGGCAGTATGGTTTTTCTTGCCGGTCATACGGCTGGAGAAATGCCCAACGGCAGCGAAGCCTTCAATTTTACGCTCCAGGCAAAGCGTACGTTTGACAGGATAAAAACCTCCATAGAATCAGCCGGCGGCCGGCTATCCGATATCGTCAGCATGTCGGTGTTCATGACCGATATGCGGCACGTGTCCGAGTTTCAGAACGTGCTCAGAGATCTTTTCGGTGACAATTTGCCGGCGAGCTCCTACGTGGAGGTAACCCATTTGGCTCGACCGGAACTTCTGATAGAGATTCAACCCATCGCCATCGTGGCCTAACAGGCTGCTGAAAAAGACCCATATGCTTCGTTACGCTCAAATCGCCTCTCGGGTCTTTTTGAACAGCCTGCAACCAAAGTTTTTCACCAGAGAGCGCACCATGCGATTACCTTCTTTGGTGATATGCCCATGGCGTTCGGTCTCCGCGCTCTGACGCACCCGCGGCGCCAACCCAAAGTAGCTGGCCAACTTCTTAGCATTAGAAAATCGAGCAATCTCGCCAATCCAGCAGCTCATCGCCACCGCACTGACCGCTCCCACTCCCGGGATCGTCATCAGCCGCTTAGCCGAGCCATCTTCAAGAGCGATCTTCATCAACTCTTTGTCCAGTCCTCCATCTGCCGATTGACAAACCCCAAAAGCTCCACATCTTCTCCCACAATCCTCGGAGCATAGCCGCTGAGATCCTCGGCTCCCGAGACTTGGGGTTGGGCCCGCTGAAGCTTGGCTTGGGGATCGATGTTTCGCTTGGCGTAAACCGCACGCAGTTCGTTGATCACAGCGGTTCGTTGACGCACCAGGCGCGCCCGGTGGGTCAGAAGCTCGCGAATATGGCGTTGTTTTGAGGAGGGACAAGTTCAGCAACCTACTAGGAGAATGGATGCAACTACTTTTCCTCGTGCTATTAACTTTCCTACTGGGATCTTCGTTCGATCTTGCTTATGCCCAATCCGAAGATGAGCTCATAGCCGGAGCCAAGAAGGAGGCAAAAGTCACCTTCTGGAGCGGCATGGCGCTGGACGATTCGCGTCTGGTGGCCGCCGGGTTCGAGAAAAAATATCCCTTCATCAAGGTCGATATCTTCCGGGCGGGAGGCGAGCAGATCGTGAACCGCGCCATCGCCGAGACAGGCGCCGGACAAAACACAGCCGACGTACTCAATGCATTCGCTTTGAAGGTGCTGCAAGAAAGAAATTTTCTGCAACCGTACGCCGCCCCTGAAGCGGCCGCTTATCCGGCCGCCTACAAGGATCCCAAAAATTTCTGGGTATCGTTGAAGAACAATTACAATGTCATCGGTTACAATTCGAGGCTGGTCAGTCCTCAGGAAGCTCCCAAGAACTGGGAAGATCTCCTGCATCCACGTTGGAAAGACAAGCTTGGCATGGACGACGAAGAGTACTTCTGGTACGCCGGGATGCTCAAACACTGGGGCGAAGCGAAAGGCAAAAAATACATGGAAGCGCTGGCCAAGCAGGGCATTCAGTGGCGTAACGGCCACAATCTCCTGGTCGAACTGATGGGCGCCGGCGAGTACCCGGTGTCGGTCGTGATCTACCCTGAACGCGCCGAACAACTCAAAGCCAAAGGGCAAACCGTCGAGTGGGTGAAAACCACCGATCCGATTCTGGTCAATATGGACATCATGGGCATCGCCGCCAAAGCGCCGCACCCTAACGCGGCAAAACTGTTTTTTAACTATGTGCTTTCCAAGGAAGCGCAGATGATTCTTCACAGCCGCCATCGCATCTCGGCGCGCACGGATATCCCGCCGCTGGTAGCGAGCATGGAGCCCAAGAAACTTCCATTGGTGCCGCTCGATCCGGCGATTCCGACGAATGCGAGCATCGTTCGGGAGTTCCGATCTGTCTTCGGATTGAAGTAATAGGTGATCTTACGCGCACAGCGCAATTAGCCATTCAAGCATCCGCACGTGCCACGTTCACGGGCACGAAACCGCTTACGGTGATACGTTGCGCGCAGTTAGCCGGCCGAAAGGAGAGGACGTGACGATGGAAATGACAAGTGACAAGTTCGTCTTGTTCACCCAACCTGGTTGAAGCAGTTGCCTTAGAACGAAAGAGTTTCTTTCGAAAAAAGGCATCGATTTTTCAACTATCGACGTTCTGAACGATCCCGCGGGGCGAGAGCAGTTGCTCAGCCTGGGAGCGCAGAGTGTGCCGGTCCTGTCAAAGGATGGCCAGTTCATCTTCTGTCAGAATATGGAAGACGTCGCGGAATTCGTCGGCCTGCAAGGCAGCGGACACAGTCCTCTTCCTCCCGAAGCATTGGTCGAAAAGTGGATCACCGTGCTGCGCGCATCGCAACGCTACGTCCGCCAGATTCCCAACCCGCGACTCACGGAACGAGCTATCGAAAATCGCGACCGCTCGATCCGGCTCCTAAGCCATCACATCTTTCGCATCGGCGAAGCTTTCCTCGAGACCGCGTTGGATGATGTGGAATACCGCACCAACAATGCCAACGTGCCGCCCGCCGATGGCAGCTGCCTGACCGGTGTAGCGATTGCGGCTTATGGCGACGGGATTATCGAACGGATTGAGAACTGGTGGACCCAGCTTGAAGACAAATCCTGCCGGCAAAAGGTCAGAACGTTTTATGGCACGCCGCCGATGCACCAACTGTTGGAGCGCTCAACCTGGCACTCGGCGCAGCATGCGCGCCAAATGATCGCCGTGCTCGAGCGCTTGCGCATTGAACCCGACAATCGGTTAACCGCTGAGGATCTTGCCGGACTACCTCTCCCGGAAGGGATTTGGGAGTAGTAGAGCATCAGCGATGTTTCACGATGAGGCTTCAAAAATCTCACGTGGTCCTCGGGTGTAAGCGTAGTGCGTCGTTCCCGTCAACCGTAAGCAGGACCTCGCCGAAACGTTAGTTGTTAATCCACAAGACTTTGCCAATCTCGCCTCCTGCTGATTTGCATAGGCTTGCGAGATTGGCTACTGTCGAAAGTTCTACAATCAGCTGCAAACCCACGTTCATTTCTGGAGGAAAATGCCCAAGCACGCCGAAAGCGCGCAGAGTGGAGCCGCATCAGCTAAACCGGTGGCTTTCGCTGCGTTGCGCCACCGTGATTTTCGTGTTTTCTTTCCGGCCACCATGCTCGCCATGATGGCCGACAATATCGAGCACGTGATCAGTTACTGGTTGTTGTTCGAGAAGTTTCAGTCGCCTGTGCTGGCGGGCTTTGCCGTGATCAGTCATTGGACGCCGTTTCTCTTGCTCTCTGTTTACTTCGGCGGCCTGGCCGATCGCTACGATTGCCGCAAGCTGATTCAGATTGCCCAAGTGATGTATATGGCGGTTTCGGTCGCTTGGGCAATTCTCTTTTTCACGGATAGTCTCGAGGTTTGGCACGCCTGCGTGCTGCTCGTGATTCACGGCATCGCCGGCGTCTTCTGGACACCTGCCGAGCAACTGCTGATTCATGACATTGTCGGCCCCGAAGATCTGCCGAGCGCGGTGCGGCTAAACTCGACAAGCCGGCAGTTGGGGATTTTGCTCGGGCCGGCGGTGGGCGGCGCGATGATGCTGTGGCTCGGCGCGCCGGCCGGCTTGCTCATCAATGCGATCATTTATCTGCCGTTAACTGTCTGGCTGATGATCGTTCCTTATACCGGCCATATCCGCGACGATGCGCCGCCGCGGCGCGCAATGGCTTGGAAGGATGCCATCGGCACGGTGCGGCAGATAATGGAGCACCGGCCGATTGTGACCATGATCGCGTTGGGCGGCGCTGCCTCGCTATTTGTCGGCAATGCGTTTCACGCTCAGATGCCGGAGTTTGCCCATGACCTCGGCACGGAGAAAGCAGATCTGACGTACAGCGCTTTGCTTGCCGCCAATGCCGCGGGGGCGGTAGTGGGCGGGTTCGTGCTCGATGGCAAGGACTGGGTGCCACCGACGGTGAGGTCGGCTATTCTCTGCGCAATCTTGTGGTGCGTGGTGATGGCGGCTTTCGCTTTTTCCTACAGCTATCCGTTGTCAGTGGCGCTGTTGTTTTGCGCCGGAGCTCTGAATCTCGCCTTCTACTCCACGGCGCAGACTATCGTTCAGCTGCAGGCGCCGATTGATTTGCGCGGCCGGCTGATCGGTTTGTTTACCATGTCAGCCTATGGCCTGCGCGCCTTCAGCGGCGTTACCGTCGGCGTGGTCGGCGGCTTGATCGGTATCCACTGGTCTCTGGCGCTGAGCTCGATGATTCTTCTGGGCATTACTCTGGCATTATTCGCTTTTGCGCTGCCTGCGCAAGAATGACTGGCGGTATGCCGTTAGGACGATTTCGCTTCAGCATTGTCGACTGAAGCGTTGTCTGGAGCAGCGACGGCCGATCGTTTCTCAAGCCGCACCGAGAAGTCCTTCCGCTGAATGAAGATTTGCCGGGTATCTTTGCGTTGCGCCAAGGAGCTGATCAACGTTACCAGAGGCGTTGCCGTGCTCGTGTAATCCTTTGCCGGCGCCGCCGCCTTCATACTGGCAACATAATCTTCTCCGGCAAAATAACGGAGAATTTTCTCATCGTCCGAGACGCCGTCGCCGCCAAATTTCGCTCTAAACTCCTTGACTGAAATCTCCGGCAGCGTCCATTTGGCCAGCTCCTTGGCGCGCGGCCGGCTGAGAATCTTATCTCTCACATTGGCATCGATGGAGCGCGCTTCCTCTTCGCCCCAGTGACCAAGCGCGTACTGGATCATTTCATCGGTGATCTCTCTGTAACGTTCTCCAACCATGACGTTGATCGCCGCTTGCACGCCGACAAATTGGGAATAGGGGGTCACCATGATCGGGTAGCCAAACTCCGCCCTGACCCGAACCACCTCCTCGAGCACCGCGTCCAGTTGATCGAGCTTGCCGAGGTTTGCCAGTTGGAAGCGGAAGTTTGAGATCATTCCGCCGGGCACCTGATGAATCGGATGAAAGGCGTCATACTCGACCGGCCTGCCGATGGGAAGATTCTTTTGTCTCGCGACCGCGGTGAAATGCTCGGTCACCGGCTTGAGAGCCTCTTCGTCGATCGCGGTGGAGTAACCCAGCGCCCGGGCGTTCATCGCGACATTGAAGATCGACGGGTTAGAGGAAGCCTCCGCGAGAGGAGGGATCGCTGTGTTGATCGAGCGGATTCCCGCGCTTGATCGCCTCCAGGCAGGATGGCGCGCCCAGCCCGGTGGTGCAGTGGGTGTGAAACTCGACCGGTTTACCGTTGGCATTCTCGAGGATCAACGGAACCAGCGCGCGGGTTCGCTCCGGCGTGAGCAGTCCTCCCGGATCTTTGAAGCAGATGCGCGCCACGTCGAGTTTGGCGGCTTCGCGAATTCTTTGGAGAAAATAGTCATCGGTGTGTTTCGGCGATATCGAATAAATAATGTTGAGAATCGTTTTGAGGCCGAGCCGATTGGCGCCGGCCACCGACTCTGCCCAGTACGATGGAGTATTGGAAGGATCCGAGGTGCGCAGCTCGGAGATCCCGTTAGCGGCTAATCGCTCGAGCCAGAGCTCGGCGATGGCGGTTGGGGTGATCTGAAACGCCAGCATGGAGCGGCTGCGGATCGCACGGAGCGGTGTTTTTTTAGCCCGTTGCGCCACCAACCGCGTGCGTTCCCAAAGATCTTCTTTTAGATCGCGAACCGCCTTCTTAAAAAATGCCGAGGAGATCAGCTCGAATGCCTCAAAGCCGGCTGCGTCGATAGAATCGATAATCGGCAGCATCATGCGGGTGGTCATATTAGAGGCCCACAGACTCAACTGCCCATCGCGCAAGGTGGTGTCGACGAAACGAATTTCACCGGTTTGTTTCATGTCGTTCATAGTTCATTTATTGATAAGCATCCCCAGGTTCAAGCGATAATGCGATCAAGCGGCAAGCCTTCCGGAGCGAACAATAAGCTCTTTGTGCAGGCCCGGATCATTCATCCTTCGAGGAAAAACGATGACTCTGTGTTGCCCGAAGAGTGAGCCTCGAAGCGAGCGGGCACAGGAACGTAAAAGTGCGCGACTTTTATCGAGTTGGCAATAAGCTTCGTTTCTTCCTGCTGTACACTCTACCACTCAGGTTGCATGCCTCCTCAAGGACAGGCCCATTGCCCGCGACCGGAGAGGCTCGCTCCTCGGGCATTCTTGAATTCGAAATGAACAAGAGCTGTCATAGGTCACAAAGCGGTGGTGCTGGCCGGCGGCCGGCGGTGGCGCGTTGCCTGCTCGTAGGCATAGGCCAGTTTGATCATCTTGCCCTCCTCGTACGGCCGGCCCAGGAAGGTGATTCCCGCGGGTAAATTGTCGCGCGTGTAGCCGGCGGGAACCACGATGGAAGGAACGAAGATCAGAAACGTATTGATGTGCGGCGCGCCTTTCTGATCGACGTAAGGTGGATTAATCCCGTCCTTGATCAAGGTCGGTTGGTGCTCCACCGCCTTGTGGACGATCGCGTCCAGACGGTTATCGGCCATCACCTTCAATACATTGGTCATCAGTTGCTCGCGCGCCTTGAGGTATTCGTAATGCGCAGCCGGTTCGCCGGTCCTGCTCCATCTTTCGCGCGAGCCTTTGATGACTTTGGCGAAGTCCGGCGATTTCATGGCGTCTTCGCGGGTTTTATACGGCGCGCCGGAATTTCTGCCAAAGTAAGTTTTGAATGATTCCTGTTCGATGGCCAGGCTGCCGGAGCGCTTGGCGAGCAAGGCTTTTAAATTGGGAATGACGATCGGATCGACAATCTCCGCTCCCATGCTTTTCAACTCGTCAACGGCCTTGTCGAAAACTTCCTCGATCTTGTGGAAGTCTTCGGAGTTGGGTTCGGTCGCGTATCCCATGGCTTCGCGCAAAATCCCGATGCGCGCGCCTTTGAGGCCGTTCTTATCGAGAAAGCTTGTGTAGCTTTCCGGAATCTGTCCGACACCCCTGGCGGTGAGAGGATCTTCCGGGTCATAGCCGACCATGACATCGAGCAGCTTGGCGAGATCTTCCATCGAACGGGTCATCGGTCCGAGGGATCCGACCGGCGATGGCCATCCGGCGTAGACTCCGCTGCGACTGACTAAGCCGGCGGTCGGGCGCATGCCGCACACCGAATTCCACGTCGATGGCCGCCGAATCGATGCAAAGCCCTCCTGGCCGATGGCAACCGTGCAATAGTTGGCGGCAACACTCGCTGCCGAGCCTCCTGAAGATCCGCCCGCGGTGCGATCCAGGTCATACGGATTGCGCGTCGAGCCGAAAAGAGAACCGTGGGTATCGCCGCCGCCTAACTCGCCGAGCGTGGCTTTCCCAAGAATCACGGCGCCCGCCCGTTTAAGCTTTTCTACCGCGAAGGCGTCGCGCTGCGGATAATAATCCTTGAACAACACGGAGCCCAGGGTGGTCGGCATTCCCTTGGCATCGCCTTGATCCTTCATGATCACCGGGATCCCGTGTAGCGGACCGACAAAGCCGGACGTTTTGAAAGCGGCATCAAGGCGTTCAGCTTCGCCTAACGCCAGTGGGTTGATAGAGATGATGGCATTGATCGCCGGGCCTTTTTTGTCGAAAGCCTCGATGCGATCCAAATACATCTGTACCAGCCGCTGTGCCGTAAGCTGGCCGGATCGGTAAGCGCTATGAACGCTCTCGATGGTGGCTTCGATGATGTTGAAGGGCTGGTTTGCTTCAGTCATATATTTCTCCTTCACGTGTATCAGGATTTAACCCTAATCCGACATTATTTTGGAGCGGGCGAGGCCGGCGACCCCTACAGCCGTGGGCAATAGAGCAGTGCCTTGAAGGCCACCCCGCATTCCCCTCAGGGTGATGTTTTGTACGTCGGGACCTTAGTGTAAACTATGCGCTCGGATGCCCACGGCTTGCGGTCTCGCCCTCCTCGCTCACTGCTGAAGGTGCTCAACTTTTGTCGGATTAGGGTTAACATTTTCACGGCGCTCGCCTACAAAAGCGGTTTAACCGATGGGCGCTGCTTCATCTTCTGCAGCCAGCCATCGAGCCGCGGCAAGGAAGGATCCGGCAGGGCGCCATAGTCTTCGAATCGGAAAAAGCGCGCCAGCAGATCGATATCAGTCAGGCTCAGTTCGCCGAGAAAATACGGCTTGTCGCCCAGCGCGTCTTCGAGATAGCGCATGAGTTCTCTTAAATTCCGGCGCGTCTCGCCGATGATGGTCTGATCGCGCTCGGTGTCCTTCTTCAACATCTCGCCGCGCAATGCCCAGTAAGGCTCATGCATGTATCTCAAACCGTAGTCGACCAAAACGCGGCCGCGCGCGCGCAGATACGGATCTTTCGGCATCAGCGCAGGCTGCGGATACTGCTCGTCCAAGTATTCATTGATGATGCAGGATTCAAAAAGCACTTTGCCGTTGTCATTGATCACCGGCACCTTGCCGTACGGATTGAGCTTTAAGAATTCAGGTTGCTTCTGTTCTTTCTTCGCAAGGTCGAGGGTCACCCGTTGGTAGGCGAGTCCTTTCTCATGCAGAACGATTTTTACCCGATCGCTGTTAGCCGAGGGCGACGCATCGTACAACGTAATGGCCATAGGTTCCTCCCGCAAGGTAAAATCGCCGGAACGGCGCATTGCAGATCATAGGAATCTTATATTTAGAAGTCGCGGCGATTTGCAATCTGTTGCTGCATTTCTATTGGTTGGATTGACGAGACGGCTATCGTTTGGGCGCGCTGACCAGCACGACCGAGCCGATGATCAGACTCGCGGCAAACAACGTGCGCCCGGTCATCGGCTCGTTCGCAAGAAAGTAACCGAGCAAAACTGCGACCAGCGGGTTGACGTAAGCGTAAGTCGATACCAGCGGTGTCGGCGCCACGCGCAGGAGCCAGACATAGGCAACAAAAGCCGCGGAACCCACCGCAGTCAGGTACGCCAGCGCGAGCGCCGAGCGTGATGAAACCGCGCCGATATCCAGGTGGTTCCATTCGCCAGTAATGGTGGCGATCACCAGCAGTGCGACACCGCCGGCAAACATTTCCATGCCGGTTGCCAGTAGCGGTGACGCGGCAAGTCTTGCGGTCCTCGCATACAGAGAGCCGATCGCCCATGAGAGCGACGCAAACAGCACAGCCGTGGTGCCGAACAGATTGAAGACAAGGGCATCGCTGGCGGCGAACCGGATCAGCAGAACGACCCCGCCGAAGCCGATGAGAATGCCGATGATCGCAGCAACGCTCGGTCTTTGTTTGCCCCGCCGGGCCGAGTCGATGGCGACCATCCACAACGGTACCGTAGCGACCAGCAGCGCGGCGAGACTGGACGGAATGAACTGCGAAGCCCAGACCACGCCGCCGTTGCCGCCGAGTAAAAGAAAAATTCCGACGGTGGCGGCGCTGCGCCATTCCACTGCCGTGGGTTTGGCATCACCGGCGAAACGACGCCAGGTGTATAAACATGCTCCAGAGACGATGAAGCGAAAGGCCGCAGAGATAAACGGGGGAGTTGTTTCGACCGTGAAACGTATCGCCAGATAGGTAGATCCCCAGATGAGGTAAACCGCCAGCAAGGCCGACCAGATTGCCAGCGCAGAGGCTCGGTATTCCTGTGATGCCGGTGTTAACTGCCTCACCGACAGGCTCTTTCCAAGTGCACCTGCTCATCGAGCGCATTTCCGAAGCCTCGCCGACAGTGATTGCGAAGCTGATAGACCGGCTGGAATAAACTCACGATTCGCCAAGCCGGCTCAAGACCGCTGAACCACCAACTGTACCGTGATAATCGGGAGACTGCCGCCAGGTTGCCAAAAAACGTTTTCGCGATTGCGCGTTTGCCACTCACGCCGGGACTAGCTCTGGATCTACCGGATAGCGCGACAAAATTTCCGTTCCCGAATCGGTTACGCGCAGCAAGTGCTCGAGCTTGACCGGATAGTGATTAATCTCGAGAGCGACAATCATATCCTCTTCCAAATTCACCACGTACTCCGGTGGATCGCCGCCGCGCAGCCAGGGCGATTCATAGATGCACAAACCGACGCCATGAAAACCGTCCAGTCCAGCCATTCTCGAGGAGCTATGTTTGCCGAAGCGGTTGAAAAGCTCGGTGCAAGGTCCGGGTTTAATCAGCGGCAATGCCTCCTGCAAACTCTCGTAAGCTTCCCGATAACGGTTCCGGCTCTGCGCCGTCGGCGTGCCGCGACTAAATGTACGGGCGAAGTCGCTGTAGTAACCTCCCGGTCCGGCGACGGTGGCATCGCAGATCACCAGATCACCTTCCACCACCACCATATCCGTGCCCATGGGCTCGTTGTGAGCTCGCGCCTTGGACGATTCATAGATGGAAACGAATTCACTGCCCGCTTCGAATCCCTGATCCAGCAAAGAATCCAACATGATCCGGCTCAAGCGTTCTTCGGGCAGATCCGATTCATGCAGCGCCGCGCGAACCAGATCATAGCCTTTCTCTTTGGCCCGGGTCGTCCAGCGAATCAGTTGGAGCTCATCGGCGGTCTTTACCGCGCGCGCCTGACTGATTGCGCGAGAGCCGTCGACGAGTTTAATGCCGGCGTCTCTCAATGCTTCGACTGCTTCAAGGTTCAGGCAATCGACGCCGACCCGCTCGGTGGTAATGCCCAATTCGCGAAGGTTCGCTACCGCTTGCGCGGCGAAGTCTCTGGTCGCAACCGGCGGCCGCATGCCGAACATAAATGCATCGAAGCGGCGAAACGGGCTCCGAGCCCTTGTTGATAGTTCGCGCTGGCAAATCAATGGAGCCCCGCTTTGAGGCACCAAGACAAAACGCTGAATCGCGGTGGCGCGCAGATTGATCATGAAAACCGAGTTGGTCGCATAACGAATGTTGAGCCAGTCGGTGAGCATGAGCGCCGCCAGATCGTGTTCTTTCATCGCTTGCTGCAGGCGCGACAAACGCTGCGATTTGAGCCGGTCATTATCGACGCCGAAAACACTCAGGTCCGGGTAATACATGAACTCTCCTAATTTTTGGCAGGCCGCTGAAAAAGACCCATATGCTTCGTTCCGCTCAATCGATTCGCTGCAACGTACTGGGAGTACGCCTTCGCTCATCGACTTTTCGCGCGCCTCGCATCTGAATCTTTTTGAGCAGCCTGCAACCAGAGTTTTCAGCTCACTGCCATTTGATATATCGCTTGCGCCGAATAGGCGTCAAGAATGAATCAGCATTCTTAGCGACCGGGAAGCTTGAGCTAGCGCGCCCATTCCGGATGCAAAACTGTTGACTCTGAAAATCATTCAGAATAGCTCTGAAGTTTTCAACAAACTAAAGGAGAATACTTAGTGGCTTATGATGATCGCAGTGTAAAACCCATGAGCGCCAGCCTGATGCGCGCGCGGATTGCTACGAAAATTCTTTCCGGACTCTATGAGGATGCTCCGACGCTGTTGACCAGCGCCATTCGATTGATGGTCGAATTGCCCGGCGGTTCGGCGCATTCGGGCCCGCCCTATCCTTTTACCATCGGCGTAAGTCCCGCATGGTGCAGCGGGCTCAACGGCGCCAAACTCGTCGCCAGCGGCAAGCTCGATCTGGTCTGGCTCAATCCCTCGATCATTCCATCCATGGCGGTTCGAGGAGTGGGGCCGTTTCGGCGCAAGTATCCGCTGCGCGCTCTGGCGGTGTTTCCATCCTGGGATCGTTTAGTGATCGCGGTCTCGCCGCAGTTGGGCGTGCGCACGATGGAAGAGCTTATCGATAAAAAGCCCAAGATGAATGTGTCGATAGCAGTCAACGATTGCGTCGATTTCGCGATCAAGACGCTGCTCAAGGCGCACGGCATTTCACAGCAGGATTTTATCGAGTGGGGCGGCACCGTGGATGAGGTGGTGCGCCCGAGCAATCCGCACCGCCGGGAAGGAATCGTCTCCGGCACGCTCGATATGGTTATCGACGAAGGTATGGACTCCTGGGGCGACGTTGCAGTGGAGCATGGAATGAGGTTTCTTTCCTTTTCCGAGCCTGTGCTGAAGAAGTTGGAAAAATATGGCTTTCAAAGGGCCAGGCTCGATCACGGTCGCATCGCCGGCATCAACGATCCCACTACGGTGGTCGACTTTAGCGGCTGGCCGATCGTCGTACATGAGAAATTTCCGGACGAACTGGCCTATCACATCGCGGGCGTGCTGGATAAGATCCGCGAGGACATTCCTTACGATGCAACCGAGACGCCATCAATGAAGCAGCTGTGCACCAACACGGAAGCGGGCCCGCTGGATTTTCCGCTGCATCCGGGAGCGGAGCGGTATTATCGAGAGAAGGGTTATCTGTAAGACGAACGTTCTGCTCGCGCTCGGCGTAGGTGCCAATGCCGGAGGTGGAACGTAGGGCGCGCCGGGCAAGAAACAAAAGGTGCCCAATACACAGCAGGTTAACTTGAAATGCCTCGCCGTTACGGCGCCATTCCCGGGGGCCATTCCTCATACTGTGGCAATGCATCGACGATCTCGTGCCAGGGGGCTTTGGAACCGACGAAGATGTGTTCGCCGGGACGCACACCCGGATCACCATCGACAGTTCCCAACACCACTTCGGTGATCTTTCCGGAATCACTAAGACCGAGCGGGGAGCCGCACTTTCTGCAAAAGCACCTCGCTTTTCCAGGTGAGGATTCGTAACGAGCGATAAATTCTACGCCTCTAGTCCAGCGAAACTGATCCGGATCGACGTGCGCCCACGTCGCAAATGCCGCCCCATGAGACTTCCTGCACATTGAACAATGGCAATGCCCGGCCGCTTTGAACGGGCCGGTAATCTCGTACCGCACAGCTCCACATAGACAGCTCCCCGTTATCGCCATTTTTGCCTCCTACGTAGATTGTTGTGTCCCGGATTATGGGACCGCCTCACATGCGCGTCTGTAGCGATCATTTCTTCATATCCTTATCAAGCGCCGAGAAGCCGCCGAAGGTGCGCCGGCCGATGCGACGGCCGTCAGAGACGAAATACGACCTGATATCCGATAATCCGATGCAAACTCCTTCAGGTATGTCCTTCGGTTTGGGTTGCACCATTGCTTTGCCAAAAGAAGTACATCGCTTTCTTACAACAAGATAGATAGATACTAGCGCTTGAGCGGTTTGATTTTGGTGTGATAGTTGACCCAATTATGTTGAATATCGTACCAAAGGAACGCGCCGAACGGCACAGCGGATCTCAGACGGTCCTTTTTGCGCTAGACGTTTTAGAAATTCTTTCTTGGAAGGGCACGGTCGGCGTAACCGAAATCGCTAAAGCTCTCCACTCTGACAAGAGCCGTGTGGTCAGGGTGATGAAGAGTCTTGCTCTGCGCGGCTATATCACACGTGATGAGTCACGAAAGTACAGGCTCGGACCTAGCGTCGCCAAACTCGGTGAGGGTTACCGGCAGCATAATTGTCTGATTACAGTGGCGCGATCTGCTCTGTGCCGCTTGCGTGAAACGTTCCAGGCAACGGCGATCCTCCGGGTGCTCGATGGTTATCACGTTGTAACGGTGGCAGTAGAGGAAAGTTCTTCGATCTTGAGAATCACCCATCAGATCGGAGCACGCTTTCCTCTCACCATAGGGGCGCACAGTAAGGTGTTCGCCGCTTTTATGTCTGAAGATTTGGTGCGGCATATTCTGAAGACTCAAAAGGAGAGTGTCTATACAAATAAGAAAGTGGTTAATATCGCAAAGTTTATCCAACATCTTCGACGAGTCCGAAAGTGCGGCTATGGCTTTAGTGACGAGGAAATTGCGAGGGGGGTGCGAGCGTTGGCGGCCCCGATACGAGATTCGACCGGCAATGTCGTCGCGACTATAGGTATAAGTTTACCGACGTTCGATTTGCCAAACTCTAGGATTGAACGCACCGCGGAGCAGGTTAAAAAATCCGCGGACGATGTCTCCAGGCAATTGGGTTGGGAGTATACAAAAGAAAAATAGGTCTTTTGTAACCGTACAGTACTGAGAGACTGCCTACGTGATCGGTTCGTGAAAGGAATTGAAAACGTCAAGGTATGTCGATGCTGATGGCCATATTATGGAAAAGACGGCGGAGTTTATCGAGTATCTCGATGAACCTTGGAGGAGTGCCGACACAGCCACAGAGCGGCGATTATTACCTACGCTTGATAAACGAGAATTTCCTCTCGAAGAAACAGTACCAAGTCTTGAAGGGTTTAAATTGATTTTATCCTCTTTGGCGGAAAAAACTCCCAAAGCAAGAACAGCCAAACCCGAGGACTTTGCCGATTTGCGATTTATCTCAAACCGGGTATATCGATAATCTCTACAAGAGGTGAGAAGCACCCCGATGTCTCACCCAAAGTAGGCAGAGGATCAGGAACTCGCCTTTGTTCAATAGTTTTGCCGATAGTGAAACATTCACAGATACGCCGAATGGTCATGAGGTGCTTATGAGAGCGATTGTGCGATCCAGTGGAGTGTTACTTCTTTTCACGGTGCTGTTTGGAGCTACGACAGTCCAAAGCTGGGGGGCGCCCGCCAAAGTCAGCTTTGACGAGAAAGCGGTCGCAGAGTTTTACAGGGGTAAGACCGTACGCATCATTGTCGGGTTTTCCGCCGGGGGCGGTTACGATGCTTATTCGCGTGTGATCGGCCGTCACCTTCACAAGCATATTCCTGGCAACCCGACCGTTGTCGTCGACAATATGGCTGGAGCGGGGAGCATTCTGGCGGCGAACCACATCAACAACGTTGCTCCTAAAGACGGCACGATCATCGGCAATTTCAGCGGGCAGATTATTCTGGAACAGCTTTTTGCCAATCCGGCCGTCCAGTACGACATGGCGAAGTTTCCAATTCTCGGAGTTCCAATTGGAGAAACTTACTTGCTCGTGGTCACGCGCAAACCCGGCGTTACGAAGTACGAAGAGGTGCTCGGTCCTAAGAGCAAACAAATCGTCATGGGAGGAATTCCCGGATCTACCGTGGAGCAAGCGCCAATCATCATGCGCGACGCATTGGGCGTCAACATCAAAGTGGTAAGCGGCTATAAGGGCACTTCCGACATCCGGCTGGCAATCGATAGCGGGGAAGTGGATGGTCTCTTTAACAGCTGGACGTCGCTCAAGATTACCTCTCTCGACAAGATAAAAAGCGGCGAATGGCTCGTGCTCGCGCAAATCGGTGAAGAGCCAATCCGCGATCTGCCTAACAGCAGCAATATTCCGACAATACCGTTGCTAGCCAAGACTGCCGAGCAGCGGGAACTATTGCGCTTCGGCATAGCGGCACCCAATCAGTTTGGAAAGATCTATGTGCTGCCTCCCGGCGCGCCCCAAGATCGTACGTCGGCGCTGCAGGCGGCGTTCACGAAAATTTTCGAGGACAAAGAGTTTCTCGCCGAAGCCGATAAAGGCCGACTTGAGATCGATCCGGTGGGCGCGCAGCAGGCGCACGGACTCATCACTGATTTGATGGGAATGTCGCCGGCGGTGAAAGCGCAGCTGCAGAAGATGCTCAGGACGCCTAAATGAGGCGTAAGAATACGAACCGTTGGCAGATATCCAATGGGGGTCGGGGCGGTCGGAAAAGAATTGCCGATTGACTTGACCTACTCTAAAGGGACGGACTCCGCACTGCTCGGTGAGCGAGAATTGCAATTGCGTTTGAACACTAAGTTGGGCTACGTGCGGACGACTGCGTAATGAAATAGAAGCTCGCTTTACTAAGGGCCGGCTGTGGATGGTTATTGGGCCTGAAGCCATAAGGGAAGCGCCAAGGAAGGGTAGCCAACCGTGCCTTAAACCGTAAAGGGATAAAGTATTTCATGGGAGATGTTCGGAAAGAGATAAGAAATCAATCAACTGAGGAGGGATAGATGGCAACTACAAATTTTACGGTAGCCGGCAAATGTCGCTGTTCTAACAACCCGGTTCATTTTGAATACAGCAAGGAGCCCTACGAAGTTCACTACTGCCTCTGCACCGACTGCACTGATACTTGCGGCGGAGCGATGGCTATCATTGCGGTCGTGGAGAAGAATGCCTTCAAAATTCTCCAGGGCGATGACAAGATTCAAAACTTCGATACAAAACCGACCTGCCATCGTAAATTCTGCAAGGTGTGTGGATGTCATATGTTTCTATACGTCGATGGCTTTCCAGATTTCGTTCTGATCCATGTCCCGACCCTCGATCGTGCGCAGGATGTCGGCAAGAGACCCGATCGATGGGTATTTGTAAACTCCAAACATCCGTTAATTGTTCTTCCTGAGGATGGACTCCCGCGCCATCCAGGTTGGGCGCCGACTGCGAGTGCTTAGCAGCCTAGATATTTTCTGATCTCAAGGAAGCCTTCGACCTGATGCACTCGAGTGAAACGGTCCGGAGCGTGGTCCTCTACTACTGATCAGGTGATCAGATTCAGTAAACCTTTGCTGCGGAAAGGAACCGTAATGTTGAGGAAGCTGAGTTGGTTATTCGTGCTATTTGTGCTCGAACTAGCATCGCCGAACGGAGTCTTCGCGCAAGAACCGTTTTACAAAGGTAAAACTGTGCGCATCATCGTAGGTTTCTCAGCAGGCGGAGGATTCGACACATATGCGCGAGTGATAGCGAGGCATATGGGAAGGCATATTCCGGGCGGGCCGGCAATCTTAGTTGAGAACATGCCGGGTGCGGGAAGTTTGATTGCGGCCAACCATGGTTACAACACTGCCAAGCCGGACGGACTGACGATTAACAACTGGATTGGCGGGTTGGTGCTCCAGGCAGTCTTGGGTGGCAAAGGTATCCAATTCCACGCGCCGAAATTCGAGTGGGTTGGAGCGCTTCAAGATAGTCAGAGCTGCGGCCTTACGAAAGCAAGCGGAGTTTCGAACGTCCAAGAATGGCTTGCGGCAAAAAATCCGATCAAGCTCGGCGGAACAGCATCCGGAAGCACGGATGTCGACATACCGAAGATCTTAAAAGCTACCCTGGGGCTTCCGATCCAACTTGTCGAGGGATATAAAGGAACTGCTGACATCCGGATCGCAGCCGATTCCGGAGAGGTTTCCGGTTACTGCGGCACCTGGGCAGGCATGAAATCCACTTGGAGCCAAGCGTTAGAGGCAGGCAATGCTCACATCGTGGTCCAGATCAATTCAAAGAAACACCCTGACCTCATCAACGTGCCCAACGCTGTGGATTTGGCAAAGACCGATGAGACACGCGAGCTTATAAAAATGGGAATTCATTACCAAGCCGACATCTCTCGAAATTACTCCCTGCCGCCGGCCACTCCGAAAGAGCGGGTAGCGATTCTTCAAAGCGCTTTTTTGCAAACCATGAAGGACAAAGACTTTCTTGCAGATGCCCAAAAGGCGAAGCTTTCCGTGGAGAGCATATCGGGCGACGATGTTTCCAGAATCGTGTCCGATTACTCCGCCATGAAGCCGGAACTAGTCAATCGATTGAAAGAAATCATGCTGCCAAACTAGTTCATACAGACAGGAAACGGATTGCCCACATAAAAAGGGGGGAGCGAAATGGATTTGTCCGAAGAAGTGAAAAAAACACTGACAGAAATTCTCGCCAAATATGCCGCGGGCAATGCTGAAATCGTGCGAGCCTATTTCAGCCACCCAAGATCCAGAGAGCAAGATATCGCCTGGTTGAAGTGTCAGGCGGCGCGGGAGCTCACGACGGCTTGGAAGTTCCTGGATAACCTGAAAGATCTGCAGCCTAAGTTCGAAAAGGAACTCAAGCGCAAGGACTATGAGAACCTCGCGCGAGCATTTTCCGAAGAACTGGAACACTATCGTCTGTTTGTGGCGATTCTCGAAGAACAGTTCGGAGAAAAGATCGATGTAGATGAGTTGCTGACACTCGGCGTATGGAGTGATAACGAGCGTTTCCCTGAAAATACAAAAAAAGCTCGCTATGAGAAGGAACTGCGCGCTTCAGGGGATGAGATGGCTAAGATCGCCCTTGGCATCGGCGAGGGTGGTGGTTCCGGTTGGCTTATCGGATTGAGCCGTATTACCGGAGGCGAGCTGGAACAACGGATGGCGCATGCCGCAAGAGAGATCTCCCATGATGAGATGTTTCACGGCCCGATTCACATCGCCGCTGCCGCCCGACGCATCAAAACGCCCGAGCAACTCGAAAGAGCGAAAACCGTCTTAGCGCGATACCTACAGCATCACTTGCGGATGAAAAACGAACAGTTCGGAAATCCTCTTTCCAAGGAACGTCTCGAAGAAATCGATCAAGGCAAGGTCCAGCCTTTGGAGGGAGTTGATTTTTCGCCGATTGGACGAGAGCGCGAAGATCTTGCCGCATACGCATTGTAACTTCGCTCTCTATCGTATTGTAGACCCGAGAGGAAATTATCCGGAAGACCCGAGAGGACTTGCTGCGAAACCTCTCAACGGCGACGACCGCAGCCGACCTTACAAAATCCTTTCACACGTCGGACATTACGATGTTGAACCTGCTCAGCTTGACTGCTGATAGGGTGTTTACTGTCACTAATCTTGGCCAGCTCCTTATGACTGAGCGGCAATCATAAATAGCATCCAAACAATTCAAGGCAAATTGCGCTAGGAGGCAGTATGGCTAAACACTTGGCGAGTGTCATAACACTGACTCTTGCTATAACTCTAAACTTTTCGACATCCGCGTTTTCACAAGAGTCGTTCTATAAAGACAAGGTCATCAGGATCGTTGTCGCCACTGCAGCGGGCGGCGGCTATGATCTCTACACCCGGACCATGGCCCGGCACTTGCGCAAATATATTCCGGGAGAGCCGACGATTGTTGTTGAGAACATGCCTGGAGCAGGCCACCTGATCGGGGCAAACTATGTGTACAAGGTCGCTAAGCCCGACGGTCTGACGATCGGTCATTTCATCGGTTCATTGTTTCTGCAGCAGCTTCTCGGTAAGCCAGGCGTCGAATTTGACGCCCTGAAGTTTAATTTCATCGGAGTTCCCGCTCAGGACAGCTACATGATCGGTTTGTCAAAGACGACCGGCATTACCAGTATGGAACAGTGGCTGGCGTCAAAGAGAATTCTTAAAATCGGCGGCATAGGGGCCGGCTCTGCCACGGACGATATCCCGAAAGTGCTCGCGGCTACTATCGGTCTCCCTCTCCAAGTCGTGGCTGGTTACAAGGGTACGTCGGAAGTTCGACTGGCCTTCAATTCGGGAGAGATCGAGGGAATCTGCAACGCATGGGAATCCTTTAAATCGACATGGCGCAAGGAGATGGATGCAAACGAAGTGGCTCTGGTTCTTCAGGCTATTCCAACGCGTCATCCGGATGTTCCGAACGTGCCTTTGGCTATCGATTATGCCAAGACAGACGAAGCGAAAAGGATGATTCGATCGGTCATCCATACAATCGCCCCGACAGTACGGCCTTATGTCTTGCCTCCCGGTACACCAAAGGACCGCGTCGAAATGTTGCGTCGGGCTTTTATGAGCACGATGAAGGATCAGGAGTTCCTTGCCGAGGCGGCTAAAGCGAAGCTCGATATAAATCCACTAGATGGGGCAACACTGGAGGCGAATGTTAGAGAGGTCTTCAATCTCGATGCTGCACTGATACCTCGTTTGAAGGAAATTCTGAAATAACAGTCTTTCGCCGTTTGCTGAATGAACGAGGTCCAGCGTGACGGATTCTACAAGGGTTCCCGAGGGTCTAAGATCGGTGAGTGAATTGATACTGCGCAGCTATTGGCATCCGGTGGCGACGAGCAGTGAACTTCGCAATGCTCCGCTTGCCGCATCTTTACTTGGTGAGCAAATCGTCGTTTGGCGGACGAAAGATAAGGTAGCGGCATTTCGGGACTTATGCATTCACCGAGGAACTGCTCTATCGCTGGGCTGGATCCAAGACAATAATTTAGTTTGTCCTTATCATGGCTGGACCTACGCCCCCGATGGCAATTGCGTGCGGATTCCCTCTTTACCGGCGGGACACGCAATTCCTGCCAAGGCTCGCGCCACCGCGTATTTAAACGCGCGTGAACGTTACGGCTTAGTCTGGGTGTGTCTAGCAGAGCCGAAAGCACCTATTCCCGAGATTGCAGAACTCGAAGATCCGAATTATCACACGTTTTTTCATTCCACTGAAATGTGGGAAACCAGCGCGGCGCGTATGATCGAAAACTTTATTGACACTTCCCACTTTCCTTATGTTCATCCTGGTATCAATGCTACTCCTGATGATCCGGTGATCCCTGAGTTCGAAGTGAAGCAGAACGGTTTCGAGCTAAGTTTTGAGACCAAGTTTACTGCTCCTCCGAGCGGGGCATTCCGAGGGCCTTCCGCATTAGCGTCTTACAGTGCATTTACCGAGGGAAGGCGTCAGTACAGGGTTATCCTACCATTCACCGCCCAGGCTATTCGTCCAATGGAGGGAGCCCGGCGTCAGCTGGTATCGATCATCGCCTCGCCTATTTCGGCAAAGCGCATGCGCTACTACACGTTCTCTTCCCGCAACTTTGCATTGGACCAACCGGATGATGCGTTTCGAGAACTCATACAAGTTATTTTTGCGCAGGACCGCAAAATCGTCGAAAGCCAGCGCCCTGAAGAGTTGCCTTTGGACTTAACCGAGGAACTACATCTCAAGGGACCGGATGCTGGAACTCTTAAGTACCGCCGGATGCTAAGGGACTTACTGTAGAGAAGCGTTGTCACTTAGCGCTTTTTCGATCCTCATCGGACATTCAGCTTCAGGAAACCAAGTTGCCTCTCACTTCGGCACCATCATGCTTTCTTCTGCATTGCCGCCAGCACGCGCTTAGGAGTGAACGGTCCTTCTCTTAAGCGCGCTCCTACGGCATCGAAGATCGCGTTGGCGATTGCGGCTGCCGGTGGAATCGTCGCTCCTTCGCCGGCGCCCAGAGGTTGCATCTCCGTTCGATTGATCAGAACGATTTCGAGCTCCGGCACATCGGGAAAGCGCAGGATCGGATATGACCCCCAATCGAGGCTGGTCACGCCATTGGCGTCATAGGTGACCTCTTCATAGAGCGCGCGGCTGACTCCTTGAATTATGTTGCCTTCGACCTGGTTCTTGACCCCATCGGGGTTGATCATCAGACCGCAGTCATGGGAGCAGACGATGCGCTTGACCGCCACTTCACCAGTGCTCTTGTTGACCTCCACCTCCGCGACTGCCGCGACGTACGTTGCGGCGCGCTGCGTCAGCGCAATACCGCGTCCCTTTGCGATGTTGCCGTTCGCCGCCGCCGGAGAGGGCCGCTTCTGCCAGTTCGCCTTATCGGCGGCGGCTTGGAGGCATTCGATGGCGCGCTTGTTACCGGATAAATTCTTGAGCCTGAATTCCACCGGGTCGAGTTTCAAATCGGCGGCGATTTCGTCGAGAAAACCTTCGCTCGCAAAGCAGCGCGCTACGTCGCCTGGCGCGCGCAGGTTGCTGGTGCGCAAGGGGATCGGTTCGGGAAAGTGCCAGTTAACCAGGTGAGCAAGAATTCGCTGGTTGGGCACAGCGTAAATTTCGCCGCCGCTTTGGCTACCGTTGTTGCCACCGGGATTCGTCGGTTGCATTCCGACCTGCAGCGATGCGAGCAGCGGCGTCGACCCCGACGCCGTCCATGGCTGGCCGTAATCGGTGAAATCCCAGGCGACAAGCCGGCCTTCGCCGTCAATCGCTGCTTTGGCTTCGTCGAGTTGTGCTGGACCCTTGGGCTCCCAACCATGTTCATCATGCCTTGACCACTGCACGCGCACAGGCGCGCCGACGGCGCGTGACAACAACGCCGCATCTTCGGCGCCGTCATCGGTGCTCATGCGGCCGTACGATCCCGACGCTTCGTGGTAGATGATGCGCACGTTCTGCTCCGGGATACCGAGGAGTTTCGCCACGGTGCTGCGCGTTCTGAACGGCCCCTGCGGGCCGGACCAGATGGTCGCCTTATCGCCTTTGACATCAGCTATGGCGCAGGAAGGGCCGATCATCCCATGCATTTGAAACGGCCAGCGGAAGCTTCCCTGGTAGGTCTTTTGCGCCTTTGCCAGCGCATCGGTTGCATTACCTTTATCGATGGCTTTGGTCGTGCGCACCGGCTTGGTGTTTTTCAAATAGGCAAAAACTTCGTCCGGGGTTGCCGGCACTTTACTCGTCGGCTTGGACCAGGTGACTTTTAGAGTTTGCGACGCTTTGATCGCGGCCCATTCGGTTTTGGCAACCACGCCGACGAATTTCCCCTCCCGCGCGATCATGACCACGCCTGGAATTCCCTTGATGGAATCATTATCGATGCTCACGGGCTCGGTGTTGATCACGGGAGGGCGCACGACTCTGCCGTGCAGCATGTTCGGAATGCGCACGTCATGAATGTAGTCATGCTCACCGGTGACCTTCGCCGGCAACTCGACACGTTTGACCGACTGGCCGACCACTTTGTATTGCTTGGGGTCCTTGGCCTTCACCTCCGGCGCGACTTTCATGTCCCAGCCGGTGCCCGTCGCGGTGATTTTGGTATTGAATTTTTTGCCGCCGATCAGCTGGCCGTAGGAAACTTTCTTTCCGGGCGCGCCGGCAACACTCACCACGCCTTCGGTGACCGTCAACCTTTCCACCGGCGTGTTAAGGCGCACCCCTGCAAGCTTGAGTAATTCCTGGCGCGCGGCGGCGGCCGCCTGGCGGACCTGCGGCCCGGCGCGCTCGATAGTCCGGCTGCCGACGGTGGATCCCTGCTCAATCGATGTAGACGTGTCGCCCTGCACCATTTGTATTTTGGCAAAAGGGACGTCGAGCTCTTCGGCCACGATCTGCGCGAGAGCGGTGATCGTGCCGGTGCCGAGTTCCACTTTGCTGGTGTAGAAAGTAACCAACCCGTCCGGAGTGATGGCGAGCCAGGAATCGAGAGAAGTCGGATCGATGTCGCCGGATGGAAGGGTGGCGAACTGGGCCAGGGCTTTGCGCGCTGGGCTGAATAAATTGAAGCTGACGACGAGAGCGCCGGTGGTTTTGAGAAATTGCCTGCGAGTGATCTCCATGGTTTTCATGTTCGTGGCTCCTGTATTAAACTTTTTGGCCGGACGCCCGCTTTACCGCTCGTAGGATGCGGATATGGGTGCCGCACCGGCAAAGATTGCCGGCCAGCGCTTGCTTGATCTGCACGTCAGTGGGTTTAGGATTCGTATCGAGTAACGCCTTGGTCGTCATGATCATACCGTTGATGCAGTAGCCGCATTGCGCGGCCTGCTCATCGACAAAGGCTTGCTGAATCTTGTGCAGTTTTTTGGTCGTGCCCAAACCTTCCAACGTGGTGACCGGCTTATTTTGGACTGCGCTGACCGGCGTGACACAGGAGCGAATGGCGTTGCCGTCCATAATCACCGTGCAAGCGCCGCACTGCGCCATGCCGCAGCCGAACTTCGGGCCGTTGAGTTCCAAGTCGTTGCGCAGGACGTAGAGCAGGGGAACATCGGGTTCCGTATCTACCACTCGTGCTTGTCCGTTTACTCTAAGTGAGATCTTGGGCATGGCTGGCTCCTTTGAGTCGAAGGGCGTGTATGACTTTTTTTACGATAAGGGGCCGCAAAGTCAATATTTCACAAAGTCGATGGTGACGATTCAGATCAGGACGAGAGCGCTCAATCCGACGACTGCGAGTCGCGATTGCCCGCTGCGGTTTCGCGTTACGGAAAAATCACAACGGCTAGGAACACGAGGATGTTGGAGTTGAGTCATGAATTCGCGAATGCGATGAAGCTCCAAGAACTTCACCGCATACCATCAAATTTGCGGGGTGGCGATGACAGGCTCCCTCGCAGTGGCGGGGTGTCAGCGGTCGATAAGAAAACTATTTTCAGATTAGCTTGCGAATGTTGGCATCTTCTTTGACGAACGTCAGAAGCGCCATGCCGACGATATAGGTCCCGGCCGCGATATAAAATGCCGGAGCAAAACCGTAATGCTGCATGACGTAGCCGATGATCAGCGTCCAGATCGGCCCGGAGATAAAGCCGACGAAATAGTAAATCGAAAATGCCGCGTCGGTGAGCTCCGGGGTGGCGAAGTCGGCGATCATGGTTTGCGTCAGCGCGCCCCGTGCTTGGACGAAGGCGCCGTAAAGAATCAGGTTGAGATAGAACAAAATGGTCAACGATTGGTGTTGGACCAGCCAAACCGTCATGACGGCGGATAATAGCAGGGTGAGTTGGGTGATACCGCGCCGTTTACCGCTGCGATCGGAAAACCAGGCGATTGCCAGGGGTCCGACCAATCCCGCGCCTTGCATGAGCGTCAAGAGCAGCCCGCCACCCGACGCGCTGACTCCGTATTGGGCCATGAAGAAAGGTACCAGGTAAGTCATGTTGACGCCGGTGCCGCGTCCCGCCGCGCCGGCCATGAGCACCAGTGATGTGAACACGATATTGCGATTCCTAAGGCACTGAATGTAGGCGTCGAAACCTGCTTTGGTTTTTGTTTTGCCGCCGGCGCTGTCCCTTGTGTTGCTATGATCGCTGACCCAGAAAAGCGTCAGTCCCATGAGCAAGCTCAGCGATCCGAAGATCACGAAAGCGCTGCGCCAGCCGATGTAAAGAAGCGCCAGTGACGCCGCCGCCGGTCCGATGAACGATCCGAGACTGCCCGCCGAGTGATGAAACGTGAGCGCCCAGCCGCGAGCTTTGGGATAATAGCGCGAGAGAATGCTCGAGCCGAGCGGATGCTGCGGACTCGAGCCGGCATCGATGGCGACGCGCGCCGCAACCAACTGCGGGTAGCTGCCGATGAAGTATTGCAACATTGCCGTTAGTCCGACCGCGATGTTACCGATCGCCAGCATGGTGGTGCGTTTGAAAAAAGCCGCGAGAAAACCATAGATGACTTGCAGCCCCTGGCCGACAAAGCTCGATAGAGCTGAAATGAAGCCCAGTCCGACCAGACCGAAGCCGAGCTCGGTCATCATCACCGGGAAGATCACCGAAGTGATGCTGTACTGGAGGTGATTCAAAACATGGCAACCGCTGATCAGGCCGAGCGCCATGCGCTTTTGGCGCAGTGTAGTTTCGAGAGTCGGGGTTTCTGCCGAGGCGACGCTTGCGGTAACGACAGAGGTGGTTTGATCATTCATCCCGAATTCCGCACTTCAGGGGGACACAGCGATCAAGGGACGAACCCTCCGGAACGAAGGCAATAGGTCTGTGGCTGATAGTGGCTTGCAAGCTCCTGAGCTTTAGCGGACGCTTGAAAAAATTGCCAGCCCAGGGCCAAGCACCATAGACGGCTTTGAGATTGTTCGCTTCTGTGCCTTCGCTCCTCCGCGCTCGCCCCTCGATCACTCTGCAGGTATCCGTCTCTACTGCGAAATCCGGGTTCATGCCAGTAAGTGTCGAATATTGGGAGCATGGAGTATTGACAATCAGGTGTATAAGTTGATGAGCGCCGCGTCAAACGCGGTGTTCGGACAGAGGAAATTGCCGAGACGATCCGCTGTGGTTGCCGGCGGGATTTCGCACAATCGAATTGGATTTTATCCCGCTTTCTGAGGCCGTTGAGCCGGCTCAGCGGGCCTAGCGCCCGGCATGAGCAGACTGGGGATCACGCCGATCGCCATGAGCACAAATCCGGTGAGAAAGGCGTACCAAAGGGCATTGCTGAGAATTGCGACAAGTCTCGGCAGCAGTTCCGGCGCGATCTGCATGCGCGTTGCCGGTTCCAAAAGATTTTGCGGATGAGCGAGCTTATCGAGCAATGCGCTCGAAAGTCCGCTACTGGAAAGCTTAGTTAAGCCACGCTGCATCTGGTGTAGCAGCACTGTTCCCATCAAGCTCACGGAGAATGCGCCGCCAAAAGTTCTGAACAGCATCAAGGTCGAAGTGGCCACGCCGATGCGCTGAGGTGAAACGGAATTCTGCACTGCCACTAGAGTTGTCAGATTGGCCATGCCCATGCCGGTGCCGATCAACGTAGCGCTTACAATCACCCAGGGGACCGTCAGTGCCGCTCCGAAAAGAACAAAGAAACTGTAGCCGACGGCCATTAGCAACATGCCGCTGGCGGCCACGGCCCGATAGCCGAAGCGATTGCTCGCTTGCCCGGCGACCAAGCTGCCCAACGTCCACGCCATGCTCAGAAACAACAACACCATTCCGGCGCGGGAAGCGGTGAGACCGGTCACGCCTTGAAGGTAGAGCGGCAGATAACTGATGGCGCCGAACACCCCCATCGCTGCAAGGGTCGCCACAGCGGTCGAGGTTTTATAAGAGCTCGAATGAAACAAGTCCAGCGGGATCACTGGTTCCGCGGCTCGGCGTTCGATGAAGTAGAATATTAGGAGAAAGATCAGCGCCAGAACAATAAGGCCGGCAAGGATCACATCGAGAGGCTGGTGCGAATGAGCGCTGTGGGATAGCGCGTAAAACAGCAGCAACAACGCCGCCAGCAAGGCGAGCATGCCAGCGATATCGAGTTTATGCTCGCGCCGTTTGTGGACCGCCTCTTTGAGGCCAACGACAATCAAGCCGATGGCGATCGCGGTAATCGGTAAATTGACGAAAAATGCCCAACGCCAATGCCAATGCTCGACGATGATGCCGCCCGCGAGGGGGCCCAGGACCGATGCGACACCCCAGATGCCGCTGATGATGCCCTGCATTCGAGCGCGCTCCTCGGGCTGGAACAAAATGCCGACGACGATGAATGACAGCGCGTAGATCGCGCCGCCGCCGAGACCCTGCACGGCGCGGAACAACACGAGCTGCTCCATGCTTTGCGCCGCGCCGCACAATACTGAGCCAACGACGAATAAGCCGATACCAATAAGCATGAGCCTGCGCCGGCTGTAGAGATCGGAGAGCTTGCCGAAGAGCGGCGTTGTGAGCGCAGAGCTGAGCATGTAAATCGAGAATACCCAGCTATAGAATTCCAGGCCGCCGAGTTGGGCGACGATCGTCGGCATTGAAGTGGCGACGATGGTGGCATCGATGGCAAACAAAAAAATCACGAGCATGACGCCGGTCACCGCCAGATTGCGCTTCGATCCGGCGCCTGCAAAAAATCCTTGAGGGTTGTTCACGTGGGTTGGTTCGGGTGGGTGTAAATCAAGTTCCTGCTTCATTGTCATCGTTGAACCAGTCAATGAGAATAGTCAAGCAACCGTTGTTGCCGTGATGATGCCGCGGAGATCGTCAGCCGGAGCGTTCAGCGAAGCGCGAGCCCGGAGCCACTCTCGACTCCGCTGCGAACGAGCCGTCATGCAGCGACTTGCAGCGATTTCTGCGCGTCTTCGACCCTCCTGCGGCTAGCAGGTTGCTGAAAAACTCTGGTCGCAGGCTGCTCAAAAAGATCCAAAGGCAAGGCGCGCGAAAAATCGAGAGCTAAGGCGTACTTACAGTACGTTGCAGCGAGGTGATTCGAGCGCAACGCTGCATATGGGTCTTTTTCAGTAGCCTGCTAGAGGGTATCCCAACGGTTTCGCAATCCGCAAGAAATATCTAACAGCTTCTCGAGCCGAGAAGCGCGCTGGACGTTTGACAAATGATTGGCGCCCAAGTGGAAAGTGATATCCACCGATATCCGCTATGCGCGGATAGACTAACAGCTGAAGGATGCAGTCCGAGAAACAACGCGCGTACGGAGCTCTAGAAGTAACGCTCCTCCAAATTCTGTTCAACGTTCAAGTTTGTTCAATGGCCAGCTCCATACATGACATCTGCGAGAGGGAAGGCGTGAACTGTTTAGAGTTTTCGGATGCAAGATCCTCAAGGTATTCTGGGGCCAACTTACCGTAAGAATATGGCGCTAGGCCGAAAGACACGGTTTTTTTCGAACCACGTCTCTCAGCCGTAGCGCAGCAGTCGATATCAGGTCTTGCTTGCCGCGGTAGATGCCGCTTCGTATTCGGGCGTTCCCTTGGCCGGAATTGTCCAGTAATAAACTGTGCTCCCGCCAGCGTTCAATGTCTGCTGCGGTTTCCAAGTGCCCATGTCGAAAGCGTGCGAGACAATACGGGTCCCTGGCTTTAGTTCAGATAACAGTTTTGGCAGCAATTTTAGATTGAGGCTAGGCAGTAAGTAGAGCGTAACGACGGTTGCCTCGCTGATATCCGCTTGAAACAAGTCCTCGTTGAGGAAACGCACGCGGTCGCCGACGCCGGCGGCCTTGTGATTAGCCTGAGCTTCCTTGATACGGTCGGGATTGATGTCGATGCCGACGGCGCGCGCCGCATTGTACTTCTGCACCGCCATGATCGGGATGCGCCCGTCGCCCGAACCTAAATCATAGACTACGTCCTCCTTGCCGACCTTGGCAACTTTGAGCATCGCGTCCACGGTTTCAGCGGGTGTTGGAACGTACACGACATCGGGCGAGCGAAGCTGCTTCTCCGCGGTCGTGCCTTTCGGCGCGGACCCCGGCTGCTGGTCCTGGGCGCTTGCGTAAGAGCCATCAATTGAAAGTGCCAATGCGAGCACGTACGACAATTTAAGAATTTTCACCGATTCCTCCTTGTTCATGTATGACGTTGTTGAGCATTGAATCTAGACTGTGCCTCGGAGCTCATGAGAATATAACCTTAAAAGAAGAGTACCGATAGATTGTGCAGCTCTTTTTCACTTGCTGGGAAAATCTTGGAGAGATGGGTCTGCTGGTCCGAGGAGAATGCCGATCAACCCTATGAACTCTGCGGGTTCAGAGTGAGTCCCTGTCCTGTCACTACAATATGTTGTCCCTGGGCGTAGAAGTCTCCGGTGAACTCCCAAGCATTTTCTTTGAGACTTAAGTCGATGGCATTTTTCCCATGCCTGTCGGTTACGACTATGCGCTCAGGAGGATTGTGGTTGGGCGGAAGCGATTGCACCGAGTAAAAATTATCCTTGTTGAATTCGATTGCGTTGCTGCGAATTCTGGCGACTAAACCTCCATCGGCATCTGACAGGTCAGCATTCAAGAATGCGCCACCTGCTTTGAATTCAACCCACACTGACTGAGTCGGGGGCGGCAATGTGGCGCCAATCACGACACCTCCTGCATCATTGAGGCCGATGATCGTGAAATCACCTTCACATAGAAACCGGTTGCTGCCAAACTTTATGCTGGTCGATTGCGCCAAGTAATCATCCTCCGAGCGATCTATAAGAAAGATCCACAAGCCGGTTGGGAATTTTCAATCCTAGGGGTCCACGCCATTTCAAAGTTTAAATCCGGCTTAGCTAAACTGATCAAGCAATCTGCATGGGCGAATTTCAGCGCCTTAATTCATTTTGCCTGAAATAGTTGCGGATTTCGTTATTGCGCGATCCCTATGGGTAAACTTTCGCGAATGTGTCTGAAAATCAAGCCTCTCTTAGCAAGAACTTAGGTTGGGCCCGGACTACGGGGCGTGAGCGGCTGAGAGGTGCTTGCCTCCTGGGCCGATCGCGCTAGAGATAGCGTATAGATAGGTCTCCAAGAAATTTTCTGGGAGGATGCTTTATGGCTGATGGCATGCGCGCGAATTCTTCGGCACAACTACTGTTTGGTTTTGTCGCCGGCTTTCTTGCCACTCTCATCTTTCACCAGCTGGCGCTAGCTTTACTATGGTTTATAGGCATGGCGCCATCGGGTCCTTTTCCAATGGCGGCGACTCGACCGTTTGGCGTGCCGGCGGTTTTTTCGTTGGCATTCTGGGGCGGTGTCTGGGGTATCTTATTTGCGTTGGTTCAACGTCGCTTTCCTCCGAGCGGCGCCTACTGGGTTGCGGCATTTCTTTTTGGCGCCATTCTGCCTTCCGTGGTTGCTCTTATGGTGGTTTTACCGCTTAAGGGAAGACCCATGGGCGGCGGTTGGCATCCGCCTCTGCTGCTGACGGCATTTTTAATCAACGGCGTGTGGGGTATCGGCACCGGGCTCATCCTCAAGCTTTTAACCAGTTGGTCCAGCGGTCGCGCACGCTAACGCCCGTTCTGCAAGATAACTTTCGGGCCTCTGCTTTCCGTCTGGGCATTGCCCTAGTGATGAGTGCTGCTCCTTTATAGAAAGTCCTCCGGGACGCCTTCAATGCGGCAGCGGGCGATTCGCCCTTCCTGCATTACGAACTCCACCTGGCGCAGCGCGGAGATCTGTTTGAGTGGGTTGCCCGGAACAGCAATAATGTCGGCCAACTTTCCCGTCTCTATTGTTCCGACTTTCTGCTCGATACCTAAGATCGCCGCATTGGTCGCGGTGGCCGCGACAATCACATCGCGCTCCGCCATGCCTCCGTCGACCATCAGGTCGAATTCAGCGCCGTTCTCTCCGTGCGGGAAAAGCGCCGAGCCTTCAAAGTCGGTCCCCATGCCGATGGTAATTCCCATGCGCATCGCTAGGGCAAATGATTTCATATGGGCTTCGACCACCTCTTTGGCTTTACGCACAGCATAGGCCGGCGATCCCAGATCTTCACCCAAGGTGGCGATGCGATAAAAATAGGCGAGGGTAGGGACGAGCATAGTATTTCGCTCGCGCATCCATTGACAGGCTTCTTCGTCCAAATAGATTCCGTGCTCGATGGAATCGACTCCGCCCAGGATTCCGTTCTTGATGCCCTGGGTTGCCTGAGCGTGAGCCGCCACCCGCCGGCCCATCCGGTGAGCCTCCTTGACGATCGCCTGGATCTCCTCCGATGTGTACGCGGTTTGCCCTGGATCGCTTTGCGGGGCATAGACTCGGCCAGTGATCGATACCTTGATCAAGTCGGCGCCCAGACCGATCTGCTCTCTGACAACCCGCACGCAATCGTCGACTCCATCGACCTCCTGGCGCAGCGGCGTGATATCCAGAGCCCAAGTGACCTTCTTCACGCGTCCCGTCTGTGACAGTCCCCGGTATGCGGTGAGAATCCTCGGCCCGGGGATTTCTTTGGCGGCGATTGCATCGCGCAAGTGGGGCCCCAGGCAACCACCGCAATCGCGCACGGTGGTAAATCCCGCATGGAGCAACTTCCGACAGTCGGCCGCGGCGCGCAATGCCGCCAATGGATGCGGCGTTATGAGCACGTCGTCGGGATTGGAACTGCGCCAGCCTTTGAGGTGAACATGCGCATCAATGAGGCCGGGAAGGAGGGTGCGCGCTCCCAAATAAATCCGGCGGGCGCCCTCCGGCGCTTTGATCCGGTCGGCGGGCCCTGCGGCGATGATCCGTTCTCCTTGAATGACAACTCGCGCGGGCTCCACCGGAGGACCACCGCGACCATCGATCATGCGCTCTGCGTCTATAGAGATTATCTCGTTCACCATCAAACTCCTTATGCGATTAATTTATTCGGTATAGGTTGCGGAAAGGGAACTCATCAGTTCACGGACTTTTTTTGCCACGCGCCGCATCGAGCGCCTGCACGAATCGCAGGTCGACGAAATCCTGGGGCCGCGCTTCCCGGGCTTTCGGAGTGCGCGGCGCCAGCTCGTCGAGAATAAGTTGTACCCCCTCGAGCGTCGGCTGAGGTATATCTGCGAAGTAGTCGCGGTAGAAGCCGTACGTCTCTTCCAAGATCTGCCGGTCATTGCTCCGCATAGCGCGGCCCAGCACTCCCAGCGTGAACTCCGGTTCCTGTTTGAAGACGCGGACTGCCTCCGTATAGGCTTCCATGAACGCGGTGAGGACGGCCGGCTTTGACTGGGCGAACCGCCGCAGCGTGACCAAAGCATTGGACTGATATTTTGTCGTCCGGCTCAGATCGATCAACTCGCGAAAACCCAGCCGTCTGATGGCGATCGTATGGAACGGTGGACTCAACATCGCCGCCTGAATTCCGCCTGCCTGTAGCGCCGCTACGCTTTCCGGGTACCCGCCGGTCTGAAGAATGGCGACGTCCCGGTCCGGCGTGATCCCAGCCCGCGTCAAGTAAGACCGAGCCATGAAATCGGAAAGAGAACCGAAACGGGTGACGCCTACCCGCTTGCCGCGCAGAGCTTCGACAGCTGTGATATCAGGAGTGGCAACAAGCGACATGAGGACGCTGTTGGAGATGCCGCCGATGATGACGCTATCCGCTCCTGACAAATTCGCCTGGATGGCGGTCGTTCCCGAGACCGAACCGATTTCGACTTCTTGAGCGAGCAGCGCTTGCATCGAGCGCACACCGGCGACGTAGATCAAGCTGACATCGAGACCGTGGCGCGGAAAAATGCCGCGGTCACGCGCTACCCAGAGCACGGAATTGGTTGCGGTGAGAGTCGAGTGGGCGACCCGGAGGCGTTCGGCCGCTGCGGCGAGTTGTGTCAGCCCTTGCAGCATCACAATCAAAGCCACCAGCGCTGTTATTTGCGCCCATCTTGCGCGCGTGGATCTTCGTCGCGTCTTGTTCATATCCGGCCCTCCGTGTTCGGAGCTATACAGGATCGCAACGAAGCGGGTCAAGTCAGGATTGGACGCTATCGTGGGCTATTTAACTGCTAGATCTCAGCGACTCTTTCGTTTCGACGAGTATCCAATGAACCGAAACTGCATTTCATTGCATCTAAGATATCAGCGAGTTCAGCTCACCGTTTATAGCTGATGAGTTCGCATGGAGCCAAAAAGTATGGTGCAAAGCTGATCGTCTTGATCGTGCGGTTCTAAACCGCACACTCTAAGGTTGCCATAATTTCGGATCTGAATGGATTTGGTTCGTTGGAATCGACAAAGCAGCGGTGTCGCGTCTCTAAGGATGGCGACCATCTTTTTGACGGAGGAAGTTTCTTAGCGCCGTAAAAATCAGCAGCGCTAGCGCAATGAATAAAACGACGAGAATCACCATGAGATATAGATCGATCCGCGCCGGTGTCTCTTGCCGCTTTTCTAGCCGCGCGAATGGCTCTTCCCACCTCGGAACAGCCGCTATATCGGTCTGGAACTTTCCTCTATCGAAGTCGTAAACATACACATTTTGCCAGCCAAAGCAGGTGAGTGGGGTCGCAAAGTTTATGTCCTCTCGTCGCGTTTCTTCCGGGACCTCACTTGCCTTGTAGATGCAGGTGTTGAATTCCAGCGCGACATTTTTCATGCCGATTCCGGAAACAAAGGCCCCGCTGGGATGATCGGCCATATAAACGACCGGTCTTCTTGGTTTCTGAGTCCCGTAGAATTTCTGGGTGCGCTCATCATAGGATCCCGGCCTATTCCATCTCAGTAAAGAGAATCTCCCGCCTTTCGGATCGCTGTTGTAAGCCGGATCGGTGTCCTGTGAATCGATGACCCATTCCGGAAAGCAAAAAGGAACGTTCTCGCCAAAGCTCGCCACGGTGTCATTTATTTTCCTGGTGATCTTCCCGCCATTAGTTTTTGAACTGTAAAATACGCAACCTTTTTTGAATTGAACGATCGCATACTTCTCGAGCGCAGCCACTGAGTCGGTCTGATACTCCATTACTACGCTGTTGCCATAACTGGGATAGATCGGATCGTCGCTAAACCAGACTTCGTAAACCGACGTTGTCAACGTGAATCTTTTCAGATCGCAGGAGGCGGTCGGGCGGCAATTGGAGTTTAAAAAATCCTGCTTTGTTTCCGAAACCGTGTGGACATGGCCTTTGGCGGTGAAGTGCCCGAAAGAATTTTCCGAAAGAAAGGCCAGAAGCCAGATGAATGAAAAGCAGAAAATTTTTCGCATTGTCGTGAGCAACGCCAATCTAGCGGATTCAAAAATCAGGTGTCAACGGTAGTATGATATTTAAGCGCATTCCAAAGGTTTCAATCGTTCGACCGCCTCCTCTCCGTTCAAGCCGTCTCCTTTGCTAACGTTCAATCTTTACATAATCATCTCGGCGTGCGATGACGATTAGCAAAGATTTTTGAACAGCAACATGGATTGGCTGCACACAAGGGAGATTTGAGTTGTTTCGTCGCGTGGATCTTCCCCCTCGGGTTTCTGGAACACTGCTGCTGCACAGCATGCCGGGCCGCTTTGAAACGATCGAGAAGGTTTGGCAGCAACTGAAGAGTGACGCGGTGGCCGCAATTATTTGTCTCACCGAAGAGTACGAAATCCGCCTGAAATCTTCTAAGTATGCGGACGCTTTGGAAACCGGGGCAGTTCCCTGTTCCGTCGTGCCTTTTGAAATCCGTGAAGGCGGCGTGCCCGCAGATCGGGACGCCTTCTGGGCGCTTGCCAACGATCTAGCGAATCGATTGCGTTGCGGGGAAGCGCTGCTGATTCATTGCGCCGGAGGTGTCGGCCGCACCGCCATGCTTGCGGTCTCGGTGCTGCTTGCGTTGGGCGAATCGTTTAATGAAGCGGAAAACGCGGTGTCGCGGGCGGGGTCCATCGTCGAAACCATGGCGCAGATCGAGATGCTTTCCTGGTGCGCAGCGCGGGTGAGTAATAAATAACTAGCCGTTCAACCGAGAGCGCAGGTTCCATCGTTCGGGCTCGGAACCGAGCGTTCTAGTTCTAATAGTTGAAAACGTTCAACCGCCGCGCTCCGCTCAAAACGCCAGCCAGAGAGAAGCTTGGTACGACCGACTCTTGGGGCCGTTGTATTCGTGAGCTCAGCGGACTGATATCAGTCTTCGAACATCGGGGGTTCATCCGAATTAGCTGGTAAGAAGGACATCGCCAAGAGCAAATGCGGCTGAGAAGTGCGGCGCGACTTTTGCCACGCCGGACCGGGAAATCCTATCGGGCCTGATGCAATCCGAACACCTGATGGTAGAGCTCTGTCACTTCCTTTAAGTTCACGGCTCTCGAGCTGGGCGTGACGAAGACAAAATCCTTCTGCAGTAATTCCTGGAGCCAGGGCTGGTGCTTGACTCCTTTTCTGACTGAGATACGGCCGGTCTGGTCGGACATCTTGGTCTGACCGTCCTGCGAGATCAACCAGTCGTAGAAGAGAATCGCTGCGTGGGGGTTAGGCGCCCGCTGCAGCAATGCTAGCAAATCGGGTTCGCCGGCATATGGATCGAAAATTCGAAAATCGATGGGCGCACCTTTGGATTTGAGCTCGGCGACTCGACGGCCACGGGCCGCTATGGCGATCGACGATTCGCCGGCGAGCAACAACTGGACTCTCATAACGCTACTCGAGCCCGGCATGTGCAAATTCTGCTTCGCCAGGTTCTTCATGTAGTCGAGTCCCTTGTCTTTGCCCATGTGGTCCAACATGACCGAGAACCAATCGTAATCTTCGGTGCCGAGGCTCATTTTGCCGCGCCACTTGGGATTCAAAAGATCCTGATAATTCTTAGGCACCTCCTGGGCGCTTACTAGTTTGGTATTGTAAGCGAGCACGATCGGGGTGATATCGAATGCAGTCCAGTAGCTGTCGGCATCAAATGATCCTTTGAATAAACTGTCTCGTTCGGGAGAAGCATAGGGAGTTGAGAGTTGCCGCTCCTTTAACTGCCAAACTTCTATCGGTGCCGAGCCGACCAGATCCACGGCGAATCGGCCGGTCTTGGCCTCGGTATCGACCCTGCGGAATACACCCGAGGGCGTCGAACGGAACGCGTGAGTTTTGATATACGGATGCGCTTGTTCAAAAGCCGCCAGGATCTTGGGATAATCCGATAAGCTCACCGACGTGTAAATAACCACCTGACCTTCTTTTTTCGCGCCTTCCTCCAACGCAGTTTTTCTCTGCGCTGGTTGAAGAGGCTGTATTTTCTTCAAGACCTCGGCAACGGTAGCGGCGTCGCTGATCGACTGAATCGAAATCGCGGCGAGTGTCAGCAATAGATTGAGCAAGAACTTCGTCATCTGATGTTTAACTCCCTTGGTTACTGTTGTTCGGGTCCGCCTTTGTCTTTCGGCAGCGGCTTTCCGCTCCATCCCCAGGTCGAGATGTCGAAAATATTGCCGTCGGGATCCGCCCCTCGTGTTTCGGCGTAGCTGGTGCCGCTGGGCCGCTTCTTCGGCGCTCCTTGCGGATAGATCTCCTGAATTCTCTTGGCCACGGTCTCCTGGTCGTCGACATGAAAGCCGAAGTGGTACATGCCCATATGTTTCAGATCGTCCGGATCCTTGGGATCATTGGCGTTCAAAATCGCCAGATTCACTTCGCCATCGGACAGGTGCACCGAGCCATTCTTGGTGCGGAAAACTTCCTCGAGCTCGAAGACTTTTTTATAAAACTCGGCGAGCTTCTCCGGTTGATGGGTCAACAATGCCAGATGTCTTAGTTTTGCCATAATCATCCTCCTGAATGCGATGGTTTTCGTCTAGCATCCGGCGCACTTTGAAGCAAATGCTAGCGCGCGAGCGCATCGCGCTCAGCCCTGCTGCTTGTGTGCCCAACGGTCGTTTGATACGCTTGATTGAAACATATGTTTAATCACCAAGAGAAACATTCCACCGAATTGTCTTCAGCCACCGAGAGTCGTTTGCTCGAAGCGGCGGGGGAGATTTTTGCCGAAGTCGGTTATCGCGCTGCTACGGTACGACAGATATGTGAGAAGGCCGGCGCCAACATCGCCGCGGTGAATTACCACTTCGGCGACAAAGAAGGACTCTACATGGCGGTGCTGCGCTCGGTGCCGGATGCCCATGCCGAGAAGTTCCCTGCCAACAGGGATCTTCCTCCTGGAGCAACCGCGCAACAGAGGCTGGCGGCTTACATCGAATCCTTATTGAATCGGGTTTTCGATGAAGGACGGCCGGGTTGGCATACTAAGATTATGGCCCGGGAAATGATTGAGCCCACCCGTGCTTTGGATACTCTGGTCACCGATGTTGCTCTGCCGGTCCATCAGGAGCTGGCTGCCATTGTCCGTGAGCTGCTGGGCTCGAGGGCGACCGAGGATGCCGTGCGCCTGTGCACGCTGAGTATTTTGAGCCAGTGTGTTTACTACCATCACGCTCGCTCGGTGCTGAGCCGTCTTTATCCGCAACAGGAATACGGCTCCCGAGACATCGCCCAGCTGGCGGATCATGTTACGCGGTTTTCTCGGGGCGCTTTGCAGCATTTTGTCCAGGGAAATGGCCGCGGATCGGGCGCCAAGAGCCGCCGCACTCTACAACTTGCGAAGAACAACCGAGCGCGGGTCAAGCGCGTTAGGAAGATCGACCGATGACTTGGCTCGAGTCAACTGGAAAAGGCTGGGGCCGTTTGCTACCTGTGGCTCTGCTGTTGCTGTTCGCGCTAGCGGCATGTGGCGGCGATCAATCAGCCACTGCCGTGATCGAAAGCTCGCCGCCGCCGCGCCAGGTAAAAATCGCTACAGCGGTGGAGGCCAAAGTGGCCCGCACGGTGAGCGCCACCGGAACGCTGGCGGCCGAAGATCAAGTTGTCCTGGGCACCAAAGTCGTCGGCCGGCTCGGTGAGATCTCGGTCGATCTCGGCAGCCGCGTGCGCAAAGGCCAGGCGATTGCGCGCATCGACCCCAGCGATTACCGGCTGCGCGTGGATCAAGCCGAGGCTGCTCTTCAGCAAGCCCGAGTTCGTCTCGGGCTCCCGGCCGAAGGGACCAGCGATAAGATCGAACCCGAGCAAACAGCGACCGTGCGTCAGGCGGCGGCTACTCTCAAGGAAGCTCGCTTGACCCACGATCGCATGACGAAACTGTGGGAAAATAATTACATCGCGCGCGCTGAGCTCGACGCTGCGGTGGCGCAATTGGCGATTGCCGAAAGCCAGTACCAGAATGCCCTCGAAGAAGTGAGAATCCGCCAGGGGCTTCTGTTTCAACGTCGTTCAGAGCTCGAGATCGCGCGCCAGCAACTCGCCGACACGATCATTGCTTCGCCCATGGACGGTGCCGTTAGCGAACGTCAAGCCTCAGTCGGGCAGTATCTGGCTGCCGGTGCGTCGGTAGTCACCCTGGTGCGCATGGATCCGTTACGTTTGCGGCTGGCGGTGCCCGAGCGACAGGCCGGAACCGTGCGTGTCGGCCAGGCGGTAGAGCTTACGGTCGAAGGCGATAGCCGGCGGTATTCCGGGCGGGTTGTCCGCTTATCTCCGGCGATCAGTGAGAACAACCGAACATTACTGATCGAGGCTGAAGTGCCCAATAGGGAGGGCCGACTGCGCCCCGGGTCTTTCGCCAAAGGCGATATTATCGTCGAAGCCGGGGAGCAGATCGTTACCGTGCCACGCGATGCGATCATCACTTTTGCGGGTATCGATAAGGTTTTGAGCGTGGAAGAGGGGCAAGCTGTGGAAAAGCGGGTGCGTACCGGACGTCGTATAGGTGACCAGATCGAAATCGTCGAAGGCGTTGCCGCGGGTTATCAAGTCATCGTCGATCCGGGAAATTTGGTTGCAGGGCAGCCCGTGAAGGTTGTGAACTGATGCAGAAGCTCGCGGAAGTATCGATCCGCCGTCCGGTGTTTGCCTCGATGATCGTTTTGGCGCTCGTGGTCGTCGGCGCGGCGAGCTATTTCCGATTAGGTGTCGATCGCTTCCCGTCCGTAGACTTGCCCAACGTTTCGGTGCGCACTACCTTGCCGGGCGCTTCCCCTGAAGAGGTCGAGACCGTAATCTCACAGCCGATCGAAGAGGTCGTCAATACCGTAGAAGGAATTGATGAGCTGCGTTCCGTATCGGGACGGGGAACCTCATTCGTCATGGCCACGTTCAACCTTGACCGTGACATCGATGTCGCTGCTCAGGATGTTCGCGACCGGGTCGCCACGGTACTCAACCGTTTGCCGCGCGAAGTCGATCCTCCTGTCATTTCCAAATTCAATAACGAAGATTCGCCGATCCTTACCCTAGCTCTCTCAGGCGACCGATCGTTGCGCGAATTGACCGAGATCGCCGATAAAATCGTCAAGGTGCAGATCGAGCGCTCTGCGGGTGTAGGCGAGGTTCGTATCGTCGGCGGCTTGGAACGTGCCATCAACATTTGGATAGATGCCGACCGTTTAGCCGCCTATCAAATACCCATCACCACGGTTAGAGACGCGATCCAGCGGCAGAACGCCGACATACCGGGCGGCAATGTGACCGCCGGCCCGCGCGAACAAGTGCTTCGCACCATGGGGCGGATTGTTGTTCCGGAAGCTTTCAATGATCTGGTGGTCTCGACAGTGAACGGTGTCCCGATTCGCATCCGCGACATCGGTTCGGCGGAAGACGGCACCAAGGAACAGCGATCGCTGGCGCGGCTCAACGGCGTGCCGACGGTACAACTCCAGGTAAGACGACAGTCGGGCGCCAACACCATTGCCGTGATCGAGTCGGTGAAAGAAAATCTGGCCCGCGTCAGCCGGCAACTTCCGGGCGATGTCAGGACTGAAATTATCCGGGACCAGTCCCGTTACATTTATGCCGCTCTGCACGAGATCACTTTCCATCTGATCTTAGGCAGTCTATTTGCCTCTCTGGTGGTGCTGGCTTTTATGCGCAGTTGGCGTTCGACCATCATTGCCTCCGTTGCGATTCCGAGTTCGGTCATTTCAGCCTTCGGCATGATGTGGGCGCTCGACTTTACGCTCAACAGCGTCACCATGCTGGCGCTGGTGCTGATGGTCGGCATTGTCATCGACGATGCCATCGTCGTGCTGGAAAACATCTTCCGTTTCGTTGAGGAAAAGAAGATGAACCCTTATGAGGCGGCGCGCGCCGCCACCGCTGAAATCGGTTTGGCGGTCATGGCAACGACCTTCAGCCTGGTGATTATTTTCGTTCCTGTCTCATTCATGTCCAGCATCTCGGGAAGATTCCTCTATCAATTTGGTCTGACCGCCTCAGTGGCGGTCCTGGTCAGTTTGCTGGTGTCTTTCACGCTTACGCCGATGATGAGCGCGCGTATGATCAGCGATACTCGAGACGCAAACACGGAAGGGGAGGGCAATCACGCGCGTTCGCGGCGCGGTTTTTACGGCTGGATCGATCGCCACTACGAAAGTATGCTCCAGTGGTCTTTGGTGCACCGCGTTGCGGTGATGCTATTTGCCGGGTTGGTCGTGCTCTCTTCGATTCCGCTCTATACGATGGTTCGACAGGAGTACATCCCCAGTGACGTGGACGAAGCCGAGTTCGAAGTCAACATAACCGCCCCTCAAGGGACCAGTCTTGCGGCAATGGATGAGATCATGCGCGCCGTCGAAACCGAGCTGCGGGCGGTTCCGTTAGTCCGCCTGATGCTTTGCGATGCCGGCGGCGGTTTCATCAGCGGCGTAGGCTCGGGCGGATGCTACGTGCGCATCGCGCCGCACGAAGAGAGAATTTTCTCGTTTGGCCGGCTCTGGCGCGAGACGCTCAACGGCAGACCCTGGACGGCGTTCAGCAACGTTTCGCAGCGCGACATCATGCAGCAGGTTCGCGCCCGCTTGAGCAGATTCTCTGATCTACGCACCTCCGTGCGCAATCTGCCGTCGTTTAACATCGGCGGCGGTAATTGGGAGATCGATTTCGTGTTGCGCGGCCCGGATCTCAAGGCGCTGGCCGATTATGCCGAGCGTTTGCGTATCCGCTCCAAGGATTTAGGTATCATCGACGCCGATACCACACTCAAGCTCGACAACCCCGAACTACGGGTGGTGATCGACCGTAAACGCGCCGCGGATCTCAACGTCGATACCGAGCATATCGCGTCGGCGCTGCGCTTGATGGTTGGCGGCGACGAGGAAGTATCGCGGTTCATCGATCCCGCGGTCAATGAAGAATATGATGTGCAATTGCGCCTATCGCTGCACGATCGCGAAGACATCGGGGTGATTTCCCGCCTCTATGTTCCGCGCGCCGGCGCCGGGCTGGTGCGGCTCGATAATCTCGTGCAGGTGGAGCCGGCTCAAAGCGCATCGCGTATCGATCGCCTGGACCGCCAGCGACAGGTAAGTCTGCGCGCCGGGATCGCTCCCGGTTATGCCCTTGCCGATCGCATCGAGGCGCTGAATGGAGCAGTGCGGGAAATGAATCTGCCCGCCGAATACACCACTAGCGTATCGGGTCGCGGCCGCGAGTTGCAGCGCACCTTTAATCAGTTTTTATGGGCTTTTTTGCTTTCCTTCATTTTCATGTACATGATTCTGGCATCGCAGTATGAAAGCACGATTCACCCGCTGACAATTCTTTTATCACTGCCACTGTCCGTGCCGTTCGCGTTACTCTCATTGTGGCTGACCGGTAATACCCTTAATCTCTATTCCGCGCTTGGCATACTGGTGCTCTTCGGCGTGGTCAAGAAGAACGCGATCCTGCAAATCGATCACATGAATCGGCTGCGCGCGGAGGGAACGGAGCGGTTGCCCGCCATCTTGCGCGCCAACCGCGACCGGTTGCGGCCGATCCTGATGACCACACTGGCGCTGGTGGCCGGCATGTTGCCGCTCGCCCTAGGGTCGGGCCCGGGCGCTGAGGAGCGCCGCGCTGTGGCGGTCGTGGTCATCGGCGGACAGTCGCTTTGCCTGCTATTAACCCTACTGTTTACACCGGTGGCTTACTCGATGTTTGAAGACGCCGCGGGGTTATTGTTTTCGAAGCGAGCAGGGGCCCGCGGGCGGCTTTTCAAGTTGCGCCGCCGCGTTATCGGCAGCTGGAAATCGGAGCGGCCGCCGATCCGCTGACTTCTAATATATCTCGTCTGCCGCACTAGACTGGGCACCCACGCTGACGTAGACCTCTCAGTTTTGCCGTCCGTTGCACACAGCGACACGCTTTTTGCGTGTGCGACAAAACCAAACCTAAGACAAAGCCGGAATCCAGCCGTTGCAATGTTTTGTTCCTGGCACAGCGTTTGAAGACCTAGCGACATTCCTATTAGGAGTGGTTGCGCTGTTGTCTCAGAGCGGCGATTGATCAGAAGAAAGGAGTAAAACATGGCAGTCTCACTTAAAAAATTGAACGAGCAGATCATGGTGATTACCGGCGTGTCGTCCGGGATTGGTTTGGTGACAGCGCGCATGGCGGCCAAGCACGGCGCGCGCTTGGTTCTGTCGGCACGCAGCGAAGAAGAGTTACGAGAGTTGACGGAAGAGATCAAGGCAAATGGCGGCCAAGCCATAGCGGTCGGAGCCGATGTCGGCGATGCGGAAGATGTCCGGCGGCTGGCGCAAGCAGCTCAGGAACAGTTCGGCGGGTTCGACACCTGGGTTAACAACGCTGGCGTTTCGATTTACGGCAAGCTGTCGGAAGTTTCCATCGAAGATATGCGACGTGTTTTCGAAACCAATTTCTGGGGGCTGGTCTATGGCTCATTGGAAGCAGCGCGACAGTTGAAAGAGCGCGGCGGAGCGATCATCAACATCGGCAGCACCTTATCGGACCGAGCGATCCCGATGCAGGGGATTTACAGCGCCTCGAAGCATGCGGTTAAAGGGTTTAACGATGCGTTACGCATGGAGCTTGAAAGCGAAGGCGCGCCAATCTCCGTAAGCTTGATAAAACCGGGCGCTATCGATACGCCCTATACCGAGCATGCGAAAAACAATATGCCGGTGGAGCCTAAAAATCCGCCGCCGCTGTATGCCCCTGAGACGGTTGCCCGCGCCATTCTGCACTGCGCCGAGACTCCCGAACGCGACGTGTTCGTAGGCGCCGGCGGTAAAGTCATCTCTCTGTTGGGCCGTTTCGCTCCGCGCATGGCCGACAAAATTATGGAAAGAACCATGATCAAACAACAGCAAAGCAATCGGCCGGCCGGCGCGAGGCAAGAGAACGGATTGTACAGCTCCTCGGGCGAGCTTAAGGAGCGGGGCGGCTATGTGGGACACGTGGCTGAGAGTAGTCTTTACACCCGGGCTTCGTTACACCCTATATTGACTGGATCAGCGCTGGTGGGAGCGGGATTGGCCGTGGCGGCCTTCTTGCGCGCAAAACGTGCCGGCGCCCGATAGTGGAAACGGCCGCGCTTTCAGCTCGAAAATTGAGCAAGGGATGGGTAGGGGATAAGTCTCAGTTACGCCCCACCCGTGGAGCCCAGGAAGTTTCAACCGATGCGTAATCGCTAAGCTGCTAGATCCAATCAGGCGTCGAGATCTATCAGCAACTCACATAACGACAAAACACCGAACCAGCCATACACCCCGCCGGTTATTCTGTAGGCCTGAATCGTGAGGTTCTGGCGCTGGTGCCGAAATCTAAAAATGAACAACAGCAAAACGCACGCGAGCGCCTTCCATAAGAGTAAGCCCCAGAATTCGCCCCAGTGATAGATGGAGGCGCTCACAAGAGGGTTCGCCTCGGGTATGCCAAGCAACAAAACCCGATAGGTTAGAATTCCGTCAAACGCCTGCAGCAAGAGATTGACACTGAGATGTGTCCAAACAGTCGGAATGTTCATAACGATGCCTCATCAGAGAAGTTGTTCTGGTACTAAGCCAAACAAGCATCATCGGTATTGTCAAGCGTCAAGCCGCGTCATAATTATTCCATCAATCGATGCCGGCGCTGAAGCAGGGGCAGAGTAGTTGCATTTAGAAGCCATCCCCCATAGTTTGGGGCGATATACAGATTTAAATTCATTCTAAATTGCGAGGTAAACCCCACATGAAGGTTCGTATGATCGGCTCACTTTCAGCGCTGTTGTTGATTTTGAGCATTTCGCTAGCCTGGTCCCAGGACGCGATTCCTTTTGTACCGAGCACCATGCCGGTAGTGGAGCGAATGCTTGAGCTGGCGGAGGTTCGGAAAGACGATTTTCTCTATGATCTCGGCAGCGGCGATGGCCGTATTTTGATCCAGGCGGCAAAGAAATACGGCACACGCGGCGTCGGCATCGACCTAGACCCGCAACGGGTGGCCGAGGCCAGACAAAAGGCCAAGGAAGAAGGAGTGAGCCATCTAGTTGAGTTTCGTGCCGAGGATGGTACTCAGACCGATATTTCGAAAGCCACCGTAGTGACGCTGTACATGTTCAAATGGTTCAATAATGCGATCAAACCTAAGCTGCAGAAGTTACAACCGGGATCACGCATCGTCGCTCATGATTACGACATCGATGATTGGAAACCGACAACGGTTTTACAACTGGAACCGACGAAAGACCCCGGGATTGAAAGACATCACACCCTCTACCTGTGGAAAGTCGGCATCGAATCGGCGCAGCGATAACCCAATAATGTTCAACGGTTAAGACTTTAAAGCTCAACATCTGCCCGCATCGGATTTAGGGTTTCGATCGAGCGCGGAATATTCCGCCGTGTTAAATCTCCCGGTATGGTCGCCGGATTATTCAAAAGTTCGTAAGGTTGTTTTCGACTTTGGACGAGGCGCTTTTTGGGGCCAGCGGCAGCGCATATGATGCTCTCGTTCGAGGGCGAGCAATCTTCAGCATCGGTCGTAGAACATTTGAACTTTTGAACGATGAGCTTTAAGGAGTTTTCCGGGTGACTCCCCAACTACAGAAGAAGACGTCAAGGCCGCGGTAGCAGGAGAGATTTCCCATCCCCACGCAACTGCGTCGCCAGGTATCCCGGCGTAAGTTCTCGGAAGTCCGCGCCATCCAGGCGCTCGTTTATCGGCCGAACAATGTCTGCCTTTCACATGAGCAACGTTGTCATGATTCTAGGAAGCATGCTGATCGGCGCCCTTGCGACCCTGTCAGAACCCGCGCGGCCGGAGCTTTGGCCATGCTGGCGATCCATCTAGGATTGCTCCGCACGCGGCATATCCGCTAGCTCCAGTTTCTATCTTTGTGGCTCTGAGTTCGGCTCCATGGCGGTCCATGGCGCCATGCTGTCGGAGAAAATTGACGGCAAAAGTGAATTATCCGCAGCCTCGGTTAGCCCTGGCTTGGTGGGGTATTCTACTGCTCAGCAAAATTATGTGAGGCAAAGACGATTTTTGAGCTGGTAACTTGATCGGGGTGAGGTGTTTTCCTATCTAACCCGGGATAAAACGCGGTGATGCCGGCAGCTTGCAAACCTCTCGCTATTTCGCCCCTACCCAACCGACCGTGGAGATGTCGATCACCTGTTCGTCCGGACCGACGCATTTGATTTCATAATAGGACTGCCTCTCTGCGGCATCTTTCGGGCTAACTTCGATTTGTTCAGTTAATCTTGTTCCATGCAACGATTCGACCTGGGCTAAAGCGGTATCAAGATCTTCGACTTGGAAACCGACATGATCGACGCCCAGTCTTAAAGGCTCGCCATCTTTGCCCTGCTGGTATTTAAGGATTGCGATATTAAGATGGCCATCGGTTAAATAGACGCCATTTTTCCCCATTCCCACCTGAGTAAGACCGAACGCATCCTTGTAGAAAGCGGCGGTTTGATCGACATTGCGAGTCCGTATAGCAATATGCTTGATCTGAGCCATCGCTTCACTCCTCCGTCTTCAAACCATGAGGCCTGTTGCCGTTTAGTAACGCAGCAGCACTGTTATCGCGCTCTACCTAAACTTACTACAGCGCAAGTCTCAAAGCGTCATGCAGTACTCGAACTGCCTTCAAATCACGAGGGAATAAATATCTTTTGCCCGATGAATAAAAAATTGGGATTTTTCATCGTCGCCTTATTCGCCTCAAAGATTTTGTTCCACCTGTAGTGATCTCCGTAAAAACGCTGTGCCAGGTGGCTGAGAGTGTCTCCGGGAACCACGGTGTATTCTTGCGAACCCTCACTGGGAGCATCTACGGCAAGGCTTGGCTTTGCCGGGGCGGCCTTTGCTGGAGGCGGCGCGGCTTTCGGCTGCAGTGCCGCTTTGGCGCTGGCAGCGGCCGGTGCCGCGGCAGGGGGCTCCTGACGCTTGGCGACCACCGGCTGGGTTTTATACAGCCGGTCTATATAGCCCGAGCTATCGAGCTCTTTGATGAACGTCAGATCGACAAATTCCTCCGGCCGCGCTGTTTTGGCTTTTGCATCTCTCCCTGCCAGTTCGCGCAGCATAATGTCGATGCCCCGTAGGGTTGGATAAGGTTTCTGCGGGGTGAGCGTCAGGCCTAAGTCGGTATAAACTTCGTTCAGCAGTTCCGAGTCATTGGTCTTTAAGTATTTTGCTAAAATAGCAATCGATTCAGGGCGATTGGTTTTGTAGTAGTGAATTCCTTCCACGTAAGCTTTCATCACATTACGAACGATGTCAGGGCGGGATTTGATCAGAGCCTGGGTCGTCACCAAGCCGGTATGTTGATATTCCAGACCGAGCATTTGGAGATCGGCGAGAGCATGGAAGCCGAGGGCTTTGGCTCTGACGGTTAAGGGCACGGCGATCATCGCCGCCTGGATTTTGCCGGATTCGAGCGCGGCGAATCGCGCCGGCTGAGATCCAATTTCCAGGATCGGAACATCTTTTTCCGGCACCAGGCCGAATTTCTCGAGCGCATAACGGGTGGCGAAATCCGAGGAAGAACCAAACCGGCTTACCGCCATGGTTTTTCCTTTGAGTTGTTCGGGTCTGGTGATATTTTTTTCAACCATGAGTTGATAATCCAGAGTGTTCAGAAAACCGGCTATCATGACCACGTCGGATCCTCTGAGGCGACTCTGCAGCACGCCGGCTCCGGCCATCTGGGCGAATGCCACGTCTTTATTGCTCAAGCTCTGCACTGCGGTGCTGCCACTTTCGATGAAGACGATTTGCACGTCGAGCCCATTTTTGCGAAAGAAGCCGCGCTCGTGGGTTATCCATAAAGGCGCCATGTTCCCTGAGACAGAGCTGTATGCGATCGTCAGCTTCTCGAGCGATCGCTCCGGCGTGTCGGCGCTGTATGCGCCCGCAGGTAAGAACAGCGCGACGATAACGACAATCAGCAATCGTAGCGGGCTATATTGTTTCGAGTGATGCATATTCATCCTCCCATTGGAGTTTGAGAAAATCATGTGGTTTCTCGGTTCAAGCGCAGCATCGCGGCTCTCAGGCTCGAGCGCATCCGTTCAAGAGAACGCGCCAATTCACCGATTTCGTCGCGCGAGACGACACAGTTGCCGATCGACATTTCGAGGTCGCCTTTGGTTACCTTATCGGCCACTTCAGTTAGACCGATGATCGGTCGAACAATCCAGTTGGCGATAACAAAAGAGAGCGCCGCGCCGACAATCGGAACGAGCGCAATGACGCCGATCATAGGCCAGATAAAGCTTTGTACTTCCTTGTCCACCGCGTCGCTCCAGAACCCCACATGGGCAGTTCCCGCTTGTCCGTCGAGAACTGGAACGCTTGTCTCATAGACAGTTTTTTCCTGTAGCGACAAAGTCCGGCGCTGTGCTTCACGTGGACTTCCGGCGCTAGCTCCTTGGCGCAGTTGCTGCGGAAAAGAACCCAGCGTTTGGGCAATGACTTCGCCGCGCGCATCATTGATGTAAACGTAGGCCACTCCTTCAAAAAGAGTGTATTTCGCAGCCAACGCATGAAGCGCGAGCTGATTCTTACTGACTATATGACCGGCAGCGGCATCGCTGAAATTGGTCGCGATGGCGAGAGCGCGCTTGTCGAGTTGCTCTCGCATCGCTGTTCTCGTTAGCTGATAGAGTGCCGCTATCAAAAGGAGTCCCAAGATAAGCATGACCGCCGTATAAACTCCGCCGATCTTCCATTTCAAGCTGACGCCTGATTCTGCAGCCATAAATTCATCTTCTCCTTTAGGTAAACCGAATGCCCTCTAGCTAAAAAGCTCGTATCGTTTGAAGCGCGCTGACCGCCTGCTCCATCTTATCCAAAAAACGAGCTCTCATGGTGTCGTTGAAAATCTCACGGCTGACTCGCTCGATAAGCTCAGCAAGCTTCTTTTGCGGAAAGCTATCGCGAGACTCGCCGAGATCGGCAATCTGATCATCAATGATCAGCTTTGCCATGGGTCCTATACCCTCGGTAGCTGCTCGAGCCATGAAGTCGAAAAACTGCGATGCTACGGTGCGTTCATTGATAGCGCTCACCGGTGCCACCACATGGTTCGACCGTCGGTTGATGAAATTATCCAGTGATTCAGCGGCTTGCTGGGTCGCTTGAGAAGTGTGCGCGCCGAATTCCCACGCCGAAACTCTGGCAACGCCATTATTAGATGCGCCGTTTGTTCGACCATCGGCTGGCCGGTCCAACATAAGCTTTGCCGCTACCTTGACAATTACGTAAGCGGAAACTCTCTTCCGCCCGGCTCTCGATGCCATGGTTAGCGCGTTGTCGCATAGCGTGTTGATTAAACGGGGCGTTCCTGAGGAATAAGACCAAATGGCCTCAAGCGCTTTTTGATTAAAGATTTCCGGACCTTCGTAGCCGGCGGCGCGGAGGCGATGGCGAATGTAATGCTCCACTTCACTGGCTAACGATAATGCGCGGGTTTGGTAATGGATTGCAATTCTTTGTTTGATTCTTTGCAGCGCCGGCTTGCATAATTTGACGATCAGTTCAGGTTGTCCCACCAGGACGATTTGAAGCAGTTTCTCCTGCTCTGTTTCTAAATTCGAAAGATCGCACAGGCTTTCCAGTGCCCCGTCAGTTACCTTTTGCGCTTCATCGATTAGGAGGGCGACGGTTTTTGCTTCTCTATTCTGCTGCAGCAAATAATCCTTGAGCGCCTGCTCTACCTCGAACGGCGTCTTACCTTGAGTCGGGAGACCCAGATCCTCGACGATTAATTCGATCAATCCATCGCTGGTAACATGACTTGTGGAAACAAAGACAAACCGAGTAGTTGCTTCAAGGTGGCGCATCAGTTTGCGCAAGAGGATGGTCTTCCCGGTTCCGACTTCACCGGTGACGACCAATAATCCTTTTTTTGCCTTAATACCGTCTCCGAGAACTTCTAGTGCTTCGGTGTAATGATAGTTTCGGAAGAAGAAGCGCGGGTCTGGAGCGACGCCAAAAGGCATGTCGTGGAATCCAAAGTGAGTCTCTACCAAAGTTTTATTGTCGCCCGAGCTAAAAGGTTCGACCATTCATTTCCCCCGTCTAGTCAACCCTGTTGAATCAGATGAAGTTAAACCGGCTGATGCCCGAAAACCGGCACCCGTGATTAACTATGATAGTCGTACGAGCTGAAGTTTGCGAACGGTGACGCGAGCAGCAATTCATAGTAGATTTTCATTTTATTTGTCAAGAACGAGTCCTTCAGCTATTCCCTGGTTCAGGCAAGCTCTTCAACCAGAGCCGGCGCTTCTGGTTGCGGTTCTCTTATAGCAAGAACGACAAGGTTCGCTAAGAGGACTGTGCCTGCTAGGAAGTAGAACGCGGTGAGAATGCCCCATCGGTCGGCGATAAATCCGCAGATGAGCGGGGAGAGCGAACTTAGCAACGACTGTGAACCGGAAAAAAAACTGACCATGCTCCCTCCCAGCTCCTTGGGGCTGAGATCGAGTACCCAAGCCCAGATGACAGGCCGGACCGCATATAGGAAGAAACCAAGAGTCGCCAGACCTGTGATGAATAGCCAAGTCATTTGGAAGTAAGCCAAAACAAAGAGCACGATGCTGGTTGAAAACAATCCGGCGGTGAGGACCCGTTTTCTTCCACTGCGATCCGAGATACCCCCGGCGATGGGCGTGCCTATCATGCCGGCCGTTTGAGTGATGGAGAGATAGAGTCCTGCCATTGCGCTCGACAAGCCGAGGTCGTGCGTTAGATAGATGGGCAAGAAAGTATGCAATCCCTGCTGGGTCATGGAGCGCATGCCGGCCACAAGTACCAGCAGCAGGATGCTGGGGTTCTGCGCCATTTTTCTCATGCCGGCCAGATACTCTTTCAACGGCAGAGCTTTCTTGGCCTGCGCGCGCGTCTGAAGCCGGCCGAAGAGAAATTTCCAAAGAATCAAAGCGATGACGATGCCTGGAATGAGATTTACGAAGAGAACCGAGCGCCAGGATAAAGTCAGGAGCAGCAGGCCGACGAGTAGCGGCGCGATACTCTCCCCGATGTTAGGGCCAATGGCGTGGATCGCGATGGCAAAGCCCCGTTTGCTGGGATATCTCTCGGAAATTGTGGAAATCGCCGCCGGATGCCAGAGATAGTTGCCCACGCCGACAAAAGCCATGAAGACCGCTACCCAGAAAAAGCTATGACTTAAGCCAACTAAGAAATAAGGGACGCCGGTAGCAAGCAGCGCCAGTCCCATCAGCAAAGCTTTGCGACCGATAATATCGACGAGTATCCCTGCCGGAACATTGACGAGCAGGTTGGCGACTGCGCGGATGGTGACAAGAAAACCGGCTTGGCTATAGGTCAATCCTAACTCTTGAACCAGATACGGCAGGAGCAGATAAAAGGTCGCCGGACACCAGTGCGTAAAGGTGTGACCTAGAGCAACCAGCCATAAAAGCGAATCAGTCTGTCTGATCTGATGTATCTGATCGGTTAGTTTAGTCCGTAGCGACATCTTTGTCCGTTAATCGCGGCGCCAGCAACCCTACTCTCTTAGACCGCCATCACGATAAATACAAACAATTTTATAGACCACTAGATGCAGTCTGTGAAATTCGAAGAATCGCTCGTGCTGTTTGCTAGCCCGCAGGTCTAATAGTGACCCCGAATGTAAGAGATAGAACTAATGTGCTGCTGTTGCTTGTTGATAAACGAGGCGGCTGATGCCGAAGCAGGAGAGGCGGGCTCAAGGGCGGAACGCACGACAGCGCGCCGCCCCTTTTATAGAAAGATGTCAGGTATTGAAATCGGCTTGAACCTGCTGGCGAATATCTTTACGTGTCTCGTAGCTGATGATCTGAATTTTTTCGGCCGGTCCCGAGCGATTACCCATCATGATCATCGGCTTGGAGCCGGCGTTCTCCAGCTGATAGAACGATCCTCCCGTGATCAGCGCCGCCTGCCCTGGCTTCAGAAGCACTTGGCCGCCATCGGGAAAACGCATGGTGCATTCGCCCTCAATCACGTAAAAAGTTTGATCGGCATTGTGACAATGCATTTCATCTTTCTGTCCCGGCTTATAATAATGCATCCAGGCGTGAAACCGCGGCGTGTTGAAAATGTTCTTGCGCCGCTTTTGTTGATGGGCCAGATCCACCAGATCGATAACGTCAACGCTCATAAAAACCTCCTCGCTTGTTATATTTCGCAAGAGCGACCGCCTAAAAGATTTATAGCACGGCCACCACCTCGATTTGAAACAACACATTGCCGCGCAACTCGACTTTGAGCGCGTGTCGGGCGGGTCGGTCGTGTTCATCGGGAAACATCTCGAGCCATGCGTTATTGACGGCGTCACGGAACTTTTCCTCTTTTAAATAAACTTTCATATGCGCGATATTATCGGTCGTGCCACCGGCCGTCTCCATGAATAATTTGAGATTACGAAACATGGCGTAGGCTTGTTCCACCGGATCATCGGAAAGCACGCCGGTTTTGGCGTCCTTTCCGGAAATTGCCGATGAGAAAATCAGATTGCCGATCACCACGCCGTTAGGGATCGGCGCGCCGTGCTCCATACCTTCGATGTGAATGCTTTTGCGCTTTGCCATGAGAGATGCCTCCTTCGCTCGATAGGTAGCTGTCTCATAGCACGCTGTCGGATGACGGTCTATGGGTTCGGCGGGTCAGCACCGTTCGCCGATGTTTCGTGAAATAAACCTGTGTGAAATGAACCTGTATGGAGTTGTAACGGAATGACCTTATGCCGAGAAACGCCGGCCGTTCAATGACTCCCGCAGTGACATCCTGTCACCGATTAGGGCTTGATTAGAAAATCGGTCAGAATCTCAAGAAATTCATCCGTCGCGTCGGCGTGAAGCCAGTGCCCGGCGCGAGCGATTGTCACCAGTTCAGCCCGCGTGAATATCGCTTTGATGGATGGCAGGTCGATATCTGCAATGTACTCCGATCGCCCGCCGCGCATAAAAAGAGCCGGTTTATCATAGCAAGCTGCGGCGATGATCGGCTTGGTCAGGTGATCATAGCTTTTGGCGATCGAACCAAGATCGATCCGCCATTGAAAACCGCCGGACGACACTCGGGTAATATTTTTCATCAAAAACTGCCTGAGCGGGAGTTCGGGAATGGCAGGCGCGAGGGCCGCATCGATTTCGCCGAAACTTTGAAAGTTTTGCAGCTCCAGCTGTTCGAGCGCCGCCAGTATGGCGCGCTGCGACGGTGGGTAGGCTTTGGGCGCGATATCAACGATTACCAACTTGCTCACCCGGTGCGGGTGACTGGTGGCAAACTGCATGGCGACCTTGCCGCCCAGCGAGTGACCGACAACGTGGCATTCCGAGATCTTTTCACGCTCCATGAGTTCGCGCAAATCGTCGGCCATGGCCGGGTACGTCATTATTTCGCTGTGCGGCGACCGTCCATGATTGCGGAGGTCTAGGGTATAGATTTTATAGTTTGGACTAAGCCGTGTGCTGATCGCGCGCCAGTTATCCGACGAGCCGAGGAGACCGTGAAGAATTATGACAGGGAAACCTGATCCTTCGATGCGGCAGTGAAGTTTCATGAGCCCAAAGTAAACTCTGACAAGATCGGCGTTTAAAAGAAAGCCGGAGATGAGCTGATGGTAGGCGGAAGGCCGGTTGCTCGCCTGCGAGGCGGTATCGATGCAACGATTTATGCGGCGATTAAAGCGCGCGATCTGACATTGTTCTCACGTATGTTGAACGCGCGAAGTTGGCTGCGCGGTTCGAGTTCCAGCGCTTAGCGCAAGAGATCTCCGATCGCCAGGTCTCATCGAGTATGATGCGACCCGTTTTGGTGATGACGTATTAACGATTGCGCGAGGCGCCGTCCTGCCTGATAAACCCTGGCGGACGGCCGCTCCTAGAGCGAATCTCGTACCATCCCCGGCTCGCTGCCACTACGTTGACCTGAGTGCCCGGATCCAGACGAGTAATTAACGCCGAGTCCTCACTGGGCTCACTGTAAACCGGCGTCGATCTGACGATCGTATGCGCTCCAAAAGTGCTCTGCGATCGAGCGGTCTTGACCGCCGGTTCTTTGGACGTGTTGCGCACAGCAGATTTGTCATCGTCCGGTTTTGCTCTGATCCGCTCGTCGGGGCGCAAAGCCTCGACCTTAGGCGCACTGTCGGAAACGATTGCTGATCGGTTCTCATCTATGGATTGCTGCTTTTTCGGAAGCTCGACGGCTCGAGAACTGGCAGGTGTCGTTGTACCATCGGAGGCCACAGTGATCTCGGCGGATGTATCAAAGAAGAGCTGAACCAAAAGAATCAGAACCAATCCCAGGCCGATGCCTATACCTAGGGCGATATTCCCTGCCGGGCTCTTAGTACCGTCCGGTGGAACGGTGGTCGAAACGGCTTTGGCGGCGTTTGTGTCCGTTGTCCCGGAGATCCTATCGATGGCCGTTCGATCATGGCTTTCCTCGTAGCCGGGCTTGTTTTCTGTAGTCCCATTTTCAGAGAAATACTCGATCTCGTCATCGGCAAAGCGGGTATGATAGACGATGTTTTTCGCCCAACTGCGGTAACGCAGCATTTCATCATCGCGCCCGCGCTTTTGCGCCTCGTCCGCGCGCGCCAGGAAGATATCCCTAACCACTTCTCGTTCACGTTCGGAAAGATCGGTAAAGTCTTTGAGCGAGTCGATCTGTTCTCGGTAGGTATCGCTGCCATTAAGTCGTATCCAGGCGAGCAGGTGGGACAATTGGGCGGTTCGCCTATCGGCTGATTGCCGCCGTTCGAGATCCATGCCGGCGAGCTTGCTTTGGTCCTGGATGGGCTCAACATAACCGATGGCAGTATGCAAAGTGGTGGTTTGTCCATAACTCTCGAGGCCATCCATACCGGAGAGCCCCGGGGAAGCTGCGCTTCGAAGAACTATCCCCGATTGCGCAGCTTGGCGGCTGCTGGAACGGTTCTCGAGTAACCTGAGCCCATCAAACTGCATTTGTGCCGGATCATCCGACATGTCGCTTTGCAAAGGTGAATCATCCATCTGCTCGCGGATAATCCCCCTAGCATGCTGCGAGGCCTCATTATTAGTAAGCCGCTCTTGGTAGCGAATGATTTCCTGTTGCAGTTGGCGATTATTGAGCAGCGCCTTGTCGTATTTTTGTTCGAGGTCGAGCAACTGACGGTTGATCGTATCGAATGTCCGCAGCTTCTCCTGGCAATCGGCCAGCTCTCGCTCAAGTGCTTGGAGATTATTTTCGAACTCGCCGCGGGACTCGGCAAGGGACCGCTCGGCGGCGACAAGAGCTGAGGGTGCGCTGGCGTTCTCCAGTTCCTCGATTCTCGTCTTGCTTTGTTCGAGCTTTGCCGTGGTCGACTTCAACTCGCTCGCTATCGTGTCAAGCTGCTTATCGAAGGCAGCTCTCTCTAAATGAGATTCCTCGTTCGCTTTCAATGTGGAATACAACTGCTCCCGGAGGGCTGCTGCTTCATAGTTGAGATTCTGGTTAGAGACTTCTAACTGGCGCTTCTCGGAGTCCAGTTGAGTGAACTCGCGCTCAGTCGAATCCAGTCTGCTGGATAGAGCCGAGAGTTGTTCCTGTAATTCTTTATTGGCGTTTTCGAGTTTGTCTAATTTGTTTTGATAATCATCGGTAGCTGTGCCCATGTTCGGTCGGGAAAGTTTCGCGGCAAGAGTTGCCACTTCGCGGCGCTTCTTTCGCAATTCCTTTTCAGAGGCAACCAGAAAGGCGCCCAGTAGAGCTACGGTAGCGCCCGCGAGAACGAGCATCCAGGTAATCGTGCCATCCATTGTGGTCTCCCTATTTACATCTGATTTGAACCGGACGAGGCTAATGTTTAGCGCCGTGCAGATGCTTCGATCGTGCAAGCCATGCGCTGTTACCGTTCGAGGAGAGAAATTGGAGAATCATTCTATGTTTAGAGGTTCAGTTCAGTTTTGCTCGGAACGGCTGAACCAGGTTCGGCTGGCGCCAAAGTTCAGTCGCCCGGAGCCGATAACGCCAAATATGTGCCAATTCTCGTGATTGCTCCGCCAAGCTCCTAAAAGGGCTGATACTGCGCGTCTAATCGAGGGGGGAAGCCGGTCTTATGCCGCTGCGATTGGCTGACCCATAAACAAAATCGTGAATCCTGGCGAAAATTGTAAACGGTGGACAGTCAAGCGCTGGTGGCGTTAAGGGATGCGAGACATATCGGCTCTCCGATAGAAAATATTGTCTGCGCGCGGAAAGCCGAGAGTGATTCTTTGCCACCCGCGCCTCTCGTGACTGGTGAGCGCGAAAATCGTCTCAGCCAATCAACAGCAAAGGGTGGTAATCGTGGCGGGAGTTTTCAGACTGAAAAGTAAAAGCTGTAAAAATTAGCGGGTATGAATCCTGCGGCGCCGTAGACTGGTTCATTTGGCCGGCAGCGCCAGGCTGCGGATGTAAGCAACAAGATCTTCAATCTCTTTATCTTTAAAGATTCCTTGCCATGCCGGCATGAAAGAGGATAGACCCATCGCTTTACCGCCTTTGGCTATGACGTCGCGCAGAAAAGCATCCGTGCGTGAAGTCATTGCCGCGGGGTTGGTATGATCGGCCGGACGCACCGGCAGCGATCGCGCGCCAACTCCATCGCCTTTGCCTGCCTCGCCGTGACAGGGAGCGCAGTTCTCACGATAGATCCGTTTACCCTGTTCCATATCAGCGTAGGCATTTGAGTAGCATAGAAGCAAAACGCCGGCGACGATCAGAATCCGCAGCGCGCCATTTTTTGCCTGGCTGAATCCAAAAAGCGTTGATTCGGTTGCAAACATGTTTCACCCAATGCTACATCGCGATGATCAGATTTGTGGAAAGGCCCCGTCGATGAATTGGATATCTACTCTTTTGATGATCCTTGCAACATCTTTCCTTATATCGCCGACCTCGCCGGTCCGCGCTGAGACAGAACCGGAAAGGATCGCCCGCGGTCGCTACATCGCCACTGCGATCCAAGGCTGCGGCTGCCACACACGTGAAAGACCCGATGGCAGTAAGGATGAAAATTGGCACTACGCTGGTTCGCCGAATCCCGCGCCGCCTGCCGGTCCGCCGGCAAACGCCGGGTGGTCGTCGCCGCGCTGGAAGAAAATCTACGCGAGGAATATCACGCCCGACCGGGAAACCGGTATCGGCAACTGGACTGAAGCGGATTTCATACGATCGATGAAGACCGGTCTCACCCCGGATGGCCGAGTGCTAGATGCTCAGATGCCTTGGGATGCCTTTCAAAAAATCACCGACCGCGATCTAAAATCGTTGTGGGCGTATCTCAGAACGATCAAGCCGATCAAGAATACGCCGCCCGAAAGAATCCCCGCCGAACAGAAATAACCGGAGTAAACTATGAAATCGCGGCGTCTAACCTTTCTCGCTTGCGGCGCATTGACCTTCATCGGCGCGGCGTGCGCGCTTAACTCGTCACGGGAAACGATACCTGCCGATTGGGAGCAAGCAAGTTACATCGATCGAGGTAACTATCTGGTGAATCATCTCGGGCACTGTGTCGGCTGTCACACGCCGTTGGCGCCCAATGGCGAATCGGACATGAAATTTTATCTTTCCGGCGTGCCGGCAAAGTATGCCGGCACGACAGTAGGGCGCAGTCAGGTGGCCGGTTTTCCCGGACCGCGGGGCGCGCGTTTCTACGCCAAGAATCTGACTCCGGACCCCGAGACCGGACTCGGCCGCTGGAGCGAAGAGCAGTTCGTGCAAACATTCAAGAACGGCGTCAGTCCCGACGGCACCAAGTATGCGATCTCGCCGATGGAGTGGAACATCTATGCCAATATGAAGGAAGAAGATGTTCGCGCCATCTACCGCTATCTTCGAACCATCAAAGCAATACCCAATAAAGTGCCGGCGAACATCCCGCCGAAATAGCACGCAGCTGGACGAGCATTGATTTTGTCGTTTTGCCGATGAGTGACAGCTTGTTGCGGCGGGGATTGCAACTGCAAATAGTCGCGGTGATATTATCACGACGGAATCACCCCATCACAATCGAATGCCATTCTTCATCTTTGCGAGAGGCAGACTCGGGATTCTAAACCTGCGTCTGTAAGCGCCGGCGGTAACGCCTGTGAGACGCTTGAATAGGCGGCGAAAAAACGTCGGGTCTTCGTAGCCGACTTGCCAGCCAATTTCATCGATGGGCGCGGTTGTTCTTTCCAACCGCCGTTTTGCTTCATCCACACGCAGGCGCTGCACATACTCAATGGGCGTGTGCCCCGTTGCGTTCTTGAAGCGCCGTTTGAAGGTGCGCTCCGCGATGCCGGACTGGCGCACCGCTTGCTCGATGGGGCTTGGCACCGAGAAATGCTTGTTGAGCCATTTCTGAGTCTCTTGAACTACCGCATCGCCATGATCCATCGCCGGTTCAAACATGACATAGGGAGACAAGCCGTCGGCATGCCATTGAAATGCGAAAAACTTGGCGATGGCTTGCGCGGCTGTGGGACCTGCATGCTGGGAGATCAAGTAGAGAATTAAATCGTGCCATGCCGTGGACGCGCCGGACATGATGAATTGATTATTTTCGCCGATCGCAATCAAGGCCTTCTCTACGCGCAAACGAACACCGGGAAAGTTCTTCTGAAAAGTCGGCGCGTAAATCCAGTGAATGGTTGCTTCTTTGCCCTCCAATAAACCGGTTTCCGCCAACAGTAGTACGCCGGAACACGTCGAACACAACTGCGCGCCTTTGGCATGCATCCCGTTTAGCCAACGAACGATGCTCGGATATCTGCCTTTAAGCCACTCGCCCCGCGCAACGATGACCGACGGTACAATGATCACGTCGGTGAAATCGATGTCATCGATGGATCGGCCCGCCGGGATCGGCATACCGCCGGAAGTGTGCGTCAGGCCGGAACTGGGCGCGACGATTTCCACGGTGAATGGCGGGTCGCTCGGTAAAGCATCATTGTAAGTGGAAAGCAGAGCGAACGAATTCAACACGTCGTGGAGTCCGATTAGCGTCGAGGCCATGACCTCGGGAATAGCCAAGAGACTGACGTTAATCGATTTTTTTCCACCCTTCATTTTTTATTCCCTCTGGCACGAACGAACCTGTTTTGACCGTTTTCGCTCTTCTACAGACAGGCTCGAGAGATTATTTTGACTGGCGTGAAAGCAAATCTACCTTAGGAGGATAGAACGATGAAGGTCAACGAGCAAAAGCTAAATGAGCTCGTGGAAAAAGCGATCAGTGATCTGGCGGCGGGTTATGGCGGAGTGATGGTGGCTTTGGGAGACAAACTCGGCTTGTACAGGGCAATGGCGGGACAGGGTCCCTTAAGCTCCACGGAGGTCGCCAAACTAGCTGGTTGCGCTGAGCGGTACGTGCGCGAATGGCTCAACAGCCAGGCAGCCGCGGGTTATGTCGTTTACCACTCGTCCAGCGAGAGTTACGAGCTCACAGCCGAGCAGGCGATGGTGCTCGCTAACGAGGACAGCCCGCTTTTCCTGCCGCCCGCCTGGGAAGTGCCGGCGTCCATGTGGTTCGATGAAGAGAAAACAATCGAGGCGTTCCGCACCGGGAGAGGCATCGGCTGGGACGAGCACAACCCGCGACTGTACCGAGGTGTCGCCGCTTTTTACCGAAACGCATACCAAGGCCAATTAGTTTCAGATTGGCTACCCGCTCTGGAAAACGGCACGGAGAAATTAAATGCCAGGGCTAAGATCGCCGACGTTGGCTGCGGCTACGGACACTCGACGATCATCATGGCCGAAGCGTTTCCCGGATCTCGATTTTGGGGCTTCGACATTCACCCGGATTCGATCGAGGCTGCCCGAAGGAATGCTAAAACGCGCGGTGTCGGCGATCGTGTTACCTTCGAGGTTGCGGATGCCAAGAACTATCCCGCGCAAGGGTTCGATTTGATCTGTTTCTTCGATTGTTTGCACGATATGGGAGATCCGGTGGGCGCGGCGCGCCACGCGCGCGAAGCGTTGTCGCCAAACGGGTCGATCATGCTCGTCGAACCGTACGCCAACGACCGGGTCGAAGATAATCTAAATCCCATCGGACGCCTTTACTATTCCGCGTCCACGACGCTCTGCTGCGCGCATTCGTTATCCGAAGAAGGGATAGCGCTCGGAGCCCAAGCAGGCGAGAAGAAGTTAGCAAGGATTTTAAAAGAAGCCGGATTCCGGACTATCCGGGCGGCCAAGAAAACGCCGTTTAACCTGATTCTCGAAGCTCAACCTTAGAGTAGGCGATCCAGAGGATTAGCGATCCTGGAGGTAGCGCGGGCTTGCCGCGCTACCTCCTCTCGTTACATATAAACCAGGTGCCCGGCTTCCCGGCCCGCGTGGCCCACGGTTCTAATCCCAATCTGACCCGGACGGGAAGACGGGACTTGGTCCTTGGACGGAAAAGCAATCTCTCAAGACTTTCATGCAGGGCGTCAGTCGGGACGATACCAACTACCCAACTTCCAGTGGAACATCTATGCGGAATATGAAGTAAGAGGTTCTTCGGGCCATGTATCGACAGGCATCAAAAATGTATCAGCTTAAGCCGTGGCTCATAGGACCGATTTTCGAACCTCTGAAAACACTACTTCAAGCAGTTTTTTATTGACGGTCTGACAATCGCGTGGTCTAACGGTGCTGATGTGCGCCTGAAAACTATACGGCGCAGTTGTGGTCAACACAGACTCCGGCCAGAAAACCAGGCGTGTTATCTAAGAAAGCCAAAACTGGCGAACTAACTCTAGCGACCGAAGGCATGAATATGGTTAAAGCCTGTACCATCGGAATAGCTCTGGCTCTGCGGTTATTCCTCGTTGACGAGGCCCGGGGGCAAGCGATCGATATCGCCGCGGCAAAGAAGGAGGGCAGGGTGGTCGTCTACGGCAGTGTGGTGCCGCAGGCGATGGAAGAGCTGCACAAAAATTTTGAATTAAAGCACGGTATCCGAGTCGATTACTGGCGCGGGTCCTCGACCGCGGTAGCCGAGCGCGCCCAAAGCGAGTGGCGCGCCGGCCGCCCCGCATTTGACGTGGTGGAGTCGAGTTGGGATGTCATGGCTTTGATGAAAAAGGAAGGGATTTTTGCACCTTATGTTCCGCCGTCTTCACAAAGCTTTGCCGACCAGTTCAAGGAAAAAGACGCGCTGATCACGCCGTGGCGTATCTTGCCGATCAGTATTCTTTACAACACCGAATTGGTCAAAGCCGCGGAGGCTCCCAAGAGTTTAGAAGATCTCCTGAGCTCTAAATGGAAGGGAAAAATCAGCATGCCTGATCCCTCGCGGCACACGACGACGGCAAAGTTTTTCTGGAATCTCGAAAAGCTGATGGGGGCAAAATGGCGCGAGTATGTGAAAGGGTTGGCGAAGCAACAGCCGCTTCTGCTGGAATCCCTGGCGCCGGTAACTCCGGCCATCATAAAAGGAGAAGCGCAGGTGGGAATCGCCTACATAAAATTCGTCAAGCAATACAAAGGTCCGGTTTCTTATGTCTCGCTTGATAAATATCTCTCCGACCCCAATCACCTGGCGCTTGGAGCCAAAGCGGCGCGCTCAAACGCCGGCCGATTATACATCGAGTACGCAGTCTCCGCCGAAGGGCAGAGAATGATCGCACAAGACGGCGAATTCGTTCTAGCGCCCGGTGTCTACCCGCCCATCCAAGGCGCTGAGAAGGTAACTCCGAACATGATACCCATGGACAACCCGACGGAGCAGGAAGCAAAGAATTTAAGTAGCGAGTTTCGCCAGATCTTCTTTGCCCAATGAATCACTGGCGGCGCATCGAAGTGAACAGCACAATCGTGATTCAGTTGCATCCTCTAGAAACAACGAAAGGAAGATAAAACGATGGAAGAGACGATCGTTTACCTCAACGGGGCATTCGTACCGGAAAGCCAGGCAAAAGTTTCCGTGCTGGACAGTGGGTTTAACGCCGGTGACGGAGTGTATGATGTAACACGCACATTCCGCCATAAACCGTTCCGGCTGCGGGAGCATACCGAGCGGCTGTTTCGCTCGCTTCAATATACCCGGATCGATTGCGGCATGTCGCTGGAAGATATGGAGAAGACGACGTTGGAGGTTTTGGAGCGCAACAAGAAGCTCTTACGCGATAACGAAGACTGCGCCCTCTGGCAAGTAGTGAGCCGCGGCGTTCGCTCCATGCGAGGCAATCGAGTGAGCGGCCGCGCCACCGTGACTGTCTATCCTGTGATTGTCAATTTTCCCGAGTTTGCGAGTTTTTATGTCGAAGGCGCGCCGCTGGTCATTCCTGCGACCAGACGCATACCGCCACAGTGCCTCGAGTCCAAAGCGAAGATCACCAACAAGATGAATCACAACATGGCGGCGTTCGAGGCCAAGCAGGCCGATCCCAGGGCGATTCCGTTGATGCTCGACATTGATGGCAACCTTAGCGAGACCAGCGCGCACAATTGTTTCCTAGTCATCGACGGCAAGCTCTGCACGCCCTCGGACAGGAACGTTCTAGGCGGCATTACCAAAGCGGCGATCTTCGAGCTTGCCAAACAGTTGGGCGTGGAAGTCGTCGAGGGAAACTATACGCCATTCGATCTGTACACCGCCGAAGAGGCTTTTCTAGCTAGCACCAGCCCGACATTCGTTCCAATCAAGACGGTCAACGGTCTTCAAATCGGCAAGGGTGCACCGGGACCGATAACGCTGCGCTTAATCGGTGCCTGGAACCAAATGGTCGGAATAGACATCGTCGATCAGGCCTTGAGCCACCTCGACAATGCGGAGCGTGACCGTCTGATGACTCTCTGGCAAAGCAGGAAGGCCGCCTAGCTTCGAAGGCCGCCCAGCATGATCATCAGGTAACCTGGTCATCTAAAATTCGTAAGAATTCGGTGAGCGTTTAGAATCATGCCGGGAAGCCGGTATCCAAAAGTTTTTAATTCCTGGATTCCGCGTAGCCGCCGCCCTGCACCGGGGTTGCCTGGAATGACGATCAAGCATAAATGACCTTTCTTACAGAACAGTAGAATGTCACAAGGTTCCATTTCAGATGAATTCTAAAGACAACAAAAAAATAAAAGTCATTTTTTACGGTGTAGGCGCGATCGGCAGTGAGGCGGCTAAATTTGGTTTGAGCCGCCCAGGGCTCAAGGTAGTCGGAGCTATCGATTCTGATCCAGGTAAAATTGGACTCGATCTCGGCACGGTTTTAGGGTTTGAAAAAAACCTCGGCATAAAAGTGAGCGGCGATCCCGCTGCGCTCTTCAGCGAGGTTGAAGCGGATGTCGTCGTGCTCACAACCGGTTCCTTCCTGCCGGCAATATACGAGCAGCTCGAGACCGCAGTCCGGGCCGGGCTCAATGTAGTCACCTCGGCAGAAGAGCTGGCTTTTCCAACATTGCAAAGCGCGCAGTTGGCGGAAAAACTCGATCAGCTCGCCAAAGAAAAGGGCGTTACGATCAAGGCCGCCGGTATCAATCCCGGGTTCGTGATGGACAGCCTTATCGTATTCCTAGCGACAGCCTCGGCCGACATCGAGCACGTGTGGGCGAAACGGGTGGTCGATTGCTCGCTGCGCCGCAGACAGCTGCAAATGAAGATGGGAGCGGGTCTGCGTGTCGATCAGTTTAAGGCCAGTCTCGGCAATAAAATTTTCGGCCATCTGGGACTGATGGAGTCGGCGGCACTCGTGGCTGACGCACTCGGTATGATTCCCGATCGAATTACCCAATCCGTCGAGCCGGTGATCGCGGAAGGTAACGTCGAGTCGGAACACGTAAGAGTAAAATCTGGTGAAGTTTCCGGCATGCGCCAGGTCGCGCGCTGTCTAAGCAACGGCAAGGAATGCGTCAGCCTCGAAGTGCTTTTTTGCGTGGGAGCGACGGAGCCGCAGGATCAGATCGTGGTTAAGGGAATGACGAACATCGATGTTACGATCAAAGATGGCATTGCCGGCGACCAAGCCACCGTCGCGATTCTGATTAACGCTATTGCTCCGATTTTGGAAGCCAAACCCGGACTCCTGACGCCAACCGGAAAAAGCATCGCCGAAATCACGTGGCGCTGCCCTGTGGATCTAGGTTACTGATTCGCGCATGCCTGACACAAACATTTCTCAGATTGATATCACTCATCCCTGAAGCCATGGAGATTCAAGACGCGGACCCCTAATCCTGAATCGCGCCTTCCGCGCATCGCTCAAGATCACGAGGCGACGCCAATTATGCTGGCGTGAACCATCAAAACAATAGTGAACAACGCTCGCGATAGCAAAGCTGAGCCCCAGATCATTATTCACCCCGAACTATTTTCCTCCATCGTACCGAAATCATTGCGGGCATGCCGCTGGCATGCTACCGTTAAATATGGCCAATATTCAAGTTAAAAATATTCCCGAGAAACTGCACAATCAGCTTCGTCGCTATGCCCGGGAGAAGGGCTGCACCCTGGGAGAGATCATTTTAAAAGCCATCGAGCGAGAGGTGTCGCGGCGAGAATGGCAGAAACGTTTTTTGGGCCGGCCTTCGACGCAGCTTCGTAGCTCGGCGGCTAAGCTGCTCGAGGAAGAACGCCGGCATCGCGACAGTGATCTTCTGTGAGTCGCTATGTTATCGACGCCTCCGCGGCCGTGGAGTACCTTCTTCGAACATCATTGGGGCTCAAAGTTGCTAACATCGTTGAAGATGGTCTCTTATTGGCCCCTGAGTTATTGGATGTGGAAGTGCTCTCGGTTCTAAGACGCGCTGTATTGCGCCGGGAGGTTGACGAGCAGCGCGCATTGCGCGCCATCGAAGATCTTATGAGTTGGCCTATCGATCGTATTCCTCATACATCGCTCCTTTGGGCAGCATGGCAACACCGCACTAATGTGAGCGCTTATGATGCGTTTTATGTAGCGGCAGCAAGTCTATGTGACGCGCCGCTTATTACCGCGGATGGTCCACTTTCGCGTGCGCCTTCGCTTGGAATTGTGGTTGAGAACGTACGATAAGCCGCGACTGGATCGGTGAGCCGCCAAATCGAGCCGAGAAAAGGCTTTTATGTCCTTCATCGTGGGGTCCAATTGCGCCCATATTCCGCCGGAAACGCTATCTGAGGCGGCGATAGTTAAGAAAGGCTCGAACTTGAATTCAGGCGTGCAGGTTAAGTGGACATCAAGATTCAAGACGCGACCCCAACGCGCCTCAATGATGTTGGCGGTGGGATTCTTATTATCTTTCGCCGTCGGCGGCTATTCTGCCGAGCTCAGAAAACTCAGCCTGGCGTATTCCACAGTAGGTCCGTCAGGAACCGGATTGTGGATGGCCAAGGAGATCGGTGCCTTTGAGAAATATGGCATCAACGCTGATCTGATTTTTATTTCTTCCGGCCCGGTGGTCGTTCAGGCGCTGATCGGCGGTGACCTTCACGGCGGGTTGGCGGCGACCAATGCGGTGATATCGGCAGTGATGGCGGGTGCTCCACTGGTCTCGGTGATGAGTCTGGTTAACCGTCCCTACTTTCGACTGTGGGTACAGCCGGAGATTACCCGGATAGAGGATCTGCGCGGCAAGACTTTGGGCGTTTCCCGATTCGGATCCGTGACTGACAATCTGACGCGGATTTTGCTTCGCAAACAAGGGTTGGAGGGCGCGGTCAACGTGCGGCAAATGGGCGGCACGGCAGAAATGTCGGTCGCGTTTGGGCGCCGGCAAATTGCTGGCGCCGTCTTAGCGGTGCTGCGTGTGGATGCGCCGATGAGGATGCTCGTGGATCTGGATGAACTGGGGATCCAGTACTCCAACGTTGTGATTGCAGTACCTCAAGACTTTTACCGCCGATCTTCACTGGCCGTGGAAGGAATGGTACGGGGGTATCTTGAAGGTGTCGCCGCGGTAAACCAACAGAAGGAAATGGCATTCAAGGTGATCGCGAAATATACCCGCCTTAAGGAGCCGAAGTTAATCGAGGAACTTTATAACGACGCAGTTAAATTTTTGGATCGCGCACCACGGGTGGAACAAGAAGCGATTGCGCCGATTGTGGAATTCATGGGCAAGAAGCCCATTTCAGTCGACGCCATCGCCGATAATAGCATCATAGATAAGCTCGTGCGTGAAGGTTTTATCGATCGACTTTACAGGAAACGTTAAGTGGACTTCTGCATCCACGCTCGTCGGGGTTCGAAAAACTCGACAGACAACCTCGCTTTGCCGACTGAACCCAAACGATTTTCAATCGGTGAAGAGTTAGGTGAAAATCGTATAATCTGTCGTCTTGAAACATGTAGGGAAGACGTAGAACAATCAATGCTCGTACTATGCGTTGGTTGATCGCTAGGCTAAGTTCTAACTTGTTTGATCGTTTTGACCCTCACTTCCACGCTTCCGATCCTAGACTTGGTCAGTGTATAATCCGTCCCATGACTTGTTCAGGACGATATCTAAAGCGCTGTCACAGTCGACGTCCTTGAGTCTTGATAGATGAAAGGTTGCAGTTCCCTGTGAGTCCAACTGTCTTTCGTGTTAAAGGTTATCGATTCTTTTTTTTCTCTCGCGAGGAGTCCCGGATTCACGTGCACATATATTGCGGTGACGGCGAGGCAAAATTTTGGCTCGAACCTCAAGTTGAATTAGCGGTAAACTCGCGCCTGTCGCGTCGCCAGATCAAAGAAATCGAAGAAATCATCGAGGATCGTTACGATGAACTTAAGCATGCCTGGAACAAACATTTCTCCGGTTGAAATTACCCACATCTCAAGCCATGGAGTCTGGCTTTTGGCTAACGGTCACGAGTTGTTTATGTCGTATGATGACTTCCCATGGTTTAAGGATGTACCAGTAGGCAAGATTCTAAACGTCGAACAACCGACGCCGGGTCATTTTTATTGGCCCGATTTGGACGTGGATTTAAGCGAGGAGATCATTAGTCATCCCGAACGGTTTCCGCTGAAAGCAAAGTAGGTATCGACCCGCATGATCACCGGTACTTCGTCGCCGTGCTAATGTTTATTCATGGCCAATATTCAAGTTAAAGATATTCCCGAGAGACTGCACAATCAGCTTCGTCGCTATGCCCAGGAGAAAGGCTGCACACTTGGAGAGATCATTGTAGAAGCCATCAAGCGAGAGGTGTCGCGGCGGGAATGGCACAAGGGTTTGTTGAGCCGTCCGTCAACGCAGCTTCGAAGCTCGGCCGCTCAGTTGCTCGAGGAAGACCGCCGACAGCGCGACAGTGATGCTACATAAACGCACCAGAGTGCTGGGGTGCTATACAATGCAGCGCAGTCGCGGTCAGAAGAAGCAATACTGGAAGGAGGTGGGGGCGTCAATAGAAGGTTAAGATTCAAGACGCGACCGTCAAAGGACAATGAGCCGATGGCGCGGTTCGTGATGAATGATTCCATCTTTGCGAGACGCTCAGTGGCTATTCATTAGTGCACATCAAATATGAACACGCTCACGCCATCAGTTGCTCAATTTGACGGCAGTTTGCTCCGCAGAGGATTTTGGGTTTACGTTGTCGAGATAGCTAGCATGTCACGCAAGCACTATTATGTCGGCCGGACTGGCGACACTTCATCTCCATTTGCTTCGTCGCTCTTCGACCGACTTTCCGCACATCTTAATCAAAAGCCATCTGCAAAAGGAAATTCGCTTTACAAGAGATTCCTAACGAGCTTGATTGCACCGAATGTATACCGTGTCATTTGTAACGGTCCGCAGTTCGAGCAGCAAGTAAATATGGCTTCGCACCGACCCTTGCGCGACCAAATGGCTGCTCTTGAGAGTCATGTCGCTGAACTTTTGCGGTCGCGACGCTACTCCGTCATTGGCGCGCATCCTCGCGCTAGACCAGCTGACGCAGCTCTTCTGGAAAGAGTGCTGCCAATTATCGATAAGCATTTTCCAGGTGCAGGCTAAACATGCCTGGCAGGGTCGTGAACCAAGGGTTGTGTTCTCTATTGTTGCGTCTTTTCGTTGGGCAATATGTACAATTTGCTGACCATCATAAATTCGTCTGTTCAACCTCCTGCATAGCGGGTGACCAGCTTCCTCAAAAAGGCATGAATCTGATTTCTTGGGACAGATCTATCGGTGAAATCTAGGCTAGATTTGAATGCTGACCAGCACGATAGAAGAAAGCGGACGGAAACGAAAACCTTAAGACATACAGACTGTCGCTCGACCATAAGAAATGGCTAACACGAAACCAGTTTCAGATCGTGAGGCACCAATAATGGGCCATAAAATTTAGTCCGCCGATCAGCCATATTAGATCATGAAAGAAGAGCATCGACAGCGGATGAAACAGATCGTGAGAGCTAGATTGCCGATAGACGATCACGGCGCGGTTTTTCTAGGCAAGCCAAAAGCGATGAGAGGATCGATATAATTTGTACAAATCGGAAGATACGTTGTGGTTAGCGTGCAAGGAAAATCAGATTTTACGGGATTTTCGAAATCCGCTGATGGCCAACGTCAAGATTCAAGACGCGACCCCAACCCGCAACTTTTGTCCTTCGAGCGGCGGCCCGCTGTTTTTTAGCCAATCTTCTTGACTCCTTCTCGCAACGTAATTTCAATTGTGCCGTCGGGTAGCTTCCTTTCGACATAGGGAGGCTCATAGGCGAAAAGTTTCCTGTAGAGGGCGGATGAGAATAAGACGCTGATGACTACAACGATAGCAACAACGACAAAGATTCCTGACTAAGAAGTCGGGCTCGGCACAACGGATCAAAGTGTGCGCAACGGCTCATACCGGAGGCTCGCGATGGCACGTCCAACAAGGATGTAACGAGGAAAAACCCAACGATCAGCATGGACCACCACTCTGCCTCGAATATTCTACCCACAGGGGAGCCTTTGGGGGGCTTCAGCCAAAGCAAGACCGGGGTGATGGCAAATATCCCCGCGGTGAACAGCAACCCGTAGGCGCACAGCATTGCGAGGACAATCACAGCTACGTATGCGACTGTCTCGACAGATCGATATATCCCCGCTGCCGCAAGCATCAGTATAGTAGCACGCACGAGAAACAGAGTGATTTTGAAGTCGACTTGAGCGAGGTGCCAGCGGCGCACGTCCCAGACTGCATGACGAAATCGATCGTGCATCGTGTCAGCGCGTAGATGATGCCGCAAGCTAGGATCAACGGTACTGAGGCATTAGATAGATCTACGGTGCCTGCCGGACCCGCGTCTAGCGATTTGACGTCTAACTGTGCTGCGGACCAAGCCAGGGCGATACCGCAAAGTACAGACGTGTTCCTCCTCGATCGACGGTAGGCGTCGGATATTTCCACAATGGACCTCCTAAGGTCATGTAATGTGTGTGTTAAGAATAGATACTAAACAAGCCGCACTTCTCAGCTGCCAAATTCGTCACCCAATGTGCATCGTCGCGGGTTAAAGCTCATCGTTTCGTCATGAATTCGTCTTGACACTACCATAGCACAGCATACTTTACGCATCTGTTTTAACGCCGGGAAGATGTCGCCGCGACGGCCCGGTGAGTACTGTTCTGCCTTCGCGATATCGCATGCGACCGTCTGCCATTTCGCCACATCACGTGGCGTGCTGAAGCAACCAAGACTAAACTAGAGGCATCCTATGGCCACACCGAGTCCACTGTTAGCGCTGTTCAAAGAACAACTGGAAGCCGAGTGCGAATCGTTGGCAAAAAAGCATGGACTAAAGAACCGTGGCGATTTCTTGGTCTACTGGTATTTCATTCGTCTGTATGAGTTTACGGATGTAGAGGTTGAGGAAATAGCCTGCGACGGCGGAGGCGACTTGGGAATCGATGCGATATGGATCGATGATGAAGCATTAGTTCATTTTTACAATTTCAAGAATCCCGAGGACCCAGCTAAGGGGTTCCCTGCTGGCGAAGTCGATAAGACGATTTCCGGCTTGCAAGTGATCCTTAGTAAAAAACATGACCAAATCGCCAACTCGGAGTTAAAGGCTCGGCTAGATGAAGTTTACCAGCAGTTGCCGAAGGGCTACCGAGTACACTTTATAACTAGCGGCGAAGGGATCTCACATGAATCCAAGGTAAAACTCGACGCCTTCGTCGATTCGCTCAAAGGGCCATCTAACAGCCTTGTTTCATGGGATGAACAGCCCCTAAGCCAGCTTCAAGAGCAGTTTTATCAACAGAGCCTTTGCGGTAAAGATCTTAAGGTTTCGGCTGCCAGCCGCGCCGTACATGTTGCGATCCGGCGTAGCGGATGCCAATCTTACATCCAGCGGCGAAATGCTTGCCGATCTTTATGGAAAGCATGGGGAAGGGTTGCTGCAACGCAATATCCGAGTTGATCAGCGCGAAACTGCTACGAACAGATCTATCGAAGCAACTTGTACGGGCGACGACTCGAAGAATTTTCTTCATTTCAACAATGGAGTGACCTTTCTAGGAAAGCGGCAGCCCAGTGATGACAAAGCCGCGTACTGAAAAAGCTCAGTGGTGAACTTCGGAGAAGGGGTTCACTATCTCGCAAAAAAGGGTCCCAAGAATGTCATCTTTTTTGGCAAGGGCTATCATTTTCAGCGGTGATAAGACTTTGAGAACAATGTCGCGGTGAATCAAAATAACCAGAATCCGGTAGGCACTGGCTTCTTGCGATCGAATGACCAAAGAGTTGTTCAGCTCGACCATGCCCTCGCATCGCGTGGCTGGTATCTGGAGCGGAGAGAAGGGGAACTAAAGAGCGCCACACCTGAGGAACTTGAAACTATCCAGAGACGGATTGGTCATTCCTGTAAAAGAGAAAGATTCGGTTGAAAGACGGTGCTCAAGCTTATACCGCATCGTTCTATCAAAAGCGAAATCGAAAAAAAACCGAAGAAGATCTTCTTATCAGTCGAGGACGGGGGCAACTACGAAAGAATCTTTTCCGTTGATATGACAGCGGAGAAGATGATCATAGCTCATGAGATTAAGACCGTCGTGGATGATTTTGTCCGAAAGTTCGCGGCCATCCGTCATAAACTCCAAACCTCGAAAAAATTCAAGCTGCAAACGAGGATGCTCTAGGAATGCAGTTTGGTACGCAGACCTCATCGAAGAGATCCATCAAGTCATGGCGCAGTGCTCGCTATTTCTTTGCGGAACAATCTTCAAGGATCTGGTGGATTTACGGCGGAACGCTGCTTCTCTGATACCAGGTATTTTGAAGGATGAAGGAACCGCGCTGATTCAGGAGCATCTGCTCCATATTATCGATTATGCCAAGAGCAACAAGGATAAAGCCGATAGAAGCTGGCCGGTCCTTCTTAAAAGCAATACTTTCTTTAATTATATCACAGCATACCTTGCAGGTGTCCGCGGATCGCCGACAGTATCCGGCTCGCGTCCCAATAAGGGAAAAAAAACGGACAGTAGAAAGAAATGATAGATGTCATTTAGAACGGCAACGAGGCTGCCAACGGGGTCAGGCTCGCTATTCTTGGTCTCCTCGAAAGCTGTCGGTATAATATTTTGATCCGCGGCGGAGGGCGCACGTGGCTTGCGCAATATACACAATTTACAAACTGGAGATCATAAATTCGTCTGTTAACAAACCCCGCATAGCGGCTGACCACGTTCCACAAGAATGCACGGTTTCGATGCCGAAAGGCATTGGTGTAGGAGCAATCACTTGCGCCGTGAGTGAGCGAGATCGGATCTGTCCGCTTGTGATTTGCTTGGGACGGAATCTGTGTATGGATCGGTAAAACCTAGGCGTGAGAAATTTCTGTTCTCTCGGCAATTTGTATGCTAACGAGCACGTTGGTAGAACCGGATCATGGAAACCAGATCGTGAGATGTAGTGTTATTGAGTCAGAGCATTCAGAAATCGGCTTAACGCTAAACGATGCGACTAACGATCGGAGGCAGAGATGAATAGAGCGTTGCTCATTTCGGCAAGCTTCGTCCTAACGCTATCCAGCACAGCCTTTGCTCAAGACGCAAAACTAATAGAGGCCGCCAAAAAAGAGGGAGGTAAAGTAGTGGTTTACGGCTCTCTCGATTCCGACACGGGAGACGCCATCGGCAATGCCTTTCTCAAGAAAACCGGAATCAAGATGGACTATTGGCGGGCGTCGTCGACCAAGGTCATGGATCGGGCTACGAGCGAATATCGCGCCGGCAAACCGCTTTTTGACGTGCTCATCAACAATGCCAGTCCAATGCAGATCCTTTTCAAGGAAGGAATTGTAGGCAAGTACGACTCTCCTTCGGCCAAAGGTTTTTCAAAAGATGTTATTGATCCTGAGTTGGGGCCTAGGTACCGCAATGTCGTCATTGGAATCATCTATAATAAAGACGCCATCAAACCAGCGGACGCTCCGAAATCTTTGGAAGATCTGGTGAAGCCTCAGTACAAAGGCAAAGTAGTTATGGCCGATCCGAGGCAACACACGACCACAACCCAGTGGCTTGCCAGCCTTCATAAAGTGATGGAACAAGAAAAGGCTGATAGGTTCATCCGCGATTTGGCAGCAACCAAGCCGGCGCTGGTGGAATCCTATATTCCGGCCGCGGAGCGGGTGATAACCTCAGAGACGCCTATAGCGATAGCTTTCGTCAGGTATGTTTTTCTTTACGGGCAAAAAGGAGCGCCGCTTGATTACGTGAGATTGGGGAAGATGTTAGGCGATGGACATCATATTGCGCCCAGCAGTAAGGCATCAAACCCGAACGCGGCAAAGGCCTTTATCGATTTCTTTCTGGGCGACGAGAGCATGGAGCTCATGACCAAAATCGGAGGCGAGTTCGTAAATCGCAAAGGCATCAAGCCGCCGTTACCCGATGCGGACAAGATCCAATTTGTAGAGATGCTCGATCTCGATAAAAACGCCTATCAAGAAAAAAGCAGGGAGTACGGAAAACTTTTTGGCAAGTAGTCGGCAGCTCGGCTCTGTGTTATTCCGCCGTGAGGAAACGATGGATAAAGCCAAATATGTCACGCTAGACGGCATAAGAACCAGATATTTTGAGGCCGGAACCGGCGATAACCTCGTTCTTATTCACGGGGGAAAGTTCGGGACATTTTATAGCGCTTATCACTGGAGCTTGAACTTCCACGAGCTGAGCAAGCACTTTCATGTTTACGCATTCGATAAACTAGGAATGGGCGATACCGATAATCCTCAAAGCGATGCGGATTATACAATGGCCGCAGTGATCGAGCACACCCGTGCCTTTGTACGAACTCTCGGGATTACAAACGTTACGTTGGCGGGCCATTCCAGGGGAGCTCTGCCGGCGGCGCGACTCGCGGTCGATCACCCCGAATTGGTTAAAGCCCTGATAATTTTTGACAGCAACACTCTCCCTGCGGAAGATGCGTCCCTGTCATATGATTTCTATACGAAATTGGAAGTTGGCGCGCCCACCGTTCCGGATCGAGAATTTATTCTCAGAGAGCCCATCGCCAACTCCTACTCGCATGACCACATCACTGAAGATTTCGTTCAAGAGATGCTGAGAATAGGCCGGCTCCCAAGGACGCGGGAGGCGCGAAAGAAGATGGAGCGTTTTCTGGATGAGGTGTTTCTTCCGAGTATGCGTGAAAAAAAGTATGAGACCCTGAAGCTGATTCAAGCCGGAGAATTAAAGGCTCCGACGTTGATCATCTGGGGCATCAACGATCAGTCCTCCCCCATGAAGCTGGGAATCGACTTACTTCACGTAATCAGTTCGGTGGTCGATAGGACCGAATTCCATGCATTTAATCATGCAGGTCATTATGTGTTCCGAGAACAGGCGAGACACGTCAATCGACTGATAATCGATTTTGTGAAGAGCTTATAAATCGATTTAACTCGTTTCCTGCAAAACCACTACTCGTACAAACTCTTGATAAACCCGCTGTCGTCGATGAATTTCAGGATACTAGAATCTACGAAGGAGCTTGGATCGGCGGCTTTTGCTTTGGGGTTATCTTTGGCCAGACTTTCCAACACGGTTTTGATTCCCGTCGGTGACGGGTAGGGGATCCGGTCGAAGTAGAGCTCGGCGTACTGATCGTAAGTCCGCTCGGCGTATTTTGCTTGATCCGCATCCATGCGCATCTTTTTAAGTATAATGCGCACGCTGTCCTTCTTATTCTTCTTGAAATAAGCGATCCCCTCGACGAAGGCCCTAAGGACCCGGGTCGCTTGATCGCGGTTAGAGCGCAGATAGCTTCGCGTCGACACCACCATGCTTTGGAGATAGTGGATATTCATCTTGGCGAGATCGGCGATTACGCGAAAGCCATTATCCTCGGCGATGAAATAAGACGGATCGGTCAGCACCGCGCCATCCACTAATTTCTTTTGCAGGCTGATCAGCATGGTCGGCGAAGAGCCAACTTGGAGAATTTGCAGCTCGTCGGGACGAATCTTCCATACATCGAGCACCATCGTCAGCACGGCATGGGACGAAGAGCCGAACGTAGTAATCGCGATTTTCTTGCCTTTGATCGCTTCCGGGGTGTCGATCTCGGGCCGCACCAGAATTCGATGGACGCCTTTATTGTTCTGCGCCGCGACCATGACGACGTCGGCGCCCTTGAGTGCCGACGTGATGACGGCGCCGCCCCCCGCGGTGGCGAACTGAATATCGCCGGCAAGCAATGCATTGACGCCGCGCGCTGCGCCGCCGCCGATGAAGATCGCTTCGGCTTCGATTCCATGCTTCTTGAAGAAGCCGCGCTCCTCGGCGACCCAGATCGCGCTGTTGGTCGGGCTAAATGCGCCCATGCCGATCCGAATTTTATCCAGACCCCAGACGTTTGCCGCAAAAGCGATCATGAGAACTGCTATGAACACACCCAGTTGAAACATTGCTCTGATCCTTTCACCGGGAATATCCCTTCGGTGATCGACTGATTGGGACTTGCTTTTGAGCTGATGTGTGTCGGAGTATATTCGTCGAAAATGATCCAGGCAACGCATACGGGATTGCGTCCTTCATGGCGCCCTGAGCCGTACCAGCCAGCGCGTCCTCTTGCACATAGGATCGTGCTCTAGTAGATCCGATGAAAGCTAAAGAAAACGATCATGGCTAATACAGGAGAAGCACCCAAAGAGTCCAAGTCATCCTCCCTCAAGCGGGTCATCGGAAGGAGGATGCTGCTGTTCTTTATCATCGGCGATATCCTGGGAGCAGGCATCTACGTCCTGGTCGGCAGGGTGGCAGGCCATGTCGGGGGCATGCTGTGGTTGCCGTTTTTGCTTGCCTTCGTGCTCGCGGTACTGACCGCAGCTGCGTACTCCGAGCTGGCGGGAAAATATTCCCAAGCTGCGGGCGCGGCGCTTTACGTCAATAAGGCATTTAAAATTCCTTTTGTGACGTTCATCGTGGCGTTCGCGGTTATGATGAGCGGTGTGACTTCAGCAGGCGTCTCGGCCCAGGCCTTCGGCGGCAGATATCTCGCGGAGTTCGTAACACTGCCGGTTATTGTCGGCGCGCTGATCTTTCTCGCACTTGTAACCCTGGTGAACTTTGTCGGAATTTCCGAGTCCGTCAAGGTGAATGTGACGCTCACTGTCATCGAAGGTTCCGGCTTGCTCGTGATTGTCGCCATTGGAATTTATGCGTTACTCACCGGCGAAGGCGATCCGGGCCGGGCGTTAGAGTTCAACCCGCGCTCTGGCGCTTTTCTCAGTGTGCTGCAGGGGACCGCGTTGGCCTTCTTTGCGCTGCTCGGTTTTGAAGATTCGGTTAATCTTGCGGAAGAGACGAAGGATCCGGCGCGGGATTTTCCTTACGCGCTGTTTGGCGGCATCGTAGTAGCGGCAGTCATCTACATGGCGGTAGCCTTTACCGCCGCTATGCTGGTCGACACTCAGACCTTGACGAATTCTTCCGGACCACTACTCGAGGTGGTCAAGGTTGCGGGCCTGCCGTTTCCGCCCAAGCTGTTCGCGTTGATCGCGCTATTTGCCGTCGCCAATACCGCTCTCATGAACATGATTATGGCTTCGCGTCTGGTCTACGGCATGGCTTGTCAGCGCGTCGTGCCATCTATGTTTGCCAATGTCCACCCCGCGCGCGGCACCCCTTGGGTCGCGATCCTGTTCACGACCGCAATCGCTGCAGTGCTGGTGGCTACCGGAGATATCGGCGGCCTGGCCGAGACCACTGTGATTTTGCTGCTGTGCGTATTTGCGCTGGTCAACGTATCCGTGCTGGTGTTGCGCCGAGACCGCGTCGATCACGAGCATTTTCGCGCACCGACGTGGATGCCGGTTCTCGGCGCGTTGGTCTGCGTGGTCCTGGCACTACCGATCACCGGGCGTGACCCCGCCGTTTATGTGCGAGTGGGCGTCCTGATTGCCATCGGCGTTGTCCTCTGGTTCATCAATCGCCTGTGCGTTGGCAAGGTGCAAGAGCTTGATGCGACGCCAGATCATGTCGGGCGAGTGACGGTCACGCATGCCGGTAAATGACATCGTTGTCTAAATTTCTTTCTCGTTGTTTGGCCTCGCATCATCAGTTCATTGACAGTTCAGCCGGAAATTAATTCCAGACCGTAACGGTCAAGTTTCCTTCCGAAGTAAGCGCATCCGCTGTGATCAACGGGCAGCGAAGTTGTCGAGCTGTGGCAACGATTACTCTGTCAGCGGGATCGCGAATGGCGGCAAGTGAAACGGATTCTAGCAAGATTTCAATCGTGTAGGATTGCACCTGAAAGTTAGCGGAACGATCTAGCGCCTCCGCTCAGCGGCGGAACGGTACCGATAGCTGAACGACTTTCTTTTCAATCAAACGCGCCGTCTCTTCGAGCACGATGATGGGAACCGCAATCGAATGTTTTCCACTCTCTGCTTCTTGAAAAATTCGCCGTGCCCTCTTGCCGAGCCGATTCTTCCGATCGGAGGCCCAAAAGATCAGGGAGTGCGTGTCCGTAACGTAAATCACTTAAACCCCGAGATGAGGCGGTCAAGGGATTTCTCCCGTTCTTTCCTAATTTTCCTGAAGGCCTGATCGATGTCACCAGTGACCGCCATGCTGCCCGTCAGCTTGAGAGGAGACTGCTTCGCCGCGCGCTGGTAATACGCCAATTCCTCCTCCACCCTGCTGTGCCACTCAGCATTGACTAGCACCACCTTGATCTTCGATCGCTGGGCAATCGCGAGCGGGCCTTTTCCACTGTCGACTTCGGCAACCAACTCGCTGAGTTTAGCTCGCGCCTGGGTCAATGATAACTGCTTCATGGAGCAACTCCCTTTCTGTACATCCAACTGTACAAAAAGAACAAGGTCCCATGAACGGATTACGGCACTACTCGACAGGTCCTTGCGTTCGTTTTAGGCATCACAGCTTTGTTCATTCTAGCCTTTCAGCCTTTATAAATTCGATCAAATCACGTTAGCGGCTCATCCTGCCTGACAGAGGGAAAGCGACGATTGCTTTTTGACCTGTAACCGATCCCCTGATACAACCGCAAAGATCGCTCATAGAAGATCGTTCATGAAGGAGAGTCTTTGCGTTATGAGAAAGCCAGCCTGTTTTGTTGTGCTGCTCGTGCTGTCGATTATCGTTCCTCCTCACCTTGGCAGAGCCGAGACGGTTCGCGCCGGGTATACGTCTCGAGATCTTAACTACCTGCCGTTTTTCATCGCGCGCAAGCACTTTCATCCTAAAGAAGGTTTACAAGTCGATCTTGTGAGCATCGGCCGGAGTGATGTTCAGCTTCAGGCGCTGGTTACCGGTGATCTTCATTTTGCTAATATCAACGCCGACGGCATTATCATCTGGAACGAGCGCAGCGGCGGTGGCGGCGATCTGAAGGTTGCCGCGGGTTCGAGCAACGCCGCGCCTTATCTTCTCGTCGGAGCAAAACACATCAAGCGGATCGAGGATCTCAAGGGACAGAGACTCGGGGTTGCGAGCTTGCGCGGCGGCGCTACTTCTATTCTGCTCTCTTATCTCAAGAGTAAAGGGCTTGTTTATCCGCGGGATTTTTCGATGGTGGTGATCGCGGGCGGCACGCCGGCGCGTCTTAGCGCTCTTGAAAGCGGCGCCATTGCCGGCGCCGTCTTGGGGATTCCGTACGGGGACATTGCTGTCGACAAAGGGTTCCCGAGCCTGGGCGACACGATGGAGGTGATCTCGACCTATCAATTCAATTCTATCAATATAAATCCGGCATGGGCTGAAAAAAATCGCCCCTCGGTGGTCAAATTCATCAAGGGCCACATTCAGGCTTTGCGCTGGATTTATGACCGGCCTGCCGAAGCCGCGGATTTTTTAACTAAGGAGCTTGGCCTGCAGGCGCCTTACGCGCGTCGTGGGATCGATTATTACATCAAGAAAAAAGTTTACGCCGTAAACGGCGAGGTAACGTTGCCGGGGCTCAAAGTGAACATCGAGGTGCAGGCGCAAGACGGGGTGCTGAAAGAGCCGTTGCCGGCACCGGAGAAATATATCGATGTGAGTTATCTGCGCCAGGCGCAGAAAGAGCTAGGATTGTAAGAGTTGTCGGAGAAGCGATTATGGAAAAGTTTAAAATCATCGATGCCGATTCCCATATCGAGGAGGTAATGATTTTAGGAGATCATCGGAGAGCAAGTTATGGAGAAATTTAAAATCATCGATGCCGATTCCCATATCGAGGAGGTGACTGAGATCTGGGATCATCTAGAGCCGGAGTTCCAATCACGGCGACCGTTTCCCGTCACTGTCGAAAAGAACATCGGCCACACGAATCTCAACGCGTTCTGGTACATAGACGGAGCTGCGGTGCCTAAACTGGAGGGACCCGGCACGATCCTGATCGCGACGCCGCTGACTTCAACCTACGCGCAAGGCAAGCCGTTCAGTGTCGGCAGCCAGGGCCTTACCGACGTTAAAGCGCGTTTGAAAGATCTCGACGATTTTGGTCTTGACGTTCAGGTTATTTATCCCACCTTGTTTCTCGCCACGTTAACCGATGACCTAGTTTTCGAAGCTGCACTGATGCGTGCGTACAATAGCTATCTTGCGCGTGCCTGCGCTCAAGCGCCGGACCGTTTAAAATGGGCCGGTGTCGTGCCGCTGCGCTCGCCGGCAGAGGCAGCCAAAGAGGTGCGGCGTTGCAAAGAGCTCGGCGCCTCGGCGATCACGACGATGGGAACAGCCGGTGAGAGACTCTTACACGATAAATCTTTATTCCCGGTTTATGCGGAAATGGAACGGCAGAACCTGCCGTTTTGTGTTCACGTCGGCTGGAGCCATCCCGGGCTCAACCAGAGCTGCGAGAACATTTACATGTCGAGGATCTCATTCACCCTGCCGGTACTCGCGGCCTTTTGGTCGATTCTCGGCGGCGGCGTATTGGATGAATTCCCTCGCTTGCGCGTCGCCTTCCTTGAGGCCGGTTCGGAGTGGCTGCCGTACTGGATCGGCCGGATGGATCACTACTATCACGCGGATACCGGCAATGCGCGGGGCGGGTACATGCCGAAAAAGCGTCCGCCGCAATACTTAAAAGAAGGGCGGGTGTTCTTCACCTGCGAAGCCGAGGAGGCGTCGTTGCCGCAGGTCCTCGAGCTGCTCGGCGAGGACCAGATGATGGCTTCCGCGGATATTCCGCACGGCGAAGCGCGTGAGCGCTCCATGGATGTGGTGCGCGCCCGGAGCGATCTTTCCGAAACCGTAAAGAAAAAGATCCTCGGCGAAAATGCCGCGAGATTTTACGAGTCTGTAGTTTCAGCCGTCCTTTTTAGGGAAGGGAGTTCGGTTTCCCAAGTATCAGTGCAAAAGGGCGGAGCTGCTATAGCCGCTGCCTTACAGCGCTGTAGTGTTTGGTGCGAACAACTGGTCAATGGCCAAAGGATGACTGACTAAACCTTGCTCATGTAGGTAAATAGCTAAGGTCTCCAGAACTTTTCGGTTCTTTTCCAGGCCGTACGCCCAGGGGTCATTGCCGACGATGGATATCTGCTCGTCGACCGCTTCTCTTGACCAGATGATGCTCAACTTGTACGCATTGAGATCAAACAGATTCTGATAGGCCAGCTCCTTAGCCCTTTGAAAAGCGTTGAAGAGGCTGACCGCGATCCACGGTTCTTTTTTCCAAACGTCTTCGCGTATTGCTACGGTATGCATCACTGGAAAAATCCGGGTTTTTTTGTAATAGGCCTGTTCAACTTCTTTATAGTTTTCGAATAAGCGTTTCACTTCCGCGGTTCCGGCCAACAGAGAAGGAAACAGCTGCGCCAAAATGACCGCATCCAGTTCACCGGCTTTGAGCATCTGCTCGGGATCCTGATGATTCGGGATCGCCTGGATGTCGAATCGCTTGGGAGGCTCGATTTCCATGCGTGTCTTCGCCCACGTAAACCAGTGGATTTTCTCCAGTGGCACGCCGTATTCGTGTTGTAGAATACCCCTCATCCATACGGTTGCCGTCTGCTGAAAGTCAGCGACTCCGACGCGCTTGCCGACAAGATCGGCCGGTGTGTTGATGCCACTTTTACGATTCACAAAGATATAAGAGTGCCGGAAAGTACGCGCCGGAAATACCGGTATTGCGATAAGAGGCTTGCCCATGCTCTTAGCGATCAAGTAGGAGGATAGCGAGAGCTCGGAGGCATCGAAGTCATAATCGTTCAACATCCGACGCCAGATCTCCGAATAGCGGAGGACCATCCAGTTCAGCTCCAGCCCATCGGGTTTTACCGTGCCGTCGAGTAAAGCCTGGGTGCGGTCATAGCAGCCACCCGCGAACGTAATTCGCTTGCTCATGGGATCCTCGCCTTAAGTCGGAATAATTTGCGGCCGAAGATACTAAAGGAAAAATAAAGGGTCAATCCATGCTGTTTGGTGCATACGTGCGAGACACTGATGTGAGCTGGTCAGCATAGCGCCTAAGTGCGTTAGTATAAAAGTAGCTCCACGCTACTCGCCAGCTAAATCAAAGTTGTTGCAAGCTCCGGTGTCTTGTCGCGTAGGAACTGCAAAAAGGTTTTGGCGGCTCGAGAGATAACCCGGCCTTCCCGATAGATGATGCCGTGCTCGATGGAAAGCTTGAGGTCCGGGACATCGATGACAGAGATCATATTGAGCGCCAGCTCGTTGGCTAACCACCGCCGGGCAATGATGGCCAAGCCGAAGCCCTCGGCCACGGCTACCTTGATGGCCTCGTGGCTGGAAAGCTCCATCGCGACATTGATGTTCAATCCTTTCCGGGCGAAGTAGGAACGCACCAGTTCTCTTCCCGCGGATTCCGGTTCACGCAGAATAAAAGGATGGAGAGCTAGCTCGCGAAGGCTAACGCGCCGTTTACGCGTCAGTGGATGTCCGGGCGGCGCGGCGGTGACCATGGCCGAGGTTGCGTAGGCCTCGTATTTCAGCCCGGCGACTCTAGGTTTTCTGCTAAACATCGCCAACTCCACCGCATCGTTCTGCAGCAGCTGTTCGACTTGAGAAGAGGCGCCATAGTTCATGTTGATTTCCAGATTGGGGTAGAGATTTTTGAACATACTCAGGGCTTTCGGAAAGAGATAGGTTCCCGGAAGTCCGGCAGCCGCCACCGCTAACTTTCCCCGACCCAAGCCTAACAGCTCCTGGACATCTTGCCGAGCCATATCCAAATCCGTCAGTACACGCTGCGCATGTTGTCTCAAGAGCTCACCGGCTTGGGTGAGCTCTACTCGTCGACCGCGCCTCAGAAAGAGATTTGTCCCGCACCAATCTTCGAGCTGTCGAATGTGCAGAGAAATAGACGGCTGGCTGATATGCAGAACCTCGGCGGCGCGTGAGAAGTTCTTTAGTCGCGCACATTCGAGGAACACTCTAAACCGGTCGGTATCCATACGCATGGGGTATTCTATTCTCGTGTGCTTTGGGCGGCAACTATTAAAGATCCTAATGAGCAAATCAGAAATTTATATTGGACATAGAGAAACTTCATTTATAGAAAGAGCTCTCTCACGCGAGCCTCATGCAAAGCCGCATAGCTGTGTCAGCGGATGGAGGATGATCCGGATCCCTATAACGAGACTGTGAAATCCGACATCACAGATCCCAATCAGCAGCAAATAAGAAAAGAATATTGAACAATGCATTAGAGGGCGAGTAGCGGTAAGCCTCTGAAACACAGTGAGGCGCAAAAAAGGAGGTATCAGTTCAATGATTATCGATTTGGATTCCCACTCTCGCCCCCGGCGAGAAGACTACGTGATTGATTCGGAGTACGAACACCTGCGACCGCGGGCTTACACGGACTCAAAAGGAAATATCCGCAGAGTCTTTAACAATAAAATCGTTAGCGTGTCGACTGCGGGTGAGAGAAAAATCGCCGATAGCGAGGGCAAAGCTGCATGGCGTGCCGCCGAATACGACGGCACGGTAAGATACCAGCAGGTGAAGGAGGCTGGAATCGACTATCAGTTTGTCTCTGCCGGCACGGTCGGTATGTTCAATTACATCGACGCCAAACCAGGTGCCGCATTCATCCGGGCTTCCAACAATTTTATTCACAACACCTTTATGAAGCCGTACCCGAAGACTTTCACGGGAGCACCGCAGCTTCCACTGCAAGATATCCCTGAGGCGATGAAGGAACTGGAGAGATGTGTAAAAGAGCTAGGCATGCTGACTTTTCTTATGCCGACGAATTGGAACGGCATCGACCTGGCAGATCCGCATTGGTGGAATTTTTACGATAAAGTTCGTGATCTTGGAATCAGGGGCATTATTGTCCATATCGGCAGTTTCGCTGGTCCATGGGTCGGTCAGGAGCGCTTATCGGTGCTCGGGCCTGACGGTACCGCGGGCAGGCGTATCGTCTCACAACCTTTTGAATATTGCACGAACATGATCAATCTCATGTTCGGCGGACTTATGGATTCCTTTCCGGAATTCAATTTTGCTTTCCTCGAAGCGGGCGCTGAGTTTGCCGTCAACTTTAAGCATCGAGTCAAGGAAAACGTCGAGCAGATCGCCTACTTGCAGGACAACCTGACCTCGCCGATCGATAAATACTTCGATCGTTTTTATTTCGTCGTCGACGATCTGCTTCTGGAAGATGAGGGCAAGAGATTGACCGCCGCCGTCGATGAACTCGGAGCAGATCACCTGTTCTACGGATCGGATTATCCCCACGACGACGGCCACTTGGACACAGCGTCCAAGATAAACCGGCTCGCCAGTATTTCGACCGAGGCGAAGGAGAAAATACTTGGCGGGAATGCGGGTGCATTTATGGGGGGAAAGTTAGGATTCTGACAGCGAAAGTAAAGAGGGAGTCTGGTGGCAATGCGATGGTTGTAGTAGAAGGACCGATAAAACAATTGAAGGTGAATCCATAGCTTGATGGCCTTCGGACAATGCTGCACGGCAATAAAGGGATTTGAAAATGGTTCTCTTTAAGTTTCGTTTCTTAGCAGCGTTATTTTGTATCTTCGGCTCACCCGCCGTTGACCGAGTCACGGCAGCGGACAACGTTAAACTCTCGATCTCCAGTGTTGAGGGGTCGTTTCTCTTCGGTGCCGTCGCTGCGAAGAAGGGCTTCTTTGCACAAGAACAGTTAAACGCCGAAATCGTTCGAGTTGCAGGCAACGTGATGGTGCCGGCGCTTGCCAATGGCGATATCGATTATACGTTGATGTTCGGGTCGGTCATCCGTGCGGCCTTAAGCGGCTTTCCGTTCAAAATGATAGCCAGTTTTGTGGATAGCCCGACTGGAGCGTTAGTCGGCAAAGCGAATCTAAATTCGGCCGCGAGCCTCAAGGGAACCAGGATTGCGGTCAGCTCCTTCGGTGCCGGCGCCCACGTGACCGCCGTTTTGACGGTACAACATCTGGGGCTTAATCAGAATGATGTCAAATTTGTCGCTTCAGGCGGCGACGCCGGAAGGTTAGCGGCGCTCGAAAACAACCTTGTCGACGTAGCACTCTTAAATCCTGCCGCTGCAGTCAGGGCGGAAAAGCTCGGATTTCGTGTGATCGCCAGATCGTACGATCTCTTTACCTTTCCCTATGCCGGGTTGGGTGTTGCCAATAAGAAACTTGCGGAGAAACCGGGCGAGGTAAGGAGGGTCCTCAAGGCGTTGATCAAGGGAAGTCGATTCATACGTGAAAATCGCGATGAAACGGTTCAAATCCTCAGTGATTGGGCGCGAATCGATCGGCAAAGCGCATCGGATTATTATGACGCCACTTGGAAAACTTCCAGCCAAGACGGAAGCATACCGGAAAAGGGTCTCCGCTTGGTGATAGAGGATGCGCGCAAGGCATTGAAGATCGAGCGCGAGGTCGCCAGTTCTGAAGTCGCTGATTTTACCCTGGTCAAAGAGGCGCAAAAGGAGCTTAGACTGAATCGTTGATGGTCGACTAGCAGGGTGCTGAAAAAAGCCTCTTGCAGGCTGCTCAAAAAGATCCAGAGGCGAGGCGATTGAGCGGCAACGAAGCATATGGGTATTTTTCAGCAGCCTGCCTAGTAAAACAAAAGAAAGCGTGTGATCTTGATCGATTCTTTCTTCCTACATCAGCCGAAAACGCTACACGAGACTTTGAACTTGCTTGCAGAGAATCGTGACCAAGTCAGAATTCTCGCAGGCGGTACTGAGCTTATCCTTCTGTTGAAGATGAGCTTGGCTAGAAGTAAGCACATCGTCAACATTAAAAAGCTTCCGGGTCTAGCCCAGCTCGAGTATGACTTCGAGTCCAACGCCTTACGAATCGGCGCGCTGGTGACACACCGCCAGCTGGAAAAATCCGAGCTTGTTAAACAGCATCATCCGTTGATTGTGCAGATGGAGAAGAGCCTGGCCAATGTCCGAATTCGTAATATTGGAACGCTCGCGGGAAATCTGTCGTTTGCCGAACCGCATGCCGACCCTGGTACGCTCTTACTCGCTCACGACGCAGTGCTGAAAATCAACCGCGCCGGCGGTGAACGGCGTATCGAAGTAGCCGACTTTTTCGTCGATTATTATGAGACAGTGTTGGAAGGCGACGAACTGTTAACGGAAATAGAGATTCCCGCAGCGCCACAGAACAGCACGGCAACTTATGTGCGCTTCTGTCCCGGCGAGCGTCCCATGGCCGCAGTGGCAGTCATCCTCGGATGGAAAAATGGCGTCTGTTATAGTGCCCGCCTGGCGCTCGGCTGTGTCGGGCCTACGCCAATTCGCGTCCGTGACTCAGAGGAGTGGATGATTGGCAAGACCCCCGATGACATCATCGCTGCGGCCAAACATCTTGGCGAAACAGCCGCAGGTTATAGTCAACCGTTGGAAGATGTTTGGGGCACCGTGGAATATAAAAATCAGATCGTCAAGACTTTGGTCGCCCGCGCCATATCCGATGTAGCTCAAAGGACCCCGAGTCATGAATGAAGTTTCAATTCCTGTTCAATTCCGTCTCAATGGACAGCATTGCAAGGGTAATGTGAGCTCAAGCGAATTGTTGATTGATTTTATCCGCGATCGCCTCGGCCTTTCGGGAACAAAACGTTCTTGCGATATCGAAATCTGCGGCGCTTGCACGGTGCTGCTCGAAGGCAAAGCCGTTAGCTCGTGTTCCGTCTTTGCTTTTGAGGTCGACGGCAAAGAGCTGATGACCATCGAGGGGTTGGCGGGCCCGCAGGGATTACATCCTCTGCAGCAGGCATTTATCGACTGCGGTGGCTTTCAATGCGGCTTTTGCACGCCTGGGATGATCATGCTGGCGAAATCCCTGCTGGATGAAAATCCTGATCCTACTGTAGACGAGATTCGCGATTACATGGACGCGAATATATGCCGCTGCACCGGTTACCAGATGATTATTGAATCGATCCGACACGCGGCCAAACAAATCAGCCTTAGGAGAACGGAACAGTGCCAGAAGTAGTCGGACAGAGTATTCCACGGATCGATGGCGCGGAAAAGGTTTCAGGGCGGGCGGTATACACGAGCGATCTAAAGCTTGCCGGGATGCTCCATGGTAAAATTCTCCGCAGTCCGGTTTGTCATGCCCGAATCCGCCGCATCGACTCGAGTAAAGCTGCTTCCATGGAGGGTGTCGTTGCGGTTCTTACCAGGGATAATCTGCAGGTCAGTTCGCCGCATTACGGCGCTTACATTAAAGATCAACCGATCGTAGCCCTGGAAAAGGTGCGCTACAGAGGTGATATCGTCGCAGCGGTGGCTGCCATTGACGAGAAAATTGCCGAGAAAGCATTGCGCGAGATCGAAGTAGACTACGAAGAACTGCCGGCTGTCTTCGCAGTCGATGACGCGCTGTCGACTAATGCGCCATTGATTCACGATGAGAATCCGGCACGCAAGGATCCAAGTTACGGTCATGGGGCGAGCCTCATTAGACATGACAACAGCAATATCTTTTATCATTTTCATTACGAGCGCGGCGATGTGGAGGAAGGTTTTAGACAGGCGGATCACGTCTTCACCGAGACTTATTTTTTGTCTGGAGCTCAGCATTACCCGCTCGAGTCGCATGTCTGCATCACGGATTATCAGGAGCACCAACTAACCATTTGGAGCGGTAGTCAGACGCCGTTCCCGTTGCGTCAGGAAATGGCCCGGATGTTCGGTCTTCCCTTGAGCCGTGTGCGGGTCCTCATTCCGTATGTCGGCGGCGGTTACGGTGCGAAGAGCGGCGTCAAAACTGAAGCACTGGCCGTTGCTCTGTCGCGTCTCGCCAAGAAACCGGTTCGGCTGAGCCTGAGCGCGGACGAAACGTTCCAGACGCTGTGCGACCCCAGTGCTAAGGTTGTCATGAAAACCGGCGTCACCGATGATGGCAGATTTATTGCGCGTCAATGCGAGGTCTATTTCAACGGCGGCGCCTACGCCAATTCCGGCCCTACGGTGACGGAAAGAGCCGGATACCGTGGGCATGGGCCATACCGAATTCCGCATGTCAAAACCGATTCGTACTGCATTTACACAAATACAGTCCCGGGCGGCGCCTTTCGCGGCTTCGGCGGTCCGCAAGTGTCCTTCGCCTATGAATCGCAGGCCGATACCATCGCTCGACATTTAGACATGGATCCTGTCGAGCTTCGCTTGCTGAATCTTCTCGACAAAGGCGAGTCCTACACCGCCGGCAACATCCCCATCGACTGTGATCTGAAGAGCGAGATAAAGCTCGTCGCCGAAGCCATAGGATGGGGCAGTAAAATGCCTGCGACTCAGAGGCCGGGAGTAAAGCGAGGGAAGGGCATTGCCTGTGCCGTCAAAGACGGCGGCGGCGTCAACAAGGAGGCAAATGCAACCGTCCAGATTCTAATGGACGGCAGCGTCCTACTCTTTACGGGCTCGGTGGAAATCGGCCAAGGGATACGGACGGCGCTGATGCAGATCGTAGCTCAAGAGCTACAAGCACCTCCTGGGCGAATCCAGGTAGCCCCGCTTGATTCACAGTACACGCCATTCGACAGAGGCACTCACGCCAGCAGCGCCATTACGGTCATGGGTAAGGCGGTTCAAGCCGCGGCGCAAGATGCTCGCGATCAGCTTATTTCGATGGCGGCGGCATCATTCGGAGTGGCGCCATCGACCGTTGAGTACAATGGAGAAAAACTTTCGTCCGGCGCACAGCATGCGACTATTTCGCAGGTCATGCGCCAGCACTTCAACGATCTCGAGGGCGAGATCCTGGGTCGGGGTCGTTTCAAGGTTGAGCGTAGGGATGACGCGCCGCTCGGATATCCCGCGACCTTTTGGGAAAACGGCCTGGCCGCGACTGAGGTCGAAGTAGATGAGATGACCGGCCAGGTGAGGATCTTAAATTACATCTCTCTCACCGACGCCGGGAAAATGATCAATCCACTCCACTGTAAGGGGCAAGAGGAAGGCTCGGTATTGTTCGGCATCGGTCACGCGCTCTATGAGGAGCTGGTTCATAAGGACGGGCAGCTCATCAATCCTAACCTGGTGGATTATCGCCTGCCCAGATTTCGTGATGTGCCGCGGATGTCGAAATCCATCATCCTCGAGGAGGCAAGCGGTAGCGGGCCGTTCGGCGCTAAAGGTATCGGCGAGGGAGGAACTCTGGCCGCTGCGGCAGCTATCTGTAACGCGGTCTTCGATGCCATAGGGGTCCGTATCCGCCGAGTTCCTCTGACCGGACAAACAGTCTGGGCGGCGTGTTCCGAGGATCGTGACGCGGCAAAACAAGGAGGATAAAGCTATGTCTATGACGCTCGATCTTGCCGAAGAATGCATTCGCAGGGTCAAAGAGAAGTCCGCCGAGATGAAGGTAACCATGTTTATTGCCGTGGTCGACGAGATGGGCAAGCTCGTTGCATTCGCTCGCATGGGCGGACCTACCGGCGGATTCGGAGAAAAAATCGCCATTGCTAAAGCTAAGACAGCCGTCGCTTATAAGAGAGACACAAAAGAGACGATGGAGCGATACGCCAATTATCCGGGTAATTATTTCATTACCGGAATGTCCGGATTGTATCCCGATGAATTTTGGGGCGGGCCCGGCGGTATCCCAATTACTCTGGATGGCAAGATTGTCGGCGGACTCGGCGTATCCGGTTCGACTCCTGAGAATGATCACAAATGTGTCACTGAAGTGATTGCAGACATGCAGCGGAAATGACCTGGCGATGTAGGGGGAAATAGCGTGGCACTGACTCTACGCGGAATGAAATTGAACCGTCCTCGATATGGAAGAGTTTATTGCCTAATCGAGCAATCGTTTTCGAACCTTGAAACAGCAAGGCGGACATGCCGCTAGGGGACAATACGGTGGCGCAGCCGCCCGGTCTAATCAATGTGATGCCCGCTTATGTGGCGATGCCGAGGGGAAATCGATGCAGATCATCAAGACGTCTCTAAAGCTGTGGCTATTCCTCATGACGATGATCGTGACGTCGTTTCCTGCCGATGCCCAGCAGCTCAGAAAGGTACCTGTCGGCATCCCGGCTATCGGCATCTCTTCGGGAAGCTTCATCGTCGCCAAGGAGGCAGGTTTTTACCGGGAAGAAGGTTTAGATGTCGAGTTGGTGGTGATGCGAGGGGCGCCCGCGATACAGGGATTGATCGGCGGTACCGTTCCGTTTGCCAGCTCCGGCGGCGCCGGCATGCTACCGATAGTTAGAGGCGCGCCGCTGCGGATTATGTACACGACATTTTACCGGCCCATGTTTTGGCTCTACTCGAAAGCTGAGATCCGAACCATCGACGATCTTCGCGGTAAAAAAATAGGTGTGTCCAGCATCGGCAGCGGTCCGGATTCGTTGTTGCGGGGACTGTTGAAACAGCACAATATGGACGGCGGTCGCGACGTTATCATTGTTTCAACCGGCGCTGGAACAGCCCGTTTCATTTCACTGAAGACTGGTATAACCGATGCGGCGGTGCTCAATGAACAGGCTGCGCTGATGGCGCAAGAGTCCGGCATGCGTCAGCTGTTTGCTTTCACATCCGGCGATGAATTTGTCGAAGTTCAGGGTAGCGTCGTGCTGCGCGACTCCCTCGTACAAACAGATCCGCAACTGGTCGAGAAATTTATTCGTGGCACATTAAAGGGGGGCCTCTATCTCAAGGATAACCGGCCGGGGTCGATTAAAATCCATTCTCGGGTTTTGAAGGTCAATGAAAATATGGCTGGCAGAATCTATGATCTGGCCAGACCTGGAGTGACCACGGATGGAACGGTGAGTGAGGAGCTGCAGAAGAAGGCCATCGACCAGATTCTCGAGCGGACCGATGTCAAAGAAATCCCGGCGCCGAGCAAGGTTTTTGATTTTGGCATAACCAGGAAAGTTTATGCGGAACTCCAGGCCAAAGGGTGGAAGGCTGCACCCTGATAGAGTTGTCGTGCTCGGACTGCGCACGGCCAAGCGCGCCAGCGCTCCATGGACGTGGTGCATGCCCGGAGCGATCTTTCCGAAAGCGCAAAGAAAAAGATCCTCGGCGAAAATGCCGCGAGATTTTACGATCTGTAGTGCCGCTCCGGTCCGCTTATTATCTGTCGCCCGGCGCTTAGCTCGTTAGCACGCTGCTCAAAAAGATCCAAGGCGAGGCGCGTGAAAATCGATCCTTCGGCTTTCGCTCGGGACAGGCTCCCTGCTCTTTGCACCTCGCGGTTTACAGGTAGTACGTCGACGCGAGAAGTTTAAGTGCAACGAAATATATGGGTCTTTTTCAGCGGCGTGTAAACGCCGGCAAGACTTCTTGTCCCAAAAGGTCCACTTGTTCGTGCCAATCGGCGTAACGGAAACGCAGATCATAAACGATGTGATCGGCGCCGGCCTCTTCATAGGCGCGCGTCTCACGGATCACATCTGCCGGCGTTCCCGCCAGGATCAAACCCCGGATATCATCCAATCTTGAAAACACGCCGCTCGGCGGTTTAACCCAGGTTGGAAACTTGTTGGCCTCCTGCAGCAATGACTCGATGCTTATCTTGCTCAGCGCCGTGTTGCGCTCCCTATCGACGCTGGTAAACGGCATCACCGCCGCGCTGATCATCGGTTTGTTCGTGTTTCGACAGAGCTCTCCCAGGTAACCGATGAGTTTTTCGAAAGTCGCCAGCGTGGTTCGCGCCGGCATCCAGCCGTCGCAGTACTCCACCGCGCGCCGGCAGGCGGCCGGAGTGCCACCACCGTACCAGATTGGAATCGGGCGAACCGGACAGGGCTTCAGCGCAATGTCGGCAAACTGAAAATACTCATCTTTAAAAGAGACCCTTTCACCAGTCCACAACCGTCGGCAAATTTGCACGTTGCTTCTAACCAACTCGGCGCGTTGCTCGATAGCAGTCGGGTAACCTGCCGCGGCAAACTCGTGCGGGAATCCGCCCAAACCAATGCCCATGATGACTCGGCCGCGCGAAATCACGCTCAAGCCGGCAAAGAGTTGCGCTAGGTAGATCGGGTGGCGATGGCAAATCGCCATCGAAGTCCCGAGCGATATGGTGTTTGTCACAGCGGCAATCGCCGAAAGCAGCAACAAGCCTTCAACGTGAGTATTGTCGCTGCCCTCGATACCATGCGGTTCGAACACCAGGTGATCCCGCACCCACACAGAGTCGAAGCCATAGGTCTCCGCGCGTTGCGCGCCTTCAAGGCAATTTGCCACCGATGCATGCTCGCAGAAATGCGGTAGCAGCAGCCCGAATTTCAGATTTGTCCCCATAGCGTAATCGCAGCCGGTTTGATTCTTTCTTGCACAATCCAATTTGACAGGCTAGCTTGAAAAACCACTTTCAAGGGAAATGATAAGACAATGAGCACGGAACCCAATAAGGTCATCTATTCGATGGTCGGCGTCAGTAAGTTTTACGACAAGAAAGCCGTCCTGAAAGATATTTATCTCTCCTATTTCTACGGCGCCAAGATCGGCGTCCTCGGTCTCAACGGATCTGGCAAATCCTCGCTGCTGCGCATACTCGCTGGAGTTGACAAGGATTTCAACGGCGAGGCGATCCTCTCGCCGGGCTACACGATTGGCTATCTTGAGCAGGAACCATTGATCGCCGAGGCGCGGACCGTGCGCGAAGTTGTCGAAGAAGCCGTCCAGGAGACGGTTGATTTGTTGAAAGAGTTTGAAGAGATCAGCGCCAAGTTCGCGGAAGACATGTCCGACGATGAAATGAACGCGCTGCTCGAGCGCCAGGGTGCGGTGCAGGAGAAGCTCGATCATCAGGACGCATGGGACCTTGATGCGCGGTTGGAGATGGCCATGGATGCGCTGCGCTGCCCGCCTCCGGAGACGCCGGTCAAGGTGTTGTCCGGCGGCGAGCGTCGACGGGTCGGGTTGTGCCGCTTGCTTTTGCAGAAGCCCGACATTCTTTTACTCGATGAGCCCACCAATCACCTGGATGCCGAGTCCGTGGCGTGGCTTGAGCATCACCTGCAGAGTTATCCCGGAACCGTCATCGCGGTGACTCACGACCGTTATTTTCTCGACAATGTCGCGGGTTGGATTCTTGAGCTCGACCGCGGCCAGGGCATTCCATGGCAAGGGAATTACACATCGTGGTTGGAACAGAAGCAGGAACGTCTGCGCCGCCAGGAAAAATCCGAAAGCGAAAGGCAAAAGACGCTACAGCGCGAGCTCGAGTGGATTCGTATGTCGCCGAAGGCGCGGCGGGCCAAGGGCAAGGCGCGCATCAATGCCTATGATGCGCTGCTTGAGCAAGAGTCACAGAAGCGCCGCGAAGATCTAGATCTTCACATTCCGCCCGGGCCGCGCCTGGGCAACACCGTGATCGAAGCGGAAGGAGTTTCCAAGGCCTATGGCGATCACCTGCTGGTCGACGATATGAGCTTTTCGCTCCCTCCTGGCGGCATCATCGGCGTCATCGGTCCGAACGGCGCCGGCAAGACGACTTTGTTTCGGATGATTACAGGGCAGGAGCAACCCGACAGCGGAACGATTCGCATCGGTGAAACGGTGGGCCTTGGATACGTCGATCAGAGCCGAATCCTCGATCCGGAAAAATCGATTTGGGAGGAAATCACTGGCGGCGCGGATTCACTGAAGCTCGGCGCGCGCGAGATGAACTCGCGCGCCTATGTGGCGCGGTTTAATTTCTCCGGAACCGATCAACAAAAGAAAGTCGGGATGTTGTCGGGTGGCGAACGCAATCGGGTTCATCTCGCAAAAATGTTGAAAGGGGGCGCCAACGTTTTGTTGCTCGACGAGCCGACCAACGATCTGGATGTTAATACGTTGCGCGCTCTGGAGGAGGCACTGGAGAATTTCGCCGGCTGCGCTGTGGTAATTTCCCACGATCGCTGGTTTCTCGATCGGATCGCGACCCATATTCTGGCATTCGAAGGCGACAGCAAAGTCGTTTGGTTTGATGGCAATTATTCGGAGTATGAGGCGGATCGGAAACAGCGGCTGGGCGCGGCAGCGGAACAACCGCATCGAATCAAGTACCGCCGGTTAACGCGAGCCTGAAGCAGGCTGTCCAAAAAGGCCCACCTGCTTCGTTGCGCTCGTCCGTCTCGCTTCAACGTGCTGAAGCGTACGCCTCAGCTCATCGAACTTCGCGCGTCTCGCATCTGGATCTTTTTGAACAGCCTGCAAACTTTTAGGGTGGCAACGTTTTAGGTTCGACGAGATCTGTTAACTCGAATCTTTAGCGTTTGGGCAACCCTGTTCAACGATTCTTTTCGCGCAATCTAGTACGGGCCGCCGGCGCGTTTGCGCGCTGCATTGAATGACTCGGCAGCCTTGTGAATCACCTCTTGAGCATCCAACGCAAGCAACTCTCCCTTGTGCTTGAGAATGCGCCCATCGATCACCACCGTATCGACGTTAAATGGTTGCGCTTGTTGCACCAGCAGCAGGGCGGGATTGAAAAACGGCGCGACATTGAGGTCGTCCGTTCGTACCAGGATCAGATCGGCGCGTTTGCCGGGACTCAGCGATCCGATCCTATCGGCGATGCCGAGATCTTTGGCGCCGTCGAGCGTGGCCAGCTCTAATATCCGCCGCGGTTGCACTTCCATGACATTCATCGAGCGCAGATGATTGAGCTGGAGCATCAGCCGCATGATGCCGAACATATCCGCATTGCCGCCAACCGTGGTGGTATCCACCGAGAGACTGCATTGAACCCCTTTACTCAGGAGATCGCCGAGGTAGGGTAGCCCGGAAGCGAGCCGCGACGCGGTGAACGGCGCGATACTCACGTGTGTTTTGGTTTCGGCAATCATGGCGCGTTCTTCGGGCGAGGCGCTGTAAGTGTGAATGAGCTGCACATCGGGACCCAATAGCTTGTCGTTGTACAGCATTTCGATGCGGCGAAATCTTTTGATCTCCGCCAGCGAGCGTCCGGCGTGCTGTGTAATCGGCAGTCCCTGGCTGCGAGCGAACTCCCACTCGGCCCGGTATACCTTGGGCGGCGTATCGCCCGCGCCGCGCGACGCAAATCCCATGGTCGTCAAACCGTCGTTCGATGAGCCAAACCATTCGCCCTTGACCCGGGCGATATCGGCGAAGTCGGCGGTCTGCTCCGGCTTGGTCTGCAAGTTCCTACTGTAGCCGTAAGAAAAGCGTGCGCGGATCCCGGTGTCGCGAATTGCGCGCAGATCGGCGTCGGCATAAGCGCCGGAAATAATATTGTGCGACCAGTCGTGAATCGTGGTAAGCCCGGAGTTGATGGCTTCGGCGATGCCGAGCCGGGCGCTGTTATATGCATCGTCGGGAGTCATCGCTGGTCCGAGCCGGCTCATCACGGGAAAATAATCGAATTCGCCATCGGCGACGATGCCGCGTGCGAAACTGCCCCACAGATGAAAATGAGTATCGACGAAGCCCGGTAAAGCAATGCGGTTGGTGCCGTCGATCTGTTCGACGCCGTGCGCGGTAAGATTCGGGCCTACTGCGATCAGCTCGCCGTTGCGCACGTGGACATCGCCGCGCGGGATATCGCCGAGTTTAGCGTCCATGGTTACCACGTAGGCATTGCGCACCACGAATTCACGGCGCGGGGGGAGCGGCCCCGTTCGGCCGAGCGCCGCCGATCTTGACGCCTGCCGTTCATTGCTCGCGCAGCTCGCGAGACCGAGCGAGCCCAATGCGGCCACGGCCTCCAAGAAACCCCGGCGACTGATTGTATTGTGTTGGTTCATACTCGGCTCCTATTGTTTCGGTCTTGCGTGACAGTAAATCTCACTCGATGTGGACACTAGTCGTGAGCGAATGCCGAGTCAAGAAATAGAGCTATCTTCGTAGCGCGATGCTAGAAGCAGGACTTTCGAGATTTGAATTTTTCAAGTAAGGATCAGACGAGGAGTGACAAGTCGATTCCTAGGGTGCGCGGCGCGTGGCATTTTCATCGAGCAGATTTAAGCTAGGCTCTATTCACCGTCAGCAGTCCCAATCATCAGCCGCCAAATTCCCTTGGGAACGGCAAAAGAGTGGAGTATAAGTTCTTGCCGGATCACGGGTCCGGGTCGGGGTAGCAGCTTGATGGCGGAATTCGATAGAAACGGGCTAGAAGTTCGTCTCGGCGATGGGCTGGCGATCATGCCGAGCGCTGCCAACCAAAAGGCGGTGAAGCACGTTCTGGCAAAACGCCTCAAGCTCACGGCTCCTGAAAGTGTTCAGGTCATCTACGATGCGACGGTGCAAATGCACGCGAAGACTAAAGTTCCCAATGCGCCGGTGGGAGGAATTCAAAATATGATCGATGCTTTGCACCGGGTAAATCCGCGTCTTGCGAAGTCAAGGCAGTGGATCTGGTCGATAATTCTTTCGTGGGGCGATTTGAAAAGTCCGGTTACGTCCCTGAATCGATGAAGAAAAATTGACGAGCCGCACAAACAGCGCGAAGTATCGATATTGAATGAACGAGATCGTCTCTGGCGGCCGCCCTTCGGTTACCGCCTCGTGAAATAAAACCCGCTCATGGAGCTGAAACAATCTTTTGATGTCCTGGTGGTTGGTGGCGGCAACGCGGGATTGTGCGCGGCAATTAGCGCGCGCCGCGCGGGCACACGGGTTCTGCTGCTCGAAGCCGCCACGAAGGACTTTCGCGGCGGCAACAGTCGCCATACGCGTGACATCCGCTATATGCATCCAGCAGCAACGGATTACGTGACCGGCGCTTATCGCGACGCGGAGTTCTGGAATGATCTGCAGCAGGTCACCGGCGGCGAGACAAACGAGCGTCTTGCTCGTCGGACTATTCTGGGATCAGAGGACCTTGGCGAGTGGATGGCCTCAAATGGTGTGCGCTGGCAAAAGCCGCTGCGCGGGACTCTGCATCTGGCTAAAAGCAATCTCTTCATGCTCGGCGGCGGTAAGGCAATGATGAACGCCTATTACCAAACGGCCGCCAAGCTCGGCATCGAGATCGCGTACGAATCGCAAGTCGATGAGCTGAACATACGCGGCGATGAGTTTCTGTCCGCGCGATTAAACAATGCCTCTCAAGAAATCGTCGCGAAGGCGCTGGTGGTTGCGTCGGGCGGTTTTGAAGCGAACATCCCGTGGTTGAGGGAGTACTGGGGCGAAGCCGCGGACAACTTCATCATCCGTGGCACCCGGCACAACCAGGGACGAATGTTAAAAGAGCTCCTCGAGAACGGCGGCAAGCCGGTGGGCAATCCGCGCGGCTGCCATGCGGTCGCGCTCGATGCGCGGGCGCCCAAGTTCGACGGCGGGATCGTTACCCGTTTAGACAGCGTGCCCTTCGGCATTGTCGTCAATAAAGAGATCAAGCGTTTCTACGATGAGGGTGAAGACTTTTGGCCCAAGCGCTACGCGATCTGGGGTGGTCTCATTGCCCGGCAACCCGATCAAATTGCTTATTCAATCGTCGATGCCAAAGCGTTGCCGCATTTCATGCCCTCGGTCTTTCCACCGGTGGAGGCGAGATCCATCGGCGAGCTAGCCGGCGCCCTGGGTCTTGATTCAAGCGCATTGAACACGGCGGTCCGCGACTTCAACCAAGCTGTGCGGCCGGGTGCATTCGATCCCGGCAGCTTGGACAGTTGTCGTACCGAAGGACTCGATCCGCCGAAGAGCCATTGGGCGAGAGCCATCGACACTCCGCCGTTCTACGGCTATCCGCTGCGGCCGGGCATCACCTTTACCTACCTGGGCATCACGGTAAACGAGCAGGCGCGCGTCATCATGCAGGATGACACGCCGTCGAAGAACATTTTTGCAGCGGGAGAAGTGATGGCGGGTAATATCCTGGGCAAAGGCTATCTCGCGGGATTTGGCTTAACCATCGGTTCGGTCTTTGGCAGAATTGCCGGAGCGGAGGCGGCGCGTCATGTCGGTACCTGACCTGATCAAAGACGGCGAGCGGCAGATGATGATCTGCAATGCCTGCCGCTACTGCGAGGGCTACTGCGCGGTTTTTCCGGCAATGGAGCAGCGCCGCATGTTCACAAAAGCCGATCTTGTGTACCTCGCGAACCTCTGCTTCGATTGTCGCGACTGCTATTACGCTTGCCAATACGCGCCGCCGCACGAATTCGGCGTCAATATCCCAAAGCTCATGGCTGAGCTGCGCACCGACACCTACCGCGAGTATAGTTGGCCGGCGATTCTATCGGTTTTATTAAAGCGCAACGGATTAGCTGTGAGCCTGATCACCGGCGGCGCGACCCTTCTTATCTTCATCCTGGTTCTGCTGTTCATAGGACCTGATGTTTTGACGGCCACTCACCTGGGCGAGGGCAGCTTCTACCGGGTGGTGCCGTACGTTGCGATGACCATGCCCGCGGTTCTGATTGCGCTCTACGGTCTGGTAGTTTTTACCATGGGCGCGATTCGCTTTTGGCGCGAGACCGGCGCCGGCGTTTCCGACGTGATCAATTTTGCCGCCTTGTGGCGCGCTACCCGCGACGCATTCGGTCTCGCATACATGAAGGGCGGTGGTGCGGGATGTAATTATCCGAACGAGAACTTTTCGCATTCGCGGCGGCTGTTCCATCACATGGTGTTCTTCGGCTTCCTGTTGGATCTAGCCGCGACCAGCGTAGCGGCCTTTTATGATCATTTCTTGGGGTGGCAAGCACCGTATCCTGTGCTGAGCTGGCCGGTCGTTCTGGGAACGTTAGGTGGCATCGGCTTGCTGATTGGCCCCGTCGGAATGCTGTATCTAAAATGGAAGAGCGATCGCGATCCATCGGACCGAAACATGGTGACCATGGACGTAGCTTTTCTGGTGTTGCTGTTTTTAACCAGTTTGACTGGAATGCTACTGCTGATTTTTCGCGATACCTCGGCTATGGGAATGCTGCTGGTCGTTCATCTGGGAATGGTCGCCGGTTTTTTCCTCACCGCGCCTTACGGCAAGTTTGCCCACGTCGTCTACCGCTACGCGGCGCTGGTTCGCTACTCCATCGAGCAGCAGCGAAACTAGGGGTGATTTAACCACTTTGCTTTTTACCAGCTCCTCCCTTCTGCCTCTCACGAAAGCGTGTGCAACCACAGTTCTGGCGCATGGTTGTTTGACGCTTTTGCCTGGAGCGATAATGAACCAGGTCGGTTGTTGGGAGTGAAGATTTTTCCATTCCGCACCTGTCGAAATCGAAGGGCGCGCCGAACTGATACGGGTTTGCTAGAATTTGCTCGACAGCTAAGCGGCAATTTAGATATGTAGTATTAACTGAATTCACTACATCCGCATCAAAATGGCAGCGGCTTTTGGGAGGTGACTATGCATCGCGCGGATAGAAGGAAGATTCGGTACACGCTGACCGCCCTCGCATTTAGCAACGTGTTTCTCGCGGCGCCCGTGCTTTCACAGACGCCGTACTATGCCGGCAAGACGATTGCGATTATCCGCGGCGGAGGCCCAGGTGGTTCGGGTGAGTTTCAGTCGCGGGCTCTGATGCCGTATCTGCAGAAATATATTCCAGGAAATCCGACGATCGTGATGGAGTACATGCCGGGCGCGGGTGGAAGGAAGGCGGCGAATTATTTCTATACCGCCAAACCCGATGGTCTAAAGATCGCGTCCGCCGGCGCGATGATTCCCGGGCCTATTTTAGGCCTGCCGGGCAGCAATTATGATATCGACAAATTTCCATACATAGGCTCTACTGAAACCGGCAACCCGTACATTCTATTTACCCGCAAAGCGGCGGGACTGGACACTCTCGAAAAAATGCGGCGCGCTCCGGCACTGCGCATGGGAGCTCACTCGGTGGGACACTCGGTATATGTGACCGCGCGTATGTTTGCTTATATGCTGGATTTAAAAGAGCCGAAGTTCGTCGTTGGTTTTACCGATCCTGAGATGGACGTCGCCATGCAGAACAACGAGCTCGACGCTCGAACCACGAGCAATACCGATAGCCTGCTGCGAAAAGACATAATGGATAATATTCACGTCCACGCCACCATCAGCAATCCCAAAGGGAGAACCGATCCCCGCCTGCCTGGCCTGCCTGACGTCGACACATTCGCCAAGAACGATAAAGAACGAAACGTCATAGAATTGTTCCGCGCCTTCCAAGTGCCGCGCTGGCCGCACCATCTATCGCCCGGAACTCCTCCGGAACTGGTCAAGATACTGCGGCAAGCGATGATCAAAACCTTCAACGATTCGGCATTCCAGCAGGAATTCAAGAAACTGATGGGACGAGAACCGACGCCGCTCACCGGAGAGGATGTTCAGAAGCTGGTAAAAGAGTTACCGCGCGACCCGGAAGTCATTGGGCTTTATAAAAAGTTAGCCGAGCATGAGCCGCTGCCGCCGCGCGGATAGATTTAAAACATTTCATAATTCTCATCGAGGCCTGCTATGCGGCGCTCAGGCCAACTTTGAAACTGCGTACGGAGGGTCATGTGAAGAAATTATTTGTATCGCTTTTGATTGTGTTCGCTCCTCTTACCGAACTGCATGCCCAAGCGCCTTTCTATCAAGGCAAAACGATTACATTTATCGTTGGCTCCGGCTCAGGCACGGCATATGACATCTATTCGCGGCTTCTCGCGGCTTATATCGGAAAGCATCTGCCCGGCAATCCGACTGTCATTGTCCAGAATATGCCTGCGGCAGGCGGATTGGTGGCCGCCAACTACGTTTACGGTGTAGCGAAGCCTGACGGCCTGACGTTGGTTTCCATCAACCCGGCGCACTACTTCAATCAACTTCAAGGCAACAAGGAAGTCAAATTCGACTGGCCAAAATTCGCCTGGATCGGCAGCATGGACAAATCGGAGCACATGCTCTACATGCGCAGCGATACGCCTTACAAAACCATGCAAGATGTCCGCAAGGCAGCGGAACCGCCGAAATGCGGCGCCACGGGAACAGGGACCAGTGGTCACTACATTCCACGGATGCTCGAAGAAACCCTAGGCACTAAGTTCACGATCGTCACTGGATATGCCGGCGGCAACGAGATTGATCTTGCGACCGAGCGCAATGAAGTCGTCTGCCGCTCATTTACTACTCAGGCCTATTTCCAGCGCGAGCCTTATCATACCTGGCGCAAGAAAAACTTTGTCCGGATACTTATGCAAACCGGCCGCACGCGCGATCCGCGATTGCCGGATACACCGCTGTTGAGCGAGTTGATGGACGAAGTCAAAACGCCGGAGCTGGGACGACGAGTCGCGACGGTCATGCTCGGTTCCGGGGAACTCGGCCGGCCGATGGTGACGTCGCCGGGCACGCCTCCGGATCGTAGTCAATTATTGCGCGATGCTTTTATGAAAAGCATGAGCGATTCGGCATTGCTCGAAGAAGCCAAGCAGAAAAAAATGGATATCACTCCCGTATCCGGAGACGAACTAGCAAAGATCGCTCACGAAGTCATTGATCAGCCGCAGGACGTCGTGGAGCGGATCCGTAAAATACTGGCGCAGTAGCGACATGGCGGCGGCGAAGTTAGGTCACTCTAACTGGAATCGCCAGGATCATCTTAGCGAGACGTCAATCCGTTGCTATCTACGAACAGTCGGCCAAAATTTTTAAAGGAGAACCGCGTTGAAAATAGCTGATATCGAAATTCTCGAGCTGCAAAATATTGCGGTGACTCCGCCGTTGTTCAAGCAGCCGGTGCGCACGGCCGTGCGGTTGCTGAAAGTCAAAACCGACGACGGCCGGATCGGTCTCTCCCAACTCGGTGGGTTCATGCACTCGGCCACGGCGGCGTTTATCCGGCAGGATCTCTTGCCGTTTTTAAAGGGCAAGGATCCGCTGGAGAACGAGCGCTTGATGCATCAGATGCTCTGGAAATTCAACACGCGCGCCCATGCCGGGGTGTGGAATTTTGCCGCCAGCGCGATTGATGTCGCGCTCTGGGATATAAAAGGGAAGTTTTACAACGCTCCCGTCTGGCGTCTGTTGGGCGGCGCGCAAAAAGCCATTCCGTCCTATATCACCTTCGGATTGCGCGCTTATAGTCGCGACGAGCTCGCCGAGGCGGCCAAGCACTGGGTTGCCAACGGACAGAGCCGACTCAAGATTCAAGTCGGCCGCTCGAATATTCGTGGCGAGATGGATCCATCCGGCGCCAGCGGCGAGCATCGCGAAGACAATCCGGCCGAAGATGAGTCTCGCATCAGAGCGGTGCGCGAAGCGGTAGGCGATGATGTTGAATTGATGGCCGATGCCAACTGTTTGATGAAATACGATGCCGCGGTGCGATGGTGCAAACGTTTCGAGCCTTATAATCTCATGTGGTTCGAAGAACCGATCATCCACAACGACCCACACTTATTAGCCGAGCTGCGCAAACAAACGTCAATTCCTATCGCAGCCGGTCAGTGGGACAATTTTTTCAAGCTTGCCGATCTGGTAAAGCAGAATTCTGTCGACTTCTTAAACATCCACGTGCTTTCCGTAGGTGGCTTTACCATGGGCATGAAAGCGGCGGGACTGGCGCACGCGTTCAATTTGCCGGTTGGAAATGGCGATCATTTCGATATTCACCTGCACGCTGCTGTTCCCAACGGCTGGCGCGCCGAGATTCACGTAAATAATTGGCTGACGGCAAATGTCGTCTATAAGGACCTGCCGGCGCCAGTCAAAGGATGGATAACTCTGACGGAAAAGCCGGGGCTCGGACTGGAGCTTAATGATGACGCGATCAAAGAGTTCCAGGTTCGGTAAAGCGGGAGTTCGCGTGAAGTACGAGTTTTGGAGGGGTCATAAAGCAGCGGATGATTATCGGTTTGCTTGTTTTGCTCACCTGTCCCTATTACCTCGGTTCTGTCGCCCTCCTGGGGAAGAATTAGAAGAGCTGATCAAGAAAGTGATGGAAGCCCAAAGAAGTCCTCGATTAGAGTTAAAAAGATGCTCAGTAACTGACTTGCGCCCTGAGCGCGCGGGAAGACTGCAAAGCTGTTGTTCACGAAACGTGCGTGAACACTGTCCATGAAACCTTAACTCCTGGCTTCTTTGTTCGCACGGTCCGTGGCCGGTTGTCGTGAAGAAACTCCGGCTGAAATGATTTCTTTTGCCTCTTGACGAGCCTGCTTCAGGGCGAGCCGTAGATTTTTCTGTTGTTCGAACCAAAACTTTGAAAAGGCTGCGCTCATCCGCTTATCAGTTATCTTCATCAGCAGGTAAGCCACGAGAAGACCGTCGGTTATCCAGGCTACCCGGATGATGTTACCTGAAAAGTTTTGTCCGACCGCATAGAGCGTGGCGAACGGTGAAGCTACCAGATTGACTAGGAAGAGAGCTAGCCCCTTGGTGATTGACCATATGCCGATCCCCGAAGGGTCATCAAGCGCCCCGGAGGCGGCGATCAACGCGGCCACGCAGGACAACAAGTAAATATAATAAGAGAGCCGGCCGACGCTGATGGTGCCGCGGACACAATTCAACAAGGAGCTTTGGGTGTTTGCGTGGGCAGATTTCAATACCATTTCTGCTGCGAGTGCCCGGGTCATCGCGGTCGCGTCTTCTTCCTGGTCACCGGTTGGCGTGATAACAATCCTCGCATCGGGTGGCAGATTTCCCGGACTGTAGTCCTCCGTTCCGTGCGCAATCCGTTCCATCACGCTAAGATGGATTGCCGGGGTCATTCCATTATCATGACAGAGCTGCCCGATATCGCGCGGTTTCCAGCGGTAGAAAACGCCTAAGCCGGCGCGGGGATCATAAAGCTTGTCGTCAACGTTGGCGTGATCTCGATAGTATTCGTACTCGTCAGGGATAAATCGCAGCCCGGCATTTTGAGCCTTGGTCATCAACCAGTGCATTGCCGTCAGCGACAAGCCCTGCTTCGGATAACCTCCGCCAACATTGGAATGGGCGCCGGCAAACCACACCTGCTCGATCTTTTGCGATTTGCCCGGGCTGGATGCCCGTTGATCCCAGAGCAGCGGATGGAACGAATGCCGGTCATCGTCAACAGCCAACGCATGGTAGGCGTGGTCGACCTGCTCGCTTAACCTTTGATTGGGAAACTTGAATCGATAGATCACCGCATTGATGAAATCGCTAATGTGGAAAGGCATTCCGACCGCATCGACGGTGTCCCATACGCCGATGAAGTGAATCTTGGTTTGCTGCGGGTGGCAGTATTTGATTCTAAATTCGTCGGTCGCGGCAGCGCTAGCGTCGCCGCGCAGCAGTCGCATCAAAGCTGTTCGGTAACAACTGCGGTAAGCCTTGTAGGCTCTATTCACGCAACCGTCGAAAGCTTCCGCGGTAGGTTGCTTCTGTGCATCGATAATACCGCATCGGACGATGAGCCCCACGAGGCTACGGACCGTGAAAGCGCCGCGGCTAAAGCCGAACAAGAATATTTTATCGCCAGGATCATAGATACGGCATAGCTCCTTATACAGTTGTTTGACATTTCGGCTTAAACCCCACCCGGTTATTCCGGCAAAAATTTTGAGCGGTCTGAAATCTTCCGTGCCGACGCCATCGTCGTAGATCGGCACCTGCGGATCCAGCTTCGGGTTAAGTCGGTGGCCATTGAGATCAATAGACTCAAAGATCTTGAATACATTCGTGCCACGGTCCTTAACGGCAGAGTTTCCAGTTCCGTCCGAGCAGATCACAATGTTCTTCGCCATCGGTTCTCCGTGGATAAAACCCGTGGTAGGCAAAATCTCGTGCGATGTACCAGCAGCTTCGGCCTCAAGAGTAATCGACTAGAGATAAGCGGGTCAAGAATATTTAGCCCTAATCCGACAATAGTTGAGCGCTTTCAGCAGTGAGCGAGGACGGCAAGACTGCAAGCCGTGGGCAGTCGAGCACGCAGTTGACTCTGAGGTCCCGACGTACCAAATATCACATTCAGGGGAATGCGGGGTGGCCTTTAAGGCACTGTCCCATTGCCCACGGCTGTAGGGCTCGCCGGCCTTGCGGAATTCAAATAATGTCGGATTAGGGTTAGTTGCCGGGGTGAGCGCAGTGTTGTGCGTCCGGCCTGAGAGGAGTCGTGTTAGGCGGAGCCGGAATGGTTTTATGCTGGAGTGAGAGGAGGGGAGACGGTACCCCCGATGTAAGCTAAGAGGAGGTCTCTCTTTGATGCGGACACGTTTGTGTACTCAATTCAAAAGAATTTCTGGCACGATGTGTTGCTTCGCACCATGTCATATATCCATGACCCATGACAGGCTGGATTTAACGTTAAAAAACCGAGTCTTTCTTGAGATGCTTTCGACTTACGTCACCACCCCTTTCGATTAATGTCGATGGATGATCAGATCCGCGCTCGTCGATCCATTTTTTGGCGACTTGGAGCGCATAATCTTCAGCCTCTTTTCTTGTCGGAAACGTCTGGTTTATTTTTAAACTTTGGGAGAGACTAAGGGCTTTCGTACTGATTCGATATTCCGGTCTAAATCCGTCCGGGTTAAGATTGGCCCAGCTCGTGATTACAATATTATAAGATTTATATTTTTGTTGCATTTTCGTGTTCCTTCCCGATGAAGATCGTTTATGCCTTCAAGCTGCGGGAGGTATATACGTGGTTTGTTGAGGCGGGGCAAGGACTGTAAAAAGAGAGGCTGTCACAAACATCTTGTTATACCCAAGCAAAGAGTTTCGAATCGAAGGGGTTGGTGAGGTTATTTGAGCTTAAAAGCGTGGACAGCGTCGTCAAAACAAAAGCCGATTACCTGGAGAGGTAATCGGCTTGTTGTTGTGCGGTAATCTCTGAAGAACTTCTTCTTAAATGAGGAGCTAAATACTGACTATGCTGCCGCCCCGACTTTCGGGCGCCACTTTTCGAAGCGAGCCTCCAACTTGGTTAGCAGTTCCATGGAGATCATGCCGGTGATGGCGAAGATCAGCACGCCGACAAAGACTTTGTCGGTCTGGAAAGTAGCTCCGGCCACGGTGATCATAAAGCCGATGCCGGCGGTAGCGGCATAAAGCTCTCCGACCATGACACCGATCAAGGCCCTGCCGACTCCGAGCCTCAAGCCGGTAAGAATAAATGGCAAGGTTGACGGTAACACGACACTTCTGAATATCTGCCATTCCGAAGCGCCGAAGCTCTTTGCGGCGGTAAGCAGGTTATATGGAGTGGTCTTTACCCCGTCACGCGCATTGATCAGGATCGGAAAAACCGCGCCGAGGAAAATGATCCCAACTTTTGAAAGTATGCCAATTCCAAGCCAGATAATGACTAACGGCAACAGGGCTACCCGCGGCGTGGCGTTCATGGCATTAATAAAAGGATCGAATATGTACGCCATCTTTTTGTACCAACCGCAGGCAATCCCGAAGGGAACGCCTACCAACACGGAGAGCACGTATCCCCAGGCGAACTCGATGCCGCTTACTCGGAGATCGTTCCAGATCTCTCCCGACGCGAACAGTTGCACGGCGGCTTTCCAGATGAGCGAGGGCGCGCTCATGAACATGGGATTGATTAGCTGCAACGTGTTACCAATCAATTCCCAGACAGTCAGGAATGTTACTACGGCGGCAGTCCCGAGAATTTTCTTCTCGTTGTTGAGGTAGAACTTATAAGCTCCGGAAGCCTCTGCGACGCGGACATCTAATAAAACCTCTTCTGCCGCGGGATTATGATCAGCCATTGTTTTTTCCTCCTATCACGAAATAAAAAAGCCAGCCTCTCCCCATCGGGTTAGAACTGGCCTGCCTTAACCGAGACACCCCATGAGGGCTCCCTTCAACTAGCCTGTTTAAATCCAATAAAAAAGCCGACGGGGGATGTGACCATCCCAAGTCGGCTTACGGCCCGACTGACTGCAATCCGTGTGCTGGAGCAGCCCCTCAGGTCATCAGCAAAACTAGACACACGCTAATAACGAACCAGGTAAATGTCAAGCGGTTATTTTGCGCGGTAGATCCCTGCCCAGATTGGCGTCCAATATAAAGATGAACACACGCTCCCCCGACGTCGTATTGATGTCCGTAAGGATGTCGAGAACTTTGCCGCCGCTAACATCACTGATCATGGTTGAAAGTTGGGCCCGCGCGCTTTCAATCAAGGTGGAACGCATTTTTTTAATCAGTTCCACACCGTCGGCGCGTTTGGCTAGCTGTTGCTCTGCCGGTGTCAGCACGCCTTTGAGCCGGACCAGTATCAAATCTTCAATGATATGACTGCGAGCCTCTTTCGGACCACGGCCCATGCAGTCGATTTCGAAACCGACCATGGCTTCACTGATCGCTGCCTCTATTTCGCCCTTCGTCTTCATCGGAGATGCGACCTCGTTCAAAAGCATTGGCCTATAGCGCGCAACAATGTTGCGATGCGGAGCTAAACTTAGCCGTATACAGGTTGGCGAGTCAATCGGTCCGTGGACCTAGTGCCTAATTGGACACACCCCCCTCTTAAAGGCGGTGAGCGCCTGAAACGCAAAACCTTAGGACTGCAAATGCGGCGATGAAAGCCGGGTTCCTATGGTTCCGACATTAGGCATGAACGGACGACGCTTACAGTTTTCCTAGCCTCGCAAATCGTTCCGCTGCGGCAGCAAGGGTTTCATCTTTCTTGCAGATGGCAAAACGCGCCAGGTATCTACCCAGTTCTTTATCGGACTCTTGGTAGAACGCGCTGGGTGGTATACAGGCAACGCCGATCTCGGTTGTTAGCCAGCGTGCAAACTGAACGTCATCCGTCACGTGTCGCGGCGCGACGGGGCGCCAATCGGCCATAATGAAATAGCTGCCCTGCGGCTTGAGAACTCTGAAACCGGCTTGTTGGAACACCTCGATCATTCGATTACGCTTGGACTGATAGCTCACCTGCAGCTCTTCGAAATACTTCACTGGCAAACTGAGCGCCAGTGTGGCCGCGGCTTGTAAGGGCGAGGCAACAGCAAAGGTGATGAACTGGTGCGCGCGATTAACAGCATTCACCAGATCTGCCGGACCGATCGCCCAACCGATCTTCCAGCCGGTAACGCTAAAGGTTTTGCCAACACTGCTGATGGTCACTGTGCGTTCTGCCATGCCCGGCAAGGTCGCCAGTCGTATATGCGCCATTCCGTCGTAGAGGATATGCTCATAGACCTCGTCGGTAATGGCGACGACCTGATGCTTGCGGCATAGATCCGCAATTAGGCTAAGTTCCTGGCGGGTATAAACCTTGCCGGTCGGATTGTGCGGCGTATTGACGATAATCGCGCGGGTGCGCGCATTGAAAGCTCGTGTAAGCTCGTCCGGATCGAAGCTCCACTGATCACCGCGCAGAGGCACATAGCGCGGCCTAACTCCCGCCATCGCCATGTTGGGCACATAGCTGTCATAGACGGGCTCAAAGACAATCACTTCGTCGCCCGGATCGGTCAAGCCGAGGATCGCAGCGAAAACAGCTTCGGTGGCGCCGGAGGTGATTAGAACCTCGGTCTCCCAATCGATCTCTTGGTTGTAGAAACGTTCGGCATGCTGCGCCACCGCTTCGCGCAATACCTGCATACCGATACCGGGGGCATACTGATTCAATTCGCTGTTAATCGCTTCCACCGCCGCGGCAAGAACTTCCGGCGGACCATCGAAGTCCGGCGCGCCCTGGCCGAGATTGACTGCCTTGCATTGTCGCGCTAAATCATTGATCTCGACGAATACCGTGGTGCCAAATCCGGCGACACGCCGGGCCATAGCTGACATCGTAGATGAACCCCCCTTGTTAGAATCTTCGGAATAATCTCTAACCAGATAGATTTCAATGGCGTGGAGATCGAGTTTCGTTGCCGTGCAACCTAAGTGCATGCGGATACAACGTAGATTGCACACAGGTCTAATCCTGTTAAAACGAAACACACTTCATACGCGAATGTCTTTCCCGCTGGAAACTCTGGAAGAGACGAAGAGGCTGGGAAGAGACAAGAGGCTGGCAGCAACTGTTTAAATCAAACTCCGGCGATTAAAACTACTGGACATTTTAACCGCGTTTAAATATCAGAAGTTAAGAGAACGAATGGCAAACAAAAGGAGTTCATACCATGGCTCAGTCCGATGCTGCTTTTAATATAATTGAAACGACTATTGACGATGTTCACGCGGCTTACGAGTCAGGTCGGCTGACTTGCCGGAAGTTAGTACAAATGTATCTCGATCGCATCGAGGCTTTCGATAAAAAAGGCCCGCAGCTCAATGCCATCATCACGATCAATCCCGAGGCGCTGGGGGAAGCCGATCGTCTCGACGCTGCTTATAAAGCTTCGGGTCTCGTGGGACCGCTGCACGGCATTCCGGTCATCTTCAAGGATCAGGGCGATGTCAAAGGCATGCCGACCACGTTGGGATCGGTGTTGTTCAAGGATTATTATCCGGACCGGGACTCGTTTGTTGCCGACAAGCTAAGAAAGGCCGGCGCGGTGATCCTGGCCAAAGCAACGTTGGGCGAATTGGGCGGCGGCGACACGCACGGATCGCTATTTGGGTCGACCCGCAATCCGTATGATACCGAACGCACGGTCGGCGGTTCCTCCGGTGGTTCAGCGGCGGCGGTCTCGGCAAATTATTCGACCCTCGGCGTTGGACAGGAAGGGCTGGCATCGATCCGCAGGCCATCGACGTGGAACTGCATTAGTGGCATGCGTCCGACGGCAGGCTTGGTTAGTCGTGGCGGCGTTTATGGTTGTTGGCCGGAAATCAATGGATCGCTGGGTCCCATGGCCCGCACAGTGGGCGATTTGGCCGCTCTGTTGGACATCATGGTCGGGTATGATCCGGAGGACCCGATCACCGCGCGCGGGATCGGTCATATTCCCGAAACCTATAAAAGTTTTCTCGACAAGAATGGTCTTAAAGGAGCGCGGATCGGAATCTTGCGCCAATCGATCGGCCTCGGCAGCGAACCGGATTCAGAAGACTTCAATAAGATCGGCGAAGTGTTCGACAAAGCAGTGGCCGATCTCAAGGCCAGCGGCGCCGAAATTGTAGATCCGATCACGATTCCCAAGCTCAATGAATTGATGGCCAAGCGATCTTCAGGTCCCGGTGACTCGGACAAATCTTTTCAGAACTATTATGGACGAAGCGCCAGACCGCCGTTTAAATCCCGTGAAGAGGTCATCGCGGCGCCGGAATTCGCCAAGATCGTGCGCCGTTCGCAAGATCGTTTCAAGAAGAATCCCGATCCACTGAGCCATTACGAGCATCTCAAGGCGCAAGATGAGTTGATGACGAATTACCTGAAGGTTATGGCCGATCATCGCCTGGATGCGATCGTTCATAAGGCGATAGAGCATCAGCCTACTCTTATCAAAGACGGCGTGAACCCGCCGTTCGTCGATCAGAAAGGCGCGCCGCATCTGAATACATTCCTGGTTTTCGTTCCGACGATCGTTGTTCCGGCGGGATTCACAAGGGACAATCTTCCCGCCGGCGTTTGCTTTACCGGACGACCTTATGATGACGGAAACCTGATCAAATTTGCTTACGCATACGAACAGGCAACGCATCATCGCCGCCCGCCGGCAAGCACGACGGGGTTGTGACATAAAGGTTCCAAACGTTCCAGCAGTTACAATCGTTGCAGCGGTTCAAAATGCCGATGCCGCGGAAATTCGAGCAGCGGTGGTATACAGCGGGGGTACGTTGATGCGAGGGGGTCGAGCCGGAACGAAACCTTTGGGCTCTGTTTCAGCACCGTGTCGAGATGGAGATTACGAATCGCCCAGTTTGAACTTCGGCAGCCAGATATCCGGCGATTGTTGTTCGAACACGACCGATACTTTTATGCCGAGTTTGACAGCCTCGACGGGACAGCCGATCACGTTTGTGATCATCCGTGGGCCTTCATCCAAGTCGATCCAGGCGATGACGTAAGGAATATCTTTTTCAAAGGCCTGCGATGCCGCGCGACCAACGACCTGCCGAATCACGGTGAAGGAATAAACTTCTCCCAAACCGCTGAGCTCTTGCCATTGAATGTTTTCGCTGCCGCATTCGAAACAGCTCGGACGCGGTGTCCAGATATAAGCGCTGCAATCGATGCAGCGCTGCATTAGAAGCTTCTGCTTCGCTGCTGCGTCCCAAAAAGGTCTCGCTTCGCTGGTGATCGTAGGTAATGGTTTTTGCAGATTGGTCTCAGCCATGGCTGTTGAGGGCTCCTTGGGATTGGTTCAACGGTCAACCGTCAAAGGTTCAGCATCAGAAAAGTTACATCGATTCCCATCGGCGTTTGTCATTTTGGATATCCGCTCATGCATCAATACCCAAAACCGCCACCGCGCAGCAGCCGAGATTCTTGCCGTAGGGCAGAACTCCCAGGCCGGTAACCAGACCTATTTTGGCGCCGGCGACTTGGCGTTGGTCGCCTTCGCCGCGCAATTGCCGGACCGCCTCGATCATGTGAATGGTTCCACCCGCGGTAGAAGGCTGTCCGCAATTGATCATGCCTCCGCCGGTTTGAATCGGTAGCTGGCCGTTGATCGTAAAATCGGTGCGTTCAAAGAAGCCGAGATCGCCCTTGGCGCAAAACCCTAAATCCTCGATCTGCAAGTAGACCACGATAATGTAATCATCGTATAGCTCGAGGAAGCTGATATCGCCGTGCTTCACGCCGGCCATTTCCATCGCGACTCTGCCGGCATCGGCGACACCCATGATCAAGGCATCCGAAGCGGCTCTTGGGCCGTAAGAAGGGTTGCTTCTTTCGCCAAAGCCGAGCACGAAGATCGGCGCCTTGCGCAGGTTTTTCGCTCGTTCCGGAGATGCCATGACGTAAGCTTTGCCGCCGTTAGCCGGCAGCACGCAGTCGAGAAGCCGAACCGGATCGGCAACCAATCGCGAGTCTTTATAATCTTGAATCGTAATTGGTTTTTTCAAGTAGGCGCTGGGATTCAAACTCGCATGGTAACGGCCGGCAACGGCGATCTTGCCGAGATGATCCAACGTCGTGCCGTATTGGTGCATGTGGCGGCGCATCACCATAGCTATCTTGCTATTGGGGCCCATGGTGCCGAAGGGAATTTCGAAATCGCGCATGTCGCCAGGTTGAATGCCGCCGCCGAAATGTTCAGAGAAAGGGGCTGCCGCGCCGATGCACAGAGCGATATCAATTAAACCTGAGTTGATCGCTGCCGCCATGCCGCCCACAAGGGAAACCGCGCCGGCGCCGCCGGTGCTGCCGGCGAGCAGAAGTCCCGGCGTGATGCCGAGAATTTCCGCGACCTCTTCGGGCCAAAACGGCTGTGGATAGGCGGTGGGAATCGTTACCCCCAAACCTTGCCCGTTGAGATCTTTGAGACTGAGTCCCGCGTCTTCCAACGCCAAACGCATCGCCCAGGCCAGATATTGCGCGCTCGATTTACGTGGTTCGCCTGGTTTTGAACCGAGACGATCCGTCGGCGTCTCGCCGATTCCGACAATGGCTGCTTTGCCGCGAATACTCATAGTTTAATCGTTATAGTGCGGCTCAAGAGAGAAATGCAACTTCAAGTGTGTACTCAGACAGATTTCATCGCTTGACACAACGCAACGCTGTTCTGTACAGCATGGGAATCGATGCTGGATTCCAAGCTGCGTGAGCCAATGCAAGGGGGTCTATATGTTAAAGCTTTTGGCAACGATGCTCGGCGTCGTTTTCTCGGTGATCTTTTTCTGCAGCCCCGCTGATGCGAAATTCGTCGTTGCGTGGTCTGCCGTCAGCGCCTTGAACTCGCCGTTCTGGGTAATGCAGGATGCCGGCTTTTTTAAAAAAGAAGGATTGGACGTGGAGCTGGTTTACATCGCCAGCTCGCCGACAGTGGCGCGGGCGACTCTTGCGGGCGACATTGTCATATCAGGCGCCAATAGCCAGGTGATCGTCGATGTCGGGCTTAACGGCGGAGATCTTGTCGCCATGGGCGCGATCACCAACGTCGTTGCTTTTTACGTGATGGCCGCGCCCGAGATCAAAAACGTAACCGACCTCAAGGGCAAGGTTGTCGGCGTGACCCGCTTCGGCGCTTCGACTGATTTCGGCATGCGAATGCTCCTGTCCAAGTATGGTCTCGAAGCGGCCAAAGACGTTCCTTTCATTCAAATTGGCGGCATGCCCGAGCTTACCGCGGCGCTTTCGAACCGTACGGTTTTCGCAGCGCCCATGTCGCAGCCGATGGTTTATCTAGCTCAAAAAGCGGGAATGCGCATGATCGCCAATCTGGCCAAGGAAGACATTCCCTTTATGCACATCGGTCTGACCACGTCGAAAAAATGGATCAGGGAAAATCGGGCGGAAGCCAAGGCGTTCATCCGCGCGTACGGGCGGTCCATTCATTTCATGCACAACCACAAGGAAGAGACTCGCAGTATCTTTGCGCGCTATACCAAGATCAACGATCCGGGAATGCTCGATGGCAGCATTCAGTACGGTTACGATTTCATGGAAAAAGTTCCCCTAGTCAAGTCTCAGGCGTTCCAGGTGACTCTGGATCAAATTGCCAGGAATAATCCTAAAGCAAAGCACGTCAAGCCGGATCAGTTCTTCGACAACAGCTTGGTTCAGGAGCTGGTGGAGGAGGGGTTCTTCGCCAAGTTGTGGGGAAAAGGCCTGTAAGCGCAACGGCCCAGCAGGATAGCTTAAAGCTGCAACTCAAGCGAATGATCTCGCGCAGACACAAAGGCGCAAAGGTAAAGAACAATGATCCATCTTGGCGACTTGGCGCGAAGAATTTTCCTGTCTTCGACATCGGAAGGGCGTCTAAGCCTTCGCGCAAGCCGCGAAATCTTTGAGCCGTAGTCATACAAAGGAAGACCTATGACCCTTATCCTCAATAACGACGATGTGAAACAAGTGCTGACCATGGAAGTCACCATGAAAGCGCTGGAGCAGGCCTACACCGAACTCACCCGCCAGGAGGCGGTCTGCCGCCCTCGCATCGATATTCAGATCCCGACAAAGGACCCCAACAAGATTTATCAATGGGGCACCATGGAAGGCGGATCGATGTCCGGCTACTTCGCGATTCGCATGAAGTCGGACGTTATCTACGAGCAGGAATATCAGGGCGCGATTACACAAGAGAAATACTGCTTAACGCCGGGAAGATTCTGCGGCTTGATCTTGCTTAACAATATTCAAAACGGCGAACCTCTGGCGCTGATCAATGACGGTTACTTGCAACACATGCGGGTGGGTGCCGACTCGGGTATCGGCGTTAAGTACATGGCGCGTGAAGACGCCGAAATCCTCGGCATGATCGGCTCGGGAGGGATGGCGCGCTCGCATGTCGAATCGTTTCTCTTGGCAAGAGAAATCAAACGAATACAGGTCTACAGCCCTACCAAAGCGCATCGCGAGGAGTACGCCAAAGAGGTCAGCGAAAAATACGGAATAGATGTTGTACCCGTAAGCCAGCCAAAGGAGGCCTATAAAGGCGCGCATATCGTTGCAGGCTGCACAGACTCTTCAGTGCCGATCATCGTCGGTAAATGGTTGGAAGAGGGGACGCATGTTACCTGCGTCGGCGGCAAGCCGGATGAAGATACCTTGAAACGCATCGATGTCTCATTGCGGCTCGGCAATGCGCCCCATCCGTGGGGGCTGCCGGAGTTCGGTCTTGCCGACGAATACATCACCTACGCGGCGAAACCCGATCACAATGCGGATTTTCAGATGAAGCGAGCCGGTAAACGGGCGCACGGCGTAATTGCGGAGGACCGCGCTGTTCTCCTCGAGGAGCTTTTAACCGGTAAAAAAAAGGGACGCACCTCGAATAAGCAGATTACCTACTCAGAAAGGGGCAATATACAGGGAGCGCAGTTTTTTGCAGTGGCCGGCAAAGTTTACGAGCTTGCGAAGGCGCGGGGTTTAGGCCGAGAAATTCCGACGGACTGGCTGCTGCAGGACATCAGAGACTAGCAGAGATGCTTGTCTTCGTCACGATGAGACGGTTCGGATCAATTATCTCAGCCTGAGTATGAGGAAGTTATGCCGCTATTTCTGAATAATGAAGAAATTGAGCAGCTCCTGACGATGAAAACCTGCATGGATGCGCTGGAGATCCTTTACCGGGAGCTCGGCGAAGGCATAGCCGTGGCGGCCTCACGCACCGATATCCATTCACCGACTTCGGCAGCACAAAACGTCGAAGTGCCCATGGCGCACTATCTTAAAAGCATGAGCGGCGCATCGCCACATTTCGGCACCGCGGCCTTGAGATTTTCTTCTGACATCGTGGCCTGGCGTCCAGCAGGCGAGGGCATGCGCCGGGAAAAAATACCGGCTCTGCCGGACCATCGTTGGCTGGGTATCGTCTTGCTTTTTAGTTCGGCAAACGGCGAACTTTTGGCGATCATGAACGATGGTGTCATTCAACGCATGCGGGTGGGCGGCACTAATGGCGTGGCTACTAGATACCTGGCGCGTGCAGATGCGCAAACCGTCGGCCTGATCGGCTCCGGCTGGCAGGCGGGAACGCAAGTGATGGCCGTTTGCGAAGCGCGCGCGATCAAGAAGATCAAAGTATATAGCCCGACGCGAGTCAATCGAGAGAGGTTCGCCGCTGAAACGGCGCCGCTGGTGGGCGTGGAAATCGTGCCGGTGAGTTCGCATGAAGAGGCGGTTCGCGATGTCGATATCATCATCACCTCGACCAACGCTCGTAAACCATTTCTCGGACCGGAGGCGCTCGCCGAAGGCGTGCATCTCAGCTGCATGCAACGGGATGAAGCCAACGATGAGGCTCTGGCCCGCTGTCGGCCGCTGGTGGTTCATACCAACCTGGTGGAAAACAACAGCACTTCGTCGCAACTGAGCGAGATGGCAAAGCCAGGCTTTGAGTTTCGCGATCATCCGATGCAAAGAGGCATCGATTGGAAAATCCTGCCGACGTTACCCGATCTGATTACAGGGCGTATCAAGGGGCGGGAGACGGCAGAGCAGATTACCGGATTCGTCAACAACATCGGCCTGGGTGTGCAGTTTGCCGCCGTCGGCGCCAAGGTGTTCGAAGCCGCCAAGGAAAAGGGCTTGGGGCGCGAAGTGCCGCTCGACTGGTTTACCCAAGATGTGCATCCATAGACCAGCGGTGAAACACGTGAACCGACTTTGAATCAACGACTCGATGGCGAAGGAGTAGTGATGAAACATCTTCGACTTGTATTTTTCATCGCATTGCTGCTCGCCGCCCGAGAAGCGCAGGCCCAACAGAAATTCCTCATGGGCTATTCTTCGTTTAGCGCAAACCAGACTCCTATTTGGGTTGCGAAGGAGGAAGGTTTCTTCAAGCGCTTTGGCACCGAAGCGGACTTAATCCTCATCGAAGGCGGCACTCGTGGCGCTCAGGCATTAATTTCCGGGGACATTCCGATTATGGGAATGGCGGGGCAACCGGTAATCAGCGCGCGAGCCCGGGGCGCCGATCTGACGATGATTGCGGGCACGGTCAACAAAATGAATTACGTTCTGATCGGGGCGCCAAGCATGAAGAAGCCCGAGGATCTCAAAGGCAAACGCATCGGCGCGGCGCAGGCCGGCACCGCGTCCTATCATGCGGTTTTGCTTGGACTGAAACACTGGGGACTGGACCCGCGCCGGGATCAAATTACCATCCTGCAAATCGGCAACCAAGGCGCCCGCGTGGCATCCCTGCAGTCGGGAGGCAGTGATGCGATCATCGTTAATCCCGGCCTGGGACCATCGCTGAAAGAACGGGGCAATAATATTATCGCCGATTTCACAGAGCTGCCGATTGCTTATCCGCAACAAACCGTTAGCGTGCGGGAGCGCACGTTGAAGAGCGACAGTGAGTTCGTCGAGAAGGTACTAAAAGGCGTTGTTGCGGGAAACAGCTTTAGCTTGGATCCTAAAAATAAAGAGCGGGTTAACCAGGTGATCGCCAAGTACCTACGTCTGGAGCGAGTGGCGCAAGCTGAAGAACATTACCAGGCAGCGCTTAAGGTCATGGCGCCAAAGCCGTACGTCGACGTCCCCAGTATCGCTTCAATGATCGAATTCATCGCCGAATCCGATCCGTTGGTTGCCAAAGTGAAACCGGAGATGGTGATCAATCACGCGATTCTGAAGAAGCTCGACGACAGCGGGTTTTTCGAGCAGGTGTCGAGGCGGTGAACGCGACTGACTTCGCGTGTCGTTCCTCTCGGGCCGATGAATTACACGCATGAGAGGCGTTAACAGCCGGCTGATTGTTATGAAACCCGGAGCGCCAGCCGAAATAACCCGCCACCGTTAATGAGATAACCTGCCGCGCCGGTTGGCTTCTTCCGTAAGGCTTACATTGACAAGATAATCTGTCTGATCGATATTGCGAACGATTTGTATTCATTCTCAGAGCCGTCGCCGGAGATAAGCGGATCGGCATTTGTCGACGCCTTCGGCGGCTCGCTTAACAGTAGACATCCAGAGAGAGAGAAAGCCGCCTGTTCTGACTTTCAGTGTGGGTAGTATAAAGGAGAGGCTTGAACGGCAATGCAGATCCGTGAACCGGTATTACTCACAGGCGCTGGTTTCACGCGGAATTTTGGAGGATTCCTTACCAACCAAATGTGGGATAAGGTCTTCAACCACGAGCAGGTGCAGCACTATCCGTCCTTGGTCAATCTCCTGAAAGACAACTTTGATTTCGAATCCGTCTATAACGAGGTGATGGATGGAAACGGCTACCCTCCGGAAGCCCAGATGGCGCTGCAGCAAGCCGTTAAGAACGCATACGATCAGCTCGATGACGCTACCCGAAACTACTGGGGTTCTTCTGCTTATATTTCTTCGGCCTCACAACCCCTCGTGAACTGGCAAAGCTTTAGCAAACTCCTGGAGCACTTCGCGAGTGAGGGAAAGGCCAGAGGTTATATTTTCACATTGAATCAGGATCTCTTTGTAGAGCGCTGGCATTCTGGAGACAAGAAACTGCTCAGGATTCTTAGCATGACGCCTGGGGTAGACTTTAAAGGCAAAACGCCGTGTCTTGGTTGCGCGGGGGCGAGTTAACCCCAGAGTATTACTTTCAAGCCCCGAGCAATCCTACAGAAGTCCCAGAGGGTATTTCCAATCTTCTCTATTACGTCAAATTGCATGGGTCAATGAATTGGAGTCAAGTGACGGCGAGATCCAGGTGAACGGCGGGAACAAACCTGCCCAGATGCATCGTGAGAAACTTCTGCAGTGGTATTTTAACCTTTTTCAGGAGGTACTCTCTTGTCCAAACCGGCGCCTACTGGTGATTGGTAACGGCTTTCAGATCTCCATATTAATGCAGTCATTGCCCGATCTATCCGACAGTATGGCCTCAAAATGTATCTCATTGCCCCCAAAAGCCCAAGATTTTAAGGACGGACTCTCCAGGGACGGTGACGAGGACAAAAAGACATTATGGCAAGGTCTTACGCGCTATTGGAACCGGGAGCTGAAGGATGTATGTCCAGCGAATCAGTCATACTTCGCAGAAGACTCAGAAGAACAATATTTCTGCAATGACTACGCGACATCTCCACGCTTGGACCCGTATGCATACTGGTGCTTTCTGACGCCCAGGCGTTAGACCGCACAACCTCATCACGAATGATTCGGAAATACATCAGGCCCGGGACACAGCTTCCGCTGAGGCTGTCGACGAGCGAACGGGACCTCGTGGTGGAGAAGGCGTTCTTGGATCCGCGGGTTGAGCTGACCCTCCAACGGGCTATCGCGGTCGGCTCCAAGCTCGTGGTCAACTTGAATCTGGTTGACATCGACGATCTTCTTGGTTGTGTGGCGGCCGAGGCGAATCATTGCGACGACGGCAAAGTCAGGCGCGTGCTCGATGCGATCTGCGATCGCTCAGTGCGTTACTGGACGAATTCACCGATGAGGCGCCGGCTCCTAAGACGGCCGGTCCCGCGCCGAGTTGAAGCCGCGGTTCACGCCCAAGCAAGGTCAGTATCTGGCTTTCATTCACTCGTACAGGGAGCTGCATCGGACACCACCGGCCGAGGCGGATCTTCAGCGGTATTCAAGGTGACGCCTCCTGCTGTGCATACAATGGTCTTGACACTGAGCGGCAGGGGCTCGTCGATCGGACACCCGGCCAAGCTCGGTCAATTCGGCTTCGAGTTCCGGCGGCGGAGCTACCGGACATGGGTGAGGCTGATCGCGCGGTCTAACAAGGGAAGGAGCCGACGCGGCTGGTGAGTCAAAAGGCCGCGCGGCTCATTCGCGATCGTTATTCCCAATTCTGTTCCGCCGCCGCGTTCTGACCGGCGATTTTTCCTGCGACAAAACATTCCGTGATGTTTCCCGCTTCCAAGTAAAGATGTCCGTAGATCGAGCTGATCTCGCCGGCGACATAGAGCCGCGGGATCGGATTCTTCATCGGATCGAGGACGCGCTGCTCGACGTCGTGTTCGGGCCCGCCTTGAGTGTTATTCACAATCGGCCAAGCTTCGACGACATAGAAGGGCGGATTCTTGATGGCCATCATGGTTTTCGGCGGACGTTTATGGTCGTTGTCTTGGCCGTCTTCGCAGAGTGAATTCCAGCGCTCTACCGTTGCTCTTAGCACTTTTGGATTCACATCGATTTGCCCGGCGATGTCTTCCAGTGAATTTCCTTTTTTGATCCAGCCCTTATTTATCTCGGCGAGATTATCCTCGCTCCAGGTCGCGTCGTAGCGCTGGTCGTTGACGATGGGGATTCCGATCGGTCCGAGTTTTCTGCCTTCCTCGTCGAAGATGAGATAGCAGGGAATGCGGGGATAATCCTGAATATCGGCATCATAAAACTCCAAAGCCCGGGTGCCGGTGTCCTGCGGCGCCGGTGGATACTCGTCCATGAAGCGCTTGCCGAATTTATCGACCGCTATCCAGATCATTTTACGGTTCTCGTTGCGCGGACCAGCCCAGACATGGCGAATCGCGAACGGCAGCTCGGGAAACTTAAAACCGTAGCCGCCATGGAAGTGCCACATATGCCAGAGTCCGGCCCCTGCTTTCTGCGCCATCTTGATGCCGTCACCGGTGTTGCCGAGGTAGACTGGGTAGACGGGTTGCGCTTCGAAGTATTGCAGCTTCATAGCATCGTCGTTCTCATAACCGCCACAGGCTAGTACGACACCTTTCCTGGCTCTGATGCGCAGCGGCTTACCATCATGTTCGGCAACCAGGCCAAGAACTTCCCCGTCACCGCCGGTGATCAATTCCTTGGCCGGCGTCGATAGCATCACCTCGATCCGGCGTTGCTTGACGTTGTCATAGACGACTTTGAACAGCCGCGCGCCGCCACGCAGTCCCTTGGCCCAAGGAAAATCGGAATATGCTTGGAAGTCTTTGAGTTTGATCGAATCAATGTCGTTGGTGCCGGGAAATGGATAGGTGCCGTGACCGCGAGTTTCGGTTTTGGTCGGCTCGGTGCCACTGACTTTGGCGAGGTCGGTAACCCAGTCGATCATCCCGACCATCTCCTCGGCCATCTTACGCAAAATATCGTCGGGGGTGGTGCCGTTGCAGGTGCGTTTCAAGTATTGAAAAGCGCCCTCGGCGTTATGGGCAAAGGCGACGCCGCCGCCGGACAGAATCGAGATGCCGCCGGGGTGAGGCATCTTTTCGATCAACAAAACGTTCGCGCCTGCATCGTGTGCGGTGATCGCCGAAATCCCGCCGGCGGCTCCGTAGCCGACTACAATGACGTCTGTTTCTTTGTCCCAGTTGAATGTCTTACCGTTGGTTGCCAAAATGAACACTCCTTTGCATAGGAAATTGAATTATCGATCCAAGTGATGTCGCATTCTACAGACCATTCAAAAAGCTGTAGTTGTGAGGCGTGCGAAAATCGATGCGCCGAGGCGTACTCACATGTACGTGGAGGTGCAGCGATTGAGAGCAACGAAGCAAATGCGGCTTTTTCAATGGTCTGTCAGAGCCGCTCTTCGAGCCAGTCCAGCATGTACGGAACGTTATGCGCCCAATAGTCGTGGCTGCAGTGAACCCGCCCGGCGCCATCCTCCTCATTGTATATCCTGAGAGTTTTGTCCTTGGCGCCGATCTCGGAGAACAGTCGTTTGGCGCCTTCAACCGACATCAAAGTGTCTTTGTCGCCGTGGGTAATCAAAGTAGGGCAGGTGATGTTTTGGGCGATACCCGCCATGGTGAAATCTTTTAATCGCTTACGGGCCTCTTCGTGGCTGACTCCGCCGAGCAAGCGCTGCACGGTCGGTTGCAAGTGATGACAGAAATCGTAGAGATCGTCGAGAATGCTGTAACAACCGCTCCAGGCGATGAGAGCTTTAATGCGCTTGTCGAATGCGGCTACACGGGGCGCGTAATAACCGGCCATGCTGATGCCGATTAAGGCCATCCGATTGGGATCTACCTCCGGACGAGAGATCAGGTAATCGAGACAGGCCTTGCCCGGGACTTCGTAATCCGGCCGAGTGCCGATGTTTTTGAGATAAATCGATGAGCCGCGTCCCGGCGTGTCAACCAGCAGCACGGCCCAGCCCCGTTCGGTCATCAGCTTGGCAGCGAAGTAGATCTCCTCGGCGTAAGCATCGGCGCCGCCGAGAAAAAAAATCGCCGGCCACTTACCGGCCGCGGGGTTAGTGGGATGACAGAAGTAGCCATCATACTCGTCTTCACCGCATTGAACGGAGATCACTTCGATGGCCGGCGTATTCAATCCTGCCCCGGCACGAAAGCACTCTTGAGCTTTGCGGAAGCGTTCTGCTTTGCGGTCATTCTCTTGATAGGTGAGAAACACATCGGACATGCGGTAATACTGGTTGGCGTGGAAAAAATAATCCCGCGCAGTAATCTTTCTTCCGGCCCCCAGGGCTTCTGTGGCGCGCGCTTCGGTCTTCTCTGCCAGCTCGAGCCAGCCTTTTTCCCAGCTTTGTTTATCTCCGGGTTTGATATCTCGACACGTCCGGGCGATGTCGAATAGATCGCCGCCGCCTTGCTGCGCCTGCGCCACCAGTCTCAAGGTCTGGCCGCCAAAAGGTTCTGTGGGAAATAAGAAATCGAACATATTCACCTCAGTGCTATCAAATCTGCCGCCGCTTTCGGGTACGGACATTCAAGAGGTGATCTTACTGCAAATCCGTTTCTAAAGTCTACGCGCGGAAGCGGTTGACAGAGTCGCCGGTGATCATGATAGTTTTGAGCGATTAAGTATCTTTTAAATACGCGACGATGATAGGGAGCGATTCGGATGAAATCGGGTTTCAAGATTATGGATTCGGATATGCATTTGCGCGAGCCGGCAGATCTCTGGGACAAATACATGGAACCGGAATTCCGCGATCAGGCGCCGAAAATTTTAAGTTCGACAGCGCGAAGCTCGGCGATGGTTTTGCTCGATGGCAGGATTCTGCAGGGCTATCAGCCAACCTACCGCGGCGGCATATTCGATGCGACGCGCATCGATGACGAGATTGCCGATGCGCGCGCGAGAAAGTTCGACAGCGCCAGCCAACTTCAGGCAATGGATCGCGAAGGATTGGACGTGGCGGCGCTCTATCCGTCGATCGGATTGGGAATCATGATGCGGGAACAAATCAATCCGAAGCTCGCCGCAGCCATGGCGCGCGCTTACAATAATTGGCTCTACGATTTCTGCCAGGCTGATCCCAAGCGACTCAAAGGCGTGGCGATGCTGCCGCTTCACGATCCCGCCGAAGCCGTCAAAGAAGCGCAACGCGCGATCGGCAAGCTCGGGTTTGTCGGAGTTTTCGCCCGGCCCGAGCCTTTGCATGATTTGCCGTGGCATTCCCGTTATTTCGATACCCTATGGTCGGCCCTCGAGGAGCTTGGAGTCCCGCTGGGTTTTCATTCGGCGGCGGCGGCAGGCGAGCTACCGCAAATCGGCGATCGTTTCGGCGATAATCTGCTGCTCCGCCACGTGGTCTCTCATCCGATGGAAAACATGCTGGCGATGGCGGATATTATCGGTGGCGGCGTGTGCGACCGGCACCCCAAACTCAAAGGTGGCGTTTCTGGAATGTTATTGCGGTTGGGTTTCGTTTCTCCTGCACCGCCTGGACAATGCCATGGAAAAGGGACGCTTTCCCACCGCGGGCAAGTTAAAACCGAGCGAATATTTCCAACGACAATGCTGGATCTCGACCGAGCACGAAAAAGAGTTGCCGATGATCATCGAGCCTGATGGGCGATGACAACATCGTATTTTCTACGGATTACCCGCACGGCGACTCCGACTTTCCGCGCGCCGTGGAAGAGTTTTTGGAAATGGGCGGGGTTTCAAAAGAGAGCCAGAAGAAAATTTTGTGGGACAACTGCGCGCGCCTTTATGGGCTAACAGTTAATCGGAATTAGAATGATGGAGTCGATGGAGCTGATGCTGTCCGAATCAATGCTTCGACATCCGAGTATCTCTCACCTCTCGATGAGGTGAGCCTTAGCAGTAGGGCGTCGCAAATGATCTTACACGTATCGGAGTGCCAGGCGAGCGTACCCGTAAAGCCAAATTCTAACCTTCTCTCTGTTTCAAGTCGGAAGGAATCGATGACCATGCGGAAAGATCGAAAATCGAAAATGGTTGGGGTTCTTTGTCCTTGCTGATCGCGATTCTGCGATTGTGCGCGGCTGTGGCTCGACGCGCAGCAGACAGGGAAAATTTTCCGCATAGGTTTCCTGGATACATAGCACTGCTTCTGGTAGCGCGGTCCTCGTGGAAGCGTTCCGGCAGGAGCTGCGCAAGCTTGGCTGGATTGAGGGAAAGAATATCACCATCGAGTACCGGTTTGCCGAGCAAAAGCGTGAGCGGCTACCTGAGCTTGCGGCGGACTTGGTTCGTCTCAAGGTTGATCTGATCGTGGTCACAGGGACGACCACCGGCGTTAGCGGCGAAGAAAGCGACCACGACCATCCCCATCGTGATGGCGAACGCTGGGGACCCCGTGGGTGCAGGTCTGGTTGCCAGTCTGGCGCGGCCGGGAGGCAATGTCACTGGGCTCTCGAGTTTAGGGCCGAGCTAAACACGCAAAAGGCTAGAGATACTCAAGGACGCGGTCCCCAAGCTCGCCCGAGTTGGACTTCTGCGGTCGCCGGGAGCCAGCATAGCAGAGACCTCCAACTGAAAGAGCTCAGGCCTGCGGCTGTGGCACTGAAGCTAAAATTGGAGGAGATCGAGACTCAACTCGACGCCAAAGGTTTAGAGAGCGCCTTTCAAACCGCAAAGCAGAAACAGGTGGGCGCGATTATGACGACCACCACTCGCCACTTTTTCGCTGAAAGAAAGCGGATCGTCGAGCTTGCCGGCAAATACCGGTTGCCGGCTATTTACTTTTCAGAAGGAGTTTGTCGATGAGGGCGGTCTCATGTCCTACGGGGCGGACTACGATGACCTCTATCGGCGCGCGGCTGTTTACGTGGACAAGATCTTGAAAGGCGCCAAACCGGCTGATTTGCCGGTGCAGCAGGCGACGAAGTTTGAATTCGTCATAAACCTTAAGGCGGCAAAACAGATTGGTCTGACAATTCCGAACCGCGTGCTCGAGCGGGCGAATACAAGTGATTCAAGTTGATGACAGGCAATAGGCAACAGGCAAAGGTAGGGGTCGGACTTATGTGTCCGCCCGTTCGGAGGGCCGACACGCAGGTCGGCCCTTGCTGACATGCAGTTCCGATTCTGATCCGACAATCGAAAATCCAAAATCTAAAATCTAAAATGAAATTGGGAGGTGAATCTTGGCATTATCGCACCATTGGAAAGACGCTGCCCCGCATCGAGGGCGAAGGGAAAGTTACCGGACAAACAAAGTACGCGGCGGACTTGCCGTTCGAAAATCTGCTGTGGGCTAAAGTTCTGCGCGCTTCGGTGCCGCACGCGCGGATCGTCAATATCGATACGTCCAAAGCAAAGGCGCTGAAAGGCGTGCGCGCCGTGCTGACCGGCGCGGATGTCAAAGATATTTACGTCGGCACGCGCGTAAAGGACCAACCGGTCCTGGCTTACGACAAAGTTAGGATGGGCGGCGATGCGGTGGCGGCAGTGGCGGCCGATAGTGAGGAGATCGCGGAAGAGGCGATTGGACTGATCGATGTTCAGTATGAAGAGCTCCCTTACGTCGAAGATCCGGTCGAAGCGTTGAAACCCAGCGCCCCACTGATTCACGACGACCGCGGCAAATATAAAAACGCGCCAAAATTGCCGGAAGGTGTTTCGCCGCACAACCTGCAGTCCTACGTGTTGTGGAAAAACGGCGACATCGAAGCCGGTTTCCAGAAGGCGGCGCGAGTATTCGAGCATACTTTCCGCACGCCGCTATCGCATCACGGTTATATCGAGCCCTGTGCCTGCACGGTGCAGGTTCACGACGACGGCCGGGTCGAAGTGTGGGCGTCGAACAAAGGGCCCTGGGGTTTGCGCGAACAGATGGCGGAAGACTTCGGCGTGCCGAAGGAAAAAATCAAAATCCATATCGTTCACGTCGGCGGCGACTTCGGCGCCAAGGCATCATTGATCGACGTGCCGGTGGCTTATTACCTATCGAAGGCGACCAAACAGCCGGTAAAGTTGGTTTTCGACTACACGGACGAGCTTCTCGCCGGCGGCCACCGCCATCCCGCGGTGCTTGCGCTGCGAACGGGCGTAGATCAGGACGGACATTTTACCGCGATCAAAGCGACTATCCATTTTAGCGGCGGCGCTTACGGCTCGCAGAAAGCCAATCCTCAGGTGACCGTGCTCGGCGGACGGCGCCTGGCGAGCATGTATCGAGTGCCGGCGATCAGCTGCGAGACTTATTGCTCGTATACCAATCAGGTTCCTTGCACCCAAACGCGCACGCCGGGCAGTCCGCAGGTCGTGTTCGCGTTCGAGTCGCAGGTGGAAATCATCGCCAAGGAGATGGGCATCGATGCTCTCGAGTTGCGCCGAAGGAATATTCTGCACGACGGCGATGCCAATCCCATGGGTGAAAAATGGACCGATATTCTCATGGGCGAAGTGCTGGAACGCGTCGTGAAAACTTCCGGCTGGAAGAAGGACGGAGCGAAGAAAAACCGCGGCTGGGGCATGGCGCTCTATGATCGCGGCACGCCGGAAGGGAAAGCGAGCTCGGCATTGACGCTGGAGGCCGACGGCAAGGTCAATATCCTCACCGGCGTGCCCGATGTCGGTCCCGGATATTATACCGTCAGCCAGCAAATGGTCTGTGAAACGCTCGGGCTGCCGCCGGAGAAAGTTGGCGTGGTTTTCAAAGACACCGATAGCCTGCCTTTCGATCCCGGCACCGGCGGCAGCAAACAGACGAATACTTCCGGTCACGCGGTCAATCAGTCCGCGCATGAGGTGCGCGAGAAATTAGTCGCCCTGGCGGCGCGGGAATTAGGTTGTCAGCCGGAGGAGATTCGGCAGGAGGGCGGCAAGCTCACGGCGCCCAACAAGAAGTCGACGACAACGCAAAAGATGATCGAGCTGGCTGTCAAAGAAAACGGCGGCCCGGTCTTTCACCTGACCAATTTTGTCCCCAAGGACATGCCGAAGGTAACCGGCTTCGCGGCGCAAGTGGCTGAGGTGGAAGTTGATCCGACTACCGGTGGCGTGAAGGTTCTAAATTTGACCACGGCGCACGATACCGGCACGGTGCTCAATCATCTCACGCTCACCGGGCAGATCGAAGGCGGAATCATTACCGGTCTTGGCTTTGCATTGATGGAAGAGAATCCGATGATTGATGGCAAGATCGCAACATTGACTTTAGGCGAGTCCAAGCTGCCATGCATCGCCGACGTGCCGCCGTTGAAAACCGTGTTGGTCGAAAGTCCCACCGGACCGACGCCGTTCGGCGGTAAAGCGATTGCCGAAAATCCCAACGTGCCGACAGCGGCGGCGATCGCCAATGCGATCGCCGATGCTTGCGGCGTGCGAATTTTTGACTTGCCCTTGTCGCCGGAAAAGGTCTTCTGGGCGTTGCACGGAAAGATCAATAACTGAAATGGCGATCAGGTTGTTAGGACATCAAACCGCGTTCAGGTGAAAGTAGTGGTTGCTTGTAGCAGTGCGGCGGACGACAAGCACTAATATCGAGCCTATTCGTCGCGGCTTTCGCGCTCGTCTGTTGATTGCGCAACGTCGACTCGTTCTGAAGTTGAAGGAGAGTTGCTTGGATAAACGTGGATTCACCCCGATTGTTAAGGAGGGTTGCGGCGCGAAAATTAAAGTAATTGATTATATGTCAGGAACTACCTGCGAGAGCTTGGCGAGGCTGATTCTCTGCGTGGATGAGATCGATAGAGGACCATAGAGGCGCGGCTTCGCTTGCGGACACGTCGTTGAACATTTTCGAATCAGTTTCGCATGTTGTGATTGATAGTCTCCGACGCAAATGGAATTTCTCGAGCTAGAGAAGATTACCAAGGTGCTTCAAAACCGATGGCGAGGCAATTGTGGAATTCGAACATGATGGACATCACGTTCATCTCATCGAACTACCCACCAGCAGTGGCAGACGCTGGAAATTTAGCGTCGTAGTGTGCTGGGAAAGTGAAGGCATCAGGCGAGTGCGAGCTTTGAACTGTATTGGGCGCGCCTTCGAGACGGCGCATAATGCCAGGCTCGAAGGCATCGAGTTCACCAAGAGATGGATCGACGAAGGAAAGCCGGCACCACATTAATCCGTGATCTCGATGGCGTTCAGGTTCCATAGCAGCGCAATATTCCGAGCGCGCCGGTTTCGGCAGCTGGGTCAAATGACAACCTTTAGAGGCCCGACCATCGGTAGTAATAGCGTCGCGCTAGCACAAACCAAACCATGAATAGATGTCGCCTTCTTTTCCCCTCAATCGGTACTTAGTTTTCCGTAGGTATTCTGGGAGCACAAGATGATCACTGAGGCAGTGATAGTTTCTCAGTGACCGTGTGCCTGACCAAGATGAACAGCGTCGAAGTTGTCGCCGGTTTGATCGTTCAAGAAGGGCTGTTGCTCGTTTGCCAGCGTAAGGAGGAGGGAACCTTTCCCCTCAAGTGGGAATTTCCTGGTGGCAAAGTGGAAAGTGACGAGGGGCACGAGGATGCCTTATGCCGCGAGTTGATGGAAGAACTCGGTATTAGAGCCGATAAGCTGAGCGAAATCTTCAGACACACGCACAAATATTCGGATGCGTTCGTGGTAAATCTTAGATTCTATCGGGTTCATAGTTTTACCGGTGTGTTAAGAAATCGTGCGTTCCAGAATCTGGTCTGGGCCGGGATCGACAAGCTCGCTACGTTCGATTTCCTCGACGGAGATTTGCCGCTCGTAGATCTGTTACTATCTGCTTCAGGCCGAGAATTACTCGCGTGATATCTCGCTGCCGTCGTTCCAACCGGAGTCTACGTTGACCTAGAGATTTGACAGATGCACAACCCATCGGTATTCTAGCGACACTTTTTCAACTGCAGCTATGACAAAAAGGGCTTCAATTGGTTTTTTTTTCCTTCTTTATCAGTTGTCCACCGTGGCTACCGCTCTGGCGGATGTCTATGTGCATAAGGATAAACAAGGAGTCTTAACCTTCACCAACGTCCCTAATCACAGCGGTTTTCGCCGGGTGATTCGTGAGTCAATCTCACCATTGCGGGGGCAGACTTATAGACCCAACTTCGAGGATTTTATCATCTCCGCATCCGCTCGCCATAGCATCGACGCAGATTTGATTCGCGCTGTGATCAAAACGGAGTCGGATTTCAATTCAAACGCGCGCTCTTCTAAAGGAGCAATGGGATTGATGCAGCTAATGCCTGATACAGCTCGGCAACACAATGTTCTTGATGCGTACAATCCACTAGAGAATATCGAGGGCGGTGCGCGACATCTTCGGTTGTTACTCAGCCGTTACCGCGGCAATCTGGAACTGAGTCTCGCGGCCTATAACGCCGGCATTAACGCTGTTGAAAGACATGGAGGTATTCCTCCGTATGCCGAAACTCGCCAATACGTGCGGCGCGTCCTGCATTTTTACGACGGCTACCGCGAAACCGGGTTGCAGAACGTCCGGCAGGTGCAGCAATAACGCTGCCTTGCACAAACCGTCCTCATTGAGCTTCACGTGGTTTGGACGTTTCCCAACTTTCTCAGTCTGATCCGAATTCTGATCATCCCGCTACTCGTTTATTTGTTGACGCTGACAGACCGCACTTCGAGCCTGATCGCTGCAGTTCTGTACTTACTGGCTTCGATAACCGATTACTTCGATGGCTATCTGGCAAGACGCAATAAGAGCGTCTCCGATGTCGGCAAAATCCTCGATCCGCTTGCAGACAAGTTGATGGTGGCTTCGGCTCTGATCATGCTCGCAGCCATGGACCGTCCGGGCGAGCCGAGTGTGCCCGCCTGGCTGGTGGTCATTATTATTGCCAGGGAAACCGCTGTCACCATTATTCGCGGCATTGCTTTGACTGAAGGAATCGTCATGCATGCCGAGGCGCTCGGTAAGTACAAATTCATTTTACAATCTTTCGCAGTGGTGGGTCTTTTGGTGCACTACGCTTATTGGGGTGTCGACTTTTATACGGCGGGAATTTATTTTTTAACGCTGGCAGCTGTGCTCGCGTTATGGTCGGGCGTCAATTATCACGTGCAGTTTTTCCGCCTTCGACAGGCTCGCGTCTCCGCGCATAGCTGATCTAAATTGACAATATCTCTGGCTTCGTATAATTTTTAGATCATGCGGGTGTAGCTCAGTTGGCTAGAGCGTATGCTTGCCAAGCATAAGGTCGGGAGTTCGACCCTCCTCACCCGCTCCATCTTTAAGCCCTTGAGAAATCGAGGGCTTTTTCTTTTCTAGTGGAGCAGGGGAGTTATCAACCTCAGAAGCAGGTTTCACTAAGGTTGCACTTTTCTCGATCTGTCTTTCGACTCGCGCCAGCCAACAACCGGACGATCATCCAGTTCGTCCCACGCCTCCCCAGCAACGCAACTCAACCGGCCGACACCGCAACGCGGCGGCAAAGTGGTCGACACATGGAGGCCCTCAAGCGCAGCATAGAACAGATGCAGGCCCAATGACGTATTCTCGCTCCTAAATAAGCCAGGTATGACAGCCTCCAGTGCGTTAGGCCGGTAGCGATTCACAGTTTCCCTCCTGTAGCGCAGCGACCACTGCTTGCCTTACAGCCGCCCGGACAGATATATACCCCGCCTCGTATTGATGCAGAGAAGATGAGGATGATGCGGTTTTGGGGATGAAGAACGGCTTACCAGAGAATGAAACCTGTAGACACAATACCTCGGCAAGTTCTCATCACACTTAAAGAGGAACAGGCTTGTCTTCAACTCTGGCTTAAAGATAAGTCGGTTAACGAGGACGTGCGCCGGGACATTGAATGTCTCTAACAAAGATCAGTGAGGCCCTGGGAAAACTTGCTGCATTGGAGAAAGGAGATGACGATAGCAAAACAGACAGTCGCAAATCTGTAAGACTCAGCGAAGAAAGGCGGGCCACTACGGGGAAAGTTTGATGACAAATTGTCCGGCGACAACGATGGTGTTTTGATTACATCCGATGCAATCCTCGGTAAAACTGATCTCACAGAGGAAAGTCAAACATGCCTAATCAGCAGCTGAGGAAAGCCCCATGTTGGACCCAGTGAAAAAACTTGAACGTGAAGCAGTGCTGAAACGCATCCGTGAATTAGATGCTGAGATCGCGCAGCCGTTGTAGAATACTTTTCATGATTTTAATCTCGCCTTCTAAACTCTTTATCACTTCAGGCGAAGTTGTGGAGTATTCCAATTTCAGTACATGAACCTCGGTAGAGATTATGCTCAATGAATTGGCCAAATCGTGTGCGAGGCTCTCCAGCTCATTTTTTGAAGCCACGCTGTGACAGCCATAAGCATGCCAAATTCCAAAGTTCGGTTGCTACTTCCAAGAAAGAAGAACGCCCTGTAGATGGTTCAGCCCTTTCAGCAACCCGAGACCAGAAAGATCTCTCTTATCATGTAGTGTCTTCCAAGCTTCGGACAATATAACCTTATGTCTTCTAGCGCGGCTGTATTTGCCGGAGGAGTTTTATTAGAAAATGCTCGTGCAATACTTTGTTTGAAGAGCTCACCGGGTAAGCTGACTGCAGTTCCCATCGTATGATTATCACCACACGCATTGCACACGGCCCAAACCTGATACATCACCATGCGCGCATCCTCCGCCTGAATCCAGCTTAAGGAGAAGTCGCGTGCTGTTTCGCCGCGTCAGTCTTTCCGTTCTCTCAGTTACCCTCTTTCACCTGAGCTGTCAACGAAGCGAATGTCGTGCGGTTTAGTCCAAATTCTTCCCACTACGATTGCACCGAATCACAGACAAACATGTCTATCCCGCCTGCGGGTCTTCGCGAATCAGGCGAAAGTTTCTTTCGTGCCCCTGCCCTGACAATGATCACAAAGTAATTCTCTGCCCAATTGACCGGCGGCCGCAAGGCGTATGCCACAGCACGATTAAACGATTTAATTTTAATATAGTGCAGAGCTCAATGCTGGAGAGTCGAGACGTGCCCAAATAGGAGGAGGCGAGACATACTTGGGATAGGCGATCCGAAATCATGCGCGTCAGAGCAGAATTGCTCGAACGTCACGGTACGACTACCCTGCATATTCCATCAGGAATCTATCATCATTATTTTTGTCTTGCTTAAACCCACAATCGACAATAAGAGTTGCGATCGCTAAAAGATCATCGGCCAGCTGGACTTACTGCGTGACATACCAACTGCTCTTAGCCGTGGATAAAGATATCGCAAACGATTTTGGTCGTCGAAGATGAGGCCGCGAATCTACGATTAATCTCTCTATTTCTTGGGAAGCAAGGTTATCGTGTCCTCCAGGCACGAGATGGTTTAGAGGCTATGGATTTACTAGCTCAATCAGAGTTGATATTGTCCTGTGTGATCTCAGAATGCCCAGGATGGATGGTATAGCTCTTACGCGGCACATCCTTTCTAAAGTGCCCAATACGCCTGTGTTGTTGATGACTGCTTACGCAACACAAGATGTTAAAGGCCTGTCAGAACTCCGCGTGCCAGTCGTGAACAAGCCGTTTATGCTGGATCAATTAAGCTCGGAGATTCAAACTGTACTTAGCTCCCGCGAGATGTGATCTCGGGGGGAGTGTCATCGCTGGTGTTGGGCTTGACCTTGCCGGTCGTGCAGGTGCCGGTGCCGATCGCCCAGGCAATGAGGAAGAGATACCGGAGAGATCGCATTGTGTCCTCCAATCACGTGAGAGGCGGGTCCCACGCGGCTGCTCGCTGAGACCAGAACTTAGGCTCATCGAGCACTCGTACAAGTCGCAATGTGACCCAAATCAGCGACTAGCATGGTATAGTCGCGGACGACGGCCTTAATCCAATGTGGGCGGGCGTCCATCGAGTCTTCAAAGACAAACCAGGCGGGCTAGTCGTAGACTATCTTGGACTCGCTGACGAACCTCAAGAAGGCGCTGATCACCTATACCGAAAGCGGCGGCAACGGAAAGACCGCCTCTTATTTCTGGAAGCCGATTCGCGGGCGCTGGGCCACGGGGCAGCTAAGAAGTCGGCCGGGGCGCTTTTAACGTCGTAAGCGTCAACCCTTAAATGCCAAAAACACAATCAGTTATATCCGCCAAAAGAGCGGCTAGGATTCAGTTCGTCGAGCCAATGTACCCTCACCTCGTCCAGCAGCTACCGGACGGCAAAGACTGGCTCTATGAAGTGAAGTTCGACGGTTATCGTTGCCTAGCGGCAAGGGACGCCGCCGGAGTCACGTTGTGGTCCCGGCGCGGTAATGACTTCACAGCCCAGTTCCCGGCTATTGCCAAAGCATGTGAACTGCTTCCGCCGCGTACGCTACTTGACGGCGAAATAGTAGCCATCGACGAGAACGGTCGTATATCGTTCAATCTGCTTCAACATCATCGCTCGCGAGCACAAGCATTGTTGTTCTATACGTTTGATGTACTGATCCATCGGGGGATCAACCTAATCAACGAGCCACTTTCGAAACGGCGTGAAGTGCTGAGCGATATTATGAAACCGCTTATCCCGAAAAGCATCGGTAGTTTCGCTGTCTGAGAGCATCGAAGCAATACCAGTCGAACTAATTAGCGTCGTCCAAGAGTTCGGCTTCGAGGCCGTCATCGCCAAGTGCAAAGACTCCTGCTACGAGGTCGGCAAACGCAGCGGCGCCTGGTTAAAGTACAAGGTTAACAAATCGCAAGAGTTCGTTATCGGTGGCTATACGCAGGGTAATCCGCTCGATGCGGTGATCGTCGGCTACTACGACGACCAGAAGCTGATCTATGCGGCGAAGGTGAGAAACGGTTTTGTGCCGCGATTGCGTCGTGAAGTTTGACAGAAGTTGAAAGGATTCGAGATCACCGCATGTCCATTCGTCAACCTACCTGAAAAGAAGCGCACTCAATTTTCGCTCACCCGTGAAGAAATGAAGAATTGCATCTGACTTAAGCCTAGGTTAGTGGCGCAGATCGAGTTTACCGAGTGGACACCGGATGGTCATCTGCGGCATTCAAAGTTGTCTGTTTGCGATACGACAAAGACCCGCGTGACATTGTGCGGGAGTAGCAATACAGCCCTGTTCTTTTCCTCATCCGCAACGATGCAATAGCGTCTACTCCATCGGCTCGTGAGTACCCCTTCGTTGCAATAGCCCTCGCGGTAGGGGGCAGGGAATTACTTCAGCCCAAGTTCATTGCCTAAGGGGAACGGCTATTTCGCCGATGTGAGGATTTAGATTGACGCCAGATTTTGGTGATGCTATGCATTTTTTGGCATCGCTTGTTATTTCTTGTACATTTTAGCTGTCGGCCCGCACCCCGCAAGATGCGTCCATGATTAAACCGAGAAGGCGCCGCAAACGGAAACCACGGTGGCAATATCAATTGGAGATCCCCAACAGAAGCTCTTGGCTTCAGCTCATTTAGAAGCTGATAAAGAGGAGCAGGAACATATTTGGCGCGAGCTGCTACAAAAGCAGCTTGGCGAGCATCGGCTAAATCTTTATTGTCCTGAACAACCTCAGAAACAACCAATGCTGGCGAAGATTCGTGGAGATGGAGGCAAAGCAGCTTGACATGTTTTTTCTGCCTAAAATAAGAACCGGAGCATGGATCACTATGAAATATTGCTGTGGGTCATCGCGTTCGCCCTGCCTTGCCTAGTGGAATGGCTGGTGAACGGTTTCCAGTGAATACTTCGAGCCATCTGTTTTCTTTCCCGGTTGCTAAATAGCCTGATGCGCGAGAACTGGAAAGATATGCTCTTTGTATTTGCGGTCGCCGCTCTTGCGTTCCTGATGAATTACTATGTCGTCAGTTACAGAGCTGCTCAGCGACCCGCTGCAGTAATCCAGGAGCGCGGCAAATAACCTACTTCATTTAGTACAGAACCGCCGCCGCTCGATGAGCCTGTCACCATCCCTTACAGGCCAACATCCAAGAAAACGACCGTCACGCTATCTAGGATTAGGAGCGCGCTTTCTCGGATGCATAGACGCAAGCAGCCGCTGGTATACGCGGAGGCAAGACGTGACCATCTGCCGCTGGTGCGTGCCGCCGAGAAGCAGTTCGGGAGTTGGGGTAAGGCGTTGTATGCGGCAGGGATTGACCCAAACTTGTATTATGTTCGTCACAAGTGGCTGCCTTGACTTACAGCCGCCCGTAGAGATATATACCCCGCCTCGTACTGACGCAGAGAAAATGCGGATGACGCGTTTCTGGGAAGAAAACAGGTTAATTAGAGGATGACATCCACAGACACCGTGCTTCGGGAAGTTCTCGTCATACTTAAAGAGGAACAAGCTTGTCTTGAACTCTGGTTTAAGGATAAGTGGGTTAACGAAGACGTGCGCCGGGGCATTGAGATCTCTCTAACAAAGATCAGTGAGGCCCTGGAAAAACTTGCTGCATTGGAAAAAGGGAATTGTCATCGCCGAACAGAAAGTCCGGCAAACCTGTAAACCTCAGCGAAAGCTAGGCAGCATTACCCGTCGAACTTAACCTCGTAAAGCCAGTCTCATTCAGGCGCATCGCCTTTTATTCGTTAACGCAAACCTTCAAAATGTTAAAAAGTTCCGGCGGGCGTACTCTTGCGCATTGGGACGATCATGCTTGCGCATAAGACGGAATTACAATTTGGATTCAATGGACTTTATCCTAAGAGTAGCCGCGCTTGTGGAGCATTATCGGCTCTGGTTCTTTGGTTTCGCCATAATCGCAAATTCTCCCTTTAACGATTAAGAAGCTGAAATCAATTTCAATGTCACTGGCAAATTGTGAGTCCGCTTAGCAGCGTACTCCTTAGTATTCTCGTTGGCGCTTCATGCGCTGCAGCTCTTGCCGTTGACGCTCGACTTCAGCCTGGTTCGCTTGGATCTGCTGCTGTTGCTGCTGATTGGTATTTTCTTGACCTTGTAGTTGATCGCCGACCAACGCCCCAGCACCTAGCCCGAGGACTCCGCCGATAGCAGCTCCAGCACCAGTATGTCCAACCGCACTTCCGATCAGCGCTCCAGCACCTGCACCTCCTACTGCACCTATCCCTGCGCCCTTTTCTCTTGTCGTGAGTGATCCGCCAGAACAGCCGCTTATGACCACGAACACGATTAGTTCAATCACGAACAAGGACGATCTGTGACCTAGTATCGATCTAGATATTTTCATGGTTTTTACCAGGGGCTCCTTTTATGATTTTTCGAGAGAACTAAGGTGGGCTTCGTCAGCACCTTTATCTTTCCTATAAAGCCAATCTAGTACACATTCCTATTCCTTTGCCGCCAGCAATTGAGCTACTAATGCGACGATCGCGTCCAAGTTGTGCCATTCTGCCATTCGATCCGATCGCGTTTGACATCGCCTCTTAATCCGCCCTCCCAATCCAAGGCGCGTATATCGCCATCATGATCTGTTTGTAATCGGGTCGTATGGCCCCGCTCGTTTCTCGCCTGAAGTCCGTCACGAGAAGATATGATCTCAACGCGCTTGCGGCTATCGCCGTTCAGATACCACGTCCCGGCCAAATTCTGGCCACGAGACGGCGTTCGCGTCCACATCGTCCCATTGGCCCATTCGATTCGATCCCGTTTAATATGCCCGCGCAGTCCACCCTCCCAGTCGAGAGCGCGGACATTGCTGCCACGAGTTTCCAACCGGCTGCTATCGCCATGTTCGTTTCTAGCTTGAAGGCCCTTGCGCGACGAATGGATCTCAACAGGCTTCTGCCGTTCGCCATTCGAGTACCATCTACCCACTAAGTTCTCTTCACGCCCATCCGCTCTCCCTTTGCCATAGGGCTGGGCGGAAGCCACACAAGGAGCAGCTAAAAGAGCGGACAGCACACCAACACAGACCAACTTTATTTGTCTCATGCTTTCCTCCCTCAGAGATCCCCCAGGACAATCTACCGACTACTCTCCGCTGCGCCGATCTTAAAAGTCTTTCCGATTAGCTTAGTGAAGCAGCCGCCGATGTTTCCTTTGGTAACTCCAATGATCGGCGAGCCGTCGGCAGTGACTGAGCGGAGGGACTACGTGTGGCGTACCGACGCACAGCAATTCCCACTGTCAAAACCAATCTATATAGCGACATTCTTTGCTCATGGGATCACCGGAGTTACCCGTTGGTCTGTAAGCGCAAGGAAAATGCCAGGGTAAAATCTGCCGTTCAATGGGGATTGATTGATCTTGTGGAAGCGTACGAGATTACGTTCCGATCAACCCATTACAGATCAGTACGCCGTCATACAACCTGAGCGAAGTTGCCACGGCAATTCAGACAAAAATGTTCGTTCTCCGGTGAAACACCCGGCTAGTGAGGGTTAGTTCCGGGTATCTTCTTCGTGATTTGTCTTTCTGCTCCTAGCGGGGCACGGCTGTTGCTGTTTGCAGTTTGCCTAGTGCCGAGGGGCTTGGCGTTTCCGGATCGATCCAATGCGGCGAAGGAGGCAAATAGGAGCGCGAGCGCAGCCGTTAACAATTTGGCCGAAAAAACGTCTTTCAGTTCAACTGGAACAGAGGGAGCGTTTTATGAAGGATATCTTGGGCACACTAATGGCGGCTCTTCTCGTTATCTTGTCTTTGATTACGTTGCTCAGGGCGGAACACAATTGGGAACCTAGCAACGAGCCGGTCCTCCGCAACACCGAAAGAGTTTCGGATCTCGGTCTGCGGTTGGCCTTGAAGAACCATTAGTACGAATCCCTTAGATCCACTCCGAAGAATAGCCCTCGCAGCAAGTATTTAACCGGAAGACGCGAAAGACCGCGCAAATGGCACTGTCTAGCTTTAATCCGACGCGAGTTGAGACCTAACGTCTTTGATGGGTAACGCGAACGACTTTGCCATCATCGCGTAATTTTTTCTCTGCCAACTTGCCGAACCGACACGTTTATTACCTCCGACTCCACGAAAATGCCTTCCTTTATTCTGGTATAGGCGTTGCGCACATATCGCACTCGACGTTGATGCTATGAACTGATTACCCCAAGTGGTCACCATGGGTGTCAGGGAGCAAATGGTGAAACCGGCAACAGTCGCGGTCGCTTACTTTGCCTCCCTAAACCCTTGGTCGTTCACGGGGAATGATCCATCTGCACAACAAGCATCAACGGCATAAAGCCGCGTCGAACCCGGTTTATAGGGAATTTTGAGACGGCTGACGTAGCAGGCGAATGTTATTTAGGTGGTTAACATGCAGCAAACCTCAACGAGAGCGTTTTTATTGGTTGCACTTAGTTTGGTCCATCTGAATGGCTGCGCTGCTCCTTTGGCGCTGACTCTTCTCGGCGTGGGTGCCGGCGTAACAACCGGTACAGCAGTTTCATACACTATGGACGGGATTGCCTACCGAACTTTTACAGCACCCCTTCCACAGGTCGAGCGGGCTACGCTAACGGCGCTAAATGATATGGGACTGGCTATCGAGGGCACAGAGAAGACTGACGAAGGAAAAGCGATAAAAGCCAAGGGACTTGAGCGTCAGATCGAGATTGAACTACAGGCCATAAGCTCCAAGACGACCCGAATCCGCACGGTTGCCAAGGATGGAATATTTTTTAAAGACCGAGCGACTGCTACGGAGATCATTTTACAGACCGAAAGAATTCTTGGAAAAGCGTAAATACAAAGGAGGTTATCTATGAAAAAAGTCCCCCACTTTTTTGCGATCGCCGTTTCGTTAGTGATCGTGGCAGCGGCTCCGGCACCGAACTTTGCTCAGACATCTTCTGGGAGTAGCACGCCAGCGACCAACATCAGCAATGACTACAGCTACTTCCTTAAGAACGTTGATTCGAAGCAGGTCGTAAACGACCTTAGAAACGGGCAGTGGACCACCACTACTACAGACCCTCAGACGAATGTGTCGACGACCACTACCGAGGCTCTTCCAACCGGGAAGATGGGATTCGGAAATGTGAAGATTTCCTTGGCTCTAGCCCAGGAGAGCCTAAGGCAGCAAAACATCATGCAACCGACATCTGAGCAGCTTCACACCTCTTTGGTGGGCGGGCAGATGGTTCCGGGCGACTCCACGACCACGACCAATGGCATTCTCCAGATGCGCGCCGAAGGAATGGGTTGGGGACAAATTGCACAAAAGTATGATGTCAAACTTGGTCAGCTCATGAGCGGCAAGCAGCCTGCGTCGACGACAACTACCAGTACGACGAGTACGACTACGACCAGCAGTGGAAAGTCGTCGACTACCGCGACAGGTAAAGGCAATGGCAAGGGCATTTCCGGAAGCAATTCTCAGGAAAACGGAATTGTCAGCGCCTCGGGCCGGACCTCCGGCACATCCTCTAGTTCCACGAATCAGGGTGGCCGCGGCATTGTGAGCGGGTCCGGTCGATCCGTCGGCCATACCAGCGGGATTGTTACTGGGGCCGGCAATGGGCATCAACATGGCGCATCGGGAGGTGGTCAAGGTAACAGCGGAGGACATGGCAAGGGTCCGAAATAGCGGTCAAGTCTAATAGAGGAGAAAAAAACCATGAATGCTACTTTTATAAAATTATCAGCTGTGGCAATTGCGTTCAGCATGAGCGTGGCGATTCCGGCCGCTTACTCACAAGGAAAAGGGAAAGGTAAAGAAAAGGGAAAGCAGAACGTCGATGCAAAAGAGAAACATGGCCGTGAGGCGGGCGAACTTCCGCATGGTCTTGAACAGTTCTCCGAAAAAAAGGGCACCCTCCCGTCAGGATTGCAGAAAAAGAAGGACGACGATGGGACGCTTACGCACGGTCTCGATGGTGGTGGCAAGAAGCTAGACTTGACCACCAAAGGGAAAAAGGTTTCCAAAAAATAGTCCGGCACATCCTAATGGAATGGACTTCCATGGTGATGTGAATTGCTTGAGCGCTGCATCCCGGAAAAGACCAACTGCGCCAGAATAATGTGTTTTCTGAGTTGTGTATTCCCGGCGTGCAACCCGCGGCGTAAAAAACTTATTCAGAACACCGGGTACCGTGCGGAAAGGTGCGTCGGTGTTTTTTTATTCAGCCGAGTTTAGGTCTGATATTTGGCACCGCCCATGCGGTCATCAAACGAGAGCGTACGAAGTCGCCATATCGGTCTGAGGGAAGCTCTATGCTCGTCATTATTGGACTCGCGCGCACTGACTATGACCAACTGCTGCAGAACGTCCCTCCCGAGGCTCCAGCGTTTACGGTTCTCCGCCGCTGCCCCGAACTCGCCCGATGGGGACGTGAAGAACCGCTGTTCAAGTGCGTGATCATAGAGTGCAATCCAGACGAAGCCACACTGCTTTTAGAAGCCGCTAAGCAGCATTGTCCGGAAGCCGTGCCGAACATTGAGTACGGATTTAAACTCTCACGGAACTTCGCCGTGTTCAGTTAAGCTTACTTGCCCAAGAATGATAAGTAGCTTTCCTATAGATCGAGACCGCTAAAACGTTACCGTAGGAGGAAGTTATGAATGACCTATTAACTTTATTTGGCGCAATCACCGCCGGTTTCTATTTCGTCATGTTACTTACCCCCGCCTTTGCGGCCAGGAAGCTCAAGACACCTCATGCATCGTGGATTTTTTGGGGCGGACTTCTGTCCGGCACCATGTCCCTGGTGTTTCTTTCTTACCTCAAGATGTGGGTGGTGTTTTTCGCGTGGGTCGGCTTGATGGTCTGGGCTGGATCCGATGTTCAAATTAGAAAAGGCGAAGCGATAGACTAAATTCTTTGAGATAGCGCGCCACTCCATCCGCTGTATTGCTGACGCTGGAATGTCATTACAAGACGCTTAGTTTAAGAAAATTGGAGGAGCGCGCGGTATATCAGCGTATTCTGGATCCCACGGCACATCGCACCCCGGGTTCCCAGCCACTCACCATTCCCGACACCTTGACGCTGCCTGAGAAGCGAACCCAGCAAGTGCCGGCTGTCGTTCCGTCCCACGGCACTGGCGGTATCGACGGTCGTGCTGCATACCACGCGATCGCTCGACGTCGATATCTTGACGCCAGACGTTTTATAGACCAGCCTTTTACCTATGGCCCTCAAATCTGCAGAAAGCGCGTAGAACAGAAAGCTCGATGAGAACCAATGAGCAGTGGTTGCGGGCCCTTAGAACCGGCGGGGCTGAGCAGGAAGAAGCGCTCAAGGATTTGCGCCAACGCCTTATTAATGGCATGCGGGCTTATCTGGCCGAAGATCGCAGCTATAAGTCAGGCCGAGGATCAGAGGAGGCCAGACAAATTGTTGAAGATTGCGCTCAAGAGGCGCTTTTAATTATCAAGCGAAAAATCGATACATTTAGAGGCGAAAGCCGATTCACGACTTGGGCCACAACGATTGCGATCCGAAGGCTTCTAAGCGAGCTAAGACGGCGACAATGGCACGAGCTCTCGATTGAGGAATCCGCCATTGGTCATGATCTTCCTGACCGGCCGGTAGAGCCTCTGCAATCCGGCAATCCTGAGATGGCTCTTCAACAGGATGAGGTCTGGAGTCTGCTCAAGCAGATCGTTGAGAAGGACCTCACTTCAAGACAGCGGTTCGTTTTGATCGCCAGTGCTTTTCAAGGGATGCCATTGGACCTGATCGCCGCGAAGCTCGGGACCAATCGCGACAACGTATACAAGATCCTCCATGACGCACGCAAAAAGCTGAAGGTCTGCCTGACCAAGCGGCGTATTACCTTGGAGGAGATTCTGCAGACTTTCGAGGTCAAAAAGTAAGAATCGGTTTCGATGGAATTCCACACGGAAGAGAGCAGATAAATATTGTGACGCGGGAAAAATTCAAATGGTTAGTACGAAGCATCTTTGCCGTCCAGGACGAGGAGATGCTTTGCTCCGAGTTTTTTGACATCCTTCCTCGCTATGTCGATCTTCAGCTTGAGAGAAAAGATGTAGACAAGCTTTTACCAAACGTAAGCCACCATCTCCAGCAATGCCCTGAGTGCAACGAGGTTTATCAAGCGCTCCTTCAAGCAGTCCAATCAGAAAAAGAGCCTGAAAAGACGTAAGATCTCTCCGTCTGGGCGCATCTAACTCTTGTCGTAGTTCGTAAACCTCTTCCAACTCCTAACCTGTAATTTCAGGAGGTCAGGTCCATGAAGCGATATGGGATAGTCCTCAGTGCAGCTCTTTTTATCGTCTTCATCCTTGCTTATATTTTTCAAGGGTTTACGGCCCCCAGCGCAGCTCAGACGGAGCCACTTTCTCGGTTTGATCGTGTAATCCTCAACAGCGTGCGTCACAGGATCGACGAAGGTCGGCAGATTTTCCGTTTTGACACTTTCGGTGATGAAGGCTTCTGGGGGGAGACGCTTAAACTCCATTTAGCCATTGAAGGGGCAAACCTTGGCGGCGTTGGACCGGGTCTTAGCCCGAACGCAGCGCTCTCATTGGGATTGAAAGTTGATGCCGATGCACTTCCGGAAAACATCGTCGCTAGTCTCAAAGGCGGCAAGCTTGACCTCAATAACCCTGCTACCACGCTCGCGCTTCTCAAGCTCAATGCCGTTGTCGGCTTGACCGGTTTTTTCGACAACTCTGGAAGCCTACAGTCAGTTGGTATTCAGTGCGCCTTGTGTCACTCGACAGTCGATGATTCTCTTGCCCGAGGTATTGGTCATCGGCTTGATGGTTGGGCAAACCGTAACCTGAATGTCGGTGCTATCATGGCCCTCGCTCCTGATCTGAGCGCGGTCGCAGGCCTTCTTGGTGTCGATCAGGAAACAGTGCGCAAGGTGCTCAACAGTTGGGGACCGGGGAAATTCGACGCCGAACTGTTTTTGGATGGGAAAGCCTTTCGCCCAGACGGAAATTCCGCGGCCACACTCATTCCTCCTGCTTTTGGACTTGCGGGTGTGAACCTTCACACGTGGACCGGATGGGGTTCGGTAACGCACTGGAACGCTTTTGTCGCCAATCTCGAAATGCACGGAAAGGGGACATTCTTCGATCCGCGCTTAAACGACCCGCTACAATTTCCAATCGCCGCCGCCGCAGGGTTCGCAGACGTACGGAGTGATCCCGACCTGATAACTTCAAAACTTGCCGCTCTCCACCTTTATCAGCTCGCCATCCCTGCGCCAAAGCCGCCGAAGGGTAGCTTCGATGAAGCAGCGGCCGGCCGCGGGGAAGTTCTCTTTAATGGCAAGGCGGATTGTGCTCGTTGCCATGTGCCACCGCTCTTTACTGAGCCCGGTTGGAATATGCATACGGCAGAGGAAATCGGCATCGATGACTTTCAAGCCAACCGAGCGGCTGATCGTCGCTACCGGACCTCACCCCTTAAAGGACTTTGGACGCACCAAACAGGAGGGTTTTACCATGATGGGCGTTTTGCGCTTCTGCGGGATGTTGTCCAGCATTATAACGAATTTTTCGGGTTAGGACTGGGCACCCAAGACTCTAATGATTTAGTCGAGTATTTGAAGTCACTTTCCGATTGAGCAAAAGTCCTGGTCAGTAAAGCTCACGATCGAGAAGTCATCTCAGGTCGTAGCCAGGCAGTAGAAAACGGGCGACTCCTCTTACCGGCAGATAGCCCCAACGGTACCCAGCAGTCGAAGCTGCGGTGTAACCTTGACGGAATGGGGGCCTAACAACGCGCCCGGATCGGTGCACGTCATCGTGGACGTTAGATGATGCAGATTACGGGAGCTAAATGACGCGCTATGCTAAACAATCATAGTAAGGGCATGTTGCCCAAGTGTAGGTTTCACTCTGCACATTCGGGTGAGGGACGGAGCATACAAGGAACGGCACAAATGAACGTGTGCCAAAGGTTGCACCAATTCCAACCGCAATAGTTCCATAATGGAACTGGAGGAAATCGCGGGAGATTAGCACTAAAGATAAGATCGAAGCGCATCGATTAGAGCCCATGACGGCGCGTTAGGTTCTAGTTACGATTCGGCTTTTGGATGGCATTCAACTGAGCTTCGGTCAGCATACCTGAGCATGAGACGTGTCGTTAGACCTCGCCCGCGGCTGCGCCTCTCCTCGATCTGTAATTGTCTCCAACTTGTCTCCAAATCCAGATGCAACGGCATGAACTCAGGGGTAAAGAAAGCTGGGCGGACCTATGATTCTCAGGGTTGATTTGTCGCTGAATCCTTGCTGTTCAGGCTTGCGCCATTCTTCGGATCTGAGGTAAACCGAACGAGATCTCTGCGGAATAGCCGCCGGGCACCTTGTCAAAACAGACGGTTTGTCGGTACTCCGGCCGCGGTGTAAACGTGAGGAGAAGTTCCTTACGCTCGCAAATCAACAAAGGTCCAAAAAAAAATTTCCGCGGCATAGACCCGATTCACGGATGTATTTGTGAGAAGGGAGGAGGAATGACATGCAGTGCTTTACAGAGGGGCCCCTTCGTCAAAAGGGGAGGTGGCTTAGCCATTTGGCTCAGGGGAACCCTTTTTGGTTCCACAGACGTTTTGCGATTGGTAAACTCCGTGGGCAAGGTTTTGCCGATACTACGAAGTCAAAAACCTGAAGTGCAACGTTGCACTTTTCCAGGGTCTGAAGGGGTTCGATTAGGGACATTTCGGGATAGCCATCTGCCAGCTTAATAGCGTAACCTGCTAGGCAGATCAAAAGGTTACGTTTGGGTTCGCAGGGTTAACATTAGCGAGCCTTTTTGTATCGCCCATGCTTGCCAAGCATAAGGTCGGGAGTTCGACCCTCCTCACCCGCTCCATCTTTAAGCCCTTGAGAAATCGAGGGTTTTTTTCTTGTGGCTATACTCGGCTGAAGCTGTCGAAGCTAGGCTTTCCATTCTTCGGTCTCACCCATCTATGAAGTTCAGTGCCACCGCCCGGCCCCTCGCCGCACTCTACAGCAGTACATTTTTATCCGGCGCGTGGGCAATGGTCATCCCAACTATTCCTGTCATCGCTCGGGAGTTTGATGTATCGGCGGGTGGCGCGGCACAGATTGTGACGGCATTTGCGATCGGCAAGTTCGTCGGCACGATGGTAGCCGGGATAGTGCTGGATCGTATGGGAACACGCGTGGGGCTCATTGCCGGACCTTTAGTGGCTAGCGTGGCATCGTTTGCAACTGTGATCGCGCCTTGGCTGAGCGCGATCCTCTCGCTGGTGCTGGTAATGGGGGCGGCGGACAGCCTCTGGTCAAGCGCGCGCGAGATCGCCGGAATCGATTTCGCGGATCGCAAACAGCGCGGTCGAGTGCTGAGCAGCCTGCATGGCACCTACAACATGGGCGCGGCCGTATGTCCACTGCTCGGTGGTTGGCTTACGGACAGGTTCAGCTATAAAGCGGCGTTTATTGGCTATGCTGTCGCCACCGCGATTGCGGTTGGACTGGGATTCGTGAGCCGGGAATCGAGAAGTCCGACGTTGGCGCCAGCGAACGTCAAGCAGAATGGAAACTGGGGATTTAGGCGGTTACGACACCTACTCCACGGCCTCGGAGGATTGTTGAGAGAAATACGCCCAGATCTAAGATCTACCTATCTGGCTCTCGTGCTCGCCACCGTGGCCAGTCAGTCGCAAAGAATATTGTTGCAGAGCATACTGCCGATCTATGCCGGATTTTATCTCCAACTATCGCCGACTCAGATCGGCATGCTTTTTTCTATTTCGGGTATCATAGTTTTCGCGATGATTATTCCCGCAGGCTTGGTTATGGATCGAATAGGGCGAAAGTGGTGCACGGTACCGAGCACCGGAATTCCAGCGCTCGTATTTCTTCTGATCCCGCTGACGAGTAGCTTCACCCAGTTATCATTCTCGTAGGATTGTCGGGTTTGGCTCAAGGACTCTCACTGGGATCGATCGCGACTTCGACGTACGATGTGGTGCCTTCGCACGTGCGTGGAAGGTTGCAAGCGGTACGGCGAACCATCGCGGAGTTGGGCAGTGGCCTTGCCCCACTGATCGGCGGCTATCTCGCGAACACTTACAATCCCGGTGTGCCGTTTCTGGTATATGCGCCTCTGCTACTTTTTTCTGCCGCACTTCTCGGGATAGTCGGTAAAGAGACGCTCGATCGGTGAGACAAGATCGCGGATTCATTATCGCTTCTGCCTACCAAACAACCCTTCGAGTCCTCTGCGAATCAAGTCTTCCGGTGACTTTTGCCTGGGCTGGCGTTCTTGGTCCAGCTGGCGATCATCTGGATCACGCCGTTCTTTGCCGCCGAAGAGCTGTTCTTGGAGTTCTTCCGCGCCTCTTTGAAACAGCCCGCGCTGGAGCGCCTTTGTTAAAAAGCTTGCATCCGGCCGCGGCCTCACATTCGGCATTTTCCCCGATAACGTAAACGGAATCTCGAGCTCATTGTTTTTATTGAAAAGTAATCTTATTTCGCGGACCGCTCCGGCGATGTCACCGGATAACTCAGGAGAGAATCGGATCACGCCGCGAAAATCGACCCGGCGTTCGAAGTCCACCCAACCATCTCCTGCGACCCTGAACTGGGCTGCGGCAATGCGCAAATTTTTTAAGTTTAGCCGGCTATCACCAATATCAATCTGCGTCTGCAAATCTTTGAAAACCGTGTCTTTGGCCTCAAATGTTTCAGGATATTTTCTCCGAACAGCCGGATTAATGAGATTTGTCAGGCCGGGAATTCCGGTGGCGCCGGAGAGCACTGCATCGGCAATATTAAAATTCAACAACGTGCCGTTTAGGACTTCGGTTTGCCCATCGCCGCGCAGAGTAGGTTTAATCTCCTGCCACTGATCACCCTGTCCCGACAGTTTGAGATTACCGTTCAAGCTCCCTCGCATGTCCGGTTGGTCCTTGGTTGAAGTATTGATGCAATTGCACCAGATCGATGCCTTTGATTTCCGACGCCATGGAGAATTTTGGACTCTCATTAAAACCGAATTCTCCCATCAGCGCGCGGACCCATTAAGCACATTGGCGCGAAAATTACGCAAAACTACGTTGTTCTTAGCATAGGAGAGATTAGCGTCAAGATTCTTATAATCCAGGTTATAGATTCTTCCATCACTGGAAAGAATCTTGCCCGCCACAGTGGTTCGGCCATTGATCGTGATTACCTGGCCATCGCTGCCGAGATCGCGGAGGACATCGCTGCTACGCTCTTGCGGCAGAGAGGTTGGATATCCGCCAGCGCTAATTCGGCAGTGTTCAAATTATAGGATACGGTAAGCGGCGAGAATTTCTCGATCACTGCTGCCAAACGGATGCGCGAATTCCCTAAATTGAAGTTCGCTTCGTTCGTTTCGGCGCGTGACTCGGAGAAATTCACCTGGGCATCTAGATTTTCGATAGCTTTGGGCAACTCCGGAACCTTAATGCTGGCGCTCTGCAAGGATAGGTTTCCATCCACCTGCGGATTTTTTCCTGCTCCCATCGGTCCACGGACTGTTGCGCGAAGCCCCATTTTGCCATTTAGGTCGTAATTAGCTACCGCCGGAATTAATTTCCCCCAACCCTCCAAGGAGGTTGGATCGGAAGCAATGATAGGTTGATCACCGGCGTTTTACCGAGGGCAATGTCACCTTTGACCTGTAAAGTCAGCGTGTGAAGTTTTAGGCCGGCGTTCCGGATGGCAATCTTATCATTGCTGTAATGGGCAGCGCTCTCGACGGACTAAAGGGATGCCTGCGGGTTTGTGAAAATAATCACCCTAGTTGAATAGACCCCTGGGTACCTTCAATACCGCCGTTCAATGCAAGATCATGCAGCGTTCCTTTGAGTTTCAGGTCGGTCAGTTTAAAAATCCCGCCGACTTCCAGGCCTTTGGGTAACGCGGAGAATAGCTTCGGCACGGCTTTTTTCAATTGGTTCAGATCTAGAGGATCGATGTCGAGTTGGCTATCCACGGCAACTTTGCTGTAGTCGCTTTCGGGCAGAAATCGGTCCCACCAGCAGCTTGAGATTGACATTTTGCTTTGCAGCAAAAATGCCGCCGCGAGATCGATTGATACAGGGCGATCAAAATTGAGGTCTCGTGCTCGTAAATCGAGTTGCTGAATCGTTAAATCCGTGCCGTCTGCCAGGTCACGGTAACGTGCAACTCCTCTGGATATTTCCATTAAAGCAATCAAAAGGGCGGCCCGTTCGCGCTCGCTTTGTCGCGAGCAACTTCTGTTTCAGTGTTTTTTTCTGTTTCTACATCTTTTTTCTTGTCGGACCCGCCGAGAGTTGCGAAGTTGTAAACACCTTGTCGATTTCGAATGATGTTTATCCCTGGCTCATGGAGAATCAGTTTTTTTACCTGAACATCCTTGCGCAGCAGCGGTAGAAGTTTAACATTGGCCTGAAGACTCTTTCGCCTGCACGAAATGATCGGAAGAAAACGCGGGATCATCGGCCAGTCTGAAGTTTTCGAAACGGACACCGATACCGTTCCAGAGATTTACTTCAATATTTTGCACCTCAATTTGCCGTCCTACGGCTTTTTCGGCCTGTTGAATAAGATACTCGCGATTGCGTCGGATGTACGAATTGATGTTCAAAACGCCAATGACAGTGGCGATCACGATTACCAGCAGGACACCGCCAAAGATGAATAACCACTTAGGCATAGTTTCCAGCTCCTGTCTTAGGAGGATCAATACGAGCGGCGGGAATAGTTGCAGTCGACCTGCCATGGCCGACGGTCAAGACGATTATTATATGAGTATGCACGGCACGAGTATTATAGTGTAACTGAAAAATACGCGGATGAAAGCTGTTGGCACTATTGTCGATTGGGTGCATTTTCACTCTAAGCTCACGGTGTGATCCTCAGCCAATGGCGGCATTGATTTCCATCTCGCATACGGACCAAGTCCGCATCGAGAACGTTTTAGGAATGATTTTCACGCCGCTACGCTTCACTCAGTTGGTTTAGGCGGTTACATGGATTAAACTCCATAATCCGTCCTAGATGTCGGGAATAATAGTCATGTCATCTCTGCAATCTTCAGAAGCTCTTTCTAAGCAGACAAATTTTTGGTGCTCCATTAGCAGACCTATTATCGGTCTTTCACCGATGGACGGAGTCACCGACGCATCGTTTCGTTACATCACAGCGAAATACGGTGGGCCGGACGTCACATTTACCGAGTTCGTTAACATCCAAGCCGCTTTTCACGCAGCGCACACGCTGATTAAAGATCTGACCTATTGTGAAATCGAACGGCCGGTGGTTGCGCAGATCTATGGGCGTGTCGCCGGAGCTGTTTTATAAAGTAGCGCACATTGTGTGCGAACTCGGCTTCGACGGTTTGGACATTAATATGGGTTGCCCGGCAAAAAAGGTTGCCGCAGCAGGCTGCGGTGCAGCGCTGATCCGAGACGCCGGAACTGGCTCGTTCGATCATCAGAGCGGCAAAACGCGGTATCAAAGACTGGTGTGCCGGACAGACGCTCAGTGATATTCAAGTAGAACCGGAACTCATCGAAAAGATCAGAATTGCCAATCGATTGCGCACAGGAACGGATGGTCCGCATGCAGCGGCCGCCAATTCCAGTATCGGTCAAGACTCGCTTGGGGTATGACCGAATCGTGGTGGAGGAGTGGATTGCAACTTTGTTGGAAGAAAAACCGGCTGCTATCTCTCTCCACGGCCGCACGTTGCAGCAGGGATATAAAGGCAACGCCGATTGGGGTGCTATAGCGCGCGCCGTGGAAGTCGGCAAAGGGTCGGAAACCCTTATTCTTGGCAATGGCGATCTGCAGGATATGACGCAGGTCCAGCATCGTGTTCGTGAGACACAAGTGGATGGGGTGCTTCTCGGGCGCGTCGCTCAAGGCAATCCATGGATCTTTAGAGCAAAGCATCAGGTAAAACGCGCGCTCGCAGAAAACCGAAGCCTCATTCATTGCCAGCATGCCTGTTAGCCTGGAAGAACGCTTTCGCGTCATCTCGGAGCATAGCAGCCATCACGAGCTGCAGGCAGCGGGTGAAAATTTCGTCGGAATTCGAAAGCATCTAACCTGGTATTGCCGGGGTTTTCGCGGCGCGGCGGAAATGCGCTCGCAAATGGTTCGAGTAAAAACCGCCGAGGAGGTCATACAATGCTTACTTAATTTCACCCTCCAATCTACCGAAGCGGAGCGCAGAACCAACGAGTGGCATGAAGATCCGGCAGCAATCGTAACGCCGGAGCGCCACGTTAGCCTCTAAGCCAAGCCAACAAGACTTCGTCAATACCATGGGGCTGATTCTTGCTTCAACCTCACCGCGCCGCCGGGAAATACTGGCGCTTCTCGGCCTGCCATTTGATGTAATCCAGCCGGATTTTGAAGAAACCTTGTCGTCGCTACGGAGCATCGAAGAAGAGGTTATCGAATTTGCGGTCGGTAAAGCTCAATCGGTGGCAAGACAGAATCCGCAAGCCGTCGTTATAGGTAGTGACACGATGATCTCACTCGATGGGGCGAAAATCGGCAAACCGCGTGACCTGTCCGATGCTCGAGCGATGCTTGTCAAGCTCGCAGGACGAACCCATTTCATTTACACCAGTGTGGCGATCATCGATGGATTGGGTGGCTCTGGCCTGAAGGTCATCGAGAAAGTCAGCGTAAGAATGCGCGATTTCTCCGATGCTGCAGTTGAAGACTATCTTGCTTGCGGTGAGTCCCTCGATAAAGCCGGCGCCTATTCGATACAAGGCGAGGGGCGTCAGTTGATAACTCTATCGAAGGCGACTATCTGGCGGCGGTGGGCCTTCCATTGAAGGTGATTGCCGAGTATCTGAAGGACCGCGGCATTGCTGTCCCGCTAAGCATCGATTCGCTCTATGCGAAAAAATCTTTTTTGAATTGGCAGAGCTTCTGATGGTCGACTAATCAAAACGGAATGACGCATCCGTTCCCTCAACCTGCCCCTTTGAGCGACGGCCGGTTAAAAGTTCCTTTGAATCTGACACCCTGCGTTGAATACACACCGCGAAGGTCCAAGGCCTTGGGCAATTCTTGCTTGATGACAGGCAAGGCAGCTCGGAGTTTGCCCATATCGAGATGATCAAAACGCAGCTCGCCGTCGAGCGGCAGGTCTCTAAGGCCTTTATTGACCCCGAGAGGACCTACCGCGGCTTTGATTTTTAGATTTTGTTCCGGCGCAAAAACGGCCATCGCCAGTTCGAACGCAAAAGAGTTCTCGTGGTCCAAATCAGTCGTCTTAAAATCGAGTCGGTCCACCGTCAAATCACTGCCATTCGTCTGATCGACATAGTGAATGGTTCCGTTGATGACCTGCATCAATGAGTTGGGAATTAACGCGGGCGAATACACGTCTCGTCTGGCTCCGGGATGTTATCGACCTCTCGCTGCTTTGTTTCCTCGTGCTTTCCGGTCCGAGGGAGGAAAAGTTGTAAACACCGGCATTGTCACGGATGATTGTGATCACGGCAGCGTGAACGATGACTTCTTTAGTGCGAAGCTGATAAAGGAAAAGCGGCAGAAACTTGAAAGTCACAGTGACATCGTTGGCGGTTAGAAAAGCGTTCTTCGAAAAGACCGGGTCGTCCGCCATGGAGAACTCTTTTAGATGCAATCCAATCCCGGGCACAAAGGTCATCCGTACTTCCCGCGCTGAGATCTTGCGGCCCCAGCTCCGCTCTAAATGCTGCAGTAGAAGAGATTCGCTGTTGGACAGCAGCAAGGTGAGGACAAAGGCTCCGAGCCCGCCGCAAACTAAGATAACAATAATGAGGGATCTTCGCATGTTCGGGCAAACGTTAAGCCGGCACCGCGAGAAAGTCCAGCATGTGCACGACGGTCCGGAAATCTCCGTTACTTGATATCACCGCCAGCTAAGTTCCTGCGACCACATGTTTGTTGTACTTCTTCATAGCCGAAGATATTGCAGGCGAGCACCGCTTTCACCCCCGCGGGTGAATTTAGATTAGCCGTGGTGAAAACCGTTGCGTCTTGATCGTCAGTATACTATCACTGGGTGGGCACGAGGGATCTGTGCTATTTTTCTCGGCTCTTCACGGAACTCAGTTGACGTGCAAAATAAAATCGCCTCAAACATAGCGCGTCAGCCTTGGCTGCGCTCGGCGCGTTGTCCGAATCTTGAGCTTGCTCTCATTCTGTTCTTGCTTTCTTGCTCACTGATCCCGAGTATCTCTGTCGTCAGAGATGAGCGGATCGAACGATTGCTGAAGGACGAAGCGGAACAAACCCTCGCGATCAGTGAAGACGCGACAAATACATCAATTATCAGATCTTTCTTTCTGATTTCCTCGCGCGATATTCTGGGGATGAGCATCGGGCAAGGCGGATTTATATCAGTTACAAATTGGGCAACGCGCACTCATAGTCGGCGCTATCTTTGGCTTCTCAGGCAAACTTCGGCGCATGAGATCGCTCACGAGATCGCACGCCACGCCGATTATCGGCAGGTTAATTTCAATCGCTCGTCCGACGAAAATGGAATGACCAGTCGCGATGTTGGACTACCCTGGTATGTCATCTTTCAGCCATACTCGTTAGAGAAGGAACTTCAGACGGATTTTGATGGGATGCGGCATTGGAAAAGCTTGCAGTGGGACTGCAGCATTTGGGTGCGGATTTTAGAGGACTTCCAAGGGCAAAATTCTTCCGGCGATAAGAATCATCCGACCCAAACCCGTCTACACCAGGCAGCCGCCGCCTGCCGTTCAGCCTGAGTTAATTGTCACCTCTCGGTGTAAACTCATCCGAACGGCAGGCATATAATTCCGAAAACTGAATCAGAGTCTTTTTGTTTAGTAGATTATTGATCCGCGTTCGATTTGTCTTTTACGGTCCTCATATTCTTCGCGGCCTATGCGACCAGCTCGAAAATCGTCTTCGATCTTATCCATTTGCCGTTTGTTATTGTATTCGTAGCCTCCGCCGGCGCCCAGAGCACCGACCGCTGTTCCTCCCCAGAATTGCGGACTACACCCTACCTGGGCTAGTGCGGCGGTAAACAACAATGCGTAAATAGCATTTTTCATATTGGTCTCCTTTCCTGTTTCTTGCTGTTCGTCAAAAGGCAATTCTTATGCCGCATTGGCTTTTTAAAAACTTTTTGGCTTAGCGCGTTGCACATGTCGCATTTCTGTTGCACTGTTTGAACCCGTTCTCAGCGTTAGGACAGAGCTCACAATGACTTCACCTGCGACTTCCGCTACGGTGTAGGTGAGAGCATGCAATCAGTATTGACTAGGAAGAGAAGGGATACCATGACATTAGCTGCTGAACTTGCCGCACGTAGAAGCGACCGTTTCCTTGCCCTTATTTTGGACAATGAAGTCACGGTGGGAGAATTTGTCACGCAACCGCCGCTTCATTGGACTCGCTGTATTCAGCGCAATGACGTATTTCAAGTCGCAGAAGGTTATCCAACTCTACTGACTGAGGCACAAGCCACTTTGGAAATGAGAAACTGGGATGATGTCTCATTAAAAGCTATCATCGCTGCATTGCCGGCGCTTGGTGAATCCGTCGATTACATCATCTTCGGCAATAATGCAGGACAGGGCCTACCGCTGGCGCAGAGCTTATCCAGTAATCTGATGGCCGATCGTGCCGCGGTAATTTACGCCGAAAGCCTGCCGCAGATGAGCAGGTACCAACAGATTGGCTTTCGCAATTTTTTTCGTAGAAGCGAGGCTGCCACGCGGCTTGTCGATCTGGCAACGAAATCTCAGCGTCCTTTAGAGCTCTTGTTCATCAACACTATTCAACATGATGAGACGAACTACCATGATCCGTAATGCCGATCTGCAGCATTGGATCTTAGCGCGTGTGATTGAACAGCGCTGAACGCGAACAGCGGCCTCTGTACGTTCCAATCCCACTGATGCTTGTTCGCTAACGACTGGCAGTTTTTTGAGTTCGTCAGGAAAACTGTTACGTTGGTAAATTACGCTGACGTCGACAACGGATGCCTTTATTACGCCTAGATAATATTTCGCTATCTTACGGCTATTTGCCATTGCTCGCTCATGTTCAGTTTCAGATCGATGGCGGCGAGCGGGTCTGTCTTGTCGGTCGAAACGGAACTGGAAAGACGACGTTATTGCGTGTCATCACGGGCGACGCTGTTCCGGAAGCAGGCGAGGTTTGGATTCAGGAGGGTTTGCGGGTTGCGCATTTAGAGCAAGAAGTGCCGCCGGACAAGGAGCAAACGATCTTCGAGGCGGTTGCTTCCGGTTTGGGTGAACTGGGAAAGCTCTTATTCGAATATCATCAGGCGACGCAAAAGGCTGCTGCGAGGGAACGCCCCTCGCTCGATGAATTAGCAAAACTGGACTCGCGTATCGAATTGGCGGGCGGCTGGAACCTGAACCGGAAGGTTGAAACGGTACTGACCCGGCTGTCACTTCCTCCTGACAAGCCGATGAAGGCTTGTTCCGGCGGTGTCCGTCGTCAGGTAATGCTGGCCAAGGCCCTAGTTGGCGAGCCCGATCTCCTGTTGCTGGATGAACCTACTAACCACCTTGATATCAGCACGATTATTTGGCTCGAGAAGTTTCTCCTAGGTTTTCGCGGCGCATTGATGTTTATCACTCACGATCGAAGCTTTCTGCGCCACTTGGCTACGCGCATCGTCGAGCTTGATCGCGGTTTGTTGAATTCGTATCCCGGCGATTTCGACGCCTACCTGCGGAAAAAAGACGAGCTTCTGGCGGTCGAAGAACGCGCCGCCGCGAAGTTTGACAAGAAACTGGCCGAGGAAGAAGCCTGGATCAGGCGCGGTGTCAAAGCACGGCGGACGCGCAATGAGGGACGCGTGCAGGCTCTTCAGGAGTTGCGCCGGGAGCGTAGCCAGCGTTTGGACGCCCTGGGTAAAGCCAGTTTTGGTATTGATGCCGGCACTTTGTCAGGAAAGCTGGTGGTCGATATGCGTCGTGTAAGTTTCGGCTATGGCAATGATCTGGTTGTTCGGAAGTTGTCGACGCGCATATTACGCGGTGATCGAATCGGCATTATCGGCCCAAACGGTTCCGGCAAGACTACGCTGCTCAAGCTGATGTTGGGTGAGATAACGCCAACCAGCGGAGAAGTCGTCTTGGGCACGCGCCTCCAGTTGGCCTACTTTGATCAGCATCGGCGTATTCTGGATCCCGAGAAGACGGTGCGCGAAAATCTCAGCGACTCCGATTACGTTTCAGTTCAAGGCGGTTCGCGTCATGTAATCGGATATTTGAAAGATTTTCTGTTCCCGCCGCAACGGATCGACTCGCCGGTAAAGGCTTTGTCTGGCGGCGAACGCAATCGATTACTGCTGGCCAAAATTTTCACCCAACCCGCCAACCTGATAGTGCTCGATGAGCCCACCAATGATCTCGATGTCGATACACTAGAGCTGCTGGAAGATCTGCTAGCCGACTTCCAAGGAACACTGTTGCTTGTAAGCCATGATCGCACGTTTCTAGATAATATCGTTACCAGCACATTGGTCTATGAAGGCGCTGGAAGGTTTGTCGAATATGCCGGCGGCTACTCGGACTGGGTACGTTGCCAGGAACTGAGCCGAGCAAGCCCTGCTAAGACGCAGCGCCGAAGTCCTGTGGCCGCAATCGCCGCCCAGCCTGATCGGCCCGGCAGAAATAATGGTAAGTTGTCGTACAAGGAGAGGCGCGAGCTTGAATCGCTACCGGCTAGAATTGAAGCACTGGAGGCAGAGCAGTCAGAACTACAACTTAAGATGGCACAGACTGATTTCTACCGGCAACCCGGCACGACAATTACCTCGGCTCTCGAGCGACTCGAGGCGCTCGGAAATCAATTGGAAGAATGCTACGCGCGGTGGCAATCGTTAGAATCCCAGCTGAGTGCCCGCGGCGATTGAACTGTCCGCATCCTTTCACTTTTTCTCTATTAAAGATATTGCCTTAAAGATATTGCCGCCCCTGAATAGGATCAGGCACTCTCAACCCTAGTTTTTCAATGAGCGGGTCAACCTCGCGCATGAATTCCTGCCGCGCTTGGGCGTTGGTTCTACGTTTTAACCCCCAATAAATGTATCGCCTGTCGCGGGTCGAGTCCGATCGGCCGAACATATCCAGGGCTTTGACATACCACCTATCTAGCGCCGCTTGCACTTTCTCTCTCGATTCTTCTCCTTTACCGGCGAGCTCGGCTGTTTTGCTTTCGCCGTAACCCACGTGGCCAATCTCTTCTTTGATGATGGTCGGCAGAATCTCAGTTAGCGGCTGATAGCTGCAACCAAAGAACTCTTCGAGTTGGTAACGTCCCACACGATCGATTAGGAATCCGAAGACTGCGAAATCCTCCCAGGTGTTGATGGTTCCCCGGAATGCCTCCAGGTAACGCTCCTGGTTGGGCCAGCTTAATACGAACGACACATCGACGCCGAAATCTCCAGCTACGCGCGCGATCTTGCGGTAATGGTCAAGCTCTTCAGATGCGGTGCGCGCAACAAGTAATTGGTCGGTCTTCGTCGGAGCGGACGGCAAAATATCCTTTGCATAAAGATGCGGCCCGCCAATTTCGCAATCCGCTTGGATTGTCACGACTCGGGTTAGAAGATCGCGATACTCAGGGTCCAGTTGTTCAAGATCTTTAAGCTCAACTTTTTCACGAAACATTCGTCCTCCCTTTTTCCTCTCCATTGCTTCCGAGGTATTCAGAATTCGGGTATGAGGTCACAAGCGTTCGTTTGAATTAGTACCAGACAGCATTTGCGCTGGTTTAAATCGCGGTGATGTGCCTGTTCTATCGGTATCGCGAATTGGAAAAACGCAGCTTCTATGCCACGCGGTAGCGCCTGTCAAGTTTATCTGCAGCACCACGTCAATCGATGATATAGAGAGCGTTCGCATTCAACCAAGGCTTAGCTATGAACAAGGCTTAGCTATGAAGAAGGGACGGCGGGTTCCGGGATGATTCGAACCGGATCTCACATCTGGAACAGGTGGTTGCACTTAAGCATGGTTGTTAATGGAGTTACGGAGGATCGAGTTGGAAGACACCATAATAAACTGCTCGCGTAGATAAATTATCCATTAAAAGGACGTGCTAAATGTTTGTTCTTACGAACGTTATAAGCTTCAATTTGGCTGCCAAATTCCTGTGGAGTGCAATCTATATGGTTGATGATTTCATTGGGATCCGACGCTAATTCGAAGACAAATATTGTCTCGCAACTGATACAGCGCAAGGGCATTTGTCCGAACATAGAGACGGTAAATCATACGTACGGAACAATTTTGCTGGTACAAAATTTGCGCCACTTTCGGGAGCAACTCGCCATCCTCCAGTGACTACGATAGTAGGGCCTGATCATGTGAGAATTTAGATAGATTAAAAAATAAAGAGGGAGGTGAAATTATGTTCGTTGAAACCTACAGGCAGGAAAACAGCGGATCCATAATGGCAGGAGGGGACGCGAGACCGATACCCTATCCGAAGATCTCTCAGGAGGATTGGCGCGTCTGGACTCTATTTCTTCCAGTCCGATCAGCCAACATCAATCGAATTTCCGCTCGGGCCATCAAGGAAGAGTCCCTGCATTTTTCTTACGGAATTCCGTACGCTCTCACAGAAGAGGTGCAGAAAGCTACGGAGTTATTCGACAAGGTCGAGGTATGGCGCAAACGCGATGTCAGTAAGGATCCGATCGCGGTTGGCGTGCTTGATGGCGAGCGCTATCTGATTGCCCGATGGGGAATGGAAAAGTTATTGCCGTTTGAGACTATCAAGAAAGCCGTCCCGCTTATCCTGGCTTGGAAGTACGCGACCGGGCCTGCGGGTGCCATGGCCGGTTTAGTCGGCATGGGTTTTCTCGCGTGGGGAATGCTTTTCTAGTCTTCGATTGACTAGTTTGAACGATGAAAGCGGTTAGAGTGATTTTCCCTGGATCTCTCTAACCGCTTTCGATAAGTTATAATCCTTTACTACTTAAGTAAGAGGCCCGGATCGTCACGTCAGCTGTGCGGACGGATGCTCTCTCATCCTCGTTGCGGTTTGTATGCCCACCAATAATCGCCACCCTTTTATTTATTCACAGCGGCCGGTCTAAATCTACGATCCTGTTTAGCAGACAATCTGACTATTGATGGGCCAGAGAATATGCTACTTTCGGCAAGATTTTCCCTGTAATCCTAGGAGGACATCTTGCAGATGCGCATTGCAGCAGTCGACCTGATTAGCAACACATGTTTCCCGGCGTTGGCTGCAGATGAGCTAGGTTTCTTCAAGGCGGAGGGTCTGGATGCGCGAATCGAGTTGGTCGCATCGTTAGGCGCCACAAAAGCGTTACACGACGGTAGTGCCGATGCAATGATCGCGGGCTCGGTGCATGACGTGTTAACGGAGTTTCCTCAATGGAAAGGAGTCAAGATAGTCGTGGCTCTTTCGAAAGGGACTCCTTGGCTGCTCGTCGTACGTGCTGACCTTACCGCCAAACGTGGCGACCTCAGCGCAATCAAGGGACTTCGTCTTACGGCTGCCGAAGGCCCCGACCTTGCGCTTCGGCAAATGCTGATCGGCGCGAAGATTGATCCTGATCGAGATTTACAAATCATCGAATTGCCCGGCGCCAAAGCGCGTGACGTCTCGTTCGGGGTGTTTGCCGCCCGGGCATTGGAGGCAGGACAAATTGATGGTTTCTGGGCCAATGCGATGGGTGCTGAGACTGCGGTTAGCCGTGGAGTCGGCAAAGTTCTCGTCGATGTGCGCCGGGGTGACGACCCAGGAGAAGTCCGGCGCTTCACTTTCGCGGGAATGGTGACGAGCGATATTTTCAGCGAAAGTAACCCAGCCGCCGTGTCTGCCGCTGTGCGTGCCATAGTGAAAACGCAAAAAGCTTTGAAAGCAGATCCCAGGCTTGCCGCGGAAGTTGGGCGGCGTAAGTTTCCCAAGGAAGCCGCAGACTTGATAAGCACAGTTGTTAAACGAGATCTGGTATTTTATGACCCGGTCATCTTGCAAGAAGAGGTTGAAGCCATGAACCGATTTGCCCAAGCGGTGGGGCACTTATCCGGCGCTGTACCCTATGATGAGGTCGTTGCCACGCGTTTTCGCGACTCGTGGCAGTAGGTGATCCGGGATAGAAAAACAGCAGCTCTCTGTGAACCAGAAAGCAGGCCACCCCCCCTCAACAATCTTGGTCCGTCATGGCCAGTGGAGACCAACGCCTATCTCGCTGAAAAAATCGATTGCGCACAATACCGTACTGCGGTAATTCTCGACCCGATTCCGGTTGTATCCGATGCGATGCGAGGAACCGAACCATGGGAAACCGAACCTACAGCAGATTTCCGGTTAAGCGATCCTTGCTAATTTTTGCCGCCGCCATTTGTATCTGGCCCGTCATGGCATTGGCCGAGACCGACAAAGTTCCAAATGAACTTGTCAATCAGGCGGCGAATGCCGGGAAAGTACTTGTGCTCGTTGGCCTGAACGTTCCCTGGACTCTAGAAGGGACGCTAACGGAGAATGAGATCGTCACCCAGCGTCAGGCCATTGGGTTGGCGCAGAACGATCTGCTTACCCAGTTAGCCGGCACAGAGTTCAGGATCGTTCGCGTTTATGACTCGATTCCCGGGATCGCCTTGGAGGTGGGGAACGATGCATTGGCGGTGCTCAGGAAATCCAACAGCGTCAGCAATGTCTTGCCGGATCGCCCGATCAACCCCGCGGCGTCCCCGGGTGAAATCGAGGGGGCCTCGACGAAGACACCGGTTAGAGACCCGCCGCTGAATCCTGGAGTGGTTCCAACCGACCTTTTTATCGAGGCAGCGAACTCAGGCGCAGTCCTTGTGCTAGTCGGTTTGAAAACACCATGGAGCCCGGAAGGGCCTCTCAGCAAAGAAATGGTGGCCGCGCAAAGAGGGGCGATTGCCGCGGCGCAAAATTATCTATTAACGGAACTGGGTGATACAGAATATAGAATCACCCGCCGTTACCGAGCTATTCCCGGCATCGCCTTGGAAGTAGGGCTGGACGCGTTGAAAGTTCTGGCCCGCTCAGTAGCCGTCACTAACGTATTGCGCGATCGACCAGCGATCTCCGCGAGGTAGGAGTCTTCTTCCGGGCGTTACTTTTTCACTTTCTTGCAGGCAAGTTCCTTCACGCGATCGCAGAGTCCCTTCTGCTGTATCAGGTCGCCACACCCAACAATCTGCACGAAAACACGGCGGCAGCTCTATCAGGAGATTTTGAAAAGTCAGTAAAAAGCGGCTATGACTGAGACAGTTCGCCCGTTCAATTTCCATATTCGCATAGATGCGTTAGCGGAGGCATATGTTCTTGGACAACTCGAAGTGCTCTTCGAAAACTTCCTGGCACAGTAGAGGGAATTATGCTCGTAGTATCGAATAGAATTCAGGTCTCCCGGGGTTTCGAAAAAGAATTTGAGGAACGATTCGCCGGTAGAGCAGGACTAGTGGACAAAATGCCTGGGTTCATTCGGCTTGAGATTTTGCGGCCGATCAAGAGCGACTACTACATCGTGCTCACCCACTGGCAAGACGAGGCATCCTTTCGACGGTGGACCGACAGCAAAGAGTTTCAGGAAGCGCACAGGAACCGGCCGCGCGCCGAGATATTTGCCGGCCCTAATGTTTTCGAAATGCACGAAGTCATCCAGCAGTCGGAGAAGAGCTAAATCAGACGTCTACAACTGGAAGAATGTCATCCTGCTCCCACACCACGCTCGAGTTACTGCCTGAGGCTGCAAGTCGACTGCGTTGCCGCCACTGTCATTTGACCCTTCCTCGCGACGATTTGAAAGATGGTTTCTGTCCGGAATGTTTCGATAATTCGGGATTAAAGCGATACGAGTTCGAGGAATTGGTCGAGGAAAAGAGCGGCGTTGCCCGGTACCGCTGCGAGAAGTGCGGAGTCATCATCAACAGCCGCTAAGAAATAGCGCTCCCTTGATCCGAATTTGCCGTTGGTTGCCGATCTTACCATTCGCCCAGCCAGCTTGACACTTCTTTCCGCCAGTTGATAAGGTCCGCGTCAGCGTGGTTCGTCAGATCGGCATAAGTATATCTACTAACCAGGTAACCAGGGTTCGATTACCCTTCTACCAGCGTCCAAGGAAGAGACAGATGATTAAAATAATGTATGCATTGGTTTGTACCGTGGTCGTTTGTATTGCCTCGGTTAACGCGGCATCAGCGAGAGATAATCTGCCCATCGGCTATACCGCGATCACCGGCATCAAAGCGGGGTTGTGGGTGGCCGAAGAGGCGGGAATTTTCGAAAAATACAATATCCAGCCGCATCTTATTTTGATCACCTCGGGATCAAAGATGGTCCAGGCAATGCTGGGGGGTGATTTACCCCTGGCAGGAGCCGCCGGCAATGCTGCCGTGGATGCTGCTCTGGCGGGCGCGGATATTGTAATGATCGGTGCTCTAGCCAAAGTGCCCGCTTTTTATATTATGGCGCTGCCGGAGATCAAATCGATTGAGGACCTGCGCGGCAAGCCCGTTGCCGTTACCCGGTTCGGGTCTTCAACCGATTTCACAATGCGCTATCTGTTGCGTAAACACGGCATGAATCCTGACCGTGACGTTACCATGGTCCAGACCGGCGATATCTTCGCCGCCGCCGCGATGATGAAGACCAAGGCCATTGTCGCCGCCCCATTTTCCAGCCCGGCGAACTTAAGAGCACAGGAGGCGGGTGCTCGTGTGTTGATGAATATGGGTAAAGCGGGAATCTACTTTCCGCATGACGCCTGGATGGCCAGCCGGTCCTATATCAATGCGAACGAAGATCTCATTCGTCGATTCATGAAGGGCTATTCCGAAGGAGTCGCCAAACTTTTCAGCGACCCGGATCTCAGTCGCAGAGCAATCAGGAGATTTACGCGGGCGACGGATCCAAAAATCGTCGATGCTGTTTATCAGTATGCCGTGGATTATGTCGAGAAGATTCCCTACAACACCCGCGAGGGTATCCAGGAGGTATTGAATCAAGCGGCGGCTAGAAACCCTAAAGCCAAAGACGCGAAGCCCGAAGCTTTTTACGATGATCGCTTTGTCAAGGAGTTAGATAGCCAGGGATTTTATAAACAGTTATGGAAGTAAAGCTCGACGGAGGGTCTATGAACCGACGATCGATAGCCGTTGTCCTTCTCGCCGTCTTCGTCATTGCCGCTCCGAAACAACTGCTTCAGGCGGCAGAGACGCGCATCTCCATCGGCGTTACCGAAACCATGGATACCTTCAATCCGTACGCTGACAGTGTTTCGCTGATGTATAGCGTTTGGTGCCAGGTGTTGGGTTGTCTCGGCACGTATGATTTCGATAAAGGCCAGCCGGTTGGCTTATTGGTTGATCGTTGGGAAGTTAAGGATCCCAACAACTGGATTTTTCACCTGCGCAAGGATATCAAATTTCACAACGGTGCGCCGCTCTCCGCCGAGGATGTCGTGCATTCAATCAATCGAATTCGCACCGATCCGTTAAGCAAGCAGCGCCAGAACATCGCAGCCATCGCCAGCGAGACGGTCATCGATAAGCACACTGTGAAAATTACCACTAAGGAGCCGACCGCTCCGCTGCTCGATTATCTATTCGATCGGATCATGATTACCAACAAGGCGATCTACGACAAATACGGTCCGGAGATTGCTGATCGCCAACATCCAGTAGGCGCCGGTCCGTTCAAGTTTCGCGAGCTAATTCCCGGGCAGCGGCTGGTGATCGGCAAAGATCCCAGCCATCCCATTTGGAAACAATACAAACAGGCTCCTGACGAAATTGTTTTTCGCATCATGCGGGAGCCCGAACAGCGGGTTACCGCCTTGCTCAATAACGAAATCCAGATCGCGCAGTTCGTGCCGCCTCATTTACGGGAGCGAGTCGAGAGAAGCCCTAATCATAAGATCACCACTTTTCATACCGCAGAAATCATGTTTTTGGGAATGATGCCGAAGGTCAAACCTTGGGATAACAAGCTGGTGCGCCAGGCGGTGGCTTATGCGATCGATAGGGACACTCTCATCAAGACGATCCTCCGCGGAGAAGCGTCGCGGCTCGATGGACCTATCGGTGTCGGGCAATACGGCTACGATCCCAATCTGCAACCGAAGTACACCTACAACCCGGAAAAAGCCAAGGAGCTGCTAAAGCAAGCGGGTTATCCCAACGGAGTCGATGTAGAACTGCAAACTCCCGTAGGGCGATACACGTTGGACAAACAGCTGACTGAGGCGATGGTGCCGATGCTCAACGCGGTAGGCATCAGGACCAAGCTTTTGACCCCGGAATGGGCGACGCTCTGGGCCAACGTGCAAAATGGCAAGGTGCCGTTCTATTACATGGGTCGCGGCGGTGTGGTTGACCCTAGCGCCGCCTTATCCCAATATTTTGAAACCGGAGGATCGCCTCGTATTGGATATTCGAATCCGAAGGTGGACGAACTACTCTCGGCGGAGCGGCAAGCCTTCGATCCAGCGAAACGCAAGAAGGTTCTCGCCCAAGTGATGAGCCTCATTACGGAAGAAGTACCGGCGCATTTTCTCTGGCGTCACCAGTTGCTGTTCGGCATGGCTAAAAATATCGACTATCGGCCGTTACCGAGCGAGCGTATCTATGGATGGAATATGAAAGTGAAGTAGAAGATGTAGGGCCGGCCAGCCGATCCGTATACCAAACCGATGTGCTCGGGCAATCACCATCGCCTCTTAGACAAGGTGCACATTGTCTCATGAGCCTAATCCGATGCATCTTCGTATTTCAGCTTTCTTCACGCCGAGTAAATCCCCTGCGTTGACAGTCCAGTCGCGTTCGTCTAGGAATCAGACTATAATTTTTGCTCGAATCCGATCACCGGAATCACATGCAATACTTGGAAGGAGTTTTTGATGGCGCAAGGTAGAGTGGGTTACGCACTCGGGTACGGCAAGTTTACCAATGTCAGAGAGATGGCCGAGGTCATGCAGCAGGCTGAGGATCGCGGCTTTGAGATGGCTTTTTTCTCGGAGACCATCGAGTTGATGCGCGACTCGGTGAGCTCGCTTGCCGCAATCGGCTTGGCGACGAAAAAGCTGAAGTTAGGAACTACTCAAATCGTTCGCTTGCGCGGTCCGGTAGTGATGGCGCAGTCGCTGGCGACATTGGATGAATTGACCGGCGGGCGCATGACCATCGCCCCTGGAGCATGCACTAAAAGCCATGCGCGCGTCCATGCTTTGCCTCAGGATGTCGGGGCGACGCCTACGGAGGTGCTAAGGGATTATGTCGAATCGATTCGCTTGCTGCTCAAAGGCGAGAAGTGCTCGTACCACGGTAAGTATGTAAATTTTGATAATGTCGGTTTGGGGTGGAAGCCGATCCGTTCAAACATTCCAATCTATCTTCCCGCCACCGCGACAGTTGGCTTGCGTTTGGCCGGAGAGATTGCCGACGGAGTTGTCCTCAACGCGGTGTGCTCACCGGAATACACCGTCAATGCGTTAAAAATTGTTAAGGATTCGGCGGAAAAGGCCGGGCGCGACTTTTCCCGCTTCCAAGTCGCGCAGATCATCAACTGTTCCGTGGAAGACGATCATAAAAAGGCTCTCGATGCGGTCAGATGGGAAGTTGCGACCAAGCTCGATCCGGTTCAGATTTCGTTTATCGCAGCGCCAAAAATGCGCGTCGGCGAGCCCTATATCAGAAAGGAAGACATTCCGCTTTTCGAGAAGGCACATGCCGAGGGCGGCATGGACGGGCTGATCAAGGCAATTCCAGATTCCTATGTGGAAGGCATGACCGCCAGCGGCACGCCGGACGAAGTACAAAAGCGAGTGCAGCAGTACCGTGACGCGGGTGTGCAAATCCCTCTCCTGAGACCGGCGGCGGCGCATCAAACCCAACGCTTGTTGGATTTGTTTGCGCAGTGACAAGTCAATTCAGGTTCAATCTAAAAGGCAGGAAAGCTGCTCCTGAGCATTGGCTAAGCCAACGCTTGGGCAAGCAGCTTCTGTGTTGAGTTATGTATCGGGTGGGCATCGATATTGGCGGCACGTTTACCGACATGCTGCTGGTGGGTGAAGACGGCACGGCGGTGATCGGCAAGACCTTAACCACTCCGGGCGATCCCAGCTTGGCGGTGGAGAATGCTCTCAAACCGGCGCTGCAAACCGAGGCTGTAAACCCCCAACAACGCGGCACCTTGATTCATGGCACGACCTTGGTGACAAACGCGCTGATTGAGCGCAAAGGCGCGCCCACAGCCTTGCTTACCACATTGGGGTTCCGTGATGCCGTCGAGATCGGCCGCGAGCACCGTTATGAACTTTATGACTTAAATTTGGAATTGCCTAAACCGCTGGTGCCGCGCCACTTGCGCTTCGATGTCCCGGAACGGATCGCCGCCGACGGCAGTGTTCTGCAGCCGCTCGATGAAGACTTCGTGCGCCGGCTGGTCGCAGAGTTGCGCGACAAAGGAGTCAAAGCCATCGGTATCAGCTATCTCAATAGCTACCGCAATCCGGCCCACGAACGCCGTACCGGGGAAATCGTTGCAGAAGTCGCGCCGCAAATCCGCGTCTCGCTCAGCTCAGAAGTCGTTGCTGAAATCCGCGAATTCCAGCGCACCAGCACGACACTGGCAAATGTTTACGTCCAGGAGCGAGTGTCGGATTATCTCGCGCAATTGGAGGCGCGGTTAAAGGCGATCGGTTTTAGTGGAAGCTTCTTTGTGATGCTCTCGAGCGGCGGGATCGCAACCCGAGATACTGCGTCACGTTTCCCGGTGCGGCTGCTTGAATCCGGCCCGGCGGCAGGCGCACTCGCTGCGGCGCAGGCCGGCATGCTTTCCGGTCACCGAGATTTGCTATCGTTTGATATGGGTGGCACCACCGCGAAGCTTTGTGTGATTGAGGATGGCCGGCCGCTCAAGACTCATGAATTCGAGGTGGATCGGGTTTATCGTTTCAGAAAAGGCAGCGGGCTACCTGTGCGCATTCCGGTGATAGATATGATCGAGATCGGCGCCGGCGGCGGCAGTATGGCGCGAATCGATTCTCTCGGGCTTCTGAAAGTGGGTCCGGAAAGTTCCGGCGCCGATCCGGGGCCGGTCTGTTACGGACAAGGCGGCACCGAACCAACGGTTACCGATGCGGATCTGATTCTCGGCTACCTTGATGCGCGCTATTTTCTCGGCGGTAAGATGCAGCTGGACGTCGATGCCGCGCGCAACGCTCTTGGGCGATTTGGCCGGCGACTCGGTATGACAGTGGAACAAGTCGCCTGGGGCATTCATCAAATTGTCAATGAGAATATGGCCAATGCAGCGCGCGCCCATTTAGGAGAAAGGGGCAAAGATCCGCGCCGGCTGCCGATGTACGCGTTCGGTGGCGCCGGCCCGGTTCATGGCTATGGTGTGGCCGAGATCCTCCGGCTGCCGGCGCTGATTTCTCCGGTCGGCGCAGGGGTGGGATCGACGTTCGGTTTACTCGCCGCGCCGCTAGCTTTCGATTTTGTCCGCAGTGCATACAGTCGTTTGGACGAGCTAGACTGGCAATTCGCTAACAGCTTGCTCAACGAAATGGCGGCAGAGGGGCGAAAAGTATTGGAAAGCTCTGGACTGTCGGAAGAAGATATCTCGTACCAACGTACTGCAGACATGCGTTATGTGGGGCAGGGGCACGAAGTCTCGGTGTCTCTGCCGGATGGGACGTTGGGGGTGAAGCATTTGGAGACAGTCATTGCGACATTCGAAAACACCTACCAAGCGCTGTACGGCCGCAAAGGACCTGACGTGCCGCTCGAAATCATTAATTGGCGCGTGGTTGCCCGGGGCCCGCAACCGCAACTGAATATGAAGTTGCAGCGCGAATCAACGAAAGCGGGCAATGCCATCAAGGGAGCGCGCCCAGCCTACTTTTCTGCGCGCGGTTATAGCGAAACTCAGGTCTATGACCGTTATGCCCTGAAGCCAGGAATGACGTTTGCCGGACCCGCGATCGTCGAGGAACGCGAGTCCACTTTGATCATCGGTGCGCGGGGACGCGCTCGGGTGGACGAGCGACTGCAGATCGTGGTGGAATTAACTAATGAAGGATAAAACCATCGATCCGATCACTCTGGAGGTGATTTGGAATCGTTTTCTTTCGGTCGCAAACGAGCAGCAGGATGCGTTGATTCGTACCGCCTTCAGCACCATCGTGCGGGAAAGCCAGGACTTGGCGTGCGGCTTGTTCGACACCAAAGGGCGAATGATCGCGCAGTCTCTGAGCGGCACGCCGGGGCACATCAACGCAATGGCCACATCGATGCAGCACTTTCTCGCTGCTTTTCCAGCCGACCGGCTCTCCCCGGGCGACGTTTTGATTACCAATGATCCATGGCAAACCGCTGGCCAGATCAACGACATCACGATTACCACGCCGGTGTTTAAGCAGGATCGCTTGGTCGCGTTGTTTGCGAATACCTGTCATAGCGCCGATATCGGCGGCCGGATACTTTCCGCTGAAGCACGCGAGGTTTTCGAAGAGGGGCTACGGATTCCGATTATGAAGTTGTTTGATCGGGGCGAGCCCAATCGGATACTGATGCAGATTGTTCGTACCAATGTACGACAGCCTGACGAAGTCATCGGTGATTTCTACGCGCAGACCGCCTGCAACGATGCCGGTGGCCGTGCGCTTCTTGAAATGATGGAAGAATTCGAGCTCGACAGCATCGACCGTGTCGCTGACGAGATCATCCGCCGTTCCGAGACTGCAGTGCGCGGGGAAATCGCTAAATTGCCAAGCGGCGAATGGAGCAACGAAACCTGGAGTGATGGTTTCGAAGAACCGATTGTGGTTCGCTGCCAGGTGAAGGTGAAGGGAGACGAGATCTTCATCGACTTCACCGGCTCTTCGCCGCAGAGCACCCGCGGCATTAACGTAGTGCTCAACTACACTCATGCTTACGCCAGTTTCGCCATCAAGGCGGCAATCTGTCCCGACGTGCCGCACAACGAAGGAAGTTTCCGGCCGGTGCATGTCAGCGCGCCACCGGGAAGTATTCTTAACGCACTGGAGCCCGCGCCGGTGGCCAGCCGTCAAGTGATCGGTCACTTTATCCCCAGCGCGATTTTCGCGGCACTCTCGGGGGCGATGCCGGGGCGTTTGATGGCGCCGGGAGCCGATCCCATCTGGCTGAGCGTCTGGCGAGGTCAGAATCCGCCGTTTACCTTGACGCTGTTTCAAGTCGGCGGCACCGGCGCCCGTCCTTCAAAGGACGGCTTGAACGCAGTCGGTTTCCCCAGTGGCGTTGCCGGGGTTCCGGCTGAAATCATCGAAAGTCTCTCGCCAGTGGTTATGCGGCGCCGCCAGCTTCGTCCTGATTCGGGCGGCAGCGGCAAGTGGCGCGGCGGCCTCGGGCAGTTGACGGAGTTCACGCGCCATGGCGATGGCAAATGGAGTGTCAGTTCCATCGCCGACCGAACGGTCTATCCTGCGCCCGGGCTCTTGGGTGGGCAGGCCGGAGCTACCGGAGAGGTTTTTTTGGGCGATGGAACGCGTCTTCACGCAAAAGCGCTTGTCGATCTCAAACCGGGCGATGTCGTTCACATCAACTTACCCGGCGGCGGCGGCTATGGCCATCCGTTCGAGCGCGATGCTGAAAAAGTGCGCTGGGACGTGATCGAAGGCTACATCACGGCCGAAGAGGCAGAGCGAGAATACGGTGTGGTAATTCGTTACAACGGTAATCTCGATGAATTAGTAAAGTTGCCCGACCGATGGCAGATCGATCGCAATGGAACTGCGGAGCTACGGCAAGCCAAGCGCGCCTAGCGGCGCGCATCTCAATTCCAGAATCTCGGATAGAGCGGCCCGTTGAGATGTGAGATCTGCAGTTTGAGATTCTGAGCGGAGCGAAGATATGGAACTTCACGGCCGAGTAGCTCTGGTGACCGGCGGCGCCGGCGGAATCGGCGGCGCGGTGGCGCGTAGCTTAGCAAACGCCGGTTTGAGTGGAATGGTGGTCAATTATCGCAGTTCCGGGAAAGAAGCCGAGGCATTGGTCGGTGAGATTGAAAGTCATGGCGTCAAGGCCGTTGCCATCCGAGCCGATATCAAATCGGACGATGAGATCCGTCGTATGGTCAGCAGGATCAAGAACGACTTCGGCCGGCTCGATGTTCTGGTCAACAACGCCGGCATAACGCACTGGGTTAAGTTGGCAAACTTAGAGGGTTTAACCGATGCGATCTGGGATGAAATTCTGGACGTCAACGTGAAAGGCTCATTTCGTTGTGCACGGGCCGCTGCCCAGATGCTGTCCGAGAATCAAGGGATGATTATCAATATATCGTCGATCTCTGGCGTGCTGGCTACTTCAACGATTTCTTCGTTAGCATATGGAACCGCCAAAGCGGCTTTGATCTACATGACCAAAGGCCTGGCCGTCGCGATGGCGCCGCGAGTCAGGGTCAATTGCGTAGCGCCGGCGTTTACCGATACGCCCTGGATGAGCCAGCACTTTGGCGCCGATTACCAACAGGTGATCGCCAACGCATCAGCAGGATATCCGCTGCAACGCATCGCTACTCCCGAGGATATTGCCGGCGCAGTGCTCGGCTTGATTACCGGCGGCGATTTCGTGACCGGCCAGACCTTGATCGTCGATGGCGGGTTGAGCTTGAGTTAGGGACACAGAATTCATGGCAAGAGCTGGGTTGATTCACGAGTTGCACAACAGTCGACTGGTTGCCGTTCTTCGCTCCCAAACCGCCGAAGAAGCGATGCTTACGGCCAAGTCTGCCGCAAGCGCCGGAGTAAAATTTGTCGAGGTCACTTTGAGTGTTCCGGGAGCTTTAGAAGTCATCGCGGCGTTGGCTAGGGAAAGCACAGTCCACGTCGGCGCAGGAACGGTGCTGTCGAAGAAACACGCTGAAGCGGCGATTACCGCCGGGGCGCAGTTCGTGGTATCGCCATCATCGGAACTCGATCTGATTGCCATTTGTCACGGGTCCGATGTTGCTTGTTATCCAGGAGCGGCGACGCCGACCGAAATCTATGCCGCCGCGCGTGCCGGCGCCGATCTAGTTAAAATATTTCCCGCGGATTGCCTTGGTGGGCCGAACTTTATCCGTCAGATGGCCGGACCTTTTCCCGAAATTCGTTTCATGGTGTCGGGCGGAGTGAGTCTTACAAATGTGAAGGAATATGTTCATGCCGGCGTGACCGGCATTTGTCTTGGCAGCGCTTTTCTCGCCAACACGTTAGCGGAGCAGGGCGAACGTGGCTTGGTGAACGAGATGAAGGAGTTCGTCAAGTTTATCGCTCGAGCCAAATCGCAGAAGTAACAATCATGGCAAACATACAACTGACCCTAGCGTGCGAGGACTATGATCGGACCCGGCCAATCAAAGATGGACGCATCAAGCCCGAAGGTATCGAGATTAACTACCTCGCGATGTCGGTGGAAGAAATATTCTGGCGTATGATGAAGTACGAGGAGTTTGATGTTTCAGAGCTGTCGATGGGGGCTTTTTTGACGGCGGCGGCGCGCGGACGACGCCCATTCGTAGCCATACCGGTATTTCCCTCGCGGACCTTTCGCCATCGCTGCATTTTCATCAACACGGCATCCGGGATCGGCCGACCGGAAGAACTGCGCGGCAAACGGATGGGGGTTCCTGAATACAGCATGACGGCTGCGGTGTGGTTGCGCGGGTTGTTCGAGCATGAATACGGTATTCCGCCCAGTGAAATTCATTGGATTCAAGCGGGTGAGGAACAGCCGGGCCGTAAGGATCGGGTCGATTTCGAAATGCCACCCGGAGTTCGGATGGACAGTAAAAGCGACCGAACCTTGAACGAGATGATCGTCAGCGGTGAAATCGACGCGATGATGTCGCCACGTATGCCGACCTGCTTTCTTGAAGGCGCGCCGAATGTGCGCCGACTGTTTCCCAACTATCGCCAGGCCGAGATGGACTACTTTGCCAAGACCGGCTTGTTTCCGATCATGCATGTCATTGTGATCAGGCGGGCAATCTATGAAAAGGATCCGTGGGTGGCCCAAACACTCTATAAAGCGTTTTGTGAAGCTAAGGATCTGTGCATGCGAGAGCTTTATGACACCAATATTCTGCGTGTCAGCTTGCCATGGACTTCGGCGGAATATGAAGATACCCGCGATTTGATGACGGCGGATTACTGGCCTTATGGGTTGACCCCGAATCGAATGAACTTGGAAACCCTGCACAATTATCTTTATGAGCAGGGATTGATCAAGCAGAAATTGAATCTCGACGAACTGTTTGCGCGCGAAACGCGCGAGGCATTTAAAATTTAGCCTTTCTTGCAACTTTCCTGCGGCTGATCCTGCCTGTGCGCATTCTCACTGGCAGCGCCTTTATCGGTATCCTCTCATACCCCAAGGTGTAAAAACCATGATCTGCGTTGGGCTCGGCAGTGCCTCTTTGCTGAAGGCATGGCTATGATTAGGCAAATACCTATTGGGAAATCCTTTCACGAACATGTCTAAAAGCGCTGTGCTTTCGCGGTAGTGCATCGGGATTGCCACTTTGGGTTTGAGTTGCTGCAAAACCTCGCGCGCCGTGTCCGGCGGCATAGTAAAACTGCCACCGATAGGAATCATCGCGATGTCCACTTTGCCGAAAGCCTTAATTTGCTCCGCGGTTAGCTTGTGCGCCAAATCGCCTAAGTGAGCGATGCACAGTGTGCCGAGGTCGAAGACGAAGGCAGCCCCTTTAAGAGCGTTGCCGAGTTGCTGCTGGTAAACCGGCACTGTGTAAATCAAAACGTCACGCACGGTCGTGCTGATCTTGTTCCATTCGGCGCCATAATTTCCCAAGCCACGCAGGACGACGGGGTTTCCTTTGGCAATCTCAACGTAGTTATGATTTGGATGTTCTCGCCCGACGGTGATCGCGTGAGGGCTGATGTCGGGCGTTGGGTACATCCCCGGAGCGATGGGGTCCGTGATGATTTTTGTTCCCTTTGCCGTCGTAATCTGGAAGAAATTGTGGCCATAGAACTCGACGACGGCATCGGCTCCAGCGGCGTGAGCCGATCGTGTGAAGCCACCGGCGACATCGAGCTCTCGACAGGCGGCATACGCCGGACCGAGTAAAAGTAGCACGAACAGCGGCGCCAGCAGAACCGATCGTGTTCTCATAAGACGTTAGGAGAACCTCGGTTTATGAACAATCTGTTCGGCTCGAAAAAAGTCTGAGATATAAGCGCTGGCGGGAGTGCGAAACAGATTCTCAGCGGTATCAACTTGTTCGAACCTACCGTTTCTCATGACCGCGATCCGATCCGCCAACGCGATGCCGTCGGCTACATTATGCGTCACATAAATCGTTGTCAGCCTGTTTTCCTGATGGAACTTCAAGATTTCGCCGCGCATTCGCAGCCGGTTGGGAGGATCGATGTTGCTCAACGGTTCGTCCATGAGAAGAATCTGCGGCGCCGTTGCCATAGCCCGTCCTACGGCAACCCGCTGCTGCTGTCCGCCGGACAGCTCCATCGGCTTGCGCCTGAAAAAACTTTCTTCGATGCCGACCCGCCGAGCCAGGGGACGGAGCAGCTCGCCGATTTTCTCATGGGACCATTTACGCACTTTCAGTGGCAGCGACAAATTGCTGTACCGGCTTTCATCAAAGACTCTCATGTGCGGCCACAGGGCGAAATTCTGAAAGATCATCTGCACGTTGCGTTTGCCGACAGGGATGTCATTGACGGGCATTCCGCCGATGAAGATTGTGCCGGCATCAGGTGCTTCAAGGCCGGCGATAAGTCTAAGGGTCGTGGTCTTACCGCAGCCGCTCTCGCCGACGACTACAAGAAACTCACCGCTATGGACGTCGAGGTTGGCATGGTCAACCGCTAGGACCCGGCCGAACTTCTTGGTGAGGCCGTGTAGTGATAGAGAAACCACAGGGTCTTCATGCTAGTAAACGCCGTCGAAAAAAACAATGACAAACCTGGTGGCGGCGTCCCGGCAACTTGTTTATGATGCGTCCAATCGAAAGGGGATTTCTATTCTGGAAGGAGATTTCTTATGCCCGGAATGCATTCACCTGAAGAGCTGATCGCGGATCTTCAGAATACGCTACAGCAGCGCCATCCAAAACCCCACCCGATTCGCCAGCTGCTCCTGAGCGGGCGGCTGACCAGGGAGCAGCTCCAGTGGTGGGCCAAAAATCAGTTTCATGAGTTTCGCAACATTCATCGCTTTTTCGGCATTCGTTATCACAAGTGTCCGGTTCCGGAGTTACGGCGCTTGTTATTGGAAAACATGGTGGAAGAAGAAGGAGAAGATTTGTTCGGCGGCAAATATCCTAGTCATCGCGAGCTCTGGGTGCAATTTGCCGGCGGATTGGGCATTCCGGCCGATGAAATATTGAATTACGAGCCTTTGCCGGCAATTCGCGCTGCTCTGGAGATGTATGTTTCTCTGGTGCAGCAGAGTCATTGGGCCGTAGCGATCGGAACGGGACTTGTCTTCGAGGGAGGCGGGCCTAAGCGCATGAAAGAGGAGCGTGAAGCGATAGAGAAATACTATCCCTGGATTCCGACGAGCACTTTGGATTTCTTCCGTGCTCACGAGTATCACGATGAAGGTCATGGCGACATGGTGACCAAGGTGATCAAGCAACACTGTATGGAGGAGAGGCTGCAAGCTGAAATGCGCGAAGCCGTCAAGCAGAGGGCCGACATCATGTGGTTGCAGAATGATAGCATCTACAACGCCTTTGTCCGGCCGTCGCTGGCGCCGCAAACGATTCAAGAGATCGAAGGACCCTTGCGATAGCGCGAAGTTGAGCTCGACGAAAACCACTTAACGGTCGAAGGTTTTGCATGGCTGTTAATATTAGAATGATTGACTTGCGGAGCGATACGGTAACTAAACCGTCAGCGGCAATGCGCCGTGCGATGGCCGAGGCGGAAGTCGGCGATGACGTGTTCATGGAAGATCCGAGTGTCAATCGTTTGCAGCAGCGGGCCGCGGAAATTTTTGGACGAGAAGCGGGATTGTTAGTTCCATCAGGCTCGATGGGTAACCTGGTCTGTATCATGGCACAAACTCAGCCTGGGCAAGAAGTGATCTGCGAAGCGGCCGGGCATATCTACAATTACGAAATGGCCGCCATGGCCGCCATTGCCGGCGTTCTCCCTCGGGTGGTCAACGCCAGCAACGGGATTATGACTTGGGAACAGATATCTCAGGCGATTAGACCGAAGGCTTATTTTCGTCCGCAAACCGGCCTAGTGTCTCTGGAGAATACCCACAACATGGCCGGGGGTACGGTTTATCCGACTCGTTTGGCGCATGCAATCTGCGATCATGCTCATGAGGCGGGGCTAAGAGTCCATCTCGACGGCGCGCGAGTCTTCAACGCGGCGGTTCACATTGGTCAGAGTGTCGCAGAAATTACCAAGAAATTCGATTCCGTTCAGTTTTGTTTGAGCAAGGGATTGGGTGCTCCGGTGGGATCGATGATTGTCGGTTCACGCGAATTCATCGAACGCTGCCGTTCGATCCGCAAAATGCTCGGCGGCGGCATGCGCCAGGCCGGCGTTATCGCTGCAGCAGGTTTGATTGCGTTGGAGGACGGACCAAAGCGTCTCTACATCGATCACGAAAACGCCAAAGATACTGGCGCAGGGACTCGCCGCGATTCCGGGCATACGCGTTGATCCGAGCTATGTTCAGACCAATATCGTGATTTACGATGTGCGGGAAACCAAGCTAAGCTCCGCCGAGTTTCTCGAAAGGATCGGTCGGCGCCAAGTTCTCGGAGTGCCGGTTGACGCAGAGCGGATTCGAATGGTGACCCATTTGGACGTAGATCGATCCGATGTCGAGGCGGCAGTGGGTATCATTGCCGAAGCCTTACGTTGCCGCAACTAAAGTTTCCCTCGGGCAGTAATTCTCGACATTTGGCGCTCAACGTTCTATGTGCTCCTGGTGATCAGTCAGTCGCCAAACGCACAAGCCGCCCGACACCGCGCTCAAAGATCACAATCGCATGATCCTCAATCACTCGTAAATATCAGAAGCCCGCGTAAGCTAATTGAACTCCGTTGCAGGAAAAACCCACCGTTGAAGGATTAGAACGCGAGCCCGAGAAGCTTTGCCGCCGTCCCGCCGAGGATTTTTTGTTTGTCGGCATCTGAAATCCGCAGGTTCTGCACTGTATCAACGGCTCTCTTGAGGGGAAGCGGTACAGGCGGAGAATCGCTACCGAAAACGACGTGGTCGATGCCCATGGTATCGATTGCGCATTGGACTGCCGCCGGGTGGTAGGAGACGGTGTCTACATAAAGTTGCCCGATATAACTTGCCGGCGGCCGGGTCATGACATCCGGTTCCCACGGACCGAAGCTCATGTCTTTGCGCAACTCATAGCCGACACCATAACGGCCCGGCAGCATCGGTAGAGCTCCGCCAACATGGGCGCAGATCATCTTCAGCTTCGGGAAGCGTTCGAAGCCTCCGGTGAAGATGAATCGTGTGAGAGCAAGCGTAGTGTCGAAAGGTCTACCGAGCATCTCCGGAAGGCGGAAAATTTCCATTTTTTCATTGCCGATGGTGAACTTCGGTGGATGCACAAAAAGCGGAACTTCAAGCTCGCTGGCCAATTCAAAAAACGGCGCCGCGCGCGGCGAATCGAGGTACTCGCCGTTCACGCTCGTGTTGATCATGATCCCTCTGAGTTTGTAGTCGCGGATCGCTTTTTCGGTTTCCTTCAGGATTTTGCCGCTATCAAATGGCACCGAACAGGCCAGACCGAGCAGCCGTTTTGGGTATTTCGCCGTCAACTCGGCGGCATGCTCGTTGAATTCTTGCACCACGCGGAGCGGATCGGCGCCGTCGGGTGAGCGAATCCAATTGTTCCCGAAAACTGTGATATCGACCCCAGCTTCATCCTGCTCTCTGAAAAGAGCGTCGAGATCGAAAACCGTTTTGGGGGACTTGGGATCAAACCAACTTTGAGGCATCAGATGCGCATGACAATCAATGATCATAACGAGTTGACCCTTCCTGAGTAAAATTCAAACAGTCGCTATCAAATTTTTTGAGAACAGCGCGACATAGTTAATGGGAACAGTGACAGATCACGGCGAAGTAAGCTTCAGGCCGATTATGCCTGCAACAATCACTGTAATGCACGCCAGGCGCGCCGGAGCAGCGGATTCACCGAACAGAATGATTCCCAAAATAGCTGTCCCGGCGGCACCGATCCCGGTCCAAATGGCGTATCCAGTTCCGACAGGAATTACCTTCAGGGCCTGGGCGAGAAAGTAGAAACTGGCAACCATTCCAGCGACGGTGAACAGATTGGGCCAAAGCCTACTAAACCCTTCGGTATATTTAAGGCTAATAGCCCAAAGAACTTCCAGAATTCCAGCTATCGCCAGATTGATCCAAGCCATCGTTAGCCTAGCCTACTTACCTAGCAGAAAAACCACGCGTTCAAGATCGATCATAATCTATGGTAAATTCGCGAGACACACAACTTTTGATTCACCCTTTTGTAATTAGCGTGAAATGATCAGAGGATCTTATTGTCGATGGTTCCATTCGCCCACTAGTCGCCTGACATTTCGCCATGCTGCGCAAATCGACTGCGGCCCAGGATTGAGCTGAAGCTGAGTAGCCGGCTGAATGCGACGATCTCGGCCGTTGTCACCCTCCAGCGAAATATGTAGATCGCTAGCAGGAACTTCGAAGAGGAATCGATCTATGTTTTAACTCCATCAGACCACCACGGGTCTAAATAGAGTTAGCGTTCCCAAAACAAAAATGGGCTTGTCGTAGACAAGCCCATTTTGCTTCTGAAGCTCTCGCCTTGTCTTCTGCCTAAGAACGTGGCTTCATTCTAGTGGATGTTTAAGTGGTCCGCTGGCCTCCGGCGGCGTTCTCGGTAATTTTCGCAACCGTCAACTATGTTAATGCGGGTTATTTGGATTATCGAAAGGAGCGGGCGAGCATGATCGTATTGAGCCCCGAGGGAAAAGCACAGAGTTCGGGAATGCAAATGGCTGCATTGCCCCAATTTCTGGATCTCCACGGCAAGATTGTTGGCTTGTTGGATAATAGTAAACCGAATGCCGACAAATTACAGGAACGTCTGGCTGAATTGCTGAAGGAGCGCGTCGGCGTTGCAGGTGTTGTTGCTCGCCGCAAGATTACCGCGCAGCAAGGCGCACCCAAGCAATATCTTGATGAGCTGGCGGCTCAGGCGGATTTCGTCCTCAGCGGTCTGGGAGATTGAGGCTCCTGCACGTCGTGGAGTGTCCACGACTCAATCGAACTTCAGAAGCGCGGCAGATTTGCTGTCACCGTGATCACTCATGCCTTTGAAGCATTAGCCAAGTCTGAAAGAGAAGCATTCGGGTCGCCAGATCATCCGGTGCTTATCGTTCGTCATCCGATAGGCACGATCAAGTTAGAGGAAGTTAATAGACAGGCTGAGACGGTGATCGATAAACTAATTGAGATCTTGATCGAGCCCGAGCGGAAGGTGAACGTTGCCTGATCACATCATTTTAGAATTTTCCATTGAGTTTTTTGGCGCGACCATCCGGAGATATCCCGGACATTGGAATTGGGAGTAACCTCATGAATCCTAGCGCGCTGCAGTCCGAAAGATTCGAAGTCGACGACGAACTCTGGGCGGCGCAAACTTACTTCGAGGAAAAGGGCTGGACCGATGGTTTGCCGATTGTACCGCCGACGGAAGAGCGCGTCTTGCAAATGCTTGCTGCGACGCAACGAGATCCTCAGGAGGTGATCGGCGTTGTTCCACCAAGGTGGGCGCCAGCGACGGTTGAGAAGATTGCGATCAACGCAGTGATGGCAGGGTGCAAGCCCGAATATATGACGCTTTTGATCGCGGCCGTGGAAGCACTCACCGACCCCAAGTTGAATCTGTATGCTTTGCAAGCCACCACAGGCGGGCCTGCGGTGATGATTATCGTTAACGGTCCGATCCGCAATCGACTTAAGATCAACGGCGGTTCGAATGCATTAGGCGAAGGATGGCGCGCCAATGCCACTATCGGACGCTGTGTGCGTCTGATCCAGCGCAATATCGGCGGTTCGTATCCGGGCACTACTTGCAAGGCAACCCTGGGCTGGCCGGGTAAATATTCGATGTGCATTGGCGAAAACGAAGAGGCAAGCCCATGGGCGCCGCTCCACGTCGAGCGCGGTTTCAAAGCCGACCAAAGCACGGTAACGGCAATCAGCGCCGATGCTTCGGTGCGCGCCTCGGATCTGGACAGCACCAGAGCGGAAGGCGTGTTGATTAATTTCGCCCAAAAAATGAATGGCCCTTCGGGGCCCGAAGCGATTATGGTTATCTGCCCGGAGCATGCCAAGATCATCGCCGATGACGGTTTTAGCAAGAAAGACGTACAGAACTTCATCTGGCAGCGGGCGGCGTACAGAATGAAAGAATTGCCCGAGGAGACTTTCTATCAACGTGTCAAACGCAGGCCTGACTTAAACCTCACGCGCGACAGCGTGATCCCCGTGACGGATAAGCCGGAAGACATCCTCGTTATCGTTGCTGGCGGCGACGGCTCGCAATCGCAATATATACACGTCTGGGGACAGAGCACCCCCGAAGGCGGCTCTACACGATCTGTCACAAAGGTTGTTCAGAGTTAGGTAAAGGCGCAATCGAATAATCCACGAGTTGATCGCGAGAGCAAACAAGGCCGTCCAGGCTCCTGACGGGAGCGATCGATTGCGGTAGTTCTTTATTATTTCTCCAGTTTACTTAGGCCGAAACTATTCATCAGGCATAAACGGCCCGCGCCGTCCCTGATCGCTACATACGCTTTGTGTGCGGATTTGCGTATACACAAGACGAGCATCAAGGAAGCAGTTTGCGACCTTCCAAGCGCGTTTGTACGCCACTACGTGCCTAACTCGTTAAACTACTGATCTGCTCACTGCGCCGAAGAAAAGCAAATCGGCGGCGCAATAACTTGAAAGCCCCGACACACCCCATCCCGGGCCAGGTGGCCCAGTCTTGATTCGTATCTCCCTCCGCGATATGTAACTGCCGCCGCTTACGCCGAGAGCACACATGAAGATAAGCACCGTCAGAACTCATCCCGCCATCAAAGGGACACGGCATTCTCATTGTCTTTCGATGATGGAGGCTAGACTTGTGTGCGCAGCGCCCGGTAGAGAACGCCTCGCATCTTATACCTTGCGCCGTAGACAATCAGCACCATTGGAGATTTCAACATGGCCCCACCGAAGCTCAATTTCGCCCTCAGCTGCCAAGATCTACGGGAATTTCAAGGGTCCGGGATCGCCGGTCCATTCCGACTGCTCGCAGATCATGAAGTTGAAGCAGTTCTCAGAAAACTGAGTATAGCTAAGGCAAAATTATTCTTTTGGCACAGGATATTATCCCGTAGCTTGTTCCTGACAAAGTTTTTTAGAGACGCAAGATGGGGTAAAGCGACGTGGCTTAAGGGTATGCACCTGGTATCCCCAACAGCCTACGCCCTGTCTACGAACGAAGCAATTCTCGATAAAATTCAATCCATCCTTGGCCCGAATCTCGTTCAGTGGGGCACATTGTTCATCAGCCAGAAGCCGGGAATACTACACCAATGGCACGTCGATGCCGACTGCCTGGAATGTGAAGGCATAACCGTCTGGCTTGCTCTCGATAATCTCAATGACATGACTGCAATGAAGGTAATTAGCGGATCGCACCGCCTACCAGTTCATCCGGCGCAACTTAGCAGTTCCTGTGGGCTGAATACCAGCGATGATGATGCAGTAGTGAAAGCAGCACGAGAACTCGATGCCACTTGCGAACTAAGGACATTGAAAGTAAAACCGGGCGAGTTTTATATATTCTTTGGTCGGGTGTGGCACTCGATCCGAAACCGCTCCCAACAGCCACGCAGTGCCATCACGTTTCAGTACTCCCCTACGAGAGCGAAGGTAAAAATGCCTGCAGCGGAGTACGAGTTTCCTTTTGTATGGGACTCTCGACCGGTCCCATGTTGTCTGGTGCGCGGAATTGACGAGTACGGACTGAACCTCCTGGTCAAGCCCCCGATGGCTGCAGAGCGGCCGGCGCGAGCAGAGTAAAGGCTGGATTGTGGCTGTTCAATCCGCAGGCATAGTGATCTGTTGTTAGGACCTTGACCAGCTACGATGCTCCAGGTTCGATTTGAGACAAATCCAATCACGATGTACATGACGGGACGGTGCGCTTAACAGTGAAGTGATCGACGATTGCAGTTTCAGAAGTCACTGGGGTCCAGATAGAGCGTAACTTGCACTAACATTTTACCGGCTATTAACGGGAGGCGCGTGTTCATGAAATTATGGTAGCTTCTCCGGGATACAATTTCTGTCGGATTCTCAACATTGAAAAGTTCTGTACCAGATGCTCCCGATAACCCGCTACCATCACTTGTACGCGACACCGGCACTTGCAGGTCCTGCCAACGGAATCACCTCGGTTCTGCTGAAGCCCGCCTCCGACACCAACCGAAGAAATCGGCGGCCGTAAAATCAAAGGCATCACCGAACTCGATCAACATATTTAGCGACATAAGTAGCCCGAAAGCGTTTTCGCGTCGCGCATCATCGATCAGGTTCTCGATTACGACGAAAGCGCCCCCCGCAGGCAAGGCTTCGTAAGCTGCGCCGACAAGTTGCATTTTCTTCTCTAGATTCCAGTCGTGGAGGATCATGCCCATCGTAATCACATCCGCTTTCGGCAGCGGCTCCGCGAAAAAATCAAGAGACGTTGTCGAGACGCGATCCGCAAGGCCCGCTGCCGAAATCTTTCGCTCCGCAATCCGGGTGGCCGCCGGAAGGTCGGCCGAAATGCATCGAAGGTGAGGATGTTTTTTGGCCACGAGCATTGACAACTGCCCGGTCGCGCCGCCGATATCACAGAGCGTGTGGTAACGGGAGAAATCAAATTTGTCGGCGAACGCCTGAAAATTGGCCGCGGAGATTCCACTCATCGCATCCATAAATTGTTCGAGCCGTTCTGGCCTGCTGTAGAGCTCCGCGAACATGGACGCGCCGGTGTGCTTGATTTCATTTTGCGGCTTGCCGGTCCGCAGGCCTTCGGTGAGATCACCCCAGAATCGGTAGAGGCGAGAATTGGCCATTTCCAGAAAACCGCCCATGAACTGCGGGCTGCGCCGGTCGAGGAACAACGCCGTTTCTTCGCTATTACGATAGCGCGCCTCCGGTCCATCGCCATCCCGCTGCAAAAAACGCAGTGCCACCAAGGTATCGAAGAGATCGGGGTTGGCTCTCGGGTGCAACTGAAGAGCAACCTGCAGCTCGCGCCCGGTCATGGAAGTTCCCCCGAGCTCTGTAAAAACCCCCAACTCTATGGCGGAAAGCAGGACCTTGGCCGGCCAGAAACCCAGGCCAACCTCCATGATTCTGGCTGGCGATAAAATTTCCATAGCTGATGCTCCTTTCTCAACGATCACGGTCAGCAGCTTCTCGCCAGCAATGGTCTGGGCTTCGAAAATCGAGTGCCGTTTGATCGTTAAGAAAGATCCCGTAACTTGTCTTTCCCGTCGATGCAAGTCCCTCGGCAGTTACATGCCGGATTTCGTATCTCTGACGAGGACGGGGATGGAGCACTGCGTTACGCCGTAGATGGGAACGTTACAGTCGGTGATTCTTCCAGATATGCTCATCGGCGGTGAAAAATTCGGCTGGCCCGGTGCGTTTACGTTGGTGATGCACAATCTGGCCAGCGATTCCATGGGCCGGCATCGGTTCAGATTACCACCAATCGGAAGATCGGGAATAACGGGTATCAAGAAACAATCCTCCGGATCTTTTGGCGGGTCAGTGAATGGAGCCTTGGTCGGACCAAAGGCCTTGATGATTTCCTGTAGAACAGGGGTGTCTTGCCCATTGTTGATATTGATACAGCTGCCAATCCCAACGGGAGGGATTGCTCCACAACTGGCTGACACCATATCTCTCATCGTATTCACGTTTGCCGAGCTTTGAGTGAAGCTCGTGAATGCGGAATTGTCGCTTGTACTCGGGGTTTGGCTCCATGATGCGGTAAAGTTACCGACCGTACAGCCGACTATCGTAAACGGTAATTCCGGTCTCTTCTGAAGGACCGCAGTTGCCGTGACATTCAGGTTGGCTGTGGCAGGAGACGAGTATCCCATGAGGTTCAAGAGAGGTGTTAGAAAAAGCGGTGAAGCTATCGAGCTCTTCGTGTTACCCGTATAAGGATTGGTTCCGGCCGCTTCCAATCCGACTCGCACCCCATTAGCTGTGCCGTAGGATGCGGCGAGTTCGATCGAAGATCCGTTGTAGAAAATAGGAGTGATATTGGTCGCGCCCAGACTGCTGCCTGTTTGGCCGGTATAATCATTGGTCGCATTGTAGGCGGCGACTCGCGACTCGACTTCTGCTTGGCCGGATATCAGCCCGGACACGGCAGATAGGGCGGCCGCATCCACTGCGGGTTGCGCCTGGCTTCTAACGTAGCTCAGCATCCCCGTATCCAATCCCATGCCGACCATAATTAGTAGCAGGGTTATCGCCAGCGTTACAAAAACCAAGACCGAGCCGTGGTTGTTCAAGCGAGTCATCTTAGCTCCTTTTAAAAACGCCGGACATCAGCTGCAGGAACCCGTATTCGTAAGCGCTTGGGAATCGTACCGCATGGCTGTGCTTCGGGTGATCGGCAGCGAAGTGTCTGTGACTGTACCTGGGATCAGCAGATTCAGTAGCCGGTACCAAAACAAACTGTAACTACCGCTAACGGAGACCACTACTCTTCTCATGCAAGTTGAGGTGCTGCCGCCATTTAAAGTCGCCGATACATCGGACGCCACGAACTTCCCGCCCGGAAGACGCTTTGTGGCCTCATTCTCAACCGTAGCCGCGACAAATGGATTCATGGACGCGCCGATTCGAGCGGCTTCCCGGGTCGCATTCTGAACCATCTGGGCAGTGAAAAACGCGATGCCAAAGTCTACTGGAATATATAAGGTCGCGAGCACCAGAGGCACGATCAAAGTCAGTTCGACGATACTTTGGCCGTTTAAGCGTCGCCTGCCTGCAATCGAAAGATTGTTCGGGCGACAACTACGGTTAACAGGTAAATCCATATTCATACCTCATCGTAGTTGTCCGGCTGATGACAATGCTGTCAGGCGCAGAGAAGCCTAGGAGCCGTAGTAATTGATAGAAATAAAAGTTGTACTCGCCGGCTACCGTAACCGTGACCACCTGCATATTCAGCGCCGAGTCGCATGCTGGGGGAACCACATTCGCAGTGATGTTCTTTAAAACCGCACTATCCATTCTATTCATGACCTGGGTCTGTATGTTCCCGGCGTCGAAGGGGTTTGTGGCAGCAGCCAGACGGGCCCCTTCGCGGGAGGCATTCTGCGCTAGTTGGCCGCTATAAAAAGCCAACCCAAAATCCGCAGGTATCCAAATGATGGCAAGAAAAAGTACAAACATGAGGGTAAACTCTACGAGAGCTTGCCCGTTTTGTTTGTGAGGTAGATTGTCTCGCGCCCGCTTGGAAACTGAGGGTGAACCGATCGATTTGCGGAAGCTAGGCTTAGTGGAACGAGCCCTTAGTCGGTCGCCCGACTGGCGCCGCGATCGTTTACACGCGGGAGCAGAGATTAGGCCAGCAGATTTCCTTTCGGCGCGTTTATGAATGGCACCCAAAAGCAAATTCCCTACTACATACGCAAGAGCAGCGACAGCCACGAGGACGAAGGCTGCAGCAATGACCAATTCCCATAGCAGTATTGCCATGTGAGTATCTCCCGCGCTTGAATGAACATCTGTTCAGAAGCGGCGGAGTAGATATCACAAGATTTTTTGTTTTCAAGGGGTGGTTTTTTCAAAGGTGGTATTGCGCGCTCCGTCGACATGAGCGTACGAAAAGTGATCGATCATTGGAGTGACAGTAGTTATAACATGCACTGCCATATCAGGCGTTTGTGATAACAGTTTTTTCCAGCCGCAATTACTTTAGGGGTAAGATCCTGCGAGGCCAAACTCCGACGCTTGACCCTGGAGCGGCCGACAAGCTTTAACGATTATGGCCTCCCCAAAACGCCGGTTATAGCGCAGATCGAGTTAACGAATGCAGGCCGACGAACGCATAAGGCATTTTAGCTTGTGGTTGAGAGAGGATGGATGCGGAGGAGGTCGGGGAAGGCGAGTTTTTCGCGCGACGATCGGGGAAGCATCTCTTGGCTATCTTCTGATCCCGTTGCCAGTGGCGTAAACCATCAATGCAACCGTCGCTTTGCGGCGGACCTCTTCATTTTCTGATTCAACATGAATGGTACCCCATGAACCGAAAGCAAGGTCTTCAAGAGAAGCGGCGCGCTGTCGATCAGAGCGTGAATCATCTTGTGGAGGCGCTAAGCTCGTGACTGGGACGTCGCTCGACGGAACCGATTGTTGTTCGACCAAGCCGGTATCCACTATCCAGAGCGATAACGTGATTAGCGCGAAGGCCAGACATAGAGATAAAGGATAAGCCGAACTGCGGGATTGAGTGGGGAAAGGAGCCGTCATAAATATCTCCTTGTCACTTACGGGAGGATTTTTGCTCTCTAGTCGCTTGCTAGCACCTAATTGGACAAACACAATCCGTTTAGACGAGATCCGCACAATAAAGTTAACGTTCCTTCTTGGCCGGATTTCCGCCATTCGCTACAAGCCCTTTCGGTTCGTCAGTTGTTGCGCGAGAAGATCTATCCGAGGGGTCGTGAAGCTGCGGAAGCGCATTCGGACAATTCCGCTGATTCCCCGCTTGTTGCGGTTCGAATTTTTATCTCTCGATAGCTTCGGATCTCCCAGGACGAGCTGTAGCGGGCGAGATCTACTTTTGTGGCCGGGCTTGCGCACCAATGGCGTACTCGCCGAGGGCTTGGCCGAAACACGCCGCATCGAGGCCGTAGGGGCTGAAGTCACCGCTGAATGCAGCCAGCGCCCAGAGGGCTGCGTCTCGGTATCGAATGTTTTGTGTCGCTTCAGCAAGCGTCAGGAAGAACGAAGCGGCCGCGCCGTTTTGCGCAATCAAGGTCAGGCGGAACCCGGCGAGAGCAGGTCCCGGTATTTCGATATCGTAGTATCCCCCTTGAGGATTCTTCAGCCGCGCCAGAATAAATTCCGCGAGAGTCGTGGCGCCCTCGAGATATTGATTGTTTTTGGTGATTGAGTAGGCCTTTAGCAGGGCGTTTCCTACGTGGACCTGGTCGTCGAGCAATCCGGCGAGGTGCGCCGCGCCATCGAAGTAGTGAGCCATCTTACCGTTCCGGCTCCGGCAACGTTCCCACAAAAACTCCAGGGCGTGCAGCGCGCGCGCCCGGCAGCGCGGCTCCGGGAGAGTTACCGCGGCGTCGAGATAGGCGACAATGATTTGCGCATTGGCATCGATATAAATACAGCCATCCAGAATCGAAAAATATTCTTCTTCGGAAGACACCTCGCTGTTTTCTTTTCGGAGAAAATCTTCGCAGCCGTAGAAAGCCCCTGTAGCGGTGTCGAGAAGGTTTGCGTTCAGGTAGGCAATCAATTCTTCGGCCATGCTCGCGTAAACCGGCAGCTGCGTGATTCGCAACGCTCGCACGCAGTTTGCCAGAATGCCGGCCTGTTCCGTGAGCAATTTCTCGCGATGCGGCCGGCTCCAGTCGCGACCGGAGCAGGTGCGGAAATAGCCGCCCGCTAGGGGATCGCGCATCGGACTTTCGCGCATGCGATCCAGGGTCAGGCAAACATGCTCCAGGTACTGAGGGTTTTTTGTTGCCTCATAACGAGCGAGCAAGAAGTCATTGACCTGCGGCTGGATGAATTTCTGGCCGTGGCCATAACCGCCGTATTCCCGGTCTGCGAGCTCGATGATTTGATTGGCGATCTTCTCGACGGCTGAAAGATCCGGCCGACGCTCATTCATGCATTGTTGTCTATCGAGACCGCTCTCTTGCGCGTTTCGATGGAGCACGCCAATCCGATCTTTCTTCTCGTGATAAGCCGTGTACACGCGAACCAGGAGATCGCCGAACTGCTCGCTCGGAAGATAGTTTGCTACGGAGAGCAGGTCTCCGTCAGCGGTCATAAAAGCAATTGTCGGCCAGCCGTTACGGTTGTAGCGGGTGTCGATGTCGGGTCGTTGAGCATTGTCGCAGCGAATCGAAATGAAATAGGCGTTGAGGAGCGCGGTGTTTTCGTTATCGGAGAACGCTTCCTCGTCCATGCGCTGGCAGAAGCGACACCAGAATGCGGTGAGAAAAAGCATCACCGGCTTATCTTGGTTGCGAGCAAGTCGAAAAGGATCGTCGTCCCATTCACACCAGCGAACGAAGTATGCCCGGTTTAGATTGGGTGAAAAGCGAATCATAGGCGCGGTTTGTCGCAATCAAGCCGATAAACGCTTGTTATCATCATTGCCATCGTACAAAAAGTCAGGAGGCACAAAAATTCAAAGCACCGATCGCATTGACATCCGTATTGGGCCGGGCCATAAGATCGACTTGAGCTAATTGCGCAGCTATTTACCCAAGAACAATTCAATGCAGCTCTCTCTCGCACGCCATCCCGTCACCGAAATCCGCTTCGGCTTTCAGACACGGATCGATGACACACTCCTGTTCGTCAATGCGGGGGAACTGCGCCGGCTTGTCCTTGAAGATGAGGCGCTTGCGGCTGTCGATTTCGACATAGTCCGACCGGGCGACAGTTGCCGTGCCGGGCCGATCTTCGACATAGTTGAGCCGCGCGCGAAAGCGCCGGGCTCGGGTCCTGATTTTCCCGGAATACTCGGTGCTCCCACCACCGCGGGCATGGGCACTACCCACGTGCTTGCCGGTTCTGCGGTATCCGTTCTGGCCGAGATGTCACCCGGCGAGGGTAGAAGCGCCACCGGACGTGTTTTGGAAATGAGCGGGCCGGTGGTCTCGGGCAGCGACTACTCCTCATTACAACATCTGTTACTCATTCCGCACACCAAGCCCGGGTTGCCCCGCCAAGTGGTGTTAAAGGCTTATCGCTTGGCCGCCTTGAAGGTCGCTGTACAGATTGCTCGGTGCGCCATCGATCAAGCTCCCGCATTGACGCAAAGCTTTCCATCCGTCGACCTCTCGTCGCAAGACCGTCGTGACCTTTCACGCGTCGCCTACGTCGGGCAGATTTTTTCGCGCCAACGCAAGCCCGGTGTCGACGAGCCGATTCTCTACGGCGCCAACACCGATGGCATGCTGCCGGTGGTGCTACATCCCGACGAATGGCTCGATGGAGCTATCGTGCCATCGCTCAACTCCTGGTTTGGCGGAACCGAGACTTACTTTTATCAAAATCATCCAGTTATTCTGGAGCTTTACCGCCGTCATCAGGCTCGGGAAATTAACTTCGTTGGAACGATAGCGACCATCGCAGGTTCGGACCAATTCGATCGGGAGCGTCACTGCCGGGCGGCTGCGCATCTCGTGAAATGGAACTTTCGCGCCGACGGCGCGGTACTAACTAAATACGGCGGCGGCTTGCCCCATGCCGACCTGGCGGAAACGGCGCGCCTGCTTGAGGGCAAGGGCATACGCACCGCAGTAATGGTTTCCGATTCGTCGCGAGATCGCCGGGTTGAATCGGCGCTGCTGTTTAATTTTCCCGAAGTAAACGCGATTGTTTATAACGGTGGTAACGGCACCAAATGGGAAATCCCGCGCGTGGACCGGGTGATTACGGCAACTCCGGAGATGGCGCAACTTCTGGAGGGGCCAATGTCGATTGAGGCTTCGAATATCATTGGCGTCATGAACCAGCAGGGTGCGTCGCGCATGAGATCTCTGGTTTATTAGAAGCATCCCGGATTCGGATCGGCTTTGAGAGGGAGAGGAACGATGAGAGTAGTGCATTATCTAAATCAGTTTTTTGGCGGCATTGGCGCAGAGGAGCATGCCGGCGAGCCGCTGCAGACGCGCGATGGCCCGGTGGGACCAGGCAGGCTGCTGGAGCCGTTGCTGGGCGATGGGACGCGCATCGTTATGACCCTGGTTTGTGGCGACAATCATGCGGTCGAAAATCAGGAGGCAGTTACCGCCTACGTGGTAGAGAAGATTCGCGCGCTGCAAGCCGATTTGTTTTTCGCCGGACCCTGCTTCGATGCCGGCCGTTACGGCATGGCGGCGAGCGCGCTGTGCGCAGCGGTTCAAGCCGAATTAGATATTCCCGCTATCACCGGGATGAATGAAGAGAACCCCGGAGTCGATCTTTACCGCGACGCTCTCTATATCATCGACTCCGGCAGCAATCCGGCCAAGATGCGTGAGGTCTTAAGCAAGATGGCCAGCCTGGGAAAAAAGCTGGTCGAAAAGCGCGCGATCGGGCTCCCCGCCCAGGAAGGTTATCTGCGTCGCGGCCTCCTGCGCGATCAGTTGGTGCAAGAGACGGCTGCGCGGCGGCTGGTGGACATGCTCGTGGCGAAACTCAACGGCACACCGTTTGAGTCCGAAATGCTGCCTGTAGCTTTCGAACCGACTCCGATGCCTGCGGCGATCAAAGATCTTTCCCAGGCTCGGGTTATGCTCGTTACGGATGGCGGGCTCGTGCCCAAGGGCAACCCGGATAGAATCCAGGGCACGGCCGCCACCCGCTGGGGTTCTTACAGTCTAGAAGGGCGGGATGACCTGCGCGGCGAAGAATACGAAATCTCGCACGGCGGTTATGATGCCCGCTTTGTTCAGGAAGATCCCGATCGTCTGGTGCCGCTGGACGTCATGCGCGAAATGGAAAAGCGCGGTGTCATCGGCAAGCTGCACGATGAATTTATTTCCACTTCGGGCCGCGTCAATCCGCTTTCCAATACGCGGCGCATGGGCCGCGAGATGGCGCAGAAAGCTAAGAGGGATGGCGTCGATGCCGTGATTCTGACTTCGACGTGAGGGACGAGCACGCGCAGCGGTGCTGCGATTACAACGGAGTTGGAGAAAGCCGGCATTCCCGTGGTGCAAATTACTTCGGCCTTGCCGATCGCCAAAATGATCGGATCGAACCGCGTGGTGTTGGGCAACGGCATCGTGCATGTCACCGGCGATGTCAAACTGTCGCCGGACGATGAGAAAGACTTGCGCCGCAGGCTCGTGCAAAAAGCTCTCGACGCCTTACAATCGGGCGAAACGCAAAAGTAATTAGCTCTCCCGCATCGTCATCCGAACCGTTGTCACTTTGCCATCCCACGCGTTTGACCCGCTTCGCCGTCTTATGACACGATCGGCGCGAACCTTTGGATCGCTGTAAGATGACTGCCGGTGAATTTCAATTGAAAGAAAGGTAACGCACATGGAGAAAACAATGACCGAGAAACGTAAAACGCTGCGTGGATTACTGCAGGGACCGGGGTGCTCGATTGCGCCCAGCTGTAATGACGGCATTCAGGCGCGGCTGGTGGAGTGGCTCGGATTTCCACTGGTCCATATTTCCGGCAGCGGCCAACATCGCGCCCTCGGTTTTGCCGATGCCGGGATGCTCACACTTACCGAGATGATTAATCGCGCGCGCGAGATCGTCGATGCCGTCGAACTTCCGATAGTCAGCGATGGCGAGACCGGTTACGGCAACGCCGTGAACGTTGTGCGCGCGGTGCGGGAATTCGAGCGCGCCGGTGTTGCCGCCATACACATCGAAGACCAGATGACACCGAAACGCGCCGGCCACGAAGGTTTCGACGTTGGCTTGGTTTCCAAAGCTGAATTTGTTGCCAAGATCAAGGCGGCGCTGGATACACGTCGCGATGAAAATCTGGTCATCATCGCGCGCTCGGAGGCCAAGGATTCATTGCAAGAACGACTCGACCGTGTCGGCGCTTGTTGCGATGCCGGAGCCGACGCGGTCTGGTTGAGCGCTCGCACGGAGGACGAAATCAAGGCCTTCGCTAAACTTGGCAAACCACTCGTCGGGGTTCCGCCACGCCAGCTAATGCCGATCCAGCGCTATGGCGAACTGGGCGGGCGGGTCGGTTGCATTCCCACGGTTTTGCAGGTTGCCGCGCTGCACGGCATGCGCCAGTGTCTCGAAGAGCTGAAGCGAAGCGGCACCGAAGCGCGCTATTTCACGGAAACTCCGGGTATCGACGACACCCGCAAGTGGTACACCAATCTCGGCAACCAAGAACTTAAAGACCTCGAAGCGAAGTATGGCTATTGAGATGCTGAGTCCGATCAGGGCTAGTACCATCACGGCAGCGGAAGCATTCCGTGGATAGCATCACACAGACTATCGCTGAATACGCCTCTACAGTGGTGTTCGAGCATCTCGCCGCGGAAGCGGTGCATGCCGCCAAGCAGCGGCTGATCGATTCGCTGGGCTGTGCTGTCGGCGCTCACGATTGCGAGCCGGCGCAAATCGGCAGGCGATTGGCGGGCGGTCAAACACCGGGAAAATATCCCGGCAGAGTTCTCTATTTCGGCGACCGGCTGCCGGTGGAAAGCGCGGCGTTTATCAATACGTCGATGATTCGCAATTTCGATTTCAACGATCGCTATCCCGGCGGTCACCCGAGCGATTGCCTGGGCGCACTGCTGGCAATCTCTGGAGCCATGGACATCGATGGCAAGCGCTTTCTCACTAGCATGATCGTGGCTTACGAAATTTTTGCTCGCTTGAGCGACGCCACCGCACTGAGCCGCCGCGGCTGGGATCAAGGCTATGCCATCGGCATCGCGACGGCGGCGGGAGTCTGCAATTTATTGGAAACCTCGCGCGCAGCAACGGCGCATGCCGTAGGAATCGCTGCGGCTTCCAACCTGCCATTGCGGGTGACCCGATCAGGCGAGCTCACCCCGTGGAAGAACGCGGCCACGGCGTACGCGTCGCGCAACGGTGTGTTTGCCGCATTACTTGCCGCCGAAGGAATGAGCGGCCCGGGCAATGCGTTTGAAGGCCGCAATGGTCTCTTTGAAAAGGTAACCGGACCGTTCGAGCTCGCGCCGCTACCAAATTGCGGCGGCGCGCATCTGACGCCCAGAGTTCAATTGAAATACTGGCCCATCGAAACCAATGGCCAGCCCGCTGTTTGGGCCGCGCTGGACTTGCGTGAAAAAGCCCGGATCGACGAGCTCAAAGAGATCGAGGTTTTTACCTCGAAGTTCACCTGGTTCGAGATCGGCAGCGAGCCCGAGAAATGGGATCCGCAGACACGTGAGACGGCGGATCACAGCCTGCCTTACATCTTGGCCAGGACTATGGTGGACGGACCGATCAAGATTTCATCTTTTGACGATGAAGCGGTCCGCGATCCCGTATTGCGACGCCTGATGGCTAAGATCAAGGTCATACCGGATGATCGCATCGAGGCCCTGCTGCCGCAGAAGACCTTCATGCGCGTCGTCGCGACGACCCTGGACGGACGTCAGCATATCGTCGAAGTATCCAATCCACTGGGTCATCCGGACAACCCGATGCAAGACCGCCACATCGAAGAAAAATTTATTTCCTTAGTCGAGCCGGCGCTGGGCAAGGCTCGTTGCGGCGCGGCCCTCGAGACCTGGTGGCGCCTGGAGCAAGCGACTGGAGTGAGTGCCGCGATGCAGTTGCTCGAGATTGACCGCTAAGGCCGCATTGGACGTGCTTCGAAAACAACGTTGGGGGAAGCGCGCCGCAGTGCCGTGTCAAGGCTTCACATCCAGAGGTGACTCATGAACGCCGATCAAAACAATCTTTCTACGGCTGCCGAAGGGCTTAAGACAACGGCCGCCGCCGCGGCATTCATTGAGCGGGTGACTGCCGATGATTTGCCTACGAAGGCGCTGCGCATCGGCACCCGCTGTGTCCTCGACGGGCTGGGTCTCTACGTAGCTGGGTCTGAAGAGCATTCGGTTAAGCTTCTTATCGATGAAGCCGAGCACATCGGCGGTCGGGGGGAAGCGCTGTTATTAGGCGGTGGCACGACCAAAGTTCCGGCGTCGATGGCTGCCCGTGTGCTCGGAACCGCGGGCCATGCGCATGATTGGGACGATAGTCAGGTAAGCTCGGATCCCGCTCATGTCTACGGCCTACTCACTCATCCGACGATTCCACCGCTGACCAGCGCGCTGGTGATAAGCCAGCAATTGGGCAATGTCAACGGTCAAACCTTCATGCTCGCGTTTCTTACCGGATTTGAAGTCGAGTGCAAGATCTCGGAGTGGATGTTGCCGAAGCATTATCTCAGGGGTTTCCACTCCAGCGGCACCGTTGGGACCTTCGGCGCCTACGCGACGGCGGCGAAGCTCCTGGGCTTGAAAGGCGACAATTTGCTCAGCGGCTTTGGCATCGCCGCGAGCTTTGCGGCGGGGATCCGTTGTAACTTTGGCACTATGACCAAACCGCTGCACGTCGGACGGGCGGCGGAAAACGGTGTGACTGCCGCACTGCTTGCAGCGCGCGGTTTCACAGCCGATCCGGATGCTCTGGATGGAACATGGGGTTTTTATACGGTGCACGGAGGTGGTGTTAGCGCTGAAAAGATTGCACAGGGCTTTGGCAAGACCTGGACGATCGTTGAGCCTGGAGTCTCGATCAAGCCTTATCCGTGCGGTGTATTGACTCATCCGACCATTGATTTGATGTTGAAGCTGGTAACCGAGCACGAAGTTAAAGCGGATGACATTGTAGCGGTTAAGGTTTATGCCGGCACGAACATTTTAAAACCCATTCGTTACCCGATTGCGCTCAATCACCTGCAAGCGAAGTTCTCGCTGCCGGCCGCTCTAGCCATGATCGCCTTAGCTCGCAAAGCTGGCAAACGCGAATTCTCCGACGAATTTGTGGGCTCTCCGGCCATGCAGTCGATGCAGCGGCGGATCTCGACCGAACTCGATCCTGAGATCGAGAAACTCGGATTCGATAAAATGCGCTCGCGTATCCGGATCGATCTCAAAGATGGACATAGGATCGAAGGCTCGGCCGATGAGCGCTACCGCGGCGGACCGGAAAACCCATTGAGTGATATCGATCTGGAAGCAAAGCTGCGCTCCTGCTGCGAAGGTGTTTTGGATGAAAACAGACAGGCGACTTTGATCGCTGCCGCATGGTCCGTTGCGCAGTTGAAGGATGCGGGGAGATTGATGGAGATTATCAATAAACTGCCGTGAACAGAGTAAACTGCCGTGTTTCGAAAAGTATCGATGGTTTGTCTTGGTATTCTTTTCGCCACGTTTAGCACCGCACCGGCCCAGGAAATTAAAAGGATTAGGATCGGCTATCCTTCGGTCAGCACGACTCAAAGTCACATCTGGGTAGGCCAGGAGCATGGACTGTTCAGAAGATATGGCATCGAGGTGGAGCCGATTTTATTGCGCGGCGGTCAGATGGCCACCCAGTCGCTGGCTGCTGGTGACCCGCCGATCGTCAACATCGGCACAGTGGTGCAGGCGAACCTGCAGGGCCACAGCATGGCGCTGGTTGCCGCCGTTCAAAGCCAGTATGATTTTCATGTCTTTGCCCGACCCGGTATCACCAGCCTGGAGCAGCTCAAAGGAAAGAGACTCGGCATCACCGGTTTCGGATCGGCTACTCACTTTGCTTCGCGCATCCTGCTCAGGCATTTAAACCTCGAAGCCAACAAGCATGTCGCTCTGGTTCCCGCGGGGCTCGATCCGGAACGGGTTGCAGCGATCGCCTCCGGCAGGATTGATGCGTCGTTCTTTACCTCGGTGGCAACACCTCTTGCTCGCAACGCGGGTTTGACCGAGCTTTTGTTTTTCGGCGACCTCGGCTTCGAAGTGCAGGGAAACGGCCTGGCGACGACCCGCTCTTACATCCAGAGCCAGCGCGAAATCGTCAAGTCGGCCGTGAAGGGATACGTCGAGGCGATTCACTTCATCCATGCCAACAAAAAAGAGGCGCAGAAGGTATTTGCCAAATTCATGCGCAATAACGATCCCGAGTTCCTCGAGTTCGCGCACCAGCTTTACGTCAAGCTGATTCCGAAGAACCTTACCCGACGCTGAAAGGAATTCAGAACCTGCTGGATTTGCTGGGGCCGCAAATGGAGCAGCCAAGAGCGCCAAACCGGAACAGTTTGTCGATTTAAGTTTTCTGCAAGAACTCGAAAAAGAAGGTTTCTACAACGAGATGGCAAAAAGGTACCGTCGAAATAACGCGCTGCACGCCGCCGGCTGTGCTAGCGCAAAACAGCTACTTGCCGCTTAGCTTGAGCCGCTCGGTCGCTTTTTGCACGAAAGTCGGATCGACAAACGCTTTGGCCTCGCGATTCTTTATGCCCTGCGGATTGAAGCGCTCATGGAAGCCGGTGATCATACTTTCAATGCCGAACTCCCAAGGCAGGGGAATGCCGCCAATGGCGTCGTACTGCTTAACGTAGGAGTCGTAAGTCCGCTCGAGCAAAGCGGGATTGTTTTGCCGGGTAAGATCAGTGATGGCCTTGAAGGCCGCCTGTTTGTTAGCGCGAAAAATTTTCATCCCTTCGACCATCGCAGTCATGTAGTCTTCGACGATCCGGCGGTTCTTGTCTCGGAAAGTTCGGCTGACTGTGTGCGGTACGCCGGCATAGGGCATTTTAAAATCGAGGAAGTTGGCGAATTCATGATATCCCGCGTTTTCAAGCTCGTATTCATTGGGCGGATTTACCGCAACGCCGTGAATCAGTCCTTGTCTCATCGCCGCCGCCCGACTCGGCACACCGCCGCTCAGATAGACAAGCTCAACATCCTTGCCCGGAGTAAGCTTGAGTTTTTCCAAGTAAAGCACCGTAGCATATTCGTCTAATCCGGCCCGGCCGACGCCGAGTTTTTTGCCCTTTAGATCAGCCGGGGTGCGGATCGAGGGCAGCACCATCAGGCGTAGTGGAATATAGCGGGTTTCTGTTGCAATCACGGCCAAATCGAACCCGCCCGTCGCGATCGCCCGCGATACTGCTGTGCCGCCGCCGTAGAGCACTTGAATATTGCCGGTGGCCAGGGCAGCCATATAGGTCGATGCGCCCTGCATCAGCACCATGTCGACATCAAGATTATACTTGGCGAAGACTCCCTCGCGCCGTGCGATCCAGCCTGGACAGAAGGTCGCGGCCGGGGAAGCATAGGCCATTACCAGTTTGGTCGCCTGCGCGTTGGCCGAATCCAAATAAGCAAAAAGAGAGATGGCAAGTAACGCAAGCCAACCTTGTCGCCTCATCGGTCACCTCATTTTTTCGGTTCCACTCTGCCATGAATAAGCAATCGACGGCATCCATGGGCACGCCTTTTCGCGCAACTTACGCTGACCAGCGGGGCGGTGTCCAGCGCGATTGTGCCGGCGCTGGCGAAAGGAGATGTTTTGGGTTATGTGCGAACGAGCGGACTGAGTCGAAAATTTCTGGAGGAAAAAAATGTCAAATGAGCTCGAATCGATCAAAGACAAGCTGGTTATGGTCTGCAAGATTTTGCAGAAGCAAAGAGTCATCGACGGTTACGGTCATGTCACGGCGCGTCTGGCCGATGGGCGTATATTGAGCACCCCGCATATGCCGCCGGGAAAAGTTGCCGTGCGCGATTTGATCATTATCGACGGTCAAGGAAACAAACTCGAAGGCGCCGGCGAACCCAACGGTGAGACGTCGATGCATACTTCTATTTATAAGGCGCGGCCGGATGTCCAATCGATTCTCCATTATCATGCCGATGAACTCATCGCGGTGGCGGCCAGCGGACAGGGAATCAAGGTCTTATCCAACGCCGGCGTACACTTTTATCGTGGCACGCCGATCTACGATTCGCCGTTGCTAATCCGCAATCATCAATTGGGCGACAAAGTGGCGGCGACACTCGGCGACCGCAGCGCCGTATTACTGCGCGGCCATGGCGGTACGGTGGTGGCGAAAAATCTCGATCAGCTGGTGCGCCGCGGGTTAGATCTAGTGCGTTCTGCGAAGCTCCAGATCATGGCGTCGACCCTTGGGCCGCTCAAGACCCACAGCGACGAGGAATGCGAGCAGATGATCAAAGGGCATGAGGGAGGCGATGCTCAGCGGCGCTTTCTCGACTACTATATTTCAGAGGTCGTCGATTGAGGGGCTCGAGAGCACTAGCGGCAATCTCTTCGGTCAAGATACCTTGCGGCGCCTCCTACGAGAAGCAGCCGCATATAAAAAACGCGCCGCGGGTTATATCGCGAAAGTTCGACTGGGCTTGCAGGTTCATCGTTTCCCAGATAACAAAGAATTTTCGCCCCACACTAGCAGCGCGGCAAAAGTACATCCGCAAGGAGCTGCCGCGCTGAGGTGAAAACTGCACCTGCGTAGATACTGTTTTCAGATTGAGCAGAAGGAGAATCATGCATGAGCGAGTCATCGAAATCAGATAAGAGCGCTATCAAAAAATCTACCCAGCGCTGGCAATCCGACGTTATCGTTGATCTGATCAAACAATACGATTTCCCTTACATCGCGCTCAATCCGGGCGCCAGCTACCGCGGCTTACATGATTCGCTGGTCAATTATGGCGAGAACGATCCGGCGATGCTGCTCTGCAATCATGAAAAAATCGCCGTCCAGATCGCTCACGGCTATGCCAAGGCAACCGGCAAGCCGATGATGGCCATCGTTCACAATGTCGTCGGTCTTCTGCATGCGCCGATGGGAATTTACTACGCCTACATCGACCGCTGCCCGGTCTTCATCGTCGGCGCCACCGGCCCGATGGATGAGAAACTGCGCCGTCCATTTATCGACTGGATTCACACCGCGTTCGCCCAGGGCGATGTCGTGCGCGGATTTACCAAGTGGGACTACCAGCCCGGCAGCATTCATGGCGTGCCGGATTCGTTTGCGCGTGCCTATTCGATCATGATGAGCGAGCCCCAGGGCCCGGTCTACATGGTGTACGACTCGGCGATGCAGGAAAGCCCAATGAAAGAGGAGATGGCGCTGCCGAAATTCAAAGTAAAAGTGCCATCGCGAGTCGCTCCCGAGCCGGCTGTGATCGAAGAAGCCGCGGACATGCTCATGGCGGCGGAGAACCCATTACTGCTTACTGAATACGCCGCGCGCATGCCCATCGGATTCGATTCAACGGTGGAACTGGCGGAAACGCTGGGCGCCTCGGTGTACGACATCAATAAACGCCTCGGCTTTCCCAACCGCCATCCATTGAGCGTGAGCTTTCATGGCGATGCCTTCAAGGGCGTCGATGTCGTCGCCGCGCTCGATGTCATCGACTGGACGCGCGGCTCGCACAAGCTCAACACCCAGACCCGCGAGATCAGCGTAGTGACCGCTCCGGATTGCAAATGGATCGACGTCGGCTTTGCCGATATTGAGATCAGCAAGTGGGCGACCGATTACAACAAGCACCACAACTGGGATCTTCGGGTGCTCGGCGACAGCGCGCTCTCGCTGCCGGTATTGACGACTGCTTGTCAAAAACGAATTGACGGCAATAAGTCACTGACGACAAAGATCGGCGAGCGCAAAAAGGCCATCGCCGAGAGACACGCGCGCCAATGGCAAAAGTGGCAGGAACAGGTCAAGGAGGAGTGGCACGAGCGGCCTATGACCGAATCGCGCTTGGCGCATGAGGTGTGGCAAGTGATCCAGAACGAGGACTGGGTGCTCACCGCCAACACCCTCAAGGAGTGGGTCCACAAAGTATGGAACTTCGACCGGTCGTATCGCCACGTCGGCCGTGAGCTTGGCACCGGCACTCAGATTGGCATGTCGATCGGTGTTGCTCTGGCGCACAAGGGCTCGGGCAAACTCGTTATCGATCTGCAACCTGACGGCGACTTGATGTTCGATCTTGGCGCGCTCTGGATGCCGATCAAGTATCAGATTCCAATGCTGATCGTTATGTATAACAACCGCGCTTATTACAACGACTGGGCGCATCAGATTCACATGGCGCATCAACGCGGCACGGATCCCGCGCGCGCCTATATCGGCATGGATCTCGAAGGCCCGCCGCCCGATTTCGCGCACATTGCCAAAGGGATCGGCTGGCACGCCGAGGGTCCCATCGAAGATCCCGCCGAAGTCGGCCCGGCAGTAAAGCGAGCAATCGCACAGGTCAAGAGCGGCAAGCCGGCGTTGGTGGATACCGTCGTTTGGCGCCGCGGCGAGAACGCGTAAGAACGAGATCCTCACCACGAAGGACAAAATTTGCACGAAGGGAAGAATTCATAAATAAGAAATTCTTCGTGACCTTCGTGCTCTTTGTGGTGCAAGACAGTTAAACGATTCAAGGAGGAAACTTTCATGGCAAAGCCTGCTCCGAAAGCAGCGACAGTAAAAAAATCGGACAAACGATGGCAGTCCGACGTTATCGTCGACATGATCAAGCGGTACGATTTCGAGTACATCGCACTCAATCCCGGCGCCAGCTACCGCGGCCTGCACGACTCGCTGGTCAATTACGGTGAGAACGACCCGCCGATGCTGCTTTGCCAGCACGAAAAAATCGCCGTGCAAATCGCCCACGGCTATGCCCGGGTCAAGGGCAAGCCGATGATCGCCATCGCTCACAATTTAGTCGGATTACTGCACACGCCGATGGGTGTTTACTATGCCTACCTGGATCGCGCTCCGGTCTTTATCATAGGCGCCACCGGTCCATTGGCGGAGCCCAAGCGTCGACCTTTTATCGATTGGATACACACCGCCAATGTTCAAGGAGAAGCGATTCGTAATTTCGTCAAGTGGGACTACCAGCCGAGCACTGTGGATGGCGTGCCGGGCGCATTCGCGCGAGCTTATTCGGTCATGATGAGCGCACGACAGGGGCCGGTTTATATGTGTTACGACGCCGGTCTTCAGGAAGCGCAGTTAGATCACGACGTCGAGATGCCGCCGCCGGGAGCGATTGACGTGCCTACGGCGCCGTCAGCCGATCCTGGGGCGCTCGAGAAAGCAGCCGATACTTTAGCCGCCGCTAAACGAGTGGCAATTATCGCCGATTTTGCTGCCCGCCCGCCGCACGGCTGGAATCATATTGTCGAGCTGGCGGAAACATTGGGGGCCTCGGTATGGGATGTGGGCTCCAGGCTTAATTTCCCGAGCAATCATCCACTCAATCTCACTATGGATCCTGAAGGTTGCTATAAAGATGTCGACGTTGTTCTAACGCTCGACATCGCCGACTTCGAAAAACCGACTCATACACGTGACATTTCGACTCGTACAGTTATCAGCAAGGTCCAGGAGAAGGCGACCTGGATCGATATCGGCTTTACTGACATCGAAATCAGTAAGTGGTCGATGGATTACGCTCGCCCGTTCTATGCGCAACAGCGCATGATCGCCGACCCGGTCACCACGGTGCCGCTTCTGACCAAGCTTCTCAAGGCGCGTATCGGCAACACCAAGGGACTTAATGAAAAGATTGCCAGGCGCAAAGAAGAGATTGGCAAACGTCATGCTGAAAATCGCGCCAAGTGGAGCAAGCAGGCGCAAGAGCATTGGGATGCCAAGCCCATGACTGTGCCGCGTTTGGCGCTCGAAGTATGGGATGCGATCAAAGGCGAAGACTGGGTTTTGACAACCGGAGATTTGGGCAGCTGGGGGAAGAAGCTTTGGGATTTTGACCGGCCATATCGTCATGGCGGCCGTGAGCTCGGCACAGGGACGCAAATCGGCCTGTCGCTCGGCGTGGCGCTAGCGAACAAGGGGACGGGGCGGCTGGTGGTCGATTTGCAACCCGACGGCGATCTGATGTTCGATGCCGGAGCGCTCTGGATCGCGGCCAAATACAAGATTCCCATGCTTATCGTCATGTTCAACAATCGCGCCTACTATAACGATTGGAACCATCAAATTGTCATGGCGAAAAACCGCGGCACGGATCCATCGCGGGCGCATATCGGCATGGATCTTTATGATCCGGATCCTGACTTTGCTGGTCTCGCGCGTTCAATGGGCTGGTATGCCGAGGGACCGTTTGAAACCGGCGATGATCTGAAGCCCGCTCTTAAACGGGCCATCGAGCAAGTCAAACTTGGTAAACCCGCACTGATCGATGCCATCTGCGACCGTCGCAATCACGGCTAAGCGTTACATCAAATCACCCGCGCCGATTTTGGCGCGGGTGAGCTATAGATAATGCGAACGGTACTGTATTAAGTTAACGTGTTACATTAGAAAAACGTTAACTGATATGCCGTTGTTAAGGTAACAGATGAACTCGCCGCTTATCTATTCATCCTAGCAATATGAAACGGCATCATGTCGTAGGTACGGATGTAATACATGAAGTGTTTCTGGTCGCATGTGCATCGATCATACCGGCTACGCTACCATCTTATTCTGCCGGTAAACGCGAGTTTTGCTACTTGCGTTGGATCCGATAATTCGGTTGTTACCATCGATCAGCACAATCAAGCGGCAATCAGCGAATTTGTTGGGGTACTGGCAGAGTGTACTGATCAACCCCCATCCAAGCTGATCCGTCATTGACTCGACCATGTAAATCAGATTTCTTAAGGCGCGCCTCTGAGCATGTTGAAGTTGTCGCTCACAGCAATGATCATTGCCGGCGCTCTATTTAAAGCCGCCGGCTTTCTGTTCGTCTCATTCATGAATCTCGTCTTTCGTCCTTACGGCGGGGCCTACCTCGCGTTATTGACCTCGATCTATCCCGGCTACGATCCAGTCAGCGGGCCGCTAGGAATTCTCCTCGGAACTTTCTATTCGCTCATTGCCGGGGCGCTTGCCGGCCTGCTCTTTGGTTGGATTTATAATATCTTTGCGCCAAAGGTCTAAGTAGCGGTCCTGAGTAATTGCCAAGAAAGTCTGCAGCGGTGATGGCGCCGAAGTTGTGCGCAACGTTGTTCTCCGTCGAACGGATTCCCTCCATTCGCGCCGGAATTCATTCCAGAGTTCGACCGTTCATTGAGAGCAGTAGTGTGAAGCTGTTTCACAAGACTTTGTTTTTTCCCATGCGGTCAATTCCAGCCGCATGGTGTCAAACGGCATCAACACGCAATCAGCTGCAATCTCTGGAGATTGATCCTCAATCCATTCGATCTCGGCTCGATCTAACGCATCACTTGGCATTTGCGCACGCGGGGGTATCTTAATGAGCCATGCACATCTTGGTTGTTGAAGATGAAAGAAAAGTCGCCAGTTTTATCAAGCGGGGACTGGAAGCGGCTAGTTACTCAGTCGATGTCGAGTACGACGGCGCCACGGGACTGAATCGTCTCCTGGAGCATGACTATGATCTGATTATTCTTGATGTCATGCTTCCGAGGCTCGACGGCCTCACCCTGATAAACGAAATTCGTCAAAGGCAGATCAGCATTCCGGTCCTTTTGTTGACGGCACGGGTCACCGTGGCGGACAAAGTGGCAGGACTCGATCTCGGCGCCGACGACTACCTCACCAAACCTTTTGTCTTCGAGGAACTGCTGGCGCGCGTACGTGCGCTGCTGCGGCGCGGCGCTAGTGCGCCGGTCGTGCTGACTGCTGCGGACCTTCGGCTCGACCCCGCGACGCGCGAGGTGACCCGGGGCGGCAAGCGGATCGATTTGACCCCCAAGGAGTATGCGCTGCTCGAGTTCCTGCTGCGCCGGCGCGATCAGGTTCTAAGCCGTGCGGTTATCGCTCAACACGTATGGGGCGTCAACTATGATACCTTCACCAACGTGATCGATGTTTATGTGAATTACCTGCGCAATAAGATCGACAATGGCTATCAACTTAAATTGATCCATAGCGTGCGCGGCGTCGGCTATGTCTTGAAGGTGGAGTCGTCGGTATGATTGGTCGCCCTAGCACATTGCGCGGTCGTCTGACGCTTTGGTACACCGCTATTCTCAGTGCGACGCTTGCGTTGCTCGGCGGGACATCGGTGGTCCTGCTCGATCACGGGCTGCGAAATAACATCGATGATTCGCTCAACTCGGTCGCGCGATCGATCGCCGAGTCGGTGCGGCGTCCGGCAATTTTCGGCTCCGATATTGACGATTCGCTGCAAGCGCTGCTTGGACCCGAGTTGGCGCAACGGTTTTTCCAACTGCTGGATCCCTTCGGCCGGCTCGATCCCAGAGTGGCGCCGTCGGGAGAATCGCGTTTGCCTCTCAGCGCCAAGGCTCATCACAATGCCGAGCGAGGCCAGCCAACCTTGGAAACCGTGGCGATCCGCCCCGGATCCAGCAAGTCATTCCGGCTCCTGACCATGCCGGTGGTGAGGAATGGCGCTACGGTGAACATTGTTCAGGTGGCGATGTCGCTGGAAAATGTCGATGCCGCCCGTTCTAAATTCCTCCTCACTCTTTTCATCCTCGCCCCGGTCGCTCTGGCCGCATCCGCACTTGGCGGCTGGTTTCTAGCGCGCCGCGCGCTCACTCCCGTGGATGCAATGGTGGACGCAGCCCGCCGGATTGAAGCTGAGGACCTATCCAAACGCCTGCCGACGCTGTCCAGCGATGATGAATTGGGTCGGTTGGCAACGGTCCTCAATGATATGCTTGCGCGACTCGAGCAGTCGTTCGGCGCCGTACGACGTTTTAGCGCCGATGCCGCCCATGAATTGCGCACGCCCTTGACGATTATCAAGGGCGAGATCGAGGTCGCTCTCAGATCCACTCAAGATCCAGCGGAAATTCGCCAGGCACTGACAAGTTGCCTCGAAGAAGTGGACCGATTAAACGCGCTCATGGAGGACCTGCTTTTGATGGCGCGCATGGAAGCAAAGGCGTTGAGCACGCCTGCGCGCCTGGTCAATCTGGCTGACGTGGTGCAAGAGGTCGCTCCGGCATTGACCGAGTTGGCCAGCCGGGCCGGAAATCATTGCACGGTCCTTGCGACGTCGCCGCTCTGGGTCGAGGGTTACGAGTCGCTGCTTTTCCGGCTGGTTTTCAATCTGGCTGAGAACGCAATCAAATACACCCCCCGCGGCGGCACCATTGATGTCACCCTCGAGCAGCAGGGCAGCGCGGCTGTTTTGCAGGTCAAAGACAATGGAGTCGGGATTGCTGCCGAAGCGCAGCAGCATATTTTCGACCGCTTCTATCGTGGCGATCCTTCACGAGAAGGCAGCGGCACCGGGCTTGGATTGGCCCTGGTACGCTCCATCGCTGAGCTGCACCATGGCCAAATCAGTCTGTCCAGCACGCCTGGACGGGGCACCTGTTTTCGCGTGATTCTGCCGCTTCGAGCCGCACCTTTATCTTCGCCGCCCGTAGATTAGAAGATTCTAATTCTTTCCTCATTCTCCTCTAATCCTTGCGACTTAAACTACGCTTTGAAAGGTATTAGCGTTTTATCGTTCACAAAACGAAGGAGGAGAAGAATGATAGCGAAGAGAAATTTTATCGTGGCCAGCTTGGCGGTTGCGCTGGTCGGTGGTGGATTTGCAATCGCCCGAGAGAGCCAGAACACGACATTGCCGGTCCAAGCGCGTACAGATGACCCGAGTTCTGCGTCGCGCGCTTCTTTGCCGGCGTTTGCCGATCTGGCTGAGCGCGTCTCGCCGGCAGTGGTCAATATCAAGGTGACTGCGGTTGCGAGGACCAATCTTCCGGATGAGTCTTACGGCGAGAACTTTCCGTTTCCCGGTTATCGCAGTCCTGTTCCCCAACAACCCCGTGAGTTCAGGCGGCAAGGGAGCGGATCGGGATTCATCATTCGCAAGGATGGGCTGATCCTGACTAACAACCACGTCGTCGAAAAAGCTCAGGAGATCACGGTGACTTTGAGCGACAAACAGCAGTATAAGGCCAGAATTCTAGGACGAGATCCGAAGACCGACCTGGCGGTTATCAAGATCGATCCCAAAGCGGCAATGCCGACCGCGCCTCTCGGCAATTCCGATGAGCTCAGAGTAGGGGATTGGGTGATGGCAATCGGCAACCCGTTCGGTTTGAGCAACACGGTTACGTCGGGAATCGTCAGCGCCAAGGGAAGAACGATCGGCGCCGGGCCATACGATGATTTTATTCAAACCGATGCATCGATCAATCCCGGCAACTCCGGCGGTCCTCTTTTCAACATGGCTGGTGAGGTGGTCGGCATCAACACGGCGATTTTCAGCCAGGGAGGCGGCAATATTGGAATAGGCTTCGCCATTCCGGTGAATCTGGTGAAGAATTTGGTTCCGGAATTGGAGACCAAGGGAACGGTCACGCGCGGCTGGCTCGGTGTGTCGGTTCAGCCGGTGACGCCGGATCTCGCGCGCTCATTCAATTTGGATAAAGAGCAGGGCGCGCTGGTGGGTGATGTGACGGCGCAAGGCCCGGCGGAAAAAGCCGGCATCAAACGCGGTGACGTGATCGTCAGTTACGACGGCAAGAAGATCCAGGAGACGGCGAGTTTGCCGGCGCTGGTGGCTGCCACGCCGGTGGGTAAGACCGTTGCGGTCGAGGTCATGCGCGATGGCAAAATGCAATCGGTCAATGTCACCATTGCTAAACTCAACGAGCAGACTGCGGCTCTAGAGCCGCAGCAGGAGAAGGGCGAGTGGGGATTGGCGCTGCAGAACATCCCGCCTGAGCAGCGGCGCACAATGAACCTTCCTGGCAAAGAAGGCGTGCTGGTAACGGCTGTCGTGCCCGGTAGCCCGGCCGCCAACGCGAACATCCAAGCAGGGGATGTGATCTTGCAGGTCAACCGAGCTCCGGTGGAGTCCGTGCAAGGCATGAAAGATGAAATTGCCAAGAGCAAAGGAGACAAGCCGCTGCTGCTATTGCTCCGGCGCGCCGATGGCAGTACGTCTTATGCCGCTTTGTCGCGCAACGTCGGATAGATGCTGCAGTCCGGTCTTTCCTGAACAACCAACGGGATAGGGTGGCTCTTCAGCCAGCCTATCCCGTTGGATCCCGCCCTCGGCGATCACAGAAAAGTTCCCCCAACCGCGCACTCATCTTGTCGCTTTTCATTGCGGCGGAAACGAAGCTCGAGAATCGCCGTTGGCAGGCCATCGAAAGATCAATGATCGTGAGAGGCGACAGACGGCTTTCCAAGTGTCTGGGTGAATTCACATGGATTTAAAGATTAAGTTACTCGAATTATTCGAGGGATCATACTATCTGATCGTCATCGCCCAGGGAATAATCGACAGTGAAGCATTGAAACGGGTGTTTACTGACGTTCAAGAAATCACCCGGCCACTTCTCCATTGCAAGGTGTTCATCGATTTCGAAGAGGCAAGTCTCCAGGTCCGAGCTACAGCTCTTCACGCAATTGCCAATCAACTAGAGCTTCATTCGAGAACTAGTGCTACTAAGATGGCCGTCGTTTCCTCGGAGTCCGACCGTTGCGGGCGACTGCAGCTGCTGCGTGATTCGCTCTGTAGCCGCGGCTTCAGAGTGGCCGTGTTTGATAACACCACGAGTGCCGCCGCTTGGCTCAGCGAAGAGATGTAGCGCACGCACAGCGTTCCGACAGGCAATCTCTTCGAAAATTTCTCATCCAATGATCATTGCCGGGCTCTGCCAACTCACGGCTTTGTTTGCGCTGCTCTAGAATTTCCTGGCGGATAATTCCGACGATCAATTCCCAAGTCGTTATGCTCTTTGCCATGAAGATGGCGCGAACTTTCGGATTGACGAGAGGGATAAAATTGAAATAAGAGAAACGGATAATCGTAATCGCCTGGGTATCGCATCAACAACTGCGATGGCGGCTCGATTCGTATCAAAACAGGTGTTAAATCCGGAGGAAGAGTGGATTGGTTATTTCAAACGACTGACTCGTTGTCCTATGTGTTTTTACGTTTTGGCTTGGCGGTGACGTTTTTTTTTCACGGTACCCAGCATGCATTCGGCTGGCACGGGGGCAAAGGCATCAAAGATCAGGTTGCTAACTGGCGCAACAAGTATCACATTCCTGTTGCCATCGGCATGTTCGGCACCTTCGTCGAACTATTTACCGTAGTCTCGATGGCGCTTGGTTTCTTAGTCCGCCCCGCAGCTTTCTTTCTGGCGATCTTCATCGCGACGGCCATGTTCAAAAGCCATTGGGGTCACGGTTTTTTTCTGCAGCAAAAAGGCGGTGGAAGCGGCATCGAATATACCCTTGCGCTGCTGCTCATGGCGTTGGCGCTTGTGTTTGGCGGCGCCGGGGCGTTCTCAATCGACCGGATGATCAGTCGCTAGAATTCCTCAGGCCCTATTAAGAGCTGTACCATAATGGCCCAGCTCTTTCGTGAAAATTATTAAGTATTAAATCGATGATTCATTAGCTGATCATTGAAAGGAGAGTTACGGATGGAAATAGGCGGAACAAAGAGCGATCTCTCACGACGTGACTTGGTGACAACCACGGCAACCGCGGATGACGGGGATGAGAGCTTCGGACCCGGCACCTTGGGCGCCAGCTATGGGAAGGTGCCGCAGAGCTGGGATTTTGAAGCCGACGTGGTCGTGATAGGTTCGGGGGCCGCCGGTCTTCCCGCCGCTATCCGAGCGGTCGAAGAGGGCGCTTCAGTGATCGTGGTCGAAGCCAATTACGACGTCGGCGGCCACGCCATCTTGAGCGGCGGCAATGTTCCGCTCGGCGGCGGCACCAGCGCCCAGAGAAAATTCGGTATCGAGGATTCTCCTGATGTGGTCTTTAGCGATCTGACCGACTGGTCGATTGTGCAGCCGAATGGTTGGCCGGATTACCGCTACAACGATCGTGAGGTGATGCGCGCCTTTGCTGATCACTGCGCGCCGACTTATGAGTTTCTTGTCGCCAATGGCGTGGAGTTCAAGGACATCCCGCCGGACAACCAAGGGGCGCATACCACCGGCAACTCGGCGCCGCGGGAAAATCATACGTTCTGGAAGAAGGGCGCGGGGCCGGAAAGCCCTAACGCCCGCCCGGGAACCGGTCTTATCCGGCCGCTCGAGGCAAGCGCGCGCAAGAAGGGCGTAAAGTTCCTGTTAAACTATAAGATGACAAGCTTGATCCGTGAGACGCAAGGCGCGCGGCGGGTGGTCGGGATGGCAGCGTACTACCGCCCGCGGATTATGCCAGGTGAGTCGAAACCGCTGAAAAGCTTTCGCACCGATGGCAATATCGACAGCACCAAGCACAACGTGAACATTCGCGCCAAAAAGGGGATCATCGTCGCCACCGGCGGGATGACCAGTAATTTGCCTTTCCGCCGCATGTTCGACCCGCGTCTAACCGATGTCTTGCAGGTTGCCGGAGAGCCTTACTCCTACCAGGACGCCAGCGGCGAACTGGCTGGCATGGCCATTGGCGCATCGCTCTGGGGCTTTGCCAATCAGATTTTGGAAAACGGCGATAACATCCGGACCCAACGCGCCATCGGCACAAAATTCAACTACATGACGTGGGAGCTCGAGAGCCCGATCTTCCCGGTGGTTAAAGCCCAGGGATTGAGCGTCAAGAATTGGCACGATCTCATTTTAGTCAATCAGGTGGGCAAGAGATTCTATGATGAGACCAAGGGTGACTACCCGCACGGCAATGTGTGCAATGATATTTGCCCTTACACGCCCAACGATTATCGCAACAATGAGAACATAGAATTTCATCCGACGAAGTATAACTTTTTCAACGCCGCCGTGGCGATGAACGAGTATTCCCAGCCGCCGGATTATTCCCCGGGTCCGGTATGGGCGATTTTTGACGCCGACGCGGTCAATCGTAATGGTTGGAATGTGGCGCCGCCGTACGTGGATCCCGACGGGTATTTTTTCAGCGCAAACACGCTTGCGGATTTGACCGCAGCTATAAAGAACGAGTATCAGGCCAAGCCGATGAATGGCGCAACCTTGGAAGCGACGGTGGCCCGGTACAACTCGTTTGTCGATGCCGGAGAAGATAAAGATTTCGGCAAGCCGACGCCCAAATTTAAGATTCAGACGCCGCCGTTTTACGCTGCCTGGGGAACCCCGCTGGTTCACGACACTCGCACCGGTTTACGCATCAATGCGAAATGCCAGGTGATCGACCTAAACGGAAAGCTGATCCCGGGACTCTATTGCGCCGGCGAGTCGGCAGGCGGTTTTAATCAGCACGGCATGGGGCGCTGCGCGACTCAGGGTTTCATCGCCGGCCGGAGTGCGGCGGTGGAGAAGGCCTAGAGAGAGATCCTTCAGTGTTACCGAGAACCAGCACAAACACATTGACGTTATTGCAGAGTACTTTGATGTGATGCCGAAGTGATCATTTTTGTTGCACACACTAAAAGCTTTACCCGCCGGTGGTTTAGTAGATAGGCAGCTCGAAACCAAAAAGAAGGAGGTTTCCGCCAAGGCGGACCTCCTTCTTTCGAATGCGATCTCGAGAGACTTGCAGCTAGTTTGGCCGCTAAGCAGCTCGCCGAAACGTGCTTAACTGCCGGGCGATAAAATCCTTGACCATCTCGGCGGCTCGATCGGTCTGCGGTCCGGGTTCGGCGACCCACCTGTGTTCGCAGCCTGCGAAGATTTCCAGTTCACAGTCACCTCCGGCGGCGCGGTAGGATGCGGCGAACTTTTCCTGAGCCGATGGCAGCACATTGTCGTCCAATTCACCCTGCATAATCAGCAGCGGCCGCAAGGTTACCGCCTCGCCGCGATCAAGAATTTCCTGTGGATTGCCTTCGTGGATGGTTTCCCATGGATTAAAATAATTTTTGCTGTATCGCACCATCTCCTCGCGACCCATTTTCTCGGCGTGGTTAAACCGAGTAAAGGGATCACTTACCGGTGATCGCGTCGCCAAGTAGGCCAACGTGGCGTCGATATCTGCCGCTTCCGCCAGTGAATGCGCGCTGTAGCGCGGATCATGCGGGCGCATGGCGCAAAGTTCCATCACATGGCCTCCGCTGGAGCTGCCGAGCGCGCCGACCGTCTCCGGATCGCCGTTCCACTTGGCTGCGTTCGCTTTCAGCCAGCGCACCCCATAGTTGGCGTCTTGCACGGAAGCCGGATAAGGCGCTTCCGGCGCAACGGTCAGGTCGATGGCGACGACGAGAAGGCCGCTGGCCGCGAGTTTCTCGTCCATCGGAGCATTGGCTGTGCGGTCCTGGTTGTTCCACGCGCCGCCATGCACATCTAACAATGCCGGAAACGGCCCATCGCCTTGCGGCTGATAAATTCTTGCCATCAAGGTTCGCGCCGGAGCGCGACGAAATTCCACTTCCGAAATCTTTACTTCAAAATTATCCGCGGGATTGTAGGCAAGACTCATGCTATCACCCTCCTGTGATGTTCAACGGACAAAATTCAAACGTAAATCGTTAAGGTACCAGGCCTCCACTGCTTCACACTCTCCCGGATGATACGCCGGTTAGGTTCAAAGCATCGACGAAGTTATCAATTGAGTATGGTTCCGGCGCGCTCTTAGCGCGCGCCAAACTGCCTGCGAGCAACCATTCCGAAACAGAAACTCAAAAACTAGTCGTGCGCTGCTTCAGCGTTACCTCGAATCCATTCTTTGATGCCGGTTTCTTCTTCGTCCTTGTGCGCATGGTGTGTTTTGGCGTGGAGCCATCCAAGCTCGACGACTTCGTCGATCGATCCCGAGATGGTTACCGTGCAGCCCTGATCGCTGGGAAATTTTCTGCAATCGACTTTGTATCGATCGGCCATTTGAACAATCTCCTTTCGCCACAGGATTGTTTTGTCTGCTTCTGCCATATTACCGGTTGTAGGGAATTGCAACCGGAATTTCGATGTGAAACGGATACAAGTTGCCTGATCTGCCAGAAAAATGGTCACTACTGTTCGGGAGCGGGAATATATGATTTGATTAGATCACGGCGAGATCTAAACTGGAGGAACGGGTAATGAGGGTAAAATCTCTATTGGCTGGATTGTTGGCGCTTTGTATCGTTCTCAGTTTCAGCGCATCTGCGCCGGCGCAATCTTCGAAGCTGTCGCAGTTAAAATTGGCCGTTTCTACTGCGACTCCGCATAACACCCCGCTTTGGGTCGCTAAGGGACAAGAAAATATTCGAAAAGTATGGGCTCGATGTCCAGATGTTATTTGTCATGGGCGGATCGCTCGTTAGCCAGATGTTGGCGGCCGGTGAAATCCAGGTGGCGGCAAATGCGCCCGCCGCTCTGGTGAGTCTAATTGCCGGTGGCGCCGACATCGCCATGTTTCTGGGAATCAGCAACACGTCACCTTTTACTTTGATCACGCAGCCTGCGATCAAGACCGCGGCAGATCTCAAGGGGAAGCGCCTCGGCACGGCACGATTCGGCGGCTCCTCCCATATTTCAGCTTTGATTGCTCTGGACCACCTGGACCTGGATCCAAAGCGAGACAGGATCATACTGATGCAAACCGGCCTGGACCCAGAACGGATGGCGGCGCTGGAGCAAAAGGGGCTCGATGCCGCGATGCTGCAGCGGCTTGCTACCAAAACGATGATTGGCAAGGGGTATACCCAACTGTTAAATCTCAATCAGGCGAAGATTCCGTACCAGAATACGGTGCTGGCCTCGCGCAGAGATCAGATGGCGGCAAATCCGAAACTCTATGACAGCTTCATTCGCGCCGTAGTCGAAGGTTACGCTTACGTGTTTAACAAAGAAAACAAGCAATCGGTTAAGGAGGTTCTGGCGAGAAATCTTAGATTGCCCAACCCGGACGCGGCCGAAGATTTCTACGCAGAGGCCCTTGAGGAACTCGATCGCAAACCTTATCCGACGGTCGAAGGAACCCAAACTGTGATCAAATACGTTGCGGAGCAAAATCCGAAAGTGGCCTCAGTCAAAGCTGAGCGGATCGTCGATTCCAGCTGGCTAAAAAAACTCGACGACGAGGGATTCTTCGATAAGGTCTATAAGAGCAAATAGCCGGATGTGGTTGCGGCGCACTGTTCGAGCCGTACATATCTTATAACTAAACGCGTTCTTCGAGTAAATGTCCAAAATGCCGTGCTGAGACTATGAATGTATTCTCAGTGTAAAGGGTTCCGATGCGAACGATCGAACCGAGGCTGATGCTCTTGCCGTCAGGCGCGATGCCGTTCAGCGCCAGAGTTCTCGTCGGCGAGAAGTGAGTCTAGTTCTCATCGGTCGGCCCCGGCTTCAGTTCCCGGTACTCATCATTCCAAGAGCGATGCTCTAACGATTACAGCGGCGTCGGAAGTGACTTTGCTTACCGGTCCTATGTTGATCGCCGACGCCGCGATCATCTTCCCGTCGATCATTCATTTACCTATCAAAATAACCAAGGTCAGCGACATTTTTCACGGATATCAATTGCGCACGTCTGTGACCCACAGCATCCGACGATAGCTTGCCTCCCCGGTTGGCGGAACGGGGACAGTTCTCGGCGGCCAGCAAAGCCACAGTCAGAAAATCTTTGCATTTTTACTGGTCCCCTGAGTCTTAGCGGGGCGAAATGCAGTGTTTGTGCACGGAAGCTTATGCCCAGATATCCGTGCGCGCGCTTATCGGCTCCGATGCTGGAACGCCTGTAAGTCATTTTTCATCGAAACCGACCGTCGTCCCTTCTAGGAACTCACGCCGAGCTGTAACTTTATAACAGTAGAGCTCTACAGTATAAAATCTTCAGCTGATAGGGGCTTGCATTTGAGCTCTGGATTATGTTATCGCCAGCTCATGAGAACAACTCCGAGAGCTCAGCATGCTGCGAGGTGAGGTGATTCAATGAAGGTCAGTTTTCCAGTTATGAGAGGGAACATAGGCGGGCGGCAATACTACTCATTGATGATCTCGCTTTCGGAAATTCCTCGGCTTTTTAAGTTTAACGATTGGGAACAATGCACTCCGGATTTGCGCGCGCAGAGGGTTCTTAACAAGGCGAGGGTCCCCGACATTACGAAATACATACTCGAGAATGAGGACGGCTATCTGTTTTCGTCGATTACAGCAGCCTACTCGTGTCCAGCGAATTTCCTAGCGTCAGCGGAGGACTCCGACATCGGCACGTTGGAGATGGAGTTGGAAAACGTCGAGTTCATTATCAATGACGGCCAGCATCGTTGCGCCGCGATTGCCGCCGCGCTTAAGGAGAACCCTGCGCTGGGGAAAGATAAAATTTCAGTGCTCCTGTTTGAAACTGAAAACTCCGAACGGCTTCAACAGATGTTTTCGGATTTAAATCGGTTCGTCCAGCAGACCTCAAAATCGCTGGGCATGCTCTACGATCGTCGAGATAATCTTTCCGCGCTCACAATGGATGTATCTGAACAGGTGCCCGTCTTTCGGAGCATGGTAGACAAGGAGAAGGTTACGATTCCGCTGAGATCCCCCAAGCTCTTTACCATTTCCGCTTTATATGAGGCGAATGAAGAACTGTTGGGAAAGAAGATCGATAAAAGGGCGACAGCGGCCTACATAGAACTCCTCAACACTGCTGTCGAATACTGGACGGAGTTGTCAAAGATCATCGGCGACTGGCAGAGAGTCAGAAATGGAGAACTCAGCGCTTCCGAACTTCGTCAAGAGAAAATCAACACTCACGCGGTCGTTTTGCGCGCTCTCGGAGGCGTCGGAAGAACGCTGCTCGGAAGATATCCTGAGGACTGGCAAATGAAACTGAGGCTTTTGGAGAAAATCGATTGGCGGAAGTCTGTGGGTGGTAGTGCGAATCCTCTGTGGGATGACGTGTGTATCACAGCGGGTTCAGTCGTCTCCAACAGGCAGGCACGAGCGGCTACTTTGGCCGTCTTATTAAGAGAGATTGGCGAATCGCCAAATGGAAAGGTGACACACAGAGAATCCCGGGAGGTGACTAGTGCTCAAGCAGCCGAGTAACGGAAGGCGTCACAAAAAATCACGCGTTGCCGATCAGAAAAAATCTGCGGGCAGCAGTCAAAGTTCGATCGATAGCGAAATCACCAGTCATAAGGAAGATTTAAACACAACTCGCCTGCGGCAGTTGCTCCCGACTGCATGGAACATGATTCGACCATATTGGTCGTCGGAGGACCGCTGGGCGGCTTGGGGGCTGCTTACCGTCGTTATCGCACTCACGCTAGCGATGGTCTACATGAGTGTTCTTTTCAATCACTGGAACAACACTTTTTACACCGCTCTGCAGGAGAGAAATCCTACAGTTTTTTTCGAGCAGCTGATCGGTCTTGCCTGGCTCGTGGGTTTTATAATCGTCTTTGCTGTTTATCAGCTTTATCTCAACCAAATGCTTGAAATTCGCTGGCGGCGCTGGCTTACCGAAAAATATCTTCGGGGTTGGCTGACTGACGGTGCCTATTATCGGATGCAGCTCATGGCGAGTGAAACCGACAACCCGGATCAGCGCATCGCCGAAGACGTTCATCTGCTCATTTCTCATACGCTTTCGCTTGTCATTGGAGGTCTGCGTGCGCTGGTAACTTTGATTGCCTTTGTGACGATCCTCTGGGCGCTTTCGGGAACCCTGACAGTCCCGATTGGTGGATCATCCCTTACCTTGCCCGGTTACATGGTATGGGCAGCCATCCTGTATGCTATTGGCGGCACTTGGCTGACCCACTGGATCGGCCGCCCGCTCGTGCGGCTAAACTACGACAAGCAACGTTGTGAAGCCGACTTCCGATTCGGCCTGGTGCGCTTCCGGGAGAACAGCGAGGGAGTGGCGCTCTACCGGGGCGAGGCGGATGAGCTCCGTGGTTTTCGGGGACGGTTCGAGGCGGTGGTGATGAACTGGTGGGACATCATGCGCCGACAGAAGCGGCTGACCTACTTCACTTCAGGCTACCAACAAGCGGCTTGGATCTTCCCCTCGATCGTGGCGGCGCCACGCTACTTCAGTGGCGATCTTTCCCTCGGAGGGCTTATACAAACCATCGGCGCCTTCAGTCAGGTACAGGCTTCGCTTAGTTTTTTTATTGACTCGTATAAAACGGTTGCTGAATGGTGCTCGGTGGTTGAGCGGCTCTCGGGTTTCGAGCGCGCTCTTGAGCGCGTGCGCACTCAGGCGGCGACTGCTGGCGGCGTTCAGAACGTCTGCGGAGACGCGGATCTGATAATTAAGGATGTTGATCTCTATCTACCCAATGGTCAGCCACTTATCGCGGATGTGAATGTCTCCATCTTGCGCGGGGACACCGTTCTGTTGGGGGGAGCTTCTGGTTTGGGAAAGAGTACGCTCTTCCGGGCCGTAGCCGGGATCTGGCCGTTTGGTCGCGGCGAGATCCGAGGACCTCGCGACCGCAATGTTCTCTTTTTGCCACAGAAGCCATACTTGCCGATCGGCACACTTCGGGAAGTGGTGAGTTATCCGATGCCGTCCGCGGGTGTGGACGACCTAACACTGCGCGAAGCGCTTGAGGCGGTCGGGCTCTCTCGGCTAGCGGGGAGGCTCAGCGAGGCCGGCAATTGGGCGCTCCAACTTTCGCCGGGCGAGCAGCAGCGCATCGCCTTCGCTCGAGCGTTGGTCCAGAAGCCCGATTGGCTGTTTCTCGACGAGGCGACCTCGGCGGTGGACGAGGCCACCGAGGCGCGGCTTTATCGACTGGTCGGTGAGCGACTCCCGGGAACGACGGTATTCAGTGTAGGCCATCGCGTGACACTACGTCCGTTCCACTCTCGCCATCTTTTGGTGCGGACCAACGGGAACGGGCCCTCCTCCATCGTGGAAGTGACCGCCGTGCCTGAATCGGCTCGACGTGGCGTCGGCGTTGTTATGCGCGACGAAACAGCCGCAATGGCTGGATAATGGTCATCGAACGATTACGATTCTTTCACGTGAGGTCCTGGTGTGCGCGGGTTGGATTGAACTGCCTGGTGAACAGGAAAAAAGTTGAAACTTAGGCGCAACACCCGTGTGCGTTACAGCTACCTGCGGCTCGACAAATAGATTCGACAAATAGATTCAACGTTGTCCCGCCCTCCAGTCTCCATACCTTGCCTCCACCAATGCCAAGGCGGATGGAGAAATAGCCGCGCTGCAGGCCGAAATTCCAGATCCCGTGCGGTTTTCCGCTCGACCCTGATCATTTCACCTTTTCAATATCGCTCGGCTTCCAGCTCTGATCGAAGAATGCCTTGGTCGGACCGTAGAGCCGTAGGATGACGAAGAAGCCTTTGTCGGGAAGCGTCTTCAGCCAGTTTCTTCCTTCGACCGGGGAGGTCGGACCGAAATAGATATCAGTGGAGCCGTCCGGATTCGTCGCCGGCTTGTCCATGGTGTTGATCGACGGGAAAGCCTGACCGTTGTCGAGCCCGGAGCCGGTAACCGGATCGTAGACGGTAACCGACCAGAACAACGCGGCCGGAATGCCTTTGGGCAGGCTGAGTTTGTAGCTGTTAGCGCCCAGTAGGAAATCACCGTTAGCGTCGACGAAAGTCACCGGGTACTTCGCGCCAACGTTCTCCATGTTGACTGCCATCCCCGGGCTCGTGGAATAGGCAAAGGTGAAGAAGCTCGTCCGAGGATCTATGTAGTTGAAGGTGTCCGCGGTAAACGTCGGATTGCCCGGAAAGACGTTAGCCCAGCGCCGATCCTTGTACCATAGGCGGTTGGGCACGATGGTCTGCGGCTCGTAAGCGATCGCATGACCGATGCGATAGGACGTCTTTGCCGCCTTGTCGAGAAGGTCGCGCGTGCGCGGATCAGGCTTGAAGGGTTTGCCTTTTTCGATGCCGAGCGCCGCGAGCATGCCCCGCATCTCCATGTCGGCCGGATCGGCATATTCATGCTGGATAAAGCGGTTCAACATATCGAAAGCGCTGCCGTCGCTGGGGTACAACATATTGGCCGGTACCGCGGACGCATCGGGGAATTGCATGGGCTTGGCCGCCGCCTTCTTACCAAGCGGATAAATGCGCGTCTGCTCCATCAGCTTGACCGGCTCGTTTAGTTGCTTCGGGTCCTTGAAGAAGCCGCGCCAGAACACGAATACTCCGTAGGTGCGCGACCTGAACGCGAGGTATCCCTCCGGCACTTTGCCCTTGAAGTCCGGCGGCAGCAAAAGATATCTGCCCCCCTTGCCCTTGTCGGGGCCGGGTAAACCGACGTCGCCGCACCAAACCTTGCCGCCGATTTGCCGTTCCGAACAAATCGGCCGCTGAAAGAAGTCGTTGAGAATGCCCTGAAGGCCGGGCGGCACTTCGATTACCATCGGCCCTTCGTCGTTCAGGTCGAGATAGCCCAGCGCATAGATTACGTCTGAGTTGGGAGTTGTGATCAAGGTCTTGGCGTTGAGCCGCTGCTTCCAGATCGGCAGAATGTTGTAACCCTTGCCGAAAACCTTTTCCGAACCCTCCTTCATGCCGTACATGTTCAGCACGGGCAGCGCCCAGATATAGGACTGCACCGCGCGCTGAAATACTAGCTCCTCCTTCAACGCCGTAATCCCTTCCTTGGATAGATACCCGTTTTTGAAGGGAAGGCTCGCGAGGTCGTCGTAGCGCGACACCCCTACGATCGTGGGCGTGGCCAATCCAACAACTAGACTCAACGTAACAAACGTTCTTGGCAGCAACATCGGGCAATACTCCTCTTTATGACTTCACTGATACACGAGCCGCGAAGCTCTGCACATCGGGCGTTTGCTGATTTTGCTTCCAAATCCCTTATAAAGAAACAAACAAGCACGAAATAGCAAGCTGTCAGCCGAATACTCCACGTAACAAATAATTACGAAGATTTATTGTGCAGCGGGAAAGAGCTGAAATTCAGATGTGACGCGTCGCGCTATAGTCACCTGCGGATGGGCAAATTGTTAGACCATAAAACGATCGGTCATGGCCGATTTTTGAATTCAACGTTCTCGTTCACGCCTTTCGATCCGATTCTAGGGACCACGATCTCTGTCGAAGGTGGTTGAACGGCGCCGTCAACGGAGACGCACGTTACGGCATGTCTCCACAAGTTTTGAGCGGCGTCATCCGTGTAACGACCCACCCTCGAGTTTTCTCCAGACCCAGTGCTCTCGCCGAAGTCATCGGATTTTGTGAGCTATTACTCGCCCAACCTCATTGTGCCGTCATACACCCGGGACCGCAGCACTGATCCATATTTGTCCGCCTCTGCAAAGACGCTGACGCTCGCGGTAACCTGGTACCCGACGCGTGGTTCGCGGCATTGGCCGTGGAGTCCGGCCGCGACTGGGTGACCACGGACAGTGATTATGCTCGTTTCCCCGGACTTAAATGGCACGCCCCGTCTTGAAATCCAAAACACCAAACTCTCTTTTCGCAGCCGCTCTTGTACCTTCAGAACCGCCGGCAACGTCTATTTTTCTCTCGTGACTCCGGTCCCGGCCAGTACGGCAACATAGAATGAGAAATCCGCGTCCTTCGGCTCTGGCCGGGGCGCTCACTACAGGTCTAATCATAATCTGATTCTTTCTGATCTACCTTCCTCATGAATATCTGTTTTCGGATGCCATCCAACTTTGCGGTTCGGCATATTTATCGATCATGGCTGGACGTGAGCGGTTTTGATTTAGCTCTTCGAAGATAGTCTTTCACTTGCTCATTTTCCTTGAGAGTGGCAAGTAAAGCCCTAGCAATAAGCTCATACCCAACGGCGTTGGTATGCCATGGATCAGCCTGCATATAAATTTTTCCGAAGGATTCGATGGGCGTGTAAAGCTTTTTCTCACCGTTCTTAGCTTCGACTGCAAAACTCCTGATATATGGTACATCCAAACCTTCCCATTTTCCTTCTTCTCCACTGTTGGTGTAAACATAGAAGAGACTTGTTCCTGCGGGAAAGGTCGCCGAATAAGACCAGACGTGGTCGGCTGGTTTCTGATCCCCATGTGTTCCGTCGTCGTACATGACGATTTTGTTCGGTATAAGGTTTCCCAATTTCGGATGATTTCCCGCGATGTAAATTGCCTTTGGTACAGACCATTTGTCCGCAAACAACCGAAAGACAACTTCGATTTCTCCATCAACATTGCCCCGTTGACGCTTACGAGGTTCAAGGTTTAATGTCCTCTCTAATTCCTCCTCGATCCTCTTTTGTGCCGCTGCGATCAAAGCACTGCTGTCCACGAGCGGGACGCGTTCATCCCTGGAAATTCTTTGCAGTATCTTGAGATACGGGCTGTCCGTCCAAAACTCGTTGTACAGCAGGACAATACTGATATTGTGGTTCCTGGCCAGCTTGATCATCTCGCGGTGATAGTTATCAAAGTCTTTCACTGAATCCTTCATCCACGGTTCGAATTTATCAAAATCATTATCGACCACCTGTCTCTTCCATGTCGTGTGTCGCGACATGTTCTCAATATGCCTATCAATCGGCTCGGGCTTCCATTTTAAGAGCAAAGCCCAGTATTGCAGAAGTTTGAAGGATTCACTTTTGTTGACTATACCGCTCAGCGTCTTCAGCAAAGTAACAGATTCTTTGGCTGTAGACGCATTCTTATTATGGACACCCGCCATGTTGGGTTCATTCATGGCAAAGCCAAGGACCACTACATCAGGCTTGAGATCGAGCACTCTTGTTTTTAGCAACATTAATCCATTAATGGAGGAGTAGCCACCCACCCCTAAATTGAACACTTCAAAATTTGCTTCTGGGAACTCGCGCTTAAGCAAAGTCTTCAACGTCTGAGGGTAGGCCTGATTCTGCGCAACGTTCCAGCCAAATGTCCATGAATCCCCCAGACATACTATCCGAAAGACGGATGGTGGCTTTTCCTTCGGAAACTCCACATCCCTGAACCCTTCGGAGTTAAGCGAAACTTCCCAAGTTGGATTCCCTTTTAGGGAATTCGGAAGGCTGAGGAAAGAAGCCGAGGAGAGCCGTTTTCTCTTGCTCGCTATGAGCGGGGCTGAAAATATCGACGTACTTCCGGTGAATGTTTGGTCGATTCTTCCAGATCAATAGATCGTCTGACTCCAACATCCGGAGACCATCCAGCCACGGGGGAATCGGGCCGTAGTAAGAGCCAAACACATATGGCAACGGAACTTCCGTCACCATCGAGTTCCGGGCAAAATACGCGATCCTGAGCAGTGCTTCCAGGATCGCGAAAACCAATAGTGTCGCGCCCAGCCCTTTAGCGATCTCGCTGAAAATAACCTTACGCTTCATCGTCCAACTGAGACCTGGGTTTTTCATGGGTATCGCTCACGCGTAAACGAGGCTTCCGATTCTGTTCGTCATATTCAGAACGACGAAATCTACGCTGATCACGTCGGGAAGTAGTGCTCTTTCTGCAGCTTTATCACGAATATAAGTCGGTGCAACAAACAACTTTTCGAGCGTACGCTGCCGCGGTGGGAATCCTATATTTTGCGCCGCATCGCTCGTAGGATCCCATGCTCGTGCGCTTCTATGACGGCGCGATTTTACCCAGGGCTTTGCCCAAAATCGTCGAAGGTGAGCATAAGGTACTTTTCACCAGTCATAGTCACACTCGTGAGTCCTCGATAATCTTTGCCAGGACGGTCTCGGCGCGAAAATGTCTTATGATTTGGCCCGGCGGCACGCGAGGGTTTGTGGAGCAGATAAGGATTGCTCTGGAAGGCCAAACACACAATCCTGCATAAGAGAAGTTATGGGAAACCTTTGATTTCCGCTTTAACGTAGCTTTCTTCCAGTTTCATTAAACCTTCTGGATCGTTGGTCAGATCGTAGACGAAAATGGAGTAGCCGACTTTCGCCACCGGCTGGCGCACCCAGAGCCAGCGAAAGAGCGGATCATCGGGGCTCGAAACATCCTGCAAATTGTAAACGCTGATCGCGAGCATCTTCCGAAGCGCGTCCGGCTGGAACCTTGTCAGCAGGCGGCGGCCATTCCAAAGTGCCGTTTCCCGGGACATATTGGTAGCGAATCCCGTAGTAAGAAGGCGGGGCTGTTCCGAAGTAAGACAAATAAATAATCGGCAGCTTCTCCTTCTCCATATACGCTTTTAGTCTTTTTAGGTCTTGTCCCCAGTCCAGATTCGAATCGCTCAAATAGACGGTAACCCTGCTCCGGGCCTCCGACCGATTCATTAAAATACGCAAGCTGGTGCGGCGCAATGCGAAGCGAAGAAATAGCCGTGAAGAGCACCGGGATACCGATCAGCAATGGTGCGAGCCAGTCGCGGCGTAAGCGAGACCGTCGCCAGACGCGAGGCCAGGACGAAGAGAAACGGATAAATGGGAAGAATGTGGCGCAGACCGATATTCGTCTTCGCCTGCGTCATGGCAAGGAAAAAATTAGGATTACCGGCAGCACAAGGAAAAGGCTTGGCGGTATCGGAGAGGCGTCCCGGCGCGGTAAAAAACAAGCGAGAGGGTGATAAGCACCAGGCTACCCATGGGTGTCTTGATAAGAAAGGCGATCGGGAAATAGCTCCACCAGTTGTGCGAAGAATATTCTCCTAAGAAAAAGGCCGGTAGGCCTTCTTGCGACAAAGTCAGAAATTGATAAAAGCCGGATAGCCAGGGTTGAAATCCTTGAAAGAAGTAAGCTGGCGGAATTGTCAGTAAGGCAACAAAAAATCAGCGAAAGGACTGTTGCTGCCTGAAGGAACTTGTGCCGTGTTTCATTTTGGTTCCGTTTTGAGGGCAAGAGAACATAACGCTCGCTGTCGATTAAAACAGATGCGATAACAATCAGAGCGATCATCGGGATGAGCAGAACCGCTGAAAATTTGGAGAGCAGGGCCATGCCTGTAGAAATGCCCGTTGCGATCAAAGCGTCCATGCGGGTCGATTCATATATTCCCAGAAAAGATAGACGGCAAGAAAAATGAACAAAGTGACTCCGGTATCGGTGGTCACAGCGAGGAATGAGCAACGAGATTCGGTTCCAAAGACGCAAGCGCCATGGCCAGCATGGCTGCGCGATTGCCCCAAAGGCGGTAGGCCCACCATCCGGTGAGCGCTACCAGGACGCCGCCGAGCAATAAATTAGGGAAGCGACTCAAAGCAAGTATTTGATCGGCGCTGGACGGTGATTTGTACAGTAAGTCCCGTCCAATGCAAGTAACCATCTGCATCGCGCCAATGTTTAGGATCTGGACGGAAAGGCAGCCTGTAGCCTATGAAAAGCGGAAGCGCAAGAAGCTCTTTGATGAGGGGCGGGTTTTGCGGCTCTATGCGAAAGTCTCTTTTTGTAAGATAAGAATAGCCCGCTCCGAGATGCATTGCCTCATCGATGGTTTGAGAGTTCGCTCGAATGAAGAAAATTCCCTGCACGAAGAAAAGGACCAGAAGAAAAAAAGCTCCGCCCAGTGCAAGTTTAGTTCTGGACATTAAACTGCTCATGGGATGCCAAGCGCAGAAAAAGCGGTTGAGACCTGTACTGTAAATTGCTGACACCGGGCACATTTTGTCTACGGAACTTAGTCTTTATTCTTCGACCTCTGAGATAGCTGCTCTAAGACATAGACTTTGTAGTTGAATGATGTGAAGGGAATAGACCAACTATACTCGCGAATTACTCTATAGCCCGCGATAGGAGAAGCCGCGATCACATAAGGTTTTTTCTCCCCTGATGTGACCAAAGGAACATCTCTCTCGCGTACGGCGCCGGGCGACAGGTTTTCGGGGTGGGCATAGAGGTTCCAACCGTTGAAGACATATCCTGCGTCAATACTGTGCAAAAGGAATATTTTTTGTCACGAAGCCAGCTGAGCGCCTTGAGCGGTAGCGCGGCTAGTTTGGTTCTCGTTCCAGGTCACGAGCATAGATATAGCGTAAAAGAATGGCTGATACAAGCAAGCGCTCATCTTGGATCTAATATGGCTATTCGTAAGCATCACAATCAGGGGTGGGAGCAAGACCATAGAGTATCGATCAGAGTTCCATGGACCAAAGAACCAGAGAACCATTATAAGAGCAAAATGGATGGACGCATACCAAACAAAAAGACCGAGTGGGTTTGCAATACCGGCGCGAGATTACATCGATAACTTTCACAATAATCGCAGCAGAAGAAAGAACGGAAAGTGTGAAAAGAGGATGGGTTCAACCACGAAGGGCAAGAAATCAGGAGCTGGTGGGCCCTGTAAGAGGTGACGCTCTCTGCCGAGGGTATTCAACTGCCACATCCCTTCTTGCGGATCGGGAATTTCGCCCGCAAATAATATCGAGCACCCGTTAAGATAAGTAAAGCGATGACAGCACCCCAAAACAGAGGCCGCCTGTAGACTGAAGATGACCATGGGGATGCTCAGAGGGAGAAGTGCAAGTCCGACATGCATAAAGATTCGCAATACGCCCGGCACTGCTTGGTGATAATGATGGATCCAATAATCGATCACCCAAGTCGTCCAGAATGTAGACTGCAGAAGTCACGCCAAAGATTTGAGCAGTGAAGATAGATGTAAGGGAGAACAGTAAACAAAATGCAGCGGCGGGTAAAAGATATCTCCAGGACCTGTAGGATGGCGCAAAAAGCAAATAAAGCAGTAGACTTGCTGGTATTGCGATCAGCAATCTGTCGTATGAAGAGGGCACATGCTGTAAAAATGCAGCCCAGCCATAGATTCAAAGGGCTTTCTCCGAGAAAGCCCACGCACAATGAAGAAGAAGGCGATCGTGGCATAAGCTCACGAAGTGAACATCGGTCATGAATGAGAAAGTGAGGACAAAAAATACAGGATTCGCGACAAGGACAACAGTCGCAATAAGACTCTCCCTTCGCGCGCGCCCAAACTCCCGCAATGTGCCGTACAGCGCCAAGGCCCCAAGCCAAGCCAGCACCACTGTAGAAAGTCGAAGGGCCGAAAATGAGAACCCAAAGGTAAGCAAAACAACGCTCCCCAAAGAATTTGCGTAAAAGGATAGTGAACGGACCAATCTAGGATTTGCAACTGGCCAGTTTCGAGGAAATGTTCAACGCTCCAAGCATAAGTCCAGTCATCGTGAAAAGGCAGATTAGGAAGCGGATGAAGCAGGAGTGACGGGGAAGGAGAAAAAAAGAGCCAGGATTCCAGCTGGGATCAGGTGCTTCACCGTAGCATGCGCACTCTTAAAACTCCGGAAATCGTCGCCCGGTTTAAAACATGAGAAAATTTTTTGCAAAGGCGTGAAGTTTGTGGACGACGTTACCGTTGGGTTTATATAAGCTTTAGGTCATAGCTTAATGGGACGAGATGAGTTTAGAGGGTGGCGTAACTCGAACGCAACAAGTCGTTCGTTTTGTAGCATGCAGTGATATCCGTATCGGAGGTGCGCGCTGAATTCATGGTAGTAATCGAACCACCAGAACGCCGGCCAGCTAAATATGATAGCGGCGACTCCGGAGCCGCGTAACCGTTCGAGCTCGTCAATGGCCGTAGCATCATCCGGTGGTGGTCCCGAATATTGACCGTCTCTATCAAGAAACGGAATGGCTCGACGCCCGGCTGAAATCTCGGTTGTAAACGCGCCTTGATCAACCAGAATGAAAGTGTCCTCGGGCTGGACCAAATCGGCGATCTCCTGTGCTGACAACTGAACCCGGTACTCCCAATTCCAGCTAACGCTTCCTTTGCGTAAAACCGCCGGGCCATGGCAATCCTGCCTCGGCAGTGTCTCAATTCTGTTGGAGAGGCTACGCCTACCGAGGAATTCATGTACAGCAATCGCGCAACCATCCCAAGTATAATAGTCGTCTAAAACCACGAAGCCACGGTCCAAAACTTGATCATAAAGATTGTCCAGACAGCACTTTACGCTCGAATACCAATCGCAGTCGATTCGGAGCAGAGCGATGGCACCGACGCGCTCACGATTGTTCCGTAGGGTCTGGTCAAACCAACCCTTGACGAACTCAGTATAAGAGGCAAGTCCGAGGTCCGCCGCAATACCCTGTACCTCCTCGAGTGACGCACGACAGTTATCAAAGTACCAGGGATTGTTTGTGTTCTTGGCGTACGCCATGGCGGCTGGGCCGTCGATTACATCCGGCGGATGGCAATCCCTCGAACGAGTCAAAGAGCCAGACTTTTCGATCAGTGACCCCGGCCTGACGCAGGAGTTCAGCCATCAGGAACGCGGCGCCGCCGCGCCAAACCCCGCATTCCACAAAGTCGCCTGGAATGTTGCTCACGAGCAGGTATTTCACCTGAAGTGCAAGATCTACAAGCGACGCCTCGGCGACCATTGTAAACTGCCGTACCTTGTCCAGAACCGCCGTGAGCTCATGTATGTTTTTTAACGATTCCATTCTCCATTCGATAAGAAAAATGTCATCCAAATCGGCGGATTTCGACTCACGTCGCCAAGTCAAACACGACCAAACGTTCGTTTTTCAGCACACAATGATACTGGGATTTAAGTTTGCTATGAAACTCCGCGTAATAATCCAGCCACCAAAAAGCATCCCAAGTAAAGACTAGAAACTTCGCACCTGACTCACGCAGCCGAGTGAGTTCTCGAATCGCCGTGTCGTCGTCTGATGGCACGCCCCAATACTTTCCCTCTCGTTCCAGAAAGGGTATGGCCCAACGTTCATTAACGAGCTGGCCTCTGATCACGTCATGGTCAACCAGGATGAACCTTTGTCCGTGTGAAATGAGCCTCCCAATTTCATTCACGGTCTTAAAGAGCCGATGTAACTCTAAATATGACCTCGGGTGAACTATCGAGAGCTTACGGATAGCTGTGTTTTCTGCTTCCTTTTTCAGGAGAGGGTGTTTTTCTAAAGACTGGGCTCTCATGAAAAGTAATATGTTTTGTGCGTACCACCACTCGACGAGCTCGTTTTGCCATACTTTGTCCCGTATGCAATCGATCGCAATATACTCTTTCCGTTTGAAATGGCTTACCCAATAGTCTGGCCATTGCTCATTAAAGTGGTCTGTCCCTCCTTGACACGGAATCGCCGCAGAAAACAGAATGACATCTCCCAGGTTGATGAGAGACTCAACAAATGTCTCCGCGCATTCGAGGGGCAAGTGTTCAGCAACTTCTAACGACACGACCAGATCGAATTGCCTCTCTATTCGAAAAGGTTTCGTGAAGTCACATGACAAGAAGCTATCCCCTGGGATTTCTAGAGCATCGCGGTCTACCCAATCACCGTCTACTCCCAAGAAGTCCGCGATCCCAGATTCTCTGAACACAGACAACCAAGTTCCTGTGCCCGAACCCACATCAACGACACTCCCGGGCCGGATTAGTTCTAAAACCAAAGGAACAATTTCCTTTGCTGATTGTCTCGACCCGCTTTCGTGTGCCCTATAGAAATCACGGTTATAGGATTGGCTGTTTTGCATGGACTCGGAAACCACGAGATTATCCACGAGAGTTTTAATCCGCAAGCATCTCAAGCAAAGTATCAGTTATTGTCATTCATTGCTTTGTCAATAAGCCGGCTAAGGACTTTTGCAGAGTCGAAGTATTCTTCGGCTATGGCCCTTGCCGCTCGGCAGTGGAACTCATAACGCCTGTTGACCTCCTCAATTCCCGCAAGCGCGTTTTCAGGTGTACTAAAGGGAATAACGCCTGCTCCTGTTTGTAACCAATCCGAAAAGCCGGTCTCTTGAACGACTACGGGCCTCCCACTGCTAAGGTAAGCGGCGCTACGTTCGCTGAACCAACCGCTACGAGTGACAACATACCCGTGTTTAGCAACTCCGAACTCCGCCTTCGACTGCTGAATGTACTGCTGATAACTCCAAGGGTCTCGTGCTGCCTCGAGGGGATTGCTTAGCGTCCAGCCCTTAGCACGTAGCAAATTGCACGGTGCTGTCGGACTACCGACAGCCAATTCAAGAATAGGTCCGGCTCTCTTGGGCAGGTCACGATAGGGCGCGAAACTGTCCGACTTCATGCCATAACGTTGTCCATCGTATATCCTCCCAGGAAGGCTGTCCCATTGCATGACCGTTGTGAACTTCCCCTGTGCCGGCCCCGGCTTTACCGGCCACGTTTCCAAGACGACCGGCTGTCGGGTAGTTTGCCACGGCAGTCGATCGTCCGGAATGCTGCACCGACTGAGGCCGATATTCTCACCAAATGAAAAAAACGCGGTGTGTTGCATGGCGAGATTTTGTGCCGCAGCATCAGTAAGATGTTTGATCTGAGTGAAGGCTGGATCGGTATCGACAAAAACCCTTGCGGGAATATTTATAAGCCAGGGGCGTAAGGGATTCACGCCGCTGAGATTTAGCAGGATGTCCGCAGTCGTGAACGTCTCCAGAATGTGATTAGCGTACGGACCAAGCCAGCGCGAGGTGTGAGCATCATAATATGCCCAGCGGTCTGCTAGGCCAACACGTTCAAAAGTTTGAGTCGCAAATTGCAGCCCATAAGTCGGATCGGTGTCCATGGTGTGTCTTGTCGGATCGTAGCAAGACCAGGGAGTATCGCCGCTATCTTCGGCGAAGTATACGTCATGCCCACACTGAGCGAGACCCATTACATACTGCAAGTGGTGCCAGACTAAGCCGCCCACTGGCCCACGAACGATGTATCCGAGTACGATGATTCGCAACCGACTGCTTGTATCGCGGTACGGGATCGATCTAGTGTCAATCTGGTGTGGTCCGCTCATTGGCTAATTCAAAGCGTTCTCGATCAAGTGAGTCAGCACCTTGTCAGAGTTGAAATACTGCTCCGCGATCATGCGCGCTGCTTTAGCATGCTTATTATAGTTGCTGTCTACCTCTCGGATGCCGGCGATTGCTTCTTCCGGAGTTCTAAAGCTAAGGATCCCTGAGCCAGTTGGCAGGATTTCTGAAAAACCCGTATCCTGAACAACAACAGGTTTTCCAGCCGCAAGATAACAAGCGGACCTACAGCTAAACCAGCCTGGTTGGCCCAAAACGTAGCCATTTTTGGCTACGCTCCAATCGGCTTTCGATGCCTGGACGTATTCGCGATAGCTGTCGATATCGCCACACATCGCCATTGCATCGACAACACTCCAACCGACTTGCATCAAAAGGTCGAGGACCTTCCACTTAGGATTATCAATTGTAAATGTCTTAATTTTTTGAGAGAAGTCTTGATCATCAGTGTTCCAGGTGTGTAAAAGTTTCCCGATAGCAACTTCCATCGTGGTGCAACCTACTTTAGTGGGCAGGTCGAGAAATCGCTTGAATTCCGTGTCCTTTTGGCCATATTTTTGTCCCTCATAGACCAAGGCCTCGTAACTGGTCCAACTCATAACCGTGGTAAAAACATCACGCTGCGGTGGACACAAATTCCATTCAGATAGAACGACGGGCTGCCGTGTAGCGCGCCAGTTATAATCAAGGGCAGGTAAAAAATTCGGCAAACGCTCACCAAATGTAAAGAACACATCATGGGCATTAACACAGTTACGAAATTTCTCAGGGCCTTGGGCTATCTTGATCTGCGTGAAGACAGGATCGCTATCAATGTATGCGAGAGTGTCAGCTCCGCGGTAAAACTCGGGGTGTTCCAGAGAGCCAGATACGTTGATCAACAAATCTGCAGATTTTGTGATTTCTGTTCGTTTCGTATCTGAAAGCCCGTACCATTCTCCCTCTCCGATGGGGAACCGATAGGCCCATTTACCTTCAAACCCAAAACGGGACATCACAGTCGCGAGATGATTTACATTTTTGTGGCAGTCATAAGCCGTCCAGTCGTCGCCACATGGACCTCCATCTAGCTTATAGGGCCATTCCCCCGAATCCTCGAAGTAATAGACATCGTGTCCGAGACGCGCGAGACCCAAAGGATATTGCAGGTAGTCCCACGTCACGCCCCCAAGCAACGGATGTTGAGCGATAAAGCCTGTCACAATTATGCGTAGGGAAGAGGCTGGCATTCAGTTCAGGTCAACACTGGTTTGATTGAATAGTACTGAAGTCTCCTACTTGACAGCGCACCCACTACAATTCTGATAACACCAATGACTTCTTACGAACCTACGAGTCACAATCTACGACAACGCTTGCTCCAAGACAGCCGCGACGACATTACGCGCATCGAAATACTCCTCCGCGAGATCGCGAGCTAGCTTACATTGCTTCTCATAATCGATCACGACTCTCTCAATGTAGTGTGATGCCTCCTCTACATCGCGGAAGCGAAATAGGCCAGCAGAATTGGGAAGAAAACGGCTTCGTCCTGTATGTTGCACAACGGCTGGCTTGCCGCTAGCCAAATAGCACAGGGTTCGGTTACTAACCCAGGCATTTTCGAGTCTCAAGCAAGCGGGTTTGGCGCAGCTAAATTCACTGAAAGAGTCCTGAATGTAACCCTGATAATTCCATGGGGTTGATGCGACCGTATGAGCATCAACAACACGCCAGCCGCGGCGTTGCAGTATAAATCGCTGCTCGTCCTCTGGCCACAAATCGAGCGCCAGTTCGAGAGGCTGGCCTGTAAGACGTGGCATGTCGAGAAATGGGAGAAATCCAGTCCGTTTTTCGTCCACGTGTGCTTTTGCTTCCTCGCTTTGTAACCACGCACTCGCATACCAATGCGCCAAAGTAGTAAACGCGCCTTTGCGTGTTGCTTCACAGGATGGCCACCATTCGAGAGCCACACATGGAGGCGTGTAAATCCACTTCAGTCCTACATCCGGAATGCGCGTCCCTGACTGACCAACGGTCTCTCCGGTCGTAAAGTACACATCGTGCGGAGCCGTGCATACCTGTCCTTTGCTCATCCATAACTGTAATAAACCTGGGTCAATATCTACCAGGGCTGACCTCCGGAAGCGCTTTACAACCTGCAAGGGGGTGTCGTAGCGAAGTTCTAATAGGAGATCCGCCTCTGAAGCTGCATCGAGGTCAAGACAGCCTATACTGGTTAGATCTATCGGCAGAGCTTCGTCTAGTGCAGGAATAAAGAGCCACACAATTCACAAGACCATAGCGCTTAAACGACGTTTCAGGGCGGCAACATTGGTGCGTATCGCATCAGCGGAAGTGGGCCGAGTTATCGCTTCTAACCAGATTACCTGGCAGCCCAGCGCACGAAGCCCAAGGGCCCAATTCAGATACTCCCATAAATGGCCACCACCCTCTAGGATACTCCAGGGTTTTTGCTGGAGCGATACATACTGTGATGCTCATGTTGCCCGGACACTAGAACGCTTATCCGCCTTGTTTTCGGACAACAGCTGTTAAACCGAGTGCACACATTTTTAAACTCTGCGAAGTGAAAATCTGGCAGTTAGCTAGGATCCAAATTTCTTCTCACGATAATGAGTAGAGTTTCGCCTCCACAACATCGGATGTGTCCGCTAGCGCTCTTGCCACATCGGACCGGATAGATGCAACTCGGCCCTTGCTCAATCCCGAGTACCAAGTCGCAGTGTTTCAAGGTCGACAGTCGATGAGCGATGATGAAGACAGTGCGGCCGACGCTGAGACGCTCCATAACCTCGATAATTTCTCTTTCTGTTTTTATATCGATGGAGCTCGTCGGCTCATCCAAAATGAGAATGGGAGCATTTTTCAGAAAAGCTCGTGCGAGCGCAATTCGCTGGCGCTGCCCGCCGGACAATTGCATGCCACGCTCACCCACCATCGTGTTATAGCCATCCGGAAGACGGATTATAAATTCATGCGCATGAGCCGCCTTTGCGGCCTCAACGATTTCATGTTCCGAGGCACCGGGCCGCGCATACGCAATGTTCTCTCCGATGCTGGTCGAAAAAAGTATAGATTCCTGAAGGACGATTCCGAACTGGTTGCGGAGATCCGCTAGCTTGTAATCCCGAAGATTAATACCGTCGAGGAGGATTTGGCCGTGAGTCGGGTCGTGAAATCTGGTCATTAGACTGACGAGCGTTGATTTTCCCCCACCTGTCATACCCATAATACCTACTCGAGTCCCAGGCTTAATTTCGAACGAGATGCCACTCAATACGGGGTTATCCCCGTTGTATGCAAAGCAAACATCCCGGAAGGTTATCTCCCCGCTCGCACGCGATAGAGGCACCGCATTTTTTCTTTCAATGACATCGGGCTCTTCATCTAAAAGCGCGAAAGCGCGCTCAGTGCTGGCGAGGGAGCGCTGTGCATTTGCCGTCATTTCGCTCAGTGATGCCAATGGTCCGAATAGCTGTGTCAGGTAAGACATTACGAGTAGTAGATCACCGAGAGTTAAACTTCCTGCTTGAACATGCCGCACGCCCAGGAATAAGACTCCGGCTGTTCCGGCTGCCGTCGTGATGGCAATCAGAAACTCAAACCCGCCTTCCGACCAAGCAGCCCGAATGCGGGCTAGAAAGCTTTCGCTGGAATGACGAACAAATCGTTCTTGTTCCCGCTCTTCCTGGCCAAAGGCCTTCACCACGCGCAGCGAGCTTAGTGCTTCCTGCACTACTGAAAAAGCCGAACTGTCCAACTGCCAAATCTGCCCCCATTGGTTGCGGAGCCGCGGATTAAAGGTTCGCGCGGCTATGTAGAGGATGGGTGAGATGGCCATTGCAACAACCGCTAACTGCCAATCGAGAATGACGATGATGTAAATCATTCCGAAGACAGTCAATCCGGTAGCTATCGACGGTATAACTCCATCAATGGCTAGCCACTGAATCCCAGGAGCGCAATATTGGATGCGGTATGTGGAATCCGCAGTTCCTTTACTATCATGATAGGAAACCGAAAGTCGCTGGACATGTCGAAAGAGTCTGGTTCGGAACGCCAAAGTTAGCTTTTCGCCTGTATAGGTGGACAACCATGAACTTGCGAGTCGTTGGAGTCCACTAAGAAGGGCAACGGTTACAGTTAGAATGATGACGAATATGAGGATGGCGTCGCTTGAATGGGCCAGCGCATCGGGGACCATCCGTTGAAAAAGCGATGGCAGAGGATGGGATCCCATAATGCTGTCAACTGCTATTTTCAGCGGCAAGGGAGTTAATAGGGCGAGAGGTGTTGATATCAAAGTTATCAACAGAATCCCCGCCAGATGGAAGAAATAGGGCCTGATTTCAAAGAATAGCCGACGGTAAAGCTTAGAATGATTGTGTTTCTTTTTGTCTGTCATAAATGGCATCCGACCATTGGAAGGTGCGAAGAACTGCGGCCACGGCGCTGCCGCAATTACGCAGACTGTATATCGTAAAAAAAAGGCTCAACAGAGCGAGGATGGCAGAAGCCACCCATACGTGATCAAGCATTGCTGCCGCGGTAAGAGAAGCGAATAAAGCGATGGGAAGAAGCCCTAACAATGACCACTTAGGCCAGACTCGGAGTCGGACAAATTGATTGCCGGCTCCATGATCTTCGACCGCCATCAGTAAGCGCGCAGAACCTGATACGCCAGTGCGCACTTCCAAATCCCATCGATCGTAATCTCCACCCCTGCGCACGTAAACGCCCGGCTTGCGTAGATCCGCTTCGAAAGATTTCAATCTTTCATTGGGATCGCGCCAATGCTCCGTCCAAACGGCGAATTTCCGTGGCCAAGGTAGCGCAAAGCCGGATGCGTTATATCTCCAGAAAGTGAGCCCGGAGCGCAGGCGCCCGGTAAGCCGCGCCAAAGGCTGGAGTAAGTGCAGCAAGGCAGTGACGCCGCGCAGTTTAACCAACTCCAAGCGCGACCTTCGTGATGCTGGAAAACTAACTCGTAATGAGCTCAATACGGCCTGACAAATCGGCGCATAAAGTGCCAGGAGCAAGAAAGGCAGAGCGTAGAACAATGGAGACCAAAGGAAACCAAGTGCGCAGATCGGCGCAAGTGCCGCGACGGCCAAGTACCATTCGGGGATCGGATAGCCAAGATTCCAATGCCCCGGCAGGTGATTGGTAGATAGACTGGAAAGGCGCGCTCCCCCATACACCGTGATAAATGCTTCCCCGGCTCCAAGCTTTGTATTGATGACCATTTCCGTAAACGCGTCCTGCCCATGTGACGTGGCCCGCAAGATTATATTTTTCTGGCCATTTTTTCTCGAGAAAAGATTCTGCTTTGCCGTAATTGAACTGTTGCTTCCAGTACGCCCGAATTGAATTACGACGGTGGTGCCACACCATTGCTCCCGGGCTGTATCCGAGAGTCCACCCGTGTTGCTGCAGCCGCCAGCATACATCGACGTCATCACCGGCGATGCAAAATTGCGGATCGAATCCGCCTATGGCTGCCAGCGCGGATTTACGAAAGGCCATATTGCAACCGGGAATATGTTCCGCCTCACTGTCAGACAACAGAATGTGAACTGGATTGCCGGGAGAGTGGGCGACGCACTCAGCAATGAGGCCATCGTCAGGAGGCGCAATGTTGGGGCCGCCAACTCCAACATGCTGCGTATTCATGAACGTGCTCGCAAGGTATCTTAGCCAGTGCGGATCAGCGTGCGCGTCGTCGTCGATGTAAGCGACAATTTCCCCAGTCGCCGCGTTGAGTCCAGTATTGCGAGCGGAAGAAAGCCCTCGGTTTTCTGTCGTTATGACGCGAAAGCCGTAGTTACTGGCGATTTTCGCAGTGGTGTCAGTTGAGCCATCATTGACTACGATCACCTCGTAATTAGGGTAGTCAAGTCTCAGCAAACTCTCCAGGCACTTCGAGAGAGTGCGGCTGCCGTTGAACGTGCAGACGATGACTGAGGTCTTGGGCCAAGGTAATTCTTTAGCGAAGGGAACTTTTGTAAACGCTTCTCGAACACTTGTGAGCGCGGGCTTTGGACGACGATCTCGAGCGGTGATGCCGAATGCCCAATCTTCGACTTCGGCACCGGCTCTGTGCCACTCATCAGTCCAAGAAAATATAAAAGCGCCTGCGCAACCAGGTGCGAACGTAGTCCGGAGTTGCCATTCGAGCGCTTGCGCCTGAGTTGTCTCGCCATTCCTGAGGCTGTCGAGTCCGATCTCGCTCATCAGTAAAGGGCGATCCCCGGCGATATTATGAAGCCGTGCCAAGTACGCCTGGAGGCGGTCTTGGGATTCAAGATAAACATTGAACGTCACAAGATCTAGGAAAGGAAGATTAAGATATTCGGTAGTGGGGTAATTTACGTAAGTGACGAGGCCGCTCGGGTCTTCTGTTTTCACCGCCCAGTACAGACGCTCGAGGTAACTCTCAACTCGCCCGCGGCCCAGCCACCGGACAACAGGTGCTGCGATCTCATTCCCAAGCGCATAACAAAGAAGCGCAGGGTGTCCTGCACAGGAACGCGCTTTGGCGCGCACCAATTCTTCAACGTCAGGAGCACCTTTTCTGTCAATCAAAAAGCCCGCATACTGTTCTGCAGATAACCCGACCATCACTCGGAGGCCGTGTTTTTGAGCGGTGTCGAGAAGCTCCCGCGGCGGCATTGTATGTGGAATACGGACTGCATTAATTCCGTTCGCGGCCATCAGAGAAAAGTCTCTCTCCAAAACTGTTGGGTCGTGATATTCTCGACCCTTTGGATCCGGTCTGAATGCCCCGTAGGTAACGCCTCGGACCCAAAATTTATCATTGCCGACAAATAAAAATTTACCACCCACTCGTGGCCGCTGAAGCTTGCCATTTAAGGCCGGCGAGAGACTCTCGTAGTGAAATTCTTTTTTTGAGAAAAAGCTTTCATCATTGTTGAAGCAAAACCGTCCTCGCGCCGTAATCTTCTCCGACTCGGTTAACGGCGTGGAATGTGGATCACCGATGGATGGCATCGACACACGTCCCAGAGGCGCACGACAGGGTTTGATAAAACTTCTGCAATCGCATGTTCACTGCTTGCTCCTCTTTTAGAATAAAACGAAAGTCTGGGACGAGTCCCATAGAGTCATCCCGTGGAATTCTTGCGGAAAATCGCAACAACAATGCCATCCAAAACCTAAAATTATTCCATTGATTTACAGTTTGCTTATTCGCAACGGTGTACCGTAGAAAGTCGAATTTGCCTGTAATAGCGTCACTTCACTGCAGGGTATATCCTGCACCAAGATGATAAAATCTTTTCGGCAAGACTTATTCCGGCCGGATTCTGCCGACGGCTAACGGTTTCTGTGTCTCATAGACGAGAAAACGTTTTGAAAAAAACTCCGCAGCTTTTTTAAGGTTCAGAAGCGCATCGCAAGCAAAGTGATAAGAAGCGAATTCAGCACGAGGCGCTCACGAAATTTGAACCGGAATCGTTGAACAAAGCCAACCAGGTCTCGCCTCGGCATGGCACGATTCGGCGGCTCCTCCCATATTTCAGCTTTGATTGCTCTGGACCACCTGGACCTGGATCCAAAGCGGGACAGGATCATACTGATGCAAACCGGCCTGGACCCAGAACGGATGGCGGCGCTGGAGCAAAGGGGGCTCGATGCCGCGATGCTGCAGCGGCTTGCTACCAAAACGATGATTGGCAAGGGCTATACCCAACTGTTAAATCTCAATCAGGCGAAGATTCCGTACCAGAATACGGTGCTGGCCTCGCGCAGAGATCAGATGGCGGCAAATCCGAAACTCTATGACAGCTTCATTCGCGCCGTAGTCGAAGGTTACGCTTACGTGTTTAACAAAGAAAACAAGCAATCGGTTAAGGAGGTTCTGGCGAGAAATCTTAGATTGCCCAACCCGGACGCGGCCGAAGATTTCTACGCAGAGGCCCTTGAGGAACTCGATCGCAAACCTTATCCGACGGTCGAAGGAACCCAAACTGTGATCAAATACGTTGCGGAGCAAAATCCGAAAGTGGCCTCAGTCAAAGCTGAGCGGATCGTCGATTCCAGCTGGCTAAAAAAACTCGACGACGAGGGATTCTTCGATAAGGTGTATAAGAGCAAATAGGGCAGCAGCATGAACATCGCGGATGAGGGAAAGTGCCCGTTAAGACGCGTTCATCGGCCGCTCGCGGGATTAGTCGCGGAGTTACTGTCAGGTATGCCGCGCGTCACGAAGTCAGCCATTGCGCGGCCGATGCAGTCGTAAAGCTTCACGGCGAGCTGGCGGCGCTTCGTATCCTCTTTGACCCGCAGATCGAGCACACCGCTCTCGGCCCAATAGCGCATAATGCCACGGCGGCGGAACAGCGGGGTCTCAGTGGCGTCCGCCACTTGGCGAAGGGCAATGAGATAGGGTTCGAAGTGAATCATCGCCTCCGTCTCACGTGAGAACTGCATATTCATCAACACTACCTCGACTCCGGCGGCACGCAGTTCGTCGATTCCGGTCCGCACCGTCTCGCGCAATGTGTCGACGTCGGATCCGCGAACTGCCTCCATCGTGCCGGTCTCCCAGATCACAAGGTTGGGTTTCAGGGGTAGAATATCGCGGTCCAGGCGCTCTAGAACCTGCTTTGCGGTTTGTCGCGCGGCGGCGCGGTTGACAACCTTGATGCGCGCAGATGGAAACTTATCGGTAAGCACCGAACCAAGGCGCGCGGGCCAGGCGAGAGCGTTCGCCCCGGCCGCAAGTCCGAGAGTTGAGGACCCGCCAAGCGCGACAATAACCACCTCCCGACCGTTGGCGAGCGCTTTGGCCGTCTTTGTCAGCGGCGGCTCAAATTCGTAGAAACGCTCGGGCATAGGGCACTCGTGGGCCTGGTCGGAGGAACCAACCGGTGCGGGTACAAACCCGATGCCCGCCGCGGTAACCAAGACAAAAAGTTGTCGGACAAAGGCACCAGTTGTCATCGTCTCGCTCCTCTTCCCGCCATCGGTGCACCAATTGGACCGCCTGATGTGCGCTGTGCGGTATCGAACCACTCCATGAACATACCAACGCCGATCATGATCGCGATGCCGGCCGCGGATACCGCAAACTGCATGAGAATACCGCCGAAGAATTCGTTGAGCACCAGTTGCCCAAGCACTGAAAGCAGGATGCCAAGGCAGAAGATGTGCAGGGAGTTGCGCCCGCTGATAACGAAAGGCCGCGCGGCGCGACTAGCCAAAAACCACGCCTGCGGATGGATCACGCGTGAGACGAGAAGCGCGAGGGCGAGTACATTGGCGAAACGGAGGGATCCCAGATCTCCCTTGCTCAAGAACGGCCACAAAAGCTCGCCGCTGGCGGAAACCGGAATCGGATCGTAAAATTCGTGCAGCGTCCAGCTAAACCGGATTAGGAATCCGGCCAGCGAGAGGCCTGCCGCGAGGTAGAACAACCAGCGACGGTTAAGCCAGGAAAGTCCACCGTGGCTGGCGCGCCAGCCGAACCAGGCCCCCAAGAAAAACAGCGCCTGCCACGCGAATGGGTTAAAGAACCAATATTGGTCCGGCCCGGGATACGCCGGTAGCGCAATCCGTTTATCGATCTGAACCGCGAGCCAAATCGCCATGGAGGCGAAAACCACTACGCCGGGCCAAGATCGATACCCGGCCACCACGAACGGGAGGATCGCCAACAGCACGATATAGAGTGGCAGGATGTCCATGAACGCCGGCTGGAACTGTAGCGTTAGCGCCTTTACCACGGCTAAGCCCGGTTCGTTGAGGAAATTGGCGGCGCCAAATTCCTCGGCGTAAAGCGAGGTGTTGAGGGCTCCGGCGGTGTACGCCATTGTCGCCATGAATATCATGAACAGAAAGACGTGAGCGACGTAGAGCTGCCATACTCGGTGGTAGATGCGGACCGCGGCTATCACAAAGCCCTGGCGCTCCATGGCGCGACCGTACACCATGCCTGCGGTGTAGCCGGAAATGAAGATGAACACTTCGGCCGCATCGGCGAACATTAGCGATTGGAGCGTAAACTTCGCCAGGATGTTATTCGGGATATGATCGATGAATATGCAAAAAAGGGCGAGGCCGCGAAAAAAATCAAGCCGGAGGTCGCGTACCATGGCCGGAGGGTTCGCACTGCTCATAATCTCTCTACGGTCACTCTCTTCGTTGGCCACTGACACGGCTGCCGGTCTGCCTTGGTGTGTGACGAGATTCTGGTCCTGTCGAAGGCCGCCTACCCACTCTTTCAAATTCTTCTGTAAATCACGGGCGGTGACAGTTTTCATAAAATATCTTCCGTGCTCTTTCAAATAACGAAAGCAACGGGAGATCGACGCCCCTACTAAGGCGGTAACTCGGTCCCCCTCTTCACGCCACACTTGCGCTTGATGGGAGCTCCGGCAGCCATGCGTGCCGAGCATATACTCGGCTCTGCGGTCCGGTTTCCGATCTACTATGGCGTTGAGCGGTGTCATCAGCGATAATCAGCGATCGATCGAGTTCGAGCCGATCTTCACGATTCCGTTTCATCGAGTCCGTTCACGATCCGGTAGCTCACAAGTCATCCTCGTCGAGCAGAATCGGCTATATCATACCCAGCTTTAGGCTACTACTTACTATTGTCATATCCAAAAGAGAACTGTCGATGTACGTCACTGTGAGATAACTGCGTGATGCTTTAACGATATCCAATCAGTGCGAGGGATTCTGTGGAGGCGATAATCTCGAGCTGCAAATACGGGTGCTTACTTGCAAACTTGGATGCCTCAGAATTGAACGTCAAACAGAGAAAAGGTTGGCCTTGCGCAAATAGCCGCTCCAGTTCGCTCTCTCCAATAGATTGGACCTGATCAGCGAGATAAAAGCGCAACGCAGGTTCCGACAGTCCAAACGAATAAAGCAGTGAAACACGGCCGTTCGCGAAGACTGGCGCGGTTGTTAAGGAACGAACCTCGGGGCTGAAATGGACGAGGTCCGCGGTTTCCACAAACCGACCGCGGCCAAACATGATGCCGGGCAGTGCGAGGAGAGTAGTGATTGCGAGCAGGGTAACGAGTGCCCGGGTGTTCTGGATGAATCTTGTGATACCGAGCGCTGCCGTAAGCGCTGCAACTGGATAAACCGGCGTAACGTACCCGCCGATTTTAGTTCCTTGCACGCTGACGATCGCGAAGGCAGCCAACGTCAGTACGCTGGTCGCTGCGAGCAAGCGATCGCGCCTGACGATTGCGAGACTTACGGCAAGTGCTGTTCCAGCCGCATGGAAAGGAGCGAGGAACCCGGCCTTTTGAAAATAGGTATCCAGATAATAAAACGAACTCCCCTCGTGACCCTCGAGCGGCGAAACGAAACGAGCCAAGATATGGAAGCCCAAGTATTGGTCAACGAACGAATCGCCGTAGGTCAAGGCCAGCCAAGCGTGCCAGGGCAGTGCAATCGCAATGGCTACGATCGCCGCGAGCCAGATCTCCCGCGAACGAAGAAAACCGAGACCGTGCTGTGCAATGGCGATTGCCAGCAGCCCGGGGAGAAAGAGAAAGGCGGCGACGGATTTGGTGAGAATGGCAATCCCGAACGCTGCGCCGGCTGCCATCATCAGAGAGGATCGCCCGTTGGCGTATAAAAGCAGAACGACCGAAAGCATTCCCAAGGTCGCGAGCGGAACGTCGGTCATGGCCATGCGGCTATAGGCGACAAACTGAGGGACACCCAGCAGTAAGACCGCGGCCAACACGCCTGCCGTGCGGCTGCCTAAGCGCCGCCCGGCCAAGTACTGAAGCACGACGGCAGCTATTCCGCAGAACGCGCTCGGCAGGCGCAGGGCGAACTCTGTTAGGCCAAAGAGCGAAGAGCTGGCGGCCATGAGCCAGAATGCAAAGGGCGGTTTCTCGAACCAGAGGCGATCGCCATAACGAAGAGTCAGGCCAGGGTCGGCGAGGAGTTCGCGAGTCAGCACCCCGTAGATCGCTTCGTCCCAATTGGCTAAGCTTTGCACCCCGAGTTCAGGGAGTATGACGATCGCGGCGATGACAGCAACGCCGGCCGCTATGGCGAAGTCCCTACGGTCGAAGGCACTTGAATCGAGTCGAGAGTGGCTGGCGGCGGATTTCATATCCGCGGCTTTAACCGAGTTTCAACTCATCATCTGCTTTAACGAGTTGCAATGTAGCCGTCAGTTTTGAGCTTGGCAAAGAGACGACGGCGACTTCTTTTGATTTCACTACAGTGAGCTCATCGGCATGCGGGGCCTTCTTTGTGTTATCATTCGGTCGTCGAGTGTAGTGAGACGTTCGGCATCTCCGTGAACATAGCTGATGGTTTATTGCGGGTCACCATAGCTAGCCCCTGGGAGTTCGGCAAAGCGTCATCGGTAAACTGATTGATCGAAGTTAGGAGGAGAGAAGTACAGATAACCAGAAGCGTATCCATCAGCCTTTCCTCTTGGTCAATCGCCTGCCAGTCGTACAGGACGCCATTGTGAGGGATCTTGCATGGACTGAACGGGTGGAAGTCCGCTCCATGACATCCAGCGGGAGCGATGCCAGGCTGTGGCAGCGAGCTCCATTCGTAGATGTCCCTGTGGAGTCGACTCCGTTATGCCGAGCGCTCGCCAAGGTAGCGCGACCTCAACAGTGATACGCGGCTGATCACTTCCGAAGTAGGTCGTCACTGCTCCCGGCACGGGCTGACAGGAGACCTGGTCCGCGACACACAACTGGGGACGCATCATCGGCGCGCCGCTTTTGGGAAACACTCGAGGAGGAACGATATAAAGCGTAAAGCGACGTGCTCCGCCTCCCGCATCTACGCCCCAATCGATGCGAAAGGCATCCTGCAGCGGGAATTCGCCGTCGTAAGCGAGGAGATCGGAATCGTAATAATCCATCGCGATCATGGCCAAGTGTAAGCCATTGGCACTCCACGCCAAGTAGAAATCCCCGAAAGGTATTTCGGGCTCGGGTGCAATCAGCGGGGTGATCAAGGCTCGCTGTTTCGGCCATTCTTCGAGGGAGCGATCTCGCGCATCGATCGCCGCGTGAGGAATCTGCCATGGGCTCGCCCAATTGGGCACGGCAGTTTCAGGTCCCTGCTGATGGAGGTCAGCAAAGCGAGGATTGATGCGACTGAAGGCCTCGGTGAGCCGCTCATAGGGACGGTCGTTGATGTCTATCAGCCCAAAGTTATAATCCTCGCCGTCCTCACGCCCGCCATACGGATGGTCATAATACTGAAACCAGTGGAGTCCGACGATCTGTGGCTCGCGGGCGAATCGCTGGGCCGCCACCATTGCGCCATGAGTACGCTCCGTCTGCGTTGGCACGGTCATTAGATGGCCGTTATTTAGATTGCCGGAGCGATTTTCGTCTGCGGCAAAAAACCACTCGGAAATTAGAATGGGCTTGCCCGGGGCGAGCTGTCGCAGACCATCAAAGAAATACCGGGCGAGCCATCCGTCAGGGCTATCAACGTTATAGTTCGTGGATATAACATCGACATGCTGCACCATTGTCCGCACCGCGACCGGATCGTAATAGATAGGCAGGCGATCTCCCAGTATCAGAGCGTCAGGATCGGCCGCACGAATCGCTTCATGAGCTAGCCGATAGTAGAGCGCAGTGATGATTCCCGTCCATCGGCGAATAAATTGGATTCCCGCACCCCCAGGTCGCAACTGAGTGGCATGCGTGTGGTGAAGCAAATCCCTAAACGAGGCCGTGCCTTGAGGCGGCACAAAGTCGTGCGTGAAGCTCTCCCAATTATCGCCGTAATGCTCGCGTAGTCGAGCGATAAGCTGCTGCTTGGTGTGATTGGTGGCGGGCTGCTTGAGATAATATAAAAACAGAGCGCCATTCCACCAGCCGACTTCATTGTCGATAAAATAGCCAATGCGGTAAGGGTTGCCTTTGTAGGGAGCAACCAGGCGGCGTGCCCACGCATGCATGCGCTCGGCGGTGGCGGGATCAAAGGGATCAAACCAGTGAAAGCGGGCGCTGCGCCCCAACTCGAGATCCGGAGTGATTGGCAGCCCTAAGATCGTGGGATGGAGGGACCATCCACCGGCAGTGTTAAAGCCCCAGGTTAATACCCGTTGCCGCGCCGTTCGCGCCCAGTCTTCCAAGTCAGGATAGAAGATCCCCCAATGGTAAGCGATACGCCCGTTGGAAAACCGCTGCGGCTCGCCGCCATCTATGGCATTGATCCCGACTGAAAAGAAGCGCTCGCCACATGGTGTAACCAACCAATGCACGCCACTATCGATCGTCGTCCCCCAGCGCGAATGAGGCGCCTCTCGCAGGTCTCTGCAAACCACCGCCGAGCTGCTCGAACCGATCATCCGAGGGGCTGTGCAGGCCACCATCAGAGCGCTGGAAAGGAGCATGCCGATGCTCGGCACTAGCCAGCGAGGAACTATCACTTGCCCTGCTTTCCCTCCTCGGGCTTGCAATAGAGCGTCATGAGTACCTCGAATTCAACCCCTCGCTTGGTCGCAGTATGAATTTTTTCGCTCTCGATCGTGTAGCCCACGTTGACAAATAAATCTCGGTACGTGCGAATGATCCAGGGACGGAGGAGCCAGTCCTCACTCTCATCCATACTATTGGCGAGCATCAAGCGGCCGCCACTGCGTGTCGCCTCGAAAAGCTGCACGGCAAGCCAAGCCACATCAAAAAATGGATAGAGCCAGCCCAGGTAACATATCGTTTCGGTAAACACGACGAGATCCCAGGGTCCATCGACCTGCGGCTTGTACTCCATGATATTGGCTACGCGAAAATCGACTTGCGTCTGACTCGTGCTTAGTGAACGCGCCCGTTCAATGGCCGTCTGCGAGATGTCGAGACCAACAATGTGATCGGCGTGCGGAGCAAGCATACGCGTGAGATAGCCGGCGCCGCATCCGATCTCAAGCACCCGACGGTAACGCCTGCCGTCGATCATTTTGAGCAGCTCTGCACATCGATCCCGCTCATAAGCCGAATTTTCCAAATCCCATGGATCACCGCGTTCCCACAGGCCCTCCATGAAATTTCGTATCTTCTGATCGACCAGTTCGCGCTCCGTTATCATCATTACTCCTTTTGGCTCATGGCTTGCGGAAGACTTGATGGCCCCAAAGCCACTCATCGCGCCAGACACTGACGAAGCCAAGTGCGCGCATACGTTCGAAGGTGGGCTCAAAATCGTACACGATGTGCTGAGGCCGATCCTCGTCAGGGTCTGCCGAAATCCGTCCGTAGAGAAAACCGCCTGGCTTGAGCGCATTCCAGAGCTTCTCGGCCGTTTCCACTGGGTCGGCCAAATGTTCGAAAACATCCATAGCCGTAATAAAATCGAACGACTCGCTGGGGAGGTGACAACTCTTGAGGTCGACGTATCGAGCAGGCAATTTCCTGAGACCTAGTCGCCAGGCGCTGAAGCGAAGCAAAGAGGAACTAATGTCCGCCAGAGTGGTTTGTAGCCCATGAGATGCGAAGAGAAGCCCGCCGGCTCCCACACCGGCGCCGAAGTCGAGGTAACTCTTGCAGCCATGCCGCTGGGCAAAGCGCAATGCTAAGACATAGGCGAGCGGCGAAAGATCGTCGCCAAGGGCGTGCCACCACATGAGCTCGTGCAGCATGGCCGGACTCTCATCGTAAAACTGTTCAATGGACTGCCGATTCTCTGAGAGGACCTTGTTCTCCCACTCACGCTTGAGGTTGGCTACAGCCTGCTCGCACCGGCGCCGGACCTCAGCGAGGTCGGAGCATTGCGTGTAGCTGCCGAGCTCAGACAAAAGACTCTCACGTAAATCCTCGTGCGCAGGCAGGATCAGCGAGCGTGTCCACGTTTGCCGGAACTCGGCAACGGCGCGGTCGTATTCGCGAGTGTAGTCTTCATGGGAATGTTCACGGCGCTCCACTGACTCCCAACAATCTTTCAAGTGCTCGGGCAGTAACTTCTCCATCACTCCTCGTGCTTACGCGGGCGTATCGAATGTTCACCGAAATTCGAACTAGGTGTGCTCCTCGAAGACCGACGTTCGCGGCCTTGTGAAAGATTGGCAAACGAACGGAGCGCGATTCCGTTGTCCGTTAGCGCGGCTCGTACCCGGGGGTCACACAAAATCTTGAGCTCCTCCAGACGTTCCTGAGAATACAACGTTTCCACGTCGCACTCCGCCGCCGGATGGCATGCCAGCTCTGTGTAACCCGCCGGCAGCGTTTCCAAAATACGAATGAGGCCGTCGACGCTGATCACGTCACGCAGGGTCGTACCGTCGTCTGCTTGCCCATAGAAGCTGCCGCAATAGCTGACTTCCCGAGAGCAATTTCGGAGCGGAACTCCGAGGCGCTCGGCGATTTCCACGACGATAATGCGGGCGGGCTCGCGCAGATGAACGTGCTGGTGCGAGTCGAGATGGGTCGGAGCATGTCCCACCAGGCGATCGAACATGCCAAGTTGCCGGGAGATTTCGTCTCGCACCGTACTCTCATTCTGCACCGGAACTACGCTGTAGAGGGGCACCCATTCTCCGGCGCGCAAAATCTGTTCGCCGAGATCGATATGCAACCCAAGGCTTAGGCGCGGATGTCTGCGCGCATCAGCGGCCGCTTCAGCGGCAGCCGGCCAGCGCACCATCAGGCTCGCGCTGGTGACGATGCCGTCGCGATGCGCGGTGATGATGCCGCGGTTGATTCCGCGACTCTGGCCAAAATCATCGGCGTTGACAATTAAGTATTTGGCGCGAGTGGTTGCCTCGGAATGTACGCGATTTTCAGATTCTGCCATTGCGTCGCCTTGATCTACAAGCCTGCTTCGATCATCACCTGCCGGAGGAGCTTTTCAGCATCGAAATACTCCGCGGCAATTTCTTTGGCAGCCTGGGAATGGCTCGGGTAATCACTGTTGATGGCCTCAATGGCAGGAGGGATATCCTCGAGTTTCTGAAACGCATATAAACCGAGGCCCGTGGGAATGGACTTGCTGAAAGCCGTCTCCTGAGTGATCACTGGCTTGCCGGCGGCGAGATAGCAGGCGCTCCGCTCGCTGAACCAACCACTACGCAAGCGCACGTTCATATCCTTGGCCACCGTGAGCTCGCCTCGCGACCCCCAGATATACGCGCGGTAACTCTCCAGGGTCTCGGAGACCTGATACGCATCTTCGACACGCCACCCGTAGCCTTGGAGCATCTGCACGGTAGCGGGATCATCTATGGCCAAGGCCAGGGAAAATTCCTGAGCCGTGCGCCTGGGCAACTCGAGGAGTTTTAAAAACTCGTGATGCTTGCTCCAAGAGTAACGTTCGCCGTCATATTCCAGGTCTTTGACAGACTGATCCCAATGGCCAATAGTCGTAAAGTAGCGCGCCGCCGGATTACAGGGCGACTCCCAACAATCGAGGAGGACTGGGGAACGGGTAGGCTTATACTCAAAGGATTGCAGCGGAACACCGCAGTCCGACGCGCCGTAGTTGGTTCCCCACGTGAACAGCGCCGTGTGGGCTGACACGAGATCGATGTATCTTTGTTCACCGTTGGCGATGCGGAGCTGATGCACTACCGGATCGGTTTCAAGATAGATCCGGATCGGACATCTCATGTGCTCTTCGCGCAGGATCGTTCCGCCGAAGAGATTGATGATGGCGTCGGCGCGGGCGTATAAATCTTTCACCTGAAGCTCTGAGAGACCGTAGCACCGGTTGTCACTATGCGCGGCGACATAGGCCCATTTATTCTCAAAGCCAAAGCGGTTCAGCAGATTGCTGATATAGGTCACCGGAAACGTGCAATCATCGGTAGTGGCATTAAAAGGCCATACCGCAGTCGCTTCGACATAGTAGACGTCGTAACCGAGGCGACGAAGTGCGATGAGATGCTGCAGGGTATTCCAAGCCACACCGGTTCCGGCCACAGGTAGACAGCCCATAATCCCTAAAACCACAACGACCTTTGGCTTGACGGCATGCACGCGGTCTCTTTTCCTTTCAACTCTTTCGAAAGATCGATTAATGGGAGGCAACATTGCGGCGCGGTCCACAGCTTCGGGCAGCGCGGTCGCACCTCTCCGATGTGAAAGTGGCGGGAGGTCGCTACCCGGTGTGCGCTTTCTCACAGGGCGATCAGCCGCGACCATTCATCGCCTCCTCCACGAAATCTGTGAGCACCGTCGTCGCATCGAAATACTCTACAGCGATCTCACGGGCAGCCTTAGCATGCCGCTCATAGTTCGCTTCGATCTCTTTGATCGACGTTACCGCCTCCTCCACAGTGCTGAAGGCGAGGAGGCCCTCGCCTGTAGGAAGGACCGCGCTGAACCCGGTCTCCTGAACGGCGACGGGGCGCCCCGCCGCTAAGTAGCATGCCGATCGACAACTGAACCACCCGGGCCGGCCGACGACATAGCCATTCTTCGCGACGCTCCACTCGGCCTTGGACGATTCGATGTAATTGCGATAACTCTCGAGGTCAGGACAGACCTCGGCCGGATCGACAACGCGCCATCCCTTGCGAGCTAGCAAGTGACGTGGTGTGCGGCGAGTTTTCCCGGCATTGACAGCGATCTCCAGAGCGGTTGGGGCGATAAGGCGCGGCAACTCCTGAAAGCGTGCGAACTCGAGATCTTTTTGCCCATAACTTCGATCGCCGTAGACGACCGGCTTGTAACTCGTCCAGTTCATCACGGTAGTGAAAACCTCGCGAAACGGTCTCTCAGGATGCCACTCTGACAGCACGATAGGCTGCCGCGTCGGACGCCATTGATGACCCGTCTCAGGCACCTCGGGCGAGAGGCATTCGCCGAAACTGAACTGAACATCATGCACATCGATCCATTTGCGAAAATCGAGCTGGCCGCGCGCCAGCTTTACCTGTGTAAAGACAGGGTCCGAGTCGATATAAGCCAGGCGGTTTACCTGTCGATACTCCTCAGGTCGCTCTAGAGTTCCCGAAACGTTGATGAGCAGGTCAGCCGAGCGAATGACCTCTTGTCGTTTCACGTCGGCAAGCCCAAACCACTGTGATTGCCACGGAAAGCGATAGGCCCACTGCTCAGCTAGTCCGTAACGCGACATGACGCCAGCAAGATATTGAACATTGAAGTCACAGTCCTTGCCGAGCCCGCCTTCTTGCGGGTTGTAAGGCCATTGCCCGGTATCTTCAAGATAGTATACATCGTGACCTAGCTGCGCGAGGCCAAGAACATATTGAAAGTAATCCCAAGTCACACCACCGAGCGGATATTGAGCGATGAGCCCTGTCACGATGATGCGAAGCTTCGATGTCACGTGTGGTTCTCTCAGCGGCTACACTCGTCCCGTCGTCACTTATCCGTGCTCGCCTAGTCGTGCCGTATAGCGCCGGAGGATCTCTTCCTTATCGAGCGTCATCCCATTTTGTGGTTTTTTCCGCACCATGATGCGCGTGCTGCTAGGACGCCACGCGCTATGAGGCTGTTCGTCGCGGACAGAATCAACGATCTCGAACTGCTCCTGCAGCAGAAGAGCTTCAAGGCTGTCGGCCGAGAACACTGTTGGTTCATCCGGAGTGGGTTCACCGCCAAGATCAACACTTAAGAATAATGCTCCTTCTTTGTTGAGAATCCGCCTCATTTCTTTCAACGCCACTGCGGGATTATGCATGTGGTCGAGAGCGTTCCGACAGATCACCAGGTCGGCATAATCAGACAGTAACGGAAGCTCCTCAGCGCCTGTCGATAGATAAACAGTCGCGCTACCGGCTTCATCCGGCATTAGCAACCCCAACTGTTGGTAAACATAAAGAAGCGGGTCTATTGCAATTTTGAGTCGGGAAGGAAATGTAACCAGGTCACCGCTACAGCCGCAGCCGATGCTAACGACTGTTTTCTCTTCCAGCCAGGTTGGCTCTTGCTTTAAGTACTTAGCGACCTCTTCAAGCAAAAGTCGGGAGTACGCGCGCCGCTCGGCATCATAAGAGCCGCCAAACTCATCACGACCGTATCTCTCGTGATAGAGGAACCAACCAACTTCATCGACATACCGTGGATCTGTAAAGTCCGGTATAAATGGCACGTGTCCTGTCCTATTTGACCAGACGGAATTTCCGCTCATCGTCGCGTAAGCCAAACTGAGTCCTGTACAGAGACGCAAACGGACCACCGCGATGCAGCAGCTCGCTAAACGTGCCCTGCTCAACAATCTGGCCGGCGCGGACGACGAGAATGAGATCCGCTTGTCGAACCGTGGAGAGCCGGTGAGCGATAATGAAAGTGGTCTTGCCCTCCATCAAATGCTCCAGCCCATCCATAATCAGAGCCTCGGTTTCCGAATCCACGGAAGAAGTGGGCTCGTCCAGAATCAGTATAGGGGCATCGAGTAAGATGCCGCGCGCGATGGTGAGACGTAATTTCTGTCCTTCCGATAAAGTGCATCCTTGTTCGCTGATCATAGTTTCGTACTTGTCCGGGAGCTGCTCAACAAAATCATGAACCTGAGCCACCTTAGCTGCGCTGATGACGTCTTCCAGAGATGCCTCCGGTCGACCATAAGCGATGTTTTCACGAATGTTGAAAGGAAAGACCAGCGGAGGTTGAAGAATCATAGCTATATTGCGACGCAGGGATTTCAGTTGAAAATCACGAATGTCGATGCCGTCGATGGTTACCCTACCCGATTGCGGGTCGTAGAACCTCGGCAGGAGACTCACCAACGTGGACTTCCCCGCGCCGGTCGCGCCGACAATCGCAATCCTTTGACCCGGCGCAACGCGAAAATTGATCTCTTTTAAAATCTGTCGGGAAGAGTCGTATCCAAACGAAACTTGTTCAAACGAGATCTCGCCTTTCGCCCGCTGTGTTCCAAGAGTCCTATGGCCCTCGGGCATGCTCTGTTCCGAGTCCAGAATGTCGAACGCTCGCCGCACCCCGACTTTTGCGCTCTGCACCAGCCCATAAGTTTCGAAGATGTTGTTCAGCGGGACATAGAGGGAAGCAAGATACGAGGTAAATACAACCATATCGCCAACCGAAAGCTGTCCTGATAGAACGTGGCGGGTGCCTACCCATAAAACAGCGGCGGTTCCGGCCGCGATCGTGACATTTACGACCGCAAGATAAAAATTTTGTAGGTTGTAGAGCCGCAAATCGGCTGCCAGACTCTCGGTGCTTGCTTTGACAAAGCCCCGCTCCTCGTCCTCTTCTTTGGTAAAAGCCTGGATGACGCGTATTCCTGAGAGCGTCCGCTGCAGGAGTGAATAGACTAAACTCTCCTTTTGCCGAGCCTGTGCAGCTGCAGAGGACATCTTCCTATTAAGAAGCCCGATGGCAACGAAGAGTGCCGGGCACACAGCCAAAGCCAGTAAAGTGAGAGAGGTATCGAGCGAGAGCATTACCACGAACATTCCTGCTAGCAGCACTGAGGCTGAGAGGACTGAGAAAAACCCATTCATGGTAAGCGCCTGAATGCACATAGTGTCGGCGGTAATCCGATACATGAGATCGCCGACCTGCTGGCGGGTATGAAAGGAGAGCGACAGGCGCTGGATCCGGCTGTAGAGGTCTCGACGAAGATCGTTAACCATTCCCTGGCCAATCCGGACGGTTGCGCAATCATTCAAGAAGCGCACACCGCCCAGCACGATGTAAACAACGACTAAGCCGGTGCAAGCAGCTATGAGAAGGGTCTCCGAAGGCCAATTAAGAGCCAATCCAAATGGCAACGGATTGTCGCTCAGAATATTGTCAATAATGATCTTGAGCGGCCACGGCTTGAGAAGCTCCAGTGCGCTAATAAGGAAAACCTGACCAAGCGCTAGAACGAAGGCCGGCCAATACGGCTTGAGATAGGAACGAACCGTGCGTTTCATGGATGTGTCAGAGGGCTGATTTTGTCACAGCACCTCTGCCGATGATTTCGCGACCGGGACAAACTCGAGCTTGTGCGCCAAAGATTCCATGACGTGATAGAGTACGTGGCCGAGGCGGAATTTTTGATACAGGATCGCACCCCCGTGAATTAATCCGATACCAAGTGTCGCCAGGGCAATCTGCGGCATCCCGAGGAAAGCGGCGGACGTTGTCAATACCGCATAGAGGGAAAGGCAGATGAGCGAAACCCTCGACATCCTTAGGGCGCAGCGCACACGTAAAAGCCGCTTTGAGCCGCCATGATTTTCCACCGCTGTCTTCACTTGAGCTTTTGCCCACGGCCCTTGGCAAATCTCCAGATCCCATTGGCTCCATCCTTGATCCATCGCGATGAGATACTTTCGCGGCAAAAGAAAGTCCATTGCGGCGCCGAGCAGGCTCTCCTTTTCCTGGCCGGCCTCGTTCCAGTACGAAAGATAAAAGGCGCGCTCGCGCAGCGAGATGCGCGGCGACTGCCGTGGCCCGTTACACTCAACCCGTTTGACCTCGCGTAGCCTGCGAATGCGCCAGCGATAGCGCTCGAGGGTTCGAAAGAGTGGCCCAACGTAAATAAGAAATGTTATCAGCAGAGTCGCCGGCGCGCCCCGGTAAGCCCGGGGGACGCGAGCTCGTAGCGCGCTTGTCAGGCAGCGCGCTACTGTGACGCCGAATGGCGCGAGTGCAAGCCAGAACCAGCCGCCAAAAATAAACGCGCATGCCACCAGCGCGAGAGAAAGCAAGTTCCACTCGAGAGTCATCGGCAGGCATGCTAAGACGGAGGGCGGCGGCTGGTAGAGCGTTTGAAAAAGTCCACGACCGAAAACTCCCGAGTAGATCCTCGGCTGGCGGCTCGACAAGAAAGAGGAAAGATCGCCGTAAATCCTGCCGAACCAACGCGATTGACCAAGCACATTAAAGCGACTCGGATGTTTAAAGAACAGGAGAGTCTCGGCCTTGCCATAGCCGCGTTGCTGACTTAAGTAATCTCGCACCGTATTACGGCGAAAATGCCAAACCAGCGCCGCTGGGCTGAAGCCGATCTTGTAGCCTTTGTTCTGAAGTCGCCAGCAAACATCCACATCATCGCCGGCAGCGCGGAAGATCGGATCAAACCCTGAGATCGCTTCCAAAGCTTCCCGGCGGAATGCCATATTGCATCCCGGTATGTGTTCGGCTACCTCATCATCCAAAAGCACATGGGCCGGCGCGCCGGGCGATAGGGCGACGCATGAGGCGATCATTGAATCGTCGGGCGGCGACAGATTCGGGCCGCCGACCGCGCCGAATTCCGACGATTGAAAGCGGGCAACCAGATAGGTCAGCCAGTCTTCATCGGCCATACAATCAGCATCGGTGAAGGCAATGATATCACCTGTGGAAGCGCGGATACCGACGTTGCGCGCCTCACTCAGTCCTCTATTTTCCTGATTGATCAGATGAATGTAGTCGTAGCTCTCGGCGATTTTCTGGGTTCGATCCGTGGAGCCATCGTTCACCACAATAACTTCATAATTTCGGTAATTGAGTTTTTCTAACGAAGCGAGGCAGGCATCTATTGTGCGTTCCCCGTTGTACACGCATACAACTACAGAAACCTTGGGATAGCGGTTGAGATCCGCCGGAAGCGTATTAGCGTAGTACTTTTTTGCTTCCCAGTAAGCCGGTTTTGGTTGGCGGTTACGATCAACCAAACCGAAAGCCCAATCGTCAACCTGAAATCCCTCAGCGCCGGAATAGGCATGCCAGTCATCAGTCCATGAGAAGATCACGGTGCCCGCGACGCCGGTCTCGAAGCTTACGCGCAATTGCCAGGACATCGCTTGGGCCTGAAAGTCGAGCCCTTGGCTGACCGAGTCCATGCCAATCTCAGTCAGCACGAGCGGCCGATCACCGGCTAAATTGTGGAGATGAAAAAGGTAACGACGGAAGTCTTGCTCGCGATGAAGGTAGACATTGAACGCCAAGAAGTCGGTAAAATCTATCTCCAGGTATTCAGTAGAAGGAAAATTCGCGTAACTAACGAATCGCTCCGGATCGCTTGCTTTCGCCGCTTTGAATAAGCTCCCGAGAAACGATCGGACTCGCCGTGCGCCGTGCCATCGCACAATGTCGGGGGGAATCTCATTTCCAATTAGATAGGCGAAGGTCGCAGGATGTCGCTTGCAAGCCTCAACACTGCCGACAATAGTTTTACGAACTTCAGACTGCGTGCGAGGTGAGTCAAGAAAAGATATATGCTGAGCCCATGGAATGCCGACGATCACTCTCAGGCCGCAGGCTGCCGCCATATCGAGGAGCCAATCGGGCGGCGGCGTAAAGGTGCGGAAACAGTTGACTCCGAGTTTCCTCATCAATGTAAAATCCATCTCGACACGTGCTGCTTCTGGAAAAGGAACCCCTTGAAGTGAAGGAGCAAAAGGGCCGTAGGTAACTCCTTTCAAGAAAAACTTCTCATGATTGTTGAAGAAAAAACGTCCCTGCGCTGTGATTTTTTCCGACGTGCTTAGCGGGGTAGAATCAAGCCGGCTCGATAGTGGTAGAGGTTCCAAGGTTTCAGGATAAGGTTTGAAAAGTTGCGGCAGCGGCATATTCACTGGTGCTTCTCCTATTGAAAAATAAAACCGCGTCAGAGAGACAGAATGGTGCGAAAACGCTATCCGGGTAGCAATGGTGGCGCAACGCAACAATAATGCCAGTAAAGTTCTGAAAACGATTTACTTTTATAAATAATGGTTTAACGGTGTCTAAATTACCTTGGAGCGCTCATTTGTCTCAAAGGCAGCACTTCAGTGCAGGTTTATCCTGCAGTGAGCGACTCTTTCCGACCAACTTTGCGCTGACGAATCAATCCCCACCGTTCCCCCTCTTTGATGATTAGACGTCGTCGAACGTCAGAAACATTGGCTGTGCACTGATATAAAAAGGAATCGCACCACAAAGATCACCGATTGAACCCCAACCGTTGGGAAACAAACAAAGCAACTCCTGCGCGTCAGCTCAGGGCGACAGCGCCGGTGAATTTATGGTGAATACAGAATCTAAGAGCAATTCGTTAATAGGGGATTGGGTTTTCGTCCATCATCCGATATGACCACTACCCAATGGTATGAATGACGATGCGAGTTTCGCTCGGAATGCGCCCGGTGACGGCCACTTTTATCTAATTCGTATCCCTTCTTAACTCAATCTGATAGTTATGCGGCCTATGAAAAATTGAATGCTTCGCAGGGTTGTTCTCGCCGCTCTAGCGTTTACAATTTCTCTGCAAGAAAGGGTGTGAGTATCCGCTTCATGAAATGTCCAAAATGCCGTACTGAGACTATGAATGTATTTTCAGTAGAAGGGGTGGCCGTGGAGCGCTGCTCGTCCTGTAGCGGAATTTGGTTCGATGCCCGGGAGCTCAGCCAGTTGCTCGAACAAGATGCTCGCCAGGTAGCCTCGCTGCGCCGCGGGCGCGATAACCAGCAGCTCGAGGGCAAGAGGGGCTTCTGCCCGCGCGATGGCTCAGAGCTTTTACGGGTTTACAGCAGTATCAATCAATCGGTAATTATCGACGCCTGCGCCGATTGCCGAGGCATCTGGCTCGATGGCGGCGAATTCGAAAAGCTTTTTTCCGCCCGCCAGCTGTAGTTCCCCCAACAGGTTCTGGCTTAGAGTTCATCATGGCGGCGAACCAGGTCTCTTCTGAAAAACAGAAACTACTACAGCTTCGAATGCAGACCTTAGGCATCCGAGAACAGGACCTGGAGGAACAATTTGTTCGCTCGTCAGGAGCGGGCGGACAAAACGTTAACAAGGTATCTTCGTGCGTCGTTCTCCATCACCGGCCCACCGGTATTCGCGTTAAGTGCCAACAGGAGCGCTCGCAGGCGCTTAACCGTTTTCTTGCCCGCCGCATTCTGCTCGATAAAATCGAGGCAAAGCTCAAAGGAATCCAAGCCGCTGAAGATCAAAAGATCGCTAGAATCCGGCGGCAAAAAAGAAAGCGCTCACGCCGCGCCAAGCTCAAGCTGCTCGCGGATAAGCGCCACCTAGCGGAAAAGAAATCGCGCCGCGCCTCTGTCCGGCCTGATCAGCAAGATTAACAATCTGGCGTCCCAATGCGTAAATTGGCGTAACGGGTTATAAACGCGCCGGGTTCGAGCCGAAGGCCACTTCGGGAAAATGCCTCTGCCGGTTGGTGTTGCTGTAGACGAGCGCGCCCGAGGCAAGCAGAATCAAAGCCATGACGGCCATAAAGCCGTCGTAGCTGCCGGTTCTATCAAAGACAATGCTGGCAAACATCGGGCCGCCGGCAGAGCCGATCTGGTGCACGATGAAGCTAAGCCCGAGAATCACTCCGGCAAGTCGGGGGCCGGCGATTTCATAGAACATCACGTTTTGCACGGCTACGGTGCCAAACGTCGGACCGATGGCCACAGCCACAAGAATGAAAAATACCGCCTCGTTGGCGACTTCAAACGATAAGAAAAACGTGCCGACCCCACGGATAACGTAGCTAAGCGCAAGCATCCGGGCTCTGCCGTAGCGGTCGGAAAGCCAACCGAAGAGCAGCGCCGATGCGGCCGCTGCAGCGCCGAATACGCTGACGGCGGCAGCGCCAGTGGCGCTGGTGAAACCTTTGCTTAATGCCAGCGCCACGAGGTGAGCTATCTGAAAGAAAGCCACTCCGCAGGAAAAACGCGCCGCGAACATCACCAGCATGGAGCGATTGCGCAAGTACGGGAGACACGCGCCCCAGCCCAGGCGGACCCGTTGGCTGCCTGCAGCCCGCGGCTCACGTGCGCCCAGCCATGCCAGCGGTAAGGCTAGTACCATGAGCAGGATCGCTGTCGATAACGCGCCGGCGCGCCAGCCAAAACGGTTGATCAAGAAATAGAGCGGCGCAGCGAAAAGGAGCGGGCTTAGAGGTGCCGAAGTTTGCAGCACGCTCACTGCCAGGCCGCGGCTCTTGGCCTCGTAATGCTGCGACACCAAGAGCGACGCGATTGCCAGTCCGCACGCGCCCATGGCTAATCCCACCATGAGGCCGTAGGTGAGTGAAAGCTGCCACACATTTGATGACAAACTCATGCCGAAAAATCCCGCCGCCATGAGCAGGATGCCGCCGAGAATCACCCGTCGCGCACCGTAGTCGTCGGCGAGCTTGCCAAACAGAACCGCCCCGGCGCCCCAACCCAGCATGGCAAACATATAAGGCAGCGTCACCATTGCCCGCGACCAGCCGAAATCCGCCTCCATGGGTCTAAGGAACAGGCTAAAGGAGCTCATGCCGATGGAAGTCATAGTGACGACAGCCGTGGAGAGCAGTAACACCGTGGTGCGGGAAATTTTCATGGCAGCGAGGAGGCGTGTTATTTTTATGCCAGAGGATAGATGGAAGCTCAAACACGTGGCGACGAATAGCCATTGGAATTTTAGCTGCCGATTGAATCAGCCGAGCTAATATCCAGTTTTCGATGGCTGAGTTGGCAAGCCTTTCCCATCTTCCGCGGTTATCGGCCGCGAGATCCCCGGTAGAGTTTCAGTGGCGCCAGTACTAGGCCGGCGACGATGAGAAAAACTCCCGCTAGAACGAACGAGAACTTGATGCCAAATTCGCCGATCAAAAATCCGGTAACCATAGGTGTCGGAATCACAACTAGCTGGGTGACGAGGGTCATGAGCCCATAGGTCGATGCCTGAACGGCGGCGCCGGCGACATCCATTACCGCGGCGTTCATAATGTTGAAAAGCGTATAGAAAAATAGGCCGATGGCGATGATCACCAATGCCAGAGGAATGCCCGCGGGTACGATCGCCAGCAGCGCGAAGAACAAGCCCAACAAAAGGCATGAAGGGACGAGCACGGCTTTGCGGCCAAAGCGATCGGAGAGCAAACCCAACGCGGGCTGGGAAATCGTGCCGAGAGCATGCATCAAAGCGACGAAAACTCCCAGCGCGAAGGCTGAATAGTGCAGTTGTTCCTGTAAATAGATGGGCAGAAAGGTGAGAATCACCAAACGTCCCATCGAGAGCAAGCCCGTGGCTGCCGAAACGCCCAGGAAAGCTGGGTTGCCGATGACGGCCACTACCTCGCGGATTTGAGTTGATCTGTGGCGTGGACCGGAGTCGCCATCGACGAAAACTCCGGCGAGCGCGCGCCAGACCACCAGAGCGAACAAAAGGCCCGGTAATAATTGCAGACGCGCGACGGTTTGCCAGGAGAAACTCGCCAGCAAAGCGCCGACAAACAGGGGAGTAATCGTATCGCTGATGGTTGCTCCTGTGCCGTGAATCGAAAGCGCGGTGGCGCGATGTTCTGGAAAACGATTCGACAACGATGCAGCTGCAGTCGGATGCCACAGCGCCGTGCCTAAACCGATCAACCCCGAGCCAAGCAGCGCCCAGGCGAAGACGGGCGAACCCAGGAGAAAATAGGCAGCGGCCATCGCCACCAACGACAAGGCCAGCATCCTGGCGCGATGGCGTACCATCGAATCGGCGAGTAAGCCCACGGGAAGTTGGCCTAACCCCATGATCATCTGCTGCGCCGAGGTTAACGCGCCGACTTCCACATTAGTCAATCCGAGACCCGACTTGATCGAGGGCAAGATGACTGGAAAAAACTGTTGAAACCAATGGATGACAAAATGGCCGCCGGTAAGAATACCGAGGAGCCGTATGCGCTCGGCGCCAAGCGAGCGCACTGAGGCGAGCATATGTCGGGCTACATTCATAGTTTAGTTTCTAGGGGATGTTTCGGGACATGAACAACTCAGCGGAGGACCAGTGTGCGCGAATTCTCTACGATTAGCTCATGCGATAACCGGTTGGAAGGGATCGATGCTCTGCTTGACGCAAGTCACGCCTATCGCAAACACAATCGTCTAAACTTCATAACCTTGCTCGGTCCTACTTGTCAGCAAAACAAAACCTAATAAGCTGAAAGTGAGATCCGAAGCTGAAATTCTTTCTGCGCCTGGTAATCGAGTTAGACTTAAATGGTATCGTTCACGCGCCGGAAAGTGACATTTTTAATTGTCAGGAGGAGCAAACATGGCGAAGTACGGTTCGAAGGCAAAAGAAAAAGTAAAGAAGGCGATGCACGAGCGCAAGAGAGGAAAACTAAAGAGCGGACGGTCCGGAAAAAAAGTGACTAGCCGCAAACAGGCTATCGCCATCGGCCTTTCCGAAGCGCGCCGAGCCGGCGGCAAGGTGCCGCGGAAAAAATCATCGACCCGGAAGACGAAAAAGAAATAGAGTCGGCCGGTCGAAACTCTCAGCAGCGGGCGAAGGCATTATAACTTCCGCTCAACGAGCGGCGGCGGTGTCCACTGATACAGCCAGGTCTCGGTCAAGGGCTGCCCGCCCTGGCGCAGGTACAACCGGAGATCGATGGGCTCGGTGCTATCGTCAGTGGGTTTCAAGTCGAACATGGCGCGGTAGCCGTTGATCTCGGCCTGAGGCCGCGCTGATGCAATCTCAATTTCGCCACGCGAAGCGCTGATCACCGGCTCCACTTGCGCTTCTTTGGAAAGCGCCGCGAGCTTGCCTCCGGTGAAATCCACAGCGAAGCGATAAGAGAAATATTTTCGCGGTTGACCGACGACGCCGCCGATGCCTGTTCGAGTGGCGACAACTTGCGCGAGCGCAGGCGCAAACGGCATTGTCGAGCCCCAGTAGAGCCGGTAGCTGAACAGCAGCTCCTCTCCAGGTTGAGGTTGAGCGGCGGGATTCCAGTAGGCGACGATGTTGTCGAAGGTTTCATCCGGTGCTGGTAGCTCGGCCAACTGCACTGCGCCTGCGCCCCAACCGCTACCGGAAGCGTTTTTCGGTTCGACCCAGAGACTCGGGCGGCGCTCATAAAATACTGAATCATCCTGGTAGTGATCGAAGTTGCGATCGCGCTGCAACAGGCCGAAGCCGCGCGGGTTAGTGTCAAGGTAAGAGTTGACCCGAATTCCCGAGGGGTTCATCAATGGTCGCCAGATCCATTCGCCATTGCCGGTAAGCAGTGATAATCCGTCTGAGTCGTGAATTTCCGGACGCCAGTCGGTGGCCATGCGTCGATCGTTCTCGCCATGTTGGTACATGCTGGTTAACGGCGCGATGCCAATCCTCTCGATGGCTTTGCGCGGATAAAGGGCGGCATCGACATCCATGATCAAGGTTGGCCCGGGCCTAATCTCAAAGCGATAGGCGCCGGTCACGCTGTGAGAATCCATGAGCGCATAGACGGTTAATTGCTTAGAATTGTTTACCGGCCGTTGGAGCCAAAAGTCGGTGAAGCGCGGAAACTCTTCGCCCTTATCGAGCGCTGTGTCGACGGCAAGCCCGCGGGCAGAAATCCCGTACTGGCGATAGTCGCTGCCGACTGCGCGGAAGTAACTAGCGCCGAGAAAAGCTGCGACATCGGCGCGCCAATCGGTATGAAAATGCAATCGGAAGCCGGCAAAGCCGAGATCTCGCGGCAAGACGCCGGCGTCTACTCGAGCCCTGCGAAAATCAAACATCGCCGGATCGTAAAGTATCGCGCTTGCCTGATCATCGACAATTTCATGCATGCGCACCTGCTCTTTAAACATCGGGCCACGATGAAAGAATTCTACCCGAAATGCGAGATTGTCTTTCAGCCATAGGGCTCTATGAGCGCCGAACCGAATCGCCTGATAGGCATTGTAATCAAGTTGAGTCAGCGGATGTGGCAGCACCTGGTCGGGTGCTTTGTAATCACTGGAGGCTATTCGCCGCGCGTGATTTTTAAGCCAGTCATAATTGAACTGCTGTGCTCGGGCCGGCAGCGCGCTTCCATGTAAGGGCCGCGCAGCAGGGATGGATAGGGGTGCTCCTGCCAGGATCAAGGCAGATTTAAGAAAATCACGTCGTCGCATGGATTCTGTCGCGCAAGGCGGGCGAGAAGGTAATTCAGGCGAGACTAGCAATTCAAGCTTAGGTTTCAAGAGGATCGGCCCAAAAAAACTTCGGCGTGGTGCATGTATCACAGAACCGATTCGACAAAGTGTTCGAACAAAATGTCGTGAGATGCGAAGCTGTCGGAATACATCAGGCTAATTACATGCGGAGGAGAGTGAAATGAGAATCGTCATCTTTGGGCCGAAACGTCGCTTGGGTGGGTTGGCGGGCGATTGTGTGATCGACCTCAATCGTGGATTTGCCAGGTATCTGCAGGAACGCGGCGATGGCAACCCGAATGAACATGCTGCCGAGTGGCTGCCGCCGGATCTGAAATCCTTCATCGAGGGCGGTCCGCTTGCTCTGGAAAATGCCCAACAAGTGATCGACCACTTTAACGGCATCGGCTGCGAGGATGGTGGTGAGCTAGCGAACGTTGTTCACAGCTGCTCACGGGTGAAGCTTCACGCTCCATGGCCGGAGCGTCGCATCGCTTGCGTCGGCGGCAACTACGCCGCTCATCTTGTGGGAATGTGGGCCAACCGGCTCGGCAAGACCGACATCACGTTAGAAGAAGTTGCTCGTGAAGCAAAAAAAGCAGGGCAATGGGGTTTTTGGAAAGTGCTGGCAGAGATTGCCGGACCGGAAGATCGCATTCCTTTTCCCAAGCGCGTCACTTACTTCGACTACGAAGGTGAGGTGGCGGTTGTGATCGGCAAACGCGGCAAAAACATACCTGCCGATCAGGTGCGGCACTACATATGGGGCGTTACGTTGTTTCACGACTGGAGTATCCGCGACGGCGGCGGAACAGAACGGGCAGTCAGCTATAATTTACAGAAAAACTTCGATGGCGCGGCATCGATGGGACCTTGCATCGTCGTCGGCGAAGTGGAGCCTCAGAATGTCGATGTCGAGACACGGATCAATGGGGCCGTGCGTCAGAGTTACAATACCAGAGAAATGATCTGGTCCTTTGGCGAGGTGTTGGAATTTCTTTCCCAAGACTTCACCTTCGTGCCGGGCGATGTCATCGCCGGCGGTACTTCCGCCGGCACCGCTGCCGACCAATCGCGGCGATCCGAAGGCAAACGACCACTCGATCTGTTTCTTAAGATCGGTGACGTCGTCGAGGTCTCGTCGCCGCAGATAGGCGCATTATCGAACCAGATCGTGATTAGTGAATCGGAATAGCCGCGCAAAAAGCAGAGACATGCAGATCCTGTCGACGGCGATGAAGAACTTACCCCACACGCTGTACGGCTATTCTGAAGTAGCACGACAGGAAACTCCTCAGGCTTTTGGCCGGAATTTTTTAATCCGGTAGTTTACAAGCGCTTTTAATTCGTCGTATCAATATGCGCGGATACTTTGAGCCGTCTGTTTTGTGTTGAAATCAGAACAAGCGGAGAGCTTGAATTCGCGAAAGTGAACAAGGTATCGGCGTTACGTTCCAACTAGATCCATCCCGTGCCTAAAAACCACGAACTGTGGTGCAAATTTTCTCGCTGGTCTTTCGAGCAACCGGGTCTTTTCATCTGAAGTCGTAGTCTTTGCTGCGGCTAAGAAGCATTCATAAATTAATTGCCTGCCGGAATGGAACTCGGCCCGTTCATCACTGCTATTCACCCTAATCCGACAATAGTTGAGCGCAATAAGCAATGCGCGAGGACGGCGAGACTGGAAGCGGTGGGCAGGTGAGCATGCAGTTGCCTATAAGGCCCCGACGTAACCAAAACATCACCCTTAGGGGAATGTGGGGTGGCCTTTAAGGCACTGTTCCATTGCCCACGGCTGGAGGGCTCGCTGGCCTTGCGGGATTTGAATAATGTCGGATTCGGGTTAACTATTAGCCGCACGCCGACCTCTGTCTAGTGGTACGAGCTTTGCTGCCCTCGAGCTGCAAGCAATTGTGAATTAACCGGAGGAGACTATGTCGACGAGCCTACCTGTCGAACTGATCGAGAAGCAGCGATGGTTGGAGCCTATTGCGGATCAACTACAACCAACGATTGCAGCCGCCCTCGATGATGAAGGTTCCATCGGTCCAAAATATGCCAACATCCTGCATGGAACCTGGCTGGGACATCCGCTGCACGCGGTACTTACGGATGTGCCTATTGGCTCCTGGACAGCCGCCGCTGTGTTCGACCTGTTGGAACAAGCAAGTGGGAGCACGGCTATGGGCCGAAAAGCGGATGCCGCCATCACTATCGGTCTCGTCGGGGCAACGGCGGCGGCTGTCACCGGTTTGGCCGACTGGTCGAAAGTTGGCCGCGACCGGCCCCGGCGCATCGGTCTTGCGCATGGCCTGCTGAACATAGCCGCGACTGCCTGCTATGTGACTTCGCTCTGCCTTCGACGAGTTCATTCCCGTCGAGCCGGACGCCAATTTGCAATGGCCGGTTTTATGATTTCAAACCTATCTGCATACCTAGGCGGACATCTGGTTTATGGCGAAAGGATCGGCGTCGACCATACCGCGGGTTTTTCGCCGCCGGAGGATTTCTTCCCGGTTCTTGCCGAATCGGAGCTGTCCGATAATGAGCTGCGCCGCGTTGATGCCGGTGGCATGCCAGTACTGCTTGTGCGTAGAGGAATGCGGATTTACGCGATCGCGGAAACGTGTTCGCACCGTGGCGGCCCTCTGTCCGAGGGCAAGCTCCAGGGTATGCTAGTCCAGTGTCCATGGCATGGCTCGTGTTTCTCAGTCGAGAGCGGCAAAGTTGTTAACGGACCAGCGGTGCATCCTCAACCTGTGCTGGAGGTTCGCGTCCGTGAGGGTCAAATCGAATTACGATCAAAGCGCTGATCAGCCCAGGTGAGTTTTCGCGCTCACGTTTAGATCCGTTGGATTCTAAATGTCCCCGGCGCGGCAAGCAGTCCTGCCGTGGCAACACAGCTGAAGAGAGCCACTAGGAAGCTGGTTGTTTATTCGTGCACTTGCTCTCATGCTGCTCCAGTTCTTCTCGCGAATCGAACTTCGTGCCGCAGATAATACACTTGTATAAATCGTCTGGCCGTTCAGTTTCGCGTTCCATACGATACTCCTATAGCAAAGGCAGTTCGAAACTAACATGCCAGCGTGTGCAAAGAGCTCTTTTCTCGCGCTACTGGCGATCCTTTCTATTTGCTTGAGACCAAAGATTGCGCTTGCTATCAACATTCCTACCGGTGACGAAGGCAGCGCGCGATGCCGATAACGCCAATGAGTTGATCGAGAAGTTTACAAAAAAATGCTGATGTTTTTTGCTGCCAAATTGGCTTGATCCAGGATGATCTTTCGTCGAGCAATCTTGAAGTTGTCGTCTGCCCTGCGCAGCAAGTCATGACGGGTGCCGACGAAGAGATCCTGGTCCTTCTCCATACGGGTTCGGTAGCATAAAAAATTCGATTGAACTTCAATCTCTGAGCCGCTGTCCTTCTTGACCCGAATGTTGGAAACGAGGTGACGGGTTCGCGATGGCGGCATCTCGGCCCAGGCGTTTTTCGCGTAAACCCGCTCGACTCGCACCTTCAGCGCATTTTTAGTGTCGTTGAAGTAATAAGCCTCGCCGGGTTTCGATAGCTCGTCGTTCAAGTCCGCCGATCGTTCCAGAGGATTGTAACGGATCGGCATCCAGTAGTGCACGTCATCGGTTAGATAGATCGAGCCAGTCGCGCAACCGGCGATCGTCCAGCAACTCGGCCTCATAGTAAAAAAAATCTTCGATCGAGTGGCGCAGGTCGTGGTCTGTTCTATACGCGCTCGGTGCCGGCGATTTCATTCCAGCTGTTTGCCTCCATCATTTTGGCCCAGTGCATGTACAGGTTCATCTGGTTGTTGTCGCTAAACCGGCTGGCCAGTCGGCCAGGTAAATCATTTTGGACAATTTCGTCACCGCCGCTCATCTGGTAATTGGCCGGATAGCGCCTGGCGATCAGGCTCTTGGCGGCGCCCGTAACCTGAATCCAGTTGTCCATATCATCCTGCTCGAAAATGCCGCTGGGACTGAAGCGGTATTGCGAAACAAAACGCATCACATCCTTGGTTTTGGGAGACGCCGCTTTATCGACGATGGCCCAACTCCAGATCTCCATCTTGTCGGGACCGCGCGGCTGCCACACACGGATCGTACGCGTAAGCCAGTGGACAGAAAAATTGGGGAAAACTGTACCGGCCGAAGGAGAAATCTGCCGCGCCCGAACCGTACCGAGTCGCTGCTCGATCTCGCTGGCGTGCTCTTTCATGTAATTGAGTAAATCTTCGTCCGGTTGCGCGAACCACGGGCCGGCATCATCCGGTGGCGTCAGCCAAGAAACAAGAATGTGACCGTTACCGCAGGCAATCTGGCAGCCTTTGTTCCATTTGCGGGTCGAGCTCGATGTCGTGTCGACGCCGAGTTCTCGGGCGGAACCGTGAGTATATGAAATATGATAACCATCACCGCCGAAATTTTCTGCAGCGGTTTTCCAGTTGGCATCAACAATCCAGCGATGCGGTCCACTGACTTCGGTGCCACCCTCGCGGCGATCCAATAAAATATCCAGGTACCAGGCCATGTCGCCTAAATAGTCGAGCAACGGTGGCGCCGCCGGATCGAACGTGGCGAAGATCAGACCTTTATAACTGCTTAGTTGAGCCACGGGAACGAGACCCCACTGCTCGCGGTCGAGCCCGGGAAAGGCATCCGGCATCGGCACAATCGCCAGTTTGCCTTCGCTGCTATAGGTCCAGCCGTGATAGGAGCAGGTAAACACTTTGGCGTTGCCGCGATCGGCGCGGCACACGCGATTGCCGCGATGTCGGCAAACATTCAGATAAGCGTGCATCTGCCGGTTCAAGTCGCGCCACAGGATAACCGGCTCTTCGCCCATGTAGGCGGTAACAAAATCGCCGGGATAGGGGATCTCGCATTCATGGCCAAGATAAAGCCAGCAGCGCGCAAAAATCCGTTCGCGCTCCACTTGGTAAATCTCTCGATCGGCAAAGATGCGCCGGTCGATAAGACCGCCTTCGGGATCGATTAGAGATTTGATTTCCACCATCGTGCCTCCTGGCCTTTCAGCGCCTCGCCTTGGTGATAGTAGGACCGTCAACCACTGTCAAGGTTATGCTCCGGCTTCGTGCGCGAGGCTGTCGAGCTTCCATAGCATGGTGCGGCTAGTACTCGTCCTTCGAAGATCGAGCTCTGACCCGGAATTTTCGAACCGTTGAACGTTGAACTAACTTCCAAGATCTTGAGACCCGCATCGATCGGGTGTAAGACACACGAGATTATCCCCGAAGCCGGATACATTGAATTACGATTGGAGGAAGATCGAGCATGACTGCTGAGGCCGAGTACGCGGCTGTTCCGATAACCGTGACCGTCAACGGAGTGAAGCATGAGACCGTGGTCGAGCCACGAACCTTGCTGGTTTATTTTCTGCGCGAACAACTGGGATTGACCGGAACGCATGTGGGTTGCGATACCAGCCAGTGCGGCGCCTGCACGATCCACCTTGACGATCGAGCAGTAAAATCCTGCACGATTTTGGCGGTCCAGGCCAATGGCAAAAGGATTACTACCATCGAGGGACTGGCGCAGGACGATGATTTTCATCCGGTGCAGCAGGGTTTTCGCGAGAAGCATGGCCTGCAGTGCGGTTACTGCACGCCTGGCATGATCATGACCGCCGCTGATTTGCTCCGCACCAACGCTAATCCAAGCGAGGAAGAGATCAAGCACGCTCTGGAAGGAAATCTGTGCCGCTGCACGGGCTACGTCAACATCGTCGAGTCGGTAAAATGGGCCGCAGAGAAGATCGGAGACAAGAATGTTTCCCGCTAACTTTGGCTACGTTGCGCCACGGTCGCTAGACGAAGCGCTGCAGTTGTTAAAGCAGCACGGTGAAGATGCCAAACTGCTGGCCGGCGGCCACAGTTTATTGCCGGCGATGAAGCTGCGACTGGCTTCACCGCGGACCTTGATAGATCTGGGGACGGTGCCCGGTCTCAGTGGCGTGCGTTTAGAAGGTAATAGGTTGGTGATCGGCGCTTTGACGGTGCATGCGGATGTCGGCTCATCCGATCTCGTGCGCAAACATTTTCCGGGATTGGTCGATGCCGCCTCAGTGATCGGCGACGTGCAGGTGCGCAACCGTGGGACGATTGGCGGCAGCGTCGCTCATGCCGATCCGGCGGCCGATTTTCCGGTAATTTTAACCGCTCTCGATGCCTCCTTCGTATTGAACTCGAGCGGTGGCAATCGGACAGTCGCGGCGGACGAATTTTTCACCGATTATTTCACCACGGCGATGGCGCCCGGCGAAATACTTACGGAGATCCTGGTACCGTTGCCGCCTGCCGGCAGCGGCACCGCCTATCACAAGCTGGCGCATCCGGCTTCGGGATACGTGGTCGTCAGCGCTGGCGCGATGATTACGCGCCAGCAATCCGGCTCGTGCGCATCGGCGCGCATCGTCATCGGCGGTTTAGGCAGCGGTCCCATTCGAGCAGTCGCCAGCGAGAAGGAATTGCAAGGCAAGGTCCTCAATCCACAAAACATCGCCGCCGCGGCGGCTAAAGCGGCCGAAGGCGCCGACCCGGATGACGACATCTACGCCAGCGCCGAGTATAAAAGGCATATGGCAACGGTGCTGGCGCGCCGAGCGATAGAAGCCGCAATCCAACGAGCCGCTTAAAAACAAAGCCGTGTTCGTGCTCGTATCGTGTTCAGAAGACAAGACGCGGAAGATCATAATAGTTCTTCTTTGATTCTCAGACGAACACGAATCACTATCACGAGCACGTTATTTCTTTTGACGAGGTTGAACTCATGACAACTGAACACAACAGCGATGGTTTGATCGGCGCTTCGATTCGACGGGTAGAAGATCCTCTGCTGATTAGCGGCAAAGGTTGTTACGTCGACGACATCAACCTGCCGGGCATGTTGCACATGATGGTGCTGCGCAGCGCCTATCCCCATGCAAAGATAGTTTCGATTGATACCGACACGGCGAGATCCATGAAAGGGGTCGTCGCCGTGGTAACCGGACCGGAACTGCCGGAACGCTTGAACATCAATGCTCAGGTGATGTTTCCGGGTCAGAAGATTCCGCCGCATCCGGTGCTGGCGCGCGGTGCCGTGCACGCTCCGGGGACGCCGGTCGCTGCGGTGGTCGCCGAAAGTCGCGCGATTGCTCAGGACGCGTGCAATGCCATCGAAGTGGAATACCAAGCCTTGCCATCGATACAGAACGCCGAAGATGCGCTCAGGCCAGGCGCGCCTCTCGCTCGTGAAGAGTTGGACAGCAATATCTGTTACACGGCGGTGAAAAAAGGCGGCGATGTCGATAAGGCGTTTGCCCAAGCAGAGCATATCGTTCGCATGCACATCGTCAGCCCGCGACAGGTTGCTCTGGCCATCGAGCCGCGCGGCGTCGCAGCCAATCCTGATCCGATGGGCAAGAGCCTGACAGTCTGGCTTTCCACCCAAGGCCCGCACCGGGCGCGCGCCGATCTCGCTAGTACCCTCGGCATTCCGGAAAACAAAATCCGCTTGATCGCGCCCGATGTGGGCGGTGGATTCGGCAGCAAAGGGCCGCTTTATCGCGAAGACGTTTTGACTAGTTACCTGGCGCTAAAGTTGCGCCGTCCGGTCAAATGGGTGGCCACCCGCAGCGATGATTTTGTCACGACGATTCAGGGCCGCGACCAGGCGATGACGTCCGAGTTGGCGCTCAAGAAAGACGGCACGATGTTGGGACTTGAAGGTTCGCGTGGTCGCCAATCTCGGTGGCTATCTGCAATCGAGCACGGCCGGGCCGCCGCAGCGGATGATGGCGATGGCGCCGGGCTGTTATCAGATTAGAGACTGCCATGTCGAAGTCGTCGGTGTGTTTACCAACACGGTTCCGACCGGTCCATATCGTGGCGCCGGCCGGCCCGAGTCGGTGTTGAACATCGAGCGGCTGATCGACAAGGCGGCCAAGGATCTCGGCATTGATCGGCTGGAAATCCGCCGGAAAAATTTTATTCGACCCGAACAGTTTCCCTATAAGACGGCAGTCGGCATGGAGTACGACTCGGGCGATTATTTCAAATCGCTCGACGAGGCAATCAAAATTTCCAACTACAAAGATCTCCTGCGCCAGCGCGATGAGCGGCGCGCGCGCGGCGAAATCGTCGGCGTCGGCGTTTCTACTTTTGTCGAACCCAGCGGCGGCGCCGGCTTTGAAAGCGGCACGGTGCGCGTCGAGCGTACCGGCGAGATCACCGTGCTTACGGGATCGAGCTCCCACGGCCAAGGACACGAAACGGTATGGGCACAAATTGCCGCGGAAATGTTAAAAACGGATATGGAGCACGTAACCGTGCTGCACGGCGACACCTACGTATCGCAGCAGGGCACCGGAACATTTGGCAGCCGCAGCGCGGTGGTGGGCGGTGGCGCTTTAGCGACCGCGGCCCAGCGTGTGATAGAAAAGGCCAAGCGCATCGCCGCCCATCTGGTTGAAGCATCTGCCGAAGACGTGGTTCAGGCTGACGGCGGATTTTCCGTCGCCGGTGTTCCCGAAAAGAAAGTCACCTGGCGCCAGATCGCCGCGGCGGCCTATAGCGGGAAAATTCCGCCGGGCATGGAGAACGGTCTCCAGGAAACCTGCTTTTTTGATCCCAGGCGTGAGGCGTGGGGCTATGGCGCCCATGTTTGTGTGGTCAGCATCAACCGCGAAACCGGCGAGCCCAAGATCGAGAAACTCGTGCTTGTCGATGATTGCGGCGTGCTGATTAATCCGATGATCGTCGAAGGACAGATTCACGGAGGCGTGGCGCAGGGACTCGGTGAAGCGCTGCGCGAGCAAATGGTCTACAGCGAAGACGGCCAAGTGCTCACCGGCACATTGATGAATTATGCGGTTATGCGCGCTACCGATATGCCGCCGCTAACCCTCGGCGAAACCGTCACGCCCAATCCGTTTCACCCGTTAGGCGTCAAGGGAGTCGGTGAAGCCGGCACCAACGGCGCGCCGCCGGCGGTGGCCAATGCGGTGATGGATGCGCTGGCGCCGCTAGGCATCGATCATATCGATATGCCTTACACTGCGCCAAAGCTCTGGCAAGCGATTCGCCACGCGGGTGGAACTTAAAAACCGTGATCGTGGCGGGGCTCGTGTCCGTGGAAGAACTACGACCGCATGCGGCGCGCTTTCTCCTGGTGCAAAGCCCGCTCAAATCCTGGTCGTCGAAGCGAAAAACGTCGTCAGGAAAATAAAAGTTTTCTTCGGGCGAGTTTGTTGGAATGGATTCTCCTTTCCAACTTTCAATCACTGCGGGTTTGATTACTCGGAGCTTGCTGCGTGCTAGTTCACTAAAGATCCTTGTCACGAGATTTGCCCGTTTTAGTTAACACGCGCACGTGCTTTATCATCTCCACATATGCTTGATTCCACTGGAGCCTGCTTTCCCCACCTGCGGAACAAAATCTCGCTATAAAGAACCCTCGTGTCGGCACACCGGCGAGTTGAATGGCCTTTTATATTGGCCGTTGACAAATATCCTTAACCGTAATTGAATCCATCCCGTTTTCGAGATACGGCTTTGCTCTTGAGTGAGGAGATCATATGACGGAAAGAGAATCGATCTTTAGGTCTGTGGCACGGCTTCTGGTAATTGCCGTGTCGTTGCATTTGTCTGTGTTAGCAGCCGAGGTGTTTGCCCAGGCTTCGTTCTTTCAGGGGAAGACGATCACGATCGTTCAAGGCAGGGATCCGGGTGGTTCGGGAGATCTTCGAGTCAGAGCTTTGGTGCCGTTCTTGGAAAAGTACATTCCGGGTAACCCCAAAATCGTTATGGAGTTCATGCCCGGCGGCGGCAGCCGTAAAGCGGCCAACTATCTTTTTCGTACGGCCAAGCCGGACGGATTGACCATGGGCAATCTCAGCGGCGGTATGGTCTCGCTTGCCGTACTCGGCGAGTCCGGCATTCTCTACGACCTCGATAAATTTTATTACCTGGGTTCTCCTTACAGCACTTATCACGCTGTCTTGGTGAGCCGAAAAGAGGCGGGCCTGGACACGATCGAAAAGCTTCGCGCTACTCCCGGGCTCAAACTCGGCGCGCAGTCGGTGGGCTTCTCGACCTTTCTGGAAGCGCGAGTGTTCGCCTATATACTCGGACTCAAAGATACCAGCTTCATTGCCGGCTACTCCGGAGTCGAGCTCGATCCGGCGCTATTGCGCGGTGAGATCGACCTGCGCTCCAACGGCGCGGACACCATCGTGCAAAGAAATAAAGACTGGTTGAAAGGCGGAGTGGTTAATTTCCATGCGATCACCGAAACCCCCAAAGGTGAAAAGCATCCGGCTTTCCCGAGCCTGCCTGAGATCGAAACGTTTGCAAAAAGCCCTCTCGACCGCAAAATCATCGCCATGCAGCGCGCCTTTAGAGTGACCGGGACGCCGTTTGTTCTGCCGCCGGGGACGCCTAAAGATCGCGTGCAAACTCTTCAGGATGCATTTCGCAAGACTTACAAAGATCCGGAGTTTGCGAAGCATTATCAGAAACTCACCAGCGATGAGCCGAGTCCACTGATGCCCGAGGATCACGAAAAAGCGATTCGAGATGTGCCGCGGGATCGGGAAGCCGTGGAAGTTTTTAAGCGGCTCGCCAATGCGGTTGCGCTGCCACCACGCCGCTAGACTCCGCGCATTCAATTCTGGGAGAAGCAATGATGAGCAGTCGAGTTGTCAAAACGGCCGGTAGAATCATAACCTTCCTCGCCGGATTGCAGATGTTTGCCGGCGCCGGGTTGGCACAAGCACCGTTTTACCAAGGCAAAACCATTACGATGATCGTCAGCACAGCGCCGGGCGGGACAGGCGATCTGCGGGTTAAAGCCATGACTCCGGTGCTACGCAAGCATATCCCGGGTAATCCAGCCATCGCGATGGAGTACATGGACGGTGGCGGCGGTCGAAAAGCCGCTAACTATCTGTTTAGAAACAGCCGCCCTGATGGCCTCACCGTCGGCGCCCTGAGCGGCGGTATCGTGTCCCTGGAGATCATGCGCGAAAGCGGCGTCATGTATGATCTCGACAAATTTATTTATCTTGGCGCTCCCGAAAGCGGCGGCCACTACATCATCTATACAAGAAAAGAGCTGGGCTTGAGCAGCATAGAGAAGCTGCGGGCAGGCTCGGGCCTGCGCATCGGCGCGCAATCCGTGGGACATGTTTCCTATGTGGCCGGGAGGCTATTCGCTTATTTCCTCGGTCTGAAAGATCCCAAATTCATCGCCGGTTACTCGGCGCCCGAAGTTGACGCGGCTCTTCTCCGTGGAGAATTAGACGCGAGAGCCAATCTCACCACATCGATGTTGCGCCGCAATCCTGAGTGGGTTGAAAAGAGTTTGATGGATTTCCATTCGATCATGGAGGTGCCGTTGGGGGCGAAACATCCGCGTTTTCCGACTGTGCCCGAGATCGAGACCTTCGCCAAATCGGAGCAAGAAAAGAAAGTCCTCGCTGTCTGGCGAGTCTTCAGGCTGGTGGGTTCTCCTTACATGCTGCCACCAGCAACGCCCAAGGACAAAGTCGATATTCTTCAGGACGCGATGCGCAAAACTCTCAAGGACGCTGAGTTCCATCGCGAATACAAGAAGCTGGTCGGCGATGACGTCGATCCGTTGATGCCGGAGGAGTTGAGCAAGGCGATTCGAGAGATTCCGCGGGATCCCGAAGTCATCGAGATGCTCAGAACCCTATCCGGCGCTGGTCCTCTTCCACCGCGTAGTTGATCGGAAACAAGCAAGACGGGGAAACTGCCAATGGAGATGTCACTGCTCGACGCCGCTATCAAAGGCCTGACGAACATCCTTCATCTTAAAGTTTTCCTCGCCATGATGGTGGGCGTCGGCATCGGCACTTTTACCGCGGTGGCGCCACAGGGTCTCGGCATGCCGTTGGTGTACGCGATCCTATTGCCTGTGGTCGTGCGCTGGGAGCCGGTAACCGGCATGGCGCTGCTCATCGGAGCGAGCTCCGTGAGCGCGATCTGCGCCGCGTACTTGCCGATTCTATTCGGCATACCCGGCGGTTCAGGCTCTCAAGCGACCGTGCTGGACGGCTATCCGATGGGCAAACGCGGCGAAGGGCGGCGCGCCTTAGGCGCCTCTTTTATGGCCGGAGGGATGGGCTGTCTGGTGGGAACTTTTACACTGGCGCTGGCAATCCCTGCGGCGCAACCTTTGATCTATCTGATGGGAGCGCCGGAGTTGTTTGTGGTGGTGTTGTGGGGGCTCAGCATGGTCGCAGTCCTGGCCGGCCGGCGTCCGATTAAGGGACTTATCGCGGCGGTATTTGGCTTGCTGATCGCGACCGTGGGCCAACAGGGGCAGAGCGGTATCATGCGTTTTGTCTTCGACCAGCCTTATCTCCTCGATGGAATTCCCTTGAGCATCATCGCGCTGGCGCTATTCGGTATTCCCTCGGCGCTGGATCTGGCGTTGACCAAAATCGGCGTAGAGCAACAACCCGCGCCTTTAAAGGGCAGCCTGCTTGACGGGGTCAAAGACACTCTGCGCGAGTGGTGGCTGGTGTTGCGCTGCAGCTTTATCGGCGTCTGGGTCGGTATCGTTCCCGGCATCGGCTCGCAGGTAGTCGATTGGCTTGCCTACGGCCATGCGGCGCAAACCAGCAAGGACGCAAAAAATTTCGGCAAAGGCGATGTGCGCGGCGTGATCGCGCCGGAGAGCGCCAATGACGCCAAGGACGGCGGCGATCTGGTGACAACCTTGCTGCTGGGATTTCCTCAGGGAGTGGTCACCGCGTTATTCATAGTCGCGCTATTGGCGTGGGGATATCTACCCGGTCCTGAGATGGTTAAAAAGAACCTCGACATCGTCTATAGCGTGGTCTGGATTCAGGGCATCTCCGGCGTGATCGGAACCTTGGTCGGCTTTGTTTTAGCGGCGCAACTGGCCAAACTCGCCGAGGTGCGTTACTCGGTCATGGTGCCGATCATTTTCATATTTGTTCTGATGGGCGCCTTCAGTGTCAACCGTGATCCGATCGATTTGCTTGTGGTCGTGGTGTTCGGAATCATCGGTTATCTGATGAGGCGATTCGGTTATCCCAGGCCGGCAATGATTCTAGGCCTAGTACTGGGTGGTCTCATGGAGACTTATCTATATCGATCGATGGCGAGCTATGGATTTAGCTGGCTCGCCAGGCCCTCGGTGATCGTGCTGCTGAGCTTGGCAGCCATCTCTTTTCTTCTGACCATGCGGGCGAGACTGAAGAACTCGCCCAAAGCTCAGGCAGCATAGGCGATGCTCAGCGCGGTCCGATCATGAATAACCTATTCACCTATTTTTTATTTTTCATTTTTCTGGCCGCCACAGTGGCGGGTTGGAGCTGGCCCTACATTGCCAAGTTGATGCCGGTGTATGTTGCCGCGATTCCCGGTTTGATTTTGGTCGTGGCACAGCTTGCGCGTGACGCTTTCGGCAAGGCACCCGCTGCCGAAACCGGTGGCGGCTCAATCGATATGGATGAAGTTTATACCGCCCAGCTCGAAAGCAACGTCGAAGTCCGGCGCACCTTGCTCTTCTTTGCCTGGTTCATCGGTGGGGCACTGGGCATTTGGTTACTGGGGATTGTCATTGCTCTCCCCGTGCTGGTTCTGCTCTATACTCTCATCGAGGGCAAAGAGAGCTGGACTACTTCGTTGGTGATGACCGCGTGCACCTTTTTACTGATCTGGGGACTCTTCGAATACATGCTGGAAACACGCTGGCCCGCCGGATTGCTGTTCGGCTATTGACCTCACGAACTCTCGAACCTTGCCGTCGTCAACATTTCGTCTGGGCGCGCCCGCCACATATTGGCATCTGCCCATGACCCCTTTACCCATATCTGCGGATCATGTTAGGTATCGGGGAATAGCTTACAGCGCGACAAGGATAAACAGAATGCAGATCATCGAAAAGGAATTTACCACCAAGGAGCACGGCATCGCCGGTTTCCTGTCTCATCCCGAACGCAAAACGCCGGGCCCCGCATTGCTTTTGATTCATCCCAAGGGTGGAATGACCGACTACATCAAAATCGAATCACGCAAGTACGCCAGGCTGGGTTACAGCACGTTTGCTATTAACGTTTTCGAGCAACTCGGCTACCCTGCGGCAACCCACATTGAAACCGGATCACAGATTCAAGCCAAGACCGCCGATCCCGAATTCACCCGGGTGCTCACCGAGGGCTGGCGCTTTTTGCTTTCGCAGCCGCACGTGAATAAGCAACGAGTAGCGGTGTGCGGTTACTGTATGGGCGGGCGCATCGCGATTCATTTCGTTGCCGCAACGCCCGAGGTGCGCGCGTTTGTCGGTTACTATCCGACGGTGCGTGACGAACCGACGTCGGCCTTACGGCCGGTTCATCCTTCGGAGGCGGTGGGCAAGATTCGTTGCCCGTCAATCGTTTTGTACGGCGCCGACGATGTCACCACGGTTGTGCCGGTGCAGGAAAAGATGTGGCAGGCATTTAAAAACAACGGTCAGCCCTTGGAGTGGCATTTCTTTCCATTCGGCGGGCACGGTTACGTCGATCCGGGCGCGGTCGGTTATCACGCCCACGCCGCTGAGCTGTCGTGGCCGCTGGTGGTGGATTTCATGGAGCGCCAACTTCAGTGGGGCGATGCGGCGTAAAGGCGATTTATCAGTCTGTATAAGTAAATTTAAGCTTCTTAGTAACATTTTGGAGGTGCGCAGTGGAAAAGATTAGCAAACCGACTGTCGTCGATACCGAGAAACAAGCTCAATGGGGACGCGTGACCGGCCGCAATTACATCCGCCCGACGCAGACGGATCGCGCCCATATTGCGCTCAACTGTTACGAGCCGGGAGCGAACGACGAGATGCATTGCCATCCAGGATCGGATCATACGTTCTTGGTAATCGAAGGCGAGTGCACCATGAAAGGGCTAAACGAGGGCGAAGAATACAAGCTCACCCAGCACCAGGCGGTGCATGTGCCGGCGGGTTATTTTTACCAGCTCAACAACACCGGTTCCGGGCGGCTGATTCTTTATCAGGTTAGCACCGAACCCAATCCTAAGCCCAAGATTGGCAAGGTGCTGTACGGCATCGATACCAGCTTGAAAGAACATCTGCTCGAACCGATCGGCTAATGCGGAGGAAGAGATGACGTTCGAACAGGTACTACAGTGGTGTCGTGACAATGGAGCCGATGCCAGAGGAATCTACCGGGCAAGGGACTTCTGGATCCGCCGCTCCGATCGTCTGCCCGATGATTTGCCGGCAATCGGCGCGCTCTTTCATTGGGATGTGCGGTTGAGCGAAACGCAATTAGCCGTCAGCCCGTCCGATATGGAGCGCATGGTGAACGGTAAGATGACTCTCGAACAATTCAAAGCCACTCACCGTCGCGGTTGATTCTCTCAGCTAGCCAACAAGACACGGTGAGCAATTCACATAAAGCCGCAGCAAGATCCTGCTGCGGCTTTTTACTTGAGCTCACGAGAGTGCGGCGACAGATTGGCTCGATTGGAGCCAGAGGTGGATGACTGAAGAGCAAGCGCAACTATCGTCATCTTTGGATATACTTTCAGTCTGCCTTCATCGCGTTGACACCTCCGCGGTGCGCACAATACAGTCGATATATCGGTAGAAAGCTAAGTTGTTATGGAGCTAACCCTCGCGATTCATCCGATCACGGCAATTCGCTTCGGTCATTCGACCGGCTTGGACGGAACCTTGCTGGATGTCGCTGCCGAACAGTTGCAAGCACTGCTCCTTGAAGACCAAACCTTGACCGCGGTGGATTTAGAGATCGCTTGTCCTGGAGAGAGCTGCAGGGCCGGTCCGGTTTTCGATATCATCGAACCGCGTGCCAAGGCCCCGGATTCGAGTCCTGATTTTCCCGGTATTCTTGGACCGCCGCATACGGCAGGGTTCGGTACAACCCACGTGCTCGAGGGCGCCGCGGTAACAGTGCTGAGGGAAAAATCTGCCGGAGACTCGCGCGGCGCCATCGGCTATGTCTTGGAGATGAGCGGAGAACCGGCGGCAGGATCCAAGTACAGCTCGTTGCAACATCTGATTATCACGCCGCATACTCAGCCGGCTCTGGCCGATCATGCCCGGCAAAAAGCCTATCGGCTGGCCGGACTCAAGGCCGCTGTGTATCTCGCGCGCGCTGGATTCGATCATGTGCCTAGGTCACGCGCGACGTTTGGGAGTGTCGATCCATCCGCTACAGCACGCGACGGAGTGCCCCGCCTCGCCTATGTCGGACAGATATTTTCGCGTCAGAGAAAGCCGGTGCTGGACGAGCAGATTCTTTACGGTCTCGGTACCGATGGCATGCTGCCGGTCACACTTCACCCCGACGAATGGCTCGACGGCGCAGTAGTGCCGTCGTATCACACCTCTCTCGGCGGTGCGGAGACCTATTTCTATCAGAACCATCCGGTCATCACCGAGCTTTACCGGCGCCATGATCAAGGCGAGCTTAATTTCGTCGGCACGGTGGCAACGATTGCATCGGCTGACAACTTTGATCGCGAGCGCAATTGCCGGTTCGCTGCAAACCTCGTGCGAACGGTTTTAAAAGCAGATGCGGCGGTACTGACCAAATTTGGCGGCGGCGTTCCTCATACGGATCTATCGGAAACGGCACGTTTGCTGGAAGGAATGGGCATCAAAACCGCCGTGCAGGTCACCGATCTGGCGCGCGACCGCAGGGTGGAGTCGGCGCTGCTGTTTAATTTTCCGGAAGTCAACGCGATCGTGTGCATCGGCGGCAACAGCACGCGCTGGAAGGTGCCGCGTGCCGAGCGGGTCATCGCCGCATCACCGGAGTTGAAGGAAGCTGCTCGGCGGAGATCTTGGAACTGGAATCGCTGAACGTCGTCGGCATCGCCAATCAGCAGGGAGGATCGCGGCTCCGTGCAATGGTTTATTAACAGGCTGGTGAAAAAGCCTCATATGCTTCGTTGCGCTTGCTCGACTCGCTTCAACGTACTGAAGCGTACGCCTCAGCTCATCGAGCTTCGCGGGCCTTGCCTCTGAGTCTTTTTGACCAGCTGTGATCAGGGTTTTTCAGAGACTGGTACCTATTGGACGTTTTGAACTGACTTGCTTAACAGGAGACCAAGGATGCGAATCGTACATTACCTAAATCAATTCTTCGCGGGAGTCGGCGGTGAAGAGAAGGCCGGCATGCCGCTCGAAACTCGGGAAGGCGCCGTCGGCCCCGGAAAACTATTCGCACAGCAGATTGGCGGCGACGCAAAGGTGGTGCTGACTCTGGTATGCGGCGACAATTACGCGGTCGAGAACCAGGATCAGATGATCGCGGTCGCTGTTCAGAAAATTCGCGAAGCCGACGCCGATCTGTTAATCGCCGGGCCGTGCTTCCAAGCAGGCCGCTACGGCATGGCCGCGGGCGCGCTCTGTTCCGCGGTACAGTCGCAGTTGAACATTCCTGTGCTAGCAGCGATGAGCGAAGAAAATCCCGGCACCGATCTTTATAGAGAGCTGATGTACATCGTCGACTCGGGCTCCAACGCGGCCAAAATGCGCGAGGCTGTACGAAAGATGGCCGCTCTGTCACGCAAACTGATCGATAATCAGCCGATTGGCTTGCCCAAAGAGGAAAACTATTTCTCCCGGGGCTTGATTCGAGACCGATTTGTCGAGAAGACGGCGGGCCAGCGGCTAGTCGATATGGTTCTAGCGAAAGTCAAAGGGGAGGCTTTCGAATCGGAAATGGCGCCGACGACATTTACGCCTGTGCCCATGCCGCCCGGAGTTAAAGATCTTAAGCGCGCAAAGTTGCTACTGATTACCGACGGTGGGTTAGTCCCCAAGGGCAATCCGGACAGTATCCAAGGCTCGGCTGCTACCCGCTGGGGATCGTATAAAATCGACGGTTGTGACGATCTCAAAGGCGAAGATTACGAGATATCGCACGGCGGCTACGATCCGCAGTTTGTCTGCCAGGACCCGGATCGTCTCGTCCCGCTTGATGTCATGCGCGAGCTGGAAAAATCCGGCGCCATCGGCGAGCTGTACGAAGAATTTCTTTCGACTTCGGGTTTGTCCAATCCGCTGTCGAATACGCGGCGCATGGGGCGTGAGATGGCCGATAAGGCGAAGCGGCTCGGCATCGATGCGGTGATATTAACCTCGACTTGAGGCACGAGCACTCGCAGCGGTGCTGCGATCACCACCGAGTTGGAAAAGGCTGGAATTCCAACCGTGCAGATCACTTCGGCGATGCCGATTGCCAAGATGGTAGGCTCCAATCGGCTGGTGCTAGGAAACGGTATCGTCCACGTAGTCGGGGATGCCAAGCTTTCTGCCGAGCAAGAAAAGGAAGTGCGCCGGCAACTGGTTCAAAAGGCACTCAACGCGCTCGAGGCAGACAAACCAGAATAATGTTTGCAAATGATGGAACGTTGGTGGGGTATGTAGCAGTGCGTTTGGTGTGAAAGCGGGCGAAGCCTGCCGATCGCCGAGGTTGCCCGGCGAGGCCTTCCGATCGGTTCTAGTAGCAACGCGACCAAAGTCTTGACGTTATCTCCACAATTGATCGAAGAATCCTGACCTTTTCACCTCTTCGACGTAGCGATTGTCGTAATACGCGGTCAGCGGCGTAGCCGATGCCATTTGCGGATCGGCGAGATTGCTCTGCACCATCTGCTTGACCATACCGCGCAACGCCGCCTCGGGGACCATGCCTTCCTTGGCATAATTTTCGGTCGCGAAGCGATACGATTGTTCCACCATATCGGCGTCACTCATGGGCATCCACTTACTCATCACCTTTTTGGTGTATTCCCTGTCCGTCTGGATGATTTTTATCGCCTCCGCCGTGCCCTTGATTGTCTTAATCACGGTGTCATTATTTTTTTCGGCAACCGACCGGCGCGCGACGATACCGTTAGTGATAAACGGGGTGAGCTTCGCGAGATCGCTTGGTGAAGCGATCTCATGGTAACCCTGCTTCTTAAGCTGAAAGTTATACGGCGGTGAGAACACCGCACCGTCCACCGAGCCGCGGCTCAAACCCGCGAAGGCTTCCGGCTGACCGCCCATTTGGAGAATCGTTACATTCTTGATGCCATAACCATCGATCAAGGTTTGCAGGGCAAAATGCGTCACGGTGCCGAGGCGGCTTACACCGATTTTCTTGCCTGCTATGTCTTCTGGTTTTTTGATTTCGGATTTCACCATGATCGACTGTGTAAAACGTGGCACCATCGCAGTAATCTGGATGATATCTCCGCCCTTTAGGATATTCGATATCACCGCGGGTCCGCCCGATCCGGCCACATCCGCCGCGCCTGATAACATGGCGTTGAACAGCGCCGAAGAGGCGCCGATAAACACCGGGTCAAAGTCAATTCCGTGTTTCTCAAAAATGCGCGCGTCCTTGGCGACAAACCACGGAAGACAATTGAGACCGATGGGCGAGAATGGAAAAGGAACTTTCTTGAGAGCCTGCGCCTGGAGCGGAGTGGCGCAAAGCAATGTGGCGACTAGAAAGAAGACAGCGGGTTTGAGACCGGCCCTCAAAAACAAGTAAAAAGACGGAAAATCAGACGAGTGTTGCATCTCGGATCCTCCTCTCTTCGTGACGGTTGCTGGTCTAGTACATTCGGCTCGCCACTGTCAATGCTCCCGCGCGATTACGATAGCCCAAGATCTCTCACGGAGTTTATCCTGAGTCTCTTCGAAGGCGGGGAATCTCTCCGACGTGAGAATTCGTGACCAATACAAATGAAGAAGCACGCGATACCAGGATGGGTGTCCGTCTTGAAACAGGTTGCACGTTTGGAAGGCTTTCACTGTTTGAACTAATCTACTGCTGAGTCGCGACTCAGTTTCCCAACACTTTTTTCAATCGTTCGATGACCTCCGGCCGCTGGGACATCATTTCCTTGGCCAAAGTTTCCATCTCTTCGCCGGAAGTGTACTCGGCATCGAGCTTCTTGCTTTTCACTTCCTCCATGAACGCATTGTCTTTCAACGTCTTGTGGAAAGCCTCGCGGAGGATCCTAACATGTTCGAGACGCACGCCGGGCGGGCCCATGTAGGGACGTTGAAAGATCTCCGAGGCGGTTACGATTAGGGCTAATCGTCGGCCGATGTCGGGTGTCTTATACTTGTCCATTAACTCATTGAGGGTCGGTACGTCCAGCAACCGGTTATCTCTATTTTGGCCCAATTGGATGATGGCCCGCACAAAGTTTGTTTTTCTCCAGGTATGAAACGGTTCTCGGCCGAAGAATGCCGTGACGCTGAACGCGCGGCACTGTAGCTCGCCGCGCTCGACCGCCAAGTCGATCTCATTGCCGCCTTTATATCCCGTGACGATGTTAAACTTGGCGCTGATGGTTTCGTCCAACAGTCTGGGCACCAGATACCCTGTCGTCCCGGTACCGGTTGCGCCGCACTTGGGCGGTTCTTTGGCACTGCGCACATCTTCCATAGTTTTGAACGGCGCATCGGTGCGCATATAAAGCACATCGGTCGTGCGCGAGGCATTACCGATCCAAGCAAATTTGGCCCAATCGAATTTGATTTCCGTTCTGCCAATGAGCTGGTCAATGTAGAGATTGGGGTTGGGCGCGAGCAACGTTAAACCGTCAGGTTTGGCGACGCCGTAAACGAAATTCGCCGCGACAATATGTCCCGCACCCGGCATGTTCTGCACCAAAATACTCGGATTACCGGGAATGTTTTTTCCCATATGCGTTGCGATCATGCGTGCGTAAATGTCGAACAGATCGCCGGCCTGGCTACCGGTGATTATCGTAATCGTCTTGCCCTGATAATAGGGCGTCTGCGCGGCAGTACGGCTGCTCGTCGCGACGACAATTACAAACAAGAAAAGAATTGCTCTTCGCATTTGTGACCCTTCAATCCGATGTGCTGTGACCGAACTCCCCACAATGAACCGCATGGATAATTATATAGAAACTTTCTATCCCCGCCCCTCAAACAACTCACCGGCACGCACGGTCCACCTCGCCGCGATACGCCGCCTGTGCAGTTTCTCGGCGCCCACGGAATCGCGCAACATGACGGGATCGTCGAGAATCTGCAGCACGGCGATGTCCGCTTCGCGGCCGACCTGTAGGCTACCGAGTCGATCTTGCCAGCCGACCGCTCGGGCTGGGTTGCTCGTGCAAGCGGCGATAATCTGATCCAAACTCAATCCCAACGCTAAAAACTTTGTCATCACGGTCGGCAAATCACCGACGACTCCGAACCCCGGCTGCTTCAACCGACCGTGCAAATCGGAGCTGATGATGTCTGGCAGTAAACCATCGGCCATCGCGCGGCGGACCAGATCGAAATCGAAATGGCCGCCGGCATGGCCGACGTCGAAGATGACGCCGCGCTCGTGAGCCTTCCGGACGCTATCGAGAAGCCGGGCGTTTTTATCCATGATGGAAGGTTGTTTTGGCGTGTAGCAGTGCGTGACAATGTCGCCGGCGCGCAGCGTATCGACGATCTCTTCCATAGAAATCGCTGTGTCGCCGACGTGCACCATTACCGGCGCGCGGCACTCTTCTCCCGCCTTAACAGCGAGCCGTAACACCTCTCGGCTGTTCTCTCCGACGGCTTTCTTGTGCATGCGCACTTTGATGCCCACGCCGACGTCGCGATTTTCCGCGACAATCTGTGCCGCGCCTTCTGGATCGGCGAAGTATATATTCTCTAATTCACCTGGATCGTTCAGCACGCCATGCTGCGCCATTGCGACAAATGCGAGCATGCGAGTACGGGATTGCTCATAGACCAGTTTGCGAAACCCCAGGAAATTAGTCGGTCCCGAAGAACCGGCATCCATCGTCGTTGTTACGCCGCTGGCCAGGCAAATCGGATCGGCATTAAAGCCATAAGGATTTACTCCCCAATAACTGTGCACGTGAAAATCGATCAGGCCCGGCGTGATGATGCACCCCTCGACGTTCAGCGCTTTCCTGGCGTTCACGGCAGGGATGTTTGACCGGATGGCGGCAATCCGATCGGCGGTGATACCGATGTCCAACTTCTGATTAATGCCGACGCTAGGATCTATGACGGTGCCGCCGGTGAGCAGGAGATCGAAGATATCACTCATGAGAAGGCTGGATTCGGAAGCTTCGATGCCGCATCACCCGATTCCTTGCATCGCTAATTGCACCCGATGCGAACACGACCTGCGGTTCTCTCGTGCCTATCAAATCGACTGGCACGGCCTCAAACGTACAAGGGTTACCAGGTTAAAGAGCGTAGAGGGCACGTGGATTGTCGCCGAGAATTTTATCAATAACCTGGGCGCCGATCTTTCCCTGATTCCGCAACTTGCGCAAAGCTTCAATCTCGCTGGCGTTGTCGGCATGGCCATAATCGGTGCCGATGACGAGATTATTTTCGCCGGCATAGGCGAGGATGTACTCGAGATCGTCGTCGGTTTGGCAGGTGACATAAACCCGGTGATCCTCCAGGACTTGAGAGTCAAGCTGTTTGCCGCGGCGCTGGTATCGCCGCGCCAAATCATGGATCGCATAAGGGATCCATTGCGCGCTGACTTCGACAATGGCAATCCGCAATTTCGGAAACTTTTCCGGGATCCCCTCGACCAAAAGGGAGTGAAATGCGCCGACCACAGCGAGCTTGAATTTGCAGAAGCCCGGCTCGTCGAGAAAGAAGTCGTACGAGTCGATACTGCCGTTGGCCGAATGAACGCAAATCGGCAGATCAAGTTTGCTCGCCTCGTCATATAGCGGAAAAAAATAGGAATCGCTCAAGCGGCGGTCTGCTTCCAAGCCTCTTAGATAAACCCCGCACGCGCCGCGCTCCTTGCCAAATTTCAACTCCTCGGCGATGCGATCCATGTTGAGTAGTGGCGGGACCACGACCCAGCGAAAGCGTTCAGTCGCTTTTCCAACAATATCGGCCATCCAGCGGTTATAGCTACGGCAAAGCGCGAGATCGACTTCGGGCCGCCGAGCGGTCGGGAAGATAAAAATCGTAGGATAGATCACCTGGAGATCGATATTCAGCTCATCCATGTGAGCGATCCGGATGGTCAGATCGCTCATATCGCGCGCGGCTTCGGGCAAACTCTTTTCGACGTTGCTGCGCGGCATCAGCCGGCCATCAATCAACCAATAGTCGACGGATGGATCACCGTCAGTAGCGCCAACGATTCGTGGTTTAAAACGGCGCTCGGATTCGAGCATATGATCCCAGGTCGATTCGTTCTCGATGACGTGAGCATCCGCATCAATCACCGCCATTGTTTACTCCTTACCAAGCCAGCAGCTTTACTTTTGATTCAAAAGGCACAAATTGGAAATTGTTACGTAAAACCAGAGATGCAGTCATGATATTTAAGTTCGATCAGCCTTCTCTAATAGTTTCTTTCACCAGCTTGCCATTGTCGTAGGCGAAGCAACCACCGCTGTGTTCCATCGACAGCTCCGCGGCGAGAACAAATCCTTCTCCTAGAATTTCGGGACCGGGCAGGCGCTTGAATGCCTCTTCCGGAGCATCCTCGGTCACAATCGGCACCCGCGGTGAAAAGGTCACGACGCAGATGTTGGAACTTCTGACCTCTTCGGCAACATAGCGACTGAAGGTTCGAATGCCATCTTTGGTCACCATGTAAGCGCAGGCTCCGGCCGGAGTGATTCCACCGCCACCGTAGAGATTGATGATGTGGCCCGTCCGTCTTTTCTCCATGTGGGGGATCACATGTTTGGTGCCGTTAAATGTGCCGTTCAGGTTGGTCTGAATAACCCGATCCCAAAAATCCTTGGGCATTTCGCTGATGCGCTGCCAGCGCGGAATGCCCCAAGCGAAATGGGGCACGATGGCGGCGTTGTTGACGTGCACGTCGACCTGACCAAAATGGCCGACGACCTGATCTATCATGCGTTTGACGCTCTCTTCGTCGCGCACGTCCACGCCTATCCCGAGGGTTTGGGCGAGCCGAGCAAGTTCGGTCGCAGTCTTTCGAGCTGTTTCTTCGTTGATGTCGGCGATCACCACCTTTGCCTTGTGCTGTGCAAAAGTGGTCGCTGCATGGCGGCCAATCCCCTGCGCGCCGCCGGTTACGATAACTACTTTTCCTTCGAGCATGGTGAACCTCCTGAGACGTTTTCTAACGCGGCAACCGAGCGTTTGCTAGATCAGTCCTCAACTGTTTCGCTCGATGCCCGAATGAACCGAGGGCCGCATCGAATGTTTCTAATTAAAGTATTTGATCGGCCAGTTTACTGTCAATCAGCATACATCACATTTGCGATTCCGTTGACAAGGTGGCGGCTAAGTTGTTCGCAATTAGCGCAAAGCGAGGTGCAGCCGAGTGGCCAGTGGTGTGAGAAACGTGCTGCGCGATGCAAGCGGCAGGATCTGAGACGAATCGAGTCGATTCTGCCGGAGGTCGGAAGAAAAAGAAAATAGATGGGGTCGGCTACGGGTCACCGTTGAGGCTGGTCAAACCAGCCGTGTCGGGACTTAGGCGCCTGGGTTATTAGATCCGACAAGCGTGTTTGTGGTTTGATCCTTGAGCAAGTAATAGATTCTTTCCGCAGTGAGCGGCAGCTCGAACAGGCGAATCCCCACGGCATCGGCAATGGCGTTGGCGATGGCGGCCGGCGGGCCGTTGTTGGCAAATTCGCCGATAGGCTTGGCATTCATCGGCCCGACCCCGCCGTCGGAGTGCACTAAAACGGTTTTGAGCATTGGAATGTCGGCGATAGTAGGAAGCTTGTAGTCTCCCAAATTGTTGTTGACGATCCTGCCATCATTCATGATCAACTCTTCCATGATGCCCTGTCCAATACCCATTATCGTCGCACCATCGATTTGCCCTTGATGAGTCAACGGATTGATGATCGTGCCGACATCGTGAGCGGTTATCATCCGCTGGATCCGCACCACACCCGTCGCGGGATCGACTTCGACCTCGGCGACTTGCGCGCAGATGTAACTCACTTCGTCGGGATAGGGGTAGTCTTCATAAACTGTAACCTGCAGAGGATCCTTGGCTTGTGAAACCAGCCGTCGCATTGTCAGCTGCTGGTTTGGATCGTGACCTAGCCAGAACTTGCCGTTGCGGAACTCAATTTCGTCTGGCCGGCACTCCAAGGTACGCGCGGCGAACTCGAGGAGCCGCTCGCGCAATTCTCGACAGGCCTTCGACACAGCGTTTCCGGCCACGTAGGTCACGCGGCTGGCTCTGACGCCACTGTCGCGCGGCGCCGTGTCGGTATCGCCGATTACAACCCGCACCGCTTCAACCGGGACATTCATCTGCTCGGCTACGAGTTGCCGCAAGATCGTATGAGTCCCCGAACCTTGATCGATGGTCGGGCTTAACACGACGAAAGATCCATCGGCCTCTGCGCTTAGAACAAGACCTGTGTCCCCGCCGCTGATATGCCGTGCCGAAAGCGAGATGCCGCGGCCGACATGGGCGCGAGGTTTTGAATTTTGCCATTTAGCCGCTTTCAATGCGCCCTCTAGCACCTCACGAAATCGAACGTCGTGCAACCGATGACCGACCGCATCTTCTTCGCCTTCTGCGAGCAAATTTTTTAGCCGAAACTCCGCCGGATCGATACCAAGCTCTGCCGCGATCAGATCGGTATGGGATTCAAGAGCAAATGCCATCGCCACCGCGCCTGGGCTCCGATAGTATCCGCCCGGCACAGTGTTGGTGTAGATCTGCAAAAATTCGAAATGGGAGTTTTCCACCCGGTAGGGAACGCCGACGTAGTGCCAGGTGGCCAGCGATGAGTTGGCTTTAAGCCCGCCGTAAGCGCCACCGGTATGGATCGCCCTCAAGGAACGGCCAACGATGCGACCGTCGCGGTTCACGCCGCTTCGTATGGTTATTATGGTCGGATGCGCTGGATTGCCGGCCGACAATTCCTCAGCGTAATTCATGACGATTTTTACCGGCTGCGAAGATTTTTGAGCTAGAAAGTAGGCGATTGGCAGGTCGATTGCGTCTCCTTTGCCGCCGAATTCGCCACCAACATTGACCACATTGACGCAAATGCGCTCTTCCGAAATATCCAAGGCTTTGGCCATCTGGCTGCGAACCCCGAACGGATTTTTGGCCGAGACCCATACTTGGATACGATCATCGATGTCAATGCTGACGATCGCCGCGTGAGGCTCGAGATAGCCTTGATGCCGAGCTGGTATCCTAAAGGTATGCTCTAGAACTACGTCTGCTTGATCCATCGCCTGCTCGACGTCTCCCTTACGCCATGCCAGCCGGGTTAAGCCGTTGGGCAGATCTGAAGCTAACAGTTCTTTGGGCGCGCCATCGTAGGCTGCGACATCTTCGTGTAGGCGCGGCGCATCCGGCTGCATCGCCTCCAAAGGATCAAATACAGCGGGCAATGTCTGGTAGTCTACTTCGATGAGACTTAGAGCTTCTTCGGCCGCATCTATCGATTCAGCCGCCACGGCAGCAACGCGGTCGCCAATAAAGCGGACTTTGTCCCAACAAAGGACGGGCATGTCGCGAATCTGTTTGCCGATCAAGCAATCTTTGACGTCCGCGCCGGTGATGACGGCTTTTAATCCCTTAACTCGATGGGCTTTGCTTGTATCGATGCGCACTATCCGGGCATGGGGATAGGGGCTGCGCAAAATCTTTCCCCAGAGCAGTCCCGGTAGATGCACGTCCGCTGTATAGAGAGTCCGCCCGCTAACCTTAGCGCCACCCTCGTCACGTGTGACGGCTTCTCCGATTATCTTGAAGTCTTCCATGTGAAAGCCTGCATTTCCATGCCGTTTATTCTCGTGTCGTAAACCCGAGCGATGGTCCTCGAGAGGTTAGCGAACGTCACTTGATGGTTTGAACCGTCCAGAACTGTTTAATGGGCTCGGACGGAACCCAGCATCGCTTGTCGAGATGCCAGTTGCTATACTGCTGACATGGACTGGAAGGAGAATCTGATCGAAAGCCGGGCGCAGATCCGGCAATTGATTATGAAGACCCGCCGCATCGCCGTTCTGGGTATCAAGACAGAAGCGCAGGCGGGTCAACCATCGGTGTACGTGCCGCAGTATCTGCTTCGATCCGGCTTCGAGATTATTCCGGTTCCGGTCTATTACCCCGAGGTCACAGAGATCCTTGGGATCACGGTCTATCGGCGCCTGGTTGACGTTCCCGGGGAAATCGATCTTGTCGATGTCTTTAGACGACCGCAGGATATCGATGGCCACATAGACGATATTCTGTCCAAGAACCCGAAAGCCGTGTGGTTTCAATCCGGTATTCGCAACGAGCCAGCCGCCGAAACGTTGGCTCGGGCGGGCATTCAGGTCGTGCAGGATCGCTGTTTGATGGTCGAACATCGCTCGATAGCGGCTAGATGACCTAACTTTATCGTCCGGCTTTGAGTTGCTTCATAAACCAATCAGCAATGTAGGTGCGTCGATCGAAACGCTTTTCACCATGGCCGACCCCATCCAGCATTGAGCGATCCGGCGAATTGATAGCCATCTCATAGAGCTTAAGCGCGCCCCGTGGATCCATCACGCGATCATCATGGCTGTAGCCGACCAGCAGGGGGCATTCGATTCTATTAGCCCGACCTTCCAGAGTGAATTCCTTTATCCTCTCTCTTGCTTGGGGTAAATCTTTGGCGCCGATCAGCCATCGCAAACGATCTTGGATCGGCGGGTAGTAATCGAAAATATCATGGATTAGATCATAGGCGCCGCTCCATACGGCGACCGCCTTGATGCGCTTTTCCGCAGTAGCGCAGCGGGGACCGGAATAGCCGCCCATGCTCGACCCGTGCAGGCCAATGCGATCGGCGTCCACGTCAGGGCGAGTAACCAGGTAGTCGATGACCGCTTTCGCCACGCGTTCGGAATCCGGCGGCGCATAGAGTTTTCTCTCCCGCAGCGCGCCCCCGTGGCCCGGTCCATCGACATCGATGAAATGCATGCCGCGGCGCACGTACTGACCGGCGCCGCCGTCTTCGCCTCTCAAGAGAATGCCGTCGGCGCCGCCGTAGTTGTAAACCGCCGGCAAGCGAGCTCCCGCTCTGCCGCGGCCAGGGAAAAAAAGCGTCTCGAGGAGGTGCCCCTCATACGGGATCTTCACGCGTTCAAAAGGGGCGGGCACAAGGCTCCATGCCTTGTCGAAAGTTTCCTGAAGCTTGCCGTAGGTAGGGAGCATTCGAGAATCGGTGTCCGGCAGATAGACGAGCGCCCGACGGTAAAAATCCGCAGCACGCAAGTAAAACTCGTGCGCAGTGACATTGCGCTGTTGAGCAACGAATCCCGCGGCAAGCTCTTCGTTCTTGGCCGCCATCGCGCTCCATTCTGAATACCAGCTTTGGAGATTGTACGGCTTGACGGTCCGAGCAACCCGGCGAATGTCTGGGTCCGGGTGATTGGCTGAAATCTCCATGCGCACTTCCAGCTGTCCACCACCCGGTAGGCCGCTAGCCGGAAACAACGCTCGTTCCGCAGCATCCTTATCTAAAACATCGCCGCCCTGATCGGCCATAAGTTACCTCCGTCATTTAAATCGGTACCGGCTTGGATTGTCTTGCCCCAGACCGGCCTAAAATTCAACGGCACAGCCGGCGAGTGAGGAAATTCTTGACGTGGTGGGATCTATCTAACGCGAATCTCGCGATCCATTTGCACCAGCGCCAGTGCGAAATGGTGATTGCTGTTGTCAGTTTCGAACGCGAAGCTAAAAGCGTAATCAGAGACTATAAAGTTCGGCGGTCTGATTTCGGGTTGCCATTAGGTGCCGCAATGCAGACGCCTGCAGGCTAAAACGAAAGACGAAAGAATCCTTCGCTGGACAGCCACACTCCGCGCCAGGACTTCAGGATGCCACTGCAGTCCAAGAACAAACGAGTGCTTCTTGCTTTCGATGCCTTCGATTAGCCCATCCGGCGCGGTGGCATTGACGGCGAGATCTTTTCCTAACTTGCGGATCGCCTGATGGTGGGTCGTGTTGACGTTCAGTGTTTGTCGGCCGCAGATTTTGTACAATAGAGTGTCGCGCGCCACTTCGACTACATGGCCGTATCTATCGCTGCGCGCCTCCTGCTGATGCTTTTGCGCGGCGGGAAGCTGCGTCGCTATGTCCTGGTAAAGCGATCCTCCAAGGGCGACATTGATCGCTTGTGCGCCGCCGCAGATCCCAAGCATCGGCAGATCTCGGTCAAGTCCAAAGGCGATGGATTCCAATTCGGTAAAGGTTCTTTGAGAGTTGATCTTGCCGAGCTTGCCGATGGGCTGCTCGCCATAATAAGCGGGATCAATATCAAAACCGCCGCCGCTAATGAGCAGCCCGTCGATGCGCCTCAATAGATGGCGAATCTGAGTTCGCGATCGCGAATGCGGAATAATGATCGGCAGGCCGCCGGCGTTTTCTATGGCATCACAGTAGCGGCTCGCTAAAGAATACAGTCCTTCTCGGTTGGTTCTGGACCCGGTTTGTTCGCAGTCCGAGGAATCGGCGGTGATGCCGATTACCGGAAGGCGGCTCGTTCGCGCCTGGCTCATTGATCCTGGGTGTATAAAGTTTTGTAGATTCGGTGATTGCGAAGAACCAGTTTAACGTATTGGCGCGTTTCGAGGTACGGAATTCGTTCGACGAATTCTTCAATATCATCCGTAACGATATCCTTTTCCCAGCGGTCTACGGCGGCTTCGCCGGCATTGTAGGCGGCTATCGCTTTAAACCAGTTATTTGAATAGCGCCGCATTAAGTTTTTCAAATAGTGAGTTCCAAGGACGACATTGAGCTCAGGGTCAAAAAGTTTTTCATTTGACGGAGGCTGTAGCCCGAGTTGTTTTGCTATGCGGGTGGCGGTCGTCGACAGCAACTGCATGAGCCCGAGAGCTGCGGCCGAAGACCGGGCGCGGGTGTCGAAAAGGCTTTCCTGCCGAATCAGCGCCACCACGAGATAGGGATCGAGCTCCGCTTCCCGCGCTTTGTTTTGGATTGTTTCCCAGTAAGCCAACGGATAACGATGGAACAGGCGCTCGCCGGCGGATCCGGGAAGCTGCTGAGCGAGCGCCACGCTGCGAGCGAAGGCGTGACTGCTCATGTACTCATTGATCAGCAGCAGACGAAGGGGAGGATGCTGCGGGGCAATCCGGTTTACCTCGTCTAACTCGCTTACTGCGAGCGCGTGAAGTTTGAGATTGGCCAATTCGCGCGACCGGGCTAAATGAAACGCAGCCTCTGGATAAGGTCGCAGATCGAAATCGCTCGGCGCTGCCGGTTTAAGCGGCCTGCTCTGCGATGTCGCAATTCCAGCTTTAGCCAATGCTTGCGCCGCCAGAGCCTGATAGTAGGATTCTAATCCTTGATTGAAAATTTGCTGGTACAGACGGTTGGCTGTGTCATGCGCCCCCAGCTGGTGGGATGTTTTTGCCTGCCAATAGAGAGCGGCAGTCCTGTACCTTTCTTCTCTAGCGTTGCTCGCGAGCGATTTGAAGGTTCCATTTGCCTCCGCCAACTGGCCGCCGCGATAGTGCAGCCAAGCCAGACGCCAGATTGCATCGTCGCGTACTTGGCTGTTGGGAAACTTCTTAGGCAAAGAGCGGTATAAAGGAATTGCCTCATTGCTCTTGCCTTGAGACTCCAGGATATCGGCGGCGGCAAACTGGGCTCGGTCGGCTTCGGGCCCCTCCGGATGTGCTTTGATCAAACGTGTGAAATATTCAAGAGCTTGGCTGTTGTCATTGCGGTTCCACAGAATGTTGCCGATTCGATAGAGGGCAACGGCCGCTTCCGGCCTGTCGGGAAAATTGCGGGCGATTTCCTCCAGAAGAGGCATCGCCTCGTTTCTCTTGCGGATCGAGAGATAAAGATCCGCGAGCTTGGTCAGATTTTGCAGCCGTAGCATCGGGCCGAGATCTTGATTGAGCAGCTTCTTATAGAGCGCTTCGGCCGCGGTATGCTCTCTCTCCCGAGCCAGCTGATCGGCTTCATCCGAAACCGCAGTGACTGTGTTGAGGCCAAATGTTTCGGGATATTTTTCCCGCAAGCGTGCGACTTCTCGGCGCGCTGCGGCGCTCCATCGTGAGCGCGGCGCACTCGTTCGCTGTTCCTGGAACAGCGAATGGGCCCGGGAGACATCTCCCTGGATTTCATGCGACTGTGCCTCGATGTAGAGCGCTTCTTCCGCAATCTCCGGTTTCAGGTTCTTTTCAGTCCGCAAGGAACGCAGCGAAGCAATAGCTTGGGGATAATTCTTTTCAGCAATGTCGATCTTGATCGCTTGCAACTGAGCGCGAGCGAACCAAATACTTTGGGGATACTCCTGGCGCAGCCGGATCAGAAGATCCCGTGATGACTGCCAATCGGATTCTTCAAAAGCGATGACTGCTAAATAATAGAGCGCATAATCTGCCAGCGGATAGGGTGCGTTTAAGCTTTGCTGGAAAAACTCCTTTGCTTGAGAGGTCAAGCCGCTCGAATAGAAGGAGTATGCGCTATCAAAACTCTGGCGAGGATCGGGTTCTTGCGAGAGAACAGTCGAGGGATGGGCGCAAAGTGTCCCAAGGAAAAGTACCGCTGCAATAGCTCTGTTGGACATCTGGTAAAGTTTAACCAAGGTAGTGGGGGGATTCAACGATTTTCTGTTAAGTCGCAGGCCCGCTGCTACCGGCGATCATCTTAGTGTTGTCTTTTGTTTGGATGAAAGCTAAGGTTTTTGATGGTCTCGGCTTGGAAGGATGGTCCCGAGAGAGCCCGCATCGCGACCAGATCGAGCAGCGAAGGAGAGTCGTTTGAAGATTGAGGGAAACTATACGTTCGATGCTCCGAGAGACCGGGTTTGGCAGGTTCTGCTCGACCCAACGGTGATGGCGCAATGCATGCCCGGCTGCGAGGCGCTCAACGAGGTCGGTCCCGATCAGTATGAAGCGACCATGAAGGTCGGTGTCGCCGCGGTTAAGGGCACCTACAAGGGTAAGGTAGCGATTAAGGACAAACAACCTCCTTCTCATTACGTTTTGAGCGGATCCGGCTCCGGCGGTCCGGGTTTTATGCAGGGCGATGTTGCCATTGATCTGGAAGAGAGCAACGGAAAAACCATTCTTAAGTACAGCACCGATGCTCAAGTGGGCGGCTTAATCGCTAGTATCGGCCAACGAATGTTGGGTGGGGTGGCTAAGATGATGGTGGATCAGTTTTTCAAAAAAATGGAAACCTTCATGTGAAGGCAGAGCCTCTTTCGGGCCGCAAAATCTCAAGTCCGAATTAAGTAATGACAACCCGCCCGCCTCTGGTGAGCGTCGTCATCCCGACTTACAACCGTTGGCCGATGATCGCTGAAGCCGTCCAGTCGGTTTTGGCTCAGACGTTTAACGCCTTCGAACTCATCATCGTTGATGATGGATCGACTGATAACACCGCTCGCTTACTGAGCTCATGCGATTGCCGTTTAAAAGTAGTTTCTCAGCCGCGGGCCGGCGTTGCCGCCGCGCGTAATGCCGGTGTGGCGATGTCGCGGGGGAAATATATTGCATTCCTCGATTCCGATGATCTTTGGTCGCCTGCGAAGCTAGAGATTCAAGCTGATTTCATGGGACGAAATTCTGGCGTGCACATCTGCCAGACCGAGGAGATCTGGATTCGCCAAGGGGTCAGAGTTAATCCCAAATCAAGGCACCGAAAGCCGACCGGAGATATTTTTCAGCGCTGTCTGGAACTTTGTTTGGTCAGTCCATCCGCGGTTATGATGACGAAAGAGCTGTTCTATTGGGCAGGCGGGTTCGACGAATCGTTTCCTGTGTGTGAGGACTATGATCTCTGGCTCCGTATCGCGGTTGGTCATCCCGTTTTTCTGATCGATCGCCCGCTGGTTACCAAGCGAGGCGGGCACGCTGATCAACTGTCACGTTCTCTTTGGGGCATGGACCGGTTCCGAGCGCTGGCCATCGTCAAGCTGCTGCGCGCCGGCCTTGGTGGCGAAAAAAGACAATGGGCCCTGGACTCACTCCGGCAGAAGACATCGATACTTGCTGCCGGTGCGGCAAAAAGGGGCAAGCTCGACGAAGCCCGAAAATTCGAAGCGTTACTGGCTGAATTTTTACAAGGAGCCGGGAATGACGGCACAAGCCATTCAGGAATATGCGCTGAGTAAAGGATTTCATCCGCACGTAAAACAGCGATGGCTTAGCTGGGATGCGAATGATGGGGCCGCGCTGCTTGAGGTCGCGCTCAGTTTGAAAGCAGGGGAAAATCATCTACGTGACCTGATGGATTGGCTGGAGGAAATTGCGCTTCGAGACGGCATCGGGATCGGCGAACTTTTGCAGAGTAAGACAATCAGTGACATAAGAACGGACCCGCGCTTGGGACGCGCCGATCGACTCAAGCGCATCAAGGATCAGATCAGACGAATGCGGTTCCCACGTTTGAGCCAAATCGAGGATTCAGTTCAATCAAAGATTCGTCAGCTCAAGCTGCCGTCCGCTGTCAGGGTATCGGTTCCGGCGGGACTCGAGGGTGGGGATCTGCAGGTTGAATTTACCGCGGTAAGTCCTGCTGAATTTAAGAATATTCTAGCAAAGCTCGGCGCGGCGGCAGAAAGCGAAAGCTTGGCGGAAATCTTTATGCTCTTAAACGGCTCGGCAAATGGCGAACCCGGCGCAGCGCCCAGATCATCAGCATGCTGAAATTCGAGCCGGAGGAAATTCTGATCGAGCGAGATTGCGAAAGCACGGCGATGGTGCGTCGTCTGAAAGCTGCGCTCCCGCAGACTCCTCTAAAAGTCGTTGACCATGGCCGAGAGCAAGTCACATTTGCGGCACCTCCGGCAGCCGATTTCGGCGCGGCAAAGAAGCGTCTTTACATTGCCAAGCACAAAGGAGACTTCTTAAAGAAATGCCCCGGCAGCGATGGCCAGGTCTGCTGCAACTATTTCGTTATCAATTTCGCCAGTAATTGTCCGATGGATTGCAGCTACTGCTACTTGCAAGAATATTTGGCGCACAATCCGGCGCTGAAAGTCTTCGCCAATGTCGATGATTTACTGGCTGAGGTAGACGAGCTGCTCAACAAGCACAGGCGCAACTTCTTTCGTATCGGAACCGGTGAGATTACCGACAGTTTGATACTAGATCCCTATATCGGATTTACGCGCGAGGTCGTGCCATTTTTCGCCGAACAACCGAACGCCTTGCTCGAGCTCAAAACCAAAAGCGACTGCGTGGAGGATCTATTGAATTTGGATCCAAAGGAGCGCGTGGTGGTTTCTTGGTCAATCAATCCACAGACGGTAATTGACGACGAGGAGCACGGCACCGCATCACTGCTCGAGCGCCTGCAAGCGGCACGTCTCTGCCAGAATGCTGGGTATCGCCTCGGGTTCCATTTCGATCCGATGATCGAGTACCCGGATTGGGATAAAGATTATGAAAAACTAGTCGAGCAACTGTTCGCGACCGTTGATTGGCGGCGCGTCTCATGGCTGAGTCTTGGAGTCCTGCGCAATACACCAGGGCTGAAGCGGGCCATGAGAGAGAGACTGCCCCGGACTCGTCTGCTTGCCGCAGAGCAAGTGCCCAATCCTGACGGCAAGCTGCGCTACCTCCAACCGCTACGCATCGAGATGTACCGCAAGATGCTCGGCTGGATCCGCCGCAGCGCGCCGACGGTCAAAGTCTACCTCTGCATGGAATCGAAACACGTCTGGCAAGAGGTTTTTGGTTACGCGCCGAGCTGCGAGAAAGAGTTGGGCGCGCAACTGGATCCGCGTGTATAATTCTGTCTCATGACCAACCGGGACGATGCCATAGGCGTGTTCGACTCAGGGATCGGCGGGCTCACGGTACTGCAAAAATTAATCGAGATCCTGCCCAGTGAAAACACCGTTTATCTTGGGGACACCGCGAGAGCTCCTTACGGCACGAAGTCGGTTGAAACGGTGGTTCGCTATTCCTTTGAAAATACCGAATTCTTAATTGAGAAGGGCGTGAAGCTTGTGGTAGTTGCCTGCAATACCTCGACGGCTCTGGCTTTAGAATCCTTGCGGGGAAACGTGAACGTTCCTCTAGTCGGCGTGATCGAGCCCGGCGTTCGTAAAGCGCTTCAGATCACCAAAAACAAAAAGATCGGTGTCATTGGAACGGAAGCGACTATCCAAAGCGGCGCGTATACTAAAGCGCTGAAAACGCACTCTGGAGATATTGAAGTCTACAGCCGTGCCTGTCCTTTGTTCGTTCCCTTGGTCGAAGAGGGCTGGATCGACAACGGCGTCGCATCAATGACCGTTGAAGCATATCTCGGAAGCTTGAAACAAAGCGGCATCGATACCCTGATATTGGGATGCACCCATTACCCATTGCTGAAAAAGGCTATCCGGAATTATATGGGAAGTGCTGTACAGCTGGTCGATTCCGCGGAAGAAATTGCCAGGGACGTAGGAACGGCACTTGAGAAGCAATCCCTTGCCCGTAGAGAAGGCATCGGCAATCACAGCTTTTTCGTCACAGATGCGCCCGATCGATTCATCAAAGTCGGCGGACGATTTCTCGGAGAGAAAGTCGAGTCCGCGGTGCGTATCGAGCGCTGATTGAGTTCGTTTTGTTTTATGCGCGAATCTTGTAAGCTATTAACCAGCTAATTCCCTGCGCAAGCACCGCTCCGGTCCATCTTTGAGGGTAGAGTCTTAACATGTTGAACCTAATCAAAAAGATAGTTGGCACTAAGAACGACCGGGAAGTTAAACGGATTCGTCCTTACGTCGACAAAATTAATAGCTTCGAGGCGCAATTCCAAAGCCTTAGAGATGACGATTTGGTGGCCAAGACTGAGGATTTCAAAAAGCGCATTTGCCTGGCAACAGCGCAGCTGAGGGCCGACTTGGAAGAAGCTCGGGCGCAAACACTGAATGCCGACAGCGAACAGCGCGAAGAACTCAAAAGCCGGGTTGAAGAGCTGGACAAAGAGTTACGCGAGGCCGAGGCGGCGGTTCTCGAAGAAATTTTACCGGAAGCGTTTGCCGCCGTGCGTGAAGCGTCGCGGCGGACGATCGGCCTGCGACACTTCGATGTTCAACTGATCGGCGGCACCGTACTTCACGAGGGCAAAATAGCCGAAATGAAAACCGGTGAGGGAAAGACGCTGGTGGCAACTTCGGCGTTATATCTGAACGCTCTTACCGGAAGGGGTGTTCATCTAATTACTGTCAACGATTATTTGGCTCGCCGTGACGTGCAGTGGATGGGGCCGATCTTCCATCAGCTTGGCGTCTCGGTCGCTTCCATCGTTCATGATGCGAGCTTTCGCTTTGATCCGACTTTCTTAACCAAGGACTACCGTTTTCTCAATTTACGCCCCATCACTCGGCAGGAGGCTTACCTGGCCGATATTACCTATGGCACGAATAACGAGTTTGGCTTCGATTACCTGCGCGACAATATGAAATTTTCGCTCGAAGAATATGTCCAACGCGAGCTAAACTACGCGGTAGTGGATGAAGTCGATAACATTTTGATCGATGAGGCGAGAACCCCGTTGATCATCTCCGGTCCGGCAGAGGAGTCAACGGATAAATACTACGTTATCGATCGGATTATTCCTAAGTTGCAGCGCGGCGCCGTGATTCAAGGCGATCCAACCCAAGAAAAACGGGCGGCTATCGAAGCTCAAGGCGACTATACGGTCGACGAAAAAAGTCGGTCTGTGACCTTGACCGAAACCGGGGTTGCGAAAGTCGAACGGCTATTGGGAGTCCATAATCTTTATGACCCGCGGCAGATTGACACTTTGCATCATGTGCAGCAGGCGCTCAAGGCGCACGCGATTTTCAAGCGCGATGTTGATTATGTCGTCAAAGATGGCGAGGTCATTATTGTTGACGAGTTTACCGGACGGTTGATGCCCGGCCGGCGCTGGTCCGATGGATTGCATCAGGCGGTGGAAGCAAAAGAACGGGTCCACATACGAGAAGAAAATCAGACCCTGGCGACGATCACGATTCAGAACTATTTCCGCATGTATAAGAAGCTCGCCGGTATGACTGGAACGGCAGATACCGAAGCACCTGAGTTCAAAAAGATTTACAAATTGGATGTCGTAGTGATTCCGACCCACCGAAATATGGTTCGGAACGATCTTGCGGATGTAGTATATCGCTCAGACCAAGAAAAATACGACGCAGTCGTTCAAGAGATAGAAGAGCGTTACAAGAAGGGGCAACCAAATCTCGTTGGCACGACGTCGGTGGCAAAATCCGAGCGTTTATCTCGCATGCTGAAGAAGAAGGGAATTAAGCACAACGTTCTAAACGCCGTCAATCACGAAGCCGAGGCGACGATCATCGCCCAGGCAGGAAGATATGCGGCGGTGACGATTGCGACCAACATGGCTGGTCGTGGCACCGACATTCTGCTTGGCGGAAATCCGGAGTTTCTAGCGCGGTCCGATATGGAGAATGAGTGGATCAACCGTGCGGCAAAGTTGCCGATTCAGGGAGCGGGGCGCTACGAAGATGCATTAAGAGAGTTGCGCGAGAGGTATGAGGACGAGGTTCGTAAAGCCGAAGCACAATATTTCAAACAGGGTGAACTCTTTCAGCAACAGCGCAGCGATGCCCTGAAGCGTACAACCGAGCTTCAGAAGGAGATTCGAGAAACCTCACCATTTCGTGAAACCCGCCTTCGCTTCGAAGATCTTTCCGCCACAGAACTTATTGATGTGCTTCACGGAGGAAGAACAATCCCAAACAGCTATTTTCAATCGAAAGAAGAGTTGGAAACCGCTCTTCTGCAAAACTTTAACGGGAACACCTCCGAAGCCTACGATGCGTTCGAAGAGGCGCGACAGGAGTTCAGCGAGTTTCTTCAACGCTGGCAGCAAACAGCCGGGGAGCGGCCGGCTTTGGCGGAAGTTTTGGACGAGAAACGTCGAAACTATGAACAGCGCGTCGCCGATTTTGAATTCGAGGTTGCTCTTGCTGTGTTATCTACAGGCGAGCATGGCAACATTGTAACCGAGTATAAAAAGACCCACGACGATTTCGAAACCGCCGAATTACGCTGCGAAGAGGTTCGGCAGCCGTATGAACAGGCCATCCAACGCGCGCAGAACGACTACGAATTAAAGCGGCAAGAGTACTTGCGTATGGTTGACGAAATCCGCGAACAGCTGGATAAAGCTCCGGATGAATATCGCCAACGGTTCAATGAGGTTCTTGAAAACTATAAGACGACGTGCGCGGAGGAACGTGAGAAGGTGATTGAGGCAGGTGGCCTCCACATTCTCGGTACCGAGCGTCACGAGAGCAGGCGCATCGATAATCAGCTGCGTGGACGCGCTGGTCGCCAAGGCGATCCGGGCTCGTCACGTTTTTATCTGTCTCTTGAGGACGATTTGATGCGCATTTTCGGCGCAGACCGAATCCAGGGAATTATGAGCCGGCTGGGAATGGAGGATGGCGAACCGATTGAGCACGGGCTCGTGACTCGGGCAATTGAGAATGCTCAAAAGAAGGTCGAGGCGCACAACTTCGATATCCGTAAACATCTGTTGGAATATGATGACGTTCTGAATAAACAGCGCGAGGTTATCTATAGCCAGAGACGGGAAGTGCTGAAGGGGGAAACTCTTAAGGAAGACGTGCTGGAGATGGCCCACGGAATCGCCGAAGAGACAGTGGCACGTTATACCGACAAGGATAGTCATCCTTCGGATTGGGACTGGGCAGGTCTCAATGAGGGGTTCCATCATAATTTCAACCTGTCGTTCATGGTCAACACGGATGAGCAGGAAAGCCTGGCTGTGGATCCGTTAGTCGAACTGGCCACAGAGCGGGTGAGCCGGGCTTACGAAGATAAGGAGGCGCGCTTCAGCGCGCCCATGCTCAGGCAGCTCGAAAAGATCATCATGCTTCAAACCATTGACACACTTTGGAAAGACCACCTTCTAAATATGGATCATCTTAAAGAGGGTATTGGGCTGCGCGGCTATGGTCAGAAGAATCCGCTTCAGGAATATCAGAAGGAAGGTTTCGCCCTGTTTGAAGATATGGTGCATCGTATCCAAGAGGATGTCGTGCAGAAGCTGTTTACAGTAGAGATCGCGCGCGAAAGCACTGCTTCGATAGCCGATCTGGAAGGCCAACAACGAGCTCAGCAGGTTATGCTAAGCCATGGGTCTGAAAGTATCGAAGCGGAACGGCCCTTAGCTAAACGACACAGTGATAAAATCGGAAGAAACGATCCATGCCCGTGCGGCAGTGGCCGAAAGTACAAGCGTTGTTGCGGTAAATGACCCGTATTCTATGACATCGGCATGTAAGGCGTCAGCGCTTCGGAAGGAATTCTAATATCTTTAGTGTGGGCTTGCGATTATTAGTTCAGTGCGCCGTAAATATAGCGGTTGGTTCACGTGCCTCCTCGTAATCTGAAACCGCACGGCGCCTATTGCCCGCCCCAAGTTTAATAATATTATCTGTAAAAGCGTTTAAGTCCTTAGTGGCATTCCTTGTATCGATCACTAACCGTGCTCCCGCAACAACTGTTTTAAAATCATAGTCGCTGTGGTCGGTCAGGATGATAACGCAGTCTTGCTGGGCGATTAAATCTGACGATAACTGCGTTGAGTTTATTGTATTTTTACCCAAGCGAAGAGTTGGAACATAGGGATCGTTATAGATAAGGTTAGCTCCCTTGTCGCTGAGCATGCGCATCACATCCAGAGCTGGAGACTCCCTGCAATCACTGACGTTCTTTTTATAGGCAACGCCTAGAACTAAAATCTTGGCGTTGCGTATGCTCTTTGCCGCCTGGTTTAGGCCGTCCGCGACCAAGCTGGTTACTACCGCCGGCATCATTCCATTAATTTCTGAAGCCAATTCAATGAACCGTGCTTGGAAGTTTAACGCCTTGAGTTTCCAAGCAAGGTAATGGGGATCAATCGGAATGCAGTGTCCGCCTAAGCCAGGACCCGGGTAAAAGGGTATAAAGCCGAAAGGTTTTGTCGCGGCTGCATCAATGACCTCGTAAACATCCACTCCCAGTAAATCGCACATCTGCGCCATCTCGTTGACCATACCGATATTGACGCTGCGAAAGGTATTCTCCAGAAGCTTCACCATCTCTGCGCATTTGGTGCTGGTGACCGGAAAAACCTTCTCAATAAACTGGGAATAGAAGAGGTGGGCGATCTCGGTACATTCCGGCGTAATGCCGCCAACGATCTTCGGCGTATTGCGGGTTGTGTACGCCGTATTTCCTGGATCAATGCGCTCGGGGGAAAAAGCCAAATAGAAATCCGCCCCAACCTTGAGTCCGGAGCCGCTTAACTCGGGAAGAATCAGCTCCTCCGTGGTGCCCGGATAAGTGGTACTTTCAAGCACGATCAACTGCCCATTATGTAAATATTTCCGAATCTCTTCCGTGGCGGCCAAAATAAACGAGATGTCAGGATCGCGACTTTTGCTAAGAGGTGTCGGAACGCAAATGCTCACGCTGTCGGCTCTGGCTAAGCTACTAAAGTCTGACGTAGGAAAGAAACGCTGGGAGCTAATGGCGGCGGAAATGATTTGATCATCGACATCGCGAATGTAGGACGTGCCTTCTTTAAGAGCAGCGATCTTTTTGCGGTCAAGATCAATTCCTATGACATCGAAGCCAGCTGCAACCATTTCCATTGCCAGCGGCAACCCGACGTAACCCAATCCGATCACGGCTGCAGTCGCTTTGCGGCTCTCGATTAGCTTTCTGATTGTATTCAAGTGAGAACGCCTTCCGTGCTTTTTACGTGTTGTTTTTCGACGGAACGAATCGCCTTAAACTCCTGTATCTTGATATTGTAGCGGTCGATTAATTCATAGAGATTGACCCGACTAATCCCCAAGTCTTTCGCGGCGCGACTGACAATTCCATTATTTCTCGAGAGAGCCTTTTTAATGAAATCAGCTTCAATAGCTTTCTTTGCGAACTTTAGATTTATACCATCCGGAATACGACCAGCAAAGCTAAACTCTGTCGGTTTAAGCACATGGGGAATATTTAAGCTGTTTTCCTGTAGGCATGTTTCCTGTAGCCTTTGCTGCAAGTGCTGCATGTGAAAGGCTCGTCGGACGATGAGTTTAATTTCGTCCAGGCGGATTGGTTTGGAACAATAATCGAACGCTCCCAACCGTACGGCCTCCAACGCGCTGCTCTCCTCCTTGCTTGCCGTGATCACGACTACTCGCGTCGAAGGGGCACGCTTAAGAAACTGCTCAAGAAGTCGCAACCCAGTGACATCGTCTGGATTCTCCTTATTCAAGGACAATTCCAAAGTAACCACTGCTGGCTTCTTATCCGCGAAGATTTGTCTCGCTTCCTCTTCCTTTGTAGCGGTGAAGATCTCATAGTCAAACTCCAATGCCGGACTTATTTGGGCAAGAACATCCTCCTCCTCATCGACTATGAGTATTCTAGGTTTCACGCTTTCGTTCCTTTCCGACGCTTCTGATAGCGGTGTTGATGTTTTTTCTGAATTCAGAGTTTGTACCCGTAGCTATGTCGAGTGATCCGAAACAGCTTCGCAATGAAGCGGTTGTAAGTGCTCGAGTCTGTATCTCGATCTCATTCCCAGCAATTTGCACGATCGAAGTTGGTGGCGTTCAGGAAGCGGTCGTCACGTTTTTCATGTTTCCGATTAACAGAAGATGCAGATCGAACCGGAGCGCGATGAAAATTTACATAACGGCTACTTCGCAGTACAACAAATTCATGACCTGACATTGAGATCAACGCGGTTAGCAGGAGCAAAGTTGATACCGCTGAGATCTTACCGAAAGCCGGTTAATTAGACTCTACGGATTAAAATCTCGCGGGCAATTGTGTCTAGATAACAACTATCCAGCCGTTTTGGAGGCAGTAGTGGCCATACTTCTTTCTGTCGGCAGCATGGTTCACTCACCGAAGTTTGGGCCGCACACAAATCTAAGAGATTTCATGAAATATAATAGTTAAATACCTAAGGTACGGCTACTTTAACTTATTATGTCCGGCGGGATGATGTCTATGCAACTGTAAGAGTTTTTGACAGTTTGGCTTGCTTATCTAGCCTCAGTATGGCAAAAGTAGGGTTCATTTTGGTTATCGCTCTTTTGATCACTTCTTCTTCGTATAAACCGTGTAGCGGCAACTATGGATTATAAAAGCTTGGCGTGGTCGCCGGCTTCGGATCCGCGTTCTGCGCATCCGAGTCTTAACTCGGTCATCGACTCACCGCCCTATCTACTCTACCGCAGTGATACGGCATTTAAGCCATTGTACGTTTCTCTAAACTCAGCAGCTCTCTTGGGCGTAGCTAATGAAAATTTTCTCGGGAATGCAGGCATATGGGAACAAATCATTCCTAAATGCGACCAGAAAAAAGTCTTTGATAAGTTCAAGGAGCTAGACTGTTCAGCTGAGATTTCTTTTCTACATCGGATACTCGACGGGTTTGGGGTACCGACCTGGGTTTCACATCGAGTGACCAGGGTGGTCGATAATGGAGCGCCTAGCCTGTACGGATTTATAGCGCCGATCGCCTGTAACGATTTTTTTCGCTTGTTGGAGCCGTCAACGATCTCCAGTTTTATTCATAAGTTGGGAAATCATTTTCAACTACTCAACTTGGCATTTAACTCAATCCGAAAAGGTGGTGCTGACGCGGATGATCTGAATATTCTTCAAGAGGCGTTGGATAAGTCGATAATTTTGACCCGGGCGTTTTCCGAATACACTCAAGAACCAGCCTGGGTGCCGGCGTTCGAATTCCGGGAAATCATCGATGCCGCAGTCAACAATTCAAGTTCAGCTTTTATCCATTCCGAGGTTGAAGTTCAGCGCGACTGTGACCCACGTCTGGAACGATTAAACATCTCGGGAGACCCTTATCTTCTGGAATTAGCGGTTCGGGCACTTTTCGAGAATGCCATCGAAGCAACAAATAAACGCGGCAAAATCAAACTCGAAGTATCGGTGCACTCTCTCGGCGGTATGCCGGCTGGATTGAGACTGCTTGTGAGTGATAATGGAATCGGGATAGCCGCGAGTAATCTAGCCAAGGTGATGCTTCCTTTCTTTAGCACGAAAACGGATCACGTCGGTCTGGGGCTTTGTATGGCATCTAGATTCATCGAAATGCATGGCGGTAATCTAAAAATCAAAAGCTCAATGGAAAAAGGAACGGATGTATTGGTTTTTTTACCGTTGAAAGGGAATGTTCAGGATGCTTGTCGCTAATTTTGGAAATGGGCTGAATCTTACAAATGCTGAGATGTCCTATGTATAGCGTGCTTATCGTTGAAGATCACGACCGTCTGCGAGAGCAGCTAGGGCAATTCTATGAGCAAGAAGGGTATAAAGTAACGACCGCGGCTTGCGGTGAGGAGGGATTGCAGAAACTAACGCAAGAAAAATTTGTCCTTGTGGTTTCGGACGTTAAGATGCCGGGAATCGACGGCTTTCAGTTGGCACGCCACGTCCGGGAAAGATACCCGGATACAGATGTCATTCTGACGACCGCGTTCGGCAATATCAAACAAGCTGTGGAGGCGATGAAAATAGGCGCAAGTGATTACATTACCAAGCCCTTTCAGCCTGAAGTCATTCGTCATGTTAGCGAAAAACTGATTGAACGGAGACGCCTTCTGGAAGAGGTGAAGCAGTTGCGCCAGCGAATCAATGAAGAGCATCAACTTGAGAATATCTTGAGCAAGAGCCCGAAAATGCTCAAGGTTTTTGACCTAATACGCTCGCTAGCCGAAACCGATTCGGGGGTTATGATAACCGGGGAAACGGGAACCGGTAAGGAGCTGGTTGCGCGCGCAATCCACAATTTAAGCCGGCGTAAGGACAAACAATTTGTTCCGATCAACTGCGGCGCTTTTCCGGAGACACTGCTTGAGAGTGAGTTGTTCGGGTATGAAAGGGGCGCCTTCACGGGCGCCGTCCAAAGTCGCGCAGGCAAGATCGAATCCGCAGACAAAGGAACGCTTTTTTTGGATGAGATAGAAGCGATGGCGGCGCCGATGCAAGTTAAGCTTCTACGAGTGCTTCAACAGCGTGAAGTAGAGCGGCTAGGAGGTAATCGAAGATCGAAGATCGATATGCGGGTAATTGCGGCAGCGAACGTGGATTTAACGCTGTGTTTGGCACGGGGAACTCTGCGAGAGGATTTCTACTATCGAATTAACGTGATACCGATCCAACTTCCGCCACTACGAGAGCGTCTGGAAGATTTGCCGTTACTGATCGACCATATATTGAGCCGTCACCCCGTCGCTAAAGAAAAAAATGTTAAACAACTGACGCCGCAAGTACTGGATCAGATGCTGGGCTACAACTGGCCAGGAAACATACGCGAGCTCGAGAATATTCTTGAGCGCGCTATAGTCAAATGTCGCGGCGAAATCATTGATATCGTCGATTTGCCGGCGGCACCTCAACGGGTGGTTGATTCCTACCATGCAAAAAATGGTGATAGAGAAGTATCCTTGAGGCAATGGCTCTCCAGCAGCGAGAAAGAATACCTCCGCAGTCTCTTGATTAAGTACAAAGGTAGTATTTCGTCTACAGCCAAGGAGGCAAAGGTCGACAACAAAACGCTGTACCGAAAAATGCGACGCCACGGACTGCACAAGGAATCATTTAAGGATCTTGCTTTTTAAAGCCGCTAAAACCGTCCCTTTGTCTCTTAGTTATTTCCCCCCGCACCTTAAACCGCGATAGACTAGTATAGCGAGTGCAAGTTCTTCCAGCACGGCGAGTCTTCTCGGATTCAAGCACTTTCTTCCTCCTAGAACCGGTTGTAACGCACAAAACATACCTGAAAACACCCGAACCATCTTAGTTATCTTCACCTTCGGGCGGATTTGCCTTTCCGTCGGGCCTTATCACCAAACCGGGTCTCAAGAGAGTAGCATCGGTTTATGTGGTTCGAGCACCGAACGTCCGATCCAGCTCATACAAAGCGGCTGTTAAAACAATTGGTTAGTTCGTACGACGTGAGTTTATTTCCAACGCTTTTGTAAAAGACATTTATCATCGGCTTGGCAGTTCAGTCGTGGCACTCGCCTTGCTGAACTGGGTGAGCATGAGTTCATTACAGAGCGGGAATCGGCAATGGTTTGTTGTTTACAGCAAACCTCAAAAGGAAGACTACGCCCAAGTTCACCTAAAACAAAAAGGGGTCGAAGTGTTTTATCCTCGGTTGTCATTGCCGAGGTCTTCGCAAAAGCGCAAGTTGGTGATTCCACTTTTTCCCAGTTATCTTTTCGTTCGAATCGATCTTTGGAGTCAATATTATGCAGTCCTTTGGGCGCCGGGCGTGAAGAACTTTGTCAGCTTTAACGACACGCCGGCGCCTTTAGAGGGTGGGATCGCAGAGTATTTACTTCAGGGCGCAAATTCTGAAGGAATCATAGAGGCTCATTGCAACTTAAAGGTCGGACAAGAGGTTCAAATACGGGGTGGATCTTTCGACGGTCTTGTCGGTTTACTGCAAAATGTGCCCGACGCAAGAGGTCGTGTTAAAGTTCTAATGCGACTGTTAAATCGAGAGATCAAAGTGGAAGTTCCAGTTCATTCAGTCGCCGCTTCGTGGGTTCCGCATGAACGTCATCTCGAAGCAATTATCAGTCATTAGGTAAGTGTCGCCAGTGTTGCATTCTCGTTAGCATTAGGTGTACGCACCGAAGCAAGCTTCCCCTTTCGCTAAGCGTAGAACGAAAAGGTTCCACGCATATGAGACGTAAAAACAGGGATTGCGTTGCACTCAGAAGGGGACGCAATCGGCCTTACTCGGCGGAGCTATGTTGACCGGCTCCCAAGAGTGTCTACTACTTCAGCACCTATTTTCGCGCTCATCTCAACTCTTTCCTGATACGAATTGTACTTTCTACAAGGCAACCGTGAAGACATCCGCTGAGCGCGTGCGGTCTTCTCGCAAAATGCGCACAGGAGTCACTATGATTCATGTCTGTTGGAAAAGAAGGTCCCTAACCGTGTTCCTTGCGCTTGTGTTAGGGGGGTGCGGCACGGTATCGCAAAATCCGCCGATGAACCGCACCGAAACATCTGCCGCGATACCCAGTTCATCTACCTTCGCGGCGGACATCAATCGCAGTATCGCGGCGGCGGCAATGCTTCAAAGCTCGGCAGCGTCGACCGATTATCGAATAGGTCCCGAGGATTTGCTCGAAATCACGTTGTTCAATATCCCGGAAGCAGCCGGAATGGACCGGCAAGTCACGCCCCGAACTGTGACGGTTCGGGTGACACAGCGAGGGCAAATCTCACTACCTCTGCTTGGCGAAGTAGATGCTAAAGGAGTAACTGTCTCGGAGCTAGAAAAGAGACTGCGGGAGGGATTTGACAGGTATATTTACAATCCGCAGGTCGGTATTTTGATCAGAGAGTTTCGACAGAAGGTCTCAATTATAGGGGCCGTTCAAAAGCCCGGTGTCGTTGAGCTGACCGGCCCAAAATCTGTGATCGAAGTCCTGGCTATGGCTGGAGGCGTTTCCGAAAAAGCTGGCAGTCAAGTTCATATCTATCGCGGCCATGGTACTGAGCGGGAGACTCACGTCATAGATCTTGCCATCTTGGCGAATGGAACCGGTTTGATCAATGCAAGCAATGCCGGAATGATAAACATGCCGGTTACCGCCGGTGACATGATCAACGTACCGGAGAGCGGAATGTATTTTGTCGATGGCGCAGTACGCAAACCGGGTTCATATCCACTTGGTCGACAATATTCTCTCACGCAGGCTCTTGCCAGTGCGGGTGGTATAGATACTGAGTTGTATTCGAGCGAAATATCGATTTTCCGGCGCAAAGGTCCGGGGCAAGTTGAAACCTTGGCCTTTAATCTGGACAACATAATGGCCGGAACAGCAACTGATCCTCCGATCCAGCCTGATGACGTAATCATGTTGCCGATCAGCACCGCCAAGTTCTTTGTCAAACGTTTCGTCGGAACATTGGTTGGAGGAATTTCAATCGGTTCATTCCTCGGTATGTGAACAGCATAGTTTAAGGGAACAAAATGAACGATCTTTCTTCATGGCGGACTCGTGGGGTTCCGCAAAACGAGCAGCCTGAGCCGAAGTATTTTTCGCGACGCGAGCCGGAAGAGGTCCCTCTTTCCCATTACTGGAATATCCTAGTTAAACGCCGCAACATCATCGTTCCTATCTTTTTAGTAATAGTGTTAGCCGGGTCTTATTTCGCTTTATCAGCGACAAAGCTCTATAGGGCGAGTGCGACGATCAAAATCGAGCCGCAGAACCCACAAGTAACGGGTATTAATGAATTACAGCCGCTAGACTGGCGCGGCGAATATGATTACTACCAAACGCAATTCGCCCTTTTGTCAAGCAGGCCACTGGCAGCGAGGGTCATCATTGAGTTGGGTCTCGACTCAAATAGGACTTTCAGAGATGCTCAAGTCGTCAGCCCCAATCCGATCGACCATGTCAAAGCTTGGATCTCTCGCGCTTTGGGATTTGTCTCCTATTATTTGTCTCCGCTTTTCAAATCTGAGTCGGACGGAAAAGGATCTCAGCTGGCGAATAGAAGCAGTAGCCAGGTCAAACTCGAGCCTGAGTTGAGCCTTTCGCCTGGTCTGATTAGCCGCTATTTAGGCTTTATCAACATCGAACCGGTCAAGAAAACGCGTTTAGTTAGGGTTCATTTTACAACGCCCGATCGGGCTTTGTCACAGGCACTTGCCAATGCTCATGTCGAAAATTTTATGCGGATGAGCCTGGAGGGCCGGTTCAGCCTCACCAGAGAAGCACGCGATTTCCTGGAGGAGAAAAAGAGTGAGCTCCGGCGAAGGTTGGAGAAAGCCGAAATGGCGCTTAACAATTTTCGCCGCTCTCACGGTGTGGTCTCAGTAGAGAAAGGGGAGAACATCGTCGTAGATAGGTTGGTTGACTTTAACAAGCAGCTCACCGCGGCAAGGGCACAGCGGATCGAGGCTGAATCCCTGTATCGTACGGTCGAAAACCGCAACAATCAGGAACTTGCTGAAGTAATGAAACAAGGATTGGTCCAGCACCTCAAGGGCAACGTCGCTACACTGGAGGCTGAAAAGGCCCGGGTGGGTACGGTTTTCCGACCAGATCACCCCCGAATCCAAGAGCTGAATCAGCAGATTGCCGCTGCGCGTCAAGCGTTCGATGACGAAATTGCTCAGGCGGTCCGTGGAATTAAGTCAGCCTACTCAGCAGCGCTTGCTAAAGAACGCGGTCTAGAAGCCGAGGCCGATAAACAGCAGCACGCCGCTCTCAGGTTGCGGGAATTGGGTGTTGATTACACACTTCTTCAGGAAGAAGTGAATGCGAACCGATCGTTGTATGAGAGTGTGCTAAAACGCCTAAGTGAAACCAACGTTGCCAGTGACCTTGCCGTCTCTAACATGCAAATTGCCGAAAGAGCGGCTATGCCGCGGGGTTCGTCGGGACCCGATGTCGGTATGTATTTATTGGCTAGTATGGTTTCGGGTCTGTTTCTCGGAATAGGTGCGGCCTTCCTGCGTGAATTCGCTGATTCCGGAATCGCTACGCCTGACGTAGTCTGGCGGTCCGTTGGTCTCGGTACGCTTGGAGTCATTCCTGAGTTGAAGGGCCGGGGAATGTCTGCTGGCCGGCTCATCGATCGCGTTTACTCCCGCCAGAAAGAAGCTTCCAAGCTGTTACCGCCACCACGTTCGGCAGCGAAGGACCTGGTTCTTAATCAAAGCTCGCTTTCGATTGTCAGCGAGTCTTACCGGACGATTCGGACCTCATTACTTCTGTCGCAGCCCGAGAAGCCTCCGCGGGTAATCCTACTTACCAGTCCTTCGCCTGGTGAGGGCAAGACGGTCACAAGTTTGAATCTCGCCATCGCTTTGGCTGAGGACGGTTATTCGGTTGTATTGGTCGATGCCGACATGCGGAAGGGGTGTTGTCATGAACGTTTGGGATTAGGGAGGAACGGGGGCCTTTCGAATGTTCTCAGCGGTGGCCTGTTACTGCGAGACGCCCTACAGCAGACGTCCGTCGAGCGGTTAGCTTTATTGTCGCGCGGCATCCCGCCACCGAATCCGACGGAGCTTCTAGGATCCCGCAAGATGAAGGAAGTGTTGACTGAGCTGCGGCAACGTTATGATTTCATCATTATCGACTCACCTCCGGTGATCGCGATCAGCGACGCATCGATCTTGTCGGTTATAGCGGAGGGAGTGCTCCTGGTGCTGAATGCTCAGACCACTTCCATCCCCTATGCACAAAAGGCGGTGGAGCGTCTCGACGTCATCCGTGCTCATCTTCTCGGTGTGATTCTCAATGCGGTAAATCTCGATGATCCGCATTATTCCTATTACCAGAGTTACAAAGCGTATTACACCAATGGGATCGGGAGTGATGCCGGTGTTGATATCAATGGCCACGCAAGCGTCTATGTGCAGAGCGAGAAATCAATAGAGACTAGTCAGCGGCTGGCAAGCATGGAGGAAGAAATCGACGTCGGGAGATTGAAGAACGTAAATGGAAACGGTGCCCGGAGTTCCAAGTCTCCTAGACCGAGTTTCGAACCCGCCGTAGAAGAGCCTTTTGTGACAGCCGATAAGCCGCTGACGGGCTTATCATTGAACCAAGCACAAGCCGCCGGTCCATTAACCAATTGCACTCTGAATCGAGTCATTGAAGCGCTCAGCGACGCCATCGGCCCAATTGCTCCGATCATTGTTCAGGAGCACATCGCCGCGCTCGGTGAGTCGCGGTATGGCTTTCCAGAACACCGGATCGATGAGCTGGTGAAATCGCTTCAAGCGGCAATTACAGATGGCGAACTGCAGTCGTTTTCAAAAAACTTAGTCGGAAAAGATTCTCTCTCTTAACTGGTCGAAGTTTCGCTTTCCACAATTTCCTAAACCTGTGTGGTTCAGCGCCTTGAGCTCTAGGCGGCATGATTGCTCTCCAGTCGCAGACGCGCGAAGCAAAACTCCGGAACAAACTCTCACCTGAAGTACAGATAAAGTTGATCGGCTAAGTCTCGCCGGCTAAGTCTAACCCCTTAGCCGGAGTGTGGCACCCCGCCGTATAGCTCTCAATATGTCACCCACTTTCCGGCGTAGCGTCCTCCAAAGAGCAGTAAAAATTACGGATCTTACGGCCGTTACTGCCGTTTTTTTTATCGCCTTCGCAATTGCCTCAGACTCTCTCACTTTGCTCAGTTTTGCCGAGCTCTTAGCCATACGAATTAAATTATCTAATCTGCTTTATTTTGCCGGCTATATTGGGGTTTGCGCGGTAACGTTTGCCAGCTGCGGCCTTTACGTGTCGCACAGGCTTTCTCGGTTGGGCCGGCATCTCCGTGAGATATTAATCGGGGTAACTTTCATCACTACAGTGCTGCTGCTTTTAAGGCAGCCATTGGAGTTTACTTTCGCCAGCAACTATTTCTTAGTTGTCTTTTGGTTACTCAATACCGCCGCTCTCACATTGCCCCGCATGATAGGTTATCAACTGCTTCGTCGTGCACGTGCACACGGAAGAAATTTGCGGCGAATTGTCATTGTAGGAGAAGGATCAAATGGTAGGGCTCTAGCGAAACGCCTCGAAAACGAAGTCACACTTGGTTACAAAGTCGTGCAGATCATTGATGCAATGGAGCGTTAGCGATGAATGAAACGCAAGTCGTCGAAGAACTCAACTCAGTGATTGCTGATCAGGCTGTTGACGAAGTGCTTGTGGCGCTTCCGATAGACAAATACGGATCTCTGGTGGAAACCATCGTGCGCCAATGTGAAGTGCAAGGCGTCATCGTCCGGGTTCAGACCGGAATGACTAACTTGCACGTTGGAAAGGCATACGTGGATGAGTTACAGGGCGTCCCGGTGATGACCATCCAGTCCGGACCGCTGGACAGTTGGCAGCTGGTTGCAAAGAGGGTGATCGATCTTTTAGGAAGTGCGACTCTCCTGTTTGCCTTGGCACCATTCCTAATTTTCGTTGCGATACTTATCCGCTTTGATTCGCCCGGGCCGGTGTTCTTTACGCAAGAGAGAGTTGGATTGAATAAGAGGCGCTTTCGAATTTTAAAATTTCGAACCATGACGGATGGCTCCGATCAGCAGCAGGGCAGCTTGGAACATCTCAATGAAGCAGAAGGCCCTGTCTTCAAAATTAGGAACGATCCTCGTGTGACCCCATTGGGTCGATTTTTGCGGCGATTTAGCATCGATGAATTGCCCCAGCTCATCAATGTACTGAAGGGCGATATGAGCCTAGTCGGTCCACGACCCCTGCCAATTCGGGATGTCAATCGCATCGATCATCAGTGGCACAAGCGTCGGTTTAGCATAAAACCAGGGATCACATGTCTATGGCAAGTGAATGGCCGAAGCAACATTGGCTTTAATGATTGGGTGCGAATGGATCTGGATTACATCGACAAATGGTCCCTCGCGCTGGACCTTTTGATACTCATGAAAACTATCCCGGCAGTCTTCCGAGGGCCAGGAGCCTACTAGTTATTCTATGTGCACCTGCCCACATCTAAGCCTTTGATAATCCCGAGAATTCTGTGAGGAGAAACCTAAGGGCGCTGGGCGCTAAACAGTACGATGTTCTGGTTGTGGGTGGCGGGATCTACGGAATCAGCATTGCCAGAGATGCGGCACTGAGAGGACTGACTGTTGCGCTTGTAGAAAAGGAGGATTTCGGACACGCGACTTCCAGCAATCATCATAAAATAATCCATGGCGGGTTTCGTTACCTTCAACATTGCGATCTGAGGCGAATGCGTGAATCGATTCGGGAGAGAAGCGTCCTATTGCGTATAGCTCCTCATTTGGTAAGACCTCTACCCTTTCTTATTCCCACCTCGAGACATCCCTTACAAGGAAAGCTGCTGATGTCGGCGGCATTCAAGCTCAACGATTTGATTAGCTTCGATCGTAATCGAAATCTAAAAGCCGGGAACAAAATATCGGCCGGGCGCATGATATCCAAAGACGAGTGCCTCCGTCTTTGCCCTGTTTTGAATCAAAGAATGATGACCGGAGGCGGGCTATTTTTCGATGCGCAAGTTCAGAACCCGTCTCGGCTCAACCTCGCGGTTCTTCTCTCCGCGGTTAAGTCGGGAGCTGTGGCGGCGAATTACGTGAGGGTAAACCAGTTTCTGCGGGAAGGAAACAATGTCATCGGTGTACGTGCTAGTGACGTCCTTAGTGGACATTCTTTTTCAGTTCGAGCGCGGCTCGTGGTCAACTGTGCGGGCCCTTGGGCCGGTCAAGTCCTTGAAGACCTCGGCGCCTCAGTAAAGCCACTGCTGACCAGCATGTGCAAGGCGTTCGTACTTGTAACTCGACACCTAGGTAGTGAAGTTGCGGTGGGTGTTCCGAGCCGTTTCGAATACCGAGACGGTGATGCGGTAATCCAAAAAGGGTATCGCTATTTCTTTATCACACCGTGGCGAAACACTTCTCTGGTAGGCACGTTCCAAAGCCCCTATCGAGGCTCTCCAGAATCCCTCACGGTCACTGAACCCGAAATCCAGAGTGCAATTGATGAGATAAATGCGGCTCTTCCCGGGGCGGGATTAACCAGAGCGGACGTGATTTCGACTCTCAAGGGATTAGTGCCGGCCTCTGAGTCAAGCTCCGAGGGGCAAGATGTTCAATTGAAAAAGCAGCACGAAATCTATGATCACGCCTCCGAAGATGGAATCAATGGTTTGGTGTCGGTTCTAGGTGTGAAGTATACGACTGCCAGGAGCGTCGCCGAAAAGACCGTCAATCTCGTTTGTAAAAAGCTCGGGAGAGAGACACTGAGATCTGGAACCGCGGAAAAGCCGGTTCATGGTGGAGAGATCGGTTCTTTCGATGAGTTTTTAACCAGTGCCCTCGACGCCAAACCGGCACATATCGCTGCAGAGACCATGTGCCATTTGGTGCAAACCTACGGCAGTAGTTACGAAGATATCCTTCGCTATTGCGATACTGACTCGCGCTGGTCTCGAGGAATAACGGCGGAATCGCCCAGTATCACTGCGCAGGTGGTGCACGGAGTCCGCGCCGAGATGGCCCAAAAATTGGCTGACGTCATTTTCCGCCGCACAGATCTAGGAACCGCCGGCGATCCCGGTCACGAAGCTGTTTCTACCTGCGCCGAAATCATGGCGCCGGAGCTAGGTTGGGACCGCAAGCGAATCTCTCAGGAATTAAGCGAGGTCGATTCGCAGTTTGGGAGGAACTAAGTATGGGGGAATCGCAGCCGCGCAGCCAACGAATTTTAATGATAGCTCCAACCCCGTTTTTCGCCGACCGCGGTTGTCACGTTCGTATCCTGGGCGAAGCGAAAGCTCTGATCGCTTTAGGCCACCAAGTCGTGTTGTGCACTTATTTTCTGGGTAGGGACGTTGAGGGAATTCCGACGGAACGGACCGTCATGATTCCGTGGTACAACAAGTTGTCCGCCGGTCCGTCATGGCACAAATTCTACATCGACGTCTTATTGTTATCAAAAGTTCTGCGCGCGTGCCGGAACTTCCGCCCCGACATTATTCATGCGCATCTCCACGAAGGGATCTTGATCGGCAAAATCGCGAGTTTGATCTTTCGCGTTCCCTTAGTCGCGGATCTTCAGGGTAGTCTCACGGATGAGCTCCTCGCTCACAAGTTCCTACCGAATATCAAGCCGGCTATAAGATTCGTGAGCTGGATCGAAAGAAAGATCAACCGGATGCCTGCGCATTTGATCGTCAGCTCGACGCATACGGCCCAGGCATGCGTCAACCTATATGGGATTGCCGCAGACCGGGTGACCTCAGTGATGGACGGCGTGGATCTTGATATGTACCGGCCGCTCGAGAGGGATATTTCACTGCAGACATCATTGGGAATCGTCAGAATGAAAGGTGAAAATGAATAACAAGGTTGTGATCTTCGTCGGAGTGCTGACGGAGTACCAGGGCGTCGATCTCTTGCTCGAGGCAATTCCCCACGTTGTGCAAAAAGTTCAGCATGTGAAATTCGTGATCATCGGTTATCCGAACGAGCAACTCTACCGGCAGAAGGCGCGGGAACTGGGCGTTGAACCGTGGACGCATTTTACCGGAAAAATCTCCTATGAAGAAGTGCCCCGGTACCTCTCTTTAGCCGACGTCGCTGTGTCGCCAAAGATCTCGATGACCGAAGCCAATTTGAAGCTCTTTAATTACATGGCAATGGGCCTGCCAACTGTGGTTTTCGATACGCCGGTCAATCGTGAAATTTTAGGGCATGTCGGAGTCTACGCAAAAATGGGTGACGTCCTTTCATTGGCCGAAGCGCTGATTGGCGTTCTCCTGAATCAAGAGCGGTCGGCTCAACTCGCTGAGCTTAGCCGGAGAAAGGCGACTGATGAGCATTCATGGTCAATAGTCGGCCGCCGTTTGGCTGAGATTTATAACTCCATTCAAAAACAACCCAATGGTTTGGCAAAGGAGCAACAGGATGGAAAACGCGAATATCTTGGTGACGGGCGGGGCCGGTTTTATGGGCTCCCATTTGGCAAGTCGGTTACTCGATCGGGGCCACGCCGTCACGGTTCTAGATGACTTGAGCGGAGGATTCGTAGAGAACGTAGATCCTCGCGCTCGGTTTGTTCGGGGAAGCATCACCGACCACAAACTGGTCGACGCGATATTTTCGGAGTCGGGTATTCAGTATGTTTTTCATTTGGCAGCCTATGCTGCCGAAGGACTCAGCCATTTCATAAAAAAATTCAACTACGAAAACAACTTGATCGGCAGCGTCAATCTGATTAACGCCGCGATTAATCACGGCGTGAAATGTTTTGTGTTCACCTCGTCGATCGCCGTTTATGGCAAAAATCAAGTTCCGATGACTGAGGAAATGGTCCCTATGCCGGAGGATCCGTACGGCATCGCGAAGCTCGCGGTTGAGCAAGAACTGCGTGTGAGTCAGGAGATGTTCGGGCTCGATTATGTTATTTTTCGCCCGCACAATGTTTATGGGGAACGGCAGAACATCGGAGACCGTTATCGCAATGTGGTTGGAATTTTTATGAATCAGATCATGCAACGTCGACCGATGACGGTATTCGGTGACGGTGAACAGAGCAGAGCGTTCACCTACGTCAGCGACGTCGTTCGCGTCATTGCGGACTCGCCTTTTAATGCCAAAGCCCGAAACCAGATTTTCAATGTGGGCGCCGATACTCCTTACACGGTAAACGAGTTAGCTGAAAAAGTCGCAACCGCTATGGGAGTACCGGTTAACATCATGTATCTGGATCCCCGCAGCGAGGTCAAGCATGCTTTTTCGAGCCACGAACGGATGCGCGATGTGTTTGCTTATGCGTCTACGGTGTCCTTGGAGGAAGGCTTGGAAAGGATGGCTCAGTGGGCCTGGGGCGCGGGCGCCAAGCAAAGCAAGCGGTTCAGTGGAGTGGAGGTTACGAAGAACATGCCAAAAAGCTGGCTGGAAGAGTTTTCGCCTGAATCTGGAGAGATACGACAATGAAAGTGTTGGTTACAGGCGGAACCGGTTTCACCGGCAGCCATTTGGTGAAGCGCTTGTTGGATAGGGGCCGAAAAGTTGTGGTTGTCGACAATAAAAAGGGCCTTTTCTATCAAGAGCTCGAAAAACGGGGCGCGAAAATCGAACTGGGCAGTGTCACTGATCGAGTTCTGATGGAAAATCTGGTACGCGACTGCGAGGTGGTGTATCACATAGCCGCAGCTTTTCGTCAACTGAATGTGCCGAACCAATATTATTGGGACGTCAACGTAGAGGGCACACGTAATCTTGTCGATGCCGCGTTCAGGTCCGGTGTAAGAAGATTCGTCTACTGCAGCACGCAGGGAGTTCACGGTGACATCAAGAACCCTCCTGGAAACGAATCATCTCCGATCATGCCTGAAGACTATTACCAGCTTACCAAGTTCGAAGGCGAGAAAGTGGTTCAGGAGTACGTCGCCCGTGGACTAGACGCAGTGACTCTCCGGCCCACCGCGATCTATGGGCCTGGAGATCCCGAACGTTTTCTCATCTTATTCCGGTTGGCAAAACGGGGATCCTTTTTGATGTTTGGCGACGGTGAAACTTTCTACCATCCGGTGTACATCGATAATTTAGTTGATGCGTTCGAATTGGCGGGTGAAAAGCCCGGAATAGCTGGACAGAGCTACATCATAGGCGATGAACATTATTACAGCATCAAGGATCTGGTGCGAAACGTAGCAGATGCTCTGAACGTTCGGGTACGCATCCGTTACTTGCCTTTCTGGCCTCTCTGGACCGCGGCATGGACCTGTGAAATGGCCTGCAAACCTCTTCGTATAACTCCGCCGATTTTCCGACGAAGAGTGGACTGGTTTCGCCAGGTTCGCGCCTTCAGTATCGACAAAGCTAAAACGGAGCTTGGATATGATCCCAAGGTGGATCTACAAACCGGCCTGAGACGGACCGCCCAATGGTACGCAGAGCATCGGTACGTGTGATTGCTGTATACGCTGCGTCGGTAAATCAGTTTCGAACTTCGAGTTCGAGGTTCATCCGGGAATCTTGAACGGGTGTTAAAGCGAAAATTATGTGCGGAATTAGCGGACTCTGGCAATCCACAGCAATTGACGAGCGTCTAGTTCGGTCGATGACGGCGGCGCTAACGCATCGCGGCCCCGATGACGAAGGATTTTACTTCAATCGAGGTGTCGGGCTGGGACACCGTCGGTTGAGCATCATTGATCTCGAGCACGGGCGCCAGCCGATCTGTAATGAGGACGGCACCGTATGGATCGTGTTTAACGGCGAGATCTACAACTTTCTAGATCTTCGTCAGGAACTCGAGGCTGCCGGTCACCGATTCAAAACGTCGACGGACACGGAAGTCATTGTCCATCTGTACGAACAACACGGCACTGACTGTGTCCGCTACCTTCGCGGTATGTTCGCGTTCGCGATTTGGGACGATTCGAGACGCCGACTGTTTCTCGCGCGTGATCACGTCGGTCAAAAGCCTCTCTTTTTCTTTCATCGCAACGGCGTTTTTGGCTTTGGATCGGAGATCAAGGCTCTGCTCCGAAGCGGTTGCGTTAAAGCCGAGATGGACGCAGCTGCCATGAACCACCTGATCTCCTTACGATACCTGCCCGGGACGCAGACTCTTTTTAAAGGAATCCACAAGCTGCCCGCTGGTCATTGGATGACTGTAGAAAACGGTCAGGTTAAAACTCAGCGATATTGGCAACTCGATTATACAAAGAAGCTTGGCGGCAGCGAAGAAGAAGTGGTCTCTGAGCTCAAACAGGTTATCCAGGAGTCAGTAAAATCCCATCTGATCAGCGATGTGCCCGTGGGCGCTTTTCTCAGCGGAGGAATCGATTCCAGCACCGTGGCGTCTATGATGTCGCTTTCATCTGCGGAGAGAATCCAAACTTTTTCCATTGGGGTCCAAGAAACCGATTTTAACGAATTGCCTTTCGCGCGGCTGGTTGCGGACCGATATAACACGATGCACTTCGAAAAGATCGCGAGCAATCGCCTGGTGTCATTGTTGCCGACGCTCATCTCGCACATGGATGAAATCGTCGACCCATTCGGTTTCGGCGTTTTTCTCGTCGCCGCGCTTGCCAAATCCCATGTAAAAGTCGTCTTGGGAGGTGACGGTGGAGACGAGCTGTTTGGCGGCTACGATCGCTACGTCGGGAACCGATTGGTCGATTACTATTGTTTTATTCCTCAGACGGTTCGGAAGCACGTTTTTCCGTCACTTATCCGATTGCTGCCCGATTCTTACGGCTACAACAGCACGACTCAGAAACTACGATGGTTGAATGACATGTCACTGACGTCGGGCGGCGATCGCTATGCACACAGCATGTCGTACCTGCGATTTACCCAAGAAGCAAAGGAACATCTGTTTTCTCCAGCACTGCGCCGAAGTTTGGATGGCGAATTTGATTCTGCACCGCATATTCTGGAGCACTTTAATAATTCCTGCGCGAAAGAGCTGATCGACAAGATGTTATATACGGACATGATGACCCGCATGCCGGAGCATTTGCTCATGCTGGTGGATCACATGACAATGGCGCATAGCCTGGAAGATCGCTCGCCGCTGCTGGATTACCGAGTTGTCGAATTTGCCGCTGCCATTCCCACGAATTTAAAAGTCAAAGGAAATCGCTTGAAGCATGTTTTTAGAGAGGTTGCCAAGGAGTTTTTACCTTCTCCATTGCTCTCTCGCTCCAAGCAGGGGTTTTCATTCCCTCTTGCCTACTGGATGAAATCGGAACTCGGAAACCTTTTGGAAAAGTTATTTCTTAAGTCTCGTCTTGTCGAAGAAGGCTACTTTCGTCGAGAGTATATGCTGGAGTTGCTCAGGCAACACCGCTCCGGGCGGGTGGATCATAATTACAGATTATGGATTCTCCTCAACCTTGAACTATGGTGGCGAATCTACATAGACGGCACATCGCTCGACTCTCTAAACCAGCTCATAGACGATGGGCTCGAACTCCGAGCAGCTTAAAACGATCTGCACTCTTCAGAGATCCTGGTAGTCTAGCATTCTCTTACACAGTAATCTCGAGGAACGATGAAACTCGAATCGACTTTTGCTCAAACAACTTGCGCATCAACAACGGGAGGAGCGATCCGTGAACGATTTGCCGTTGATAGAAGAGCTTGGGAGTGGACATGTCTCGGCTTACTGGCAATATCTCAATATGTTCGTTGGAAGCCAATCTCTGGCGGAGCTTCTACGATACGAAGCGCTAACGGCGACTCTCGGCCCGATGCCCGGGGCTTTGGGCTATTTTCTTCGTGGCAAATGCTATCGCTGGATTCTTGATGAGAATAGGGGACGGGAGCGTCGTCGGGCGCGGGGTAGTTATCCGCTGCCCAAAAAGGATTTCTATCGGTAATGGCGTGATGATAGATGACGGCGTCGTGCTGGATGCGAAAGGCACAACGTCCCAAATTCGAATTAGGGAACCAGATTCTGCTTGGAGCTCATTCGATCATTAGCTGTAACGAAGCACAGGTGCGAATTGGTAACTTTGTTTCGATAGGTCCGTTTTCTGTTTTTGCGTGCAAAAGTGAAATCGAAATCGGATCGGAGGTTTCGATCGGTTCGGGAGCCAAATTGATGGCTGGAGGCCATGTCACTGACGATCCGGAAGTGGCAGTTATACGCCAACCGCGCTCCGGCAAAGGAATCAAGATTGAGAACGGCGCCTGGATAGGCACGGGCGCGATCATTCTTGACGGCGTAACGGTCGGACTTCATAGCATCGTTGGAGCCGGAGCTGTTGTCAGCAAGGATGTGCCGCCGTGGACTGTGGTTCTTGGAAACCCCGCCCGAGTCGTGCAAAGACGAAAAGAAGTGGCGCAGGTATGACAAATCTCACCGCGCTCTGGAATCAAGCGGAAAACAAGTCGGCCGAGAAGACATCCGTGGTTGATGGAGGGAGACGCCTGACTTACCGTCAGGTGGGAGATCGTATACGTCGAGTCACGGCCGGGCTCATCGCGCAATGGCGTGTGCGCGCCGGCGAAGTCGTCGCGGTTTTGGTTCCTAACTGTGCGGAATTCGTCATCAGTTATTTTGCGCTAACCTGTGCCGGGGCGGTCGTGCAGCCCGTCGATGAGCGGCTAACCCCCGAAGAAATGAAGGCCATGCTTCTCGATTCGGGCGCGCGATACATAATCATTCACCGGAGGTTCTGGCCCAAATTCGAAAAGATTCGATGTGAGCTTCCGGCACTCGAAGGTGTTCTTGGAATCGATTTGACAGCAGACCAGGACGAGCGCTTTGAAGACTGGTTGAGCCGGCCTTTCAACACTATCCTGGAAGAGGAAATCGCAGGCCATCAACTGGCTGAGCTCATGTACACGTCTGGCACTACCGGCGAGCCCAAAGGCGTCATGAGAAGCCATTCCAATGTGCTCGCCGCCGCACGCAACTCGATTACGGCCTTTGGTTATCGCGACAGCGATGTCATGGCTATCGTGATGCCGCTTAGCCATTCGAGCGCATTGAATAGCCAGATGATTCCGATGCTGCAAGTGGGTGGAAGGATCGTACTCGTTAATGAGTTCGAAGTTGGACGATTGATCGGGATTATTCAGAGTGAAGGGGTGACCTGTATCCGCGCTGTTCCGACGATGATATGCATGTTATTGACGTCTAATAATTTTAATGTGGGAGCATTGCCGTCACTCCGACTGCTGATCAATTCTAGCGCGCCTATCGATCCAGAAATCTATCGGGCAGTGAAGTGCAGGTTTCCATCGATCGAAGTGATGAATTCCTATGGCTTAACTGAGGCATCCACTTGTACCATTTTGCCGGACCATTTGGCGCTTAGCGATAGTGAATCTATTGGTCATGCTATCGATGGAGTCGAAATATCCGTTCGAGATGGGGAGGGACGAATAGTTGGGGATCTCGCCGAAGGGGAATTTTATGTCCGGGGTGAACACGTCTTTGTCGGATATCACAATCGACCGGAAGCCACGCGCAGCGTGCTATTAGAAGGTTGGCTGCGCACCGGCGATATCGGTTACCGTGATGACCGAGGCCTATACTACCTCAATGGCCGGAAGAACGATTTCATCAATTGCGGCGGGCGCAAATTCGCCCCTCTGGAAGTTGAGACATGTATTTTGCGGATGCCTGAGGTCTCGGAAGTGGCCGTAGTCGGCGTCTCACACCGTGTCTTGGGCCAAGTGGCAAGGGCGTTTGTGGTGCCTGCCGTGCAGAACGGGCTTGATGGTAAGCAAATCGTCCAACATTGCGCGCGCAATCTACCCACCCACAAGGTGCCCTTCTCCGTGGTGTTCGTTTCCGAATTACCGAAAACCAGCACGGGCAAGTTTTTACACCGGAAATTGGTGGACATATAACATGGTGGATAACGGCAGGAAAATCGGTGTGGCTGTCGATCCGGATTTGCACCGGAAGGTTGTGGCGATTTTTGCCGACATTTTTCAGATCGAGATCGAATCGGACGTAGAAGACATCCACCGCGATGAAATTGAGGCGTGGGATTCGGTTAATCATCTGCGGCTAGTGGTCGAAATCGAGGAAGTATTTGAGACTTCGCTGAGTGACGAAGAAGTCACTATGATCGCGAGCCTGCGCGACGTGGAGAAACTGCTGATTGACCGAGGAACCGGCGTCGGCCTGCGTGAATTGACCTGTTCAGATCAACAGTAGTCACATGGCAGTGCGTCTCGCGAACGTTGCTGCGCGATACCTGGTCCCTCGGCCGGTGGTTTCGCTCTATTATTTCATGCGCGACCGCTGCCTGGTCCATCCTAAGGCGCACGTTCAGCTTTCCTCCAACATTCGTTTTGGTAAAGGGACGACAATCAGGCAATACGCGATTATCAATACCTCCGGCGGTTGCGTCACCCTGGGAAAAGGTTGCGAACTGGGACCTTTCAGCATGATCGTGACTAAGTCCAAAGACGTCCGAATCGGCGATCACGTGCGCATGGGACCTCACGTCAGCATGACGGCTTCCAATCGGAATTACATGCGAAGAGATACTCTGATCGTTGACCAGGGGATACGCGAGGAAGGGATTACGATCGGCAACGACGTGTGGATTGGCACCGGGACTGTTATTACTGACGGGGTCAATATTGGCCATGGCGCGGTTATCGCTTCCGGTGCCGTGGTAGCCAAGGATGTTGAGCCATATACGATTGTAGGCGGAGTGCCCGCGAAGGTGATCGGTGAACGGAAATTAGCGCCCGCGCGGATTGCGGATTATTGTGTGCTTCCGAGGCACACTGACGGTGCACCGAAGCAATCACTGAAATTTGCATAATCCTCTATGTCTATCCGGCGTTTCACGAGTTTTGCCCTGAAGGTCTCGGTCAGCCTTTTCTTCTTGGGCTATTTATTCAATGCCGTACATTGGGAGGATGTGTGGACCCACATCAAACAGGCAGACCCTTTCTATCTGCTTTTATACCTCGTTCTTGGATTTGTTGGTGTTTTGATCAGCTCAATTAAATGGCTTGTCCTTGCTCGATGCCATCGGATGTCTCCGAGCCTGTCTTATTTGGTTTCACTTTATATGGTCGGGTACTTTTTTAATAATTTCTTGCCAACCAGCATCGGCGGTGACGTGGTTCGAGGGCATGCGCTTGGAACGGCATTTGGAAAGAAGCCGGAAGCCATGGCTTCAGTATTTGTGGAAAGATTTACCGGTTTTACGGCACTCGTTGTTTTTGCTCTTATAGCTCTGACCTTTGACGGCGCTCTGCGGACCGACCTTCGTTTAGTCGCGCCGATTGCCTTTGCCATGTTTGCTTACGTCGGCGTTGTGGCAGCCCTGGTGAGCTCGAAATGGCTCGAGTTTTGTGCGAGATGGATCCCTATCAAAGTGGTACAAAAGATTTTGCTGAAGATAGGCGCGTTTCAGCAGGCCATCCAGATGTATCGACATGAACGCGCAGCCCTGTGGGCGGCGGGGGGCTATTCTATCCTATTCTATCTGGTTTCCGTGTTGGTAGTTTACGTCGGCTGTCTCACCTTTCACGCGCCGGTATCGTTCACGAGCTTGCTGACGGCCGTACCGGTCTTGCTGATCCTTTTTATGATTCCGTTTTCGTTCGGCGGGATCGGCCTTCAGGAATGGGCCTATTATTTTGTGTTAGAAGCCATTGGTGTCCCTGCTTCCATCGGCTTGAGTTTGGGTCTGCTGTTCCGCGCCAGATCCGTAGTTTTTGGGCTTATCGGAGGAACGTTCTATCCCTTTATCAGCCGATTTGATTCTTTGCGAGATCCGATCGCTGAGCCGGCCAAGTAATGAGCCTAGAATGAAAATCGGTATCATGCTGATGGCATTTGGTGAAAAGCAATCATGTTTTCAACCGCTCGATCGAACTGTTTAAATCCTATTTATGCCTTCTCCAGTAGCTCATATCTTGGCCGGGGGCGTCCTTTATCTCGCCGGTACATCCGGGAAGCAGGCCTCACGGCTCATTCTTGGCGCGACGATTTTGGGCAGTATCGCTCCGGATCTCGATTTTCTTCCAGGGTTTTTAATCGGCAACCCTTCCGCGTTTCATCACGGCATCAGCCATAGCTCGGGCTTTGCATTTTTGTTCGGGATACTCGTCTTCCTGGTCCTGCGATATTTTCAGTATAGTGACATCGCGGCACGTGCCGCGCTCATGGCGACTCTCGCCTATGGATTCCACGCCATTCTCGACGCAGTGAGTGTAGGTGAGGGAGCCAAGTCGGTGCCGCTGCTGTGGCCGTTCTCACCGCATGACTTTGGGATCAATATCGACCTGTTCGGCCATTTTCATCATGACGGATTCGCGGATGGAATATGGAGCGTTGTCGCTTGGGAAAATCTGCCTGCGCTCGCTCGCGAGCTGACTGTCATGGGCGCACCTCTACTCTTGCTGCTGCTGTGGCGAGTTCGGGGAGATCGTTCTAAGTCAGTCCGCGCAATGGAGCAAGGAGAGAAATCATGACCATCACCGTACTACCCCACGAGCCGGTACAAAAAACAATGCGCTTAGTTTCCATCGTTGTTCCGATATTCAATGAGGTCGAGAACGTCCCCTTTCTCTATCTCGGTATATGCTCTGCGATGGATCGAAGCGGATACTCATGGGAAATCGTCTTTGTCGATGACGGCAGCACCGACGGGACCACGGCGATATTAAGAAACCTTCATGCACAACACTCGGGGGTCCGTGTGGTCGAGTTGCGGCGCAACTTCGGCCAAACAGCCGCTATGGCCGCGGGATTCGATCACGCGCGTGGGGAAGTTATCATCGCCATGGACGGCGATCTTCAAAACGACCCAAAGGATATCCCGCGTTTGATCGAGAAACTCGATGAAGGATACGACGTGGTTAGCGGATGGCGCGCCAATCGTCAGGATGGTTTCTGGCTGCGCCGGCTTCCTTCCAGGATGGCGAACTGGCTGATCAGCAGAACAACCGGTACCTATCTTCATGATTACGGCTGCACTTTAAAAGCTTACCGCCGAGAAATAATTCAGCACCTCAAATTGTACGGCGAAATGCATCGCTTCATTCCCGCTCTCTTGGGAGGCGAAGGTGCCCGCATCGCAGAGCTGCCGGTTAACCACCATGCGCGGCGCTATGGGCGATCGAAATACGGTATTTCACGCACCATTCGGGTGTTTTTGGATCTGCTGTTAGTGAAGTTTTCGCTGTCGTTCCTCACCAAACCACTGCAAATGTTCGGCAAACTCGGATTGCTGACTTTCCTTCCCGGCACAGCCATTTGCGGCTACCTCGTTTTTGCGCGCATCTTTTTCGGCCAACAACTGGCGGACCGGCCGCTTTTCCTATTGGGAATATTGCTGACCGTGGTAGGGACGCAATTCGTCAGCATGGGAATTTTGGCGGAAATTCAAATCCGCACCTATCACGAGTCAGCGAATAAGCCAACTTACCTCGTTCGGGAGATTCTCGATTCTCCTTTAGTGGAATCGGGATTAGCTAGGATGTCCGAGAGAAAAACACCTAAGACGCGTGAGGTCGAAATCGATCAACTTTCATCGAAGCTGTTGGCATGACAGATTTTTAGTCGAGCCTCACCATTTCATGTCAATTGACGCTCCTCCAACAAGCATAAAGCAAATGTCTAGAACGTTAATCGCGGCTGCTTGGATACCGTTCAATCGGCTGCATGGCCGTATCGTGAGTCGAACCCATGTCAATGAATGGATCTGAAGGCGTTGGTCACGGCATTTCTGCGGCTGGAGGATTTGCTGCTAACTCCACCGCTGCCTGCGCTAGTTGCGCTGCTGATAGTGCTTGGCACTTTGCATCTGAGCCGACGTGCAGCACGCCGGCTCAGGCTTGGGGCTTCGAGCCCACTTGAGTTTGGAGCAATTTTCGTGTTGACAACCGGGCTGCTCGCTGGCCTTGTGCACGCGCTCGCCTGGGGCGGTTATGCATCCGTGACAGCGCTGCGGCTTGGAGGATGGGCACTAGCGGCGATGGGCATTTTAGAAGTGAGTTCGTGGAGGTTCGCCGAGGCGACGCGCGTTCTACGCGATTATTTTAGAGAGGGTTCGCTAACCGAGCGCTGCGCGCTCATCCTTGCCATCATCACGGTGATCGGACTCTTTGCCGCGGCGCTGGGGCCGGCCGTTGACGCGGATTCTCTCAATTATCATTTGGGCGTCCCGCTCGACTGGCTGCGGCATGGCGGAGCGTATCCGAGGCCCGACTGGTTCCACGCGAGGTTTGTCGGACTGGGGGAGTCCCTGAACATGCTTGGTTTGGCCGCGGGAACCGATGGACTTGGCGCCGCGTTCCAGGCTGCGGGTCTTGTTGTCGCACTTCTAGCCGTAACGGCCTTTGCCAAGACTCGATCCGATAAGCTTTTTGCCGTCCTGCTCGTGGTTACGTGTCCGGTCATCTTTCTCCTGATTACCGGTCAGAAGCCACAGTTATTGCCTTCGGCGGGATTAGTTATTGCCCTGGTTATTGTCGTGCAGCGCTTCAAGACCTTCGATCCATTAGCCGCGGTCTTCGCCTTCGGCTGTGTCGCTTTCGCTATGGCAAGCAAGCACTCGTTCCTGCTTACGGGTAGTGTCGTCGTGTCTGTCGGACTGATTGCCGCATTCCGGGCGCAGCGACTTCGTTTTGCTCTTGTGGTGTTGGCAGGCTGCTTTGCAATATTTGCTGCGCCGGTATTTGCACGGAATTTTGTCTTTTATGGAGACCCTATCTCGCCGATGCTCGAACGGTGGAGGCCCGGAGGCGATCCGGCGGTCATCGCATTTGCCGAACAATCTCTCCGGAGTTATCTACCAAGTGGACCCACACCGGTGACCCTGGCAACGCTCGTGCGTCTGCCGTGGGACCTCGCAGTTACCTTACATCCCGGGGCATTTCATCACGTCCTTGGTTTAGGAGTATTTGGATTTCTGTTGGCATTGCGCGAACGAGGTTCCACACGACTACTGCTGCTCACCGCGCTGCCTGCATTTGCACTGGTGTTTGCCTTCGCGCAGCTCAACCATGGCCCTCGCTTTTTTCTCGACCCGTACCTGTGGTGCGCGGCAGCAGCTGCAGCGGTGCCGTGGCGTCCGCTTAAGTCGCTCTTCTTCAAGGCGCTCACAGCTCAAGCACTGGCAGTTGCCGTAGTAGCCATCTACCTCGGTGTAGTCTTCTTTCGCGGCGCGCTGACGGAAGCGGGGCGTGAGCGTGTCATGACACTAATGGCCCTCGGCTATGCTGAGGCAAAGTGGCTCGACGCCACCTTGCCTCCGGATGCCGTCGTGCTTACGACAGCACACAATTACGCTGTGCTGCCAAGGCCATTTGTTGTCGCAGATCGGTTTCATGCGTGCCGCCATCATCGTCTCGACGATCCGATACGGCGCTGTCTGACTGGAAGCAGCAACTCACTGAATTAGTGAGAGAGAAACGGGTCACCGTGCTCGTGACGGAGTACCCAATAGAGATTCCCGTCTACTCGTGGCTGGCAACCCGCTATGGTACCCCGCTCGCCGAACCAGCGCAGTTCCGCTTCGCGGCGCGAAGCCCGTTCAATCGAGGCGACTTAGTTAGCTCAATTGCAATCCGGCTTAACGTCGACGCTCCTGGATCTCCAGCAGAGTGAAATTTTTAACGACAGCCAAATGCGCGATACACCTTCTTTTTTGACCTTAAGGCAGGTGCTATCGCCGAGATCAATGATCGTTTAAAGCAAATTGGAACCCGTTACGCCTGGGACCGTGTTCTATGGAACGTAAGACGCATCTTCCATTCGACCTATTCGATGTTCGCTGGGAAGCGCTGGCTCTGGGTTAAGGAAGATGCAAAATTCGAGCTCTGGCAGGCGTTCCCCTCTTATAGCTCCTAACTCCGAGAGAGAAAGCGCGAAATAGGTTCGTCGTCGCGATCGAAAGTAACTGGCGGTATGTCTCATAAGGAATTGGTTAATCCAGACGTGCAACTGGATGACCTTGATAGTTCGGCAATGATGGACGATTTTGCCGCCAGCACCACAATTACTTTCGAGTCTTGTATAGATGCGGCGCAAATTAGGTATCAGCAAGCTCGCCGGCACCACTGGAATAAGGTTGCACGTGAACTCGAAAGCTGGACGGGTTGGGGAGGCTATTACCATCGACGCCTGATTCAAATTTACCAATCTCTCGTGGCGCCGGGACAGTCGGTTCTCGAACTCGGTTGTGGGCGGGGCGATTTGTTGGCGGCGCTAAAGCCGGCAACAGGTGTTGGAGTGGATTTTTCAGAAGAGATGATTCGCGCGGCAAGACAGAGGCACCCCCATCTCAGGTTCGTGCACGCGGACGCCCATGAGCTGCACCTAGGGAATGGGTTTGATGTAATAATACTGTCCGACTTGGTTAACGACCTATGGGATGTCCAGACTGTTTTCCACCAAGTCAGACAACTCGCTGCACCCCGCGGCCGAATTATAATTAATGCTTATAGCCGTTTATGGGAACCTCTTTTAAAGGCGGCGCAGCGTCTGCATTTGGCCAAGCCGACTTTGTATCAAAACTGGCTTACGGTAGAGGACATAACTGGCCTGCTCAACCTTGCTGATTGCGAGGTTATCAAACGGGGACAAGAGATTCTTTGGCCGCTTTCCACATTGCTCCTGTCCGACGTGTGCAATCGCTTTCTGGTCAAACTCTGGCCGTTCAGACATTTGGCCTTGACCAACATCGTCATAGCTAGGCCCCGGTCACAACCGAAGTATTCCGCTCAAACGGCCCTCTGTGTCAGTGATTGTTCCGGCCCGCAATGAGGCGGGAAATATTGCCGATATATTCGCGCGCACGCCAGAAATGGGTGTAGGCACAGAACTAGTTTTTGTTGAAGGTCATTCACGAGACAACACGTATGCTAGCGATCGAGGCAGCGATCGCTGCGCACCCAGAACGGTCTTGCCAATTGATGCGACAAGCGGGGATGGGTAAGGGTGACGCGGTCCGCTTGGGTTTTGCTCGGGCCCGCGGCGAAATGCTGATGATCCTCGATGCCGACCTGACCGTGCCGCCTGAGGATTTGCCGCGATTTTATGAAGCGCTTAGATCCGGCATGGGTGAATTTATAAATGGTGTTCGGCTGGTTTACCCAATGGAGAGAGAAGCGATGCGCTTTCTGAATCTGTTGGGCAATAAATTTTTTAGTCTGGCATTTTCTTGGCTTTTGGACCAGCCGATCAAAGACACCTTGTGCGGAACGAAGGTTTTATGGAAGCGAGACTATGAGGCCATTGCTGCCAATCGCAGTTACTTTGGTGACTTTGACCCTTTTGGCGACTTCGACCTAATTTTTGGTGCCGTAAAATTGAATTTGAAACTTACGGATTTGCCGATTCGATACCGTGAGCGCACGTATGGCACAACGAATATTAATCGTTGGGCACACGGTTGGCTGCTGCTGAAAATGGTCACATTCGCGGCTAAGCGCCTTAAGTTTGTGTAAATTCGTCGTAGCACTGACTATGTGTGGAATAGCTGGAATTCTTTATCTAATGATGGTGGCCGCGCTACAGCTAGGATCTCTTCGTGTCGTGCGAGTGAGCCGGGCGACAACTGACTGCTTGCCGCAATCGATGGATTCTAAATTATCTTCGGCCAGCGCAGTTCCGCTTGCTGCCCGGAGCCTTTTCAATTGGGGGATTTGATTTAGCGGTCATGGTGATGCAGCTCAACTTAAGTGCTGCTGCTTCCTATCCAGAGTGATTGTTGTCCGAGGCATCCAGAAGATCGCGTTCCGCACGCGCAATGGCAGCATATGATTACAATAATCGTGACGCTTTTCGTCGGACCGGATACCCTCGCGTTGAAAATTGACATGGATTCACAGAGTCTCGTGACGATAACTGGGAACACAGCTGCCCAATCGGCAAGCTCAGTCGCAGCGGGCGCTGAGCAGACCTGGCATCGCCATGTCGTTGCATTATTACCCATCGCCGCGCTGTATCTGGTACTTGGTTTTTATCAGATTGACGACCAGAGCCTGTGGACCGACGAGGTCATCAGTGTTGAGCGTATCGCTTCCGGCGAGCCGATTAGTACACGGATAATATCCCAGTCTCCGCTTTATTTCTTTCTACTGGATCTGTGGGGAGAAACAGTAGGAATGACGGAATTTGCTTTACGTTCGTTGTCCGCACTGCTCGGACTTGCCGCGCTTGGTCTGACATATGCCATCGGGTTACTATTATTCAATCGTAGAACAGCTCTTATCGCAACCGTTCTGTTGGCAACGTCGCCATACTTCATCTGGTACGCTCAGGAAATCCGATATGTTACGCTGCTGCTCGTTACCTCGCTTGCAATGACGTATTCGTTTTACCGGGCGCTGACCTCACACGGTTCGCGTTGGTGGTGGCTGTATAGTGTTACTTCTGCCTTGGCTCTTTTTACTTTCTTGACCAGCGTTTTTTTAGTTTTGGCGCATGGATTGTACATTCTTTCCCGCGCTGCCTATCGTCCGTGCCTCAAGAGATGGGCTGCGAGCCAACTCATTATTGTTTCTGTGTTTGCGCTGTGGTTCGCGGCTCGAACGGCACATAGGTTTGAGGCAATTGTATCAAATCGTCCGACCGTGGTGTCTAGTGAGCAGGTTCGTTCGCGGGAAACACTGCCCATCACCGACATACTGGGCACAATCCCCTACACTTTTTTCGCTTTCAGCGTTGGGTTCTCTATCGGACCATCACTCCAGGAGCTGCACGAGGCACGCTCCATTAATGCATTGCTAAATTATGGCCATATGCTCGTACCGGTGGCAGTGCTTTTTGCATCATTATTCGTAATTGGCCTAAACCGGCTGAGCCGACACAGCGATGCGGGCAGGTTTCTTTTCCTCTGGTTGGGAGTGCCGATCATCGGCGCATTCGCGGTCGCAAGCATGACGACTTACCATGTCTATAATACCCGGTATGTAGCACTCGCGTTACCCGCCTATTTGATAATCCTGGCAATCGGGCTCGCTAGTATTCGCCGCGCACCGGTGCAGATTGCCTTGTTCGTCGGTTTACTTTTCGTCAACGGTATTTCGCTTTACAACTACTATTTCGACCATCGATATGCCCGAGCAGATGCGCGGGCCGCCGCACAATACCTCGCATCGGCCGCTAAACCAGGCGACGTGATTTTGACTGTCGGGAACCCAATTGCTCTGCAGTACTATTATGATGGAGGCCTGCCGATAGTTTCGTTGAACCCGAACCGAAACGAGCCGGAAGTCAGTGAGATGTTGCGGCAACTAGTGAGCCGGGATGATCGGCTGTGGCTCGTTGAAATCCGCCGCTGGGAGACTGATCCGAACGCGACCGTCAGGGCATTCCTCGACAGATCCGGTCGCCGCCGGGAGCGCAATGAGTTTCCCGGGGTCGACGTTTATTCGTATGCTGTGTCCGGTTAGCTAGTCCCGGCAAGTATCCCCACCTGGAAATCAATAATGACGCGCCGCGGAGCTACTATCCTTGGGCTTCTGTACGGTGGGTATCTCGTCGTTGCAACCTTCTATCCGTTCGATGTCTCTCGCGGCGCATCGCAAGGGTTCAGTCAAAATTTTTTTGGGCTCTGAACGCGACAGACTTCACCCTTAATGTTTTGCTTTTCATTCCACTCGGTATTCTTTTGTACCTCGGTCTTGCGCTGAATCGTTCCAAACCTTGGACAATTTTACTAACAACCGTAGTTGCGGCGGCTATCAGCCTTCTTATCGAATTATTTCAAGTCTATTTTTCCCGGAATCCTTCCGGATATGACGTCATTTCTAATACGCTCGGCGCGGGGTGCGGCGCCTTACTGAGCGCCTTGTTGCCGTCGCGATGTATCGGTCTGATCGCGCGTCTCTGGCACACCGCCACGCGATCGTGGGTTGCCGTCTTGGTCGCGGTGCTGCTGGGAGCAGCGCCGATGCTGCTCTCGCTCGTTCAGTTGTTCCAGCCCTTCGGCGTCTGGAATTCCCGCTTTACTTTCCAAATCGGCAACGAAGCTACACTCGACCGGCCATGGGCCGGTGAAGTGCATGTCGTGGCGCTCTACAGTCGCGCGCTATCGGCGGACGAGATTACGGACAACTTCCTTGAAGGCTCGACCGCAAAGACCCGCTTCCCTGAAGGTTTGGTGTCCCTGTACACCTTCAGCGAAGGCAAGGACCAGTGGTGTATGACCGATCAGGAGTTGAACCGCAGCTGGACTTGTCATCGCGCCCGAAGGTCACGTCCGCTGGCATCACTCCCGCAATGGCATTGACATCATAAAGCCCGCAATCATTCGGAGTTCTAGCCAGCAACTAAGTTGGTCACGGCCGCGAAAGCATCTAACGAGCTGTCGATCGAGGTTTGGATGACGCCTAGTAACACCGCGCAAACAGGCCCTGCGCGCATCGTTTCGTTTTCTGCGGACGCGGGGGCGCGGAATTTCACGCTTGGCCAGGAGGGTTCGAAGATCGAATTTCGCCTCCGCACACCGATCACTGGCCGTAATGGAATACCGCTCGCGGTCAAGAGCTCAGACGAGATATCGACGCTTGAGAAGTCTCACGTGGTCGCCACTTATAAAAAAGGCGTTGAAAGACTGTATGTCAATGGAAAGCAACAGGCGGAGGTTCTCAATTTGACGCGAGACGGGATTATCGCATTTGGAACGAGAAGGACGCCGGTAACTGCAGCGGCTTATTCGTTTTTCTATTTCTTCCCCGTAAGTTTCTTGTCCGTAACTTTTTTATTGGCACACGCTAAGATATTGATGGCGGTGTTATCATCTGTCGTGATTGGCGCAGGATTGGCAGTGCTTACCGAAACGTTTCCAGACCTTGGCCTTTTCGAGGAACACCGATATCTGGCTTTTATTCTTTGGTCTTGTTATGCCCGCCATGGGAGCGGTAAGCGGCCGGATCTCAGCTACAGGCGAGCGTCTGTAGTCTTTGGTTTGGGACGACTGCGCATGAATAGAATGCTACAAGACGAGTCTTCCAAGCTTCGCGCATCAGTTTTTCTCACGGCGCTTCTTGTGTGGGAGCGTTTATATTGACGCTTTAGGACGATTACTATTTTCCGGACTCCTTGGAATATTCCCCGGCCGCTGTTCGGTTGAGGGCGAATCAATCTGGAGCTGTTGAGCTTGATATGAAATACTTGGTTGGTGTCATGCTGCGTGATTGGCGCTGGATGCTGCTGGGGATTTTTGTCACAGCTTTTCTTCTCCGTGTAACGTTTACTTTAACTCTCCAGGAGGGTTTTTATTTTCCTGACTCGATCGATTACTCCAACGCCGCCGTCAACATCCTACAGCATGGTGAGTTCGGTGAAAACTATAATCGGCCACCCGGGTACCCGATATTTCTTGCCGCGATTTATTCTCTATTCGGTGAGAACATTGTCGGGATACGATTGGTTGAGAGCTTTATTAGTGCTTTGCTTGCCGTCATTATCGCACTGATAGGAAAGCGAATCGGAGGAGACGTAGCTGGAGCGTTAGCGGGTCTTCTGTGGAGCATCTATCCCCTCGGTATATTTATCGCCGGCCTCGTTTACCCGACTAATCTTCTTGCGATGCTTTTGGCCTGTGGCGTACTGTGTTTGTTGCCTTCATCACAAAAAGAGCTTTCGACTCAACGCGTTTTTCTTGCTGGCTTATTCTGGGGAGTGGCGACGCTGACAATACCCATCGTATTGGCGACCCTTTCGGCAACTGCCGTGTGGCTTATACTAATGGTTCGGGCGAAACGGCTTGTGCTCGTCTTTGTTCTTTTAGTTGGAGCAGCGCTAACAATTGTCCCATGGACCATTCGCGATTTTTACGTCTATGACCAAATAGTGCCAGTAGAACCTCGAGTAATCGAGCATCTTCCCCGTATTCGTACTGGTGCAGAAAATGTCCCAGGTGGAATGATTCTAAAGCATCCCAGCCTGTTCGTTAGTCATTTTGTCGGTGAATTCTTTCATTTCTGGAAACTGTACCCTGACCGAATTACCATGGACAAACCAGGATTCAGAGAACAGCAGCACGAAAAAGATGGCCGGGTGGTAAAAAACACGGTCTTCAGTGCGGGTAATTTAATAAAAGCGGTAAGCATTTTGACTACCGGCCCGATCTTTGTTTTCGCCATCATCGGCACTGTTGCGATTTGGTTTCAGCGCCAGCGTCGGCGTGATCTCTTGTTGTTGTGGGCGGTGATTTTGTCCTTTGCAGTTGGCTACTCAGCCTTTTACACGAAGACACGTCACCGCATTCCGATCGAACCGTACCTGGTTATTCTAAGCGCTTATGGGCTAAAAAGGTGCTGGGATCTGCTGGCGTGTCGTGTTTGTCACGACATTCGGGGCAGGCCGCAAGCAGAGTTTAGAAATAAGTGAGATAGAATAAAGGGGAAGGACAGTGGCAAAAGCGGCGTTAATAACTGGCATCACAGGACAGGACGCTTATCAGCTGAATGTTATCTCGCGATCACTGTTTGTATATACAGAGTCTATGGGCTGATCGCAAGTCGATATCCTTTAGAAACCCGAATGACCTCATATATCTAGCAAGATCCAATCTTACGTGTTCATTATCTGCCGGCTGAGGACCTTTCTCTACTCGGTACAGGGATATTCATGTCGCAACGTTATGGGCCTTGATGGCCGATCGAGCTCGAAAATTTCAATGTGTTGCTGTACGACAGGAGCTCGAAACGACCAATATATCTATCAAGATCCACACGGGGACACCAAAATTAAACCACGCCTCAAGACTTGTCTACGGCGATCTTAACGAGCTAGTAAATAAAATCTTCAAGCGACACGTACAGCCGTACAGTCAGAAGAGGATCTTACACAACTCATCTGTGATCGAGTTATAGTGAAGTTGTGAGCAACGTCCCATTGGAATTATCCGACTTCAAAGATTATCGGCTTGGTACATTAAAGGCTTACTGGAGGCCGAAATTACGTCGATAGGGCGCTAGACACAATTGTTCCTTTCGACATGCTGGAAGGGGCCTATCATCGTTTTTCTCATGGTTGGGCGAAGATATATCAGCCTAGGTTCTATCATCCAGGCAGCTCATCAAGCGAGCGTATATAGGGTACCTCATGCTTTCAGGAGGACTGCCACAAACTGAAACCGATTTCTCCCTTTAAGCTGTCCGATCCCCTCTCTGCGCTGACAAATATAATTCTCATCTCCAGAATACTGAGCGTATTCATGGGAGTAGGGATTGTATTGCTGGTCTATCTCACCGTTTGTAGAGCTATTTGATCGGCAGTCGGCGCTTTTCTCAGCGCTCATCGTTACATTCTCTTATCCATTCATTTACTACGCTCACAACGCGAATGCTGATATTCCTTATCTCTTTTGGGCTTTTTTGGCGGTGTACTATTTTGTGCGGCTCCTTAAGATTTATCACCTGAGGCATTACGTTCTTTTTACGTTGTTCGGTAACTATCGCTATTTGTACTAAGGATCAAGCCTATGGTCTATTTCTTCTTTCACCGCTAGCTACTCTGAACAAGATTACTAAATCGCGACATACAGCCAAGGACGATGATTTATAACCTCGGCGGGCTCGAAGATGTCATGTAGCATGGTAAGTTGCTTTCGCACGTTCTGTTTCCGCAACATATATTCTGGAGATTTTACAGGGTTTGTTAATCATGTAAGGCTGATTACGGGTGAGGGCTCCGTACGCGAGGCTAAGATTCAGCCTACGGTTCTCAGGCGATTGGAACTGTTATGGACAACGGTATCAGGAGTGTCCACAAACTGAACTGCACCACTTTTTGTGCTCAGCCTGATCGGCTCGGTCTATTGTGCATTCAGTTTTACCCGGTATTCGCTCCCATTACTGTTTCTTGCAGGCTCGTACTATGTCACCTTTTTCAACGTTGTTCGGGTAATATCGCGGGCTTACGGTTTGTTTGCTTGCAACGGGATCATCATCGCGTTCTTTGGCGGGAAACTCCTTAGTGAAGTGTGGCAGCAGGGGCCGTGGCAAAAACTTCGAAGGGTCGCTATCTGTGTCGCCTACGCATATGCGGCTCTTTTCGCGGTTCAGTTGGATCTTTTTAATCACGAGAGACCCACGATACGAGGCGAAAGATTGGTTAGAAGAAAGATTGAAACGCGAGCAGCTACTCGTATCAGTCTCACCTAGTGACACCTTTTTTAAACATTACCCTCGCTTTCCTATATGGGTTAAGGTCCGGAGTAGTAAGCTTCAGTCGGGTACACAGTGGGAGATCCGGGAAACCGAGCATAAAATGTTGCCTAATCTGTACACAGGGAGAGAACCACCGGAGTACATTGTACTTAGCAAGTTTTCGTATGGTGGACTCCTGGCCCCCGAGGCAGAACACAGTGATGAAGCACGAGACGTGAAACATTTGTTAGAAGGCCGTAAAGATTACTCTCTGGCGGTCACATTCGAGACCCCCACCCTAGTACGGATTGAAGGACAAGCTATTAATCTGGAATGGAAATTTTCGCTCGATCTCATCAATCTGCGATCGCGAGCGCTAGATCGATATTGGACAGAGGAAAGTAATGGGGTATTGATAACCGGTATCACAGGACAGGATGTTTCGTATCTGCCGAGTTCCTTCTCAGCCATGGATACAGGATTTACGGACTTCTTCGGGACGCGCTCAATTGAAACCAAGCAAGGAGAGATTGGGGTTACGCCCCTGAGTACGTCGAGGCCATGTGGCTGATGCTGCAACAACACGAGCCGAACGATTACGTGATCGCCACGGGGGAAACTCACTCCGTTAAGGAATTCGTTGAAGAATCTTTCCGATTACTGGGCCTCGACTGGCGTAAGTACGTGAAGATCGATGAGCGATACATCCGTCCGACCGAAGTGGATCTCCTGCTCGGTGATTATTCCAAAGCCGAAACGAAGCTGGGATGGAAGCCGAAAGTGAGTTTCAAGGAGCTGGTGCGAATCATGATTGAAGCGGATCTCGAGCTCGCGAAACGTGAGGCGCATATGAGTAAGTTTGACGAAAAGCTTGGCGGTTCCAAATTTGAGGTTTCTCCAAAGCCAGGCTGATTTTTCGGTCATTCAAGGATTTACGAAAACGGGTGATTGCGATGCCGCAATCCCAGGAACGCTGCGGAAAACTCCAACTCAGCTGCCAGATCTACATAGCTGAAGACCAAAACCATATGTCAGTGAGCTCGAATTTTCGATGTCGCTGAAGCCGGCCGTATAACGGTATTGACTGTTGAAAGTCGGCCGCTTCCGGCAAAAAAGACCGTAAGGGTCCGAAGCAAAGGGCCGTGGGCAAGCTTGCCCGGTGGTTGCTAGTGACAGTTTGTCTCCCAAATAAATTGCCGCGTGTTATCAATGGGCTCGACGATATTAGAGAGTCATCACGTGGCCTTAAAGTTGCTCACTCAGCTTAACCTCACCCTTAGAGCGGCTTTCCACGTCGGAGAATTTCGAAATCCATCGCGCATTGGCGCTATGTGAAGTGCTTGACGGGATGAAACTGAGAACGCTGTCGATGATGGGCGGAGCCGCGTCTATGGCCCGTCGCCTTTTTTCCGCATGCGAATGACTTTTACAGCCCGTCCTCTCCGAATCATTATTATTACAGAGAACCCCCAGCGACGCGAAAATTATCTCGTGCAAACGCGCTAAGCTCGCGGCCTAAGAAAAGGTTTCTCAGCCTTCAGGTTCAGAGCAGGTTGAGCTCGAATCCACCTTGATTTTCGTCTTGACCGGCCATCTGACTCCCACAACATGAACAACCGAAAAACAATTTATCTTGGCATCCTAGTAAGCCTTGTTTTCATCTATTTCTCATTTACCGGCGTAAGTATCAGCCGGGTCTGGTTGAACATCGCGGCGCTCGACCCAAAATTTATCGCTGTCAGTGCGGTCTTGATCCTTGCAGAGTTCATGCTGCGGGCGTTTCGGTGGAAGTTTTTACTGAACCCGAACAGCAGGCCGAAAGTGAAGCAGTTGTTTTCCGTGTTGATGATTGGATATTTCAGCAACAACATTATCCCCCTTAAAATGGGCGAGTTAGTCAGAGCTCAGCTTCTCGGGATGAATTATAACGTCAATAGAGTGCAAGCGCTTGCGACCATTGTCGTTGAGAGAGCCTGTGATCTGCTGACACTACTTGCCATGTTTGGAATATGCGTTTTGCTTTACGACGTTTTTCCGCTCTGGATTAAACAAGGGGGAGCGCTGACAGCGGTTATGCTTGTAGGAGTATTGGTGGTCCTTTGGCTCTACCGTCAGAAGGCGAACATCATTATAGAGCGTGTACGGCAACGAAATAGTCGAATGTCAGAAACGCTCAGCTCGATAATGGATAATTTCGTCGTTGGGCTGGGTGTCCTGGGTGACCGCAAGACGTTGGTCATTGTGCTTGTCCTTAGTGTGGTGATTTGGGCGGTGGTGATTGCGTCGATCGACATGGTCTTGCTTTCTTTTTCTCTTGAACTATCGCTTTTTGCCCCAGTCTTTGTGGCGGTCATGGTCGGCCTGGGGATGCTGCTGCCTGCGCCGCCAGCAAATATTGGCGTTTATCAGGGATTTGCCATTCTAGCGCTGCTTCCTTTTGGTGTTGACAGAGAAGCCGCTCTGAGCTTCGCCTTGGTTCTACATTTCATAGAGCTCGCGATTACCACTTCCATCGGATTTGTCTGCTTAGTGCGAGAGGTCGGCTCTGTTCACGTTGGCATGATGAAACTGTGGCCAAGTGCGGCGAAGTAAAAAGACCTTCAAAAAGGAAGAAGTGGATCTCGTTTGCGGCTTGCGCCCTAGCATAAAATGACTGTCGTGCTCTTCATCGTTGGATCCTCATCGGCACACTTCCCAGACTCGGATAAGAATGCCTCGCCAACGCGCAAGGGCAGCAAGCAACCTCTGCTCTTTGCGGCTAAGCGTCTTGGCATGATGATTAATTCTCTCCTGGGTTGAACTGTTTTTTATTCAACACATGTCCCATTTCAATCAGTTGAATGTGCCCAGCGAACACCGGCCATGGCGCGAGGTAACGGACGGTCAAATTCCGGTTGTTATCTTGGGCGCCGGCCTGACGGGTTTATCGGCGGCTTATCACATCTCTAGCAAGCCGACGCTCTTGATCGAGCGCGCGGCGGAAGTCGGCGGTCATGCGCGTAGCGAACGTTGGAACGGTCATACCTTCGATGTAACGGGCCACTGGCTCCATCTACGCGACCCGCGGGTGCAGTCACTGGTCGCGGAACTGTTCCAGCCGGGAGAACTTACCGAAATCGAACGCCGCGCCTCCGTATTGTCGCATGGCGTTCTGGTCGCTTATCCATTCCAGGCCAATCTGTACGGTTTACCTGCAGACGTGGTGCAGGAGTGTTTGGTGGAATTTGTCAAAGCTCGGGAGGCGGCGGCTGCTAGCAATGGACGAAATCCTCGCACATTCGAAGATTATGCCGTCACCCGTTTTGGCAATGGCATCACGCGCCATTTTTTTGTTCCGTACAATACAAAACTCTTCGGCATACATCCTAACTGTCTTACCGCAAGTTGGGTATCGCGTTACATTCCAGTTCCCGAGGTTCATGAGGTTATTGGCGGTGCCATCGGACTGCAACAGCAAGGTCTGGGTTACAATCCACGGTTCTTGTATCCAAAAAAAGGCGGAATCGACGCACTGCCTAAGGCGTTACTGCGCGGAATACAGGACCAGGCACAATGCGAGCTGCAGACCAGCACGGATGTGGAAGAAGTTGACCCGTCTGAACGCCTAATAAAGCTTACCGGCGCTTCGGACTGGCTGAAATATAGCAACTTGATTTCAACTATTCCGCTGCCGGAATTGATCTCGCGCATTCCCACGGCACCGGCTCACATTCGAGAGCTTGCCAGAAACTTGCGTTGCGTCAAATGGCGTTATCTGAACGTCGCGACCCGGACTCCATCGCCTGCAGATTATCACTGGGTGTATGTACCGGAAGAGCGTTATCCGTTCTTCAGGGTAGGCGTTTTCAGCAATGCAGTTCCTACAATGGCGCCTGCTGGTGGTGGATCTCTTTACGTAGAGCTCGCAGACCGCACCGGAGCTCCGAACGTGGGCGAGGTCATACAGGCCCTGGCACAGATCGGCGCGATTACCGGGGCCGAAGATGTAACCTTCGCGGACGTACGAGAAATTGAATACGCGTACGTCATCTTTGATGACGCCTACGAAGAGTCGACCCGATCCATCCATCAATGGCTAAAAGACGTGGGTATCCTCAGTTGTGGACGTTACGGCGCTTGGGTTTACAACTCGATGGAAGACAGCATCATCCAAGGAATGGAGGCCGCTTTATGGGCACAGAGCAGGTAAACGATCGGCGACCATCGGAATTCTCCGTTGTGATTCCTGTTTACAATGAAGAAAAGATTCTGCCATCCTCGCTAGGCGATCTGCAGCAACGCTTGAGAGACACGGGTCACAGTTACGAGATTATTCTCGCCGAGAATGGCAGTCGTGACCGCACTGTTGCCATCGGCCAGGAACATGCCGCGCGTCATCCCGATGTCAGTATTTTTTCATATCCCGAGCCGAACTATGGCGGTGCCTTACGAGAGGGCATTCTGCGCGCCCGGGGCGAGTTCGTGGTCTGCGAAGAAATCGACATCTTGGACGTTGATTTCCACATGTGTGCACTGGAACTGCTGCGGACGCGCAAAGCGGATATGGTCGTGGGATCGAAGGCGATGCGCGGCGCACGCGACCATAGGCCATTCGTGCGTAGATTTGCTACCCGTGTGTACAACCGAGTATTGCGATTGACGCTTGGCTTTCGAGGCACCGACACCCATGGGATAAAGGCATTCCGTCGCTCTACGATGCTTCCGGTACTCCGAGAGTGCGTGATTGAAAAAGACGTGTTTGCCAGCGAGTTAGTGATCCGAGCGGAGCGCGCCGGACTTCGAATTGTCGAAATCCCGGTCGACATTGTCGAGAAACGCGCACCGTCGATTAACCTGTTCCGCCGTGTTCCTCATGCATTAGCCAATGTATTGCGGTTGATGATTTACATCCATTTCGGCCGAACTGCTGCCCAGCCGGCCGAAGCCAAACCACGTGAGTAAAAAAATAGCGGCGCAAAGAACTCTGGTCAGTGTCGATCTCGATGATGTCTCCTGCTATCACGCGATTCACGGCCTTCCAGCGCCATCGGAAAGGCAGCTCGGGATTGTACTCGAGCGCTGCTTGCCGCGCTTTCTCGATCTTTTTGCGGAGCTCAAGGTCCGTGCAACGTTCTTCGTCATCGGACGTGATTTGGAACGCGATCTGAAGGATGGGAGACGAGGCGCAGCGCTGCTAAAGCAAGCGCTGACACAAGGCCATGAGCTGGCAAATCATAGCTATTCACACGCGTACGATCTATCGACTTGGCCGAAAGCGCGGATCGCGGACGATCTAAAAGCTTGCGACGGTTTGTTGCGCGAGCTTGGCGCACCCGCCGCCGGTTTCCGGGCGCCGGGATACACTCATAACGGTAAGCTGCTGGCCGAGGTCGCCCGCCTCGGCTATACCTATGACAGTTCGGCGCTGCCTTCTCCTCCTTACTATCTTGCCAAGCTTGCGGTCATGGCATGGATGGCGCTCCGTGGACGTCGCTCGCATTCCCTCGCTCGGGGCTGGCGGAGCTTTCTCGGAGCTGCGCAACCCCGGCGTGTGGAAAAATTGGGTATTTGGGAAGTGCCGATGAGTGTCAGCCCATACTTGCGTCTTCCGTTGATAGGCACCGCGTTGCTTTCAGGACCGGAACCGCTGGCAACTAGGTTGCGCCAAGGCGCTATAGGTCAGCGTTATTTTCACCTCGAGCTGCACGGGATCGATCTCGCGGACGCGGGAGATAACGGTTCTGCGGGCGACGGTTACGCTCCCGAGTTGAAGGCTCTGCAGCCTGAGCTTCGGATCCCACTCAAACTGCGGCTCGATCGTTTACGTCAGCTTTTGCGGGCCAGGGCAGACGCGACGTCCATTGTATCCATCCTCAGGTCATAAACTGTTCTATGGGGATCCCTTGGATGAGGTAAGATGAGTTACAAAAATGAAAATTCTCGAAAATAAAAAATTGCTGTTAGCGATAATCTTTGCTGCCGCCTTCGTTGCGCGACTCGTCACGATGATTGCGTTGGAGACGTACAAATTCCCGAACGAGGAGGCATTCGGTTTTGGCTATGGCGACACGGCGAGATACGTAGCACTGGGCGAAGGTTTTAAAACGTCACACTTTCTGCCAGGAACGGCGCGTCCCAGCGCGGTATCTCCTCCGGGATATGTCTACTTCATGGCTTTGATTTTCTCTATATTCGGCATCTATAGCGAGCAGTCGGCCATCATCTTGGAGGTATTGCAGTCGCTCACCGCGGCGTTTGCCTGTCTGGTGTTCTACCACCTCGGCAAAAAATGGAACGAGAGCACAGGACTGCTTGCGGCGTTGGGCATGGCCTTTTATCCTCCATCAATTCTATTTTCGGTGATGCGCATCAGTCCGATCCTGCTTGTGGTTCTGCTGCTTGGCATCATCATGCTCTACCTGTTCAAGATTCAAGAGCGCTGGCAGACACGCGATGTTGTGATCTGCGGGATATTGATGGGTCTGAACGTGCTTATGGAGCCGACCGTTATACTCTTTTATATGGCGGCCTGTATTTGGCTCTTTTTCTGGAGCCCACAGCCGCGATCCAGGGCCGTGAAATCTTCGGCTATGATGGCGACGATTTGCGTTCTCTGCGTGCTGCCGTGGACGATAAGGAACTATATGGTCTTCGGGACTTTTGTGCCGATAAAGTCGTCGATGGGCGCTCATCTGCTTCAGGGCAATCATCCATTCTCGGCAAGCGAGGGGGCGATTTTTGGCCCCGAGATCAAGAAAGCGTTTTCTGCAGAGGAATTAGCAAAGTTGGAAACGATGGACGAGGTTCAGGCCAACAAGTTCATGGAAAAAAAAGCGATTGAGTTCATCAGAGCCGATCCCGGCATGTTCATCCAACGCACACTCACTCGCATCTATTACTACTGGGCTTTCGTCAATCCATATAGGGAAACGCGGTACGACACCCTAAGGATTGTTACGTACGGGCCGGTTTTCATTTTGGGACTAATCGGCTTTTTGCTTTCGCGTAAGTACTGGAGGGAGTCCTCGCTTCTTCTTGCGCTGATGCTTTCGTATCCGCTCTTCTATTACGTCACACAAGTCACGATCAACAGATATAGATTCGTCCCGGAGGTATTTCTGATCATTATGGCATCGTATGCGACCGTAGAACTTGTTGGGCGATTTGGCCGCTTACGTTCGCTGGCGCAGGCCGAAACAACCAGTGTTCTCGAGCGCTGACTGAGTAAAACGCACGCGGAGGGCTGTTCTCGCGCCAAGGCGGAGAAGGTAGCAAGGGAATGGACCGTGAGCGGTGGGCAAGTAAACAGAAACGTTCGAGATTCAAGTTCGAATGTGAAAACCTAAGCTCGCCCGAAAGCGGAAACTCTAGTCATATGGATGAACTGGTTACCTCCTTTCCCACGGATAAAGCGGCATTGTCATTGTTCGCGGCAACCTCCAAAGCGAGGGTTCTCGGTACTGGGGTCACACCGCTGGACCTCGACGGGACAGTAAATTTGCTGCTCGAGATGGTCCAGTCCAACGCGCAAGGTTACGTCTGCGTGGCTAATGTGCACACGACCACACTTGCCGTGCGCGATCAACGATTCAGAAGCGCACTCGACGGGGCAGCTGCCGTGGTGGCGGATGGGATGCCCATCGTCTGGCGCGTGCGCGCCGCAGGTTATCCGCAGGCAGGTCGCGTCTACGGCGTCGATTTGATTGAGGCTATATGCGCGTCCGGCATCCGAACCGGACTGCGCCATGGTTTTTTCGGTGGGTGGGGAGGTGCGGCAGAGGTGATGGTCGCGCGATTGAGGGAGCGCCATCCGTCGCTCCACGTAGCGGGAGTCTGGGAGCCCGGCCTGGTTAGGGAAGGGGAGCAAGCGCCGCCTGATCTGCTCCAGTCTATCAATGACGCGGCCTGCGACGTTCTGTGGGTGGGCCTGGGCGCGCCGAAGCAGGAAGTGTGGATGGCGCAACACCGGGGTTATCTTCGGGCGCCAGTGATGGTCGGAGTCGGCCAGGCATTTGACATTCTCGCCGGGCGCACATCGCGCGCTCCGTCGTGGATGGGTTCGCATGGGTTGGAGTGGCTTTACCGTCTGAGTCACGAACCTCGGCGTCTATGGAAGCGCTACGCCGTCTACAACAGCCTCTTCGTTTGGTATCTGCTGCGAGAGAACTTCTGAACGTCGAATTAGTTCCCTAACCTTAACTCACCTGCTCTCCTATGCTTTTTGTTGCATTTTCCTTATGCCCGTCCTTGTGATGCTTTTTTATCGCCATCCAATGGTATTGCTCTGCCTGTTTCCGGTTACCAATGCCATCTATGGTGGACTCCTTCCTGATTATGATCTCGTCATTGGCGGCTTCTTGTTAGTGCCTATGGATGCCCTTTATTTATTTACGATCACCACCTTAGGATTATGTGCCTTGCTACGGCCAAGAAAAATCGCAGCCGCCTTGAAGGAAAATATCTTTCTTAACCATGTTCCTTGCCTTAATGGCGCTTGTACGTGCTGGTTTATACGCCAATTTATGGACAAAGCGCCATCGGTGAGGCACGGAAACTTTATTTTTTCTTTCTGATCCCTTTGCTGGCTGCCGTAGCTATCAAAACTCCTGCGGATCTTCGGCGATTTCTTGTCACTATAGTTTGGGCGGCAGCAGGTCTTGCCATCTTTGCGTTCGGCACGGCTGTTGCCAGCGGAACTATTTTTCGTCCCATCAACGCGCAAGGTGCTTTAACCTTAGCGTTAGCCGCAGCTTTGATGTTGATTCACCGCATACACAAGATAGTTCTTATCGACCCACTTGCGGATAAGGTTTTGCTCGTGCTTTTGTTCGCTGGCGCGATTATCGCCGGGCACCGAACAGTCTGGCTTGCGGTTGGATCTGGGCTGCTTCTGGCGTTTTGGTTATATCGCAGCAAACAGGGGCTCATAGCTAAGGTATTGGGGGTCATAAGCATTATGGTCGCCCTAATCGGCATCGGAATAGCGCTCTTTCCCGAGACTGGGGCACGTTTCGGAAGTGCCTTTGAGGGAATACTGAATCCCCAGGAGGATGACACCGCCTCGTGGCGTATTGAGGGCTGGCAAATCCATCTGGATCGAGTGAAGCCAGGACGGCAATCTCCTGTTCGGGGAAGGGTTGGGCACTTATTATGGCCGGGATCAATACGGTGAAATCCGGCCAACTCCCCACAGCGCCTACATTGAGCTGATACTGAAGTTTGGGCTATTCGGCCTAACCCTTTACGGCCTTTTGGTTTGCAAGTTTATCCGTAACGCACTGGCAGTCAGGAAGACGCTGGGGGCCGGCCCGATGAAGGTCTGGCTAGAGGCTAGCATTCTGACTTTTGGGTCGGCGCATGCCTACTGCTCGGGTTACAGTATCGAGCCAATCATGCTGATGTTTTTAGCTGTGGGGAACAGCGCGCAACGATTAACTCGGCTTAGCCCGTCGAGTTTCGAACCCGTCGAGAACAAGCTGTTGCAACGCGCACAAATTTCGCACGTCTTAACCACCCACGACCGGCCAGGGCTAATACCGGCATCTACGAGAAATTCGGCCATTCTAGTTATAGGCTGATAGAATAGAGCGATGAGAGAGAAAAACGCGTTGCAATTTTAACGAACCCCGCAACGCTTATAAAGCTGCTTTCTTACATTAGACGCCGGACCCGGGCTGATTATAAAGATAGGGAGTCATTGTCATAGACGACCGAGCGAAGAGATTGGCTTGCCGGGTGGAAGAAGTTGCTGTGGAAACAGGCGTGCCAGTGGAAAGTAGCAGCGAAAACATTGAGTGTTTACGAGGATATTATTTCAAAGGAAAAAGGAGTTAGAAGTTGAATATTCTAGGAGTTCACATCGGCCACGATAGCAGTGCCGCTCTCCTCCGCGATGGTCACTTAGTAGCGGATGTTGCGGAGGAGCGATTCACCCGGATCAAACATTATAGCGGGATTCCGTATTCTCCGTGAGCTACTGCCTGAAAGCTGGATCACTGGGGATGGAAGACATAGATATACTTGCCGTGTCATCGTCCGATCCCATACCTGAACTGAATTTTCTGTTTGAGATGGAGAACGGAGCAAGGGAACGAAAAACCATTCGCTCTCACGCTGCAGATATGTATCGAAGGTATTTCAGCAGCGCTAAGAAGCCGCCAATCTATGTTTCTAAGTTTCCGTTGAATCGGCAGACTCAGGTTGTTCACGTAGAACATCATCTTGCCCACGCCGCTAGTGCATACTACACGAGCGGGCTGTCGAACACTGAGCGGGCACTCATCGTCACGTGTGATGGTGCGGGTGACGGGTTCTCCTTCTGCGTCTGGCGTGGTGAAAATGGACGCATTCAACCGCTTAAGAAGTTCAAGACCGATGGGTCTATTGGATGGTTTTACAGTAACGTCACCGAGGCACTCGGATGGATCCATGGCGACGGCGAGGGGAAGACGATGGGACTCGCGCCGTATGGCGATTTCACGAAATGCCGCGGCGTGCTCGATTCGTTTTATCCGAAGTATGCGGCAGGTGAGCTTGTTGAACCACATTCCTTTGGTCCAGGCTACTATTGGAATGAAACCGGTAGTATGGAGTTTCATTTCGATGAGGCGGGCGACATACGCACGCTTGTGCAGAAACATGGTGCTGAGAACATTGCTGCAGAAGCGCAACGTGTGCTCGAAGAGCAGGTGATGGAAGTTATCTTTAATTGGATGGAGAAGGAAAAAACGACCGTGCTATGTACTGCCGGAGGAGTTTTTCTCAATGTGAAGTTGAACCAGCGACTCTGGTACTCAGACAAAATCACAAAGCATTGGACGTATCCGAACCCCGGTGATTCGGGTCTGGCAGTCGGTTCTGCCTTGTATGCCCATTACCAAAGTGCACCAGACGATCCGATCCATTTGCAAGAGCATTTGTACTGGGGCCCAGAGTATTCGAATGAAGAGGTGGCCACAATCGTGAGGGAACGTTCCCTCAATGCCAAGTACGTCGAGGACATGGCGGAAGAAGCCGCCAGGTTGTTGGCGCAGAACAAAATTCTCGCATGGTTTCAAGGGAGAATGGAAAGCGGGCCGCGGGCACTTGGGAATCGATCGATCCTCATGAGCACGGCAAAGAAGGAAAACAAGGACATCATCAACGAACGAGTAAAATATCGGGAAGGGTTCCGACCCTTCTGTCCCTCCTTGACGATCGAGTCTGCCGAAAACTATCTCGTGCAGTATCGGGCCGAGCCCTTCATGATCACCTCGTTCGATACGACTGAGGGGAAAAAGGCCCGCGTTCCAGCCGTCGTACATGCTGACGGTACAGCGCGACCCCAAACCGTTCGAAGAGAAATCAATCCTGACTATTGGAAATTGATTACCGAATTCGGGAAATTGACAGGTGATCCCGTTCTGCTCAATACATCTTTAAACATCAAAGGCGAGCCAATGATTTGCCACCCTCGAGAGGCCATCAGGTGCTTCTACGATTCTGGGATCGACTATATGATGATCGGCAACTATCTCTTCTCAAAAGAATGAGAAGGTTCGCTGTCGGAATTGGGACCTGAAGCAAATTTTGCAGGAGATTACGATCTGAAAATAGGTGTGGCGGGGCCGATCACTGTTTCGATGCTGCAGTCTCTATTCCCCCTAGGCACGCAACTCCCGGAGACATGGAGTCACCCGCTGATAGCGACGCTTGTTCAAAGCTTGCATCAGAGAGGTCACGAAGTCGTTGTCTTTGCTCTGTCTGAGCGAGTGCGCAAGACAGAGTTTTTCGTGGGGAATCGGATTGAGGCTTATATATGTCCGCAGCGCCGGCCGCGATGGCAGATGCTCGACTTTTTCGCGCAAGAGCGGCGAGCGTTAGCAGATGCGATGCGGCGGTCAGGCTGCGATGTAATTCACTCGCATTGGACATACGAGTTCGGGGCGGCTGCTGTCGAAAGTGGCCTGCCTAATGTTGTTACTGCACATGACAATCCGTTAGCGGTGCTGCGTTTCGCCACGCATGCGTACTGGCTGGAAAAACCTTTTCTGGCTCCCAGGGTCGTAAGGAAGGCCAAGTATCTCACGGCGGTGTCGCCGTATATAGCTGATTCGCTACGTCGTTTTCTTAAACCCAGAAGCGAAATCACGGTGATTCCAAGTGGTGTCACCTCCGACGTTTTCGCCCTACATAGCAGGCGCTCAAGAAACCGATCAGACAGGATCATATTCGGTTCGGTGTCCAATAACTGGGCGGGGACTAAAGAATGGGCGACAACTTGTTAAGGCATTTGGACTCCTTCGTAGTAAGCTCGGTGATAATGTTGAGCTCTGGTTATTTGGCGATGAGCACGAGAGCGGAGGTCCAGCTAATGTATGGGCGAAACAGAAATCTCTCGACACAGGCATTCGTTTTATAGGGCCATACCTTACATGCAGTGTCTTACCACGCTTGCCGAAAGCGTTGATGTCTTGGTACATCCGTCACTCGAAGAGTCGCAATGTATGGCTGTGATCGAGGCAATGGCGATGGGATTGCCCGTCATTGCTGGTAAGTTCAGCGGTGCGATCCCTGGGTTCTCGCCGAAGGCAAAGCGGGTATGCTTGTCGATGTCAGGTCGGCAGAGGCTATTGCACACGGTATGCAGACTATGGCCGAGGATGCCGGATTGCGACGAACATTGGCGCTTGCGGGTCGGAGATGGCCCTTGAGCAATATCACCTCGACACTACTGTGAATCGTTATGAGGCAATCCTCACCCGTGCGAGTACGGAACAGGCGCATCGAGTAGCTGAACGCTCCGTGCCTCGTTGGTTTGCACCACTGTGACGATCAGCGCGTGAACCTCTGTTTATCGAGAAATGGCTAACCGAACATCTCGCGTGAAAACGGCCCTCGAAGATATTCGTTCGCAAAACTCCGTATGTGAATCTCCAAATGCTGTGGCAATTTGCTTGAGCGCATGCTTATTCAACGCTACGAGCAGGTTCGTGGGCGCCGGCGGCTTCGGCGTTATGGATCCCCATAATCAATTTCGGCAAGCCAGATGACCTCGGGATAATTGGGATGGCCTTGATTGGGAGGCTGGTAGAAGCGGAGTTTGGAAGTGGTTACGGTGGGAAAGGTGACGGTTGTTGACGGCACATCCTTTCCCGGCCAGGTCATAGTTGCGGCGGTAATGAAGGAAGACCCATTCCAGTATTGCACCTGCATCTCCTGGGAGGTCATGTAGGAGGTGTCATTGTAGGCCCAGTGGATGGTGGCGCTATTGATCTGCTGGGAAGAAGGAAGAGGGATTTCAATCCAATGGGGAGCGGTGCTGCTTTCGGCCGAGGCCCAGGTCGGTTGCTGTCCCTCCGAAAGGTCTGTTACTCGTCGTCAATAGGTGATGTGCTATAGCCGGGGAAAGTAGAGTCAACTATTACAGCTAAGGTTGTGGGCGGAGACGCGGGGGAAGCGGTGTGGTAGTTGGGCGCCCGCCATACGGCGATACTCTTCCCTCCATCTGGCCGAACATGAACAACACACCAGGATAGGTGTACCAGTCCCCACCCCACACGTAGCCAGAACCGGAGGGATTGGCCGGATACGCAGGGCCGGGAGGCGTGCGCGTGTATGCGGCCTTGATCGCGTTGTCACGGAAGAGCACGTTGCCCTGAATGAACAGGTCTCCGAGTTGCGCTCCTCGCCGTTTACGTTATCCACGGGCTGAATGAGGTAATTGATGTTGCCGCAATTTGCGGAATTGTCGGAAGCGATCCAGCCCGGCGGCGCCGGTCGCGCGGTGGTTGACGAATCGACGCATGGCGCTGAACAACTTTCAGTAGTGTTTTCGGTCCGAGCGCCCCCGCTTGCGTATTCGCCGCGCTGTTGCCAGGAAACACGAATCCCGACGAGGTAGAAAAATTATAAAGCGACAGATCGCCGTGGCGTGCGAAAATGTCGGCGGTCGTGGTCATCGCGCCAATAGCGAATGCGGCGTAACCGTAACTGGCATTCGGCGCGAACGGCTCATAGCGCTTGTACTCGTTGACGGTGAAGTTCGGGAAAACCGCGTAGGTCATCCACTCCTTGAACCACATTTGCGCCCAGCGCTTGGTCTGCGCGTCCTTCGGCAACGTTCCATTCAGGTGGGACGTGATCGCAGCGAGTCGGATCATCGTTCCGGAGCGGTTGTTCCAAGTCTCGTGATCGGCGCTGCCGAAAGGACCGGGCTGTTTCGCCGGGCAGTCGTAATAAAGCGCATTACCGCCACCCGGACCGTCTCCAACTATGCCGCTGTCAGCGTACTTGCCGCTGAGGTTGATGGTCGAATCGTACTCTGTGTTGCGCTGCGTAAAGCCGGAGTTGCGGACGATGAAATCGACGTTCCGCGCCCAATAGTGACCAGCGTCAGAAAACCAAGTGTCGATTGCCAACCTATCAGCCGCCGAAAAAACGGTGCTGCTCCGCACGTAGCTGTAGGCATATGCCAAGCGCGTCAGCCAGTTGGCGATGGCGACGCATTACCGTCGCCGACCGAATCATTGGCAGGCCACTTGGTTGTGTTGTTCCAGTTGGTTCCGGCACGCGCAATTTGATTGAGCAATGCCGTTCGGATCTGCGAAGTGTAGTTGTGATTGGCGGGGTCGACCAAAGTCGCAAACGCCCCATGCAAAATCTTAAAGCCGACGTTGTGCCACGGAAAGCATTCGCCATTGTGCTGGTTTGGCCGGTGCAGCGCATGTCCAGGTACCATGGCGTATTGTTCGTGTTCCCGTCCCAATTGTCCACGCTCGATTGCTGGCAAAGGTCTTAGCGTTAGCCACAATGGTCGTCCAGTCCCCCGGTGAATTGGTTGAAACATCGCCTCCAACTCGGTACGGGCCGCTCTGTCGCCAGATGTTCAATTCTTGCGTGACGTGTAAACCCAGCCTGGTTTGAGCTAGCTCAGGGGGACAAAACTTACATAGGCTCCTAGAACCGTTAGGCAAACGTAGAGTATGGATTTAAAATTCATTTATCGTCCTCTCGTGCGTCTCTTACGCGAACACTTAAACGTGACTCACTTCCGAATACGTGGCAATCACTGATGTGCATGACCCAAGGAAAGCGTTTCTTTCTCGTAAGCGCATACGTGGAAAGCGGCCGTGATCGTGCAATGTTGAACGAGACTTGCCAAAAGTGCAGTCTTGCGGATTTCTCGATCGTTGAATATTCTTGCCGTTTTAAATGGGAACACGACAAACGCAAATCATGCGCCAGCTCCAGTATGCTTGATGATTTCACAACTGTATTTACCTGATGTGATCAGTTGTCCGATAACCGCCAATATATATTGATGTTTCTGGAGTGACTCAATAGTGGAAGGAAACCTATTCTTCAAGACGATCCAAAGCTTAAAGTGGAGCTATGCGGGACGATCGGACAAATAGTCCTTCAGGTCTGCACAACGGTTGTAATGTCTCGGCTTCTGCCTCCAGCAGCATTTGGTGTAGCCGCAATGGCCTCGGTATTTTTGCAGTTGATAACGCACTTCTCTCACATGGGAATTGGGCAGGCGCTCATACAAAAGAAGGATCTTACCACGTTCGGACGTACGCTGTGCGTTCACCCTTACCGCTGGTATCGGAATTCTTTGCACGGGATTAGCCTGGATAATCGCTCCTTTTGCGCGGCACCTGCTCGACACCCCTGAAATTGTACCGGTTGTCCGGGCGCTCGCTATTTCTTTCTTGCTGACGAATCTCTCTCTGACCAGTGTAAGCCTATTGCGTCGACGGCTGGAGTTTGGGCTGGCGGCTATCGTGGAAACAGCTTCGTATGCCATTGGCGCCGGATTGCTGGGCGTAGTCCTCGCCTGGATGAATTGGGGTGTCTGGGCAATTGTGCTTTCGACAGTGGCGCAGTCGAGTTTAATCGCGATTATCTCCTACGCCTTCGTTCGGCACGACCTTCGGCCTTGTTGGAACGCCTCGAGCCACCGCCATTTTCTGAGTTATGGAGGACGGCTTTCTGGGATTGGATTTCTCGATTATATTGCGGGTTCGGCCGATCTTTTCGTGGTCGGGAGGTTTTTAGGCGACGTTGCGGCCGGGATATACTCCCGCTCGACACTTCTGGTTACCCTACCCGTCTACCATCTTGGCTTCTCTCTGAATCGGGTTCTGTTTCCCGTCCTTTCTCAGGTGCAGGATCAGTCCGAGCGAAGAAATAGGGCCTACCTCACGGCGACAACGGCTCTCAGCATCCTGCTCTTTCCATCGCCGCGGGGATCACCATCGCGGCGCCTCAATTGATCGGAATCATGCTCGGATCCCAGTGGACTGACGGTATCAGCCTTCTTCAGGTGTATGCATGGGTACTACCGCTCGGCATGATTGCTTCCCAAGCAGGAATTGTGTTGGATGCTCAGGCATTGCTTTATGGTAAGTTCCGAGCCCGCTGCCTGCAATTAGTATCATTGGGTCTCTTTCTTGCCGCAGGCGCAAACTGGGGTGTGGTGGGAATTGCTTTCGCTGCCCTACATGGGCGCGTGACTGAGTGGTATCTCTACAACCGGGAGTTGAAACTGGCTCAGGTAATGGAGTGGCGGCAGGCCTTGAGACCCATAGCGTGGGGTTTGGGGTATGCGGTTGCAGTGGCTCTTGCCATGCTCCCGGTCGCACTTCTTGATGCGGCGTTGCCAGCCGTTGTGCTCCTTCTAGCCGAGATAGCGATGGCGGGGTGCTTGCTTCTTTCTCTTAGGTGCTTCTCCCTCCACCTTATCTGTCCGGCTATTTATTGACGATCTTGGAGCGGCGATTGACCAAACAGCCTAGCTGGATTCTGGAAGGATGGCGGAAAAGGCTTGTCGCAGCCGTAGGGTGATCGATCTATCCGCGTTTTATCTTTATGAGGCTGATGCATAGAGCGGGGATCAGCCCAACGGGCTTGGAACGAGTCTTTTGAGAGGATTTCCGCCGACAGCTTTTGAAAGGACAATCGGAGTCTGCGTCTTCGGTTGCTGTTCTATGCTCTTGGCTTCGTTCTGGCTGGTTGCTTGTCCTAAAATAGTCTACCGACTTTGTCCCTGAAAATGGGCTAGGAACTCGAAACAAGAGATTATCGGCGTTATGAACGTAGATCATTTGAAGGAGCTACAGATCGAGCACGCGGATCAAGACTTCAAGCTGGTCCAGCCCGGTACGTTTGAAGGTGGCCTTTATCACGACTACTTCCGCGAAATTCCTTTTCTCAGAGCTAGAGCGCTTTTGAAACGAGCAGGAGTGGATCTCACTGGTAAACGAGTCTTGATAGCAAGTTGTGGCACGGGAATCGATGTTTACTATTTGAAGAAGTATTTCGACTCTGTATTTGTCGTTGCCGATATTTCAGAACATGCTGTCGCAATCGCTAAGGCAAGTTTCCCAGGAATCGAGGGGCGAGTGGAAGACGGGGAAAAACTCAGCTTCCCGGACGATTCGTTTGACTTCAGCTTTATAGCGGCTTCGTTGCATCATTTGCCTCGACCTATTCTGGGTCTTTATGAACTGATGCGAGTTTCTAAGGAAGGCGTGATCGTCATTGAGCCTAATGACAGTTGGCCGGTTCGAATCGCTACTGCTTTGGGATTAGCGACAGAAGTCGAGGAAAGCGGCAATTATGTGTATCGTCTGAGCAAGCATGACGTAGCACGGATCGCCAAGTCCCTATTTGTGAGATTTGAAGTGGATCGGTTCTTTGCGATTCATCGGATTGCCAAGACAAAAGTGGAATTCTTTGTGCTGAAGACGTTGAATGGATTAGCCAATTGGATCGTTCCAAGTCTTGGGAACTACATCGTGTTTGTTATCTCTAAACAATGATCCTCCCTGCCTAAGCGGACCTCAGAATGCACATTAAGCAGAAGGGAATTAGTATTCTCCACAGTACCGCAGTGATCACGAATCATACAGAACGAGCAGCTTGCCTGAGGTGCCAAAATCCGTGAACCATTCCGGTGATCAATCTCACGGTACAGTGCGCCGAACCAAAATCGTGAGCGTGCTTACGTGCTTTAACCGTAAGGCTCTGACGATATCGTGCCTAGGTGCGCTACAGGCGGCGGCGCGATACGCGCACGTCGAATTGAGACGATCGTGGTTGACGATGCCAGTACCGACGGTACGGCGGCCGCGATTCGAAGCCATTATCCAGGGGTCGAGGTGATTGACGGCTCGGGAGCACTGTTCTGGAACCGTGGTATGTACGTCGGTTTCGGAGTGGCGCTGCAGCGGCCCGCCGACTACTATCTGTGGCTGAACGACGATACCGAATTAGTCCCTGACGCGCTGCAATTCGCTGCTGCGACAGTCGGAGCAACTGCGGAAAGAGCGAGGGCACTGCCGTTATTCTTGTCGGCGCTACGGCTGAGCGCAGCAGCGGTCGGGTTACCTATGGCGGACGCGTAAGACGCAGCCGTTGGCGTCGATTCAATTTCGAGCTCGTCTGGGACGAAAAGCACGCGGTTCCATGTGAAGCGATCGAGGGGAACTGCGTTCTCATTCCGCGCGAGGTCGCTCAGCACGTCGGCAATCTGGATCCGACCTTCGAACATGCGATGGGCGACACCGACTATGGGCTGCGCGCGCTGCGCGCCGGCTTCAGATCTTTCGTCGGCTGCAGGCATTGTTGGTTACTGTTCGGACAATTCGACTGCCGGAACGTATCATGATGATTCGCTATCGTTACGCAAAAGATGGCAGCTGCTGCTTAGTCGCAAAGGCTTGCCAATGCGCTCATGGCTGCACTTCACACGGCGGCACGGTGGACTGCTGTGGCCGTTGTATTTCTCATGGCCGTACGTCCGCTTGATCTCGTCCGCAGCTACGCAACATCCGCTCTCGTCGTGCGTCTTGTGATCGGCACGAAAAAGTAACGCCCAGTACGGCGACATCCTAAAGGACATTCTATGTGCGGTATATTCGGCTACATCGGCAATCTCGAGCGCATCACGGCAGAGCGCTGCCTGAACACTCTCACTCACCGTGGCCCTGACGGCTGGGGATTGTGGAGTGACGAGGGTGTCACGCTCGGTCACCGGCGGTTGGCGATTCTCGATCTCTCGGAGAACGGCCATCAGCCGATGAGCTTCGGAGGGGGTCGCTACTGGATCACCTTCAACGGCGAGGTCTACAACTTCTTGGAGATCCGCACCGAGCTTGAGGCCAAGGGGCACGTCTTTCGCACCGAATCAGATACCGAGGTGATCCTCGCAGCTTACAGCGAATGGGGCGAGTCCTGCCAGTTACGCTTCAACGGAATGTGGGCCTTCGCGATATGGGATACCGTCGAGCGGCGTCTGTTCCTATCACGCGATCGCTTCGGCAAGAAGCCATTGTTCTACACCGAGCTTCCGAATGGCGATTTTGCGTTCGCGTCGGAGATGAAGGCGCTGTTGCCCCTACTGCCCAGGGTAGAGGCCGATCAGCATCTCATTAAACGAATGACGGTGCGGTCGTCGTTTGCCTACGAAGCAACGGAGCGATGCTTGATCAAGGGAATCAAGCGCTTCCTCGCCGGCCATTGCGGATTGGTAAAGAACGGGCGCCTGGAGGCGCACCGTTGGTGGAACACCCTCGATCACTTGCCCAGTGTTCCCGATTCCTACGACGAGCAGGTCGAAGTCATGCGCGAATTGTTGCTTGACGCGTGCCGGCTGCGAATGCGCAGCGATGTGACGATTGGCACCGCACTGTCGGGTGGACTCGATTCAAGTTCGGTGCTGTCGGCGCTTGCGCATATCAACGGCACGCGCGGGGGCGAAGCAAGGCTTTCGAATGACTGGCAGCATGCGTTCGTCGCCTCGTTTCCCGGTACGCCGCTCGATGAGGTGCGGTTTGCTCAACGTATGGCCGAACACGTCGGCATCAACGCCGAAATCCTGCCGATCGACCCCACTCGTTATATCGGCGAGCTCCAGCGACATGTTGTACCTCTACGAGGATATCACGATCACCAGCCCGATTCCGTTCATGTCCCTGTACGGTCGGATCAAGCAATCAGGTGTAACCGTGACAATCGATGGCCATGGCGCGGATGAGCTTTTTGGCGGCTACGAAACCGATTGGGCATACGCGTTGCTCGATGCCGGTACCGACCTACGGCAAATCAATCAGGTGCTCGACATCTACGAGCATGACATACCAGAGGATTCGCAGCAGTTTCGTAAGGCGGGTAACCGTTTCATCAGCTATGCGAAGCGCATGGGTATTACCCTCGCGAAGCACGCGCTGAATATGCACAGCAACCTCGGCCCAGTGTACTCCGAGCATCCGCGCTGGAAGCAGCTCGATCATCTAACTCGAGTGCTCTTCTGGCAGACGCACTCGTTCGTATTGCCCACAATCCTGCGCAGCTACGACCGTTACGGTATGGCCAATTCCATCGAGATTCGCATGCCGTTCCTCGACTGGCGGGTCGCGACCTTCGCATTCGCACTGCCATGGAAGTCAAAAATCCGCCGCGGCTACTCGAAAGCGATCATCCGCGACGCAATGGCACCCTACATGCCGCATGACATTGCGTACCGGCGCAACAAAATCGGTTTCAGCTCGCCGATCGTCGACTGGATGCGCGGGCCTTTACGAAGCTTCTTTCTCGACACACTCAATTCGCAAGGATTCAAGCAATGTGGCCTGGTGGATCCGCTGCGAGCCTCCAAGCTTGTCCATCACGTCATGAACGAATCGAATGCTACATTCAGATCGGGGCAGAAAGCTTGGTGGAGCGTTCTCCCGTACCTGTGGTCCGAGGCGCTTCTGCGCCCGAGCACAGAATTGGTCCCATCGCTCGGACATCATTTGATAAAACGAGGCATGTGGGTCGGCCCATGAAAAGCTGGGGAGGAAGGAAACTAATCCTTCATCGGCATACTCGAGTGCGGTCGTGAACTGGGAGACATAAAGGACATCTTCCCTTTCGTCGAACTTGTACGTGCATCATGAGAATATTACTCATCCATAACTACTATCAGGAGGCTGGGGGGAAAGCGGCGTTTTTGAAAACCTTCTTCGCCTTCTGCAGCAAGTTGACCAGGAAGTACATGTTTACTCGCGCCATAATTCAGAGATTGACCGGTTAAATCGCCAACAGAAATTGTTGATGGGGACGGGCGCTTTTTTCTCTCCTGGAACTTGGGCCGATGTCAAGGCGATCGTGCGAGAAAAGCGGCCCGCGGTCGCGTTGGTGCAGAACGTATTACCCTTGATCTCGCCGTCGGTTTATTACGCGCTCCGCTCCGCAGGTATTCCGATCGTACAACTGGTCTATAACTATCGTTTCGTCTGCCCCGACGCGCAGTTGTTTTCCTAGGGCGAGGTTTGCGAAAGATGTGTTTTCGGAAATCACTGGCACGCTGTCGCAAGAAAATGTTATCGGGATAGCCGCGCTCTGAGCGCGTGGTATGCGGCCATTTTGAAGTTACACCGCGCGACCGGGACATTCGCTCGCAACATCGATCGGTTTATCATTCCCGATGATTTTTTGGGGACGCGATTGATCAAGGGCGGCATTCCGGCGGAGAAGATAAGGAAGAACGTCAATCCGTTTTTCGTCGAGGACTATCAGCCGTGTTACGAGCCGGGTGAGTATATCTTGTACGTTGGTCGGCTCGTGCGACAAAAAGGTGTTTTCACCCTCGTTCGCGCGATGTCACATTTACCAACGGACGGCGCGCCGCTGTACATTGTCGGCGACGGCGAGTCGCGTGCAGAGCTGGAAACCCTGATCAGCGATCTCAACTTGCATGATCGGGTGAAGCTTCTCGGACCCCGCTGGGGTGAAGATTTGCGGAGATTGATGAAGAATAGTCGGTTTCTTGTCATACCATCGGAATGGTATGACAACCTCCCTTTGATTCTTTGCCAGGCTTACGCCATGGCGAAACCAGTTGTTGCCTCCGCGATCAATGGCATTCCGGAGTATGTGGACGACGGCGTCGATGGGCTCTTGTTCGAGCCTGGGAATGCCGAACAACTGAGTCATTGTATTGGACGCTTGAGCTCCGATACGCCTTTGGTCTCCGCGATGGCGAAGAAGGCTCGACGGAAGGCGGAAGAAGTATTTGATTATCGAGCGTATTGGCGGACTTTGGAGCCTGTTCTCGAAGAGCTGATTTCCCACCAGCGTGCTGGCCAGTCTAACGATTGATCTCAGCTTGCGTGACCAGTCGAACGCGGATGTCGCGCTGTCAGAGCGTCGCCAGCTAAGCGATATTTCATTGGCTCTGAATGACTTGAGGAGGGTACAATTGGGGAGTGTACCGGCTTCGCAGGTCTCGACCCGGTAGCAAGGAATAAGATTTGGAAAATTGTCTAAACGGCGAATTTGCCGGCAAGAGAGTGCTCATAACTGGGGGATTCGGCTTCATCGGCTCCAATCTGGCGCGCACTCTCTGTGATCTGGGCGCCCGGGTAACTGTAATCGATTCCTTGATACCCGAATATGGCGGCAATGCTTTCAACCTTGCAAACTATGAAGAGCGGGTTCGAACGAATATATCCGACGTGCGTGATCCGCACGGAATAAAATACCTGATTCGAGACCAAGACTACTTATTCAATCTTGCAGGACAGGTGAGCCATACCGACAGCATGGTCAATCCCTATACTGATCTCGACGTGAATGTCCATGCGCAAGTATTCATCCTGGAGGCAATTCGACAATATAATCCGAAGCTGCGCATCGTTTTTTCCTCCACTCGCCAGATTTATGGCCGTCCGAAGTACCTTCCAGTTGATGAAGCGCACCCGATCACGCCGGTAGACGTCAACGGAATTAATAAAGTGGCGGGCGAATCGTATCATCTGCTTTACGGCAAACTCTACGGTCTAGAGGTCACGTCTCTACGATTAACGAACACTTACGGTCCTCGCATGCGTGTTAAAGATGCACGACAAACTTTTTTAGGTTGGTGGATCCGTCAGCTGATCGAGGGCAGGGAAGTTCAGATCTTCGGCACCGGCGAGCAACTGCGCGACTTGAACTTCGTCGATGACGTTATCAACGCCATGCTCCACGCGGCGATCAATCCAAAGGCGGTGGACCAGGTTTATAACCTCGGTGATGAGCCCATCTCACTGTTAGAGTTGGCCAAACTCATGATCGAGTGTAACGGTACCGGATCATTTAGCATGGTCGCCGTTTCCGGACGACCGTAAGGCCATAGACATCGGGCACTATTATGGGTCTTTCGACAAGATCAAAGCGGATCTTGGATGGGAGCCGCAAGTCTCTCTGCGCGTAGGCTTAGAGCGAACAATCAACTACTACAAGGAGAACTTGTGCCATTATGTTTAAGGCGGCAGATATGATCACTCAAACAGATCCGAGAGCCGAGTACCTGGCGTATCAAAATGAAATAAACCAGGCGATCCAAGCCGTACTGAACAGCGGAAGATACATTCTCGGACCGGAAGTTCAGGCCTTCGAACGAGAGTTCGCGGACTTTATCGGGACGCGTTTTGGCATCGGAGCGGCGTCCGGCACTGACGCCCTCTATCTCGCCCTCAAGGCAACGGGGATCGGCCCAGGCGACGAAGTGCTTACGGTACCCCACACGGCGGTGGCCACGGTCGCCGCCATCGAGATGTGCGGGGCGACTCCGGTGTTGGTCGACATTGATGAGAGTACTTACACCATAGATCCTAAGCAGCTCGAGGCTGCCGTCTCTCCCCGCGCTAGAGTGCTGCTACCCGTCCACCTGTACGGACATCCCGCAGACATGGCTCCGATCTTAGACATAGCTCGCCGGCACGCCCTGCGAGTCGTGGAGGATTGTGCTCAGGCACACGGTGCGAGTTATAGCGACAAGCAGGTGGGTGGTATCGGGGACATATCGGCCTTTAGTTTCTACCCCACAAAAAACCTAGGAGCCATCGGAGACGGCGGGCTGGTGGCAACGAATGATCCTGATTTGGCCGAAAAGGTAAAATTACTTAGACAGTACGGTTGGCACGAAAGATATGTCAGCCAAGTTACAGGCTGGAACTCGCGGTTGGATGAGCTTCAGGCGGCGATTTTGCGTGTGAAGCTGCGCCATCTCGCCGAAGGCAATCGGCGCCGCCGCGCAATTGGCTGAGCTCTACAATGAAGGGTTGCGCAATCTGCCGGTGATTATTCCCACACATAAAAGCGGAAACGAACATGTTTATCATCAATACGTGATTCGCCACTCGCAACGGGACGAGATGCAAGCGTTTTTGAGCGCACGTAAAATCGTCACGCTCATCCATTATCCAGCTCCAATTCACCTTCAACCTGCATACAGGGGAAGGCTCGGCGATTCAGGCAGCTTTCCAGTGTCAGAACAAGCCGCGCGCGAGGTTTTATCTCTCCCGCTTTATCCTGAGTTGAGCGATGCGCAGGTAAATACAGTGGTGCAGGCGATTGCCGATTTTTTCAACAGGCGAGCTGTTGACGTTCTGTAACTAGCTTGTTGCGAAGATAAACGCCAGATTCAGCAAATCCTATGAATCGCATTATCATTACTGGAGGTGCAGGGTTTATTGGATCGCACTTGATACTTCGGTGGGTCAAAAACCATCCCAATATAGAAGTGATGAACGTTGACAAACTCGGCTATGCGTCTAATCTCGCGTTTTTGGAACCGGCGCGAAGTCATTCAAATTATTACTTCGAAAAAATCGATCTCAGTGAGAGAAACCGAGTTCGGGACTTTATTCAAAGCTTTAAGCCGGATGGAGTCATTCATCTTGCTGCGGAGTCTCACGTAGACAATTCGATCTTGGATCCGGAACCGTTCGTGATGAGTAATATCATCGGCACGTTCAATCTTCTGGAGGAATGTCGCCAATACTGGCATAAAGCTGGATTATTGGAGGCAGCTCGTTTCCACCATGTGTCTACTGACGAGGTTTACGGCACACTTATAAATGGTGGCTCATTTACCGAAGCGACGCCTTATCAGCCGAACTCACCTTACTCGGCATCCAAAGCGGCGAGCGACCATCTCGTAAGATCGTATCATCATACATTTGGAATGAATATCGTGATCACAAATTCAACGAACAATTTCGGCCCGCACCAGCACGACGAAAAGTTGATACCGACTGTCGTTCGATCGGCACTCAAACATAAACCGATTCCCGTCTACGGAAATGGGGAGAATATTCGAGATTGGATTTTTGTCGGCGATCATTGCGAGGCAATTGAAGTGGTATTCGCAACCGGCGAACCTGGCAAAAGTTACAATATCGGTGCAAAAAATGAGTGGAAGAATATCGACCTAGTTGGACAAATCTGCGCAATGCTAAATGAGCTTGTGGGTGAAGGACCGAGCGGTGATTATAAAAATTTGGTTTGTTTTGTAAAAGATCGGCTGGGGCACGATTGGCACTATGCGATTGATCCGTCAAAACTCGAGCGCGAATTAAATTGGGCGCCGGTATATACATTTGAAGAATCGCTAAGACATACTGTGAAATGGTATGTGGAGAGATATCTATGAAAGGAATTGTCTTGGCTGGAGGCAACGGAACCCGACTTCATCCGGTGACCCTGGCGGTGAATAAGCAGCTCCTTCCCGTGTATAACAAGCCGATGATTTACTATCCGCTTTCCACCCTGATGTTAGCGGGAATCCGGGACATTCTGATGATTATTAATCCGCAAGATCGGGATCCGTATTACCGTCTGTTGGGCGATGGTAACGCGCTGGGGGTTAAACATTCGTTATGCTGTCCAGGAGAAGCCTACGGGTCTGCCGGAAGCCTTTATCATTGGGGAGGAATTCATCGGTGGTGGTCAGGTTTGTCTTATCCTGGGTGATAACATCTTCTACAGCGAAGGCTTAATTGGTCTCTTGGAACGATGCGCGCAGCTTGAAACAGGAGCATTGATATTCGGCTACTCCGTCCGGGATCCGGAGCGATATGGCGTCCTGGCTTTTGATGATCGGGGAGCAGTAGTTGATATCGAAGAAAAACCCAAGGCACCGAAGTCGAGATATGCCGTTCCAGGAATCTATTTTTACGATAATCAGGTCGTGCAAATCGCCAAAAATGTTAAGCCGTCTGCTAGAGGCGAGAGCGAGATTACTGACGTGAACAAGGCTTATCTCCGGAAGGGCCAACTTCGGGTGGAAATCTTGGGACGAGGTACCGCTTGGCTGGACACCGGCACGTATGAATCACTCGTTCAAGCATCCGATTTTATAGAAACCATAGAGCTTCGCCAGGGTTTGAAAATCGGTTGCCCGGAAGAGATTGCACTAAGAAAAGGATTCATTGACAGGACTCAGTTTAAGAGCCTTGCCGAAGACTTATCAAAGACCGACTACGGGAAATATCTTTTCGATGTGGTCGAGTCATAACTCGGAACGGATGAACAGTGTCTTCAAGCGAAAGACTGCATCGTTATCATGACGCAAAATATGGCGCCGAAGCGGTCGCGCCGTTAGATCGAGTCGTAGAATATCAATCCTCTCCCGCCAATCGCTTCGAGGCTTGCTTAAAATACTTTCCAACCCGTTTCCGTGGCGGCGATATTCTGGAGCTCGGCGCCGGTAACGGATTGCTCGCTCGAAGCCTGATCGCCCAGGGGCTTCGTTTCGATACCTACACCCTGGGAGAGATCGCGGAAAGCCGCCTGAAGGGGATGGCGCAAAGCTTTGACGATCCCCGTATACGCGTAATCAGGCTCGACGCCGAAGCTTTGCCCGAAGACGATTTTAACCGCTATGATGCCGTGATCATGCTGGCGCTGATCGCCCAGCTGATCGATCCCATCGGTGCGATGCAACAGGTTCACAGGCGGTTAAAACCGGGAGGGTTTGTTTTTTTAGAAACGCCGAACGCGGCAAAGTTCACCCGACGAGCGAAATTGCTGCTCGGACGATTCCCGGCCATCGCATCCCGGAATGAAGGCCTCACCACGTACGATGGCCACCCTGTCGATCTCCTCGACGAGGGCCACTTACACTATTTTACTTTTCGCTCATTGTCGCGAATGCTTCTCGAGAGATGCGGCTTTTCACGGGTGGAGAAACTCGGATATTTTGTCGGACGGAACGGTCAAAGTATGTTCGGCCACAAAATCGGCGATGGCTTGGTCCGTCTCTGGCCGGAATTATTTTCGGAGATAGTTGTCGTTGCATATGCTTGACAGATTTGCGGACTGGCTCAGAAGGAAAACAGCCGTTGATGGATAACACTTCCGAGCTAGATAAGCATGAAAGTCGGAGTCAATGACGAGGGCCGATCCATTTGACTCCGAATTAAATTTACAAAGCGACGACCGATCCGGGCGGCGTTCGTGACGAATATATGTCCCCATTACAGGGTTAAAACGTTCGAGCTGATTAGCCAAAAAGCTGTCCGTAGAATTTTTCTTTTACTCTGCAGGCAACGAATGGTACTGGCAGCAAACCATGGAGTGAGGGTAGGAAATTTTCGCCATCATTATCTTCCCGGGTTTCAATAACTCAAAACACGCGCGTGGTGCTTCGCTGGTACCAAACGTTATGGCGAGGAAGTTACGATGTATACATTAAGTGCATCAACGGCCGTTTTGCATCTGCCGGTCACGTACGTAATCGGCCGGCTGGCCGGAAGCCGTTCATATTGTGGACAGGGATTTGGATGTCATTAGATACACCGTTTCATCGTCTCGTATTTCCTCTGACCCGGTGGATCTATCGCCATGCGGACGCGATTGTCGTGTACGGCGAGCATGTTAAGCGCTACTTGATTAGTCTCAATGTCGCCCCGGAAAAGATTTTTGTCGCCGCCCATGCAGTGGACAACTCACAGTACAACAGAAAAATTGACGAGGCAGAAAAGGCAGCGCTTAGGGAAAGACTGGGCGTAGGCGATCACAAAATAGTGCTCTATCTCGGGCGTCTGGAAGAAGAGAAGGGCGTGGAATATCTAATCAATGCTTTCGCTCTGGTGAAGGCCGACAATGTAGTGCTGTTGATTGTGGGTGACGGGTCAATGCGGCAGCGCCTGAAGGAATTGGTCCAGGAGCAAGGAATTGCGGAAAGGACGCGATTCGTCGGTTATGTATCACCGGAAGAAGCGATCTAACTTATTATGCTACTGCTGATTTGTTGGTGTTGCCGTCGGTAACGATGCCGAAGTGGAAAAGAACCATGGGGACTAGTGGTCAACGAGGCGATGAATCAAGGAGTGCCGGTGGTTGCGACAGATGCAGTGGGCGCGGCGGCTGGCGGACTCGTGCAGGCCGGTGTAAACGGCTTAATCGTTGCCGGAGCGAGATCCCAATGAGTTAGCCGAGGCGATGGCGCGTATTATTACTGATGCTAAATTGCGTGAGCATCTGAGCGCCAATGCGAGACGGATTGTCGCCGGATGGGACAACGAGCGAATGGTCAAGGGTTTCCGGGAAGCAATTGACTATGCAATGGGCCGGAGTCACTGCCGGAAGCATCGGATGCCAAACGTTCCCTCCAAAGCATCACTCCCGGAGTAATCAGTTCCGACGCCCATAATGGCGCAAATATAAACGACTGGTAAATAAAAGGGCGCCGAATGGTCAAGCTCGAGCGGCCCCAATGAAATCTGGCATCTCCATCGTGTTTCCTTCGATGACTCGTCCCAAAAGGGCTAAATTCATCAGGCTGGCGTTGTGTGTCATCGTCAGCGCGGTTTGCCTTTATTTAGCCGCCCGCGGTATCGATTTTGACCGGACGCTGGAGGAACTTAAAAAGAGTTCGCCTGCGCCAGTTGCGGGCGCAGTTTTCTTTTTGTTCATTTCGTATTGGATCCGTGCTTACCGCTGGCACTACTTGCTTTTGCCAATTAAGAAGATTTCGGTGTACCCGCTATTTCGCTCCACCCTGATCGGCTTTATGGGAAACTACCTGCTTCCTTTTCGCGCCGGGGAAGTTATGCGTGCCGTATCCGTCGGCCAAACACAAAACATCAGTAAGGCGGGTGCCCTTGGCTCGATAGTTCTGGAAAGAGGCCTCGATGGGCTCGTGATCTCATTGACTCCATTGGTAGTGTTGGTGGCGATCGATCTTCCTAATTGGGTAGTGCAAATCAACCTGGCTTTCTTGGCGCTTTATGGGGTGGGCTTGGCGGCGCTGGCGATCGCGACGCAGCGCGGCTGGACCGAAGGCTGGATAACCTGGACAGCAGGGCGCTTGCCGGTACGGTTGAGCCGGGCCGTCAAATCCATTTCGACGGAATTTCTCCAAGGTATGAAAGGCATCAACCATCACGGCGCGCTGTTGCCGGTGATCCTGCTGTCGTTTGCATGCTGGTTTTTTCACGGCTTGTATTTCTTTCTGATCTTCTCCGCGCTCCATATTGAACTGTCGCTTTCGGCGGCGCTCGTATTGCAAACGATCATTGGTATCGGCGTGATTCTGCCGGCGGCGCCAGGTTATGTCGGCAATTTCGAATACTTTACAGTCCTCGCCCTAGGGCTGTTCGGCGTCTCTCAAGAAGTCGCTTTTGCCTATGCGCTGCTCGCTCATATCTGTCAGATTATTCCCGTAACAGCCGTGGGACTATTTTTCGCGATTCGAAGCGGATTTCAGAGTCAAGTGGAAGCAGCGCGCACGCAAGCGGGTTAAAGCTGGGCATGCGCATCCTAAATTGCTGTCGGAGCTACCGCGGGAATGCAACCCGTAGTAGTTATTAGCGCGTGCCGACGAGCCGCTGGCGGAAGCTGGTACTTGTCTCATGTGCCCGAATTGCAGTAACGCCAAAACCAACAGGACATTATAGCCTGAAAAAAGTGGGTAACAAATCACAAAGTGGGTAATAAATCACTTTGTTTACAGGTACTTGCCCGAAAAATCAAGAATTTCGTAATCGCCGGTTATCGCGGCATCGAAGTTGCGCATATCGAAGTTTCGCATGATGAGCTGAAGTTACTACCTGCAGCGCGGCTTCACCTTCACCTGCCCAGTAATAATCCTATGCACAGAGCTAGCGGAGCTATGTTTACTTCCTAGACTCTCCAGTTTGTCTCGAACGCCGTAAGAACCATGTGAAGAGAACGACCTTTTTCATCTCCTAGTTCAATGCATTATCGGCTCCCTCACAACCAGAAGTTTGCGCCTGCAGACATATCAGTGACCTATGTCGACTGAAGAGATCCAGCCAACAATCTCCGTTGTGGTTCCCGCATTCAATGCCGCTGAGTACCTGAAGCGCTGCCTGGAGGCGGTTTTTTCTTCAAATGATCTTTTCTATGAATGTATTGTTGTCGATGACGGTTCGACCGACGAATCTACGTCTATAGCGCAGCAAGCCGGAGCGCGTGTGCTGCATGTCGCCGATGGTCCGTTGGGTCCTGCCCATGCCCGCAATCGAGGAGTGCAAGCCGCAAGAGGCTCGATTGTCTTTTTTGTTGATGCAGATGTCGTGCTCGCGCCGGGAGCGCTTTGGCGTGTGGTTAAGTTATTTCAGCAGCAACCCGACCTGGCGGCCGTCTTCGGATCCTACGACGCTCGGCCCGCGGCTCCCGGCGTGGTTTCACAGTACAAAAATCTGCTACACCATTTCGTTCACCAGAATGGCAACAGCGTAGCCTCAACCTTCTGGGCAGGTTGTGGGGCCATCCGCCGGTCCGTTTTTGAGGAAATTGGTGGTTTCGACGAAAAGCGGTTTTCGCGTCCCTCGATCGAAGATATTGAACTCGGGATATCGCCTACGAAATGCGGGCTATCGAATCATGCTGGACAAAGGCCTTCAAGGTACTCACTTGAAGCACTGGAGCTTCTGCTCGATGGTCCGAACCGACATTGTTTACCGGGCCATTCCCTGGTCGCGCCTCATTGTAGAAACCAAAGAAGCTCCCAACGACCTCAATCTGAAACTCGGCCAGAGAGTGAGCTTTATGTTGGCCGCGCTCGCGTGCGCTTTCCTGGGCCTTGCTGTAATACGCCTGGAATGGCTTGCCGTATCGACTGCCGCCTTTGTTGGTGTCATCGCCTTCAACCGGAAGCTTTACGAGTTTTTCTTTAGACAGCATGGATTTTTCTTTTCCGCAGCCTGCATTTTGCTTCACTTCCTCTACTATCTTTATAGCGGGCTCAGCTATGTCTATGTTCGGACTGAAAATCAGCTGAGGAGACGAGCGCTGATCCGGCCGGTTGCTGTAAATAGGCCGCCGATTGATCTTCAGCGTTAGATGGTAAAAAGCTACGGCGCAATGCAGCTCAGGCTAGAGACGGATTCCAAAATCGTGAGATGATGAATTCGCACAGGTTTATCCCATTATATCTTTTTTTCTTTGCTCTCATTATCAGGGTAGTTTTTCTCACAGCAACCTACCATGATAAAGACGATGTTAAGTATATGGAAGATGTTGAGATAGCTATCAATGTTGTAGAAGGGAAGGGCTATGTTTACAATTTCTCACTGCTGAATGCGAATGTTCCGTTAAGACCCACGGCTTTGAAACCACCTGTGTATCCTGTCTTGGTTTCTCTTGTATTCTTTGCTTTCGGCATGAAAAATTTTTTTGCACTGTTCTTGATACATGCCTTGTTAGCTGCCATTACCTGTGTGCTCTTGTACCTGGCTGTAGCCAAAGTCTCGCATTATAGAGCGGCTATCGCCGGCCTGGTATTCGCTCTTTATCCGCCCTTTATCTACCATTCAGTAACGGTTCCAGAATCGACTACTGCAACATTGTTTTTAATTTCTTTGTTTTGCTATGCATTAGTAAAAATACACGACCGTTTCGATCAAAAGAAATGGATCGTGGTATCTATCATAGGTGGCCTATTGGCCATGACCGAGCCCGTGACAGTCCCATTTATGTTCCTCGCGCTTCTCTACGTTGCTTACCTCACTTTGGGTAGTTTGAAAAAAGTGTCCCTCGAAATGGTCACTGCCGTAGTTGTCTTTGCAGCCACTATCGCTCCATGGACCGTTCGTAATTACCTGACATTCAAGCAATTTGTTTTTATTAAATCCAACTTTGGATCGACTTTGGCGATGTCAGGTATCCGGCTACCGCAGGAAACAAAGTTGTCTCTGGCGAAGGAAGTACAAGGAATGGACGAAGTTAATGAGGATAAGGCGATCAAAAAGGCCGTATTGTCTTGGATCCTTGAAAATCCGGTCATGTATTTACGGCGTTTGCCCGACAATTTTAGAAGTTTTTGGTGGGAAACTGGCCGTTATACAGATGACCGCTCGACGACATACTTCTTTGGGAGAAAAGTCCCTTATATTCTCTTGCTCATTTTTAGTATCCCAGCGATGTTCTGGAACTTAGTTCAGCTAGGCACAGATGCCAAAGCTCGAAGTCATATGCACATTTATCACGGTGTCATGTTCATTTTGATATTCACATACACCGCGATCTACACATTGGTTGGAGCAGTGAATTTGCGATATCATTTTCCCGTCGAGTTCGGAATGTTCATCTTCTGCGCTGACGCAATACTTTACATCGCCAACAAAGTGCAGTTGCCATTCAATAACTGCTTGCGTTGCTTGAAAACAAGTCTTTAATCTCCAGAGATTGTGTGCCACTGGAGAGCCATCCCCATTCATTATTATTCCCGAGGCACGCACCACGTGGACAAGCGTTAATTAGAACAAAACCTATAGTCGGATTCTCGGCGTCGGATTCTCAATTGTTTCCTAGTCTCTTTCCGCCCGTTCTGCTCGCGCTACTCTGACAGTCACTTGCGGCTTCGCCGCCTCAACTCGCTGAGAGAAAGCTGAAAGCATTTTAGCGCTGCGGCGGTGTAAGCCGGAGCTCTCTCGCGTCATATCGGATTTTCCCAACCTTTAGGGCAGGTCATGGATCAAGAACAAACTTCCGGAAGGCAGGTTATCGTCATCGGTGCCGGACCGGCCGGTTTGACGGCCGCTTATGAACTCGCGAAGCTCGACGACAATCCCATCGTCATCGAAAAGGGCGACAAAGTTGGTGGCATTGCTCGCACGGAGGACTACAAAGGTTACTACTTCGACATGGGGGGGCATCGTTTCTTCACCAAGGTCGAAGAGGTCAATCGTAAATGGCGCGAAGTATTAGGGGATAAGTTTCTTCGCAGGCCTCGATTGTCGAGGATCTATTACAATCGCAAGTTCTTCGACTATCCGCTTAAGCCAATGAATGCTTTGTTGGGACTGGGATTGCGGCAAAGTATTCTTATCGCGCTGAGTTATATGAGATGGCGCCTGCGCCCATATCCGGAAGAGGAGACCTTCGAGCAATGGGTGACGAACCGCTTCGGTCGCCGTCTTTTCAGAATATTCTTCAAAGCTTATACCGAGAAGGTCTGGGGTATTTCATGCAGCGAGCTGAAAGCAGAATGGGCGGCGCAACGGATCAAAGATCTGTCGCTGAAGACTTTATTGCTCAGCATGATTGTAAAACCGAAGAGAACTATCACGACACTGATCGACCAGTTTGACTATCCGCAGCGCGGGCCGGGAATGATGTGGAATGCTTTTAAGGGCGAGGTGGAAAAGCGGGGTGGGTCCATACGGCTCAACAGCGAAGTGGTGGCTATTCATAACGGTGGCGGCAAGTACATCCACAGCGTCGAGGTTGCGTGTAATGGACAGAAGGAAGTTATTCACGGTACAGACTTCATCTCCAGCATGCCGGTTACCGAATTTATCAAAAAACTTAATCCGCCCGCGCCACCGGAGGTCTTGCTCGCCGCTGAAAAGCTTCGATATCGCGACTTCATGACCGTTTGCCTAATTGTCAACCAAGCCGACCTTTTTCCCGACAATTGGATCTATGTCCACGATCCCGCCGTGAAGGTGGGCAGAATTCAGAATTTCAAGAACTGGAGTCCGCACATGGTTCCGGATGCGGCCAAAACCAGTCTCGGCCTGGAATACTTCTGTAACGAAGGGGACGAGCTGTGGAACATGGCAGACGCGGATCTTATCGAACTCGGCAAACGGGAGCTCGAGCACATCGGGCTGGGGTCCGCTGCCGATATTGATGACGGCTGTGTCTTTCGCGTCCCAAAAGCCTATCCGATCTATGATTCTGAGTATCGCGATTATCTGGCGGTCGTCAAAGATTACGTCGGTAGCCTGCAGAATTACCAGACGATCGGCCGCAATGGTCTCCATCGTTACAACAATCAGGATCATGCGATGATGACGGGGATATTGGCGGTCAGAAATTTAGTTTCGACAGAACGCAATGATCTATGGAGCGTCAACACTGATCAGGAATACCATGAAGAACTGCAACTCCAGCCTGACATTCCGCTCGAGGGTGTTAAAGAAGCGTTTGCACGCGCCTTTGCAAAGCTCGACCGTGTTGCCTTGGGGCTCTCGATGGGCACCGTCGCCGGTATGTTGCTGTTCCTGGCGACACTGGTTATCGTGTTAAAAGGCGGTCCCGTCGTAGGGCCGACGCTCGGACTATTAGACCAGTATTTTCCCGGTTACACTGTCACGTTCAGCGGCAGCATTGTAGGGTTCGTCTATGCATTCGTGAGCGGCTTCACTGTCGGTTGGGGATTTGCCATGCTTAGAAACATTATAGTATTTCTCTATACGGCGCTGATTCAGCGTCGCGCTGAGCGTTTACTGCTTCGCAATTTCCTGGAATACGTTTAGTTCAAACTAGTTAAGTCTAAATTGATCTTGATCGTGCGTGATCAACCATCTATTACACGACCCATATGAAAAACGAAAAGGCGCTTGAGAACGTCGTCCTGACCCGGGTAATGCGGCTTAACGCTAACATTAACGGTTTAGTCGCCGGGATAATGGTCGGGCTTGGTATTTTCGTTGCGACTAACTGGCTGGTTCTGAAGGGCGGCGACGTCGTTGGACCGCATCTTGGATTGTTAGGTCAGTTTTTTATCGGTTATGAAGTCAGTTTTGGTGGCAGCCTGATTGGTTTCGCGTACGGCTTTGCAACTGGTTTTTCGGTAGGGTATCTAATAGCAAGGATTTACAATTGGGTCGTCGATGTCCGGGAGAATAAGCGTCACTCTACCGTTTAGCATCGACTCTGCGAATAGTGCTAAGCGACTTGTGCCGACACCTTACGCGGGCGGACGAAGCGTACTCGTATTCTCCCCATAACGTTCTTTCCGGCACTGATCTCCAATGAATGCAGAGCGAATTCTAGTCACCGGAGCATCCGGTTTTACTGGAGGTCACCTTTGTCGTCGGCTTGCTGAGGCGGGTTACCGTGTTCGAGGTTTGGTCCGAGACCCGGCGCGTTGTGCGACGCTCGTCGATCGAGGTGTGGAAATAGTTTCGGGCGATCTTCGGGACGCCGATTCTCTACACAGAGCTGTAAAGGGAATTGACGTCGTATATCATGTAGCCGCTGTTTACCGCCAGGCGAACATCTCGAGAAGGGAGATGTGGGAGGTCAACGTCCACGGTACCAAATATCTTCTCGACGCATCCGTGCAAAGCGGCGTCAAACGATTCGTGCATTGTAGCAGTATGGGCGTACATGGGACGATCAAAAACCCGCCTGGTAATGAGGAGACTCCCTATGGGCCGGGAGACGAGTACCAGGAGTCCAAGGTAGCGGCTGAACGCCTGGTACGGCAATACATGGACAAAAACCGCATCCAAGCGGTCGTATTCAGGCCTGCGGGAATTTATGGTCCGGGAGATTTGAGGTTTCTCAAACTCTTCAGGGCGATCAAAAAAGGACGTTTCGTGATGTTGGGATCGGGCCGAGTGAATTATCACATGATCTACATCGACGACCTGATTGAGGGAATTCTCCTCTGTGGCACGGACGAAAGAAGTGTCGGCGGCATTTACATTTTAGGCAACGAGTTGCCGGTAACATTAAATCAGCTCATAAAGGTGATTGCGGCCACACTGGGCGTTCGACGTTCCAGACTGCGTTTCCCTGTAGCGCCGGTTTATATCGCCGGTATTCTGTGTGAGCTGGTCTGTAAGCCTTTAGGCATTAACCCTCCTTTGTACCGACGGCGAGTCGATTTTTTCAGAAAGAATCGAGCTTTCGACGTCTCCAAGGCGAAAAAGGAGCTAGGTTTTCGAGCCAAGACCAACCTTGAAACGGGAATTGCATTAACTGCGGGTTGGTATCAAGCAGAAGGCCTGCTCTGACTCTGATCAACATTTTCAGAGTTCCCACCACCGATGCGTGCAATCATTTCTCTGCCCACAGCAGTCTTAACAGTTGCGTTCTTGTCATGGAGTCATGTGTCGTTCTCTGATTACGCCCCACCGGTGCATGGGATACGGAAAAGAAGCAACAATCGGCTGAATGTAGATCCGGCGCGGCGATTATAAGCGTAAGATCGACTTAGTTTATCGTCCGATTGAAGGAGAGCACATAAAGACACCGCTGAATCAACGGACGCCGACACCGCCAGGTTGGGAAGCATATGATGGCTCAGTTTATACGCCCGAGCGCGGCTACGGTTGGTTAACAAACCTCCTTGGAGAGGGAAGAGATCGTGGCACTCGAGGAATCGTCGTACTCACCGACGGAAGAAGAACCTCGCCGGAGAAACTACGAAGACCGGAGCTGGCAAATTTTCAGGGACGTCACGGAGAAAATCGTCTCCTAGTTTTCCGCATAGATTTGCCGGATGGCTGGTACCGTGTTTCCTGTGCCTCGGTTGATCCATCTTCGTCAAGCGGCAAACCGCTGGTCGATCGTCGCAGTTTCAAATGCCGGGCCCATGATGCGGTCTTTGCCGGCGCGAAATACGGCGCGCCGACGGTGGTAGGTGGACGACAGCTGGTGGAAGGCTCAGGCATCGTCGAGGTGACTGACGGTCACCTTCGCGTTGTTGTAGGAGATCCCTCGTATCCTGGCTGGACCTGGAGCCATGCGGGCCGGTGGTATGCGGATTTACAGCATTGGTGGAGACTTGAATATGGTTACGCCAATAACTTGCTTCAAAGGCTTACTCGTACCGTCGACCCCGGCTTCCACACTTTAGGTTTAAACTCTCTGGAAGTGGAGCGTGTCCGTGCGCCACTAGGCCGGCCGGCTGTGGTGTTTTTCGATTTCTTCAACCGGGACGATAGTTCCGACGTGAATGCCGGCGTCGCTACAACCAGACATTGGCTCTCTGCCAAACCACATCCACGCTTTCCTGATGCGCTTCGCGCTGATTTGGAAAACACGGCTATCAAAGTTACCGGTCCAAACCAGGGACTCAATGTGAAAACATTGTTGCAGTCACAGGTAAGCCCGGGACGAGGGATCATCCGTTATTCAACTCGTGTGAGTCTATTTACCGGAGAAGGAAGTCAAGTCCGTTCCGGAACTCAAGAGGCGGGCATTGTCTTATTGGCAGATCCTTCGGAACCGAGCGAGTTCAATTCCACATTTATCGGCGTCCGGTTCGATAGCAGCCGGTCGGAGACGATGGGTTGGCTAGTCTATCGGGTGGGCAACGGCCGCGACGGATTCCGCACGCAAACCGAGGTTGCCGATACCGCTCTACCTTTCAAGATAATCGAGGGAGAGTATGAAATTATCGTCGAACATGATCTGGCAAAGAACGTCGTTGACACGAGTTAAGGTCAATGGCGTCGATGTTGCCGATCGATGGTCTCTTCAGGATCGGCGCCAGAAAGTTTCGCGCGGACGATTCGGCGTCCGTAGCGCAATTCATAACACCAATCCACGTGTGAATCTGCAACAATTCTACTGGTACTATCGTGTGGAGCAGCTAGCTTAAGAATCACCGACAATGAAAATTTTGGGAATTGCCGACGGACTGAACTCCGGCGCCGCGTTGATCGAGAACGGACAAGTCCTATATGCGGTTAATGAAGAGCGTCTGATCCGGGCAAAAATGGCCACCGGATTTCCCAGAGAATCGATCTGTAAGGTTCTTGAGGATACCCATACTAGGCCGGAGGACATCGACGTCATCGCCGTCGCCATGGTGAATGATTACTTCAGAGAAAAAGCCGTGCCGTTCGAGGGATGGTTTGTACGCGACCAGGCGCCGCTGAAAGAGACGCTGCTCAGCGCTTCATCGCATATCACCAAGTTGTTTGGGGCAAGACCGATCCTGCAGAAGTCGTACTATGGGCTCAAGTATCAAATCGGCAAGGCGCGCCGGAAGGCGATTAAGGACATACTGGCGCGCGATTGGGGCCTCAACTGCTCCCGTCAAGTTTATCGATCACCATTTCGCCCATGCTTGTTCGGCATATTTCACGGCCGGATTGGATGAGGCGACGGTCATTACGATGGACGGGGCCGGCGACAATTCATCATCGCACGTCTATCAAGTTAAAAATGGCCATTTCCGAAAATTGTGGAACGTCGACAGCTTCAATTCGATCGGCAACTACTACGGTTACATCACTCATATTTGCGGATTCAAAGCCCACAAACACGAAGGAAAAATTACCGGATTGGCGGCGTACGGCGAACCCGTTTATGCCGAAATTCTAAAACGATTCATTGCCTATCAGGACGGCAGCATCGTCAACCAAGGCCAGGTTTTTTACTGGGCGGCGGTGCAAGCGATCGAGCGAGCTCTGCCGCCGTCGTTCAAGCGCGAAGACCTGGCAGCGAGCATGCAGCAGGTGCTCGAGGATGTAGGCTGCGCCTATATTCGGCACTGGACGGAAAAAACCGGATGCGCTGATTTGGCGCTTGCGGGAGGAGTCTTTGCGAACGTCAAGCTCAACCAGCGCATCCACGAATTGAACGAGGTCCGCTCGTTGTTTATTCATCCCGGCATGGGTGATGAAGGATTGGCCGTGGGTGCGGCCTTCGCGGTCAACGCTGCACTCGACGAAGGCCCCGGCAATGGAGTTGCGGCGTCGCGACTGGCGGACGTGTACTTCGGTCCCAGCTTTGGCGACAGGGAAATAGAGTCCGCCATCTCCGAACAGGGGCTGCAGGCCGAATACGTTCCGGACATCGAGCAAAGGATTGCGGAACTTCTGGCCCAAGGACAGGTGGTGGCGAACTTCGATGGGCGTATGGAATACGGTCCAAGGGCGCTCGGCAATAGATCGATCCTCTACCAGACGACCGACCGCAGTGTTAATGATTGGCTCAACAAGCGGCTCAAGCGGACGGAATTCATGCCGTTTGCGCCTGTGACTTTGGCCGAGTTTGCCGATCAGTGCTATGAGAATCTGGACGGCGCCAGGTACTCGTCGCAGTTCATGACTATTACGCTTAACTGCACGGACTGGATGAGGAAGCACAGTCCGGCCGTCGTTCATGTGGATGGCACGGCCCGGCCACAGCTCATCGAAAAGGCCAGCAACCCACGCTATCACAAGATTCTGCATGAATATTTTAAGCTGACGGGCCTTCCCAGCCTGATCAACACGAGTTTCAACCTGCATGAGGAGCCAATCGTCTGCAGTCCGTCGGATGCTCTGCGCGCGTTCCAGGACGGCGGGCTGAATTATTTGGCGCTCGGCAACTATCTGCTCAAGCATCCCCGGCTCTCGACTTATAACGGTTGTGAGAAGAAGCGCTCACTGGCCGAAGGTAACCATGCTGGTTAAAAGAGCTAAAACATCGGCGTTTTTTTATTTGCGACTAGCATTTGGCGCACTTCTACTTTTGTTTTTATTCAGGCTGGTCGAGTTTGATCGTTTAGCTTTGACCTTATCAACGGTCAAACCCCAGCTTCTCGTTGCCGCCTTTCTAGCGATGCTCCTCAACTATGGCGTGAAAACCTATCGATGGGCATCGATACTGCGGTTCCAACGGCCGGATCTCTCATTCGGTCAGGTGGCTCGTTTTAATTTCGTCAGCGTTTTCCTCGGCAATTTTTTGCCCAGCAACTTGTCATCGGACATCGTCAGGATCTATTACATCTCCCGTCACACCGCTGCCCCGGGAGTCGCCATTTCGTCGATCTTTGCCGACCGAATTATCGGAAACTTTGCCGTTGCTCTTGCCACGGTGGCTGCTTTTCTGGCGCTTCGACAGAGCGGCGTCTTCCAAATCGGCTTGGTGCTTTCCTACGGCATCGTTGCATTTTTGTTGTTGAGCATTGCGGTTCCCCTGATGTTGCAACGTCCGTTAATCATGAACTTGACAAAAAACTTAGTGGAACGGTTCACCAGCCAAAAACTGTTCACAAAACTCCAGGATACCTCACGACACCTGTTTCTCTACAGGAACCAAACGGCGCTGGTGTCCCAAGTGCTGGGGCTGGCATTCTTAAACGTGATTATCACGATTTTTGAATTCTACTTCATCGCTCAAAGTTTCTCGGCGCAGATTTCGATCGGGTACTTTTTTTTATTTATCCCGCTGCTGATCTATCTTTCCATGCTTCCGGTTTCTGTAGGTGGCATTGGCTTGATTGAAGCCGGCTTGGTACTTTTCTTTTCAACAGTCGGCATGCCGCTGGAAACATGCCTCAGCACCGCTCTCGCGTTCAGAGTCTTGCAACTCGGGTGTGCTTTGCCGGGAGCGATGATCTACTTGCTTGGTGATCTTTCTTCCCCGAAGTATCGGCAAGATGCTGAAAGTTTGCAGTAGATCGAGCTTGAACTCCCAGCGAAGAAAATTGCTCTACTTAGCCGTCTGTGATCCGGATTTGCCGGTTACAGGAGCGACGGTGCGAATGGGAGCGTTTGTTTCGCACCTAGCGCAATTCTATGATGTTACTCTGATAAACATGGCGGGCTCCGGCCATCAAGTGGACCGTCAAATTGAACAGCGCTTTCAGGATCGGCATAACCGCTTGGGTGTTATCCGGCGCGCCCGAGTTGAATTCTCCCAAGCCGGCTACTTTCTTTTCAGTCCGACCCTCTATAGGACGGCCGATAAGTTTCTGAAAAAAGAACGGTTTGACTACCTGCTGGCGGATTATGGGCTGGCAGGGGCTTACGGAATGCGGCTAGCGCGGCGTCATCGCATCCCACTGATCTACAGCTCTCATAACGTTGAGTATCGGATGTATCTTGAGCTGAGCAAACACGATCCGCGCCGGGAAGTGCTGGCGCCGTACATCTACTGGGCGGAGCGCGCCGCCTGCCGCGCGGCGAAATTAGTCGTCACTATTTCAGAAAACGATCGCAACCAATACTCTAGGTGGATTTCGCACGAACGGATCGAAGTAATCCCGCAAGGTTTCGACCCCAAGTCGGCGAATTCCTCTTATGTTGCTCCCGCCGAAGCGCCGCCGGTGATCTTGTTTGTCGGAAACTTTCGAAGTGAAAACAATCGAATCGCCGCGCGACGCATAGTAAGGGAAATCGCGCCCGCAGTTCTGCAGGCGCGAAACGACGCGAAATTCCAGTTGATCGGCGCCGATCCGCCGGTCGACCTGCGAGGACCGAATGTTGATTGCTTGGGGTTCGTGGATGATCTCGGGCCTTATCTTAAGCGGGCCAATCTGGTGCTTGCGCCAATGGCCTTTGCTCATGGCATGGCCACGAAAATCGTCACGGCAATGGCATTTGGCAAAACGATTCTAGCCACCCCTGAAGGGGCGGGGGCGATTTCGCGCAAGTACCGCCAACTCGTGGTGGCGCCGCTCGAAGCCTTTCCGGCCAGAATCGTCGAGCTGCTGGCAACCCGGCCGGCGATTGATCGCGGGCAATTCACCGCGCTCTGTGAAGAGTTTTCTTGGTCCAGTTTGATTGCCCGTCTGCACCGCAGAATCGAAGAATGCTGTGTCTTACCGGCTGCCGGGGAAGCTGTGAAAGCGAAGGTTTGCGGAGGAACGCCATGGCAATGACACTCCGAGAGGTCGCCGGAGAAATACCTTCGGTCTTTCGAGACTTATACGAAAATCACCTCACTAAACATTTCAAGGTGATCGCTCCGACGGTGCTGCACGTTAATGTGAACCTGCGCTGTAACACACAATGCGCCATGTGCAACATATGGGAGATCAAATCGCCGCATAGCTTGAGCCTTGCGCAGTTCGAAACGATTTTTTCCGATCCCATTTACGCCCGCATCGAATACGTCATTCTGGCCGGCGGCGAGCCCACCCTGCGCGATGATCTGCCCGAGATCGTCGAGCTGATGCACCGGCACATGCCGCGGCTGAAGAAACTCATGATTCCCTCGAACGTAATCAACCGCCAAAGCGTCAAGCGGCAATACCCGAGGATGGCCCGTTATTGCGCGGCTCATAAGATTCGCCTGACGTTGGCCGTATCGTTGGACGGCATCGGTGAAACGCACGACAAAATCCGCGGCGTAAAAAAAGCTTATGATAAGGTGATGCAGAGTATTGCGTTCTTGAAAGAACTACAAAAACAAACGCCCTTCAACCTGAGTCTCGATCCAACGATTTTTTCGATGAACGTGCATGAGATGCAAGACCTCAAGAATTTGGCGGAACGGCTCAATCTGCCGATCACGTTTCAGATCGCTGCGACGGCGGATGAGTACTATCATAACGCCGATATGGATCAGGTGCTGAGCGTCAATAACGAAGGCCGCATGACGATGGTGAACTTTTTAAAACAGCAGGTGGCGCAATCGTCGCTGTTCGATGCTTTGGCCTATTACTATGCAGAAGTTGTGGAAAACCTGCAGGGAGCGCCGACGCGGGGCCTGCCGTGCCCATTTACTGATCAAGGGCTGTTACTGAATCCCGACGCGTCTTTGCAGTACTGCCACAACAGTCGGCCGATCGGCAACGCGTTAGCCACGGCTTCGACGGCTCTCTACCACGCGCCCGAAAACATTGCTTATCGCGCTACCGTGCGCAAAGAGATTTGTCCCACCTGTCGCATGTCTTGCATGTTTTTCGTTAGCTTGCGCAAGGAAGGATTCTCCTTCCTTGCTTTCATCGCAAAGCGGCTTTTCGGTGTCCACCGTTTGCATTGGCGCCGGGTAGGATCGGCCAAGGCAGCAATAGCAATCGGCAGGAGAAATGAAGCTACCCCATGAGTCTTGCTCCGACTCTTCGGATCTTCGGCAGAAACGTCGTACAGAACGGCGACGTTACGTTCTCATCATCTGCTACGACTTTCCCGAGATATCCGGCGCGGGAGTTATCCGAACCTATCAATTCGCCAAACTGCTGCCGGAATTTGGCTGGCACCCGGTTATTCTTACGGCGCAACCGTGCGGTATTCGAAGGTGGGAAGTTTCAGATGATATAGAGTTTTCCGACGGCGAATTGCCGTGCCCGAAGATCACCGCGACAGCGTGGAGATTTCCTCCGCCATATCTGATCCGTCGAGCGGCGCGAGAATTTCAAGATAAGCCGCCCTCCAACAAACCTAGCCTTTTCAGAAGTCGAGTCCAGCGGTTTGCATCGCAGTTGGCGGTGCCGGACGGAAAGATCGGCTGGCTGAATCCCGCTGTTAAACGGGGAGCGCAGATCGCCCGTCGACTATCCCTACCAAGCGTGTTTTTCAGTTTCGCCGCGGCCAACTGCGCATCTGGTGGCGTATCGTCTCGCGCGCCGCTTCAATATCCCCTGGGTGGCGGACTTCGCGCTGCCATGGAGCGACGCTTACTGGCTGGTAGGGCGACCGCGCATGATCGAGCAGCTCGACCGCAAACTGGAAGGATTGATTGTTCGGTCCGCACAACACATTACCGTTGCCTATGCCGAGCTGGCGCGCAGCCTTTTGAGCCGTCACGGCGGCGCCTTAGAAAAGAAGATCACGGTCATTCCGACGGGATTTCAGGAAGAGCTTTTTACCGGACAGACCCAAGTGGCCGCCAAATTTACGGTGGTTTATCCTGGAAACCATTTTTGCGAGCCCGGCCGCCACGGCGAATATTTTTTGCGAGCGATCGATAATTGGATCGCGAGCGATCCATCGCTGGCGCGAAAGGTCGAGTTTCTCTTCATCGGCAAGCGCGACGATGACCTGTTACGGCAACGAGCGGCGATGGCCCATCCAAAAGTCGTCCGGATCGAGCCGCTTGTTTCTCACCGCGCGTGCATTCAGGCGATCCGGTCGTCGCACGCATGTCTTGTGAACACAGTCGGTAACCGCATTCCTGCAAAAGTCTATGAGTGCATGAGGGCAGGGAAATGGATCCTCGCATTGACCGAGCCAGCTTCAGATTTGGCAACGCTTATCCGTGACTACCCCAAAGGACTTTCGGTTCCGCCCCAAGACTTGTGTGGCATCCGGCATGCGCTGCAAAGCATCTTGCAACAAAGCGCTTCAAATCAGTCTGAATCAATGGGAGTGGAGCCAATCGTGGACAGATATTCTTCCAGCCATAGCGCAGAGAGACTTTGTCATATTTTCAAAAGGCTATTAGCCACATCTTCGCAGGCACGGTCGAATTTCTGAACGCAAGCGACACACGATAAGTAGCCGATGTTGGTAGTCCTGCCGGTACTCTGCTTTGCTATTTTCTTTCTGACGTACGCGGCCCGTTCCGGCGAGCCCGGGCCTCTGACGCGCTGGCGTACGTCTTTTCTGTCGGCCGCTGTCACGTGGGGACTCGCGGTAACTGCCAGCACAGAGATGTTGAGTCTGTTCCAATTGATAACCTTCGGAGTGGATTGCGAGCTTTTGGATTGGACTCTTTGTGTTGGCGGCTATCCTCTGTTGGTCAGTAAGCACCAGAGACAAGGCCCGATCTCTTTTTCAGTTTCCTCGCCATTCCCGGCTTTGATCTATGGTGTCTCGGTGGTGTCGCAAGCATCACTGTCGTAGCGGGTTTGGTGGCATACGTTGCGCCACCAAACAATGCCGACTCGATCTTCTACCATATGGCCCGTGTGGTGCATTGGATCCAGAATCAAACTGTTGCCCATTATCCGACGAACATCCCCTACCAGCTCGTTCTTCCCCCTTGGTCTGGGTTTGCGATTATGCACTTCCACATCTTACATGGTGGTGACCAGTGGGCCAACTTCGTCCAGTGGTTTAGCATGATCGGTAGCATTATTGGTGTCTCGTTACTTGCCAAGGAATTGGGGGCCGAAAGAGAGGCCAGGTGCTTGCTGCGGTCATAGCTGCAACCATTCCGATGGGCATCCTCCAGGCATCAAGCACTCAAAACGATTATGTCACGGCATTCTGGTTGGTTTGTTTAATGTACTATATCTTGCCGCTTCCAAACAGAACCAAGCTTCGCCAGTGCCGTCGGAGTTGGTGCCAGCCTCGGATTGGCACTATTGACCAAAGCCCACTGCTTATATGTACGCAGTTCCTCTCATGATCTGGTTTACTGTTTCGGGGCTTGGTGGGCTTGCGCTGGAAGAGCTGGAAAACCTGGCAGATGTTCGTCTTAATAGCGGGTGACTCGCGCTGAGGCATTAATATCGGGCCATTATGCTCGTAATTTTGACCTCTGGGGAAATCCCCTCGGTATCGAGCAAGGGGATCCCCATCCCAACAAGCGTCTCTTGGCGTCGCGGTAATCGTCTCAAACGTCCATCCGCAGTATGAGTCTCCATATTGGCACCCGCAGTTTGCAGCTCAATGAAGTGATTCGTGACGAGAATTCAATCGCTTCACAGAGCTATTGGTATTGATGTGAACGATCGCGCGGACCACATTCAGTCGGTGAGTTTTCACCAAAACTGGTTTTCAATCACGAGGATAGGGCCGGTAATCCTATCCATCTTATGATCATCATCGGATCGCTTACGCTTCTTTTTGCATCAACGGAGCCACGGCGATCACAAGCATCTGCCTTGTGCCATATGCAATCGTCCTAATCAGTGGCTTTTCTCATTTATTGTCTGTCGGCTCTTAAATGGGAAGTCTGGCAAAGCCGATCACCATCTCCCGCTTTTTGTTCTTTGTTCCCGTTTATTTCTTCTGTTCTCCTTAGGAAATCAAACTCATTTTGTCAATATGGTTAGTCGCTACTATCTTAGCAGTCTGCGTCAATACTGTACATGTCTCGATATGCATTGTCCTTGCAATAGCCTTACTCATTCTCTCTTTATATTTTAAGTGGCAAAGTCTGGTCGCAACCAGAGCCATCTCATCAGTTTCTATGGTTGCTGGCATTTTTACTGGCTGCGTTCAACATTTTATGTTTTCCGCAACCAAACTAGGCCTCTCGTAGGGACTGACGGATAACAAAACGATACTCAACACGAATAGAATTGACCAGCTGTTTATATTCTAGTCATATCGGGAACTCCGGGACCGCTTATTATAACGTCGCACACTTTATAACTAGCCAGAACTGCAGCTGACGTGGGGCTCATTACCGGTAGCTGGGGTCGGGAGTACCTCTTTTGGGTTCTCTTGGAAGAAACGACAGCGAAGCAAAGATCCGCATGGAGCATGTTAATGTTACAGAACATTTCTGAGCCTCAAATCTGAGGTACTAACCGTTTAGCTGACTTTTCTCCCTGCGCGATTATAGTTGTTGACACGGATGAGTATACATCACCGACAGCCTAGTGAACATGTCGTATATCGAAGGCATGGTCATCAGGCCCTGTGCGGATCTACAAAACACGTACCACTTTGAGAGTGAAAGCGTGTTGGTGCCGAAGGTCTGCGCTCTCAGCAGGTTAGCAGAGATGATCAGCTTAGGGTGCCGTGCCTCATATGCGGCTTCGGACGACTCATGGCTGAAAACAAATGAAAATGCGCTCTGACAACGACAAAATCCTCCTCGGATCAATGCGGCCGTACTCCTGTGTGTAGGCATCAGGCTGGCTCTTATACATCGCTATTGGTCATCGAATGATTGAAGCAATCTACGCCGGTCCGTGGATAGAATTTCTACACAAGGCAATGATGATGGAGGGCCAAAGCATCCTGCCACTGGACCATTACTTTCGGGGCGCCGAAAAGTTAATGTGGTCGGCCACCTTCGCGGCGGCGCTAGTGGTGGCTAGCTCAATTTTGATCGTAAAGAGTCCGCCGAACATTACCCGTTCCGTTTTGTGTTTCATTTTCGTTATGTTCGGTCTGTCCGTCTCCGCGATTGCCTTTCTCTACCCGCTGGAGATTGAGACCCGCGAGTCCACCGTCTGGCTCCATGTCTTAGCGCTGAGGCACGGCATCAATATTTACGACCATTCTCAAGTGGCATTTATCAACCAGAACCATGGTCCCTTTGACCCACTCTTTAAACTCTCAATTGCTACGCTGTTTCCTTTTCTCGAGTCATGGCAGGTTGCTCGGGTCTCCGTTCTGCTGCTTCCTTACGCTTTCTTGTTGGTCGCCTGGAAATCGCTGTCCAAGCAGTCGAGATCTCTTTTGGATCCTCTCTATTTGGGTTCAATTGGATACTTGTTTTTGATTGTAACGGCGAAGGAGTTTATTTTCGTTGGACGGTCGGACGCAACCGCCGCACTGCTGCTTTTGCCTTTGATCTACTTTTCGTTTGCGTTGGCCCCGACAACGCTTGGGAGCAACGCAGTGATAGGGGGCCTTTGGGGTGCGCTCGGAATTTCGGTGATACTGACCAACTGGCGGATGTTGCCTGTCGTATCTGCGCTATTTCTGTTCACTTTGTGGATGCTGCGCTTCAAGCACGTTCTAAAATTGCGGAACATCGCTACCTACATTGCGGGCTGTGCTTGCTCAATGGCGGTCATCTTAGCGTTAGTGTTGTACTACTCGTTCGATTTCGATCTTCCGCTCTACTACAAACATTTCTTCGGGACTTATACTGCAGCATCTGGGCATGGACACCGAACTTACGCCCATGCTTCGCCTATCTGGTTTTTTGGCTCCCTGCTCAACCCTACGGCCAATCTGGATAATCTCAAAGGCGGACCCGTGCTTTGGGCCTTGGCCCTATATCTTTTGCTTCCTGGAAAACTTTCCGCCGAGAACCGAGCTTGGTTGTTGCTCGGTGTTGTCGTCTTCACGGCTTGCACGGCGGCATACTTCTTTAACTACTATGGCGGCGGACAATGGTACTATATCCCATTTGTGATTATTCTATGGTTTTTCCTCTGCGCCAACTACCGGTCCATGTCCACACTCAGGCAGGCCGGCGTCGGAGTGCTAGCGGCCGTCTTACTCTGCGTGAATGCCGGCACCGTTGTAAAGCCTTCGATGCAGCGGGTCGCTTCCTTCACTGGAGCGGCGAACTTCATGGGCGAAGTTAGGTCATTACAAGCCAGACACAGTATTGTCAGTGAAGACATGTTTTTCTTCAGGACGTCTTACCAGGGCGAGCTTATTGATATGGGCGACATGATCTCGCGCATCAGAAGCAGGAGCAACTACTATGGTGACGAATTCAATCAGACGGTGGATCGCCACTTCGAGCAAATAAAAAAAGATCCGCCAGACTACATCGTGACCGGTTTCACCGCCAGTCCGGAATTGCGCAGATTCGCCGAACAAAACTATTTGTGGGTAGCCAGCGGCCCAGCCAATTTCACAGCTAATGGCTTCGGAGAATCACAGTTGCTCAGGCGTAAGGATTTGCTCGACGCGCAGCAGCCGCCAAGTCAGCACCGCCGTCACGCGGTTTCCTTGCTGGAAAGTCTTTCCACAACTCCGCATCGCTAACCAAAGCAGGAGGCGCAGTGGGTCTCGAAAACAGTCATTGGGAACTTTTACTCTACAAGTTGCGCCAGATCGGGCTGCGCGACAGCATACGCGTGGCTTTCCTTGACTTGTCAGAGGATCTTTTGTGCCGGCTCGCCAAGCGGGTTCCCTCTTTAACCGTATCGCCGCGTTCCATTCAGATCGAGTGCACGACCCGCTGCAATCTCAAATGCACGATGTGCGAAATTTCCTATTGGACCGAACCGGGCGGCGATTTAGAAATCGAAAAACTCCGCACCATGCTGGACCACCTGCCGCGGCTGAGGCGGGTGGATCTCACCGGGATTGGAGAGGCGTTGATGAACCGCGGTTTTTTCAAGGCGCTCAAACTCCTCAAATCGCGCGGGTTGTACGTCACGCTAAACGATAACTTTACTATGATGACCGAGGAGGCGGCGCGACGCATCGTCGAGTTGGGAGTAGATCAAATCTTTCTTTCGCTCGATGGTGCAACGAAACAGACCTACGAAAAGATCCGTGTCGGCGCCAATTTCGAAAAAGTGATTGGCAATGCTAGGCGTCTCGTCGAAATGAAAAGGCAAATGGGGAAAAAACGGCCGGAAGTTAAAGTTAATGCGGTCGTGTCCGCGGACAATTACCGGGAGCTTCCCGCAAATTGTCGATCTCACCCATGAACTTGGCATTGGGATGGTGCAGTTTGTCAACGTGATGGTATTCGAAAATACGGCTGCTCTTGATACGTCAGGCCTGCAAGGCGAAGTCCAAGCGAAATTTCAGGAAGCGCTGACGCGAGCACGCCGCTGTGGTGTTCTTGTCAAGATTGAGCTGTTTGACAAACGTCCGGTCAAGTCGTGCGATTTTCCGTGGAAGCGGAATTTCGTGAGCTACGACGGCTACGTTCATCCTTGCTGCTACACGACTCAGACAGGGGATCGTGCGTCGCAGAATCAACGCAGTTTCGGTAATCTGATCAACAGCTCGATTTCAAGAAATCTGGAAAAGTAAGACATTATTCGTCATTTCGCAACAAGATGCAAGCGGGAATTTTGCCCGAGGCCTGCGAGCATTGCCCGAAATACTTCGGCAAACCGGACCGGTCGCCCGTCACTGGCGACGCACCGGTCCCGGTTGAAAGCCTGAACGCCAAGTCGCCTGCCGCGTAATTCCAAGATCGTGATGAAGACAGCGGATATGGACAGCGAATCGGTTCCAACCGAGTCCGCGGCATGCGCAGCCGAGCGATAAAACAATTTCCTAAAGTCGGCGTCGTAATCTTAAATTACAACGGCAGGTCCCTCGCCGAACAATGTGTCCGCAGCGTGTTGCAATGTGGCTATCGCAACACGGACATAATTCTTGTTGATAACGCTTCGACGGATGGTTCGCTCGATCACCTCAGCGCAATGTTTCCCCTGATGCACGGCGTCGCCAATTCTGAGAATCTCGGCATCGCGGGCGGCCGCAACCGCGGTTTTGTCGAGGCGATCCATCGGGGCGCGGAGTACGTTCTGTCGCTCGACAATGATACGCGTATTGACCCGGGGCTGATCGATGCTTTGCTTGCGGTAGCAGAATCGGACCCGCGCATCGGCATTGTCGGCCCAAAGACCTACATGGACGACGGTGCAGCAAGAATGCAGTGCGCAGGCGGCCGGATTACTTACACGCAGAATGTCTGCTCGGAGCGTGGCAGAGGGAAAACCGACCATGGTCAATACGACCGGATAGAAGATGTCGATTATTTTCCCGGCTTCGGCTTCATGGCTCGACGCGAGGTTTTTGAAAAGCTGAATTTTCTCGACGAGCGTTTCTATGGATACGGCCACGAGGATACTGATTTTTGTGTGCGCGCCGGCTCGGCTCGGTTATCGCATAGTGTATGTGCCTGCAGGCGGTCATGTGGCATCGCGGCTCGGCGACAATCGGCAGCTACAGTCCGCGTAAGAAATATCTCGAGGCGGTGAATTCGGTTTATTTCGTCCGCAAATACGGAAGTATTCAGCAGTGTCTAAAGTACGGATTCTTTGCCGGTCTTGGGGCTGATTTATGCGTTTATCGTGCAATCGTCCCGCGGTAATCATTCGGCAGTTCTCGCCAAGGCGAGAGGAATATGGGATGGGTTACGCAAGCCAGCGGCATGAATTCAATAGATTAGCTCACGCACATGGACTCTGAACTCGCTGGACCAAAACAGGCAATGCAGGCTGAGGAAAATAGCCGCGTGCAGATTGTCTCAAGGCGATTGGTGTATTCCCGTGTGGCGATCGAGCTGTTCTGGTGGCATTTCGCGTTATTGGTGCCGACCATCGGATTTAAGTACCTGTACGTCCGCCGAATGGCCTTCACCGCCGGACTCGACAGTATAGTCGGATCCGGGGACTCAGCCGTACATCGGTACATCAATTTACTCCTGCTCGTAACCGTCGACATCCTGGAAGTTTCGGTGATCGTTGGCGCGCTATTCCTAGTCGGGCGGCTGCTACGATTGCCCGCCAAAGCTCTGATCTTTGTCAGTGTTTTTCTGTGTCTGGTGATTATGGGAGCAAACCAGTATTCTCTTTTGCTCGTCGCCAGTCTCTTTACAATCGATACGTTGGCAATCAGCGTAAGCTGGGCAAAGGAGCACCCTTACATCCTGTGGCAATCTGTGGGTCTACCCGAGATTGGCTTCCTGGTGCTGGCCGCGTTGTGGTCGTTGTTTTTCGCTGTTCTGCCGTTCTCTCGAATCGGGCCTCATGGATTTCTGTCTAATTTCGCCGTGCGTCGGTCTTCGTTTCTTTTGAAAATAGTTCTAATTGCCTCCGGGTTCGGGCTACTAACTTTGTCGCGGATGGACTCACAGTACCCGGCGGTGCTCCGCGGCTATTGGAGTTCCACACTGGTGTCTTTCCTCAAGCTTGATGCACCCGAGCTGCCGAACTAGCAGTACCACCGGTCAAAGCGCTCCGCGCTGATTATGAGCGTTTGGCGTATCCACAGGGCAAGGAACCGGCGCCACATTGGTTAACAGCAGTGTCAAGCGACAAGCTTAATCCAAGGCATATCGTAATCGTGGTGTTAGAAACCGCGCCGCGAAGATACTACCCAGTTGATCAATAATCCGAAGTTGCCGGTGTTTAATCGGATGAGCCAACATGCCATCGTCAGCGACCATCACTATGCGATGAGCCCGTATACGTGGTGGAATAATGCCAGCATCGTGAGCGGAAGTTATTTCGTACAGAAGGGCAAAGGTATTTTCGATTACGGGGACTTCCGGTCCGACTCCATCTCTTCGATCCTGGGCAAGCACGGGTATATTGCGACATTTGTCGAATCATCCAAGCACGGTTGGGGAAAAACTACCGGGTTCTGGAAAAACTTTGGCTTCACGAATCTATTTGATACGGAAAATGATCCGAAGCCGTTTGACCGCAGCTCCTATTCCGTGACGGTCGATAAGGAGAGGCAATCGTTTGTGCGCGCAGTTCAAGCCATTAACGATGCTGAAAGTCGACAGAAAAAGGCTTTTGTGATGGTCGGCACGACCATCGGGCATTATCCATGGGCCGGCAAAACCCGGAGCTGAGGGGCGGAGCAGTGAGGAGAAGTTGTTTGATATCGCCGCGATGTTCGACGAGCTAATGGGCGAATTTCTGCAGTCCTTAAAAGATCATGGTTTGGACGATCAGGTGCTGATCGTTGTTACCGGAGATCATGGATTTCGAATGCGCACGGAATTTGAGTCCGTAGGTTTGCAAGCGGAACACGGCGATGTCGCTTTCAACGTGCCGTTTCTTTTATACGGACCGGGGCTTTTCGAAAAGCAGATCCGGCTGCCGTACGTGACATCGCATGTCGATATTGCGCCGACATTGCTGGCACTGAGCGGTATCCAAGATGATTCATGGTTGCACCACGGGACCCACATGCTGGATCAGAGACTCAGCGAACGGGTCGACGTTCATGATGAACACAAATCTGTCACCAGTCAGCGGATTCCGTTGGAACGGCTGTCATTACACCCTCAACGATTTGACAGGGAAGGTGCAGGTGCGTGATGTCTCCTCGATTGAGTCTAGAGAAACCTCCCAATGCGAGGGAACGTCGGCCATCTTATCGGACGATGCCGTAAGATCGATGTTGGAGGCAGCGAACCGGCAGTTCCAACTCACTTTGGCCAATTTTCATCAGCGAGGGCAGTAATGCCAGGATGGTCCGAGCCCTCTTAAACCTCGCGACCCACAGACGTTATGCGATCAACAGCAAAGATAGATTCTCCATCTCACTGCTACTATGGTATCGAAGGGACTGATCCTGCATCGTCAATGCTCGCGGAACGACAGGGCATAAACCAAGGTTGGGATTGGCGGCAGCACTTGCGAACTTTAGTTCCAATTGTCGGCATATTTGTGGTTTTAGCTTGTTACGGCATCGACCGGCAAAGCCTGTGGGAGGATGAATACAACAGCCTCTGGCGTGTCACTACCTCTAAATATCCCGTTTGGAAGGATGGTCACGGGTTTCTTTATTTTGCCTTGCTTAATTTATGGATCCAATTTGGAACGTCCGAATTGGTATTGCGTTCTCTATCGGTTTTAATCGGAGCATTGGCAGTTTGTCTCACCTACGTAGTGGGAATGGAGTTGCTTGGATCGGCGGGTTGCGGTAGTGGGGACGTGGCTCATTGCGACCTCCCCATTCCTCATCTGGTATAGCCAGGAGGCCCGCTACATCACTTTGGTGCTGGCCGCAACTTTACTTAGCATGTATGCATTTCACCGGGTGATTTCCCGCCCAACTTTTGCCTGGTGGTTCGCTTATGGTGCGGCAACTCTGCTTGCTTTCTTTTCTTTTCTGTCAATGGTTTTATTGGCAGTGGTTCAAGGACTGTACTTATTGGGAAGTCCTCGCCGGTTCCTTCTGAGAAGATGGTTAGTTTGCCAGGTCTTGGTATTCGCTCTATTTGGTTGGTGGTTTGTCAAGGGAACTCATTTTTTGCCTGCACTGATGGAAGCCAGAGGAAGAGGTCAGCAGGTTATAGCAAATCCAGATGTGTTTCCTTTCACAGGTGAGTTTAATGAGGTCCGGTTGGCGGTGCTTCCATACACATTTTTTTCCTTCAGCGGTGGTTTTTCACTGGGTCCATCGGCAAGAGAACTTTACTCAGATCGGACTCTCGCCCCATTGGCGCCTTACGCTCCCATGCTTGTTACGCTTGGACTTCTCTATGGCGGGTTACTTCTGTCCGGGCTAATTGCTACCCACAGGCAAGGAGACTCGTGGATACTTCTCGGGTTATGGATGAGTATTCCCATCTTAGGAGTGTTCGGCATCGCGACCTTGCTTAATATTTATTATGACGTGCGATACGTCGCTACAGCATTCCCAGCCTATATTCTTCTTCTTGCTGCAGGAATTATAGGGCTGAAAAAACGCGCCGTGCAGATGTTATTGTTGGGAGCAGTCCTAACGGTTCACGGTGTAGCCTTGGCTAATTATTACTTTGAACCGCGATACGCCCGTGAGGATACCCGCGCGGCAGCAGACTATTTAGAAACCGCGGCCGGACCGCGGGACGTATTCTTGATTGTCGGGACCGAAAGTTCGTTGCCACATTACTACAAGGGAAATTTGCCGCTGGTCGATTTCAGAACTCTTCAGCCTGCGGAACAACCGCTGAAAGAAAAATTACGCAAGCTCAGCACGAATCATGATCGCATATGGTTGGTGCAGATCAGGCCATGGCAGGTGGACCGTTCGGGAACCATAAAAGCGGAGCTGGATAGCACCTATCAGATCGTCGAGCAGCAGCATTTTTCTGGCATAGACATCTATTCTTATCGAATCTCCGAATAATCGTCAGTTCCATAGCAATGTCGCCTACTCAGTTGTCGAATAAAATTATGCTCGTCGCCTGCCACGGCTACATACAGTAGTCACCAACGCGTATTTATCTATTCATTCGGCTCGCCATAGACGGGAGGATTATGAGTGCCTCACCTACTGTCTCTCTGAAGCAAAAGCAGTCCCTGCCGTTTGACGATATCCCGATAGAAGTATCCGTTGTGATACCCTGCTTGAACGAGGCTGATACCTTGGAGACTTGCATCGTCAAGGCTCGGCGGGCGCTGTGCAAGAATAACATTCGGGGGGAAATCATCGTTGCCGACAACGGCAGCACGGACGGATCGCCCGCAATCGCCAGCCGAATGGGAGCTAGAGTCGTCCACGTCAAGCGCGCAGGTTACGGTAGCGCTCTCATGGGTGGGATGGCGGCGGCTCGCGGGGGTCTCATCATTATGGGCGATGCCGACGATAGCTATGATTTTCTCGAAATCCCGCGTTTCGTGGAAAAGCTGCGAAGTGGTTTCGACTTAGTACTAGGGTGTCGTCTCCCGTCAGGCGGAGGAGCAGTGCAGCCGGGCGCCATGCCGTTTCTACATCGTTGGCTGGGCAATCCTGTTTTATCAGGCATGACCCGGAAGATGTTCCACGCGCCTATCCACGATGTCTATTGTGGGATGCGGGGCTTCACCAAGGCGCTATACAACAGTCTCGACCAACGGTGTACCGGAATGGAGTTTGCCCCGGAGATGATTATAAAAGCTAGCCTCTTCGGCGCCAGGATTGCCGAAGTCCCAATTACTCTGTATCCGGACGGACGCAAATCCCACGCGCCGCATTTAAGAACTTTCCGCGACGGCTGGCGGACATTGCGCTTCTTCTTATTGTATAGCCCGCGCTGGCTGTTCCTGGTACCCGGATTGTTGCTGATATCTCTTGGTTTGATCGGATATGCCGTGGCGATGCCGGGGATGACGTTCAACGGTGTAACTTTCGATGCGCACACCTTGCTGTTTGCCAGCCTCGCGATTCTTTGCGGTTACCAATCAAGCCTGTTCGCGATCTTTAGTAAAACCTTTGCGGTCAGCGAGGGCCTGATTCCCGAGGACCGTCGGTTGACCCGGTTTTTTGAAGTCATCAATCTTGAGAGAGGTCTCATCATATCCGGGGTAACATTGGTTTTCGGTATTGCTCTACTGGCCGCAGCAGTGAACCAATGGCGACTGACTGGCTTTGGGAACTTGGATTACGCTGAGACAATGCGCCTAGTGGTTCCCGGCGTAACGCTCACGGCTTTAGGATTTCAGACAACGCTATCAAGCTTCTTCGTCAGTATTTTGGGATTGCGCCGGCGATGACTCGATTTGTTTTTTTAGACCGCGCGGTTGTCAGCCTCTTAGACGCAGTGAATAACGGCCAGCACCAAGCAATGCTTCTTCGTGCTTGGGCTTGCACCACTCGCGACATACCTAATCTTTTCTCAATCTTATAAATTCCAGCCCAAGAAGCGCTTAAAGGCCTTAGCCATCGACGCCGTACTAACAACCCTCTATCGCACCCAGCGACTCACGTCCCCGTGGCTGCGCGCGGCCGAACATATCCTCGGGAGTATCGGCCGGCGCAGAGCGTTAGCAATCACACTGGTGGGCCTGCTGTCGTTTGCAGCGAGTGCCTCATTGTCGGTCTTCGGACATGTTACGAAACCACGAGTCCACGACGAATTTAGTTACCTGCTGGCAGCGGACACATTTGCCAACGGGCGCATCACCAATCCCACACACCCGCTATGGATTCACTTTGAAAGTTTTCACATCATCCAGCAACCGAGCTATGCATCCAAGTACCCACCGGCTCAAGGGTTGATTCTAGCGGCAGGCCAGGTAATTGGTGGACATCCGATGGTGGGTGTCTGGATCAGCACGGCGTTGGCGTCTGCCGCGCTGTGCTGGATGCTTTTGGCATGGATGCCGCCGTGGTGGGCGATTTTAGGGTCGCTGCTTTTGGCGCTCCACCCAGGGATCCTACTTAAATGGGGCCAGTCCTACTGGGGCGGAGCCATGGCGATAATGGGTGGGGCATTGGTGTTTGGCGCGGTCCGGCGGATCATGCGCCGGCCGCAAGTTCGGGATGCTTTGTTGCTGGGCTTGGGACTGGCTGTTCTCGCCAACAGCCGCCCGTTCGAGGGCTTGGTGACGAGTTTGCCGGTGGCGGTGCTGCTCATTGCCTGGATGGTTGGCCAGCAAGGGCCCTCAATCCAGTTATCAATGAAGCGAATTGTCCTGCCGCTTGTCCTTGTGCTCCTGCTGGCCGGCGTGGCGATGGGGTACTACAACTTGCGCGTTACCGGCGACCCATTACGGATGCCGTACCAAGTCCACGAAGCGACGTATGCTATGGCGCCCGTTCTCCTTTGGCAGCGTCCAGGGCCGGAGCCGAGTTATCGGCACGAGATTATACGAAATCATCACCTCCGGGCACTAATGCATTACCAGCAACAACAGACGCTTAGTGGTGTGGTGAAGACGAGCCTCCAAAAACTCAAGGAACTTTGGGTTTTTTACGGAGGTTCGCTGTATTTTCGTCTCATATTGATGCTCACCGTGCTTACGGTGCCGTGGCTGCTGCGGGATCGATGGACGCGTTTCGCCCTGATCACCTGCGGGATGCTGATGGTAGGCGCTGCCATGCAAACATGGCTGATGCCGCACTATGTGGCGCCGGTTATCGGGCTGGCATTTGTGCTTCTCGTGCAGGCGATGCGGCGCCTGCGCTTGTGGCAGTGGGGTAGCATTCAGGCGGGGCGGATCGTGGTGTGGGCGCTTTGCCTGCTTTCGCTTACATCCTTCGCGACCGGATTCGCCCAACAGATGCAAAGGACTTCGTCCGGTTGGGGCTCAGAACGGGCGCGCATACTCGCGGAGCTTGAGCAAGACGGAAAACGTCACTTAGTGATAGTCCGATATGGGTCCTTGGATGTTCCGTATGAAAGAGGCTATCGAGAGTGGGTATACAACGAAGCGGATATTGATCGCGCGAAGGTCGTCTGGGCCCGAGAGATGGATATAGCCCAGAATCGCAAATTATTGGAGTATTTCAACGACCGTCGCGTGTGGCTGGTAGAGGTGGATCAATATGATTCGCCTCCAAAGCTGCTGCCATATCCTTCAATAGCAGACTCATGAGTTTCGTCTAACATTTGCTACTACGGCCATTCCTGTGGCTTATTCGTTGTTATATCAAAGTTTGACGAGTTCGTGTTCGTGCGCAGCAATTTCGTTTTGATCTCCACTAATTACACCTGACGTTGTCCTGAGATAGCGTTTATCCGAGTTGAGCATGAAAAGTAGACTCGGATAACGCGTACGGACCGAATACGTAAAACGCGTGCCGTGAACTTCCCCGGTGCAGGCTTCCGGCACTGAAATATTAAATGTTAAGTAGGACTTGGAAGATAATCATAGTTGTGACGTTCAGCGTGGTAGTGGTAATCCTCGCATTTTTTATGTTTGAAGGTTTTGCGAGTATTGTTTTTGTGGCGCACAAAATTATGGCCAGCCGGCCACTCGCTGAAAGGTTGCATACAAAATATGATCAAGAGCTGGGATGGATTAATCTACCCAATCTACATATCGCGGACATGTATGGGACCGGCAAATATCTCAGGACTAATTCCCAATTATTTCGGAACAACGAGGATTTTGAGGCAAACATTAAAGATCATCGAGTCAGAATAGTTTGTTCTGGAGATTCATTTACGTTTGGATATGGAGTCGATAACGATCATACGTGGTGCAACATATTAACTTTAATTGACAGAAGATTAGAGACCATCAATATGGGACAAGGAGGATATGGCATCGATCAATCCTATCTTTGGTATAAACGCAACAATCCAATCATTGACCATGACATTCATGTGTTTGCGTTCGTTACCACTGATTTTAAACGGATGGAAAGTAGCAGCATGTTGGGTTACGGTAAGCCTATTTTAGAGCTGCACGATGGTATTCTTCGTCCAAAAAATATACCTGTTCCCACACGGAGTTTTTATGTGCCATGGTTGACTCATATCATCAATGGTATTGGCGATCTCAGTTCCCTTAAACTTTTGGCTAAGTTGCGCGAAAAGATCTTCACTACGAAGGAAACTCAAGCCAGCACTTCCCAGACATATGACATAGCAATAAAGGTTTTCGAAGAACTTTATCGTATCAATCGGAGCAAAGACAGCATATTGGTTTTGGTTTATTTACCCACATTAGGTGATCATAGGGGAAATGCGTCAGACATCTGGAGACAATTCATAGATACGCATCTAGCGAAAGATAAAATCGTGTATATCGATTTGATCGAGGATTTTAAAAAAGTGTTGCCCCAAGAAATCAAAAAGATGTTTATCAGCCCTGGGGTTTTGGATTATCACTACGCTGCTGGACATTATACCGAAGAGGGAAATGCTTATATCGCAGAAATGCTCTACAACAAATTAATTGCAATCCCGCAAATATCGGAGAGACTCCTGGAGCGAAGCTGGTAAGCTGTTGAAGTTTCCTGCTTTGCCCGTACTGAATACAAGTCCTGAACAGGGCCTCAAAGGTTTCCGGAGAAGTCTTCAGAAAGGGCGAGCTGTGGGGGCCGACGTCCGTTTCGCATGGTTGACTGCGGCGGTCCTGCTCATTGGCGCCGGACTGCGGGTTGGTCAATATGCGATGGGAGAAGCGCTGTGGTATGACGAACTCGCGCTAGCCAGGAATTTGGTCGAAAGGTCCTTTCATGAACTTGTCACCTTACCCCTAGACTATGCCCAGGTTGCACCACCTGGGTTTCTCCTACTCGAGAAACTCGCGATCACGGTGCTTGGAAATAACGAGTACGCGCTGCGTCTCTTCCCGCTCCTCTGTGCGTTGGCCTCACTTCCCCTTGTTGCGGAGGTCGCCCGCCGCATGCTCCTGACCGGGGCGGCTTTCATCGCGGTCATGATGTTCAGCCTGTCGCCCACGATCATCGGCTTCGGGTCACAGGTAAAGCAATATTCGACGGATGTCGCGGCGGCACTGCTAATGACGACTCTAACATTGCGGTGGTGGGAGGGACGGAACAGCAGGGACGGTGCTGTTTCCGCGGCTACTCTGCTCGGGATGCTGGGCTGCGTCGCCGTCTGGTTCTCGCAGGCGGCTGTGCTCGTCCTGGGTGGTCTAAGTTTGGCTCTGCTACTCGGAACCGTCCTCCAGCGCGAGCGAGCCACACTCCGGAATGTCGCACTAATTACCATCATCTGGGGCACGGGCATGGTCGGAGCGGTTATCTGGGCACTACAAAACGCAAGCCCAGCGACACATGCTTACATGCATGAATATTGGGCGGAAGGATTTATGCCCCTACCGCCTTGGTCCGGCGATGAAGCAGTGTGGCTATGGCGCACTTTGCGCAGCTTCTTGTATCGCCAACTCCGCTACCCGTTCCCTGCTGTAGGAGTAATACTGACGGCGCTCGGCGCGGTAATCCTGGTCAAGCGCCGCCAATGGTTTGCATTTGTGGTAATCGCGCCACTCGGTGTCGCCCTCCTGGCATCCGCCGCCCAACTTTATCCGGTGGGCGAGCGTGTCTCTCTCTTTCTCTTGCCAGGCATCCTGGTCCTCATGGCAGAGGGGGTCGACCGGGTGCGCCACACCGCCTCGGCTTACTGGCTCCCTCTCGGCGCAACTGTCTTTGCACTGGCGGCGGCAACTTCCGTCTACACTCTCTACCGGTATTTTCCCTTGTATCCCAAGAAGGAGATAAAAGACGTGCTCGCCTACGTGCAGACACGTCGTCAACCACACGACGCCGTCTACGTATATCACAACGCCTGGCACGCGGTTGCCTACTACGGGCCGCGCTACGGCCTGCTGTCACAAGATGTGGTACTTGGCTTTTGCCCCGGCAGCGATTCCCGTAGGCTCATCGATGAACTCGACCAGTTTCGGGGTCGGCCGCGGCTCTGGCTGATCATCTCGCACGCCGTCGGACCCTATCGCGAGCGCGAGGCAATGCTTAGCTATCTGGCCTCAATCGGAACCCAGCGCGACAGTATCGTAACGGGCCGGTCGCGACTGAGCTCAAGCGCGTATCTGTATGATCTTAGCGATCCTGAGCGACTCCGCAGCACTTTGGCCGAAACTTACGTTCTGCCGGAACGAGAGCATGGTATTCGGGAGTTCCCATGCCCACCGGGGTCTATCAAGCATTCAGCCGCGTCGCCACTAGCAGGGTTTGAGCGGGATTCCGTGGTCTCAAGGGCGAGAAAACCCCTTCGCTGAGCGGGCGGTCGAGACAAATTATATTAGCCGGGAAATGAGGATTTGAAGACTTTTGCTCTGGTACCACGGCGTTTCCTGTCTCTAAGTTGGCAGTCGGTAATCTGGAGCGTGAATGGGTTCTTTCTAATGATGACAGTGGCCGTTGCCTACTTGCCGGGCGGCAGTTCTACTGGTAGGCAGGGAATCTTTGCATATCTCGCACAATTTACGCTTGGGGAAGAGAGAAACCTGGCAACCTATTGGGAAGGGTGGTGTTTGCTCCTTATAGCAATTCTTGCTCTTGAACAGTTTCTCCAAGGTAGGAAGACGCAAACTTATAAAAATCAGTCCTGGTTGGGGCTTTCGATGCTCGCGTTGGGTTTGTCGCTGGATGAGTTGGGCTCCATCCACGAACAAGCAGAGTTGCTTTTCGGCCCGTGGGGCCTCTCTGGAACCATCAAATCCAAAATTCCACTAGCCCTGCCCGGTCTATTACTCCTGATCTTTACGCTGCGAAGGATGTGGTCCCTTGCTAATCGTCGCCCCTTCTGGTTGACCTTGAGCGCCTTCACTCTTTTCGGTTCCGTCGCTTTTCAAGAACATCTTGAGCACACACTCGCATGGCCGTGGTGGGCTGCAGGCATCCGGGTCGGGATCGAAGAAGCCACGGAACTAGTCGGTGTTTTTCTTCTTTTGTCTGTATTCAATCCCGCACGGCATCACTCAGGACCGGTCTCCATCCTAAGTCTTGCTCCGCGAGCAACGACACTCATACAACTAAAGACTATTCTCGCTTTTTTGACTCTAGTAACTTTTATACCCCTCGGTATGTTAACGATTTTTGTTGTTTCGGATGCACATCATAGAGGCGTTCCCGCGGCATGGCTGCCATTTGTCTTATTGAACTTATCGTCGATGACGGCTTGGGCCTGCGCTCAAAAAGGGGAGAGATATAGAGATGGCTACATTGTCGCGTTTCTCTTGGCCTTCATCTTTTCGCTGGATCAGATTATTGTCTTCGAAAGAGTCATCGACAAGAGTTTAATAGTTGGAACAACGGCGGCTTTGATGTTTCCTTGTATGGCGGCGGCATGTCTTGCGATTCCAACCTTACGCACCCGTTTCAACTGCATATTGTTCGGAGCACTGTTGCCATTGAGTGTCGGCCTCCTTTTTTCCTCTAACCTGCTTCCATGGCTTGTCCTCCCTATTCAAGCGATGGGCCTCTTCTGGATCTTGAGCATCGAATTGGCAGAGATCACGGGTGCAGCTTATACGTTCTCCTCAGAGCAAGCTTTATAGGCCGCCGCAAGAATCCATATGATGTGATCGAAATATAAGTTAGCGTTAGGCTAATGGAAGGGCTAGACTAGGAAGATCGACAGGAACTCGAGTTCGTATGGCGCTTCTAATCTGAGATGACCTTTTCAAGACCAGCCCGATAACGGCGCGTTTAGAAAACACTAGGACGTTGCTAGCGCGAAGCAGCGTTGTAAATTTCGCGGGCTAAGTACTCCTACCTAACCGTCAAGATCACGGCGAACTTGCCGATCTGTTTGTTTAATGACCGACACGATGAGATCAAGCAATGACTATGTTATGTTGAAACGTTTATAGGGTAGAGGCCCACAAAGACCTGAATAGAAGGCCGGACGAACCTTTTCAGACGCTACCGATATTCGCAATGTCGCAATAGTATTATAGCTGTTTGTTCTATCCTTGCTCTTAGAGTTCTCTTTCTTGGCGATACTTTTCAAAACTCCGATAACGCTGAGCTTGCATTCAAAATACTTAAGAACTCCGGTTACACATGGATTATTCGGGAATATTACGGTTCGTTGATCAACATATATGTTAAATTCTTTGTGGCTGTAGTTTCCTCATTAGGGGTTACAATACGGAGTTCTGGTGGAAGGTACCAATCGCCATCTTGGGCTCCCCTCAAACACCTTTAACCTACTTTTGTTAAAGCGAAGCATAGATTGCTCTGATATCGTTGCGCTGTCCGGCGCTGTGCTTGTTGCTATACTTCCGATCCTTTGACTGGGTGTTCGAGGCGTAACGTTCCCGTCGCTATGGCCTCCTTTCGTTGGAGGCCGATACCATAAATCGAGATTAACTCGAGTATGCTCAAACACATCCGAGGGATCCGAATGCCGAAGTTGACTATGCCTGTAATGATTCTTGCTTCGACGATTTTGCTAAATTCTCCGGCTTTCTTTAACGGATTTCCTCTTGTTGCAGGCGATACGGCAGCATACATTGTAGATGCTCCAAAATTTCTACTATTCTTCACAATAAATTGGGCTCGACCAGTTTTTTACAGCATTTTCATACTTCCGCTACATCTGACGCTATCCGTATGGCCAATTGTGTTGGTGCAGGGCCTGATCGTGGCTCACCTTCTCTTCATCACTTTGCGTGTCATTAGCCAGAAGCAGCGGGAATCTTTCCTAATTGTTATTCTAATACTAACCGTCTGCACGAGCCTGCCTTGGCTAGTAGGGCAGATTATGGCTGACGTCTTCACAGGTATCGTAATCCTTGGCCTGTTTCTGCTTAGCTTTGGCCTTGATCGACTCACGAGGCTGGAGATAGTCTATATCTTTTTTCTCACTACCGGTGCAATCTCATTCCATTCCAGCCACGTCCCACTCGCACTTGGATTAGTCATCGTAACCGTTGGGTTGCAAGGATTACTTAGATGGCACGGTTGGTGCCGAATGAAGAAGTTAGCGCTTCTTATTGGTCCAATCATGCTTGCAACCTCTGCTTTGCTCGCCGTCAATATTGCGGCCGTCGGTCAGATCACGCTCTCTCCAGGCGGTCCCTTGTTCCTCTTGGCGCGGTTGATTGAAGACGGCACAGCGAGAATGTATTTGGACGCGACATGTCCGGAAAAGGGCTATGTGCTGTGCTCATACCGCGATGAACTGAGTTCCAGCTGGCACTTTCTCTGGAGTAAGGATTCGCCGTTGCCGAAGGCTGGCGGACCATGGGAACTGCGGGCGGAGGCAAGCGAGATTGTCTGGGGTTCTTTACGAGCATATCCTGTACAGCAACTTCATAAATCACTTCACAATTTCTTCCAACAATTTGTTAGTATTTCGACTGGCGCTAGTTTGAGACCACGATTGGAAGGTGATCATACAAATAGAGTTATTCAGACTGTATTTGGGCCGTCTGTTCACGCACGTTATGTGACGTCAAGGCAGAATACGCAAAAACTGCCCATTGTTGCGGTAGAGTGGCTCCACAATACTGCTGTAGTTGTATCTATCCCCATCGTCGTCTTTTTGTTCGTAATCTTCATCCGGCGAAAAGAGCCTCTGTATGTGTCTCTCTTTATCTTGATTTTGTTTGGCCTTATAGCAAATGCTTTCATTGTTGGTGCCCTGTCCTTCGTATACAGTCGCCTCCAGAGTCGAGTCATCTGGCTGGTGGTCTTTTATGCGACCGTTGGCTCTTTACAAATGCTGAGGGATTCTTCGTTATCCCATAGACCTATGCAGAAGGTGCGGAAACTGGTGTGCCCATAAGAACTCGACTTTGACTATTTTCCAATATGAGATAGCCACTTCTGATCTGGACATTGAAAGCTGAAGTTCGAGTGCTGTCATGCGCTGTGACGACTGAATCGGTCCCCTTACGCTTGGAAAGAAGCTTGATAGCTGGAAGTCTGGCATTTCCAGATACAAATATAATTGGCAAAGGCTTTAGTGAAGACTCTGCAAAGTAGTGGTCCCATCGCAAACTTAGATCATTCAACACTTTTAGATGTACTGTTCCAGGGTAGATACTGTGGGCGACAGTTATGCAAGCCCCAACACAATGCTGTGATGGTATCACATATCTGGTCCTTTCAGAGACGGATGAGGGCATTTAGGATAACGGCAGCAGAGAAACGTTTGGTAACCGGAGCACAAGATCATGACTAGATGGGCACGCGTAACAGGTTTTGTGTTAGGTGTAATTTTTGTTGTCGCTAGTGAAGCTCGCGTTCTATCGCTACATCAACCGTGGATCTTCCAGTATATTATTCAATTGATCGGGCTTGATTGATTGCCGCCGCTACTCTTGGTCCGTGAAAAGGCGGTTTTTTCGCAGTTATTTTCAAATCCATCGGGGAGCATGGGTAGTCGGCTATGTCTGTCTAGCTTAGTAAGACAGCCACAGAAAGCAGAGATGATCACTGCGCTACCTGGTAAGTAATGCATCTAGAAATTAACGGAAGATTGCTGACTCGCAATACCCTGCTTAACTTCATTGGGCAAATGGGACCTCTGCTTGTCGGGATAGCGACTATTCCATTCATCATCAGAGGCTTGGGCGTGGAACGCTTCGGGCTTCTATCTATTGCCTGGCTAGCGCCGGAGTATTTCACCTTCATCGACTTAGGTATCGGAAGAGCCACCGTCAAATATGTGGCCGAAGCATTGGGCAAGGGTGACAAAGATAAAATGTCACGCGTCGCCTCGACGGCGGTGATCGCCCAGTTCGGTTTAGGAATCTTAGGAACGGTCGTTCTTATCAGCATCACACCTTTCCTGACAGAGCATGTCTTGAATATCCCTCCGCCGTTGGCGGCTGAGGGCAAAGCTATATTCCAATTACTGGCTCTTTCCATCCCATTGGTCTTAGTTTCGGGATCGGTAACCGGAATTCTTGCAGCGGCCCAGCGGTTCGATTTGGTAAATGCCGTCAATGCTACTTTCAACACCGCCAACCCTGTCTTGACGCTCATTGGTGTGCTTTGGTTCGATTGGCATCTGATCGAGATAGTTGGAATGTTGGTCGCCTCGCGCTTCATTGCAGTGGTTGCACACTGCTGGCTCTGCATGCGCGTTTTTCCGTCGTTGAAGGTACCGCGCTTTCATCCGGCAGAGCTAAAAATCCTCCTTGCGTTCGGGGGATGGGTGACAGTATCCAGCATAGCTGTACCGATCTTACTTTACCTGGATCGTTTCATAATCGGCGCGTCGCTAACAATGGCCGCGGTTGCCTACTATTCAATTCCGTACGAAATTGTCACACGTCTGTGGATTATACCCGCGAGCCTCGGAACAACGCTCTTTCCGGCTTTCAGCATGCTCACGGGCCAGGCGCAACCGGAGCGGCTTGCATCGCTTCTTGCTCGATCGATGAAGTGGATGCTCCTGACCTTGGGGCCGGCTGTGGTGGTTGTTACGGCTTTTGCCGGGGACATCCTTGAAATTTGGCTCGGATTGGACTTCGCGCGGGAGAGTTCACTGGTACTTCAGATCCTGGCAGTGGGTATATTAATCAACTGTATGGTTCACGTGCAGTATGCCATGATTCAGGCTCTGGGGCGGCCAGACCTTACGGCCAAGTTTCACTTGCTGCAACTGCCGCTACACGGTTTACTGCTATGGTGGTTGGTCGGCTTATGGGGGATTACGGGTGCAGCACTTGCCCAGTCGATTCGATTAAGTGTGGAAGCCCTGCTCCTCCTTGTAGCTGCCTGTCGGATGGCAACGTTGCCTTTCTCCTCGTTGATCTACGATAAGATCCTTCAAAGCTCGCTGTTCCTCTTCCTATTTATTGGCTTATCCATAGGAATTACTAACCTTTCACTAGTGATGTGGCAACGCCTCCTCGGATTAGCGATCGTCTTTTTGGCAGTTGGGACAACTGTCTGGCGTTACTCGCTTGATCGACAAGACCGTGAATTTTTAGCCAAATCTTTTGACTAGCACGCATAAGACGGATCAGTTACCCTATTGAAACGGCCCTACGGCCCTTTCAGATGAGATCATGAGACCGCTAGACAATACAACTTCATACAATGTGAAGACACGGTTATTACCGCAACGGTAGCTATCGCGATACTGACGTCGTCATTCTTGCTCGCTTCCTTCTAAGATCACTTTTCTCGGTAATACGTCTCAAGCTAAGAGAAGGTGAATTGGGTTTCAAGATTTCTAAAAAATCCCGGCTACTTGGATCATTCGGGAATATTACGGCATCTTGATAAATGTCTATATCAATCAAAATATTTGCGGGTGTCTCGTCATCTTTAGGTGTGACTATCACCGATTTCTGCGTGGAAGGCGCCGATCGCAATACTGGGATCTATCCAAGCGCCTTTACTTATCAGACCGATTTGGTCCCAGATAAACCGATCCCTTCGTAAGCTCGTCATGAACCATCTAACCGGCCGGCAACCAAAGCGCGATACTTATGACGATTCGCTGCCCGATATCGATCCGGTTTTTGTTAGAAGGGCATAAATTCGAATGAAACTTCTACAGATTGGCGCAAGCTGGATATCTTACCAATTTAGCGGGTTGGAGCGGTATTATGCGGAATTGGTCACCCGCCTCCCTTCTCTTGGAACCGAAGTTACAGGCCTGGTTTACGAACTGAAAGAGTCGCCTAAAATCGCGGGTTTGAACCTAATCTCTTTTGGAACCCAGGAGAAAAACGTTATCCGACAATACTTGGATCAGCGGCGTCTTATCACGCGTAACCTACGTCAAGATATCGATATGGTTGTTTCCCATTGCACGCCGTCGCTCTTTCCTTCTTTGGAATACTTGGGGCGCAAACCATTGATTTGTCATTTCCATGGACCCCGCTATCTCGAGCGCGCCCTTGAGGGTGCTCATCCTATGTCGGTCCGTCTGTCGAGGTACATCGAAGAACACGTGTATGCTCGTACGGATCACGCAATCACGCTTTCGAATTACATGAAGCGCGTTCTGGTAGAAACATACCACTTTGCGGAAAAGAAGATTTCGGTGGTTCCGGGAGGCGTTAACGTAGATCACTTCAAGCAAACAGTTCCGCGGCAGGAAGCGCGCCGGCAGTTGGGTCTGGCAACCGATCGGCCCATAATTCTGGCGGTGAGAAGATTGGAACGCCGCATGGGCTTGCAGAATTTGGTTGAAGCGATCCATGAAGTCGCGTCGAAGCATCGAGACGTATTATTATTGATTGCGGGGAAAGGATCACTAGAAGAAAAGCTGGATGAGCAAATTCGCTCCAGCAATTTAACCGGCAACGTCAAGATGCTCGGGGCCATCAGTGAACAGGATCTCCCTTTGCTATACCGCGCTGCAGACTTTTCCATCGTTCCGAGCAGTGCCTACGAGGGCTTTGGACTCATACTTCTTGAATCCCTCGCATCCGGCACACCGGTCCTTGGTACACCGGTTGGCGCGATCCCGGAAGTGCTCGGACCCTTCGATGAATCGTTGTTGTTGGAAGGCGCCTCCCCAAAGCATCTCGCCGACGGAATATGCGAAACGCTTTCGGGCCGCCGTAAGTTGCCATCAATGACAGAATGCGAGATGTACGCGGTGGATCGCTTCGCATGGCCCGTTGTGGTATCGAGCATAAATAAAGTCTATTACGATGTACTTGGCATGGTAGACGGCAACGCAGCAGCCTAGATTATTTTCTTACGTGGATCTTTGTGCAACGCCGTTCGGACATAAAATCTTTTCAGTTCAGCCGGCTGGTACGTGCATCACAAGTGTGTGACTTTTACTCTCAACAATAAATCCATACTCAGTAACTCACAGCTCGCCGCCTTCTTAACGTCGTTAAGTTTTTCCAATTAAGTCGGCTTATCATCATTGTTGATCATGTCCTCGCAGATTCCCACCAACGCCGAGCTGAAGAGGCTCTGTTCCAACGGCTGGTGGGCGCTCCATCTCATTTGGTCAACCAACTCGACGTTAACCGCCGGGCTCGGATTGGCAACTCTCGCGCGCGGCATCGTTCCCGCCGGATTGGCTCTTTTTGCCCGCGGGCTCATCAATGTATTTGTCAGTGATAGCGGGATTTCAACGGTAAGCATGGATGCCGTGCTGCCGTGGTTTCTTCTTGGGTTCGCCGTCACAGTTTTAGAGGCCTTAGCTCCGCTCGTCCATAGGTTCTGCACCGAACGATTGAAGGACGAAATGAATATCAGAATCACTTCGGATATTCTGAGCCACGCCGAAAAACTGGATCTTGCGTTTTTCGAGACCTCTGGAAAGCGTAACCTGTTAGATCGCGCGCAGCAAAATCCCGCCGAGCCTTTCATGAGATTTGTCGTAGAGCTTCAGAACTCGGCCACCAACCTCTTGCAAACGCTTTCGTTAACCGCACTTTTGGCACTGATTGAACCGCTGGTTCTTCTGGCTTTGGGTCCGTTTGCACTTCCTTATCTTCTGTTTCATTGGCGGCTATCCAAGAAACGTTTTCAGGAAGAGTATCGCCGCACTCCGCAAAGGCGCTGGACCAGTTATTTTGTTTCTCTTTTAACCGGGAGGCAATCGGTAGCGGAAATCAAGCTGCTCGATCTTAGTCCGTATCTGCGCGACAAATTCGCGGCTCTCTTGAGGCAATTCCGCGACCGTGATCGAAAACTATATTTGCGCAATTTCTACGGTAGCTCGCTGTTTGCGCTGGTAACCACCGTTACCTTCTTCGCAGTGTTCTTTCGAGTGATTCTCAAGGTTATCGAGGGAGTTTTAACGGTGGGCGATGTCGCCGTGTTTGGCGGAGCGACCGCGCGGCTTCGTTTCAGCCTAGAGGGGAGCATTCGCTGTCTTAGCAGCGCGTTAGAGCAGACTCTTTACATTTCCAATCTTATCGACTTCTTCAATGAAAAGCCGGAAATGATATCCGGATCATCGGTGCCCTCGTTCCCCGGTCAAGCAGAAATCAGCATTGAAAATGTATCGTTCACTTACCCCGAATCCGCGGAGCCCGCACTGCGAGACATCTCACTGCATATCAGTCCCGGGGAGACGATTGCTCTCGTGGGCGAGAATGGAGCAGGCAAGACAACTCTGGTGAAACTTCTGGCGCGGCTCTATGACCCGGACTGCGGTGTTATTGAGTTTAACGGTGCTGATCTGAGGATGTTATCGCTGACTCATCTTCATAAAAAAATCGGTTTTGTGTTTCAGGACTTTGCCCGCTATGAAGCTACTGTAGCCGACAACATCGCCTATGGAAATTGGCGGGCTATGTCCGCCGAACGGCAAAAGGTCGAAGAGGTCGGACGTCTCGCGGGGATTGATACGATGGTGCGGTCGATGCCCCTAGGCTATGATACCGTCCTCGGCCGGGTTTTCGGAAAACATGATCTGTCCGGGGGCCAATGGCAAAGACTCGCAATCGCACGTGCGTTTGCGCGCGACGCTTCGCTTCTAATCTTGGACGAGCCCACGGCAAGCCTCAGCGTTCAGGCGGAGTACGATTTATTTTCCAGTTTTCACGAGTTATCGCGTGGACGCACGACTATCTTGGTCTCCCATCGCTTCTCGACGCTTAGTATTGCCGATCGCATCATCGTTATGGAGAAGGGACGCATCATCGAATGCGGTACCCACCAGGAACTTTTAGCCAAGGCGGGAAGTTATGCGCGCCTCTATCGATTGCATCGAAACCCGCTCAAGACCGTCGTATCCAACAAAAATGTGGGCAGAATCGTTCCGCTCACGTAAGTGTCAGAAATTGGCAATTCAGTCATTCGCGAGCGGATTCGCGGCCCAGCGGGGAAGTGTTGCTGGTGGTCTCGGAGCAGGAGAAAAAACGCGAGCACCAAAGCTAGTGCCACAATGAATTCTGCACTTTTACAACGGGATCTTTCACAACTCGGGTCTGACATCAGGGGTATGGCAAAGCTGATAAAGGCGGTGCCCAAATTCTTCCGACAACCAGTTACGTTAGAACGCGCAAAGGAGGAAATCAAAAGAGACCTCGATTGCCGAGAGCAGCGGTTTGTCGACACTGTCCGTTCGCAAGTCTATGAACGTCCGAAAAGCCCCTATCTGCAACTGCTTAGGCTGGCAGGCTGCGAATTTTCAGACCTTCAGGCACAGGTGAAGCTTCACGGCATGGAAGAGACATTAGCGCGACTTGCCCGTGAGGGGGTTTACCTCAGTTCGGAAGAGTTCAAGGGAAAGAAAGAGGTCACCCGCGGCGGGTACTCGTTCCGAGTGACGCCAGGCAATTTCGAAACACCGAATGGCGCCGGCGGGTATAGAACACAAAGTAGCGGGACCACCAATCAACCTATTCGTTCGTTTGTTTCTCTCGATCTCTTGGCCATCAGAACACCGGTGACTTTCCTTGCTTTTGCCGCGCACGACCTGTTTTCTAGGACTCACGCAATGTACGACTCCGTTCTCCCCGGCTCAGCAGGGATCAATAACCTGATGATCTACGCCAGGATGGGTGTCGCTGCGGACCGCTGGTTCGCGCGGACGATGCCGATCAAAAGCAAGTTGGAAAGAATTTATCATTTATCCACGACTCGGCTACTCCAGCATATGGCCAGTCATTGCGGCGCCGTCATTCCCAAACCGGAATTTGTTTCGCACCACGAGGTCGAGAAGATCATTCACTGGGTGACTGCGCAGCGAGCTCAGAGGAGAACCTGCTGTATCACCACTGCCGCGAGCAACGCCGCCAGAATCGCCCGTGCCGCTTGTCGACTCGGCATTTCTCTTGAGGGAACCAAATTTATCGTGACTGGTGAGCCGTTTACCGATGCCAAACAACGGGTCGTCGAAAGCACCGGTGCCAAAGGAATAACGCGTTACGCGTACGGCGGCAGTATCAATATTGGTTTCGGCTGCGCTAATCCGCTCCGCACGGATGAAATTCATGTGAATCAGCATCTCTTGCGCTGATCCCGTAGCCCACACCGGCCCGCTAACGCCGGGTCTGACGTTTTCCCCCTTCTTTGTACCACACTTAATCCATTGTTCCCGCGACCGCTCTTGAACGTGGAAAGCGGTGACTATGGCTATATGAGCCATAGGGATTGCGGCTGCGCGCTGGAGAAACGCCGGTTTGTCGTTGCATCTCCATCACATTCGGAGCTTCGAAAAGTTTACGAGCGAGGGAATGAATTTCTTCTACGGCGATCTTTATGAACTTTTTGAAAGCGTATTTCCCAGCGAATTCGGCGGCGGCCCTGGCGATTATCAGATGAGGGAAGAAGAGGATAAGACAGGTCAGACTCGGCTGACGCTCGTCGTTCATCCTGAAGTAAAGGCACTGGACGAGAGGAGAATACTTGCCCGGCTTAAGGCGGAACTTTCTATGCGCTCGCGTGGCGATCGTTTTATGACCGATGTATGGACCAATGCGGGAACGTTCAAGCTGGAGCGGGCAGTCCCGTATGCCAGCCCCAGGGGAAAAATCCTGCCGCTGCACATGACTGCGAGAGAAGCCTCGAGACCCAGTCTGATGACCCGGTAAATATCGGCAGGTATGTTGATGAGATTGTCGCTCGCAAGCGGACCACTTCCAATTTCAAGATAAGCGCGATGATGTTCCTTCGCCGATTGGATTCTCATCATGGAGAAGGGAAGCATCGTGGATTGCGACACCCACTATGAATCCTGGGAAGACGCACAGTTACGGATAGATTTACCGTTTACACCGCCACCCACTTAATCGCCACCCACTTAAATGTATAAGACGTTAGAAACCTCTATCTCTTCCAAGAGCACGGCGTTAAGAAGGCGGCCCTTTCGATGCTGGGCGACATGTAAGCGGAATTTCATCTTTTTGTCGTTCTCGGCTCGGGCCTTATTAAACTGAGCTATGGCAGTTAAGATTTTCAAAAATTCATTTCGGCAGCTTAGATCGGACCTTAACAAGCCTAGGAGTACGCTGGCGCTGGTGTCTTCGTTACCAGCATTTCTCCGTGAGTCCGTTGATGTGCAGACCGCAGAAAGTGAGATCAAACAGGCATTCGACAGCCGAGAGGATAAGTTTCTCGAACTGATTTACAGGAGGGTTTACAAATCTGCGGCTAGTCCGTACTTGAGACTGCTTAAGCTGGCCGGCTGCGACTATGGCGATCTTCAAAGCCATGTTCGGCGCCACGGGCTAGAGAAGGCCTTAGAGCAGCTGGCGAGTGAGGGCGTTTACCTCACCTCAGATGAATTCAAGGGGAAAAAAGAAATTGTCCGTGGTAAAGATCACTTTCGGGCATCGCCTGACGCTTTCCAAAGGCCAGATTTCGCGGGAGCTTTGTTGCACAAAGTAGCGGGACCAGGAATCACCCTATCGAGTCCCGTATTTCCCTAGACTGGTTACGCATACGGGCGCTTGGGATCGGGCTCTTTCTTAATTCGCACAACTTGTGGTCTCATGCTCACGCTATCTACGAGCCGATCCTACCCGCAAGCACGGGTATCAATAATCTTCTGTACAATGCGAAATTCCGAATTCCTACAGATCGGTGGTTTGCCCGAAGGATTCCGGTCAATAGCCGTATAGAAGCCTGCTATCATTATTCCGTCACGTATTTATTAGTAATGACCGCCAGATCGCTTGGGTATAACTTTCCCAAACCAGAATTTATTGAAGACGGAGGTATCGAAGCGATACTTCGGTGGGTGGAGGATAAAAGGACCCAAGCCAAAGCTTGCTGTATTAAAACTACTGCGAGTAACGCAGCTAAGATTGCGAATGTGGCTTGCAAAAAGGGATTTTCTCTGGAAGGCACAAAATTCATATCGGGCGGAGAGCCGTTCACCGACTCCAAGCAGGAGGTGATAAAGCGAGCCGGTGCCAGTGCTGTTCCACGCTATAACTATGGCGGTGGTTTAACCGTTGGTCTCGGATGTGCCAATCCTCTCTATACTGACGAAGTTCATGTGAATCAATATATGTTAGCAGTTATCCAGCAGCCGCGACCTCTTACGGTACAGGACTGTGTCATCCGTCCTCTTCTCTGCACTACGCTCCACGCATCTGCTCCCCGACTATTGCTGAATGTCGACAATGGCGACTATGCGGAGACCTTGTTGCGCGATTGTGGCTGCGCACTGCAAAGAGCCGGCCTTACACTTCATCTCCACCACATCAGGAGCTACGAGAAATTCACCGGAGAGGGGATGAATTACTTTTACGGTGATCTCTTCGAGTTCCTCGAAAAAATTCTTCCTCGTGAGTTTGGCGGCGGTCCCGGCGACTATCAACTGGTGGAGGAGGAGGACGGCAATGGTCAGACACGCCTTACCCTTTTGGTTCATCCCTTGGTGGAAAAGCTCGAAGAGGAAAAGCTGCTTTCCCGGTTGCAGCTAGGGTTAGCGGAAGGTTCACGGAATAATCGTTCTATGTCGAAGTTATGGCAGGACTCCCGGACTTTCAGGATCAGGAGGGAAGTCCCTCATGCCACCCCACGGGGAAAGATATTGCCACTGCATCTAAAGGTCCCATCTGTATGATAGAAGAGGTGTAATCGTCTTTCCGCAGTTACTTAAGACTTAGTTTGAGAGAATCGATCCTTCAGATCCACTGAGAGGCATCGCGGTTCGGAACCCCTCCAGAGCGGAGTACAACCAAATGCACACAGCCCTGCGCTACTATCGGGTTCGATCGATACCTCGCGCTTCCATTGGTGTACCTCCTTCTTGCCTCGGCTCTTGCGCTGGCAGCTTGGCCACTTTACGTCCTGAGTAAGCGGAAATTCGGTTCCCCCGCAGTAGGATGGACCATTGCCTTCTGCTTTCTAGCTCGACTTTTTGAATCGTACAGACACCGACGTAATTGCGGTACCTCTCTTGATCGCTGCTTTGAGCGAATCGATGCGCGAGATCTAAAACGGCTGGTATGTTAATGGGATTCTCGTTGCTGGCGAAAGGCTCGATTGGAATTTTTCATAAAGGCGAAGAGTAGAAGTTAGCTTGAAACGCTTGTCAAAGAGAAATGAATACAATGGCCTTTACGAACCCGCGAAACAAGCTAGCCTTTGCTGCACTAGTCTTGGCCACCTCGATGTTGATTGCGTCCAACGCTCGCCACCTCGCGCTCAATATTGATCAAGTCTGGATATTCCAGTGGATCATGCATTTTCTGGGAATCGGAACAATCATTATATTTATGTTTGGCGGGCGAATCGGTCATTGGGCAACTAAAACAATAGAAAGGCTGGATGCCTGGTTATCACAAAGTAACGGCAGAGCCACGTTCTGGTTAGGCTCTCTGATTCTTTCGTACACACTTCTCTGGTGCGGCCTGACTTTCCTGCGACATTACTACTTCCACTCCCAAGCATTTGATCTTGCGATCCAGGATCAAGTTGTTTGGAACACCTCTCGAGGCTATTTCCTCGCCAGGTCCTTTGAGGTAACGAACGATCTTGGAGATCACGTACGGCCTTATCTTGCACTTTTGAGCCTACTCTACCTGGCTGTCCCTTCCCCTTATGTCTTATTGGCATTTCAATCTTTCGTCCTGGCGCTCAGCGCATGGCCTCTTTACGTCCTCGCACGGCGCAAGTTTGATTCCCCGGCAATAGGATTGACGATTGCTTTTTGCGCCTTAGCATACCCACCGCTCGGCTTTCTTAACCGCTTGGACTTCCATGCCGAAGTCATAGTGGTTCCTCTGCTGATGGCGGCATACGAGCGGGTCGATGCAAACGATCTGAGGAATGCCGGGATTTTTATGGGATTGGCCCTGCTGGGGAAAGAAAATATCGGCTTGTCTGTGGCGGCGCTAGCATTAGTGATAGCCGTTTATCATCATCGCTGGCGGTTTGGTTTCCTGTGGTGCATAGGGGGGTTGGCGTACTCCCTAGTAGCCCTATTTTTGATCATCCCAGCATTCCGCGGAGCCCCATCGGACACGTTAGCGCGTTATCAATGGTTGGGTAGCACCCCCATCGAAATGCTGTGGACTCTTCTATCATCGCCTCTTTTTGTACTCCAGAACTTGGGGGTGGCGGAACGGGTCCTAACTTTGCTGCAGTTACTCGCACCTCTAGCTTTTCTACCTTTGTTAAGTGTTCCTATTTTGTTCGCCGCCGCGCCAACTCTGATTTACAACTTCTTGTCTGCCCAGCAATTTCAGAGTGGTATTTATAACCAGTATATGGCCCCGGTTATACCGTTCATGGCGGTGGCAGTGGTTTTGGGTCTGCACAACCTGAGAAGATATACCTTGAAAGGCCAAGGCTTTGCGGGCATCCGGCTTGAGGCGCCTGCATCCAGTCAGGCAGTAGGTCTTGGAGTTAGTCTACTGCTATTTGCTATCTTGGGAAGCTGGATTTACGAAAATCCGGTTAAAGGCCACCCATACTTATCCGAGCTAAACAAGCGACGCATTGCGCAGACCGATAGAAGCACTACAAAATTGTCACGAGCATCGTTTATTCAACCCAATGACGCGGCTATCCGGGAAGGTTTGAAACAAGTTCCAAAGGATGTCTATCTCTTAACTGGACAAAATTATGCGCCCCATCTTTCTCATCGGCGACAGATACAAATAATTCGCCCCGCTCCTGTCTCCGCTCTCGCGCCAGACGTGGAAGCTATTTTTTTAAATATGAAAGATTTGCGCCGGAGAAGTTGTGATGATTATCTTCAAAACCTTCAAGCGGCAACTAGCGCAGGCTTTGGAGTGACTTTCCATCGCGATGGGGTGATTCTTGTCGAGAAAGGTAAGGGACATCGGGACAAGTTGGATGAGCTTCTTGCCCAATGGCCGGGCTGCCATTAAGGTCGTTTGCCTATGGATTTAGTTATGGCGTCTTCTGGATAGTATCATTTCAAAAGAACCTTCGCGTGACGAAAGTAAAAAGCCATCGTTTCCCGTCAAATGAGTCTACTGAGCTCCTTCGATGTTAAGGTTAATGCCATCGTTCCTACCGATTTTAACTTTCCATGCCATCGATCATTCGCCTGCGGTCATATCGTTTTCACCCAAGTTTTTCGAGCGAGGCATGCGTTTCCTACATCAAAGAGGCTATCGGACACTAAACTTAGTCGATATTGCGACCTACATCGGCAACGGGCTTTCGTTCCCCGAGCGCTCAATAGTGCTGACGTTCGATGACGGCTATGAGTCCGTTTACGATCACGCGTTTCCGATCTTGCAGCGCTATGGCTTTTCGGCGACGGTTTTTCTTACTGTCGGGGGGAAAAGAAATGGGAGTAACTCGGACCGTTTACCTTCGATGTGCGGTCGCTCAATGCTGAGCTGGAGCGAAATCAGAGAGATGCAGCGATGCGAAATCGAATTCGGGGCCCATACGCTGACCCACCCGGACCTGACCCGGTTGGCCATTAAGTCGGCCGAAAGGGAGATATGTGATTCGAAAGCCATCATCGAAGACACCTTGAGTGTCCCGGTTACCAGCTTTGCTTATCCGTATGGTCGCTACGACAACCGATGCCATGAGATTGTTAGCCATCACTTCGTCTGCGCCTGCTCCGACCAACTGGGGTTGGTCCATGCGAGCACGGATCTCTACGCCGTGGAGCGCGTGGACGCTTACTATCTCCGTAGCCGCCGCCTGTTTGATTTGATATCAAGCCCGTTCTTTCCCTGGTACATCTACGGTCGCAACTTGCCCCGACAAGTCCGTCGATCCGCGCAGTTTTGGCAAAGCAGATTGAACGGCCAGTAACAAAAGCCAAGCCGCATCGTTACTCCCATAGAACGTGTAAACATAAAGAGTTTGAGCCCGGATAATGCAGCATAACACGAAGGGGAGGGGCCAATCCTCCCAAGCGAGGGCGACGCATCGGCGGCCGTGGCGTCAAGCTTGAGGCCAATGAATAATGACTACAGAACGACCCTTGCGCTTCTGCATGGTGACCACTTTTTACCCGCCCGATGCTTTCGGCGGAGATGCTGTCTTCGTTCAGCAACTGTCCAATGAATTGGCAAGGCGGGGCCACGACGTAAACGTGGTCTATTGCAGGGACGCCTATCGCCTAGGGGGTGGACGAACTCCATTAATCACTCACGAGGACCATCCCAATGTAACTGTTCATGCGTTGAAGAGTTCGATGGGTATTTTGTCGCCTCTGGCGACGCACCAGACTGGATCGCCTCTCCTAAAGAATTCCCGGTTGAAAGGCATTTTTGAACAACCGTTTGATGTTATTCACTACCACAACATCTCATTGGTGGGGGGACCACAAATCCTCCACCGGGGTCACGGTATCAAGCTCTACACGCTGCACGAATACTGGCTGGTCTGTCCGACCCATATGCTGTTCAAATTCAACCGGGAAGCTTGCACATTGAGGCAATGTTTACCTTGCACTTTGATTCATAGGCGCCCGCCACAGCTTTGGCGCTATACGGAGGCGATTTCGCAAGCCGTGAAACAGGTGGATGTTTTTATTGCACCGAGCGAATTTACCAAGAACAAGCATCTGGAGATGGGTTTGCAGATTCCAATTGTCGTTATACCTTACTTCACCTCGCGATGGGGCTTATCCGAGAACGATCCCGCGCCGAGTATGCCCGAGAAACCGTATTTTCTTTTTGTCGGGCGCCTGGAAAAGATTAAGGGATTGCAGCTGCTGCTCCCGGTTTTTCGCCGGTATCAAAAAGCCGAGCTGTGGATTATCGGCACCGGAGGTTACGAATCGGTTCTTCGTCGTATGGCTCGAGGATCTCCCAATATCAAGTTTCTGGGCCAGCAGTCGGGCGAACGGCTTCAAAGTCTCTACCGTGATGCTACAGCGCTCATTGTTCCGTCTCTATGGTATGAGGTCTTTGGGATCGTAATCCTTGAAGCGTTTTCGCTAGCTACTCCCGTCATCGTGAGAAACCGGGGAGGAATGCCAAAGATCGTGGAAGAAAGCGGCGGCGGGTTTGTTTATGGGACCGAAGAGGAACTCTTGGGAGTCATGGAGCGGTTGTTGCTCGATTCAAACCTCAGGAAGGAAATGGGACAACGCGGTTACGAAACCTTGCAAAAGAAATGGCGTGCCGATGTTCACATCAAACAGTACCTGGAGCTGATCGAACAGATTGCGGCAACTCGAAAGGAGGAAGCTCCGGCGCCTAAGGATTCATCAATGTTGCCGGTCAGAAATCACGGCCGCTATGTCTCAGAATAACAGGCCTGTCGGAGATCAATATCGCAGACATGCAGACGGGTGAAAAGGCAAAACTACTTCATCATGATCCCGTCCGGATAGGACTCGTGGGTTGCGGCCGGGTAGCGGAATTCGGCTACTTGCCGGCGTTTAAACAAGCGAAGGGGATCAAGCTCGCCGGTGTCGCGGATATCAACCGATCCCGCTGCGAGGAGATTGCGCCCGGAGTGCCGGCGCATCAAAATATTCACGCCCTAATCCACGCCGGCGGCATCGACGCGCTGGTCATTTCCACACCGACACGGTTCCATCTTGCAGATGCGCGCTCGGCCGCTAACGCCGGATTACCGGCGCTCCTGGAAAAGCCGCCGGGTCTGAATCTCGATGAAGCCAGAGCTCTTTATGATTTGCGGCCTTGCCCGTGGATTGGATTTAATCGGCGATTCGATCCCGATATCGCGAAACTAAAATACCAGTCGCCTCGGGACGGAAACATACACCTAGAATTACATTATCGGAGGAGCTCCTGGAAACCGTTCGACATGCAGGATGACGCGCTTCTTGACCTGGCGCCACATCTCGTCGATCTCGCTTGCTGGCTCACCGGGGGTCAAATTCTATCGACGCGGGCTGTCTTGTTGAACCAGCGTCGAGCTCGACTCGACCTAAAGCTAGAGCGTGGCCATGCCGTCATCTCATGCTCGAATGACACCCACTACCGCGAGCGCATCGTCTTTAAAGATTTACGGGGACGTGTCTGTGGGTCGTATAAACGCGGCGGACTTGTCTCGGCGATAGCGGCCAGACTGCACCGGAAGAGGGAGAGTCCTCTTGTGAAACCGATTGTAGGTCAACTTGAAGCTTTTGCGCTCGCCGTACGTGGCATGGTCGACTGGAGGCCTTTGGCTACGTCAGCAGAAGGCTTGACGGTCATGGCCGTGATTGACGCGGCGCGGCGTTCGGCAGCTCAACGCGGCGTTGAGTGCCGGTTGCCGCCTGCTGTCAAACTCGTTGAGGAGCATTCTTGATCGCTATTTTACAGTTCGACGGTGTCAGTCTGCCTCTCTTCCACAGCTTTCTCGATCAAGGCCGCCTGCCGACGTTTGCCGGGCTTCGTGAGCGCGGCCACTGGTTGCCGCTCGAAACTCCCGCCTCGAGCTGGGAAGGGTCCATTTATTTCTCCCTATATAGCGGCAAAAGTGTCGCCGAGCATGGCCTCTACTTTCCCTTTATGTGGTCCGCTGCCGAGCAGCGGGTTCGCTCGCAGGACGACTATCCGGCTCCTGAACCGCTGTGGGATCGAGTTGGCAAGGCCGGGCTTCGGTCTCTTGTGATCGATCCCTATGAAGGCAGGCGTCCCAGATCAATCAAGGGGAAGGCTGTCTCCGGATGGCAGTTCAGACACAAAGTGACGCTCCGTAGATGGTCGGTGCCTCACGGTCTTGATCGTCAACTGCAGCGACGGTTCGGCCGGCCGTCGCTGGTGGAAGAGGTTTATGGTCGCCCTTCGGCTAATTATCTCTGCAAGATGCGCAACCGCTTGGTGGGTGCGCCCAGACGCGCGGCCCAAATCAGCGCAGCGCTGCTGGCCGAGGAGAGTTTCGATCTGGTCTGGATAACTTTGAGCTCGGGTCATATAGCGGGACACTGGTTTCTGGATCCGTCAAGATTGCCGCAGGATCAGGTTGATGCCGGCACAAAGGCAAAGCTCGATGCCGCGTTATGCGATTCCTATGTTGCGGTGGATCAAGCATTATCCGACATTGTAGCTGCGCTGCCGCGGAACGCCGATATCATCGTGCTGTCGGCAAGCAGTATGGGGCCGAGCGCCAGTCGCACTCATCTGTTGCCTGGCATGCTGCAGGCCGTATTGTCAGGAAGAAATCTCAACCATCAAGCGGCTAAGGCGGCCGGTAATTCCCTTTGGCGTCTACGAGCGGCGGTTTCACCGGATCTTCGCGCACTGGTCGCCCGCGTGCTGCCGGACCGGTTAACCATGGATCTCACCGCCCGTCTCGAGATGCGGGGAGTGGATTGGAGCGCGACAAAAGCGTTCATGGCCCCAAGCGGCGACTGCGGCTACGTTCGCCTCAACTTAAGAGGACGCGAACGAGAGGGCATCGTGGATCCCAAACAAGCTGACGGATTACTGGAACGCATTGCGTCCGGCCTGCGCACGTTTTGCGATCCTGATGGCGCGCCCGCTATCGCGGGAATTGAATTTACCGCGAAATCTCTTGGATACGGTGATCCGTCTCATGGTTTTCCGGATTTGATTGTTCATTGGAGCGAGCGCTTATCGCCGCAGCCGTCCGGAGTTAAATCCTGGCAATTTGGCGAGGTCCCGTCTTCTGGATGGGGCAGTGGCCGCACCGGAGAGCACCGTGAGGGCGCCTGGGCGCTGATCCTGCCGGGTTCCTCACGACTGCAAGCCGCAACGATGACCCCACATATCGTCGACATTGGCCCCACTGTCTGTGCCGTCCTTGGGGTCGACAAAGGTGGGTTAACCGGCCAGCCTTTACTTGAGCCTGGAGTTCATCCCGGATAATGCCTCGTTGAGCATCGGCCCGTTTGATTTTCGCTTGACACTTTGCGGCGGACCGCGCTTCTTCGCAGGTCGTCGTCATCATTTCCGATATCTAAGGGGGGATTTCAATGGCTATGAACGCTCGGGCGAAGATCCATTGAGCGCGAGACGACGAGCATGATCACGAGCACTTTATGATTGCGATGTTACAGTTTGATGCGGCAAGTCTAACACACCTGCAGAAGTTCCTGGAAGAAGGCCATCTGCCGAATTTTGCCGCTCTTCGCAGCCGTGGCCTTTGGTATCAACTGGAAACTCCTGCGACCTACTTCGAAGGTGCCGCAGCATGCTCGTTGTACACCGGGACTGGGCTCGGCGACCATGGCCATTATTATCCATGGCTGTGGTCGGCGGCCGAGCAGCGTGTCCGATTTTTCGATGATTTTCCCGTCCCTGAGGCATTGTGGGAACGAATCGGACGCGCTGGGTTGCGTTCTCTGGTGATTGATCCTTACGAGATGAGGCCGCCGCAGAAGATGCGCGGCGTATTTGTCAGTGGCTGGCAATTCAAAAATAGAGTGGTTCTGCGAACCAGGTCGATCCCCAGCCGAATGTATCGTTGGCTCGAGCGCGAGCTTGGCCGTCCCCCTGAAGGGGAGGAGGTCTACGGACGTCCCTCAGCACGGGGGCTACAGCGATTGCGTAACAGCATGGTTGCCGCGCCTCGCCGCGGCGCGGATTTGGTAGAAACGATTCTCAAACGGGAAGACTTTGATCTGCTCTGGATTAGTTTGAGTGCGGCACATCTGGGCGGACACCGATTCTTTGATATCTCTCGATTTGCCCAGGAGATCGAGCTTGAACAGCATAACGATTTCCGAACCGCATTAAAGGATATTTATCGATCGGTCGATGAGGCTCTGGGCCGCATCATCGATGCGCTTCCGAATGACACGGACGTTATCGTCCTTTCACCGACTGGCATGGGACCGAATACAAGCCGCTCTCATTTACTGCCGGCAATGCTTGACGCGGTCTTGGCTGATGCGGCAGCGGAACATAGACAGTCACCTGCGGGCAGTTCACTGTGGCGCATTCGTTCGGTTATCCCGGCAAACGTCAGGAGCTGGATTGCGCATGCTCTGCCCGACCGTTGGGCGGTTGAATTGGCCGCTCGGTTGGAGTTGCGTAATGTGGATTGGTCCACGACTAGGGGCTTTATGATACCCAATGATGACGCCGGGTACATACGTCTCAACTTGCGCCATCGCGAACGCGACGGGATTGTCGAGCCGGGCGATGCCGATGCCCTTTTGGAAAGCATCGCCACAGGGCTCCAATCGTTCCGCAACTCAGACGGCACTTCTGCAGTTCGAAAGGTTTTTCGCGTATCCGAGCTCGGCTTTCAAGGCCCTTGCGTCGCGGCCTTACCCGACCTGATTGTTCATTGGAATGACCGGATCGTCGAGCCCTTGGCAGGCGTTAGTTCTCCATTGTATGGCGAGATCTCTTCGTCGGGATGGGGAACAGGACGAACTGGGTGTCATACAGACGATGCTTGGGCACTGGTCCTTCCGGGTTGCTCAAAATTGAAACCTCTCACAAAAAGCCCCCATATTATAGACATTGCCTTCACCGCATGCACCGTCCTGGGCGTTGATACAGACGGTATGACTGGTGAGCCATGGCTGGAGCGCCGACAGGCATGCGCGTCGCGATTGGGTGCGCCGCTGCATGAGAATTAGAGTTGCAAAGTCGGTTGTAACTCTTAGGGAAGCAGCCCCTCGTCTTAAAGTGATGTCTAAAGAACCGGTTCACGTACAGCAAGTAAACCCAATCGAGCCAGCTGCAGAGGATCGAAAGCTGCGACCCAAGCTCGGGTCCCGCGCCACTCTCACATGGTTAGTTTTGATGATTGGGTTGTTTGCGTTCCTCCTGTGGAACAGCGGTCCGGAAGCGACCGGCGAGCTGCTCTTGCGGGTGGGATGGGCCGCGATCCCGTTGGTGATTGTGCCGCACGGCCTGGTGATCGTGTTTGAGGCTTTCGGGTGGTGGTTTGCCTTTCCCCGGAACGGCTGTTTGATCACGGTGACGAAAATCACGCGCTTCGTTGTTGCGGCTAAAGCGATACAACTGATAACTCCGTCGATTTCACAAGCCGGAGAGTTGCTGAAAATTCACCTTCTTCGATTTGCGGGTTTGACGTCTGAGATCAGCGTGTCGTCTGTTATCGCTGCCAAAACAACGATCACCATGGCCGAACTTCTCTTCTTGAGTCTAGGGCTGGCGGCGATTGTAACCCAGGTGGCTGTCGAATCGGCTCTGGTGGCCTCCGCTACCGTTGGAATTCTCATGTTGTGTGTCGCTGTTGCCGCTATCGTGGCATGGCAACGGACGGGGCTCTTCCGTCCTTTCGTATGGTTGAGCAAACGATTAGGCATGTTCACGGCATTGCGCTACCGATACGAACAGGTCATGTCTCGCACGGACGTTCTACTAAGGGAGTATTGGAACAATCCAACCCGACTTTATTTATCAGGGATCGGCTATTTTTTGGCATGGTTCTCCGGAGCGCTCGAAGCCTGGGCGTTCTTGAGCATTCTCGGTCTTACCAACGATTTTTTATCTGCTCTGCTTGTCCAGGTCTGGTTGGTGCTTGTCACGCGACTCACAGCTTTCATTCCCGGGAATGTGGGAGCTCACGAAGCCGCTATAGTGACGATGTTTTCGTTTTTAGGTTTGGGAACGGACAGCGCGATGGCCTTTGCCCTGCTTCGCCGGATCCGCCAGATTGTTTGGATCGCTCTGGGCCTGGGCCTCCTAGTCAAAATTCCTCGCGCCCAGCGTGTCCCGCTCTTGGCTGATTGAGACTGAAGTGCCACGACTCTTCCACGATGGAGATTCGTAAAGTGATGAGCCTGGGGAAAATCAATTGGGGAATCCTGGGGACCGGAAAGATTGCGCGCCTTTTCGCATCGGACTTGGCCCTTGCTGCCGATGCTAAGCTCTTCGCCATCGGCTCCCGTAACAAAGAGAAAGCTCGGGCATTTGGCGCGGAGTTTTGTGTTCCCTATCGATATGGCAGCTATGCCGAGCTAGCCGGTGATCCGCGAGTGCAGGCCGTTTATATCGCGACGCCTGCTTCGGCGCATAAGGAAAACATGCTGCTCTGCCTAAACGCCGGCAAGGCGGTGTTGTGTGAAAAGCCATTCACCGTCAATGCGCGAGAGGCTGAAGAAGTTATCGCTCTGGCTCGCGCCAAAAACGTGTTTCTCATGGAGGCGATGTGGACTCGCTTTTTGCCGTTGATGGTCAAGCTACGCGAGGTCCTAGCCGCGGGAGCTATCGGCGAGGTAAGTCAGTTTATAGCTGACTTGGGCACCGCGGCACGTATGGATCCCGAAGGACGGGTGTTCAGCGCTGAGCTGGGCGGAGGAGCGCTACTCCAGAAAGGCATTTATCTTTTGTCGCTGGCGTCGATGATTCTGGGCGCGCCAACAGCCGTGCAGAGCTGCACACTCCTGGGAGATACGGGAGTGGACGAACACACCGGCTTTCTGCTGAAGTATGCAGGGCCGCAGATGGCCTCGCTGATTTGCTCCGTGCGTGTGCATAGCCAGCGCCAGGCTACTGTTGTCGGAACCGATGGCCGGATCAGCATCCACGAGCCGATTATCTGCCCCGCAAGCCTCACGCTTTACCGATATTCCAGGCGGGATGGGCATCACGAACTGGTGGATGGCAAACGCTATCCTAAGGCCGCGCTCTCTGTCCTTCGATATTGCAAGCGAAGCCGCTTTTTGCGGCAATTGCGGGAGCGGCTCCCGAGGTTAAGCAATCGTTTCCTCCACGGTGTCCGATCGACGAAGATATATGCCCCTCCTTCGGGGGAAGGCCTCCACTACCAGGTGTCAGAAGTCATGAGATGTTTACGCGACGGAAAAGTTGAAAGCGGCATCATGCCATTGAGCGAATCGCTCACCATCATGCGCACTGTGGATCAGATAAAGCAAAATGGTTTCGAAGAAGAGTCTGCTGATTTGCTCAAGTTCGGCCGTTAGGGGTGGTCTGCGACCCCGGTTCGTAGCGGCTTTGTGAAAATGAAAACGATTCGCACTGTATGTATCGACAGCGACTGGTTACGCTCATCGATTCGCTGGATGTCGGCTGGTCATTACCAGACTCGCTGGCGCTCAATGTGGGCGTTTGCGCGTACATCCTTCTACGATGGACGTATCCGGATCGATCTGGCTGGCCACGAGCGCAAAGGAACGGTTCCTGTCTCACGATACACAACGTATGCCAGCGAGATCGAAACCCTGTTGCGCGAGTGCATTTTTGCAACCGGCGCAGGCAGGTCGATTACTTCGAACGCTCCGGGGGCCGTGACCCACTGACTCTGGGGTCGACGGACTCGTCGAACGAAGTTTCTTTGATGTCGATCACACTTTACTAAGAGCCGGATCTGTTTCGCTCCCACGGAAAAATGTTGCTTAAATAAAGGATTTCGGTGCAGTTTATTAATGCCATAGATCGTTATCTTCTTGTGGTGCGTACCGCTATCTACTGCGGGAGTTGGGTTTCCGCTATTGGGTTAAGTCTTTTTTCACGAACAGCGTCGTCAATTTTATTGGAGTGAAATAAAAAACGGCGTGAAACTCATTACGGTCAAAGATTGCTATCCTCTCTGCATCATCGCCCTCATACAAGTAGCGAATCGGATTCCTTCGCCTAAATTGAGGTTGTTTCTCGTGAAAGCCGTCGCCTCAATGGCGCACCGGTTGTCAACAACAAAAAAAAGACTCAGTGAAAAGAATGTGGGCGAAATATTTGGCGGTCATTTAAGCAAGGAGCGGATCGAAGCAATCGTCAAATCCTCATTTTATGAATTTTGGCGCGAAATTTTTTTAATGTCGCCGAGCAAAATCCCAATGGCTCCGCTTAGGAAAGTCAATATTCATGGCCTGGACCATTTACAGAACGCGGTAAACAAAGGAAAAGGCGTCATATTGTGGGAGAGCAGCCATTTTGGCGGAAGGTTCCTGGCGAAACGAATCTTGTGTGAGAAAGGCTTTGCACTGCACCAAGTCCATGGCGAATATCACATGGCAGGACTTCCCAATAACGGAAGCTTTGGAAGCTGGACAAGGAAACATTTCATACGTCCTTTCTTCGAGAATTGCGAAAGCTGTTTCGTTAAAGAAACAATCCATATAACCGCCGGGCACTCCCTCGCCGTTTCCAAGATTCTCTTGAAGCTGCTGAAGCAGAATAGCATTATTTGCATTAGCGCAGATGTTGGCCGTGGACATAAATTAATTTCCGTCCGGTTCCTCGGCCGCACCGAATTGTTTCCAACAGGAATGGTCACTCTTGCAAAACTAACCGGGGCGCCGATTCTTCCTTTGTTCTGCCTCCAGGAAAATGGGAGTACGGCGAGTCTCATCATTGAGTCGCCTGTTTGTCTTGAAATGGATCCGGATCGAGAGAGCAATTTAACAAAGACCGTTATTCAGTACGTGGGTTTGTTGGAGTCGTATATTATGAAGTACCCGGAACAGTACCGAAATTGGCACTTACTCTGTTCGCCACTTAGGCCTATTCCAGAAGCACGAGCCGGTTACGCTCGCCCGCGCAGCTCTTTCTCAAAAGTGATTGATTCCCCAGTACTACGTGAAATCTTTATAGATGGGTTACATGTTAGAACAGCGCGACGTAAATCACGCGGCAATGTCGTTTCAGCTGAATCTAAAGTTGTTGTCTTTACTTCTCAAAGGCAACCATAAAGCTGCAGGGGAACTATTGCAGGATGGTGCTGTTCGACCGGAAGATTTTATTCGCTTCGTCGAGCAGCATTGGTTACATCTTCTGGTTTTTCCTCTGCTCAACGGATCGCCGGCACGGAAATGGCTGCCGCGCAAGTGTTTCGCTGAACTTAAAGCTTACTCCTTACGACAATGGGCTACACAGGAGCGCCTGATCCGAGAACTTTTTGGTATTTCAACTCTCTTGGAAGCAGCCGGCCATGAGTTCATATTGCTCAAGGGACCTTATCTCGCCGAGCGGTTCTTCGGGGGTATCGATCGCCGCCCATTCTCGGACCTGGACATTCTTATCAGAAGAGAAGATATCGCAGCGGTGGAACGGCGTTTGTGCGATAACGGTTTCGCCAACAACTCCTCTACTTTACTTAGCCGGCGACTCACTACTTATTTTACCTATTCCTTTGACTTCGTTAAGCCCAATGTTGCGGTCGATCTGCATTGGCGTTTTTCGGCCCAGCTTACCCACCGTCTCGATTACCAAGCTATCTGGGAACAGAAACAAGTCTTCAGCTTGCGCACGCATCGTTTTTGGGTATTGCCCGACGAGTACGAAGTAGTTTTCAATCTCATCTCCATCTTCAAAGACCTGGAGATGGGTATCGCCCGTTTAAGATCCTTCGTTGATTTATACTTCATCCTTAGCCGAGTCGGTGACCAACTCGACTGGGAAGCATTTCGCGAACATCGGAAGCGTGAGAAGGTTCTCCGGATCTCCGTTAGTATTCTAAATTTGTTTTTCGAGTTGTTCGACTGCAGGGACGAATTTCCAAGGGTGGCTGCAATGGTTGCGGGCGAGGAGCGACAAATCAAGGTCGTTCCCGTAAAACACTACCGGGATTTAATGGACGTAGTTCCCGGAGCGGCGCGGAACAAGATGTGGGCGTCTGATCTATACGAATGCTCCCGGTTCAATCTGTTTCTGTGGTGGGTCCTAGGGTTGCCGTTTCGTATCGCCGTCTACCATCCAGCCAAGTATGCTCGGATAAAAGATATGATGAATTGGATAGGTTTTGCGCGGCCCGAACGCAGACTTGAGGCAGACGCGCTCAGGGAAATGAATAATCAATAAACACCTCGGTCAAACAGCCATTCGAGTCGGAAATTCGCCGCCTACCGAGAGATCGGCCTCAGCAGCACAACTTAATCAAGCTCATTCACGGGAAACCTGATTGACCCCTGAGTATCCAGCTTCTCTTCACTGTGGCGGTTCCGCTATGCGTGTCGTGATCACCGGTGCCGCTGGCAGCATCGGCAGCCAATTGGTTGAGGAACTGTCCCGCTCCCATGAGCTGTGCCTTATCGACGTCCGTCCTATAAGCGGTCGAAGATCCATAATCGGCAATTTATCGGTGCTTCCAAGAGGCTGGCGGAGTTGGCTCAAACCAAAATCTATGCACTGGAGCGAGGCGTTTAAGGGGGCTCAGGTAGTCGTCCATCTTGCCGCCGATATCGACCCTAAGGCGCTCTGGGAAAGCGTGCTCCCCAACAACATTGAAGGAACCTGGAATGTTATCCATGCCGCAACCGAGCATGGGGTACGGCGGATCGTCTTCGCGAGCTCCAATTGGGCGGTGAAAGCGCTCGAGGAAAAATTGGCGCCCGGCTGCTATCAACCGGACGGGCCAAAGATCGGTTCTGACGCGCCTCCATTTCCGCTGACGGCATATGGTCTATCAAAATCTTTTGGCGAACTCGCCGGCAGGATGTTCGTCGACGAAGGAAAGCTGGAAACTTTTGTTGCCGTGCGCATAGGCAATTATGGGCCTAATCCTTCGAACGATGAGATGGTACGCGGCCGCTGGATTGGCACAGACGACATACGCAGCCTTTTCAGGCGCTGTGTTGAAGCGGACCTCAGGGGTTTTCACGTGGTTTATGGGGTATCCGCGCAAAAGACAGCGCCTTATGACCTCTCGCACACACGTAAAGCGCTCTCGTGGCTTCCGCAGCAAGTTCCCGCCGACCACGAAACTTGATCCACTCAGTGGAACACAAAATATGCGCGTTGTGATAACCGGCGCTGCCGGTCGCATCGGTCGTCAGATGGTAGAAGAGCTCTCTGACGCGTATGAACTTCGCCTCATAGACCGTGTGCGCCTGCCTCGGCGAAGGTCGATTGTCGCCGACCTTTCTCGAAGTCATGGCGGTCCGATGAAGCGCACCTGGCGGTGCTTTGGACGTTCGGCTTGGATCGAATTGTTTCGGGGAGTCGATGTCGTGCTCCACTTGGCGGCAGATGTCCGCAACGATGCGCCATGGGATTCGGTATACGTTAATAACATAAAGGCTACATGGAACGTCCTTGAAGCTGCAGCGCGATATCAAGTACCTCGGGTGATCTTCGCCAGTTCAAACTGGGCGGTCAGATCGCTTGAGCAATCGTTGGCGCCGGCATGTTACCAGCCGGGCGGTCCCAAGATTGGCTCTGCCGCTTCGCCACAACCTCTCGGTCCGTACGGTATCTCCAAAGCTCTTGGCGAGCTTGCAGGGCGAATGTTCGTGGATCAGCGGCAGTTACGTTTATTCATCGCCGTTAGGATCGGCGCCTATGCGCCCGAACCCGAAAGGACCGATGAGAGGTTAAGCGCTCTCTGGATCGGTGTTCAGGATCTCCGCAGCCTGCTGCGCCGCTGCGTCGAATCATCATCGGAAGGATTTCATGTCGTCTATGGCGTTTCAGGTCAGACGACGACGCCCTATGATTTATCGTACACGTGTAATTTTCTCTCGTGGCAACCGCGTCAAAGCGCTCTGTGAAGGAAGTTAACAGATACGGCTGTGTTTCTCCTGACTTATTTGAAAGCTCATATACGATCGCAGAAATCTCTCTTTTTCGACAGCGGCGTAGATCGTGAGCAGCGATGGGCATCGACTCTCGAAAATTGGAACTTGGGTGAGGCGCGAAGCAGCCTCGAGCGCATTCTTACACAGAATATAATTCCTTTCTGGTATCCGGGCGTGATTGATTCTAACGATGGCGGCTATCGCCTGAATCATGATTTGCAAGGAAGATGGAGAGGACCGGCAAGTAAATGTCTCGTCACACAGGCCAGGACGCTCTGGTTTTTTTCACGCTTAATCAATTCAAATTACCGCATTCCTGATTGTCTCGCCGCAGCTAGTCATGGGTATGAGTTTCTAAGAGATAGAATGTGGGATCGCGAGTTCGGCGGATTTTACTGGGAAATCGATTCATCAGGACAGAGCGCTGCCAAGCCCGAAAAGCAGATTTATGGCCAGGCCTTCGCGCTTTATGCATTGACGGAGTACGCCACAGCGTCGGGCGATTCATCCGCGAAGGATACAGCTAAAGAGCTTTTTGGATTGATCGAAACCAAAGCGCACGACAAGCGATACGGCGGCTATAGAGACATGTTACAACGCGACTGGACGCCGCTGTCTGAGAGCCGTGTGGCTGACGGGCATGATCGAGTACCGCGTAAACGTATGAATACGCATCTCCATTTGCTGGAGGCGATAACAAGCTTTTATAGCTTTACTGAGGACGCGCTGGCGCGCGAGCGGCTCATCGAATTGATTCTCGTCAATAGTAACTCAGTCGTGAGAAAGGATATCGGCGCCTGCACTGATCAATACCTGGAAAATTGGCAACCGCTTACTGCGCCTGATTACCAGCGGATATCGTACGGCCATGATCTGGAGAATATTTGGCTTTTGATGAAAGCCTGCAAAACCGCGGGTATTGCGGAAAATCTCTTATCGGATCTTTACCGGAGCCTCTTCAAGTATGCGCTTCAGTACGGGCTGGATCGAAAAAACGGCGGTTTCTATAATTCCGGTTTTTTTAATTCGCCGGCTGACCAGCGCGAAAAGATATGGTGGGTTCAGGCCGAGAGTCTAGTCGCTGCTCTTGAGATGTACAGGCTTACTCGAGAGCAGATCTATTCGGATTGTTTCTCGCTTGTTCTCGATTGGATCGTGAACCACCAGGTGGACTGGAAACATGGCGACTGGTACGAAAAGGTCGACGAGGAAGGAAAAGCGTCGGGCGTGAAAGCTGGACCCTGGAAGGGGCCGTACCACAACGGTCGAGCTATGCTGCGGTGTTTAGATCTGCTGGATTCATGCTCGTTTTAGAAAAGAGTCATTCACTATAATGTCGTCGTTAGTCAGTTGCATCGTTCCGGTTTTCAACGGCGAGCGATATTTGGGCGAGGCGCTCGAGAGTATTCTGGCGCAAACCTACCGGCCGCTCGAGATTATCGTTGTCGATGATGGATCGACCGACACTACGCCAGGGGTCGCGGCTTGTTACGAAGAGCAAATTCGCTATGTAAGACAAGATAACGCCGGAGCGCCAAGCGCGCGTAATCTTGGGCTGAGCCTTTCCGGCGGCGGGTTTGTAGCGTTTCTCGATGCCGACGACCTCTGGGGTGCCGAGAAGTTGGAACGGCAAATGCGGCGATTCGATGTGCGTCCGGAACTCGAACTATGTGTCACGTACTTGCAGAATTTTTGGATTGCGGAACTGAAGGCTGAAGAGAACCGCTTCAAAGGCCATCGGCTCTCCGAGCCGGTGCCTGGTTACGTTACACAGACTCTCTTGGCCCGCAGATCCGCTTTCGACAAGGTCGGCATGTTTGACGAGTCTTTGCAGGTCGGAGATACGACGGACTGGTTTTTACGCGCCGGAGAGCGGGGGCTAGTAACTGAATTGCTTACCGATGTACTAGTTAATCGACGGATGCACGAGCATAACATGTCTATGCAGTCGGGCACTCGTCGTATGACCCCGCAAATGCAACATTCGATGTTGCGTGTCGTTAAGGCGTCGCTCGATCGCAGCCGGCTTGATCACAAGAACTGAAAGACTTTATTCTTCGATTCCGTTCAGCTATCTACCGATTTCGATCTGAAAAATCAGAATCCAACGGACCCTGCTGCCTTGAAGTTTTCGACCATACCGTGGGGTAAAAAAAGAATAGGCGGCGGCCTTTGTAGGAATACGGACTCGGCAGGACAACGCCATGGATTTTAAATACGACGTGGAAGCGGATTGGGTTCTGTTGACGACCTGCAATTTCCGTTGTGCCTACTGCTTTGTTCCGCTTCCTGACTTGGCGAGCAAGTTAACGACGCATGGCACGAATGTTCAGTGGGCGGAAGGATTCGCGGCAACCGAAAAGACCTGGCTATTGCACATAAGCGGGGGCGAACCTTCCATTTATCCGGGCTTCGTTGATCTGTGCGAAAAACTCAGTCGGCGTCATTACTTGTCAATTAATTCCAACCTGTCGCACCGGTGTATAGAAACCTTCGGGGAAACAATCGATCCGGAACGAGTTCATTTTATCAATGCAGCCGTGCACTATGACGAGAGGCCAAGGCCGAGATCGCTTGCGGCTTTCATAACTCGTGTGCAGAAGCTCCATATGCACCGGTTTCATGTGTTTGTCTCCTTGGTTATGACTCCTATCATGGTGAGGAACTTTCCTGAAATATCGAGGTACTTCGAATCCCATGGATTATCTCTCATTCCAAAGGTTATGCGCGACCGATTCCAAGGGAAGGTCTACCCACATGCGTACTCTGGTGAGGAGAAGTCCCTCCTGCGTGAATATTTAGCGAAGGCAAGGGAGAACTATGTTTCAGTCAAAGCCGTGATGGGTGAAACACCGACGATTAACATGCTGGATGATGACAGGTTCCTGGATTGCCCTCGGAGTTATCGCGGTAAGCTCTGTGGTTCGCGACACAACTTTGTCCGCATCGAACCGAATGGAGCTGGTGGTCCGTTGTGGGTCGGCGATGCAACTTGGCAATATCCTTCTAAAAAATGTCGCTCTTCTTAACACGCCCAAACCTTGTGACAGTTTTTACTGTCCGTACTTTTGTGAGAAATACACGTCATCGCCATTCGCGCCTGCGCAAGAAACGAAGAGAGATCTTGGTGATTTTTTCGTGTCATTGAAGGCGTGGCGAGATTCGCAACGGCAACAGCCGGAGAGATAAGGAAATAAGCACTCTGAAGGGCGGAGCGTAACGCAGCTGCGCGCCGGCTTGCGTCCACTCAACAGGATCCGCCCAGTGCTTTAAGTTCGACGTCTCGGCGGATAGAAGCATTGACGACGGAGAACTACTTTACGGGATCATCTTTGATCTGCTGCATCGTGCCAGTTTACAACGGCGAAAAGTATTTGTCCGAGACGCTGGATAGTATTCTGGCGCAGACGTATCGGCCTTTGGAGATACTCGTGGCCGACGATGGCTCGACGGGACCGCCTCGGTTGTGGCGAGTTATGGCGATCAGGTTCGACATCTATTCCAGCCTAACGCTCCAAACGGCCGCTATATGCAACTTGGGCCTCAGGACCGCGCAACGCGCCTTTCGTTTCGTGGATGCAGGACGATCTGTGGCATCCAGACAAGTTAGGAAGTCAGATAGCTCGTTTTTAGGTATGGCTTCAATTCGACGTGAGCGTCACACATGGGCCAAAATTTTTCGGTCATGGAGCTCGAGGAGGAACGTGAGCAGTTCCACGATCACGGGGTTTCACAACCCTACCCAGTATGTGCCGCAGGCGCTCCTGGCACGACGCACGCTGTTTAACACAGTGGGTTACTTCAGGTGTCCGCTCCCAGGCAGGTGGACGCTACCAATTGGTTTCTGCGCGCAGTTGAACATGGAGCATCCTGGAGTTGTTACCCGATGTTCTGGTGTATAGTCGCATCCTCAGAATAACTTAAGTCGGCGCATGAGTTCTGCCAGCAGAAGTGAGTATCTGCAACTCTTGAAGTCCTCGTTAGATCGCCGGCGCCTTCAAAAAATCCGAAGACGCTGCTAATGAGATTGGGACTGACTAGAAACGGTGTCAGACATTCGTGGTGTTCTCTAACGTCCATATTAAGGCCAAAGCTTTAAGGGAAGCAAAAGACCGATTGCCCCGAGGTTTAGCTAAGAAGTCGCGAGATTCTGTGTCCTAAACATCAATACATTAATCAACTAAGAGGAGGGTCCGATGTTAAGTTTAAAAGATCGTTTGCGTGTGAACGAAGAAGAGGTCGCTGCCAAGGTGATCGATGGCGAGGCGATCATCATCAACCTGGCCAACGGGGTCTACTACAGTATGGACAAAGTAGGGGCTCTGATGTGGGATGTACTTCAGGGAGGACATAGCTTAGAAGAAGCGATTGTGGCCATCACTGGCCAGTACGACGTTTCGCCTGAGCAGGCAGAATTGAATGTACGAGAGTTGGTCCAGGAGCTTGTGCAAGAGAATCTGCTGCGTCCTTCAGACAACGGCGTTACCGCTGATGCGTCAGGAACGATTGAGCAGCAGGAAAAAATGCCATACGAGACTCCCAAGCTCAATATCTATAGGGATATGGGAGACCTCCTGGCACTCGATCCTCCGGTTCCCGGTCTCGGCGACACTCCCTGGAAAGAGCCCGAAGAGCCTTCCAAGTAGCGGGACGTGTGCGACTGGTAAGAGTACAAACTCGTTGATAGCTGCTGCTTCCCTTTATCCAAGGGCTTCATTCATGGAACAACCGCTGATCAGTTGTATCATTCCGGTCTTCAATGGGGAGCGATATCTGGGCGAGGCACTCGACAGCATTCTCGCTCAGAGCTACCGACCCATCGAGATCATCGTCGTCGATGACGGATCCACCGATGGCACGGCTGGTGTCGTTGCTGCTTTTGGTGATCAGGTGCGCTACCTCAGGCAGAACAATCAGGGACCGTCGTCGGCGCGAAACTTGGGCATCCGCGCTGCCGCAGGCGGCTTCATTGCTTTTCTCGATGCAGACGATTTGTGGCATTCCGAAAAGCTACAACGACAAATGGACCGCTTCAAAACGCGTCGGGAACTGGACTATTGTGTAACGCATGTCCAGAATTTCTGGATTCCGGATCTCAGGGAGGAAGCAGCAAAGTATCGCGACCATCGCATCACGCGACCCATTCCGGGATACGTCACAGGAACGCTCCTTGGGCGTCGCGCCTTTTTTGAATCAGTGGGCTTATTCAACTTGGCTTTGGCCCACGGCGACAGCACCGAGTGGTTTTTGCGCGCAGCCGAACGCGGAGCGGTGATGGAACTTTTGCCGGAAGTCCTTATGTATCGTCGCCTGCACCCCACCAACCGCAGTCGGGTTCGCGCGGCTACTAGCCGTGAGGAGTATCTAAGGCTCGTGAAATTGTCGCTCGACCGCAGGCGCGGTTCCGAGCAGAACTCCTAAATCGCCAAAGAACAAGCCGCTTTGATCTAAGTAGCAGCGTGGCCGGATTAACCCGCCCGAATTCAGTATTGATATAACCATGGAGGCTGCTAAGACACTGCTTGGCGTACTGTTGTTTGGTTTCGTATTGAATACTCTGGCTATCGATTGGGGCATTCCGAACACTCATTCGTGGAACCCGGATGATATAGCACCAGACAAACCGCTACGGATCACTGAAACGTACACTAAGGGATGGCATAAGTACCCCTATTTACAATCCTGGATCGATTTTGCGATTTTCAGTCCCGTGCTTTTTTACTGGACGATCCGTAAGATCTATGTGCCGGCCTGCAACTCCAACATCGACACCTGCTTTAATGATCCGTATAACCAACTCAGTGTGCTGTTAATACTGTCGCGGATTATGACAGCCATCATGGCGCTCGGAGCCGTTTATTGGACTTACCAAACTTCACTATTGGTGTTTCACGACCGTCTGGCAGCAATGTTGGGCGCGCTGATCCTAACGTGTTCGAATGTCTTCGTCTTCCATGCGCAGCTTGGCAACGTGGATGTGCCTTGTCTCTTTTGGTTTGCATGGTCACTTTATTACTATGCTCGGATTCTTCAGACCAATGAAGTCAAAAACTACCTTGCATTCGGCTTCTTATCGGCGTGTGCGTTAGCGACAAAGGAATCGATCATCGGAGCGTATGTTCTTGTGGGACTGACTCTCTATGCGTTGTATGTGAAGCGTGTCATGCCGGAATTGAAGGCCCCGAGATTCGGGCGCCTATGGAAAATTCATTCCGACGTGCGAATTTTGGGCCTTTTAGCGGTGCTTCTTTTTACGTACGCGCTGATCAACAACGTGTTTTTCAATTGGCAAGGGTTCACCAGACATTTCGCGCATTGGATTGGCAGCGATGCCCTCGGCACTGCCCCTTATTCTAGGGTTCACATGGGCGCAAGGTGGCTCTTAAAAACGTTTGTTCTTCAGTTGAAGGATGGCATGGGTTCGGCCTTGCTGCTGCTGTGCATAGGAGGCTTGGTTTATGGCCTCAAGCGAAATTTCAGGGGAAGTTTGCTCCTGATCCTCCCGATTGTTTCGTATTATTTGTTTACGATTCAAATGGTTAATTTTACCTACACTCGCTTCGGGCTCCCGGTCATTGTCTTGCTTGCGATTTTTGGCGGCTTGTTCGCCGCGTTTCTTTCACGTTCTAGATGGACACCCCTATCACTTCTTGTACTTGTAGTCGCGTTTGCACAAGGGGTTTTGATGTCGGCGAATACAATAGTGACGATGCGCAACGATAGTCGCTACGCCACCGAACAGTGGCTGCTCAAGCACGTTCCAAACACAGAAAGAATTGGCGTGTTTGGTCTTCGCACTTATTTTCCTCGCTTTGGACTTTTGGGTTACGAAATGGAACGCTTGGCAGACGATCTTATAACGGTCGACTATTTGACGGCCAACGGCCCGCGGTATCTGGTGCTAACGTCCGCCTATTATGTCCCTTCTGAAGCGAAGCAAAAAAAAGTGGTGGATGCGCTATTCAGCCACCGTTTCGACTATCGAATAATTTGGGATTACAAATACGAATCTCCGCTGAAGCCTCTTCTAGGTGACCGCTATATGAGCGGCTTTATTAATCCCAGGATCACAGTGTTTAGGCGAGAAGGCGACTCGCTCTAAGCACGCTGAATCAGCCGCGATCGCGCTTCTAATCGCTCTGATGCCTATCGATTTGAGTTCTTTTTATTTCCTTACAATCATTACAATCATTTGGCTTAAAACTTTACCAGCGAATAACGAAGCAGACGGTACAGCAGCAGGGAACACGGATCGATGTGTGGAATATTGGGGAAAATCACGTTTTCTGACGGGGGGTGCGCCGTCTCAGGAGAAGAGATCTCGCCCCGCCTCATCGGCCTGATGGCGCGCCGCGGCCCCGATAACGAAGGTCGTTGGAGTGATGGCCGAAGGTGCGCGATTGCGTTTCGTCGCCTCGCGATCCTGGACCTTTCCGACAGGGCCCATCAGCCGATGCTCACACCGGATGGACGCTTCGCCCTCGTCTGCAACGGAGAGGTCTACAACTTTCGCGAGTTACGCAGCGAACTCGTTCACGAAGGCGTAAAATTTCGCTCGACCGGAGACACGGAAGTCATCCTGTACGCTCTCGTCCATTGGGGCCATCGCGCTTTGTCTCGCTTCAATGGCATGTTTGCCTTGGGTTTCTACGACTCGGTTGAAAAGCGCTTGCTCTTGGCTCGCGACCACGCCGGCATCAAGCCTCTTTACTACATGCTCACGTCCCGGGGTTTGGTGTTCGCCTCTCAATACGATCAGATTCTCGCTCACGGTTGGAGCCGTGAATCGCGTTCGTCTCCAGGGGCTCTGGGACTCTACCTGCGACTTGGTTACATTCCCGCGCCCTACGCGCTACTTCACGACACTTACATGCTCGAGCCCGGTGCCTGGCTGGAGATCTCAAGCGATGGCCATCTTCATCGTGGCCGTTTCTTTGAGTTTCCAATCTGGCGTGAACCGACCCTCCGCGGCGAAGAGGCATTTGAAGCGGTGGACGCGGCGATCACCGCAGCCGTGCGCCGCCACATGGTGAGTGACGTCCCTTTGGGTGCGTTTCTCTCAGGAGGCGTTGATTCTCCGCTCGTGACCGCCAAAATGCGGGCGGTGAGTAACGGCATCCTTCGGGCTTTTACCATCGGCACTAACGGAGACCATCACGACGAGTCGGCAGATGCCATTGCCTATGCCCGTGAGATCGGAGTCGAGCACACGGTGGAGCACGCAACGCCAGACACGGCCCTGAAAATTCTGGATGATGTGGTAGCCGCCTGCGGGGAACCTTTCGCCGATTTTTCTATCTTCCCCACCATGTTGGTATCACGACTCGCCCGCCAAGAGGTCAAAGTCATAGTCTCCGGAGACGGCGGTGATGAACTATTCTGGGGATATCCCGACCGTTTCGCGTCGGTGCTGGATAAGCTGGCTATACTGAACCAGGCACAGCACGCGGGAAATCCCGGCTGGCATCTAAAGAGATTGCTCGCCACCGACCGGGCCGGGCCGGATCCGCGCTGGCCAGGCAGCATCGGCGACATTTATCGAATCAAACACACCCATCTCTCCGAAGGCTGGCTCAAGCGTATTTTTCCCGACCTTCCGGACTGGCCGGCTGATTTCTCTCTCTTCACTTACACGGGCTTGGAGCCCGATCGGACCGCGCAGTGGCTGCGTTGGAATGAGTTTGTGGGTAACTTGACCAGGATTCTTCTAAAAGTGGATCGGGGCAGCATGTATCATTCGCTGGAAGTGAGAGTGCCGTTTTTGGACCGGGAGGTTGTTGAGACAGCAAGCCGCGTAGACTGGCGCTCCTGTCTGGATGTGAAACAGAGGCTCGGCAAGTTGCCGCTCCGCCATTCACTGGCGCGCCATGTGCGCCACCAAACCTGGACCAAGCGAGGTTTCACCGTCCCAATGGACCAATGGCTCCGGGGACCTCTGAGGCAGGTCTTTGAAGAGACCCTGCTCGACCGCCGGGAACTCGCAGGTCTCCCTCTGAATAGAGCAGCCGCGCGCGAGATGTTCGGCCGGCACCTTTCGGGCCAAGTCAACTACGATTGGCCGCTTTGGATGTTACTGAGTCTCGCTTTGTGGGAGAAGCATCACTATGGCGAAAGTCGTACTGTCCGCCATTCGCTGAGCAACATGATTTGATTCCCTGCCTATTTGCGGGGTGGTCCGACAGTGATTACGCGATGCGGGTACTTTTCTGGTCGACTTTGTTTTGGCCCTACATTGGAGGATCCGAGTACTTCGGCGCCAAGTTGGTTTCCGCGTTGCGGGAGCGCGGGTACGAGTTGATCGTTTTAACATCGCACGATTATCTCGATCTTCCCGACGAGACACACTACCAGGGCATTCCGATCTATCGGCTTCCGTTGTTGCAGGCTCTACGTGACAGCGATGCCAGCCGGTTCATCGAGATCTGCCAGAAGGTGAAGAAGCTCAAGCGAACCTTCAAGCCGGACTTGGTGCACTTGAACGGCGTCAATTCGACCACCGTGTTCCATCTCAGGACAGTCGATGCGGAACCGGCGGCTACTTTGGTTCGGGTTAACCAAGAGCTGCTGCCGCACCAGCACCTTGGGCCGGAGACGATCTTCAGCCAGACACTTCGCTCCGCCCGTTGGACAACCTGTGTCTCATCCGCAGTGTTGAAGCACGCTAGTCGGTTGGTGCCTGAGATTGCAAGACGCTCATCCGTTATTTACAACGGCTTGGAAGTTCCATCCTTTTCCCCGACGCCGCTCTCGTTTGAAGCGCCTCGTTTGATGTGTGTGGGACGTCTGGTCCCGGCGAAGGGATTCGACCTAGCATTGGTCGCATTGGCCTCGATCATCAAAAGATACCCCAACATCCGCCTGGTTATTGCCGGTGACGGACCGGACCGGCTTCAACTGGAACGGCAAACCTCTCAACTCGGTCTGAGCGAGGTCGTCGAATTTCTTGGGTTGGTGGAGCCGGAAAAGGTGCTCGCTCTGATCAATCGGGCCACACTGGTACTGATCCCGTCCCGCTACGAGGGACTTCCGACGGTTGCCTTGCAGGCCGCGCTTATGGCCCGGCCGATTGTGGCAACACGGGTTGGAGGACTGGCGGAAGCGGTGATCGATCGGCAGACTGGTTTGCTAGTTGAGAGCGGTGACAGTCATAGCCTTGCGGAGGCGATTGCATTCTTGCTGAGTAATCCTCAAGGAGCGATCGAGATGGGAACGGCCGGTCGAAAGCGGGTGCAACAACTTTTCCTTTGGCAGCGCTGCGTCGACGCCTATGACGCTCTTTACAAAAGATTGATTGCCAGGACCGATACGGGAAAGTCGCTTCAATCGCATGAGCCGGAAGCCGAGAATGCCGTCCAGCCATCAACCTCCCGTCTCCAAACGCAGAGAAATCAACCAGTGATGATGCGGGTCTTATTCTGGTCGGAGCTGTTTTGGCCCTATATAGGGGGCGCTGAAGTGTTCGGCACGAAACTTCTGCATGCTCTGCGACAGCGCGGTCATGACGTCATCGTCGTGACACGCCAGGATTCGCCGGATCTTCCCCACAAAGACCAGTATCAGGGAATCCCCGTTTATCGCTTTCCGTTCTTGACGGCGTTTGCCAATCGCAGCGTGGATCAATTGATCGCGGCTCGGCAAGAGTTGGCCAAGCTCAAGCGCGAGTTTGCGCCCGACTTGGTCCATATACACGGTTTCGGGCCGAGCGTGCTTTTTCATCTGGACACAACTCAGGCGCATCCTTCCCCGTTATTGGTCACGTTGGTAGAAGAGCGACAACACCGAGAGGGCCGTGACCTGTTGGATCGGATGCTGCGGGCGGCCGATTGGATCACCGGCAAATCGACGGCCGTGCTGGCGCAAGCGCGTCGATTCGTTCCCGAGATTGCGACCCGCTCGTCGGTCATTCAAAATGGTTTGGCAGTTCCGGCGCTCCTACCGGGACCGCTCCCTACCGATGCACCGCGGCTGCTGTGTTTAGGGCGGCTCGCCGTCCAGAAAGGATTTGATCTCGCCCTAACGGCGTTGGCCTCGATTCATGATCGCTTTCCCCATGTTCGTCTGACCATCGCCGGCGATGGGCCTGAGCGGCCTACCTTGGAGCGGCAAGTTTCCGAACTGGGTCTCACGAATGTCGTCGATTTTATAGGTTGGGTTTCACCTGATGAGATATTCGCTCTAATAAATACATCTAGCATTGTCATAATGCCCTCTCGGTGGGAGGGACTCCCTTCGGTCGTACTGCAAGCGGCTATTATGGCGCGTCCGGTGGTGGCAACCCGCGTCTCGGGTCTTTCGGAAGTCGTAGCCCATCAGAACACCGGCCTACTTGTCGAACCCGAAGACGCCTGGGCTCTAGCCGAAGCGATCACTTCGCTGCTCGAACAGCCCGAAGCCGCCGTGCGGATGGGCCGGGCAGCCCGCCGGCGGGTCCAAGAACTATTTAGTTGGGAGCGTTGCGTGAGCGCTTACGAAGCTCTCTGGCGCCGCCTCGTAATGGACCGGCGCGGATAAATCCCAATTCAAAGCTCATACCTTCGCAAGTTTGCCGCGAGATCGCCCCTCGATGAGAAATAATGATGCGTGTCTTATTCTGCTCCATTAACTTTTGGCCGCATATCGGAGGCGTGGAGGTTCTCGCTGCAAAGTTCCTTCCGGCCTTGAGAGAGCGCGGTTACGAATACGTCGTAGTCGCGCCGAAAAATCATCCGGATCTGCCCGATGAAGACTCTTACAACGGAATTTTCGTGCATCGTTTTTCTTTCTATAACGACTTTAACCGCAATGGTATGGACCATGTTATGGACACGCGGCAAAAGTTGCGCAATCTGAAGCGCTCTTTTGCGCCTAACCTCATCCATATAAACGCCGTCGGCGTCGAGAATTTTTTTCACGTTTCGACGGCGGACGCACATCAATCTCCGGTGCTCGTTACCTTGCATGGAAAATGGAAGAGTCGGGCTGATGCAATCGTTGGCCAAACTCTCCGCAGCGCCGACTGGATCGTAGGCTGCTCGGCGGCCATTCTGGAGCAGGGTCGCAGGTTGGCGCCAGAGATCGCCTGCCGCTCGTCTGTTATTCACAACGGCGTGGGGGCGCCGTCTCTCTCGCCTGAGCCGATGGCATTCGATTCACCGCGGCTGCTTTGCTTAGGTCGCCTCGCACCTGAAAAGGGCTTCGATCTAGCGCTGGCCGGATTCGGGAGAATCCTTCATCGCTTTCCTCGAGCGCGTCTCATTATAGCCGGGGACGGCCCCGCCCGCGGTAAACTGGAACGACAGGCGGCAGAACAAGGCATCCGGCGCGCGGTTGAATTCACGGGCTGGATCGACCCTGAGCAAGTGCCGGCTTTGATCAATCGGGCCACTCTAGTTGTTATGCCGTCTCGCGATGACTCCCTCCCCCTGGTGGCCTTAGAAGCGGCTCGGATGGCTCGGCCGGTGGTGGCGACTCGCGTTGGTGGAATTCCCGAAATCGTTGTGCATCAAGAGACCGGCGTGCTCGTCGAAAAAGAAGACACCAACGGCCTGGTCCACGCAATCGGTTTGTTGCTTGGCAATCCGGAAGCTGCTGTTGCGATGGGCCAAGCAGCTCAAAGACGCATAGAAGTGGCGTTCAGTTGGAAAAAGCACGTCGATGCTTATGACGCTCTGTACCGAAGACTTATTGAGAATAGTCCCACCCGGGTGGTCTGAAATCGACGGCCGGAGGCTCCATCCATGTCTGCGATGCCATTTGTTCGAGGCTTTTCTATATCGGCTCGGCCTATAACAGGCTCGAAGAACGCGATTCCCTTGTTTGAACGCTTGCTAATCGAGTCCCAATCGAATTGCAATCGCTCGTGCTGGTTCTGTCCTCGCACTTATGATCGGTCCGGAAAGTATCTCGACGCAGCCGGCAAGCCGCTGCTCAATCAGATACCCACGGAAAAGATCCTCGATCTGCTCGATCAAGCGCAGGCTTTGGGGTTCAGAGGAGGCGTGGGATTTCATCACTACTCCGAGCCCTTGCTAGACAAACGCAACATCATGCTTGCCCGGGAAGCGAGGAAACGGGGCATGAAGCCCGACCTGCACACCAACGGGGATGTGCTCAAACATGATGACGCGCTGTGCGAGGAAGTTAAGAACGTCTACGAACTTATTGTCATTGGTCTGTACGACTACAAGACCAACGAGGAGCTTCACGAAAGTAAGCGGTACTGGCAGACCAGACTAACTGGCGCCAATCTCAAGTTTAGCTCTATTGGCCTTTCGAGAGCTGGCGCGAGTTACAGCATTGGGATTCCCAAGGCGCTGGTGCCGTGGGATCCGCGCATGGCCGTTCCTGACTTTACATTTGCCAATGCGCCCTGCCACCGTCCCCTCATCCGAATGATCATCCAACATGACGGCGAGGTGTGCAATTGCTGTGAGGACACGACCGGAGCCTTCAAGCTAGGCAACGTCTATCAGTATACCCTCGAAGAGTTATGGTACTCCGAGCACCACGTCGAAGTCGTCAGGGATCTCATCGTCGGCCGGCGAGAGAAGTATAACCTTTGCCGGAACTGCCCACTGCCTCCGACAGGTTCAGCACCGAGGGGCACCAAAATCGACATCGCTCCGAGACGCTACGGTTTAACAACATATCAAGAGAGCAAATAAGCCCGCGGAGCGGCCGCTAAATAAAAGAGCACGGATATGTGTGCTATCGCTGGAATCATCAATCTCAACGGTCAACCGGTCAACGTTAGCTTACTCCGTAGGATGAACGATCAACTTCGTCACCGCGGTCGTGATGATGAAGGGTATGTCTTCATCCAGCCAGACGGTTCGTGGGCCGAATACTCCGGAGCTGATACCCCGAGACCTCTTCTTGATACTTACCCGGCATTGCTGGATTCGCACCATCATTTCCCCTTCGCTATTGGCCTCGCCCATCGGCGCTTTGCGATTGTTGATCTGACGACAAGAGCGCATCAGCCGTTTTTCGACTCTGACAAGGTTTGCTGTGCCGTCTTCAATGGGGAAATTTTTAATTATCTAGAGTTGCGGGATGACCTCGTGAAACTCGGACATCGCTTTCGCTCGGCTTCCGACACTGAAGTGATTGTTGAAGCATATAAGGCTTGGGGAGTTGAATGCTTTTCTCGCTTCAATGGGATGTGGGCGATGGCTTTGTATGACTTTAGAAATAAACGTTTGATTGTGAGCCGAGATCGCTTAGGCGAGATTCCACTCTATTGGGCCAGAATTCGGGATTCGGTTTATTTCGCTTCTGAAATTAAAGCCTTGCTCGGAGTTTCAAGTACTCAGTCAGTTAATGAGGCCGCCATTTATCCCTATTTGGTCCGCGGTTTCCAACATGTGAACGACGAAACTTTCGTTGAGGGCATCTCTAGTTTTCCGGCTGCCACTTGGGCAGTGCTGGACCAAAATTTTCCGACCACCGCTCGACGGTACTGGCAGGCTCCAGGGCGGCGATTTGCCGAACGCGACGTGTGCGTGAGCGAAGCGATTCGCTCCATTCAAGACACACTTCAAGATGCGGTGCGTATTCGCTTGCGCGCGGATGTCCCTTGCTGCGTGACGTTGAGTGGTGGTCTGGACTCATCGGTGTTAGTTGCATTGGCTGCTCAGTGTTCTGGGACAAAGGTAATAGCTCATACAGTCCGATTTGCGGAGAAGCAATGTGATGAAGAACCGTTTGCCCGTGCCGTTGCGCGCTATTGTGGCGCGGAGCATCGTATCGTAGACCCGCCGCTGCACAACTTCTGGCATGAAATTCTTCCCTTTACGTATCTCGCAGAGGAGCCGTATCATGCCCCGAATATTTATATCAGACAATTATTCCACCGCGCGATGCGATCGGAAGGGTTTAAGGTAGTTTTGGTGGGCGAAGGCGGGGACGAGCTTTTTGCCGGCTATTGGAGGCATTTTGATATTCTACAAACGGAAGCCCTGCGGGCTCATCGGTTTGGCATGTTTCTGGACAATCGTTTGCGTTGGTCAGAAACCGATACCCACTTAAAACCACTAGCCAGACTCATCCTGCGGAAGATTAAGTGGAGTGTGCTGCACCCTTATCTGTCTATATTCAAAGCCAGCAGTGCTACACGCCAGGCAAAATCCGAGCGTATGGATGGATATGTCAATCTGCCACCCCTTATGCACAACGGGGACTACTCTCGGGCGACTTTATCTCAGGTGCTGTATGATGAGGTCACCAGCACTAGTATTCCCTATTGGGTCCGGGCCAATGATAGAATGCGCATGGGCATTCCTATCGAGGGTCGATCGCCATTTCTCGATTATCGCGTGGTCGAGTTAGGGTTGACGTTGCCCGTGACTTATCTCATTCGACACGGTTGGCATAAATGGATACTGCGAAAAGCCTTCCAGGAGCTATTGCCACAAGAGGTCGTTTGGCGAAAGCAGAAGGCGGGCTTTCCTACTCCATTTCAGCGCTTCGTTGTAACTAGCCCGCCGACCATCCAGAGGCTGCTCAAGCAACTGCACAATCCTTACGTTGATTTGCCGTTGTTTGAGCGTTTTGCAAAGCATTGCGCGCAAAACCGCAACGAATGGAGCGCGCATATCCACTGGTGGCGTATGATCAGTTTTTTGCTTTGGTACGAACTGTTCGTCAACCATAACCAGGAACTCTTCGCAAGGATCCAAGAAGAACAACGTGACAGCACCAATTATGTCCACGACGAGTTCGAGCCACAGTTTCTGCACTCCTGTATTGGTGCCAGGACTGTATGATGGCCGCTTGCAAGCATCTGCATTCGCCGACGCATGAACCTCTTCAGAGAAGGAATCGGTTAAAAGCGTGAAACATCCTCGATAGTATTTTGGCTCAGACGTGCCGGCGATTAGAGATTATCGGCGTCGATCATGGCACGACCGATAGAACACCGACAGTCCTAGCTGGCTACGGCCAATGAGTTTACTACGTCGCGGCGCCCCGCGCGCTTTTTGACGTCGTGGGAGCTTTCAATCCCACAATCAACCACGCGAGACACGGAATGCTTTTTGCGCATCTGAACACGGAGCGAGCTGCTATAGAGGTGTTACCCGACATATTGTATCGTCGCTAGCATCAAACTAATTTCAGTTGTCTCCGAGCATCTAATAGCCCGACCAATGCTTGCAGATCCTAAAAGCTGCGCTCGCCGTCGCCGTCTCAATAAGACTTCCTGATTGAGCTGATAAATTATCGGGAACCTGCGTCATCGTCTCCGGTTCCTGGGAAAGAGATTGTTGAGGTTGTTGACGGTGAGGCGATCGCAACGAACCTGGTTAACGGAAATACCGAGATAAAATGCCATCCAAGCGGCATTGAATTTCACGCAGCAATAGCTGGAAGGATATGCGAATTCTTTTTTGGTCTGAAACCTTTTGGCCTAGAATCGGCGGAGTAGAGAATCTCGCAGCCAGGTTACTGCCGGCCTTACAATCGCGGGGGCATGAGTTCGCCGTGATTACTTGGGACAATGTAGAGGATGCCGACCAAATCCTCTATCAAGAGATTCCCGTGTATCGTTTTCCTTTTTTTTCAGGAAGGCACCGAGACAGCCTGGGATCTATGATCGAAAATCGCCGGGAGATCGCCTTGCTCAAGCAGCAGTTTGCACCCGACCTCGTTCATATCAACTCGTATGGCCGTAGTGTTTTGTTTCATCTTAATACGATCAGCGCGCACCCGGCTTCCGTGTTGGTTACATTGCACCAGGCGCTTCCAGATGAACCGGTTGCGAATGACAGTTTATTGGGTCATGTCCTGCGTACGGCGGATTGGGTAACTACTTGCTCGAGCGCGGTGTTGACTCACGCTCGACGGCTTATGCCTGAAGTCATTCCATGTTCTTCGGTTATCCTCAATGGGCTGGAGCCGCCGCCTTTCGATCCGCCACCCATCCCTTTCGATTTGCCGCGGATATTGTGTCTTGGTCGGCTGGTTCCAGAGAAGGGATTCGATTTGGCATTGGCGGCATTCGAAAGGGTTTTCCGGCGCTTCCCAAGTGCCCGTTTGGTGGTCGCCGGCGAAGGTCGTCAAGCGGGCAAGTTGAAACAGCAAACAGTCGAATTGGGATTAACTGATTGTGTAGAATTCATCGGCGCCGTCCCCCCAGAGAAGGTGGCTGACTTAATTGCACAGTCGACTCTCGTGCTGATACCGTCGCGGTTGGAAGGGTTTGGGTTGGTTGCAATAGAGGCTGGAGCGATGGCTCGTCCGGTGGTCGCAACTCGCGTTGGAGGACTCCCGGAAGTGATAGTCCATGAAGAGACAGGTCTCCTCGTCAATCAGGAAAGCAGTCCCGCGCTAGCCGATGCCATTTCGCTTTTGCTCGACCACACCGAGGTCGCGGTGCAAATGGGCGAGGCGGGTCGACGGCGGGTTGAGGAGGTCTTTAGTTGGGAGCGCTGTGTGGACGCGTACGATACCGTCTATCGAAAACTAGCCGCGACGAAACAGGAAGCGATAGGCTTTTGAGATGGCCGTGATTGAAACTGAAACAATTCAAGTCTCCCCGCCGCGTGCTCCAACCGTCGATACCGACCTCGGCTTCAAAGTGATGCGGGAGGCTTTTGCTGAGGCGAAGCGCTCGCATTCTGACGCCTTTTGCGAATCAACCTACATTCTAGCTGGCCAAGCCGCGCAAATGCGAATTGTCGGACGGAAACTTGCTCAGTTTATGAATTTGCCATTTGCACATCTCCGGTCTGATGATGCGCATTCCCTGATGCCCGGCCTCACCATTGAAATCTGGGATCAGGCTGAAACAAATGTCTCCTGCCAAATTGGGTTGACACGAGACAATCTGGATTTGCATCCGAATCTAAAGCGTTCTGCGGATGGTCGCTATGCTTCTTATCAACTCCAACATTCATTGGTATGTCTCGACCGTGTGTCCGGCTTGATGATTGGTTATATATCGAATGCGGAAGAGCTGTCACTTTATGAACGCGGCAGGCCACTGCATGTGCCCTTGAGTTTGTGGCACAAGAACCAAGACATGCTGCTAATGCATGCCGGTCTGGTGTCCCAGAACGGTCGAGGTGTGTTGCTAGCGGGTCCCGGCGGGTCAGGCAAATCGACGTCGGCTGTCATGTGTGCATATGCGGGATTTGATTATCTGAGTGATGATCTAGTTGGCTTGGAACTCTCTGGCGGCAGTTTTGTCGGACATAGTCTCTACAATTCGACTTTCATGGAGCCGGACCATCTTAAGCGTTTTAGTCAGCTTGAACGGCATGCGATAAGAGGCAGGTATTCATTCGAAAAAAAACATCTGGTCTTGCTGTCACAGATTGCCTCGCTGCGATTCGCGCACTCCTGCCGGATTCGTTCCATAGTCCTCCCTCGCGTCTTGCATCGTCCGACATCGGTTCTTCGGCGCGCTTCGAAAGGCGAGACACTCATGGCCCTTGCCCCGAGCTCTCTTCTCGTTGGCGAAAGAAGTCAGGGTGTGGGCGGTTTCAATAAACTCGCGCGGTTGGTGGAGCAGGTGCCTTGCTACTGGTTAGAACTGAGTAACGCTCTGGAGGAAATTCCTCTTGTTCTTGGAGGATTGCTTTCGGTGGGAGCGGGCGTTGAAACTTGAGGCGGCGAAACAAGATGCCTCGAACGGGGTCATCGCCTTCGATCTAATGCGGACCGCATTCGAGCGAACTTGGAAAAGTCATCCGGATCGCCGCTGGGATTCATTGTGCAGATTTGCCGGCCGACCGGCTCGGATCAGGGTGGTGGGGCAGGGCCTTTCAAAACAGATTGCCCGGGCTTTCGAACATCTTCTGGTTAAAGAAAATCCATCGAGCCCCGAACTCAAAATCGATCTATGGGATGAAGGGGACACGTCGGTCTCTTGTCCGGTGAATACGAAACCACTGGACCCGCGTCTGCTGAAATCGAGTTCTTATGTTGAATTCGGATTAATCCTAGGCTCCCTTAACGATCCTTATATCGGCTGCCAGCGCCCCCAAGTGGTCACCTGGTTTGGCCGTCGGGAGCAGCACATCGTTGGCTGGATATCCCATCACCATCAGCTCCCGATTTACGAACGCGGCAAGCCACTGCACTTTCCGTTGTTACTGTGGCATAGCGACCGAGGCGCGGAGGTGATCCACGCCGCCCTCGTTTCTAAAAACGGCAAAGGAGTGCTCTTTGCGGGCAAAGGCGGGGCGGGGAAATCGACGGTCGCGTTAGCTTGTATTCGAGCCGGCTTTGGCTATCTCGGCGACGATTACATCGGGTTAGAAGCATGCGCGGGCGGGCACTTCGTCGGCCACAGTTTATACAGCGCGACTTGGCTCATGGCCGATCATTTCGCGCGGTTTCCCCAATTGATGAGCTACGCAATCTACCCAGAGCGCCCTGAGCAAGAAAAAACGCTGGCTCTCTTATCTGAAGTTTTCCCGCACCAGCTTTGCCGAACTGCTACCGTCTACGCGTTGTTACTCCCACGCATCGTTGCCGATTCGGCAACCCAGATAAGGCCTGCTACGAAGGCGGAAGCGCTTTTCGCACTGGCGCCGAGCTCGATTCTCCTTCGTCCGAATTCAGGAGCAGCAACTTTGAACAAGCTTGGGCGCTTGGTTGAGCAGGTTCCGTGCTATTGGCTGGAATTTACACAAGATCTAAATGATATTCCGCCGCGGCTACAGGCCATCATCGGTCCCGCCCGGCCGGATCACTCACATTGACTTCCAGTCGACTCAAACTCTCGATCCTTTCTACTCGTCTCCTCTTACATGTTGAACGGTTTCGCAAGCCTGGCTTTATCTCTGGGTAGGAAGAGACGGGAGCCGCTTATGACGTTGATGATGATCCTTAGCACAGTCTTTTGCCATCTGGTTACGATCACGACTTGGGTTACAGCGAATGTTCTAGATTGCGCAGCCCGATTGATTTGCTTCTTAACATCCTTGTTTTGCTACCTTTGTTGCTCTTCACCTTGTACGTTAGCTGGCACGTGAAGAACCGGCAGGCGGCAGCATTGGCGCGGGAAGCGGCTGAGTCAAGACGCTGGCCGAGCCGGGAACCATAAGGCGCTGCCGTATCCATAAACGCATATGCAGTCTTACGCACAAACTAATGTTCAGCTCTTGAACCAACTTCGCTCCGAAGGTTACTCGAAAGAGGAGCGTGCATTCATTTCAAATGCCTACCAATTTGGAATGCGTATTTTTACCGGTCTCTATTTGCCCTCAGGCAAGCCGTTCCTCGACCATCTCGTAGGCACCGCCAGCATTCTTGCCTGGCTCCGCGCGCCAATCGCGGTTGTCGCGGCGGGCTTGGTCCATGCGACCTACCTTCACGGCGACTTCGGCTGCAGGACCGGCATCTCAGACGAGAAGCGCAAGCAGGTAATCGACATCGTTGGCACGGAGAGCGAAAATTACATCACCAGATACGATCGCGTTCTCTTGACTGCCGAGGATGTCGCGTTACTTGAAAGCACGCTGCAACAATTAAGCAAGGTTGATCGCTACATCGTTCTTATGCGTCTGGCGAATGAACTGGAGCATCATTTGGATTTTGGCGGACTTTATCTTGTGCAAGGACAAAAGCAACAAGGAGCTCACCGGCGCTATCTTGAACGGCGCCTACCGGCGCTGCTCAAGCTAGCTAACGCTCTTGGTTACGGATCTCTAGCTGCGGAGTTCGAGAAGATTCAGCGGGAAATCGCCGTGCTGAAACTGCCTCTCGAACCGGTCATCGTTTCTCGCCAGAAGGTCGCTTATCTCATTGCGCCCAAATCGTACAGGGTTCGGTTTATCATTGGAGTTCCCAAACTCATGCTCCAAGATCTGCCTCAAGGAGTTAAACTTCTGTCCCTTAAGACTTATAGAGTCCTGAGCCATCTAATAGCGCAGCTTTGGAGACCTCGTAGCAGAGTATAGTTCGTAAAAAAACCTCTGCTCGATAAATTACCACTATTGGCTTGCTGTGTACGCTCAAACCAACCTTCAATTGTTTAATCAGCTTCGTCGCGACGGCTACTCAAAGACAGACCGCGATCTTGTGCGCGATGCCTATGAACTGGCGATGGTCCTTTTTAGCGGCCGCTTTCAGCCGTCGGGAAAGCCGTTCATAGCTCATGTCGTAGGAACGGCCAGCATACTCGCATCTCTTCAATTGCCCATTGCGGTCGTGGCCGCGGGACTGCTCCACAACGTTTATGAACAGGGCGATTTCGGAGACGGTCGTAAATGGATCTCGACGGCGAGACGCCGTCGGATCAGGCGCGTTCTGAGCCCAGAGGTTGAAGAATGCGTTGCCAGGTTTCCTACCTTTTCTTTGGAATGGCCGACCAATCCGCTGGCGCGCGAAAATCCGCATGAACTTCCTTCAATCGACCGCGCTGTTCTATTAATTGTTTTCGCGGACCACCTCGAACATCTCCTGGATCTCGATGTTTTATATTATCGTCATGCGATTCAACTGCGCTATCTAGACAACTCCAAAATCGCAGTTGAGACTGCCGACCGACTGGGCCAGCGTCAGTTAGCCACGGAAATGAGAGAGGCCATTCGGAGGACGGAATTCGCTGAACTGGTCGTGGAGCTCACTGAGCATCGAAGTGGGTCATTTGTTATTGTCCCCAAATCTTGCCGCATGCGATTCTCCACGGTGCTGCGCCAGGGACTCATGGATCGGGCTCACAAAGCGCGTAAAGAATTTTTAAGGCGACGTAAGTCCGTCTACCAGAAATTGCCGTACGGCGTAAAAGCTCCCTTAGCCAAATGGATGGGAAAGAGGGAATTACTGCGCGGCGGGCTGATCATAAAATCGGAAGAGTTTAGAAGCCTCTTCCCTAGGGATGCGAGTGCTGTGTGTGTTGCAACCGGCTTTCGTTTTGTCGAAGGTCCCGTTTGGATCGCAGAGGAAAAAAGGCTCCTCTTTAGCGATATTCCCGCGAATCGTATTTATAGACTCGCGGCCGATGGCCGCGTCATGACATTCCAGAAGCCGAGCGGCAACTCCAACGGTTTGACACGCGACCAAGAAGGGCGGCTGATTGCGTGTGAGCAGGGCAATCGTCGAGTGACACGGACCGAAAAAGATGGCTCGATCACGCCTCTGGCCGATCGGTTTCACGGCAAGAAGCTTAACAGCCCCAATGACGTCGTCGTGAAGTCCGATGGCGCTATTTACTTCACGGACCCCGCCTACAGCATTACGCCTGGTCGGCAAGAGCAACCACTGCGAAGGAGTCTATCGACTCTCCCCGGATGGTGAAGAGATCTCGCTCGTGGCAGATGATTTAGCTCGACCTAACGGCCTAGCGTTCTCGCCGGACGAAACGAAGCTTTACATCGATGATTCAGAGCGCCGTCATATCCGGATATTCGATGTTGGTGATGATGGATCACTCTCGGGCGGCTCGCTGTTTCACGATATGAACGTAAGCATTCCGGGCTCCCCTGACGGCATGAAAGTGGATGTGGAAGGGCGTGTCTACTGCACGGGCGCGGGCGGCGTTTGGGTATTCGATCCTGCGGGGAATCATCTCGGAACCATTGTTACACCAGAGAAGCCGTCGAATTGCGCCTGGGGAGACGATGATTGGCGGAGCCTTTACATTACTGCTAGTACCTCCGTCTACAAAATACGGGTCAACACTCCTGGAATTGGAGCTTCATAAGCTCGTCCTTAGCACAGGTCTATGAATAACGCATCCTATTCAACACCCTCGTTGTCGCTGGCTTTATCTCTTGTTCTTCCCACCTCGGAGGAAACCCTGTTACTCCGCACATGTCTGTTGCCGCGTGATCTGGCGCGACAAGCTTGGGAAGAATGGCGTATCCGCTACGACGGCCCCGAAATGGGTTTTATCGGAAATAAACCGTCAATAAGAAAACTCCGTCCGTTGCTCTTCAGTGCCTTCCAACAGCATAACCTTCAGGCGGATAACAAGGTCAAGACCTACCTGCGATCGGTCTATCTAAAGGAGGAACTACGGAACAAGATATTTCGTCGAATTTGCCGCGCCGTTCTTCAGTTACTTCAAAGAGAAGATTTTACCGCCATTGTACTCAAGGGCACCGCCTTGGCGGAAACCGCTTACGGCAACCCCGTGCTGCGCCATTGCCACGATATTGACATTCTGTTGCCGGACAATGAATTGAGCCGAGCTGCGGATCTGCTGTCATCTTTGAGCTTCCGCAGAGTCGATCTACACGCCCAACCAGGAAACCCTCAAGTCAGGATGAAGCATGAGTCCGAACTCCCTCTCGAGCTTCACAGCCGACTATTCGAGGTGCCGTACTACAACGTAGTTTCCTCAGAAATTAAGGCACGAAGTAAAAGTCGGCTCATTGCAGACATTCCGGTGAAAATCCTCACGCCCGCCGATAGCCTGCTCCATGTCTGCGGTCACGCCTCATACTCGAGCAAGCGTCCGTCGCTGCGCTGGGTCACCGACGCCTGGTTCATTGTCGAACGTCATCCGGACCTAGATTGGGATCTGCTTTTGGAGTCCATACATCGTAGCCGACTGTCTTTACCTTTGTCCGTAATGCTCGGGTACCTGGCAGAAGACCTGAATGCGTCAATCCCCTCTACATTTCTGAGTCGTTTGTCCGCGGCTGCATCAAAGTGCGACACGATAGAACGCCAGCTGGCGTTGCGCGGAACACGGGCGGCCGGTCAAGCAAGTCTCAAGGAATTATTTCGAAGGACAACAAACTGGCGAGAACGAGTGTTGCTCATTCAGTGGCTGCTTTTCCCATCATCCCGATATCTGCGGTGGGTGGATGAGGTCCGAGATTCGCGCCTACTACCTTTTCACTACGTTTACCGGCCAATTCGGCACTTTGCTCGATATGTTTGGTCGAAGTTACGGGGCACCATGCGGCGTACGGCGCTTGCTGAATAGCTGAGTAAGCCGCCGCGCGATTCAACAGTTCTTCGATAGTTGTGAAAGGCATTTGTAAAAGCGATCGATTATCCTTCCCATCCGGATTCCTTGACCTTACCCGAGACCTTCTGGAGCGATTGAAACAAACCGCCATCATCTGCCGACGCGCCTGTTAGACTCGTTTGAACATGAAAGCCCGACCACTTCGCTTCTGCATGATTACGACTTTCTATCCACCGTACAACTTTGGCGGGGATGGAATCTTCGTGCACCAACTAACCAATGAGTTGGCGGCTCGCGGACATTACGTCGAGGTCATACATTGCATCGATGCGTATCGACTTATGAGACGGCCTGAACCGACGCAACAGCTATAGTGACCATCCTAATGTAAACGTGCATGGATTAAAGAGCCGCCTCGGTTCCTTCTCTCCCTTAGCCACTCAGCAGATCGGTAGTCCGTTGTTAAAAGCAGCTCGCATCCGGAAGATTTTGGCAAAGGGGTTCGACGTTATCCATTTTCACAACATTTCCCTGATCGGCGGTCCAAAAATTCTAGAATACGGGACCGCAATTAAGCTCTACACGATGCATGAGTACTGGTTGATTTGTCCGACCCATGTGCTCTTCAGATTCAATCGAGCAGTTTGTACACAGCCGCATTGCTTCACCTGTGAACTCTCCTACAAGCGTCCACCACAGTGGTGGCGCCACTCAGGCATGATTCAGTCCGGCATTAAACATATTGATGCTTTCATAGCTCCGAGCCGATTTAGCAAGGACCTGCACCATCGGATGGGGTTGGACGCGCCTATTGTACATGTGCCGCATTTTATTCCCGGTATGCAGCCAAAGACGCCGCTGCCGAAGCGTCAAGAGCGGCCAGAATTGGGACAGAAACCTTATTTCTTATTTGTCGGCCGTTTGGAAAAGATCAAGGGGTTGCAGACACTCATTCCCATGTTTCTTCAATACCAGAAGGCGCAGTTGTGGATCGCCGGTGAGGGCACATACGGATTGGCCTTACGCCGTTTAGCGGGAGACAGTGACAACATCCTTTTTCTGGGGCATAAGACCAAAGATGAGCTGCAGACACTGTACCGAAATGCAGTTGCGCTGGTGATTCCATCCTTATCCCTTGAGGTATTTGCTTTGGTTATCCTCGAAGCCTTCCTACAGCGAACGCCGGTGATCGTGCGAAACATTGGTGGCATGCCGGAGATCATCCAAGAGAGTGGCGGCGGCTTTGTTTATGAAACCAATCAAGATCTGGTCATGGCTGTGGAACAACTGATAACCGATGGTGCCTACCGTGATCGGCTCGGCGCATGTGGTCACAGCGCCCTATACAAAAAGTGGACTGCCGATGCTCATCTAACATCATATTTGGGATTGATCGGTCAAATTGCCGCTGCGCGTGATGATACATCGCCGAATTTCAAATCACTGCCAACGAGTCATTCTTCGCACTGAATGGTTCTGCTCGGAATTTGCATCGCATAGGATAATCTGCGGCCTACGAGTGTAGCGGTGGCATTTTCATATGAAGCACAATAAGCATCTTGAGATCGAAACACAAATCAAGCGGTTGCTGGTTTCTGAGTTGAAAGTCAATCCCGCTCTGCTTGAGAACACGGACCCGACTATGCCGCTTTTAGGCAGAGGGATTGGATTGGATTCCGTCGAAGCTATGGCGCTTCTAGTGAGCTTGGAAGAGGAATTTGGACTGGCGATACCAGACAACGATCTGACGGTGGATCTTTTTGAAAGCGTCAGTACTTTGGCTGATTATATTGCGCATGCGCTCTTAGAACGAACAACCTAAACGGTTCCCGCTTACCGGCGGTGGTATTTGTATGGCAAATTTTCAAAAGTTGAGCTTCAACTCGCGTAGAATCGTTTGACTTTTACGTTCGTGACTCCGCTCATACGACCCAGACACCATCCTTTCGACCGGAGATTGTAATGATGGAAACGCTCCCTGAAATGCTCGCAGCTGTGACGGCAGACAATCCAGGACGGATTGCCATTGTGGAGGACGAGACGGTGTTATCGTTCGGAGAGCTTAATCATCGCATTCTCTCTCTCGCCGGACAACTTCAGCGGTTGGGAATCCGGAGTGGAGATCGGGTCGCCGTGCTTCTTCCGAACGGATTACATTTTGTCGTCAGCTACTTTGCTATTGCCGTCTTGGGAGCAGTCGTCGTGTCGTTGAACGATCAATACCAGGATGTAGAATTGCGTCGATTTCTTGCAGAAACGAAGGCCTCTCTTTTGATAACATCCCGCCTGGCCCATGATTCTTGCCAACGAGTACTTCGGTTTTATGAAAGTTCGTGTCAGCTCTTTTTAATCGAGGATCGCGAACAAAGATCAAATGATGAAGCTCGTTTTTCTGATTTTGGTTCGGTCCAAGCCGATGCTCCCGTTATGTACCAATTCTCCTCGGGCTCAACGGGACGGCCGAAGCTAATCGCGCGAACGCATCGGAATTTACTTTGCGAGCTCGACAGTTTGATCCGGACGTTTGAATTATCCGCGGAAGATCGCTTCCTCGGCGTAACGCCATTTTCACATGTCAATGGATTGATGCGCAGCATGATGGCAAGTCTGGCCTCGGGAGGGACTCTCTATCCCGCCGCTCGCTTCGACCGCCACGCGGTCGTGGAAATGATCGAGAAACACCGTCTCACGATTTTTATCGGAGTTCCCTTCATGTTCGGGGTTATGGCAAAAACCAACTACCCGCGCCGACCTGACGTTTCTTCTTTGCGGCTTTGTATTTCGGCAAGCGCACCGATGCCGGTCGAGCTCAATCGTCAATTTCAAAACAAATTTGGAATGTACGTCCGGCAGCTTTACGGCTCCAGTGAGACCGGAACGATCAGTGCTAATTTGAACGCCGACATCGGTGAATCGTTAGACTCGGTCGGCCGACCAATCGCCGGTGTCAATATCGAAATCTACTGCGATGAGAGACAATTGACGCCTGAAAATGAAATCGGAGAAATTGCCGTTAAAAGCGAGGCGGCAATTCAGAGCTATGGGTCCGAAGATCTGGACAATGGCACATTCCGCGACGGATATTTCTTTACGGGAGATCTGGGTCGGAGAGACGCAGACGGCCTACTCTTTTTACTTGGACGAAAGAAGCTCTTCATCAATAAGGCAGGCTACAAGATCAACCCCAGAGAAGTCGAGGAGCTACTCGAAAGCCATCCTCGAATCGAGGAGGCGGTCGTTATCGGCGTCGCAACGCCTTTCGGTGATCAAAAGGTTAAGGCGCTGCTCGTGACGAATGCCCCTTGCTCGGAGCGAGAAGTTGTCGAGTTTTGCCGGGGAAAAATCTCCGATTTCAAGATCCCCAGTTTAATCGAATTCACGAACGCGTTTCCAAAAAGTCCCACCGGTAAGGTCCGAAGGGAACTGCTGACCTGATCAGGATCCACTATGAACCTGTCGTAGCAAAGAGGTCCTTTTCGGTCGACTAAGACTATAAAGACTTCAAGACCAACAAAGTCCAATTTGATGTGTAGAGGCGTGCGACCTAATCGTGCTTTTCTGGTTTTCTGAGCTGCAGGTGCAGCGCCGTCTTAATTGCGCGTCGCATCTAGAACTCGTAAACACTCCTAGCAAAAGATCGCAGGTTAATGGTCACTACTAAGGAAACTTAGAGTCCCAATTGTCTTTCACTGTAAATCTTCCAGGAATGCTTTGCCACAGTTAAACCGCTCTCACTAACTCTCTGGCGGTTCACGGCGTTTCTTACGTCGCGCGGGCTAAAAGACCGTTGCCGGCTTTTGTTAATACTCTTTGTGAGTATGACTGCTAATTCAACAATAAGAATTGGTATCGTGGGTTGTGGGCGTGTAACTGAAACTCGCCATTTGCCGGCGCTGCGATATCTCGACAGTGTCGAAGTTGTAGCCTTGGCCGACATCAGCGTTGACCGTCTGAACAAAGTGGCGGACCTGTTTGATATCAAGGCCCGATATGCCAACTATCAGCGACTGCTGGAAGAGCCCTCGATAGACGCAGTTGCGGTCTGCGTACCGGCTCAGTTTCATGTGGAGATCGGTTTGGCTGCTTTGGATGCTGGAAAGCACATCCTTGTTGAGAAGCCCCTAGCCCTGAAACTGAACGAATGCCAATATCTTATCGACCGCGCGAGAAAAACCCCCAATAAAGTCATGATAGGCTTCAATTTGCGCTGGCATCGGCTTGTGCGGCAAGCGCGAGAAATGATCCAACAAGGACACGTGGTAAGAATCGGCTTGATGCGAACAGTTCTGACCAGTTACCACAACGATGTTCCCCAATGGAGGCAATATCGCGAGCGGGGAGGTGGAGTGCTGTTTGAGTTAGCTGTTCACCACTTCGATCTCTGGCGCTTCTTGCTCCAGAGTGAGGTCGAGGAAGTGTCTGCCTCAACACTTTGCGGGCTGTGGGAAGACGAAGCGGCAACGGTAACCGCGCGGATGGCCAATGGTGTTCTTATTACTTCTGTTTTCGCAGAGCGGACGAGCGAAAGTCATGAGTTAGAGATCTACGGCCAATCAGGTCGTCTGAAAGTATCCTGCTATGATTTTGATGGCCTGGAATGTTTTTCGACGGCCGGCTTTTCGGGTGACATGCGGAACCGGCTGCGAAGAATTGCGTCTACAGTGAAAGAACTGCCTCGCGCGCTCTGTAAAATGAGGCAAGGCGGAGACTTCATTGCTTCCTACCGCGCCGAGTGGAGTCATTTTACCGATGCGATCCGGCGCAACACACCGGTTGAATGTACCTTAGAGGATGGGGTACAGGCGCTGCGAGTGGTGCTGGCTGCGGCCAGGTCGGCGTCCACAAACCAGCCGGTGAACCTCAGCGCGATCACCGCGTGAACCCAGCCAAGCACAGAGAATTATGCGGCTGGCAGCCCGTAAACTAGCGAGCGCGGAAATGATGTTATGACTGGCAATAAGCTATCGCCTTCCATTGGTGGGCGTCTTCCAGAGCCGAAGCTGTCGGTAGTGATTGTCGCTGATGGCTATGACATCATTCGCAAAACGGTCAGCCATCTCCGGGATCAATCAATAAAAGATCAACTGGAGATTGTCATCGTAGCCGAAGCTAAAGAACGTCTCGTTCTCGAGTTCCGCGAGATAAAGGATTTTTGGTCCGTGCGCGTGATTGAAGTTCCTTCCATTCTACCGTTGGCCTTAGCCACCGCAGCCGGTATTCGCCACTGTCGGGGATCGCTCGTCGTACTGGCCGAGAGTCACGCTTATCCGAGCGCGGGATGGGCGCAGGCGCTTGTCAAAGCCCATCAGCAGCCATGGGCAGCTGTGGGTGCCGTGATCGGCAACGCCAACCCCTATAGTATGGTCAGCTGGTCGAGTCTGTTTTTGGACTACGGTCATTGTGTCGAAACCACCGTGACTGGTGTAATGGACTATTTGCCGGGTCATCACACTTCCTACAAGCGTGAGATTCTGTTGCATTATGACTCACAGTTGGAGGCCTTGATGGACTCGGAAATCCTGCTCCATTGGAAGATGCGGGAGAGGGGATACCAACTCTATTTGGAGCCTGCGGCGAAAATCTATCACGTCAATATCTCGGCCATCGGCGCGTGGCTCTCGGAACGTTTTTATACCGGCCGGCGATTTGCGGCGACTCGAGCGCAGGGCTGGTCGTTAGTGATGCGTTTGTTGTATGGGGGCGCTGCCGGCCTTATTCCGTTGGTGCGCTTGTCCCGTGTCTTGCGTGATATTAGCCGGTCAACTCACAGAGAGCTCTTACTCCCGCGCATCGTTCCCTCGCTGCTTTTGGGCTTGCTGGTGAGCGCCGTAGGAGAAGCAGTAGGTTACCTGATGGGCCGTGGCACTGCGACGGAGCGTCTCGCTGAAATGGAATTGCACAAGCTTAGATACATCACGAAACAGGATCGCCTCGCAATCGAAGGCGCGCCAATAACCGGCGGTATCGGTTCCGTGGAAGCTTGCGGACACTGATCTGGACTGCTCTGATGCAACTAACGATGCCTGCAATTTCGGTTATTATTCCTACATTCAACCGGCCGAGAGAGCTGGCCAACTGTCTCGCCGCCTTTGAGCGATCCAATTATCCCGCTGACCAGTTTGAGATCATTGTTGTAGATGATGGCAGTGTCGTGTCGCCTGAAAGTACGCTTGCTTTAATCAACAAGCGGCTCGATGTCAAATTAATTCGTCAAGCCAATGCCGGCCCAAGTGCCGCGCGGAACGCAGGAGCGAGAAGAGCTTCCGGCCACATTCTGGCTTTTACAGATGATGATTGTGCGCCGGCTGCGGACTGGCTGCAGCAGATTGCGCTGCGGTTTATCGCTGAACCAGACTGCATTATCGTCGGCGGGCGGACTCTGAACTCTCTTTCCGACAACATTTTTTCGGCCGTGAGCCAGCACATTGTCGATATTGGATGCGCTCATCACAACAAGGACCCAAATGACGCTCGCTTCTTTACTGCTAATAATTTGGCTGTGCGCGCGGCCGACTTCTTCAGGGTCGGCGGCTTTGATAGGAGCTTTGGGAATACTGCGTCAGAAGATCGTGAGCTCTGCGGGCGTTGGTTGCATCATGGCTACCGAATGATTTATGTGCCGGAAGCCACCATGTATCATGCCCATCGTCTGACTTTTAGGACATTTTGCCGGCAGCACTTTAATTATGGCCGTGGTGCCTTGCTCCTGCAGAAGATACGCCGACAACAAGGGTGGCAGCTCTTTAAACCAGATCCGCGCTATTATGCGAGATTACTACGTTCATCACTGTATGCAGGGCCGATAGCAAGAGTAGTTTCGGTTGTGGCATTGCTGGTTACGGCACAAGCAGCGACCGCACTCGGAATGGCAACCCAGTGGATCAATCAGGAGCGCCGGAGATAGTGGGAGCGCAACTATTTTTTTCTATCATAGTGCCAACCTATAATCGCCCCACGCAGTTGGCCGCCTGTCTGCGTTCCCTTGCCGAAATCGATTACCCACGTGATTGCTTCGAAGTCATCGTGGTCGACGATGGCAGCGCAATTTCCCCAGAGTGGGTCGTTTCTAACTTTCGAGACCAAGCCGACTTCACGTTGATTCGACAAGCGCATGAAGGCCCGGGAGCTGCACGTAATACTGGGGCGGCACGAAGCCGGGGTAAATATCTGGCTTTTACTGCGGATGATTGCGTACCAGCACCGGATTGGTTGAGTACGCTCGCGCGGCGTTTCCGGAGCCTACCAAATTGCGCTGTCGGCGGACGAACACTTAATTATTTATCGGACAATCGTTATTCAACAGCCACCGATCTCCTGATCCAATATCTCTATCACTACTACAATCGAGATGCGCTCCGGGCACAGTTCTTCACACCTAACAACCTCGCAGTTCCTGTAGAACACTATCGCGTGTCAGGCGGGTTCGATGCATCATTCACTAGCGGTACGGGAGAGGACCGGGACTTCTGTGATCGCTGGGTGAGTCAGGGCTATGAAATGGTTTATGCTCCTGAAGCGGTGGTTTATCATTCACATTTCCTTAGCTTACCCGAGTTTTGCTTCTTACACTTCCGCTACGGTCGCGGAACATTCGGATATCGCATGAAGCGTGCGCGCAGGGCATCCGACAACATTCATCTGGAACCATTATCGTTTTATATCAACTTGTTTCGGTATCCACTTTCGAAAGCTCCGGATTCACAGAAGCTGACGATGGCGCTGCTGCTGGGGTTATCGCAGGCGGCGAACGCAGCGGGTTATATTTGGGAAAAATTCTGCTGGGAGTTGTCGAAAAAAGAAACCGGACGGTTGGAGATGCTGCCGTGAACGGCATGACCTTAAACTCCTGGTTTTTTCTCTGCTCGACGGTTCGCCGTTGCGACGATGGTTGCCGCAGGAATATCTGCGCGAGCTCAAAAGGTTCTCTCTACAGCAGTGGGCGAGGCAGGAAACGCTGGTGCGCGAACTCATGGCCGTCGCAACCGTTTTCGCGGCGGCAGGCCAGGAATCTATTCTCGTTAAAGGAGCCTATCTCGCGACACGGTTCTTCGGAGGAATCGATCGTCGCCCATTCTTTGATCTAGATCTGCTCGTTAACAGAGACAAGCTGCCGGAAGCGCAGCGCCTGATGAGAGGTAGCGGCTATACCAGAAAAATCCGCCATCCTATTCAATGAAACTTTCACCAATTACTTCGCGCACGGCTTCGACTTCACCAAGTCGGGTGTTGCAGTGGATTGCACTAGGCTCTTTCCGCCAACCCGGCGCATAACCTCGACTACCGCGCCATCTGGCAGCGGCGGCAGAACTTCGTATTGTACAATCGGAAATTTTCTGTGTTTATCCGGATTTTACCGGTTCGAATTCTGGGCCTGACGGCAAGTGCCTTGGGTGAAATGTCGGGTACGGACTAGGGGAGGGAACTTCAAAGAAAGCTCGGACACAGCTCGAGTTTCATCGTATACGCCACATCGGCAGAAGGTCTAAAGTAGAAACAACAATTCCTTCGTCCTGTGGTAGCCGCATCACTGAGCAAGATGCCGATCTCTATATAGCTGTTCATTCAAATCTGCCCCTATCAGCTTGCGTTCGAGGTGAACAAACGAGTGTGCAGCCCGACGACGCTGAAGTTTTGAGAACTACATAACGATAGCCGTAAAGGACAGACCACCATTTTGTGCAACGTAGTGCGCGACGCATAGCATATGGCCCATCCTGGCCTTGAAGGAACGGCGTGATGTTATCTCGTGCTAAGGGTAACCATTGTCAACGGTAATTCATCCGGTTCCGAAAGCCTACGTTAGGCGCGTCAGCTTTTTCGGTTACCAGAGTAGTTGATCTAAGCCGAGCGACAAAACGTGTCGAACTTATAATCAATCGCCAGTCTCCAAGGGATTAGAAAATTATCCAGCTGGAGGATTTACGCAAACACCATATATAGTCGGACAGACGGCAAATCATGATACGCCAGAACAGCATTATCACACTCAATCCACGCCGCGTATTTTACTTCTCAGCAATGATACTGCTACACGGAGACAGTTGCAGCTTTTCTATACCTCAAATGGTTATAGGGTAGAGCTTGCTAATTCGGATGAACACGCACTAAGTCGACTGAAGAAGAGAGACATCGACTTACTCGTAATAGATTTTGGACATCCGGACAGCAACAAAGTTGAAGTTGCAGTCCAACTGGAATGGAATCATCCAGGAGTATCCATTTTAACGACTGGCGATTGGTCCACCGATCATTATAACTCGGCCTTCAGATACCGTAGCTGCGACTACATGGCTAAGCCCTTTGAGTCCCAGACGATTCACGATAAGACCCAGACGGCTTTGAAAAAAGCATACGTCTTTGCCGAAAGTACAAGTCTTCGCCAGTCGCTAAGCGATACTGAAGGCGAATTTGGGCTATTACTTAGTAAAACGCCTGCAATGCATCAGATTTTTGAAACCATGCGAATGGCTTCACCGACGAATATGAGCGTAGTCCTCGAAGGCGAAGCCGGAACAGGGAAAGAGCTTATTGCCAGCGCCATTCACTGTCAAAGTTCTCGGCGAGATGGACCATTCATTCCCGTCAACTGTTCGGCCTATCCTGATTTCTTGCTAGAAGCGGAGCTTTTTGGCTGCGAAGAGGGGAGTCGTTTCAGGGGAGAGGTCAAGCGTTCAGGAAAGATTAAACTAGCCGATCGAGGAACTTTGTTCCTGGACGAAATCGAAAGTATGGATCCTTTTGTGCAAACGAAGTTGCTGCAAGTGCTCGAGGACTGCAATAGCGTGCACCTAGGCGGACAGCAAAGTCTTGATAGTGACTTGCGAGTAATTGCCGCTTCTAATGTTTCGTTACAGGATCTCGTTGCCAAGGGAAAGATGCGACCTGATCTGTATTATCGGCTTAACGTTGTTCCTATTTATGTGTTACCTTTGCGCGAGCGCGCCGGCGATATTCCTCTCCTGATCGAGGACTTCCTTCGTTGGCACCCGATTGCCAATCAAAGGCGTATTGTTGGCGTATCACGTGAGCCTATAGCCCGCCTCATTCAGTACCAGTGGCCGGGGAACATTCGTGAACTGCAGAACGTGTTGGAAAAGGCCATTATAATGACTAAGGGTTCTGTCATTGAGAATATCGATTTGCCCTTCGTGAAGGAACCGGTTAATTGAGATTCAAGTGAGTTTGGGTAAATTCGCCAGATACTGAGGGTTTTTGTTAAGACACGGAGATTACTCCCGGCCAAGAAATGGCCGGGTGTCAAGCCTTATTCAGGTTTCAACACTGTAGCCTTGGACAACAATCATTTCGTATAATGTTGATAGCTGCTAACCATACTTGAGCTGTGCAGAATTCGGTAGAGTTATCATTGAGTTTTCATGGATTTGCCTTATAAAGAGCATTTCGGCCTCAAACAAGAACCGTTCAATATCACCGCCGACCCGGCTTTTCTCTATCTGAGCAGAAGCCATCGTGAGGCTCTGGCGCAGCTCTCATATGGCATCAAAGCCCGCAAAGGCTTTGTCGTTTTAACAGGCGAGGTTGGCACCGGCAAAACGACCCTTATTAACGGCCTAATGGACGAGCTCGATAGCGATACCCGAACCGCTCTCATCTTTAGTCACATCGCCAACCCGTTTGATCTCCTCCGTTACACCTGTAACGAGTTCGGTCTAAGATCGCCGCAGCATTCGCGGGATGATTTCTACGAGTATCTGGCTCTGCTCAACGATTACTTATTTGAAAGTTACCGTTCTGGCAAAAACTGTGCACTGATCATCGATGAAGCGCAGAATCTCTCACCAGAAGTTTTGGAAAGCGTGCGGTTATTGTCAAACTTTGAGACCTCCAAAGACAAGCTATTGCAGATTCTCCTTGTCGGACAGCCGGAATTATCCGACCGCCTTAACTCCCAGGAACTGCGGCAGCTCAAACAGCGGGTAACTGTGCGTTATCAGTTGCGTTCTCTGACGTTGAAAGAATGCCACGCATATATCTCCAGTAGATTACAAGTGGCGGGTGGCGACCCACTGCTTTTCACGCCTAAAGCCGTGGAGGTTATATATGCATGCTCAGGAGGTATTCCCAGAGTGATCAATGTGATGTGCGATGGCGCGCTAATGACAGCGTACGGTTTAAGAAAGACCTACATCGATGATTCGTTAATCCGGCAAGTCGCGGAAGATCTCCAAATAGGTGGCACCGTCTTCTCATGCGAGAAGGTGACGAAGGAAACGACTAATTCAACGCCGCCGATAACGAGGGAGATAGCATCACAGTCTCAGGAGGTTTCTGAGCCGATTTTGCAACAACCCTCGGTGAAAGTAGCAGAATCCGCAGGAACACGGAGCGGCGTTGTACCTCGCATAGTCTTCGATGAACTAAGTTTGATACTCGTGGATGCCATGGGGCCAATGGCGTCGATCGTATTGAAGGATAGAGCGGCTAGTCTCGGGGAATCTCTCGATCGATTTCCGGAGGAAAAGCTAAAAGGACTGATAGAGCTTGTCAGTGATGAGATATTGGATCCATCAATGCGGCAAGATTTTCAAAATGTTGTTCAGGAACGCGTCATGCCGCGAGTCGACTAGATTAGCCATAAGCCACGAATCAACTTCGTTGCCATGAGCGACCAGCCATTGTAGTCGACAGTCTTCTCGTCTCCTTGTCATTTCCTGCCATATCCCTCGACTATCTGATTCCCCTGCGAGCTGCTCTAGGTGTTTCCTCAATTACGCCTGTCCTGTGCTCTTCCCGATCAATTCTACCGTGTCTCGACTTAGTGCCGGATCGCTCATACGATGGACATCATCTCGTATCCAAGCAGAGCTATGCCTGCTATAATTCGCCGCACACAGTTATTCTTGGGTTGACAGAGTACACACAAAGGGGCGTAAGGCATGGCTGATCGTTACCTCATCACTGGCGGTGCGGGTTTTATTGGTTCTCATTTAGTTAAGCATGTTCTCGGTGCCGGCGGCAACGTGCGGGTTGTGGATAATCTGTCCACTGGCTCCGCTAAGCGACTCAATCAGATTCGTGACTCGGTAGAACTCGTGACAGGTGATTTGGCCGATAATTCCGTCGCTGCAGAAGTTGTCAAAGACGTGGACTATGTTTTACATCAGGCCGCCGTTCCGTCTGTACAGCGATCCGTTGTCGATCCAGTCGGTACCAACCGGTCTAATGTTACAGCCACTTTAAATCTCCTGGAAAACTCTCGGAAGGCGCGAGTTCGCCGCTTCGTCTATGCCGCTTCATCTTCAGCTTACGGGGACACTGAGGTTCTGCCGAAAAGCGAAGACATGCCGGCGAATCCACTTTCGCCCTACGCGTTACAAAAATGGGTAGGGGAGCGCTACTGCAAACTCTATCATGAGCTTTATGGTCTCGAGACTGTCAGCCTGAGGTACTTCAACGTCTTCGGTCCCGGGCAAGATCCTTACTCAGAATATTCGGCTGTGATTCCTAAATTTACTACCAAGCTCTTAGCTCAAGAGCCGATCACCGTCTATGGAGACGGTGAGCAGTCACGAGATTTCACCTACATCGATAATGTCATCCAAGCCAACTTGCTTGCGTTGCGCGCGCCGAATGCACCTGGGGAAGTTTGCAACATCGGTTGCGGCCAGCGGGTTACCCTTAATCAGCTAATTCAAATTTTGGAAGAACTTCTGAAAGTTCGGACACAGGTCACTTACGCTCCAGCTAAGCCGGGCGATGTGCGTCATTCCTTGGCGGACATTACCAAAGCGACACGCGTCCTCGGATACGTTCCGGAAACCGAAATAGAGGAAGGACTAAGGAAAACAGTCGAAGCACTCGTGAAATCCAACGACTAATGTGAGCGATCGCTCAACAAACACTCAGGGGATCCTGTTCAATCGTAAGACAAATGCTTCCGGTAGATGTCGGTTCTGCGGTTCTGCAGGAGCGGCAGCTTTGCGCGGGTGTCGTGAACTAAATTAAAGTCGATCTCAATGATTTCGACGCCTTCTCGCTCGCCAAGATCCACTACTGTCCGGCCTAACGGATCGACGATCATGCTGCGACCAATGTAGATATTGCCCACCTGATCCGGCGCGATGACGTAGCAGCCGCTTTCGAGAGCTCGGGCGCGGATCATGGTTTGCCAGTGATCCACTTTCAATTCGCCTTGCACCCAACCAGACGGCGCGAGCAGTATGTTGGCTCCTGATAAACTCAGCATGCGCCCCATCTCGGGGAATCGAAGATCATAGCAGATCATCATGCCGTAACAGCCATCCTCGAACGTCACCGGCGCTGTCAGGTCGACGCCAGCGGCAAATTTGTCGGACTCGCGGAAACCGAAGGCGTCGTACAAGTGCAGCTTGCGGTAAACAGCCGCGATATTGCCCTCAGTATCGATCCACAGAGCGCTGTCGTATACACGATCAGGAATAGAGCAGGTCTCGTAGATCGTCGCTACGATCGCGGTACGCGTTGCTTTAGCCGCTTCCTTCAGTGTTGTTACAAAATTGCCTTGAAGCGGCTCGGCAACTTGGGCGAGCTCCTTAGCTGTTTGACTGGCCGGTGAAAACGCCATTAAGAATTCGGGAAAGACAACCAGATCGGCGCCACCGCTGTTGCTATCTTTGACCAGCTCGAGAGCTCTGCGTAGATTTTCTCTTTTTTCCGTTGAGGACTGGATTTGGACGATGGCCACTTTGCTCATGTAACATTGCTTTCCATGGTTTTCGACCGATAATCAGGATCTTGCAGTCAGGAGGGTTCGCGACAATCTATACTCCTCACGCATTCCCACCCTTCACACCTCAAGCTTTTGCCCTGCCTGTTTTTTCTTTGCTTTCTCTAAAACCAACGCACCTAAAGCCACATCGGCGACGCCTTGGCCGGCATTGTTCTTGTATAGACTGATCTGGTCGGCGTGGGTTCGACCGTCATCTTGGCCGGCCAGGATGGCGCCGATCTCAATCAACTGTTCCCATTTGATGACGCCACGGTTGATCGGATCGAAGATATCGGCCTGCTCGTCCTGGATCGCCTGTTGAACTGAAACGATGCCCCGCACGTGACTGCGCGCGAGGGTGGCGTCGTCGATCTCACGCCGTTTGGCGGCGGTAAAGCCGCCCTTCACCAAACCGACATTACTGCCGACAATGGTCGTGACATGCTGGCCTGGCTCGAGCCAATTGCCGTCAAATACCGGAACGCTCGAGTTCGTTGCCGCTAATATGATGTCTACTCCGCGAACCGCCTCCTGTGGCGACGATACCGGTGTAATGTTGAGATTTGTCAGTGGCTCCATCTCTTCGGCGAATCGTTTGCGGTTCTCCGGATTGCGACTATAAACCTTCACATTTTTGAGCTTGCGGACTTGCATGAGCGCAAGCAGGTGGTTTTTTGCCTGACCGGCCGCGCCAAAAATGCCAAGGGTTGAAGCGTCCTGGCGCGCCAACAAATCGGTCCCCACCGCGCTGGTGGCCGCCGTGCGCAGGCCGGTTACGGCAATGTTGTTGGGCAGCTCCGAACAGGTGATCTCACCGATAATGATTCCTTTGAGCTCGCCTTCGGCGGCATCGTAGAGCACGATTACCGGATGGTTGAGCCGCGGATAAACCTGCTCTTCGGCCATGGGTTTGACCCATTCGCAATGGGTCATCAGGCCAGTGGCTCCCGCTGCCGGGACGCCACCCTGATGCACGCTTACACGCACACCGGTGGGAATGTGAATCCGCCGCCGTGGCGCATTTAGCTGAGGATTCTCGCCCCACTCACGAAAACCTGTGCGAACCGCTTCGACGGCTTCCGCCATTGTCACAATACCTCTGATTTCGTGCGGGCTGACGAGGAAGGTTTCCATCTATTCTCCTGTTGGGCTGCGGTTCGAATCAGAGCGCTTTATAATGTGCAGGCTACGGCGGGACGGGCCAGGAGTTCCTCTCCCCAACGCTGTAGGTTCGGGTAGTTATCGTCGATAGGGACGCCGTATCTGTGGCGCCGCGCGTAAAAAGGAATGAAGGAAACATCGGCTAGCGAATAGTCGCCGACAATGAAACGCTTGCCGGCCATTTCCTTTTCGAGGGTACTGAGATGCTGCTGCAGAAGTTGCAGTGCTCTATCGGGCTCGCGATCGTGGGTGATATCGCTGGCCGCCGGGTGAACGCGACTGTTTAGGAAGTCGATCCAGATCCTCGCTTTAGCCCTTTGCAACGCATTCTTCGGAAGCAGCGTTAACTCGTTAAATTTTTCATCGAGATACTCGTTGATGATCGCGGATTCGTAAATCACCCCGGCGCCGTCGACAAGCACCGGAACTTTGGCATAAGGATTCAGCTCGAGCAAATCCTTCGGTTTGTTTTTCAAATTGACTTCCACGAGCTCATACGAAATCTTCTTTTCAGAAAGGACAATCCTTGTCCTGTGCGCATAAGGTCAGGTATGACAGGAATACAGTTTCACGGGATACCTCCTTTGTTGAGGTCCATATCAACTGGGTGCAAATCGTTCAAGTCGTTGAAGCAAAGCAAATTGCCGGATAAGCAGATGAAAGTGCTCATTGTTGCTTGGAATGTTAGAACGCGTTCATCGATTTGCCGATTGAAGCCGATTCTGCAAAGCGTCGCCCAACAGGTTGAGGCTCAATACCGTAAGCATGATTGCCAAACCCGGGTAGGTTGTCAGATGGGGCGCTACCAGTAGAAATTGCCTTCCTTCATTCAGCATCGAACCCCACGAAGCGGTCGGCGGTTCAACGCCTAAACCTAAAAAGCTCAGACTTCCTTCGGCTGTTATCGCCGCTGCCAGGCCGAAGGTCGCTTGTATGAGAAGCAGCGGAAGAAGGTTGGGAATTAAATGAAAGATGATGACCCGGGCGGGGCTGCAGCCTAGGGCGCGCGCTGCCTGGACATACTCCTGTCCTCTTGAGCTCAGAATTTCCCCGCGGACCAGCCGCGCGTAACCGGTCCAGCCGATCAGGCAGAGCGCAAGGATTACATGATCAAGGCCGGGTCCCAACAGGGCAGTAAAAGCGATGGCAAGAAGAATGCCGGGAAACGCCAGCAGAATATCCACGGAGCGCATGAGCAGTTGATCGATCCAGCCGCCGAAATAACCGGAGACCGAGCCGATGAAGAGCGCCGATGGAAATTGATACTCCCACTGTACTGACGCCGACCAGGAGAGAGATGCGGCTACCGAATATCGTTCGACTCAATATATCCCGACCCAGTTTGTCCGTTCCGAGCGGATGATCGGGAGTAAACACCCTCAGGTCATTCCCCAGGTTTTGCCGGTTTGGATCGTATGGCGCAAGCTTTGGAGCAAACATCGCACACGCAACTATTAAGCGCCACTAACATGGCGCCAACGTAGATCCAAAAATTATGGCTCATAGCTGATGCGAGGATCGATGGCGCTGTAAGTAAGGTCAGTGATAAAATTGACAACGAGATATCCGATGGCGACAACCAACACACAACCTTGCACGAGCGGATAGTCGCGTGTCTGGATGGCTTGGACGGTGAGCCGGCCAATTCCAGGCCAAGAGAATATCGTTTCGGTAATAATCGAGCCGGCGAGAAGCGAGCCAAACTGCAGGCCCATGATGGATACGACCGGTATCAAGGCATTGCGCAGCATGTGTTTCAACCAAACTACCGGCTCGCCAAGCCCTTTGGCGCGCGCGGTTTTAATAAAATCCAAGTTGACGATACTCAACAGGCTGCTGCGCAGGATGCGCGTAAGAATGGCCGCCATCGCCATTCCCAGTGTGATCGACGGCAAAATCAGGTGTGGAAAGGCGCCACGGCCGGAGACTGGCAGCCAACCGAGTTGAATCGAAACCAGTATCATCAGCATTGGACCCAACCAGAAGTTTGGCATTGAAAGCCCCAGAAGCGAGAAAAACAGCGCCAAACGGTCAATCCAAGTGCCGGGTTTAAAAGCGGCGAGTGTCGCAAGCGGAAATGCAATGACCATCGCGGCGATCATGGCGCAGATCGTCAGTTGGAAAGTGGCCGGCAACCGTGCGGCAATGAGTTTGCTAACTTCGGCGTTCTCGTAAAGAGAATATCCCAAATCACCACGCGACAGATCGACGAGAAATCCGGTGTAACGAGTCAGCAGAGGCTGATCGAGACCGAGCTGGCGGCGTAGTTCTTCTTTGTCGGCGGCATTGGCAGTCTCTCCAAGCATCACTTCCACCGGATCTCCGGGAACAAGATTGATCAGGAAAAAAACCAAGGTCAACGCGCCAAATAGTGTCGGAAGCAGCAACAGCAGTCTATTTACAAAGTGTCGCTTCACTGGAGGTGCGGCGCCTGGCGGAGTGATGTGCGTCTCAACGAGAACAAATCGCCGTCCGGAGAGGGCGTAAAGCCAACAATCTCGGGCTTGCGCACGACTACGTTCTTCACCCACCACAGCGGAATATACGGTAGATCTTCATGGATTATTTGCTGCACCTGGTGGTACAGCCCTTTTCGTCGTCCTAGATCAGACTCCCGCCGGCCCTGTTCGAGCAAGTTATCAATGCTAGGACTATTATAGCCGCCGCGATTATCGCCGTTAGGAGGTAGGCTCGACGAATGGAAGATGTTGTAATAAACGTCTGGGTCAGCTATGCCGACCCAAGCGAGCGAGTAAAGATGAAAGTTGCCTTTTTTGATATCGCTGTAAAACGTTCCCCACTCATAAGAGCGCACTTCGAGCTCGACCCCGACACGGCTTAATTGCTCTTTCAACGTCTCGGCAATTCTTCTGCGCAGATCGATGTTCGTGGTCTTAAAAGATAGCTTAAAGCGCGGCCGCGGACCCTCTCCATCGGGATCCGGATATCCCGCCTGGTCCAAAAGCCGCTGGGCTTTGGCGGGATCAAAAGGCCAACGCGGAACAGAGTCGTCGTGCGCCCAGTTAAGCGGGGAAAGCAGCCCATTGGCGGCTGTCGCCTGGTCTTTGAGGATGTGCCGGATAATGCCGTCGCGATCGATGGAGTGGGCCAATGCCTGCCTGACCTCTCGGCGTTTCAGTATGGGATGTGTGAGATTTATGCCGATGTACTGAAACGTAGTTCCCGGGTTGGTCTCGACGATTGCATCGGTATTCTTTTCCAGCCATGGAAGAGTGTCGGGCTCGATATCGTTCTGCAAAAGCTGGATGGTTCCTTTTTTGAACTCTAAAACTCGAACAATGGCATCAGGCACAATTTGAAACGCCAGGCCTGCCAAGCGAGGTTTGCCCTCCCAGTAGGATGAGTTTGCTTTCAGATACACTTTCTCTCCTAAATTGATGCCTGCCAGCGCAAATGGACCGGAACCGGATGGTGCCTGGTGACTGCGATTCTCCCCCGGCGTCTCATTGTCAACTGGTACTATCCCAATCGTGCAGTGCTCAAGAAAAGGCGCGTGCGGCTCGGATAGATGAAAGCGGATCTTTTGCGTTCCTAGCTGCTCAACGGATTTTAGAACCCGCAGAGGCCCGCGTTTCGGCGAACGATTGCGACGATCCATGATCGAATCATAGGTAAACTTGACGTCGCGGGCTGTCAGGGCTCTGCCGTCGTGGAAGGTGACCCCGCTACGAATTTGGAAGTCATAGGTTTGTGCATCGATTCCCGTCCACTGTTCGGCGAGGTCTCCCACCAAGCGCGATTTCTCATCCAGGCGGAGAAGCGAACTATAGATTAACGAGCTGATGCGAGCAGAGTTTGCGTCGGTAGCATAGCGCGGATCTAGATTCCCCGGGTTGCTCTCGATTCCAATCACCAAATAATCTAAAGGGGTTTTGGCTTCGGATCCGACCCTACAGCCGGCAAGTAAGGTGACGATGATCGTCCGTAAGCAAAAGCAACAAACTTTCGAAGCAGACAACTTGAAAAGTCTCACGTCAAAATCTCGATGACCATATCGGTTTTAATGGAGCGGGTCAATTTAATAAACAATTGGCGGCAGATGAGAAATTGATAGCTGATCTCCGGCCGATAGATTGTATCCCGGCAACCCTCCCAGTCAGCGGGGCGAGGGCCTGCACTCGTCGCTGGCCAAGGAGCTCAGCCGTTCTGTTGGACTAAGTTGGCTCGCTTGAAGGTCGGGGAGGTTAGCTTATAATGACCGACGGTATGAGTTTGATTCTGCTTAAACTGACCGCGATACTTTACTTGATCGCGACAGTAAGTTTCATTTTCTACGTAGTGCGCCGAGACACCGTTTCCAGGCTGCCGCCGTTAATCTTGGGCGCAGGATTCATCATTCACACGTTGGCGCTGAGCGCATATTTCATGCGGGAAGGATTTCCGGCGCTAACCGAAATGCGTGAAGCGCTACTATTTAAGAGCTGGTTGATGGTCGCCTGCTATCTCTTGATCCAGATCAAATATCGACTTACCGTTCTCGGCGGGATCATTGCGCCTCTGGCGTTTTTAATGTCTCTGGCCGGCATCGCCTTCGGCAGCGGCAGCGGAGAGATTCCGCCGGATCTGAAGACCTTTTGGTTACCGCTTCATGTTACGTCGGCTTTTCTCGGCAACGCGGTGTTCGCCTTGGCGTTTGGCGTCAGCTTGATCTATCTCCTTCAGGAGCGCCATCTCAAACACAAACGCATGACCGCCTTGATGAAGCGCTTTCCATCGTTGGAATCTCTCGATCGGCTTAACTATGTCTTACTCGGATGGGGCTTTCCGTTCATGACTTTAGGCATTGTTACGGGCAGCATCTGGGCGGGCATCTACTGGGGTAACTACTGGTCGTGGGAACCGCGGCAAATTTCATCAGGCATCGCTTGGTTGTTTTACGGCGCGCTTCTGCACGGGCGCGTCACCGCCGGTTTACGAGGCAAGAAGGCGGCCTTTCTCACGATAGTCGGTTTCACAGTGGTTCTCGGTTATTTTTTGTGGGGAGATGCGATTTTTCCGGGGAGGCACGGAGGTCGGTTCGAATAGCTCGTGCATACAGAAATCTTCATAGTTGGTCTCAATCACCGTAGTGCGCCGATCGAGGTAAGGGAAAGTCTCGCGTTCGAAAAATCCCAGATCACGGAAGCGCTCGCACGGCTCCGGAACCTTTCAGCGGTTCGGGAAAGCGTGATCCTTACGACCTGCAATCGGGTCGAAGTGGTTGCCGCCGCCCCTGAGACTGATCGCGCCATGCAGGCGGTCAAAGGATTTCTTGACCAACAACGATCATCTTCAAATAACGGTAGCCTTAGCGATCATCTTTATACTTATCGAGGCGCCGACGCTGTACGGCACTTGTTTCGTGTCGCCGCAAGTCTTGACTCCATGGTAGTTGGCGAGCCGCAGATTCTCGGTCAATTAAAAGAGTATTATAATGTGGCGCAGAAGGCTGGGACAGTCGGTGCGGTTCTCCATCGCCTGTTTCACAGGTCTTTCTTTGTTGCGAAACGAGTGCGAACCGAGACCGGCATAGCCAGTCGCGCTGTCTCGGTGAGCTCAGTTGCGGTGGAACTCGCAGCGAGAATCTTTGATCGCTTCGAAGAGAAAACGGTCATGTTAATCGGCGCCGGCAAGATGGGCGATCTGATGGCGCGCCATCTCCAGCGCTGCGGCGTAAAGAGTATCATGGTCACAAACCGTACCTTTGAGCGCGCAGTGGAATTGGCAGAGAAGATCCGCGGAAATCCGATTCGTTATGATGATTTCCCGCGCTATCTGCAATTGGCCGATTTGGTGATCGGATGCGCCGGAGCATCGGAAGTTCTCATCGATGTCGGCATGGTGGAAAAGGTCCTGCGGGAGCGCAAGCAGGCGGCGATGTTTTTTATCGACATCGGCGACCGAAGAAATTTCGATCCAGACATCAATGCAATCGATAACGCTTATATCTATAATATCGATGATCTGAAGAGCGTGGCGGAAGAAAATCTAAACGAAAGATCCAGCGAGGCCGAGAAAGCTGAGTGCATTGTGCAGGAAGAGGTCGGCAGTTTTCTTGACTGGGTCAGTTCACTCGAGCAGGTGCCGACGATCACCGCACTGATAGAGAAGCTTGAGCTCATACGGCAGAAAGAAATCACTAAGTCTCTGAGCGGCGGTCTTAAGGATTTGTCCGAAAGGCAAAAACAGGCAATGGAAGACATGACCGCGGCTATGATGAAAAAGATTCTGCATGCGCCGATTATGCATTTGAAGCAGAACGTGGATAGCGAATACGAGCTAATGTATATCGCGGCACTGAAGAGGCTGTTTGACTTGGAGGACCAGTGAGGCGCCATGGATTTGTCCCGTGTACTTGCCTGCTGCCGTAGCGAAAGTTTGTTCAATGACCACGTTGAAGATCGGTAGCCGTGGTAGCGCGCTGGCGCTGGCGCAAGCCGAGTGGGTAAGAAGAAAGCTCCAGGAGAGGGGTCTGAACGTTGAGATTATCGTTATAAAAACCAGCGGCGACCGGTTTGTCGATCGTACGATTCAGTCCTTGGGGGGCAAAGGGATTTTCACCAAAGAGATTGAAGATGCGCTGCTCAGTGGAGAGATTGATCTGGCCGTTCATTCAATGAAGGACCTCCCAACCGAGCTGCCTAAGGGGTTAGCCATCGCAGCGGTTCCTGTAAGAGAGGACCCTCGCGACGTATTGGTTAGTAGACAGAACATTCCATTGAATGCTTTGCCGAAGGGCGCGCGGCTTGCGACCGGCAGCCTGCGACGTAAATCGCAGATACTAAACTATCGCTCCGATCTAGTCATTGTTCCAATCAGGGGCAACGTCGATACGCGCTTGAAGAAGCTATTCGAACAAGAGCTGGATGCTATCGTCCTGGCGGCCGCCGGATTGAAGCGGCTCGGTAGAGAGGATCGGATAACGGAGTACTTAACGCCGGATATCTGTTTGAGCGCAGTCGCTCAAGGAGCATTGGCAATTGAGACTCGGGACGATGAGCCGTCGCGTCAAGCGGTTGCTTTCCTGCATAACGATCCCAGTTTTATAGAAGTGACGGCAGAGCGATCCTTCTTACGGAAGCTCGGCGGTGGTTGTCACCTACCGGTGGCGGCGCGCGCCTTCATCGACGGTGAGCTTCTCAATCTCACGGGTATGGTCGCCGAACCCGACGGCGGCCGTCTCTGTCGCGATCGGATTGCCGGTCCGAAAGGACAAGCGGCCGCGCTCGGGACTGAGTTAGCCGAGCGCCTGATAAGGGCTGGAGCAGGGGAGATGCTTGCTAGAGAAATGAGGAGCGCCTAGCGCGAGCGGAATATGGACACCGAAGTATTCTCAAGCCAGCAAGCTGTTAGCTCAGTAATGTCTGGAAAGCGAATTGTCGTCACTCGACCTCGCACCCAAGCGGGTGAACTGGCGCGTCGCCTATCTGAATTAGGAGCGGAGGTCATTGATTTCCCAACTATCTCAATCGAGCCGCCAATGGACTATGCGCCGATGGACCGCGCTATCGAGCAGCTCAAGCGATACGACTGGTTGTTCTTCACAAGCGTCAACGGTGTACAGTCGTTCTTCGACCGGCTGCGGCACTTGGGGAAGAACTCTCAAGGCATCAAGCATCTGAAGGTGGTTGCTATCGGACCAGAAACGGCAGGGCGTCTGGAAGCTGAAGGCATCCCCGTCTATCTGGTACCTGCGAAATACCAGTCTGAAGGAATCCTTAAAGAATTGGACCCAGCCGAGATTCGCGGTCGTCGAATCCTGCTGCCACGCGCCGCCAAGGCGCGAGAAATATTGCCGGAAACTCTGCGTCAGTGGGGCGCCTCCGTCGATGTAGTCCAGGCCTATCAAACCGTGCTGCCGCAGGCATGCCAATTCGGTTTGCACGAGCTATTTCAGAAGCAAATTGACGTGATTACTTTTACGAGCTCAAGCACGGTTGAAAATTTTTTCAAACTGTTAAAGGGGGAGGATCCTAGCCGAATATTGCAGGAAGTAGTCGTAGCCTGCATCGGCCCCATCACAGCCCGGACCGCAATCGACCGCGGTTTGCAGGTGGGTATCGTTTCCTCCGAATTTACGATTTCCGGTTTGATCGCTGCGATCGTCAAATTTTACGAATCTCCTGGGACGCGAGTTCCGACACGCAGCCGATCGTAAGGAGCTCGAGCAGAGCATGCCGTTCCCCGACTATCGATCCAGACGGTTACGTAAGAATGAAAAGTTGCGGCAGTTGGTCCGAGAGACCACCCTCAGCGCAGGTAACCTAATCTACCCTTTGTTTGTTGTACCGGGAACTAACGTCATCCGCCCGGTTTCGTCAATGCCTGGCATTGCCCAGCTGTCCGTGGACCGGGCGATTCTCGAATGCCGCGAGGCGGCCGCTCTCGGAATCCCAGCGGTCATCCTATTTGGCATCCCTGAGACCAAGGACGCGCTCGGCTCGGAAGCCTCTATTAGTGATGGCGTGGTGCAGCAAGCGGTGCGAGCGATCAAGGACAATGTCCCTGATCTACTGGTTGTTACAGACGTTTGCCTCTGTGAATACACCGACCACGGCCATTGCGGCTTGATCAAAAACGGCGCTATAGATAACGACAGCACCTTGGAACTTCTTGCTCAAGAAGCGCTTTCTCATGCCCAGGCCGGCGCGGACATCGTCGCGCCGTCGGATATGATGGACGGAAGGGTGGGCGCAATCCGCCGGGTTCTGGATAGCAAAGGCTTCGATCAAGTTGTGATAATGGCTTACGCTGCCAAGTATGCTTCAGGCTTCTACGGTCCATTTCGCGAAGCGGCGGAATCGACCCCGCAGTTTGGCGATCGCCGCTCCTACCAAATGGATCCTGCCAATACCGATGAAGCGTTGCGGGAAGTCGAACTCGACATTCAGGAGGGAGCTGACATTGTCATGGTCAAGCCCGCGCTGGCCTACCTCGATGTTATTTACCGGGTGAAAGAGCAGTTTGGTTATCCGGTTGCTGCCTACAACGTCAGTGGCGAATATTCGATGATCAAAGCGGCGGGCATCAATGGTTGGATCGATGAAGAAAGAATTATGTTGGAGGTTCTTTTATCGATCAGACGCGCGGGTGCAGATATGATCTTGACCTATTTCGCTAAGCAGTTAGCGCGCGCCTTGGCTTAGATAATTTGCCAAGCAGTCGTTCGCGAGTGTCAGTAAGAAAGCCACCCTCTTCTGTGCGGAAGGCGTCCAGGCCGTCATCTTAAATCAGATTCCACAGATCCTTAATCTTTCTCTGCAGTGTGCGCTCGCACTCGGCTTCCCTTCCCGAAACGTGAACCTGAGATTCCGAAAGTCGGAACAGGAGGACCCGCGAGCCTTTTGTCAGCCGTAAGAGAAACGTATTGGAATCGCCGTCATAATCGACGTCCACGGTCACTTGTTGATCTATCCGACGGGCGACACGGTTGGCCCAAGCCGCCACTTCGGGAGCCGCCGCGTCGCCTTTTTTTTCAGCTAACATCAACGGCCGGGTTGACGTTTATTTCTTCTTGTAGAGCCCGTCGATAAAGCCGCTCTGCTCGAGTTCACGGATGAAAGTAAAGTCCACGAATTGTTCCGGCTTAGCTGTCTTTGCGCGGGGATCGCGTTCACCGATATCTTCCATGACCGTTTTTAGGCCCTCGAGACTCGGAATCTGTTTTTTCGGTAGCAACGCTTCAGTCAGGATATTCTCGCGGCTCTTCTCCAGGATCTCACGGTCGACATTGCTTCCCATGTACTTGCCCAAGGTTTTTACGGTGGCCTCTTTATCGGTCCAAATTCTGTGTACGGCCTCTACGTGGGATTTAACATATCTCCGGACTATATCAGGATTTTCACGAATAAATCTGCGCGTTGTTGCCACGCCGGTATGTTGAAACACCAAGCCCATTTGCGCCACGTCCGCTACCACCGCTAACCCCTTTTTCTCGGCGATGAAGTTAGAAGGAGGATTTATGACGGCGGCAGTGACTCGCCCGGTCAAGAGCGCGCCTAGCCGGTCTGGTCCACTGCCGACCTGTACTAGAGTGACGTCCTTGCCCGGGGTAAGGCCAATCTTTCTCAGCGCGAACCGGGCAATCGAATCCGTTGCTGAGCCGAAACGGCTAATTGCTACGGTCCCACCTTTAAGTTGTTCGCCGCTTTTGATCCCCGCCTTTCCCATCAGAACATAATTTAGCGATGTCATCCCCGCAGCAATGAACACAGCGTCAGAACCGGCCAAAGCGCTGTTAACCAAGCCCGGTCCGGACACCTGCGTGACCGGAACATCGTTGGAAACCAGCGCAAGGATTGCCGTGGTGCCGCCGGTGAAAAAAATCAACTGGGCATCTAGACCATTCTGAGCGAAAATTCCGGTTTCCTTCGCGACCCACGCCGGGAGTTGATCGGCGCTGACTGCGCTATACCCCACGTTGATTCGAGCCGATTGGGCACCGGCAAACGAGGGGAGAGTTAAAAAACATGCTACCGACAACAACGCGGCAGCGTATGCTCTGAAAAGTCTCATCGGGTCCTCCAGAAGGAATCTAGGTAAACAGTACTAGACCAAGGAGCTCCAAACAAGCAAGCCCGTGCCGAGGCAGGGCTTGCTGTTTGTTGTTGGATGGTTTTCAGGTTCAAAGCAAGGTGATCGTGCGGGATGAGTTGTGACCGATTCTAACTGCCTTTGTTGACCTTTTTAACTTCGGCAAGCAACTCTTCAGTGGAGAGAAGATCCTTCGGCCCATTGCTCGGACGGACGTTGAAGTAACGTACCACGCCCTCCTTATCGATAATAATGTATGAACGCTTCGCTTGACGTCTTTCTTGGTCGAAAACGCCGAACGTCGTCATGGTTTTTCCGCTTGCATCGCTGAGTAGCGGGTAATTGATCTTGGCGAAATCGGCAAAGGCCTTCTGTGAGAAGGGGCTGTTAACACTAATTCCCAAGACTTCGGTATTTTCCGCTTGAAACTGCTGGTAGTTGTCCGAACCGGACGCTTGCAGATCCTGTATTCAGGTAGGACTAAAGTCCAGAACGTAAAAGTTGATAAGAACATTCTTGCCCTTGAGACTACTCAACTTTAGTTTGCCGCCTTTGCTGCTCTCAAGCTCAAAGTCAGGCGCCTTATCGCCGACCTCGAGCGCCGGTGCTACGGAACTTGCGCCGACAATCACAGCTATTGCTATCGCCAATGAAAACATGAATTTTTCGGTTGATTTCATAACTTCCTCCTTTTGACGAAAACTTCTGGTCAATATTCGTAAAATTTACCGCTTTATCTCTCAGTTCATGGGTACTGTCAACTGCAACAAGAGAACAAGTATGTGTTGATGTTCATGGGGCGCTTTAGTTGATTGACGGAGGTGAGAGAACTAATCCCACTCGCCGATCGTTAACACATGCGATCCTGTGAGACAGCCGGACGATATGACGGAATTCTAAGGCCCGAATGCGCTCTTTCGCCGTATATGCTGAGAACGTTACCAAGTAACCTATGTCACGGCGATGATGCGCCGACTAAAGTCCAAAGTCACTTTCCGAAGTCACCAACTCGATGGCAAGAGCGCTCTAAGAAGACTGGCCGAATTAGAGAATCGCCTTGATCGCGGATCGTTGTTTCATTCGCTCGACATAGCTTGCCAACCGCGGCAGCGACTTATCCGGCAATACGCCGAAACCTTCGAGCCGAATAAAGCGGGGAATCAGGGCTGCGTCGGCAAGTGAAAAATCTCCTACCAAGTAGGATTGATCGCCGATCTCATTCTCCAGTCTTTGCAGCATTCTTCTAAGCTCGGTCTGCGCCCCCGCGATCACATCCTTATTTTGTTCCTTCTCATCTTTCACCATTTCCATGCGTAGTTTTTGATATTGACCCTCCAGATGGGTTAATCCGTAATCGGTCAAGATGCGAGCTTTGGCTTTTTTAGCGGGGTCCTGCGGCATGAGGGGCGGTGTTGGATATTTCTCGTCAAGGTATTCATTGATGATACAGGATTCATACAACACCGTGTCGCCATCAGTGATCACGGGGACTTTTCCATTTGGATTCAGTTTGAGGAATTCAGGCGTTTTTTGCGCATGCGCTCTCAGGTCAACGGGAACTGTTTCGTAAGGCAGATTTTTTTCCGCCAGAACAACCCGTACCCGTTGGCAATTAGGTGACGACTTAAAATCATATAGCTTGATCATTGTCTGTCCTTTCTAGATCAGGATTGATACCGCACTTATACTGAGATTCCGTTTAAACGCAAAGGCGAAGCTGAAAACTCGCTTGATATGGCCAGTCTTTGATGTTAAGCGAATAGCGATTGGCCGGATTGTTTTCCGATGAGCGCGGAAGAAGCAGCTGCTACAAAGATCGTTACCGGGATAAAACAAGCCGGTATCAATTTGATCGCCACTTTGCCCGACGTCAACCTAGCGCAGCTGCTGCATGCTGTCGATGAAGACCCCGATCTTCTACACGTGCCACTGTGCCGCGAGGAGGAAGGAATCGGGATCTGCGCAGGGGCCTATCTTGTCGGAAAGAAGTGTGCCGCGGTGATGCAGAACGGTGGCTTCTTCAACAGTAATAATGCCATCATCAGCACGCTCTTACAGTATCAAATCCCGCTGCTGCTGTTGATCTACTATGCCGGGGATGTTGGTGATCGGACCTTCAGCACTTCGGGCAGCATGACGGAACCGGTGCTCCAGGCACTCGGAATCCGATATTACATCATGCGCGAGACCGCCGACGCGCCGGAGCTGATCAAGCGGGCGCAGATCTTGGCCGAGGATTCGAAAAGGCCGGTCGCGCTGCTCCTCACCAAAGAAGTCCTGGGGCGGCGCGCCGCGCTTAAATCGCTCTAGCCTGGTTCTTACATCAAGCAAAGCTGAACGTTTTGTATGAAAAGATTTGATTGCTTGAAACTCGTTGCCGCGGAGGCGAAGGACGCTTTGGTAGTCAGTTCTGCCGGAGCGATGACTCTGGAGTGGAATGCCCTGCGTCCGGGGGACGGCAATTTTCGGGTTCGCACCCTGGGTCTGTGTTCGTCCATCGCGCTTGGTATGGCCTTGGGCTTGCCCCATCGCAAGATCATAGCCTTAGATGGAGACGGGTCTTTGTTAATGAATCTGTGTTCATTGCCGACGATCGCTCGCATGCGCCCGAGCAACTTAGTCCATATTGTTTTCGATAACGAAGTTTATGAGGCCTCCGGCAGCAAGAAAACGGCGACTGCTTGTGGGACTGACTTAGTCGGAGTGGCGCGTGCGGCAGGAATCAAGAACTCCAGTTGGGCAAATAATCTCAGCGACTTTGGTAGAGCGATTTTGGCGGGCATGACCACCAATGAGCTGAGATTTATTGGCGCCAAGGTCACAACCGAGCGAACTGAGGTTAGCCCATATCCCCTCGATGAAGTGGAAAATAAGTATCGTTTCATTCGTCACGTTGAAAGGACTGAGCAGGTTGAGATTCTCAAGAAGAATCTGCCGGCCAGTTATGTTTAGTTCCGTCGGAGACCATCTTTGAGGCCCAATGAAAATTGATATCGAATTTAACTCCGGGGCCCAGCTACCGATGGACGCAATCCCGGAGCTGGCGCGTCTCGCCGAGGCAAACGGCTTCGATTGTGCCTGGGGTGGAGAGGCTAATAACAAAGATCCGACGGTAATGTTGTCAGCTATCGCCGCTGTAACTACCCGGCTCAAAATAGGTTCGGCGATCTATCACATCCTCGGCCGCACGCCGGCAACGTTAGCGTTGCAAGCGGTGGGTCTCGACGAGTTATCCGGCGGAAGATTTCTCTTGGGCATCGGTTCATCCAATCCGACTATTGCCAAGTGGCACGGTCAAATATTAGATCAACCGCTCGGCCGGGTTCGTGAATACATCGAGATTGTCCAATCCGCCGTACGCGGGGAGAAGCTTGACTTTGATGGCAAGTTTTTCACGGCACACAATTTCAGAATGGCATTTAAGCCGTCGGGTCGTATCATACCTATCTATCTTGCTGCCTTCGGTCCCAAGATGACACGCCTGGCGGGCAGGATTGCCGATGGCGTTTTAATCAATATGGCCAATCCCGCTGAAATTCGGCGAATCTCCGATGAGGTCCGCAAAGGCGCTGAAGAGGCGGGGAAAGATCCGGCCGGCATGCAGATTATTTGCAAGATTCGCTGCTCCATCGCTGAAACTTCTGCCGCCGCCCGAGATGCTTTGAGTCATGCGCTAACCTATTACGCGCTAGCCGATTATTATCGCGACCTCCTCGGCCGCATGGGATTCGCAGAGGAAGTTGAGGCGATGCGCAGCGCGTGGAAAGCCGGAGGCTTTCATTCCGCGCGTAAGTTGGTGAGTGATCGAATGTTCGCGAATCTGCCTCTGATCGCCGCCACTTCTGCGCACGAGATTGTCGAGCAGATCCGGCCATACGCGGCCGCCGGGGCCACACGAATCATTCTGCCGTATGTTGCGGCTACCGACGATGTCATAGGGGAGATGAAGAGCTTCATCGAGAAATGGAATACGTTACAACGCAGCTCACCCAGGAGAGAAATCGATGCCATTTGAATTAATGAACCCGTCCGGTTTGGAGTCACCTGTCGGTTACGCTCACATAGCCAAGATCGCCGGGGGTGATATCGTCCATGTAGCGGGACAGGCCCCGTTCGACTCTCAGGGGCAGGTCGTCGGCAAGGGTGATTTCGTGGCGCAGTTCGCCCAGGTGGTCCGAAATCTAAAAACCGCAATTGCTGCAGCCGGCGGCGAGCCACAGAACTACGCTGTCCTCACCATCTATATTACCGACTTGCAAGCCTACCTGAATAACAAAAAGCCGCTTGGATCAGTCTACAAGGAGGTGTTTGGTCGACACTTTCCTGCCATTACGCTGGTGGAAGTGAAAAGCCTCTACAATCCCGATTGTTTGGTCGAGATCTCAGGGGTGGCCGTGATCAGTTGAGGCCAGAAGGTATTTTCCTACAGCTTTTGTCTTAAAATTGCGCAATTGTGACAACTTTGCGCTTGCGATTTGCCTTGGCTAGCTGAGCTAGAGCCGGAAGTGATGTGTTTTCGAGCTCAGCCTAGCTGGCACCTAGTTTGCTTAAACTGCTCGATATTGAAGGTTAATAGGGAAGGGTCAAAAAACGATGAGTTACCGGCTAACTAGATACAATCCCAAACCTAGCATCGAGCAAGAACGGGAACAGGATCTTCTAGAAAGCGTCACCGAAGAAGAGGTGATAATCCTGTGGCGTTCAATAAAACAAAAGGGCTTGTCAGAGGATGAGGCTTGGCATGCCATCGTTACCGGGCTTGCTCTGGATGCGGCCTTCTCAAGCAACCGGCGAACGATTCAGTATGAACATTAGTGAGTGGCGCTAAACTCCCCACACTGTACATGAACGCGTGGATGACGCTTTTTAGGTTTGAGTTGCCTGCGGATCTGCGATTGCGACTAAATCCAAGAGAATTTGGCGATGTGATCTTTGGCTGCTCCTAAGCTCCGCTACCATCCTCGCGATCTCTGGTGTTTCTGCTGCCTTTAATTCGAGCGTGAATAGTAGATCATCCAAGGCAATCTGATCCTGCAAGTCGACGTTTAATCGCTCCCAATGGTTTTTCCCTGTCTTCGCCTCTCCTTTCGGTAATCGCGGCTTTTCTCCAAGTTTTTCAATTACGGTTCTTACCTTTTTAGCAATATCTAATTTCTGTATTGCGATTTCGTGTAGTTTGCGCCGGATGTGCGGATAAGGCGCGTCAGCGGCGTGCACCTCGACTTGATTGGCCAGCCGTAAAACCAGCTCGTGGGCGAGGGCTAGACCTTCCACAGGAGTCTCACGTCGGGAATAGTTATAGACGCTTCGTTCCGGAAAGAAAAAGTTTTTCAAAGAGTTGGAAATGGTGCTCGGCATTAAAGGTCTTCAACTCCGACGATAAATTTAACTTGGTTTTATGTCAAGCTTTTGAGCATGTAACTCGTTGACTGCGGTGGAAAAACCTGATTGAATCCCGGCAATAACCAGGGTGACGGATATCACAGATCACCCCTCGAAATTGCCTTGCATCAAGCCGCAATCGTTTTGGAACTTTTCATGCTTGCATCCAAACGAGCCGCAAAACTCAACGGAGCCGGCCACTTATCTATTCTGACAATCGCGGAGCCGTGGTCTTTGCGTGAGGTGGCGGCATCCGAGGCCTGAAAAGTCCGGAAAGATTATCAGCCAAGGGCAACGCGGTTTTTCAGCCGAACTGTTGGCGTACCTCAGCATAGCCACGTGAATCTTCGATGCCGCAAATGACCGACGACGATAAAGCACTGCCCATCGATTTATCATTCGTTAACATCGATTTGTCAAAGAAAGAGGATTTGGAAGACGCTGATTCGAAAGAAAAAGCGTTGATCCCGTTCGATCCTTTGCAACGATACCTCGCAGAGATCCGCCGTTTTCCGCTACTTTCACGCGAGGAAGAACATAAGCTGGCCGTTGAATTCAAGGAATTTGGCAATATCGAAGCCGCCTATAAACTTGTTACCGGAAACCTGCGATTGGTGGTGATGATCGCGCGAGAATACCAAAAGGCATTGAAAAGCCTGCTTGATCTGATTCAAGAAGGCAATATGGGTTTGATGGAAGCGGTAAAAAACTTCGACCCTTACCGGGGCGTGCGATTCCCATCGTACGCGGTGTGGTGGATTCGTGCCTATATCATTCGTTACATCATGAACGACTGGCGTATGGTCAAGATCGGAACGACTCAGGCTCAAAGAAAACTGTTTTTCAACCTACAAAAAGAGAAGGAGCGGATTGAGGCGGAAGGCCTGACGCCAGGCCCTAAACTGCTGGCTCAGCGACTTAACGTTAAAGAAGACGAAGTTGTGGAAATGGAGCAACGCCTAGCTAATCGTGACCTTTCGGTGGATATGCCGATCGGCGAAGACGAAGAGGCAACGATGCTCAATTTTTTGCCGGATCAAAAACAGAATCCCGAAGAGCATTTCGCCGAAAGTCAGTACCGCGAGTTATTGCAACAGAAGATGGAAGACTTTGCACACACCTTAAAAGATAAAGAGCTCGTCATTTTTCGCGAGCGTTTGCTCAATGAAGACCCGGTTACACTCCGGGAGATCGGTGAAAAATACAGTATTAGCCGAGAACGCGTCCGGCAGATCGAGGAACGGCTTAAAAAGAAGCTCAAGACGTATTTGAGCAAAGAACTGGACGATGTTGACGGCGCAAAAATCGGCAAGGCTGCAGATTAGCAGGTATTGCCCCTAGGGGTGTCACTTACTTCGGCAGTCTCGCGGTCGCGGGATCTTGTCTGTTCAACCCGGTTTTGCTACGAGAATTAGATTAACTTGGGAGGTATCATTGCAGTTCGAAAAACAGGTAGAGATTCAGGCGCCCAGAGAAAAGGTTTGGAATTTCATCTGGGATGTCGATCAGTTTATCGCTTGCGTTCCGGGTTGTAAGGAAGCTAAGACTCTTGAAGAAGGGAAGCGGTATTCCGCAACCATGGTCGAGAAAGTTGGACCATTCAAGGTTGAGTTTCCTACGACCATAGAAGTTTTGGAACGAGAAGAGTTATCACGGATCAAGGCTCAAGCGTCCGGCGCTGACAACAAAATTGGCAGCCGGATGAAATTGGATCTGGAAGTGAAGCTTCGTGAAGAAGAAAACAAAACCGTTCTTCAATTTATAGCCGGAGTCGATATCTTGGGTAAACTTGCCGCCTTGGGACATGGCATTATCAAGCGCAAAGCCGACCAGGTCCTGGACGAGTTTGCTCAGGCAGTGAAGAAGCGTTTGGAAGGAGATTCGTGAGATGCTGCGACGATTCCGTCTAGAAGAGCCCACGACCGTAGCTGAGGTAGCGGAACTACTGGGGCGATTCGGTGACTCGGCCAAAGTGTATGCGGGAGGAACGGAGCTTCTCCTTGCCATGAAAGAAGGCTTGGTTCAGTTTGAGCGACTAGTGAATGTTAAAGGCGTCAGCGGTCTAAATGAGGTTAAGCAAAATAATGGCGAAATCCATATAGGCGCTCTCTGTACACATCACGAACTTGAAAATTCGCCGATATTGAGGGAGAAGCTGCCTGCTCTGGTGAAGCTCGAAGAGAATGTGGCAAACGTCCGCGTGCGCCAGGTAGGCACTCTTGGTGGCAATCTCTGCTTTGCCGAACCTCATGCCGATCCGGGAACGTTATTGATCGCTTTAGGAGCGCGTCTCGTTGCCGAGAAGGGAGACCGCAAACGCGAGATACCGGCGGAATCTTTCTTCGTCGATGCTTACGAAACCTCCCTAGAAGCGGACGAGGTACTAACGCAGATTATCGTCCCGGTCCCGGCCCAACCCGCTGGAGTTTGCTATATGAAGTTTGGCTATCTCGAGAGGCCCAGCGTCGGGCTGGCGGTGATGGTAAACCTGAATACCGGCAGAACTGAGATCAACGATATCAGAATTGCGGTTGGCTGTGCCGGACCGGCGCCCAAGCGAGTTGCGGAAGCCGAAGCCTTGTTGAAAGGCATAAGCGTTGACGAGGCGACCCGAAACATTGCGCAGGCAGGGGAGATGTCTGGCCGCGCTTCCCAAGCAATCAGTGATTTACACGGCGCGCAGGATTACAAGGAGCATATTGTCCAAGTACTTCTGAAGCGCTCATTTCAAAATGCCCTCGGCCAGTGCGCATAGGAGAGTTGTTTAGATGGCAATGACAATGTTACGACGTTCAGATTTACAGACGGTACCGGTTTCGTTTAGTCTAAACGGTAAATTGCAGGAATTGGATGTCGAGCCGCATGAACTGCTTTTGGATGTTATACGGGATCGATTGGGACTTACTGGAGCCAAACGATCGTGCGACGTACAAGTTTGCGGCGCTTGCACGTTGCTGGTGGACGGAAGGCCGGTGAGCGCCTGTACAACGTTAGCCTTTGAAGTCAGAGATAAAAGTGTGATGACGATCGAAGGTTTGGCGGAAAATGGCAAGTTACACCCACTCCAGCAAGCCTTTATTGAGCATGGAGGGTTTCAATGTGGCTTTTGTACCCCCGGAATGATTCTCGCAGCCAAGGCCTTGTTAGATGAAAATCCTCATCCCACCGAGGAAGAACTAAAGCATTTTATGCACGGCAACATCTGTCGTTGCACCGGGTATAAAAAGATTATCGAATCCATCATGGCTGCCGCAGCGAACATGTCTGAGGCTACGCAGAAGGGCTCTTAGTCTCCACGGTCAAGCGAAATCACAAGGTAGGCTCCGCAGTCAGCTACTTTGTTTCAACGGCCCGGGAGCTCCTCCGAGTAAAAAGCCCGCTTCTCTAGAATAGCGGCATCGCTCTTTGGTTATGTAATCATTTGGTGAGTGGTATGGCAGGATAATGCTAAAACTACGCACGAATTTCCGCGCGCATAAAAAAGATGTAAGAAATCCCGAAGCAGACCGCCACCAAGCCGAATAGAGTCGTGACGTGGGGCCAGATGAGGTTCAAGCTCTGTCCAAGGGCAAGCGGCGTCGGTAAGATACCTTCTGCCTGACTTTGTAGGGCTATACCAAAAACGCGAGCAGCCGGATTCAACAATATGTGCACGGTTTCCGAAAATAGCGTGCTTGGTGAGATACGACCGATGATATTCTCGATGTCGGCTCGCCGGGCAACCGATTCAGGAGTGGAAGTATCCGGAACAACGATACTGGCTATGCCTTGACTGACGATGACAACGAACAGGGTCATAAACAGCCAAACAGCGATTGAAGCGAGAGCTGCGGTAACGGTCTTTTGGAAGAGCAATGAAAACAGCGTCGCAAGCGCCAGCCAAAACCCCAGATAGAAGATACCCACTACGGCAAAGATCAGCATCCGCCACAGTTCCTCGGCATTAGGTGGAAAGCCAAGCAAGGTAATACCTAGGCCAATCACTAACAAGAGGATCGATGCCCATAGAACCGCAATTGTCGTGAGACCGGCAAAAAACTTTCCATTGATAAAACTGTCGCGGTAGATGGGCTGTGAGAGAACCCGGCTCAATGTGCCGCGGGCGTACTCACCGCTGATGGAGTCGAAACCCAAGGTAATGCCGACCAGGGGTCCGAAAAAACCCAGAAAAGTCGCCAGCGAAAAAAGCGTTTCACCGCTGGAGGTCAGCAGAAGAAGAAATACGTACTGCGCGGGAACGGTTTCAGTATTCTGCCGGATCGCTTGGCCGGTTGCATAAGCGGCCCAGAGTCCCGTCAGTACGATGATAAAAATCAAGATCATGAAGCGGCGGCTGCTAAAGTGATCTCCCAGCTCTTTCCAAAACACCACACCCATGTCTTAAGCCTCGCGAAAATACTTTAAATAAATTTCTTCTAGGGTCGGATCTTCAGATCGCAGCTGTAACAAAGGAAGGCCTTTGGTTGTTACAAGGGAAACGAGTTCCGGCCGGACGTCTTTGGTGCAGCGCAGAAACCACCCTTGGCTGCGTTTTTCGATTTCATCGATGCCGTCGATAGCTTGAAGGCTTCGCTCAAGGCCGTCCCAATTACCGCCGACCTCAAACAAAAAGTTCCACTGGCGGCCCTTGAGAATCGCTCTTCCGAGCTCATCCATTTCACCTTGTACGATAAGTCGACCTTTGACGATGATACCAACACGACTACAGATTTGCTGGACTTGCTGCAGCTGGTGAGATGAAAGCATAACAGTCAAGTTATGATCCCGATTGAGATTTTTGATCATTTCAAGAATCCGGATGGCTCCATCGGGGTCGATTCCCAACGTCGGCTCGTCCAAAATGATCGCTATCGGATTTTTTACCAGAACTTCGGCAATGCCGAGCCTTTGCTTCATTCCACGGGAATACTCACGAACCAGGCGCCGGCCATCTTCGCTCAGGCCAACCTGCTCCAAGACCTCATCGGTTCGACGTTGCGCTTCCCTTTCCGGAATTCGATTCAAGCGCGCCATATAGAGAAGGTTTTCTTTGGCGCTTATGTCGTCATAGAAGCCGGGATTTTCCGGCAGGTACCCAACTCGCTTTTTAACCTCTAGAGGTTCAAGTGTGGGGTTATACCCGCACACCGATAATTGTCCTGAGGTGGGTTCGGTGAGTCCCAAAAGCATCAGGATCGTAGTTGTCTTACCGGCACCGTTAGGACCAAGAAAGCCGAAAATTTCTCCCTGTTGTACAGACAGAGTGAGTGTATTGACCGCAAGCTTTTCACGGTAACGCTTGGTCAAATTCTTGGTGTCTACGACTGCGCTCATCGCCGTCCCAAACGGAAAAACACGATCACCAGCCCAAGAACTACCAATGCAACGATACCAAATCCTACCCAGCCCCAGAGAGTCGGAGTTGAGACCGTCACCCGAAACTCCACGGAGCGATTGACCTCCGGAGAGTTCGCGGTCAAGGTCATCAAGTAGTCACCCGCGATGGTTCGCTCCGGCGCCAGGATATCCATTTTTATCTCCCGCACTTCACCTGGGTTCAAAGCATCGAGCTTGTCGGGTCTGAATTCTACCGTCCACTTATCGCTGGGCTTTTTGCTGATGAAATTCAGATTGCGAATCGGCGCCGTACCGGCATTGGCAACCACAAAATCAACCGGGGTTCGATTGCCGGCGGTCACTGAAGTGTTGAGAGTGCCAGCCAAGGAGCCCATTTTAAGATCCTGGGTTCCTTTAAGATTTACCTTCAGATCCGCACTGGCTTCGAAAGCTCCTGATCGAGCCACAATCGTCACCGGCTGCTCTTTAGCATCAGCATTGGCGGGCGTGTCGATCTCAACAGCAACGGTTTCGGAACCATTTTCTTTCAAAAGGATTGACGAATATTGTGTATCACCAAACTGTGGCTTGAAACGAACCGCCCAGCCGGGTGGTGTCTGCGCCGTCAGTGACACCGGCAACGGTTTGTTAGTTTCGTTTTTCAGATCGATCGTGAACTTAAGAGTTTGCCCGGAAGGCGCTGTCAGAACCGGATACTGACTGGTGAGTCTTAACCCGCCAGTAGCGACTTTAGCGGAAGTTACACGGAAGTTGATTGTGTCGGAGTAAGAGGTCGTTCCCCCGCTGTCCTTGGCAACAACCTTGACATCGTAATTTCCCGGCTTGGTGTTTTGAGGAACCTTACCCTTGAATTCAATGGTTGTGGATTTTTCTCCCTGGACCGTGACCGAGCGAACCGGATAACTGGGGTACCTCGAATTGAAGTTCGCTTCCCAACCCTTGGGAATCGATTCCAGGGACAGATTGACCTCGACCGGATTTTTAGTCCGATTCACAACCTCTGTATCCATCGTGACTTCCTGTCCTTGTCCGACGGTTAAATCCTTGTACGGGATGATCAGATTGAAGCTCTCTTTTGAGGACGCAGCGTCTTTCTGTTCAGTCTTTTCGGCGGCGAGTGCTGAGTGCTCGAGCGAACTAGAGCAAAGTAAAAACCACGAGAGCAGCACAAGTATCATTCGCGGGTGCACACGTAGACGCACAAACCTCATATCAAAAACCCCCTAAGGTGCGAAATTTGGTGCCATAAATAACCATATTAATTCTTAGGGTCAAGAGCTTGCGGCGTAAAGTTAAGTTTTTCCCAGCTGCCGTAATCCTTCATACAGAACAATAGACACCGCATTGGAGAGATTCAAACTCCGAACACCCTCACCAGCCATGGGTATCCGATAGGAAGAATCCGAGTTGGCGTCCAACAAGTGTTGAGGCAAGCCTCGCGTCTCGGGCCCGAAGACTAGATAGTGTTCTTCTTGGTAGCGTGCTCTGGTATAGGATCTCACCGCCCGTTTAGAAAAGTAGAGCAACCGTTTCACCGGCGACTGCCGCTACGAACTCATCCCAGGATTTGTGTACCCGCAGATCGACGAACTGCCAGTAATCAAGGCCGGCGCGCTTCAGGTGACGGTCGTCGATTTTAAATCCGAGTGGTTCGATCAAATGGAGAGGGGTCAGCGTAGCTGCGCAAAGCCGAGCTATGCTGCCGGTATTCGGTGGGATCTCGGGTTGAAACAAAACTACGTGCACGTTCAACTTTCCAAAACGAAGGTAACCGGACCATCGTTGACCAGCGAGACCTTCATTCTGGCTTGGAATTGGCCGGTGGCAACAGAGACTCCGGCATCCCGGAGCCGCCCTATAAAATGATTGTAGAGCTTTTCGGCGTGAGCCAATGGCGCCGCATCTGTGAAAGACGGGCGATTGCCTTTTTTACAGCTGGCGTAAAGCGTAAATTGGGAGACAACTAGAACCTCGCCCCGGGCAGCCACTAAAGATAGATTCATCTTGCCTTCTTGGTCTTCGAATATGCGAAGATTTTTAATTTTTTCTGAGAGGAAGTCGGCGTCCGCCACTTCATCATCTCGGCTCACACCCAGTAAAATGCACAGGCCCGATGTTATCTCCCCGACGATGTTTTCGCCGACGGTAACCTGGGCTTTTGTGACCCTTTGAATGACGGCGCGCACGGTTCCCTTGTTAATCTAAAAAGCTTATGCGACCACTGAGGCGGGTTCTAGTAAAGATTGGCAGCAAAAGACACTGCGAGCAGTCGTAACAGACAAATGGACGAGTCTCAACAGCAGCTATAACCAAAACACGGATCCGGTTAGATATGAGAGCCCGAATCGAGTTGAAATCCCGCGCACAAGCTCTCAGACTACTAGGTTAGCGCCAGTGCGGGAGATAACATGAAGCAAATTAAGATTCCGCGCATACTGACACTGTTTGTGATTGTGTTCAACGCCGGCATTGCCACCGTCGCATCGGCCAACTTTGAGTTCAATCCCGCGCCGCTGATTTCCAGCAATGGGCAACTCCGCGGAGCCGTTTTGCTCTCAGGTACATACCAAGCGCCAGCTCCGCTCAAAGTGGTAAAGAGCCGCAGTTTTTGTGGTTTAACGGTGCCTAACGAAACATTGCTGGTGGATCGGGGCGGTGGGGTCCGCAACGCGGTGGTTATTCTTCGCCCCCTCGATCGAAATGTGAACATTCATCCTGGCAGGATTTTATTAGACAACAAACAATGCGCATTTACACCGCACGTGCAAATCGCCGGCATCGGAAGCGAGTTACTCCTCAAAAACAGTGATCCGATTCTCCATACAGTTCATGCGCGGCTCGGCAACGAAACGCTTTTCAATGTGGGTTTGCCCCGGTGGCGGCAGGTCTCCAAAGTTCTCGACCGGCTGGGTGTCGTCAGAATAGACTGCGATGTGCTCCATACCTGGATGAGCGCAGCTATCGTGGTGGTTTCAACCCCGTATGTCGCGGTGACCGGCGAGAGGGGGTTATTCACCATCGAAGATATTCCGGCAGGAAAGTATGCCGTTGAGATCTGGCATGAGGTCCTCGGTATTAAGAAGGCGCAAATCTCAGTCCCCCAAAGCGGCGCGATTTTTCTGGACGCTATCTATGGCCGGATCCCCGAGATGAAGTCCTAGGTTTAATAGTCGTTGTCTCTCCGGTATGATCGTTTTTCATGTACCCAATTCTCTTCCAATTCGGTCCCATAACGATTTACAGCTTCGGCGCCTTCATGGCGCTGGCGGCGCTATCCGCCGCTTGGGTGGTTCACTCCGAGCTAAAAAGACGAGGTTATAATCCCGAACTGGCGTCTTCGATGGTCTTTGCCGCCGCCATCGGCGGACTCGTCGGCGCCCGGCTTTTGTTCATCCTGGGTGACTGGAATAATTTTTTAGCTTCTCCCTCAAGCTACATTTTTACCGGTGCCGGATTTACCTGGTACGGCGGATTGTTTGGTGGCGCCGTGGCGGTATCTTGGATTGTCAGAAAAAATGAAATTCCATGGCTCGTCGGCGCGGATATTGCCGCTCCAGCCTTGGCTATCGCCTATGGCGTCGGCCGCCTGGGTTGCCACTTCGCCGGGGACGGCGACTGGGGTTTGATCACCGACGTGCCTTGGGGTGTTGCGTACACTAACGCGATTACTGGTTGGGTTGATCCGATGACGGGAGTTCCTTATCCACCCGGCGTCCGCGTGCATCCCACCCCTATTTACGAGTTTCTACAATCACTAGTTATCTTCGGAATCCTCTGGAGCATTAAAAACAAGGGACTCGCCCCTGGGACAATCGCGTGGCTTTATCTAGTATTGGCGGGCCTTGCGCGGTTTACCATTGAATTTTGGCGCGTCAATCCGATTTTGGCGGCCGGTCTTAGCGAGGCTCAGTGGATCAGTCTGATTCTAATGGCAATCGGATTGGTTATGTTGGCATCGCGCCGGGTCCGGCTTGCCTATTGAAAGTTGTCGGACAGGGGTAGCGGTGCGGCCTGGAATGAAAATGCCCGAGGATCGTCCCGTGCCCGATGCACTTTATTTTGGTAATTGGGTCACGATCTTTTCTGCTACCAATTGGCGGACATCACCTGGCAAACCGCTCGATAAGTAGCGACATCGTCCTTGCCGGATTCGATCAGGTGCTGTTTGCAGACATGCCTGCACAATGCGATCGCAGCCTGACACACGATCATCGACTTTCCGTTTTTGGTTAAGTGGCCGCTCACTCTGCCGTGACGCAGAAATACAGTCTCTTCCGGATGATAGATCAAATCGTAAAAGCGAACGTTTTGCGGTATAGTTTGAGCTAAAGTCATGGACGCCTGATTGTTCGCATGGATGTCGGCCTGCGCTGCGCGCAGCCAATCCTGCCGGGTTTGTGGGTCATCGAAATCGGATTGAGAGATCGATGCCGGATGAGCGGACGCCAAAGCGGAGTACGCTTCCAAGGTGGTAAGTTTGCCGTTCGGCAACTTACGATTTCCCCCTTGCCCCTTGGTGGTCGAGTTAACGATCAAGCCGACTCGACGCGCCCAATCACCGATTTCAGTTTCGTCGATAGCTTTAACTTGCCGGTCATTTTTTTGAATTTCTGATGCCAGGGACATGGCATGATCCAGGCTTCGGTTGGCGATTACTAGCTGGCCCTCATTCAGCCTATCCGATAACTCGAAGGCGACGGCGCGTGCCGAGCCGCCTGCACCCAAGAGCAAGACATCGGTTTTCGCCAGGGAAGGCATGAATGATTCAGTCTCCTCCGGCAGCGGAGTCAGCAAACTTTCAATGAATCCCTCGCCATCGGTATTGTATCCGACGAGTTTGCCGGAGGAGGTTCTGACGATGGTGTTGACCGCTTGAACCCGATGGGCCCCCGCTTCAATCTCGTCTAAAAAATCCATAACTCTAATTTTGTGCGGCACCGTGACATTGATTCCTAGAAAGTTATCTAGACCTTTCAAGGTGGCAATTAGCTCACCTAAGCGAGGCTCAGCGACATCGAAAGGTAGGTAGATCCCGTTAATGCCCAAAAAATCGAATGCCGCATTCCATAGAGCGGGGCTTTTTGAATAGAAAGACGGCGCGTCACCGACGATCCCGGCGATTGCTTTATCGCCAATTAGGTTGGGATCGATCTGATTAGTAATGCAACTTTGAATGGCAGCGATTTGTTTTCGAGATGGCATGGCAAATAGCTCGTCGCCCGGTCAGTTAGACTCAGGGCGGATTTCGGCAGGCACGGAGCTCGTTGTTGAATCGGCTATATGCCGTTTTTGATCGCTAGTCTATTGTCGGAATAGCACAGCAGCGACTTGCGGTTATCGAGAATCGTCTCCAAAGCGACTTCGTGACCCCAAAGCTGGTTTAAATATTGAAGCGTTTTCTCGGCATACTCCAGTTGCAGATCTCGTCCATCATGATGGTGACTGAGGAACAGCGTCCGGGTCTTGTTATAATCGGCATCTTCAATTTTGATCACGGGAATGGTACTGGTGCCGACATTTTGAATCAAAGTTTCTTTGATCTGACGCCAATTAAGATCATCCGCCACTCGGCTGACGACTTGTTCATTACCCCGCGTTCGATACTCGAATAAGTTGAGTTCTCGCACCAACTCTTCGGTTAGATAGCGGCGGATAAAGGAGGCATCACGCTCGACTTCTCGCACCTCGAAAAGTTTTTCCGCGCCGCTTTTATTTCGGCGGCCGTACTGTTTCTCATCCTCGGCAGAGGGGTGATCCCAGCGTTTTTCGATATTTTCCCAGATCTTCATGCCGACGTGATACGGATTTAAGCCACCGGGGCTTGGCCGTAACACCTGCGCATGCCGGACCAGAAATTCCAGGTGCAGGTTCTGCGGTAGCTCCAGGGTTTCAAGAATTCGTTTATGCCAAAAGCTCGCCCAACCTTCATTCATGATTTTGGTTTCGATTTGCGGGATGAAATACTGAGATTGCTCATGCACGATGGTTAAAAGATCCTTTTCCCAATCAGCCAAATGCGGATTATGGTCACGGATAAAGATCAAAAGATCTTCCTCCGGGTACAGAGGAACTTTATTGAGATCCGGAGAAACATAATCTTGCCGTCGATGGATCGCGCCAAAGGGGTCTGCCGGCGGTTGCGCTTCCTGCACTTTGGTTTCTATTTGTTCCTCGGCGGATAGCTTGCGAATCGACAGGTTGCGGCGGCACTGAAGTGACAGTGCGTGCGCCGCATCGAGAATTCGTTCGATTCGTTCCAATCCAATACTCGGATCCTCCACGTAATGCCGCACTCGATTTGCATGGCTTTTGAAAGTTTCAATGGTATATTGTGCGCGCGTGGCGCCAAACGTGAAATTATTTTTGAAAAAATCGTTGTGTCCGTATACGTGGGCAATGGTGAGGACCTGCAAAGCCAGGCTGTTATCCCGCATCAAATAAGCAATTGAAGGATTGGAGTTGATTACCATTTCATAAGGCAGTCCGCTCACACCATAATCGTACAGCGTCTTTAATTTTTCGAAGCTTTTTCCGTAAGACCAATGGGGATAATGAGAGGGCATGCCGGAGTAAACCATGTAAGTAAGCATGTCCTCATGATCACAGATCTCGAACTCTTGAGGGTAAGGGTCGAGTCCGAACTTATGAACAATCTCAACGATTCGACTGTTCCAAACTTCCAGATCTTCGATCGTATAATCCATAGACAGAAGCTACATACCTAAAACGCTACGCCGCATCCTCCCGACCGCGGTCCTTGGCCAGAAAAGTCTTAAACGATGTCCAGATATCCTCCTTCCGATGAATTTGCAGCGTTTGAAAGTTCGGCTCGTCCAACTGCGAAAATAGGGGAATCAAGCTGCTGCCATAGTAGCCCGCTCCCAACGGTTTGATCTCACCATAGCCGAACAGATTAGAGGACCGGGCCAATTCCGTGGCTGCCTTGAGGGCGGCCGGATTGTCCGACTCAAAATTGTCGCCGTCTGAACAATGGAAAACATACACGTTCCACAGCGCGGGATGAAATCGCTCGTTGATAATCTCCAGCGCCTTATTGTAACCGGAAGAAATAAAGGTACCGCCGGATTCGCCCTTGTGAAAGAAATCTTCCTCGCTAACTTCCTGCGCTTCCGTGTGATGCGCAATAAAAACAATTTCTACATTTTGATAGCGCGTGCTGATGAACTGATACAGAATGAAAAAGAAACTTCGCGCCAGGTATTTCTTCATGGTATCCATGGAACCGGAGGTATCCATGATGCACAAAACAACGGCATTGGACTCGCGTCGCAAGTCGCTCACTGAATGGTGGTAACGCAAATCGTCTTTATGGAAAGGAAATCGGCTACGTGCCCCTATGAGATCTCTTCGCTGAGAGGCCTTCTTACGTTTCAAACGCGATCGAGCCGTCCGTTTTTTATCCAAACGTACGCGAACACCTTTGCGCCGGTATCCTTTTTGACGAAACTGCTTCTCAACTTCGATTTGCCGTAGCCGTTTGCGCTCCAAGTCGGGCAGCTCCAGATCCTCGAACATTAATTCGATAAGCTCATCGAGGCGAACATCGGTTTCATAGTAATCGACGCCCGGCTGATCTCCAGGCTGCCCAGGTTGCTTTCCTTTTTCCCCCTGGCCGACAACTTGTCCAGGCTGCGGTTCTTGGTCACCTCCTTGGCCGACTCCGGGCGCGTTATCACCATAGACAAACCGGTATTCTTTAACTCCGCGAATCGGGACTTTGATAATGCGATTATTGTCTTTGCCGATGATGGATTCTTCGGCAATGATATCGGCGATATTATTTCTGATAGCCTCGCGGACCTTCTGCCGGTGCCGCAGCCGATCCCCTGCGCTGCGATCACTACGCTGCCCCGAGGACGAGTTGTACGGACGGAAGATGGTCTCGGCGATCCGAACGATGCCGCTTTGTGGGTCACGCGTGACCGTCATGATCTCAGTCCTTCCAAAGATTGTTGGCGGCGTACTTGAGAATGACGTCGACGCAACTTGGGCAGTAGCCGTTCTCGAGCAGATTCTTGACCATAACGTTATACTTTTCAGATTGTTCCTCGTCACGCATCCGTGATTTCGTAATAACCCGGCTGAGATCTCGGACCGAGGTGATGAGCTTTTTCTCGATCGCTTCCTTTAATGGTTCATAGCTTCTGTAATCGATTTTTTCGCCGCGCCGGTTTGCCGCCCAAAGATAAGCGATGACTTCTTGACGGAAACCGTCGGCGGCAGAGCCAATGATCGCGATCTGTTCCTCTATAGACTTCATAAAGCTCTCATCAGGCGAGAGCTCTTCCTTGGTGTTTCGGTCTTTGACCTTGCTTTTGTTGACATAGGCTTCAGCGTGATCCAAATAGTTCTGGAAAAGCGCTTCGGCTTGTTCCTGATAGGAGTAGACGAAGGCGCGGGTAATCTCTTTCTCTAGGATCTCCAAATATTCCTTGTGCAGCGCATCCTGCAACAGTTCGAGGTGCTGCTTCCTGGTATCGTCGGGAAGATCGGCTTCCTTCACCATATTGATCAATGCCTCGCGCACGTTGATTGGATTGATGCAGTTTCCGGTAGTGTTATCCGACAAGGCATTGTCCAAGGCTTTCATGATAAATCGCGTGGAGATACCGGACAGACCTTCTCGCTTGACGCCTTCTTTAAGCTCCTGAACGTCGACCTTTTTGCTTCGGCCTTTTTCGACGACCTCTTCACCATTGTACAGGCGCAACTTCGTCATCAGATCGCATTTGTTCGTCGGCTCTAGACGCGAAAGGATGGCAAACATCGAGGCCATCTCCAGGGTGTGAGGGGCGACATGAGCGCGGAAATCCGAGTGGCGGATGATTTTTTGGTAGATCTTCACTTCCTCTGAGAGCCGCAAATTATAGGGCACCCGAATAACCACGATACGATCGAGAATCGCTTCATTGGTGTGGTCGGCCTTGAACTTCTGCCATTCGGCCTCGTTGGAATGAGCGATGATAACGGTGTCGACGTAAACCAACCCATGCCGTCCGGGAGCCGGCACAACTTTCTCCTGAGTTGCGGTGATCATGCAGTGAAGATATTCGATCTCGTTCTTGAACACTTCTATGAACTCGACCATTCCTCGGTTGCCGACGTTCAAAGCACCATTGAGCTCAAGAACGCGCGGGTCTCCTTCAGAATAAAGATCCAGCTTGGAGATATCCTCGCTGCCGATGAGCACCGAAGTATCCTGATTGTTTGGATCAACCGGCGGGACAACGCCGATACCGACACGCGAGCGCTTGGAAAACTCGATAGTGGACACCGGAAACTCTTCGTACTTTCCGGCATACTCGTGTTGTAGCTTGAACCGGCAGACCGGGCAGAGATCGCCTTCAATGTGCACTCCCAGCATCTTTTCAAATTCTTTGCGTAGGTGGCGGGGAATCAAATGAAGAGGTTCTTCGAACATCGGGCAACCCTCGATGGCGTAAAATGGCGGGCTTTCTTCGAGGCCCCGATGAAGTTTTTCGACCAGCGAGCTCTTACCCGAACCCACCGGTCCCATGAGGTAGAGGACTTGGCGGCTTTCTTCGCCCTTGAGCGAAGCCGCGTGGAAATAGCGAACAATTTGTGAAATGGTCTTTTCGATACCGAAGAACTCGTCGGCGAAGAAGTCGTAAACTTTTATCGATTCGTCTTTGTAGATGCGTTTGCCGTGTGGATCGTCGTCTATGTTGATATCTCTGACCCCGGCTTTTATGAGTACGTCATACAGACGCGCATGAGCCAGCCTGGCCACGCTTGGATCCTCTTTGACTTTATCGAGATACCCGAGGAGATTTCCGCGCCATGATTGGCTTTGGTGCAGATCTCTATCTTTTTGAATCAGTGCTTGGAATTCTTTGTTATGGTCCATGCCAGAAGCTCCCCTTTCTGGAGAAAAGTTTATCGCGCGGATTTAGCGTCGATGTTGGTAGAGATAAGCGGTCAAAAGTAACGAGGGATGAATAAAGACCTGTAGCCAGGCTGTAGTATAGGCGCAGAGAGCAGAAACGATTTTTCCCAGACGTGCTTCACGTTAGGCCGAACGCTGGAAATGCGTGTGCGGTATTGCGCTGGGGGCTGTAAAGCGAGAACCGGGAAAAGTTAATGGCGTGCAATCGACCTCCGTTAACCCAACGTGCTGGTCTTCTCAGCCCATGCTCTTTGACTTAGACGAGGCCAAAGAACAGTTTCTTCATTCTTACCCGCTGCTTACACCCAACATTGAAGCGCCGTTTGCCCGCAATGTCAAGGTTATAATGGGAATGCTGCGCGCATAGTCGATCTTCAATGCGATCTGTTATCATCCAACGCGCGATCTGCTAGCTTGACGCTTGCATGAAAAAGGCAACTGGTATGAAACCTGAACAATTGATGATTCAACCCGGCCTTCGTTGGTATGCAATTCAGACTAAAGGGAACAAGGAAAAAGAGGTAGCCAAGAGGCTGACGGATTTGAAGTTTGAAATGTTTCTGCCTTGGCTGCGCGATCGGCGGCGTATCGGCAGCAAATATCATTGGGTTCTGGTGCCGTTGTTTCCAGGTTATTTATTTTGCCGCTTGGATGTAGTTGTATCGGGAAAGACCGCGCGTTACTCGCCCGGCGTGAAAGATTTTTTAAGATTTGGCAACGAAATAGCCGAGATTCCCAACGATATCATTGTCGCATTAAAGGAGCGCTGCCCGGAGGGCATCGCAGCCGTCAATCCGATGTCCCTGGCTGCCGGCGACTCGGTCAGCATCAACGAAGGACCTTTTGCCGGTCTTCAGGCGATTTTTGAGAAGAAGATGAAGGGCAGCGAGCGGGTTGCCGTGTTACTAGAGCTTCTCGGCCGGCAAACACGGCTCATCCTGCCCAGCGAAACCGTTACCAGACTTTGACCCGTTGCGGTCGCGAAGTGACGCAACTCCGCTCGGATTCGAAACTCACCTTTAATTGAATCGCCGGGCAAAACAGTCGCCACCTTGACACGCCCTGAGCGCTATTGATAAATGCCAGGCGCTCAAAGGCATACTTCAGGGGGAGGACGACATGCGTCATCAAGCTTGGCACCGGCGAGGGCTGCTGGTTATCTTTGCGGTTTTCGCATTTCTCATAGTAAGCGGAACGGTACTTTCCTCTCTCCAGTGGATCCACAAACCGTTTCCCGGATTCTTCTTGCATGAAAATCTGACCGTCGGGCCGTACTCTTTGCCTCATTGGACCGGCGGTGTTTCAGGGCTCCAATCTCTGGATCTTATCATCAAGATCGATGACAACCCGGTAGGCGGGCGCGCCGAGCTCTACGAGCGCGTGCGCAACCTTCCGGTAGGCACCGCTTTGACTTATACAATCGGCCGGCGTTCACACACTGTCGAATTAACCATTCCCAACATGATGTTTACCTGGCAAGACTGGTTTTTAAGCTTTGGGGTTTACGTTTTCACCGGATTGGCATTCTTATTAATCGGTGTGGCGCCTTATTGTTTTCGAGCAAACTCGCCGGCAGCTTTGCCACTGTCCTTCATGGTGATCGCCGTGTTCGTTTGGTTTGAGAGCACCTTCGATTTCATGACGGATGGGTTTGTTCCGAAGGAGATGCGCTTATTTGGCATGATTCTCACACCCAGTGCGGGCATACATTTAGCCCTACTCCTGAAACAAGGACGGCCTGTACGATATACCAGTCCCTTTCTCCTGGTATTCATCTATGGAACGGCCGTGGCACTCGGCGCGTTGAACAGTCTCACCTTCTATGGACCGCCCGAACGATGGATCGACATATTTCGCATAAATTATATCTATACCTGTATCGGAGCTTTAGCTTTCTTGACGATTGTCGGCTCGGCGTTGAGGAAGACCGCTACAGCTCTGGAGCGCTCGCGTTTGCGGGTAATGTTCGTCGGCGCGGTTCTTGGTTTTCTACTGCCTACCATCGCTACTGTGTTAACCAGCACGTTTCAATGGGAGATACCTTATAACCTGGCAATGATCTCAACGGTATTTTTCCCCCTATCGGTCGCTTATGCGCTTTTAAAATACAGCCTGTTCGATCTGGGTAACACGCTCAAGGCAGGACTCACCCGACTATCATTGATGGTGTTCCTCTTGGCGCTTTATGCGGCTATCTTTTTCCTCGTTGGACCTTCGGTCGGAATCTACGACAAGGATCCGCTGACGCCGCTGTTTTTCTCGATACTGGTGGTTCTGATCTTCAATCCGGTGCTACGCGGCATCGAAGCGCTCGTCGATCGTTACATTTACCGACAGGAGTATGATCCGGTAAAGGCACAATGCGACATCAGTTTATTTCTTCGGTCACTTACAACTGCTCGGATACTCGCGAACGGATTTTTAGAGCGGGTGACCTCAACACTGGGTATCGAGAAGGCCGTCTTGATTTACCGTTCCCCTGCCACGAAAAATGATTTGACCGCTGCAACCAATGGGATGGAGGTAAATTTTATCCCGATTCTTGATCGCGCACGCCTTTTGTGGAGAGTTGAGCACGTAGCGGGGTTTAGAGGGTTGTCCCGCAGCGAAGTCCTGGCAAATCCGGTCTTTGAACTGGAGCGCAAAGAGTGGTTGGCGATGTTCGAGCCTCTCGGTTCTGAACTCATAATACCGATTGTCTTTGAACAGGAGGTGCGCGGCTTGGTTTCTTGTTCGGCGAAAAGAGGGGGGAGGGAGTATCGAGGGGATGATTTGAGCCTATTGGGCACTCTGACTGAGCAGTTGGCCCTCTCACTGGAAAACGGCATAAGGTATGAACAGTCGGAAAAAGCCAAAGACGAGTACCACCGGCTTTATGATGCGGCGGAGCGCGCCAAACGGAAGTTGATCGACGATGATCGCATTAAGAAAGATTTTGTCGCTAACATCTGTCATGAACTACGCACGCCGGTCAGTACCCTGATAGGTTTTAGCGAGATCCTCCTCAACCGTGAACTTCCGGTTGAAACACGCGATATCCTGAGAACAATGTTGAGCAATGGACAAGATCTATCGAATATGATGGATGGCCTACTGAACTTCTCCCGAATGGAGGCCGATGCCGAGCCGAACAGTTTCGAGCACATCAATGTAAAAGATCTATTGGGTGGGCTGGAGCTTATGACACAGAGACTTATCCGCGGCCGCCCCATTCAGTTCAGAATCAACATCGAAGACGCAATCGACACCATCAACAGCGATCCGAGAAAACTTCAGCAGATACTGCTTCAGCTGTTAACCAATGCGCTTAAGTTCACTGAAAAAGGAGCGGTTGAAGTTCGAATCGCAACTATCTACGTTCAAAGCGGCCGGTTGTTGGAAATCGCTGTGTCAGATACCGGAATCGGTATAGATAAGAACGACCAGGACATCATCTTCGATGGATTTCGACAGTTGGACGGTTCATCGAGCCGCCGTTTCGGCGGCACTGGAGTGGGCTTGAGCCTATGCAGCAAGCTTGCTGCAGCGCTCGGCGGTAAGATCACTGTGAAGAGCGAACTCGGTTCGGGAAGTGTCTTTAGTGTATTTCTACCTCTCACAGTTGCCGAAGAACATTCGCAATCAAGTCAGGCCTCAAGCATGATAATGTGATTACGAGGTTCGGGCGATTTGACTCATGTGAGGCCCTTAGGTAGCTAATAAACCTACGATGACAGGTAAGGTGATGACGGGCAAAGATTTCGTCGCGGAATTGCTGGTGATGGTGAATGATTTCTGCCGAACTCTGGAGACGCAACTGCCAGCCTACAGCTACATTCCGCTCACGAGTGACGAAGAACGCATTCGGGTGATGAAGAGCCGCCTCTATAACGAAGTGCGCGCGGCCGAACTATTTGGAACGTGGCTGAAGACAACTCCCGAGCTTGAAGTCAAAGCCATTATGGCCGAATCGGCGCATGAGGAAATGGAGCACGCGGAACTGCTGTCAAGGCGGATCACGGATCTCGGTTTTGAGCCCTTTGACTATCAACCTCTTCCTGCTCAGACGGCGATGTTTAATGCGATCGAGGGACTCACCGACACATGTCAACGTATGGCTGGATTTTCACTGGCCGGGGAAGCCGTGGCAACTTACCTGACTCAGAAGAGTTTACTAGCTTCGACAGTGCCCGATTGGATCAAACAACCCTATCGAAAAATTACCCAGGATGAAGAAGGGCACGGTAGCATTCCACAGCAGATTTTGCAGCGTTACGCGATCACTGGAGAGCGTCAGGAAGCAGCGCGCAGGGCAGTGGCTATGCGGCTGGTATTGTTTCGTGAATACTTGAACAGCTTGGACCGTTGGGCAATGGGCAAAGATCGCTGGTGACTCGGCTATTCCTCGTTTTGAACGGATTCGCATCTAGGACAGACGAGCGGCGATGGCCCGAGTAAGATTGACCAACCACAGTCCCTGCAGGTTGTTACCGGTTCTCCCAACATGCCACGAACCGCGGCGCCGCAACGCTTCGCCCCGCAGGGGCCCGTTCCGATACCGGTACGCTTACTAACCATCTCAAAGGTCTTTGCGCCGGCTTGAATGGCTTTCACCACGATGCCTTTACGTATTTTATTGCACAGACAAATCGGGCGAAGATTATCTATGATGGCCTGTTTCTTGGCCTCGTTATCAAGTTCGTTGATAGCAGCATTCCTTTCCAATCATATTTTAGCACGAATTCTTAATGCCTGCCTCCTTACTGGCAATTATCAGAGACGAGTTGAGCGGCGCTGGCAACTCTATCTGCTTGATGTGCATCAGACCCGCTGCCAACATCCAAGCTGTCACTTCGTCCGCTGCATAGCAACGTCCTGCTGCGGTGGTTAGCAGCATCAGCAAACTGAAAAGAGCACCGACCGGCGGGTTGGCGCGCGTGCTATCTAGAATATGATCCTTGACGATAATGCTACCGCCGGGTTTTAGCACCGAGCTAAGATCGACCATAAGCCGTTGGTTTACTTCAAAGCTTTCGCCGTGAATGATGTTGGAAAGAAAAATGACATCGTATCTGCCGGGAATTTCGTCAACACGGTAATCACCGCTGATCAGCCGGATTCGACTGCTTAGACCGGCCTCCCGGACGTAACATTCGGTAAGTGCGAGAGTCGCCGGCAAGTCGAAAATGGTCGCGCGCAGATTCGAAAATCTTTGACAAAGCGAGATCGGATAGGTGGCTGGTCCCGAACCGACGTCGAGAAGCTCGTGAGCATTGTCCCAATCGAAGGCTTCGGCCATGATCTCGGCATCGCCGCGCGCCTTGACAAGGGAATCCATAGCAGCGATGAAAATCGCGGTCTCCGTCGGATTTTCTTGATACATATTCGCGGGGCGAACAGGTCGGCCACTGCGGATAGCCTCGGTCAACGATGCCCAACAATGCCACAGGGAGGCTTCGAAACGAATCATGCCGCCTAGATAGCCGGGAGCGCCTCGTTTAAGATACCTTGCCGATAAATCCGTGAGTGAAAATCGGTCTTCGCGTTTGCGCAATAAACCTAGAGCTGTCAAAGCGTTGAGCATCAACTCGGTAGCGCGAGGTTCTAGATCTAGCGAGTCGGCAATGCTCGCGGCTTCCAAAGCATGGCTTCCCATGGTTTCGAAAATCTCCAGCTCCACCGCCGCCTGGACTATTCGGGCTTCGACATGGCCGCCGGCTAATTTCATTAGATCCGAATAATTCATGCCAGTTCTTACAAGCGTTCAATGATTCGATAGCTTCTGCTTTTCGGTTTAACAGGGGCCACGATCCCGCTTTTGACCATCAGACGGATATCTCGATAGGCAGTGTCCCGATCGACTTCCGCTATTCTCTCATACTCCGTCGTCGAGAAAGTTTTGCCGTGACAATAGGCGTAAGCGAGCAGGCGACGCTGTCGCAAGTTGACCGACGACGCGGCGAATTGATTGAGCCAGCGCAAGGTGTCGTCGTCGTAGACCGGCGCATTTCTAAGCGTAACCGTGAAGACAAAACCATTGGTCGAAAATTCCGGCGGATTTAGCCCGTAGGTTTCCATCTCCTGAAACATTCTCGGCACTCCTTCGCCCATTTCACGCAGATAACCCATATCAGCTAAGACGCGGACGATGAGCGGATTGCGGGAGAAGTGAATGCTCTTTTGCTGGCGTATTTGTTCGAGACTTACAGGAAGGGGCGGAGGACCGGGGCTTCTCACACTTATGTGATCGTCAAACATCCAAACCTCGATGGAAGCGCCGCTCAAGGCGTAGTCCCGGTGAGCGACGGCGTTCACAACCGCTTCCTGCCATGCGAAGGTCGGATACTCTAGACGCTCGCGAAAGAAAAGATCATGCAATATGGTCCGCTCGCGGATGTGCTCCTTAATCCTTCCAACCGCTTCATCGATTAGGCGAACCAAAGGCCCGTCGAAACGTAATCGCTTGACGACATTCAATGCCGCGCCATACTGCCGCTCGGAGCCTTCATACTTGACGAAGTCAATGCCGCATCTCGGGTGCCAACGACTGAGGTCTTTAGCGAACAGCAGCAATGCCGCCATATTTGGAGCGGGAAGCGCGCGAGAATTGTCAAGCAAATGGTAGGACTGAGCGAGGACGCTCTCGGGTTGCCGCGGGTCCTGGATTTTGTGAAGAAACTCCTGGATAAGGTCCAAATCGAGATCCTGCCAAGTCGCATTGAGCGCCTGCTGTCGCTCATACAACACCGTCTTCTTGGCTTCTTTTAGAGAATGAATCTGTTCCGATGGCAACGCCGCGGTTTCCGCCGCTAGTCGATAGTACGATCGGCCTCCGGCGATCCTATAGATTGCAAGGCTGGAACCGACCTCCAACTTGAGGAGCTGTAGATTGCCTACTCGAATTGTTTCTGATGCCGGCGTGAGAGCCGGGCGAAGTAGATTTTGCGGCGCCTGCAGCAATGCGACGAGCTCTTTAGCATCGTATGGGATTCCGGTTATGGTTTTATCGGCCTCGACACCCACCAGCAGTGTTCCGCCGTCGGCGTTTGCCATCCCGGAGAGAATACGCGCAACTTCTCGACCGAGATCCTCTTCCTTCTTCTTTTGTGGCCCGCCGCGCCGATGTTCGTAGGCGCTCAGGAAATCCAGGAACTGTCCGCGTTCCTGCTTAAGCAGAAGTCCAATTGCGTCGGCGTGCATAGCTCAAGCTTTAGAGCTGAAATCTCATTGGCTCGGCGCCGGGTTACGCATTCTTTTCACAGGTTGGCGTTAAGTCGAACCACTTCCAGTACCATCTGAGCTGACAGGTTAAGATCCTTGAGATCGAGCCATTCTTTCACCGTGTGGATCTCGCGCATACCGGTAGATAGATTTGCGACCTCCAAGCCTTTTTGATTGAGTACATTGGCGTCACACCCGCCACCGGTGGCGAGAGTTTTTATGTCTACCCGCAAATTATTGGCCGCGGCCCGCACGAGCTGTACGATCGGAGCTCCGTCCGAAACATCCATGCGGTCATAATCTCGCTCGATTTTGGCGTCCACAGTGGCGGTGAATTGTGCTCCACCCACTTCCAATGTGTGACGGGCCGCAGCGTCTTGGAGGCAGCGTAGCATATGTTCTGTTTGTCGTTCCAATTTCTCTTCGCTATGACTCCGCGCCTCACCCTTTAAAATAACTGAGTTCGGCACGATGTTGACCGCCATGCCTCCCTCAATGACGCCGATGTTCGCGGTGGTTTCATGATCAATGCGCCCCAAGGACATCCGTGCGACACCATCAGCAGCAACTTTGATCGCATTGACGCCTTTCTCCGGACAAACACCAGCATGTGCTTCAAGCCCGTGGACTCGGAATTCCATACGATTGGCGGCAGGAGCCTTAGTAAATAGAAAACCTACCGAGTCGCTGTCGAGTACCAGTCCGGTACGGGCGCGAAGCCGGTTCACATCCAAGCATTTGGCGCCGATTAGCCCGGCTTCCTCACAGATCGTGAAAACCACATCCACGTCGCTGCAGGGAAAGCGATTTTCTTTGACTACGCGTAGCACCTCACAGATGATCGCAACGCCGCTCTTGTCATCTCCGCCTAGAACCGTGCGACCATCGGTTCGCAGAATATCCCCATCGAGAATCGGAACGATGCCTTCTCCCGGCACGACCGTGTCCATGTGAGCCGAGAGTAAGATCGGCATTGCTTTTGGCGCCGTGCCCGTGAAGTGTGCGATGAGGTTGCCGACATTCCCGCCGACTCTCTCGCCGGCGTCATCGATCGAAACCTGCGCCCCCAAATCCTCCATCTCGCGCTTGAGGCGCATCGCGACATCGTATTCCTTGCGTGACAGGCTGTCGATCTTGATCAATTCAATCAGAAGATTTTTAAGTCGTTCGGGATTAATCAAAGCTTACCTCACTCCCACGTTTTTGAGCTCCAAAGATGGAACTCAATCTGCCACAGTACGCAATTTATTTCCAAGAGAATAATGGCAGCTGCACAGACAGGGTTTGTTCTGGAAGGGGTTTTTGCGGCAGCGTGACGGGTCCGATGTCGCGTGTAAATTCATGGCCATGATCGAGAAGTTTGACAAGATTGTTGAATTCGAGCTCCTCAAACAGCGACCTCATTTTATCCCGGCTGGGGCCTTTGAATCGCAGCTCTTCCAGATCGATCTGCATAGGCACGTTCTTTTTGATGGTGGCCAGACCCCGGCTGAGGAAGGCCGTCTCCTTGCCGTTTTGAAGAGCTTCTCGCAGACGCGCCACGCCACGCAGATTACTTTGTTGCAATTGCTCGAGATTACCGTAGAGATCTTCCAGATTGCGAAATTGCTGCATCAGAGCGATGGCGGTTTTTTGTCCAACACCTTTGACACCGGGAATATTGTCGACAACATCACCCATCAATCCCAAAACTTCGGGAACCCTCTCGGGCTCTACGCCGAATCTCGCTTTCACCTCGCGTGCGCCGATCCAGCGCTCCTTGACGCTATCGAATAGTGAGACTCTATCGGTGACCAGCTGCATCAAATCCTTATCGCTGGAGACCACAATCAAGGCGCAGTCTTCATCACACAGTGTCGCGCACAGAGTTCCGATGAGATCGTCAGCCTCATAATCCTGAAGTTCAAGAATGACGACGTTCATGGCATCGAGGACTCTGCGAATGTATGGAAGTTGCAGAACCAAATTCGGCGGAGTTTGTCGCCGATTGCTCTTATATTCGACGAACATCTGATTGCGAAAAGTTTGGCGGCGGGCATCGAGAGCCACTGCGAGATATTCAGGCTGATGACGCTTGAGGAGCTTCATCATGAAGCTTATGAATCCATATGTGGCGCTGGTGGGAAAACCTGCGGAATTAAGCGCCGGTGGTAAGGCGAAAAAGGCTCGATAGATATAAGAACTGCCGTCTATCAGAAATAGTCGGGGTACCCGACCAATCATACTTGATGCGCTTTCTGCGACGTCCAAAAACTAGAGGCGGCTGAATCAATCCCGGCGCGAAATGGTGTGCGTGGCCGTGCCATAGAAGCCTTCCGCCGCCTCCATCAAGGTCTCCGAGAGGGTAGGGTGCGGATGGACCGAATCAGCGATATCCCTGGCTGTTGCGCCCATTTCAACTGCCAAAACTCCTTCGCTTATCAATTCACCGGCTCCGACTCCGACAATTCCGACTCCGAGAATTCTTTCCGTTTCCGGCTCAACCAGCAGCTTGGTGAGACCATCGGGACGATCAAGAGTGAGCGCTCTACCCGACGCCCCCCACGAAAATTTCGACACGTTCACCTCGATGCCCTTGTCTTTAGCTTCGCTCTCCGTCAATCCGCACCAAGCAACTTCAGGATTGGTATAGACCACGGCTGGAATGATGACGTCATCGAACGCGCTCGCATGTCCCAGTATTGATTCAACCGCAATCTTGGCCTCTTTGGACGCGCGGTGTGCCAGTAACGCGCCGCCATTGACATCGCCGATAGCGTAGATGTTTGGGTCATCGGTTTGTTGTTGCGGATTACACTGAATGAACCCTTTGTCGTTTTTGGTGACTTGTGTGTTCTCAAGCCCAAGATCACTATAGTTAGGCGCTCGGCCGACGCTCACCAAGACGCGATCATAAAGCTCTTCGCGCTGTTCTTTGTCTTTTTGCGTCGTCACTTTGATTTGTTTCCCTGCGGTCGCCATCTTCAAGACCTTGGTGTTGACGCGGATTTCTTTAAACGCCTTCTGGGCAATTCGAGTCACTGGGCGAACCAGATCGGGATCGACGCCGGTCAGAATAGTGGATAGGGCCTCAAGCACGACAACATTGCTGCCAAGCGCGGCATAAACTGTTCCTAGTTCCATGCCAATGTAGCCGCCCCCGACAACCAGCAGATCGCGTGGAATATCTTCAATCTCCAAAGCCTCGGTCGATGTCATGATGCGCTTATTGCCCAAATCGAATGCAGAAGGCATCGCGGGCTTCGAGCCGACAGCGATGATAGCTTTCTCGTAACGAATGAATTTCTGCCCTTCGGATGTTTCAACTCTCAGTGTTTGTGAATCCTCGAAATGCCCCCTGCCGTGGATCATTTGAACGCCGCGTTTTTGCGCGAGTCCCTTTATTCCTTGCCCTAACTTCTCCAAAATCGAATTCTTCCAACTGCGCAGTTGATCAAGATTGATCTGCGCCGCCCCCAATTCGATACCGCGAGTGGCTGACTCTTTGGCTTCCCGCAAGATTTCGGTAGCATGTAAAAGTGCCTTTGAGGGAATGCATCCGACGTTTAGACAAATGCCGCCGAGCCGTGGGCTTTGTTCGACTAAGGTCACTTTTTTACCGTTGTCTGCCGCATAGAAGGCTGCCGTATAACCGCCAGGCCCGGCGCCGACAACTACGATTTCAGTGCTGATCGGTTCCATAGTTCATTTACTTTACTATCACGTCCGCTTCGTCGAATGATTGTAGTGCAGTGATGATATCTTTCAAAAAACGTACCGCATTGGCGCCATCGAGAACGCGATGATCATAGGCCAAGCACAACGGCAGCATATTTCTCACCGCTATCTTTCCGTCGACGACAACCGGCTTGTTTTGTCCCTGGCCCACACCGAGGATTGCCACCTGGGGCGCATAGATAATCGGTGTGAAGTGGCTTCCGCCGATACTCCCCTGATTGGAAATGGTAAAAGTGCCGCCTTGCAGTTCCTCTAGCCCAATCTTTCGCTGGCGAGTTTTTTGGGTTAAGTCCTGAAGTTCACGCGATAGCTGCAACAAGTTTTTTTTGTCCACATCCCGCAGAACTGGGACAATCAATCCAGCATCGGTGTCCACCGCGATGCCGATATGACAATAATCCTTCAATATCAGTTCTCCGGTTGTTTCATCGAGACTCGCGTTCGCCATAGGATGTTTTTTCAAAGCTCGCGCCAGTACCAAGAGAATAAAGGAAGTCAAAGTCAAACGGGCACCACTTTGTTCGTAAGCTGAGTTGTGTTTCTCGCGAAGCGAAAGGATTGCACTAATATCTGCCTCGTCGAATTGATTTATTTTCGGAATAGTTGTCCAGGACTCCAACATGCGGCGGCTGACAGTTCGTCGCAACGGAGATAATTTCTCTCGACGAATCGGACCCCATTTGGAAAAATCGATAACCTCCCTGAGAGCGGCGGGAGCGCTTTGGCCGGACCCCTGGGGCTGCTGGAGCTCTTGCAATTGCTGTATGTACGCGCGCACATCGGCCATGCGGATTCTTCCGCCGGCTTCACTGCCGCGAACTCTTGTGAGGTCAATGCCAAGCTCGTGGGCGATCCTCCGCACAGAGGGCGGCGCCGGCGGCGCCATCCCCGCGCTCGAGTGGTAATGAAAAGTCTCGGCGGGTTTTCGCCCCGCCTCGGGTTCGGCAGCTGTTCGAGCCCTTGGAGCCGGCGCGACGTTCGGTTGCGCGCGGTTGGAAGACGGACTCGGCGCTGAATTCTTCGCTTCACTCGCCGCTGTCTTGGAACCACTCTCTATGGAAATCAGGACCTGTCCAACCGAGACCTCCATACCTTCCTTGACGTGAACTTTGGTAACCGTGCCGCTGCTGGGAGAGGGTATCGAGCCGACCGCTTTCTGAGTCTCCAACTCCATGAAAGCCTGATCCTTCTTGATCTCCTGGCCTTCGGAGACAAGGATGTTAACTACTGTTCCGGATTCCACACCCTCAGCGAGTTGCGGGAGTTTAACGTCCATATCACTTTGTAGGTTGTTCGGGCTTATAGGTAAAACGGAAATGATTTTTCAGGATCGATTCCGAGATTTTTCAGAGCGGACTCGACCGTTTGGGCCGGCAGTAAGCCCTTTTGGTAGAGGGCATAGAGGGTGGCCACAGTGGTAAGTTCGGCGTCGACTTCGAAAAATCGCCTCAAATTGGGCCTGGTATCGCTGCGTCCAAAGCCATCGGTGCCGAGTGTCGTCAGCCCGCCCGGCACCCACGGTGCTATCTGATCGGGTACCATTTTCATGTAATCGGATACTGCGATAAAAACACCCTCTTCGTTCTGTAGCAGGGACTCCAAATACGACTTCTTGGGCATCGCGGTTGGATGAAGCATATTCCATCGCTTGGTGCGAAGCGCGTCGCCTCGGAGTAGCTTGTAACTGGTAGCGCTCCACACGTCTGCTGAAACGTCAAATTGTTCCGCGAGCATTTCTTGAGCGCGCAAGGCTTCGCGAAGTAGCGGTCCGCTGCCGAATAGATGCGCCTTGTGCGCCTTCCCTCTAGGAGCTGATTTGAAACGGTAGAGTCCCTTGATAATCCCGTCTTCTACCCCTTCAGGCATCCCGGGCATTGGATAACTCTCATTGTACAGTGTCAGATAGTAGAAGTATTCTTCGCCGTCGGCGTACATCCGTTTCAAACCGTCGCGAATGATCACCGCTATTTCATAAGCAAACGCCGCATCATAGGTGAGAAGTGTCGGCACAGTGCTGGCCAAGAGATGGCTGTGACCGTCTTGATGTTGCAGGCCCTCGCCGTTTAGTGTTGTGCGGCCCGCGGTGGCGCCTAACAGAAAACCTTTGCTTTTGCTGTCGGCCGCCGCCCAAATCAAATCTCCGATCCGTTGAAACCCGAACATCGAATAATAGAAGTAGAAGGGGATCAGATTGGTCCCAAGATTCGCGTACGAAGTTCCGGCGGCAATAAACGAGGACATAGCCCCCGCTTCGGTAATGCCTTCTTCAAGGATCTGCCCATCTTTCGCTTCGTTATAATAGAGTAGAGTTTCCCGATCGACCGGTTCGTAGAGTTGACCCTTCGATGAATAGATCCCAATCTGGCGAAAGAGGGAGTCCATGCCGAAGGTTCTAGCTTCATCCGGAATGATCGGCACAATCCGCTTGCCAATCTCTTGATGGCGCAGGAGTTTTGTCAGGATTCTAACCGTCGCCATTGTTGTCGACATCGCGTGTTCTGCTGAACCCTTGAGGAACTCTCCGTACTCGCCCGCATCGGGCACTTTAAGTGCTGTGGCGCTGACTTTTCGTTCCGGGACAAAGCCGCGCAATTGTTTTCTTCGTTCCAGTAAGTATTGGGTTTCAGGACTGTCTAGCGGTGGACGGTAAAAAGGCGTTTCGACAACTTCCTCATCCGGCAGCGGAATATCGAAACGTGTGCGAAACTCGCGCAGCTCCCGTTCGTTGAGCTTCTTCTGCTGGTGAGTAATGTTACGGCCTTCTCCTGCCTCCCCCAAACCGTACCCCTTGACGGTTTTGGCCAAGATAACCGTCGGCGCGCCTTTGTGTTCGACCGCTGCCTTATAGGCTGAATAAACTTTTGCCGGATCATGACCGCCCCGCAGCAATTTACGTATTTGATCGTCGGTGAGGTGGTTCACTCTCTCCAAAAGCTCGGGATACTTGCCGAAGAAGTGTTTGCGAGCATAGCTGCCCGGCTCTACCGAATATTTCTGATAATCTCCGTCTACCGCCTCCTCCATTCTTTTGAGCAGCAATCCATCATTATCCGCTTCAAGTAGCGGGTCCCAATTTGACCCCCAAATGACTTTGATCACGTTCCAGCCCGCACCCCGAAAAAGCGATTCGAGCTCTTGAATGATTTTCCCGTTGCCGCGCACAGGACCGTCGAGCCGTTGCAGGTTGCAGTTCACAACCCAGATTAGGTTATCTAGATTTTCGCGAGACGCCACTGTGAGTGCTCCAGAGGCTTCGGGCTCGTCCATCTCACCGTCGCCTGGAAAACACCAAACTCGTGGCTCTTCGCCGCTCAATAAGCCCCGGCTTTTTAAATACCGATTAAAGCGCGCCTGATAAATCGACATGATCGGCGCCAGCCCCATCGATACTGATGGAAACTGCCAGAAACTGGGCATTAGATACGGATGAGGATAGGATGAGACACCGCCAACGTTTGATAGCTCCTGTCTGAAGTGATGAAGCTTGGGCGCGTTGATTCTCCACTCCACATAAGCGCGCGAATACGATCCGGGAGAAGCATGGCCTTGAAAATAGATCATATCCGCGTTGTTATCGCCGTCGCTTCCTCTGAAAAAATGATTTAGCCCAACTTCATAGAGAGTTGCCGCAGACGCATAAGTCGAGATGTGGCCGCCGATATCGGCATGGAGTCGATTGGCTTTAACCACCATCGCCATGGCGTTCCAACGCACGTAGCTCTTGATCCGCCTTTCGATCTCGCGATTTCCTGGATACTTCGGCTCTTTCTCTGCCGGGATAGTGTTGAGGTAGGGTGTGCTGATCCTGTCGGGGACTTTGAGCCCTGATTCGCGTAAACGATCCGCAAGCTCGTCCAGAAGGTGACCAGCTTGTTCCGATTCTTCATTCTTTAGAATATATTCGAGTATGTACTCCAGCGAAGCAACCCACTTGTTTCGATCGCTCTTGAGTCCTTTGCCGTTGCCACGGTTGGTTTCAGGTTTGGGAGTCTGAGCCGCGTCTTTTTCTTCTCGCTCCATGGAAATCTCCTAGCCGTTTAGCAGACAACAAAAAGTCACCGAAATCAACTAACCCGATGCAATATATCGAACTTACTCTGCCTGATCCAGCAAGCAATCTCGCCTGCGATGAGGCGTTGGTTGAACTGTTCGAAGCCCAACGCGCACCGGATAGTCTCCTGAGAATCTGGGAACCCAAAAACCATTTCATTGTGTTGGGTCATTCGAATCGTATCGATTCCGAGGTGGATTTGGCAGCGTGTGAGTCCGAGCGACTGTCGATTTTTCGCCGTTTGAGCGGCGGCGGAACTGTTATGCAGGGAGCTGGCTGTCTGAACTATAGTTTGATATTACGAAATGGCGTTGACATTCCTCTGGGCATCGCAGAATCGTTCCAGGTTGTGTTAGAGCATCATAAGCAATGCATTCAAGAAATGATAGGGGATCGTGTGGACATTGCCGGTGTAAGCGATCTTGTTATCAATGACCGGAAATTTTCCGGCAACGCGCAATATCGCAAGCGCCGGTTTACTCTAGTGCACGGGACTTTTTTACTCAATCTAGATCCGGCAATCGTTGCTCGCTGTTTACGGCTACCATCGAAACAGCCGGCCTATCGTCAGAACCGATCCCATGACTCTTTCATGCGCAATCTTCATCTAGATCCGAACGACGTGCGTAAAGCACTAAAAGCGGCATGGTCTGCAAGTGATCAATTCACCGAAGTTCCAAACGCCATGATCGACGATCTTAAGAAGAGCCGCTATGGGCGGCCAGATTGGACACGCAAATTCTGAAGGATCGATTACGGGAACGCATCAGATTATTGGTCGGCGACGCTTCCCGTGAAAGAGACGTGATAAAAAGTGGTGGCGGTGGGCGGAGTCGAACCGCCGACGCCGCGGATATGAGCCGCGTGCTCTGACCAACTGAGCTACACCGCCGTGGAATTCTAAATTAAGCTGGGATGGCGAAAAGATCAAGGAGCACGGAGCTTGGGCTTTTTGCTCCAGTTGTCGTGGACCAAGCTCTTCTGAACAGTTTTCGTTCCTCGCTTGATTTGAAAGAGGACTTTCTCTTCAATCGCAAGACAACTCAATTTATTCCCGTAAACAAGCCCGGTATCCAATCCGATTTTGTACGGAAGATCGAATAGCGCTTCTTTTTGCGGAGTGTGCCCGAATAGAACGGTGAAAGGAAGTTTGTGCGGATTTCGAATAAACTCGCCCCGAATCCAATACATCTCCGTGGCGGTTTGTTCTTCTAACGTTTTAAGCGGCTGAATTCCCGCGTGAACGCATAGATACGGTTTTACCAGGTAGAAGGTCTCAAGATTCTGATAAAATCTTAAATGTGCTGGTGGAAGTTGTTCGGCAACTTCAATGCCGCCGAAGGTACGCGCGTGGATGCCATAACTGGCGAGAGTAGCAAGGCCGCCATTGCTTAAAAAAACATCTCCATGGTTCCCTGACAAGCCCAGGTAGTCCAAAAACATGTCCTCATGATTCCCCTTCAGAAAAACTGCTTCTACGTTCGCTTGCTTCGGAAGTTCCAAGAGGTAAGACACTACACCCATGGAATGAGGACCACGGTCAATATAATCGCCCAGGAAAATCAGGCGGTCACCGTGTTCAACAGGCAACTGTTCAATGAGATAGCGGAGTTCGGCTAGACAACCGTGTATGTCTCCAACCACATAAGAAGTCATTACCCGCTCATCGTAGGTCACTGCGACTCATACTTCAAACTGCGCATACGTGGTCGATAAAAAATTGACGCAAATCATCGCATTTGATAAAAGAACGCAATGAAGATCCGTGACGTTTACTCTAGCTATCCCCTTATGTTGGGAATTTTGTGTCTATTTCTCGGCGCTGGAAATTGGATTGTTGGCATTTCTGAGAGTGCGAAATATCAAGCGCTATTACACAAAACCGCACAGACGGGCCTAGAAGAATCTTACCGCAGCTTCCAGGAACTCGATCAACAAAAGAATGAAGAGGTTCTGCTGCGAATCAATAAAGACAGGGAGAGGTATAATGCCGCGCGTGTCAAATTAGACTTTTACCACGTCGTTCTGATTGGCGGACGCTGGCTACTACTGATTGGAGCTGGGATAACTGTCGCATCGATCATCCGCCTGATACGCCGGGATGCTCCCATGAGTATCTCGGCCACTTAATGAGCTATTTGGACGGCTTCGATTTCTGATATTTACGGTAATCGTATCCAGTGGCCATGGCGAGTAGTATATCTTCCATTCCACCGGTCTTCTCGCGTCTCAGAATGAGCAATCGTTCATAGAACTCTTTGAAATCTTTATACACTCGTTGATTTTCGTCTACCTTACGCAGAAAAAAATCCTTAATACGAGTAACCGTGAACCGCAATGCTGAGAAGCGTAGTTCATTAGGAAATGAATCCCACTCTGGAAGGGACAACGGCCGCAAGCTCTCGTAACCAGAAATCAGCGCCTCGAAACGATCGATACGATACCTGCCATCGATAAAGCACAGCGCGTTAACGGCGGTAGCTAGATCGTAAATGAGCTTTCCACGACAAGCTGCCTCAAAGTCTAGGACCCCAACCAAGCGGGTACCCTTAAATTTAACGTTGTCGGGAAAAAGATCTCCGTGGATTATGCCTTTCGGCAAATTGTTGTCCAAATAGTTCTCAAGATAGGAAAATTCATCGTCTAGAACCCTTATAATATGCTTCAGATGCGGTGGGAGCTGACGCCGCGCCTCTCGATAAGTCATGACGATCCGGTTGAAACCAAAGCGGTTATCTATCCCTTTTTTGTATCCCCGCCCGATTAGATGGAGATTCGCTAAAGCGTTGCCCAAGGCGGTCAAATGCGTCGCAGTTAGCGATTCGACCCCGAGCTCGGCCCCTTCCAGGTAACGGCTGATGGTAAGTATCTTGCCATTAAATTCCACATAATGGCGACCGGTTTTACTCTTGATCGGCTGCAAACAAGGAAAGCCCTGCTTTTTCAAATAGAAGAGCAAATCAAGCTCCTGCTTGACTTCTAATTCTCCCTTAATTTCGTCTATTTTAGCGAAAAATCGTCCACGCTTGGTCTCAAGAAGATAGTGCGTATTTACCGATCCGTTTTTGATTCCGGTGACACTGACGAGTTCGCCGAGGGCAAACTCATCGGCGAGCTTGATAGCGTCTTTTTTCGCCAGTGTCGTGTAGATAGCCATCTCTTAAGTTACCGACTGATTTCAGGTTTTTAACGAAAGATTCTCACCGAATCGCTAACCCCGCTAAATATAATGAAAAAAGGTGCTTATGTCAATAACCAACTCCGCTCAATCATGGTAAAACAAATCGATTTAGAGTGACCTCATTATAGATATCGGGGCGATCAACACTGGGAGAAATCGGCCAAACCAGTTCGGAGGAACTTTCTTCTACGGAGCGCTTTTTTGTAAGAAGTCTTCAGAGCTATTTAATTCAATACCGAACCTTGATTGGTAGGCAAGATCAACTGATTGATCTTGCTTTGAACTCTGAAAGTGAAGAAACGTGTTATTACACAAGTATGTGGATAAACTTTTCTCTTGACAATTCTACATACGTTTTCTTAATGTCCTTGACGGTGAGGTTCGGTGGCTTGTCAATAGTGGGACACTCTAGCGGCATTGATTTATAATTAGGGGTTCGAGTGTTTGGAATAGACTAATGCGCGAGAACGGCTTTGGTCGGGGCACTACCGTAAGATTGGCGTCCGCACTGCTGTAGCCCGGCAAATCGACAGGAGGTTTAGGGAATGGCAACCGGAAAGGTAAAGTGGTTCAATAATTCCAAAGGGTATGGTTTTATTGAAAAAGAGGGAGGCGGCGATGTGTTTGTTCACTACACCGCCATTCAAGGCGATGGATTCAAGACTCTTAACGAAGGCCAGTTAGTCGAATTCGAACTATCCCAAGGTGATAAAGGCCCCCAAGCAATTAACGTCACAAAGGTTTGAATAGAAACAACGAACTGCCCTCCCCGGTGAGCAAGAAAAAGTCGGGTACAGGCAATTGCTGATTTTATACCTAAGAGGGTTGCATAGGTTAACTTGTAGTTCACTCGCTGTTTATTGCGGGAGAGAAATGGAAGAGAGGAATACTAGATCATGCAAGTGGATAGGGTGAACACGGTCGACGACTCCAAGTTTGGCCAGGACCGACTCCTGAATGAGACAGTAGTTCTGACACGTTTAGACAAGGCGATTGGTTGGGCACGCAAATATTCCTTGTTTCCGTACCCGTTTGCGACAGCGTGCTGTGCGATGGAGTACATGTCGTTATCGATGTCGCCCTACGATATCGACCGTTTCGGCGCGCTTCTGCCCCGCTTCAGCCCACGTCAGGCAGATCTGTTGATGGTGATCGGTACTGTGAATCATAAGTTGTCGCCAGTTTTAAAGCGTGTCTATGAACAAATGTCCGAACCCAAATGGGTTATGGCATTTGGTGCGTGTGCGGCCAGCGGCGGTTTCTATGACAACTACGCCACTGTCCAAGGAATTGATCGCATCATTCCAGTCGACGTTTATGTCCCGGGTTGCCCGCCACGGCCTGAAGCAGTACTTGATGGCCTGATGGAGTTGCAGAAGCGGATTGCAAATGCAAAGCAGCCCGTATGAGCGATGAGGTGACAGGCATCCTGCCGCACAACGATGACTTGTTTCACCACGGCGTAATCACTAAATTATTCCCATCTAATAACATCGGTATTGTGCGAATCGAGAGCGGCCGCGAGGTCTTCTTTTCGTACGAATTCGTGATTCTTACCGGCGAAGCCAAATCGCCACTGCATCTAAAGGTCGGACAGCCGGTGGGTTATGACTTGGGGTGGACTCCTAGCGGGCTTCGAGTCACTAAAATAAAGACTTATCCGACGAGCAGCGTCGTCCAGGTGGCCGACACTTCAAAGAGGCAGGGAAGTTAACGCCAATATTTGCCTACTCAAGATCTCTCCCACAAATACACCCAACAGCGCGATATAGAACAAACCTGTTGCCGCCATCGTGTGCGGAATCAGCAAGGTCCGCCAAATCATCCAAGAGAGAATCAATGGTCCCAGGTATCCGATCACGATGCGAGTGATCAACAGGGTCGAGTGATCGGTCCACAGTCTTTCAATTTCCACAACACTTTGGTCGGTGCCGAGAAAGTGCAGCGACAAAAAAGCAACTAATGAGAAGCCACTCTGGACCGCAAGAGAGATAACGAAGAATTTAAAGATGCGAACAAATGGGTCAAGTGTCTGGCCGGTATCGATCAAGTACCAGTGTCCAATAAGCATTCCGACCGTCACACTGCCAAGTAAAAGCGCGGACAGAAAGAAGGATAGCGGGTAAACCAGAGTTTCGATTGAGCCAATTGGTGCCTCGTAAAAGCTATGAGCACTCAAAAGAAGCCCGGCGAGACCTGCAAGAATACAAGCCGCGAACGATTTGGCTCTGAAGGCTTGTCTTTCACCCCAAAGCGAGACGATATAGCAGGCGAAAAAAGCGATGAAGAGAAAATGCGCAATCGTCTCAGCCGCCACGATCCGGCTAAAACTGTCCAATATGCTCCGCAAATAGAGGTTAGTTTTTCCCCAGAAGCCGAGGACGGCAATTACAAACAGCACGCCACCGGTTGATTTGTAAAACGCCCGATCGAGTTCGTGGAATGGGGTAAATGCCAACCCAAAGAGGCCGCCCAGAGCAATTTGATAGAAAAAAAGTAGAAAGCTACTGGAGAATCCTCGCATGCTTATTTTTGATTCGGTTTATTCGCGACATGAAGGCATACTGCGCCAAATAGAAATCGTTGGAGCGTGACCTGCTCGAAGCCGCATTGTTCAAGTAGTTCCGAAACTTTCTCTGGAGGCACAAACTGGCGCACAGAGTCCGACAAATATTGATATGCGCGGCGGTCCCTGGCGAGAAAGCCGCCAATTAAAGGCATGAAGCGATAGAAGTAGAACGCATACAGGGTCGCGAAAAGACCTGCCGATGGCGGAAACATATCCAAAGAAGCCATCCGCCCACCAGGTTTTAAGACTCGGAAAGCCTGAACAAAAAAGAGCCGCAAATCAGAAACATTACGCAATACGAATCCCGTCATAACGCCATCAAAAACATGGTCTCGAAATGGCGGCATGAGTGCGTTTGCCTGAAGAAACTCTGTTCTGCTGGACTTTCGGCTCTGCTGCTTGACTCTCGCCAGCTGTATCATTTTGAAGGAAAAATCCAATGCAACGACTTTGCCTTGGACGCGGAGGGACTTGCCCGCGGCAAACGTTAGGTCCCCTGTACCGGTGCCGAGATCGAGGATTTTTTCATTGCCGCTTTTAACAACCGCCGACACGGCTTTTTTTCTCCACCAGGCATCCAATCGGAAACTGATAACCCGATTGAGTAGATCATATCGACCTGCAATGCGATCGAACATGCGCTGCACATTGTCATTACCCGGATTGTCGACGGATCCCATCTATTGACGCTCAGCGATACTATTCTGATTCCAAACGTAAGAGCGGCCGCGTCGGTCAAAAATCTCGATCAATGATGAGCTGAACGAGGGTTTTTAATCCATTGCGATACAGAGAGGGGGGGAGCTTCTTGATGGACTTTAGTGCATCTTCAGCATAGTGCTTAGAGATTGTCTTCGCCGCTTCTATAGCGTTTCCGGTTCTCAGCGCCGCAAGGGCAGCGGCGATTTGATTTTCGCTCGGCTGTTCGCATTCGAAGGCCTCGCAAACGGCGCTTTGCCTGGCTTGCAACGCAAGAATGATGGGCAACGATGGATTGCCGTCGCGCAAATCCATCCCAGTAGGTTTTCCTAAGAGCTCAACGTGTCCGACAACGTCAAGAATATCGTCGACTACCTGGAAGGCGATTCCCATATTGAGACCATAGCGCTCAGTTGCCTCAATTTGATTCGAGTCGGCGCCGGCGAGATAAGCGCCGACTTTGCCTCCAGTATGAAAAAGCGAGGCGGTTTTCCTTTTGACAATTTCGATATAGTCGTCGAGGGTGACATCTCGGTTGCGATTGAAGTGGCCCTGCAGCATCTCTCCTTCGGTCAGCAGTGAGCAGGCATCGGCTGTCCATTGCACAACCCTCTCATCGAACTTTCCTGCAAACTCAAAGGCTTTGATGAAAAGAAAATCACCCGCGACGAGCGTAGATTTAAGCCCAAATTTTTTATAGGCCGAGTCTTTTCCGCGACGGGTCTCAGCCCCGTCAATGATATCATCGTGAAGCAGAGTTGCCGTGTGGATAAGTTCCATGGCGGCAGCGATATCGACGATATCACTTGCTTTTTTACCTCCAAACGCTAAAAAAGCCAGAATCGTCACGGCCGGACGGACGCGCTTGCCACCGCCGAGAATTGTGTGAGCTGCAATATCAGTAAGTGATTGCTCGCGAGAACGAATCGCTCGCGCCAGCGTCTCTTCGACGAGTTGAAGTTCTTCGCCAATATAGCGAAAGGGATCGCTGCGTCCCTGTAGAGAAGGAATTCTGCCTAAACTCGTAAAGGTATCCGGGGAAGATTTTAGCGTCTTGCTTTTTGTCTCGTGGATCAAAAAAACTCCGTGCGGCGGAGGCGAGAGAGTTAGCAGGAAAATGTCATAGTTCGATAATCAGGTCAAGCCGATGTCGAATCACGTTTTAGTGGTGCGGATCATCCGGTTTCCGAAAATCTATGCTTTGTGCGTTTGCGGCCGGAATTCTAAAAGATCCGTCCAATTTTGCGTCGGAAGGTCAACGTTTGCCTTGACAAATTCGATGACGCCCTAATATATAAAAACAAACTACTCTTGATATATCCAGTGAAAGGTTAGGAGGAGGGGAGCTTTATGGAAGCAGCACATTTTTTCTTTCGATGGTTTCACTTTTTAGCTGGGATCACCTGGATCGGTATCTTGTACTATTTCAATTTCGTCCAAACACCGTTTTTTGCAGAAACTGAAGCAAGCGTTCGTACAGGAGCCATTCAGAAACTTGTTCCTCGAGCTCTGTGGTGGTTTCGCTGGGCGGCGATGGTCACCTTTCTGGCGGGCTTGCTGATGTACCTGATGCGCTTAGGTGAGATGGGCGCGGGACTGTTCTTCACCTCATCATACGGAGTGACAATCACTCTGGGCGGTCTAATGGGGACTATCATGTTTCTTAATGTCTGGTTGGTCATTTGGCCCAATCAGCAGATCGTAATCGCATCAACGAACCAAGTGGCGAGCGGGGGTCAAGCATTGCCGGCAGCCGCGGGGGCGGCACGACGCGGCGCTCTGGCATCGAGGACCAACGTCGTCTTTTCTGTTCCGATGCTTTTCTTTATGGGCGCTGCGAGTCACTACCCCTCGCTGGTCGGACCATCGGCCGCATTCGGGATCTTCTGGGTTTTGTCCCTGATCATTATCGCCGCTGTGGAAATCAATCCGCTGGTGGGGACACAAGGACCAACCAAGAAATTCTTGGATTCTGTTTCCGGCGCGCTGTGGGCTGGGTTTATTCTTACCGCTATATTTTACGTTCTATTGCTTGCTCTGATGTAAAGGCAAGCCTCAACGAAGGTAGGCAGCAAGATACGGAATTTCTGACTTCAAAAACGGAAATTGCGGCATTACCTTGGTCGGGCGCTTCGGTCTATAGTTAGGCGGGTAGTTACTGGTTAAAACCCGGGCTTCGAGCAATTCTTGGCCGGAACCTTTCAGCGCTGGCCCTATCGGACCATCTCTCGACGGGTCGCTATTGTGACATGCGACGCAATTAGCGATGTAAACGGCTCTTCCTCTTTCCCAATCAGGATCTTTGCTCTCCTGCGCCGCCTGATCCGAGTCTCTCGAACAGGCACTCAGGCCCACAGTCATTAAGACGATTACCAACCCTATGAACGCATTTCCCATCTGACGTCTTGCCCATTTGCGCCTGCTTGCCTAATTCGGCCGCTCGGTCGTCACCCGGCTTTGATCGTGATCGTTACCCGTTTCCGTAGAATTAGCTCCTTCAGTAATTCGTGAGAATCAGGCACCGGATTAACAGCATACCTTTCATTCGGAAAAGATGATCCAGTGATATTAGAGAAATTCTGGCGTGTGTGCTATTAATTCTTGGTGCGAAAGAGGGGAGTCGAACCCCTACGAGTGTTACCTCACAGGATCCTGAATCCTGCGCGTCTACCAATTCCGCCACTTTCGCGAGCTTAGGGCGCGGGACCGCTCATCATTTATTAGCTTGGGGTTGATGGGTTGTCAACAATCTGATTGCTGTCACGGACAAAGCCAATGAGTAAGATTTTAGTCGTTGAACCCTACAAAATCCTACAAAGAGCGATTGCGGTGAGTTTTTTTCCTGAACATCAAGTTGAGGTAACTGAGCAGGTTCCGGAAGTGAGCGCGCTTGAGCAGCGCGCTTATGATGTTGCCATCGTTGATGCCGCAGCGCTGCGCGAAAAGAATGCGGCCGGCGATCTGAACCGCTGTTTGCGGGACTGGTCGATACCCATAATTTGGCTGGAGGAGAATACTCCAACGGCCGCGCCGGTACGCGACAAATTGGTGGTTTTACGTAAGCCGATCGTGAGGAACGATCTCCTCGCGGCGCTGACTCGCTGTCAGGCGCAAGGACCGACCTTTCCACCGACGAACCTTGGCGAGAAGTTCCAAAATAAGACAGTTTTGATTGACACTGACCTCAAGCCGGATTCGGAGCAAAGAGCGGCAATTATAGAACTCGTAGATGTCGTTGAGGAAGAAGCAACAGCTCGTATGCAAGACGAGTGGCAGGAGAGAAAGAAACAATAGGCTATGCAACTGGACAAAGCTTATTCGCATAAATCAGTCGAGGCGAAGTGGTACCAACGTTGGACCGAATCGGGAGCCTTCAAACCATCCAAAGGCGGGGGACCTTATTTTTCAATGGTGATTCCACCACCCAATGTAACGGGATCGCTACACATGGGGCACGCTCTCAACAACACACTTCAAGACATACTGTGCCGGTACAAACGGATGGACGGGTTTCGCGTCCTATGGATTCCAGGCACCGACCATGCCGGCATCGCGACGCAGAATGTCGTTGAGCGGCGCCTCGCGGCAGAAGGGTTGAATCGTAATCAGCTGGGACGCGAGAAATTCATCGAGAGAGTCTGGTCATGGAAGCAGGAAGCCGGCGATGTCATTTTGCATCAGCTCAGAGCCCTGGGTGTTTCTTGCGACTGGGATCATGAACGATTCACTATGGATGAAGGCCTCTCGCGGGCGGTGCGCGAAGCTTTCGTGCGGCTTTGGGACGATAAGCTGCTATATCGGGCGCAACGATTGATCAACTGGTGTCCTCGCTGTAAAACGGCGCTCTCGGACATTGAGGTTATCCATCAAGAATCGGATGGTAATCTCTGGCATATCGGCTACCCTTTGGCGGAAGATCCGTCTAGGGAACTCGTCGTCGCAACAACCCGGCCGGAAACCATGCTCGGCGATACCGCGGTGGCGGTTCATCCCGACGACCAGCGCTATCAAAATCTCATCGGTCAAAATATCAGGCTGCCGCTGAGCGGACGCATGGTCCCGTTAATCGCCGATCCCTTTGTCGATCGCGAATTCGGCACCGGTGCTTTGAAGGTCACGCCGGGCCATGATTTTAACGACTTTGAGATCGGCGAGCGATTCGCTCTCGATAGAATCAGTATCTTTGATGCCGAGGGGCGCATCGATGCCGGGGCCTTTCTGCAACGTGGCGAAACCGGCGAATGGATCGATCGCTATCATGACAAGGATCGTTTCGAAGCGCGCAGCCTAGTGGTTGCGGATCTGAAGGATAAGGGATTTCTCCGGAAAATCGAACCTCACAAAATCTCGATGGGCCACTGCTATCGCTGCCAAACCATCGTCGAGCCGTATCTCACACCGCAGTGGTTCGTGGCATCAAACCTTTGGCGGGCCCCGCCATCGGCGCAGTGCGCCAAGGCGATATTCGCATTATTCCCGAAGGATGGAGCAATTCTTACTTTGCCTGGATGGAAAACATCAAAGATTGGTGTGTCTCGCGACAAATCTGGTGGGGGCATCAAATTCCCGCATGGTATTGCCGCTCGTGCGATAGGGAAAACATTGCCGAGGGCCACGCCGGCGAGTACAGCCTAACGAAGGAAGCTCAACCCATCGTCTCCCGCACCGCGCCGCAAAACTGCCCGCGCTGCGGTGGTGATGATTTAGTTCAGGATCCGGATGTTCTCGACACCTGGTTTTCTTCCAGCTTGTGGCCGTTTTCGACCTTGGGGTGGCCTGAGAACACCGATGATCTGAGAAGCTTTTATCCAACCTCGACGTTAGTCACGGCCTTCGATATTTTATTTTTCTGGGTTGCGCGCATGATCATGATGGGTCTCAAGTTTATGGGTTCTGTGCCGTTTCATGATGTTTACATACACGCGCTTGTGCGTGACGAACAAGGTCAGAAAATGTCGAAGTCCAAAGGCAACGTCATCGATCCGTTGGATATCATGGCTGAATATGGCACGGATGCGTTTCGCTTCACCTTGGCTGCCATGGCCGCAATGGGACGTGACATCAAACTTGCAGAAGAACGAATCTCCGGTTACCAGAATTTCGTCAACAAGTTGTGGAACGCTTCCCGATTCGTTTTGATGAATTTAGCGCAAAGCGAACCACCCCAACATGCTTCTGACCAACGTGCTCTCGACAGCGCCGAGCTTGGCTTGGCTGATCGGTGGATTCGGTCGCGTTTGGCTTCAACAGTTCGCGAAGCGCGCGCTGCCATCGACGGCTATCGCTTCAACGATTACGCCAATGTTCTGTATCAGTTTACCTGGCACGAATTCTGTGACTGGTATATCGAAATGAGCAAGTTGTCGCTTAATGCGACAGGTGGCGATGACCCTGAAAGAAGCCGGCGCATACTGGTTGAAGTCTTAGAGCAGATCCTCTTGTTATTGCACCCGATCATGCCCTTTGTTACCGAGGAAATTTGGCAAGTGCTGGGCGACGGCAGAGGCACAATCATGCTCCAAGAGTATCCGGCAGTGAAAGCAAACTGGATCGATGCCGAAACCGAAAGGCAAATGGATTATTTGATGGGAGTAGTCAGGGCGATCAGAAATCTTCGCACGGAGCTGAATTGCCCGCCGGCCAAGCAAATCAAGGTTATCTTCCACGGCTCTGACGGCGATCTTGCGTTTCTTGGCGCGCAGATGCCTTATCTTCGTGCTCTGGCGCGGGTTGGTTCCGCTGATTATCTTGCATCGGGAGATCGGCCCAAGGGAGCGGCGACTGCGGTGGTTGGATCGACGGAAATCTATCTTCCAATCGACGATCTTCTCGATCTTGACGAGGAACGAGCACGATTGACGAAGGAGATCGCTAAGATTACCGGCGAAATAACGCGTTCTCAAAAAAAGCTCGCCAATCCCGAGTTTGTCAATAAGGCCAAACCAGAGATCATTCAAAAGGAGCGGGAAAAGGCGATCCAACATGAAGAAAAGCTCCGCACGCTTAAGGCTAGCGTAGAACAAATCAGGGAGATTCAGGCGGGAAGGAACTAGGCAGATGGATATTCTTGTTAGTCCCCAGATCGAACGCTTAATCCGCGATTCCTTAGACGAAGACATCGGCGCCGGCGACCTTGCGACAATGGCGACAATCTCGGCAGAATCTCAAGGCACGGGGCTTTTTCGCGCCAAGAAAGAAGGTGTTGTAGCCGGTTTGGTGCTGTTGGAGCGAATCTTCTACTTTATTGATCCCAAAGTAAACGTAAGCCTCCTCACAAAAGACGGTACTCAGGTGGCACAAGGCACTGTAGTGGCCGAAGCCGCAGGGCCGGTCCGGGCGCTGCTTTTAGCTGAACGAACAGCGCTGAACTTTCTTCAACGCCTATCTGGAACCGCGACTCTAACGCGCCAGTACGTCGAGGCAGTGAAAGATTTTGCGTGCAAGGTGCTCGATACTAGAAAAACGACACCTGGACTACGGACTCTGGAGAAATATGCGGTTCGAATGGGCGGCGGAACGAATCACCGCATAGGACTGTATGATGCGGCTCTGGTAAAGGACAATCATATTGAAGCCACGGGGTCCATCGCTGAAGCAGTCAAAGCGGTAAGACTGCATGCGCCGTTCATGGCTAAGGTCGAAGTCGAAGCCGGCAACTTAACGCAGGTTCAGGAAGCAATAGACGCGGGCGCCGATGTGATCATGCTCGACAATATGTCGATTGTCCAGATGGCGGAAGCGGTGCGTCTGGTAAACAAACGCGCTTGGGTGGAAGCCTCAGGCGGCATCACTCTTAACACCATTCGTCAGATCGCCGAGACTGGGGTCGATTTCATCTCATCGGGCGCCCTGACGCATTCGGCTCCGGTGGTCGATTTCAACATGAAAATAACCATGAACGTCGGCAAGTGAACCTTTCCGAAAATCATCGAGGCACGGCCGATTTACCGCTCGATCTCAACTCAATCCGTCAACGATTAGCCGGGCAACGGCTCGGAACTGAGTTCCACTACTTTGCTGAGATCGGCTCCACCAATACCCACGCTCGCCGACTGGCTGAACAAGGCGCGAGACAGGGCGAGTTGGTTGTCGCCGATTCGCAAACAGACGGCCGCGGTCGCCTCGGCAGGCATTGGGTGTCGCCGCCCAATGTGAATCTGTATATTTCTTTCGTTTTGCGACCAAAACTCCCGCCCGCCAGAGCGCCGCAAATTACTCTGATGGCCGCCGTTGCTCTGGCCGAGACGTTGCAGTCCTTCCTTCCAGTTCCTCCGTCTATCAAGTGGCCGAATGACATTACCGTGAACGGCAAAAAACTAGCGGGCATTTTGACCGAGGTGAACTGCGGCACGGAATCTGTCGAGTTCGTGATTCTCGGCATTGGGGTAAACGTTAACTATCCCGTTGATCTAATGCCCGAGGAAATTCGCCAGCGCGCGACATCGGTTTTGGTTGAACGCCAAAACAAAGTAAGCCGAGAAGATCTGCTGTGGAGATTGATTCAAGACCTGGACCGGTGTTATGGAGAACTCGAGGTAAATGGTTTCGCGCCGCTGGCGCCTCGTTGGGAGGCTTACTTTGGCTGGAGAGGGCAGCGGATGCGTATTGAGCTTTTGGATCAGGTTGCGTTCGGCATAGCCAAAGGCATTGATCATGACGGCGCCCTATTACTCGAAGACGATCACGGCAGACTGCAAAGAGTCATCGCCGGGGACGTTACTCCAGTGAGCCAATAGAATCATGCTGCTCGCTATCGACATCGGTAATACTAATATCGTTCTTGGACTGTACCAGGGAAAAAAGCTGATTACCCACTGGCGACTGCTCACCGAAGCTGAGCGCACCTCCGACGAATATGGCGTCATCATAGCCCATCTAGTCGATTACGAAGGATTTCATTGCAACCAGATTAGCGCCATCGTCGTATCCTGCGTGGTGCCGCCGATGCTGACAATGATTCAGGAGCTGGGCAAAAAATTCTTTAAACTCGAACCATTGATTGTCGGCCCCGGCATTAAAACCGGGATGCCAATTCTCTATGAAAATCCCAGAGACGTTGGTGCCGACCGAATTGTCAACGGCATAGCCGCCTACGAGCGATATAGGGAAGCGTGCATTATTGTTGATTTCGGGACTGCGACGACCATCGATCTGATTTCAAAGAAAGGGGAATACGTCGGCGGTGCGATCGCGCCAGGTTTGTCGATCTCTTTGGAAGCGTTGTCGCAACGCGCCTCCAAATTGCCCAGGATAGAAATTGTCAAGCCAAGGGAGGTTATCGGCCGCAACACCGTCAACTCGATACAGGCAGGGATATTTTATGGTTATGTCGGCCTGGTCGATGGCATCGTCAAAAGGATTCAGAAGGAAGGCGGAGTTCAGGCGAAGGTAGTCGCTACCGGAGGATTGGCGCCACTTGTGGCTGCGGAATGTTCGACGATCAGCGATGTTGATGAATTTCTAACGCTTCAGGGACTGCGGATTATACATGAACGAAATTCTTTACAAGAGGTGAAGGTAAGAGCGCAAACATAGCGGAAAAGGAGGAACCCACAGTTATGGCTGGAACGGAGCTGCAAAACCTTCGAATCCTCGGCATTCTGGGTCAAGGAGGCTCGGGCAAAACCTCTTTAGCGGAGGCGATGCTGTTTACCGGCGGGGCGACTCAGCGGCTGGGACGGGTTCAGGATGGCACGTCGGTGTTTGATCATGAGCCCGAAGAAATCAAGCACCAGGTCTCGATCTCAACCGCGTTTCAATCTCTTTCATGGAAAAAACATTCTTTGACTTTGGTGGATACTCCGGGCTATGCGGCATTTCTCGCCGATTCAATCAACTGTGCGCGCGCTTTTGGCGGCGCGATCTTTGTTCTGAATCCTTCGGTTGGATTGCGGGTTGAATCCGAGCGGCTATGGGCAACGGCTAACGCCAATGAAATCTGCCGGCTTCTCTTCGTCAATAAAATGGATCATGAGGAGGCCGATGCGGTTGAGCGAATGGAGCCTTTGCTTTCAAGGCTGGATGCCAAGGGTGTTCATCTGCAGTTGCCAATCGGAGCCGGGGGCGAGTTCAAAGGCGTTGTCGATTTGCCTTCAATGAAGGCCTATCTTTATGAAGGAAGCGGCGGCAAGTTCAGCGAAACCGAAATCCCCGCCGATCTCCGGGCAGCGGCTGAAGATATGCGGCGACAGTTGATGGATAGTGTCGCCGAAGCGGACGACGGCTTCCTTGAAAAATATCTCGATGGCGGCGAATTTTCATTGGAAGAGTTGAAGCAAACCATTCGCGAAGCCACGCGGCAACGAAAAATATTTCCGATTCTCTATGGCTCTGCGACACATTTGATCGGAATCCCCCAACTGCTCGAGGCGGTGCTCGATTACCTGCCTGCGCCAGGAGAAGAGGCCGAATTGGAAGGCACCAATCCGATTACGCGCGAGGTTGAAAGAAGGGCACACGATCTTGGCGCGCCTTTTTCGGCCTACGTTTTCAAAACATTGGTCGATCCTTTTGCAGGGAAACTATCGGTGATGCGTGTCATATCCGGAAAGATTTCGTCGGACGAGACATGCTTCAACGCCAACAAACAGAGCAAAGAAAAAATCGGTCACATGTTCCGGCTGGAGGGGAAAAAGCAAGAGGCCATCAAAGAAGCTCGGGCAGGCGAGATCGTCGCAGCGGCCAAGCTCAAGGATGTCAGCAGCGGCGACACGCTCTGCGATGAAAGGGCGCCGATTCAGTACCCGCTGCCGGTGCATTTCTCGCCGGTCATTTCGTTTGCGTTAGAGCCCAAGAGCAAAGCAGATGAAGAAAAGGTGCCGCAGGGCCTGCACCGGATGATGGAGGAAGATCCAACCATCGATCTTCACCGCGATGAGGAGACGCGCGATTTTATCCTGTCGGGCATGGGACAGCAGCACATCGAGATCATCGTCGAGAAGCTCAAACGGAAGTACAGCGCCGAGGTCATTTTAAAAGCGCCGAAAGTGCCGTACAAAGAAACCATCCGGGGCGCTGCCAGCGCCCAGGGAAAGTTAAAGAAGCAATCCGGTGGCCGCGGCCAGTATGGCGACACCTGGCTCAAAGTCGAACCGCTGCCGCACGGCAAGGGGTTTGAGTTCGTCGATCAGATCGTCGGCGGCGCGATTCCTCGGAACTATATCCCGGCAGTGGAGAAAGGGATCAAAGAAGCAATGGCCGGAGGGGTGGTCGCCGGTTATCCGATGGTCGATGTGCGGGTGACACTTTACGATGGTTCCTATCATGATGTCGACTCATCGGATATGGCATTCAAAATCGCCGGGTCCATGGGTTTTAAAAACGCCGTCGAAAAAGCCAAACCGGTGATTTTAGAACCGATCATGACGATGGAGGTGACCGTGCCGGACGAATGTATGGGCGACGTCATCGGCGATTTGAACAGCCGCAGGGGCAAAGTACTGGGCATGGACACCAACGGCCACACTCAAGTAATCAAAAGCCGGGTGCCGATGTCCGAGGTGCTAAAATATGCGCCGGATCTTCGTTCGCTTACCAGCGGCCGCGGCGAGTTTCATATGGAATTTTCACATTATGAGGAGTTACCCGCTCATCTAGCTGAAAGAGTGATCAAAGAAGCCAAAGCGCAAAGCAAGACGGAACAGCCGAGCCAGCACTAAAGATCTAAAGCCGAACGATACGACCTCACCGGGGGAAAATTCTCCCTGCAACGAGGAAGGCTCAGGCGATTCGCGTAACGAGTTAGTTTGCGATCTTCAGATTGAGGCAGTTATGGAACAATCATTTGATCAATTCAATGCAGCGTTGCTGTACTGCAACAAGTGCGGTAGGGCGATGCCAGTCAGGCAGCGATTGTTGCTGGTGTTGCCGGATGGGGAACTCTATGATTATACCTGCCAGACGTGCCATAGCTCAGTAGGATCAAAAACCGAACGCGCCGGCACCCAAGCCACTACAAGAAAGACTAGGATAGGAGGCTGATCGAAATGTCAGTGATCGATTCGGACGCGCACGTTTTGGAGACCGAGCGCACTTGGGACTACATGTTGGAATCCGAGCGCTCCATGAGGCCGCGGGTCGTGCCCACACCTACCGACCCGACCTCGGGAGGAGAATCCTGGCTAGTCGACGGCACTCACATCGGCAAGGCGCGCAACGTCGGCCATGACACGGCGAGAGAAGCGCGTGAGATGGAGGACATCAGAGCGCGGCTGGCGCACATGGACGAGCTCGATATCGACGTCCAGGTGCTCTATCCGACGATATTCCTTCGTCCGTTCACGCGCCGGCCGGAGGTCGAGCTGGCGCTCGCGCGCAGCTACAACCGATGGCTCGTCGATATCTGGAAAGCAGCGCCCGAACGCTTGCGTTGGGTAGCGGTGTTGCCGCTCCTCAGTATGGAGAATGCGCTTGAAGAAGCCCGCTTTGCCAAAGAAAATGGCGCATGTGGCGTCTTCATGCGTGGTCTGGAAGGCGATAAGCGGATCAGCGATAGCCATTTTTTTCCGATCTACGAGGAAGCCGGGAGACTGGATTTGCCGATCTGCGTCCATTCCGCAACCGGCAGCTTCGCGGTGCATGACTATTTCATCGACGAGTGCGGCTTCAATAAATTCAAGCTGGCCGTAGTCGGGTCGTTTCATTCGCTCATCTTTAACAAGGTCCCGGAGAGATTTCCGCAGACCAGATGGGCTTTTATCGAGGTCAGCTCCCAATGGATACCGTACGCCATTCACGATTATGCGCGGCGCTTCGAGCGCGCCGGCGCCAAGGTCGACAAATCCGATGTGCTGAGGCGAAACAGAATCTGGGTTGCATGCCAGACCGATGACGATCTTTCCTATGTGCTTGAATACGCCGGCGACAGCACGCTGGTGATCGGCACAGATTACGGACACAACGACACATCATCGGAGATTCTGGCGCTGCGCAAGCTCAGGGAGGATGGCGCCGTGCCGCCGCAGGTCGTGAAGAAAATCCTCGACGACAACGCCAAGGCGCTCTACAGCCTTTAAATCCGTAGCCCAGAGGTCTAGAAGATTTCCTATGGTCATTGATTTTCAAGCTCACCTATTTCCCGACGAGTACATCAACGAACTTAAGCGCCGTGACGGCGCGGTCATTCTCGAAGAGCCCGACCCGTACAGCGGCATGACTTATTTCTATGACAAGAAATTGCGTTGTCGAATCAACACGGCAATCTTCCAAGGGCGTGACATCGAGCGCCGGCTCGAGCATATGGACCGGCTCGGCATCGATATTCATGTATTGACCATTCCGGCACCGGGCGCGGATCGATTCGACCGCGACGATGCCGTGGCAATTGCGCGGGTGGCCAATGATGCCATCGCGGCTATCTGCCGCAAACACCCAAGCCGCTTTGTCGGCTTCTTTACCCTGCCGACCAGCTCGATTTCAGCATCGTTGGACGAGCTTGAGCGCTCGGTGCATGAGCTGGGACTCAAGGGCTTTGGTTCTTTCGCCAACCTTAACGGCCAGGCTCTGGATCGCGAAGAATTGTTTCCGATCTACGAACGACTCGCTAAGTATAAGCTGCCGGTTTACATTCATCCTACTGCGCCGTTGGCCACCGAAGCTACCGGAATTGACATCATGCCGACTCTGATATTCGGCTGGGCTTTCGACAGCACGGTGGCGATGACCCGGCTCGTTTATGGCCGCGTGCTCGAGCGCTTTCCGGAAATCGATTTCGTCGTCGCCGACGTCGGTGGCGTGCTGGCATTTTTCGCTCAGCGCGCGAAGAATATTTACTCCGGACGCACCGAAGAAATTCGGCAACGGTACGGGCTCAAAGAGAACCCGCTCGACTCTTTTCGGCGATTCTACGTCGATACGGCCGACCATCCGGCCTCGACATTGAAATGTGTTTTGGATTTTTTTGGCCCGGAGCGGCTGGTGCTCGGAACCAATTATCCATATGGTCCGGAAGAGGGTTGCGTGCTCATTAAAAATAGCTTGGCTGCCATTGACGGTCTGAACTTGAGCAAGAACGATAAAGACAAAATTCTCGGCGGCAATGCCGCGGAAATTCTCGGCCTGGGAGCGGCATGAAATATACTAAGGCAGCAAGACCGGTGGTCATGGGGCAGAACGGGGTGGTGTCCGCAGGGCATCCGCTCGGCGCCTTGTCAGGAGTAAAAATTCTTCAAGAGGGCGGCAACGCGGTCGATGCCGCGTTAGCGGCTGCCTTCGTCATGTCCGTTGTCAAACCGGAGGCCAGCGGACCTGGCGGTGATCTGTTCGCGCTGGTTTACATGAAGAAGGCTGGAAAGGTTGTCGCGCTAAATTCCAGCGGGCCGGCGCCGGCCAAGGCAACGATAAGTTACTTCCAGGAACACGGATTGAAGAGCATTCCGATCAATGGAGCGCTGAGCATTGCCGTACCGGGCGCGGTGGACGGCTGGCTGGAGCTTCACAAAAAACACGGCACCATAGAACTCAAAAGGCTAGTGTCCGATGCGGTGCGCATCGCCCGTGAAGGGTTTCCCATTTCCCAGGAGTTTGCTGAAGCCATCGAGGAGCATAGCAGGGAGTCTTCCTGGGTCGATCGTTTTTACCGAAAGCCTCTTGGTGTTTCAAAGCCGGGCAAAATATTAAATCAGAAAGGCTTGGCGGCGATTTTTGAAAAGATCGTCGCTCACGGGCGCGGCGGATTCTACAGCGGTGAAGTCGCCGATCAAATCGTCCAAACGGTCAGAGCCGAAGGCGGCATATTGGCGGAAGAAGATTTGCAGACAATCGTCGCGCACTGGATGGAGCCGCTGAGCTCTTCGTACCGCGACACCACGGTCTATGAGCAACCGCCGGTATCGCAGGGCTTCATGGTTCTCGAGATGCTCAACATTGCCGAAGCATGGCCTTTTGACAGCGGCAGCATGAGCCGCGCGGAAATGATTCACCTCCAGGTCGCGGCGAAGAAACTCGCATTTGAAGATCGCATTCGTTATCTCGAAGACCCGAGTTTTGGCGATCCAAAAATCGCTACGCTTATCTCAAAAGATTACGCCGCCGCACGTCGTGAGCTCGCCAAAGACGCTCTGAAACGAAGCCCGGCGGCAGCGCCAAATCAAAGTAGCGATACTACCTATCTCTGCGCCACCGACCGTGATGGCAATGCGATCTCTTTGATACAGAGCGTGTTCGCGCCGTTTGGCTCGCGGGTGATTGCCGGGGAGACCGGCGTGGTCATGAACAATCGGTTATGCAGTTTCGGGCTAGATCCGGCAAAAGCAAACTCACTCGAGCCAGGGAAAAGACCGGCGCATACGCTCAATACCTATATGGTTTTTAAGGGCGCCAATGTTTTCGCGGTGGGCGGTAGTCCCGGGGCCGACGAACAGCCGCAAACTAATTTCCAGATCATTCACGATTTAGTCGATCTGAAAATGGATCCACAAAGCGCCGTCGAAGCGCCGCGGTGGAGCCACCAGCCAGGCACGCCGCCGCGAGACCAGCTCCCCGAGTCGCTGCGGATGGAAGAAGGTTTCGATGCGCAAACTTTAGAAGATTTGCAAGCGCGCGGGCACAAAGTGTCTGTCGTTGATCGCTGGTCGTTCGGCAGCGCGAAAATCATTGTTCGCGATGACGAAAATGGTTGCTGGCTGGGTGGCGCGGATCCACGCAGAGTGGCTTACGCGTTGGGCTGGTAGCCCTGCAACCACCCAGAGGCGGAGTTTCGACGCTCTGCTTCAGTTTCGAATGCGCCACGAAGAACTGCGCTTCATAGAAGAACCGCGAGATATTCAAATCATTTTAGCCTGGGCCATCTGGAAAAGGCTCATAACCAACCGCGGAAGTTAAGGCAACCTTGTGAAGTCTAGCCTGTTTACAGAAATTCAGTGCCCGGCAGGTTCATCGCCCGAAAAACGCCTCAAGGAATTTCTTGAGCAAGCTGAACTAGCGGACCATCTCGGCTTTAAAACTTTCTGGATCGCCGAAATTCACTGCCAGCCGAAGTTTTCTCTACTTGCCGCGCCGTACGTCGTGTTAGGAGCGGTAGCTCAGAGAACCAAACGTTTGCGGCTCGGCGTCGCCGTCAATACCTTGCCGATTCATCATCCGGTACAGCTGGCGGAAGAGGCCGCGATGCTCGACATACTTTCTGGCGGTCGCATGGATTTCGCTGCCGGCGGCGGTCATCCACACAGCCGCGCTTACGAATGCTTTGGCGCAGACCACAAAGTAACACACGATCTTATGGTGGAGGCTCTGCAGATTATTCGTCGGGCCTGGTCTGAAGAGATTCTGACCTTCGATGGAAAATTCTTCCAGATTCCTGAAGTCGTGGTTAACCCCAAACCGGTCCAAAGGCCGCTGCCGCCATTTTACATGGCGACGAGTTCTCTTGATGGAGTCGCAGTGGGAGCCCGTCTGGGGATCAATTTGCTCCTGCCGATTCACACCCGTACGCCAGAGCAAGTGATCGAATATTCTCAGGCTTATTGGCAGGGACTGGAAACCTATGGCCATGATCCAACCTCAAGGGAATTGGGTCTTTTAGTGCCGATGCACTTGGCGTCGAGTACCGCCCAGGCCAGATCCCGCTCTGAAGCCGGCATTATGAGTTACTTCAAAACCATCGCCGATATGCGCAGTGATTACGTTGAGTGGTTGACTCGTCGGGGCGATGAATTACCCGTCCGGCTGAGAACCGCTGCCGGCGCTTCGGTGAGTTTCGTTGACATCTGCGCGCGCCATGCGGTGATTGCGGATTCCGAATCTGCCCTGCAGACGCTTAGCGCTTTAACTGCCGATACCGGCGCGACGCATCTTCTCGCCTGGTTTAACATCGGCAACGTGCCGCACCAGCTGGTTCAAGAATCGATGCAGCAGTTCGCGGCTGAAGTCATGCCGCATCTATGATTGTCAGGGGGGGATCGATATGGAAGATCTAACAGAGCAGAAATGCGAAGCGTGTCGCGTGGGCGCGCCACCTGTCACGGCCGGTGAGATACGAGAGCTCCAGCCCAGAGTGCCTGATTGGCAAATCATCACTGAAGACAGCATTCCCAAGTTGGACCGGCAGTTCAAATTCAAGAATTTCAAAGACGCGTTGGCCTTCACCGATGCCGTGGGAGCAGCCGCGGAGGAAGAGGGCCATCATCCGCGTATCACCACGGAATGGGGCAAAGTGGGGGTGACCTGGTGGACGCACAAAATTCGCAATCTACACAAAAATGACTTCATCATGGCGGCGAAAACCGACGCGATCTATAAGAACTATCAGCAGAGTTAGAGGATCAAATAGCGAAAGAGGCTGTAGACTTTCGCTGAGACTCTCGCGAGATAGACAACGCATCACTCTGAGCGACTTCTACCAACAATCAAGCCTGGAGATCCAATGGTTCAATCGACAATTTTTTGCCTGGGCGTTCATTTGGACGCTGATGTTCAGCTTGAAAAGAGGCTACGCTGCTTCTGCCGATGATAATTTCTACAAGGTAAGACTATTCGCCTGATCGTCGATTTCTCCGCCGGCGGAGGATACGACACCTATTCTCGAACAATCGCGCGGCCTCTCAGCAAACATATTCCTGGCAATTTGCTGCCAAGGAGCCGATCAAGTTCGGCGGCGTCGGCCCAGCGGGACCGCGTCTGATATTCCACGCGGCTCTCGGGCTGCCCATCCGTGTCATTGATCGTTATAAGGGTACCGCAGATATCCGACTGGCGACCGAAAGCGGTGAACTGGCGGGAGGCTGTTTAGGTTGGGAGTCGCTTAAAACAACCTGGCTAAAAGGCATCGAATTAGGCGAGGTGAGTGTGGTGGTGCAGAACATGCCGAAAAACACCCCGAGCTGCCCAGTGTGCCGCTAGTAGGCGATTACGTCAAACCGACGAGGCTCGAAGGCTGATCAAATCCGGCATTCAAGATACGGCGGTGATCACCAGACCCTATTTTCTATCCCCAGGTACACCGAAGAATCCTGTCCAACTACTCCGCAAGGCCTTTGCCGATACACTGAAGGATCCTGAGCTGCTGGCCGAAGCGAAAAAAGGCTAACCTAAATATCGATCCTATCTCAGGCAAGGAAGTTGAAGCAATTGTTCAGGGACTGTACAAAATCGAGCCCGCTTTCATCGTGCATATGAAGCAGGTTCTGATATCTCAACAGGTTCCACCCGTTTCAATTGTTCCATCAGTTCCACTCGTTGAATCAGGCCCTAGAAGTCATCGACAGGACTGTCGGCGATGTCAATGATGAGTCGCCGAATAGTGCGTGTGAACAATTGAAACGGCTGGAACGATTGGAACCGCCTTTTCCTATAGAGCTTGATCGATAACGATGTCAATGTTCTTGGCGCCGACATCGATCGGCGCCTGGTAATTCCCTATCAAATCTCCTGGTGTCCGCGTTGTCGGATTGCCATCCTGGTCTAAGCGGGCGCTTAAATTGATTTTGCCGGTGAACGGGGTTCCCTGCATCATGACGTTGTCGGCGCCAATGACATACGACAACGGAAAAACCGGCTGATCGATTTTCTTGACCGCAAGCGGCGGTCCTCCTCCCGAACCGGCGGGCCTTGCGATGATGAACAAGGTCGCCTTGCTGTTCATTCCTTTGAACTTCGAGCCGAGAGTGATTTTGCCGCTGACGGTTTGCTTCGAAGCCGGCGAAGACGCGGCGGGGACTTGTCCGGCATCGCTACCCGGCGGGGGAAACGATGCGACGATTTTTTCTATCTCGGCTCTGTCCTCGCCCGGCGGAATGAGCTGCAATAACCGCTGTAACACCACCCGCGCCGCCGCGTAATCCTTCTTCTCGCGATACAGGATCATTCCTTTGCCCCAGAGCGCCATAGGATAATTCGGCGCTTGCGCTAGAGCTCGATCGAAAGCCATCATTGCGCCATCGGCATGACCCGCCTGAATGAGTATCATGCCCATGTAGCTGTGCGCCTCAGGCTGGTTAGGATCGTTCTCTAAAACTTTCTTGAATGATTCGATAGCTTTGGGAAAATCCTGTTTCGCAAATGCTCTCTTGCCCTCTTCCAAAGCGGAACGCGTCGCGGCATCGGCAGGCATAGTGCCGGTGAGAAAATCTCCGGTCATCGAGTCCTGCTCAGAGGTGCGTGGTCGTAAGGACTGGGTCAACAATACGCCGAGAGCTAGACCGAAGAGAAGAAGCAAGGCTCCACCTGTAGCCAATTGCCAGCGGTGAAACCGACTTCGGCTTGGGCTCTCTGGCCGCCGGGCTGGCTTATCTTTTACTGGTGCTTTGACCGCCGGCTCCGGTGGTAGTGCGCTTAGCTGTTGTAGAACCACTGCTTGCTTGCCTTCCACCTCGCTTCTTAAAGCGCCGTAATCGGCTTGTGAAAGTTTGCCGGATTCAAAATCGAATTCCAGTTCTGTTAACTCGTCGGCGAGCCGGATGTTTTCACGCGCCAACTGCGCTCTTGTAGTAGGATTGTCGACATCCGGCACTTCAACATTTTTAACATTTATTTCTTGGCCTAACCCGGCGGCAAACCTAGGATCAATCTCAGAAGCAACGCGGTGCGCCTTTCTTGCCGCCCAGCGGCGCGCAAGCAACAGAGCGGTAATCACTCCGATGATCAGGACAGTCAGCGGTAACCACCATAGAAGTCGGTTGAATCCGGCATTAGTCGGCGCCAATAGCACCCACTCGCCGTATTTCGACACAAAGAAATCTTTGATCTCCTGCGGAGACTTGCCGGCCTGTAGCTGCTCGCGAACACTAGCCCGCATCTGCTGCGCCATTTCGGACGGCGAGTCAGCCACCGAGAGATTCTGGCAAACCACACAGCGCAGTTCCGCAGAAATCGCCCGAGTCTGTTCCTCGATTTCCGGTGCCGGCGCGGCTTGGAGTCCGCCGCCTAGAAGAGTAAGTAAAATGAGAATGATGCGAAAAGCCATTGTTCTAACGTACGGATTGAAATTCGCCTCTTCCTTCCTTAGCGCTGACGACACTCTGTTGCGCTTCGAGCAGCTTCTCCGTCACCATGACGGCGCGGATACCGCCGACGTGTTTGTAGGTGATCCGCCCTTGGGGATCGATGAAAAAACTTTCCGGAATGCCCCAGACACCGTAATCTATCGCGATCTTGCCGGAAGCATCCTTGCCGTTGGGATAAGTTACCTCGAACTCTTTGAGAAATTCGAGTGATGCCTGATCGGTGTCCTGGAGCGCAACTCCGATAAAAATCACGTTCTTTTCTTTCAGCTTTTGCCAAGCTGCTTCGAGGTCTCGCGCTTCGGCGCGGCACGGCGGGCACCAGGAAGCCCAAAAATTAAGAAATATGGCTTTGCCACGCAGATCTTCTAGCCGAAGCTTGCCGCCGTTGAAAAGCTCGATGGAAAACGGCGTCGCCGGTTTGGCCAGCAACGGCGAGGTAATGTAGCGCGCATCACGGCTGAATCCGAACGCCAGCAACGCCAAGATTGGCGCAACGATCAATAAAGTAAGAGCGACTCGGCGCCAGGGCATGTTAACCGACCTCGTTGCACGTGCAAGGGCAAAGCGTTTGCAAAAAAGTTTTCGTTCTTCGAAACTGCTTAGACATTCGCTTCATCCAGATATCGTAAAATTTCCAACCAGAGGAGGCAGCGACAAAAATCGGCTGGCAATAACTGCACTCCCGGTAACTTGGCGCACTCGCTTCCACACTTAGGCAAACTTAAGAATACGACGCCAGCTCATACCTCAGTTGAAGCGGGTTTGCACATCGGCCAGATCGTAACCAGCGTCCCAAAGGCGATCACGAAACCGCCGATCCACATCCACACGACCAACGGTCGCACCAGCACTTTCAAGGTCGCTTGGTTTTTATCGAGGTCGCTGAAACCGGATAAGATCAAATAGATATCCTCACTGGCGCTGCTGCGATGCACTGCCCGTCCGATCGGCGATTGCTGGCTCGGGAAAAACTTGAGAGCCGGGGCTAACAGTCCGATTTCGGAGCCTTGCTTCAGCACTCGAAAGGCGCCTTCGACGCGAAAGTGGGTCGGCTGCTGGGAGCCGCGCAGCCCTTCAAACCGGATCTGGTAATTCGCAATCGAAAGACTTTCATTCAGTCCAAGCGTCGCCTCGCGTTCGACGCTGTAAGTCATCGAACCGGCGATGCCCATGATGATCAACACTATCCCCAGGTGTACGACCAAGCCGCCGTAACGTCTTTGATTCCGCCGTGTGAGTGTAATCAGGCCGCGAATGATGCCTTCATTCGCAAGCCGGCGCCGCGCCCGTAAGGCGAGAGCGGTGTCATAAACAATCGTCATGACAACGAAGGCGAGCAAGGTAAAGCCGAGCAGCGGAAGAAAATCCTTCACCTTCCAAACAAACAAGACCAAACCGAACACGAGCGATCCGGTCGCCGGCCAGATAAAATTGCGCTTGAGATTGTCCCATGAAGCTCGCCGCCAGGCGATCATCGGACCGACGCCCATGAGAAACACCAAGAAGAGGAAGAGGGGAACGGTGACCGAATTGAAATAGGGCGCGCCGACGCTGACTTGCACCCCGGCAACCGCTTCGGATAACAGCGGAAAGATAGTGCCGAGAAAGATCGTAAAGAGAGCGGAAACCAGCACGATATTGTTTAATAGGAAGGCCGATTCCCGGCTGACCATCGAGTCCAGTTCAGGCTGCTCTTTCAACATATCAGAGCGGTAGGCGAGCAATCCGAACGAAGCTAATAAAACAAAGGCGAGAAAGCCCAGGAAAAAAATTCCAACCGGTCCGGAAGAGAACGCGTGGATCGATGAAAGAATGCCGGAGCGGGTGAGAAATGTTCCGAAGATTGTCAGGCTGAAGGCGATGATGATCAAAGAAAGATTCCACACTTTAAGCATCCGGCGCCGCTCCTGGACCTGAATCGAATGTAAGAATGCCGTGGCCGGCAACCAGGGCATGAACGCGGCATTCTCGACCGGGTCCCATGCCCAATAACCGCCCCAACCCAAGACATGGTAGGACCACCACGCGCCAACCAGATTTCCGGCGGTCAGAAAGAACCACGCGATGATGGTCCAGCGGCGGGTTGTGGTGATCCATGCTTCGTCTAATTTACCGACGATCAGCGCCGCTATAGCAAAGGCGAAAGGCACCGTCAGGCCTACGAACCCGGTGTAGAGTAGCGGCGGATGAGTCATCATGTTGGCGTCTTCCAGGAGCGGATTTAAACCGCGCCCGTCGGCAGGCACCGGAGAAAGAGTTTCGAACGGATTTGAAACAAAGGCGATGACGGCCAGAAAAAAGAAAGAGACAATCGAGAAGACCATGAGCACCCATGGCAGGGTCTCCTTGTGACGGCCGCGATAGATCCATGCAACCAGACCGGAAAAAATTATCAAAATCCATTGCCAAAGCAGCAGAGAACCCTCTAACGCGCCCCATAATCCGGTTACGCGGTAATAAATCGGCGTAGCCCGGGTGGTGTTGAACGCAACATAGCGAACGGAGAAATCTGCCGACACTAAGGCATAAATCAAGGCCGAGGCGGCTACCGTCACAAAAACGAATTGCACCGAAATGGCGCGACCAATGACAGACGAATACCTTGCGTGACGGCCGCGCGAAGAGAGTATCGGCGCGACGATTCCGGCGGCGGCAGCCACCAGGGCGATCAGGACACTGATATAGCCGATGGTTGCGGTCACTTAGCTGTGTATTCCTTACCCGGGACAAAACTGTTCGGCGCGCCCTGAGTGCCCTCATGCGGGCTGTACTCTTCGGCATGCTTGGCCATGATAGTCGATGCTTGAAACACCCCGTCCTTGCCGACGCGGCCTTCGACCACCGCGCCGGTTCCCTCTCTAAAGAGGTCAGGTGGCACTCCGCGAAAAAAGACCGGGAACGCGCTCGCGCCATCGGTGAGTTCAAACTTGTAGGTAAGATTCTTTACGTCTTTCTGCAGTGAACCTTTAACGACCATACCGCCCATGCGCAAAAACTTGTCCGCCGAGGATGTTTCCTTAGCTTTAAGTTCAGAGGGGGTGACGAAATAAACCAGCGCCTGCTGCATGCCGCCGTAGATGACGTAGGACAGCGCCGCCAGTATTATCACCCCGCCGATCAGAAAACGTCTATTTTTTGCCATGATCAGAAGACTCCTCAGTTGCACGCAGTTGCATCAGCTCCTCTTCCGCGCACCGGACGCGGCGCTTCAGCGCAAACAGGTAAGTCACGATGAAGCCCCAGACAATGCCGTAAGCTAGAAAGACAAATCCCCAAGAGCCCACTAATAGGCTCCTTGGTTAAGCCGGCGAGTCTTGATTTCGCTTCGTACTTCACCGAGACGGAGGCGAAGCGAAAGAAGATAAAAATAGAGCAGAAGGAATCCAACAAAATTGATCGCCAGGGCAGTCAACATTGCCGGATGAACATTCTCCCATGGAAGCTTATCAGGCCGCAGGATCGACGGCGGCTGATGCAGGGTGCGCCACCAGTACACCGACATATGGATCAATGGAATGTCGAGAAAACCGATAATCCCAAGGATGGCGGCAGATAATGCGGCGCGATCTTCATCGTCAATCAGAGAGCGAAGCATCAAGTATCCACTATAAATCAAGAGCAGAATGGCCGTTAACGTCAAGCGGGCATCCCAGGTCCACCAGACGCCCCAGGTCGGCTTGCCCCAGATTGACCCTTCGATGATGGTCAATGCGGTGAAAAGGACGCCGAGCTCAGCGGCTGAATGAGCTAGATTATCATCCCGCTTTTCACGTTTCCATAAGTACAGGCAGCTACCGATAAAAACCAGGAAGAAGGAAAGGTAGGCGGTAAGAATACTCGGCAAATGAAGATACATGATGCGCTGGACATCGCCCTGAAGAGCATCACGGGGCGCTTGTACGAGCGCCCAGTAGAGCCCAAACGCAATCGTGATCAGCGCCAAAGCGCCGAGAAACCTGGCGCGACTTTTTTGGGGCTGCTCTTTTTTCATTAGATTTCGATCACCCAGTCGAATACCAGCACTCCTAACGTCAAAAATATCACATCAAATCCGATAAGAAGACGCAACCACGGAAGCGCGTCGCCGATCTCGCCAGCCCGAAGCACAGCTCCCAAGCACTGGATCGTTGCCAGAATGACCGGAATCATCAGCGGAAAGAGCACCAATGGAAGCAACAGTTCGCGAGCCCGGGCGCGTAAGGTTAATGCCGACATGACCGTGCCCAGCACGCAAAAACCTACGGTTCCCAATAAGGCAATCAAGAAAACCTGGGGCACTAAAATCCATGTCTGCAGATTAAATAGTATCCAGAACAGCGGGATGATGACGAGCTCGACAAGCAGCATCAATATAAAGTTCAAACAGGCTTTGGCCAGAAAGAGCGCGCCGCGGTCGAGAGGCGAAAGCAACAACGCATCGAGGCATTGATTCTCCCGCTCGGCGCCAAACAGTTGGGCGAGTCCTAGGGTTCCGGTAAACAGAAATGCGAGCCACAGGAGACCAGGGGCCATTTCCGAAACTCTATCCGGCACCAGATCGAAGGAGAGGTGAAAAACGAAGAGCAGGAGTGTGCCGAAGAAAAACATAGTCAGCAGGCTGTCGCGCCGGCGCAGTTGCAAAATCAGATCTTTGCGCAGGACGAGATAGGTTTCTCGGAGCAGCTTCATGCTTCTCCATGCGGCAAAAATTCCCGGAAAGCCTGGTCGAAATCGGGCCAGGGTTGTTGGCGCGGCGCGTTGAAAGTCATTCGCCCCTGGTGGAGGATGATCGCGCGACTACAGATCTTCAGCACGCGCGAAACATGATGCGAGGCCAGAATCACAAGATTGCCTTTCCGGCAGTGAGCCTTGAGAAATTCTTCGAGCAGATCAACGCCGCTGCCATCGAGCACTCCGTAGGGTTCGTCGAGCAACAGCAGTCCCGGTTTGAGCAAATCCCATTTGGCTATCGAGAGACGGCACTTCATCCCGCTGGACAGTGTCGATACGAATTCGTCGGCTCGGTCGCTGAGATCCACCGATGCGAGCGCCGAACTGATATTACTGGCATCGTGTTTTCCGGCCATACAACGAGGTGAAAAACTCCAGGTTTTCACGCACGGTAAGATCTTCATAAAGGTGGGCGGCAGGCGCAAGTAGGCCGATCTGAGCTCGCGACGATCCATTGGCGCGTGACAATGGCATACGGTCAAGCTCAATCTTTCCAAGGCTCGCTGGAGTCAGCCCGGCGATTAGTTTTAGTAGGGTGGTCTTACCGGCACCGTTGGGTCCGAGTAGAGCGACGAGTTCGCCTGGCGGGAGATCCAAGTTCAGGTCTTTTAGCGCCCAAAAAAAACCGTAAGCCTTGGACAACTTCTCAACCGTCAAACGCAACGGAGTACCTGAAAGGAGTGCCGCGAATTCATCGGAGTTGATCGAATATAGTGATCGAAGATCAAGGATTCAAGCCTGTTTCGGACTGCGTCTATCGTGGAGAAGTCGATTGACGATTTTCACCGATGTCGCCTATGTGTTAGAGTCGCGCGAATTTCGAGCGACAATGAGGAGGAGTTATGAACCCCGTGGTTACCGTGACCGGCGCCTGGAACGCCTTCGCAACTAAGATCGCTGCATTCCTACCTGATCTTATCGCAGCCATTTTCATCGTCGTATTTGGTTGGATCCTCTGTAACATCATCAAGCGCATCGTCATTCGTGTTCTTCGCCTGGTTCATTTTGACACCGTCGCTGAACGCGCCGGCATAAAGCAAATTCTCGAACGCGGTGGAATTCAGCAGAGCCCCTCCGAAATTCTTGGCCTACTATTCTTCTGGTTCCTCTTTTTGATCGTGATAGTCGCGACCTTAGAAACGCTCAACCTTAGCGGCGCCACCGATACGCTCAACGCAATCTATCTGTATCTCCCGAAGATTGCGGCGGCAATCGTCATGTTGATTCTTGGCCTTTATTTCGCGAATTTTCTAGAAACCGTCACTCGAACTTCCTGCGCCAACGCCGGATTGGAGCAGGCTGGCTCGATCGGGCGCGCCGCTTACGTCATTACAACAATATTCGTCGTTGCGGGGATTTTTGAAATCCTCGATATCGCCTCCGAGATTGTTATTTGGGCTTTTATTCTCGTCTTCGGCGCGGTTTGCCTGGCGTTGGCTTTAGCCTTCGGTTTGGGCGGTAGAGAGGTTGCCGGCCGTTACCTCGAAAAATGGTTGGAACAAAAAGATAATGATAAGACGAAATTGATGCAGCCGTGAGATTCAAGTCGCGCAGCAATCCCATCACTGTGGCCGGACGCATGACCGTCTGGGTTCTGTAGGTTGGTATTCCGAACAGCGAGTCTGAAAAAAACTAATATCCGCAATCCTCCCGGCTCTTGGGATTGACGCTTGCGTGCTTTGGTAGCCAATTCCTTGACTCCCTCAATCCAATCAGATAACTTCGAAGCATTCAAAATTTTTCGAACAATGCCTAAGGGTTAGATTAAACTCTTAGGCATTTTTACAGGTCGAGGGAGGCTATGGCAGAATACAAAGTGGTAAACGTCCCGAAGGACGGCGCGAAGATCACCATGGGAGCCAACAAGCAGCTTCAGGTTCCCGACAATCCGATCATTCCATTCATCGAAGGCGACGGCACCGGCCGCGATATCTGGCGCGCTTCCGCGCGCGTCTTTGATGCAGCGGTGGAAAAGGCTTACCAGGGCAAGAAGAAAATCCGTTGGATGGAAGTTTACGCCGGGGAAAAATCCTTCAAGCAGTACAATAGCTGGTTGCATGAAGAGACCGTGCCGGCGTTTTCCGAGTTTCTCGTTGGCATCAAGGGGCCGCTGACGACTCCGATTGGCGGCGGTATGACTTCGCTAAACGTCGGACTGCGCAAGCTTCTCGATCTTTACGTCTGTCAGCGTCCGGTGCGTTATTTCAATGGTGTGCCTTCGCCGCTCAAGCATCCTGAATATGTCGATATGGTCGTGTTCCGTGAAAACACGGAGGATATTTACACCGGCATCGAGTTCCCCAACGGCACAGAACCCAATGCCAAATTCAAATCGCTTCTCAAAGAGGCCTTTCCTAAAGAATTTGCCAAGATTCGCTTTCCCAATACGGCAGCAATCGGCTTAAAGCCTGTATCCGTCGAAGGGACAGAGCGGCTGGTGCGCGCGGCGATCCAATGGGCGCTCAAGAATAAGCGTAAGAACATCAATTTCGTCCACAAAGGCAACATCATGAAATACACCGAGGGCGCTTTCGCGGAGTGGGGTTATGCGCTGGCCAAGCGCGAGTTCCGCAACGACGTTGTGACCGAGCGCGAGTCGTGGATTCTGGGTAACAAGGAAGCCGACGCTAATGTCAGCGTGGAAAACAACGCCAAAATGATTGATCCAGGTTTCGACATGATGTCGCCAGCGCAGCAAAATGATATCAAGAAAGAAGTCGAAGAGTCGCTCAAACTTTGGCCGACCCATGGCAGCGGCAAGTGGAAATCGAAGCTCATGCTAAAAGACTCCATCGCCGACGTGACCCTGCAGTTCGTGCTGATCCGGCCCAAGGATTACGATGTGATCGCGACGATGAACTTGAACGGTGATTACCTCTCCGACGCATTGGCAGCGCAAGTGGGCGGCATCGGCATCGCGCCGGGAGCCAACATAAATTACGACACCGGCCACGCCGTGTTCGAAGCGACCCATGGGACGGCGCCCAAATATGCCGATCTAGACAAAGTAAATCCAGGGTCGGTCATTCTGTCGGGCGAGATGATGCTGCGCTACATGGGCTGGACGGAAGCCGCCGATCTGATCATTAAAGGCATCGAGGGCGCGGTTAACTCCAAGACAGTGACTTACGACTTTGAACGGCTGATGCCGGGCTCCAAGCTTGTGAGTTGCTCGGGGTTCGGCGACGCGATCATCGCCAATATGTGAGCGGCCAGCGCAGGCGAGTGCTGAATTTGATCGAACTAATTGAGGATTTTATGCCTAGGAAGAAGATAGCGCTGATCGGTGCCGGAAATATCGGCGGTTCGATGGCGCACCTTTGTTTGCTCAAGGGATTGGGTGATGTGGTTCTTTTCGATGTTGTAGAGGGATTGCCCCAGGGCAAGGCGCTCGACTTATCTCATGCCGGACCGGTCGAAGGCTTTGACGGCAATGTCATTGGCACTAATACCTATGAAGATATTGCCGGCTCCGACGTTTGTATTGTCACGGCAGGAATTGCCCGGAAACCCGGCATGAGCCGCGATGATCTTCTCGGAACCAACGCCAAAATCCTTACGTCGGTTGCCGACGGAATAAAGAAACACGCCCCGAATTCGCTGGTCATTGTTGTTACCAACCCGTTGGATGCGATGGTCACATTGATGAAAAGGGCCACCGGTTTTCCAAAAAACCGAGTTGTCGGACAGTCCGGCATCCTGGACTCCTCCCGGTACCGCTCGTTCATTGCCCGGGAACTAAACGTTTCAGTGAATAGCGTCGCCGCCATGGTATTAGGCGGTCACGGAGACGACATGGTTCCGGTTCGCAGCACCTGTATTATCGGCGGCGTGCCAGTTGAAAAGCTGATTCCGAGCAAGCGACTTGACGAGATCGAAGCCCGGGTGCGCAATGCCGGCGGCGAGGTGGTCGCGTTGTTGAAGACCGGATCGGCTTATTTCTCACCCGCATCGGCTGCCATTCGCATGACCGAAGCTTATCTGTTTGACAAAAAGGAAATTCTACCTTGCGCGGCGTTGCTCGATGGCGAGTACGGCGTCAACGGCTATTACTTCTGTGTTCCGGTGATCCTAGGCGCCGGCGGCGTCGAAAAGATCATCGAAATCGATTTGCACGCGGCGGATAGAAAAGCGTTCGACGAGTCGCTCAATCACGTTAAAGATATTGTTCAAGCAATGGACCGTGTGTTGGGCGGCACTTGATCCTTTGTTTGCAAGTCAAACGACAAGGAGGCCCTGAGACTTGTAGATAGTCTTAGGGTCTCGTTTTGTTGCGAGCTTACGTATGAATATCCACGAATATCAAGCCAAAGAGATTCTCAAGGGTTACCGGGTCCCGGTTCCCCGGGGCGAAGTTGCGGCAACGCCGGAGGAGGCCAAAGCGGCGGCAATTAGGCTTGGCGGCGGCACCTGTGTCGTAAAAGCCCAGATTCATGCCGGCGGGCGCGGCAAAGCGGGCGGCGTGAAGCTGGCGCGCAACCCTGAAGAGGCCGAACAAAAAGCTCGTGAGATGATCGGCAGAAATCTCGTAACCCATCAAACGGGACCGGAAGGCCGCCGGGTTAGACGAGTGCTGATCGAAGAGGGGTTGAACATTGACCGTGAGCTCTACCTCGCTCTGGTTCTCGATCGCGCCGAGTCGCGAGTTTCAATGATCTGCTCCTCCGAAGGCGGCGTCGAGATCGAAGAGGTTGCCGAAAAACATCCCGAAAAGATCTTGAAAGAGACCATCGATCCGGTGATCGGCCTGGCGGGTTTTCAATGCCGGCGGCTTGCCTATGGTCTCAACATTCCGGGTGAGCTGGTCGGCAAAATGACCGCTGTCATGCAAGCCCTGTATCGCGCCTTTGACGATGCCGATTGTTCGATCGCTGAGATCAACCCTCTAATCATCACTAAAGAGGGTCAGGTCATGGCATTGGACGCTAAGATGAACTTCGATAGCAATGCGCTCTATCGGCATAAAGATATCGTCGCGCTGCGTGATCTGAACGAGGAGGACCCGCGCGAAATCGAAGCAAGCAAGTTTGAGCTCTCCTATATCTCCTTGGATGGTAATATCGCTTGCATGGTTAACGGCGCCGGCCTGGCGATGGCGACCATGGATATCATCAAGCTGTGCGGTGGCGAGCCGGCGAATTTTTTGGATGTGGGCGGCGGCGCTTCCAAAGAAAAAGTTGCACAAGCCTTTAAAATTCTCCTTGCCGATCCTCGAGTGCGCGGTGTTCTGATCAATATTTTCGGTGGCATCATGCGCTGCGATGTGCTGGCTCAGGGTATCGTCGATGCGGCTCATGAGATGAACATTCAAGTGCCTCTGGTGGTGCGGATGGAGGGCACCAACGTCGGTCAGGGCAAGAAGATTCTCGCCGATTCCGGTATGGCGATCATCCCTGCCGAAACGATGGCGGAAGCGGCAGAAAAAATCGTTGCCGCCGTGGAGAAGCGATAGTCTCTCAGGTAATCTTAAATGGCTATTCTGGTAAACAAGCAGACCCGAGTATTGACCCAGGGAATCACCGGCGCCACCGGGCAATTCCATACCACAGCATGCAAAGAATACGGCACTCAGATGGTAGGCGGCGTGACCCCCGGCAAAGGCGGCACCAGCTATGACGGGATACCCATATTCGATACAGTTGCCCAGGCTGTAGCCGAGACGGCAGCGAATGCCACGGTCATCTATGTGCCGCCGCCGTTTGCCGCTGATGCGATTCTCGAGGCTGCTGACGCCGGCATCCCGTTGATCATCTGTATCACCGAAGGCGTGCCCGTGCGCGACATGGTACGAGTCAAACGGTACCTGACCGGTAAGACCTCGCAGCTGTTAGGACCCAATTGTCCCGGCGTGATTACACCCGGCGAGTGTAAGATCGGCATCATGCCTGGGCATATTCATCGACAGGGGAGCCTCGGTGTGGTTTCGCGCAGCGGCACCCTGACTTATGAGGCTGTCGATCAGTTGTCCCGTCTAGGCCTGGGACAATCGACCTGTGTAGGAATTGGCGGTGATCCTGTGCATGGTTTTGAATTCGTCGACGTGCTGGACCTGTTTAATCGTGATCCGGGCACTGAAGCCGTCGTCATGATCGGCGAGATCGGCGGCAGCGCGGAAGAAGAAGCTGCCGCGTGGATCAAAGCCAACATGAAAAAACCAGTGATCGGCTTTATCGCCGGTCAAACTGCACCGCCGGGCAAGAGAATGGGACACGCCGGGGCAATTATCTCGGGAGGCAAGGGTACCGCCCGTGAAAAGATTGAGGCGATGAAAGCGGCAGGCATCAGAATGTCGGAGTCGCCGGCAACCATCGGCCAAACAATGCAGGAGGCTCTAACGAAATCATGACTGAAGTAACGCTGTCGATTATCAAACCCGACGCGGTGCAGCGAAATCTCATTGGCGAGATTCTCCGACGCTTTGAATCGGCCGGCTTGAAAGTGGTGGGGGGAAAGTTGCTCCGGCTCTCGCCCGAGCGCGCGCAGGCGTTCTATGCGGTGCACAAGGAGCGACCATTTTTTGCCGGCTTGTGCACGTACATGTCTTCCGGTCCAATTTTCGTTTCGGTACTCGAGGGCGCGGGCGCCATCGCCAAAAACCGCGAGATCATGGGCGCCACCGACCCAGCTAAAGCCGCCCCAGGCACGATTCGTAAAGATTGCGGCACCGACGTCGAAGCCAATGCAGTGCACGGTTCCGATGGTCCGGAAACAGCCGGCGCTGAGATCGCTTTCTTTTTCAAACCGGAAGAGGTCTTTCGATCTTCGAAGTAAACAATCTGCCGATTCACGAGCGCTCTTGTGGTGAAGCCAAATATCAAGGATTTGAGCTTCAACGATTTTGAAGCCTATCTGCTCGAGCGCAAGCAGCCGGCTTACCGCGCGCGCCAGGTATGGCAATGGCTGTACCAGAAACACGCTATTTCGTTCGCAGAAATGACCAATGTCTCGGGAGTTTTCCGCGAACAGCTAGCGGCAGATTTCAGCATTAGCCGGCTGGCAGTCGAGCGCAGGGCGGATTCCGCCGATGGCACGATAAAGTTTCTGTTTCGATTGGCTGACGATCGCAGCATTGAGAGTGTTTTGATTCCTGAAACGAACCGACTGACTCTTTGCATTTCAACTCAGGTCGGTTGCGCTTTTGGTTGCGCGTTTTGTGCTACTGCGCTTCTGGGCCTGAAGCGAAATCTTCGTGCCAGCGAAATTATCGATCAGATCCTAGAAGCAAGCCGGACTCTGACGGAAGACCGGCGGATTACAAATATAGTGTTGATGGGCATGGGAGAACCGCTGGCGAATTACGCGCAAACGGTCGAGGCCCTCAGAGTGATGACCGACAACAGCTGGGGCATCGGCATCTCGCCGCGACGAATCACCTTATCGACCGTTGGACTGGTCCCGCAGATACGCAAATTGATGGATGAAACCAACGTGAGTCTGGCCATTTCGCTGCATGCCGCCAGTGACGAGTTGCGAAGCCAGTTGATGCCGGTAAATCGCAAGTACTCATTACGGCAGTTGATGGATTGCTGCCGGGCCCTGCCGATTCCGCGGCGCAAGCGTATTACCTTCGAGTACGTACTCTTGCGCGGCGTCAACGATTCGGCCGCGGACGCTCATAGTTTGGTAGAACTGTTGCGCGGTGTCCGCTGTAAGATAAACCTGATTCCTTTCAATCCGCATCAGGGCAGCCATTATCAACGGCCGGAGACCGAGAGCGTCGAGGACTTCCAGCAGATTCTTTCCTCTAACGGGCTGCAGGTCAATGTTCGCCGTCCGAGAGGCGATGACATTGCCGCTGCCTGCGGTCAGTTGCAAGGTGAAACAATCAAGGAGACGGAAGGCGCGGCCGGTCACTGCTGAAATCATCGAACAACATGAACAAACAAGTCGTCGGTGTGATCGGTGGCAGCGGCCTTTACCAAATTGAAGGCTTGCAGCACGTCCGGGAACTTGATGTCAGCACTCCTTTCGGAAAACCTTCGGACAAATTCATTCGAGGATTGCTGGGTGAGACGGAATTGCTGTTCCTGCCGCGTCATGGCAGAGGGCATCGTTGGTTACCCACCGAGATAAATTTTCGCGCCAATATCTTCGGCATGAAAAAGCTCGGGGTTGAGAGGATAATCTCGGTAAGCGCGGTCGGCAGCCTGCAGGAAAAGATCGCGCCCGGTCACGTGGTCATACCCAACCAATTCATCGATCGCACGACACAACGCCCGAGCACCTTTTTTGGCAAGGGTGTAGTCGCTCATGTCAGTTTGGCCGACCCGTTCTGTAAAGAACTCTCGACGGAGTTGGCCAATGCGGCGAACGCAGCGGGGGCTACGATTCACCAAAGCGGCACCTATCTTTGTATGGAGGGGCCGCAGTTCTCAACTCGCGCCGAATCGCATCTTTATCGCAATTGGGGCGCCGACATCATCGGCATGACCAACCTGCAGGAAGCCAAATTGGCTCGAGAAGCAGAGATCTGTTTCGCCACCTTGGCGTTGGCTACCGATTATGATTGCTGGAATGAATCGGCTGGTGATGTGGAAATCGACCACGTGCTGGCGGTCTTGCAGCAGAACGTCGATTTGGCGAAAGAGGACCATCCGGGAGGCGATTAAAAATATCAGCGATGCACGCACCTGTGGCTGCGCCTGCGCCTTGAAAACCGCGATCATCACCGAGAAATCCAAAATCCCCAAGAAAGTACGGCGTGATCTGCGCCCGATCATTGGCAAATACCTATGAGCATTTTAGTTGTTGGAACCGTCGCTTTCGATTCAATTGAGACCCCGTTCGGATCCGCTGAGCGGATTCTCGGCGGTTCGGCATCCTACTTTGCGTTGGGCGCTAGTTTTTTCGCTCCGGTAAGGATCGTTGGCGTAATCGGTCAGGATTTTCCGCAAGAATATTTGGATCTGTTTAGCCAACGGCAAATCGATCTCAAGGGCATCCAAAAGGCGAGCGGCGATACCTTTCACTGGCGCGGCAGATATCACGAAGATATCAACGTGCGCGATACGCTGGAGCTTCACCTTAATGTTTTGTCCGGTTTTGTGCCTGATCTTCCGGAGCGAGTATCGTGACGCCGAGTATGTCTTTCTCGGCAACATCGACCCTTTGATGCAGCTCGAAGTGCTCAATCAGATTCGCCGCATGCGCCTGGTGGTCTGTGACACGATGGATCACTGGATACGCGAAAGCCTGGACGGTTTACGCCAGGTGCTAAAGCGCATCGAAATGCTGGTAGTCAACGATTCCGAAGCACGGCTGCTAAGCGGTGAGAGCAATATCGTGCGCGCGGCGCGCGCGATACTTAGAATGGGCCCGAAGGTCGTACTCGTCAAGCGCGGCGAATACGGTGTGCTGCAGTTCTCCGATTCATCAATTTTTGCTACCCCGGCTTATCCATTGGAAGAAGTGTTCGATCCTACCGGCGCCGGCGATTCTTTTGCCGGAGGCTTTCTCGGGCAATTGGCTCGCTCCGGGGACTTGAGTCAGCAGGGTATCCGTCGGGCGATCGTCTATGGCACCGTGGTGGCCTCCTTTACCGTGGAAGATTTTGGCGTCAAACGGTTGGCCAGCATTGCTATGCACGATATCGAGGAACGCTACCGAAGTTTCGCGCAGCTCACTGATTTTCACACCTGATCTGATGGACCTTTCTGATAGTCATCCCGGTTTTCAATGAAGAGGAAAATGTCGAGCCGCTCATCTCCGAAATCGAGGCCGCGCTAGACTCTCTGGGCAAGCGTTATGAAATAGTCGTTATCGACGACGGCAGCCGGGACAGTACTTTCCAAATTCTCGCGGAGATTTACAAAATTGACCCCCACCTTCGGGTTATCCAACTCAAACGAAACTTCGGACAAACCCCGGCATTGGCGGCTGGGCTTGCGCATGCCACGGGTGAAGTAGTGGTAATGTTGGATGGCGATGGCGCAAAATGATCCGGCGGATATTCCGGCCCTTTTGGTAAAACTGGAGGAGGGCAATGATATTGTCTGTGGCTGGAGGTACCGTCGCCAAGACCCATTTCTCAGACGCCGCCTGCCATCAATGATCGCCAATTCGCTGATTTCGTGGACGACTCAGGTCAAACTCCACGATTACGGCTGTACGTTGAAGGCGATACGCAAAGACATCGCCAAGAATCTTAAGCTTTACGGCGAAATGCATCGCTTTATTCCCGCGATTGCGTATGAGCGCGGCGCAAAGATCGCCGAGCTGAAAGTCAATCACCGGCCCCGATTGCGCGGCAGATCGAAGTACGGCATTACCCGAACGGTACGGGTGATTTTAGATCTCATGACGGTCAAGTTTCTAATGAGCTACTCGACCCGGCCGTCGCATATCTTCGGAATCATCGGTATTGGCAGCGGCGGTATAGGTTTTCTTCTGGGTATTTATCTCACGGTTCAGAAGTTGGTGTATGATATGGAAATCGGCGGCAGGCCACTTTTATTATTGGCGGTCATGCTAATCTTTGTCGGCTTCCAATTTGTCACCATGGGGCTGCTGGGAGAAATGTTGTCGCGCACTTATCATGAGTCTCAGGACAAGGCGGTATTTGTTGTCGGTGAAATTCTCGGGGAGAGGAGCTGTGCATGAAACTTGCGGTCATCGGAACCGGGTATGTTGGATTGGTAGCGGGAACTTGTTTTTCGGAAACCGGCAATGAAGTTATTTGTGTCGACATAGACGAGACCAAAATCGCAACACTTCAGCAGGGGAAGATTCCCATCTACGAGCCCGGCCTGGAAGAAATGGTGCGCCGTAATGCTGAAGAGCAACGTTTGATGTTTACCACCGATGTAAATTCAGCGGTGCGAAACTCGTCGATCATTTTCATCGCCGTGGGCACGCCGCAAGGCCTCAACGGTCATGCCAATCTGGAATATGTCCGTAACACCGTCCAAAAGTATCGCCAAAGCCATGGACGGCTTCAAAATCATCGTCACCAAGAGCACTGTCCCGGTCGGCACCGCGGATCAGATTCGGCAGTGGATGTCCGAAGAAACATCCCAGCGATTTGCCGTGCTCTCCAATCCCGAATTCATGAAGGAAGGCGCTGCGGTAGAAGACTTCATGAAACCGGACCGGGTCGTTCTCGGCGGCGATGACGCCGAAGCTTTGGAGATCATCAAAGAGCTCTACGAACCGTTCCTGCGCACCGGCAATCAGATACTGGTGATGGATAGCCGTAGCGCTGAGATGAGCAAGTATGCCGCCAATGCCATGCTTGCGACCAAAATTTCGTTCATCAACGAAGTTTCGCGCTTATGCGAGTACATGGGCGCCGACATCAACGATGTGCGCCGGGCAATCGCATTGGACCGGCGTATCGGCCAACATTTCATCTTCCCGGGAGTAGGTTATGGCGGTTCCTGCTTTCCCAAGGATATCCGCGCGATTATCAGCATGGGCGGCGACCAAGAAGAGATGTCTCTGATGAAGGCGGTGGAACAAGTCAACGAGCGCCAAAAGAGAGTTTTGGTCGAAAAGGTCAAGCACCGTTTCGGCGCAAAGCTCTCAGGCAAGATCTTTGCGGTTTGGGGGCTAGCGTTTAAACCGCGCACCGACGACATGCGCGACGCCCCGGCCATTGTGGTGATTGAAGCACTATTGCAAATGGGCGCTCGAATCCAGGCGTTCGATCCCGAGGCAACGGTGGAAGCCAGAAAAATATTCGGCGATCGAATCGTCTATGCCGCGCGAAATTACGATGCGCTGGACGGCGCCAGCGCTCTGCTGGTGCTTACCGAGTGGAACGAGTTTCGCCGGCCGGATTTCGAGCGCATCAAGGAACTACTCAAAGAGCCTATCATTTTCGACGGACGCAATATCTATGATCCCGTGGATTTGAAAAAACTCGGCTTCGACTATTACTCGATAGGACGCAAAAATGGCTAGATATCTGATCACCGGCGGCGCCGGATTTATTGGCTCTCATCTCTGTGAGAGCTTTCTCAATCAGGGACACGACGTGATCTGCATGGACAACTATTCGACCGGAGCGCAGCAGAATATCGCCGGCTTCGCTGCCAACCGCCGGTTCACCTTCATGGATCATAACGTCAGCCGGTATATCGAGGTCCAGCAGCCATTGGACTTTGTTCTTCATTTTGCCTCGCCCGCGAGTCCGGTGGATTATCTGGAACTCCCCATTCCAACCCTGAAGGTCGGCTCGCTCGGAACCCATAATGCATTGGGCTTAGCGAAAGCAAAAAGTGCGGTATTTTTACTGGCTTCGACTTCGGAAGTCTACGGCGATCCACTGGTTCGTCCTCAGCATGAAGAATATTGGGGCAACGTTAATCCGGTGGGTCCCCGGGGGGTGTACGACGAAGCGAAACGTTTTGCCGAAGCCATGACCATGGCTTACCACCGCTATCACAGTCTCGATACGCGCATTGTGCGAATCTTTAACACTTATGGACCGCGCATGCGCATGCAGGACGGCCGCGTCGTGCCGAACTTTATTCTTCAAGCTCTCAAAGGCGAGCCGCTTACCGTTTACGGTCAGGGGGAGCAAACCCGGAGCTTTCAATACGTCGATGATCTGGTGGCGGGGATCGGCCGCTTGCTTGAATCCGCCGAGCATTACCCGGTGAATATCGGCAACCCGTACGAGATGACGGTCTTGCAGTTTGCCAAGAAAATTCTCGAACTCACGGGATCAAAGAGCGAGATCGCTTACCGGCCATTGCCGCAAGATGATCCGCAGGTGCGCCAGCCTGATATTACCAGAGCCAGAACACTGCTGAACTGGGAGCCTAAGGTGGACTTGGACGAGGGATTGATAAAAACTATCGACTACTTTCGGGGGCGGCTGAAAGCTCAACTACCATGAAGATCGTTGTAACCGGCGGCGCGGGTTTTATCGCATCGCATATAGTCGATGCTTACCTAAAGCAAGGTCACGAGGTCCATGTCATCGATGATTTTTCAACGGGAAGTAAGCTCAATCTTAACCCTGGCGCGGTGCTTCACAACTGCAACGTCTGCCGATGCCGAAGCCGCCAACGTAATTCTCACGGTCAAACCCGACGTGCTAAATCATCATGCAGCACAGATGGATGTGCGTCATTCGGTGGAAGATCCTCTGTTCGATGCCGGCGTGAATATCCTCGGTTTTCTCAATTTGCTCGAGGCGTGCAAAAAAGCCGGCACCGGTCGAGTCATTTTTGCTTCGTCCGGCGGCGCCATTTACGGCGATGAGGAGCCGATCCCGGCTGATGAAGATCACGCCAAGAAGCCGATGAGCCCTTATGGTGTGAGTAAGATGACCGGCGAATTATATCTGGCATACTACTATATGGCTTTCGGAATGCGTTACGTCGCGTTGCGTTATGCCAATGTTTACGGGCCGCGCCAGTCAACCAAAGGCGAGGCCGGCGTGGTGGCAATTTTCATTTCCCAGCTGCTTGCTGGAAAGCCTCCCATCATCAACGGCGATGGAAAGCAGACGCGCGATTATGTTTTTGTCGGTAACGTTGTCAACGCCAATGTCGCCGCTCTGGAAACCAGTCATGTTGGTGGCATCAACATCGGCACCGGCCGTGAGACCGATGTCGTGACCCTTTGCGGGATGTTGCAGCAGCGGGCCGGTAGCAAGGTTGAATCGCTTTATGGACCGGCGAAAACCGGCGAGCAGATGCGCAGCTGCCTCGACATTGCCTTGGCCGGCCGCGTCCTGGATTGGCGGCCCGAGATCGGCCTTGAGGAAGGGCTGATGCAGACGATAGCTTATTACCGCGAAAAAGAGCTCTCATGAGTCTTGAGCATATCCGAAATTTTTCAATCATCGCGCATATTGATCATGGTAAATCGACGTTGGCGGATCGCCTGCTTGAGTTCACCGGCGCGGTGAGCGCCAGGGAGAGGACCGATCAAATATTAGACAGCATGGATTTGGAGCGGGAGCGCGGGATTACGATCAAAGCCAGTCCCGTTTGCCTGCGTTACCAGGCAAAGGACGGCAAAGATTACAAGCTTAACCTCATCGATACCCCGGGCCACGTCGATTTCACTTACGAGGTGTCGCGTAGCTTGGCGGCCTGTGAGGGGGCATTACTGATCGTCGATGCCGCGCAGGGCGTTGAGGCTCAGACGGTGGCCAATGTTCACATGGCGTTGGACCACAATCTTGAAATTCTTCCTGTCATAAACAAAATCGATCTTCCTAGCGCTGATCCCGAACGAGTGCGCAAAGAGATCGAGGACGTAATTGGCCTCGATGCTTCCAATGCGATCCTGGCCAGCGCTAAAGAGGGGATTGGCACTGAAGAAATTCTCGAAGGCATCGTTCAGCGTTTTCCTCATCCTAAAGGAAGCGTCGATGGTCCGCTGCGGGCGTTGATTATCGACTCGTGGTTTGATCCTTATCATGGCGCAGTGGTGATGATGCGCATATTCGATGGCAAGGTCGCCAAAGGCTGTCGCATTCGCATGATGTTTAGCGGCCGCGCTTTTGAAGTGACCCGCCTCGGTGTGTTTGCGCCGGCGCCAATCGAGGTCGACGAATTGCGCGCCGGTGAGGTCGGTTTTTTGATGGCGGCGATCAAAGAAGTAGCCGAGACTCGAATCGGCGACACGGTCACACTCGACGATCGCCCAGCCGGGGAGCCGTTGGCCGGGTTCAAACCGATGAAGCCAATGGTCTTCAGCGGCCTCTATCCGACCGACGCCAATCAATACCAAAATTTGCGCGAAGCACTGGATAAGTTACGGTTAAACGATTCATCGTTCACCTTCGAGCCGGAAACATCTCAAGCCCTGGGTTTTGGATTCCGCTGTGGCTTTCTCGGCCTGCTCCACATGGACATCATCCGGGAGCGTCTCGAACGCGAATTCGCTTTGAGCCTCATCACCACGGCCGCCACGGTGGTCTACCGGGTCATTAAAACGAGCGGCGAAGCCCTGCAGATCGATAACCCGGTGCGATTGCCACCGGAGGGCGACATCGAGCAGATCGAAGAGCCGATCATTCAAGCGACAATTCATTTGCCCCAGGAGTTCCTCGGAGGAGTGCTCGGGCTTTGTGAAGAAAAACGCGGCACGCAGAAGGAGATCCGCTATCTCGGGCCCAAGCGAGTGATGATCGTTTACGAGCTGCCGTTGAATGAAATCGTCGTTGATTTTTACGATCGCTTGAAGTCGGTCAGCCGGGGCTATGCTTCCATGGAATACGAGCTAGCTGGCTATCGCGTCGCGGATCTGGTTAAACTAGACGTGCGAATTAACGGCGATGTGGTGGACGCCATGTCGATGATTGTGCATCGCGATAAGGCGTACTACCGAGGCCGCGACCTTGTGCAAAAAATGCGCGAGCTCATCCCGCGACAGATGTTCGAAGTCGTTATCCAAGCCGCCATTGGCAGCCGAATCATATCTCGAGAAGCGGTAAAAGCGTTGCGAAAGAATGTCACGGCCAAGTGCTACGGCGGTGATATCACCCGCAAAAGAAAATTGCTGGAGCGGCAAAAAGAAGGAAAAAAGCGCATGAAACAGGTGGGCAAAGTAGAGATCCCCCAGGAAGCGTTCCTCGCTGCTCTCAAGGTTTAGATCGGAGTTCTATGTCAGCCGGAAAAGCTACCAAGGCGGAGGGTCAATCATTGGCAAAAAGCAAATCGACCTTCCGCGAATACGCCGAAGCGATCGGGATGGCGCTCCTCTTGGCGCTTTTCATCCGGACCTTCATTGTTCAAGCGTTCAAAATACCATCTGGGTCGATGATCCCGACTTTGCAGATCGGCGATCACATTCTCGTCAATAAGCTCGCGTACGGCATTCGGGTGCCGTTTGTAGAAGATTACGTGGTTGACTTCTCGAAACCAAAACGAGGCGACGTAGTCGTGTTTATCTTTCCTGAAGACCGCAGCAAGGATTTCATCAAGCGCGTGATCGGTGTGGCGGGGGATGAGGTTCAGATTCGCGGCAAAAAGGTTTTGATCAACGGAAAAGAAATCGACGATCCCCACGCGCATTTCGAAGGCGATGACCCACAAACCGCGGGCCTTTCGAACCGCGATGATTACGGTCCGCGCACCGTGCCGGAGAATCATATTTTCGTCATGGGCGATAATCGGGATCGGAGCTACGATAGTCGATTTTGGGGTTACGTCAACTTAGACGAGGTGCGCGGCAAGGCATTTTTGATCTACTGGTCCTGGGATGGCGCCGATCGTTGGGTGCGCTGGGAGCGTCTCGGCAGCCTGATCCGTTAGGCCGAACCCGATTCAAAGAAAACTATGCGGTTATTCCGAATCGATTCGAATCATGAAAAAAGGGAAAATAGTCTTAACCGGACTAGCGGTGTTGGTGTTGTTATTGGTGATCGTCAATATTTTATTGATGGCCGGTAACCAGTCACTGCAGCTCAGCGTCAACGAGCGGCAACAGTACATCGCTGAAACTATCCAACTGGAAGCGCTGAACCGGCAGGTGATAGGGGTGCTGGCGGAAATGGCGCTGAAAACCAACGATGGACAACTGAAGGAGCTTCTCGCCGGAGTTGGCATCAACCTGTCTCCGGCGCCGGCGCAACCTCCCGGCGCTAAGTCAAAGTAAGGTATTTTGATCATGGATGAAGCGCCGAACGAAATCGAAGAACGTGAGCCCGTCGCGCTGCCGGTGGAACGAGGCGCCAATCTGCCGCTGACGATCTTGCTGATCGCCTTGGTGCTTTGGTTTGGTTTCCAAACACTACAGCTCGCCACCGAGCGCGCAAACCTCGGCGAGGCGCGGGGTCACCAGGAAGCGGCCATGCAGGAAGCGCAAAAACTTCGCACGCAATTCGAGTCTTTGATCAGCAAAACCAGTGAATTGGCCAACAAAGGCCATGCCGGCGCTAAGCTCGTGATGGAGGAGCTGCAGAAGCGTGGAATGGCGGCTCAGCCGCAAGCCCTCATTCCCCAGAAGTAATCTTATAAGCACCATTCAGTTGAACCTGCCATAGTTTCCTCTTAAGCTTGTTTCTTCTGGCTCGACGCCTACAGGAGAACATTTGGACGCCTTTCATACACTTATACAGCGTTGGTTCCGCGAACGATTCGAAAGTCCGACGCCGCCCCAACAGGAGGGTTGGTTATCGATCGTGCGAGGCGAGCCGACACTTATCGCGGCGCCCACCGGATCGGGTAAAACGCTGGCTGCTTTCTTATGGTCTATCGATCGGCTGTTCAAGCGGGCAGTATCAGGGGAGTTGCGCGATCAGACCACCGTGGTTTACGTGTCACCGCTGAAGGCTCTCGGCAACGACATCGCTAAAAACCTGCAACTAGCCGCTCGATCAAATCTTTCATCTTGCTTACAGCGAAGGAATCATGTTGCCGGAGATTCGCACAGCGGTGCGCTCGGGAGACACGCCGGCCCATGAACGTCAATTGATGGTGCGCCGGCCGCCGCACATTCTCATCACGACGCCGGAATCACTGTACATCCTGCTGACATCACCGCGCAGTCGCGAATTTCTAAGAAATGCCGAGACCGTTATCATCGACGAAATTCATGCCATTGCAGCGGACAAGCGCGGAGCCCATCTGGCGCTTTCGCTTGAGCGACTCAATCAATTGGCAGAACGGCCTTTGCAACGGATCGGCTTGAGCGCGACGCAAAAACCCATCGAGGAAATAGCACGGCTGCTGGTCGGCTCCCGGGGAGTGCAAGAGGACGGCAGCCCCGACTGCGTGATTGTCGATGCCGGTCATAAACGCGATCTAGAGCTTCGCATCGAGGTTCCCGATGAGGAGTTGGGGCCGATCATCCGCCAGGATATCTGGTCGGCGGTCTACGATAAAATCGTTGAACAAATCAAAAACCATCGGACGACATTGGTGTTCGTAAACACGCGGCGTCTGGTGGAGCGAGTGGCGCACCAACTGACCGAGCGCTTGGGCGCGGGCAAGGTGGGCGCCCACCACGGCAGCTTGTCGAGAAAAACTCGTTTAGAGGTCGAACAAAAATTGAAAACGGGTCAATACCCGGTCGTGGTCGCCACCGCATCTTTGGAGCTGGGTATCGATATCGGCCATGTCGATCTCGTCTGTCATATCGGCGCGCCGCGCACATTGGCCGTTTTGCTCCAACGCGTCGGCCGTTCTGGGCACTGGTTGGGAGCAATTCCCAAAGGTATTTTTTATCCGTTAACCCGGGACGATCTGATGCAGTGCGCCGCAGCGATTCGCAGCGTGCGCCAAGGCGAGTTGGACAAAATTGCGGTGATCGAAAAACCGCTCGATATCCTGGCGCAGCAAATGGTAGCCACGGTCGCCAGCATGACGCCGGCGGTCAAAGCGGACGTTCCCTCGAGCAAATCTCAAAGCGACGGCGGCATCAGTGAGGAAACCTTATGGCGCATGGTTCGCGGCGCTTATCCGTATCGGAACCTGTCGCGGATCGAATACGAACAGGTGCTGCAGATGCTCAGCGAGGGAGTCGAAACCCGAAGGAGCCGGCGCGGCGCCTACATTCATCGGGATCGGGTCCATGGCATGTTGCGCGCGCGGCGCGGCGCCCGATTAACTGCGATCACTAACGGCGGAGCAATTCCCGATACTGCCGATTACGACGTGGTTGAGTTTCCCAGTGAAACGACCGTCGGCAAAGTCAATGAGGATTTTGCCATCGAGAGTCTCACCGGAGATATTTTCTTACTGGGTAATCGGTCCTGGCGTATCCGTCGGGTCGGCTCAGGCAAGGTTTGGGTTGAAGATGCGCAAGGGCTGCCGCCGAGTATCCCGTTCTGGCTCGGCGAATCGCCAGGGCGCACCATTGAATTATCCAAAGCGGTATCGGATTTGCGCCGCGACGTTGCCGATCGGATTTCAGATCGAAGGAAAGCCCAAGACTGGCTGGTCGGCGAAATCAAGATTCCGGAAGCGGCCGCAGAACAGATCGTAACTTATGTGGCCGAAACGCAGAGCGTGCTTGGAACAGTGCCTGGGCAGGAATCTATTGTTGCCGAGCGGTTTTTTGACGAAGGCGGCGGCATGCAACTGGTGATTCACTCGCCCTGGGGCGCGCGTATCAACCGCGCTTGGGGCCTGGCGCTGAGAAAGCGCTTCTGTGTCAGTTTCGACCGGGAGTTGCAAGCGGCCGCCACCGATGACGGCATCGTCATCTCTCTGGTCGAGCAACACTCTTTTCCCTTGAGCGACGTATTTCAGATGCTGCGGCCGGCGATGATTGAGCCGAGCCTGATCCAGGCGGCATTGGCATCGCCGATGTTTACCAATCGCTGGCGCTGGAACTCTACCCGAGCCCTGGCTGTGATGCGTCACAGCGGCGGCAGAAAGGTGCCGGTAGCGCTACAGCGGATGCGCGCCGAGGATTTGCTGGCGGCGGTTTTTCCCGAGCAGATGGTTTGCGGGGACAACCGCACCGGTCCCGTCGAGTTGCCGGACCATCCGTTGGTCAACGAAACAATCGGCGATTGCCTGCACGAGGCTATGGATCTCGACGGTATCAAGAAAATCATCGCGGCCATCGAGAGTGGTGCAATCAATACCCTGGCGGTCGATACGCCTGCGCCTTCGCCCATGGCGCATGAAATCCTCAATGCCAATCCCTACGCTTTCCTGGACGATGCACCTTTGGAAGAACGGCGCGCACGGGCGGTTTCTCTAAGACGGACAGATCTACGGTTGGAACGTGAATTCGGTCAGCTTGACCAAGCGGCAATCGATGAGATCCGCCGTCAGGCATGGCCCGAAATCCGCAATGGCGACGAGCTCCATGACTTTTTGCTTGGGGTTGGAATCTTATCGGTGGGGGAGCGCCCCGAGTGGCGGCGCATCGCTCAAGAATTGATAGACAACCGCCGCGTCACAGAAGCGACTTGGCTGCCTTGTGGCTCTCAAACCGCAATGCACCGCCTATGTCGCGACGGAAAGGATTGAGTTGGTTCGCACCTGCATGCCGGATGTAACCTTCGCTCCAGCTGTAGAGTTGCCGTTGGGTTTCGAAGCGCAACCGGTATCGGAAGAAGAAGCCTTCAGAAGAATAGTTCAGGGCTGGATGGAAGCGATCGGACCGACAACCGTCACCGATTTGTCGAACCGGCTGGGTATTGAAGCGCCCAGAATAGAGTCGGCATTGTTGTCCCTTGAAGGAGCCGGGATGGTTTTGCGCGGCCGGTTCACTCCATCGACCGGTTCGGCCGGAGAAATTGAATGGTGCGATCGCGTGCTCCTGGCGCGCATCCATCGTCTCACTCTCGGGCGCATGCGCAGAGAAATCGAGCCGGTTTCGCCGGTGGAATTTATGAGCTTTTTGTTGTCTTGGCAGCACGTCGGAGTTAATCGCCAACTCGAGGGACGTGACGGAGTCCTGCGTGTGATTCAACAGCTGCAGGGACTTGGAACTGCCGGCGCCCGCCTGGGAACAATCGGTTCTGCCGGCGCGTGTGCGGAATTATTCTCCGGCGGATCTGGAACATCTCTGCCTCGCCGGTGTTGTGGCTTGGGGCAGATTGCGGGCCGAGCAAAGTTCCGATGATAATCTTCAGGGGAAACTTTCCGCGAGGCGGCGACGCAAGCGCTTGGCAGCTCCGGCGCGAAACGCCCCGATCGCTTTCCTAGTACGGGAAGACTTGGATTATTTTCTGGGCGATCGGTCGCCGCGTTGGGCCGACGTACCCACGCTTTCGAGCGGCGCGCGCGACGTGGCGCGTTATCTAGAACAGCGCGGCGCGTCTTTTGTCAGCGACATCGCCCGTGGCGCCGGGCTGCTGAAAATCAAAGTCGAGGAAGCGCTCTGGGAACTGGTGGCCCATGGTCTGGCTACAGGCGACGGCATTGCCGGTCTGCGAGTGCTGTTGCTGCCTGAGCATAAGCGCCAGGGAAAGCGCCACAATCTTAGGGTGATTAGCGGCGGAAGAAGCACGGCACGGATGATGCCCGTGGGCAGGTGGTCGCTGTGGAGTAATCAGAACGGCGACGCTGAGGTGAACAGCGAACAAATCGTCGAACGTCAGGCGCGGCAACTACTCGAAAGATACGGAGTGGTTTTTCGTGATCTTCTCGCCCGCGAGGCAAATCTGCCGCCATGGCGAACTTTGCTCACCACGTATCGCCGCCTGGAAGCACGCGGCGAGATTCGCGGCGGCCGCTTTGTTAACGGTTTCGTCGGCGAACAGTTTGCCTTGCCTGTTGCAATTGAGAAACTTCGAGCCGAACGCCGCGCCGATGACAAACAGCAACCGTTTATCGTATCAGCCGCTGACCCCCTGAACCTGGTGGGAATACTTACGCCCGGTACACGGGTTTCTCCCTATTCGAGTCAGGTGATCGCCTACCACAAAGGTCTGCCGATTCAGGTCGGGCCTCTCGGTAGCGTCCTCAGTAGTTTGCAACTACATCACGCAGGCGAGAAGCCGTGAACCTGTAGAAGGTTCGGCGGCTAACTGTTCTTACAAAAACTCCATACGCGGTTATTTTTGATAGGAGCGGTAGTCCGCCCTATTCGGCAGACTCTAACGTCCCCGACTATCGACGCCGTTCAGGATCTGCTCTGTGCTTGCGCTTAGTGTTGACTTCAATGTAGCGGTCAACTTATTCTTCACGGGGATAGGGACCAAACTAAATAGCGCAGCAAGAATCGAACGTAATCAAATCGTCACCTAACCGTTGATCTTTCAATTGATAGCAAGCAAGGAAAATCGCTGAGGTTGCTTATGACCGATCTATGGAGTGTGGGCATCCCTAGCCCGCGGGTTGAAAGCGAACAAAAAGTCGCCGGCAAGGCGGTTTACGCCGGCGATATAGTTCTCCCCGGTATGCTATGGGTGAAAGTATTAAGAAGCCCGGTTGCTCACGCGCGCATCAAAAACATTGATACGTCGCGAGCCCTCGCTGTACCGGGGGTTAAAACTATAGTCACGGGATATGATTTTGGCGGCGCGAGGATCGGTAAAAAGATTATTGATATGCCGATCCTTGCGGATGGTGTCGTACGTTACGTGGGTGAAAAAGTTGTTGCCGTGGCGGCTGAATCTGAATTAGAGGCGGAAGCGGCGCTCGATTTGATCGATATCGAATATGAGGAGTTGCCGGTGGTCCTCGATCCGCTTGAAGCCTTGGAACCTTCAGCACCCCTGCTTCATCCGGATTTAATAGGGTATAAGGGCCTGCTGCACACGATCGAGTCGCCGAGCAACCTTTTCGTGCATCTCACTTGGAGGAAGGGGGAAGTGGAGGAAGGTTTCCGCCAGTCCGACATCACCATAGAGAACACTTACTCGGTTCCGGCGGTACATCAGGCCTACATCGAGCCCCATTGTTGTTTGGCAAGGGTGAATACCGACGGCAGCGCAGAAATTTGGGCTTCGACCAAGAGCCCTTTCAATTTGCGCGAGCAAGTCGGCAATGCGTTGCAGGTCCTTCCCGCAAGTCTGATCGTGCATCCATGCTATGTCGGCGGGGATTTCGGTGGCAAGGGAGACGCCAATGAAGTCGCGCTTTGTTATGCATTGGCAAAAAGATCTGGGCGGCCGGTCAAGCTGCTGATCGATTATAACGAGGAGTTGGTCGCCGGAAATCCTCGCCACGGCGCGGTTGATAAGGGTTAAGACAGGCGTCAAGAAGAACGGCATGATGATCGCTCAGCGCATAGAATTCGTCTTCGACAGCGGCGCCTACGGCTCTTATCGCCCCCAGGGTTATCTGGTTGGCGCTCACGATGCGGCAGGACCTTATCGCGTGGCCAATTGTTTTATCGAGGAAAAATACGTTTACACCAATAAGATGCCATGCGGTTACATGCGCGCTCCAGGACATCTACAAGCGTTTTTCGCCACCGAAAGCCATGCCGACTTGGTTGCCAAGCGTCTGGAAATGGATCCTGCGGAGTATCGCCGGATGAATTTCATGCGCGACGGTGATAAGTCCCCCTTGGGTGAAGTAATGCCCCACGTCAAGCCCGGCGATACCTTGATCAAAGCGGTGGAGATATCCGGTTACAGCGAATCCCAAGCCGAAAAATGTTGGCCGCGGCTGCGCGATTGCGAATTGGGTTTCCAAAGGCGGCGAGTCCTACGCTTTCGTCAAGATCGATAAAGACGGGAGTTATAACACTTTCCTCGGCGGTGACCGATACCGGTCCTGGCGCGTTTACAATCATGCGTCAAATCGTCGGCCAGGAACTCAAAGTCTCGCCTGAGTCGATTCGAGTCGAGATGCTGGATACAACCCAAGTGATCAAAGATACCGGGGTGCGCGGCAGTAGTAGTACCCGAGTGCATGGCGGGTCAGCGTATGAGGCCGCCAATAAAGCGCGTGAACAGATTCTAAAAATTGCCGCCCAGGCGATGAATGCGATGCCGGAAGAGCTGATTCTTTACGATGGCGGGGTCACTCATCGCCAGGCTGAACGGCGGATGAGCTTTGCCGAGATTGCCGAAGCTAATCAGAGCGCGATAGTAGGAGAGGGGCACTACGCCAACATGGCGGATGGACCGGAGACATCGATTGTCGCTCAGGTGGCTGAGGTGGAGGTGGATACTCAAACCGGTGAAGTCCAAGATTAGAAAATTGACGACCGCTCATAATACCGGAGCCATTCTGAACCCGTTAACGCACCAGGGGCAAATCGATGGCGGCGTGATTATGGGAATGGGTTACGGCATTATGGAGGATCTCGCTGTCGATGAAAGTGGAAAAGTTCTGACCACCAATCTAGGAGAATACAAAATTCCCAATATCAAAGACGTGCCGGTACTCAAAACTGCTATCATTCAGTCGGCAACCGGCAGCGGACCGTATAACAGTATGAGCATTGGCGAGACCGCGTTGATACCCACGGCTGCCGCGATTGCCAACGCTGTGGAAGATGCGGTCGGCGTGCGGATCACGTCTCTGCCGATCACCGCCGAGAAAGTGCTTAACGCGATCAGAGGCCGCTCAGATTAGCGGAACTCGATGAAAAACATCTAGGGCCAGCATAAGGACCGCCGGCCGCCTGTCGTTGCGCCAGCCAAGACTCAGCGATGCTGTCATTTGTCTTTGCGATTACCGTGTAGCGCGACAAACAAGTTGTAAAATGAGGCGATCGATCTTTCTTCCATGTTGGGATGGCCGTTTTCATTCTGGTACAAGAGAGTCACGCTAAGCGCGCTTTTGTGCAGTTCGAGCAGTTCGGCGTTCTTGGTATCCAGGTAAGATCCCACGGTTCTTAAGGTATTCGCCAAGCTATAGAAGTCAGGCAGGCGGCCACGCTTTTTTCGATTCAAACGGCCCTCGTTCTCGAGGCGCTCGATCTCGGCCGTTCCATAGGCAAGCGATGTTTCCTTGAATGTTCCCTGCATTCGGTTCCGCCAATCGCGCAATCTCGCTACTAAGCGTGAATCCTTTTCCGGAACTCCGCGCACGACATAGCGCTCGGCATCCGCTTTGAGTTCGAAGGTTGTTATTCGCTTGTTGTCGAGGGATTGTCCAATCGCACGCAGATGTTGATCATAACCATTTCTAGATCGCATCAAACCTCACTTTTCCAGCAGGCCGCTATTGCCGACTACACGAGCAAAGACGCTCCGCGTCATATCATCGGCAAAATCCGGAAACAAGGGCTAAGACGCCCGACTTCCTTGACAACAAGGAGAGCCAAACGTATGGTTTGTAGTGCTCCCCCGATGCATCGGCACCGCTGCACTTACTAAACAATTAGGAGGATCAATGGCACGTCCAGAGAGAGTTGGAACAACCCAAAGCACAGTTTCCTATCATGGTTTGCGCCATTGGCTGGACCAGGTCGAAAAAATGGGCGAGCTGCAGAAAGTCAACGGCGCACACTGGGATCGGGAGATGGGGGCAATCACTCAGATGCTCACTGAAACCGGCAAAGGCAAGGCGCCAGCGATCCTTTTTGATGAAGTTCCCGGATACCCAAAAGGTTACCGGACGCTGTACGGGCAGTTCTCAACCATTAAGCGGGTGGCGTTGACTTTGGGCCTACCGCTCGAATACGAGCACAAGGCCGATATCGTCAAAGCCTATCATCATCGCATGGAAGATATGAAGCTGCTCAAGCCCAAGATCGTCAGGACTGGGCCCATATTTGACAATGTGCTGGAAGGCGACAAAGTGGATGTGCTTAAGTTGCCGGTGCCGATTCATCATCAACAAGATACGCACCGCTACATTGGCACCGCGGATATGTGCATCACCAAAGATCCGGACGCAGAGTGGTATAATTTTGGTGCCTATCGTTGTGAAGTTTACGATGAAAAAACTATTGGTTGTCAGATCACCGAAGGTAAACATGGGCGCATTCACCGCGACAAGTATTTCGAGCGAGGGCAGAGCGCTAAGTTTGCGATTGTGTGCGGCCAAGATCCGCTTCTTTATTTGCTATCCGCCAGTCCGTTGCCGAGTGGAGTTTCTGAATACGATTTCGCTGGCGGGATTCGCGGCGAGCCTGTCGAGGTCGTGAAAGGGCCATTCACTGGTTTTCCGATTCCTGCGGACGCAGAGATCGTCATCGAAGGCGAGGCGGTTCCGGGGCAGGTCAGACCAGAGGGACCGTTCGGTGAATGGATGGGCTATTATTCCGACGATGTCGTGCCGCGTCCCTACTTAAATGTGAAGACCGTCATGTATCGCAATGATCCGATTCTCACATGCGCGCCGCAGCACAAGCCGGTGGACGAAACTGGCTTGCTCAAAGGCATTGCCGGTGCAGCGGAGATCTGGAAAGCTCTGGAAGCTTGTGGGTTACCCGAAATTTTAGGCGTCTGGAATCACGAAGGGGCACCGGCAACTCGCTTCACCGCCATTCAGATCCGGCAACGCTATCCGGGACATGCTCGCAACGTGCTTCACGTCGCAGCTAACTGTATGGCCGGCGCGTACAACGGCAAGTGGACGGTGGTTGTCGATGACGATGTCGATTGTTCGGACATGGATCAGGTTCTATGGGCGATGGGCACTCGGTTCGACCCACTGACCGATATCGATTTGATTCAGAAAGCCTGGTCTTCGGGGCGCGACCCGATGTTTCTGCCGGGAAATTTCAACAATCGCATCTTGATCGACGCATGCGTTCCTTACAACCGCAAGCTGAAAGGGGAATTCCCGAGGGTGGTGGAAGTTCCTAATGACGTGCGCGCGCAGCTGAAGGCGAAGTTTCCGCAGTTATTCAACTCACAAGTGTAAAAGAGGATCTGGGCATGGTTTTTACAAGCTGGCGCGGTGTTGTCGGTGTTGTGAAACCGACACACCGTCCCGGCTCGCTTGAAGAGTTCATCCGTTTGCTACCCGAAGGGATCGGGGTCCTGCCGGTTTATTTGAACTTCAAACGAGGAACAGTGGATGAATTCCGTGCCGCCCTCGATGCAGTCGAAGACAAGGTTGCCGAGCTGGCCAAGGAAGGCGTCGATCTGATACATCCTGAAGGGGCGCCGCCTTTCATGGTGCACGGCTATAAAGGCGAAGAAAAGATCATTGAAGATTGGCAACGCAAATATAAGGTCCCCATCGTCACGGCGGCGCAAACCCAAGTGGACGCCTTACGCGCTTTGAACGTGAAAAAAATTCTTGGTGTCACTTATTTCGTCGGCAGCGTAAACGATATTACAACCAGTTATTTTCGCGATGCCGGCTTCGATGTGCTGGCCATGGAAGGGATGTCGGTTGCCTTTGAAGATGTCGGCCGCCTCGCCTCGCAGGAAATCTACGCGCATACACGACAAGCCTTTTTAAAACATCCCGGTGCAGAAGCGATTTATATGCTAGGGACAGGTTGGCGCTGCCTGGACATCATTCGTTTGCTGGAAGACGATTTGCAGGTTCCGGTAATCCATCCGGTTCCCGCCCGAGTCTGGGCAGTGCAAAAACGGCTGCATGTGAGGCAGCCTGTGCAGGGCTTCGGGCGATTGCTTCTAGAGATGCCGTAAACTTCGCGAACCAGCATCTAAGTGCCGGTGACATTCTCTCCCGCCCTGACAGAACGTCATGGTTAGCCAAGCACGGCTTTGAACCGTCAGACTGTCCAGTCCCAATCTCAAAGAGCCTCGACCCTTGAAATCGACGAGCCGTTAAAGTTTCTGTTCTGCATCGTTAAGGTTATGACAAACGAAGTTGAAGCGTTTCGCATCTTTGAACATGCGGGATGGGAAGCTATTCCCGAACAGTATCATCAGGCGTTCTGTAGGCTCACCACCCAGACGATCGGACCTCTTTTAGATGCGGTTCAAGTAAAGAGCGGCACGAAGCTCCTCGACATCGCGACGGGTCCGGGCTACGTCGCCGCCGCTGCCGCAAAGCGCGGTGCGACTGTGCTCGGGATCGATTTCTCATCGAGGATGATAGAACAAGCGCGACAGCTTCATCCTGGCATTGAGTTCCGACTAGGTGACGCAGAGCGGCTATCACTAGGCAACGGACTATTCGATTCGGCAGTAATCAATTTTGGCATCCTTCATTTCGGGCAGCCGGAGCTCGCGGTGCGTGAGGCCTGGCGGGTTATTCGGGCTGGCGGTTACTTTGCCTTCACCGCCTGGGCTCGACCTGAGGACACGATCGGGTTCAATATTGTGCTGCAATCGGTGGAAGCTTACGGCGAGCCAAGAATTAAACTGCCGGAAGGTCCACCGTTCTTTCGCTTTAGCGATCCTGCCGAATGCGTTAAGGAACTGATCGGCGCTGGCTTTGAGAATCCGACGGTGGTGAAGGTTCCTCAACTGTGGCGCTTGTCCGGCGGAGAGGCTCTTTTTGATGTTATGCGAAATAGCACGGTTCGCACAGCCGGACTGCTCCAGAGTCAAAAACCGGTGGTGTTGCAGAAGATTCGCGCAGCGATCTGCGCGGATGCGGAGCAGTACCGAATCGGAGATGTTATAGAACTACCGATGCCGGCGCTCATCGCCGCAGGAAAAAAACCCAAGTGATACCGCTGATGACGGCAGGCAATTCTAGCGCGCTACGCTTCGTAGCTCAACCGTTAAACGCGGCGGCTAATGATGATTGAGGCACTCAGTCATCAAGCCGGAAGCCAAGCTTTATGATTACTTGCCAGTAATCAATTTTATTGTTCTCGATGTAACCTCTGGTCTCGATGACCTGAAACCAGTGGATATTGTGCAGCGTCTGGCCGGCCTTGGTAATTGCGTTCTGTACCGCATCTTCGACGCTGGTTTTAGATGTGCCAGTCAACTCAATTTGTTTGTAGATGTGATCGCTCATATTTCACCTCGAGGTCTGGTTTGGGTTTAGAAAAGCAATAAAGGTGCCCGCTTTGAAATGTTAATTCTCCAAGGACTCTCTTGGATGACTGTCCCAGGGATGTCACACCAGAGATTCCGAAGCGCGCACAAATAACCACGGGCAGTTACTTTCGAGTTTAGATTTATGGGCCGTGATGCGTTGCCAGGGGGCTTGTCTCGGCTAGTTGCATCATCTTACGTGCGAGTCTCTCCGTCAGTTCGTTACGATTTCTATAGGCATCCGAGACATTCCAGAGATTGTTCGACTCGTCTAGATCGTTGGCGAGGTCATACAGTTCGCCCCATTCCACCCCTTCATACAAGGTAAGTCGGTGTTTTTCCGTAATCAGACTTCGCGCCCGAAAATTATTCTCCAAACCCATGTAGCCGCGTCGCTGATGCTCTTCGATCAGGAGAGAGTCGTAGCCGGTAGCGCCTCCGTCCAGCGCGGGAAGCAAACTTCGTCCCTGTACCCCGTTGTATCCCGCCAAACCGGCGCGATCCAGGACAGTGCTAGCTATGTCGAGCGTGCCGCATAGGTAGGAATTCACAATGTTCTTTTTGACGGCACCCGGATCACGCCAGATAAATGGCACCCGAACCAGCCCACGATAGTGCAGCGCGCCCTTTAAAAGTAGCTGGTGATCGCCCATGAAGTCACCATGATCGCTAGTGAACACGATCACGGTATTTGACTCCAGGCCCAGCGCCACCAGCCGCGCAAATATTTTGCCGATCGAGTCATCGATCATCGTGATCATGCCGTAAGTAAGGGCGATTGCCTCACGTGCCTCGCGCTCGCTGATCGCAAAAGTCCGTTGTCCCTCTCGATTGCTCTTGTTCAACTCTCGCTCCTCATAGAGTTGCTGTAGGTGCGGTGGGATCGGTCGTTCCCCTAAATTGAATGATGACGGCAATGAGATTGATTGAGGATCATACATATCCCAATATTTGCCCGGCGGTGTGAATGGATGATGCGGATCGGGAAATGAACACTGAATGAAAAATGGCTGACTCTGAATTGAACGCGAATATGTCTCCAAGTAATCGATGGTGCGTTCCGCGACAAAAGTGGTTGGATAGAGTTCTTCCGGCATTCTCGTGCGCCAAGCCTGCGGCGCGATATAATCGTTTCCGGGCAGCTGATTCTTGGCTCCGCGCAAGGAGTCGGAATGCGAATGCCGTGCTCTGAGCCATCGTTCATAATGTCCGACCGCCTTGTCACCGTGCCCAATAGCCAGTTCCAAATGGTTGAAACCGTAATAGGGGATTGTCGGTTCAAACTCAGGCTCTCGCTCCCATGTCGATGGTAGTTCCTGATCGTAGCGACCTTGTTCGTTGATCGACTTAACGGCTTCACGCAAATGTTCGTGTGGCGCAATGCGGTTCAAGTTCGATTGCGGCATGCCTACGACCGGAGGAGTGCCGTTAATGCTCTGTAGGTGAGACTTTCCAACAAGCACCGTGTCGTAGCCGGCAGCGCGCAGAATGTCGACAAACGTCGTCGCCGTCAGTGAAAGTGGAATGCCATTCTGACGCGCACCGTGCAGCGACGGCATGCGACCGGTCATGAGCGTGGCTCGATTCGGCATGCAAATCGGTGTTGCCACGTAGAAGCGATCGAAACGCGTGCCTGCCGCCGCCAATCCATCGATGTTGGGAGTCTGAACCACGGAATTCCCATAACAACCTAGATGATCGGCTCGTTGCTGGTCAGTGATGATCAAGAGAAAATTGGGGTGCTTAGTCATGGGCATTACCATCCTTTAGATATCTAATTATCACACGAGCGACTGGCTAGGAATGTCTTTTGTGACGATTGCAGCTAAGTGGAAGGAGTAGATAAAACTCGAGGTAGCCGGCATCAAGAACCCGATGTGTTAGAGACGCAAGCGATGCCAACGAACGTTAGAGTACGACCGGTAGTATTGCTTGACTTACTTAATTCCGGACTGCGTACTTGCTCAAACCGAATGCCGGACAGTAAAGTATCGTAAAGGCTTCCTTGTCCCACGACTCACGACTCGACGCGGAATGATAATCTGCGTCGAGCAACTCAGTATTGGCGGCAGCATCTTCAGCCGCGGTTAAGATCAGCCGCCAGCTAGGGCATGACCGAAGGCGAGTTTCAAAGACCTGCTGAGTGTTGCGGATTAATCGAAGGCCAAAGGACGCTCGGTCGAAGACATGAAGAAGCACGGCATCATTGAGTCAATCGGAGACAGAAAATATGTCGTTAAGGTGGACACGGTTATGTGCAGAGCGAGAGCGGCCCGTTTTTCTTAGACCCTAGCGCCATCGGCAATAGAGCGAAAGCGCACGTCGTGCGCGAGTGGTGAAAAACTTAGAAGACAAGCCACAGCAGCAGTGTCGATGTTACGCCAACAATGCTTGCAATCATTATGAGTGAGTCTTCTACCATGTTGTACCTCCATGTTGATTGAACGGTGTGACTGAAAAATGTCGAGCAACGAGGCCAGGTCTCAGGAAGACGAGCAACACAGCAAACACCACGAATACATCGAGATCGTAATTGGACCAGAAGCCTCGTAACTTACGCATAGCACCAAGTTCTTACCGCAATAATGAGACCGAACCGAAATGTTTCGAAACTTCCTTTGAAGTACACTTATGAGCATCTTTGACGACGGCTATCACCAGGCAATTTTGGACGCGGCACGCCAACCGATAGACAAACCGCCCGCTGGATTGTTGGAAGGCTTTTGCGCCAGCGATGACACCACGGGCAGAAGGTTTGAGCATAGCGAGCGGCAGAACAACGAAACCACGAGCAGCGCTACCATCATTCACTTAAAGCCGCACATCAGCCTCATCCTGCGCAGATCAAACCGCTGCACGCCAAAGAAGACTCGCCGGTGTTTGTGAATAAGCTCGGCGAGAGGATCACGCCTAATCAGTTTTCGAAAGAAACAATGGTACCGAGCCCTGACCAGTCTGAAGATACGCCCATGGGACTGCTACTTAACCAAAGACACCCTGATCTCGCTCGGTAGTACTGCCCGTGAGAACACTACAAGGTGGCGCAAGAAGCTGACATCTCAATGAGCACTCTAGAGGCAATTACAACACATTCCTCGATAAAGCGATCTCCAGAAAAAAGTGCAACGGGAAGTGCGACAGAATCAGCCGAAAAACAGAAAGCGTAATGGTTCCAGAGACGTGTCATGGCGTCCCCGACGGGATTTGAACCCGTGTCGCCGGCGTGAAAGGCCGGTGTCCTGGGCCAGGCTAGACGACGGGGACGTACTGGTGAGCCGTGCTGGATTCGAACCAGCGACCCTCTGCTTAAAAGGCAGATGCTCTACCGCCTGAGCTAACGGCTCGCTGGCGGGCAAACTCGTTACTTCATAGCGATATTATCTCACTAAGTCAATGAACTCAGAGGGAACAAACAACTTTTGCGGATTCGCAAAGAGAAGAAGTCGAAAATTGTCCTCCTGGAAGCACAACCCAAATCGATCTGCTTTTTCTAGCGTGGTGCTTGTTCGGTGATAGCCGGTGTGCTCTTAGCAGCAGAGGACGGCGGAACAAACGAGTCATTGACACGAACAAATCCATGAGCTTCAAGCTGTCTTGCGCAGCTTTCTACGATGCCCGCGAGCATCTGAGTATCTTTAGCAGCTGATTCACGAGCGACGCACTTACGCAGGGTGTTTGTCTTAGGATGATAAAGGCTGATCGATAGTGGATTAGTTGCCCCACATCCGGAAAGAGATTCGATGCTGATCAGAAGCGCAATGATTGATATTGTTCGCATAAGCTGGTTGAAAATGATAACAGAACAGAAGGCAAATAGGTAAAAATACTCCGTTACGCCCCCGTAGCTCAGTAGGATAGAGCACAGGATTCCTAATCCTGGGGCCGTGAGTTCGAATCTCGCCGGGGGCACTTTAAATCAACCACTTACAAAACCTTTCTCAAAATCCGCTTTAATCAAAATCGCCTCCAAGTGAACAAATAGTGAACAGGATTGTCAATCACTTTGAGCTTGCCAGTTCTATGCTCTTCTCACTTCCGTAAACCGCTGCTGTAAAGACATTAGTTGAGTTCCGAGTTCGTTGAGCTGGATCGAAATGGCAGTAGACCCGGAGAGTCATTTCAAAAGAGCTGTGTCCTAGTAGTCCTAACAGTTCAATTGCCGGTGTTCCGTGGCTTAGATGAATGGTGGCAAAAGTGTGTCTGAGATCGTGAACCTGGATGATCTTGAGATCTGCCTTCCTCATGGCTGCATTGGAGATATTCCAGGTCGATTTACGGTGTAAGGGCTTACTATCAGCCTGGCAGAAAACCAGCTTCCAGGGCGCTTTGGGGCTTGCCAGCTTCCATTTTCGTAACTGATGAACCAACTCAGCAGAGATCGGGATGAACCGCCGAGAGCTTTTCGTCTTCGGCTTTTCTATAATGGGTGATCCATCTTCCTTGATACCTGAGAGGCTCTGTCCAACGAAGATCTCTTCCTTCTCGAAATTGATGTGTGACCCATTTCAGGCCAAGCAGCTCGCCATGTCTCAGGCCGGTGAAGCATAAGCTCTGAAGGATGGTCTTCTCTAAGAGTCCATCGGCGGCATCAATTAACCTCCTGACATTCTCTGGGCTGTAAACCTGGGAAGGGCTTACAACTCCATCCTCTTTATCGAGCGGCTGCTTTACTGCCAGTCCGCTGACCTGAGCGAACGGGTTTGAATGGATCGACCGCCCGACCAAGTGGTCCGCCAATACTCCAGGGTGCTCACCTTTCGCTCACCGCCACGCTTGCTCTCAGCAACCTTCTTCTCTTCGAACCAGGTTTTGCAGGCTTCGTTGACAGGTGGAACCTTGGCCGGTGCAACATAAGCTTTGTTTCGAACAGCACAGGCGGACTTCGTCAAGGAACTTATCTGCATCCTTGTTTCTCTCAAAGGATTGTCGGCGAAGCTTCTTGTCTTGGTCTCGGAACAATACTTGCCATTTTGCCGGATGGTAGTTGTTTTGGATTCATCGAAATCTTTCCCTTCACTAATATATATCAAACTCCAATTTTTTAGCGAGCCTTTTTTCTTACGTTCCAAGAACTGATCGATTGCTCGCCTGATCAATTCTGCAACACTCAAATCTTCCTTCTTTGAAAGCCTTTTCAGATCTTCAATCTGCCGATCACTCAAGAAAATATTTGTTCGCTCATTTCATCTCGTTTCTTACAGCGTGTGTCGACCATACGCACCGCAAGGCATAGAAGTCCACATGATACGAATGGAAGTTTATCTTAAGGGCTGAAGATAAATCTGATGACTACATATAGATCTCCCAGGAAAACAACTCCGACTACTACATAATGTGGTCGACAAAAAGAGGCGCATTTTGTTGCACAGTTTGCTCGTTAAATCAATTACTTGTATTTACTTTCTTCTATTTTCAATACATTATCGATTTCGTGGAGATAGAGAATTCAAATCCAATGGTCGTAATGTTTCGACCTATCATAGAGTCTCTCAGAGATGAGATTCTTGCAGGACTACGAGTACCTGCCAGTGAGCCAGCTCTGTCAGTTGAACAGATCGCGGCGAGGCTTAACGTCGATTCACAACATATATACCGGTTGGTTAGATTTAGAAGACTTCGCTTTCATCGAAATCGAAAATTCTAAAATTCTACGAGTCGAAAGTGAGGGCGGCTACGAGACAGTAAATGAATGTGTCTTTTTTGAGTAGAACATTTGGAATTGCTAAATACTTCGAGATACTACTTCAAAGGAGAACATTTTATGCGAAACAACATAGCACGGAGAAGGGACCCGCTGAGCAGTCACCTTGCCGCTGATGCCATCACCAAGTCAAATGTTAGATACACTCAAAGGAAAATGATCCTGGCTGTTCTGTGCAATGCCGGTGGCTATACCAGCGCGGAGCTGGCAAGGATGTGTGGCGAGGATGGATATATATTTGCACGGCGGTAGCCAGAATTGCGGAGAGAGAAGCTGGCACGGAGTGATCTCGAAAGAATGTGTCGACTTAGCGGGCGCATAGCATTGGGCTGGTATATAGAACCAAAAGCGTCATTCGGCGGTTAGAGATTAACCATCAACGAGAGAGGAGAATTTCAATGCGCGACTTAACCGTAAACGAACTGAACACTTTCAGGACTATCAATTTGGGCACTTTACAAAGCAGTCCAACAATTTCGTGTTCCTCCCGTAAGGCGAGGTAAGAGAATATACTTCCAGGTTGCTGAAATCGCGACGCTTATTAAGGGCCGGCGAAACGCTTGAAGGAGATAATTTAGTTTTCTCGTGGGGTGGTTGAGATGGGAGATCGGTCCAGGTCCCGGATCGGTCGCCCGTCGCGTAAAACAATAATTCAAAAAAACATGGCTGAAGTTTAGATTTTGGTACTAAATAGTTTCATGGAACCGAAAAGAAATTGCAGAAACTGCGGCGGAGAACACGAGATCTTCTATTTCGTGATGAGAAATAATCTGCATCACCTTGTGTTGATTTGCCAGTCTAGTTGGATCTACCTGCCATGTGAAGATGGTCTGGATATTCCAACACTGTTTGCCAAAAACTACAAACTAGAGAACGAAAACGTTTAATTTATTGAGTTTGTAAATGAAGCTAAATAATCAGGGCACCGGTGATATTATGCGCGCAAGAAATTATCTTTCTGCCCCGGAGGGTGGGGTTGGCCTGGTAACCCAACCCCCGTAAGGACCGGCCGCCCTCCGCGCGAAGTATCCTCGGAGTTACTGTGGTGGGATTCAGGATGCGCTGACACCCCGCCTACTCGTCCAGCAGCTTCTGCTTGAACTCCGCATCCGTGATGACGCCATTCTCTATCAGCAGCTTTGCCAATGCCTCAATATCGCTAGAGTGAACAACCTGTGCCGATGTTTCAGTGTTTGTTCATATGTCTGATCCAATTTCAAGGTCATGAACGTGTTCGCCAAGCGATTTTCGGAGTGTCTTAATAAGGTGGCTTGTGCGGATTTGCTTACCCGCAAGAGTCAGGTGGTACTCGTGATCGAACATGTAATCTGCCGTAAAGCTCATTTCATCCGGCGTATCTAAAATAGGGAAATGGAGCCGTTTAGTGAGATGTAAAGAAATGTCATGAATCATTTCTGTGTAAGCTTGCAACTGTCCTAGAAAAAGCGGGGGATAGGAATAAAAAACTAAAATCCCCGCGTTTCGACAGTGGTCGTTAAATTCGTTCAGGCGATCAATCGTTCGAGCAATACTCTCCGGAGTGGGCGGGGTAAATTGTCTGATAGTAATTTCTCTGCGTCTCAGGTTGTGGTGTCGGGTGATATCGCCGTACTTATTGAATGCACTACGTAGATATGGATTGTTTAGCTCTTGCTCGCTGCTCACACCCTCAATTACAAAACGTATGGCAGCTCTTGTGATATCACCGAACACCAACAAACCTTGATCTAATAACAGTGCAAAGTGTCTATAACTGAAAAACTGAATTGACGTCGGATAATTTGCTGCCTCGAAAAATAAACTAGTTACCTTGCCCGGATACATATCAACGAATTGTTCATATTCGGGAGAAACAACGACAACATCTCCCCGTTCGAGCAATGGTTCAATCTCTCGTAGCATGAAGTCCAGACCCAGGCTTAAGTCCAATCCCATGTTTACTGTATTATAGCCTAAGGATCGCTCAATCGCCGCGGAGTCGAGCCCGAACGCTAGATTGGAACCGCCGACAAACACAATACGAGGAGAAGGCTGCTGTGCAAGCCTATTGTGTTTATCGATTGTAGCTGCGGCATATCTTTTGCCAAATCCAGCCGGGTTTGTGGTTTCGTATCTGACGTATAGAGCCACTACTCCTGTCCAGATAACGCCTTGGACAAGCATGAAGAGCAGCATTTTTCGAGCAAATAATTGCATGTCCGGCACGCGAGGGTTAGTCATAGGACAAGACTTCTGCAATCAGAATTGAAAGTAGATAAACTGTACCGGGCTATGTGTCCCCCAATAAATCACCGCCCAAAACAAGCCGGTATAGGCGATCCATCGGGCCGACACAGGGCACCCGCTTAGCCTCAGTGGATGAGGATGCGCTCTTTGCCACCACTCCATGCATAGTACAGCAGCCAGGATGAGAAACACTTTGCCCCCGATGGGAGAAATACCGCGGAGAACATTCGCAGAGCCGTAGGTTGAAAGATTGAAGGTGTCGACCGCTATTTTCCTAAAAATGGTAAGCGCTTCTTGAAGGCTATGGGCACGGAAAAAAATCCATAGTGCACAAGTCAGAGTAAAAGTTCTAAAGATCCGTAGCAATGTGACAAACCTAGGCAGACGACGGCCTCCTCCGGGAATTTCCGTCGCTCTAAGGGTAGTCTTGGTTGGTTGCAATGCTTCGGGAATCAGCGTGATACCGTTCAGCCCGCCCCAGAGAAGGAAATTCCAAGCTGCCCCGTGCCAAAATCCACTCAGTAAAAAGGTGGTTAGAACATTCCTAGCTCGGCAAAAAGGGGAGACACGCCCTCCTCCCATCGAGATGTACACGTAGTCGCGAAACCAAGTTGAAAGCGAGATATGCCATCTGCGCCAGAACTCGCTCATCGTTTGAGAGAAGTATGGGTAAGCAAAATTGCGCATGAGATCGAAGCCAAAGAGCTTAGCCGTCCCAATGGCAATGTCAGAATATGCAGAAAAATCACAATAGATTTGGAATGCAAAACAGACGGTTGCGGCCGCGAGTTGCGGCCCTGTCATCGACGCTGGATCAGCATATATCTTGTCGACGATTGCGGCGAGATTGTCTGCCAGAACCATTTTTTTAAAGAACCCCCAGAGGATTTGTTGACACCCGTCAACTGCCTGCGAATAAACAAATCGTCTCGGTACCAGAAACTGCGGCAGTAGATGAGCAGCGCGCATAATAGGCCCTGCTACAAGGTGCGGGAAAAATGAGATGAACGCCAAGTATTCGATCGGATGGCGAGTGGGAACCATCTTGCCGCGATAGATGTCAATGGTGTAGCTCATCGCCTGAAAAGTGTAGAAGCTGATTCCTGCGGGCAGCAGGATCCGCAGCGTCACCGGGTGCACCTGCCATCCTAAGGAGGCTGCAAGGACTTGAAAGTTATCTTCGAAGAAATTGAAGTACTTGAAAAACCCGAGCACACCCAGATTGCAGGCGATATTCAGAATCAGTAGACAACGGCGCCGCCGAAGCTCTGTTGTTCGATATATCAATAAGCCAACGCCATAATCCAAAATGCTGGTGCCAAACATGAGTATGCAGAATCGGTAATCCCACCATCCGTAAAAAAAGTAACTGACACAAAGCAACAAAACATTTTGGTGAAAGCGGCTCTTAAAACTCCAATATGCAATAAATACGAAACCGAGGAAGATAACGAAGGTGAGGCTAGTAAACGTCATAGACGCTTTCCTAAACGTTCCAGCAGTTTACTTCATGCAAAGATGTTCAAGGAACTGTCCTTCTTGAGAGCACACTGTAGCACGCGTGAAAAAAAGCGCCGGATCACCCGACGCCCTCCGCACCCCAGCCCCAACTAGTACCATCATCTGATTGCCTCCGTGGTATAAAAAGGACAGCAATCGTAGCACAATAATTGTCCTGGTCAAGGACCAAGGGGCCGAACCTTTCGATCCGAGCCTTCAGGGATTGGGCGTCGCCACGCAGTGTCTTTGACCGGGCTGGCAAAAGATTGTATTTACCCGCCGCAACAAGGGCGCGTTAGTAGCATAGTAGGTATGGTGATCGGCACGTACTTGTTTGGCATGCTGGAAGCTGCGAACAAGATCCGCGCGCTCAACCGATGTTAGTAGGCAATAGTGTTGATCGTGCACACGCGAGCCGCATTTTTCATGGAGCGGGTGAAAGGAAATATTATCGCTATGTGTCGCGGTATGGATACGGACCGGGAGCAGACGGAAAGCAAGCTGCTTTGATGCTATGTGCTACTTCCCTTTCGTTGCTTATAGAAATGCACCCACATGTCGTATATTTCCACCAATGTAAGTGTTTCAAGTTTCTGCGTGCCGACCGATCCAGTATAAGAAACCCTCAATGTCTCACCAGTTCTAGAGATTTTCTGTAGCTCGCACTTCTTTTGATCAACGTACCAGCCCACGGTCCGTAAGACCTGTGGTAAGCTATGAGACAGTGGGCTGCGCTCCCAATCTGATCGAAGCGCCTGCCCCTCTCGTTCGAGTTTATCGATGTCGGCTTGCGTAAAGTCCAGCCGCAGTAGGCGAGAAGGGGCGGGGACTTTTACGGCGGGCGTTGCGGATTGCGCGGCTGTTGACATCTTGCAGATGTCTAGGAAGGCTTTCTTAAACGCTTGCAGCTTTGTAACGGGCAACTTCTTCAGATTTTTTTCGCGTCGGAATCCCTCGAATTGAAAAAGCATTTCCAGCTACTTCTAAATCGAACGCTTCCAACGATAGCGACTCAAGGCCCTGTCCTATAGCTCTAAGAGTGTGCTCATAACAAATCGCAGACTGCCTCATGAGAGTGCCGTAATTGCATGGCGTATGCCGATCCAATGCGCTCAGTTAATACGGAACCTCTCCATTTTTCTTACGGGATCACGGCAAGCATACCCGATAGGCGTATTTGTTGTGATTGAGCAGACAAAAATTGCCGCCGGGTCGATTTGCTGATCCCGCACCTAACGACGCCTCTCGAGCGATTCGCGCAAGCTGCTCACAGAAGGACTTTGACAAATCGGAACTGTTGGTCGAACAATGCGATCTCAGAGTTTGTAAGTCCAAGAATAAAGTTTTTTTAGCCACGGCCATCGCATAGCCAGGAAAACCGTCACGAGTGATAGAAATCGAAAGTGGAGCGTCCTAGTATTTCTCTGATTATCTCAATGCTTGGATTACCTCGACACAAGCTCGTAAGGACAGCATAACTCCATCAACGTGGGTCACTAGAGCACAGGGCATGCCCCACCGCTAATTGTTATGACCTGGTTAGAAATACCTGCTCATCGAATGCTTGAGATTGAGAAAGTAACTATCTACGAGCTCGATATGCAGGAGAAGCTGGAACAACACTGTACCGGCAGCAGCAACCTATCTATTCCCGTAAGAGAGCTGGCAGGAGATTCACGTTCGCTCGATTCGGTAACTTCTAGCCCAGTGTCGGACTAATAGTGCTTATCTATAGGAGATTTGAATGATCAGCGTACTGGGCATGAACACCTTCGGGAACGTGATCTTCCATTCCTTTGTTCAGCATAATCCCGTCGCAGGAAGCTGTGGGAACATTTGTCGCCCGCGAGCCTCAGATTTTGAATTCTTTAGGCCTCTGTCGGCATCCACATGACAGCGAGTTGGTAAGCTAAAATAACACAAGCCTAAATACGCCAAGAGATTTGCTGATTAGCCTCGTAACTGCTAAGTAAAAACAATAGGTAATAAAATAGATAGATGGTGGGATTCTTAATCCTCGAACGGCAAGTTTTAATCTTGCCGGGAGTCTTGCTGTGAAATTCGAAATGGTTAACGGGAGAATCGCTAATGAAAGTTTCTAGCGCAGAGTTTGTTAAAGAGATTCAGCAGATGGTGCGTAAAAAACATTCAAAGGATCACCCCATTATCCGCATGATCGAGGAAGGAAAATTAGATCACGAGCAGCTTAAAGGATTTGTTGGTCAGTTCTATCTGTTTTTTCCAAAACCTTTTCCTAAGCCTATAGCCGCCATGCTCAGCCGCTGTCCAGACGACCCGGAACTCGAAAAGATGTGGATCGAAAACGTTGTCGAAGAAGGAACGGGGGAGATCACCGGCACGGACAGTCACAAGGGACTCTTCATTCAATTTGCTCAATCGTGCGGCTTTACCAAAGAAGAGTTAGACAAGGTAGAGCCGCTTCCGGAAAGCCAAGCCTTCCTTGATTGGCGCGAGCTTTTAATGTACCAGCGCAGCTGGCTGGAGTTGTATGCGTGCCAGGGTTTTTGCCTCGAAGGTACGGCAAACGAACGCATGACAAAGATTGTCAATGGACTTACAAAGCATTATGGATTCACGCGGGATTCTGAAACTATTCGGTACTGGACCCTCCATATGGGTGTTGATGAAGAACATATGAAAGTCGGGCCGTTGGCTGTGGAGAGGTATGCGATTACTGAACCTCAGCAGGCCCAGGTGCGGAGCTCAGTGCAAAAGACTCTGGATCAGTTCTGGCTTGCTTTTGATGGAATCAAACGCGCGTTCGTCGATAAAGATGACATTTACGCCAAGTGGAGAAATTCAGACAGCAATCAACATCAAAATAGAAGGGGATGATTCATGGAGATGGTTGATCTTTCGCGAATTATTTACGACGGTATGCCCAAAATCCCGGCTCTGCCGGATGTTCATGTGCAGAAGTTTTTTAGTCTCGAAAAGGGCCATCCTTTGAATGTGACGGAGCTGTCGTTGCCATGTCATGCCGGCACTCACGTTGACGCGCCAATTCATATAGTGCCAAACGGCAAGTCAATAGAAGAACTTCCGCTGGATTCTTTTGTCGGCAACGGAACGATCATCGCTGTACGAAAGAACGGCGGAGAAGAAGTAACCGCAAAGGATCTCCAAGCGTCAGGTGTTGAGGTGAAGCAGGACGATATCGTGATGCTCTATACCGGGTGGGACGAGAAGTTCGATAGTCCTGATTATAATCTTCATCCTTATCTCTCGGTAGATGCCGCCAACTGGATGGTTGAGAAGAAGATAAAGATGTTTGGGATCGACTGCATCACCGTTGACCTGCCGACACCGCTTAGACCCAAAGGATTTGATTTCCCCGTGCACAAAGCTCTTCTGAGTAACAACATCTTAATCGCCGAGAATGTGACAAATCTTGGACCTATCGTTGGCAAGAGGTGCCGAATCCTGGCCTTTCCTCTTCGGATCAGAGGCAGCGATGCGGGACATGCTCGAATCGTCGCCGAATTAAGTTAGCGATAAGTAAAACCATATGGCTTCACCGCAAATTATCAAAGGGATTATCGGCGCTTGTCTGACGCCGTTCGACGATAACGATCATATAGATTATGCGGCGTTAGAGAAGGAAATGGATTTTCTTCTTGGCGATTGTGACGCCGTAACAATTGCCGCTGTGGAAGCCGCCGAGTACACCATGCTCAGCCGCGAAGAGCGAAAAGAGCTTCTAAAAGTCGGCACGCAGATGGTCAACAAGCGCGTGCCGGTAATCATTGGCTGTTCCAGTCCGTCACCTCGGGAAGTAATCGACCTGGCCGAGTATGCAGCCACGATTGGCGGCGATTTTGTTCAAGTGCTGATGCCGCTCCGCCCGTGGGGAGGTCAACCGACCATAGCGGAGTTGATGGAATTTTATACACAAGTCGCATCGACAAGTCCCTTGCCGGTGGTTTGTTATCATAATCCTGGACCGGGCGCCGATCCGCCACAGGATGCGTTCGTCAAGATCAGCGAAATTGACAACATCCGATATTTCAAGGAAAGCTCGAGAGATATCACGAAGATCTCCAGATTGATTGAACAGATCGAACTTGCTGGTCGGGGTCATTACTTCACCACCATGCAGCCACTGCTAGTCACTTTGATGCTCGGCGGCTCCGGCGCCACTATGCCTCCACCTGGAACCCGCATCGGGGCGCAAATTGTGAAAGCGTTTCGAGCAAACGATCTTGAAAGCGCTCGGTTTTGGGCGCGCTGCTACGCATTATTTCCCGGAAAATGGGCCGCTTACGGTTTGCCGCCGGTGATGAAATCTGCCATGAAACACTTCGGCGTGGATATCGGCAATCCTTCACGGCCCTATGCTCCGGTGAGCCCCCGCGATCATGCCCAAATCGGCCAGTTTCTCCGCCAGGTTGGGTTAATTGGTGAAGCCCCACCGAATCCGAAAGCTTTGATAGACGCCGCTAATTTCCTTGCTCAGGAAGATACCTTTCTCCGTTAGCTTGACGATGGATACTCGCTAGGAGCAATCGTCTCGCAAATATCCGCGCATAATTTTGTTGGAGTTGTATGGAATGGATTAAAGATCTTTCCGATAAACTGGTTATTTGGTTTCTCCGCAAAACTTCCTCGTTCGGTAAAGAGCTTACCGGCGCAGGTCGAGCAGAGCAGCTCCTGTGGCGAGAGCAGCGCTTGCGGAATCTAAAAGGTCTCGCAATGCGCTACCAGCAACGCCACGGTGAAAAAAAACTTCGGAATAGGTTTCCAGTCTAATGCGTCGATTCAATGGGCGAAAACAAATTGTGATATTGGGCGGCGGGTGTGGCGGTGTGGTTGCCGCGACTCAGCTCGGCAGGAAATTAGGCGCCGACCATGATATTATTCTCATTGACCGCCGCGCTGATCACGTCTTTATGCCCGCATTTCTGTTCCTGATGACCGGCGACCGACAGCCGCAAGAGATTTGTCGTAGCCTCAGTGCGCTGAAGAAGCGCAACGTTAAAGTGATTCAATCCGAAATTCTCGACATCGATCCTGTAGCTCAAAAGGTCAACCTTCCCAAAGAAAAGATCAATTACGACTATTTGATTGTTTCCTTAGGGTTGCAGACAAGACCGGACTTGGTGAGCGGCTTTAGTGAAGCCTCGCTCCATCCTTGGGAAATGGAATCGGCTCTCAGGCTTCGGCATGCGCTGTCTGAGTTTCGCGGTGGAAGGGTCGTCGTCGGTGTGCCTTTGGGGCCATACCGCTGCCCGCCAGCGCCGTACGAGGCGCAGTGGATGTTGGACGGCTATTTTAGCCAGCGCGGTATTCGCGATCGTGTACAGATAGATTATTTTACCCGGGACCCTGAGCCGGCCGGCGAAGCCCACGATCCGGTAGTTTGGATGGATGCCGAAAGTAGAAGGCGCAAAATTGATATCCACTACGACTTTGTCGTGCGCTCCATTGATCCGGTGAAGAGACAAATTAATGGACTCTATAACTATAATCTTCCCTACGATCTTTTGGTGATGGTTCCGCCGCACCGTCCCGCGCAAGTTCTCCTCGACTGTGGATTGGCAGAAGCCGAAACTGGTATACGAGTAGACTACGAGACGCTGCAAACGAAATGGGAAAACGTCTTTGCGATCGGCGATTGCGCCGATATGCCGGCTTCGAAAGCGGGAGGTGTTGCCCACCAAGAAGCTGACGTGTTGGCGCACAATTTAGCTGTAGAAATCACGGGAAAGGGAAGACCGGTAGATCTCTGGCTGCATACAATATGACTGCTTGCCTTCGGCGCTGGACGCGCCGCTGCTAATAGAACAACTTACCCCACTGGATGGCCGCCTTACGGGGTCACCTATCCCCGAACATGGGGACCCAATCGACTGATTTATTGGGCTAAAATTGGCTTTGAAAAATGGTGGTTGTGGCGATACTTCTAAGTCTAGAGTTTATTTCAGAATCAGCCCATTATCCAGCGGAGCAAATCAATCGACGGCGTCTTAGACGCGCTCATCAACGTTCCTTGTGGCACAACTAGAGGCAATCTATAGTGATTGCCAGGAGTATTAATAGCCGCCGGAGTAGAGCAGCCAGGGGCAGGGGGCCCCCCAACAAATCAAAAATTGAGCTATACGCAAAAGTTTACATAATATATCTTATCAGACGTTATGTACGAAGCGCGTCTATCGCATAGCACACTGAAACGGTTCACCTCGGGTGATCCGCTTTAAGACCGGTGAACCACGCCATCCTGAAAAATAGGCACTTAGCACCACGCCGGTCCTTCCTCATCATTCCGGTAAAAAACTGCGGATCGCGATCACTCACGATTCTACTAACATCGTAGCGATTCGAGTGTTGTGAGATTTGTCTGCGAGACAAAACGCGCGATAGTGAGCGGATCTGAATTGGTAAATTCGCACGGGGCTTATGGTGAATTGCTTTTACGGCGGCTGAGTCCGTCAACTATTTAACGGCTGGGTCCGGCTGAGTCTTGGCTTGCATTTCAGCAACTTGCAGCATGAGACGTGCGGCAATTGGTGAGTTAGGGTTTTCTTTGATGTACTGCTGATATGCAACAATGGCAGATTTGTTGTCACCGACAACCGTATAACACCGTGCCTTTCCAAGCACGGCGGATTCTTTCAGAGCTCCGGTAATCCGTTCAGCTTCGGTATAGTGCTGAATTGCGCCGGCGCATTGGTTTTTCAGTTCTTGTATGTGTCCAAGGGTCATCAAACCTATCTGTCGATAAACGGAGTTCTGATCGGTGGAAGCGATGAAACGCTGGGCCGCGGCGGCCGCTTTGTCCAGATCGTTTGTAGCTAGATGACTGTTGGCCTCGTAGAGATGCGCCAGAGCGGCATAATGAGACCAACGATACTCTTCGACTTTTTCAAATTCCAGAATGGCTTCGTTGTGTTTATTGGCGCGAAAAAACGTGATCGCCCTATCGAAATGCTGGGCTGCTTCCTGGTTTTGGCGGCTCTTATAAACCTGCCAAAGCGAAATCCCGATGATCACTGCCATGATCAAAGCACCAGCTATAATAAAAAGCCGACGTTTTTGTTGAACGAAACTCAAGGCCCGCTGGGTGAACAGCACGAAGTTGTCGGGTTGCCGGAGTTCCTTACGTGAAAAGTGCTTAGCGCTGGTCGCCATAGCTTCTGATCTGCGTCGAAGGGAAAAGATTGACTGTCACAGGCAGGTTAAGAGCTTCTACATCTTGTATTTGAAATCATCGGGCGTCATCTTCTCTAAGATCTCTGCCCACTTTTCTTGGGAGACGTTTGAGACGTTTTCGACCGGAGGTTCCTTCCCTTCTTCGTTCTGTTGAAGAATGCTGGAGGCTTCGAGAACTGCCTTGGCGACGAAAATCGGGCTTTTGGTGCGCAGAGCTAACGCGATCGCATCGCTGGGACGGGAGTCGATAACCACCTGACGGCCTGAAATGTTTAAATACACCAACGCAAAGTAGGTATTTTCCTTAAGATCAGTGATTTCGATAGAGTCAACCGCGCAACCGACTTCGCCGAGAATATTTTTGATCAGGTCATGAGTCATTGGCCGGGCCATCTTGATTCCTTCGATTTCCGTCGCCATGGCTGTGGCCTCCAGTAAACCGATCCAGATGGGCAGATTCAGTTTGTTATCGGTGTCTTTTAAAATGACAATGGGAGTTTTGGTCACTGGGTCGAGTGTTAGCCCACCCACGGACATCTGTATTGCGTCATCCCGTTTTGTCATACCATTTCCCCCTGCGCTTGGATTTCTGAAGCTGCTTCTTCAATGGTGAGTTCTCCGATCAACGAGTTAACAGTTGCAGCGATGATCCGTGCGTTTACCATCTCGCCGATCAGATTCCCACGCCCTACAATGTTAACGATTCGATTGCTTCGCGTGCGTCCCATTACTTGCGCTCTATTGCGCGAATGGCCGTCAATCAATACTTCTTCGATCCGTCCGATTTTTTGCTTGTTTTTTCTTAAAGAAATTTCCTGCTGAACATTCTGCACTTGCTTCAGCCGCTCTTTCTTCTTTTCTTCTAGGACGTCGTCGTTGTAAAGCTTTGCCGATACAGTCTGGATGCGCGGCGAGTACATGAACGAGTAAATCTCATCATACTCCACTTGACTCAGCAATTCTAGGGTTCTTTCAAAATCGTCATCGGTTTCGCCCGGAAATCCGACAATGATGTCCGTGCTCAAGGCCACTTCAGGGGAACGTTGTCGCAAGCGATCAATACGACCGAGATACTCACTGCGCGTATAACCGCGACGCATTCTCACGAGCACGCTATCGGAACCGGATTGAACAGGCAAATGAAGATGTTCGCAAACTTTACCCAGAGTAGCGTAGGCCTCGATCAGGTCCTCCGACAAATCTTGCGGGTGAGAAGTTGTAAATCGAATCCGTGAAAGTCCTTCAACTGCATCAACGCGCTGAAGAAGTTCCGCAAAGTGGATTTCCCCGGCAGATGTCTTACCATAAGAGTTCACGTTCTGACCAAGCAGCATCACTTCTTTGACGCCCTGAGTAGTCAGTGATTTAATTTCGGCGATAATTTTTTCGCTCGGCCGGCTCACTTCGCGACCACGAACGTGCGGAACGATGCAGAAGCTGCATACTTTATTGCAACCCTGCATGATGGTAACGAACGCTTTTGCGCCATGTACGTGAGTCCTGCCGTCGGGATCTTCCATGTAGGAAGGATCCCGGTAAAAAGCGATTTCGACTGGACGGGCGTGAGCCGACTCTACTTGTTCGATCATCTCGGGTAGCTTGTGGATATTGTGGGTGCCGAAAACGAGATCTAAATGAGCAATGCGCTTGAGAAGCCGGTCTCCTTCTTGTTGAGCAACGCAACCGCCGACTCCTATAATGAGATCTGATTTCTGCTGTTTGATTTCACGCCAGCTCCCGAGGGCGCTGTAAACCTTTTGCTCCGCCTTATCGCGCACGCTGCAGGTATTTAATAGAAGCAAATCCGCATTTGCGGGTTCGTCGGTCAGCATGTAATTTGCCCGGCCCATGACCTGCGCGATCCGTTCTGAATCATATTGATTCATCTGGCAACCGTAGGTCTGGATATACATTTTCTTCATGGCGCGATGGCTTCAATGAGGTTGTAAAGTTGGCCGATGTTACGGCACTCCTCCGCAACCTTACAGTAGGGAGCGTAACGTGACATTTCACTGTCGCCCACTCCCCAGGTCATCCTACTTTCAGGATTGAGCCAAATCAGTTGCTTGGCCTTCTGCTGGATTTCTCGTAACACCCATTCGGCCGGACGATTATAATTGTTACGGCCATCGCCGATGATCAAAACCGTGGTCTTATTGGTGACGGCCGAAAAATATTCATTGTAGAACAGCTCAAAGGCGCGGCCGAAGTTGGAGTGCGAGTAAACATCGATGACATTTCCCGTGAGAGCCATTTCGATGGCCTTGTGAATATCGTATTCTTCAAAGAGCTGAGTCACCTCTCCGATATCGCTGACGAATACAAAGCTTCGCACCTTTGAATAGAGATCCTGAATAGAATAAACAAATTGCAGCATAAAGCGTGACGCGTTCAAGACAGAATCGGAAATGTCGCACAAGACCACGACCTGAGGCTTGGTTTTCGTTCGGCGGTCCAATTGGATATGAAAAGGCACTCCACCAAATTGAAGATTTTTGCGCAGCGTTTCGTTTAAGTCGAATCGCCCGCGAGCAGCATTCTTACGCCGGACAGAGAGCCTATTCTTAAATCGCTGAGCCAGTCGTGTAACCGCCTCGTTCATCCGTTGAATGTCGTCTTCGCTATAGAAGCTGAAGCTCTTCTCCGCCAGTGACACCAATCGATTTCGATCCGAACCGTCCATTCCGCGCTTTCGCTGTTCCTGCTGGATGATCTCGCGGAGCATCCCGTATAAGTCCTTGAGGCGCTGGTCAAGATAGCGACTAACCAATTCCGAGCTGTCGCCGCTTTGCGTCAGCATCTGTAAATGACTCTTAAGCCGTTCGATTTCATCCTGAAGCCTGTCGAGCTCAAGGTTGGATGCGATCTTAGTAAACGGTGTGAAGCGAAAACTCTGATTGAACCCTCGTTCCGCTTCGGCGACAACTGCGTGCCGCAACAAGCGCTCCAGCTCTCCCTTGTTGCCGCTAAGCAGAGCTCGGGTTAGATCGGACAGCTCCCCTTCCATTTGCTTGAGGAACCTATCGATGCGGTCGAGCAGCTCTTGAAACTCCTGGGGTGACAAACCGAGCTGCTCCATCAACTGTTGGTCCGCCTGATTAAGGGATCGGCCGATACCCAAAAAGAACAAATCGAATAGTTCATCAAACGGCCGCAAATCAATCGCGCGTTTTACCAGCGTGGTTCGGAGGGCGGCGCGAAACTGTGACAAATCTTCAATGCCCAGCAAATCGATGGCGCGAAATGCGTCGATATTCTCCGACAATGACACGCGCACGCCATTGCGCCTGAGGACGTTCGCAAATTCGATGATCTGGTCCTGCATTGAGTAACCTAGCATTTAATGCAGATGATCTTTGTCATCTTGGGGTTTGGCGCCCGAAATAGCGCGGCGCTCCGCCAAGTAGCTTTGTAATTCTTGCTGCGCCTTCCGGATATCGGCTTCATACTTCACGAGAGTCGATAGAGTTGCATTCACCAGTTCGTCATCCAGCGATCTAACGTTCAGTAAAGTTAGAGCTTTGACCCAGTCGAGAGTTTCGCTGATACTCGGGGTTTTTTTCAGGTCGAGCTTGCGAATACGTTGGATCAGCTGAATTACGTTCTGCGTCAATTTGTAATCGATTCCAGGAACTTTGAGGTTGACGATCTCGGCTTCCCGTTGGGCGTCGGGAAAATCGATATGAAGATGCAGACAACGGCGTTTAAGAGCGTCGGACATCTCACGGCTGCTGTTACTGGTGAGCACGACCAGCGGAATGTGTTTGGCCTTCAGGGTGCCGATCTCGGGCACACTGATCTGAAAATCACTCAAAACCTCGAGCAAGAACGCCTCGAATTCAGCGTCAGACTTATCCACTTCGTCGATCAGTAAAACGCTGCGTTTATCGGATAAAATCGCGCGCAGCAACGGACGCGGCAGCAAAAACCGATCGGAAAAGAAGACACCGTCCTGGCTGGCAATGCGGTCAACCGCCTGTTGCAGAGTTTTAGCTTCCTGCAAGACTTCGCCGATCTTGTCCTTGAGAATCTGGGTATATAGTAATTGCTTTGCGTATTCCCATTCGTAGAGCGCTTTCGCTTCATCTAAGCCTTCGTAGCATTGCAATCGGATGAGATCTAACCCCAATGAGCCCGCTAAAACTTTACCAAGCTCGGTCTTACCGACACCGGCTGGACCTTCGACTAGAATCGGTTTCTGCAGGCAGATACCAAGATACACGACCGTGGCTAAATTCTTGTTACAGATATAGTTTTGAGCGCCAAAACCAGCGATGACCTGATCCACAGACTGAAACATGAAAACCTCTCAATCCTCAGAACGCTAACACAATTGCAATATGACAACAAATCTCGCGGTTTGAAGTTTCGTGTTAGATTTCTTACCCTTCTGTGAATTGCCAGCATGTGCACTTTAGCGCTCTATTTCAAAGTGTTTTCGGGTTACTCAATGGTTGTCGCAGCCAACCGGGACGAGCACTATGACCGGCCGTCGGCGCCGCCGTCGATCATCGGCGGTTCACCAACGATTGTCGCCGGTCGCGATTTGCGGGCCGGTGGCACCTGGCTAGGAATCAATGAATATGGTTTGCTCGTCGGCATTCTCAATCGCCGGCAGCAGCCGGGTCCGGTTGCACACGCTGCATACCGGTCGCGGGGTTTGTTGTGTCTCGAGCTTCTTCGTCTAAGACAAGTCGCTGAGCTCGATCAAGTTTTTCTAGATCTGGCTCCAGGCGATTATCAGCCGTTCACAGTAGTCTGTGCCGATACGGATCGCGCGTGCGTTGCCTACAACACCGATCAAACTATTGAGCGAATCGAGCTTTCTGATGGGCTTCACGTTTTCAGCAACAGCTTCGAATTTGGCGCTCCCTCTGAAAAAGTTGATCGAGTCTACCAACTTTTTCTCAAGCTGTCGGAAGACTGTGATCGTCAATTTAGCGCCGGAGCTTATCTCAATGCCGCAGCTAAAGCGCTCGGCGACCATGCATTTAGCGATCACTTAAATGACCCCAGGGATGCTGTTTGTGTTCACGGCGATATCTCCGGGACTGTTTCTTCCAGCATCATCTTTTTTTTGGATGCCGAGCGGCAGTTTCAAATGCATTACTGCGTCGGCGCCCCTTGTCAAAATCCTTTTAGCCTATACTCGACTTTGGACGTGCGGTGATCGAAACAGCTCAAGCAAAACAGGCTGGAACGGTGATCCTACTGCGGCCGGGACAGTCTGGAGGGATGGAAGTGCTGTTGACGCGCCGACCTGACCAGATGGCCTTTCTTGGTGGGATGTACTGCTTTCCCGGCGGCACGCTGCAAAAGGAGGACTTCTCCAGTCGAATCCTCCGCCGGTGTCACGGCCTCTCCCCCACTGCCGCCCGAAAGATCATCGGTGCTCACTTCAGTCCGCAAGAAGCGCTGGGACTATGGGTCGCGGCCATCCGAGAATTATTCGAAGAGATCGGAGTTTTGCTGGCTATTACAACAGATGGGACAATTGCGGCGATGGATCGCGACCTGAACCGCTCGCTTGTGGAAAAACACACGGCTCTGCTCAGCCGACGCTTGAGTTTCGCCGCCTTGCTTGAAGCCGGGAACTTACGCTGTGATACAACCCAATTAGCCTATTTTTCACACTGGCGGACGCCGTCACAGTTTCAGGTGCGTTTCGACACGCGTTTTTTCCTCGCCGCCGTGCCAGCGGAACATTCGCCTCTGGCGTCTTCTCCTGAAGTTGCCGATACTCTTTGGCTTACCCCCGATGACGCTCTACAACGATTTACCCGAGGCACTTTGCCGATGATCTTTCCGACATTTGCATCGTTACGAACCCTAGCGGACTTCGATTCTTTGGAGAGCCTGTTTGCAGAATTCACGCCGGCAAAGAGTGGGTGAGCTCACTAACAACCTATCAAGCAGCCGCTTAGAGCAGTAACGTACGGTTATACTAACTGAAAATAATGCGCGGCGGTACTGATCGTCGCGGTCATCAGCCAGCCTCACAGGAGCTTCGCATCGTGATCGTTATTTGTCGCCGAGCCGTTCGCGAGCGTGTAGAACGCGCTCCACGGCTACATCTGCACTGGGCGCTAAAGCAGTTAAATGGCCCATCTTTCTGCCGGGACGAACTTGGTCCTTGCCATACAAATGCAATTTGACATCCGGACAACGCGCCGCGGCGGCCCAATTGGGCTCTCCGTCTCGCCAGAGATCCCCCAAGAGATTTGCCATCGCCGACGCTGCTAGAAAATCCGTCGCTCCTAGAGGCAAGCCGCACACCGCGCGCAGCTGCTGCTCAAATTGGCTGGTCAGGGCCGCGTTGATGGTTAAATGCCCTGAGTTGTGCGGGCGTGGCGCAAGCTCGTTAATGAAAATTCTTTGGTCGCGACTAAGAAAGAATTCGATGCACAGGACGCCTACCACATCGAGTGTCTCGAGCAGGTTTCTGGCAATCTCCACAGCCTCAATGCTCGTTGCTTGAGGCACACGCGCCGGTGCAAATGATAAATCCAAAATATGATTCCGGTGGGTGTTCTCGATCAGCCCCCAGTGTGAAAAAGTGCCGTCATGACCGCGGGCGGCGACAATCGAAAATTCCAATTCAAAATCTACGAAGGCTTCCAGGATCTTTTCCTGACTCCCTGTAGCCGCGAAACCGGCTTCGGCATCGGCGGGGTTGGCCAACCGGACCTGTCCCTTTCCGTCATATCCGGCCACTGCGGTTTTCAAAATTGCCGGACAGCCGATTTGCTCGACAGCCGAGCGCAGCTCATCGAGCGAATTCACCGGCCTGAAAGGAGCGACCGGGAAGCCGTTTCGTTTCAGAAAAGATTTCTCGCGCAAGCGATGCTGTGCAATGTTCAGTACTGAACCCGATGGTCGTACCGGAGCGAATTGCGCCGCTGCCTCGACCGCGAGCGCCGGGACGTTCTCAAACTCGAATGTCAGCACGTGAACCTTTTTAGCAAACTCTCTGATGGCATCGAGATCGTGATAAGGCGCGGTGATTTCAACGTCGGCAACCTGACCGGTGGGAGTATCCGTTTCCGGAGAAAACGTGTGCACCCGGTAGCCCATCTGCCGCGCGGCGATGGCAAACATCCGGCCCAATTGACCGCTACCGAGGACGCCGATGACGGCGCCCGGCAGGATCGGCGCCAATGAATCTCTCACGGTAGTTTTTGCTGGCGAATGTTATCAGTTTGGTTTTTACGAAATTCCCGGAGTTTCTCGCGCAGCTCCGCACGTGAATTGCCGAGAATAGCAAGAGCTAGTAAGGCCGCGTTTATGGCGCCGGCTTTGCCGATGGCCAATGTCCCCACTGGGATACCTCCCGGCATCTGCACAATCGAAAGCAGTGAATCCATTCCTTTGAGGGCAGCGCTCTCCACCGGCACGCCGAGAACGGGAACGACGGTCTGAGCGGCGGCCATCCCCGGAAGGTGCGCGGCGCCACCCGCGCCGGCGATAATCACTTCAATACCTCGTGTTTCAGCCGTGCCGGCGAATTCTGCGAGCCAAGCCGGAGTGCGGTGTGCCGATACAATCAAGTTTTCGTGTGGTACAGCAAAATCTTTCAATGTGGAAGACGCATGCTGCATCGTCTCCCAGTCGGACTGGCTGCCCATAATAATACTCACCAGTGGATTGTTCGCCTCAGACATTTAGTTTATCCAGCACTGCGGCCGTTAGTGGGCCACTCTTGCATATGGCGAAATCCGTCGCAACCACGGGCTCGGGTCCGCCATGAAATCGGGGGCTTTCAAATATCAGCCTTTGTCATTCGCCAGCTTGGACATGGATTCAACCAGCGCAAGTTAGATTGAAAGAATACAGAGCCGGGAGTGAGACCGCGCAGCCTTCAATACCCATCAATAATTTCCCGCCTGCGTCGGCAGGTTAAAACATGATCGTTGACCATTCCGGTAGCTTGCATATGCGCATAACAGATGGTCGAGCCGACGAAGTTGAAGCCGCGCTGCTTCAAGTCCTTGCTAAGCGCATCAGACTCGCGGCTCGTCGCCGGATAGTCCTTCAGTGCTCGCAGCGTGTTCACGATTGGCTTACCGTCGACAAAACGCCAGATGTAGGAATCGAAAGTGCCGAACTCTTCCTGAACTGCCAGAAAACATTTTGCGTTGGTGATCGCGGCCGCCAGTTTTTGTCGATTGCGGATGATGCCGTCATCGTGGATTAAGCGATCGAGCTGCCGTTTGCCGTAGCGCGCGACCTTTTCAGGATCGAAATCGGCGAAGGCTCGTTTGTAGGCGGCCGCGTTTTCTCAACACGGTGTACCAACTGAGGCCTGCCTGTGCTCCTTCCAATATGAGGAACTCGAAGATAGTACGATCGTCGTGTACCGGAACACCCCACTCACGGTCATGATAAGCGACATAGTCCGCTTTTGTCAGATCGACCCAGGGACAACGGTCGGGCAAGGAATTTTTCACTGTCATTTTCTCTATGAAAGCAAGCTTGAGATCCTAAAATTATTATCGGGCTTTCGGAAAGCGCCGATAGAGAGCCAGCACCCACAATCCCAGAGCCAACACAAAACCCAAGACTATCGCGATAAACCAGGACTGCGGCAATGCGGCGGGCTCGGCTCGATTCGCAACCAGCACCACATAGTGTAGCCCGGTCATGAGTACGATGACCAAACGGCCGAGCCGATGGCCATGTGCGGCGAGGAAATCCAGAGAATCATTCAAACGCGGCGGTGCCAGCCAATAGTCGCGGTTCGGTAGATTGATCAAATGAGAGAATTTCTTCGAGAGAATGCTGATACCGACGCTGATAGCGCTCGGAATGCTAATAAGAAGAGTCAAAATCATCAACAAATAAACATCGCGCGTCATCCAACCGTCGGGCTGGTTGTTAATGTTGAAATGTGTGGCGACGCTACTGGGAAGATAATATGAGGTGTAAATTACAAAAGTAACCGAAAACACCATCAGGCAAATCAAACTCACTAAAGAGCGCGCCCGCCGGCCACTATGAACTTGGATCTGCTTATTGGAATCAAGCATCAAGCGTTCTTGTCAGAACGACCGGGAAACTACCCGGTGGTACGGATGATTTTAGCAGTACCGCTCCGGCACAAACGATCGACAAACTCGCGTTTTCAGCTCTGCGCTCGGTATCAATGACCCTGGCGCTTCACTGAGAATCAACCGGCCAATTAGGATGAGCTTTGAATAAACCTTTGGCATAACAGCGCTGTCTGGTATCATGTCACGACTTTTTTCTCTTCCGGAATGAGGTGATCTTTGAACCCGACTCGGTGCCGCTACTTTCGAGAGCTGAGGCCGTTTCTATTCACGACCGTGCTGCTCTTCGCCTTGGGAAGTATCGCGGGAAGCCTGCTGGCTGGTAACTCGATTTTTGCCGGGCTTAAGATCAACGAATCGCTCGGCGGGTTTGCCCAAATGTTTATAAATCTTCCTAAGCCGATCCTTGCGTTGATGATTTTTGCTAACAATGCTGTAAAAACTCTTTTAGTGATTGTGCTCGGGATTGCGTTTGCAATTGTTCCGCTGGTTTTTGTCGTTGTCAACGGCGTTGCCATCGGTGTTGTCCTGCATCTAGCCACGGAATCCAAGGGCCTCGCCTATTCGATACTCGCTATTGTCCCCCATGGTGTCTTTGAACTTCCGGGAGTCCTGTGCGGCGCTGCCATCGGTCTGATGTTGGGAAATAAAGCAATCAGGCGTCTATTTCGGAAATCTGAATTCAAGGTTGGTTCTGAACTAAGCCGCGCGTTGAAGATCTTTGCAACCACCATCGTCCCGCTCCTTCTGATCGGAGCGATCACGGAAGCTTATTTGACGGCAGCGCTTCTCGGGAAATAACTGCAACAGTGTTTTATACGGTTGTCATATTCGTGAGCATCAAACAATCAGACGACTGCCAATCGCGAAAGCATCGCAGAAGCGCTCCAGGCCATGAACTCCGCCGTTCACCAGCCTTCGCGCCGATCTGAGATCATCGTCAAGCAGAGCCTCCTTGATTGCACGCTCCTTAGCCTTCAAGAAACTGGCAAGTAGTCTCCCCGCTATATCGCGATCGTTGGCCAGGTCCGGCGTTTGAACCAGGCGATCGCCTAATCCGATAGCTCTGCCATGGACTTCGTAGTTACGTCGACCGGTCAGCTGAATGAAGCCACGGCCCTTGTAGCGGTCCCCATCTCCCCGCTGATGATTGCCCAGATCCGTTCTGAGGTCATACAGGTCATAAGGATGGCCGCCGGGAGAAGTGTTGTATTTTGATTTTTCCTCACAAATAGGCTCAAAACATTCCGCTTCCGCGCGAATAGTCGCCAATGCCATCAGCACCAACGGCTTATCGCCCAATCTTTCCGTGCGCAAAGCATTTAGCACATAGGGTAGATTCAAACGAATGTTATCGACCGGAGTAAAAGGAAAGATTTTTGATACCACCGTCACAGTCGCAGCCGGCAGCGCTGACGGCAGCGCATCACTCTTAGCCAATTTCAAAGCCGTCAGTGTGCGTGGGCCGGCGATGCCGTCCGCCAAGAGCCCGCAGCTTCTCTGAAACGCGATGAGCGCCGCTTTGGTCGCCGGGCCGAAGTCACCATCGATCTTGCCCGGATTAAAGCCGAGTTTCTTCAACTGCTTTTGCAGTCTGATGACGGCTGGGCCCTTCGAATCTTCTTTTAGAAACATCGTTGCCTCACCTATACGACGGCGGGACTTCATGCGTTCGACCTTGATCTGACTTCGCGCCGCTGCGTGTTAAAAGGCCTTCAGCAAATGATTTTGAGTCAACGTTGCGGTAAGAATGGCAATCCGCGCGAAGGAATAACCATCCGCGTCTACAAGATTGCCCCAAACCGGCGCCGGCCAACACGGATCAGTGGCGCGCCTGCCGACCACATGCAGATGAAGTTGCGACACGACGTTGCCGATAGCCGCAAAGTTGATTTTGCTGACGGCAAATTCAGTCTTTAGAAAACGCGCAGCGATTGCTGCTTCGTCCATCGCCATATTCCTCACCTGGTCTGGTAAGTCGAGCAAATCACCTGCTGGCGCGGTTTCGGGAACCAGGATTAACCATGGCACCGCTGCGTTCTTGTGCAGCAGAACATGACATAGCCGGAGTTGGCCCAGTCGATGGCAATCGTGAAGCAATTGGGGGTGAATTTCGAAACGAGACATGTGCCGGTTAAAATTACATCATTTCCGTGGGATTGCCCTGGCGCCGTGACTCATCGAGCTTTGTCTGGCCAGTGTTTTAAAATCAATATCGGTTGAAGGCCGTGTATCGGCTTTTAAAACTTTCGCCATATACGCAAGCACGTGTTGATTATCCGCCTCGGTTTCAGAGGCTATACAGTCCTGGGGAACCAGCAGATTAAAATCGCGCATGTAAGCATCGCTAGCGGTGAAAAGCACGCAAATGTTTCCGGCGATGCCGGTCAATATCAATGTGTTGGCCTTGAGATAGCGCAACAGCAGGTCAAGACTGGTTGAGTAGAATGCCGAGTGCTTGGGCTTTAAAACAAAATAGTCTCGCTCGTCCGGCCTCAGTAATCGCGCAATCGGCTTTCCTTTGACGTTATCCTCCAGACAATGGTCGACAAGCTTTCTGAAATCAGACTGCCACTTGCCAAAGTTATCATTAACATAGATTACTGGGATTCCGGCTGCTTTCGCGTTCTTCTTTAGTTTGGCAATCGGCTGAGCGATGGCGAGAGTGTTCGTAAACATCGGATCTGCGTCATCGAACTCAAAATCGTTGATTAAGTCGATCAGTATCAATACGACAGAGGAATCGTCCGGAACGTTGCCGTGCAAATCTTGATTGTTAACTGGGCTTACCACAAAAATCCTCCGTCTGAGCGCCAGGGCTATCTGAGAGTAGCATAAGAATAGGGACCTTTTGGCACCCATGAATGCTCCCGCGGCATTTAAGGGTGATTAATGAAAATCCCGGCTTGACGATTTGGCGGGCTGGGTGCTTACTTTGGGTTGCCAAAGTTTCTCCGCGACCAGGTGAACGATATTGTCTTCGACCTGGAGGATGCCGCTGATTCCTAGAAAATTGACCGTCTTTGCCAAAACCGAGTAGCGCTGGAAAATATTTTCCCAGACCACAACATTGACGAATCCGGTCTCATCTTCCAAAGTCATGAAGACGATCCCGCCGGCGGTTCCTGGACGTTGACGACAAATCACTAAACCGGCGTAGTGAACCCTTTCGCCGTTTCGTTTAGCGGCGATTGAACGGGCATCCGGCAATCCCTGAGCAGCAAGCATACCGCGAAAAGGTTGTAGCGGATGGCGCCGAACGCTATGCGAGCTCGTCCGATAGTCCCAGCTCACTTCCTCGAACTCATTCAATGGCTCAAATCTTGGGTCGGCTTCCTGAGTCGGTAAGCGCAGCGAATGGCCTCTTAACTGCACCCATCGCCGGCTATTCCACAATGCTGTACGGCGATCGATTCCCAGATCATCGAATGCGCCGGCTTCCGCTAACAAACCAAGACTGCTTTCACTGAGATCTGTGCGCCGGACAAAATCTTCCAGCGATTCAAATGAACGCGCCTGCCGTGCGTGTGAGATTCTATCCCAGTCGCGCTCTGCTAAACCCTTAATGTATCGCAGGCCCATGCGCACCGCGAAGCCTCCGGCACTGTCAGCGCAATTCTCCAACGTGCAGTCCCAATCACTGGCTTGCGCATCGATCGGCCGAACCAGCACCCCATGACGCTTGGCATCTTCGACAATCGTCGCCGGCAGGTAAAAGCCCATCGGCTGAGCATTTAACAGAGAACAGGTAAATTCCGCCGGATAATGGCATCGCAGCCATGCCGTGGCATAGGCAATCAAGGCAAAACTGGCGGCATGGCTTTCAGGAAAACCGTATTCTCCGAAGCCGCGGATCTGCTCGAAAACTCTTTCGGCGAATTCCAACGCGATCCCTTTGGCCTGCATACGTGTGATCAACCACTCGCGATGACGTTCCATCCGGCCGCTACGATGCCAAGCGGCCATATCCCGTCGCAATTGATCCGCCTCTCCCGGTGTATAATCGGCGGCAACCACGGCCAAGCGCATGACCTGTTCCTGAAAAAGCGGCACGCCGAGTGTTTTTTCCAACACCGGAACTAAACTCTCATGCGGAAATTCAACCGGCTCTTTCCCCTGGCGCCGGCGCAAATAAGGATGAACCATACCGCCGGTGATCGGCCCTGGGCGGACGATGCTGATTTGAATCACCAGATCGTAAAAAGTTTTTGGCCGAAGCCGGGGCAACATCGCCATCTGGGCGCGGCTTTCAATCTGAAAAACACCCACGGTCTCGCTACGGCAGATCATCTCAAAGGTCGCTCCATCCTTGCCCGGAATGGTCGCCATAGATAGCTCTTCGCGGCGATGCTCGCGCAACAGCTTAAAACAGAGATTGAGCTGGGTTAGGCTGCCAAGCCCGAGCAGATCCACCTTGAATAAGCCAAGATCTTCAAGATCATTTTTATCCCACTGAATCACGGTGCGTCCGGCCATGCTGCCGTTCTCAATCGGAACGATGTCATGCACCGGTTCGTGACCCAGAAGAAAGCCGCCAGGATGGATCGACAGATGACGTGGACAGTCTAAAATCTCGTTACTCAGTTGGAGCAGCTGGCTATGCAAGCCCACCGTCGGATCAATGCCCGTCTGTTGCAGCATTTCAGGCCGAATATGCTCATAAGGTGATAGAAATTTGGCGGCGCGATCGAGAGAAGTCTCGGATAGCCCCAAAGCCTTACCGACATCCCGCAACGCCGAGCGTGAGCGGTAGCGTACAATGTTGGCTGCCATGGCGGCGCGCTCGCGGCCGTACTTTTCGTAGACATGCCGGATCACTTCTTCGCGCCGGTTATGCTCGATATCGAGATCGATATCCGGCGGCTCGGCGCGTTCTTTGGAGATAAACCGTTCAAACAACAAGCCGATGCGCGCCGGATCGACGGCAGTAACGCCCAAGCAATAACAAACGGCGGAATTTGCCGCTGAGCCACGCCCCTGGCAGAGGATGCCGTTGGCGCGGCAGAACTCGACGACCTCCCACATCGTCAAAAAATAGCCCGGGTAGTCGAGGCTCTCGATAACCTCCAGCTCTTTTTCTAATTGCTCGACGATGTCACCCGGGATCTCTTCACCATAACGCCAGTGCGCTCCTTTAAACGTAAGCTGGCGCAGCCACTGCGCCGATGTGGTACCGTCGGGCAGTCGTTCCGATGGATAGCGATAACGAATTTCATCCAGTGAAAACCGACAGCGTTCGGCGACTTCGAGCGTGCGGGCGACAGCGGCTGGATCATCAACAAAGAGGCGGGCAAATGCGTAAGGCGATTTTAACCCGTATTCGGCATTGGGCTTTAACCTGCGGCCGCAGGAAGCCACCGGTATGCCATGACGTATCGCGGTCAACACATCCTGCAGCGGACGGCGCGCGGAGCTATGGTAGAGAATTTCATTGGCCGCGACTAAAGGAAAGACATATCGCCGGGCCCGCTCTCGCAACCGGGCTTCCTGGCGGGTCTCTTCTTCACGCCTGTGCCGAGCGATCATACCGTACAGCCGATCGTCGAAGGCATCGCGCAATGCAGCGATAATATCAGCCGGTTCCTGTTCACTGACGAGCAGGCTCGAATCGCCGCCCCAGAGGGCAATCAGGTCGGGTGCATGGCGACAAACCTCATCCCAGGATACGCTGCTCTCCCCTTTTTCTGATCGCAGCCGTCCGCCGGTCAGGAGGCGGCAGAGATTGGCGTAACCGGCGCGATTCTGCGCCAGCAGAACAATCGACGAACCATCGTCGATGGAGATCTGCGAGCCAAAAATCAATCTGAACCCAAACTCCCGCGCTTTAACGTGCGCGCGCACGATGCCATAAACACCATCCCTATCGGTCACCGCGAGAGCCGGCAGCCCGAACCGGTATGATTCCTCGACCAGCTCGTCGGGATGGCTGGCGCCCTCGAGAAAAGAGAAATTAGTTTTGCACCAAAGCGGAACGTAAGAAGACATGTTGGTCTATTCAGATTTATAAGCTAGCGCATAATGGGCGCGTGCCGATATTTTCGATAAGCAGCAGAAGCCGTTCCCTGGTAAGAGAATATTCGCGGGCATCCGCATCGTCAATCGTACCTTAGTTGTCGGGTTGGCACTGCAGCGATGGATCGACGAGCTTGAGCTTTCGATCTCCAGTCCGGGGAGCTGCCTTAATCAGATAGTCGAACCCGGGCAGCCTCTGAAATAGCGACCACCGCCGGATGCTTAAGCTTGCGATCCAGAGAAATAGCATAAAACCGCTCGCGAATATTTCCCACCCGCCCGAGGTTTTTTACATCGTATTCCCGTTGCATCTCGGCGCTGATAATCGAAGGGGCGACGAAGAGACCAAGACCTCGCGCTCCGAACACCTTCAAGAGAGCGCTGTCCTCAAATTCCGCAATGATCATCGGCCGGATCTTTTCCGAATCGAACCATTGATCCAAAGAGCGGCGCACGGTGGTATTATGGGTAGGCAACAAAAAGGGCGCGCCATCGAGGGACTGCGGAAAGCCGCGGCGGTAGGCATTGACCAATTTCTGTGTTCCGAACAGGATTAAACCACATTCTCCCAGTAAGTGATTGAATGCCTTGACGTTGACCGCAGGATCTATCGGAGCATCAGTCAGGACGACGTCGAGATCATGGACGGCTAGCGATGACAGCAAGTCACCGTTGCCACCCTCCCGGCAAATGATTCGATATGATTCTTTAAATGCCAGGGCAGGTTCGATCAACTTGTACGCAACTAACTTAGGCAACACATCCGCAACGCCAACAGTCAACCGGGCGACACGTCCCCCGGCACGGCCTTTAAGAGCGCCGGTCAACTCCCGCCCTAAAGAAAAGATCTCCTCGGCATACCGAAATACGAGCTTGCCCATATCGGTCAGAGTCAGATGCCTCCCGCTCTTGCGGAAAAGCTTCTCGCCGATGGCTAGCTCCAACGATTTGACTTGGGCGCTGACCGTGGCTTGAGTCAAGCGGAGTTCCTCGCCGGCGCGCGAAACGCTGCCGCAACGCGCCACGTTCCAGAAATAAAAAAGATGGTGATAGTTGAGCCATTCCATAGGGCCTAGATGATAGTTCGATTTTTTCTATGGATCAATATGAAATTATTAGTTTGTCGAATGATTGCGCCGGTCTTATGGTTAGACAGAAATCTGTGCGTCGCGAAAGGAAAGCAATGCCATGTCAGCGATTCGCAACTTGTTTTCTTCAGAAGATAGCGGACGGCTTTTCGAACCCGATACTATTCTCAGCGCGCAATACTACGCATCTCATAAAGGTAGTCCGTATAAGCAGCCGGAGCTCCGCTTGATGGCTGCGGTACTCGAGGATGCGATCTCCTGCCTGTCGATAAAAACACGTTCCGCTACAGCGCGACAACGGAAACAAATTGACAACGCCTGGGAGTGGTTGGCAGCAGAGGATGATAGCGAATGGATTTTCTCATTCAAGAACATTTGTGAGGCTTTAGGGATCGATCCAGCATACTTGCGCCGCGGCTTGATTCGGTGGAACGACGGAACAGAATCAGCTTCCGCCGGGGCCCCGCCAAGTGTTAGAACCGCATCCTCAGCGCGGCCGACAAAAATCAGGCTGCGCGCCGGCTCGTGACCGCCCGGAATCGGCCGCGCGCAATTCGACCGTAAACGCGAGTCACCCAATCACGAGAAGCTGGAAGATTCCAGCAAGCATAGCCTTAGGCCGTCCATCCGAGTCATACTACAAGCGCCATTTCGAATACATCGGGCACATTGGCAGCTGTACTGGGTACGCAAGATCCTCCTTGGCGCTCTTGATATCGCTTTTTGAGATCCTGGCCCGAGTTAATTTGCCTCAAGCTGCAGTTATCGTTTGTCGCGTCTAAATTTCAGCGCTCTAGATCATTCCACCTACACGTTTCATGCCGGCGATAGAAAGACGCCGCGATTGTCTTGACATCGGGCGAAGCAGAACGATAGAACGAGCCTGTCATCGCTAAATGACTGGCCAAAGGAGACCGTTATGTCGCCAATGTTTCGAAAACTCTGTCTGCTGATGTCGTTGACGTCGATCATCCTCATCGCTGGCGCGGAGCGGCCGTCAGCTCAGACCCGGGTTTCAATCGGCGTCACGGAAACGATTGAGACTCTCAATCCGTACGGCGACAGCGTCTCGCTCCTGTACGGTATTTGGAGCGAAATCACCGGACCGTTTTGCACCTACAATTATGACAAAGGAGATTTCGAAGGGCGCCTCGCCGAGCGTTGGAAGGTGGAGAACCCGAACACCTGGGTTTTCTATCTAAACAAAAGCTATCGCTTCAACGACGGATCCGAAGTAACCGCCGACGACGTTGTCCATTCGATGATGAATCGGGTCATCAAGGATCCGCAATCCAAGCAGAAAGCATCGGTGGCGGGCCCCATCGTCAAAGCAGAGGCTGTCGATAAGCACACTGTAAGATTTACCACTGACAAACCTTCGGCGCCGCTGCTCGGTTTTGTTTGTGACCGGCTAATCGTGACGAGCAAGGCGATGTTCGACAAATTTGGCCGCGATGTCGCCGACAAGGAGCATATGCTTGGCGCAGGCCCATACCGGCTCAAGGAACTTATTCCCGGCCAGCGTATGGTCATCGTCAAGCGTTCGGATCATCCGGAGGCGAAAAAACGTCCGAACGCCCCGGATGAAATCGTTTATCGCGTCATGCGCGAGACCGAACAACGGGTCACCGCATTGCTCAACGGGGAAATTCAGATCGCTCAATTCATTCCACCGCACTTGCGACAGCGTGTCGAGAAATCGCCCAACTTAAAGATAATCCCCACCGACTCAGTGGAGATCATGTTTCTCGCCATGCAACCCAAGCCTCCCTTCGATAAAAAAGAAGTGCGCCAGGCGGTTTGTCATGCAATCAACCGCGACCAGATCATCAGTACCCTGCTGGAGGGATTCGCCAGCCGTCTCGATGGACCCATCGGTCCCGGACAGTATGGTTACGATCCTAATTTGAAACCGAAGTTGAGTTACGATCCGGAACGATCGAAGAAACTATTGGCGCAAGCGGGCTATCCTAACGGCGTTGATGTCGAGCTCCAGACTCCCGTAGGACGTTATACCTTGGACAAACAACTGACCGAAGCGATGATCCCCATGCTAAATGCCGCTGGATTCCGCGCCAAACTCTCGACTCCCGAGTGGCCGACACTTTGGGCCAATGTTCAAAAGGGAACCGTGCCTTTTTATTACATGGGCCGTGGTTCGGTTCAGGATCCCAGCGCCGCGCTGCACCAGTACTTTCATTCTAAAGAGACGCCGCGGATCGGCTATTCTAATTCCAAGCTCGATGAACTCTTGGACAAGGAACAGGCCGAGTTCGATCCAAAAAAGCGCCGGCAACACCTGTCCGAGGCGATGAGTCTCATCACCGAGGAAGCGCCGGCTTGTTTCATGTGGCGCCACAAACTTCTATGGGGCATGAACAATCGTATCGACTACAAACCGCTGCCGGATGCGCGGATCTTCGGCATGGATATCAAAGTGGTAAAAAAGTAGCGGCTGCGATCTTAGTGGGTGAACTAGGAAAATTTTCTGGACCAAAGGCGCACGCATGACCGGAGAAAAATTCGTCGACGTAGACGGCATAAGAACACGCTATTTCGACAAAGGTGACGGACCGGTTGTCGTACTGTTTCACGGCGGCCATTTTGGTTCCAACGATGTGGCCGATTGCGCTGAAGACTGGGGCCTGAACTTTGACGGACTGGCTAAGTGGTTCCACGTTTATGCGGTAGACAAGATTGGCCAAGGCCATACCGACAATCCTAAAACGGATGCCGATTACACGATGTCGACCGTGGTTCAGCACGCTTACGGTTTTCTTAAAGCTCTCAATCTGCGCAACGTCCATCCCGTAGGGCATTCCCGGGGCGCGTATTTGGTAGCCCGACTGACCTTGGAACATCCCGAGCTGTTCCGATCGTGTATTTTGGCCGACACGAATACGCTGGCGCCGGGCATCAGTAAAAACGAGACGGTGATGGCAAACCCGCCGTTGCCACGGCTGAGCCGAGAGAGTCAACGGTGGGTGCTGCAGCGGTACTCCTTCGCCTTTGAACACATCACCGAGGAATGGCTCGAGGCGATGATGCGGATTGCGGCGCTGCAGAAATACCAGGACGCGGTGACCAAGATGGAAAACACCGGTCTCAGGACAATCCGCTTTCTACCCCATCTGGCTAGGCAGAAGGACGAAACGCTAGGATGGATTCGGGAGCGCGGCTTGGCCAAGCCGACCCTGCTGGTTTGGGGTTACAACGATCCCACGGCGACGTTAGATCAAGGTCAGGCTTTGTTCGATCTGCTTGCGCGTAGTACGCCGGATTCGCGGATGCAGGTTTTCAACCGGGCCGGTCATTTTACCTATCGGGAGCACCCGGTCGAATTCAATGAGTTGCTGCGATCGTTTATCCAGCGAAACATCGGGTAAACGCGAACAGATGGCGAGAATTTCGTAAACCTTTGAAAGATTCGATAAGGTGGCAAGTTATCTCCTTCATCGACTCGCTGGCACCATTCCAGTTCTTCTTCTCATTAGTCTGCTTGTTTTCCTGCTCATTCATGCGGCGCCGGGCGATCCAACGCTGCTCCTCCTAGGGGAAGAAACCAATGCAGCGGAAGTCGCCAGGGCCAAGGAGCGTTGGGGATTGGACCGGCCGTTGTACGTTCAGTATCTCAAATTTCTCAATTCGGCGGTTGCCGGAGACTTCGGCAAGTCCTTTAAATACGGCGAGGCGGTGACCAGTGTCATCAAATCGAGACTGCCTGCGACTATAGAGCTGGCGGTTTTCTCTATCATCATCGCAACTTGTCTGGCCATTCCGTTAGGGGTATGGGCTGGCTCGCGACCCAATTCATGGCTCGACAATTTCGGAACGACATTCGGCCTTTTCGGGATCAGCATGCCCAGCTTCTGGCTTGCCATCATGCTGATTCTGCTCATGGCCGGGATCCTCAATCTCCTGCCAACCTCCGGGCGCAGTACCTACGGCGTCGCTGGACCCGAACAGACCGGGTTCTACATACTGGATAGTCTTCTGCAGCAAAACTGGCCGGCGGCTTGGGATGCGCTCAGGCACATTTTGTTGCCGGCCTTGGCCCTCGGCGTCAATATGCTGGGAATTTTAATGCGCGTTACACGATCGTCAATTCTTGAGGTGATGAACGAAGAGTATGTCACCACCGCCCGCGCAAAGGGATTGGCGGAACGTAGAGTCGTCTGGCGCCACGTCATTAGCAACGCTCTGATTCCGGTAATTACAGTGGTGGGCCTGGAGCTTGGGACTCTGCTAAGCGGCTCGATCATCGTAGAAACCGTGTTCGCATGGCCAGGCAGTGGCAGCCTGCTAATTACCGCTCTTAATTCGCGCGACTATCCTCTGGTCACGGGTCTGGTGATGAGCTATACCGTGGCATTTGTCATCATTAATCTAATTATCGATGGATTATATGCGGTCATTGACCCTCGAATCCGCTTCTGAAAAAACCCCCGGCGCGGTCTCAAGCGCGTTAGGACGGCTTCACGCAAAAGCATTCAGCGGCGGTTCAATCGTTGTTGATTTTTATCCTCCTCGGAATCTTCGGTCCGTCGCTCGCGCCCCACGATCCAAACAAGCAGGAACTCACGGCAATGATGAAGCCGCCACAAGGGATGGGCGGCGCGCACGTGCTCGGCACAGACAATTTGGGACGTGACATTTTGAGCCGCATTGTTTATGGCGCGCGGGTTTCGCTCCTTGTGGCATTTGCGGTGGTTTTCGTTTCCGGCCTCATCGGTGTCATCCTGGGCGCAATCTCCGGATATATCGGTGGCAAAGCCGACTTCCTCATTCAAAAATTGGTGGAGGTCATTTGGGCGTTTCCGCCGCTTTTGCTCGGCATCACCATCATGGCCTTCTTTGGCCAGGGTCTAACCAACCTGATCTTCGCGTTGGTGGCGCAGCGCTGGATTCCTTACTGCCGAGTGGTGCGCGGCCAAGCTCTCTCCCTGCGCGAGCGCGACTTTGTTATGGCGGCTCGCTGTCTTGGCGCGACCAAAAGCCAGATTATCGGGCGCCACATTCTTCCCAATCTGATTCAAACATCGCTGGTAATCGGCACCTTTGCGATGGCATCGTCAATTATCGCCGAAGCGAGCTTGAGTTTTCTCGGTGTCGGCGTGCCGCCGGACATTCCCACGTGGGGTACCATGCTTGCCGATGCGCGCATCTACATCAGCACTTCATGGTGGATGCCGCTGTTTCCCGGCCTGTGTATCTTCATAACGGTTTTGGGCATAAACCTGCTCGGCGATGCCTTGCGCGACATTCTCGACCCGCGGCTAAAAAGAACCGGCTCCGGCGTTTAAGGTCGCATCAGCAATTCGGTTAATGCTGCGTTTTCGGATGAAATTCCGTTAGTAGCTAAAGCGAACCTCCACCTCAAGCTGCGCTTTCATTGATTCTCTTAACAACTCGTGTAATTTTACTAAAATGCGTAGAACCAAGATCGTTTGCACCATCGGTCCGGCCAGTGCCTCAAGCAAAGTTCTTAAAGGCCTCATTCAAGCCGGCATGAACGTGGCGCGCCTGAACTTTAGCCACGGCGACTACTCTTTTCACAAACAGGTAATTCAAAACATCCGCCAGATCGCCCGCCGGCTCGACAAACCTGTGGCGATCTTGCAGGATTTGGCCGGACCCAAGCTTCGTCTCGGACCGGTGGCTGCCGACCGGGTACGCTTGACGACGCGGCGCCCTTTCGTCCTCACTACCCGGCAGATTCTCGGTTCTGAGCTGGCGGTTTCCGTCAATTACAAAGGTTTGACCCGCGCGGTAAAGAAAGGCGATCCGATTTTGCTCGGAGATGGCGAGATCGAGCTCGAAGCGGTCAAAGTCAGCGGCACCGAAGTAACCTGTAAAATTATCTTCGGGGGTATCCTCGGATCGCACAAAGGTATTCACTTCCCGCGTAGCAGTTTGGATGTCCGCTCCCTCACTGCTCGCGATAAGCAGGATCTCGCGTTCGGCATCGAGCAGAAAGTAGATCTGGTTGCTTTGTCTTTTGTGCGTAATAGCGAAGACATAGTCTATGCGCGCCGCGAGATGAAGAATCGCGGCGCCTCCATCCCGATCATTGCAAAAATCGAGAAACACGAAGCGCTCGACCACATTGACGCGATACTCGAGAAAGTCGACGGTATTATGGTGGCGCGCGGCGACCTAGGTCTAGAGATCGCGCCGGAGAAAATTCCGGCGATGCAAAAAATGATGATTCGCAAGGCCAATACGCTCGGCAAGCCGGTCATCACGGCGACTCAGATGTTGCGCTCCATGGTTCAAAACCCGCGCCCGACACGCGCCGAGGTCGCGGATATCGCCAATGCGGTGCTGGATGGCACCGATGCGCTTATGCTGTCGGAAGAGTCGGCTGCTGGTGACTACCCGGTGGAGTCGGTTAGAACAATGGCTCGGGTCGCGGAGGAGACCGAGCAGATCCTTGAGCCGCGTTATCAATTCCCCGGCCGCCGGCAGAGCGTGCCCGAAGCGATCAGTTTTGCAGCGATCTCTTTGGCGCGAGACCTGAAGGTCAAAGCGTTTCTCATTCCTACTTCATCTGGCAGCACCGCGCGAATGATTTCTCGTTACCGACCGCCTCATCCGATCATCGCAATCAGTCCGGAACCTCAAGCCGTGAAAATGCTTTGTCTGGTTTGGGGTGTCTATCCAGTGCAGGTGCCCGGCTTCCAGAGCACCGATGTGATGTTGAAAGTCGCGCAGCAAAAAGCAGTCAAGTTCGGCTTTGTCAAACGCGGCGATCTTGTCGCCATCACCGCCGGCCTACCGCTACACCAGCCGGGTACCACCAATATGATTACTGTCAAAGTTGTCGAGTGATGCTTGCTGACGCTGATAATTCCGCCTGAAAATCTTTGGCTCTAGCGATGGATTTCTCTCGGCCACCTGATCGGTTAAAGGCTCGTTCGCCAGTCTGTCTTATTGGCAATGCGCAACGCTAACGCACCGACTTGCGCGCCCGCCGTCTTCACTCCTTCATAGCGCATCAGATTTCATCCGATGCGCCGTTAGCTTCCCGTTCTGTTTCTCTGGGCTACCGAGTTCACGCCTTGCAAGCGTGACTCAAAGTGGGCTAGAACCACAATGAATCACCATGGAGGTAAAGAGCCATGTCCGAGCTACTCAAAGCGTTCGAGGATGAACTTCAGAGTAAAAACTTCAAAGGCTATTGGCAAAATGTTCAAGGCGATGTCCATCGAGAACCGGTGCCGTCATATGAACCTTGTCACTGGAGGGGCAAAGATCTCTTTGCCGCCATCGAGAAAGCCGGCGAGGTTGTCGGGCTCGATCTGTCGTTTCGGCGGGTGATTCAACTCTGGAATCCATCGCTAAAGAACGGCACGACCCGGACTTTAGTATTGAACCTGCAGATGCTGAAGTCCGGCGAAGAAGCTCTTAGCCACCGTCACATCGCCGGTGCGGTCCGTTTTGTCGTTAAAGGGAGCGGCGCCCGGCTGATCGTCGAAGGCGAGTCTTTCGAAATCGGCGAAGGAGACTTTGCGACGACGCCGAGTTGGACCTGGCATGATCACGAAAACAATGCAGGTCAAACGATGCTCTGGCTAGATGGCTTGGATTCCCCGCTGGTCCGACTGCTCGAAACTGACTTTCACGAACCCGATCCGCGCAAGAAGCAAACCGTAAACAAGCCCGAAGGTTATTCGGCGTCAACGCTCGGAGCATTGCGGCCCTCGTGGATGCGCGCGCACGGTATTCAGCCTCCGGCATTTGCCTACAAGTGGGCCGACACTGAAAAGGCCTTGAACAAAGTCGGCGAGCAACCTGGCGACCCCTACGATGGCATCGTCTTGGACTATGCCAATCCGCTCACCGGCGGACCCACTTTACCGACCATGTCTTGTCAGATCCACATGCTACGCTCAGGCGAAAAGACCAAAAGCCATCGTCACACGAGTTCAACGATCTATTATGTTCATCGTGGCAGCGGCGTGAGCACCATCGGCGATAAACGATACGAATGGGAACAAGGCGACTCGTTCGTTGTGCCCCTCTGGTACCATCATCATCATGAGAACACCGCCAAAGATCCGGCAATTTTTTTCGTCATGTCCGACAAGCCTCTAATGGATGCGATCGACCATTATCGCGAACAAGCCTAGGTTCATCTTCCCGGCCGTTTTAGAAAAGATCGAGATACCGTAGCCAGAGGGAGCAGTGAGATGTTCAATCTAACTGACCGACTAAGCCCCGACGAATTCATCGATACCTTTTTCGAAGTTAATAAACGCGACCACCAACGCCCGCCGCACCCGTGGGATGCTCTGTTTCGCGATGGCCGGTGTACCAAGGAGCAGCTCCAGGGTTGGGCCAAGGAACGTTACTACTTCACCAAGCAGGTGCCGATCAAGGAATACTCAATTCTATACAATTGCCCCTTCCCGGAAGTGCGCCGATCCTGGCTGCCTAAGGCAATCGAAGAAGAAGGCGAAGATCTTATCGGTAAGCCTGGCAAGCCGCATCCTGAATATTGGTTGGACATGTGCGAGGGTCTCGGTCTGGATCGCGAATTTGCCAAGAACTCAGAACCGCTTTATGGCGTAAAGTTCGCCGTCGATAGCTTCGCCAACGCCGCGTTCAAAGAGTCTTGGTTGATGGGGGTCGCCGTCTCCGAAGGAGACGATACCGCCAAGGCCATGATCCGTGACTTGGAGGTTTTCCGGAAACACTATACGTGGGTTCCGGACCATGCGTTAGAATTTTATAGGCTGCATGCCGGCGTCGACGTGGAGCATGGCATTCTTCGGAAAGAGATATTAAAAAAATATGCGACCACAAAGGAACTCCAGGAACAGTGCATCAACGCCCAGCTGATGAAAAACAATATGCGCCGCGTCATGGCGGATTGCATCTACATGGCGTATGTCGTTCAGGGCATGACTTGCGAGTCGACTAGCGCCGCGGCCTAGCGTGAACGCGAGAAATCGCCGGCCCATGCTTACGCTGTCGCCTATCACGTCTCATTTTGGCCGTACACTGGTTAGATCTCGCTCCATTTAGCGTTCGGAGGGATTTGCCGGTTCGGATCGATTCGGCGAGACTAATGATGACACGATTCTACACCGCGATATTACTGCTGCTGATCTCGCTTCTGCTGTCAAATCAGGCCGGCGCCGCTCCCCTGCGCATCGCTTACAGCTCGATCAGCGGTGCCATGCTACCGCTGTGGGTGGCCAAAGACTCCGGGCTTTTCGCCAAGCACGGTGTCGACGTTGACTTAACTTACATCCGAGGCGTTGCTATCGAAGCGCTGCTAGCGGGCGAAGTCCAGTTTGTCCGCGCCTCGCCGCCCTCGGTTGTGCGCTCCGCACTCCGAGGTTCCGATCTCGCGTTTATTGCCAATACCATCAACGTTGCGGTTTTTTCCCTGATGTCGAAACCTGAACTGCAAAAGCCAGAAGATTTGAAGGGTAAAAAAATCGGCGTCACCAATCTTGGCGATTCGCCTGATCTGGTTTTGAGTTTACTGCTGGAGAAATGGGGACTGCAGCGCGGCAAAGATCTTGCGGTTTTAGGGATCCGCGGCGGCATGCCCGAACTGCTCATTTCCGTCAGTAAAGGATTCGTCGATGCAGGCATGATTTCGGCGCCAAGCAATCGACGCGGCATTAAGATGGGCTTGCGCGAGTTTGTCGACACAGCGGATTTGGGCATTCCATATATCAATTCACCGCTCAGTACTCGGCGATCTACCATCAAAAACCACCGCGACACGGTACTGCGCGTGCTAAGAGGCTACTACGAAGCGGTACTACGAACCCGACGTGATCGGGATAGTGCGATGAAGATTCTTGCGAAATACGTGCGCGTCAGCGATCCGGAGATTTTGTCCGAAGTTTACCAAATCTACGGCGTCAAGCAGCTGCAGCCGGATATCAACGTCGATATCGATGGCATCAAGGGACTGTTGAAAGGTTTGGGCAGCGAAGCAGTGGGAGCAAACCCCGCTACGTTTGTCGATTTGTCGTTGATCGAGCAACTTGAACGAGAAGGATTTTTCTCCGCCAGAGATCGGTGATTCGAGCCCAGAAGTCAGATAGATTCTGCGCCGGAGTTACAAGGGTCTTTCCGGAACATTTATGCCGTCCGGAGAAGACCCTTCGAAAATTCGCCGTCCGAGCTAACGCGCGCCCTCTTTGGATCCGCTCTTTGCTCCACTTCTCGACCCACTCTTTGCGTTACCTTTGGATTCTGTTTTAATCTGCTTCTCCGTTGATTGCGCAAGCTCAAGGTGTTTCTTCAAAATCGGCAGGTTTTCGCTGGCGAATTTTTTTAATTCGGGGTCCTTACCCTTATCTGCCTGAGTCTGAAATTTTTCGATATCCTCTTTGTGATCATCGACCATCGTCTCCATGTACTCCCGATCAAATTCGGCGCCGGATAGTTTTGTCAACTTATCCATCGTCGATTTGTGCTCTCCTGAAGGTTGGGTAGGAAGATCCACGCCTTTGCTGGAAGCGATTTTTTTTAACTGCGTATTAGCTTTGCTGTGATCGGCCTGCATGCGTTTGCCGAATTCTTTTACACGCTGGTGCGACCCCTTTTCAGCGGCGATCTTACCCAGCTCCACTTCCATTAGCCCTCCGGAAGCGGCTTCTTTCATGAATCGCTCCTCACCGCTAGGAAGCTTGCCTTTACTCTCCTTGCGGCTTTCTCCTGCCTTTGTGCTGTCACTTGCCGCTAACGCAAAGTCACTGGAAAATATGAAAGCTGCCGCGATCATCAACGCCGAAACTTTGGCTAGTCGTATCATGGGTCCACCTCCGTTTTTAATCATCGTGGACCTAAGTTGAGCAAAGCATATGCCACAGAGCTGCGTAAAAGTTCGCGCACACGTCGAAGGTTTCTATCAGGATAACTCTTCATGTCGAGGATCATGCGCGCATCTCATGAATCATTCTCAGGACAGCCAGATTCGGCCCGTCACGGCCTTGGGACAATACATGATCCAGGGGCTTTGTGATGAAAACGAGATCAAAGACTATGAGCAAAACACGCGAGCTGTTTGGTAGGAAAACGGTATGACAATCGCTCGACGATTCCACCTCGTCAGGAATGTGGCGATTTAAATATTACATGGCTAGGGCTATAGCGGCGGGCTGATATAGCTTACCTTGATGTGATGCACGGCAACGGCATGTGCCGATTCTTGACGGTTACGGTTTCCACCCGGCTTTGGTGAGTTGCTGGTCTGCTTGGCGGGCGAAACTAAAGTCATAGGCTCGCTCAATCGGCACGACTTCACTCACCCCGGCTATTTCACGGACGATGGCGAGGTCATTGCGTTGCGCCTCTTCGTCGACGACTCCGTTGGCCGTGAAAGTTTTTGCGATATCGTCGTACATGCGTATGACGAGTGTGTTATCGAGCTCGGTAAATTTGGTTGCCGCGGCAATTGCCCCTTCGCGATTGTGCCGCACAAAACGCAATGCTTTGACAACGGCGCGGGCGAAACCGGCCATCACCTTAGGCTGTTCTTTGATGAAGCGGTCCGAGGTGGCGATGGTGCCCCAGGAATTTTTCACTTCCTTGCCCATAAACATAAGATCTTTCATTCCTTGGTCGATCGCAGCGTAACGTTCCTCGGGGCTCAAGATAGCGGCATCCACGGCGCCGGATAGAAGCGAAGGCAACCGATTGACCGGCCCGGGATCGACAAAGACCACATCTTTATTGCCGTCCATGCCGTATTTGCCCATGATGTTTCTGAACATGAACGCCGCGATGGAGGCAACGCCCGTGGTTCCGACCTTTTTACCTTTAAGATCCTTAATCGATGAGATATTGGGCCGCGCTACCACCCATTGCAGAACCTGATCATTGGCAGCGATAACAGTTTTTAAAGGCGCGCCCCCTTTGGAAATTGCCACTAGCGCGCTGCTGCCTGAACCAGAAAATTGCACGTTACCGGCAGTCAACGCCTGTAGACCAGGCGCGTTTTGCATGTAAACAAGCTTAAGCTCGATTCCCTCTTCCTTCAGGTATCCTCGATCCTGAGCGATCGGCAAAATCGTGTACTGAAAAGCCTTCGACGTTAGTGCCACGGTAACCGTCTCCTGGCTGAGTCCAACCCGGTCCGAAATACCCAGGAAAATAGCGGAACAAAGAAAGAAAGAGAAAAACTTAACTGACATTGAAAGCACCTCCTTTGATGCTGACCCTTTCGTCGGGCCTATGTCGACGCTCATTCTTGAGAGCGTCGAGCTTACCGTGCCAACGAGAACTGCGCCGTACCCTACTACCGCATCGTCGTTTCAGTCAATTGAAATACTCTCACGCGTTGAGGTACGCATTGACATAGCAGCTTAGGCTTGGATAGGCTGATTGGGAAAGACACGACGGAGGAGGAGCGAATATGAAAGCTGTTCGCATTCACAATTTCGGTCCAACCGAAGATGTGCTCCAATTCGAAGAAGTGCCCATGCCGGAGCCGGGCCCTGGCGAGCTATTGATCAAAGTCGAGGCAGCTTCGCTGAACCGAGCCGATCTCGGCTTACGCAGCGGTAACTATCGCGTTGCTCCGCAAGATCTGCCGATCATTCCAGGCCGCGAATTCGCCGGGCGAGTGACCAAACTGGGCGACGGTGTGAGTGACTTCCAAGTCGGGCAACGCGTTGTCGCCTACACCGGCACCGGCGGATATGCCGAGTACGCCAAAGCGAAAGTATCTGAAGTGCGGCCGCTACCGGATGGCGTGGACGCCGCTGCGGCAGCAGCGATTCCAACAGTCTTTTTAACCGCTTGGTTCGCTCTGATGGAAGAAGGTAACCTCAGGTCGGGCGAATGGCTGCTGGTGCAAGCTGGCAGCAGCGGCGTCGGTATCGCGGCAATTCAAATCGGCAAGCATGCCGGCGCTAAAGTAGTTACAACGACGAGTGGCGATGAGAAAGCGCGCAGACTGCGGCAACTTGGCGCCGATGCGGTAATCGATTACACCCAAACGGATTTGGTTGCGGAAGGTAGGCGCGCTACAGGCAATCGCGGCTTTGATGTCGTGCTCGAGATGATCGGCGGCGAGGTTTACCAGAAAAGTATCGAACTCCTTGGGCCCGCCGGGCGGCTGGTTTCTATCGGCGGTGCCTTTGGCAAAATCCCGGACACGCCTCCCGCTCTCAAGGACGGACGAACCGCCAGCCGCTTCTCGATCACGAACTACTTAAAAGCGCAGCCCGAAGGATTCAAACAGCTCGATGTTGCCCTGCAATGGGTGCGTGATGGAAAATTCCAAGTAGTAATCGATCGAAGCTTCCCGTTGGCCGAAACACGCGCCGCGCAACGTTTTCTCGAAGGGCGGGAGCACTTTGGTAAGATCGTCTTGATTCCGTAAGCCCGAAACAAGGCCGCGTCTCAAAGGCGCCAATCAGGATCGGTCGTCTTAGGGCTGTTCTCAGGTTCCGGTTCGACATTGGCAACTGCTGGCGCTGGTTCTTTGCCGGCGCCCATGAGAAGCAAGCAAAACTCTTCAGCGGCTTCGTAATTAACGGGCGTTCCACCGATGCTGCCGGTGCCACCAAGGATTTGAATTTCATTTTTCTTGTGAAACCAAAACAGTGCAATTAGGGCTAGGCCGGCAACCAGCAGGCCGTATTGAAACAAGGACAAGGTCGATGGCGAAACAGCAAACAGCCGGGTGTTGAAGGCGATCCCTTCCGGCTGGTTCATCTGGTTGACAATAATCAGAGCCAGCGAAGCGAGAAATAAAATCAAGCCGAAAACCAGCACCCCCCTGCTTCTTTGCCAGCTTAAACGAACTGTCGTGATTGCCCGCCGCGGGATGATCGCTCGATTTTCGCCGAACATACCGTAATCCTGATGTTGAAAAACGTGGCCGGTCGTTAGCACTAACTGGCTCTTGTCGCTTAATCGCAACCAGCCGAGTTCCCTCTCGTCGTTCATCGGTTTCTCCGTCAGGCGGATAGAATGCCGTCCAGTTCGATCTCAGCCTCTTGGCATAGTTATCTGGCTAGCCTTGTCTGTGACGCAACAAAACCGGCTAATCGGCCGCTTCAATTTGCCGCTAATGGATACATTCTTTTGGGATTCTGCGTCATGATCTTTTGCTTGGTTTCCATCGCGAGGTCCTCACGAGCGACAAATTTGCTGATATTTTCCCTGAATTCCGAGCGCGGTTCGTGAGGAAAGTCAGTCGCGCAGAAAAGGATATCGTCGCGGAGAAGCTCGACGATTCTCGGAATGCCGAGTTCCTCGAGTTCGCAATGGATAAATATGCGGCCGCTCTTTAGATGTTCCGAGGGAGTAATCTTAAGCTCGGGAACCTGCGCGCTACGGTGTTCGTATTCCAGGTCCATGCGTTCCATCAGATATGGCACCCAACCGCAACCAGCCTCAGCGAACGCCACCTTTAGCTTGGGAAATTTGTCAAAAATGCCGCCATAGATCATCCCCGTCATTTGAATCATCTGGCCGAAGCCGTGACTCAAGGTGCGAACCTCGATCAAACGGTCGAAGGCGTCCACGCCAATGCCTTGCGTCGGAGCGGCATGAACAGCCAGGAGCGCGCCCAACTCTTGGGCCGCCTCATAGACCGGAAAGTATCTCTCGTCACCGAAGGGCTGCCTCATTCCGACTGCCGGGAGAATCGCGCCTACCATGTTGAGTTCCTTGACCGCTCGCCGTAGCTCTTTGACCGCCTCCGGTATGGATTGCAGCGGAATCAGAGCCATGCCGCGAAGCCGCTTTTCCTGCTTTAAGAATACTTCGGAAAGATAATTGTTATAGCCTTGGGCGATCGCACAAGCCCAGTCCTTGTCCCGGATCAATCCAAAAGTAAGCCCGGCGGTGGGATACAGCACCGACCATTCGATCTCATCTTCATCTAGAAAATCCTTCCATTCCTTGAGCGATCCCTGCGCCACATAGCGGCCTTTGCCATCGACGACGCGCAAAGCCTGACGGTGAAATCCATCCAAGGTCGGGAAGAACGGGAACGACAAGAGATCCTCCCTGCCCTTGTAAGGCGGCGGCAAAAAATCTAACAAAGCCCGATCATTTTCCACCACATGTCCGTCAGCATCGATAAATCCTTTAACCTTAGTCATTGAAATGCCTCACTCTCCCGTGGTTTGTCGCTGGCAAAATTTGCGCAAGTACTATTAGCGGTGTTCTCTCAAGCGTATTAGTTATCAAGAAAAGCTGAGGCTCTGCAATGCATAAAGAGAATTGCGGCAACTGCCAGACCAAGTTGAGATGTCAACTCCAGGTATTTTTGAGAGCGGGGACAACCTCGCCTAGCTACCTGGAAATTGACGTCGGCCTATCTCACCGATCATTTAAGATCATTTTGTGCGACAAAAACTCGCTGACCACATCTTTCGCCTGCCGCTGATCGCCATCGACAGCATAGTTGAGCTCACGCATCTCCTCGACGTTCAGAATTCCGCCCAGCTGTTTTAGGACTTCTCTTATCTCAGGATGATTCTCCAAAGCCTTCTGCCGCACGACCGGTACCGCATCATAAGGAGGAAAGTAGTGCAGATCGTCCTCGAGTTGCACCAGGCCGTATCGGCTGATCAGGCCGTCGGTCGAATTCCCGGCAATCAGATCCACTTGCCTCTCCGATAGAGCGCGATAGGTCAAGGACAGGTCCATTTCACGAATTTCCTTGAATTGAAAACCATAGGTCCGCGCAAAGCCTGGATAACCGTCAGGCCGTGACATGAAATCCTGACCGAATCCGGCGCGCCATTGTGTTGACATCCGTGCCGCGTCAGTAATCGTCTTGAGATTATGGCGTCGTGCTTCATCGCCTCGAACCAGGATCGCAAAGGTATTGTTGAAGCCAAGCGGTTCGGTCCATTCGATGCCGAACTGTTCGACGTAAGACGATTTGACCTGGCGATACACCTCTGCCGGATCCTTAATCGCCGGATTTTTTAAGATCGCCAGCAGAGCAGTACCGGTGTATTCGACATAAACATCAATCTCGCCGGCGATCATCGCCTGATGAGCCAGATTTCCGCCCAGATCGAATCGGCGCTCTACTTGGAGGCCGGTTTTGGCTTCAATCGCCTGCGCCAGCAATTCACCCATAATGATCTGTTCGGTAAAGTCTTTTGAGCCAACAGCGATGCGGCTGGCACTGTAACCTCGCAGAAAACTGACAGTGCCAACCGCTATCAGGATGAGGGCTGTCACCAGTGCCGGCCACAAAAGCTTGCGAATTTTGTGACTTGCCGCGCCGCGAAAACGGATTGCGCGCTCCAAAAATCCAAGAAACAAATCGGCAACCAGGGCAATCAAAGCAGCCGGAACTGCTCCCGCCAGAATCAACACGTTGTCATTCGCTCTTAAGCCGCGGAAAATGTATCGTCCCAATCCGCCGGCATCGATGGCGGCTGCGATGGTTGCCGTGCCGACGCAGATAACGGTGGCGACGCGCACGCCGGCGATAATGACGCCGAGCGCTAGTGGCAGTTCAACTTGAAGGAGCAGCTGCCGATCAGTCATCCCCATGCCGCGGCCGGCCTCCCGAATAGCCGGATCGACGCCGCTGATTCCGGTAAAAGTATTTCTAATGATCGGCAGCAGCGAGTATAAAACCAGCGCGGCAATGGCGGTGCGGGCGCCGATACCGCCGACTATACGCACATCAAAAAGAATCAGGTTGACCGGTATCAGAAAGCCAAAAAGCGCCAAGCTCGGAACGGTTTGCATGATGTTGGCAAAGCCCAAGACGGGCTTGCTCAACGCCGGTTTACGCGTAAGGAGAATGCCGAGTGGCACACCGATCAGGAGCGCAATACCGATTGAAACGCCGACTAGAAACAGATGCTCAAAGATCAGTGCAGCCAGTTCAGCCCGGTGCTCGGCGAAAAAACGCAGCAGGCTCATGAACAGCTCTGCGCCTTTCCGGTATCGCGAAAACATTGAACAAAAGCCCGAGCCTCAGGATGATTCGAAGCAAGAAGCTCGGCAGGCGGTCCCAAAACGATCATCTCGCCATCCTTGAGTAAGCCGATGCGCGTTGCCAGGGCGAAAGCTTCGTCCACGTCATGAGTGACGAAAACCATGGTCTTGCCCAGCTGTTTTTGCAGTGAGCGAAACTCTTGTTGGATTTCGCGGCGCGTAATCGGGTCCAAAGCACCGAAGGGCTCATCTAGAAGGATCATCGGCGGATCTGCCGCCAACGCACGTGCCACCCCGACCCTTTGTCGCTGGCCACCGGAAAGTTCCGCCGGATAACGGGCGGCGAATCTGTCAGGCTCCAAACCCACCATCGCTAACAGTTCCCGAGCACGGTTTCTAATTTTATCGGCCGGCCAACTTTCAAGTCTGGGTACCAGCCCAATATTCTCTTCAATGGTTAGATGAGGAAATAAGCCAATCTCCTGAATAACGTACCCGATCCGTCGCCGTAAAATTATGGGATCCCAAGCTTCTGTTGAGATTCCCTCGACCCTCACTTCGCCGGAAGTCGGCGCAAGTAGACGGTTAATCATCTTCATGGTGGTTGTTTTACCCGAGCCGCTACGGCCGAGAAGCACCACTGTTTCGCCCCGGTCTATCCTAAGGTTGAGATCAACGAGAAGTTTTTTCCCTTCCGCGATCTCAAAGCTTACGTTGTTGAATTCGATAGCTACTCGATTGTCGATCATCGATCCATTGTCCCCCCGGGTCGCATCCGATTACACTTTCTTATATTCTATTTCGATATGGAAACAGAGCCGCTGCCTTCGATCCTTGCGCCGCATCAGAAGGCGCGATGGAAAACCAATCAGGATGGTATCTGGACCTTGGACGGCTCCCGCGTAGATGAGGTCCCAGCCCGTTCGATTTTGACAACCTTGTGGGATCAGCCGCGCTGGTTGGAGGCCTACCACTTATACGATCAACGAGGCTCCGAGCTTTTCGAACAGATTTGTCAGCTGCCGGAGTATTATCTGACTCGTACAGAAAATAGCATTCTCGAAGCGCAAGCCGCCGCTATCATCGCCGCCGCGCCGGTAGAATGCATTGTCGAACTAGGCGCAGGCTATAGCAAGAAGACGATTCATTTGCTTACCGAACAGCTGCGGCAGCGCGACAAAGGGATCTTCGCGCCCATCGATGTCAGCGAATCAGGACTACTGGCCTCGCGAGAAGCGGTCGCCCGAGATTTTCCGCGATTAGAGTTTCACGGACTTCACGCTCGCTATGAGGACGGCTTTACCAGTATCGAGCAAGCCGTACCGACCCTGTTTGTGTTTCTCGGCAGCACTGTCGGCAACTTCAATCACTCTGACTTTCCACGTTTCTTTCGCGCGTTATCGGAAGCGATGGGACCGAAGGATTATCTCCTGCTCGGCGCCGATCGTATTAAAGACACAACGCTTCTCGAGCAGGCTTACAACGATTCACAGGGACTGACCGCGCAGTTCATTCTGAACGTGTTTTGTCATATCAACGATCTGCTCGGGAGCAATTTTGACCTGGCAAAAATGCGCTATCACGCGCGCTTCAATTCGGAATGGCAGCAAATCGAAATGTACGCCATAGCGGAGCAACGTCATCGAGTAAGCTTCCCTACAGTAGAAACATATTTCGAGTGGCAGAAAGACGAAAAAATTCTGGTGGAGATCAGCCGTAAGTTCGACCCGCAGCGGTTACAGGAACAGCTAAGGTTTTTCGATCTCCTACCGATCGAGCACTTCACCGATCGTAATCAATGGTTTTCCGTTCTGCTCTTCCGCAAGCAAGGCTGAATCTTAGACAACTCCGAAGCTGCCCGGATCGTATCCCGCCGCCGCACATGCGTTAAGAGTGGGCACCCCTTCTCGGTCAAGGCATTCCCAATAACGATCCCAGTGGTGAAATACTCAGCAACAGAACACTGCCGAAGACGGCAATGCCGCCGCCTGAGATGCGATGGATCCACCACAAAAGACGCAAATTAAATCTGTCGCGAAACACCGTTAGGCCGAGAAACAATGCCACCCACCACGATGCCGAACCTACAAAGACGCCGGCGGCGAATAGCGCCGCGCCGCCATACTGGCCAATCATGCTCTGGGAATTCCAGGCGGCATAAATCGCGGCAAAAGACAGTATGGTCACGGGATTTGACAAGGTCAGAAGAAGGGTTGCCACGTACGTTCGCAGAAGCCCATTGATTCTCTTTGTTCGCGGCGGCGATTGTCCGGGACGCGTGCAGCAGATTTCGTAACCGAGATAACAAAGAAAAAGCCCGCCGACGAGTCGGAAAGCAAACTGGTGATCAACTAAGAACTGCGATACCAGCGAGATGCTCAGGGCCGCGATGCCTCCGGCCAAAGCATCAGCCGTGGCGATACCCAGGCCGGAAAAAAGGCCATACCATGGGCCTAGAGACAGCGCTCGATTGATGCACAACAGTCCGAGTGGGCCAACCGGTACTGCCACGACAAATCCCATCATGGCGCCTTTGATGAGAAGATGAATTGCCATTCCTGCCGTCGGAACTTTAACTTTTTGAGCGCGCGCAGCGAAAGCCGATATTGTGATGACCCGAACGGAAATTCCGTGAGACATGAGCGCCTCGATGGGTCGTCGTCAACTCTTCGGCTGCCGAATCCTGACCGCCTCCTCTGGTGACGCGTACGAGGTCCCGCTGCAACTCTTCACGGCCGTCAGCGGCATTATAGGGATAAGGAAGATACGCGCTGCTCACCCATTCCCAACCGTTGCCCGCGAGATCGAGCACGCCATAGGGGCTTGCTCCTTTCGGCAAGCTCCCCACAGGACGGAAGTCATTCCATCCTGCGCTGAAATGCGCCCGGGTGCGATCGGGCGGATCATTGCCCCAGGGAAATTTTCGCCCGTCTATGCCGCGCGCCGATTTCTCCCATTCCGCTTCAGTCGGCAATCGTTTACCTGACCAATCGCAGTACGCTGCCGCGCCGAACCACGAGGCCTCGATTACCGGGTGGTTCTCAAAGCCGGGATCAGACTGCCATTTACCGGCGCGAAGGTGAATGCGCGCGTCGTTATCATCGCTATCGTACCACCGTTCGGCAGCTGCACCTCGAACGCCTTTGGCCTCGAGGAACTTGGCAAACTGCGAATTCGTCACCGGTAAACGATCGATGAAAAATTCCGGCAAATCAATCCGGTGCTGTGGCCGCTCGTCGGCGGGCCCGTCGTCTCTGCCCATTGAAAATGGCCCGGCAGGGATTCTTCTCATGTCAGCGCCATCGTTTGCATCGGCGCCGGTCGTTTGCGCGATACAGGCGGTCAATAATACGACCGAAAGTAAACCCCTCCGCCCAAGAAGAAAACGGCTCATGATCGCAACATACCGCTTTTGAAAATTCTAGGAAACACCACGAATAGGACGAGCTAAACTTGTCACAGGTTTAAGCCTGTGCGACAGTCCCAACAATGCGCAACTCGCAATCGTTTCGCCGCCGCGGTGTTGTCGAAGGATTCTTCGGCCCGGTGTGGAGCATGGCCCATCGCCGCCGCCTATTCGAGTTCGGCGCCGCTCGGGGAATGAACACCTATCTCTACGCGCCAAAGGACGATCCCTTCCATCGCGAACGCTGGATGGAACCTTATCCTGAGAAGGAATGGCAGGCGCTCTTGACTATCATTCGCGAAGCACGAAAGCGCCACATCGAGTTTGTTTATGGCTTTCATCCCGGCAAGGCACTTTTGTTTAGCGCCGAGCAACCGCTGCGCGTTCTGCTGTCGAAGGCGCAGCGTTTCTACGATGCGGGAGTCCGTACCTTCGCAGTGCTGTTCGACGATATCCCTTCTCGCCTGGAGCATGCCGCCGATCGCAAGCATTTCAACAACAGCTTGGCACGAGCCGAAGGAAATTGGCTGGCAGAAATCATCGCTCGTCAGCCGCCTGCATGGTCCGACGTGGAGTGGTGGATCTGCCCTTCGTTTTATACCCCTGATCCATTACTGGCGCGTGTGTTTGGCGCCTTTGAGCCGCATTTTTTGGAAAATCTAGCGAAGTACCTTCCGTCCAATGTCTCCTGCTGCTGGACCGGCCCTTCAGTGGTATCGACAAAGATAACCCTCGCGCACGTTAGAAAAATTGCCAAGCTCGTCGGTCGGCCGTTGATTCTCTGGGACAACTATCCGGTGAACGATCTTTCAATGAAGGACGAGCTTCACCTGGGTCCGTTGAAAAATCGTGACACGCATCTGCCGGAAATCGTTTACGGCTACCTCAACAATCCGTTAGTTCAAGAAGAACTGAGCTTTATCCCTTTGGCCACCTGTTTTGATTATGCCTCAAACCCTCTGGCCTATAGAGCGGAAGAAAGTTGGAATGCGATCGTTACACGCTCTTTCGGTCAGCGCGAGAGCGCGCACTGGCGCGCCATTCGAGCCTTCTGCGAAAGAGTTCAGCGAACTAAACGATCAAAAGTTGCCTCGCGCATGCCGCGCAGAGAACTGGAAGCCTTGCAAGAGGCGTCAGAATATATAAGGGCACACCGTCAAGAAAGATGGGCCGTGGAAATCAAGCCATGGAAAGAACAGATCGAACGAGCGCTTAAAGCGCAGAAGTAGATCGCTATAACTACAATTCGTCCGAATCTTGATCGCGCGCCGAGAGTAGCGTAAGTTTTTCAGAATGATTGATCCCCATATTACGGCGAGTTTGCGCGGCAGGCCACTTCCGGCAATGAATGGCGCTGAGCTGATTTCGCTGATGCGAGAGTATCGTTCCCGTACCCGAGAGTTGGTTGCAGATCTTGATGAGCGACAACTGATCGGGCCGCGTTTAGCAACGGTGAACCCGCCGTTATGGGAGATCGGCCACGTCGGGTGGTTTCAGGAGTTTTGGCTTTTGCGCCACCTGCGCCGGCAGAAGCCACTGCTTGAGAACGGTGATCAACTCTATAATTCCACGGATGTAGCTCATGATGTTCGCTGGGACCTTCTACTGCCTTCGCGCGATAATACCTGGCGCTATCTGGACGAAGTCTTGAACCGAGTCATCGAACCGATCGAAGGTAAGCATGATTTATCCGAGGAGGAGGTCTACTTTTACTCTCTGACCGCGTTTCATGAAGCCATGCACGCCGAAGCCTTGGCGTGCACAAGGCAAACCCACGGTTATCCCAAACCGAGCTTCCTGCCCGACCAGCGTATCGGCAAAAATCCATCTGATGATTTCCCAGGAGATGCAGATATTCCGGGCGGTGCATTCTTGATCGGTGCGGCGACTGACGGGCCGTTCGTTTTCGACAACGAAAAATGGGCTCATGAGGTAGTTCTTCGGCCCTTCCGCATCTCGCGCGCGCCGGTGAGCAATAGAGAATTTCGAGAATTCGTCGAGGACGGCGGTTATGGCCAGCCAAACTGGTGGAGCGAAGAAGGCTGGCGCTGGCTGGAAACCGGCGGCGCGCCGCAGCTCGAGAATTCGTTCGCAAAATTCTTCAACAAGCCGATCAAGCAGTCGAGTCAAGCTATTGCCGGTAAAGAGAAACTTGATCATCCCATGTACTGGGACCGTGACCCTGATGGCCACTGGCAACAGCGGGTTTTTGATCGCTACGTTCCGCTGCATGACAATCTGCCGGTTGTGCATGTCAGTTGGTACGAAGCGGAAGCGTTTTGCGCTTGGGCCGGACGGCGTTTACCGAGCGAAGCAGAATGGGAAACTGCCGCATCGGCAGAACCAGCTTCCGACGGTTGCAGCTTGATCAACAAACGGCGTCGTTTTCCCTGGGGCGATACGCCACCAACAAGTGCCCAGGCAAACCTTGACTGGCAGAACGGAATCGTTGAAATCAGCGCCCATGGAGCAGGCGACAGCGCGTTTGGTTGTCGTCAGATGATCGGCAATGTCTGGGAGTGGACCGCTGACAACTTCATGCCGTATCCAGGATTTATCGCGGATCCTTATAAGGAATACTCGAAGCCGTGGTTCGGCACCCATAAGGTCCTGCGCGGCGGCTGCTGGGCGACCTCTTCGCGGCTCATTCGCAACACCTGGAGAAACTTCTACACGCCGGATCGTCGCGATGTTTTTTCCGGCTTTCGAACATGCGCAAAGTGATGCTCCAACGTGAAAATCCAGCTCGTCACTCCGGCGCCGTTGCGCTTTAACAACGGCAACAAGATTACCGCCCTGCGGTGGGCGAAAATCCTTAGAACCCTCGGACACCGCGTAACGGTTTTGCAGCATTACGACGATAAGCCCTGCGATGCGCTGATTGCACTTCATGCGAGACGGAGCTATCAGTCGATCCGCCGTTTTCGCAAACTTCATCCCGAATTACCCTTGATCGTCGTCCTAACCGGCACGGACCTCTATCGCGATATCCGCAGCCACCGCAGTGCTCAACGGTCGCTCACGCTGGCGACGCGGATTGTCGCGTTGCAGAAGATGGCATTTTCCGAATTATCCGAATCCTTGCATCCAAAAACTCGGGTGATCTATCAGTCAGCCGAGCGCTGTTTGAGCCGTAATTCAAAAAATCGAGGAGATGGATTCAAAGTCTCAGTTATCGGTCACCTGAGAAACGAGAAGGACCCGCTGCGAACCGCATTGGCGATCCGCCGTTTGCCGAAGCACTCGCGGATCGAGGTACAGCATATCGGCCGGGCGTTGGATAAAGACCTCGAGCGCCGGGCGCGAGCCGAAATGGCGAGAAACCCACGCTATCGGTGGATCGGAGAGTTGGCGCATAAAAGGACCCGGCAGATTCTAGCGCAAAGCGATGTAACGGTTATCACCTCGCGCATGGAAGGAAGCTCGAATGTGTTATCCGAAGCGCTCGCCTGCGCCGTGCCGGTTATCGCTTCGAGAATACCCGGATTGATGGGAACCCTAGGAACCGATTACCCGGGCTATTTTGCCACGGGCGACACGGGTTCACTGAGAGAAATTCTATTCCGAGCCGAAAGCGATCGGGCCTTTTACCGATCGTTGCAATCAATTTGCAAGAGCTTATCACCCGTGGTGGCGCCCAAGCGAGAAGTGGCTGCTTGGAAACAACTTCTACAAGAGCTGTAATCTTAAAGCTATCAAGATTGCGAAGGCTCCTCGCGTATCCAGGGTTTCACCCAGGGCAAGAGCAGATAAGCGGGCATAGATAACAAAAAAGTTAAGGCGAAATAGTTGCCATAGCCATAATGCTCTGCGCCAAGCCCGCTAATCCCGCCGATCAAGCGTCCGGTCAGCGAGAAGATCGAAGAAAGAAAGGCATACTGCACGGTTGCATGCTCTTTTTGACAGATGTTCATGAGAAAGGCCAGGAATGCCGCCGTTCCCAGGCCGCCGCTAAACGACTCGAACATCGATGCGCTATAGAGGCCGTACCTTCCAAGACTTAACCATTCGACGGCCGAATAACCCAGATTGGAAAACGCCTGCAGTAAACCCAATAACCACACTGCATGAAAGATTCCGTAACGCGTGATAAAGGCGCCTCCGGCTAATGCTCCAGCTATGCTGAGAACGATGCCAAAGCTGGTGGGAAACAGTCCGATTTGAAACATGAGATCTTCCTGCAGCGGCCAAATCGATTTACCGTAATCCACCCAGAACGGTTTGACCATCGGGCCGATGGCAAACTCGCCCAGCTTATACGTCAACACGAAAGCCACAAGAGGAATTACCCGCCAAGTCCCGGCCCATCCGATAAAGCCTCGCCACCAATGCTGGCGCGCTTCCTCGGGCAGATGAAGCCGCGGAATCAGGAGCGCACACAATCCCAGAACAATGAATAGCGCTCCCGCCAGGTTGAATAAAAGGCTCCAGCGCAGCGCTGCGGCGAGAAACACCAGACCACCACCGACGAATACCAAAGCCACTCGGTAGGCGGAAGCGCGCACGCCGTTGGCGGGCCCCTCCTCCTCCCGAGCAATCAGCCCGACTGAATAAGAATCAATGGCAACGTCTTGCGTCGCCGACAAGGTCGTAAAAGCGAGTACCAGAACGAGAACGAGCAAGCCGACACCGGCAACGTCTACCCACGGCAGCGCAAACAACATCGCTGCGATGCCGAGCATACAACCCAGTACCCACATGCGGCGATCGCCGTGTCGATGCACCAGCGGCGACCAGATTACTTTTAAAGAATACGGCAGTTCCAGCAGCCGCAAGCCGCCGATGGCGCGCAGCGAAACGCCGTGCAGCCGAAAGTAAACCGGCAGCACTTCCCAGAGAATAGCCGCGGGCGCGCCCTGAATGAAGTAGAGCAGCGCGACCACACCCAGTTTGTTCTTGGTTTCTGGCGCCGCCCGACTTACGCCGAGGCATTTCCACATCAGTTCCTGCATGTCGGTCCTAGGTTAAAAGCAATTACGGTTAGATTCCAACGTTTTCTCACTGTTTATGGCGGCGTGCCCGCTCATTGTAATGGCTGGGCTCAGTTTAATGAAGCGAAATACACGATTGCCGCGCCGGCCAGTGGGTGAACAGCATAGGCGCTTCACCACGTACTATCGGCAAACCACATAATTTGCCCGCCTACGAATCCCCAAGGATCTCCCCGTACCCATTCCTTCATCGATACTTCGTTGTTTCGTTACATTGCCTTAACAATCGCCGGGCTAGTATCGCCGCATCTCACGTGAGGAAAAGTGAAAGAAGCAAACAGGCAATGGCTCACGCCTTTTAGTAGCTAGAGCAGCATGGATTGATGGCACTTTTGCGTTGCCCAGTCATTCGATCGAAGAGGAGAAACCCAACAAGAGGAGGTTTTATGGAACGGATCGATTTAACCAAAACAATCAAGGAAGCGGCCGCCACATTCTGCCAGAACCGGATCGGCGATAAACCGCCGATCTCGGTCACGGTTCCCGCCATCAAGACCGATATTCTTTGGCCTGATCGCAAGCTTCAGGAACTCGTCAAGCTGTTCCTCTACGAAACGCTTCTAACCAATGATCCTGACGCCGAAGTTACGGTATCACTGCGGCGCCGATCACAGCTGAAAGATCTCAGCGAGTTTGTCGGCGTGCAACCTACATACTGGCTTCATCTACGTATTTCCGGCCGCGGTGTGAGACTCTCCGAATTTTTCATTGACGAGTTCTTTAGCGACATCGGCTACACGTGCGCGGAATGGGTCGGCGTTGCGGAATCGGAGACCCGCCTAGGAATATTCACGGCCGCCGGTAAGCCGGAGATAAAAATAGTCTTCTGCCTGGACGATGGCCGCTTCAAGCGGAAATTCGATCTCCTGTTGCCGGTGCGCGAGCCGGTTGCGCTTTCACCCGACATCAATGTCAAACATTGAACGCCAGCATTTAACCGAAACGTAGCGGTTCTGAGATACAGAGTTAATCTTCAGGTCGCATCATCTCACTAAAACTAAATGGGAGGGATATCATCATGATGCGCCTAAAAAACATTTTATTGCCAACCGACTTTTCGCAACGTTCCAAACGATCCTTGCGCTATGCCCTGTCTCTGGCGACGGAATACAGCGCAACGGTCACCGTGGTGCATGTGGCCAATGAGTTGAATTCCTGGGAGCTCTACTGCGATGAGTTCAGTTTCAGGATTCCAGGCGAAAGAGCCTGGCCCGTTGACCGGGTAGTGGCGGAAGCACGCCTCGAGCTGAGCAATTTTCTTGAACCTTATAGCGATACGATCAAGAGACTTCCTGCGCTCTCCAAGCGCATAGGTTTAGGTCCGATTGCGGATGAAATCGTTAGTGCTGCGGAAGATCTGCAGGCCGATTTGATTGTCATGTCACCGCGCCGGCTTAGAGGTCTGAAACGGATTCTAACCCCCAGCATCACCGATCAGGTTATGCGAATAAGTCCGTGTCCGGTTTTGTCTGTCATAGATCCCCTTCCCTCCCATCCATGGCGAGGGAAGGGGATAACTAGACTATGCGCCTGGCCAAAACCAAGGTTCGCCAGTGTTTGACCAAAACGGAGGAGAGCTTGCTCAACTATCATAACGGGCGGACGATCAGGCAGTCTCGTCGTTTCACTCTGGAGGAGGAGTTACTGCGATTATGGCAACACTTCGATGCGTTGACGTTCTTCAACCGGGTCATGGACCTGTTTTTCAAGCTACTGATCTTCTTCGTTGTCGTTGTTCTCGGTATGGGACTCGTCAGGCTGTTCTGGGAGACCTGGAGGATCATGGCAGTCAGCGAACTGAAAGACGCTTTCAGTTTTACGGTCACCAACCTGCTGACATTTTTCATAATCCTGGAGCTGTTTAAAAGCCTGGTGGAATATTTTCGCGAGCACCGTCTTAGACTGACGTTTATTGTCGATGCTACCTTGGTATTCATACTGCGCGAGGTCATGATCAGTCTCTACCAACATCAAAGCCCGCCACTGTTGATTACAGCGCTCGCGTTCCTGGCGCTCGTACTCGGCGTGTTGCGGACTTTAGCGATTGTCTATTCCCCAATGGAACGAAATATGGTCGAGCATCTCGTCGAGAGTAAGCACCATGCGCAGCATTCCGAGGAGAAGATAGCCGGACGTTCGGAAACGGCGAGCCTTTTCGCCTTCTAAATAACACGGAGAATAATAATGATGCCCGCGCCTTTTATCGAACTGGAAGTCCAATATGTTGACAAAGCTTCATTTGATCGATCGTTGGCCGCGATGTCCAAGTTGGCACACGAGTTGATCGATCAACTGAATATCATTTGACTTTGCTTTGGACCCGGCGATTTCCTACAGTTGGTACCGAGCCTCTCCAAACGTGTTTCGCGAAACAGTCATGAACTTAGCGGGGCCATGAAGAACACACGCTGCGGCACCTGTACTATAAAGAGCGGGCTTGAGCAGAATGGCTCTATTGCTTCAGATATAATCTTCGAGTTTAGCATGATCGCGTTAATTTGTTTGATTGTTCGCTCCCTAGAAGGAGAAGCCCTCCTAGGGAGCTTGCGTTTCTCGGATTAGGTGCCGATCTGACCGCCATCATCCTTGGTAATCACAATACACGCCGAGCGCGGACGTCCGCCCGCATCCCCATCGGGCCACGAGCTGAACCGCTTCGGATTGGCCGGATCGTTGGGCGACTCGTCGGCAGTCTCGCCGGGGTGCTGAATGCCGACGAACATGGTGCGTTCGTCAGGCGTGACGAATACGCCGGTAACCTCGCACTGCTGCGGGCCGACAAGAAAACGGCGGACCTCGCCGGTTTGCGGATTGGAGCAGAGCATCTGATTGTTGCCGAATCCGGCGTAGTCGCCGGTGTTGATGGTCGAGGTTGATACATCCGTCTGAATCCAGAGCCTGCCGCTCGGCGCCACGTAAATACCGTCGGGGGAACCGAACTTGTCGCCTTCAACGTCCGAGCCGTGCGCCGGCACCGCCGGGTCACCGGCGAGCATGAAAATCTCCCACTCGAACGTCGGCTCGGTCCAGTCCTTTCGGTACTTCCACGTAACGATGTGACCGTACACGTTGTTGGGCCGCGGATTGATGGCATCCACCGGCGGGCGGGCCGAACCCGCCAGAGTGGTGCCATCCGGATTGTTTACCGAAACCGGAGTAGTGCCGCGCCGGTTGTTATTGGTAAGCGTGCCGATAGCAGTGAGCGCGTGGGGAAAAGTATCGATCCACTCAGGGCGATCCATCATTGTGGCGCCGACCGCATCGGCCGCGCCTCGGGTATTGAGCAGAATGTCGTTCAGTGACCAAGCAGCCAGCGCCGGATTGGCCGGGGTCAGCGGCAGCCATTCGCCAAAGCCGCTGTCATGAAACTTGGCGACATAAAGAACCCCATCGTCAAGCGGATTGATCCCCTGCCGCCGCGCCCTGCGCCAGGGCAGGTTCGAGACATAACGATAGATGTACTCGTTGCGCTCGTCGTCGCCCATGTAAACGACGATTCTGCCGTCGTTCGCCTCTTGTACCCAGGCGCCCTCGTGCTTTAAGCGCCCGAGCGCGGTGCGCTTAACCGGCGTCGATTTGGGATCGAACGGATCGATCTCGACCACCCAGCCAAACCGGTTCGGCTCGTTGGGCTCGAGATCGGCGTTGAATCTGGGATGGGTGGTGTGCCAGCGTAACCCCGAACTGGAGGGAGAGATGCCGTATCGCAATTCCAGCGGCGTCCTGTTGGGAAGAGTCTTTTGAAAGAAACCGTGGAAATTTTCCTCGCAGCTGAGAAAAGTTCCCCAGGGCGTAAAGCCCATGGCGCAGTTGTTCACCGTACCGAATACGATGCTGCCGGTCGGATCCGCGCTCGTTTTTAATCGCTCATCTCCGGCCGCCGGGCCGCCGATAGCAATCGGCGTCTGGGCGGTGATACGCCGCCCGTATCTTGACGGACGTACCACTTGCCACTTGCCGCCTTGGTTGATGATCTCGATGATCGCGATACCATGGGCGTTGAGCGATTTGTTGGTCTTTTCTTCATTCCAGTTGGCGATGCCATCTGAAAACAGTAGTCCATCGTCGGTGTACTCATTGTTTTGCACGAGCAGGCCATGCGCCGATCCCCTGATTGGGAAGTACACCACGCCGTCATTGTGCATGCCCCATTGCTGCGCCTGGTCGGCAGCGCTGTTGCTGCCATCCTGCTTGAACTCCGGGCCATTGGAGACCGGATCGCCCCATGCGACGAGAACTCGCGCGCTGTATCCCGGGGGCACTACGACGGTATCTGCATCAGAAACCGGCACGCCTCGAAAGCCCAGCAATGGTCGAAGCGAGCCCTGGCCGATATCTTGGGCCGAGGCCGGAACAGATCGCAGCAGAGCATTAACACCGCTGAAAGAAACTGCCGCAGCCGCAGCAAGACCGCCGCCGAGAAAGCCCCGTCGAGATAGGCGGGCTTCGACAATGTCTTGGAAACTCCGGTTGCCAGAATTGTTACTTACCTCATCGTCATCGATTTTAGCCATAGCCTCTCCTTTGTCGGATAGAATGGCTTTGGTTTTTATGCGCGAGAGGTTATGGCTTTGCTATGAAAGTATTAAATGTCGATGAACGTTCGCGTAAACAGACTGACAGAATCACTGCCGTGTAGCGGTGCGGAAGAACGCGAGGTAATCTTACGAAGGCCTTAAGGCGAGGGAGATTTCGTCTTGGTTGAGATAAGACGGAGACTACTTAACGGTCAATAACGCTTCTTTTGCTTCGTCGAGTTGCTTGAGTTCCTCTTTGCTTAGTTTTGGATACTTCAAATCGAGCGATGCGAGAAGGTCCACCAGAGCAGCCGCAACGATGAGGTGAGTAAACCACTTGTTATCTGCCGGCACGATGTACCACGGCGCTTCTTCTGTCGCGGTGTGCCCAATCATGTCCTCGTATGCCTGCATGTAGTCGTCCCAGTGTTGGCGTTCATGGACGTCATTCACTGAAAACTTCCAGTTCTTCTCCGGTTCATCGATCCGCTTCAGGAACCGTTTTTTCTGCTCTTTCTTAGACAGATGCAGAAAGAATTTGCGAATAACTATACCGTTGCGCGTCAGATAGCGCTCAAACTTTCGAATATCCTGGAATCGCTCTTTCCAGATATTCTTGGTGACAAGTTCAGACGGGAGCTTCTGCTTCTCCAACAACTCCGGATGAATCCGAACGATAAGCGTTTCTTCGTAGTAGCTGCGATTGAATAGCCCGATCATGCCCCGCTCCGGCAAACGTCTCGCGCAGCGCCACAGGTAATCGTGATCGAGATCCTCACTGCTTGGCGCTTTGAAGGAGTGAACCTGACAGCCCTGGGGATTGACGCCTGACATGACATGCTTAATGGCGCTGTCCTTGCCTGCCGTATCCATCGCCTGAAAGATAGCCAGCACAGCCCAACGGTTCTGTGCATAGAGTATCTCCTGGAACTTGGCCAACGCTTGAACTCCGGCGACTAGGTTTTCCTTAACCCGCGGTTTGTCCTCTGATTTAAAGTCGAGTGTGTCGGCAGGGTCAAAATCCTTGAGACGAAAACTCTGACGATCCGTGACCCGAAAGGCTTTGATCAGCTCTCTTGCGCTCTCTATTAGTGTATCTATTTCCATCATTCCGTCCTCGTTTAAGGTCTTAAAGCAGAAACTTTCACATGGTTGGTAGGGCTCTAATCGGTAATTCGTTTTACAAGCCGGCTGCTCGTAGATCTACACTTCTCCCCGATCAGTGTTGATCGGAAGTTAAACTGCCCTTTTACCCGGAGGTTGCATTCGGAAGCGACATTCACGACGTGTTCAGTACATTGTTTGAGTAACACACTTATAAACATGGCGATACGCCACTCGACCGTTCGCCGACTGGATCACCTATTATCTCTGCTGCAAGAAACGGGAGCAGCCGCCATTGATTGATCAACTCTCGCGAGGGCGCAATGATTCTCCAGCCTGCTTGGCTGGTGAACATGATGTCCAGTAGACGCCGTCCATGCACGGCATAAACCGGTTTTTCATGAGTACGATCCGCGGCTCCTGAGATGAAAGCGATCTTTTATGCCGCTGGACCATATTTCCAGCGAAAGACGATCAAGGAGGTGGAAAATATCGACGTTGCGCCGACCATTGCCGAGGTACTTGGCATCAATCCGCCGCAGGACGCGCAAGGAAGAAAGATTGACACCCGCGATAATGGCAATCGGGAATCCTTCTTTAGGTGAGACAACGAGAGGACGGTTTGCGCTGCAGCGCACCTGACGAAAGACACCCTGCACAATATCTCCCGGATTTAGCGAAGCGCAGAGTCACCCGCGCATAACGGATAATTCCTATGCTTCCAGCTTGTGTCTAAGCGGCTTAGCACAATGGAGCTCGCAACAAAACTCAAGAACCGACCGCGAGCAGCGGCATGATGCAAGAAGAACGCTTAAAACTCGTATAAGGTTGCCAATTGTCGCGTCAATCGCCTGCCTCTGTCGGATGAAAAATGCTCAATTTGCGGTGGGCACAAGGAGAGTACCGGACACGGAGCATTTGCGGTTACAACGTCGGAAATACTGCGTGCAAAAGTACGAGGCAAAACACCGCGTTTACGCTTCGCCATTACGATGCAATCGGCTTCCTGTTGAACCGCCGCCACAACGATCTCCCGGGAAACCTTGCCGATGCTGGTGCGGATCGTCCAAGAGACGCCCGGAATGTTAGCCCTGAAATGTGTCTGAACAAACATCTCCAATTCGGAAGTGGCAACCTTTAGGAGATGTTCCACGACAAGTTGTGAACGCCATTGTTCCACCGGTACTTCGTCAAGTCGGCAAGACGCCATTTTTTGCCATGGAAATTGGATGACATGAAGAAAAACCAGCTCCGCCTTGTGCTCTCGTCCTAATGAAAGAGCATAGGCCATTCCGGTTTTGGCATTTTCGGAACGATCGGTCGGGCAGAGGATTTTTTTGATTAACATAGTATTTCCCTTCTTCGTACAAGCAGACGTCTATAGGTTTGTAGGTCGCATGCACATCGATCTCACAGCTCAATCGTAAGCAGTCTGCTGGAAGGAAGTTAAAGGAAAAAGTCAATATGATGAAGCTCTTGTAAAGCGACGAACTTTCCCCAAATCGGCTATGGACAAGCTGCGTGCTTATTATCTCAGCAGCACTGGAAGTAAAATAAAAGCCGCGGCAACCATCAGTAATAACAATGATGCCGTATCGTACCTATCAAACCGCAGCCCTGATCTGCTGAACGCCGGCTCTTCTCCACCGTGGCAATAAGCTCATCGTAAATGCAGCGGTAGAACTCAACAACTTCCTTGGCATTTTTGCTTGTTACTCCGGTACCTATCCATGCAGCAGTCAATGCCTTGGCGGTTTCTGATGCATCAGCCATAAGACAATTCTCCGTTCAAATCCTGAGCTTGAGTAAATCAGAGTGCGAGGTGCAAGCAGAGAGCGTAACGAACTTTTAACATTCTTACCGTCTCGTTGTTGTGCGAAGGCCGATACTGTTTACCTCTGTCAGCGAATCCAGAAACGCATTTGTGGATTCCTCGGAAGCCTTTCGACGAAATAATTTCCAGGAGAGATGGTGATCACAGCGGCCGCAAAAGCCGTTGATCCACTGCATCAGGGAGTCACGATCGAGTAGAACAACGACAAAATCGAAGGTGCACTCCGGACACTGACGGTTAGACAGATATCTGAGCATCTTGCGAGGCGATTCCTTAACGTGTAACTGCATGAACGATTGTTGTTGAAATCTCAGGGAACGGGATCGCTTTCCAACGCCCTAAGACTAACGGGATGACTGAACAAAGCAAAGCTTGAAACAAAGATTTAACTCACATACGCGGCTCGACGATCGGGATCACGGATTATCATAAATTTACTGGCGAGTTCTGATGATTTTACTCATCGCCGCTCGAGCCACTCACCTAGTGTTCCCGCTTCTCTGGCAAAGTTGCTGTTGCTGCTTAACTCTCAGCTGCAGTTCCTTGAAGGAATTACCGGAGGATGCTTCCTAGGACGAGGATAATCGTCGACAATCCAACTATGATGATTGCATCAAAAAGGTCTTCACTCATAGAACTCAACGAGTTCTCCATATCAGAAGCACGCAGCCTAAGCGTGTCTTCCAACAGCTTCAATAAGCTCTGTAGCAGCGAACGGCTTGATTAAGAACTCTACAATTCCAGCCTCTTGTGCCTCAACTTTTACCTCACTCTGGGTCCAACCTGAACATGCAACGATCGGAATCTTTGTGGTTGCAGGGTTGTCTTTGATCCTTCTTGCCAGATCGAATCCCCTAACATCGGGTAGCGACACATCCATCAAAATTAAATCAGGGGGTTCAGATAAAGTCTTTTCCATTCCCTCATTCGCGTTCTCAGCTTCCCTGGTCTCGTGCCCTGCGGAACATAGAATCAGACTAAATACACGACGAGCATCGGGATGATCCTCTATGATCAAAATCTTTTTGCCCATTTTGATTTCCTTCTCCTTTTTAGGTGCGCCAGCGGTTTACGAGTTCGCAATTACCTGATGACCTTTGGAGAGAAGGTAATCCGTATCTGTTACGTGACTGTTAACGTTCGGCAAACTCTGAATGAATAGTGCTACTGGGAAGAAAATCTCAGTGAAGTTCGAGGAGGCTTGCTCCTACCGATTGATTCTCAGGAAGGAGGCATATGACCGGGTGCGTAACGGGGATTGTCAGGAGCCGCTCCAGGCCGCGAACCAGGTCAACTGTTCTCGAGACATCATCAAGCGGCTGGCCATGAGATGGAATCCGGCGGGCAACAATTACTAGATCACATCATTGGTCAAATCGTTTTCGGCTCGTAAGATCTCATAGAGCTGGTCCTGAGAACGGATGTGTGGGCGACCCGTGCTAGTGATGCGCGATGAGCTACCGTCAGGCTGGATTTGCCAGCTTTTGGCAGTATCACTGAGCTGAATTTCCAAAATCCCTCTCAGTTTAAGCTGATGCTGCGGGTCGAGTACAGGGAAAGCGATTTCAACCCGTCGGTCGAAATTGCGCGGCATCCAGTCGGCGGAAGCTAACCAGTACGCGCAATCACCGCGGTTATGGAAGTAGAAGATGCGAGCATGCTCTAAGTAGCGGTCGATGATTGAAATGACACGAATGTTCTCCGACACGCCCGGAACACCCGGACTCAAACTGCACATGCCGCGTACGATCAAGTCGATCTGCACTCCCGCTTGGCTGGCACTGTAAAGCTCATCGATGATCGCCGGATCCGTGAGGCTATTCACTTTGGCGATGATCCGCGCCGAGTCGCCGCTGCTCGCATGCTCTTTTTCCTTCCGGATGCAGTTAACGAAGTGCTCCCTCAATCCAGTCGGCGCCAGTAGTAACTGCTGAAACTTCTGCGGTCGGGTGTAGCCGGTCAGCAGATTGAATAACTCCGTGAGATCCTGACCCAAGTCTTCCCGGCAAGTAAATAGCCCTAGATCGGTAAGGAAATGAAACGCGGCACCACATGCGTAGGAATGTGAAGGATTGAAAGATCAGCATGCGGCAGGCGGGAAGCTGCAGCCGTATGCAGGGAGACGACAAAGCACAATGAACGGTTTGCCAAGTAGGGAAACGGATGGCCCGGATCGATGGCGAGCGGCGTTAGTATCGGGTAGAGAGTGCGATTAAAAAAATCTTCAAGAAAGCGCCCCTGCTCGTTATTCAATTCTTGCGGCCGTACCAAGTGAATGCCTTCCGACGTAAGTTGCGGAAGTATGGTGTTGATGAAACAGAGATGCTGCTCTTCGGCGAGCTCATGGACACGTTTGGAGATGGCGCTTAGAGTTTCAGCCGGTGTCAGTCCATCAGGGGTGATGCTTCGAATTCCTTTTTTTAACTGGCGTTTGATTCGCGATACTCTCACCATGAAAAATTCATCGAGATTTGAGCTGAAGATCGCCAGGAATTTGATCCTTTCCAGCAATGGAACTGCCTCGTCTTTTCTTCCTCCAAGACTCGTCGGTTAAATTCAAGCCATGATAACTCGCGATGTAAATATTTGTTGTTTTGCTCCATAGCCGATGCCGTCCTTAGAACATCCTAAAGAGTGACTATGCTTGGAATTCGTAAGCCTCTTCCTACCATACACCAAGCTTTCCCGGATATGACTATCCGTGAATGTTAAAAGGAGATTAAATTTATGTTACAAAGCTTGCCTCATCGGCTGTCACTTACCCACAGTCTGCAGAAATTCTCCAAATTTAACCTGTTCGTAACCTGAGTCGATCAACAAAAGCACCGATTAGTGATAAGAAGAGCGCCGATGGCAGATCACTTTGCGGTCATTGACGTTGGAAGCAACGCGATGAAGTTTCAAATAGCGGTCGTCGATCAGCCAAAGCGATACCGCGTAGTCGAACAAGACCGCCAACCAGTTCGTCTCGGACACAATGTTTTTAGAACCGGTCACCTGGACCCTGCTAACGCCGAAGCTGCTTTAAAGGCTCTCGCCGATTTCAAAGCAGTGGCCGATAAATACCAGGTTAAGGCGATCCAAGCCGTAGGCACGAGCGCGCTTCGTGAGGCCCGTGACGGGGAATCCTTCCTCAAAGATGCCCATCAGCTCGGTGTGCCGATGCAGATTCTGTCAGCAGAGGATGAAGCTCGGCTAATCAGTTTAGGAATCATGAGCGGCCTGCGCTTTCATTTGCCGCTCGGGCTGTTTTTGGACATTGGCGGCGGCAGTGTCGAACTAGCCGTTGCAAATCCAAACAATATTTTTTGCTTATTCAGTCTAGCCCTCGGAGCGGTTCGTTTGACAGAAGAGCTATTCACCGCTGACCCGCCGCGCAAACGTGAAATCCGCAACCTGCGGCAGTTTGCTAGACAGAAGCTCAGATCGGTGGGTCAGCGTGTCGGTCAGGAAAAGTACACCATGGCTTTTGGTAGCGGCGGTACCATGACTGCTCTGGCCGAAACCAATCTACGCGTCGCTGGAGACGGTAAAAATGGATCTTTAGCGATATTGCGGCGCACGCGGTTGGATGCCTTGTTAAAGTTGCTCATGACGATACCGGCCAAAGAGCGAGCCGCTTTGATCAGCGGCGATCCCAAACGCGCGGATATCATAGTTGCCGGCGGGCTAGTTCTCCATGAGATCATGGCTGAGATCGGACTAGACTATATATTTGTATCGCGACGAGGGTTGCGCGATGGCTTGATGATCGATCTACTACAGCGACACTACGAGAACTCAGGTTCGTGGGATCCAGATGCGGAGCGCGCGGAATCTCTCGAGCAGGTATGTCAAAAGTACTTGTATGATGCGCCGCATGCTCATCATGTCAGCCAGCTCGCGCTGACGTTGTTTTATCAATTGAATGATCTGCACAAGCTACCGGAGAAATATGCCAGCATTTTACATGCCGCAGCGATGCTGCACGATATCGGCCTTTTCATAGCCGAGCCCAAGCACCACAAGCATTCTTACTATTTGATCAAAAGTTCAGAAATCAACTCTTTCGACAAGCTCGATCTCGACGTCGTTGCCAACATTGCCCGCTATCATCGCAAAGCGCACCCGAGCCAGAAGCATTTAGGTTTTAGTCAGCTCTCTCCGGCCAACCAGGCTGTCGTACGAAAACTCAGCGCCATACTCCGCATTGCCAATGCCTTTGATTTTAAGCACGACCAGAAAGTTGGCGCTCTCAGTTGCGCCTTAAAAAGATCCAAAGCTATAACCGTTACGGTTTCCGGCTCAGCCAATTCCAGCAACGAAATCGAGTGCGCCCGGGCGCAGGGTGAACTGTTCGAAGAAGTTTTCAATCTCAAGCTTACCATTCAGAATTCCTAGTGTACTGGCTCAAAACCGGAGGAGAACACAAATGAGACGAACCATCCGTGAACGAAACATTCTTTTTCTGTGCGAGGACAACGCCTCGCTAAGTCAAATGGCTGAAGCCGTGGCGAAACACCTCGGTCCGCCTAAGGTTAAAGTCTTCAGCGCCGGTATAAGTCCGACGACGATTCCCTCCCTGGTATATAGGGTTATGGAGGAATCGGGGGTCAGCTTGCAGGGCCAGTCATGTAAAAAGATGAATGAGGTACCATTGAATGAAATTGATTTGGTGATAAGTTTTCAAGGGGCGGACAAAAAGATTACTTCCCTGCCGAAGCGGACGAAAGTGGAGAACTGGTCGATTCCGGCACCGGATTCTTCCGATACAACCAGCTCGGCGCCATTGACAAGATTTCGCCACGAGCGAGATGAGATCAATAAACGAGTATTTGCGCTGTTCCTGGATCATTGGCGCAATGATGCATAGGTCACTCATCCTTTCGCAAGCGCCGAAACGGGTAAGTATATAAGCAAGAGGTTGTATGAATCTTTACCTTCTTCGACACGGAATCGCTGCAGCTAAGGATGATCCGGCTTTTGAATCCGACAGCGATCGGCCCCTTACCAAAAAAGGAATTAAGAAGTTTCGCAAAGCCGCGCGCGGGATCGACCGTTTGGCGATTCCCTTTGACGCGATTCTCAGCAGTCCTTTAGTTCGCGCCCGCCAAACAGCTGATATCGTCGCCGCGGTCTTGAATAAGGACTCCTGCATTGAGGAGATACCGGAACTAGCTCCTGAGAGTTTGCCCGAGCAGCTAACATCCGCCTTGAACAATGTTCAAGACAAAGAGCATGTCATGTTGGTGGGCCATGAGCCGTTCCTTGGCAAATTGGCGGCGTTTCTGGTTAATGGAAAAAACAATTCTGATAGTGTGATTCCCCTCAAAAAGGGCGGCATCTGCCGCATCGAGATCGAAGCTCTTCCCCCGACACGGCCCGGACAAATGCACTGGCTGCTGACTCCAAAACAGCTTCGCCTCATAGCTCGCTAATCTGGCGAAATGTACCTGGAGACGGGCCACTCTGAGAAGGGAGTAACTCTTGTCAGAGTGTCGAAAAAACATATCCTCAAGCTGGCCCGAACTCGTTTGAAAAAATGCGTTTCCATCGCGCCCAGGCTTTTGGTTGACGACGATCCACAGGACATTCACGATCTTCGAGTATCCAGTCGCCGGTTGCAGCAATTGGTTGGCCTACTTTTCCCCAAGCGACGTCGCGGTAAAAGCCGCAAGGTTCTGCGATCTCTACGCACCGTGCGCCGCGATTGGAGTGTTTGCCGCAATCTCGACGTTAATTTAGATCTGCTTCGGGAGAAGCTCGAGTCGGTTAAGACAGACGCGAATCGTGACGCATGGTATCATGTCCGTGAATACATATCGGATTTGCGAGCTCAGGAATTCGCCGACGCGCGTAAGCGACTCCGGCGGCTGGATCTTCTCGGTCTAATCGACAAAACGCAGCGGTTGTTAAAGGCAGTGCAAGGAGAAAATGCGCAAGAGCTAATCTTGGTAGACAGTTTTGCAAACACTCTGGCGCGGTGGTGCGAGGCGTTAGCCCAAGCCAAACGCAGCAAGGATCCGGAGCATCTTCATGAATTGCGGATCTCCGGCAAGCGACTGCGCTACCGTTTTGAAGTGCTCGCCGAGCTCGGAGATGGCGCCGCAAAATCTCACGTAAAGTTATTGAAAGCACTGCAAGATGAGCTCGGCCGTTGGCACGATCGGCACGTGCTGTTGAAGTTGGTCAAAGAGCTCAACAGAAAGCCGGAATTTTTGGGTGAGCAACCGGAAATTCAGCAGGTACTGGAGAGTGACATTGAAAACGATAGGCAGAATAATGATTCTGCCATCGATGAAATCTTAACGGCAGCTGAAAGCCTCCAGTTCGAACTGGATCATTGCAACCCGGCACCTGAACCAGACTATGATCTTACCGCCTCCAGTTAGTCATCTGAGGGTTTCACGCGATCACCTGAGTCACGCGCTTACGTAGCTCTTCGAACACCTGTTCGATTGTGCCAGAGGCGTCGATAATCCCAAAGCCGTAGGTTTCTACCATCTTATCGAACTCGGCCAAAAGCCCCGTTTGATATTTGACAAAGCTTTCGTACAAGTCTTCGCCCATATGTAAATCCATTCCCGATTCCCAATAATTAAACCCGGTGCTTTGCAGTACTCTGGTAACTAGGTCGTCGATATTGATGCGCAAATAGAAAATCGCATCCGGCTTTAAAGCGAAGCCATAGACTTCCCGCAACCACTCGGGATCGGCGCCACGGACAATCGCCCGAGCCATTAACGAATAAATATACCGATCGGTCAGCACGATGAATCCCGCGCGCAAAGCGGGAATGATCTCGTTTTCCAGCCGGTCGGCAAAATCGGTTGCATAGAACAGACTCATGGTCATGCCGCCCAAGGTATGTCCTTCCTTGGCCAGTTTTAGCCGTTTTCCCGCCAATGCCGAGCGAGTCATGCCGGTATCCAAAACTGCATGACCGCTATTTTCCAACCAGTCCTTTAACAAGCGAGAATATGCGTGGACCGACCAACCCCATCGGTACCTTCAAGTACAATCAACTTCCCTTTGAGCTCGTCGAGGTCTACGTCTGGGAGCCCCTCGCCAAAGAAGCTAAATCGACCCATCTACGAATCCTTGTTTTTTTGGTGCCCGCCAGCGCGTGTGACACGATCTTTCTGACTTCTACCTGCTGCTCCTCGATGGAGCGAGTCGCATCGATCGTGATGAGACCGAACTCGTTTATCATTTTTTCATACTCGTCAATGATACGGCCCTGAAAAAGCCGGAAGCTCTCCTCAATGTCATTGCTTAGCTCTAAATCCATGCCCGCTTCGTAGTATTTAATCGCATCTCTGCCGCCCAGAATTCTTTTCATTGCGACATCGAGCGGCGTGCGGAAATAAAAGGCGACGGTGGGTTTAACGGCGAAAGTGTAGAGATCCCGAACCCATTTGGGGCTGACTCCCCGAACCACATCGCGAGCGAAAGCAGTGTAGATATAGCGGTCGGCCAAAACTACCGCACCCGCTTTCAAAGGGGGAATAATGTCGTGTTCTACTCGGTCCGCAAAATCCGTCGCATGAATCAGACTAAAGGTCATAGCGGTAAGCATTTTCTTTTTCTTGCCCCGCTTGGTCACGTCGCGAACCAGGGGTGATGAATTCCACTCACTGAATGACGCGACGTATCCTTCCGACTCGAGCCATTTTTGCAGCAGCATCAGCTGAGTACTCTTACCCGAACCATCGATTCCCTCGACAATAAAGAGTCGGCCAGGAAACCGGTGTTTGCCGTAAGTTTTCATTCCTGCGGCCATCGAAAGACTCCCTCAATCAATAAACCGACATTGGACACCATCAGATCCCGAGGGACTTTATCAAAAAGACCCTGGCGAAGACCAGTAGAGACACGTTGTACCAGGTTAAGCTTATGTTACGCGATCCCGGGATTTCTCCCGCGTTTAACACTTTCTTAACCGATCCTTTACAACCGCTTCACCCTACATGATCATCGTCTTCGTCAAAAGTGCAGTAACGTCTTGCAAGGAGGCAAACTGATGTCGCGTTGCAGAAGCCCATGTCGCGCTTCACCAAACCTTAAGACTGTCTTAACAATTTCGTAACATTAACTAGCTAAATGAGCATAAACAAAGGAGGAAAAATGAAGAACTTGTTATTGGCTACCTTTATCGCTGGCTTACTGGCGGCGCCACTAGCCGCAAAGGCGCAGGTTATTCAGATTGACGGTTCCAGCACTGTCTTTCCAGTGACCGAAGCGATCGCGGAAGAGTTTCAAAAAGCAAAGAAGGGAAAGCTTAAAGTCACAGTCGGCATTTCAGGCACCGGTGGTGGCTTCAAGAAATTCTGCCGAGGGGAAACCGATATCAGCGATGCCTCGCGGCCGATCTTGAAACAGGAAATAGAGGCCTGCAAGGGGTCTGGCGTGGAGTTTTTTGAGCTCCCGGTCGCCTATGATGCTTTAACGGTTATAGTAAATCCAAAAAACGATTGGGCGACATCGATGACCGTCGCCGAATTGAAAAAAATCTGGGAACCTGCCGCGCAGGGCAAGGTTACAAACTGGAATCAGGTTCGGCCCAAATGGCCCGATGCGCCGCTCAAGCTTTTCGGCGCCGGCGCCGACTCCGGAACCTTCGACTATTTTACTGAAGCCATCGTAGGCAAGGCCAAGTCGAGCCGTGGAGATTTTACGGCAAGTGAAGACGATAACGTCCTGGTTCAAGGAGTGGCTAATGATCGTAGCGCATTGGGCTTCTTTGGCTTCGCCTATTACATAGAAAATCAAAAGAAACTGAAGGCTGTTGCGATTGACGGCGGCAAGGGTCCAGTAGCTCCGTCAGCAAAGAGCGTGGAGGACGGCACTTATCAGCCACTGTCGCGCCCCATCTTTATCTACGTTAGCAAAAAAGCGCTTGCCAAACCGGAGGTAAAAGAGTTCGTCGAATTTTATCTCAAAAATGCTCCCAGCCTGGTAAAAGAAGTTAAGTATGTTGCCCTGCCGGCCAAAGCCTACACCTTAGGCCTGGAGCACATCCAAAAAGGAAAAATCGGCACTGTATTTGGAGGCGAAGCGGAAGTCGGAGTTAAGATCGACGATTTGCTAAAGCGCGAAGCCAAATTCTAGCATATCAACCTCAACTGCAGGAAGCGCCGAAACTATCGGCGCTTTCTGCTCCTGGTCCCGGACACATTTATGGCAGCTACCGAACAGGTGCATCCTGAAATTCTAAGAAGTCGAGTTCAAACCGCAACGGCGAGTCGCAGTTTGCAACGAGCACGCGAACGAGTGATCGAAATCTTATTACTTCTCGCGGCGCTTTCTTCGGTGGCGATTACCGTCGGAATCGTCGGCGTTCTTATCTTCGAGTCGCTGCAGTTTTTTAAACACGTTTCGATCGTGGAGTTCTTAACCGATACCCAGTGGACGGTGCTCTTCGCGGATCCGCATTATGGTATCCTGCCGCTGGTCTCCGGCACTTTGGTGACATCTGTGGTCGCACTCCTGGTTTCTCTTCCGCTCGGAACCATTATCGCGATTTATCTCAGCGAGTATGCCAATACCAGGACAAGAGAAATACTCAAGCCAATTCTCGAGCTTCTCAGCGCGGTCCCGACCGTGGTGTTCGGCTACTTCGCTCTGCTTTTTCTAACGCCATTGTTACAGCGCTGGTTACCGAGTTTACCGGGTTTCAATATGCTCAGCGCCGGCATCGTCATCGGTATCATGATCATTCCCTATGTTAGCTCGCTCAGCGAAGATGCGATCCGAGCCGTGCCGGTGCATATTCGCGAGGGTTCTTATGCGATGGGGGCCACTCGGTTACAGACCGCGCTCCGGGTGCTTTTCCCTGCCGCATTCTCGGGCATTGCTTCGGCCTATGTGCTGGGTTTCTCCCGCGCTGTGGGTGAAACGATGATAGTTGCGGTGGCTGCCGGCACGCAACCGAACCTTACTCTCAATCCCATGGAAGGCGCGGCAACGATCACGGCCTATATCGTTCAAGTGAGCCTCGGTGACCTGCCGCATGGTAGTATTGCCTATCAGAGCATTTTTGCCGCAGGATTGACGCTGATGTTGATGACCTTGATTTTCAATATCGGCGGCTATTTGTTGCGCAAGAAGTTCCGGGAGATTTATTAACATGAAAAAAACGATCGATCTCGAAGCACGTATCGCTCGCAACAAAACAGTCGATCGCCTATTCGTCGTGTTTGGGCTATTGGCCACTTTCATCGGCCTGCTGACTCTTGCTGCGCTCATGATCGACCTCGCCTTAGACGGGGTCGGCAGATTCAGTTATGAATTTTTTACTTCGTTTCCGTCGCGATTTGCCTCAAGAGCAGGAATACTCTCTGCCTGGGTTGGTACGATCTTGGTCATGATCGTTACTGCGGTTACCGCTGTTCCTCTGGGGATTGCCGCCGGAGTTTATCTGGAAGAGTACGCGCCCAAGAACTGGTTAACCGCCCTGATCGAAATCAACATTGCCAATTTAGCCGGAGTTCCCTCGATAGTTTACGGACTGATGGCATTGGGCCTCTTTGTCTACCAACTCCGACTTGGACAGAGCATCCTAACGGCCGGTCTGACCCTAGCCTTGCTGATTCTGCCGATCGTCATTGTTGCAACACGGGAGGCAATTCGAGCAGTTCCGGGGAGTATGCGCGAAGCGGCCCTAGCTCTTGGCGCGACTAAATGGCAGATGGTCAAAGACCATGTTGTTCCCTACTCTACCGGAGGCATTTTGACCGGCGTGATTATCGCCCTATCTCGAGCGATCGGCGAGACCGCGCCGCTTATCACCATCGGTGCCCTGACGTTTATCGCTTTTCTCCCCGGGGCGCCGATCCAAGCTGAATTTCCGTTCATTTCATTTGAATGGCTGATGTCGCCTTTTACCGTGATGCCGATACAGATGTTCAACTGGGTCTCCCGTCCTCAGGAGGAGTTTCATCTAAACGCCGCAGCAACCGGCCTGGTCCTCATGTTCATGACCCTGGCGATGAATGCAGTTGCGATTTATTTGCGCTACCGCTTTCGTAAGCGCATCAAGTGGTAACAGGTACAAAGTGAAAAACAACGTGAATGGAGGTACAATGGCTCTGCAGGAACAAGCGGCGGTATCGAGGATTGAGGCGCCGGTAGTGAAACGAGACGGAGCGATGGAAAAGATAAACTTAACTGAAACTTCTTCGCCCATCATCCAAATTAAAGATCTGAATTTCTATTACGGTTCCAAGCATGCCCTTAAATCCATAACTGTTAATATCTCCGAGAAGAAGGCTACCGCGTTTATCGGCCCTTCAGGCTGTGGTAAAACGACTCTGTTGCGGTGCTTGAACCGCATGAATGATCTCATTCCCGATGTGCGCGTCACCGGCAGCATCACTCTGGATGGCAAGGACATTTATGGATCCTCCACGGACGTCATCCAATTGCGTCGGAGAGTCGGGATGATTTTTCAGAAGTGGAATCCATTCCCAAAGAGTATCTATGAAAACGTGGTCTACGGACTGCGGATTATCGGCGTCAGCGACCGTCAGCACCTGGACGAAGTGGTTGAGAGTACATTGAGGCGGGCGGCACTGTGGGACGAAGTGAAAGACACTCTGCACAAGAGCGCCGCTGAGCTCTCGGGGGGACAACAGCAGCGGCTCTGCATCGCGCGAGCTCTTGCCGTTGAGCCAGAAGTACTGTTGATGGACGAACCTTGCTCAGCTCTGGATCCGATTTCTACAGCGAAGATCGAAGAGCTTATTCATGAGCTCAAAGACGCGTTTACGATCGTGATCGTGACTCACAACATGCAGCAGGCGGCGCGCGTTTCCGACCGTACGGCGTTCTTCTATCTCGGCGAGATAATCGAATATGGCGAGACTGGCAAACTTTTTACCAATCCCGATAAACGGCAGACCGAGGACTACATCACCGGACGATTCGGTTAGCGGAGGAGCTCATGCAAACCGCCCATACGGATAAAAGGTACGAAGAAGAGCTTAAGAAGCTGCGTGAAGAAATCCTCTACATGGGAGGGCTGGTAGAGGATCAGATTCAAAAAGCGGTCAAATCACTCGTCGATCGGGACTCCAATTTGGCCGAAGTGATCATCGAGCGCGATCATGAAGTGAACCGCTTAGACGTCGATATCGACGAACTTTGCATCCGTTTGCTCGCTCTCCATCAGCCCGCCGGACGGGATCTTCGCTTCATTACCACCGGGCTTAAAATCACCACGGACCTGGAGCGGATCGGCGATATGGCGGTTAATATCTGCGAGCGCGCGTTAGAGCTCAATCAGGAGCCGCAGTTAAAACCGTACATCGACATACCGCGCATGGCACAGATAGCCCAGCGGATGATCCAGCAGAGTTTAGACGCTTTCGTTCGCGAGGATACCGATCTCGCGCTTCGGGTTTGTAAGGAGGACAGCGAGGTCGATCAACTCAATGCGCAGATCTTCCGAGAGATTCTCACGTTCATGATCGAAAATGTTCAAACCATTAGCCGGGGAACAAAGATTAGTTCCGTATCAAAATACCTCGAACGCATCGCCGATCATGCCACCAATATTGCCGAGATGGTTGTCTTCATGGTGAAGGGCAAGAGCATCCGGCACATGAAGGAACTGCCGCCGTCAATCTAATTTATGAGCAGCTTAAGTCAAAAAATTCTCGTGGTCGAAGATGAGCCGGATATCCGCAAGTTGATAAACTATAATCTGGCGCAAGAGCGTTTTAAAGTGTTGGAAGCCGAGGACGGCGAACAGGCCCTCAAACTTTTGCAGCGTGAGAAGCCAAACCTCGTCATCTTAGATCTCATGCTTCCCGGCCTTTCCGGATTAGAGTTATGCAAGATTCTTCGCGACCGAACCGATACCACACACCTTCCTATTCTTATGTTGACGGCGAAAGCTGGAGAAGCCGACAAAGTCGTAGGCTTGGAAATGGGCGCCGACGATTATTTGGCGAAACCATTTAGCCCGCGGGAAATGGTGGCTCGAGTTCGAGCGATCCTCCGCCGCTCCGAGTCTTCAACGGCGGCAGAATCGGCGCCGTATTATGAAAAAGGCGCACTGAAAATTGATTTCAGCACTTATGAGGTTTTTGCCCGGGGGCAGCAAATCAAGCTGACTCTGAAGGAATTTGAGCTTCTGCGTTTTTTGGTCCAGAATTCAAATCGCGTGCTCAGTCGCGACCAATTACTTGATCGAGTATGGGGTGGTGAAACCTTCGTGACACCAAGGACTGTCGATGTCCACATCCGCCGTTTACGTAAAGCCGTTGAAGAAGATGATCGCAAACCGAGGTTGATTCTGACGTTACGAGGAGTTGGTTATAAATTCGATGAGAAGGCTTTGGCAGAATAGCCTTGTTGTAAAATTTTTCTTAAGTTATCTCGCCGTCGTTACCCTACTTTTCACCAGCTTCTATCTCTATTCCGGCACTGTTGTTAGGGATTTCTATGTGTCATCGCTCGGTGAAAGGCTCGAGCTCGAAGCTCGGCTATTAGCAAAGGCACTACCTTCTCTTTCAGACAACCACGAGTTTGACCTCCTGTGCCGAAACTTAGCGAACGAGTTGGTAACCCGCATCACAATTGTCGGCGCTGATGGTCGAGTCTTATGCGATTCGGTAGAGGCGTCGGCAACGATGGAAAATCACCGTTGGCGGCCAGAAGTCGTCGAGGCCTTAAAAACTGGCTCCGGCTTCTCTTTTCGCTACAGCACGACCACAGGCGAAGAGTTATTTTACCGCGCGTTTTTACAAGATGAGGGCGAAAGTCAAAGGATCGTGCGTTTGGCCATCGCTCTTGACAAAGTTCAGGCGGTTACAAATTCGTTGCGCCGCAGTCTTTTCCTCGGATTCCTTGTCGCCTCAGCGGTCGGCTTGCTGCTCGCTTTTGCCTTTTCCCGGCGCTTGAGCCAGCGCGTGAAGCGGCTAGTTGAATTTTCCGGTCAAGTGGCCGAAGGAGTTTTTCCCCAGAACTTCTTCGGTAAATCAGGACGCGACGAAATTCACCGCTTAGAACGCCACCTAAATGACATGAGTGAAAAGATTCGCCAAAATGTTCAGCAGGTTATCGCCGAAAAAGAAAAGGCAAATTCGATTTTGCGGGGCATGATGGAAGGCGTTTTAGTGATCGATCCGAAGGGACGAGTCTTGGTCATCAACGAGCAAGCGCAAAGAATGTTCAACCTATCTCCCGACCGAGACGTCCGTGGCGCCTCCATATTAGAATTATCGCGCCATCCGGAGATGAAGAAATTAATCGAGCAAGTTTTGGTTTTTGATTTTACGAGCGAGCGGTATTCCAGACAGGTTGAGTTGCATGAAGGTAGATGGTTTCGCGTTAATGCGGTGAGCCTCAGGAACAATCAGAGTAGCACGTACGGTTCTATTTTGGTTTTTCACGATATTACAGAGGTAAAGCAATTGGAAAGAATGCGCTCCGATTTCGTGGCAAACGTATCACATGAGCTGCGCACGCCGCTAACAGCGATTCGGGGGTATGCGGAAACCCTTCGTCAGACTCCGCCGGACGATCCAGCCGACGCACAACACTTTCTGAGCGTCATAGAAAAACATGCTGAACGGCTCAGTCGTCTGACGGAAGACTTGCTGACACTCTCGGATCTCGAATCGGGCAAAATCGAAATAGACTTCAATCCGGTCGATATCAAACGTGTGGTGCAAAGCGTCTCAGAAGTGTTCTCGGACGCAGCCAACAAGAAGCAGGTTACCTTAGAGCAGGTCATCGAACAGGGACTTCCTGCCGTGATGGGCGACGTTGATCGCTTGCAGCAACTCCTTATCAATCTCGTAGATAATGCCGTCAAGTATACTCCGGTCAACGGAACAGTGGTCGTCAAAGCTCAACGAATCACGATCAACAGCAGCATCGACGCAGTTGAACTTTCGGTTATCGATACTGGCACCGGAATCCCCGAACACGCTATTCCGCGGCTCACCGAAAGATTCTACCGCGTCGACAATGCGCGCTCCCGAGACTTGGGCGGCACCGGACTAGGCCTCGCAATCGTCAAACACATTGCGCAGGCGCATGGAGCACAATTAAAGATCGAAAGTGCTCTGCACAAGGGCACGATGGTTTCGGTGTTGCTGCCGACAGCCGCGGAAGTATCGACATAAAAATTACTTTTCTCTGCACCCGCCAGACTCATAGTGAAACCAAATGGCCAACGTTTCGGCCGATCACCGAACGAACGGGCGAATTTCTTCCTAGCATCAGCCCCCAGCCCGATCCTTGCCTTAATATTATCCCACCGAGCACTGACCAACAAAGTCATTCAGCTTCAGAGTGAAGGTCGTACACTTTTCGGCTCTGTCGCAACCGTACGATGATCGATTCATGGGTCGATACTTCCTCGCCACGGTCTTTGATATGAGACAAATGTCGATTGCGCCCTCTTCCATCACCCACTCTCTTCAAGTATTCAGAAGGCTCGCAATGACGATCACGGTTCAGCGGTTATACGTCTTCAAATGCAGTTAAGGAGGGCCATGTTTGCAGAGCTAACCTTGACAATGACTGAAGGCTACTGCTAGATAGAAAGCTTCACCAGCAATGCATCGGTATGTTCAATTTCGCTCCGCATAAAGAAAAGTTTTTTGATCTGTTCAGGCAAGCCGCGGAAAATGCTCTGGCTGGCGCGCGAGCGCTCAAAGAAATGCTTGAACATTACGATAACCCTGAAGAGTCTTGGAGGAAAATTAAAGACCTGGAGCATGAAGGAGACCGGATTACACACAGGACAATCCGCAGCTTAAATCAAACCTTCCTCACTCCGATTGACGCCGAAGACATTCACGCGCTAATTACTGCGTTGGATAATGTGATGGACGCAATCGAGGCTGCAGCGTCGCGCATGGTCCTTTTCCGCATTGACGAGCCCACCGCCGAAGCCAGAGAACTGAGCGACATCATCGTGACATCCACAGAACAACTCGTTAAAGCGGTTTCACACATGCCGCGATTGGATGATATCGACGAGTATTGCATCGAAATCAACCGGCTTGAAAACACCGCGGATGATATTTATCGCAAAGCCATTGGTCGGCTCTTTGAAAACGGAACGCCTCCTCTGGACGTCATCAAATGGCTCGACGTTTACGAAATCCTGGAATCTGCTACTGATCGCTGCGAGGACGTAGCGAACACTCTCGAGACCGTCGGTCTGAAAAACTCCTAAGCTTCTCCATCATTCCTCAACATGCTCGACGGCAACCTGTTGCTTCTTCTGGTCCTGGGACTCATTCTGGCCGCCGAATTCGTCAACGGGTGGACCGACTCACCGAACGCTATCGCCACGGTTGTTTCGACCCGCGTGCTTCCGCCTTATCAGGCGCTGATCATGGCAACGGTGCTCAATGCCATAGGCGCCATGTCGGGCACCGCGGTCGCGGCAACGATTGGCAAAGATATCGTACGTCCAGAAATCATCAATCTTACTACTGTGGCGGCTGCTATGGTTGGAATCATCGTTTGGAGCACGCTGGCGTGGTACTACGGGTTACCGACAAGCGAAAGTCATGCTCTCATCGCCGGCTTGACGGGTGCCGGACTCGCTACCGCTGGTCCGGAAAGCCTGCTCTGGACGGGCTGGAGCAAGGTCCTAATCGGTCTGGTATTTTCCTCATTTTTGGGTTTTGGTGGCGGCTTGTTGCTGATGGGCGTTTTATACCGCACGCTGGCTCACAGCCGACCGGGTAAAGTCCGGCGCATCTTTGGACGCCTGCAAATTCTCTCGGCAGCGTTCATGGCGTTTAGTCATGGTTCCAACGACGGCCAGAAATTCATCGGCGTGTTTACTTTGGCTCTCCTACTTGGCGGAATTTTACCCGAATTCAGGGTACCAATCTGGGTGATCTTACTTTGTGCTGTAACGATGGGTGTAGGAACCGCCGTCGGCGGATGGCGGATTGTTCGTACGATGGGACTGCGCCTCACCAAGCTTGAACCGGTTCATGGTTTCGCCGCCGAAACTGCCGCTGCGGTCACAATCGAGGTGGCCACTCGGCTCGGGATCCCGGTCAGTACAACTCAAACCATCAACACTGCCATCATCGGGGTCGGTGCCACTCGGAGGCTCTCGGCTGTGCGTTGGGGGGTAACGTTCGAAATCGTGACCGCGTGGATACTGACATTTCCGGTTTGTGGTGCGATCGGCTGGTTGGCGACGAAACTTTTTATCTTCTTTCAAGCGGTATGATAGCGCTTGCCGGCCCACAAAAACTTAGCGCGATGTGAACGAGTAACTTCTGACGGTATTATCCTTGTTGAAGACCACGTACAGATCTTTGGACTCGCGCAGCTGGCCGAGCTCGTAATATTGATAACTGTAGACCCAATTTTCCAGGCCGTTTTCTAGGCCTCTTCTTATTGGTTCGCCAAAGTCTGCATAAATCTCCCTCTGAGTCGTCACATCGTTTCTGATATTCCTTACCGGCGAAATATCGAAATTGCGACCCTGATAAAAACATCCGGATAGTATCAACGCAGCAAAAATGGCTGGAATGATGCGCCCCATGTTAGTTCTATATCTCTCTCCGGCCTTCAAGAGCTTTGCCCAACGTCACCGCATCAGTATATTCAAGGTCGCCGCCCATCGGCAGCCCACGGGCAATTCGGGTTACCGAAACGCCCAATGGTTTGATCACTTTGGATAGATAAAGCGCGGTCGCTTCCCCATCCATTGTCGGGTTAGTGGCGACAATAATTTCTTGAACCACTTCGCTCTTGATTCTTGCGAGCAATTCTTTGATGCGTAATGCATCCGGCCCGATACCGTCCAATGGTGAGATGGTTCCATGAAGCACGTGATAAAGCCCGCGAAATTCCTGTGATCTTTCTACCGCGATCAAATCCGACGGCTCTTCAACGACGCAGATGCTTTGCTGGTCTCGTTCAGGATTTCGGCAAATTATGCAAACACTCGTTTCGCCGCTCTGCGGATCGACCTCGCTGAATCCGAAGCAAATTCGGCAGAGTCCCATTTCTTTGCGCAACTTGCCGATACTGTCGGCAAGATTGAAAACATCGTCTTTCTTTCCTTTTAACATGTGAAATGCCAGGCGCGCCGCCGTTTTTTCCCCAATTCCAGGAAGCTTCGATAACTCTTGAACCAGCCGTGCAAGAGGCGCGGGATAAGCACTCATATGGACAGTCCCGGGATTTTAAGTCCCCCGGTAATCTTACTCATTTCCGTTGAAGCCATGTCACGTGCCTTACGCATACCATCATTAATTGCAGCCATAATCAGATCCTCGAGCATCTCCTTTTCTTCGGAATTGATTACGCTTGGATCGATCTTAATCGCCGTAAGTGCAAGTTGACCATTCACCGTCACCTGAACCATACCACCGCCAGCCGATCCATCCACGGTTTTTTGTGCCAACTCTTCCTGGATCTTTGCCATACGCGACTGCATTTCCTGCGCTTGTTTGAGCAAATTACCCATTCCGCCAATTCCTTTAGCCATGGATCCTCCTACTTTAAACGTTAAATCGATCTTCCTTAGATTTTGTCGGTCCGAACTCCTTTGATCGAGCCGCCGAAAATCCGCAGCGCTTCCTTAACCATTTCGCTGCCGCTCTCACCGCTTGCCAGGGACCCCTGCTGCTGAGACTTGGCAGGCGTAGCGTCCAACTGAATCAACTGGATTGTCATCTCGCGCGAAAAGAAACGTTTTGCAAAGCTTCTCAAGAGAGTCATGTTCTCGAGATCTTGCAGATAGTTAAGATGATGCTTCTCGGCAATCCCTATAGTCAAAGATTCGGGTGCAATAGCCACAACGCTGCCGGATTCCAAATGGGATGCCAATAGTTTCTTCTCTTTGCCGATAAACGAGACAAACGTCCGCCAGACCTGGTCTTTGTCCTGTGAAATGGCAGACGCTGAAGACGGCGCCGTGGTCGCTTCGACGGGATCCGGACTAACGTTACTCGAGAGCCGCGGTGCTAGCGTTTTCATTCCCACAGGAGCCGCTTCTCGCTCGCTGACTAGCCGGGTCTCAAGCTGTGTGAGCCGTTCGATCAGTTGACTAAGCGGAAGAGTTTTAGGCAGCATCGCTAATCGCACTAGCAGCGTCTCCAAAATGAAACGAGGATTGGCGGCGCGCGCGATCTCGTCCTCCCCCGCTGCCATAAGCTCGAAATAATCCAACAAAGTATCAATAGACACATTGGCCACCTGGGAGCCCAACGCGATGACCTCTTGGTCCGGCAAATCGAGAAGTTCCGCTCGCTCCCGATCCGCAAGGTCCTTTGGTTTTTTTTGTCCACATAGCTGCGCAACCATTAGATTTCGAAAATGCTCCACCAAATCTTTTGACAACCGGGTTAAGTCGCGTCCCTGCTCAGCGGCCTGCGCCACCAATTCCAGGCATCGTTTACCATCGCCGGCGATGATTGACGCTGAGATCTCAAAAAGCATGCGCCTTTCGGCCAGCCCTAACATCTCCTGTAGCGCTGTTTCATCTACTTCAGTTGCTTGCTCTGTCCCGAAGCAGGATAACACTTGCTCCAATAACGACTGAGCGTCTCGCATGCTTCCGTCCGCTTCGCGAGCAACCGCTATCAAAGCGCCTTGGCTAATCGTGAGACCTTCTCTGGCGGAAATGTCACCTAACCGTTGAACGATTTCTTTCAGCGATATGCGCCGGAAATCAAACCGCTGGCAGCGAGACAAGATTGTCTCGGGCAACCGATGCGGCTCGGTGGTGGCAAGAATGAATTTCACCGAGGCTGGAGGCTCCTCAAGGGTTTTCAGCAGTGCGTTAAAAGCGTCTTTAGTAACCTGGTGCACTTCATCGATAATGTAAATCTTGAACGCGCAACGCGCCGGTTGATAGCGAACGTTTTCGATGATCTGACGGACCTCATCAATTCCGCGATTGGAGGCGCCATCAATCTCGATTACATCGATACAATTTCCCTGGATAATTTCTTTGCACTGAACGCATTCGTTACAAGGGGTTGGAGTCGGACCCTTAGCGCAATTGAGTGCTTTCGCGAGAATCCTAGCTGCGGTTGTTTTCCCGACTCCGCGAACGCCAGTAAACAGGTAGGCGTGAGCTATACGGCCTGCTCGTATAGAATTCTGTAAGGTGCGAGTGATGTGACTTTGTCCCGAGATATCTTCAAAGTTCTGAGGACGCCACTTACGCGCGAGGACGAGGTAAGACATGTGGTTCCTTCGAGATTTTCAGCGAAAGTTCAGACCAATCAACACAGACGCGATCTATGATTTTACCACGAGTTAGCGAAGAGACTGGGATGCCCATTGCTGACAGCCAGGCTACCCTGTGGCACAGGGGAATTCCGGTACCGCTGCTTCCTTCCGGATCTGACGGGGTTCGCGGCTCCTTCTTGCACAGGACCTAACTATCAGCAATCGACATCCAATTTCAGAATAGCGTCGGACCAAACGCTCCTGTATTTACAGCCCGACTTTTGCTTCCATCGCCCGCGTTTTTTCAGGTGGCGGAGAGGGGGGGATTCGAACCCCCGGTACTCTTTTGGAGTACACACGATTTCCAGTCGTGCACCTTCAACCGCTCGGTCACCTCTCCCTCTTTTATCCATTTATCTAGGTTAGGACGACACAGACGCGCACCAACGAAATTACCACAGCGGTGTTTTGTTTTCCACAAAGCTAACCGTCGAGTTTCAAATGGGCACTTCGCGGCTCGGCGATTCCCTAATTCGCCTTTATTAAGGTCGCTAATCGTTCGATTGAGACCGGCTAGACGACGCTCTAATCGACTCTGATCCAACTGGCGCTTGGTCGGGAGGACATTTGGTGACGATTACACGCGCGCAAGTTCGCGCTCGATGGGGTAGTAAAACTAAGAACCCGACGCGACAGCACTATGAGATACATACAGCGATACTCACAATTGAATCCGTACTCGGGTGCGGTTCGTTTCATATCCTTACCCACTCGTTTCATATCCTTACCCACTCCTAGAGCTGGGACCTGGGAGCCCGGGAAAGCGTCGATGGACGCTACTTCTTAGGTAGGTTGCAAGGGGACAGTGCTTTTCCTCGGATCAGTAACCACGCCAAGCGATGATGGCATTCGAAGCAGTGACCGAATATGGCCCGAAGCCCGGTATTGCGTTCGGGCGCGCGCAGAACAATTCCAAGATAGCCGTTACATCGCGGACAAACGCGGGCTAGGTACTTTCCCATAGTCTACTGCCCCTTTCAGTCGGTATTCTTTTGGTGCGGTAACTGCTGCCCTCATCATTTCATCAAGCCCGTCATTAAGTGTCATAGCCGGAGTCCAACGCGATTCGAGATCTTCAGAGGAGAGAGAGCGGGTATCGCCAGAATTGGAGACTTTCGTTTGCGAGAGGCGCAAAGCGCTGTCGTCGATCGGCTGTCTATCACCGGCATCATCATATCCAGCAGGATCAAGCTGGACTTCTCTAAACGAATGTAGCTGTTCAGCTCTACTAGGAGGGCTGCTAGACTGCCATATCCAGGTTTGTCCTTTGGCTTAAAACTTCATTCATGCGCTGCAATCTCATTGCGATCAAGTACTAAACAGTAGCGCCGGGAACGAAGATCCATGGTGTAGTAGCAAGTTGCGCTTCTCCGCCCCGGCGACCGGCGGTTGAGCAATCGTTGTGCCCTCACTCTCATCGGACAGTCAATAACTTTGGGAGTTTCGGAACGAATATGAGAGCGTTTTCTCCGCAGAATCGCCGGCAGCTTTGCCTGTTAAATCAACATTACCTACTCATCGGGTTCGTTTGTCGGTGTTTCACCGGACAAACTAAAGCAATTGGGGTGAACAACACTAAAGGGGCAAGCACTCTCGATGCTTCTGATCAAAACGCATTGGAAACAGAATGCGCTGAAAGTTCGAAGATCAGCGCAATTACCACCTTGGAGGAATTTGCACGTCCATAACCATCAAGGAGCCGTTTTCACCATGAAGGCGGCATCTCCTAATCCATTATCGCTGGACGCACTGCCTCTTTCTACCACCGGTTGCGAGCGGCGTTTGTAGGGTTAGCGGTAGAGCGCTTGCGTGACGATTTTTGAGTCCTATTTTTTCTATTTTTTTGACCGCTCTAATCTGTCGTGGATTCTTTGTGATTGTCTATTCCCACTCAGAATCGGCCATGGCGTTGCTGCTTCCCCCTTTCTTTTGTCAACTGGGCCAGTTCAAATCCTCAGATATCTCCAGAACTTTCGCGGCGGTGTTGGCTATCTGTCCGATTGCTAGCTCAGGTCCCACCACACGGGTTCGGTGAGAATTACGATAAACGCGACAAGCAAATCAGAACGAACGAAGAGCGGCCGGGCGGTTTGGGCGTAATTACGGGCCATGAAAACTGCTAGAAGCTAGATGAGTCGCTCAATTTTTCTACGTAGTTGTCCCACAGTAAATGGCTTGACGATATAGTCGTTGCATCCGACCGTAATGCATCTCTGAAGGTCGGAAGGCCGAACTAAGACTGTTGCTGCAAGAACGGGAATATCCTTGGTTTGAGGATTGCCGCGCAGGATCCGAGTCGCCTCCCATCCAGAGATTTCCGGCATCATAATGTCCATCAGGATCAGATCGGGTTTCTCAGCCAGAGCCTTCTCGACACCTTCCCTACCATTTCTTGAGGTGATTGCGGCGAAGCCCATGAGATCAAGTATCCTTACGAGAATTTCGCGCATGTCCGCGTGATTTTCGATGATTAAGATTTTCATCATCGTATTTAGACAAGATAATGGTCAGGTGCATGTTGCATATGTTCAACGTATACACTGCATACTTTGTCCTGCCTTTCGGAGTCAGTTATCAGTAACCTTCCTGAACAGTCCATGATCGTCCCGATCTCCCATACCTCAAGCGAAGGGATCCAGTCACTCCCCAAATCATAGAACGCGATCTTGCTGCCTCGGATTCGAGTGATTTCTCAGCCTGATGTTTTTTGAACGTTAGCGCAAAGCGAGATCCAGTGAGGCTGCGTTCGTCAGCATCGTTCCAAAACCTTTGCAATCGTTGATTTAATGTTCATCATTAAATGCCGGCCGCGCGGCAAACCGTCAGTCAGATTGCCTTCAGGCAGTTCATACCTGCAATTTTGTCGCGTATCCCTACCACGTTTTCGTAGAGTAGCCAAATCAATACATCGTCACTGATGTTTTTCCTTATCCGCTTCAGTCCGTTCTTACCGATAACGGGTCTGAGTTTATGAAGCACTTCGATGAGGAGATCAGACGCTTGCACAAAACTCACTGGCATACCTACCCCAGAACTCCCAAGATGAACGCCCACGTCGAACGTTTTAACCGCACCATCAGGAGTTCATTGATTACCATCAGGAGCTGCTGATCACTCCCAATGAGTTCAATCGCCAACTGATCCCGTGGCTCATCTGCTACAACGCTGAACGACCTCATGGGTTGCTAGAGCTTAAATCTCCGTCCAATTCCTGTTGAAAGAAATCCCTCTTTGTGCAAAACATAGTGGCCCAATACATTACACTTGCCACCCGAGGCACACGGTGCCGAGTAATCCGTTCATGCTCGCACGGACGCCATAAGACGTCATGAGTCACCAGAACGGAAGCTGTAAAAAGGATCTAAGACCTCAATTTCGATCATCGAAATCGCACGAATTCACGGCGCAACGGAAAGCAGATCAAATCTTTTCGGCAGGCGTTCTGGGCTGAGGGCGAAAGTTAGCCTTGTTCATCTTGTCGTATGGTTGAACATGAGGCAACCCAGAAAGAGAAATACGGGGGCATTGTTCCCCATGGTAGAAGGCAGTCAGCCATTCGGAAGTTTGCAAGGCTGGGATTGGACAGTTCCAGGCACGGCAACATCTGGGCACCGCACCAACGCAGTATGTAAGCGTACAACATCATTGATGAGGAAATGCAGCTTCAGAGCCTGAAGCGTGTCCACGAGCACCAGAAGTAGGAAAAGGAGCAGCGGAATTGGTCCCAATAAGCCGAGGCAGGTGAACTCGGACAAAGTTCGGACAAAAAGGAAGAAAATAGGGTAAAGTGAAGGTGATCTATGTCGGACAGGCTGTTAACTCGTGATCGAGAAAAACGTGGTAACTCTTTGCTGGATCAGAGAAAGTATCTGGCGGAGAGGGTGGGATTTGAACCCACGTTACCCTTTCGGGTAAACTTGATTTCGAGTATTCCCGCTACCCCTCACTACAGCCAACATCATACAGTTTCCTACAGTAGAAACGACTCTTCCCTTCTCCGTTGGTTGTAAGTTTCCGTTCTCCACTGCTCATCCTTCTATCACAATTCTAGCACAGTCATTCCGCTGAATGCGCCGGTCTTTCGCGTTCGCGATTTAGCCATTGATTTGGCTTATCACCTGCTCGTCATCGCAGTCGGCAGGCGAAGCCAGCAATACGCATCGAGTCCCTTCGTTGGATTCTGAATCGACATCCGCTGCCGGAGGTCATCAGGCAGAGGCTCTACTACATGCGTTATCCGGGAGTCGCCATGTACTGAACGGCGCCCTCTGATTGCGAAGGCAAATGAAGATTCAACTTGACCACGTAGGTTCGCTGCCGGGTACTCAAAGGTCCAAGACGCTCCCGAGTACTCGTTCCAGAACTTCAAGCGACTAAGTCAGCAAACAAGGCGCCCGTACCTCATCTTTGGGCAGACACTATCCAATGAGTAAGCGTTATGTTGGATCATCGCTTCATTTCATTGCACGAACGCGTGACGCGAACGACGATCAAAAATCGCAAGGCGTGCGAAACGTTGCTTAACCGAAAAAGACAGCTGCGTCGTGAATATCGACCCTGCGCTCGCAGTTAGTAGCAAGCAGCGCTCGTTAGACTCACCCCAGTTTCAAATTGAAAGCGCAGCCCCGGAGCTCCCTACGTCCGGAACTCCGGGATTGCCGAGCGATGTTGGCGAGATTCTTTTGCTTGACAGCCTTTGCCAGTTACTCTGAAAAGATGCTGGGCGGGATCTGATTTGAGTTCACGTTGAGCAATATCTTCCCAGTCAACCTGAATATCTGAGCCAAGCATATCTCACTTCCATTTTGAACCCGAGGTCTGAGGTCGCCGAAGGTCAATGTACGTAGTTAGCGTCTCCGCGGTCACTAGCTACGTGACCACCGCCGGACGTGCTAATTTCCTTGCGTCGGGGACGAAGTGCGTTAATGATCGATGGCGCTGCCGAAAGAACAACCGGAATCAGTGCACCTAAGAACTTCTGTGTTTCCTCTTCAGTGACACCCGTCCCGGATGTCATCATTGTCGCGTCGAACTCGTTCATAACGTTAGCCATTTTTTGATCCTCCATATTTATAAAGCTACGACTTTTCAAACTTCCGGGGGTTTCTCTTTCTAAAAGCAATGGCGTTTGCTGAAATCCCAGCTTTTTCAGGCTTTCTGCTGTCGCCTTGAAAACTTGGGCTGCTGAAGCGCTATTGCCCAAACCGATGATGGCGTTCCGCATGGAGTGAGTGAAAGCAGACATACCTTCAGTGCGCGACGTACTCGCGGACGCTGTTTCGGTCTCAAGGCATGCTGAGACGAGCAGGCCTTGTAACTCCGGCTGCAGGTTTTCACTCGAATCCGATAATGCTTTGTTGGTCGCTTTGAATTCGGCAGTCAAATCTGGCGAAAAAGCTTTTACAATGGCGCGCGGCGATGACAGCGGCATACAGCCAAACCGGTGATAACGAGCAATCTTCATCGGCTTGGACGCTCCGGAGACGGCTGATTCCAACGCGAAAGCTTTCACGACTTCCTCCTGGGGCGGCTGCCACACTTTTACCTGCGCGACTTCAATATCATCTGTGTCCAACGCAAGTATTGCTTTGAAAAGCCCTCCTGAAAAGCAAGCGTCGAGGATAACTGTCAAGATTCCTGGTGGCACTCTCTGCGTTCGCGCTGTCAGCTTGTTATCTTCAAATAGCGCGGGCTTTCCACCATCCAACAAAACCAAATATTCCTCCATTACCTCGTTCGTTAGTTTGGTATAGCCGTGCCCGGAGAAATAAAAGACAAGCCGATCCTCATCTGTGGCATCCTTGTCAGTCTTTGTCAGCTATCGTCAACCGAGCATCCAATTAGCGACAGCTGCTTTACTTCTAATAGACTCCGACTGCTGTTGCTCCTGAGGAGTCAATGACTTTGCATCAATTCACAATTTTTGTGGCCATCGCGAAACATGGAAACATAACCAAAGCCTCTCAAGAGCTTCACATCAGTCAGCCTGCCGTTTCAAAGCAAATGCGGCTGTTACAGGAACAATACGGGGCTAAGCTCTTCCTTCGATGCGGACGAGGCGTAGCGTTGACGCTTGCAGGTGAGCGTTTCCGCACAGCTGTTTCTCCTATCCTAAAGCAAGTAAGAATCCTGCATCAGGGCTCCGCAGATTCAGTATTTAAAATGGAACCTGACCGACTCGCCGTTGGCGGTACCTACTCTCCCTCGGCAATTTTGCTTCCAAGGCTATTGAGTCGTTTTAGAAAGAGTCATCCTGATACCGAGATAGAATTTAGAACCAGCGACGCTCTAATGCTCGAACGATTGCTGCTTAAGCAAAGCATTGAGCTTGCTGTCACGACGCACGTACCTAAATCCAGCCAACTCGTCGTGCAACCCTTTAGACGCGAAAAGCTAGCACTTCTAGTTTCTTGCCGGCATCCGCTTGCTTACCTCAAGGAGGTCAGCGTGCGCCATCTCGCAAGAACGCCTATCATCGTCCGTTCGTCAGGAGGACGCGATGGCAACACTGTCAAAAAATTAAAAGCTTTCGCTGAAGAAAAAGGCGTGACGATCAATGTAGGTATGCGCTTCGAGTCGCCTAGCGCATTAAAAGCAGCGATATTGAAGAACATGGGAATCGGCGTGCTTTACGAAGACGTCGTAAAATACAACATTCAACGGGGTGAGTTTAAGGCGATTAAGGTGAAAGATTTGAAGCTCGAAAATCAGAGTTACATCGTTTACCTCCAAGGCAGAACGCTTTCCACACCAGCAGCCGAGTTCCTGCGGCTACTGATAAGCTCTCAAGCAGCTGTACCCAAAAATCACGACACATCCGGATGTGAGATGGATGATCCGAACGGTTATAACCGTCGCCCTCAGGGAGCTGCTGAACCGAGCGGGCGGACAGCGGTTCGATAAGCTTGAGCCGCTCCCATGAAACGGTCGACTTGTTTGCGGTGCCTTGGCCCAACCTCAACAGCTTAGTGTCGGCACAATGGTATACTTCCTCGACCTCACTCCGGAGCAAGAAGCGCAAAAGATCGAAGTGGTGAACAGCTAACTCAAACAGCACTCCACCTCGCCGCGCGCGATATTGCCGCCATGAGAATTTGAAGCGATGAAGATGACCATTTCGGCTGGAATGCACCTGAAGGACCGACAAACGTAAGCATCACACCGAGGATAATCAGCGGTAAAAGTCGATTTCAGCTTGATCGCAGGTCAAGTGCGCTCATTTAACTGCATGTCATTACGGCTTTTTTCAGTGGTTGTGCTCGTTTTGTGCATTCGGGGAAAAAGCGGAATGGGGTCCTGATTACGCTTAGATTCGAAATTTGCGGCACAGAAGTCTAAAGACCTTTCGACTTCTTACACAGCCTGTTTCGAATTTGTTTCCACAGTAGTACGTTCGGACGCTTGATTACCGCGGCTTGATGCGGGGCTTCAGCCAATACAAGCGTCGCTTTCTGGTGAAGGCAAGACTATGGTGACTTCATAAGGTAAAATTGAAACTGAGGCCACAATGACCATTGACTCTCTACTGGGCGAATTAAATGCAAGCCAAAGGGTAGCTACATGCCTGCCCCGCCAGCATGCTCTAGTCCTAGCCGGCGCAGGATCAGGAAAGACCAAAACTATAGTGGCACGGGCCGCTTATTTGATATCAACCGGTACTCCGGCTACGAGAATCCAAATCATGGCGTTTACAAGGCGAGCTGCCACCGAAATCGTCGAGAGAGTCAAGATGCACTTGGGAGACGCAGCAAGAGGCTTGAATGCGTCAACATTCCACGCTTGGTGCATGCATCTTATCCATCGCGCTCCGCAGACCTTCGGTTGCAAAGGTTACACGGTGATTGACGAAGATGACCAGTTACAGTTGTTCAAAAGGGACGGGGAGCCAGACAGTTAAACGAGTTGCCGGAGTCAAGAAAGATCCGTGACCTATATTCTCTGGCGCGAAACACGTTAAAAAGCCTCGATCCCACTCTTCAGGAACACGCAGCCGAACTCTATGAGCACAAGAAAGCTATTGCCGAGGTGATGCTCGGCTATGAGGCCAAAAAACGAGAGCGCAGATACCTAGATTACGACGATATTCTTGATGTAGTCGCGCAGAGAATAGAAGATTCCACTGAAGCTCGTGGATGGGTCGCCAGCCTTTATGACCATCTGCTTATCGATGAGATGCAGGATACCAACCCACTTCAATGGAAGTTGATCGAACCCTTGCGGGAGCATGTCACACTCTACTGTGTCGGGGACGATGCACAATCGATCTATGGGTTTAGAGGTGCCGATTTCCGCAACGTGCATCAGTTTTCTGACCGGGTACAAGGGGCTGTAACATTGAGATTAGAAGACAACTATAGATCAACACAGGAAATCCTCGACATACCCAACTGGCTCCTCGAGAAAAGCCCGCTGAAATACGACAAACACCTGAAAGCTGTGCGCGGCAAAGGACGCAAACCGTGTCTCCACACGTTTTCAAACGAATGGGAGGAGGCTAATTGGGTGACCGGGGATATACGAAGCAGGCATGGCCAAGGCGCTGAGTGGCGAAATCATATGATTTTAGTCCGCTCTAGTTACGCTGCACGTGCCTTACAGGCTTCTCTGTTGGCGAAGAATATACCATACATCTTTATTGGCGGAGTTCGGTTGCTCGAGTCCGCCCATGTTCGTGATCTTCTATCTGTCTTGAGACTGGTGGCTAACCCTAAGGATGAAATCGGCTGGATGAGATATTTGACGCTGTGGAACGGCATCGGTGATGTAACGGCAAGCCACCTGATTGAACAGGTCTTGTCTAAACAAGATCTCGACGATTGCCTAAAGGTAATCTCTAAAGAACCGAAGGTACCTAAGAGAGCCATAAAAACAGTTGCACTTGTGCGAGATTTTCAAAATGACGTGGGAAAAGCAGTATCCAAGGCTTTTGAAGCAATGGAAGAGTTACTCGCAGACAAGTACAAAACCCAGGAATGGGAGAAAAGGCGCGGCGATTTCGCTTTGATTGAGAAACTAGCGAAAAGGCACTCGGCCATTTTGGAGTTCATCGAAGAATATGTGCTTGAACCGGTTTACGAAACCCAAAGATCTCCTGCAGACGATCAGGATCGGGTTATCATTATTACTATCCATTCTGCCAAGGGCACTGAACGGGAAATTTGCTATATCCTAAACGTCTCGCCACAGGCATATCCTTCGAGTTACGCTATTGGCCACTTTGACCGAACGGAAGAAGAGCGACGGGTTTTGTATGTTGCTCTTACCAGGGCAAAGGATGAATTGATTATAACGCGACATGCCCCTAGAGGGGTCGAAGGCTATGCGTTGTGGGCGCATTCAAATCAGTCGCCCGAAGACAATGCCATCGAAACGTATTTCTTCAACTCACTTCCCGAAAGTTTGTTGGAGGAGCATCTTCATTATGAACCACCGCTGCCCCGGCCATCCGGCGCAGGTAAAGCAGGAGGAGGCTTACGTGTCGGTATAAGGATAGATTAACATACAATCCTATGAGATTGGCTATAAAGAGCTCTTGAATGCCATTCAAAAGTCGATCGTAACTAGAACCTAAACGCGCCGTCAAAGGCCGACTATTTCGAAGCCCGCGTGCTTTTTCTTCGACAACCGGAAGATGTATATTCTGCCCACGTTCAGGCACAAACAAGCACAGCCGAGGACTCAAGGTCCTAATGGATCGGCTCTCAACCTTGCAGGCGGCCTTTGCCGATATTAATATCGCGAAAGACAGGTCCGTATTATTTTTAGTTAGGCGCCAGAATTCATTTCAACGCGGCAAAGGATCGACCACGTGCGCACAATGTTGTTTCTCGCTTCCGGTTTGCTGCTGATGGCTTCAGCTCTCATAGCGGGAAAGCTGTTTTTCGAGCACTTCCCGTCGGCGCCTAATTGGGCGCTAGCGGCTTCGCTGGCTTTGTGGCTGGCGATTACTAGCGCGAACATGTGGATTGGTGTATCGAAAGTCGGCTACTCGGTCGCCGAGGAGCTGCCGATACTGGTGCTGCTATTTGCAGTGCCCGCGGCGGCGGCGGTGTTGGTGCGCTGGCGGTTCTTTTAGGCGACCGGGACCGGAAGTGGGCAAGAACAGGCTCGAGGCGTTTAGCGATGGGGTCCTGGCGATCATCATCACGATCATGGTGCTCGAGATGAAGGTCCCGCACGGCGACAACCTGAAAACGCTCGCGCCGCTTGTCCCGGTGTTCATGAGCTACGTGTTGAGCTTCGTGTACCTTGGCATCTACTGGAACAATCATCACCACATGCTTCACACGTGCATCCGGGTCACCGGAGGCATTCTCTGGGCCAACCTGCATCTGCTTTTCTGGCTGTCGCTGTTTCCGTTTGTCACTGGCTGGATGGGCGAGAATCACTTCGCCGCGTTACCTACGGCACTCTACGGCGGGGTACTCCTGGCGGCGGCCGTTGCCTACTGGATACTTCAGCAGACGATTATTGCAGTGCAGGGACCGGGTTCACAGCTGAAAACGGCAATTGGTAACGACTGGAAAGGCAAACTTTCGCCTGTGCTGTACGCGCTGGGAGTCGTTTCCACGCTTCAGTGGCCGTGGGTCGCGCAGGCCCTGTATGTAGCTGTCGCACTTCTTTGGTTGGTGCCTGACCGCAGAATCGAAAGGTCACTACGCCCCGATGGCGCCTAACAGCCGCATGCAGCGGACGCGCAAGAACCCGCGCGCGGCTGATGCCGGACGGTTAGACACATCTGTTGTTGCCGCGAAAGGAGCACCCATGAAACCTTATTTCTTGATGATGGCGCGTTACAACGCTTGGGCAAACCTCAGGCTCTACAAGATGGCTGGCGCTCTTCCAGAAGAGTTGTATAGGCGTGAAGTAGGCGTGTACTTCAAGAGTCTGCACGGAACTTTGAATCATTCGAGTGCCGGAGGTGACCATTCGGTGTCCACTCCGTGAAGGCCACGTGTCAGTTGCAGATGCTTCAACTTTGCCCACACTCACGCAGCAAGCGAGGGACGAACCCGTTCCTCACCTTACTGGCAAACATCAGCTTGTCGCCTTCGTAGTAGCCCACGATCAACGCATCGAGCGGGTTGTCTGGCGTGTGGCCACCGATAACGAACGTCTGTGATTAATAGAAGTTGTTTCAACCCCCCACAACCTCGCATGCCGGATCGGTAACGGGAGTTTCTTAACCAGCATTATGCACCCCTACGTACTGGATTTGGATTCCAGAGTCCGCTTCACAGCCGTTAGTAAATCATCCAGGTCTATCGGCTTGGTCATTATCCGAGCCGCCCTACCGTCTAGGATCATCTCCCCTGCATGAGCGGACAGATAGCCTGTGATTAAAATGACAGGTAGCTGTAGCCATTTCCCGCGCACCAATTCAATAAGCCGAAGTCCATCCACGTGCGGCATAACGAAGTCGGTGATCACAAGATCAAAACTCTCGGACGTAATTTTCTCAAGCGCCTCCGCGCCGTTGGCTGCGTCACGTATGATATAGCCTTCGCTGCCCAGGAACTTACATAGGTTATTGCGGCTTAGAAACTCATCCTCGACAACGAGAATTTTTTGCGCCACTTCTCCTCCTCCTCGCTGTAAATAGATAGGTACTCCTCTGCTCGGCGGCATTAAACGCCATCCGAAAATTTAGCCATTGGAACAGAACCTGACAAGATATGTAGAACCCAATTCTTGAATCAGTTAGACAGGACAATATCAACTCTGAATTGACCTATTAAATCCATCGCCTCCAAGCCATCTCTTGGCTGGAGGACACGATAACCTTGCTTCTCAAGAAATAGAGAGATTAATCGTAGATTCGCAGCCTCATCTTCGACGACCAAAATCGTTTGTGACATTTTCCTCCACAGGGAAGAGCAGTTGGTATGTCACGAGGTGAGTCCGGCTCGCCGATATTACGTCTGGGCGGTCAATCGCGGAATGTGCGTTTAAGCAAGACAATGAAGCGGCAGTGTCACTCCCGGGTGGAGGCGAGCAACTACAGGCGGCTGTGATCGAGTAGCGGTATAGCGATATCAGCGAGGGATAGTTGATCGTATGTCTAAGATGGCTGAGCGCGACCTACTGACTTAACATCGTTCTGCGGGACGGCCTCCCGTATTACTCTGACCAGCTCCTTTATAGGGAAAGGCTTTATCAAAACAGATGACACGCCCGGTTGTTTATCGTTTGCCATCCTTCGTGCTCTCGGGTCGGCGGTTATAAGTACAATCCGCATCTCGGCGAACCTTTCAAGTATGCGCCCTACCAAGTCGAACCCGCTAAGTCCTGGCATTCTAATATCGGATACCACCACATCGAAAGTTTCGTCTTCGAGTTTCTGAAAAGCTTCCAAACCATTATGGGCTTGTTCGACTGTAAAACCCTCTATCTGCAGACAGATCGCAAGTACTAAAAGATTATCTGCGTTGTCTTCCACGAGTAGAATCTTGGTCGCCATCTGTGAGATTATGCAACCTTTGGACCAACGCATAAGTAGCTGAAAGTTGACGCTCAACCTCGGCCTGATTGCAGTGGTGGGATAAAAATGGAGACCAGTGTCTCGCGGGTGCGAACAGCTAACCTGAAAGCATTACATGCAATCAATATCTTAGAACTGCGTCGTGCGAAGACCGACAGAAATTCTCGAGCGCGTAAGATAAAGCGACGGCCCTGACAGTCGTGTTATATCAGCCAAGCCTTTAACGAATTACATTTATTTGGATCTTTGCCGTCCAGCTCAGGGATCTCGTTCTCAATCAATCAGTGAAGTTTCAGCCCTAACTTTTCTTCAATTCGGTACCTGAGCCTCAAGTTCCCGCAGATTCCCTTCGTGCTGGGCTATCTCGGCGTCTAGTTCGCGGATGCGCTTCAGCAGTGCTTCACGTTCAAGAGTCTTTTGTGGGTTCAGCATATCGGTTCCTTCGTGACTGGTGACAGGCAGCCTGGTTGCCCTTGATGACGATCCAAGCCAGTCGATAGCCGCATTTGAGGCAATGCCCGTTGACAGCGCGCACTGGCGTGTTGCGTCCCGACTCGCGCAAAACAATGCCGAGATAACCGTTACAGCGTGGACACGGACGAGCGAGGTAGCGTGCCATATTGGGTTATCGCTGGCGACTAAGTTTTGGTCTACGCCATTTAGGGTGGACGTAATGCAAGTGGGGGTCGAACCGCGATGCATTCATTCCTCTCAGTGATTTACAACACCTCCACTACCACCACATCTTGCGACGATTCTTTGATCTTCACTCCCCGAATGTATCTAATCTCACCATCCATTTTGACATGAATTTTGGTATTCAACGGAAATACTACTAACTCAGCGATCAAATCTTCAATTTTCAATTGCGCTCTCCTTAAACTTCGAGACAGCAGATACGGTTCGATATTGCGAGGTTTGAACTGATGCCTTTCGACTAAAGTGGCCAATAACATCGGACACGCGCCGTGAAAAACCTCGCGGTAAACGGCGGCGTTCGATGGGATTGGCACACCAAGTCCAATCATCTGAGGGCACTTCGAGAATCAGAGAGGTATCTCGAAGTTGGTCAACGCCCAAATGAGTCTTGCGCCAGAACTCCATCCGATTTCTCCTGCGGCCAAATGTTTCTCAGACGCTCGCTTATCAACTGTCCCTGGAACGGCCGCCACTGCGCAAGTAGTTCAAGCGACGTTTCAAATACGTGTCCTCGGGCCACGGCCACTTAACGTTCCACTCTTGTTCTTCGTAAGGTGCGCCGTTCACTTTGCTTTGTAGAAATATACGTTGCCACTCGGTTTTTGATGGTCGCAATTCATTTGCTTTAATCATCGTTGATCCTTTCTTTCCTTTGAATGAAAACGGATGGGGATGAGAGCAACCGCTGCGCCAGGAGTGCTAGGGAGGATCTGAGATACAAAGAGAATTAATTAGAAAGAAGCTAGTCTCGTCGCTGGGAACACGCCTGATGCATGTCGCACGCGTGAAACATTTTATTTTTTATTTTATTTGATTCTCTGCTCATCAACCCACTGCTTAGCGAGCCTACGCCGACCTTTATCGCGTTTTTTACGGGCAAAGAGCGGTCCTTCAATTCTCCTGATCTCAGTCACTGGGTTTCGTTTCCATTCGCGTGCGCAAGATGCGCGAGGGAAAAGCCAAGGGGAAAGAGAATCGTCGCGGCGCCGGCAGAGCCGGCGCGAAAGCCTGGCCAGGTGATCGATCTCATGCAGGCGCTAAAGCAGAGCCTCGGCGCTGCACCGGCGGAGAAAAGGGTGCCAAAAAGGCATGTCGGCTACGGCGACAAAGAAACGAAAGAAGCATCCTAACCGCAAAACTCCTCAAAAACGTTTTTTCATGGGGAAGAACTATTTAATGCTCGCCTGCACCGACTCTGTAGGACTAGATGGTATCGTCACAGTAGCAGGACTGTTCCACAGCGCCGTTAAGCCGTACGTAACCAACGCTACGCATATGACGATCAGCGTTTCCTCAATGCTCTGGCGCTGTGGAATGAGGGGGGCTAGATGCGAAGATGTCGGATGCGGCATAGCTTTCGATCAGAGCAAAAGATAAGCCCGTCCAAGTTGTACCGCTGTGGCGAGAGCCGGCAATTCATGCTCTTGATGTCTGTCCCACCGGCAAGAATGATTCTGAGCCTGTTCTACTTTCAATACACCGTGATTCGGAGGCCGAAGTGCGCGGCCTGTTGTTACCTTGCCGCGAATTAAGCGTCGATCAGTGCTCCGACAATGTAAACGACGGTGAGAGGTAAGGGGATGGACGTTAATCAGCCATATGAAACCCATTTCATCGTTCCAATGTTTTTATTTCGATTCCCCTCCTCGCCATGCTCTCAGTTGCACTTTCAGAGGTTTTCTTGTTGCTCGCATGTGCATTACTCGGCTAAACTACCATGCAAATTTCACCAGCTCGGTAAAAAGGAACACAGCGAATGGTCGAGTTGCTCGGAGTCGTTTTTGTTACTCTCTTCGTAGGATTGTTTGTACGGGCGATACGCTTACTAGTGACTATACTCAGCAAAAAAGCGCCGGGGACGCGCCGACGCATTGATGATTCCCGAGGGCGCTATGTTCTCCCAGAATCGCCGCAGGATCTTTGATATAGCTACGAGTAAGCGTCTCCCCACCGCTAATCGCCGTAAAAGCATTTTCGATGTCCTCAGGAGTGCTCGCCTCAATCCGCTACTTTAAGCGTGCGTGCTTCCTCCTCGATATTTCCGGGAACCCTCGCATGCGTCGAGTTCGTTGCATCCACTAATACAGCAATGCGCGAGGCTCTTGGGAGGGCATTTTTTAATAGCTCAAAACGTTTTCCCATGATCTCCAGATCCCGCAGTTCCATACCTGTAATATTGCCCCCTGGTCTAGCTTGACTACCGGCCACTAAGCCCCGCTCAATGACATCGGACGCACGCCGAGGACGATGGGAATAGTGGTTGTAGCCTGCTTAGCCGCACATACAGCAGGCGGTGAGTGAGTCCACAGCACCTCAGGCGATATTCGGACAAGCTCAGCAGCGAATCGCTGAAGTTGATCGGGTTTAAACTCTGCATTATGCTAAATTTCGCATTGAAAAATATAATTTGTATAAATATCTTTAAAAATCATGAGAAAAGATGGAGGGTATTTGAAAAAGTAGGTGATAAATTATGCCAAGAAAAAAAGACGAGCCTCTTAGCAGAGCAAAGAAGGGTGTATCGGTAGAGGAATCTTCTTCTGTTATGGAAGAAATTCCCCAGGTGGAAACTTGGACAACGCCGGCAAGAGAGATGACTGAAGAGATTGTGGCGGCTGTGGAAACTTGGACAACGCCGGCAAGAGAGATGACGGTGGAAACTTGGACAACGCCGGCAAGAGAGATGACGGTGGAGACTTGGACAACGCCGGCAAGAAGATGACCCTGGGACAATCAGGGGTCAAATACCCGAAACCGAGGCGCCTCTCTGAGCGTAGAAGCTCCGCCAACTGGTTAAGTAGTGGCGTCTGTGGAATCTTGGACGGTGCTGCTGGAGGAGAATAAGGTTCCCACTCCTGACGAATTGTGGCGTTATCATCTGGGGGAAATTCCGGAACTGATGCGGACAACGAGATTAGAAATCGGTTTAATGATTCACAAGGAGGGATGATATGCCAATATTTCCTAACTTCATTGAAACTCCACATGAGATGCGGACACAAACCCCAGATGGTCGGGATCTCGTCTTTCTCTCCGGCTATGCGGTTTTCGACTTCATAGGAACCGGAGGCTCCTGGCGTTGCGATGACCTTTTTCTTGTAATAGGTCCTGGTTGGAGACGCATTGATGGAGTTGTCCCTGTGGTCTCTTTGGCTAGTATTTCTAATCAGAACAACGCGGTCAACGCGGGGTGGGCAGTGGATAATTGCCGCTGGACAACTATTGGTGGCAGACTTATCTTCCTGCAAAGCAGGGTATGCATTAGAGATTCAGACGGGCATCTCCATAGGGTGACTTATCAAGTTACCGCTATGGGCCAGTTGGAATAAAGTACGTTAGGGGGTGAGGTCTTCAACCAAAGAAAATCAAAAGTGGAAAGCCGTTACAGCGCGGACATGGTCGGGCTAGGTAGGTTGCCATAGCGGGTGATCTCTCTTAGCTGTCGTTTTTCGTTTCCGCCACTTACGGTAAAAATACAAATTCGGATCGATGCCAGCGGCATGCAGAGCGTTGCCCCAGCTTCCAAATTACGCTTCTGCAGCACTCACAAGCCGGGGATTATCACGCCGCACTGCTGCATAGCCGAGTGGCTTGCCCGACCTATGCCTCTGAATGATCATCGCTATGATTTTGGCTTTGCTCCAACCAGCCGATCTGCGGTCGGTCTTTAACGCAGCCCTGGCTTTTTGCAAGCTACCGAAGTAGTAAACCGCGTGCAGTTTCAGCTTCTCTGGGAGATCATTTTCGGAATGCTGCTTCAAAGCCTCGCGCAAGGCCCGCAATACTCCGCGACGACCATCATGCGGGCTGTCAGGAACTTCGAGACCGGCGGCAATTAGTGCGTTTGGCCAACATCCAAATATGCGTAGAGCTGCGGAGAACAGTGCCGCGTAATTTTTTAGGACGTATTTCGGATAAAGAGGTATGCCTTTTTCTCGTAAACACCCTCGAAGCCAAAGTCTTTGACGACGCTAATTAGTTCGGCTGGCGTTGCGTCGATGTGCTCCGATAACGAAACTCCGGTTGGGCTTCGGGTGAGCGGCTACATCAGGTCGCTCAGCACTTCACGGCGTTTCGAGAGTGGTTCGTTGAGCAGATTGATCCCCCGATAAATCAGGACATCAAACGCATAAAACAACAATGCTTGTGCTTGCGAGCGATGATGTTGCAGTAGGTTGAACGAGATGCGTCCGTTCTCGTCGATAGCGACGATCTCGCCGTCGAGCAGTGTGCGCGGCGGAAGCCGTTCACATCCTTTGGCAATATTGGGGAATTGTGCCGTCAAATCATTTCCACGCCGCGACCATAATGTGACTCCTGTAGTATCTCTGCTAGCAAGGCAACGATAGCCGTCGAATTTCACTTCATAGAGCCAGTTTTTGCCGTCCCGTAGCTGCTGGATGAGTTGAGCGTACATTGGTTCGACGAACTGAACGCTTCCCGCAAATCAGCGAGTGGGTTTAGCCATGATGTGCAGACAAGTTGTAACTGCGCTACTTTTGGCTTAGCGGTTGTCAGTCCGATGTAGCTAGCTAGTCGGTCTAGCTCTCACCGCGCTCTCCCTCAACTAAGATCACCTTGGGCCGATTCGTCCTACGAATGAGACAGTCTAAGTATTACGGCGGTTCTTCCCCGTTCCGGGCTGAGCATCCGCAAACGATTTGTGTCAAGGCCCAAAGCTGTGGATAACTACTACAACCGTGGAGCTATGATGATACTTCAAGGGAGCAAACCCTGCCAAGCTTACGCAACGGTAGTGATCCAAATTGGTGTTGATTTGGAGGGGAATTCAAACGTGTGGCTTTAAAGAGCATTCTGCTATCATCAAAGCCTGGCGCAGAAAACGTCGCACGAGATTTAGGCAATTAGCTCAAGACCAGATCTGTTGTAGGTATCCGGCGATTCGACTGTGAGTTATCAACACCTTTATTAACACTTTTGGTGCAAATCGTCGAAAAACTCAGGAATCGGCACCGTTGGCGTTCCCCCCGCGGGCTTGAACTGTCATAGAGGGTTTGTACCAAAGGCGAGAATTGTGCAGAAGGATAGGCAGGACTTGGCAGCTTCAATGTGACGTTGAGTCGACGCCGCTGTATAAGTATTATGACTCTCGGATGCGGACACAATGCTCTTGACCATCGCACCGGCCCCCGGACGGATATAGCTTCTCCCCGCCTTCAAATGAGAAGACCGTCAAAACTGCGAGCAGCTCGGACCATATTGCTATCAGTCGGGAGACACATTCGCTGACCGTTAACGGTTTGCTAGGTGGTCATTTTGCGTCGAGCTAACATGTCGATCCATCTTGACTCATGATTTTCGGTGATTAAAGTAGATGATTGGCTTGTCTGACCTTAGCTGAGCGGGCTCCTGGCTTACACATCGCAGTTCTGGTTCCATTTTCAGTCTTCGCCGTGCAGCAAACCTTGAGGAGAAATCCGGATGCTGAGTCTCATCGCTTTCATTTTATTTCTTAGCCTATCCCTAATCGGCTCAAATATTAGTTGGGCAGCTCCTCCGCTCCAGGGAGGCGGTGTCAAACAGTTCATCCCCGCTTCGAATTGGCAGAAACAGTTTAAAATTACTGACGGTAAAGACCTAGGCAATGTAGTTCCGCTCACCTCTGTAGCTCTTTCGGACGAGAAAAGATGGAAGCTCGTTTTTGGCAATTATGCAGGCGTTTACTTGCTGCAAGAAACGACCGGTGAGGTGATAATCGAGAGACTCGAATTGTTTAAGAGCCGCAACGCTATCGTATATGAACCGGCGCTGCCGATTATACCGAGCGACATAAACTTAGCGAATCTTATCCGGCGTGAGACTGGATATCAGATGTTTAACCTCGACACCGGCAAACTCAAACGCACGGGACGCGTAACCCACCTGTTGCAGCCCGCTTCAGCTTCGCAATTTGACACGCCTGCCGGCCGTCTAGATGGTCAGTACATCGAGATTGATCACTTGATGGAGATGGAATATCGTAGTCAGCTTCACCTAACGCTGGGCCTAGGCTACCGCTTAAACGAAGGTCCGATCTACGGTTCGGCAAGGTACAGTGTGACGAAGCTCGGGGTTTTTACCGCAACGAAAACTGCGGGAGCCGCCCTCTTTACTAGGTGATTTTTTACCTATCCCCGAGCATCATCTCAGTTGTTCCCAGCAGAGCCTGTACTAATATTACTGCGTGTAAAATTGCCGTGAACCCCCTCCTTAGCTGAGAGACGTTTCTGATTTTGCATTAACCGTGCTGTGGGTCGCCGCTTGCGATTGTTTTGGATTCTTGTCGTCAATCCACTTTTTAGCGGCTTCCAGAGCGAAGTTTTCAGCTTCTTCTTTAGTTGGGAATGCGTTATTTAGTTTCAGTGTTTGAAAGGCGATGGGAGCTTTCTTACTGATACGAACCTCCGGCATGTAGCCGTTGCGGTCAAGGCTAGCCCAAGTGGTAATTACGATTGTGTGAGACTTATAGGCGTGCTCCATGGGTGTCCTTCCTCCTGGTGCAGATGTTACCCGGCCTTTGAAACATAAGAAGCAAAGCGTCTCATACGAATGGTGATAATTAACCGGTGCGCTGACCTCTACGCTACTCTTGCTGGTTCCAACTCATGGTTTATCTCTGATGTGCATGAAATTTTGATTGGCCGATCCGCCTTTGTGAAGCAACTAACCAATAAGTTAGCTAGAACAAGCCCGACAATCGCCGAAGCTGCGACGATTACGATTGCTGCAATAAGGAAGTAGCCAAGTAGTACCATCATGATGTTTTTCTCCATACCCAAAGATTCTTGGGCCTCGCCAGCGCAGCGCCTTTGACAGTTCGTCAAAGGAAACGAGTTGTCGCTTGCAGGGTTGTCGCCGCGCAGCGAGGGCGCGGTTAATAGCACAAGGCGTATCGGTGAATCAAGCTGGTTGCGTTCACTCTACTGACACCGCAGCGTCTGAGCATAGCCGCTTTTTTCCACCCGCTGTGCGTGGTGTGCTAAAATGCGCCGCTATGGCTGTCCTGCACATCACCTACAACCACGATCCACAGACTTCTAAAGCGGGCTGTGATGGTTTCTATAAAGGAATGACGAGCTACCAATACCGGAGGTTGTCTCAATCGCATTGGACGATTAACACAGAGGAGTCCCCGCAAGCTGTTTGGCAGAAACTCAAACAGTACATCGACCCGAGTGACTACTTCCTTATGATGCCCCTTGATCCGAGTTGTTTCTCTGCAAAGGACCGGACGGTTCTTAGTTGGTTAGCGGCAGGGCCATAGGTCCCGTGCCGGGGCAGCCTGGCGAAAGAGTGGGTTGGAAAAAGATGTTCGGAAGTTTAATTGCCGGTCTCCTTGTCGTCACGTCGGTGCTTTTGGTTAGGCGTGGGCGAACAAACGTGTGCCGTCGGTGTCGGTCGCGCATTCGGCGGTGGTTTGCACATTGCCCAGTCTGCGGTGCGAAGCAGGACTAAGGGGCGCCGCCAGGGTGCGTGCCGAGTCTCTAAAGGAGACCGCCGCACGTGCCGGCAACGAGCACCATTGAAGCGTAGAGAAGCCGCAGACTTTAAAACTGTAAGCAGAGTCATGTCACCCGCCTCCATCTTCAGGAGCGTCCACTCAGCTCTAATCACCAATGTCTTTTTTGACCGAGTCCTTTAGCGTCTCCTCTAACTTGTCCAGTCCTTTTGTGTCTTCGGAAGTCAGCTTTGGTATCTGCTTGAGATCTTTCGCTATGATGCGAATCGCGTCTAATCTCTCAACGATAGTTCAATTCGAGTCCTAGGCCGTGAAGCTCTTCGGTTGTCATTCTGTGATGTATTACCAGCTCTTCGAGCGCTCTCAGTTGCTGCAGAATTGAAGTCACAGATGTTTCCATGGGTCCCCTTGTAGCTGAGTTTTGCGTGGATGCTTTGGTGAAAAGTTCATGGCTCCCGCAATTTGCTTTCAGTCTCCCTTTGCTTGAACACAGCTTTGTCTAATCCGTATTGATGCATCTTACGGGAAAGCGTTCTGACGCCGATTCGGCAGCTCTTTGCGGTTAGACCGATGTTCCCGCTAAGATCATTCAGTTTCTGCGCGAGGTATTGCTTTTCCTTCTCTACAAGCCACTGCTTCAACGGGAGCGAAACACCGTGCTCCGATTCTCGAGGGTTGTCATTCGTAATGTCCGGTAAATCGACGTGGTGAATGCTGTCTCCTGCGTTCATCACAATAGCGCGTTGGAGCACGTTCTGAAGCTCCCGGATATTCCCGGGCCAAGGATAATCCAACAGAAGCCGCAGGGCTTTCCTTGAAATGGATTTGATGCCTTTCTGTTTTCCAGCGGCGTGGCGGTGCAAAAAGTGATACGCCAGTAAGGGAATATCTGCTTTCCGCTGGCGTAAAGGGATCAAATGAAGCGGAATCACGCTAATACGATAGTAAAAGTCAGAGCGCATCTTGCCGTCAGCGACAAGCTCTTTTAACGGCACATTCGTCGCGGTGATCACGCGCATATCGACGTGGATGCTGGTATGGCCACCTAGACGCTGCACGTGTTGGTCCTCTAGGACCCGGAGTAACTTCCCCTGCATCACCAACGACATGCTTTCAATCTCGTCCAAAAAAAGGGTGCCACCGTGAGCTAGTTCGATCTTACCCGCTTTTGATTGAAACGCTCCCGTGAATGCGCCTCTTTCGTAACCGAACAGTTCGCTCTCCAGAAGAGACTCGGGGAAGCCTGCGCAATTAATCGTCACGAAAGGTTTATCGCGGCGGCTACTATGGCTATGTACAGCACTAGCGAGTAATTCTTTACCGGTTCCGGTCTCCCCTTCTATTGAAACCGTCATATCCGTAGGGCCTACGGCACGGACTATTTCAAAGATGCGGTGCATCTCAGGCGTCTTGCTGAGCATTCCCCCAAATCGGTAACCCTCCTTCAGAGATCGTCGTAGATGGCGCATTTCCATCTCGACCCGAGTCTTTTCCAGTGCGATGCGAGTCGATTCTTGCAAGGAGGTGAGATTGCAGGGTTTCACTATGAAATCACAGGCGCCATTTTTAAGCACATCTATCGCAATATCGATGTCTGAGTATCCGGTAATTGCCATTACGGGAACATCAGGATAATTCTCCCTCATCTTGGTTACTAAGTCGGTGCCACTCATGCCGGGCAGTTGAATGTCGGTGACGACGAAATCGATGTTTCCCTGAGCTAATTGCGCCAAGGCCTCTTCACCGGATCCAACGGAGACAGCGGTATAGCCCTCATCCGAATAGAAGCGCAAAAGTAGATTGCGCAGTTCCGGATCATCATCGACAATCAGAATGTGCGGAATAAGCGAGTTGGATGTAACAGTAACCGGAGAAGCTAAAGGTAAAGCATTCATAAATTGCAATAAGGAGAATGGCGAACTTTGTTCTGAATTAGGTTTAGACGGTTTCCGTGTCGGTTCGTTTACCGCACTATGACTTTCTCGTGACAGATTCGAGGGTTGATCAACGATGTGCGCGTCAGCCAGGAAAGCCCGTCATCAGTCGGCCCTTAAAAGAAGATAAGAGCAACGGATAAGCCACAGCCAAATGAAGCAGAAATGGTCATTTGGCGAAATCGCACGACTTCTTCGCGCCAAGCAGCGGCGGACAGAAGTGCCATATTGGCTGACTTAGAATCCTGGAAGAAGCGCTCACGCCTCGTGACTCTGGCGCCGACGGGAAACTAGGTGCATGTCAGGTTCAGGATGGGTTCCGATCTGCTTAGTGCAAATCGCCAACGTATAGAGGATTTCAGCTTGACGGAGTAAGGAAGTATCCGGGCTCGAATGGAGCAAAGTCGATTTAACCGATTGGGTAATCCGTTTGTCACGAAAGAACTCCAAGAACAAAAAGCCACGAACTCTAGTGCTGGCCGGCGAATTGAAAGAGATCATCGTCAGGCGACTTGCCAAACGACTGCCGGACTGCCCGTTTGTATTTCACCGCGGCGGCAAGCCAGTTAAGTCTTTCGCAAAGGCATTCAAAACCGCCTGCGAAACGGTCGGCTTAAAGGGCATTGTGCCGCATGATATGCGCCGCAGTGCGGTTCGCAATCTGCGCCGGGCCGGCAACGACGAGCACGACTGCATGGAGATCTCCGGGCACAAGACGCGGGCGATCTTTGACCGCTACGACATTATTGATGAGGACGACCAGAGGCGGACGCTGGAGCGGCAGCAGGAATACAAGCGCCAGCAGATCGAACAGGGGCGGAAAGTCATCCCGATTCGGCAGGCTGGATGAACTATCACAAAACAAGCACAAAAGGGCTATTTTTCTAGGTAAGGCAAACTTGATTTTTCAAGCACAGACGTTTGACTGGGCATTAAGTGTGAGGGGTAACTCTTTGCTGGGTAATAATAATTCTCTGGCGGAGAGGGTGGGATTTGAACCCACGTTACCCTTTCGGGTAAACTTGATTTCGAGTCAAGCGCCTTCAGCCGGGCTCGGCCACCTCTCCACAATAATTCAACTAGTTAGCAGATACCTCGGCAGTTCGCAAAGTCTGTGTACGAATGTCGTAAACATTCCAGACTAGTTGTCGCGCGAAAATCTCAACCATCTGTTCATCCGGCGGATTCACGTATCGCTGTGGAACGATCGCCGACTATGGCCGGCGGCAAGCTTGCGCACAGCTCTTCCGGAATATTCTCCAGCATCCACCGTGTAACCGAACAATGTCGGAAATCATGAAAGTGGAAATCTTTTATCTTCGCACTCCTCTTGGCTCGATCGAAAGCTTTACTCAAGGCGTCTTTCGTTATTGGCTTACCATCCCGGGTGAAAACCAAATTTGGTGCTGGAGGCCTCTAACCTTTTCGAATTCCTCTAACACTTCGGCAAGCGCTGGACTGATCGGGACCTTCTGGCGAGCCTTAGTCTTAGCGCGGCCGTTCATGATATTTATAACGGCTGCTTCTCTCCTCTTCCTGTGAGCCTCTTCATCCTCAAAGTCAGGTCTGCCCTGCTTAGGCAACCCTCGTAAGCTGCAATGATGCACCTCTGGAGCCACCGCGGAGAGGCTTCAAGTAAGGCTTTATATTCATCGGCTTCCAGAACTCTCTCGCGCGCCAAATGGTCTTCTGAATCTTTTAGTCTCCTTGTTGCTGGGATCTTCTCCAGCACTCCATTTTCGGCGGCAAGGTTGAGCATGTTGATCAATGTCGTTAGCTCTCGGTTAACTGTCGAGTGTCTGACGTGAGAGTCCTTAACAACCGGGTTTCCTCGGCGGGTGATTGGTTCGGTCAGCCGTACTTTTTATATTCCGCCATCTTACTTCACGTTATTTCATCCAAAGGACTCGAGCCTAATAACCGTTCGAGATGACAGGCGCAGCTCTTCCAAAAGCCATACGACTTCGTCCCCCTTTTCGTTTGGAGAAAAACGGATAAATACTTTGCGATCGTAAGGCGCTCGGGCGGCTCCGAATCGGCCTTTATATCGAAGTCTTTTTCCGGATATTCCTCGCTTCAAGAACCTTGCATTCCTCCCGAGCGGTCTTGAGATCCGATCCAACCGGAAACGTCCGGCGTTTCTTTTTCCATCAGTAAAAAGATGACGTAATACAGCGTGCTCCAGTCGCCGCCAGCGGTTTGATACTGGCGACGATAGAGATGCTTCTCGACGCATTCAAAAGTTTGCTTCATACGATCTCCTTTCTCTCATTTTCCAGTTTTCTTCCTACTCCTCCGCCTCTTCTTCACCTTTTCACTCAGTTGATTCAAAAGCATTGCGTATGCGCCTTTCGGCTCGTTCACACCGGTTTCCCAACGTGCGACGGTATGCTGTCGTGCCCCTATCTTGTCAGCCAGTTGCTGCTGAGTTAGTTCGAGGGTGTGTCGAAGCTTCTTAATCTCTTGCGGGCTCATGATCCTTATATCAATTCGTATAAGATTTTATAAGTAGAAATACATCAACAACAATGACTTGATTCACCCGCATTGGTTGTGCTATCAACTGCGCCCTCGCTGCGCAGCGGACACCTGGACACACACCTTGATCCTTTGACCGCTCGTCAAAGGCGCTGCGTTGGCAAGGCCCAAGAATCTTTGCGTATGGAGAAAAACATCATGATGGTACTACTTGGCTGCTTCATCATTGCAGTAGGTGCAGGTGTCGCCGCTTCAGGGATCATAGGGTATATTCTGCGAGCATGTTGATTCGGAGATACGAAAAGGCTGATCGTCCTATAAAAATCTCATCTACAAGCGCAATTACAATTCAGCCCATCTCTCATCCACGCACTGCCGTACCAATTCCAAACCATGCGCCTCGGCTTCCTTGATCGTCTTGAATATCTTGCCCTCGATTCGTGCAACCGTGACGATAGAGCCGGCCAGACCGCTCCGGTAAATCGTTCCAAGCGAGTGGCAGCCTTACATATACGCTGGACTCGATTTACCACTGATTTTAGAGCCCTTGTATAGGATTGATGGCCGAGGACATGCCGTAATTCGGTATGATCTTCGACGAGTAAAATTTTTCTCACACAAGAAGCTAATCATTGCCGTTTGCTCTGTTAACCGACACAATTTCGACCAACGGGACATAAGTGGCGCAATTCGATAGCAGGCAGTCGCCAAGAAAAAAACCGACATTTTCTACCTCACGCCGCGAGTTCTTGCGTATATCTGCGAGTATGCGAACAATGCGTGAAAGGGCGTCCGGCGTGTACCCACAAGCTTCCTTAGCAGTTTAAACGATGTATCTTTACAGATTTTTAATCGTCTCGTGTTTTGGTCTTTTCATCTCTTGTTCGAGCATCAATCCCAAAGCTCCGGGTAATGGACCTTTGCGGATTCATCGTGCAAATCCTATCTATTTTACGGATAATTCAGGAAAAGCGATCTACCTTTCGGGACACCAGTCTTTCATTGACCTGCAGGATCCTGCTTCAAGGATGCTGGATTGGCCATGGTACCTTCAACTCCTGACTGACAAGAACATAAACTATATACGGAATTGGAGCGAGTCCGCTTTCACTGCCAGTCCGGCCGGCGTGTCTCCCTTGCCTTATAAGCGTGTTTCCGGATACGGGAATGCGAACGACGGCGGTGAAAAATTTGATCTTTATCAATTTGAACAATCTTTCTTTGATAGAATGCGCGAAAGAGCGATCGACCTTGGGAATAGAGGCATATATATCAGCTATATGCTTTTTGATGTATATGGCTTTGAAAGCCGCCAGAACCCCGGTGGAGGTTTAAATCAAGTTTTTAATGCGAGCAATAATATCAATGGGATTGAAGCCAGTGACCTGTCTTTCTTTTTCTCGCCTTCTCCGGAATTAGTGGCTCTCCAGAAGGCGTATGTCAGCAAAGTGATAGATACAGTAGGCGACCTGGATAACGTTTTTTTTGAGATAGCCAATGAGTTAGGAGCGGTGAGCTGGCAATACGAGATCATCAACCACATTAAAAATTATGAGGCATCCAGGCCAAAACAGCATCTGATATTATACAGCCCTGCTGGCTTGTTAAGGGACGGGACAAATTACCACGACAGTTCTTTGGACGAAGCTTATGCCAGCGGAGCAAGCGTATACTCCGTTGCAAGCGGGTGGGCAGATTATATAAACAATCCTCCAATAAATAATACCCGCGTCCCTCTGATTATAGACATGGATCACATATCAGGTTGGCGTGATCAATCCATGAGCACGCTCGCTCAAATCCCATGGAAAGCGTTCATGCGGGGCTATCACTTCAACTTGTACGATGCGCCGTTTGAAGATCCGACAATGGAGAGGGCTGACTGGGATAAATATCGAACCTCAACGGGCAGCACGGTTAATTATGCGAAAAGAATTGCGGATCTTGCCGGAATGCTCCCATCCACAGAGGTAAGCTCAACCGGTTTCGCTCTTGCCAAAGCAGGTTCTGATTATCTCGTCTACGCGCCCGGCGGAGGTTCTTTCAACGTAGATCTGCGGAACGGAAATTATTTTTACGAATGGTTTGATCCCAATACCGCAAGGCTCATAAATACGGGCTGTGTAAAGGCTTTGGGAGGTTTACAGTCTTTTTCACCTCCTTTCTCGGGCGATGCGGTGCTGTATCTTACTTCAGGCACTTCTCCGACTCGGCCTCCATCTGTTCCAAGCAGGTGCGGTACTATATGGAACTCCTATCTTGCTGTCCCGAAGCTTTCTTTACTTATTCCCCCCATCGGTCGTGAGTTGCCAGCCGGCGCGAATCTTGCTCCTTCGCACCGATCGAGCGTTTTGAGACCGTTATGTGTTGCTCATTCAGTCACAAAGACATGGAGGTTTTGCCATGGACGGGGAGTGGAAGTGCCGGAGATCTTGAAGCCTTTGTATTCGAGCATTGCAGTGTGTCCCATGCTTCAAAGTTAGTGATGTAAACATTGCGTTGTCGGATTCAGAATTGCGCAGCCTGCCTAGTAGTAGTCAATTCACATCACAAATTTTTAATGTTGTAGTTCAGCCAATATGTCACCTTAACTGCTCAGCGAAAATGTCACCCCTGAGTGGTAGTGTGGTAAGGTTTCAGTTCGATTGTGAGATCTCCATCAGGGTTGATTTTGGGGGTACCTAGGTGCCCGCCAGTCCGAGAACGTGCGTTATAAGCGAAATACGGCGGTGGTTTTTTAGATTGTTTTCTCGAATCGAGGAGTTTTCTGTCTTTGACCGAGCGATAATGCCGGCGCAAGGTTCTTAATGGTCCTTGCACCGCAGGAGGAGGGCTCTCCAAGAGCAGCTCGTTTTTGCAGTACACGCGCCAACGGCCATCGAGCAATTGACGGATCTCGACACGGGCTCTGGCATATCCTCGACGATGCGGTCCCGCCGGGATGTCGAGGATCATTCCTGAAAGCCGCACTGCATTATCATTGCCGACGGTGGCTTCATAGAGAAAACTGCAGGTCCGATCGACATCGACTGTTTTGGGCAGAGGACGCCAGGCTGGTTGGCTTTCTCTGGCCGGTTTGGCAAAGCGGGTGTTGAAATCGGTTTTGAACGGGCCGTTCACAAAGAGCGTCGCTTGTTGGGGGCTGGTGATCCGTGCCAGCCTGAGCTCCTGGACCAACCGATCCTGCAAAGTATTAAACAGCCGCTCCACACGTCCCTTGGCTTGAGGCGAGAGTGCAAAGATCGGCTTTATACCGAAAGCCAAAAGCGCCTGAGTCACTTGAGTGGGCGTTTGTTGCCCGGCCAGCTGCTCTTGCACGGTCCAGTGATCGTCGTTACGACGGAAGATCCCATGGCGATCCATGTACATGGCCAAGGGAATGCCGTTCTCGAGCACGATCTGTCTGAGGCAGATCAAATAGCTCTGGGCATCCTCCTGGCGGGCAAACACGCCGCACACCAACTTCCCCGTGGCATCATCGATCGCCGCCATCAAACTCCACTCGCCGAACTTCTCTCCAAACCAGCGGTGAGGACTCCCGTCCCACAACAACAGAGATCCTTCCTGGGCTTTGCGCTCGCGGCGCTTGTAGTGGCGCTTGACACCGCGCTTTCGCACCGCAGCGATCCCGGCCTCACGCAACACCCGGCGCACCGTGGCGCGCGATACCTCGAGCTTTTCTTTCTCCTTGAGCTTCTCGGTCAGGTGCGTGTCGTTGAGTCCCTGGTAGCGTCCACGTGCCAATGCGATCACCTTCTGCATTCTTTGCGATGCCGTCTTGTTCCAGGCCGCTTTGCCGCGATTGCCATGCATTAGACCTTCGCTACCTCGCTCTTTTATCTTTCGCCGCAGCCGTTTCATCTGGCGCGCCGAGATCTCCAAAAGCTTCGCCCCCTTGCCCACGCTCTCTCGCCCCTCTAACGTCAATCGAACCACATGCAGTCGATGTAATTCTCTCTGACTCACCCTCATCTCCCTTTCGCTCATCCCATCTCCTCCTTCTCGGAGAAGATCCTACCCGAAGGGGTGTCAGAATCGCTGAACAGTTTTGGGGTGACATTTTCGCTGAACTACCACACATCACAAATTTTTAATTGACAGTAGATCACTGACGCATGTATTAGGATGAAACCACTTCTCGTTATCCTCACGTCACATTCACTTAGGGGGTCGAACTTTGAAAAAGCAAGTAATCGTGTACTCGGTTTTGTTGTTCGCAACTATTCTGCTTATGTTGACGACGCCTAACATATCCAGTAGCCAATCTGTCTTCGAAGCGTCTCTGCCCACCGTGTGGCGACCCAGCAATGGCACTTGGTTTATCCTCGACGGTTCCACACCCCGGGTAGTACAGTGGGGTGTCGGTGGTGACATTCCAGTGCCCGGTGATTATGACGGCACCGGTAACACGTTAGACGACCTTGCCGTCTGGCGACCTAGCAACGGCACTTGGTTCATCCTTCAGTCGAATAACAACACACGGATCGTACAGTGGGGTGTTGGTGGTGACATTCCAGTGCCCGGTGACTATGACGGTGACGGTAAGACCGATATCGCTGTATGGCGGCCCGATGAAGGCAATTGGTACGTCATCAACAGCACCGCTAATATTCCAATGGTTATACAGTGGGGTGTCGGTGGTGACATTCCAGTGCCCGGGGACTACGATGGTGACGGTAAGACCGATCTCGCTGTATGGCGGCCCGATGAAGGCAATTGGTACGTCATCAACATTGCGACGAAGGCGTCACGGATTGTGAGGTGGGGTATGGGTGGTGACATTCCAGTGCCCGGGGACTACGATGGTGACGGTAAGACCGATCTCGCTGTATGGCGGCCTCATGAAGGCAATTGGTACGTCATCAACAGTGCGACGAATACCACACGGGTGGTGCAGTGGGGTCGTGGTGGTGATATTCCAGTGCCGAGTGACTATAGCGTTAATGGGTCTGCTTTTGACTTGCGGACGGACTTTGTTGTATGGCGGCCTAGGGAAGGAAACTGGTACATCCTGAACAGCGCGACTGGTACCACAACAGTAGTGCAGTGGGGTCGTAGTGGTGATATTCCAGTTTCCGATTGAGTTTCTATTGGTTACGTAGTCGTCAAGCAACAAACTGTTCTCTGAGTTTTTGTCTGACGTCAAGACTATGCGTTTTCGGTGTCGCCCTGCTAAAGGGTAGTCTCGATTAAGCGCCGAAGATACAGCCGTAACTACTCCTTGCGGCAGCCGAGCCTCGCCTTCCCGCAGATTGCGCTCATGCTGCGCGATCTCGGCCTCTAGTTCACGGATGCGTTTCAGCATTGCTTCACGTTCGAGAGTCTTTTGCGGGTCCAGCATAATGAGTGGCGCAGCTTATATGCTTGGGCAGACTAGACGTCAAGGGTTCGGCGCCGGGAGTCTCAGCGTACAATTTTTCGTGGCGTTGAACTACTTGATCGAGCTATCGCCATTGTGCTATTAACCTCGTCCACTTCGAATTGTACGTGCTCGGTTTCAACTCTAGCCCTGGCCGGGTGTTCCCATGATCCCGTGAAACTCTCGCATTGAGAGTTTGCCGGCCGCTAAGTGCCAGATTCTGTTTCTGGCGGAAATTGGACGATGAAAAACAAGCTGGTAGCGGAACTAGCAAGACTTGAAGTCGAGCACGGTCATGAATGGCGCGGAATACTTCAAGAACAATTTGGCCGGCTGTGGCTCAGGGTAAACGTGCCGGAAGAGAAGCCGGCAAAGGAACCGCTAAAACTGCCTAAGATCAGGGGTCAGGGCGGCAAAGTCGCGTAAATGCATCATCCCCGGTTACTGTCCAGAATTACGACCGCGGCGTTTTGATGAGAAGAAATGGAGGACGGCCAAGCTGGGGCGGAGGGAGCTTGACATCATAGCCGCGTAGCCTGAGCTTTTTTGCTCGAGCTAACGCTGCCAGCCAGTTTTCAAATGACTCGCGCCTTGGGTCTGCGATCACCTGGTTTAGATTCTTTTGTTTGGTGAGGATGGGAGTGTCTTTGCTTTGTTTCAAGTTCGTCTTTCCACCCGACCGGAACCGGTCCATCTTGCAGCGACTCCAACCGCAATGAAAGGGCCATGGACAAGAGCACGTAATCTGTCGGTCTTTGAAACTTCGGCGAGCGCTAAAGTACCGTACCGTTTGTCACAGAGTGACATCTGTGACGTCAAATTGCCAGATGCGAAGAGAAAGACCACAAAGACCTGCCGAAACTATGCGATGAAATCGCTACTGAGTGGCACCCATACATGATCGGACCCGATGCCGTAACAACCCGGACCTGCTTCGGTCGTGCTGGCGCATTCGGCTGGATCCGATCGATCACGAGACTAACCGCATTCTGAATGCTGCCCTGAACCGTCTTCAAATCTGGCGACCGGCTGATGATATCGGGTGTTTTCTTAGGCTTAGGCATTCCCATTATGTTGTCCCTTGAACTGAAAAGGGTTTGTGATAGTTACCCCGGACATTTGCACCGGGAGATACTCACATGTTTAATTTGCCCACACTATTGTCCGAGCATAAGGGACACACTGAGCTGCCCCGGGTTTCACGGACAGTTAATTAGACGACACTTCAATGGACTTGTACTGCACGGGCGGTTGATAACTCAACGACTGATGAAGTCGTTTACGATTGTAAAACAGTTCGATGTACTCAAAGATTTCGCTTCGTGCTTCATCGCGCGTTTGAAAGTTGCGGTGGTGAACGAGTTCATTCTTTAAGGAACTGAAGAAGCTTTCAGCCACAGCGTTATCATAGCAGTTGCCCTTGCCGCTCATACTGCGCAGCATCCCATACTGTTTTAGCAATGCTAGATAACTCCCGCTCGAGTACAAAATTCCCTGGTCGCTGTGGTGAATAAGGCCCGGGTTGGGTCGGCGCTGCTCCACCGCCATCATCAGCGCTTCATTGACTAGCTCCTGGTTAGGGCGGTCCTTCATCGACCAACCGACCACTAGCCGAGTATGCAAGTCGATCATCACGGCCAGGTACAACCATCCTGAGCGCGTCGGTATAAAAGTGACATCAGTCACCCAGATCTGATCGGGGAAAGCGGCCTTGAACGGCCAGCGTAAAAGATTCGCTGCCGCAGGGGCCGTGTTGCGGGCCTGAGAGCCCAGTCTGAATTCGCGCTTGCGACGCGATTCGATCCCGGCCTGACGCCGTAGCCGGGCCACTCGATGCCTGCCACATACCATCCCCCCTGTTTCAGACTCCGCCACGTCTTGGTTGCACCGTAAGCCTCCTTGCTCTCCTGATGGATCTTGCGAATCTCCTTGAGCAGAACACCGTCCTGTTGACTGCGTTTAGACTCCTCATGCCCCGCCCAGTCGTAGTACCCGCTGCGGCTGACTTGTAGAACTTGGCACATACGCTTGACGTCAAACTCTGCGCGGTTGGCTCGCATAAAGGCGTACTTCACTTGAGCTCCTTGGCAAAGTACGCGGCTGCCTTTTTTAAAATGTCTCGCTCCTCCTTAAGCCGCTCCAGTTCTTCCCGCAGTCGAGTCACCTCGTCACTGCTCTCTAGTCGGCGTCCCTTCCCCGGAAAAGCCCGCTTGCCACTTCGGCTGAGTTGATCTTTCCACTTGTAGAGTTGATTGCGACGAACCCCAAGTTCCCGAGCAAGATCGCTTGGCTGTTTCTTCGAGGTCTCTAATAACCGAACGGCTTCTCCTTTGAACTCTGCGCTAAACTGCTTGCGCTTCGTCATCGAACACCTCCTCCAGGGGCTCTTGCCCCTTTTCTAGGTGTCCGTCAAACCCGGGCTACCTCACATATTTCTTACCTCATTATTGACGATCCTTTTCCTGGCTGTTTGTCTCAGCGGTTGCAGTAACAAAGATTCACTAGAGTCTTTGGAGATCGATGTTATGGCGTGGAATGAAAAAGTAGACGACCTCAAAGCCAAAATAAAAAAAGGCTGCTGCTGATAATGATTCGGTTGCACATCTGAGCAACGAAGAAGAGGCTAAACGTCTCGAAGTCGAGCTTGAAACATTACAGGAACGGAATCGTGCATTGGAGGCCGAACGAGAAAGGAAACTATGATTATTGTACGATGTAGCATCAAGCCATTACACTGGCTGGGGATTCACGTTGAAGACGAGCTTCCGCCACAGTTACAATCCAGCTATGCTGCCGGTCACATCCCCCATTCTGTTCAATCGCCGCTTGACCGTCGTATAACCGCCGCCCTCATATAGTTGAGGGCATTTGGTTTCTCTTATGCGTGCTCCGCTTCACTGTGCGAGTCGAGCGCATTCGAGATGCACAAAACTATTGCATTACAGAATTTTGACGACGATCTTTTACCGTTGCTTTCAAATGCGGATGATAGGCAAGAGAAATGCGCGTATGCTTTTCGCAAGTTTTCAATCGAATCTCCTCGAGGTCAAAAGTATTCTGAGCGGGCAAATGATCACCGGTTAATCTTTTGCCTTTGCGACTCTCATGCTCTTGTTCGAAACATCGACTTAGGCGCGCTAGAAGTACATTTCCGTTCGCATCTTTGGATACGCTGCTTGTTAATCCCCATGCTAAAGCGAGCACCCGCGTATTGATTTGGTTTAAATCTAACGGTCCGCTGTGATGCTGGCATCATCTTCGGCGTGGGGAATCATCCACGTATACAGAAGAGCCGCAAAATCACCGGCCTCCAGCAGCCAGACGGTTAATACGTGCGTCTAATGACACTTCCGTAGATAAATAGCGACAGCGACTCATCGTTTCAGGCGGCCTTCTTTCGTCGAGCGGCGCCTAACAGCTTTTGCTGCAACCAGCGTATAAGCTGTTCATCGACCTCTTCGCTTCCGCCGTTAGGAACGATGGTCGGTAAACTATTGAAACCATCTAAGAAAATCAGAAGCACCGACGCGGGGATTGATTTTTGATCCCTTCCTTGTGTATTGTTCGTTCTGTTCACAGTCTTTTCTCCTTTCTGATTTGTTGCGCCTCTTCTGGTTGCCGGCCAAAGCTATCCAGAAGGGGCGCAGGTGTTTTTAGCGCCCCACTGGCTGTTGATTGGATCTATTTTCGCGCTGAACGCGCAGTCGTTCGACGTCCGAGTGCGCAAATAGGCGATGGCCTTTACCGACCCGGATTGCTGGTAAGATCCCATCCCACTCAAACCGTCGAACTGAATCCGACGATAAGTCGAGAAGTCTGGTGGCCTGGGATACCGTAAGGAATTGCTGGTCCATGTCTTTAGATCCTCCATTAGTGAGGGACATGGACAGAATATTAAACGGGCATGAAAACTAAATCACGGAAATTACCGATAGAATGCACTAAAAAGATGGTCAGAAAATACCGGATAACAATTTTCTTAACCCTTAGCTTTACTCCCAGTCCCACTCCCAGGTTTCACGGCGTGGCGGCGGATCGCTGAGAGCTGATTCGTTTCTCTCAGGGTCATACGTCCAGCTTCCGCCGTATGGAGGGGGTTTACCATGCACCACATCTCCCTTCTTATATTTGCCTTCGATGACATTCTTTAAAATTCGCTTTCGTTCCTCGCGTTTTGGCTTAGGCGTATCGATGTACACTTCAAAGCCTTGTTCCAATTGACAGAGTATCGACTTCCAAGATTTCATATTAGATTTTACTGTTTCAACTCTTTGCGTTGTCGCATGACGTAGCGTTTGATTTTCTTTTGGATCGTTGCCCGACCTCAGTATCCTCAACAGTCGTCCGGTCAGCCGATGACTGCTCCCGCAAATTTATCTTTGCGAGGCGCTCGTGAACAGCCAGTGAAAAAAGACTTCCTCGCGGATCAGATTTTCTGCCAACGCGCGCACTTTTGGTCCGGAGTTGCCCATTGAGACGATTCGCCGCTTCTGCAAAACACTTATAAAGCGGAAAGCGATTAGCCATCTCTTCTTCGATGCGAAACGGTAAAACTTCCGCGCTTGTAAGCGCGTAGTTTTTTGGCCTTCTATCATTGACTTCCATGGGTTTAGGATGAATTTCTCGTACCACTCATAACTCGAAACCGATAGTGTTGGATTCTTTTTGTTTTCATCCGCAACCGCATTTAACACCTGAATCGCGCCGGATACGATGATTCCTGGCGGACTCGGCGGTAAAGTGGAGAGATCTAGCTTCAACCTTTTTCCGCTGATTGATCCGAAACTTCTTTGCGTATGCGGTCCCAAGCAGTGACGCTCTGCTTAGGAAATCAATGTACTGGAGGTCGGCAATAGTCGCGCCGGCTTGGAAAACATCTCTGTAGGCTGGGTAAAAAGGCTGATCGTGGAAAAAGGAAATCTCCTGTTCGTACCACGAGTCGAATCCCTGTCGTAATTCTTTTTGCTGCGCTGTGCTAGGTTGGAAAGTAACATTGCAGTTCGCGGGTTTTGGCATTGGCGTCATCTCTCCTTGACGTGCTCTCGTTGTAGGGATGGGCCTCAGGCCGGCGAGAGTACCGGCTTTCGGGAGCTACCCTAGAGGCTTTGCGTGTAAACGGCTCTATCCTAAACGTTATGTATGTAAGCACCAATGATTGTTTTACTTAGATCGCTGGCAACGTGGGGCGATACAATTGCTCTCGTGCTGGAGCATCTCTTGCCGCTGAGCATCCGCTGCTTCGAGTGTTAGGCCAACGCTGCCGATCGCGGGCACGGGGATGGTTTTGTGAAGTGTCATGTCTGCGGCGCACCGCATGGTTAAAGCTTTGCACCCCTACAGTTTAGAAAGAAATTGGTCAGCGGCAAGCATTCGCTGTTGATCCGCAGATAGCCTTTCGATCATTCGTCGCACACCCCAATATAGGCCCTCAACCAAAGGACCTTACGTTGTCCTTGAATGCTTACTGTCGCGGAAATGTTCGTCGGTCTCTTCTGATAAGTCTCGAGCTTTTCTATAAGGCTTTCAGTTAGTCCGAGTTCCCCTCTACTACTCGGCTTGGTTCCTAAGCGACGATTACTTTGAAACCCTTTGCGTGTTTTTTAAGTCCAAGCCCCAGTCGTGTGTCAACGGATTCCGAAAGACGTGGTAGATCGCCGCGGCTCCGACAGGGGGTGGTACACTAGTTTTAGGCTCGAGATCCCAGGGAAAATAATCTTCAAGAACCCCTTTAAACCTTTCGCCCACATGGGATGTCTTTTGGTCATACAATACGGTTGATGCCCCAGCGATCACCGCTGTCAGAACATCTGTGATCGCAAAGTTGCATCTCGCTCGGAGACCATGGTTCCCAATGGGAAGCCGCAGCATGCTGTGTACATCGCTAAATCTTAACTTTTCGACCCGTTCAATTATTTCCCGAACTCTCGGAGGAGTTGCAGGGTCCAGAATGAGGGACTTATAGCTCATCGGGAGCATCGCCTCGCGAGTATTCGTGTAAACACCCTGTAAACAAATTTCCTATCAAACTGGCAGTTTCTGAACAAATGTGAATAATCCGATGATTCTGAACAGGAGCATGAAAGGGAATTAAAAAACGGGGAGTTGGTTAACTCCCCGTCAATGCAAAGAATTGCGGTTTCAGCCCTCTACCGATTTCGAGTCAAGCGCCTTCAGCCGGGCTCGGCCACCTCTCCAAACCTTGTGATTCGTTTTTGTTCTCGCAGAGAACTAAAGAATTTCCCCAAAATAGTAGCACACGCTTCTGCCAGGACTCCAGCCGTATGCGGGACTTGGTGGTTAAGTCGCCGATCATCGCATAGGCGATAGAGCGATATAACAGCGCCCGCTTTCGGATCTAAACAGCCGAATATAAGCCGGCGCATGCGTCCCTGCAGGACCGCGCCTGCACACATGATGCAGGGTTCTAAGGTGACATAAAGATCACACTCTGTAAGCCGCCAGTAACCTAGCTTCCGCGCAGCCTCATCGAGGGCAAGGATTTCCGCATGAGCGATCGGACTTTGCAGTTCTTCTCTACGATTATAACCACTGCCGACAATCTGGTTATTGTGAACTACAATGGCGCCAACGGGAACTTCTCCCCTTTGACTTGCATGATGGGCAAGCTGCAATGCTAGATTCATGAAGGAAAGATCGCCCGGTAGGACGGCGGTTTCAATTTGATTCATGGAACTTCAACGTTAGCACACCGATGATCAAGAATAGATTCCGCGATGAACCGCACCGGCCAATACTTTGAAACCTTCGGCTATAGAGTTAGCTCGGTCCGCCGAGGCTCCGCAAGAGGCTACGGTTTACATCGCTGGAGGTACTGCTAGTTAAGGATGCATGTATTCAATGGGCGGTGGCTCGATATCGGTCGTGACATCTATAACGCCGGGAACTGCTCTCGTGATTCGGACGATTTCCTTTTCCAGATCAGGATCCGCCAAAATTCCTGAAATGTTTACACGTCCAGCATCGCTTGTGACATTAAGAATAACATTGCGCGTCTTCGGCGAGGTGATGAGCGCGGCTTGAACTCGTGCAGCAACCGTGAGATCTTGAAACGCTTTTTCGGATTCTGGAGTAGGCCGATATTCAGGTCTGCGGGCGGCTTCTGCGATCAAGTATGCAGCCATTTCCACCGTGATCCGCGAAGTATTTAGAATGAGATCATAGCCGGTGGGATCCTGCCAGTCGATATTGAAAAGCGCCCGAAGACGGCGACCCCGCACCCGATCGAGGTCCTTCAAAAACTGCCGCGCACTTTCGCCCCCGAGTCCCCTTTGTGCCTTTACCTGTTCAATCCGGTAATCCATCGAGGCAACGATAAGCACCTTGAGAACATGCCTAATTCCTGGAAATAATTCCTGCCCGGCTCGACCGTGATATACGAGATCGCCTGCTTGCGCGACCTCACACATCGCCGCCTGCAAAGTGATCCGATAAAGCCTCAAACTTTCTAACCACCGCTCCCACCAGTGGCCCTGGGTCTCTAGAACCTCCTCAAACTTTGCCTCCGGTATTCCGTACCTTTGGCTCGCTTCGATCAAGACCTCTCGGTTTACGGACCGATAATTCAGTGCAGCTGCGACCTGCTCGGCAATTGCACTTCCACCTGTGAATGCAGCATGAGAAATAGTTACGATTGCCATTGACCTCTAGCCTCCTTCCCACACGGCCCGGAACGCGTGAACCAGCTATGGTAATCAGATATATCTGGATCGTACGGCGCCCAATTTTGCCGAACCAAACAGGCGGCATTCTCCCACTCCTCTAACTAAGTAGTCAAGGCCATTTTAGATCTGTGTTGTGGCAGCAAAACACTTGGGAACCTTTGGTGGGACGCGAAGACTCAAGTTTTTGCCATCTGTGCCAGACCCCAGCAGACTCTTCCAGCTTAAAGCGAGGGAGAACGGCCGACCTCTCCGGCCGTAAACAGCCAGTACGACATTAGCCGATGAAATTTAAATGTCTTAGCAACGAAGATACGGCGATCCGAATACACCGCAGAACAAGTGAGAAACGTAGCGCATTCTCGGCCTCTACGTCAGAAAACGGACACCAGCAATGGAGGTTCGCAAGTCAGCGTCGGTAGAAGATGACGTCCAGGGAGCCAGACTTCACTGCGAACCCAGTTGGCTTACACTTTGGTGAGCTTTCGCAGTTGTGTGAGCAGATCGAGAGCTTTGATAGGCTTCTGGATAAAACCATTACATCCGCTATCTAAGCACCTGGCGTTATGTACGGAAACGCGCTAATCGCGATGATCAATGTTCCTGCTCTCATTGGAGTTGCTCGGATCGTCCTCACAACATCGATCCCCTCCATATCGGACAAATCGATCTCGAGGAGTACGACGTCCGGAGCATGCTCTTTTGTGCTCTGTATGGCGCCGGCGCCAGTTCGAGCAACTAAAATTGCGTAACGGGCTATAGTTAAGTGTTTCGTAAGGTAGGCGATCTCTTTCAGCTGCTTGCCGACCACGAGAACTGTTTTTGATTCTCCGAACGGCACGTTCATTTCCTGCCGTTAAGTTGGAGCAACAAATATCCCTGCAGTCGAATGATAAAAACCTCGTGCATCAGCACGGATTAATTATCTCTGCGGAATGCAAAGGTGGGCTCAATGGCCACAGTTGTACAAACGTTGACCTACGGTTTGTTAATCGGTGCTTAGAGTCGAGGATGTGGATCGGTGGTCCGAAGCTAAAAATCCGCGACCTACAGTCGGGTTAACGACCGGGTTACCTTGACATTGCGAACTAGCCGAAATAAGGCTGCGGAGAGGATTTGCTGCGAGTGAGCTACGACTGAAGAGGTCATGGGCCGATCGATGTAAGCCAAAGAAACCTGAGGTTAACGGACGCTGATGCCGCAATTGGAGACCTACCGATCATCCGATCGGACCAACTATTTGTTTGTTGTCGGCTCGCTGCTAGTCGATACCGTTCGATCTCGGACATTGGCCGCGATTGTGCGCACCACACTCGATTGGAATCTCGTCATCCGGGGAGAACCATATGGGTAAGGGGTAGCCCGCTATGAAATTACCGTGCGGCCTCTCTCTTTTATCTATTAGTTTGTTCATGTTGCTCGCCGTAACAGCTAGTGAAGGCGCAACTCTAGCGCGCTTGAGAGTCGGCTACCCGTCGCCCAGCGCCAGCTTCTTTCCTCTATTTGCCACTAAAGAAGCCGGGCTTTTGGAAAAATATGGATTCGACACCGAGATGGTCTATGTCCAGGGAGTACAGCTGGTGCAGGTCCACGTTGCCGGACAGCTCAACGTATCGACGATTTCTTCGGTGGTTTATCTTCAGGCCTCCGTCGAGGGCGCCGATCTGATTCAGGTGGCAAGCTCCATTGACAACCAACTGATGAAACTCATGGTTCATCCGTCGATAGCAAAGCCTGAGGATCTCAGGGGGAAAACTCTCGCGGTGACCCGATTCGGATCGCTCACCGACCTTCTGATTCGTCCGGTGCTGAAGAACTGGGGACTCGAACCGCAGAAGGATGTGAAGCTGATTCAAATCGGCAGAATGCCGGATATAGCGACAGCGATCGCTCAAAAATCGGTCGATGGGGGTGTCATCTCTTTTCCGACGTCAGTCCAAGCGGAAAAGATGAACATCAAAACCATGCTGGATTTTGCCGACTCCGGTTTCGATCTGCCGGCAACCACTGTGGTGGTGAGCCGGCGTTATAGCAAAAGCAACCGGGACACAGTGGTGAAATTCCTCAAGGCTTACATCGAAGGAACGCGGCGGCTATTCACAGACCGAGAGCTGGGCATTCGGGCTCTGCGGCGCTATGGCGGCATTAGCGATCGCGACATGCTGTCAACGACGTACGATCTTTTTACTTCCCGATACATTAAGAAAATTCCCACAGTAAATGCCAAGGGAGTCGAAAACTCGTTAGGCTTGATTGCAGAGAACAACCCAAGAGCAAAAGGCCGCAAAGCCGAGGAGTTTATGGATACCAGCTTTATAGAGGAACTGGAGAGCATCGGCTTCATCAGCTCGGTTTGGAAGTGACCTCGATTTATCGCCAGTCTGAAGCGATGTTGAATCGTGCATGATCGTGAAGAGTCTTGCGATATTACGACCAGTCAATTTGGACCGTGATCGTAGCGACTCGCGTTGCTCAATACTTAAAGATGTAGATTTCTGCCTCAAGCAAATAAGAACGGCTGGGATTTGAGCGTGTCAGAGGTCGTCGAATGTTAAAAATATTGGCAAAGTGATTTCGGAAATGTGAGGTCACACGCTATGTGGCAAAACACCAAGAAGCTCAAGAATTCCGGTGAAAAGAGATTTCGTGGCCTCTTTGCTTATCTTCTGGCCACCATCGGTCTCTGGGGTCTTTTAGACATTGAGCAGGGATTTGCGCAGGCTCCTTTTTATCAGGGCAAAACCATTCGGGTGATCGTTGGTTATCAGCCAGGCGACAGTCACGATCAATGGGCGCGTACTTACGTGCGCTTCTTAGGCAAGCACATTCCTGGCAATCCCGAGTTCGTCGTCCAAAACATGCCCGGCGCGGGTGGGATGATTGCCGCTAATCATATTTACAATCTGACCAAGCCCGATGGCCTAACTCTGGGCTCGTTTGGCGGGGCCCTTTTTATGGCCCAGATCACCGGCCGTAAGGAAGTCCAGTTCGATTGGCCCAAGTTTAATTGGATTATGACACCCGAGCGTGGTGGTCATTTGGTATTCATGCGCACCGACATTCCGCAGAAGACCTTCGATGATCTTCGACAAACCAGTGATCCACCGAAATGCTCGGCCACCGGCGTGGGCAGTTCGGGCTATGATATTCCGAGGCTCCTCGAGGAAGCGTTGGGATTCAAATTTCAGGTCATCAGCGGTTATCCGGGCGGCGCCGAGCAAGATCTGGCGATGGAACGCGGCGAGGTTCACTGTCGCGCCTTTACAATCGACGCTTTCTTCGGCCGGGAGCCATTTCCTACCTGGATAAAGAAGGGATTCATCAAGGTTTGGCTTCAAACCGAGCGCAAACGTAATCCCAAACTGCCGGAGGTCCCGACGGTATTTGAGCTGATGGATCAGTACAAAGTCAGCGAACCCAAGCGGCGTTTAGTTGAAGCGTACCTGGGCATCTGGGGTTTCGGCTCACGCCCTATCGTTACCTCACCGGGTGTGCCGGCGGATCGGGTAAAAGTTTTTCGTGAGGCTTTCGCCAAGATGTTCAAGGACCCGGAATTCCTCGATGAGATAAAGAAAAGAAGATGGGAGATAAGTCCGGTAAGCGGCGAAGAACTACAAACGTTAGCCAACGAAGTGGTCGATCAACCGGCCGATGTGACGGCGGCGTTAAAACGAATTCTAAGCAAATAACTGGTTGGCCTGAGAATTTGGCCCTCAGTCGGTATCAACCATCGAATGTTCTTATCATTGAATCACTTACACCAAGGTTTTACCGGTGCAACGCTACAAAGGCAAAAACCTTTGCCGCATTGAAAACGTCGTTGACCGACACCAGATCGTGGTCGGTATGCTGGAAGCGGATATCGCGGGAGCCATAGTTGATCGCCTGAATGCCGCGAAAGTTGAATAGGCCGGTATCGTTGGCTGCGGTGGAAAAGGTGTATTGCGGCTCGTAGTTTAGGACCGTGCGGATGCCGTGCTCGAGGGCGCGTACCACCTCAGCATCCTTGCCAACTTCGCTCGGGTACATGAAATCCTTCGGTTGAACCTCAATCTCATACGGTTCTATTATGCCGATGGCGTCAATCATCTGCTGCACAGCTCTTTTGGGATCGTCGCCCGGAAGAAGCCGGCGATCAAACGTGATGCGGCACTCGCTCTGGATCGTGTGGGTGGCTTTGGGAAAACTCTCGATCGAGTTGGCCGCGAGACTCACCTTGCCCAACGAACCGTGCTTTTTGGCTTCTGGATAAGGCATTAACGGCTTGAGCTTGTCCAGTACCTTCATCGCGCCTTCGATGGCATTGATGCCTTCCCACGGACGGCTACTGTGGCTCTGTTTGCCGCGCACGATCACCAGCACATCAATACGGCCTTTATTGCCAAGTTGTATTTCGGGCGGGCCGTCGATGATGCACCAGTCCGCTTCCACCCGGCCGTGATCCAGAACATAAGCCAGCGAATCGTGCCGTCCAGTCTCGCCGGCGGTGCTGACAACTAGATAAAGATCCGAAGGAAGCTCGATTTTGCTTGAGCCAAGAAAGCGAATTGCCGCGAGCATAGCCGCAAGACTCCCCTTCTGCTCACACGCTCCTCGTCCCCACACGCACTCGCCATCCAGTTTGTAGGGCGCGCCATCGACGATCTCTCCTGAATAAGGGTTTTGCATGGTACTCGGCGCCGCATTCATGGCGTAACCCACCAGCATGAGCCGGTCGCTCTGGCTCCTGCCCTTGATGTGTAGGATGAGATTACCCATGCCGTCGATGAGCGGCCGTAACCCGGCTTGTTCCAGCTCCGGCTTTACGATGTCGCGGATCAGCGCAAGGACCTGCGGCTCAGCTTCGAGAAGCGCGGTTTGCGGGCTGGCGTGCTGCACCAGTTTTACAGCAAGCCGCTTCACCTCGTCGTAAGACAGGTTCTTCTCGATCAATTTTTTCGCCGTATCCGCGTCCATCCGCTTATTCTTTTCTTTTGATTTAAAAGGCTTTCAGTATCTTGCCGGCTTCTTTCAATGTCCTTCGAATTGGCCGCCGACCCTGCCGATTTTTCGCGCAATCATGATGAGCGTGACACAAACCATACTGATGATCAGAGCCAGAGAACACATCGGCCCGAGATTGCCGTCGACATAAAAATGATACAGCAGCGGCCCGAGAGGCTCCGAGCCCGGCGAATAGAGGAACACGGAAGCGCTGAACTCGCGCAGAAAAATCGTTGCGAGAATTATCCAGCCGGCGAGAAAGCCGGGACGGAGCAGCGGCAGCAGAATGCGGCGAAAGGTCGTCATGAAGCTGGCGCCGCAAGCCATCGAGGCCTGCGGCAGATCGTCGTGCAGCTGAACAATCGTGCTGGTCATTGTGCGCAAGCCGTACGGCAGGAATCGGGTGATATAGGCGATCATCAGGATCCACAACGTGCCGTATATGGGCAGCGGCATATAGACATAGGTCCAGAGCAGGCCGATGGCCAGCGCTGTTCCGGGAAAGGCCCATGGAATAAACGTCAACGCTTCGATCACGCCGCGCCCGGCGGTCCGGCTTTTCGTCGTCACCCAGGCGGTCAATGCCGCTATCAGCATGCACAACGTCGCGCCGCCTATCGCCAGAAAAATACTATTTTGAAACGCCCGGTAGGTTCGGGTATCACCGAAATTGGACCGATAATTATCCAGGGTTAACAGCTCCCAGGTCCTGGCGCTCGGCACATGAACATAGGACACGAAAGAAACGTAGATCATTACAAGAAGCGGCAAAACGACGATCAATATAAGGATTAAACAGGCGATCGCCGACGCGCCGTAGCGCCATTTGCCGAGATCGATGATGGTTGGCCGGTAGCCGCGTCCGGTGACCGTAACGTAGCGTTCCGAGCGCATGGTGAGACGGCGATAGAAGTAGACGAAAAGCATTGTGATAATCAGCAGCGAGACCGCATACGCCGCGGCCAGATTCTGGTTCGGCGGAAATGCGCCGACCGCCTCGCGGTAGATCTTAGTGGTGAACACTTCGATGCGCGCCGGTAGGGCTATAATGGCCGGCGTATCGAAGCTCTCGATAGCGCGAACAAAATTGAGCATCGTTGCCGCCAATAAAGCCGGACGAATGATCGGAAATGTAATACGCCGGGCGGTTTGCATATTCGTCGATCCAGCGACGCGCGCCGATTCCTCCAGCGACGGATCCATGGAATAGAGCGACGCTGAAATCAGCAAAAACGCCAACGGCGTCGTGATCAATGCTTCGACGTACACCATGCCCCAGATCGAGTACACATTTAACGGCGCCTCGGCGAGACCGAATATGTCCATCAGCACGCGGTTAATCAGACCCGTGCGCGGACTCAGCAGGACGGTCCACGATACCGCCAGCATAACTGGCGGAAAGACGTTCGGCACAATCGCCGTCAGCTCAAAAACTCTTCTGAACGGCGCATTGGTGCGTATCGAAATCCATGCCAGGGCGGCTGCCAGCACGGTCGAAAGGATGGCCGAACCGCTGGCAAATACAAATGAGTTTAAAAGCAGCTGATAGGTCTGCGCATCCGTGTAGGCGCCAATATAGTGGCCGAGGGTGAAGTCGCCCGGCACGCCCAACGGTGTGCTGCGGAAGCTGCCGTAGAACAGCATCAGAGTGGGTGACAAGCTCAGGTAAGCGATGACGATCCCAACTACCATAACAACCCCGAGCTCCGGATTTTTCCGAAAAGCCCGTAGAGGGCGAGCCAAGAGCCGACTCGGAGTTGAGGAATCTGTAAAGGCGTTACCTTTGACCGTACTCATAAAAAGGAAGAGGGCGGGCCTCGCAACGCTTCACGCAGGGCCAGCCCTCTTTCCCTCATCGTACAAGCAGATGCCTGATTACTTCTTGAAAAAGATCTCCCGGAAGGTACCGGTCATCAGTTTCTTGAATTCGTCCTCGGACGGATTATCCATGAAGATCAAATTGGGAGCGACCTTTTCCGCATCCTTGATGGGTGGCAACACTCCGGGATAGAGCACGAACTCCCCTTCCTCGGCCACCAGCTTTTGACCATCGGCCGAAGTGATGAATTCGATATAGAGCTTAGCCGCGTTTGGATTGGCCGCCTTGGCACTCAGGCTCATATAGTTCGGATCGCTCAAATACTTGTCCATTAACACGTAACCCACCGGACCTTTGTACTGTTTGACATATTTGATGTAGGTGATGCCCACCGGAGCCTCGCCCTTGATGATGGTGGTCGTCACCGGCGCCAGGGATTCGACAAGCAGAGGTCTTTGGTTGGCCAACGCTTTGACCAGATCCAACCATTTGTCTCCTTTGAACTCTTTAAGATTCCACAAAAATTGCGCCGTGGTGGTGTGGCGCGTGGGATCGGGCATGGTAATCTTGCCGGTCCATTTTGGAGTCGCAAGATCGTCGAACGTTTTCGGCAAATCGCCCGGCTTTACCATGTCGGTATTGTACAGGATGCTGATGGGAAGGACCCGCCAAGGGGTGATCATGCCATCTTTCTCTTTGAACTGCGCGGGAAACTTTTCCGATGACGGCGGCACGTACTTCTGGAACAGTCCGTCGTCGCGCATGATCAGCTGAACACCGCGATTGCCTTCGACGACATCGAAGCCGGGTTTGCCGGCGCGCCATTCGGTGAGCGCCCGTTCCGATACCCCTGTCGACGAGCCGCGCCAGTATTCAACCGAGATGCCGTATTTTTTCTCAAATGCCGCATGCAGCGGTTTCATGGCCTGAGGAACCTGGGCCCCATACACAACGACTCTGCCTTCTTTCTTGGCCGCCTCGATGTTTGGTTGCTGCGCCACCGCATTGCCAACCGACAGCCAAGCTATTATGAGAATGACACTCAGGCTTATTTTCCAACCCATGGAACCTCCTTATTAGTGAGAACGATTAAGCAGGGGTAATAAGTATATATCGGAAGCCCCTAAGTCAAGAAAAGCAGTGATTCATTGCTTCATTATTCGTGGGCACTTGGCTCAACCATGCCATCTCTCAAGATTGCAGCAGTCCGCTGAAGCAAAAATGAAGATACATCTCAAAATCGAAGTAAAAGTTTCATCGCTCACTGCCGCTGAAGTGAATTCGGCCTATCGGCCCGAAGAGAACCCCTGAAATCCTTTGGATGTTATAGAGCGATCCTCAAGCAACCTCGGAATTAGGCGACTATTGCCGCGGCCATGCGGACAACGCTTTTTCTCATTGCTTGGGTGCCCATAGGTAATAGAACCGGCAGACTCAGGCCCGCTTTAACAAATGCCTCCAACTGTTTGCCGCATTGTGCCGTAGTCCCGGCTATGGAGTGGGCAAAAACCACCTCATCGCTGATATATTTCTTCGCCCCATCCCAATCTCGCCTGCCCACCGCTGCTGCCAATCCCTCCTGGTCGACTTTGCCGCCGCCGAGCCGAATATTCTCGGCGTGGTGAGTGTTACGAAAAATATATGCGAGAAAAAGCTTGTTGGCGTCGATAGCTTCACGCGGATTCTCTGAAACCGCTGCGGTGATAAAACCCGCTACATCGACCTTGTTCAGCGATTTGCCGGCTTTCGCCGCGCCGCTCCGGATTTCGGTAATGCACCGCGTGATATATGCCGGAGAGCACCCGCCCGAAAGCAAGACGCCATCGCCGATTTCACCTGCCAGCTGAAGCATCCGAGGACGCACCGCAGTGACATACATTGGAATTGGCGTCGACGGCACAAAGCCCATCTTTGGACCGTTCAGCTGAAACATCTCGCCTTTATAATCAACTGAATCTCCCTTCAACAATCGACGAAGGATGTCGACGTATTCACGCATCGTTTTCAAAGGGCGAGGCGACTCGATGCCGGCTTCTTTCAGCGCGGCGGCGTTGCCAGTTCCCGGGCTGGCAATCACCCTCCCTGGCGCAAATTCCTCCATCGTAGCCAGCGACATGGCGGAGATGATCGGCGCGCGCGAATATGGACTCATCGGCGCGGGCGCGACCTTGATCCGTTCAGTCGAAGCGAGCAGAGCCATCGAGGTCGTCAGCGAATCTCTGAAGCAAAGATGGTCGGACATCCAAAGCGACTCCATGCTAGCCTCATCGGCGAGCCGGGCGAGTTCGATCATCTCCTGAACTGAATAGAATCCGTCAAAGCATAAGCCCAACCGCATAAAGCCACCTTCCCTTTTTAGAGCCTTCCTGAACTCGCATGCTCTCGTGTCATTGCTTCGGATTATCGGTTAGAACTGCTAAAACCCATTCTGCAAAATAACCGGCAAGGTTTCCGCCGTGATATGCGCAAGCCCGATTTTTTCTAAAGTTAAACCTTCTTTTGAGTAATCGATTCCATTAGCCACTGAAGCCAGCCTGATCAACGAGTTCATCACCGGAGTTTCAATACCAAAGAGCCGGCCAATTTCCGCCATCGGCACCAAGCCATAGCCAACATCTTCATGAAGATAGCGGTGATCAAGGCACGCCGGGGACTTGATCTTGAAGTTAGGCTCACTTTCATGAATCGCACGATAAATTGAACCGCTGGCCCGTGCTTCATCCGAAGTCAGCCCCGCTTGATAAAAGATATCGATGAAAGGTGTCGGTGCTTAAGCCTGAGGCTCTTAACAATCTGCTAAGCGCTCTTTATCGACCTCTTCGATCCACGCCGCGATCGCCGGGGTTATCTCCTTCGCGATAATACAAAAAATTACCGGCGGTGTTTTCGATCCAACCCGCGTTGCCGAGCATTCCCGCCGGATGCATGATGGCGTTGATATTCGACAAACCCGTTTCAAGCACGTTCTGAGCAACTGTGACATTGGGGTAAATACTCTGAATTTCGCCGATCAAATCGTCGGTGTATCGCGCGCGGGAAAAGCCGCGCAGCGCAGATTCGTTGTGCGCCGATAGATTTCCACGTGCGCCGGTTTCAGCATGCGGCAAATATAGGTCAGGGTCACAGTCTCGCAAAGTCTGACGGTGGCTTTATTACCGCACCGCCGCAGGATGTTGGCAAAATGCAGCGAGCCTCCAGTATGACCGGGATTTAAGAGAATAGATTGGCCGTCTCGGAGATGTGCTGCCATGCTTTGCGCCAGATATTCATGCGCAACCGCCGGCGCTGCAACAATAATCAGATCGACGCCATCAATAACCGGGACAATATGCGGGCTGTGAAAATAGGGAGCGGCAAACTTTTCTTCGCCGGCCTCTCAAAGCGTGATACCACCCTGCTTGATAATCGGCAGCAGAGTCGCATCGGACCGGGAAAACAGCCGAACTTCGTAGCCGCGCAGCGTCAAATCAGCCGCCGCTGCGCACCCGCCATTGCCTGCGCCCAAGACGGCGATTTTACGAATTGCCATACGTCACGAATATGCTTGACGCCTAATATTCTAAGAACTTAGACCAGGAATATTCGAAACTACTCGAACTCGTGGGAGTCTGCTAATTAGGACTTGATTCGATAGTGTTCCAGTTTGTCTTCATCCAGTTCGATGCCCAGTCCCGGTTTGGCTGAAACAATGATATCGCCGTTGTCGAAAGCGAACGGTTCGCTGATGATGTCGTCCTGGTAATAAATTCCTGCGATGCCTTTTTTCGATTTCTCCTTGGGCGAAGAAACCGGCACCACACAGCCGTATGTAACAACCCCCGTCGATGCGGCCAGATGCAGATTGGCGGCGTTACCGACTCCCGTTTCTACTGATCCGTTTACATTGCACGGCAATCCCGCGGCTTCAGCAATGGCGGCAACCTTTTTAGCTTTGAACATTCCGCCCGGCTTGGTCGTGTAAATCGAAATGATATCGGCCGCCTTCTTTTGAACAATCTCGAGCACGTCTTGCGCTGTCCAGGCGCTTTCATCGGCCATGATCGGTGTATTGACGCGGCGAGCAACCTCGGCCATGTGATCGATACCCTCCACCGGTTGCTCCATGTAGAAGAGATCGTATTCTTCCATGGCTTCGATTATTCTAACCGCCATCTTGACGGTGGGATAACCCTGATTGGCATCGACGCAGATATGCAAATCGCGACCAATGGCCTTTCTGATCTGCTTAACCAGCTCGACGTCCCGCTCGTGATCGACCCCGCCTTTGAGCTTGATCGTCTTGACGCCTTCGGCTTTGGCCTGAATCGCTTCCTTTACGGCCTTGTCGATTTCCATTAGCCCCAGACTGTGCGCGATGCTGACCCGCTCGCGAAAACAACCACCGAGCAACTGGTACGCAGGAACGTTCAGAGCCTTGCCGACGACGTCATAAAGCGCGGCATCGATAGCCGCTTTACAATAAGGATATCCTTTGACGGCTTTGTCCATGAGAGCATGGACCGCTTCGAAGCGGCGCGGATCTTGGTCTTTCAATGCCGGCGCGAGAATATCATCGATGATGTGAATCGTGCTCTGCGGCGTTTCCCCGAAATATCTGCCATAATCACCGCCCCAATCCTTCAGCACCGGCGCTTCGCCGAGGCCGACCAAACCATCGTCGGTGTGCAATTTGATGATCACGTAGACACCGATAGGTGTCGTCAGACTGGCCCACTGGTGCACCCTGCGCGTCGGCAGGCGAATCGGGATGGTCTCTACAAACGTAATCTTCATGCTTGTCAACCGACTCTTAACAAGGTGTCGGCCGGTGTGTAATCGGACAGCAACTCGCAACCTTTTTGGGAAACGCAAAACATATCCTTGTTTTGCATGCCGAAGCGTCCGGTAATATAAACCAACGGTTCGAAAGCTCCGACCATTCCGGCTTCGACAATCTCGTCGCCGTAACGGCCCATATAGGGCTCCTCGTGGAGATGCAGGCCGATCCCATGGGCGACGAAGCTGATCGGGTCGAAACCCAACTCGCTAAACTTCGCCAGGAAGCTTTGGTAAATCTCCTTACAGCGAGCGCCGGGTTTGATTAAATCCATCACCAGATATTTGCATTCAATCAAGTTGGCCCAGATTTTCTCCTGCTCGGAAGTTGCCTGCCCGACCACAGCGGTGCGGCACACTCCGGCCAAATAACCATTCTTCTGGCCGAAGATTTCCATGCGAATCAGATCGCCTTTTTGCAGCTTGCGTTCAGTAGGTCCAACGTTGGGAAATTGGCTGCGTTCGCCGGACGCGATGATCATGAGCTTGTAGTTTTCTGCGCCGCCGGCAAACAGTTCGGTCAATAATCGGCCGGCTAGCTCTAGCTCGCTGATACCGGGGTTGGCCCGCACCAAGGTATCGCCAATCGCCTTGTCCGTCAGCTTACTGAGTGATCTTAGCAGCGAAAGCTCACCGGCTGTTTTTATCTGACGGGCCTTATTAAAGACCGCATCGCCGGCGCTCCAGCGGGCATTAGGAAGAAGTCTCTGCAGAGTCGCGAAATCTTTAGCCGGTAGATATTCGATCTCGATCGCGAGGCTACCTCTAGCGAGATCAAGATCTGTTAGCGCCTCCGCTAGTTTCTCCATCGGATCATCGCTGAACTCGCGATAAATACGCAGATCATCGATGCCCGCGTGCGCTTTGACTGTGCTCGCTTCCATGTCAATGGCGACCATGGTTAGCTGCCCATCGCAGGTGACTATACAGATCGCATGACGCCAGCGCATCAACGATTGCGAAGGCACCACAAATCCGGAGACATAGGTTACGTTCTCGGGAGAGATTGCAATCAGCGCGTCGAGTCCTTGGTTGGCGATGCGCTGCTTAAGGCGAGCGACGATTTCTTGGTCCATAACTAGCGGTGTGAATGCTTCAAGAAACTTGACTAATCAAATGCCATGAATGTCCCGGAGAATAGCTGCTGTGATTTGGACCGTCAAGGAGAGCAGCCGAACGCTCAGCGTTGTTTTGATATTCTGGGCTGGCAGAAAAAAGGGCTGCACAGTTTCCACGCGCTATCTTTAAATTGCAAGTTTATCGACAGTAACTGCGAGCAGTTAGGCTTTAGAGTTTTAGTAAAAGCCGGCAAAATGATCGAAAGAGACTTTTCTGTCAGCCACCGCTGACCCGACGGCTTGGAGATCGGCAATATACTCGATGGAGTCAAGTTGCTGCACGTTCTTGGGCTCGATGCCCGGAAGTCCGAGACCATCCAGCCCGTGCCGCGTCAACTCGGCATTGTATCGCAGATAGGTAAAAAGCCTTGCTTGGACAGGGCCTCTCGTGCCGATCATATTGCCGACTTCGCGATCCAGCGGATCTCCGGCCAGGCATTTACCAAATACTCTGCATAGAAAATCCTGCTCGTTCAGCGCCGCTGCCATTAATGCCGATGGTATCGAGCTGGCGTTGTAAAGCACGTTCATTTCATCCGGCCGCAGGTCGGCGTTCGCGTCCGGGCTCGTTCCGGTCCCAACTGATACAACGAGCAGATTATCTTCGCCCACCGGCCAGTTCAGATTAAACGCTTCCACCGTGGCCATCAGGAAGGCCTGGAACGCCGGGTTGTTGTACATCGTGATACCGCCATCGACAAAGATGAATTCCTTCTGTCCGACCCGCACCACTTCGGGCGGAAAATAGGTTGGCGCGGCGGTACTGGCCCGAACCAACTGCCACAGCGGCAAATTCAGATTGCAATCCGCGCGCGCGCAATCGTTGTATTTGGCGCGTGGATTATTCGATATCGGCCAAGGTGAATCGGTCGAAGCGTTGCGCATGACCATCATCAGCAACCCGTCGATCTTTTCACTCCCGAGGGTGGTGTCGGCGCCAAACTCCTGGCGCAGCCGGGTAGAGAGTTTTTGATCTTCGAATTTATGCCGGTAGTAGCGATTCAGTAATGACGCTTTATCGAACATCTCCCGGCCGTTTTGCAGGTAAAAGTCACGAATACGATCGATGCTCATTCGCCAGGAGAGACAGGCGGCAATGATCGCGCCGGTGCTGGTGCCGGCAAAAAAATCAAAATAATCCGCCAGCACAAAATCGTTGCCCCGCCCCAAATTGTGTCGCAGCATATGTTCTATCTTCGCCAGCACTTCCACGGTCAAAATGCCGCGAATGCCGCCGCCGTCCAGCGCTAATATTTTCTTCGGTCCTATGCTTTTGATCTTATCCGCCAAACTCATTGCCGATCTCCCATCACCACAAAGTCGTTGTGTCGATCACATAAACCCTGCCTGAATATTTCTGCACGGTCTCAAACATATGCTGAGTGCCGCCGGGGCCGTCGCCGCCGCTGCGGTTCCAAAGACAAACAAAGCGCACCTTCTCTGGCCCCCATGCCAGCGAAGTGTAAAGTTGCCAAAGGTTTAGCCGCGCGAACGGGTTTGCTTCCGCGGGTAGCGGTCCTAGCACTTCGGGCATCACCAACGTTGTGGTATTTGGATGAGCTTTAACTTTGAAGTAGCGTTCCGTCCAGTTGCCCGGAGCGAAGGAGACCGACTTCCGCAAAAACGTCGGCTCGTCCAAGGCTAATCGTAGTTCGAGTTTGGCTCCGCGCTGAAGGACGGCTTCGGCAAACAACAGGTCGCCGCCGCATGCGCCGCCGCAGAGAGCCAGGTCCGCGGACCCCGCGTCCAAGTTTTCCAGGGTAGCCGCTATCGCCGCCGCGGCGATTTTTTCTTTATCGGCAGGAAATCGCGGCTCGGGTCGGTCCGGAGCATCGATCATATGACCGCTGAATAGCAAAACCTGTCGTGGCGCCCAGGTCTTATCCGGTGGATTGAGCCGGCTTAACGCACGATCGAGAACCGCCAGTCCAGCTTCAACTTCCTCCGGACGAAAACCCAAAAGTCCCAGGAGCTCGAGCTGCTGGCGTGATGAATTGAGTTTGAACCAGTCCTTATCAGCCACCGCGACGGCATTTTTGTATGCCGCATCGACCGCTTGCTTCGCCTCCACCAAAACTTCCAATTCGGCTAAGCTGATGCGCGCCCAGTAATCTTTGGGATTTCTCTCGAGAGCGCCACGGATCGCCCAGCGCACTCCGCCTTCCATTTCCGCGCGCAGCACATCGGCTTTCAGCTCATCGGTCGACAGGTGAGCCAACAGATGCAGCAAGGTCACAGCATTGATTCCTGAGTAGTAGTGCGCCGGATCTTTGCGGAATCCGGTGGAGTATGCGTTGATTGCTTCGCATAGGGTTGCGCTTTCGCTCTCCGCTTCCCGGCACATATCGACCACAGATCTTCCGTCCTGTTTCCAGCAATCCACCCACGCGTCTTTTTCCACGCGCCCGCGCATCGCCCAGCTCTCGGCATCTTGAGGGAATTCATCGATCAAATCTTCGATGCACTCTTTGGCATCGTCATGCTTTTTTAGCCGGCCGAGTAATAGGCACTTCTGCCGGCGACTCTCCAGATCTCTAGGTCGGATCGCCAGCGCCTCTTCATACTGTGCCAGAGCCAACTTGAATTGGCCTACTGAAAGCAGCGCCCGGCCGGCCTTCTGGAGTGCTTCGAGGTGAAAAACGCGAGTAGGCGCCTCGCCGGCCAGAACAAGAATATCGCCAGGACGATTGCCTCTCCTGGCTATCTCGATCCGGTCCGCCCATACTTCATATTGCTCCCAAAACTCTTTGGCTTCTTCGATCCGGAGAGACTTCCAATCAGGCTCGTCCAAATAGCGTAGTAGATGATAGACTGGACTCACCTTGCGTCCATACCAGGCATTGATCGTATGAGTAGCGACCTCCGATAAATTTTTCTTGTCATCCTCCAGGTACTGCGCATCGGGAACCGCTGCGGCCGGGGTGTTTTTGGCGATTCGGTAACGAACCGAACGTTCGGTAAGAACATCGAAGGGCGTTTGATCGCGCCGGCAGGTAATCTGAACTACGCCCCGCTTCCTGAGCGCATGGCGCACGCCAAGTTCGTACCAGACGTTAGGATTGTCAATGGACAAGTCGGCGACCACGAGATCCGCGAGCAGTAGTTCCTGGAACATATCTGTGCGGATATTGCCGGCGCGCATCTCTTCATCGGCGCGAAATACTTCAAAGCCCGCGCCTTCCAAAGCCGGTTTGATCAAATCACGAAATACCGCATTGAAGTCAATATCTTCCTTGATGCCAAAAGGCATCGCGACAAACGCATGGTGCGCCATGTCATTTCACCTCATCCGTGTCGGCGATCTTAATCCAATGTCGGCCGACGTAGCGCTATCATCTTTCCGCACCAATCGGCCTCCGCGCCACATTGAAGTAGCATGTTCCGCTGAAAACCCTTCAGTTAAGATAAATACTCTCAACTAGTCCGCAAGTATAGTTTTGTTGCCTGGGAAACGCCCGCTAATTCCAACAATATGACTCACGTTGAGCTAAGCTCCAATTGGAATAACGGAATAAGCGGAAGGAGCCATGATTCTGTGATCCTTCATAACTGAATCGATATGCCTGTGGGCACGGGAACATAGATCGGATTTATCACCTGCCTCGAGAGCCATCCCGTCATTACTTTTGCGCTTGGCTTTCTAGCAAAAAATTGCTAACTAATTTAGATTCTCAACTTGGAGGGTTAAGGTGAATAGGAAAGAGCTGGAAATGCGCATTTGGGGCAAGACGATAGCGTCTGCGAAGAAAAAAGGAATTATTTCGGAAGAGGAAGCGCAGTTCCTGCTAGATGAATATCTTAAAGAATTTAAGGTTAAAAATGGATGGGATGGAGTAAGTCATTTCATCCCCAGGGTTTTCTGAATTCTTTACCCGCGAAACGGCTAGCTACTATAACGCTTTGGGTTTCTGCCGTCTTTTGTCGAAATCAAATTAGCTTCTCGTTTTCTAATGGGGCGTCGATTCCGGACTAAACTTAATTTGTCTTCCGTTCGGCGATCTCTTCGGCTGCGCTCTCACATCTTCTCGATCGCTGAACTCGCCCGACAACTTGATAGGAGTCTGGCTTCTGCTATTGATTTTCCCCGGCCCGAGATTGTTGAATCGCCTCGACAATTGCGTCGGCTTCAAGACCCAGTTCCAGGGTCTCGATCAGGTCACTGTAACGATCAGGATCTATGATCGCCTTCACTTCCGGCTCGAAGACGTGATATACGGGTAAACCCAATTCGACGCCACCGAGCGGCCCGGCATAGGTCGGATCGCCGCGGGTCATGGTTTCGAACTGCACGCGCGCCGCATCGACGTTGGGTGCGCCGAGTAGCACGACGAGATCATCCGCACCGTATTCCTCTGCGAGTTGTTTGACTCGACCTTGAACCTCAAGGTCCACCGCGCCGGCGGCAGTTCAAACAAAGCACTGGGTGGTCGCGTAAACTACCTCAGCGCCGAGATTCTCGATGGCCTGTTCAATGGTATGGGCGGGCACCCCGTCGCGTTCGCCGAGGATCGCGATTTTCTTCCCTCGAAGTTCCATGGAGTTCCTCTCAATCTAAGTTAGCTTGGAAGTTGATTCCGGTTATTCCTGTCGTTCCAACATCACCGATATGCCATTTCATTTGTTATCACTGTCGTTCTCACCTCACTAACATGCCCATTTCATCTATTATGCCTGTCGCTCCAACATCACCGACATACCATCGCTCAGTTGCGTCATCTGCCCCAAAAATAAACTAGCTCGGGCAAAAAGAAAACAGCGCTTGAATTGTCCCTGGGTTAGTTCTTGGACTGCATGCGGCATATAAGCCATTGCGGAGGCGATATGGCCCTGGGTTGGCGCATAGCCGGGCAATCCCTTTTCTTTCATGAATGCCGCAAGATCGCTTTTTGCCAGCTTGCCCGCCTTGACCAGGACGGCCCCGAGCATCCGGTAATTTCGCTCCGCAACGTCGCCGCCGTTCGCCGGCAAGGTGATCTCCGGGTTGTGCAATTCGGTGACAAATTTATCGATCGCCGGCACGCCCAGCTCTAGCCGGTTCAGCGGGTCGACAACCAGTGATTTCAGCTGCTGATCCAATGACGCGCCGGCCGATACCGGATGACGGCCGACGCCGGCCAGATTGATAATCGGGCTTTTGCCGTCATCCCGGCCGACCCAGACCGCAACTGCCGCCTGCATGTCTTCCAACACCGGAATGTTTTTTTCAAGATGGTAGAGAAACTTCATGCCGAGCTTGGGCAGAGACGATCCACCGACAACAATGATATTTTCCGCGACACCGCTTAGCACGAGCGCGGCGGCGGTGACCATCGCAGGAATCGGCGCGGCGCAAAAATCTTTAACGTCGAAACCGGAAGCCATCTCACAACCGGAAAACTCGGCGATCGCTTTGGCTAAATTGCCGCCGCCGCGCTGATAACGGTCGCCGACGGCCTCCTCCGAACAGCCCAACACAAAATCGACCTCTTGCTTCTTCAGGCCCGGGTTTCCGGCAAAGATTTCCTCAAGCGACAAAGCCGCCGAGACCTTGCCACAGAGATTCTCCAACAACACTGTCGCAGATAGAGACTCATCTTCGTGATGCCCGTTGGCGATCCAGCCCACCGGTTCGATCTCACTGCCAATAAACAGCGGCAGGCCGTCACCTTGAGCGATAATCGTCTTCAGCTTGTTTGAGTCAACAAGATTCGGAGCAGTCGTTGCAAGCGATCTACAAACGGTCGATTGCTGCAGAGGCGCTGCAATCTCATTCCAGAAACGGTCGAGCAAGGCAACATGTTTGAACGGATCCGCCAGCGCGATCAGCGCGAGAAACAATCTTTCGTCGACGATGCTGCCGAAGGTCTTTCGCTCCTCCGTGAGTGTCGCCTGCTCTCCGAACCACGGTCGGCTGACTGACAATAGTTTCTCAGGCGCTTGCTGCCCGATGAAAACCTGATTGGGCAAGTAGCCCTGCGCTTGCTGAAAGGACCTAAGACTTCGGTTCAAGTCCGCGAGACGCGCTGGATTGGCGGCAATTTCCCGTTGCGGTTTTGACCCATACCGTGTCAGACTCGGGGTATGGATCAGGACGCTGGAGGCTGCTTTTACCACGGGTAAAAAATTTGCCATGCTTGTTACTTCACGTTGTATATATTGCGACACTGTCGCTCGAGCGGAGCATAGAGGAATAAAAAATGTTGAACGAAGAACGCTGTAACGAGTGATTTGTCAGGACAGGCAGGTTGATGACAAATGTCGATTGCAGGCTGCTCAAAAAGAGCTCAGAGCCGAGGCGCGCGAAAAATCGGCGAGCGGAGGCGTACTGAGCGGGTACGTTGTAGCGAGATGATCGAGCGCAACGAAGGATATGAGACTTTTTCAGCAGTCTGTTAGTAAGCATTGCAGATCCAAGATTCCTTACCCCAATTATCGACACCGCCAATCACCATATCGCGCGCGTCAAAGGTTAGTTTTCCTTCGGCCTGGGCAACCGGCGCACCAGGATAGCTGAGAATCTGCACCCGATCGTATGGGCCGACCAGACGTTGAGCTTCGGGCAGCTCCAACCAGCGGTCGCGGCTCCCAGTGCTTACCACGGCATCGGCTTCCGGAACATAGAACAGCAGCGGCGAATCGACGCCGTCCTTGCCACCGTACTCATAGGTTACCAGCACCGTGGCGATGCCGCGCCGTTCACACGCGCGCACCGTCAGCATCACGTCCACGAAGGCGTTACCGGAACCTAGCCAGGTCACGACCGCCCCCTGCGCGCCGAGAGTCGCAGCCAATTGCGCGGCGTTTTGGGCGATCACTTCCTTGCCATGAAAAGTCTCGTAACGAATGCGTTGCAAAATCATACCGCTGAAATTCAAGCGCCGGCCGTGATCGCGGTAAAGCGCGAGCATCAGAGGATGATTCTGCCAATCCCAGGTAATCGGAAAATAACCGATGCCGCGAGTGGCATTGACTGCCATGGCACAGTCGAGCAACTCGTTGGGATGTACCACGGTCGAGAGCGATTCTCGTATCGGCAGACCGTAATAGCTCACGCCTGAATGAACATGATGATCGTCGGTCAAACAGCCTTGAATTAAGACCACGTTCGGCAAATCCGCATGCCTTTGGCTGAGATCGAAAACCTCTACGTTCACGGCCTCAATGTCGATGGTCGTCTCGGCGAGACGGCGGGCAACTTGGAACTCAGCGGCTTGAATTGCCGTGTGCGCATCGAGTTCCGAAAGCCCTTCGCGCAGCTTCATGATCAACACCAGATGCGAAAGGCCGCCAAATTTTGACGCCGCCGCGCCCGCTCCCCACGTATCGAGGAGGGCGCTTCGCTGCACGCCCAGTCCGGCTCTAACGGTTCCCTCGTACGCCGCCGTCGCGATCACAGCCATGCCGGATAAGCGATGGGTGCGACCGGCGCCGACCGCTTCCACCGGTCCGAGTATTCCGGCAAACACCTGACCGTTGCCGCTAACTTTCACCCGGGGCTCAACGATGTCGCGAATACCGGTGATGCGCACCTTGTCGCCAGGACAAACCACAGCCAAGGATGCTTCGGCGATTCGCTCGTCACGCAGGATTATTTCCTCCACCGCAGGTTGATCGATCGCGAGCGTTCCCGCGCGGTATTCAAATGTCCGGCCCAGACGGATCTCTTTGACCGGGTAATCAGCCAGTTCGAGTCGCATACTTGCTTACCCGCTCACCGCCATATTCGGGGTAAATAGCGTCGGTCCCGTGACTTCGGATTCGAGCGCTTTCAACGCGGTTTGAACGATCTCGCGCCGCAGCCGCGCATCGAGATCTTGCGGCAGACTCGGATCGCCGCAAGGATGAGGTATGCTGACGCCTTTAACGATGCGGGTGGCTCGCACCTGCTCGGCCACAGGATACATCGCGCTTACCAGGGCTACGGGAAGTCCCGCCTTCTCGAGTTCTTTGCTCATCACAGCGCCGCTGCGACTACAAGTCCCTCACGTCGCGACAAAGAGCACGCCCTCGACATTGTCCTTCTTCAGATCGGCGGCAATTTCCTGGCCGACGCGGCGCATCACCGCGGGGGAGCCCTGATTACCTGGAATAACGTAATAGGCCGGATACAGTTTGCCGGCGCCGATCACCCCTTCCGATTCTAACGACCGAAGCGCATCCAGCGGCACGCCATAGTGCGGATTCTTGTTCATGTAGGCGACATTATAGCCGCCGTGAACAGCTTCCCATTTTCCCGGTTCAAGCTCTTTGAGCTCGGCGATATTGTATTTACGCCAATGGGTGTTGCGGTAGGTTTTGAACCGATCCGGATTGCCCCAGGGGACGACGCCGCTGGTGGTGATGACGGCAATGTTGCGGGCTTTTAAATTATCGAGAGGCGGAGCCGGCGCAATATCGTCCCAGGCCTCCATCGGCACTTCAGTAGTGAAGGGCTCGTGATTGATTTTTTTCAGCAACATATCGATGGCGCGATCGGCGCCGCTCCGATCAGTCTTTTCCAAACGCCGGATACCGCGGCTAAAGTAACCTTCCTGCAACGCCGGCCCGATGTTCTCGCCTCGAGCCAGGCGAGAGACTAATTTCGCCAGCGCCTTGAGCGCATCGGTCATGCCGGCGGCGGTCTCTGTTGTCGGTAAACAGAAAACCCGAGGATCGGCCAGGTCGCGATAAGTGCCGATGGCGGGATTTTCTTCGTGCATTGCGGTGACGCAGGGAATTTCCAGGGTCGTGGCAACGGCGTGACAAATCTCGATGCAGCTCATGCCATATCGCCCGGAATTAAACGCCGGACCGGCGACTAGCGCTTGCGCTCCTCGAGAGCGAACCGCTTCGAGGATTGCCTTGATGGCTTCCTCACTATGCTCGTGAAAGTAGTTGTCGCCATAATAGATCGTGCATGCGACCTTAGTTTCAGCGCCGAGCTGCGACTGCAGCCCGCGCGCCGCGCCGGCGGTCTCTTCGATCACGCCGACAGACATGCCCGCCTTCTCTTCGCCTCCAAACCCGGCAAAGAACTGATTAACGACATGGACGATTGTGGTCATCGAGAAATCCTCCTTTGCAGCGATCCGTTAAATAGAAGCACCCTATCATCTTTCGCGTATTCATCGATAGCTCGTGGCCGCGCCGAAAGGCTTGCTCCTTGGCTCCGGTTTCGGAATCCCCCAGTCCAGTAGTGTCCAAGATGCTCAAAAAGACCTCAGAGGTAAGGCGCGCGAAGTTCGATGAGCTGAGACTTTCTATGAGCCCTGTCAAGCCCCATCGATTTTATTTCACGCTGCCTGGCGCAATTTCTGTCGTGCAATGTTGGCCAAGTGGTGGGTTTCGTCATAAGGTTTATGATCTCTCCACAGCACAAAAATAATTTTCAACCACTTCGCTCCCAAAGCCCGAAGTGCTTGGGGATGGCTGTGTCCTCTGGCCCGTTGGTCTCGATAAAAGGCCTTGGCCCACTGGCTGCGGTTTATCGAGATAAAAGCAAACCAGTAGACGGCGTAGCGCAATTGTTTGTTACAAGAAAACCGAAACTCAACAATGCGACTCTTGCCACTCGATTTGGTCACCGGGACTGCTCCCGCTTCGGCCTGAAGGTGCTTAAAGGATTCCCATCGAGCTGGGGCATCTCCCAGCTCGGCCCAAAGGGCCGGCAGCAACGTTCCGCTTTTCCCTCCCGGCAGCTTCTCCACAAGCCTAGCGGCCGGTGTAGAGGCGAAAAAACGTTCGACCTTGTCGCTGTACTTCTCAATGCTTCGCAGCGAAGCCTCAAGCTGATCGAGCAGCACTTCGAGCAACTGCGCCTTGGCTCTGACGACGTGATCGGGAACCACAAGTTGCGGCTTTTTCAGCTCCTCCCACCGCTTGGCACTGCGTGCTTTACCAAGATGAGGATGCTGCTGGGCAAATCGGCTCCACTGCTTACGGCTAAGCTTCGAGAGCGCCGTTGGCGTCGAATACTGCTTGAGAAAGTCTACTGCTATACGAGCCTCCAGATCCCCAAAAACCTCCACCGGTCGAGGATAGTACTCCTTGAGAGTGAACTTGAGCTGATTGAGCAAACGCGTTTTGTGACGCACCATTCTTTGCTGATCCCGGGTAAGCAGCTTAAGCTCCTGGGCCTGCTCAGAGCTTGGCCGAAGGGGCCTGAGGTGACCGTGGTCGGTTCGAAGAAAGTCCGACAGTACCCAAGCGTCAAAGGGGTCGCTCTTGGATTGACTCATGCGAAACCGGTCCCGAGCACGATCCAAGACCTTGGGATTGACCGGATAAACCACTACCCCATGATCCAAAAGAAAATCCACAATGCGCCCGTGCGGCTTCTCGATCGCCGCCCACAGCTCCACCTGCTCAGCTCTGCTCTGATTGAGCCAATGCGCCAACTCCGCCAGCCCTTCAGGGTTCTCTTGGACTTTCATCTCCATTACCTTTATCCCGTTCTCGTCGCCACCGTAGAGCTGGTGTACTCGGTCTGCCCAATCTACTCCCAGATAATATCGTGGCACTTTGTTGTCCTCCTTCTTTGCTTACTTTACTCCAATAGCTGTGAACGGAACGTTAGCCTTATATCGGTCCTCGACGGGACAACTTTCCATAGAACTTTTGACTCCGTTCTTTTGCTGGTCGGGACAGTCTCAGCTAGATCCTCTAACGGAATCGCGTACGTAAGGTCCTCTAACCAGCAAGCTTCTTGGACGACAATGCAATATCTATCATCGAGTATGACTACAGTAATATAAGGCGTACGCTTCAGTACGTTGAAGCGCGTCGCCCGAGCGCAACGACGCCTATGAGACTTTTTCAGCAGCTTACTAGTAATCAATGCATACCCATCTCTGCTCGCCCCAAATGTCGGCTCCACCGATGATCACATCCCTTGCTTCCAACGACAGAGCGCCGCGGGCGGGACTCGCCGGCACGCCCGGATAGGATAATATTTTGATCTCATCGTACGGACCGATTACTTTGTCCATCGCCGGCAGCTCGACGGCGCGATCCAAGCTGCCGGTCGTGACCACGCCATCGGCTTCCGGCAAATAGAAAAGCAGCGGGCTATCGCGGCCTTCCTTGCCGCCATGTTCATAGGTTACCAACACTGTCCTAATTCCATTACGCTCGCACGCCTGCACCGTCAACATGACGTCGACGAAAGCATTGCCGCCGCCGATCCAGGTGAGCAGCGCTCCGTCGGCGCGAAACATTTTCGCCAGACGCGCAGCATTCTGCGCGCCCACTTCTTTCCCGTGGGCGGTCTCGAAACGGATGCGCTGCAAAATCACGCCGGCAAAGTTGAGATCTTTTCCATGGGCTTCGTACAGCCGCAGCACCAGCGGATGATTCTGCCAGTCCCATGTAGTTGGATAGTATCCGCGGCCTGAACGAGTGGTGTCCACTGTGATCGCGCCGTCAAAGAGCTCATTGGGATGGACGAAGGTCGCCATCGATTGGCGCAGCGACAGGCCATAGTAGCCAACACCCGAGTGAACATGTTGCGGATCGGTAATACAGCCTTGGACCAGCATCACTCTGGGCAGGCCGGGAGTTTCCACGCTCAAATCGAAGCTGCGAACCGATTCAGGCGAGAGTTCAGCTGTTACTTGCGCCAGCCGCCGGGCAACTTTGTATTCGGCCAATTGAATCGCGGTATGCGCGTCCAATTCTCCCAGGCCAGAGGCGAGGCGAAAGCTCACCACCAGATGCGCGTGCGCGCTGAAGCGCGAGATCTCTGCCGCGGCTCCCGTCATATCTAAAATAGCACTGCGCTGCACGGTGGTGCCGGCGCGGATAGTGCCTTCGTATGCCGCCGCTGCAATCACCGTCATTCCAGAAAGCCGGTGCGTCGTCCCCTCTCCCACATCCACAACCGGCCCGAGAACGCCAGGAAAGACCTGGCCGTTTCCCGAAACCTTATAACGCGGCTCGACGATATCGCGAATGCCGGTGATCCGGGTTTTCTCCCCCGGCATGACTACGGCGAGCGAAGCGTTACTTATGCGCGGATCCTGGAGCACGAGACCCACCAATTCCCCTTCGTCCACTTCTAACGTGCCGTTTCGGTATGCGAAACGCCCTCCCAAGCGTAAATGCTTGACCGGAAATTCGGCGAGCTCTAGTTTCATAATCTAGCGTGCATTGTTCACCAACGAACGACGATCAAGGGGCGAACCCTCCGGAACCAAGGCGATGGGCCTTTGCCTTGAGGCGGCCTGCGAACTGAAGTTCGGGACCAAGCGCCTAGGAAGTAATTTGACTTCACTGCCAAACGCTAAACATCATTTGAAGCTGTTCAGCTCCGCGCCTTCGCTCCTCCGAGTTCTCCCCTTGATCGAGACCCCTGTCGTGAGCGTAACCGACCCCCTATCGCGCACCGACTATCTTGGCAAATTCCTCGATGTAGGTTTTGAGATTGGGCCCGAGCTTGGGAGTTACCACGTAGTCAGGTGGAAGTTGAAATTCCTGAAATTTGCTGCGCACCCCCTTCATCGCAACCCCTTTCCCGAGTTTGCCTGCCAACACTGTTTGCCCTTCTTCCGAAAGAACCCAATCGGCGAAAAGCAATGCCGCATGCGGATGCGGCGAGTTCCTGGCAAGAAACAAACCCTCGGGCTTTACGATCTTCGGCGCTAATACTTTGAATCCCAACGGCGCTCCCTTATCGCGTATGGCCGCGGAGGTTTCGCCATTGATAGCGATGCCGATGGGATACTCGCCTGAACTCACCACCTGAGTGGTCAAAGCGCCGCCGCGCCTGAAGCTGAGATCCTGCTTGCGCAGCTTCGTCAGATAGTCTACCGCCTTTTCCCGTCCCCATGCCTGCTCCATCGCTGCCAGAATGTAGCCGGCTTCGGGATCGAACAGCAGTTTGCCTTTCCACGACGGATCGAGAAGCGCGTCATAAGTTTGCGGCACCGACTCGGGCTTGACCAAAGTTGTGTTGTAAATCAACGCGGTGGTCAAATAATACATGCTGTGCCACGAGCCGCTCGGATCGTAAGTACCATCATAGAATCGATCCCGAGCGGCCAAGGCGTATGGATGGACTAAATTTTCATTGATGAGCTGGTAACCGTAGCTCGAATCGACCTGGATCGCGTCCACGGCATGGCTGCCGGCGCGCGCCTCGGTGAGCGAGCGGTTAAGAATTCCCTCGCGTGGCGCGTAGTAGTGTTTTAGATTCAAGAATGGGTAGCGCGCATTGAAAGCCTTGCCGAGCTCGCTAAACTCATTGACCAAAATAGTTCCGTAATAAACCAGCTCGCCTTCCTTTTGAGCTCCCTTGACGAGAAAATTCTGTTTGTCCTGAGGATTGAGCGTGCTGACTTTCGCCGTCACCTCCGCGATAGTCGCGGCGTCAATCCTGGCCGCGATAAGGATGACCAGCAATGACTGGCATAACGTTAAAACTCGGAGGGCCTTGACCGTTTTACGCACCGTTGTACCTGCCTTTCACTCACCTAATATGATCGAACCAGTGTCATTCAAATTCATCCGTAGATGCTTCAGCCAAAATCCGCAGGATCGATACTGCATGCTTCCCGCTTGATGCTTGCGTCGGTTGAACTGCAGTAACCGGTTCAGTAAGCATTGCATCGCCAGCTTTGACTCCCCCAATTATCGACGCCGCCGATCAACATGTCGCGCGCATCCAGGGTTATTTTCCCCATCGCTGGAACAACCGGCGCTCCGGGGTAAGTCAAAATCGAAAATTCCTTATACGGTCCGACCACACGCTCGGGCACGGGAAGTTCGAGCCAACGATCTCTGCTGCCACTGCTGACTACCGCATCGGCCTGCGACAGGTAGTAAAGCAACGGTGAATCGACACCGTCCTTGCCACCGAACTCGTAGGTGACCAGCACGGTTTTGATGCGGCGCTGTTCGCAAGCGCGAATGGTCAGCATCAATTCAACGAATGCATTGCCGGAACCAATCCACGCAACCAGCGCGCCGGCGGCCCCGAGGGTCGCTGCCAGCTGAGACGCGCTGTGCGCCGCCACCTCTTTCCCCAGGAAAGTGTCGAACTGAATGCGTTCGAGGATCACCCCGAGAAAATTAATCTGCTTGCCGTGCTGGCGGCACAATCCCAGTGCCAACGGATGATTTTGCCAGTCCCAAGTAATCGGGAAATGGCCAACCGCTCGAGTGGCGGTCACGGTGATCGCGCCGTCGAGTAGTTCGTTCGGGTGCACAAACGTCGCCAGTGAATCGCGAATCGGCAAGCCGTAGTAACTCACGCCCGAGTGAACGTTATGGCTATCCGTGAGACAACCTTGAATCAACACGACCGCCGGCAAGTCCGGCCGCGTATCGTTTAGATCGAAGGCTTCGGTGCTTTCGGCGTGGGTGCCGACGGTGAGTTCGGCAAGTCGCTGCGCCACCTTCAGCTCCGCGCCTTGAATCGCCTGATGCGCGTCGAGATCTGAGAGCCCTTGTTTAAGCCGTATCACAAGCACCAGCCCAAGCAGGGAACTAAACCGCGAAGCATCCGCGCCCGGTCCCCACATATCCAGAAGCGCGCTTCGCTGCACCGCCAGGCCGGCGCGGACTGTTCCCTCGTAGGCAGCGGTGGCTATTACTGCCATTCCAGAGAGACGATGGGTTGTGCCCTCACCGACATGCTCTACCGGGTTTAACGTACCCGGAAACACCTGAGTTTGGCAGCCCACTTTTACCCGTGGCTCGACGATATCGCGGATCCCTGTCACCCGGACTTTCTCGCCTGGATGAACCACCGCCAGGGACGCATCTTCGATGCGTCGGTCCTCCAACATTAGATCCGTCAAGGCTCGCTGATCCACTTCCACAATCCCGCGGTCATAATGAAACCTTTTTCCCAGGTTAATCTGTTTCACAGGAAAGTCGGCGAGATCTAGCCGCATCGGTTTACCGCGAACGTTCAAAGGCACCTTCTTTCTCTAGCTTGCGGACGAGCCGATCGTCGACCAAGTCTTCGGCTTTGAGCTGGCGAATTTTCTCGTTGCTGGTTCCGAGCAAGCGGATGGCATTGCGGATGCCATCGGCGTTCGGATAAATGCGCCGCTCATAAAGCGTCCGCATGAGCTCATAGCCTTCTTCAGCATCCTGGAAGCGCGCCAAGCGCAGTCCTTTATGGAGACTGGTCATGACACTGGTCTTGTTTTCCGGCTTCTCGATGTATGCCGTAGCCTGGGTCATCGCTCGAAGCACCTTTTCAACCGTTTCCGGTGACGATTTGAGAAAGCTCCGCCGCACGAAAACGCCGGTGCTTTGATAAGGGATCTTCAAGCTGGCAAGATCGCCGAGCACATTGAATCCCTGACGCTTCATGAGCGCTCCGAAGGTATAGCCCAAGTAAGTACCCTCGATCAGGTTGGTGGCCAGCGCCTGCGCTAGAACCGCTTCATCGCCGACGATTCTCAGGTTGATTCCGTCACGTTTGGGCTCGATGCCCCAGTGATCCAACACCAGCATCGTAATCATCCAGATGCCGCCGCCGATGCTTTGGACGCCGATGTTGCGGCCTTTCAACTGTGCGGGAGTTTTGATCTGCGGATGAACGACGAAAGTACCGGTAAGCCGATTGACCAAGCCGGCAACGAATACACCGTCCAAGCCGCCGGCCACCGCACCAAGCGTAACGCCGGTGCCGGAACCGAAATAAAATTGAGACTCACCTGCGGCTAACGCCGAAAGCGCAACGTTCCCCGCGCGGACATATACAAGGCGCGCGTCCAGATCCTGTTTGCGGAAAAATCCCTGGTCCTCGGCGACCAGAAGAGCGCCCGCGGTCCGTTCATTGAAACTGGCGTATGAAATCACCGTCTGCGTAGCCGCTTGGACGTATGAAGCTATAACTAGCAGCGCAATGGTGAAACTTATTCGAAGACGCATGATCAACCTCCACTTCAACTACCTGCTTATACTGATCACCTCGAAGGTGTGTCAATCATCCGTTTAACGGTTCAACGTCAAAAGATGCAGGTTCCAACCGTTCCACTCGTTCCAACCGTTCCAATCGTCAAGAAGCCGGATCGGATTGACGGTTTTGCTTGTGAACATTTGGAACCACAGCAGATTCGTCATTGAGCGTTTGCGCTGTTGAACGGAATACCGGTGCCAGGCGAGGAAGAAAGGCTCGTATATGAGGCGCGGATAACGATTTGAACGATCGGAACCATTGGAACGTTTGGAACGACGTGAGCACCCGCTCACGCCCAATAAGTGGTGCGGTCAACGGGAATATGCTGCAGAATCTCTCCCGGCACATATTCTTCGAGGCGGATTCTGGCGAGAGCCTCTTCCGGACATTTGGACACCGGCGAGAACGGCCTGTCGAGCGGGCGGGTGGCGTCGATAATCATTGCCGAGGTTAAGCGCGGGCTGTCAAGCGATGGATCGATGAGACTGGCGCGCATGATTTCGCCAATGATCGAGACTTGGCGGTGGGGCTGAACCCGTGTCGCCAGCGCCCAGAGAATTTCCGTTGGATTATAAACATCGATGTCCTCGTCGAAGACGAAGACATTCTTACACCAATCCCATGTCAAAACCGCGGCGGCGGCGCGACCGGGATCTCCTTCGGACATTTTTTTCATTGAGATAAACACATTCAACAGAGCATGGCGGCCACTGGTACACACGGCTTGAACGTTGGGCACCGCCTCGCGGCATCGGCGCAGATACGCGCCTTCGCGCGCCAGATCCATCCACGGCTTGTCGCCCTCCGGCGTGAGAATTGACATGTGCATCGCGTCCCGGCGGCGCGTAATCGCCCGCACTTCGTAACAAGCCGATTGCTGAAATCCCTGCATCCCCAGATAGCCGTTCACCTCGCCGAACGGACCTTCGACGATTCGCTTTCCCGGCAGCAACGCACCTTCGATGACTATTTCGGCATCAGCGGGAACGAGTAGACGCTCGCCCCAGGTTTCCGAAGGCGTCAAGCGTAGCGGCTCCTGCAGATAGCCACCGATAATTTCGTACTCGCTGATCTCGAACGGGCCGCCATAGCAGGCGCCCATTTGATAGCCAGGATGATGGCCGATCACGGTGGCTACCGGGCATTCTTCGTTGGCTTCTTCGTAGCCGCGGAAAATGCGCCACATATGCTGCAAGGTCATAAGGAAGCCGGCATGGTTTCGATCCTTGACTTCCATCCGATGATACGAAGCGTTGTAGACGCCGCTGTTGCGATCCCGAGCAACGCTCGACATATCGATATAAGGCCCGCCATCCATCTCGTGATGGCGCATCAACGGCAACTGGTAAAGATCGACGTCTTCGGCGTTCTGAATGACTTCTTTAACCGGCGCCGCCCTTCTATCGACGAGAATAGGCGCGATCCTGCCTGCTTCGCGGCGCAGGATTTCGCGCGCCATTTCGGCGCGATCCATCTCCTTGGGCACACCCAACGCCACCTGGACCTTCTTCTGAGTGTTTTCGGTGCCGATGACAAGGTGGATCCCGTTCAGCTGCCCGTATGGGTTTAACGGATTATTGAAGATTAAAATAGGAAAACGCTTGATCGCTCCAAGCTGTTTTACAATCGCAGTCACATCGTAAGTAAGCGGATTGACGGTCTTGGAAATCGTCACGACTTCGCTGGGATAAGTCCGGCGCATGTCATCTAGGAACGTGCGTAGGTTTTTCGGCATGTTGAATGGATAATGGAGAATTGAGAATGGCTGACTATTCGAAGCGCTTTGCTACCTTGGAAGTCTTTACCATAGCGGGTAGTTTGATTAGCTCTCCGCTTTCCGATCCGGTTGCCTAAAAGTGCTGCTCGTCAATGTACTCGCCTTGATGTAACAGATCCAGCCAATACAACGTTTCCTTTGCTTCCTTGAGCGCGATGCTCATCAAGTGGATAAAATCGGCTGCTCCCGGCGTGCTCTGCCTACCTTATCAACACGGCCACCCTTACCATGCAACCGACAATCTGCTTCTGAAGTTCGGAAAAAACGAGCGATTGTCAGAGACCGAACCTCTTCTATTGTTCCAGAACCGAAGGCGCGAACATCTCCTCGATCTTCACCAGGCGCGGGGTCAGCCCCTGCTCGAACGAATACTGCGCCGTGGTCTCCAGCACCTTGCGATTGGCCGCGATACCGTGGCGGATGAGTGGCGTCGCCAACGCTTTGCGCGCTTCGGGCGGGAGTAAACCCGTTTCAAGGTGATAAGCGACCGCCTCCATGCGCGCCTTCTCGGCGGCCTCGTTCGCTCGCACGAATGCCTTGAAGAGATTGAGGACCGTCCATGGGTGCCTATCGACGATCTCGCGCTTGATCACCATGCAATGGTTGATGGGGTAGATTCCCGTCTTTTGATAGAACCGTACGCCTTCGGCGTGGGGGTCGGGGAAGAGGGTCTTGAAATCAGGATGGCGATACAGATCCACCGTCGAACGGTCCACCAGATTGTCCGTGCCGGCCAGATAACGTAGTGCGCCGTCGAGCCTACCCTGCATCAGCATTTCTCCCATGTTGGTGTCGTTCGGAATGAAATTAAGCTTCACGTCTGGCGGCGGTTTGAAACCCACCGCGGCACTTTGGCTGTGATCGTCGTTGCGCTCCATCCAGAATTCCATGTCACGTGGATGAACACCATACTCGTGCTGCAGGTAACCGCGCGTCCATAACGCCGCGGTCTGCTGATATTCAGGCACCCCCATCTTCTTGCCGACGAGGTCGGCGGGCTTTTCGATGCCCCTGTCCTTGCGCACAAGGACCCCGACATTGAACATCCGGCGCGTGGTGAAGACCGGCAGGCCGACCCAGCGCGTATCGCCGCCCGCCACAGCCATCAGGAATGACGACATGGACATTTCCGAAACGTCGAAGTCGCCGAACCGGAGCTGTCGCCAGAACAGCTCGGAGGCGTGCAGAGGCGTGCAGATCAGAGAAATCCCGTCGGCCTTGACCTTGTCTTCAAAGATCGCCCGCGTGCGCGGATTGTTGGCCATGGCAATACTGAGTTGCAAATCCATGCTCTGCCTTTCTTGAACTATAGCCCAACAGCCGTCATGCGGCCGAAGCTGCGCCTACTCCCAGTTAGCGAAGGCCATGCCGCAGCCGGTGCCGGCTTCGGAGCGACAGGAGGGCACATAATCGATCAAATTCATCTCAAGGTCGGTCTCCGCCAGGATGCCGGCAACCGTGATCCAGTTTTTCGTTTCTGAGGTGCCTGATCGAAACATGTTGTCCGGCTCGGCAAATATCGTTTTTGTGTCGCGGTTCTTGATCGCGGTGAGTATTCGGGTGTCAAACTCCTCGTCGATAACGAAGTGGCTGATGCCGCCCGACGCACAGATTGCGACCCGCTTGTTCCCGTTCTCGCCATTCCAGCTCGCGATTGCGCGCCCGATCGATCTGCCAAATTCGTAGCACCGCTTCGGCGTGGGTTGATTGGGCGGGAAATAGGTATTGAGCAGGATCGGAATCACCGGCACCGGTCGGTCCTTGAGTATGCGTCGGTAGATGAAACCGACCGCATGACCTATACCGATGGGTCCCTTGGGGCCTGCCCGCTGCGTCGCCGAGATCGCCACGTCGAACTCATCCGTGATCGCGCCTTGGATAATGGCATGGGCGAGATCTTTCGGTACTGGATAGATGTGATCTTCGGCCGGGTAGTACGCCGACATCGCCACGGCGATACCCGGAGATTTCGTCTTCATCTTCTCCTGGTCAAGCGCGGTGTTGATGACCTGTTCACCGCAATAGATCGTGAATGAGGGCTGGATGTCATCGAGAAACCACTCATGCTGGTCATCGCCCACGACCACGAGAATGTCAGGATCAACATCGGCAACCTTCTCGCCGAGCCGGTCCAAGGCGCGCTGGTTGCGCTCGTGCCGGCTGCAACGGACTTCTATCGACATTTCCCTGTGGAAGTCCTTCTCCCCCCTTCGAAGGTCGACCAACTCGGGGAAAGTATAGGCGCTGCCGCGGAACGGATGCTGCGGGTTCTTCCGGTCATCCGCAGCACGCAGATCCCATCGTTCGGGCGGTGTCGACAGCAACGGTCCGTGTGACGAGCCGAATCCATAAACGATCTTAGCCATTTTTTCCTCGTTTCAGCCCATCAGGGCGCGGCAGCGCTCGGGCGGCAGCTCGATGCGCACCGTATCGCCTTGGGACATCGCCGTGGACGAATGCAGCTTGAGGCGCAGCATCGTGTCCTTGATGGTGACCCGGAACTCGGTCGAATCACCCATGAAGAGCGATGTGGAAACCCGGCCCTCGATGATGTTGCCGCTCCCTGCCGACAACGGTCCCGGGACGAGGTTCAGGTCTTCGGGCCGGATCACGATCAGAACCTTGTCAGCTTTACGGAGGGATAGCGCTCCCTGAAGGCCGCTGTCATGGTGGGGAATTGCTTATCGTCCCACGTACCCAGGATGACAACCTCTTTCTCTTTGGCGGCGCCGTCCAACCATGCCTTGGGCACAGCGAGCTCCGCGTCGAGCCCTTCTAGCATCGAGGCGTTGAGCTTCAGCTCGGCAAGCGCTTTTTGAGTCGCTTTCGGGAGTTCTGCCGCTCCCGTGCCGTGGGCCAGGGTCAGGGCGAGGGCGGATACACCTAGAAAAATCCGATTGTACATGTCGTGTGTACTTCCCCTTGCACGATTGCGTTCTGGTATTCTCTTTTAATTAGACGTCTTCAGCACGGGATCGCCGCCATACAGTCCCATCTCTGAGCCGCGGTTAGCCTTACCCCGCTCCAGCACCTCGGCTGCTTCCTCTCCGGTGGGGTAGCGAGCTTCAACCTCCACCCGGTAATCGTCAGGATCGAGAAAGAACCAGTTGACAATTCCTTCCTCACGCTTATGCCCCACCGGTCCTTCGACTTTGATGCCGAGTGACTTGATATAATCCACCGTCTCCTCCGCCTTGGCGGGATCAACGCGATAGGCCCAGTGAATGGCGTGTGGAATCTCCATTTTTGGCATCTCCGGCGGCCGCTTGATGATGGAAAGGCCGAAGTCGCCGATATACACCTTCATCAGCGGATTCTTCGATTTATCATTGCGCCAAGCCACACGCGCGCCGAGCACTTTCATGTAAAAGTCTGTGGTGCGGTCCAGATCCTCCACGTAAAACCCGCTGTGACTAATACCCGTGATGCTCTCGCGAAGTAATTTATCGTCCATGACTTTTCTCCTCCCTAAGAGCGAACAAGCCGATCCCAATACTAATTAACGATGCCCGGCGCCGATTCCACGACTGTCACGTCCTACTCTGCCGCCGCTTTGCCGGCCAGAACACGCCGACAGAAGCTGGGCCCGTCCTCGTTGTCTTCGATGTAGCCCGAAGTACAAATAAAATCAGCGAATTGCGTGTTCGCTGGATCGCGGATCAGGCCCGGCGCTTCCGCACCATCCTGTATTTGCTTGATGGCCTTGAACAGCGTCTTGCGTACCGCCGCGATGACAATATCGGACGAACCGAGACGCTCCTTGGTGCGGTCTTGGATAGGGCCCTGAGTTTCGATCGCAAAGGCATCCTGCGACGGGAAGTGCAGTCCCATGCCACCCCAGCTGTCGCCACGCTTGAGTGCCTCACGATCCTGCAGATATCGATTTTCTTGACGACGTATATGCCGATTGTCGGGTCCGACATTCTCCGCGCGATTCTTTCGCAGCTTTTCCTTATCCAAGGGCTGCGAATGCCGATAAAAGAACTCAAATCGGCAATGCCTAAAATCGTCGATGGGAACATACCAACGTCCCTGATATCCGGCTTCGCCGGTCGACGTCGATGGCGTCGCGCCGCATGGATAAACGTAGTTGTTGACCCGCAGGTACTTGCGGTTATTTGGAGAATTGTGCAGCGCATAAATCCGCGTGCCGTAGCTCGTGTTCTCCGTGCCGATCTCGGGCGGCTCGACGCCTCTCAGGGCGTTGACATCGTTGTCTGAGCGCGCACTGAGCGTTCCAGGGGGTCTGCGATGCAAGAAGGTCGTATGCACCGGGTCGGTGGAGCTTTCCAACCCCTGCAACCAGTTGCACATCTGTATGACGCGGAACGCCAAGCGGTTCGGTTCGGGCGCCGTCAGGAACTGGAAATCGGGAATCAGCGGCGGCTCACCTTGGCCCAAATACGCCCAGATGGCGCCACCTTTCTCCTGCACCGGATATGCGACGTGCCGCACCGTGTCGCAGAACTTCTTGTCTTCGGGCTGCGCCGGCTGATCGAGGCACTTTCCTTGGATGTCGAAGAGCCAGCCATGATAAAGGCAGCGCAATCCACCGTCCTCGACCCGACCATAAGAGAGATCCGTGCCACGATGGGGGCAAAACTGGCCGATCAGACCGAGCCGGTCCTTGTCATCGCGGAACAATACAAGATCTTCGCTCATGATTCTGATCGGCATCGGCTCAGCTCCGATCGGCATTTCCTCCGCGGTAGCGATGGGCTGCCAATAACTCCGCAACAATCGCCCGCACGGCGTGCCAGGGCCGGTCTGCGTGAGCAAGTCGTTTTGCACCTGCGTCAACATACTAAAAGGTTCCTCCTTGCTACTTTCTACCGGATTCAGCAGGTCGATAGCTCATAGCGTTCAGCTAAAATCAACTCGCCACCCCTCTCTCACGAGAGCTCTTGGTGAGACAATCGCGAGCGGCGGCGACGCCATTAGGTGCGTGCGATACGCCGGCGTCGCAGAGAGCCATCTCTATTCCGGCCAGAGCGCCCATCAGGCGGAAGACGCGAGCGTCTGCCATTCCGTCAGGGCACCGCTTTTTCTATGTCCGCAGGTGTAACCAGTAGCGTTGGTGAGTCTAGCACCAATATACCTGACCCATCCATTCGATTCACAGGCCATCGCTGCAATTTAGTTTCCTGCTTCAACTAAACTTTCAGTGAAAGACGCTCCCGCCATCCACCACAATCGTCTGACCCGTCATGAAGTCGCTGTCTGACGAACAGAGGAACACCAGTGTGCCCATCAAATCTTCCGGCGTCTGCAGTCGCTTGATCGAGCGTTCTTTGAGCTGCAGTTCGGTCAGCGCCTTGGGCGCGTTCTGACCTTCGTGCTCGACCAGGCCTGGGGCGATGGCGTTGACGCATATGCCAAACTCGCCAACCTCCCGCGCCAGTGATCGGGTCATGCCGATCAGCGCAGCTTTGGAGGCGACGTAGTGAAGAAAGTTGGGCGTTCCCCAATAGGCAGTCGAAGAAGATATATTGATGATCTTGCCGTTCTTCTGCTCTTTCATTTGTGGAAAGACGGCTTTTGCGCACAGGAACGGGCCCTTTATGTTGACCGCCGAGACCCGGTCCCATTCTTCCGCAGTGATCTCATAGAACGGATGGCGCTGTATGTTGATAAAGATCGCCGCGTTATTCACCAGAATATCGATTCGGCCAAAAGCCTTCGCCGTCTCCACCGCCATTCGGCGGCTGTCCGCTTCGTCGGAGACATCGATCTTGAGCGCCAGCGCTTTACGGCCCGCTGCGCGGATCTCGTCTGCTATCGGCTCACCATCGAGAATATCGGCAATGACAACCGCCGCACCTTCCTCGGCCAACTTGCGAGCGTACGCGGCGCCTATGTGGCGCGCCCCGCCGGTGACGATAGCCACACGCCCGCTCAACCTCACCGGCCCCTCCAGGAGTATTGGAGTAATGGGATGGAGGAGTGATGACTCCGGAACCCAATACTCCAGTACTTGAGTACTCCATTACTCCGATTATTCATCCGAGTCCTTTCAGGTGCTCGCTCATGTCGACCGGCTTCCACCAAGTTTCCAATCCGAGCGACTCGGCGATCACCCGCGCGGCATTGTATCCAGGCGCGCCGGTAATGTTTCCGCCGGGATGGCACGACGAACCGCATAGATATAACCCGTCAATGGGAGTGCGATAATTTCCCCACCCTGGGAACGGCCGATTTTCCAGTGCTTGATCGCCCGCGTACTCGCCGACCATCCAATCGCCGCAATACATGTTCCTATCGTGGCGTTCAATGTCCAATGGCGTGGTTGAATCAGTTGAAAGGATATTGGTTTCATCCAGGTTGGGGGCGAAACGCCGCCAAACCGCCAGCTGCTTGTCGAACCATTCGCCGCGCATCTTGTCCCAGTTTTGCGGGTTACCCCAGAGATTATAAGTCGCCAGCTGCCACATAAACGCAGTGGCCTTGCCGGGAGGCGCCTGCGTCGGGTCGTGAAAAGACGGCGTCGCGCCATTCATAAATGGCTTGCGCGGCAACTGCCCCGTACGACAGTCTTCGAACAAATCGCGCAGATCGTCGTATTCCTCCAATCCGACAATGTGCATGAACGAACCGGCGACCTCGGGGTATTTTTTTTCGGTGATGTATTTCGGCCGTTCGTTCAAGGCCAGATTGGTCGCAAAGATCGGCGTCGTTTTGGAGAATCGGAAATTATTCGCCATCTCGGCAAATTTCGGCTCCAATTTTTCGCGTCCAACCAGCCTTATGAATGTTTCCACCGGATTGACGTTAGAGGCGATGAACTTACGCGCCTTGATTACCGTGCCATCTTCGAGCACTACCGCCGTCGCTTGTCCCTTGTCGACGAGAATTCGCTCGACTCCGTTGGACTCGACATAATCGATACCGTTGTGCGACATCATGTGCGCCAGGTTGTCTCCCAATGCGTGGGATGTGCCGCGGCAGAGTTGCGGATTGACGCCCCATGCGATCATCGCCGGGATTAGATAACCTGTGTTGGGCGCGTCCAGCTCGTAACCGCGCATTACGCCTAAGAAAGCGATAAACGCCCGCACCCGTGGATGGTCAAAGTGACGCAGCACGAACTCTTCCGGTGTGGTGTCGAAGTACCTCAGGTACTCGCGGCCTTCGGCGGTTCTTTCGAGCAAGGGCCGCTTTTCCTCGAAGGGTATGGGAACCGCATAGGTTTCCGGGAAAACAATATTTTTCACCACCGGCTGCCAGCGGCTCCAGATATCGAGAAACGTTGCCGCGTCTTTTTTCGAGAACCTCGCAATCGTCTCCGCAGTTCGATTCACATCGGCAAACCAGCCTAGGTACGTGTCATCAAGAAAGTGGTGCACCACGCCCGGATCGGGCTTGTAGTAATGGATGCCGAAATTCTCCAGCTCCAGATCTTTGTACCAGGGAAGCATCATCAGGCCGCGATGAAACACCGAATGAATGTTGTGCCAGAAGCCCGGATAGTCGCGGTCCTCATGGGAGTCCAGACCGCCGCCCACCTCCATGTTCTTTTCCACGACCATAATTTTCTGGCCGCACTTGGCTAAATAGCCGGCGCAGATCATGCCGTTGTGACCCGCGCCGATGACAACACCGTCGTATTCTAGGATTTTCCCCATATTCTTTGTCTCTGCTCAGGTTAGGTTCCAATTGTTCCAGTCGTTCCAACGGTTCCAATAGTAAAGAACAAACACCCGTGATACCTACCTCGGGGACTGAGAAACGTCTGGAACGGCTGGAACAATTGGAACGTTTGGAACATTCTTATAGTTTCAAATCTTCCTTCATAATCCGCCAGCAGTTATACCCGGAGCCGGCGATTACCGCATCGGCCGGATGGGTGGCGATGCCGACTTGGTAGAGACCGGCGATCGGCGTGCGGTAACCAGACAACTGTTCGTTGGGCCGGTTTGCTCCCATTTGCCCTGCGGATTTGCGCGCTACCCAAACCGAACCACGGCGCATGTTGGGCCACCGGCCAGCGAGGTAAAATGGATCCATGGCAACTTTCATTTCGATGTTGTCACCGGTCAAATTGGTCGCGTAGCGACGCCAGATATCTAGAATCGTCTCCATAAAACCGCGCTTGAGCTTGACCCAATCCTCCGGCCGTTTCCCTTTCAACTGATAAGGCACGGGCATAAACAATGATGCCGCATGCTTGCCCCTGGGCGCTTGGAGCGCATCGAAAACCGTTGGGCAAATCGCGTGAAGACAGACATGCTGTGGAAATTCACCGGCACGAATCTCTTTCCACATCTCATTAAGGTCGTCAGGTTTCTCCGGTCCAATGTTGACGTTCATTGCCCGGGCCACGGCTGGATCTTCCGCTTCATGAAATGCATAGCGGACCGGAGCCTTTAGCGCCAGGTGAATTTGGAAATAGGAAAACTCATCGGGTTCGATGTCTTCGATTGGCTTGGTGAAGTCACGGGGCAGATGCTCCTGATCAATCAACTCCCTGAAGGTCGAGTACGGATCGGTGTTGGAAACGACGGCAAGCTTTGCCTTCCATTCGCGCCCGTCACGCAGGCGAACTCCCACGGCTTTGTTTTTTTCAACGAGAATTTTATCGACGTGATGCACGGCGCGGATTTGCCCGCCGGCATGAACGTAGGCGCGCTGCAGCACTTGGGCGATGGAATGGGATCCGCCACGGGCGAGCTCGGGTTTTTCATCGCCGGCGATCAGCTTGAGAACCTCGATCGCGCCGCCCGGATAATCCATGGCAACGCCCCGTGGAATAGCCATTTGCGACAGGACGAGAGTTTTCACTGCGTCACTCTCGAACAACTCGTCAACCAATTGATCGGGAGTCATGCGCCAAAGTCGGCTGAATTCCTGGCCATGAGGCTTGGATCCCAACTTTTTATCGAAGTCGCTGTCCGAAATCGGCGAGTGATAATAATAAGTAATCAAACAATCGCGAATCAGCATGTGGAATTTGTCATGGGTCTGCCGCCATGCTTCGGCGTCTTTCGGCGAAAACCGCACAATCGAGCTGAGCGTGTCGTGTAACGTTTGATGGTGCGAAACCGCGCGGCCGTTGGCCAGCAGCAACGAGCTTATTACCGGCGGCGACACGAACTCGGCGTGATAGCCATTATCCCATCTGAGTTCTCTCCACACTGGGGAGATCTCGCGGTTATCTTGGAAATAAGCCAGCGTGTTGTGCCAGTAACCCGGAATAGTGATTTCTTCACTGGCCAAGCGGCCACCGTTTTCCAGACGGCTCTCGCAAATCACCGTCCGCAGGCCAGCACGGCCGAGATAGGTTCCGAGAGCGAAGTTGTTTTGCCCCGCTCCGATTAGAATAACGTCCCACTCACTGTCGATCAAAAGCGCCTCCAGCTAGTTGTGCAAAAAGATCTTTCGATACTCCGCCATTTTTTCCGCGTAGGCTTGTTTATCCATGTCGATCATTTCAACCAGTTCGATTTTATCGGCATCCGGAAGGGGCGGATAGATCCCCTTGCGGGTGACGAACTCGCCGATCCCCGCCATCAGTTTCAGGCCTTCTTCGCCGATAAAGAAATCGACGAATGCTTTGCCGGCACTGGGATGGGGCGGCTTGGCGCCGATGGCTACCGCCTGTCCGTCGCCCATGAATTTGCCCAGCCGCACGTAATCCAGCGGAACTCCCTTTTTACCGTAGAACACCACGTTTTTAAGAAAGGCGATGCCTATGGGTCTTTCGCCGGTGGTAATCCGTTCTCCCGCCGGAGTCAAAGATTCCACCAATAAGGGCTTTGTCGCCGCCAGATCGCGGAGAAATTTGTCGGCCTTTTCTTTGCCGCCCATTACTTTGTGTAGGCTCGCCATCCATTGCGCCGTGGTCGTATGCTGGCTGGCATCGGGGATTACCAGCTTACCCGCATACTGCGGCTTGAGCAGATCTTCCAGCGACTTTGGCGCCTCCGCCGGTTTGATGATGCCGGCGTGATAGACGATGCCGATGACGCTGTTGCGATATTGCGGGCCGAGATTTGGGTGCATCACTTCTTTTGGAAATGATTTTGCCGACGGCGAATCGTATTTCGCCAGCGCCCCTTCGTTGAACATGAACTCCATCGGCGCGGTATTGGTCAGCACCACATCGTAGAGCGGCTTGCCGGTGCGCATCTCGTTAAGCACCCGGTCCATGACCTTGGTGCTGGAGGAACGCCAGAATTCGGTTTCTAGTCCGGTTTTCTTCTTGAGCGCGGCGGCGATGAGGTCCATGGTGTCGTTCTCGATGGAGCCATAGACGACAACCTTGCCGCCCTCCTTCTTGGCGCCTTCGACCAGCTTAGCATCCTGACCATAGAGCGAGCCCGGCAGAGCGAACAGCGCCGCCAGCCAAATCATAGAGAAGATTTTCACCGTCGGCATAAGCGAACCCTCCTCGGTTACATGCAATGTTTCCTCAATATCTAAATGGTCGGCGGATGTCTATTTGTTTCTAACAGGGCCATTTGGTAACTTTATCCAGACGATGACTGGACAACAAAAGCTCAAGAAGATCCGCGAAGAGCTGCGGCAAACTTTTCTCGAGCGGCTCGATTTGATCGATGGGGCGCTCGCCGCGCTGCTCTCTTCCCATCACTTATTGATCATCGGACCGCCCGGCACCGCCAAGTCCATGCTTGCCGATGAGCTATGTCGCCGCATCGAAGGCGGCAGGTATTTTCAATGGCTGCTTACCCGTTTTACCACTCCGGAGGAAATCTTTGGAGCGGTCAGTTTAAAGGCGCTGGAACAGGATGATTACCGGCGAGTCACCAGTGATAAACTCCCCGAAGCCCAGATCGCCTTTCTCGATGAAATCTTTAAAGCCAACTCATCGATTCTGAATTCGATTCTCACCCTGCTCAACGAGCGGCTCTTTCACAATGGCAAAACCGTCGCTCGGGTGCCATTGCTGACGCTGTTCGGCGCCAGCAATGAGCTGCCCGAAGAAGAAGAGCTCACCGCGCTCTACGATCGCTTTCTGCTGCGCTTCGTGGTCGATTATATCGCCGAGGATTTTCGCTTTTTGCGCATGCTGGAATCCCAGAAACAGCCCGAACGGACAACTCTCAGCTTGGCCGAGCTCGAGGACCTTCAGAATCAGGTAAAGGCGGTATTGATTCCATCGCACGTTTATCGCGGCATCGCCGATATCCGGCGCGAATTGAACAAGAAAAATATTGTCGCCTCCGACCGCCGCTATCGTCAGTCTCTGACATTGCTTCAGGCGCATGCGTTTTTGGAGGGCGAAAAGGAAGTCGCGGAAAAAGATCTATTTTTTCTTGAGCATGTTTTATGGCGCGACCCCGCCGAGCACGAGCAGGTGCGCACCACGATTCGCGATTTGATCCTGGGATACGAGGAAGAGATTTCCGAACTGCTCTACGAGTCGCGCGAGATCCGCGATTCCGCCACTCGTCCATGGGCCACCAGCGATGAGAAAGCGCGCGCGCTCATCGAATTTCACACCAAGCTACGCAACATTCTCGCTAAGGTCGATCAGATCGTCGACAAGGCCAAGCGCTTGGGGCGTCCGGTGGAACGAGTCAACACCGTGCGGAGTGAAATCGAGCAGTTACAGAAACAGATGCTGGAGCAGTTCTGATGCCTCCGCGAAGAGCAAAAAAGACACCGATCAAACGGGTCTTTCAACCTCTGCCACAAAATACCTTCTGGATTGACAGCGATGCCTACGACCGGCGCGCTTACGGCCAGCTCCGCTCCGATTCGCCATCGCTGCGAATCTTAGAAGAACAGGGCAGCACTCTCCTGCCCCACTTCGGTTCCTTACTTCAGGATGTTTTTTCGCTGTTATTCAAGGCCAATATCATCTATCACAAGGAGGCCGAAGTTCTTCCCAGCGCTCTACTTAACGAGAGATTTCTCAAAGCCATCGGACAAGGGAGCCAATACGACTTCCTGCGCGAGCAAACTCTACTGAACGAGGCCCGCGCCGGGCTCTCGACCTTGTTGCTAGGCGAGCGTCTGCTAGCGCAGATACGCGAGGAGAAATTTCTCAACCGGCGCGATTTGCGCGATCTCTGGGACATTCAGAAACAGGAAGAGATTCTCAATCAAAAGCGCGACGAGTACGAAAACGCCGACACGATCCCGGAAGAGAATCTCTCCCAAGACGGGAAAAAGGCCTTGGATAAAGCCAAAGAGCGCATGGGCGGGGAGGTTCAAGGCGCCGAAGCATCGTTGCGGCACAAAACCGCCCAACTCAAAGAAGACCTGAAGCAAATCGATGCGCAGGCAACCAATCGGATGCAGGCCGAAGCGATCAAAGTCGCTCAACAGTTGGAGGACGCCACCGAAGAAGCCGAAACATGGGGAACGACACTCGGCACCGGGCAGAAGTCGCCGCCCGGTCAAAAGCTCGAACTGGGAAGGCGTCTCGCCGGAAACGAGAAGCTTAAAAAGCTGGCGCGCCTGGTGGGCCGGATGAAGTTTCATGCCATGGCACTGCGCAAGAAGGCTTTCGAACGCTCCAACGAAGAAGTGCTCGAAGTCGAACGCGGCGATTCGATTCACCGTCTGCTGCCGCACGAGATGTTAACCTTGCATCATCCCACCCTGCGCAAAGATTTTTTGCGCCGTTATCTTGACCAGGAACTGATTCAGTACTCGCTGCGCGGCGTCGAAGAAAAAGGCAAAGGTCCGATGATCGTCTGTCTAGACGGCAGCTCGTCCATGGCGGGCGATAAGGAAATCTGGTCCAAAGCCGTTACTCTCACCTTGCTTGAGATAGCAAGACGCCAGCGCAGACTCTTCCGATCGATTTGCTTCTCTTCTGAAGAGACGCCCTTGCAAATTCTCGATATGAATTCCAGGGATCGTTACCAGATCGAGACCAAGATCGTAATGGATCTTGCGGAATATTTTCCGGGCGGCGGGACCGACTTCCAACGACCTTTGGACGCGGCGCTGGAGTGCTTGAAGCATGCTCGCTTCAAAAAAGGCGATGTTGTCTTTATCACTGACGGCGAATGTCAAGTGGCGCCGGAATGGGCGGAGGAATTCCGAAAAGAAAAGGAGCGCTTGGGCTTTTCGCTTTTTTCGATCCTGATCGACGTCGGCTCCGCATCTCTCGGCACCCTCACCGAATTCAGCGATCGCATCACCACAATCAAGCAACTGACGGGGGACGAAGCCAAAGATATTTTTGTGAAGTTTTAGGGGCTCGTGCCATGGCCAGCCAATTTTCGCTCAGCATGGAAGCTTTCCTGGACGGCATCAACGACGTTCTCGGGCGCGGATTTACCACCGAGGACATTCATGCTCATCTGCAGAGAACGCTGATCGAGCCGGATTCCCTGCAGCGCTACATCTTTTTTCGTCCGGAGCGCTACACCCGTAATCTAGTCTTCAAAAACGAGTTCTTTGAGTTGCTGGTTATTTGCTGGAACATCGGCCAGCGGGCGCCGGTCCACGGCCATGAAGGCGAGCGTTGCTGGAGCCGGGTCGAGCAAGGCAGCCTGTTATTGTGCAACTATCGCGAATTTTCCGAGAACCCATTAGTGGTGCGGCAAATTGGCGAACCTTATCGCGGCGAGCGCGGTCATCTCGACGGCCCGGCCGATATTCACAGCGTCGCGAATCCGTCAATGGTGCCCGCGGTTAGCCTGCACCTCTATTCTCATCCCTACGATCAATGCGATATTTATGATCTTGAGAACAATCTAAAGCAGCGCGTCCGGCTACGTTACGACAGCATTGACGGCAAGGTTGTCGAACCGTTCTAGATCGCCGAGCCGCCAACGTTTGAATGCGGCATTCTCCGGCGGAGCACGAATTGCTCCTGCGGTGAAATCAATCAGACCCACTGCCCAAGCCGCCATTAACTACAACCAAAACGCGGTAGGAACCCAACTCTGCGGTCGATTTGCGACCCAACCCGCACGCCTCGATCATTCGCCGATTTGCCAATTGCATTCGACGGCTGGTCTTGGCGACACATACACTCTCGATAGTGACACTCACGTCCGGCGCATACGCAAGTGCACATGTTGCGTCAGTGATTATGCAATTGCGCAAGTCTTGTAAATGGGACAATGCAATCTCTCAAAGAGCATGATTCGGACGTGCTGACGGGCATACCCTATTATAGGAATACCATTTCGCGCCTACTCTCTGGCACCTGCTTTGCTCGGAGCAGCGGTATTCCAGTCATATGGAGGTGGAGATGAACGTTTTAGATCTACTTACCCAGGATCATCAGAAGGTAAGGCAGCTCTTCGAGCAGGTGCAACAGATTCGTGATAATGACGAAAAAAAAGAGCTGTTTGATCAGATCGACACCGAATTAGCTGTCCACGCTGAGATTGAAGAGACGATTTTCTATCCAGCCTTAGAGGAACACGACGAATTGAAAGACATGGTGCGGGAGTCGCGCGAGGAGCACGAGCAGGTTGAGCAGCTACTTCTAGAAATAGAGGATCTAGCGACAGAGGACACTGATTTCACTTCCCAGCTCGCGCAATTGGAGAAGACCGTTGAGCATCACGTTGCTGAGGAAGAAGAGGAGATGTTCCCCAAGGTCCGTGAGATCTTCGATAAGGCCGCCCTTGAGCGACTGGGCAAAGAGCTCGAATCGGCTAAGGGAAACCAGATGAATCCGGGGAAACAGATTGCCTGAGATAGTTGTGATTGTAGGTTCACCGCTGTTCGGTTCACTATCCGCACCACTCCTGCAAAACATTTCTCTCAGGTTCGGGTGCAGATTGAGTGACGGTGTTCCTTCGAGTGGAATATAGATATGGCTCGAAGCGTTTTGCTAGTTGAAGATAGCTCACCTGCGCGGCGAAATATTGCTACATTTCTCGAGCGCGCCGGTTACCAAGTGGCTCAGGCAGATACAGGAGAAGATGCCGTTCGTTTGATTGAAGCCAGCGGCAATTTCGACGTGGTCGTAAGCGATCTGCGCATGCCGGGGATGATTAATGGTCTAGACGTTCTATCCTTTCAAAATCGCATCACTCCCCACGCAGGGTCGATTCTGATGACCGCCTTCGGCTCGGATCAGATAAGAGATCAGACAAGACGGCTCGGCGCGGCTTATATCGAAAAGCCCGTCAAATTGAATTCACTTCTGCTGGAGATTGAAAAACACACCCGCCGTTAGCCCGTAATTCATCGGGACAACGCGGACGTTAAGAATCGCCTTGGAGTCGCATCATTGACGCTTGACGAAGTCAAACTGATCACCGAACTCTTACCGGACGCTTTCATTTTGCTCTCCGAGTCGGGGTCGATTCTAACCGCCAACCCGGCAGCCCATGAGTTGTTTCGTACGGATCATCTTGTCGGTCTGGCGTTGGCTGATCTAATAACCGATCCGCCGTCAAAGGTTAGCGATTGCTTAGACCATTGGAGCTCCAGCCGGAGAATGATCGCCAATTCATTCAACTTGCAGTCAGACGGCACAGGTGTTCCAGTTCGCTGTGAGGGCGGCCTTCTTCAAGCTGGAAACACAAACAACTCTGCTCTGATTCTGGCTCGCTGCAGCCGTGAGAACGACGCCCCGGCCGCCGAGATAGTCGATCAGTTAAAAACAGAGATAGAGTTGTTGCAAAGGCAGCTGGTCCAACAAAAGGCTCAAGATAGCCAACAGATAGCTGTTCTGCGCACTGCCGCCGCTGTTTTTGCGCACGAGATCGCCAATCCTTTAAATGCGGTGTCCACCTGTATGCAAATTCTCCAAACGGAGAGTGAGCGCCACGATGATCGGAATTCAGTTGTTCAGGAGATGATCGAAAGCGCAGCTATCGAGATCGAAAGGCTGACGAGACTGCTAAACGACTTCCGCTCCTTCGCCCGGCCTCAAACCATCGATTTCAGACCGACCCAGATAAAGAAAGTTATCGAAGAAGCCCTCGCCTTGTATACAGCCGCCCTGAGCGCCAGGGGCATTGCTGTTGATCTTTATCTACAAACGTTGCCGCCACTGATGCTTGATAGCGACAAAATGAGAGAAGCTATCTTAAACGTATTGAAGAATGCTGAAGAAGCGATGCCCGGCGGCGGGCGCCTGACGATAACGGGCCATGTGCGGGAGGAGGAAAACGTCGCGGCTGTGGAAGTCAGTGACACCGGGATTGGCGTGCCCGCGGGAGTTGACGTTTTTCAACTGTTTATGACGACCAAGCCCGGCGCATCCGGCTTAGGTTTACCGATCGCAGCTCAGATCATTGCGGCACATGGCGGGCGTATACAACGAATCGCAGAACGGGCGCCGGGAACAACCTTCGAGATCTTGCTACCGCTTTCACGAGCTTCATAAACCTTCTTCATTCCATGTGTCGATAGAATCCGAATAGTCTAGCATATTAACGCTACTCTAACCTGACTACTTATTTTAGAACTAAGTCTTAGGCTTGCGACAGCTGCTTCGAGCCATCTGTCTAGACTTTGGAACGAAGGCGGGCGTCGAACCGCATTCAGTGCGTGGCACCGGCATTGCTCTTTGTCGCTCGTGGCAATGAAGATCATACTTAAAGCCATCGAAGTGGATTCTCCGGTCCATCAGGTCTACAGCCAGTGGACCCGATTTGAAGATTTCCCGCACTTCATGCAGGGCGTCAAGAAGGTGATCCTGCTCGATGATCAGAGGCTTCACTGGGAGACAGAGTTCACTGGCACTACAAAGGAATGGTTCGCAACCATCACAGATCTAACCCCGGATCAGCGAATCGCGTGGGAAAGCGAGGATGGCGAATACGTTGCAGGGATCGTCACCTTCGAGCCTATTGGAACAAGCCGCACCAGACTGAATCTCAAACTGTTCTACGATAGCAAAGGTTCCCGGCGAGCGGAGGAAAGGTTTCTTTCGTCTGCCGGCGATCGCATCGAGAAGGACCTGGAGAGGTTTAGAAAATTTATTGAGAAGCAGGATACTGTGAACAATGCCGCAGGGGGTCAGTAATGAAGTTCAAAGGCGGCATCTCTAAACCAGCAGGCCGTAAGCTTCTCCACCGACCGGACCCTGGACCCGGTCCAATTCCCGATCCCGATTCACCACAGCCACCACCCCACCCGTTCCCTACTCCACCGATCCCTCCTGAGCCGCCAGTTTCAAGCTTAGTTCGCTCAACCTCCCGCGGAGAGTTCTATATCACTCGCTGGCATATGCGTTGCTTTTAGTAGAGCAAGCGTAACGGTGAGACCCGAGGGAGAGGAGGAAATCATGAGAAAAGGGATTTCATTGGGCACAGCGATCATTCTGGCGGGATTTCTTGGGATTACATTGCCGGGTTGCTCGGATGATAAAAATACATCAGGAACCGGAGGAGACGCGGCAAAGAGCAGCGGCGGCGCTACAGGTTCCAAATCGAGTCCAGGGGGTGGTTCCAGCGCGAGTGGAACAGGGTCAGGAACTACCGGACCCGGAAGCAGTGGATCAGCGGGAAGCAGCTCTGGAGGTAGCGGAACAGGCTCTGGGGGAAGTGGATCATAGACTAGCTCTGCAAGATAGCAGGTCGAGCCGTTGCGCTATTATCCATAAATTTTTGAGCCGCGCATTTCATATATGGGACTACAGGAGTTAGCGCGGCTTGGCGAAGTGTCGCACATTCAACACGGTGCGCTCTAACGCAGACCGAAGCCGATCAGATTTTCAAGTCGAGCTTGGGAACTATCAACAACCACTCGACCAGGCGATCTCCGCCGAAAATGCTTGCGTAGGCTCCGGTAACTCCCAACGGGAAGAACAGCCATGTAAGAAGCCAGGCCTGCCAAGTGGCTTCATAGCCGATCCAACCAAGCAGATAAGGAACCGCGGCGACCTCCAGGCAGATGCCGCTGCTAAAAGTTAAAAGATCTCTTTTCCACTTACTGGACTGGAGACGTATTGCTTCTGAGTCGCGAAGGCACAGAAAAAAACCCTGTAGCAAACCTGGTTCGGAACGCTTCATCTTTGTGGAACCTTTCAACGATATTTGCGATTGGACGCCGTTGTCCGGCCGGTGGATCGCACGAGGCACAATGTTAAGGCGCTATCGACGATAATGCAAATTCCTCGGCTAAAATCGCCGGGATTTCTTCTCTCCAGGACTTCGAAAAAAGCGTTTTGTGGCTGGATTAACCGGCGGCCGGTCCCCTAGTAGGTTAAGCTAGCTTCGCGCCGTGCTCAAGAAGGAGCTGTCGTAAAGCGGAGCGATGACAGCGCGCCTCGTCTTGACAGTAGCCAGCCTAACGAGAAATTCGTCTGTGATGAGAGTCCGGCCAGCAATGTGATAATGCGGCGCCGGACCGGCTGGCGCATCTCTTGCCGGTAGCGGCGCTCGAATAGAGACCAGCGCTTCGGGATGAACGGCTCGGAAAGAACCCAGGAAACAAGCTTGGCGCTGGGCGCCAGCTCCGCATCCAAACATCGTAATAGTCGAGCTTGGAATAATCTTCCTTGCGCACGCCTCGCGGCGGGCGCCTGACGGTGCCAATGCGTAAGCCCTCGTCTGGATTCCGGGCCGTCCCCAGCTGGACTATGCAAATTGCCATCGAGGAGTATTCTTGCTGGACTCCGGGGCTATTGATGCAACAAAGTCACAGGAGTTCATTTATGATGTTATCGGCACAACGGCTCAGCTCACGTCACGCAACCGTTTGAACAGATGCCCCAGTCCAAAAAAAATTGCCGACGGCAGCCAAACCCATTTCAATTCGCTCAGGATCACTGTGACTCCTCTGGGCGAAAAGAAAGCGCCGACTCCAATCGGTGAAACCTCTATGGGCTGGTAACGAAAAAAGTATCGTTGGTTGCTGAATGGGGCGAATAACCCGACTCCCAGGCCGCCATTTGTAAGCGCATCCAGCACCGGGTGCGATAATGTTGATAAAAAGAGAAACAGAAAAATAGTCAACGGACTGCCATGGTTCTGGAAAAATACGAAGGCGACCAACCCCGCAAGTAGCACAGCAAAGAATATCGAATGTGTAAAGCCGCGATGCCCGAGCATATCGCCGTACTTGATCCCGAACTCAAATCCGATAACGTCCAGATCCGGAATCACGGAGCAAAGGGCGGCAGCGATCAACAATGACGACGAAGCTGTGTCCTGTGGAAGCAGCACGGATAAGGCGATGGGTACAGCAGGATGAGTTATGACTGTACACATGAGCTGATATTTGCACCAAGGCCGGGCAAAGCTCAACCCTTCATCTATGCTAGCTGATAACCTCGGCACTCCTGATTTGACGAAAGTCATTGGCGAACTTGGGTCCGGTGGCTTCGTCTTCGTGTTTGAAGAAAACATAGGCATGATCCCAAGCTTGCGAGCAAATCCTCTGTTTCCAGTGCAGCAGGTCGGCGCGACTATATTCTCGACGCCGCAGTCGCAAATAACCCCAAGTCGCAGTGCCGATCAAATCACAAACTTCGCCCTCATCAGTGTCGGTCACACAGAACGCGCAGTTGCGCATTCGCAGCGAGGCAAAGACCTCCTCGTCCACCCAGGATGAATCCCGGAACTCAAACGCTACATGCCGATCAGCGGGCAGAAGTGATAGGAATGATCGCAGTCGCTCGAGGTCCTTTTTGAAATTGGGCGGAAGTTGGAAAAGAATGGCGCCCTGGCTTGATCCCAGCGCCGTTGCTACGCTAAACAGATCGTCGACTTCCACCGCGGCATCTTTAAGCCTCCGCGTATGGGTGATTCTTCGCGGTGCCTTAAGCACAAACCGGAACTCGGGCGGCACCTGCTCTGCCCACGACCGAAGAACAGTTTGCGTGGGGAGCCGGTAAAAACTATTGTTGATCTCGACAGCCGCGAACCGCGAGGCATAAAAGCGCAGCATCTCCTTGGCAGGGAAGCGCTCCGGATAAAACTTGCCACGCCATTCTTTGTAGCCGAAGCCGCTGGTGCCGACCCAGAGCCTCACGTGTATTCGAGCTTTCTACGATAGACGTTCAATGCGGCGAGATCGCGCATAGAGTTATTGTTATCATAGATTGGCCGCGGAGCCAGGACGGTTATTTGTTATGTGGTAGTGGCGGCAGTGAGTCGGCTAAACGAGCGTTTTAGGGGAGCGCCGAGAACTCGCCAAAGACTTTAACAGAAAAATATTTACGGAATTGCTCAACGCCTTTCGGCATCTCATTGACCTGTTTTTTTACTAATGAGAAATAGGGTAAAGAAGTGATTCGTTCCAAGAAGGCAAGGAACGACATGGAAGAGAAGCAGGAGGTGAGGACGGTGCGGCGGATGTTTAACCCGGAGCAAAAGTTCGACGGCCGAGGAACGGGATCTGATTGACGAGGTCCAAGCGAAACACCCGCAGTACCGCCATCGGCGTATCCAGAGGATGTTACAGCAAAAGGGATCTATCTTTCGGCCTCGGCGATCTATGGTCATCTAAAAGAGCTGGGCAGATCAAGCCCAATGAGCGGCGGGTGGCGCCGTGGAAGAGCTCTCGGTATGAGGTATGGCAGAGAAACCTGACGTGGGGCAGCGACTGGAGCAAGCTCTCGGCGGGCGGAGTGCGGTGGTATTTGCTGACGGTGATCGATCTCTTTTCCCGATGGATCGTTGCCTATGATGTGGTGCCGAGGGGCGCATGCGGGATCGGTCAAAGCGATTTATCAGGCGGGACTCAACAATCACGGGATTTCCTTTCACAGTTAGAGCAAGCCCGAGCTCAGAGTGGATCGGGGCTCGCCCAATACATCGGGGGTGACCCAAGAGTTTTTCAAGCCTTAGGGGGCCGAATTATCCTTTGCCTGGATAAGCAGCCCACCGACAATGCGCTGACCGAGCGGATCTATGGGAGGGTGAAACAGGAAGAGATCTATCTGTTAGGGAACTATCCCGATGAACAATGGCACGCGACGAACTTGGCCGTTACATCGAGTCCTACAATCAGTGTCGGCCCACCAGGCGTTGTTTAATTTCACTCCGGCCCATGTGCACCAGCTCAATAACAAAAGCGTGCTGATGCGAGAACTCGACGAGATGAAAAGACAAACCCGAGAGAAGCGAAAAGCGTACTGGGCTGAGCAGCAAAAAATCAGTCAACCGTCTACCGAGGGCGGATACCGAGGTAAGGGTCGAACCGAGATCGTTGATCCTGGGGCAAATACGGAAGCCGTTTCAACACCGACAACCGGATTCTTACAGTGAGAGTCCCACAACCAAAAACGACTCACTTGATTCCTCAATTTTGTGCCGGATTGTCTTTTTAGATGCGCAGGATTATCTCTTTAATGACCAGGAGGAGCTATGAAAAACAATATTTCAGTTGGGTTGTTCTCCTTGATTCTGCTCTTTTCGGGTTGCGCCGGTTTCCAAGCCGCTCGAGAAGTCAACTCAGGAAGACAGGCTTACCTTATCGGCAACAACGAAGCCGCCTATGCACACTTCCAAAAGGCTGCGCAGACGGATCCGCAATACGTCTATGGTACCGCGTTGCGCCAGGGAATCTGGAGTTACGTGGGTCGGGTCGATTATGACATGGGACGGCTCCCGCAGGCGCGCCAGGCACTTGAACGAGCCCTTGCCGCTAATCGTCAAGAAGATCTTACCAGACTTTATTTCGGCCTTGCATTAGCTCGAGAGGGCGACCGCCAGCAAGGTCTCAAGGAAATAGAAGGTGGCCTGCGGGGAATGCATGAATGGTTGGAGTATGTGGATCAGAACCACGGCTCGTCCTTTGGAAGATTCTGGGATCCGGCGCGCGAGATACGTTCGGCGATTCAGACGGACCTAGCTTTAATCTCCGGTAGAGACATCGATTGGCAAAAGCTCATCGCCTCCAGTGAATGGGTTGGCAAACGACTGGAACTTGAAAGCGATCTTGCGAGACGCGACGAAACGATCGAGCGAAACAGAGAGAGCGACAGCCGGGGTACTCGCTAACAGAATGCTAGTTGTAAATCTGCCGATTGTTTTGCAGCAGCGCGTTCTTGTGAAATTCGACAAGCGCTAAGACACATTATTGACCTGGACCGTATTCTCCTTCTCCTCCGGGCCTTCGGCCAGGAGAAGTGCAGCGTTGATGAATGTCCCCGACGAGGTGTGCGACGAACCGCAGAGCAATACGCTTCTCATGCGCGGGGCATCCGGTAAGCTGAGCACAGTCAAGGTACCACGGAATAGCTTCAATGATGCAGTTACGCAGCTCGTAATCTCGCTGCTGATCGTATGTGTTCGCTTCCTTTGGGAAGTTGATAAAGTAGCACAGGTCCATTTCGGGAATCTGACGGCCAGCCTTGTCCGGCCATGTCGATGCGTCGGGTAACGTCGTACCTTGCGGGAGCCTCCTTTGATGCGTTCGCGTGCAGCGGTGGTGAGCTGAGGCTCGGCGATAGCCGCGATGATTTGTATAAATCAACGTCTGATCTGACGGTCATGGCAAAGGTTCTCGTTGTCAGCCATGGTTGATTGTCCACTCACGCCGCGATCATTTTTTCTTTAGCCAACGCAACGCTGTCGACAAACGTCTGCATCGGAGTTTTCCCATAATACCGCCTGCCCTGATGGGGTCGTTCTTCATTGTACCGCTTGAGCCATGCCTCCAGATCACTTTGGAGTTCTTCGAGTGTTTTGGAGATCTTCTGGCGAAACGCTACCCGGTAGAACTCATTGAGCACCGTAGTGTAAAGCGCTCACAAACCCCATGAGTCTGGGGACTCTTGGCCTTCGTCCGGGTTTGGTCGCCGATGTGGCTTATGATAGTTGGCAAGACAAGCTATCGCACCCGCTGCCGAGGTATGGGATCTCCGAAGCTGAGTGGAACGCATAGATCCATGCGTCGTCCTGCTATCTACAGCGCGGATTACGAACGCAGACACGGAGCATACAATGGAAGCGGAAAGAGGCCCGCTTCAAAAGATCAGCCAGCCAAACTTGTATCGGGGATAAGAAAAGCGCACAAAGCACCAAAGCGCAACGATCAAGATGTCTTTTCGATTTCGCTTCCAGAAATTGCGGAAGCCATACATGGTATCCAGCTCCTTCTGATCCACGCAACAGCCACGTTAGTGAGACAAAAGCGATCACCGCCGACGCTGCAATCGTCACTGCCACCCCAATGATTACGTCAAATAATACTACCGTCATGATGTTTTCTTACATGCCCCAGTGACCGTCCCCTGCCGCGCAGTTGCTAGGGTACGAGCTACGGTAATGACCGCGAAATAGAAACTCCAAGAGCTCTTCCTTGAATCTCGCTGACGCAGCGCCTTTGAATAGGTCCACCGAAGGAAGGCGGGTTGTCGCTGCGCAGCGAGGGCGCGCTTCATAGCACAATAGATACGGGTCGATCAAAGGCCGGTGAGTTCGCCACGATCAAGAGCCGAGATTATCCAGGACGTAGCTTTTTTCGCGCCACCAACTCGGCTGTCTGTGATATGATACGCGGCGCTATGGCTGTCCTGCACATCACCTACAACCACAATCCACAGACATCCAAAGCGTGCTATGATGGTTTCTATAAAGTGATAACAAGCTACCAATACCGAAGGTTGTCTCAATCGAATTGGACGATCAACACAGAGGAGTCGCCGCAAGCGGTCTGGCAGAAACTCAAAGAATACATCGACCCGAGCGACTACTTTCTTCTGATGCCCCTTGATCCGACTTGGTTCTCTGCAAAGGACCGGAGGGTTCTTGGTTGGTTAGCGGCGGGGCCATAGGCGAGCGCCGAGCCGTCTGATCCAACACAACCTGAAAGATTGTCGGCCATACTTGTTGATGGATCAATGGCCAATGCCGGTCGTTGCGAGAAGCCTGGCCGACCCGAGTCCATTTTTGAGATTGCGTGTAAGCGAACACTGTTTAGACCCAAGCGATTATAAGTGACAACTAATTGAGGCGGCTGCTGAAATACTCCCACACGCGGTTTGACACCTCTTCTCCGGAAACTTGCGGATAGATGGTTTCGAGCTCCTCGGCGGTGAAATAACGCGGTTTTCCGGCGGACATCGCTCGCAATTGGTAGTTGGCCGCTTCCTCCATCCACAAGGTCATGACACATACGCGCCGGACGTCCTTATCGGCTACATTGACCCCGTGGCCGCGCAGTAACATGGCGCCGTGATCACCCAAGGTGCTCGCCACTGCATCGCCCAGCTCGCGGGTCCTGATCAGAGTAATCCGATCGTACACCTGGACATCGTTTCGAAAAATCGCTCCCGAGGCATGCACAGGCCGAATCGTTTCACCCAGCGAGCTCAAAACCACGCAGCTCGGCGGATGGACATGGCAAATCGCCTGAACATCCGGTCTGGCTTTGTAAATCCGGGCGTGTATCCAAAATTCAGTGTTGGGACGGCCATCACCGGAGAGTTGATTTCCTTCAACATCGAGCTCGAGCAAATTGTCGGCGCGCACCAGAGCCGGGCTCATTCGTGGAGGAAAGATAAAAGTACCCGTCCCAGGAATACGCGCGCTCACATGCCCGAACGCCGCGGCGATACCTTGTTGATGTAGTATGTGGCTGGCCTTGACCACGTCACTTTTGATCAGCTCAAGATCCATCAGTTACCTTCCGATGTTTGGATAAGGAACACTGGCGATGCGGTGATCGGTTTGACTACCGCTTCATTTCATTTCCGATCAGCCGCAATACTTCATTGAACTGGCGCTGCATGGCGATCATCTGCTCGCGCATATTGAGAACCACTTCGGCGCCTTCGAAATTCACCCCCATCTCTTGAATGAGAAGGTTGGCAATACGAATGCGGTCAACCTGATCGCGCGGATAAAGCTTGCGCCTTCGTTGCACCACCGGCCGAATCACGCTCTCTCGCTCGAGCTGTTGGATAAAATTCCTGTCAACCTTGCAAGTTTTGATTACCTCTGTAATTTGAAAATATTTTCGTCCCATCGCTTGCTCTCGTTATAGTCGGACGTCTTTGCGCACGTCCTCGGCGTAGGCTCCATCGATTTTGTCGATCACGTCTGCAGAGATATTATTGTCGCCGGGCACGCGAATCATAAGCCGTAAGTACAGATCTCCAGCAGGGCTTTGCCCGTGAGCGGAAACGCCCTTGCCCCTGAGGCGTAGTCGTTGCCCGCTTTGCGCGCCCGGCAGGAATCTTAACTTTGAGCTTGCCCATCGCTGTCGGCACTTCCACCGTCGCTCCCCGAAGCGCTTCACCGATTGTGATCGGCAGGTCCATGGATAGATCCTTGCCCGACCGTGTGAGCAGCGGGTGAGGCCGGATTCGCGGTACGATATAGAGATCGCCTGGCGGCCCACCTCTCACTCCGGCCTCGCCCTTGCCGCGCAAGCGAATTCGCTTCGAAGGCTCGGCTCCCGGAGGGATATTGACCCGAATCGTATCGGGCCGCAGCACTCGGCCAGAGCCTCGGCACACCGCGCAAGGATCGCCCGGCAGTTTTCCGCTGCCCATGCAACGCGGACAGTTCTGGCGAAACTGGAGCGGACCCTGCGCCACCGATATACTGCCGCTGCCGCCGCACTCCGGGCACTGGGTGGGGGTGCTGCCCGGCTTAGTTCCGGAACCATTACAGGTATCGCAGGTGACCGGTCGCTGCAGAGTGATCGAGGTTTGAAAGCCGCGGACAGCGTCGAGGAAATCGATGTCCATAGATGACTCGATATCTTCGCCACGCATCGGCCCTTGCCGGGTTCTTCTACCGCGGCCTCCCATGCCTCCCAATCCGCCGAAGAGCTCGCTCAGATCGTCCATATTGAATTCGTAACCGCCACCTGCCCCAGCGGACTGTTGCTGCCATTGTTGATAGCTACGCGCCTTGTCAGCATCGAAACCGGCCGCCAATCCCGCCTCACCGAATTCATCGTACAGCTTGCGCTTCTTCTCATCGCCTAATACGTCGTAGGCGGTCGAAATTTCTTTGAATTTATTTTCGGCCTCTTTGTTGCCTGGGTTGATATCGGGATGGTATTTGCGGGCAAGCTTGCGATAAGCTTTGCGGATATCATCATGAGAGGCGCCGCGTTCGACACCGAGAATTTGATAGTAGTTACTTTCAGCCATTGTACATTAGAATATCTTTGGCGCAGCCGGTTGCAAGGGGATGTACCATCTTGGAGTCACCATAATGCTCAGACCTGTCGAATAAGCTATGGGAAGCGTAGAAGTACAATTCCAATCACCACCAAGGTGATCCCGGCGGCAGCACGTCCGGATAATTGCTCACCGAACAAGAGCATTCCCAGTATAATAGCCAGCAGCGCCTCCAGCCCTAATACCAGGATGTAGCTCGAGCCGAGCTGTTCGTAGCGCATGGCGCGCGCTTGTATCAACGCCCCCGTGCTGAACAGCGCAGTGAGGCCCAAGGTCGGCAAAGCCTGCGTCAATCCCTGCGAATATTTCATTAGTGCACCGCCGGTGACATACATGATCGCGGCAATGGAATAGAGTACAAGCGTCTTCATTGGTGGGTCCGGTAAAGCTTAAATTGAGCGCTGAAGTTATGAGACCAAGTCGGGGATATTCCGTCGGCAAACAACAAGCACACCGGCAGGAGCGTAGCCCATGTCGCACTCAATCAGAGAATGCTCGAACTCGAAAGGATTTCGATTAGCGCGCGTTCTTAGCCGCACGCGATAATGATCTTTTCGAAGCGGCGCGGCGGCCTTCACGGCGCAGCGCCTTTAAAGATGCCCGTAAGCGCTTTTTCGAGACTGCTTTCTTTTTGGCGCAAGCCGGCCGCGTTTGACGTCCGCGGCGGCTTTCTTCCTGTTCGATTCCGACGTCTTCCCTCTGGCGGGCGGCGGGAGCTTCACCCCTTCTCGCCGCGCTTGGATAGTCCAATCGCAATCGCCTGATTTGTCGAACGCGCGCCGTGCTTGCCGCGGCGAACGTGCTCAATCTCCCCCCGGACGAACTCCCCTGCTTGCGTGGACGGAGCCTTTCCTTCCGCTTGGCTTTGCGCGCTCTTCTGAGAGTTTGTTTCTCGGGCATTGACGCACCTCCCATGTATCTTAACTCTCTCGAATTGTATTTCCATGCCGCTGCAGTACGGAGAGCCGGGACCAAGAGGGCTAAAGCTTGGCGCCAATGAACCTGCCTCGATCGTTAGAAGCAACGACTCAGGGTAGGCTCATTCCTCTCTCGCCCAGATTTGGGTTCTACCTAGTAAAGAAATGCCGATGAAACCGCGGACGTGCAAGGTCTTGCCGCCGTCTTCAAGCTTCATCTTAGCGCGGTAGATCTTGCCGTTCTCTGGATCCAAAACTTCCCCGTTTTGATACTCCTCGCCTTGCTTCGTCATTCCCCACAAGATGGTCATGCCGATCACCGGCTGATCCCGGCGCGAACCGCTGCACTTATCGCACTTCGGATTGGGATCTTCACCAGGCTGCGGAAACGTCTTCTCTAATCTTCCTTGATATTGGCCGTTCACCTCGGTGATTCGGACTAGTCCCCGCGGCTTGCCGGTGCTGTCATCAATAGTTCTCCACAAACCTGTCGGCGAAGGCTCGGCCGCCAATGCGCGGGACGACCAAAGCGCGAGAATCAGCAGTAGCTGAACGAGCAGACCCATAGATAACGTAAGTCGTCCTGTAGCGGTTCTGTTGCGGTAGGCGATGCCGGTGATCCGAAATCTCACAAAGCGTGACTGCTGGCGGCGCGCCGATAATCTTTTGAGTAGCGGCACGACCCGGTCTGAACCGATGCGATCACGCAGTGGTCGATCTATTTATTCACGCCATCGATCTTAAGGTTGTACAAATTGATGACGTTCTCGCGAACGACCTTCCTTAACACGTCTTTGGGCAGATGACCGAGCTCTTCGGCGATGACTTTACGGGAATCGGGCCATGTCGATGCCGCATGAGGATAGTCATTGGACCACATAAACGTATCCTGGCCAAAATGATCCATCAGCCATCCGCCGGTGGGATCGCTGAAGAAGGTTGCGTAGACTTGCTCCGTGACATACTCGCCAGGAAGCTTTTCCATGAAAGGAAGCGGCATCTTGGTGCGAAAACGTTTGTAATATTTATCCCATTCATGCACGAAGAACGGCAGCCACGCGACTTCATTTTCAACGTAAACCAATTTGAGTTTGGGGAAGCGCGCCAGGACGCCACCAAAAACTAAATCGAACAGACTATTGGCGGCATCCGTAAGCTTGGTATTGACAGCGGTGCGATAGGTATCGAGTCCCGTGCGTTCGAAACGGCTATAGTTGAATCCCGTCAGAATGTGCAGATTGACCGGCATACTCATATCCTGCGCCGCTTCCCAGAATGGATCGTAATAGTCGCTGGTAAAGGGCAGATGCTCGGGCGGAACTTGCCAGATCAAGCAGCCGACCAAGCCTTCCTTCTTACAACGTTCCAACTCTCTGATGCCATTTTTGATGTTGTAAAGAGAGATCATCGGAATGCCCACGAGGCGCCCCGGAACGGTCTGGCAATATTCGATCAGCCAATCGTTCGCGATACGGAAACACGCCTCCTGAAGTTCTGCATCCTCGAGCGCGAACAAGCGCAGCCCCAAAGTCGGATAAAGCACCTCCGCGGACACACCGTCAATTTCCATCTCATCGATGCGCGCCCGGGGGTTCCATCCTCCGGGTTTTTCACCGGGGGAATTTCGCGCGGGAAACTTTGGGTATTTCTCTTTGAGACCCGGCGGCAAATTCCTGTCCCACAAATCCGCCGGCTCGATCACGTGTGAATCTGCCGATATGATGCGCTCGTTCCCCAGGACCGACTCTGGCGTCCGCAAAGCAGCAGCTGTGCTCATAGCCATACCTCTCCTTCCCGTGATTGTCTCTTGTTTAGTCCATCCAAATCCGTTTGTCTACGAAAGGAGCCATCGGATAATTGAAGAGGGCAGCTTTCGACCGGTTCTTCGAATACTGAAGGAGAGATGGTTTACATGCTTCTCTTGAAGATGCGAGCATGACAGTTGCCATCGTTTCAACGATTGATGGCTCGGCAAACATTCGTGCAACAACGAGACAGTGACAACCGAATACCATCAACATCACGTAACCGGATCACGCCGTAGAATCTGGATCGCCATAGGAGTCCTCGTGGCGCTGCTGGGGATGGCAGCGGCATGGCGTTGGACGCCGTTGGCCGATCAGATCGACATCGGCAAAATTACCGCATGGGCTATTGCGCTGCGAAGGAACCCATCCCGTGTATCGATCATTCTTGGCGCCTATCTTTTCGGTAGTATTGTTTCGCTTCCGATTACGATTTTAATCCTCGCTACCGCCCTGGTGTTCGGCCCGATGGAGGGAATCATTTACTCGTTCATCGGATGTATGATCGGCGCCGGAGCAACCTACGCAATGGGCTATTTTCTTGGTAGCGACTTCATCCGAAAACTCACGGGAGCTAGATGGAAAATGTTGGAACGCAAGATCAACCAGACGGGAATCTTGGCGGTGGCAGCTCTACGCGCGATTCCGATCGCGCCGTTCACTGTAGTCAATATAATCTCCGGCGCCTTTCAGGTGCCCGTTCGAGATTACCTACTCGGATCGCTGCTCGGTCTGGCGCCCGGAATAATCCTCACCAATCTCTTCGCGCACCAGTTACAGAGCGCCATCCGCAACCCCGGATTGGGCAGCTTTGTCTTGTTGGCCGTATTGGTGATCGTCAGCATTTTGGGAACCATCTGGTTGAGACGCAAGTTCAAGAGCAAAGACTGAACATGGCGCGCAGATGTGGCAGCAGCGAATCCCTTCTGTAATCAGGGCCCTGTCAAGCGCATCCCTGCGTCCACCGGCAAAATTGCCGCAGTCACATAGGAAGCTTCATCCGATGCCAAATACAGCGCCGCATAGGCCACATCGTCAGGCTCGCCGATGCGACCAAGCGGAACTCGCGTCGTGTAGCGCGCCAATTTCTCCGGCGTCGATGTATCCACCATCGGCGTTCGGACGGGTCCCGGGCAGATGCAGTTCACTCTGATCTTGTCTTTGGCATGATCCATTGCCATCGCCTCAGTCAACCTGATCAAGCCGCCCTTCGAAGCACAATAAGCAGCTCGCCCTGCCTGCCCGAGCATGCCGGACCGCGCGCCGATATGAAGAATGACACCGCCGCCGCGCTTTTTCATTTCCGGTATTGCTAGACGCGAAACGACAAATGCTCCTTTCAGATTAACGTCCAACGTGCGGTCCCAAGCTTCCTCAGAAATTTCTGTGATACTCCCGTTGGTTCTGACTCCAGCGCTGTTTACGACGATATCGAGTCCCCCATACTGCTGGACGGCCGCCGCGATCAACGATTGCATCTGGTCTGAATCCCCAACATCTCCGGGACGGAACAGCGCTTTTCCTCCGTGTTTCTCGATCATGGCAACGGTTTCTTTACCCTTAGACTCGGTCGTCGAGGTTCCGGCTACAGCTGCTCCCTCCTTGGCAAACATCACAGCGATAGCCTGTCCGAGTCCTGATCCAAAACCGGTGATGAAGGCGACTTTTCCGTTCAATTTCATAATGTACGTTCCTCCTCAGTTGATGAGCATACAATCGACTGTTTCTCACGGTCAACTCGTTTGTACTAAAGGGTGATCCGTCGGGAAACATTTTAACAAACCACATGCCCCAGCACCTGAGAGACACGCAAATCTGACCTCAAAACGCCTTCGGCGGATTGATCTTTGTATCGGTGTGCCGCCCAGGATAAGACTTGCCTGACCGCTGATAGCGGCGCCGAGCACCTTCGGCCATGCAACCGGCGGCGCCTTTCATTGACTGCATGCAACCGCCGTGTTACGAAGCACGGATTAATTTGTGCAACAGAAGTATAGTGAAAACCCCTGAATTCGAAGAACTCAAGTCACTGGACCTGCGCCAATGCGAGAGTGTCGGCGATATCGTCGCCGCTATGAGATACTGCGCCTTCGGTGCAAGGATGCTGGGAGAAGTGGCCAATACGATTCGCCAGATGATCGTATCGAACGAGAACCAGATTATCATCTATGATGGCGTGGAAGACTCTCAACTCGGCTTGCTTTTGCGCGAATTCGTGAAAAACAAATGGGCTCGGAAGATACTTCTTCCGTCTCAATATGCCAAGCAAAAACCCAGCGGCGAAAACATCCTTGTCGTCGGGGGATTTTCAGAAAGATACGCCGACGCCATTTACACAAAGCCGGCGCGGGCGATTTTCATAAATCCATTCGACATGGCTCGCCCGGGGCAGATCAAGGACGGTTACTTTCCCGATGCCGTTTTTGCCGATCCGCGCTACGTGGTGCCCGTGATTTACCGGGCGCTGGACGAATGGATCAACGGCCCGCGGACCTCTGTTGACACTCTCGTTACCGATCTCGCACGGTATGGCGGTGTCGCGACGCAAGTCTCGCGGGCAGCAAAAGCGTTGCAAGCGATGGTGCGCGACAGCGGGTGCGTGCGATTTCTGACTGTCAGCGGAGCCATGACGGTCGGCAAAATGGATTTAGTAATTTGCGATATGATCGAAATGGGTTTCGTTCAAGCCGTTTCCTCAACCGGCGCGCTCATGGCTCATGGGCTTGTTTCATCCATCGGACTTAAACATTACAAATACAATCCCGCTTATGATGATACCGCTCTGGCCCGCCACAAGTTGAACCGGGTGACGGACACGCTCGAGCCAGAAACCAATCTAGACACTGTCGAGAAGGTGGTCGGCGAAGTCATCAAGCACATTGATGGCGATCGTTCGATTAGCCCGACCCAGCTAAATAAGGCGATCGGCAAATACCTCGCCGAGCATTATCCAAAAGATCGCGGTATTCTTAAGTCGGCTTACCTCCATGGCGTGCCGGTATTCGTGCCTGCTTTCGTCGACTCAGAACTCGGCAACGATCTTTATATTCACAACGTCCGGCGCAAGCGGCGTCGGAAGCAACCGATCGTGATGGATTTAGAGCTCGACAGCAAATTATTAATCGAGCTGGTCACAAACAATAAGCGATTCGGTATTTTATCGATTGGCGGCGGCGTGCCGCGAAACAACGTGCAAAACGTTGCGCCACTAATCGAGATCATCAACGAGCGGTTGGGAAGGACGTATCCTGAGCGCCGCTTTACCTACGGAATCAGGGTGTGCCCTGATCGTCCCCATTTCGGTCACCTATCCGGCTGCACCTATTCAGAAAACGAATCATGGCGCAAAGCAGTGAAGAACGGCATCTATGCCGAAGTTTTAGCGGACGCGACTCAAGTTTGGCCGTTTCTGGTCAAGTACCTTATGGGGAAACAAAAGGCCGGCGGCGTGAAATAAACGAATCCCCCCTGATAAACAAATCTGATACATCAGAATTTACAGATCCCAGAGCGAGATCGAGCCGGACCTTACAGAGACTAAACGGCAGATACTGAGCGGTTGAGCGGAAGCTTAGAAAAGGCGCGCCGTATGCGGTTGAAGCCAGTAAAGCGGAGGCGAATCAGCAGGCAGTACGAGTTGTCAATCGCTACTTTTGTATTCCTAAAAGCTTTCGGCCGTATTCTTTAACCAGTTGCTCACGCTCTTCCGAAGGCGGCAAAGTTTTCAGACGGTCTTCGATGCGCCCGCGCTCTTCCTGTTTGAGGTCGCCCCAGCGTTCCAATCCCTTCTGAAGCGTGTCACGCTCTTCCGGGTCGAGAGGTTGAACAACTGGTTCGGCCATCTGACTGGAATCCGCCACAACAACCGCCGCTCGGTCAACTTGAGATCCCAGCACGACCGCCCGGTTAGGACGCCCGCGCTCATCATAGATGAGAGCGAAGTTCCTAAACCCAATGTTAGAAAGAAGGGAATACACGGCCGGCTCCAGCGGCGAACGTTCTAGCCGGAGATTCAACAATTTACTGTCAGCTGATGATGGCAGAGTAAACTGAAAGCCGGTCTTCTGTCGGAAAGCCTGAAGCGCGACAACGACAGGAATCTGATCGAAAGCAAAGGAAATATGGTCGTCGCGATATTCAACCCACTGCGGATAGAATTCCGAGGTTTGCGCGACGGCTGCTTGGATACCGACACTAGCTAGAGCTAGACACCCGGCGATGGAGGCAATTATGGAATGTTTTTTCATCGATCACCTCTTTTCAGGGCCGAGCAGCAAGTCCTGTGCCCCGTCCTGCGCAATCGAAAATCGTTATAGAATTACTTGCTTGGAAGCTTTTAGCGGACGAGCCTCTATAGCCCTGAAGGGAGAAAAAGAACACTTTTGTAGCACAAAGGAGTAAAGCAGCCAAAGCCACCAGCTGGGAGAAATATCTTCGATGTGGCTGGAGCGCTGGTACCGTAAAACAAGAAATTGCTGCGGTGTTTACTCCTAGGCCGAAGGAGCAGACGTTCTTTCCTTTGTAAACACTTGTCACCGTCGACATGCGACAGCGATGCCCCTGCTGCTGACAGCAACGATGCGAAGACTCCTCCAAAATCGACCGACAAAGAAAGTTACCGTTTCGTTTATCGCAGGAGTCCTCTCTTCGTCTGAAGAATAGTTTGACGCTCTAATAACGCAGCTATCTTCGATGAATATCGCTAACATCTCAGAGCCTTTCACGATTGCCGATTTTTTCCACTGCCTGTGTGGCTTAGTTTCGCTGCCGCAGAGATCTTTGCTGGCTGTCTAAAGAGAAGTTTGCTAATAATGAAGTCGCCCGCGCACATCCTCGATTGCAGGAAAAATTTTTGGAAGAACAACTCACAGAGTCCGTAGCAACTTCAAGTCAGGCACTCCCTAAGCGTTTCCAATTTCGAACTTTTTCGTCCCTTGGCTACCTAGACTACCGCTATCTTTGGACCGGGACTCTCATGATGAGCGCCGGGCAATGGGTTCAACAGGTAGCGCTGGGCTGGCTCGTCTATGAACTAACCGGCTCTTCGGTATTGCTGGGATTATTGAACGGGCTGCGTGCTCTTCCCTTTCTAGTGACCGGACCGATAGCGGGTGTGGCCGCGGATCGCATGGACCGGCGACAGTTGATGCTGCGCACGCAGTATGTGCTGATCGGTACCGCATTCCTCATGGGCGCGCTCGTGGCATCCGGGTGGTTACAGGTGTGGCACATTTTTCTGTTTACTTTGATTACGGGAATAGGTTGGTCGTTTAGCGAACCCGTGCGCCAGAGCCTGATTCCTAGCGTTGTTCCTAAAGCTGAACTCGCCAACGCCATCGCGCTCAACTCCGCGGGCTTCAATCTTATGAAAGTTCTCGGGCCGGCGCTTGGGGGGGCGATGATCGCAGTTTTCGGCGCCGCCGGAAATTTTTGGGTGCAGGGCGCGGCATACGTCGTTGTTCTGTGGATGATTCAATTGATGCACGTCCCCCCGACCCACGCCAACGCGCTCCGCGCTTCCGCGTTGGCCAATCTCAAAGAAGGATTCGCATATGTGCGGTCTACGCCTACCGTACTGGCGCTGATGATCCTGGCCTACGTTCCACGCATTTTCGCCGTGCCCTACCAAACCTTGATGCCGGTTTTCCAAAAGGACGTGTTGCAAGTCGGTCCTGAAGGGCTGGGTCTGTTGATGGCTGCGCCGGGGCTCGGAGCGGTGTTAGCGGTGCTGACGCTCGCATCGATATCGAGCAGGGTCAAACGGCAAGGATTGATGCTAATCGCAAGCACGATCATGCTTGGCTTATCACTCGTAGTATTTTCCCAAATAACCTCTTTTCATTTGGCGCTCATTGTTCTAGTCATCGCCGGCGCATTTCAAATGGTGTTTCTTGCGAGTACCAGCACAATGCTGCAGCTCATAGTTCCGGACGAGCTACGGGGCCGGGTGATGAGCCTGTACATGCTTGATCGCGGTCTGATGCCCGCAGGCGCATTGTTTGCCGGAGTTGTCGCGCACGTCATCGGCGCGCCGTTGGCCGTGACTTCTATGGGAGCGATTGTTGTTGTACTTACGCTGCTGGTAGCGTGGCGCGTCCCTCACATCAGGACTCTTGAGAGCTAAACGGAGTGAAGATCTTTTTTGTTTATCAAGACGCGAGCAGCTGAAGCTGGGATGACATCCTAACCTACCGACGTGCTCTACGGCCCGACACCGGTCATCGCGAATGAAGACGCAGGTTTAACCTGCCGCTGACTTTGGCGGCACTTGGCCCTGCTGCAATGCCGAGATCACTTCTTCGTCCTCAATCTGAGAAAAGTCGGCGAAGAACTGTCCTACAGCGTGAAATTTGCTTGGCACTTTTAGACAGAACGCAGCGTCACATTCTCGGGCTATCGCCCGCGCCGCTTCGGGCGAAGCTACCGCCACTGCCGCGATGAGCTCCTTCGGTATCTGGGCACGGACTGCTCGCAACGCCGCAACCATTGTCGAGCCCGTAGCTACGCCATCATCGACCACGATGACAATGCGACCTTGAGGATCGATGGGCGGACGCAAGGGTGTGTACCGGGCGCGACGCTGCCGCAAAGCTGCAAGCTGCCGCTGCTTCTCCGACTCGAGATACTCCGGATCCACCCGAGCGGCGTAGTCGGTTACGATCGCGTTCCCGCTGTCGTCGATTGCGCCGATCGCCAGCTCGAGTTCCTCTGGGTGACTAAGCTTATGAACTAGGACGACATCCAAATCGCCTCCGAGCGCGTCAGCAATGACCTTTGCCATCGGCACAGCGCCCCTCGGAATTCCGAGAACCAACGGATGCTTGTTCTTATAGACTCTCAGCTTTCGAGCCAGCAAGCGCCCGGCGTGGCGTCGGTTTCGAAATAGCCCCATTGTCCGATTTACATCCGTTTGCTTATGGCAGGTTCAACTTGGTTAACCGCGATTTCGCAAAATCGATCAGAGGACCGTCGCCGCCGGGAGGTCATGCCTTCTTCCTCTCTAAACTCCACACGAATTGCAACGTCAAGATCGCCCAACGCTAAGGCTTTATCCAACGCCATTCGACGTGCGGCGGCAATCGGTTATGACAATCGGCCCAGCCAACGGTGCTTCGACAAAGTCGAGCTGCGCGGTGATCAAGCACGCGCCTACTTCTGAAAGCGCTCAGCCTTCCGACGAGGATTATATGAAAGACCCACTGACCCGTGCTTGAGATTTGATGTGGCAGAAAATGGCGGAGAGAGAGGGATTTGAACCCTCGGTACCCTTTTGAGGTACACACGCTTAGCAGGCGTGCGCCTTAGACCACTCGGCCATCTCTCCTTGAAGGCAACTAATGATGATCGGCAATATGACCGGAAACGAATTGAGCCCTTGGGCGTTCCGATACCACTCCCGGAACTCATTTCAAGCTAGCATAGGACCGCCCGATTCCACAATCCCCAGCAGTCCTGTTCACCCGCTGCCGAATTACGTTTCTGCTTACGCCAACTCTGCCGCGGTGAACCTACGCATCATCCAAGTACTGCCGGGCGAGGGTTTCCATCAGGATGCGCGCCGCAACACGGCAAAAAACGATGAAAGCTGGTTCCGCAGGTGAACCAGCTTTCATTACAGCCATCGGACAACCTGGCGGAATTCAGCCCTCCCAGATCGGCTTCACATTGGTATCGAGCCACTTCTTGGGATCTTCGAGGTACAGTTTGTCAGTCACCGGGATCGCCTTCGTCCCTTTCGGGAACGCCACCTCGATCGAGGTCTTGGATTCGAAATCATTCCGGGAAGACTCTCGGCCCACGGCGTCGATGACCTTTTGCCCCTCATCGGAAATCAGCCACTCGGCAAAAAGTTTCGCCGCATTCGGGTGAGGCGCCTTGGCGTAAATACCCGCCTGTCGCGGGAAAACGACTGGCGGAACGCTCTTTACATAATCAATCGGCGTTCCTTTCTCCTTGTCGTGTATCACGTCGTGCAATAATGCCGGCATACAGATCGCATACTCACCGGCGACAACAAGCCTGAACATGGCGCTCGTGCTTTTGTGAACCGGCACGTTCAGCGTCTTGAGCCCCTTGACGAACTTATTGAATCTCGTTTGATCGTTCCACTGCGTCCACAGCCCGGCCAACATCGAACTCAGTGGTCCGGCTCTCATGGGATCGTCGAGCGCTACCTGTCCTTTGTACTTGGGGTTGGCGACATCTTCCCAGCTTTTTGGAAGATCGGCGGCCTTAAGCTTCTTGGTATTGTAAGTCAACGCTTGCACCTGCAGACTTACCGTCGGCAAAGTTGGGTCATGGAGTACCAACACGTCTTTCTGAACGGTTTCATAAGACGCCATGGCACCGGCGGCGCGCAGCACTGATGGCGCATTGTCGGACAGAATGGTATCGACACTCGGTTGACCGCCCTGAAATTCCGTCAAAACCCGCGTGACGATCTCGGGATTGCGACCCTGCCAATAGGTCGTTTTGATGCCCGGGTAGCGCTTTGCAAAGGCATCCGTGACTGCGCGGATATGCTCCACATCCCATACCGAGTAGACGATCAAATTCCCTTCCTGTTTCGCTTTTGGGTAGAGTTCCTTGCTGACTTTTTCGAACGCCTTGGCGGCGTTGGCCGTGGCGTTGGACGACCGCTTTCTGGCCGCTGCTCTTAGCCTCCTTGCCCGCCTTGGAAGGCGCGTCTGCCGCTTGCCCCGGGGCGCTGAAGTAAATGGCCCCCGAGAGTGCGATAGCTGTTACTATCAAATAGTTCTTTTTCATTTTCGCTCCCCCTTGTTGATGCTGTTTATAAGTCTCATCTCACAAACTGAACTTCATTTTGAACGCAAACTTGGCGATGGATACTGCGATAATTAGGATAATCAGATAGATCACGCCGCCGGCCGCTGCTTCCGCCCATTGTCCTACTCGGAAATATTCAAAGAGAGTAACTGGTCCATATTCTTTGCCGGGCGAGGTCAACAATATGGCAACGTCAACGTTGCGGATGGACTCGATAAAAATATAGAACAGCGCACCGCCCACCGACGGTTTCAAAATCGGTAACGTGATCTTGAAGAACACATGGCGCCAGCGCGCGCCATGCACCCAGGCGGCCTCGTCGAGTTCTTTATGGATATTCACAATGGCACCGGATGCATTGCGAAAAGCGTATGGAAAATACGCCACAAAGAGTCCGAGCCCTAGCGCCAATAAACTGTTGTAAAGCGGGGTACCCAAGAAAATGATCACCAGCCCAACCGAAAGCACCAGGGGCGGAAACGCCAGCGGCAAGGTGCCGATAAATTCAAATATTTTGGTGCCGTGGGCGCGGGTTCGATAAATCGTGAACGCCATGATGATCCCCGACAACACCGTGACGACGGCAATGGTCACCGACAGGGTCAGTGAATTGTAAAGACCATTAACGAAACTTGGATGCTTCATCACCGTAAAGTAGTTGGTCAAGACGGCATTGGTAGGAAACTGCATGAAAGTCGAATAATCGAAATAAGGTATCATCGAGACTACAATGAGCACGATGAACGGGATGGCGATGCCCACCAGAAAATAAAATAGCACGGCGAGAAATGTGATGTACTTCCAGGGGCCGATATCGATCACTTTGACACGATAGCCCTTGCCGGTAATCGTCGCGTAGCGCTCTGAAAAACGTGTGGCTCGGATATAGAACATCAGAGTAATAACCGAAAGAGCCACCAGAACCATGCTGTAAGAGGTCGCTAGCCCGGTGTTGAATTCCAAAGCCATGGAGTCGTAAACGCGCGCGACGAAAACATTGATACCGCCCGGCGTGCCTTGTAACACCGGTGTCTCGAACCCGCGCAGGCCGCGCAAAAAGTTAAGGACAAAGGCCGAGAGGAACGCGGGGACCGCCAGCGGAAAGGTTATGTGTAGCATCGTATGAACCGGCTTGCTGCCCGCGATATACGCGCTTTCCTCGAGTGACGGATCGAACGATAGAAACACTGGCAGCAAGAAAAGATAGCCTAATGGCACGCAGGCCAGGCCGAACACCCAAATCATTCCAGCCAAACTGAAGGCGTTAAACCACAGCGGATTGGTCCCGGTAAGCTGCTCGATCATATTGTTGAGGATGCCGGATTTAGGTGCCAGCAACAGAATCCACGCGATGTTTTTCATGATTGGAGGCATCAAGATAGGATAAAGCGGCATCAGCTCGACCAGGCGTTTCCCAGGGGTATTCGTGCGCGCGACGATCCAGGCCAGCATTGCCCCGATGCCAGTACCCAGGGCCGCCGATCCGGCCGCGTACAAAATAGAATTGTTGAGCAGTGACCAGATCTGTTGGTCGGCAAAAACGCGCAGATAGTTCTCCGCAGAAAATCCGATGGCAGCGCCGAGCTTGCCCGTGGTGACGCTGCGCAGCAACACAACGATGACCGGAGTAATGATTGCACCCCCGGCAATCAGGCTTGCCAAGATCGGCACAAAGGTTCCTTGGCGGTACGCAAGTTTGAAGGAATTCCAGCTAATTGTCGTTTCTCCTGGTATGCAGTTTCGCGCGTAATCGATGGAAGGCGTCCGCAACAATCTCAAACGATAATGCTGATGGCGGATGGGTCGATCAAGAGAAAGGTCTTGCCGCGCTCTCCATCCACGTTGATCATGGGACACAACTTATGCGAGGTAACCACCAGCTCACGTGAGCCGATTTGAATATGGTGATCGGTAAGACCGCCGCGAGATTCTCGACTGGTCATCTGTCCTTGGAGCATATTATCGCTCCCGGCTGCAAAAGCTTCATGACTCAAGCGGATCTCACTGGTGCGGATAACCACCTGACACGCTTGGCCCGGTACCACCCGCGGGACCGCCGGAGACCGCAGCGTGGCTCCGTCGAACTCGGCGATCGTCACCAAGCAATTCGCCCCATGGACCTCGACGATTTTGCCTTCAACTAAAGTCGAGTGGCCAATGAAGGAGGCGACAAACGAATGAGCCGGACGGTTATAGATTTCGTCGGGAGATCCATATTGCAGAATCTTGCCACTTTCCATGACGATAACTGAATCCGATATGGTGAAGGCCTCCTCCTGATCATGGGTGACATAGAGCGCGCTAATACCGACCTTCTTGATTAGCTTTTTAAGCTCGCTACGCATCTCTTCGCGCAGTTTGGCGTCGAGATTGCTCAGCGGCTCGTCGAGCAAGATGAGTCGCGGCTCCAGCGCTAAACTTCGCGCCAATGCTACGCGTTGCTGTTGGCCCCCGCTCAACTGTGAAGGATAGCGTTCCTCCTTACCCTGTAAACCGACCAGCTCAAGGGCATTCAAAACCTTGCGTCGAACCTCGTCTGTCGGCAGCTTTCGTAGCTTCAGACCAAACGCAACATTCTTGAACACGGTCATGTGCGGCCAAAGCGCGTAATTCTGAAAAACGAAACCAATCTCCCTGGCATAAGGCGGGATAAGGATACCCTGCTCAATCGACGTCTGAACCTGATCGGCGATGGAGATGGAACCCCCATCGGGAACCTCAAGGCCTGCAATAGATCTGAGTAAGGTGGTTTTCCCGCACCCAGAAGGCCCGAGAAAGGAAAGAATGCCGTGGTCAAATTCAAAGCTCACGTCGTCGAGAGCCTGAACCTCATTGAACCGCTTACGCAATCGTTCGATCTTTAAGATAGCCATGGCTTGCGGGCAAAAAGCTCGAGCACAAACAATGTCAACACCGATCCATTATTTGCTTCAATGTAAGTTCTGGTTGAAGATATCAAAGCCAAATTCAGTATTCCCTGCTCATCACGTCCTGACCGAATGTTGGTTGTTTAACTGCTTAGTGGTGCATCACGGAATTCGACACCAGCATGATGTACCGTTCTTGCCCCGGGCGATAAGCCACCAGCGACGAACTGAAATTCTTCTACTCTAAAGGCGACGAAAATGGAAACCAAATCGTGCAGAGCGAATCCAGTATCGGGATCAACAAGAACAATGCAAACCCGCATCAGCGAGTTGCTGGGCAATTCTTTTCTGACTTAAAGCTATCATCGCCAATTTGAACTCGTTGCGAGCGCCAGATTCTCCTGCTTCCGTACCCCTTGCCAAAAATAAATCCTGTGATACATAACCCGTCCGTTTTTGGTTCGGAGATTCTTAGATGGGGGTACTCATCTGATCAAGATGCGGAAATTTCTATCGAAATTCAGGGAAGACTTATTGCCTGTTTCTCTTTTAATGCTTTTTTTTCTGGGGCTCTACCTGCTGCTGGCTGCATTCTTAATCACCACGTTCCAAGGAGACTACGTCACAAGTTCGGCGACCCCGCCGGCGTGCGATCCTCCCAACGCTCTCTTGAGGAGGACGCCCCGCTCTAAGATGACAGCTCCGCAATCGCTCTGCACATAGTTGGAGGACACTTAGCCCCTTACTCATATTAAGGGAGCGACGCGTGATGTAATCCATAGAAATTCTTCAATATCGGAGGTACAACATGGTAATAGACTCGGTACTAAGAATATCGATGCTTTTTGGAGTACTGGCATCACTGATACTATGGCTCTTTCTGTAGTTGCGCGGGCCTAGGAAGATCTATTGTAAAATTCTATGGAGGCTATTGAATAATACTTCGAGCCCGGTACATTGAAGGCATGGATTTTATCGACCTGATGTTGGCAGTTCTAGGAGCTGTGTCGGCCGGATTTGGTGTTGTTCTCATGATTCATGAGTGGCGAAACCTTGACTCGTTCAGGCGTCGTCTCACTCCATCCAATAAAGCCATTCTTCGTGAATAACATCCACGGCGAAACACCTGCAGCTTCGCCGAATCGTCAGCACCGCAATCGCTTACCTAAGTTGGAAGCCACTTGTTCGATGGTGCCGCTTAATAGTCAATGGACACGGCTTGTCTAGTCGATACAGTATTGTAGGTCCACCAGGTAGAGCCGCGACTCAGAGGCCATCGGCATAGCTGCGGCATGAACAGCTTGGACTCGGGTCAACGATTCAAATGGGGCCCGAGTTAGTCCGCAACCTTGATGATTTTTGATTTCTTCAAGGCTTTCCAGTCCTGATCTTTTTCGAGCAGCTCCACTGGGAACTGTCGCTGGATCCTCTCAAAGACAATTCCTTTCTTGGCGTCGTAAGTAGCATGCACCAGCAGCGCTGATGTCCAACCACCTTCCTTTAGCCTTCTTAGTCGCAATAATTCGGTGAATGAGCCGTTGCGCGCGAATATGGAGATATTGTATCGAATGTACTCTTCCTTGGGATCGATGGGGTACACGCCTAAGGGTTGCCACAAGTCTCGAGATAGAAAGTCGATTGTTCCGAAGGTTCGTGTGCCAACGAGCAGGCTGGGAGCGCCGGATTTCATCGCGGAGTCTACAGCATTCAAATCTGTGATGTTCAACCGAACATCAAACACCGGATATTTTCCTTTTTGCACGAGGTGCGCCATGAGGCCCTCGGGTATGGGACCCATATCTACAAAGCAGAAACTGTCCCCTCCCGTAGCCTCATTGACGGTGTCCTTGGTTACAGCCGCCAAACCCTTGATGCTTTCGACAGTCGCTTCGAAGGCCTTCTGATTTTCACTGATAGAATTCGTGATGCTCTCGGCTATCGATTTGAAAGCTTCTCTTTCCGCTTGAAGAGCTTGTGCCTGCTCCTTGTCAAGCTCGACTATGGAGGTATGCAAATTGTGTATTTCCGCGGCAATTAACAGAAGGGAAATGCTCAACATGAGGGCTTGAGTCCAGCGTTTCTTTAGCGGCCAAAGAGCCACCAAAATTGCGACAATCGCAAGTAAGGCAATGAATGTTCCAGGCGGAGGCGAATACACGGTGCTTTCTAAACCACTCTCGCCCTCGATCGCGAATCATAGGGGTATGAAAACTTGTCGGACCGTAGTTGGACACCATAGATTGTCGATCTAAGGGTGAGATGTTTCATGCCAATCGAGGATTTGGCGCGCCCGGAAGGATCTGAATGCCAACTCCCAGATTCGTAGTTCATTCCAACGCAGAATCACAAAGAACGAGCTGAAAAACAAGGGGCAGATTGGTGAACCCGGGCTGGCCGTTCCGTGTCCTTCCCTCTCATCCTACGTCATTGTAGACGACCTTATGAAGCCTATACTCAGGCTTCCAGCAAGGCCGGCAGATGGCTCGGTGATTCGCGCCGAAGGTAGAATCGTAAGACACGGCATGGGAGGTTCTGACGATCCCATTATCGATGACAGCGAATGCACCGGCGCCGCATTCAACGCGGCACTCCCGGTCAGTGCCTTGAGCTTCGCGTTCCGGGCAAACTTCGAAACCTTCTTATTTAGAGAGGAGTGTGAATTTGCAGGTAATTTCCCTCTGGATCGAAAAAATAAACCGACCTCCCTGACTCGCGAACATGTTCCTCGTACATGATTTTAACGCCGGATTTCTTCAGGTCGGCGACGGCCGTTGTGAAATCCTCTTTGGGCAACTCCAATGATAAATGGGAAGTCCCATCCTCAAAGTCGCCTCTTTCGAGCGGCTTGGGGCGTTGAAAGAGAACCAACTCGGCGCCGTTTTCCATAAAGAGGCGCGCCGTCAAAGGATAATGTCCCATCGCGTCTTTATAGAGGCCCCCGGTCTCGATATCGACGTCGACTTTCGCGCATGTCATGCCGAGAACCTCGGTGTAAAACTGTTTCGCCCGGTCCAGATTATTAACTGGAAGACCGAGATGGTGAACGCCTTTTAGTTTAAACATGTCTTTACCCCCTTTTTTGTATTTGCAGATTTCGCATTCATGATTGTTCCACCCCGGCGCAGCTGCATAGACCTAAACTTCTTCAAATCCATCAGTGCGCCATCAACCAATTGGTGATTTCTGAGATGATGGGTTGGCGATCCACGTTACGCAAATGATGATTGCCGCCTTCGATGGGGACGAAGCGGATGATCTCTCCGACATTCTCCGCAAGCCGCTGTCCGTGCGCAATCGGAACTGTTTCGTCCTTGGTACCATGGATTAATAGCACCGGTTTGGTCATCCGAGCGGCGAGCGTGAGCGCATCCGCCGCTCTGTGATCTTTGTCTTGTAATGGGCCGAAGCGGGATTCCAAAATTGATTTTGCCTCTCGGTTATCCAGAAGAATCTGCTGCAAACTGCAGAAAGGCGCCAGAACGACCGCGCCTGCAAAGCACTCCTCTGTTGCGGCAGCAATAAGCGCCATGGTTCCACCGGTGGATTGACCTGCCGCCCAAATTTTGTGGGTGACAGCATCTAACACCGAGGCACACGTTGCCATATCGCTTACCCACAGGCTTAGGTCGCTTTGGCCAGTAGAATTGCCGTAACCGCGCTGGTGAAATCGGAGCGCAAAGTATCCGTGATCCGCCAATGCCTGTAAGAGATCATCGTATTGTGAGCCCCCACCCCACCCATGACAAAAGACCAATCCTTCACCCCTGCTTTCCTCTGGCAGCCAAAGAGTGACGTTCAGGTATTCGTTACTACTTTTAATATAAAATGTAATCGGCACGCTTGTCTCTACGCTAGACTACTCGCCATGAATTCATCACGATATTCCGTACAACCGCGCTGCATTGTCCCACAAAATTCTGCCCTTAATCTCGTCGGAAATATCAGTCCGCCTGCGGAATTTTATAACTGAATGCGGAAAGTCACAGTCGCCATGCGGATAGTCAGATGCAAAGACAATGCGCTCAGTTCCAATGACTTCAGTGGTATGCGCTAAACCATCCTCATCCGGTTCGCATGAAACGAAACAGCTGTCACTCCTGACATAATCACTGGGCTTTCTGGGTACGCCGGCAGGATGATGCATCGACCGGGAATAGTGATCATCCATGCGCCACATCCAGTAGGGGAGCCAGGCCGCGCCGATTTCCAAAAAGACGAATTTGATTCGGGGGTATTTCTCCATGATCCCCCCGCCAATCAGGGTCATGATACCGATCATCAGATTGAATGGCATACCAACCATGTGAATATAGAAATATGGATCCTTAAACCGTTCCTGCCCCGGGCTATCAAAGCAGCCAGTGATCCAATGAACCCCCACTGCTGCGCCAAGTTCATTGGCTTCACGGAAAAAAGGATCGAAGTACGGATCATCGAGATTACGAGATCCGACAGTTCCCGTAACCACCGTTCCCACAAGTCCGAGATCCTTGATCGCTCTTCGTAACTCTTTGGCCGCTTCCTCTGGCTTCTGAAGGGGCACAGCCGCGATACCTCTCACGCGACCATCGAAGGCTTTGGATTTTTCCGCAGTGTAGTTATTATACGCACGGCACATCGCGGCCGCGAGGTCTCCGTTATCAAGATGGGACGCCATCGCCATGATGTTTGGATAGGCGACCTGAACATCGATACCTTCCTTGTCAAGATCTTTCAGCCGACCTTCAACGTCGTCGAGTCCCGGGGCGTTGATCGCCATATCAGGTTTTCCTTTTTTGAACAGATATCCATTCGGCGTGCCATGACCCCAATTTCCAACCGGACGCGGAAACAGCTTTCCTTCCACCATCCAGTATTGAACTTTGCCGATCGACACCACTTCCGGGCCATCTTCTTTGAAGTCCCTTTCGAGGTATCGATCAAATAAATCATCTGGCTCATTGGCGTGGGCATCTGCATCAATAACCATGGTCATCAGTAAATCCCCTTCTTATTTGTATTTACCTTGCTGGAGCCGACAACGTTCGCAAGACATGAGTGGTTCATTAATGATGTACTCGTCATTAAAAGCCGTGTCATGAAAGCCCATAAAGCCGAGCAGCATTTTTCCAGAGGATGCGCTCCTTCAATTCGTGGCTCAGATCCTTGCGGTTACGAAGCTTCATGACTGTATGTGGAAAATCGCAATCACCGTGCGGATAATCGGAAGCGAAAATTATCCTTTCTGCTCCTAAAACGTTAGCCGAATGTGCCAATCCCTCCTCATCCGGCTCACACGAAACAAAGCAGCTGTCGCTACGCACGTAATCACTGGGCGGTTTGGGGAGAGTGGACAAGCGATGTGAACTAGTCGTGTAGTGATCATCCATGCGCCACATCCAGTACGGAAGCCAGGCCGCGCCGATTTCCAAAAAGACGAATTTGATTCGGGGGTATTTCTCCATGATCCCCCCGCCAATTAGGGTCATGATACCGATCATCAAATTGAATGGCATACCAACCATGTGAATATAGAAATACGGATCCTTAAACCGTTCCTGCCCCGGGCTGTCAAAGCAGCCAGTTATCCAATGAACCCCTACTGCTGCGCCAAGTTCATTGGCTTCACGGAAAAAAGGATCGAAGTACGGATCATCGAGATTTCTTTGCCCTACAGTACCTGTTACAACAGTTCCCACCAGCCCCAGATCTTTCACAGCGCGCCGAACTTCCTTCGCTGCCTCCACGGGATTTTGAAGTGCCACGGCACCGACCGGCCTGACGCGTCCATTAAACCCTCGAGACTGTTCGGCGACGTAGTTGTTGTAGGCGCGACACATTGCAGCCGCGAGCTCTCCGTCATCGAGATGGGAGGCCATCGCCGTAATATTTGGATAGACGACTTGAATGTCGATTCCTTCCGTATCCAAATCCTTCAGTCGCCCTGGAACATCATCGAGCGATTGGGTGGTAGTTGCCATTCCTTTTTTCGCCATGTTCGTTCCGAAGTAGCCGCTGCTGGTTCCATGGCCCCATGTCCCTACTGGCCGTGGCAGGAATTTTCCTTCTATCATCCAGCGCATTCCGTGGGCATCAACGACCTTTGGTCCACGTTCACGAAACTCCTTCTCAAGGTACCGATCAAATAGGTCTCTTGGCTCGTTACAGTGTCCATCTCCATCAATGACCATTTTGTCGTCTCCTTAGTTCTGCTTAAATCCCAGCTCTCTTTGCGCTTCTAGAAGCAATGTTCGATTAGCGACCTGAGAAATGGGAACTTTCTTATCCACTTTTGCCCTCGTCAACGCTTCGTCTATGGCCGCTTGTAATGCTTCATCGGTCATGGTTCCGTCTCGGCTATATGCTGGAAAATAACTGTCGAACATCGATGTGGCCATGTCACGGTTCGTTTTTGCATAGGAGGCAAGGATCTCTATAGATTCTTTCTTGTTAGTCTGGATAAATTGCAGCGCCTCGATAGTTCCCTTGAGCATCCGCTTAACCTGATCAGGCGATTGCCTAATGATAGTATCCGACACGATTACGGCATTCTGTGGAAGATTGGTATAGTCCTTGGCCCGCGCAATAATTTTGTAGTTTTTTTTGGCGCCCCACACGTCCAACGGCGTGCTGCCGATTACGGCGTCAACTCGACCAGTCTCTAGCGAAGCAAACCGTCCTTGATCATCTCCGCTAGGCAACAGATGTAGGTCTTTGCCCGGAGTCAAACCATGACGTCTAGCAATCACATCGGCAACCAAATGCGTCGTACTCCCCAAAGTGCTGATGCCAACCGCTTTATTTCGCAGATCCCCGACCTGCTCAATTCCAGGCCGCACCATTAAAAAGAACACTAACTTGTCTTGAGTCATCATAAGAAGTTTGACTGGGACGCCGCGGATAGCAGCTGATACCCCTTGAGCCATGGTGATCGCATAATCTAAATCTCCCGAGCCCAAGGCATTCATCGCAATGGCAAGAGAGATTCGAACGTGCTCAGAAGCAAGACCGTATTTCGTATAAAATCCCTTATGTTCCGCAATTACGGTGGGGAGAAATCCGGGCGAGCTCGATGATATCCCGATGCGAATTTTATCTTCACCGCGCGCATCAGTAATAGTGAAAACGGCTACAGCGACGCACATCAAGAAGAAAACATCCAACAAAGGAATTCTTAGTTTCATATGTCCCTTCCGAGATTTCGCCTAAGTCGTTGACGTTGTAATTTCTTTTATAATTTCAATCGCTAAGCTGCCGATTTCTTCTGCTCCTCGTGGTAATTGAAGTGCCACGGCTTCCTGTTCGTCAGCGCTTTTTAGAGTTCCAGCTGTAAAATGCTGCTCCCAATGCGGCTAGATGGCTGTCTGCCGCACCGAGAATCGGTACCGCAATGCATTAGGCCGCTAAAAAACACATTGACCAAGCGAGTAGGCGCACTTCAATTCGCATGTTCATGAACTCCCATAAACAGACCCTGTGTTGAATAGCAGACTAGGTGGAATCATAGACTTGATAACGATTTATTTGAGTGATCTGTCACTTGTCAAGTTATAAGTATGCTCGGCTGGAGACAAAGTGATCACGTCAACTAATGAGCATTGGATCACATTATTACAGCGGCATTACAGCGGCGGAGCACATTTCAGAATGAGAATAGGGAAGAGCGCACGCGCCGGTGGAGCCTCGATCGAGGAACGAGATTGTCACTACCGAGGTCGCAAGCAGCAATGAACGATCAAAGCGCGATTGCGTAAAACTAGAGTGGAAACAAATTGGAAAGATCAGCAGACTGCAGCGTGTAAGTCATTGAGAAAGATGGCGCGCCCAGGGTGATTCGAACACCCAACCCCCAGATTCGTAGTTAACTATAGACCGTTTTCACATGGATTGGCAGATAAGAGACGCCCGTTTCTCATAGGAGAGCGGGCTTTTCTTTCTCTGTGGTTATGGTTGGTCGGCTGTGACTCTGGAAACAAAGTGGAAACAGAATTGAAAGCTCTTTAGATCGGAACTCGCTGGCGACTCGGTGGCACAACCTACTTTAAACCACGTTGGCACACCCCCGATATGGGCATCGTCTGGATGGTACCTACTCTCACGTTGCAGAAAAACAAAAAGCGATCTCATCACATTGCCTAAGTTGATTCATTTGGGCTAGGGTTCGCGCGTCACATCGTTTGTATCCTCACAATCCCCGCCTTGCATTTTCTGTCACTTGAATAGGACCTTGCCCAGTTCGACCGGGCTCTTACATCCACCACGATTGTCTGGACAGACGAATAGACCTTTAGTAGAAAGGGCAAACCGGAGGAAGTATGCCATGTGATGCCCAGTGTTGGTCTGCAATAGGTAGCCTCGGATCCGCGATTGCGGCGAGTGGTACTGTGATTGTTGCCTATGTTCAACTATCAAAACTAGCAAAACAGCTGCACCTCCAAAGTGAGCAGACGAAGTTGGTTGAGAGGCAGATCGGGGAAACGCACGAGTGGAATCGGCGGAAGGCCACTCAGTAGACCCTGCATGATATTGCAACCGGTACGGCGCAGGGGCTTCTTCGAAGAATGAGGCTCGAATTTGGCTGTGATGTGGCGGCCGAGCCATCACCGGACTACAGCAAAGCATTGGCATCTTTTACAGCGGATAAACAGCGGAAGTTTCTAGCCACTTTGCTGACACTAATCAACATATTCGAAACGGTCGCTGTGGGCGTTCGGCATGGAATTATCGACGAGGATATAGCATGACTACCTCGGCAAAATTATGCCTGCTTATTATTTCTTCACTCACCCATTGATCGAAGAACGACGAAAGCTCTTAAAATTTGAGCGGGGTAGCGGGAGCCTTGAATATTGCGCTGAGAAGTGGCGAATCCGGCTATTAATAGAGGAGCAAAAGAGCGAAGAGCGCCGCAAGAACAAATCACTTGTCAAACCAAAGCCGCCACTCGAGTAACCTCCGGAAGTAAAGGGTGCTGGTGGTTATAAGATTAGCTGAGTTGATGAGAGATTCGCGCGGGCGCTTTTTCTCTTCTCGCGAATAACTTCCTTCCCCTGGCATTTTTGTCTTCTCTGAAGCCGCAAAACTGAATGCCTGAGATGTCCATCAGCGGTCCACGTAATGATTTACCGATTACGGGAACTACAGAACGCTTAAGGACAAACGGCTAGCGTGCCATGAATGCTCAACATTGATGGACACTCTGATGCGGTACAAAGGCTAAGACTCGATTCAACCACAATGCCCCTAAGCACTGACCAAATGAGAAACATTGATAACCTTATGCATGCTGGAGGGCTGAACCGTGGAGACTCTAAGGGCTTCATTATTTTTGGCGGTGTCTCGCTAGATGAGGAGGAACGCTACTGCTCCTATGAGTTAGTGTGGTGAAGCTTATGCTGGGATTTAGAAAGTGAACCGCGAAAACGAAAAAACTCTGTGCTCTGGACGAAATTGAAACTGCGGATCCATAGCGTGGTCCACCCAGCGGCTCTGCCGAGTTAAAAAGAAGTAAGCACGAAGATAAACGTCAGGAAAAGACAAATGAAAGGAGCTGCTATGAAACCGAAAACCGAACTGCAACCATCAACCAAACTCCGAAGAGCAGTTGTGGGAGGTTCCCTAAATTCTTTTCCTACTGCACTGCTGGTTCCCGTACGGAAAGTTCTGGCCGCCGTGTTGCCTCGCTTTCTAAAAGACAGCATGCGAAATCCAAAAGTCCGTTCAGCCATTGTTCTGGCTGCCGATGATGCGCTGGTGAAGCAGTATCCGGTAGCGCGACTTGTGCGGGCGGATTTGCGCAGGCGGATTTTGCGGGAACGATTGGACGAGTTGCTGGATAACTGGCTGATGCCGACCCCGCCTGCCGCTCCTCCGGCGCGTGGCGCTCGTGCTGGCGCCAGGGCGGGGCGTGCCGTTCCGCGCCCGAAGGACGACGTAGCGGCGATGGGTGATGGGTTCGAGGGTTTCATGATTAAATTGCGCGCTTCCGGAAAAATCGCCACAGCGCGGCGCGTGGTCAAAAAAGCGCTCGCCGGTTCTTGGTCAGTAAAGGATTTCGCGCGAGGTTCGAGACAATTTGAAGTTGCCAGCAACAAAGTTTCTATGTCGGCTGCCGAGGCTTGGGAAGCGACTTACCGTCTGCGCGCACAACCCGGAGTTGGGTGGGCCGAGCCCTGTTTCACAGTTCCATTGGAAGCGCCCGCTCGGCTTCGAGCCAAGGGGCGTCGCGCATCCGGCGGCGGTGGAGGGCCTGCGCCTGCCAATCCGCAATGGAGCGTGAATATGGTCAAGACCCGCGAAGCCTGGGCTTTCTCAACGCAAACAGGAAACCCAGCGCAAGGCGCCGGCATTGTCCTCGGCCATCCCGACACCGGCTGCACCACGCACTCAGAGGTGCTTTCGCCGCGGCTGCTCAAACAATTAGGCTATGATTTTTGGGACTCCGACTCTGATCCAACCGATCCAATGGATAGTGGAGTTGGCTGCACAATTTCGGCGGACTTCCTTTGCTTCCCGGGCCACGGCACCGGCACATCGAGCGTCATCTTCAGCGACGACAATGCGGGAGCTGCGAAATTCGTCGTTGGCATCGCGCCCGCAGCGAAGCTGATTCCGTTTCGGGTCGCACCGACCGTGGTACTTTGGAGCATGAAGCGTCTCGCCGCGGCTATCCGGCGCGCAACGGATAGTGGCTGCCACGTGATTTCCATCAGCATGGGCGGCCCTGGCGCGAACACGTTGCATGAAGCCGTGCAATATGCCGCTGAGCGCGGTGTAATTGTATGCTGTGCCGTCGGCAATCAGTGGCCATGGGTGGTCTGGCCGGCGGTTTACGACGAGTGCATCGCTGTAGCAGCGTGCAACATCAACGAGAAACCCTGGTCAGGCTCAGCGTCCGGTGAAGCCGTGGACATCACCGCGCCTGGTGAAAATGTTTACCGCGCTTATTTCAACAAAAAACAGAAGGCCGATGTTGGTCCGGGTTCCGGCACCTCCTTCGCCGTTGCGACGACTGCGGGCGTGGCAGCGCTCTGGCTGGCACATCACGGCATCGATCGATTGAAGTCAAACTCGCGTGTGTCCGCGCCAAACATCCCCCCCTTGTTCTTCTCCATTCTGACGAAGTATGGCTACAACAAGCCGGCCGGTTGGAACACAAGCAGTTACGGCCCTGGCATTATCGATGCCGAAAAAATTTTGAAAGCTCCGCTCCCTACGGCGCAGCCAGCGTCCGCACGTCGTCGGGTGAAGGTACTTTCACCATCCGAAGGTAATCTGGGGGAGTTCGCCAATCTGTTTCCGGAACTGTCACCCGCGGAATTGCGCAACCGTCTGGCCAGCGCGCTCGGCGCCACACACTCAACGCTCCCGGCGCGACTACGCGAGGTCGGCGACGAACTGCTCTTTCATCTTGCGGTTAACACGGAGGAGCGCGAGCGCTTTGCCGGCTTCAGTCCGGCCGGGCGGAAGGTCGGTGCGAAAGCCAGCTTGCGCGCCAGTACGACGGCCCTTCGCGCCGCGGCATCACCCACGCTCGCAAAATATTTGAATTAAAAATCTATCCATGCTTCAGATAAATATCTCATGAGCTCAATCGTCTCCGATCATTTCATTTTGCTCCCGCCGCGCGGAACCATCGTGGAGGGATTGCTCGGCACTCGTGCTCTCAAGTCATTTATGCTGCTCTCAACGATGCCCAGAAAGCTGACCGCGCAGTAGCGGTGAGAGCTGGAGCAGCACGGGCCGGCCTGTCAGGGACCGCACCAAAGATGCGTGTGCTAGACTCGCTGCACGAGAACGGGGCGAAACTCGTACAGATGCCACCCGAAGCCGCGGCTGCGCTCCGCGCCGAGCAGCCCGGCCTCAGGCTCGCCCCGCTCGTCCACTACCGGAAGGCCGACGCGCCTCGTCCTAAGATTCTCGAACAATTTCGCACGGCGGCGCGCACAACCGCCCGCGCAGCGCGTGGCCCTCAAGTCGGACGTCTGAAGCTGAAGATGCTCATCCAAGGCACTACCTTACCCGCTGTGGGCGCGGATGTTCTCGTCTTTACCAATTATGCGAACCGCGTGGGAGCGGAGGGTAAAAGCAACAAACGCGGTGAAGTCACCCTGGCTTTGGGCCCTGACCCCGTGCGTGTGCAAAAGCTTTTCATTTATCCGGCGAGCGGCTGTTGGAGTCTGCTCAAGCAGAATATCTCCCTGGCTTCTGGCCAGCAGTTCACTCTGCGCCCGCTCGATTTGTCCTTCACAGACGTGCTTCGCCATTTCCACGGCAATGCACCTCTCAACGTCGGCCAAGGTGTCAAAGTTGCCGTCGTGGACAGTGGAGTGAACCGGCATCACGACGATCTGACGGTGGCAGGCGGACGCTGCACCGTGGCCGGAGAAATACTGCCGAGTACGGCGATGTCGGTGACAGCCACGGCACACATGTCGCCGGCATCATCGCCGCGCGTGGCACCGCGCCGGACGGATTGCGAGGCCTTGCGCCCGCCGTGCTGCTCTACAGCTATCGCGTTTTCGGCCGAAACAGCGAAGACGCATCGTCTTTCGACATCCTAAAGGCGCTGGACGCCGCCCGCGCCGACAAATGCGATCTCATCAACTTGAGCCTGACCTACGGCCAGACGGATGAGGTTTTGCGCGCAGGTATCGAGAATGCTCGCGCTGCCGGAATTCTCGTCATTGCCGCGTCCGGCAACGATGGACGCCAGCCGGTAAGCTTTCCCGCGTCCGATGAAATGGCAGTGGCCGTTTCCGCAACCGGCCGCAAAGGCACTTTCCCGGCCGATTCTACCTCGTTCCCGCATGGGAAAGTTCCATTCGGCAGGGACCGCAAAAACTTCATCGGAGACTTTTCTAACATCGGCCCGGAGACGGATTTGACCGGACCGGGGGTTGATGTTCTCTCGACCGTGCCGGGCGGCTATGCTGCCATGAGCGGCACTTCTATGGCGTGCCCAGCGGTGACCGGCATGGCGGCGCGGATGCTCGCGAAGAACAAGCCCCTCCTCGGCCGGAAGCGCGATGCCGCGCGTTCCGAGGCCATTGCGCGACTGCTGCTGCGCTCGGCCCGCCCGCTGGGCTTCGGGCCAAAGTTTGAAGGGCGGGGTCTTGTGCGTTAGAGTGGTGCTATGAAACGGTTTATCTTCCGCTTCCGTGGCAAAGGCGAAACATCGGAAGCCGATGTCGACCGCATCCGCTCGCAAAGCCGTGTGGTGGATGATTCCTCTCCCCGTATGTTGCTGGTGGAAGTTCCGGAAAAAAAAGCCGCGAACTGGCCAGATCCCTCAAGGATTGGGCGGTAAGCGAGGAACGCCACCTGTCCCGTCCCAATCCCCGGCCCAAAACTCAAGTAAGCGACGGCCGCAACAAACGTCACCTCGCCGGAGCCTGTGGAGTTACCCATTAGAAGGCAGGTTCAACTGGCAAGACCTCTCCCATAAGAATCGGTTGTGTTATTCCTCCCGGTAAATTTCGCGTGACCTTAGGCTATTACGCCATCGCGTGCCCGCGTACCATTCATGAACCGCTCAAGCCAGCTTCCCGGCACCGACGGATTCGCGGTGGGCTGGGATTCCGGTTGGGAGATCAGGAACCCAGCTACTTTTCTATGTTGCTGTCTTCAGCGCTGCTCCTTGAATGACGCGAGGGGTGCAAAATGAACCTGGCCCAACCAGAGGCTAATTCGGCGAAACACTTACAGCTTGTCAGGAATTTAGCAAAGGCCGCTGCAATGGTGCTTGAGAGCACAGGATTTGATAACCTGCGCTAAAAAAAGAATTGTAAAAGTAATACGTTATCCGCCGTGCCAGGTTGTGCCAAGTAAAACTTGCAAAGAACTCGGGTTTACCTCGAACCGCGAAGAACTGCCGAAGAAATTGTATTCGTTCCGAGATACTCTGAGCCGTTAGGGTACGTAGCTCTTTGCCTGTTCCGTAAGGTATCCGGCATTTAAATCAAGGCCGATCTCCTGTGCATCTCTCTCCTGAGTGTTCATGAACAAAAAATTTATTATTTTTCGTCGACAGAGATGGCTATGTGAGAGATTGCATTCATGCAGACTATCTAGAGAAGCGAACCGTCAAAACCAGCAGCAAGGGTGTCGCTAGCCGCCGATCAAGTCGGCCAACAACCATAAAAGCGGAGAACCGTCGTTAGGAGCAACTAGCACGGTTTAACCAGCGACGTCTCAGCAGCACTGCTCCCAACACCGTCGCCACTATAATTGGCACCACCCAGTGAAGCCCCAGGTCATGAAGCAGATAGCCCTCAGCAAAGCCGATTACGTTAAACACGAGCACGAACAGGATGAGCTTTAGACGGCGTGACATCGGAGTGGGGGCCGTCGGTATTGTGGTCGATACAGAGCTATGTCGCAGTCGTGTTAAGGCACGACTCCACGCACTGCCCAAGCCTTGGTCTTGAGGGAAAATGGTTCATCCAGGCCATCGAGATATTCTGCCGCATTGCTGTTCTCAACGCTTCATGACGATCTGCCGATAGACGTTCCATGCACACATTCGCAGGGCCTTCGGCATTCAAACAACGCTGCCACAGCTCATCAAACGAAGAAAACTGGCAACGCATTAACAAGTCTGTTGCTTCGATGTCGGTCAAACAGCACGGTTCCAGAGCTGTGAAAGGGCTTCAGCAGAACCATATGACCCTTGTCTGCCGAAAGGCCGCTTCGCGTTGTATCAATGGCTTCTACGGCATCCCAAAAGCAGCCGTAAAGCTCATTAGCGCGGCTACGGTCCCACATGGTAGTTGCCACGATCCCCGCTGCTTTAGTAACGCGGCGCATTTCCATGGTTGCCTTCGGAGCATCTGGTATGTGGTCAACCGCAAGCAGAGCCATGCAACGGTCGAAAGAGGTGTCTGGGCAAGGCAGGTTTTGCGCATCGCCGAGCTCGAAGGTTACTCGTGGTTTGCGTTCTAGCGTAATCGATGAATCCCCTCGAAGGATCGATGCCCTACGATCTTCGAGGCCCGGGTGACTCTGGCCAGTGTCGCTGACAAGGAGCCAGTGCCGCAGCCAACATCAAGCACATTCTCACCATCCCGAACATCGACAAACTCCACGAATAACGCCGCCAACTGCCGGCTCCATCGCCCATCGTCTCGTCGTACGCTTCGGCGACTTCAAACATAACGCCTCCTTCTACGTGAGCTTGGCCAATACATTGGAGTGCGGCTCGGTAGATACACTGCCTAGGATTTAGCATGTGCTGATATACCGCACGGTGTGCCCATCGCTTTGCTTGGATAGCCAACCGTGATTGTTTAAAAGCCGACGAGCAGAACAGGTGTCATGTGAAAACACCTATGGCTGCAGAAGATAACCCTCAAATGTAGGCGGGAAAACGTTATGGTCGAGCACTCCTGAAGCCTTTACATCGCCATTACCATTTTTTTCGATACGAAGGGTAGCATCGATTGTGAACGTATTGTCGTTGTTGTTGATGATGCTACCCCCGATCACCTTTCCGGAAAAACTGCCCCGCAGAGTAGTGAGATTCCATTTGCCGCCCAGAATGTCTGAACTATCAAAAGGCATCGGAAGCGGATCATGCTGCACGGAAACCCAAAAGAATCCTGGTGCATTCTTATTGTCGACTATACAGTGACAGGTACCGGTAAACACAGCGGCCTCGCACGGCAAAAACTGAGCGCAAACCTCTACGCCCGAAACCTCACCTTGTATGACCGGGTTTGATGCGCCAGCAGGCTGAGCAGGAAACAAAAATACAGCAACGAATCCTAAACCCAACAGTAACTGTTTCATTTGACACCTCCGATAAGAATCAGCCGACAATTAAAGCCCCGACATCTTATCAGTATGTTAACGGAACCGCCTATGACAATCTAGCTCTAGGAATGGCAGAGACTAGCTCAGGCGAAAACCATTCATTGAGTCGTCGGATTCAGAATGGGCTGATATACCGCACGCTGTTCGAGCAATTTATCCTTGAACTCCGCATCGGTGATGACGCCTTTCTCGATCAGTAGATTGGGAGTTTTCTTGAATCCACTCTCACAAATACCGTCTCCGTTGCAGTTGCTTTCCGTCCACCGCCAGTAGGTTCTGAGATATGAGCAATCAAGATGACCATTTGCCTCAGCTCCTCACAGTGGGAAGAATTAGAAAAGCACCTACCGCTGGACGCGTGCCCAAAGCGAGTTGGACTGCCAGAGTTCACGATGATCCAGGAGAACGACTGTCGACCGCTTCTCGATGAAGCGCAGTATGAGACACTCATCGGTATAGCACGAGCACATTGCAGCGACCTTGTACCATTAATAGAGAGGCAAAAACGGGCTTCCTAGTATTTCGCCATCAGTTCACCGCGGAGCTAGGCGTCGAGACATGTGGCTGTCTTCGTTTCTCCAGAACGATTACTGCGTTATCGGATTCAGAATACGTTGATAGACGGCACGCTCCTCTAGTAGCTTCTGCTTGAACTCTGCGTCAGTGATGATGCCCTTCTCAATCAGTAGCTTCGTGAGGATGTCTATCTGGGCAAAATTTGCGAGCATAAGTTCTTGCAGCGATACGGTTTGCCTTCCACGATGCGCCGGGTGAATGCAGCAGCCTCTTTGCCGAAGTGCTCAACGGTTTATTGGGATGCTTCGTTTCCGGAGTATCAACACCGATGAGGCGCACACGCTCACCGTTCTCCATCACCAACGCCATCGATTACACGCTCCACAACACGGTAATTGCTATCAATAGGAGCAGCGCGGTCGGCAATGCTACAGCCGAGCAGGTTCAGAGCGGCGATGAGAAAGAGAGTGACAATTAAGGTTGTGAGCTTACGCGAGCAACGAAAGGCTGGATGTGTCTGCGCATCAAGGGCGCATAGTCGGTCAGGAGAGGAAAAGCGTCAAGCGGAATATGGCGGATCTAAAAGCGACGCTTGCAGCATGGTCACGAGATGTTACTTAAGACGCTCATAGACTTTTCTACCGCTCGCGCTGTAGTGATAACGACCACCGCGTGATCCAATGTAAGTGACCGGAGCTGTGATAAACTAGTTTTTCCCTCGATTACGCGCGGCTTAGTTTGGCTCGTTGCTTCTGTCTCGGTGGATTGAGCACGATGACAATGGTACCACCATCTTTTCTATCATGATGGCAGCCTTGTGCGTCCAGTCCACCGCCGTGGAGGTAAACGGGAACGACTATGAGCAGAGGAAGAGTCAGCAAACAAACAGCCATGCGATTTTCATTAGTCAGTGCTCACATTCTTGTGAGATACTTACTTGTTTAAGATCATCCGCAGTAGAGCAATATACGGGCTGATCTCAGTATCAAGTTCTCTCAAAGCGTCCCAGTCAACAGGATGATCTTGGCGTAGGTGTCCCATCGGTCACTGGAGCAGAGATAGCCATTCCAGGTCTTTCCATCGGAAAGCCTCTGGTAGACGTAGTGATTCTTGGGATCGAGCCAGTAGGTGTTACCGTGGCCGTCCTTGCCTAAGTATTCGCGTTCTTCCATGGTTCTGTTCTCCTTTTCCTCTCGGTTAAGCACGCCAATTCGCAAGGTATTCCCGAGCTCCTGGTTCTACGGGCCATAGTCCCTACCATCCAAGGGATTGCGTCCCGTTTCTCAATTCAACAATTTCGATTAGTTGTGACGTTCGAGGTGTTATCGAGGTGTCGAGTCGATCAAACTACGCTTCGGAAAAATCCGACCTGGGTTTTCTCGTTTGCGTTTTATCCGCTCACTAACTCCACAATCCAGTCGGGCCGACTGGCGTTTTGGCTAATCGCCTCGATCGACTTCGTTAGGCATAAGCGAAACGTCAATCGCCAATCATGTTCCCTGTCACTTTGTACGGTGAGCAATGGGATAAGATGCTAGACGAGAACTTCATCGCCACAATGCGAGAGGTTTTAGCTAACCCTGTCTTCCGTGCCAAAGCAGCGGCAGTCAAAGCGCAACGTTATAGGGGAAATGGTGTGCTTCTGGAATCGTAAGTTGGAGAGGTCTGCTTGATTAACGGGATCGTAGCAAGCTTCTTCCCCTTTGAATTTCATTCCCTCTCTGGCTTCTTCCCCCGCGCGCATCGCGCTTAAAATCTCCCTTAGCATCTCGATGCTATAGCGCAGGAGCCGATTGCAGTCCTCTACTCCACAGGTACAGTGATTGTTCATAAGTGCCATGAAAGTGCTAAAAGCATACCAAGTTGTGTTGCGAGATTTTTAGGGGAGTACGGTGATGCGAGTATCGCCGCTCGGCTACACCAGCCGAAAGCTGCTTTGATTAATGAGTGAAAGAGAAAGGGGGTTTTGCTATCGCCGGACAGTGATAGCTTTGTTCGCTCATAGACTGGGTTGGACGCAAATCGGAACGGGCCGCACTATTTGTCAGCTAGTGTCGACTGTCAATCGCCTAGTCAAGATCCTTAGAAATTCGAATAGCAGGAACCGGACAATTCGAGTGATGTTTGTTAGCCGACACTGCACCGCGATAAGTGCAGTAAGGCAAAGTCAAAGCAGTTTTGGATACTTGTCAGTCCAGCGTAGCTTCACCCGTACGGTCGATACGTACGGTCACTTAGTTCCGGGTGGAAATCGTCAAGCCGTGGACAAGCTCGATCAGCGGGTAACGGTTACGGAGAAGACAGAAGCAACGGCCTGATTCAATTCAAGACACAGTGGAAACAAAAGTGGAAACAATTGGAGAGAAGGCTAGATTAGAGGCGCGTAAGTTGTTGATTCCATTGGCGCGCCCGGAGGGATTTGAACCCCCAACCCCCAGATTCGTAGAAGCGAGCAGCGCTTTATCTCAGATTCTGTGAAATCACGTACCGTTTAAATTCAAGTATTTATCCGCGACTATCAACCGGAGAAAAGCTCACATAAGTTGAGCCGATGGACACATTTTGGACACATTGCAAATCAGTCCAGTCCTGCTCCTGAGCGCAGAATCTGCTGACATCCCGAGTTCCTTCCATGTGTTATCCGATTCCGCAGACACATATGGTTGCTGATCTCGTGCGGCTTTAATGTTTTTTCCATCTGTCTCGCAACAACGACGCGACCATCGGGAAGATCTTTGCCGAATAAGCGCCATACACGAACCTATCAAGCGATCGTACCTGGAACGTTCGGCAATTTGGATCGAAGTAGTTCACCCTGCCCGGGTGGCTGACGCTCAGGCAATGGCTTTCCGCCATTCGAATCGATTATCGTGATTCGCTCCTTCTTGAGCGAAGTCAGAAGGGATGTTCGCGCTAAGAACGTGAAATGCTCCAGTCAGCATGAGATGCTCGCGAGTCCGATAGGATCGCACGCCACCAATCAATTGCTTTTCCAAGCCCGGACACTCTTCGGGCGGTGCCGTGCGGCGAATGAACCGGAACCGCTAGTGTGTCTCATACCGCACTTGACAAGGGTATCCACGGTCCAGCGAAATGGTTCCTTTTATCAGATTCCGCTAATTTATCGACTGCCTTCACTAAATCACGACAGAATGCTTGCCGCCAACTCTTGCACGTCGTTCTTTTTGTCCGGCACAAAATGCGCATAGGACTTCAGGGTGATGACAGAATCCCGATGTCCGAGGAGATTGCTCACCTTCGGTATTGCCACGCCCCGGGAAAGAAGCAGTGAGGCAAACGTATGGCGCAGCTTATGAAGCGTAAGCCGTTTAACCTCGGCTACCTCGATCGCGCTGTCCATGATCTGCATTGCGGCCTTACGGTGAAGCGGTTTCCCCTCTATCGTCGCGAATACCAAGTCGTGTTCACTGCGCGGGCATTTGAGCTTCCAAAGCTTTAGTTCATGCGCCAATTCTTGCGGTAGGTCGAGACTGCGCCGGCTGCTCTTTGATTTAGGCGCGCGAAGCTGCCGCCCGCCTTTTTCTTTGGACTCATCAACGAGGTTTAACCGGACGTGAATCTTATTCCCTTTGAAGTCGACGGCCGGCCAAGTCAAACCTAGAACCTCGCCGATCCGGAAGCCGGTTAGCGCTGGAACCATGACCAGGACCCGCTCGAGACTACCCGGCGCCGTCGCTCCAACTAGCTTTTGTAGTTCCTCTTCTGAATAGACCTGCTCCGGCCTTACCTCTTCATCTTCGTTTTCTTCGTTTGAGACCTTCAGCCGTTCGGCGAGCTCAGCAACGTTCGCCCTTCCCTGAATCGGCCCATAGCGCTGCGCCAGTTTGAAGATAGCCGTCAAAGTCGTGAGGGTCTTATTGGCGGTATTAACCGACGTCATTCTCGCCCACTCCGCCGCGGCCGACTCGACAGCTTCAACCCCGACCTGCTGAATTGGGAGATCCCCGAGCAGCGGCACAATGTATTTATCGATATGCGTGCGCCAGTTCTGAAGAGTTGAAAAGCGGTAAGTGCCGGCCGCCTTCTTCCGCGCATGCCACTTCTCAGCAATGTCTTTGACGGTATCTTTCGACGGTAGGATAAAATCGCCGCGGGAGACCTGCGCAATCGCCTCTTTATCGTAATCCGAGGCCCGCTTGTATGTCGGGAAGGTTTTCCGGATCCGCTTTCCGTTCTGATCGCGAAAATCAACGACGTAAGTTCCGGCCGCAGTTTTGTTTATTGCCATGGGTTCAATCTCCTCGCTTCTCATGCTCTTTACGCAACCGCGTTACTTGCCGCGGCCACCTTTGATCAGTTTGAACTTTGAGCGTTGCGCCTGCACACGTATTCTTTCCAGCTCATCCCGAAGAAATAAAAGCTCTTCGATTGGTAACCGTGCCAGCTTTTCATATAGGGTTTTGCGGTCATAGCTAAAACCGGCGAGTTGATCCTGGTGCTTGAATTTTGTTAGATCATTCACGAAAAAAACTGTTTGGAATACATCGATAGTTTGATAGGAGGTAATAAGAGGAAGTCAACCAGTGTCGGGCCATACTGCGACCAACAAAACCTCAAAGCCGAGATCGACAAGACACTCCATCGCGCCGAGGAGCTGTTGCAGAAGAGCGGGCGCCTGCTTGAGGAGTATCGAGAAACAGTAGAACATACCCGACGAATCATCGAGCAAAGCCTTAAGCTGATGGCCAAGCGGACCGGGGACCGAAGCTAATCCCACCGACCGCTTCGAATTAGCGTTCCAGCACAGCCTTGGCAGGGCCTTTCCCGATCCTTGACAGCTACATAGACTTTATGGCAATTGCTTCCCCACAACATGGCGAACATCCAAGACCAGATAGCGGCCCTCAAAGCGCGTTTCGACGGATTACAGGGCTCACTCGAACAGCAGGCCAAATCGAGCGCAGAGCTGCGGAACGTACTGGCGAAACTGAATGAAAGTATCGATCTGCTCGTGGAGGCAGAAAAACAACTGGATTCCCTGCAGAAAGGCCGCCAGACCGAAATCCAGCGGATCCGTTCGTAAACTCCGGCCCGGGGTTAAACGCCAGCTTTCTTCCTCCTTATCACTTTCTTGTCTGCTTTTTCCCGATCGCATTTAGCCTGCAACTCGGCCCTCGGTAGGTGTTTGCTGTTCAACTATCTTCAAGTTTGAAGTTTTCTTTGCCATGGGCGTCCCCCCTTTTCCGCTGCGACTGTTTCGCTGAGCTTCAGTCAACGGGAGATTGAAGAGCCACGGCAATGCATAGCACACGATTATCGCACTGACCTGACGTATGTCAAGTCCTTTAGTCTTGACGTTTGGACTTTGGTCCGCCCGGTCGTCTGGTCTTCAGATATTGCTGAACGGATGTCACAGTCACGAAAGTTACGCCGTCAATATCCACGGTCTTTAGACGGCCATTCGCTACCGCTTCCCAAGCCGCTTGACGCGAGATCTTCAGCTGCTTGGCTGCGCTGGCGACGGTGACTATCTTGTTCGTGTCAATTCTGGGAGTCATATGCGCTTTGGTATCATCCTTCCTCAAGCCCCAGCTGCGCGTCGATTTACGCAAACCCGCGCGGCCTGGTGTTTCCGATAACTGGCTCGTTTTTTAGATAACAAATTCGAATGACAGCGGCACCACTTGACGGACTCGTAGCCATTGTGGTATCGACCCGTCCCTCGCTGCGCAGCGAATAGCTTGCGCTAACCTTTGACAGCCCTCAAAGGCGCTGCGCCGGCGAGGCCCAGGAACTTTGGGCATGGAGAAAACATCATGATGGTACTGCTTGGTTACTTCCTCATCGCAGCTGTAGCCGCCGTTGCAGCTTCGGCCCTCATCGGTCTTTTTCTTACCAACTTATCATCGTTCACTTCAAAAATTCTGATCGACTATCCCGATGGGTAGGCTCCGTGACTTCTGGAACCAGAAAAGAGACACATACTAATCCTCGCCCTTGGCGCTTCGAGTGCTTTTCTCGTCACGAAGCTCAAGCTCGCCTGGCCAGTGTGTTGATACGCCGCCGATAAAAACATGCCCCCACCTGGTACTGGCGTCTTGTCGTTTGGGCTAGTGGCGATCCCGGTCCGCATCCATACCGCGACACATAGCGAGAACGTATCTTTCCACCTGCTGCACGAAAAATGCGGCTCGCGCGTGCGCAATCAGCACTATTGCCCAGTCTGTAACATCGTCGTTGAGCGTGCAGATCTTGTCCGCGGCTTCCAGCACGCCAAAGATCAGTACGTGCCGATCACCGAAGAGGAACTCGAAAGCCTCGAGGCCGAAGCCAACAACAGCATCGACTTAAAAGAGTTCATCCCGCTTGCTTCAGTCGATCCGGTCTATTTCGAGAACACTCACTATCTCGGCCCCGACAAAGGCGGAGAGAAGCCTTATCGCCTGCTTGCTGACGCAATGGCAAAGAGCGGCCGTGTCGCGATTGCCGAACTTGTAAGCCGCGGTAAAGAGCAGCTTGTACTGATCCGGCCATACCGCAAAGGTTTGGTGCTTCACACGATGTACTACGGTAATGAGGTTCGGGACTTCAAACAGGTGCCCAAAGGCGAGAACGTGAAGATTTCGGAAACGGAATTGGAGCTCGGCGTCGGTTTGATCGAGCGCCTTACATCGGAAGAGTTCAATCCGGAGAATTACAAAGACGAGTATCGCATCCGCGTGCTCGGCATGCTCGATGAAAAGAGCAAAGGTAAGGAAATCGTGATCGACAAAGCGCCGGCGCCGAAGCACGGCCAGGTGATCGACATCATGGAAGCGCTAAAGCGCAGCATGGAAAGAGTCCCGGCGAAGAAGAAACCCGCAACGTCCACGGCGGCAAAAAAGAAAAAGAAAGTTTCCTAGTTTATCACCCACCTCACAGCGTCCAGCTCTTAGTCGCATTAACGCGACGTCGCACTGTGTCAAAAGTAACAGGCTTAAGACGTTTCGCAGCCTGACCATACCTTTTGTTAATAAAAACAGGCGATGGCATGTACGTTGCTGCCTTCGATCAAATGAGCAAAGAACGACTTTGCGACCATTGTGAGGGGATACTCACGAGCAAAGCTTATCGCGTGATCAGTGAGGATCCGGAAGGCGGCGGGATATTGCTCGACATGATTGTGTGTCGTCCGTGCAGCGACAAAGCGCAAGAACTTGGCTTACAAATTGACGAAATAGACTTTAACGACCGGTATCTAAAAAGGGGGTAGCTAACTTAACAAAGAAAAACAAACGCGCGCTTGTTCTAAGGACGGAGGGTAGCAACGTGGCAATGTATCGCATCTGTGCCGTGTGCATTGCGTGTGGTGGTCTTCATACAATGGAAACCACAATTAGCTTACCCGTGGGACCTGTCAACAAACAAAGCATTGGGGAGGCGTATTCTAATAAAGATCCTCCTCTCCAAATAGCCGCGCTGAAGTACGTGCGAGTGCATTGCCCTAAGACCGGGCGACACTACGCACAGAGAGACGATAACAAAGTATTCCTCGTTCCGCTTACCTAGCATCATTGACCGGGTTGACCTCCGGCTAGGCCGACCCGGCAGCCTGCAGAGGTCCTAAAATTCCAACCGTCTTTTGTCCACCCATTCTCGCGCCAGTTCCAATCCATGCGCTCGGCTTCCTTCATCGTCTTGAATATCTTGCCCTCGATTCGCGCGAGTTCGATGATTGAACCGGCTCGGGCGGGTTTGAAAACAGAGCCACGGGACTCGCATCCCTCCATGTATACGGAGTGGAGGAGCCGGAGATCTTGTAGCCTTTGTATTCGAGCATTGCAGTCTGTCCCGTTGCTGATAGCTACTGATGATCATTGCTGTCGGATTCAGAATCCGCTGATAAACCGCACGCTCCTCCAGCAGTTTCTGCTTAAACTCCGCGTCCGTGGATGATGCCTTCAACGTTCAAGCGATTGCAACGGGAGTCCGTGACAAAAAAGAGACCGCTGTACGCCTGCGCAGATTAGATTTGTTTCTATCCGATAGCTTAAGGGGGGCCAATTTGGCTAGAAGCGAAGGCCGCCCCAGTCTACCCCAGAGCGGCCCATGAGTGTTGACAGGTTTTACGCCGCTCTGCCGCCCTCACCGCGGATTTTAACGAGCTTACCTTTCGGTGTTTTCTCCGTCGGCTCATCCTTGAAACTCAGCACAGTCTGAAGATAATGGTGGCCAAGTTGGTCCTGGAGGATGTTGCGCCATAGATGTTCCTGCTGCTGTTCTTTTGGTTCTTGTTTCAAGCTCGCACGTCTCAGGGTTACTCTACTTATCCGCCTTCGAAACCTTGTCTTTGCGAAGTCATCAAGCTTGTACTAAGAATGCGCTCTTACTAATTGCCGTGCTAATTGCTTCTAGGTCTTCGTGAAATTTAATAGGGTCACCTAAGTCATTTTTCATAAGAGTAATGTAACCCTGAATAATGCTCATCAGGCTGGTGAAATCAGCCATCTCTTCCTGTATAGCGATTGAACTTTCAGTAAGACTCGACTGGTATGTCTGTTTCTGCAGATTCTCAGGCGAGTCAAAGTGACTTTGTGCAGCAATGAGGTCCGCTGTTATCTGCGAGGCGCGTGCTTCAAGGCGTAGGCTAATGTACTGCAACTCTTCTCGGAATTTTTCTGCCTGAGTCATATTCTACGGCATGCGCTTACTGGCACTGAATGTCTATACATAGCAATGCTTACTCTACGCTCGGATTTCTAGGCGTCTGTCTAATATTGAACATATTTCCTCTTGGGCAAGACGTATGCAGAAGTGGGAGGATCAAAAAAAAATGAAATCAAATAAAACCCATGTCCAAACGGCCGACTCGGAAAGCCTAGACGACATACAGACGGCTTTATTCATTAACCATATAGACGCCAGATCGGATGAGACCGGGACGGTGAAAAGCGTCCACTCGAAAAAGAGATAGACACGTGGGTGGACAAACAAAGATGACCGATGTTGATCACTATCGGGAACTAGGATTTGGAATATTTTGGGATCGCCGACCTATCTTCTTCTAATTTGAGCGAGTGGTAGATTAAAGACAAACGACGGCACTTTTATGGGGAGTAACAAATGAACCCCAATCGCTTCAATCGATATGCCGTGAGCGAAACCGGCGCGGATCACACTCTATTACCCGAAGTAGAACTTTGGACGGAAGTTATACTACAGGCAATGGATGACCTCCATGGAACTACAGCACATTTGGACCACCGCTCTGCTAGGGCATGGTTTGCTTCTGACCGTACTGAACTAGGCACCTTCGTTTGGGCTTGTCAGGCCATCAATGTGGATGCGAATTTCATTCGCTGCCGATTGGTAAAGACCTAGATGCGAATCCAGACGAGCTAGTACCACGCGACAAATCACTCCAGTCGGTTTTCAAAGTTTCAGATCAACCCACTTTTTCGCGAATACCAGGCCGGCCCGCTCTGGCTTGCTCAGCGTACCGTAAGGTTTCGATGCTTGAGGCGGCGATGATCTCGGGTGTCTTCTTACGTTTAGGCATCATGTGTCCGGTGACTTCAAATACTCCCGAATTGGGTCGTTCTTGCAAAGAAAGATAGTTGTGATATTAACTCGCGGCATTTTTGGCGTGGACATCGGCCCACAACTCGATCGGAGAAGCAATGAAGCCATTCCTCGCGTACATCTCGGATGTCTTAAATAAATGCCAAACGTATCTCAGCGTGACAGCACAGCGATCGCCCCCGGAGGTGAGGTATCGGCAAGACATACTAATCATCTCCGCAGTAGTGCTAGTGATCTTAGCTCTTTTCTTGATCGGCGCATACGTCATCACTAGGTTTTAGGCCCAGCGTGCCTTCGCTGCATTTGCACCGGGAGATACTCACATGTTTAAGTTGCGCAGATTCTGTTGCGGACATAAGAAAGACACATTCCTTGCACGATTAATGACGATCCTTTTCGTCGCTGTTTGTCTCAGCGGTTGCAGTGACAAAGATTCACAAGGGTCTTTGGAAATTGATGTTATGGCGTGGAATGAAAAGGCAGACAAACTCAAAGCCAAAATAAAAAAGGCTGCTGCTGAGAATGATTCGGTTGCCCATCGGAACAACGAAGAAGAGGCTAAACGTCTCCAAGTTGAGCTAGGGGAATTACTCGAACGGACTAGTGCATTAGAGGCAGAAAAAGAAGGACGGATCTGAAGCTTTAAGCATCCAACGTTAGCGAGCATTGCCCGCGCTCAGCGGACGGACCGGTGTCTTGATGCCCTTGATCATCGATTGCCTGCTGATCGTCGTCATCAAAGATTCCCGCTAAGTGATCCTTAAATGTATGCGTCATGTTAGATTTGTTGTCTGATACATTTTTACTTACTGCCTGCATCTTCATTAGGTTTTAGTTTGCTTACTTGGTCAGTGTTTGCTTGCTGATAGCAGTTGTCAAAAACCTCTATTTCTCCTTGCAAAGCCACAACTTCGTGATAGGGCTTGGACACCACTTACAGCACCGGGGGATACTCAACCATGATCGCTCTGCGCGACTTCTCTTCGAAGTACGGCAATGACCTATTGATAGTCTCATCTGTAGTTGCCGGATTAATGCTTTGTCTGCTTGTGCGAAAGACGACAAAATGGATTACAACAACGCTCGAAGCCATCGAGGATAGCGATTAACCGCTCACTGACGAGCGATTCGATCTCAGCGGCCTCGCCTACTTCACCAGTCCGCAGCGCCGTCGGCTTTCGCTCCTGTCATTGCTCTATTCACGATTGCGCCAAGGTTTAAAAACTTCTCCTTTGAAGAATCGCATTGAACTCCACGATCCCAACCTCGTCCACCATCGCCTTCGCTCGCCTGAGCACATACCGATCCATGCGACAACGACCGGAGCAAACCAGCTTAACCGGTGCGTGCTTGTTCTTGACGGCCATTGGAGCGTGACAAAACGGATTAGAGCATCGTTCAGGATACCCTTGGAACTCCGTTAACGCCTCACTGGCGAACGTTTGAGGATCAGCCATTGCCATTCCTTTGCCCAACACGACTGCTTCTTCCTTTGCATGATCATCCGCAGCATCTGCCGTCGCCGGGGCTTATTAAGTTTGGTCCGCGAGACATTCCTGAGCTGCGAGATTCGCGTTGAAGAGACGAGCCTCCGCCACAAATTCAATTTTGAAATACGGCGTTCTTTCGAAGCACTTGCACCTTTAGCTTCTTTGCCTTGTGAGCCTTGTAGCCCAGTCCGGTCATTGTTCCCGCCGCTCAAGGCGCTACGTCCGGAATCCAAACTTTTCGATCGGCCAGCGGGACTGGCCTCAATCCCTCCGGGAGCTCCATACTCTAGTCTGCATCTACAAAAATTCCGCAGGCGCCGTTCACTGCCAGTGCTCGCACGCAATGTATAAATCACCCGGAATCCAAAACTCGTAACGCTGCAGCGCGCTGTCCAAATCGAAATCAATCTTTTTTGCAATCTCGCGCGCACGTTCCCAGCACGGCACGCATTTTCCGCGCTCTCCCTGCTGAACGTACACATTGATGATAGAATCGTACTTTTTAAAGATTGCGTTTTCTTCCGAAAACAGAAGATCCAATCGTTCTAGGTAACTGTATTCATCCTCATAAGCATAACCGTCATACACTGAGGGCTTGCCGAAGTAAGTTTTTCCTTTTTCCCACTCCGGCAAGTTGGGATCTTCCGCGGCTGGAGGGCGATCATCAAAACAATCGGCTTCGTCGTCCTCGTCAAGGTCGCGGCCTACAACGCGGCGCAACTCCGGTGCATCCCACTTCCACCAAGCCCAAGGGCGCAGCCCGGGGCGGTAATGCGCATGCGCCGGTACAAGCTCATCTCGAACCGCTTCGTACAATTGTTTTTTTGTTTCTTTATCGCCACGCTCCTCGCAGAGCTGTGTAAAAAAGAAATGTCCGGTAACCAAACCTCGAAGTTCTGCCAAGCCGGCATTGGCTCTGAATTTATAGTCAACATTCCATGGTATGCCTTGTCGAATCAGGTCGTGCAGATCCGAAATAATCCGGTCATTGATTCGTTTGACGCGGATCATCTGTTTGCGTACCGGCATTTTTATCGTCTACCTCCATATCTCAGCGACGGCGGCCTTGGTTTATCTGGCTCCTCGCTTAGATTTAGTTCGCGAACAAGACGAGCAAATGCGATCCTCGAATCCTTTTCGACTACTGCTTCCGGCCGAATTTTCGTCTCGCCATACTTGTTTTCGAATGTCATCCCGTGCTTTTTGATGGCTTCACGTGCCTGCTGGCACCGATCCCACGCTTCGGCAGCCAGTTGGAAAAGTCTGACGTGATGCGACTCTAATTCGTAGTCGGAAAGCACACTTTCGAACCATTTCCGTGTCGTTGCGCGTAGGTGCTTAGGTGCTTTCTGGTTTGGGGTCATCGTTTTTTATAGAAACGGGGTCGGTCCGCTTATAAACGCGACTGCTGAGCGGTCCACACCGCTGATAATCGTGAACAATTGCACGGCCCCGGTTTTCAGCCCGATTTGAATTCTTTGACTCGCTCCTCGCGACGCTTGCACTCTTTGCAAATCGGTTCGCGCTTGCATTTGCCACCGGCCACAATTCCAGATGCACGGAATGTGCGGCTTTCTGTTGTTTGGTTTGCCCATGCTAGTTACTCAGCCTCCAAAGGGCTCATGGCAAGATCTTTCAATTTCGGATAATGGCTTGCAACATCTTTGCAGTGAAAAACTAGTCATCCGCGGGGATGATTACAGACGCCGCCAAGATCAAAATTGACAAATCCTAAACTTCCGGTTGTGTTTCCTTTATCGTGAAGATCCCTCGAGTATCTTCGGAAGTTACGATTTGCCTTTTTCGATTTCGCGCAATGCGAGCAGCACACGCTTCCCTTCAGCAACAACAGCTGATACAGTACAGCCTGACATGCCGAGATACTCTTTCTTGGCTTCGTGCGCGATCAAGCTCTTTCCGGCCACCTTCGATCGCCTCATCAAGAAATCGCTCTTGGCCTTCGAGAATTTCAGTTCTTCACGAAGGGATGATTTGGTATCGATACTCTTAATAACCGCCGTCAAAAAAAGTCCACTCAATGCGCTGCGCGTATCTACTACTGGCGCCATGATCTTCATCGTAACGTTATTGATCTCATTTCTTACGCTTTGCTTCTCGGCCTGCAGGACTTGCATCTGCTGCTTGATCTCCGTTGTTGATATCGCCTGATTTGATTCCATTTACTTTCTCCTCTTCTTTTTTTGGGTTATCGATTTAGCAGGTGTGAAAAACTAACCGGCCGCGTTCTACATTCGCATCGAACACTGGCCAAGAATTTCTCCGTAAACTCTTTCTGGAATTTCTCCGCGGCTGGCTCGCTTTCGCCCTTGCCAAGCATCCCCATGAACCGACCCTCGATCATTTGCTGGCGATGTTTAGTTTCATGCGCCGTTACACATGCGACTTTACCGGCGCAGTCAGAGCCATTCATGCGGATAGCGATAGTATTAGAACTCGGTAACGCATACCCCAGCTTATTTGGTGATTTTCGAATCTCTTCGGCGGTCATCTCGCGGACCGCCGGTGGATCGATCCCCAACGTGAAGCTGGCAAGTTCGCAGGCTGCCCATGCGACTATATCCCGCCGAGGCGGATCGATCTCAATGAAGCTGCGAACCAAACGCGCGCGGCGTGCTATCTGGCTCTTATGCTCTTCCACTCGGATCAAACCCCGTTGGTAAATTTCTCGACGGTCAAAGTTCCGATCAGCTCGTTCGTAATAACTCATGTTGCTCCTAATTCTTTCCCGATTCCGCTTTTCGCCTGAATAAACGCTTCCAAGTCCGTCCGCGCGAATCGAACGTAGTGACCCAACTTGATGCTTTTGATTTTTTGCTCCCGCGCCATCGATGCGAGCCAAGTGGGCGAACATTTAAAAATTGTGCTGCCTCTTCGGTGTCGAATAAGAGCTTTTCCGGCTTGCCATTCCGAGCAATTAGAGAGTTCTGAAGCTCTTCCCGCACAGCCTGACGCACAAGCTGCTTCAGTCCTTCAAACAATGGATTGACCGTATCCGGCGCCGGTAAAGTGGGTTTCATTTAATTGAACCGCCGAAGATGTTTAGTGCGTCCTGCACCTTCGCGTTACTATGGCCGTTCGGATTCGTTGCTTTTCCTATAGAGTGGTATGGGAAAGCAAAGCATTTTGCCCATCAATTAGGCAGTAAAGGAACGCATCGGCTTTTTTACCGGTACCGATCCTTTCTATCTCTCCGCGCTCTCTTAATATCTCCAAGGCTCTACGTGTTAGCTTTTCCGTCGTCTCTGCCTCTTTGGCGATGGTCTTCACGTCCATCGGCTCTAGGGTAAGAACGGCCTTGACCTTCTCCAGTGCTTGGGATTGTCCAAACTCTTCCGGTGTACCGAGAACCTTGTAGTCATCGCCCACTAGCTCGACTATCAACTCCGGTGGACTCTCTTCATATCGACCAAGCGTCTTTAAGATCCGCTTGTTGGATGCTTCGCCCGGTCTGCGTTCGAGAAATATTGCCTGATCAACGAGGCCAAAGAGAGCCGATCCACCGCGGATGCTCCTACCGTCATCTCCTCCGCTTTTCCGCTCATGATGTATCAGCAACACGGCTGCATCCGTTTCTCGCGCCATTTCTAGCAGCGGCGATACTTCCCGGATCACCTCCATGTTGTTGTTCTCGTCCATGACGTTCCAGAATCGGGAAAGCGAATCGATGACAACCAAGACAATCTTCTTTTCGATTACAAAATTCTTGATGGTTTTGAGTGTTTTGGACTGCTCTTGAACTGTGCCGACGTGAACATAAACAGGATCATCTTCTCTCAAGCCGAAGCGCTTGAGCCGTCTCTCAACGTCTCGCACATGCTCTTCTACCGCCAGGATCAACACGGCACCGCGATCGGTTTTTCGTTCCAGAAAGTCCAAACCCTGAGCGATACAGATGATCAACCGGTAAACCAAGGTGCTCTTGCCGGTCTTCATGTAGGCGATCAGTAGGTTAAGAGTGCCTTTGGCGATGAACCCAAAGAGTAGGTAAGGAATAATTGCTGTCACTCGGCTTAATAACTCAGCCGCGGAAACAGGATTAAAATGCTTTGCTTTCCCAATATCTCCCTTAGGGACAAGCAAAGCATTTTGGCCACCTTGGCGCCGGCCGCGCTCCGCTTGTAGTATCCTCATCTCCTGCTCATTGTATGTCTCGAGGATTGGATCGCCGGCTTGTTTGGCCCAGCGGATGTCTTCGTCAATCAATCTCTGAGCCTGATCAAGCCGTGCATCGGAGTACGTAGAGAAATCAGGGTGCTCGCGCCAGCCGTTATCTTCAGCCGCGCTCGTCATCTTCCAAGGTCCTCGCGGATGAAGCGGAGCGCATCGAGTATCTGATGCTCTTCGGCTTCGCTCCCCGCCAGAGGATAGATTTTCAACTCACCACCGATGATTTCAACGATGGCCCGCATTGGTATCCCGCTTGCGGTATCGAGTGGAGTGATGTATCTGTAGCCATAGTTTAATCCCTTTCGCCCGCCCGATTTTGCAGATCGTGGCGGGCATTTTTGTGCTCGCCGTGCGGGCTATGGTTTCTTTGCTTTAAGCCGCTTCAACCGGCTCTCGCCGACGGTTTCTCAACTCCGCTTTACACGCCTCGACATCGGACTTTCGAAAGACCCGGCGTTTTGCAGTTGTCATGATCGATGGCAACCGGCCGCTTCTCGCCAGGTTGTCGACCGTGCCCTCGCTTACCTCTAAACTGCGTGCGACGAATGATCTCGTCATTAAAACTTCAGCGTCATTCATAAGACCCCCTCGTCACTCCGTTTTCTAAAACATGCTTCGTTAAGCTATGCTTCATAATGTTAAGTATGATACAGTTAAGTCACACGGCAGAACAACACCTGCCGTGTTACAATTATTTTGCGAAAAATGCCTCTTAGCCGTGTGACAAAAATGAAAAACGATAAACCCCACAAGATTCTTCTCGGCCGCTATCGCCTTCAGGCGCTTGTCAAATTCCTAAGCATCGATTTTGAGACACTAGATAATAAGAAGACGACGGGTGTTCTCTTAAAAGAACTGCTGCGCGCGGCTCGCTATAAGGTGGATTGGAAATCATTCCCAAACGGGAATGATGAACGGCACAACTGGCGCCGCGATGCAGCAAGGGTACAGCGTGAATTGAAGAAAGACTTGCGGCTCATTGCTGACGGTAGCCCCGATCGGGAGAACAGCGCCGGAATTTACCGAATTGTAAAAAAGTTAGAGGCCGCTAACCGGAGCGCTGATTATTCGATGGTTCATCGTTCATCTCGTGGCAGTAAGCGGCCAAAGCCGGTAACGACGCTTAAAGACCGGCCAGGACAACAATTACCGGTGATGAATCCATTCTCGAAAGACGCTGGAGAGATTCTGTGCGGCGGTATCGTGTATAGCCTTGATTGGGGTCCAAGGGATTCGCTTCGCGAACAGATTTACTTTCAGCTTGCCCTCGCAATCAAGGACCGGTGTCTAGAAGATCTAAAGATCTGTCAATCGTGTAAAAACTTATTCGTGCTTATGAAAGCGAATCAGCGGTTTTGCTGCGGAACATGTAGAATTGCCGATAACAATTCGCGGCGTCTCAAAAAACAAGAGACAACTAAGAAATCGGTATTCCAGGAGAAACGAGAAGAGAACCGAAAACGCGCAATCGATAAGGCGCGCAGGCTCCTTAGACAAGGCAAGCCGATTTCAAAGATACTGGGAGAGACGGGCCTGACTCAAAGAATACTTAAAAAATACCTGCCGGAAATCGCGGACGCTTGAAATTACGCTGTGCCCCCCCTACTGCGACCGCAAGTGCTCGGGCAATGAAGCATCGGAAACGCACAGACGCAGAACTCAGATGAGATCAAGGGTTAAATGATCAGTGAACGCTTGGATCGAGTTGGTCGATGCGCGATTTCCGTACTAAACTCTTCAGCAAGGCCTCATCCCTACAAATGACAAAACGGTGACTTTTAGCTGCTACCGCGAGGTTTATGCCGCGGACAGTCTCCTGCGAAGCGTCTTTCCAGCCAACCCGTTCACCTTCGTCGAACATAATCAAGGCGATCTGCTGGGTGAGTGTAACGAGTTTGCGAGTCCCTGGAGTGAACACATCAATGCCCTCGAGCGGAGTATCGTGATGCGCCGGGCGTATTAAAACAACGGGGCTATCGGATGTTACAAACGAAGTCTTCTTAGGTGCTCGGATAAATGCCCAATCGATTTGATGAAAATACGCAGCAAAATCTAAGACTATGCCCATCATCATCGAAAGGCTGAAGTTCCTATGCACTTTTACGTCGTAATTGTCACGACGTACAAAATCAAACAATTCTTTGGCGGAAAGCTCGAGGGTCCGTACCGGTAGCCGCTTGAAATCGCTTTAAGAAAGCTTCAGCCTGCGCCTCTGACGCCCCAAAGCTCATTCGCGCATCTCTCTTGACCCTTTTCGAAGTCTGTTCGTTTACCTGATGCTGAAAATTCGGGACCCTCACTTTTAAAAATGAAACGAACAGTGAGAGGGTATACCGATCGTCGGGGGTCGGCGATTTGCCAGCTGCGAGTTTTGATAATACAGGTTTAGTAGCCCCTTCAACCCGGGCGAGTATTGCTTCAATTTCATTATTTCTAACACCATTCTCGTCACGGAACGCATAGTAATTGCTTTTTACAGCCGTATTTATAGGCGTCTGCTTCCGGTACTCTCTTAACTCCCGATCATAGACCCAGATGAAGCCGTTGCCGCAAAAAGATTGTAAGTAAAAATCAGGAAGATAGTGATGTCTCTTTGGGGAAGACATCTAACGGTCCCGGTAGCTTAGAGATTCGAAACGTCCATGGACACATTTTGGACACATCGGCGAGAAATGGGATTAGTTATGCTGGCTAATTTATTGATTAATGGCGCGCCCGGAGGGATTTGAACCCCCAACCCCCAGATTCGTAGTCTGGTGCTCTGTCCAATTGAGCTACGGGCGCTTGGCAAACCACACTGACCTCACGAGCACATCGGGATTCCTGGAACGGTGTAGAAATCGATCCTCTCAGGCTGAGATCCAACGCTTATTGCCGGAAGAGAGAAATTAGCATAGCGAATATCGCTTTTCTAGGCATGATCACGTGTCCCTAAGAGACAGCTTGGAACTGTTGTCGAAACAGATTGCCTATCTGCGTGGAGATGCATTCGACCAGCCCACGCTTGAGAGCGGTTAGTGCATTACGTTGAGTGCGGATTGGCGTAAAGCAAAAGACTTGACGTCCATTTGTCTTATCGATAAACAGAGCTGACCGGATTGGAGGATTAATCATGCCAGCTACCCTCGAGTTATTTGCTTCTGAGTGCCGCCAAATTCTTAAAGCGGATCCCGGGCCGGCGGGCCGGGAACAGGTACGCGAACTCGTTCAACAGATTCTTAAAGATGAAACGTTCGTCACGACCTACATCAACGACAACACACCCGATCGTCAGGTGATTTACGAGGATCCGGAACTCGGTTTCTGCATCTGCGCCCACTTGAACCAGGGCGCTAAAGAAGCCAATCCTCACGATCACGGCAGTTCCTGGGCGATATACGGCCAGGCATTTGGGGAAACGGAGATGAGCGAGTGGGAAATTGTTGAGCCTGCCAGCGAAGCCAAGCCCGGCAGAGTGCGCCGTACGAAAGTTTACTCTCTCAAACCCGGGATGGCGCACCTTTATAACGAGAGCGAAGTGCATTCGCCGAAGCGAGTCGCCGCAACCGGGCTCATTCGCATCGAGGGGACCGATACCCAGAAGTTGAAGCGGTTATCCTATAAGGCGATTTGATTAAGAGATTCGATCAGTTTGGGACTATAGTACCCTCCCAGACAATCTCACGCGCATCTTTATCGTCACGCAAGCCAACAAATTTGGCTGCTCGAAGATGCTTGTCCGGAGTCCATTCAACAAATTCAACTTGGGCGATCAACTCCGGCTTCAGCCAAACGCAATTTTTCATCTCCTCACGTGTTAACGCCCACTGAGTGCGTCTTTTCTCAGGCAGATTGGCAAACGGGCAAGAGTTCTCCTCTAAGCCGGCAAACTTTCGAGCGATCTCCCGTCTCACACGCGGCACAAACCCATTTCTTACCTTGGCAGCGTACAACAAGCTGTCACCTTCATAGTAGCCGACAATAACCGCGTCGAACGGATTACCTGGTGTGTATCCTCCGATGACGAAAGGTTGAAGCTTGTTTATCTTGTATTTGAGCCAAGACCGACTGCGCTTTCCGGCCTGATAGAGCGAGTTTTTCTTTTTGGCAATAATGCCCTCGAGCGATAAGTCCTTTGCCGCGGCAACGATCTCGTGCGGTGAACCGTCGATGCTTTCCGACATTCTTATGGGATCGGCAATATTTTCCAACAAGATGGCCAGCAGCTCACGCCTTTTCTCGAGGGCAACGCCCATAAGATTTTTATTCCTCTGGGCTAGAAGGTCAAACACATAGAAATGGATCTGTTTGGCGGTGAAGCGAAAATTCTGCAGAAGATTGAATGACGGTCTACCGTTGCTATCGAGCGCCACTATTTCGCCATCGAGGATCATTCCCGGTTCTACGCTTTCGAGCGCTTTTGCGATGGTCGGAAAACGCGAATTCAGCAAATTCTTTTTTCGCGAGTACAGCTTTACTCCGCTTTCATCGCACAGGGCCAGGCAACGATAGCCGTCGAGCTTTATTTCATAACTCCATAGATCAGAATCCTCCGGCAACTCCTCGACGGTCTCGGACAGCATCGGCTCGATGAACCTGATGCGTATCTCGGGCAACTCGATAGCCGAAATCCCGTCGCCGTTGTTCGTCGCGATCTTCTTTGCCGCAGTTCTGTTGCTGTGCCAGACGGCGTCCTCCGCTTTGGCAATCTGGCCAAGACTTCGGCCTGTCAATGCCGAAGAATTGTCTCTCTTTTCAGAGATGCGCTTCATTGCAGAGCCGGCTTTAATAAGATACCACACATTGCCTTTACCGTTGCGGTCATTCCCTTTCACAAGCACCCATTCGCCTCTGAGCTTCTTGCCGTTTAGAAGAATATGAATTTTTCCTTTCCAAAAATTTCCATCAATGAGCTCGTAAGTTCCAATATCCCAGACCATCACGGTCCCGCCGCCATATTCTCCTGTCGGAATAATCCCTTCAAAGTTGGCGTAGTCCATCGGGTGATCTTCCGTCGCCATTGCCAACCTTCGTTCGTGTAGATCATAGGGCGGCCCCTTGGGGATCGCCCATGATTTCAAAGTGCCGCTCATTTCCAAGCGGAAATCATAATGGAGGTGACTGGCGGCATGTTTTTGTATGACAAACAGACGGCGTCCTCCTTGGCGCCTAGTGGTAGGAACAGAAGGCGCCGGTTCCCGGGTCTTAGTGAAGTCTCGTTTGCGACGATAGGGTTCAAGGGCCGCCAGGCCGGCGTCACTCGGATCACTCGAAACTTGGGGATTGAGCTGCAAGAATGGTTTTGGCAAGATTTGCTTCAAGCGCAACGACGGCGCAAACAAATCGCCAATCTTTTCCAATCTCTTCAGGGCCGCCTCTGGTTCAAAGAATAATTTAGAAGCGTCATTTGTAGCCAGCGCCGTTTCCAATTCGCGCCAACTTACCGGCATAGCGACGAACGGCCTCTCCGCCTTGGCTCTCAAAGAATACACCGCGACGGTCGACTTATGCTCTGAGTTTTGGCTCCAATCGATGAAAACTTTTCCCTTGCGCTTGTGCTTAGCCATCTCCGACACGATCGATTTAGGGTGCTCACTGGCAAGATACTGGGCGACGCTTTGGGCAAACGCCTGCGTCATCTCGTAAGTAACATTTGTATTCAGAGGAACGTGGACGTGAATACCTTTAGACCCGGAAACCTTGAGCAAAGATTCGAGTGCCAACCGGTCGAGCAGGTCTCTCAATATAAATGCCACCTCGCAGGATTGGACGAGGCTTGCTCCCTCTCCAGGATCAAGATCGAAAACTACCATCGTCGGAACGCTAATTTCGGGTGCTTTAGCAAGAAAGGGGTGGATCTCGAGGTTGGCCAAGTTTGCCGACCATACCAGCGCCGGGAGGTCGTTGATCAGGATGTAATTGATCATCGACTCGCTGGAGCTGCGCTGTACTCGGTAAGTCTTTATCCAAGGGGGCGTAAAAGATGGGGCGTTTTTTTCGTAGAAATGCTTGCCTCGAACGCCATTCGGATATCGCTTAAGCGTAATCGGTCGATTTTCGATGTGAGGCAGTATGTAGGGTGCGACCCGGCTATAGAAATCGATGACCTGACCCTTAGTAAAGCCGGTTTCGGGATAAAGTACTTTGTCAACGTTCGAAAGAGCGAGTTTTTTGTTGCCGATTTTGACGGACAGCGAAGCCACCAGGAAATTCTACCGCGCCATTGGGCAGATGCAATTGTAATCTCTTGCAAAACTCTGTTGGCACGCACTGAAGGGCCCGCCCTTATTGAGGGCGAGCCTTTTACCGATCGCGCGCCCTATGAATGATTTCGAATCGCCAATATCAGCTGCTCCCGATTCAACGCGGAAGGTTGGATATTTAACTCACGGGCTTTGGCATTGAGCTGTTGGTCGGTAAGTTTATCGAGGTCATCAGCAGCTGTCTCATCGCCAGGCTCTTTCCTAGTTTCGCGCCCCGTAGTCCAGGAAGGCGGATCGCTGGCCGGAAATGAGTCGGCCAATGCATCGTCGATCTCCGGCTCCGAACTTGTCTCCCGGTTCGCGCTACCGCCGCGAGTTTCTTCTACAGCCGATTCCTGTGCCGCCCTGGAGGGAGTAAATGGTTTGTTCTCCTCGTCTCGTTTAGACGCTCTTCCCATCGTCGCCGGCCCCAAAGCTGCGACCAGCCTATTCCACAAATCATACGGTATCTCCGCCTTCGGCGCATAGTAATTCATCTCTGTAGCCTTGATGTCGGCGGTTGCGGCAAATGGCACCGAGGCCGGAATCCGCATGTCTAGGTAAACTGCGCCTTGCTTTAATTTTGTCCCTGCCGGGACGATCGGAATTTGCGACAACTCGTCGCGCGTAAACTCATCCAAACGTCCGACAAGAACTCCGATATCGGCGGCAGTGCGCGCGCCGGCATCGTTGCGTTTTGAAGAAGCTCCAATATTCTGTCCTTCCATTCGCTCAGGATTCAAATCGTCCCTCCACTCAGGTGGATGCTTTTCCTGTTCTTGCGGTTTAGGTGATCCCGCTTTCTGTTTCGTTTTTTTCTCGCTCTTGTTTGTTGCCATGAATGCTCCTGCGAAGTTAATTTTGTTTGTGCTAAGCACCTCTAGGCGCAGATTTAGTCGCTAAAGACGCATTGCTAAAATGACATTCAACCGTGAGACCATGCGCGCTAGGCGGCCCTAGAGTTTAGGCTAATCACGAACTCACAAATTTTTTATCCAATTCTGCTCATGCGCCTCTGCATCTTTGCGCAGGTTGTTTTTGCAATAAATAACTACATAAGAATTATTCTCGTCGTGCTGCATAACGGACGTACCTCCCATAGCCGCTCTAAGTCGCAACGGATGTGCCACCCCGCGATCGTAACAAACGGCGCATGCACGAGATCCGTGTTTCATTTCTGCGAAACAGATCCGATCCTGTGATCCATTTTCAAAACTGCCTATAACCTGGCCCGAGTCAGGATACGAACGATAGACTCTACGCCTATTTACTGATAGTTAGCAGTCAGCGGATCTTTTTTGCTGCGGAACGGAGGGACTGAGATGATTTTATCAAGAAACGCGGACGTGAAATCACTCGTCGTCAAATCGATCGAGGGCAAGCAGATGAACGGTGATTTGCTAGTTAAGCCGCTTATCAGAGGCGATGAAATGACACTCCTGGAAATTCACTATACACCTGGTGTCGGAGCGCCTCTACATGTTCACCAACACGAATCCTTAGCCTACGTTGTAAAAGGCAAGGTTAAGATGACGGTTGGCAAAGAAACCTACATTCTCGGGCCAGGCGATGTTTGCCGGCATCCTCAGGGCGTACCGCACGGCGTCGAAGGGATTGACGAATCCATTGTCGTTGAAATCAAATCCCCGGCTCCTGAAATTTCTACCTTCTTGGGGATGTAACCGCTCGCACACAACAGCACGTGGCAGGAGAACAGGTATGGCCGGAAAAGCGAAATATTTAATGATCGCGAGCATGGACGTCGATCCAGAACACGATGCCATATTCAATGAGGTTTACGATAAAGAACATGTTCCGAACTTAGGCAAGGTGCCGGGTGTTCTGGGTATCACTCGATATCGCCGAGGTGAGCTCACGATGAATATCGGGGGCGAGCGCAAGACCATCGAAATTCCCAATGAACCCAGCTATGTCGCCATTTACGAATTGGACAGCCCCGACGTTCTAACCAGCGCAGCCTGGGATAAAGCGATTGAAGATGGGCGCTGGCCGAGCCAGGTGAGACCTTACACAAAGAATCGACGCCACGTGCTCCTGAAGCTTATGGAGCCGGAGAAGTAATCTTTATTGACGTTAAATCTATACGTCGCGGGCCGTGCTGTGCGAGTTTCTGACGAGCTAAGTCAACTACGAAGGATGTGACCTTTACGCCTATTCCCGTTTTCGCGCAAGCTCCAAGAAATTGGTTAATTTCTCGGCAATTTCATCGGCGCCGATCACTGCAGCGTGTTGCTCGAAGAGTGGAAACAGCTCGCGTTCTTCTCTGCGAATGTGCCGCTCTAAAATGTCTCCAAGATCGAAAATCACTTTTCCTAAACCTAAGGTCGCCTGCAATTTCGGAATAGCCAGACGCAGGCTTTCGTGATCGCGCGTAAGATCAGCGATTAGCTCTTCGCTCTCAGGCACGTGCAAGCTCATTGGTGGAAAAAGAATCTCCTCTTCAGCCTCAAAGTGCGAGCTAAGCTCAGCCGCAAATAGTGTAAGAAACTCACCCGCGCGCAATCGCAAGCCTTCCGCGCCGGTTGGTTTTATTTGTCCCAAGGCTTGCTTTCGGCAGCGTAACGCGAGCGCCAAACCATGGTGGTGGTCATGGGAAAGAGGAATCAAGCCGGGGTGTCGTTTAGGCATACTGGAGTGATTAGCGGAACTGTTCTGACCAGACCGACCGCTAGCATGACGAGGCAGTACAATCGTTCAGATTATCGCCTTTGCTCTCAAAGCCTCAATCGCCGCCGCGTCATAACCCAGCGAGCTTAAAATATCATCGGCATGCTCGCCTAAAATGGGCGGCGGTTTATCTATGGTCGGGGGCGTGCGGCTCATATCAACCGCGTTACCGACCATCTTAACATCGCCCATCTTCGGGTGAGTGATGATTTGCGGAAAGCCGTACTCACGAACTTGCGGATCGTCAAAGACCTCGTCCAAAGTATTCAGCGGCGCCGCGGGGACATCGTTCTCAATCAGTTGCTTCAACCATTCTTCCCTTCGACCGTGTTTAAAGATTTCTTGCAGACCTTCATAGAGGCTGTCGTAATTAGCGATTCGGCCCTGCCGATTATTAAAACGCGCGTCATTGCTCCACTCCGTCCTCCCGACCACCCTAAAGAGCGCATTCCAGAACTTGTCAGGGGAAGACATGTGCAGAATGAACGGCAGGTTTTGTTGATCAACGAAGGCGAAGACGCCTGCGGTCGTGGTTCTATGCTTGCGCCGGGGCACGTGCCCTGTTTCGAAATAGCGCGCGGCGTTTTCAGCAACAAAAGAGACTGATGCTCTAAGCAATGACGTTTCAACCAGCTGACCCTGTCCCGTCAGCATTCGGTTTATGAGAGCTGCCAAAATGCCGTAGCATGCGTACATACCCGTCAAGTGATCCGAAAAAGAAATCCCCATGCCTTGAGGCTTGCCCGGATCAGTAAGTAAACTGAGCAGGCCACTTCGCGCCTGGCCAATGGTGTCATAACCGGGCATATCCCGGTAAGGTCCCTTCGGGCCAAAGCCGGAGATTGAGCAGTAAACGAGCTTGGAATTGAGCTTGCGGACGTCCTCATAGCCGAGTCCGCGTTTTTCCATCACGCCCGGACGAAAGTTTTGGATCAAAACATCGCTTTGAGCGGCCAGCTTCAGAACGATCTCCCGGGCTTGGTCATGGCGCAGATCCAAAGTTAAGCTTCTTTTGTTTCTGTTGAGACTACAAAAAGTGGCGGAGTAGTTCTTTTCACCCCACCCGCGGAATGGATCACCACGCTTCGGCTCCTCGATCTTAACGACGTCGGCCCCCATGTCGGCTAGGAGTTGCGAAGCGAACGGGCCCGTCACATAACTCGCAATTTCAATGACCTTGATTCCAGCTAAAGCGCTCATTGATAACTTTCCGCCGCTGACGCAAATCGGCTTAAGGTTGAGTATCATCTTCCTAACTGTGGGTGACGTATGAAGTCAAGGGCGAGCGCCGCCGCTCAGGCCGCATGGCGCCGTAGAGATCGGGGAATGGTAAACGTAAAGATGGAGCCGTGGCCGGGTTCACTCTCAACGCGAATCTCACCATCCAGTAAATCGAGATATTTTTTGACAATGCTGAGACCCAGACCTACGCCGTCAAATTGCCCCGTGTGAGCCTCTTTGATTTGCTCGAATTCCTGGAATATCCGGCGAACATCTTCGCTCTCAATTCCAATACCGGTGTCTGCCACGCTAAATTGAACTCGGTCTCTATCACGCAGATTGCGCACTTGGACATCGATTCGCCCTCTGGGTGTGAATTTGCATGCGTTAGCAAGCAGATTTTGAAGAATCTCATCTAGCTTGATTGGGTCAGTAGTTATTGGCAGAACCGTTTCATCGACATCCCAGTTAACCTCCAAACGGCCGTCTCGATTGATTTGCTCCACCTGGTGCCGCGCATGCTCGATCAGTTCTTCAACTTCCACTGTTGCAAGGTCCAGCGACATTTTTCTTGCTTCGATGCGCGATAGGCTCAAAACATCATTGATCATCTTTAGCAAGACCCGGGAATTCCGCAAAATCTTCCGAATCGCTGTCTTCTGATCAGAGTTAAGGGGTCCGAAGAACTCGTCGTGCGCGAGATCGGCATTGCCAATAATGACGTGTAGCGGCGTTCGAAGCTCATGTGACATGGCCGAGATAAATTCTGATTTGGCTCGTGTTGCATCGAGAAGCTCCTGGTTGGTTTTCTCGAGCTCGGAAGTCGTTTTTTTGACTTCGGCAAATAGTCTGGCGTTTTCCACCGCAACGCCGATTTCCTGGGCAATGGACTGGATTAGCTGCCGTTCATCTTGAGAGAAGTGACGCTTGCCGCGACTGACAACATGTAAAGTTCCGGCAATGTTCTCTTTAACCATGATCGGAAATGCGGCGGCGGCTTGAAATCCCAACGAAACAATCTTACCTGCACTCGTCAACTCGCGGTATCTGGGGTCGTTGACAACGTCCTCGAAGATAAGCGAACGGCCCGATCTTATCACCTGACCGCTAATTCCACTCTCCACATTGCGCTCGGCCATGGCTTTGGCGACTTCATCGCTGAGCCCGATTTGCCCCCGTAGATACAGAACTCCCTCCTCCGGCTCCAATTCGTAAATCCAGACTGCGTCGAAATTGAGTGTCTCTGAGATCTTCCTGACAGCTTCCTTGAGAACAGTTTCCAGATTGAGCGAACGGCTTACGGCCACGCCGATGGTGTTAAGCACGGCCAGGTGCCGTGATCTCGTGTTAACCTCTTCGAATAAGTTTACCTTCTCTACCGCAACGCCCAGATGCTCTGCCATGGAAGTGAGCAGGCGAATCTGATCGGTGCTCAGCTTTCTAGGCGATTTGCCATTGAAGATAATGGCGCCGAAAACGCAGGACTGGGTTTTGATCGGCAGCACGCCAAAGAAACATAGCTTGGCATTCTTTGTGGCTCGACTGGTGCTGAGAGCGGCATACCGCGGATCGGTTTCAATATTTTCAAATATCATTGGCTCGCCGGACTCGACGACTCGGCCGATGACACCCTGGCCTCTTTTGAAGGTATGCACCTCGGTCCAGTGCTCCGGGTCTGCTTCAAACGAAGCTCGCAATTCCATTTGTTCCATTTCCGCGTTGAAAAGAAAAATCCGGGTCGTTTCAAATTGGAAAATGGCGGTAATCTTATCGATAACTGCCTGCAGAATAGTTTCTAGATCTAGCGATTTGTTTACAGCGCTGGTCACTTCATAGAGGGCGCCCGTTTCCTCCGTTCGCTGCTTTACTTTCTGTTCCAATGTGGCATACGAGGTCTGTAGCGCTTCGGTCATGTCATTGAACTCTTGCGCCAAGTCTTCTACTTCATCACCCGTCGTGATCTCGGCCCTGTGTTCAAGATTGCCACCGCGGATGGTTCTGACGGCCTGACGGAGTTCTTGAATCGGTCGACTGATCTTTCGACTCAGCCAAACGATGATTCCCGAACCCACAAGCAGTCCGATGCCGATTAGCAAAATAGAATAACGGTGCAATTGCTCTAGATCCGCTAGAGCTTCAGCAGCAGGCTGCTCGACGATCACCGCCCATCTCAGGTCCGGTACTTCGGCGTAGGTGCTTAGCACCTGTGCGCCGTTGATCCCCGCGCCAAGTTCGGCTGGAGCAGGATCGCTGGCTCGATTCGCAAGGAAGCGTTGGACCTTGGCGAGCTCGCGAAGGTTAAGACGCTTAAGCACCAGCGACGGATCCTGGTGTGCTAGCACCTCGCCATTCTCGTCGATCACGTAGGCGTAGCCACCCCGCCGAAAACGGCTGCCGGCGATCACTTCCCAAAGAAACCGAAGATTAACGTGGGCGATTAGGACACCGATGGTTTTTCGCGGAGTTTCCATCAATGGCATGGCGATGACGATGTAGGGCTCGGCACGGTCTGAAGTGCGGACCGGACCGACATAGACTTCGCCCTGAATAGCCTTAGTATAGGCTGTTTCGCCGCTCCGATTTTGCAAATCCGACGGTAGAAAGGCTAGAATCTCAGAAAATTTGAGTCTTTCCATTCCTTGACTGTCTAAGATTGAAATCTGCCTGAAAGCCGGATCGTTCTTTAGCAGCAATAATCCAATCAGACGTTGATCTTCGCTGCCGATAGGGTACCGAGTCATAAACACGCCTGCGTCCCGCAACCGCTCCACCTTGCGAGACACGAAATGATGAATTTGCCGCGCCGATGCCGAGGCAATTTCTGTTTGCAGCGCCGCTGTCGACTCGTAGATTTGCTTCCGCGTGTAGCTCGAGCCGGCAAACGTGCTTAGCACCAGGACGGTTCCCAACAGAATCAAGCCAAAAAGCATCAAGCGGCGTCTAATCCCGCCGATATACGGTCGAATAGTAATCTTCTGCCGATCTCTCATCGCGGCGCTCACTCAAACACTTGGTCGGCTCTTAACAAGATTTCCTTGGCAATCTTCAAATCGATGGCTTTTGCGGTTTGAAGGTTCAGCACCAGGTTTAGCTTGTATGGTAACTCGATGGGCAGTTCGGCGGGTTTGCTTCCCTTGAAGATCTTGTCCGCCAGCGCCGCAGCTTGCTTTCCTAGCGCTGGATAATCCGCTGCGTAGGTTGCTAGACAACCGCGCTTGACGTTGACCAACAACGAAGTCAGCAACGGCAGCTTTTCTTTGATCGCTTGATCGACCACCTGCTCAACAGCCTCTGTCACTAAACTGTCCGGCGGGTGATAAATGGCATCGTACCTTTTGCGGGTAATTGACTGGGCCACTATGCCCATCTCCTCGACCCGGCGCACATGGATTTCCGAATATCCGAGAGCAAACTTTGGCGCTGTCGCTTGGACTTCCGCGACAATGGCTTTGTAATTGACGCCATTGGGATCTAATGGAATGGCGATCTTTTTGGTTCGTGGAGCTAACTCCTTGAGAAGCTCGAATCGCTTGCCAGTCAATTCCAAAGACGCCGAACTGATGCCGGCAAGATTGTTACCAGAGCCGGAAAAGCTCTTGAAAAGATTCTGAGAGTTTCCCGCGCTCAAAAAGACGACCGGAATGGGTGTTCCTTGCGTCGCTCGTGCCGCTGCTACTGTTGCAGTAGTTGAAGAGGTAACTATCAGATCGACTTTGTCGTGGACAAGTTTATGCGCGATTGTTCGGAGCAGCTCTTCATTCCCTCTCGAGTTGTAATACTGATACCGAACGTTTTGGCGTTCACGATAACCCAACTCCGTCATACGTTCTCTAAACCCCTCGAATGCGTTTATGAACGAATCGCCGGTGTTGAGTGAACCGATAGAATAAATTCTTTGCGCCTCGGCGGGAGACACCGCGCTGGTTACCAGAGCGATCGCTATCGTCCAGAAGATAAGCGACTTAGGGATTGCTGATCTTTGTGCGCGGAGAGAGTCTGTCAGAGGGGTTATCATTGCATGCCGCATTGATCCTCCTGATCGCCTTAGCTGTTTCTTCGCCGCAAGGCGCTCTGCAGAGCGGATTCGAAGCAGATTTGGTGAGTCATTGTCCGAACAACTGTAGGTGCGCGGTAAGCCGGCGTGCTCTTACAAAAGCCTTTGATCGCCGCAAGTTAGGCTCGGGTAACGACGCAGGATTTGAGCCAGAAGAGAGATAAAACAGTTGACGAGCAGCTCTGGTGATTTGCGAGGATTTGCGGGGAATCTTTGTGAAATCTTGCGTGACGAAGAATTTGGGTGCTGAAGGCAATAAAATGAAATCAGACTAATTACGCCATATTTGGCTAGAATGGCACGTTATGACTCTGGTGGGAATTTCGTACCTGACCACAAATCCTACGGCTCGGCGCCTTTACTTTCAACCGCGGCTTGCTCCCCCAGATAAGCCTGGATGATTCTGGGATTATCCAGCATCTCCGCGCAAGGCCCGGATAGCACGGTTTTGCCGTTCTCCAGGATGTAAGCGTCATCCGCAATCTTGAGCGCCTGCCGGACATTCTGTTCGACCAAAAAGATAGTCAAGCCGCGCTCGTTCAGTTTGCGCAAGGTTCTGAAGATTTCTTGTACTAGGAGCGGCGCTAACCCCATAGATGGTTCGTCCAACAGCAGCAATCTCGGTCGTGCCATCAACGCGCGAGCAATGGCCAACATCTGCTGCTCGCCTCCTGACAGATTGCCTGCAGCGCCATCGAGTCTTTCTTTCAGTCGCGGAAACAATCCTAGAACGTTTTCTAGATCACTTGCGATCTCGGTTTTGTGTCTGTGTCGCCGATACGCTCCGAGTAACAAGTTTTCTCTGATCGTGAGAGTGGTAAGAATTTCCCGGCCTTCTGGGACTTGGACGATCCCATGCGCAACAATTCGGTGCGGCGGGAGTCGATGCACTTCCATGCCGTCAAAATGGATTGATCCGGCGCTGGCTTTCACAACTCCCGATATCGTCAATAGCGTGGTTGACTTACCCGCGCCGTTGGCTCCTAGCAGTGTTGTTATCCGACCTTGATGGAGCGTTAGATTGATCCCTTTCACCGCTTCAATTGCGCCGTAGTGGACGTGGAGACCGGCAATCCGCAGAAGCGCTTTCATGCAGAGCGCTCGGAAGAAGTCGAATCCGGTTCGTCTTCCCGTCCCAAATACGCCTCGATAACCCGCGGGTCTTGGCGAATTTGGTCGGGGCTTCCGACAGCGATCACCCGACCGAAATTCATTACAATGATTTGCTTGCAGATGCCCATGACAAAGCTCATGTCGTGCTCAATCAGTAATATGCTAAGGCCACTTTGATCGAGCTTGATAATCTCATTCATCAATTGCTGCTTTTCGACAGGATTCATACCAGCCGCCGGTTCATCCAAGAGCAGCAACTTGGGCGCGGTCGCAAGCGCGCGCGCAATCTCTAGACGCCGCTGCGCGCCGTAAGAAAGCGTACCTGCTGCCTGCTCGGCCGTGTCGAGTAGGCTGACTCTGCGCAAGAGCTCGCGCGCAAGCTCTTCTTCGCGCTGCTTAGAATGACGCAAACCGCGAGACGAGAGAAGCAGACGTGCCGGACTATGGTTGCGTTGCGGCCTGATTGCGACAAGAACATTTTCCAAGACAGACATTTCTTTAAAGATGCGGATATTCTGAAAGGTGCGTGCGACACCACAACGGTTGACCTGATAAGGTGCCATGCCGTTTAGCTCACGTCCTAAGAATTCGATTCTCCCCTCGCTCGGCAGTAGTAAGCCTGTGATGAGATTGAATACGGTTGTCTTCCCGGCTCCATTCGGGCCGATCAACCCAACAATTCCCCGCTCCGGTGTCATCAAGCTGACGTTTTGGAGCACTTGGTGGCCGCCGAAACTTTTTGAGAGACCCGACAAACTCAACATGTGCCATTACCGCCGGCGTTTTGGCGACCGCCGCGCTAGAAGTATCAAACCCCAAAGTCCCCGCGGCGAGTACAGCATGATTAGAATCAAGATGATGCCATTGATCAATGGTCTATAGTCACCAAGTCCGCGCAAGAGTTCCGGCAAAAGCGTGATCAACACGCCGCCGAGGACGGCGCCCCATGGACTGCCGGTACCGCCAAGAACACCCATCGCAAGAATTTCCACACCACGGTCGAAACCATATTCATTGGGACTGATAAAGAATGTGAAATGGGCATTAAGTCCGCCCGCTAACCCGGCCAGAGCAGCGCCGCTCACAAAGGCAAACAATTTATAGCCACGGATGTTTATCCCGATCACCTCAGTGGCGACTTCATCTTGCCGAATTGCCGCCATGATGCGACCTAACCGCGACTGCGCAGCTCGCAACAAAACATAAACCGCACCGCAGACAGCTACTGCTACAGAAGACCAGCTTGTCAACTGCGGAATACCATTGAGCCCAAGGGCGCCGCCTGTTAGATCTTCCGTATTGAGAATCGCTATCCGCACAACTTCACCAAACGCCAGAGTCGCCATTGCCAAATAAACACCCGAGAGTTTAAGCGTCGGACGCCCGATTACAAGCGCAACCACAGCCGGCAGCAATGAGCCGAGAACCAGCGCGGGGAAAAATGATGTCACGCTGTGCAAAGTAAGAAGCGCGGAGCTATAGGCCCCAATAGCCATAAATGCCGCGTTAGCTACGCTTAACAGGCCGCAGGATAGAGTCAGATAAATGGACAGAGCCAGGAGCACGTTAGTACCGATAGAGAGGACTAGCGTATTGTAGGTTGCCCAAAAGCTATCGAGCCATTCCATGCTCCGGTGTTTGCGGTTCTCTCAGGGAGAGTGATCAAGCGGTTAAAGGTTGTTATGCGCGGCGCTGGGCGGCAGTTCCGAACAGACCATGAGGCCGAAGCAGCAGAATTGCGAATAGCAGACCGAAGGCGACGGCATCACGCATGCTCGAGCCAATGTAAGCGACTGAGAAGACCTCCGCAAATCCAAGAAAAAAACCGCCCAATAAAGCGCCCCGCATGTCGCCCATTCCGCCGAGAATCACAACTGCGATTCCCTTATGCAGGATGGGCTGCCCCATCGAAGGGAACACAGCGTTAGTATATAAGGCGATCAGAACGCCGGCGGCGCCGCCGAGCAGCGCCGCGATCACCGATGTGAGCCGAAACACCCGCTCAACATTGATGCCTAGGAATGCGGCCGCTCTAGGAGATTCCGCCAAGGCACGCACTGCGCAACCAATGCGAGTCCGCCGCAGCCCCCAGATTAATACACCCATGAGGACAAAGGCCAAGACAACTATTTCCAGTTCCAGCCAAGTGATTTGCGCGCCGGGTATGCTCAACGTCTGGACCGGCAATGTCTCAAGCGGAAAGCGCAAATTTTGCGCGCCAAAATAACCCTCGATGGAGCTATTTAGGGCGATAGCGAAACCGATGGTTGCAATCATCGGCGCCAGGTGCGGTGCCTGACGCGCCCGCAATGGCGCGAAGATCAGCTTATCGAGAAGCCAACCGGTAGCGCCCGTAATCAGCATCGCAATCAGGATCGCTGCGGGTAGCGGAAGCTCTAAAAGCACGACTGCTTGCAAAGCAGAATAAGCGCCCAGCATGAATACCGCGCCATGGGCTAGATTCACCACTCCCAATACGCCGAACACCAATGTAAACCCAAGCGCAAATAGCGCATAGACTCCACCCAGGGAAACAGCATTGATGAACTGCTGCGCGAGCATCACCTATTTTTGGATCACGTACCGGTTGCCTTTGGTCATCATGACAATCGCGGTTTGTACCGCGTCGTAGCCGGCGGGCTTGCCGTCGCGGCCGGTAACCTGGCGAAATTTAAACGGCCCGGTGGCGCCGGTCCACTGCGTTGCCGGAAGAGCATCGCGCACTGCTTTGCGATCGGCCTCCAGCTTACCCGTTAATTTAATCTTCTTTAAAGCTTGCGCTGCAATGTACATGGCATCGTATGCCTGGGCGGCAAACTGGTCGGGCATCTCTTGATAAGCTTTTTGATACGACGCTATAAATTGCTTGTTCTCGGGTGTCGGACTTTCCACGGACCAGGGGCTGCCAACCCACAAGTTGTCAGAGCTGTTTTTAGCAAGCTCAAATATTCTCGGAGAGTTCATCCCATTGCCGCCGATGAACGGCAGGTCGATGCCCAGTTGCCGCGCCTGTACCATGATCGGGGCGCCTTCAGCGACCAAAGCCGAAAGCACAATCGCGTCAGGATTGCCGGCTTTGATATTGGTCAATTGCGGCTTAAAACCGACATCACCCTTTGCGAAGGTCTCCGTTGCGGCAATAGGGATCTTCAAGTCCTGCAGAGCTTTCTTGAAGTTATCATAACCGCTCTTGGTAAAGATATCGTCATTACCATAGAGCACTGCGACTCTTTTTAAGCCGGTCTTTTGCGCAGCACTTTTAAGCGTAACTGGCAAAATATCCCGCTCGGTAACCGAATTACGAAACACATAATCGCCAATCGAAGTGATTCCGTCAGCGGTATTCGAAGTCCCGAAAACGACCGTTTTAGCCGCTTGCGCAACCGGGTCCGATGCCTGCGCTGAATTAGACAGCGTCGGGCCAAACAACATCAGCACTTTGTCCTGAAAGATAAGCTTTCTAAAACTATTGATACCCTCTTCCTTTTTGCCCTGCTCATCTTCAATGACCAATTCCAAGCGGGTTCCACCGGCGCCGCCGCTGCCATTGATTTCTTTAACGGCCAACTCAAAGCCTTTCCGGATCGGCACACCATATTGCGCAGCGTTGCCGGTCAAGGCGGCGGCAACGCCGATTTTGATCTGCGCCGCCCCAGCGACAGGGCAGAGCAAAAAGACCGCTGCAATCGCCGTAAGTACAGTGTGTCCTATTTGCACGGAGGTCACCTATCGCAGAATGCTTGAAACCGATCAAAAGCCGACCTACACCAGATTTGATTAAAAGATGCAGGCTAGCGGCCAGCGCACGGACGATCCGGCCGCTAGATCTAAGTCGCAGTATTGGTCAGCTCATTTCGGCTAATGTGAGTTCTAACCGTTTCGTTAAATGATTTCCTGTAGTAGGGCCATCGGCTGGGGCAACAATCGGTGTGCTTTCATCAGCAGAACACAAGAGGACACCGATCGGCCATTCGCAATTGTCCGCCAGATCAGCTATCGCCCTGGTTGCTTTTGCGCGTCCTGGACATGCCACAGGTAAAGGGTGTGCTCCCAGTTCGAAGAATCTTTCATATTCTCCGTTTTGAGTGGTTTCCACTCGCCCATATCGAAGTCGTGAGAGACAATCCGGGAACCAGGTTTCATTTGCTTCCAGATGTTTGGCCGGATCAGGAGATTAACCTCGGGCAATAGATACATCGTCAGCACCGAGGCTGGTGCCAGGTCGACAGTTCTGATGTCTTGTTGGCGAATTTCCACCAAATGTCCAACCCCGGCCTTCTTGATATTCTCTGTGGACTCCTTGATTCGTTGCGGATCGATCTCGAAACCGATCGCTCTGACACCGTACTTCTTTGCGGCGGTGACGACGATTCTCCCATCGCCGGACCCGAGATCATACACCACATCGTCCTTTTTAACCTGGGCCAACTCGAGCATCCGATCGACCACCTCCTGCGGCGTCGGAACGTAGGGAACAATTTTTCCTTCCTGCGATTGCGCTACATCAACGTTGAAGACCGCTGTCGCGATTAACAGAAGCGCGAGAGCTATAGAATCAATTCGGGTAGTTTTGTTCATTGCTGCCTCTTCAGGATGTTTGCTGGATACTCCCCTACCTAGCCAACTGTCAGCGAAGCGCCAACAACGGTCAACCGTTCTTCTGCCAAAATCTGCCGAGCCAGCTATCATTTTCCTTCCCCGCGACTTGTTCTATTTCACCCGGATCCAGCCAAATGCCATTACATCCGGTGCATTGGTCGATCTCGATCTTTTGGAAGCTCCTGGCCTTTAGCGGTTGGCCACATTTGGGGCATGTCATGTGCGCAACGTTCTTGCCGGCCGCTGTATTCTCAGCCTCCTGTTTTGCCTTGAGTTTCGCGAGAAGCTCCCGCTCTTTTTTTACAAAATACTCGTCTTCTTGCGCCTTCTTCCGTTCGTCCCATTTATCAGCCATGTCGTCCTCCTACTTACTCTCATAACTGCTTCAGAAGATTGCGAGGTAAAAACTTCTTGACCTGCCCGGTCGGATGCACGGCGGCAGAAACTATGCGGTGGCGCTCAACGCGATCCCAGATACATGGAGCTTTGACGATCGATAATGATTAACCGGCAAACTTGTTCATGTACGGAAGCTTCGTTGCGGTTTTCTTTACCTCGCTTAAGTTAGCTCGAAGCATTGCTGTGGAATCCCAGGATCCGCTGGTCAGTGCGCTTCGGTAGGTATCCGGTAAATCAACCCCGATTTTGTCCTCGCCAAACGAGATAGTCTTTGCTTGGATATCCAAGCTAAACGTACTTCTTGGATCGTTCTCGACGGCTCGCATCAGTTTTTCAATATCTCCGGGACTAACAGTTACCGTCGGCACCCCCATTATCGTGCAGTTGCCGGCAAAAATAGCCGCAAAGGATTCGCCGACGATGGCATTGATTCCCCATCGATACAGGGCCTGTGGCGCATGTTCGCGCGATGAGCCGCAACCAAAGTTTTTATTAACGAAAAGCAAAGATGCCCCTTTGTATTTGGGATCATTGAGCGGGTGAGGCTTCGAATTGCCTGACGCATCAAAGCGTTCGTCGAAGAATGGGATATTCACCCATGCGCGCAAAGGTAACTTCTTTCAGATAACGTGCCGGAATGATTCGGTCGGTATCGATATCGTTGCCGCGGATTGGCACCGCCCTGCCTTCTACATTGGTGATTTTCACGATTTCGCTCATGGTCCCCTCTTATTGATAATCCCGCACGTCGACGACCTTACCGCTTAGCGCGGCAGCTGCGACCATGGCTGGGCTCATCAGTAGAGTTCTTCCCTGCGGGCTACCTTGACGGCCGATGAAATTACGATTCGATGAAGACGCCGAGACTTCTTTGCCATGGAGCTTATCGGGATTCATCGCCAAGCACATGGAACATCCAGCCTCGCGCCATTCAAACCCAGCTTCCGTAAATATCTCGTGCAGCCCCTCCTTCTCGGCGAGTTTCTTGACCTCGGCCGAACCGGGAACCACCAGCGCCCGGATTCCGGATCGAACCTTTCTTCCCTTGGCGATTTTAGCCGCTGCCCGCAGATCCGCGAGCCGGCCATTAGTGCACGAACCGATGAACGCCACGTCAATCGGCGTGCCTAGAATCGGCGCGCCCGGTTGCCATCCCATATGCTCGTACGCTTTTGTCGCGCCAGCAGGATCGGAGTATTCATCGGGTTTCGGAAGCTTCTCGGTGATGCCGACCGCTTGTCCGGGATTGATTCCCCAAGTGACGGTCGGTTCGATATCTTTTCCCACAAAGTTGACGACATCGTCGTATTTGGCCTGTGCATCGGACGCGATCGACTTCCAATAGGCGACTGCGCGATCGAATGCAGCCCCAGCCGGCGCATACGGCCTGCCTTTGAGATACTCAAATGTGGTTGTGTCCGGGTTGACATAACCGACCAACGCGCCGCCTTCGATACTCATATTGCAGACGGTCATGCGCTCTTCCATGTTCATTGAGTCGATGACAGAACCGCCATACTCGTAGGCGAAACCTTTACCGCCGGCGACGCCGAGCCGCCGGATGATATTTAGAATTACATCTTTGGCATAAACACCGGTACCGAGCGCGCCATCGATATTAATGCGGCGCACCTTGAGCTTTTCCATCGCCAAGGTCTGTGTCGCCAAAACGTCGCGCACCTGGCTGGTGCCGATTCCAAAAGCCAGAGTGCCGAACGCTCCGTGGGTGCTGGTGTGGCTGTCGCCGCACGCCAAAGTCATTCCCGGTTGAGTCAAGCCGAGCTGCGGCCCGATGACATGGACAATTCCTTGACTGGCGCTATCTAATCCGAAGAATTCCACACCGAACTGCTTGACATTTTTTTCCAGGGCCTGTGTCAGTTCTTCAGCTTCACGATCAAGAAAAGGCCGGCTACGAACATCGGTCGGAACAATATGATCCACCGTCGCGAAAGTTCGCTCCGGAAACGCCACATCCATGCCCTTTTCCCGCAACATATCAAACGCAGGTGCCGTGGTAATCTCGTGGATCAAATGAAGCCCAATGAAAAGCTGCGTCTGGCCCGTGGGAAGAACCCCAACGGAATGGGAATCCCATATCTTCTCGTACAGCGTTCTAGCGCTCATTCGCAAATCTCCTTCGCAGGATATTATCTGCCGATATCTGCGACTTCAAGAGGACTAATCCAGTGAAAAGATAAGCACTTCCTGGTCTTACGAACTCAGCGATAATCGGGCGTTAAAGCGGATGCGGTCAAACCCGACAAGCGGACCTAAAGGCAATTTTTCTTTACCCACTCGACGATTTCATTGCGTTTGGCGAACCAAACGTCGTCGTGGGACCTAGCGTATTGAATCGCCTCGTCGTAGACCTTGCCAGTCGCCGGAAATGCCATCTGACAATGCATCGCCAGGGTCAGCATCTTGGGATCACCGTCGGACTCTTCATAAAGGATGTCGAATTCATCCTTGAAAGAATTAAAGACATCACGGGCAGTGATGCCTCGCCGATACATGCCAGTATCGTTGAGTCCGCTAATCGCGTTCTTGTAGGGCACCACGATCAACGTTTTCCCGTTGATATCGACCGGATAAGGATTGTCGTCATTAACGGCATCCCCATGCCAAAGAAAACCTTCGTCGGCAAGGATGCCCAGGGTTCGCTCCGTATGGCGCATGCCGGAAGTCAGCCAACCAGTGGGTTTGTGGCCGACAAAGTCTTGAAACAACTTGGCGCAGGTCCGTATTTCCTCGCGCTCCTCTTCTTCTGTAAGATGGATCAATTGAACATCCTCGGCATACGAGTGACCAACAATCTCATGTCCTCGGGCGTGGACCGCCTTTACCGCCTCGGGATATCTGTAGATGCAGAGCGCATTTGTGTTGAAAGATGCTTTCACGCCGTGTTTATCCAAGATGCGCAGGATGCGCCAGACTCCGGTCCGTCCGCCGTAATCGTTTTCACTGGCGGTACGACAATCATACTGTGACTTGACATCTTCTTCCTTGATCGGATTCGACCCGCCGACATGCCGCGTCCGTCGGTATTTCGCACTTGGCGTTTCAGTCCAGGCCTCTAAATTGCCGGCCAACGCAATCGCCATCCGCGCATTGTTTGGCCATTTAATTTTGATCTTCTTGGCCTTTGAGTAAACGTCATAGAAGTTGTCGTGTGCCGGCATCATGATTGTCACCCTCCCTCATCGTCGCAGGATTGCTCATCTCGGCTAACGTATATAGAAGTGAGCGACAGTGTCAACGAAAGCCGCGATCCGCAAATGCACTAAATCGCGGCGCGCAATGGCGTTGCACCTCCATGGCGGCTCAAGAGCCAGCGGCTTCGGTGCTGCTTCTAGTATTTGACTTCCATCAGGAACAACCCCTGCGCCGGCGCCTTCATGCCGGCCTGAGTACGGTCGCGCGCATCAAGAAGTGCGGCAAAGGATTGGGCTGGACGTTGCTGTCGGCCGACTTCCACTAACGTGCCAACGATATTGCGCACCATGTGACGAAGAAAAGCTGTCGCCTCTATGGTAAAAACAATCAAGTCGCCGCTTCGGTTTATCGAACTTGCATAAATCGTCCTTACAGGATGGGCGGCATCGCAACCAGCGCCTCGGAAGGAAGAAAAATCGTGCTCGCCATTGAGACAAGTGATCGCCTGGCGCATTGCAGCTGTTTCGAGAGGCTCGTGTACATGCCAGGCATATCTCAGATGGAACGGTGAAGGGCTCGATCGATTCAATATCCGGTATTCATAGATACGACTGCGCCCCTGGCGACGGGCATCGAAGGAATCCGGCACGATTTCAACAGTCTTGATTGTGATATCTTCGGGCGTTAGCGCATTGAGAGCGCGTTGCACGCGGTAGGGTTGGAGTTCCTTATCGGATATGAAGTTGGCTACTTGTCCAAGGGCATGAACACCCGCGTCGGTTCGGCCCGAACCAATGATACGTGTCGGCCGTCCCACTAACGTGGAAACGGCCTTTTCCAACACGCGCTTGAACTGTTTTGCCAGTCGCCTGAATTTGCCAGCCGCAATAATCGGTGCCGTCGTACTCGACGGTAAGCTTGACGTTCACTGAGAGCACGAAGGAAACCGTGGCTAGCGGATCATTCCCAATGGTCAGAGGTAGTCGCGAATCAGAATTTCGGCGATCTGAACCGCATTTAGTGCTGCGCCTTTGCGCAGGTTGTCGGCCACCACCCAAAGATTGATGCCGTTTTGAATCGACTGATCTTCGCGTATGCGACCTACATAGGTAGCATCTTTGCCCGTGGCATCGAGTGCCATCGGATAGAGATTATTCTCCGGCGCATCAGCGACGATAATCCCGGGCGCTTGACGGAGCAGCGATTTCACTTCCGCAGCGGTGAGCTTTTTCTCGGTCTCCACGTTCACCGACTCCGAGTGGCTGAAAAAAACTGGGACGCGCACGGTAGTGGCCGTTACCGCCAGCGATGGCTCCCCCAGGATCTTCCGTGTCTCATGAATCATCTTCCATTCTTCTTTGGTGTATCCATCCTCCATGAAGACATCGATATGAGGTATGCAATTAAACGCAATCTGGTGCGGAAATTTTTTCTTCTCGACGTCCTTGCTGCTATACAGAGCCGCAACCTGCTCGCTTAATTCCTCCATCGCTTGCCTGCCTGCGCCCGACACCGATTGATAGGTGGAAACCACCACGCGCTTAATTCGCGCGGCATCGTGAATCGGTTTAAGAGCAACCACCATCTGGATAGTGGAGCAGTTAGGATTAGCGATAATCCGGCGCTTCGTGTAATCACTGATAGCGCTCGCATTTACCTCCGGGACCACCAGTGGGATGTCCGGCGCCATGCGAAAGCAGGCGGTATTGTCAACCACGACAGCGCCGGCAGAAACCGCGAGAGGAGCGTATTTTGCGCTGACGGTCCCCCCGGCAGAAAACAGCGCAATGTCGGTATTTTCAAATGAGTTCTCGTTCAACACACCGACCCGGTGCTGACGACCGTCAAACTCAAGGAACTGTCCGGCGGACCGTTCAGACGCGAGCAAGCGCATTTCGCCCACCGGAAATTTCCGTTCTTCCAACACCTCACGCATCTGTTCACCAACGGCTCCCGTGGCGCCAACGATTGCGACATTGTACCTTGGTTTTTTCACCTTCGCTTAACCCTTCACCGCGCCGATCCTATCCCGAACCAGCTGGCCCATCTCTTTGCACCCGACAAGCCGGCAGTCTTTCTGTTGAATATCCGCGGTTCGGTAGCCTCCATTCAAAACATCCTCCACGGCTTTTTCTACGCGATCCGCTGCCGCGCTCTGCTCAAGAGAATGACGCAGCATCATTGCCACACTGAGAATGGTTGCAAGAGGATTAGCCTTATCTTGGCCGGTAATATCGGGGGCGCTGCCATGAACCGGCTCGTACATGCCGACTTTCCCGCCAACGCTGGCTGAAGGCAGCATGCCAATGGATCCTGTCAGCATGGCGGCTTCATCGCTCAATATGTCTCCGAACATGTTCGTAGTCACGACCACGTCAAATTGCCTGGGATTGCGGATCAGTTGCATGGCGCAGTTGTCGACCAGCATATGCTCCAATTGAATGGCCGCATAGCCCTCGTCCGCATGCACTCGGGTAACCACTTTGCGCCATAATTCGGTAGCCTCTAACACGTTGGCCTTGTCGACCGACGTAACTTTTTTACGTCGCTTCAAGGCGGCCTGAAACGCCACGTGAGCGATACGCTCGATTTCAGGAGTGGTGTAGATTTCGGTATTGACTCCACGCTCGGTTCCGTCGGGTAGTTTTGTCACACCTTTGGGGTGCCCGAAGTAAATTCCCCCGGTCAGTTCACGAACGACGAGCAGGTCAGTTCCTTCGACCACCTCTTGCTTCAACGTGGATGCCGCAGCCAGAGCAGAAAATAATTTCACCGGCCGAAGATTGGCAAACAATCCAAGTTCCTGCCGCAGCGCAAGTAGCGCGCGCTCCGGGCGAATCGAATAATCGAGTCCGTCCCATTGAGGTCCGCCCATGGCGCCGAGAAGCACGGCATTGCTTTGCTTGCATAAATTTAAGATACCATCGGTCAGGGGTCGGCCGTGAGCATCGATCGACGCGCCGCCGACAATCCCTTCCTGCAAATCGACGCCGAAACCATAAAGCTGCGCGACTTGTTGAAGCACATCGGTGCCCTGTTTCATCACCTCAGGTCCGATGCCATCGCCCGGCAAAACTGTGATCTTGTAATTCATGGTCCCTCTCTCTCAACCAGTTGTCGATATTGTTTCCGTCCCTGTAGCTTGTTCAGCGCATTGATATAAGCCGCTGCGCTGGCCATGATGATGTCGGTATGGGAGCCCTGTCCCGATACTCGGATGCCGCCGTCTTGAATTTGACAGGAGACCTCGCCCTGAGCATCGGCTCCGCCGGTAATAGCGTTCACCGTATAGCGAACCAGTTGCGCCTCAGAGCCGGTTATCTTGGTGATGACTTTATAGCACGCATCGACGGCGCCGTCTCCGGAAGCGTGATCCATCCGCTCCTGGCCGTCGACCCGCATTTTCAGCGTGGCAGAGGGAATGCCGTCGGAACTGGAATTGACGCTCAGATACAACAGCTCATAACAGTCCGGCTGTCCCGGAACCCTGAGAATCTCTTCGGCAACGATCGCCTCAATGTCTTCGTCATAGACGTTTTTTTTCTTGTCTGCCAGTTCTTTGAAACGGAGGAAGGCGCGGTTCATGTCTTCCTTGCTGAGATTGAAACCGAGATGCTTTAGCCGCTCATCGAAAGCGTGTCGGCCGGAATGTTTGCCCATGACCAGGCGATTTCCGCTGATGCCTACGGATTCGGGGGTCATGATTTCGTAGGTTTGCTTGTGCTTGAGTACCCCATCCTGATGAATACCGGCCTCGTGCGCAAAAGCGTTTTCACCGACAATCGGTTTATTGATCGGAATCGGAATTCCGGTGACCTGTGATACCAGGCGTGATGTCGGATAAAGCTGCTCGGTGATTATATTGGTATCGAGATCGAGATAGTTCTTTCTCGTGCGCAGCGCCATCACGACCTCTTCCAGCGAGGTATTGCCGGCCCGTTCGCCGATTCCGTTAATCGTGCATTCGATCTGTCTGGCGCCATTGTGCACGGCCGCCAACGAGTTCGCCACGGCGAGTCCGAGGTCGTTATGACAGTGCGCGCTCCAAGTCACTCGGTCTGCGCCCGCGGTTCGTTCAATCAAATTGCTCATGAGAGCGCCAAATTCGGAAGGAATTGCGTATCCGGTGGTGTCCGGAACGTTGATGGTATTGGCTCCGGCGCGAATTACTTCTTTGAATACCTGGATCATGAACTCCACTGCGCTGCGCGACGCGTCTTCCGCCGAGAATTCTATGTAATCGATATGTTTCTTCGCATAGCTAACTGCTTTGACAGCGGCTTCCAAAACCTGCTCTCGCGACATCCGAAGCTTGTGCTCCAGATGAATGTCTGAAGTCGCAATAAATATATGAATGCCGGGATTGGCCGCATCCTCGACGGCTTTGAGCGCGCGCTCGATATCTCCTTCTTGAGAACGCGCTAGGCTGAGCACCCGCGGCCGTTTCACCTCTTTACAGACCCGTCTTACGGATTCGAAATCGCCGTCTGATGAGGCGGCAAACCCCGCCTCGATTACATCAACGCCGAGCTTTTCCAACTGGCGCGCGATGACCACTTTCTGTTCAACGGTCATGCTGGCGCCGGGCGACTGCTCGCCGTCTCGCAATGTGGTGTCGAAAATTCTGACGTGACTACTATGCAGGCTGTCTGACATGGCTCCTCCTGAGTTTGCGGCCAACACTGTCCAGAAACAAAAACTCCCGCGGCAATGCCAACGGGAGTATCCTTTGCGTGTCAGAAGAGAGGGTGGTTACGGTACTGCTTTCGCTCTCTCTCCTCTTTTCCCCCGTTGACGCCGTAACAGCGTCCAACACCATAAGAGTGGACCGGATAATGTGTACAACAGGAAACTCGTAAAAAACATAACTTGCGGCGCCAGAACAGCGAGTTTAATCAAAATCAAACCAAGAACCAAGGCCGAGATCGGCAGACGCTTGCGCAAATCGGTGCTCTTCACACTGAAGTAATGAAAACCGCTAACCATCAAGAGAGCCAGACCATAAATAACCAAGAGAAGCGTCAGATGCTTGTTGGCCGCGCCTTCGCCTCCCATGTAGTAATAAATGAGAACTGTCGCTGCGATCATTTCGGCGGCGGCTGGAATAGGTAACCCGACAAAATGTCCCTTGGCGGCGCTTTTAGCTTGCACGTTGTAACGCGCCAACCGCAATGCGCCGCAGACGACGTAGGTGCAAGCTGCCAACCATCCCCAGTTTCCCCAAGGAACAAGGGCCCAGAAATAAACCAGGATCGCTGGCGCTACGCCGAAGGAAACGACATCCGCGAGAGAATCGAGCTCTACGCCAAATTGACTGGTGGTATTGGTCAGGCGCGCCGCGTAGCCATCTACGCCGTCCAGTACATTGGCCAGGATGATAAAGAACACCGCCTGAACGTATTCTCCATTGAACGTGGATACGATGGAAAAAAAGCCGCACATGATGTTGCCGGCGGTGAACAGGCTAGGGATTAAAAATACCCCTTTCTTAAGTTTTTCCGCAGGCATTCGCTGCCGCAGCGGAACACGCGGCCGTGTTTTTCGATGCAGCAGGCGCACCCTTGCCTGAGGATTCGGCTGCGGCTCTGGAGAATTAATTCCATTCATACGAATCGTCCTACGATTGTTTCTCCGCCTTTCACCCTCTGCCCTTCCAAAACTTCAATGCGACTGCTGGCCGGTAAGTAAAGATCGGTTCGAGACCCGAACATAATCAGGCCGAATTTAGCGCCCCTGCTTAGGAGATCGCTTTTTCGCGCGCGGCAGATAATCCGCCGAGCCACAACCCCGGCAACCTGCACAACCTCGACTTCTCGACTTCGGTCATCGACTAGCCTTAAGCTATTCTGTTCATTTCTCTCTGAAGCATCGTCTTTATAAGCCGCGATAAACTTGCCGGGCGTATGCTTCACATCGTCAACTTTGCCGCCGATGGGCGAACGGTTGATATGGACATCCAAAGGCGACAAGAAAATACTAACACGCGCGTCGGCTTTTTTCATCAGCGGGCCCTGTGTAACTTTGGTGATGCTGACGACTTTACCATCTGCCGGTGCCACAATCAGTCCCTCACCATCCGGGGGACGGCGTTCCGGATCCCGGAAAAAAGCCAGCACTCCTAGCGCGAGAATACCTAAAACACCCGCAAGCCCTGACCAGCCAATCGCCCATGCCGCAGCGCTTAAAGACGCGGTGAACAGAATAATTGGATAACCTTCTTTGGCAACCCTCATGCAAAATGATTCAAAAATGACGCGGCCCAACGGTGACTGAATGCGACAATAACAACGCTCAGTTCTTACTTTTATCGACCAATCGATTCTGCGCCAACCACGGCATCATAGATCTCAGGTTCGCGCCCACTTTCTCGAGCGGATGATTTCCGGCTTCTTTGCGCAGCTCCGAAAAGTGCGGCATGCCACACTTGTACTCGTTGATCCATTCCTCGGCGAAGCTGCCTGACTGAATGTCACCGAGAATTTTTTTCATAGCCTGCGCGACCTCGGGGCCGATCACTCGTTTTCCACGGGTCAGATCGCCATACTCAGCCGTATTGCTGATTGAATAGCGCATGTTGGTCATGCCCCCTTCATAAATCAAATCGACGATCAGCTTAACTTCGTGGACACACTCGAAATAAGCCATCTCCGGTGGATACCCGGCGTGCACAAGCGTCTCGTAGCCCGCTTGAATCAGCGCTGTCAATCCGCCGCAGAGGACCGCTTGCTCGCCAAAAAGATCCGTTTCTGTTTCATCTTTAAATGTGGTCTGAATGACGGCTGCGCGGGCTCCGCCGAGGGCGCTAGCATAAGCGAGTCCCACTTGGGTGGTGTCGCCAGTCGGATCCTGATGAACCGCAAGCAAGCACGGCACCCCGCGTCCCTTCTCGAACTCGCTACGCACTAGATGACCGGGCCCTTTGGGCGCGACCATAAAAACATTACACCCTTCAGGTGGCACGACGCGTTTAAAGTGGATATTGAAGCCGTGGCCAAAGGCGAGATAATTTCCGCTCTTTAGACCCGGCTTGATTTCTTTTTCGTAGGCATCCCCTTGCAGTTCGTCAGGGAGTAAGATCATGATGATGTCGCCGACTTTAGCCGCCTCTGCGGTTTCTAAGAGCGTCAGACCGGCCTTCTCGGCTTTCTCCCAGGAACTACTGTCGCGTCTCAAACCGACAACAACATCCACACCGGAATCGCGCAGATTGTTCGCATGAGCATGGCCTTGGCTGCCGTATCCCAAAACAGCTACCTTTTTTCCCGACAAGTGCTTCAGGTCGGCATCGCGATCATAATAGACTTGCATTAAGTTCCCCTTCTAGAGCGAAGTTCCAATATGGCGAGAACAGACGAGCATGTCAAATTGGAGCTGACGTAACTACCAGATGTATGTCGCCACCGAAAACGGATGACGAAAAGGGTGATCTGATCTCGCGAGGTTTCTAGCCGGCGCCCACTAAGGGCTTTTTAGGAAACACAGAACCCGACCGCACGTCAAGATTTGAGCAAAGCCGGCTCGCGACGAGGTGACGCGGTTCGTGTGGTCTCTCGTGCAATGCCGATCCTCCCCGTGCGAATAAGCTCTTTGATTCCTAAGGGTTTAAGCATATTGATCAGAGCTTCAACCTTGTCGACATCACCGGTGATTTCTATTGTGTAAGTGGTTAGTGACGAATCGACAATTTTGGCCCGGAAGATGTCTGCGATCCGTATGGCTTCTTCTCGGTGTTCGGGTTTTGTGTGAACTTTGATAAGGGCCGTCTCCCGATCAAGAAAATCAGTTTCGGTGAGATCCACCACTTCCAGGACTTCCACTACCTTGTTTAACTGTTTCATGATCTGCTCGATGATCCGATCGTCACCGATAGTAACGATGGTTATACGAGAGGTGGTCGGGTCCAAAGTGGCAGCGACCGATAGGCTTTCGATATTATATCCGCGCGCGCTGAACAATCCTGCTACTCTTGCTAAAACGCCAAATTTGTTTTCGACGAGAACCGATATGATATGTTCCATTCGCTGAAAAATCAGGCAGGAAGAACTCCGTCGCCCTCATCCACCTTTCTCTTTTGTGTTCCACCCTTCTTGCCTCGATTCAGCTCCGGTGGGTCCTCAAGCATCATTTCGTGTTGGGCACCGCCCGCAGGAATCATTGGATAACAATTCTCATAGGGATCGGTATGGATATCCATCAGCACCGGGCCTCTATGCTTCAAGCCGTCTTTTAGCACGGGCTCGACATCGCTCGGCTTTAGTGCGCGCAGCCCCTTGATCCCGTAAGCGTCCGCCAATTTCACAAAATCAGGCATCTTCCCCAAAAGACTCGCCGAGTACCGTCCCTCATAGAACAGATCCTGCCATTGCCGAACCATCCCATGCACTCCGTTGTTGAGCAGGACGATTTTGACAGCCAGCTTTTGCTCCGCGCATGTCACCAGTTCCTGTAGATTCATTTGGAAGCTACCTTCGCTGGTGATGCAAAGCACCATTCGATTCGGGAAAGCTTTTTGCGCGCCAATCGCCGCCGGGAAGCCAAAACCCATTGTGCCCAGACCGCCTGAGGTGAGCCATGTTCTCGGCTTGGTCCCTTTGAAGTATTGCGCGGCAAACATCTGGTGCTGGCCGACATCGGTGGCGACGATCGCTTCATGTTTGGTCAATTCGAAGAGCTTGTCGATGACAAACTGTGGTTTGATGATCTTGTCGTCTTGCTTGTATGACAACGGATGCGCCGTTCGCCATTCTTCGACCTGCTTCAGCCAGGGTGCCCGAGACGCTCTGATCTTGGCCGGATTACCGTCCATCGAGCGCAGCATGACATTCATCTGCCGCAGAACCGCTTTCACATCGCCGACGATCGGGATATGAGCGTGGAAAGTCTTTTTTATCGAAGTTGGGTCTATGTCGATATGAATGACCCGTGCCTCGGGACAAAATTCGGAAAGCTTACCGGTCACACGATCGTCAAAACGCGCGCCGACGGCAATTAACAAATCAGCATGATGCATCGCCATGTTGGTCCAATAACCACCGTGCATTCCCAACATGCCGAGGGACAGCGGATGGGTGCCCGGGAAACTACCCAAACCCATCAAAGTCATGGTCACAGGAATCTGTGTGATTTCGGCCAACTCACGGATTTCATCCGCAGCATTGGAAAAAATAGCACCGCCGCCAACGTAGATCATGGGCTTTTTCGCCTTCATGATCTCTTCAGCGGCTTGACGAATGTGTTGTTTGCTACCTCCAATTACAGGGTTGTAGCCGCGTAAGCTGATTTTTTCCGGGTATTTGAATTCTGCTCTGGCTGTACTCACATCTTTTGGGATATCGACTAAAACAGGTCCCGGTCGACCGCTCGTCGCAATATAAAATGCCTCTTTGATGATCTGCGCCAGATCATTGACATCCTTGACCAGCACATTGTGCTTGGTGCACGGACGGCTGATACCCACGTTGTCGGCTTCTTGGAATGCATCATTGCCGATCAGGTCTGTCGAGACCTGACCCGTGAAGGCAACCAGAGGAACCGAATCCATGTATGCATCGGCAAGTCCGGTGACGATGTTTGTCATACCAGGACCTGAAGTCACCAAAACGACGCCAGCCCTTCCGGTTGCTTTGGCATACCCCTCTGCCATATGGGCGGCGCCTTGTTCATGCCGCGTCAGTACCAGCTCGATATCTTTTTGCTGGCACAGTACATCAAAGATCTTCAATACCACTCCCCCGGGCAACCCAAAAACGGTTTTGACGCCTTCGCGTCTTAATGATTCACAGAATATCTCGGCCCCGGTAATTTTCATCTTGCTTCCTTTGCAGCTAAGCAGTGTTTTGGCGGTGCGTCCGAGGATCTCCATGATCTTATCCTTACCCGCCAGTTTCATTTTCTGCAGCCGTTTCTTCTCAACTTCCTCGTCAGGAGAAAGATGAAGTTTATGCTGGAATTGATCGAGCTTTTTCTCCAGCTCTTGATGCTCTTCATAATATTGCTTGAGCTCGGGATCACGATCTAAAAGAGAAGCAATCGCCGTCTTTTCACTATCCTCCATATACGAGCCTCCTTTAATCTTATGAAGTTTTTTGCGCGCCTCAATCTACCGTACGGTAATATTTTTGTCAACGTAACTTACCCGTATGATTTCAACTACTTAAGGTCAGCTTCATTCGTGATTCGCACTCCGGTCGACGCAAGTAAACCGGCGTTAAATCTTCCAACCGAACTGCCCGGTGATCGGTAAATTGGCGCTCACTTAGAAGCGCAATTGACGCTGCCACCGATGACATTGCCTGTTCATCGGCAACGTAAATTTGTAAATCCGGGACTCGTTCAAGAACAGGACGATAAGTAGTCACTCCATCGCCGATGAATAAATATGGCGCCGGTTTTCCCAGACCGCGAAGTTCTTCAAGAAAACTCAGGAACGGCATCAACGCATCTTGCGTTAAACGCTCGAGTTGACTTCCGTGTATACGAAATACAGCGGCGTAAACCTCACCCTTGCGGGCATCCAAAATGGGGCACACCCTTCCCTCGAAACCGGCTACACGCGCGGCAATGGCTTGCAGTGTCGAAATTCCAACCGCCGGCATACCGGTTCCGTAGGCAAGTCCTTTAACCGTGCTTAAGCCAATTCGAACTCCCGTGAACGAGCCTGGCCCGATCGAAACGGCGATGCCGGCTACGTCACTCAATTCGATTCCTGCGCGCCGCAGCACCGAATCGACAAGCGGCAGGATGATCTCTGCATGATTGGACTTGACCCCGGATCCCTCGGCGCTTCCTTTCCTTGGGTAGCAGTCCTCCGCAACTAGCCGGCCACCTTCACTGATCGCAACACTCGCAACCGAAATTGACGTATCGAGACCAAGAATTCTCATCCGCCAACCGGCTTTTCGAACAATCGGAAAATATCATTGGCGAAGGCAAAGATCATGAGCAGCAAAAGCAAAAAGATGCCTACTTGTTGCGCCTTTTCGCGATACTTTAAAGAAACCGGCCGACCGATGATTGCCTCAACGGCAAAGAAGAAAAGATGACCACCGTCCAGCACCGGGACCGGTAACAGATTGAGGACACCGAGATTGATGCTCAAGACCGCGAGAAACGCCAAAAAACTTCCGATGCCCTCTTGAGCCTGCTGCCCAGCCATTTGGGCAATCAAGATCGGCCCGCCTAAGATTACGCGGCGAAACTTCTCGCGTAATCATCTTATAGAGTCCGATTAAAGTAAGCTTGGAGTATTCGTAGGTTTGTATAAAGGCTTTGCTGACCGCCAAACCCGGGTCGCCCTTTTCGATCGAAACTTGACTGCCGATACCGATCATCCAATCTTCTTTTAATTCACCGAAAATATTCTTTACTTCCCTTTTCCGCGGCTGAACCGTCATGGCCACTTCTTCACCGCTTCTCTGAACGCGCAAAGCTAAGGGCTGTCCACCGCTATGCTTAATCGCGCTGGAAAGATCGTCCCAGGCTGTGACTGCCTGGCCATCAACGGCGACAATGCGATCACCTTTTTGGATTCCCGCCTGCGCGGCCGGCGAATCCGGTTCAACCGCTCCAACTAGATTTGATAGGACCGGCACTCCATAAAAAAGAAAGACCACCATCAACAGAAACACCGCGAGTAAAGGTTGAATCCCGGGCCGGCGGCGACGATTGCGGTGCGTTTGAGAAGCGATTTATGAGCAAAGGAACGTTCGAGATCGACAGCCTTGACTTCTTCTTCCGGGTCTTCACCAACCATTTTTACATAGCCGCCCAAAGGAAACGCGCTCAGAGCATATTCAGTTTCACCCTTCTTTTTCACCCACAGCTTGGGTCCAAATCCAACCGAAAACGTCAGAACTCCGACGCCTGAGAGCTTAGCAAGAAGAAAATGTCCGAACTCGTGAAAAACGATGAGCACGCCAAGCCCGACCACCGCCGCTAGGATCGAATAGAGCAGATTTTCCATATTATCTCCTTAGGTCATCAGTGAACCAGCGACGCTGCCCGTTCTCTCGCCCAGCGATCGACTTCTAGGACATCTTCCACGTCTCGCGCGGGTTGTGATGAATGGCCGCACATGGTTCTCTCGATGGTTTGATGAATCTCACGAAAGCCGATCTTGCCGGCCAAAAACGCGTCGACCGCGATCTCATTGGCGGCGTTTAGAACTGCCGGCATGGTGCCGCCTTGTTTCAATGCATCATAGGCCAATCCAAGCGCGGGGTAACGTTTTTTCTCCACTGGTAAAAAGTTTAACTCTCCATGATCCGTCAATTCCAGAGGCTTCCAACCGCCATCGAGTCTGTGCGGATACGCCAGCGCGTAAGCGATGGGAATGCGCATATCAGGTATTCCCATCTGTGCTATGATCGTGCCGTCTTGATAACGGACCATGGAGTGGACAATACTCTGCGGATGGATCACCACATCAATCCGTGATGGGTCCATATTGAATTCCCAGTGGGCTTCAACGACTTCCAGCCCCTTGTTCATCATCGTCGCCGAATCAATGGTGATTTTTCGACCCATCTTCCAATTCGGATGTTTCAACGCCTGGGAAATTGTCACACTACCCAACCGGCTGAGCGGCGTTTTTAGGAACGGTCCACCGGAAGCAGTGAGAATCAGTTTGTCAACTTCGTCGCGCTGATTTCCTTCAAGACACTGAAAAATGGCGCTGTGCTCACTGTCGACAGGAAAGAGCCGTGACTTTGACTTCTTTGCTTCATTAACCAGTATCTCTCCGGCCATCACCAGCGCCTCTTTATTTGCAAGTGCGACCTCTTTGCCGGCGCGAGTGGCTTCAAGCGTTGGTACGAGTCCGGCGGCCCCGACAATCGCCGCGAGCACGACATCCACCTCGTTAGCTGTCGAGACATCCGTAGCGCCTTTGACACCCCAGCCAATCTCGATAGATTTTTTACCCAGCAACTTACGCAGGCGCGGCACGTCGCTCTCATTTTTGATGGCGACACACTGCGGCGCGAATTCTTGAATCTGCGCCGTAAGGAGTTTTAAATTCTCACCGGCAACCATGCCAAAAATTCTAAATCGGTCAGGGAATCGGCGCACCAGATCCAAAGTGCTTACTCCGATTGAGCCTGTTGAACCGAGTAAAGCGATTGATCTCATGGGTGAAAGACCTTCAAATAAGTGGTCGTAAAAACAGCCGGGAAGATGAGACTATCGAGCCGATCCAGCAAACCGCCGTGACCCGGAAGAAGCCTGCCTGAATCCTTCACCGCAAAAACGCGCTTGATCCACGACTCAAACAAGTCGCCAAGTTGGCCCAACACACTAAGCAGCCCCGAGACGATCGCAAACTCGATCCAGCTTAATCCGATGTCAAGGAAAATTCCCACCAAGGAACCGGCCAAAACACTACCGAGGACGTATCCGACAGCTCCCTCAACCGTTTTCCCTGGACTGATTTCGGGCGCCAATTTTTTGGTTCCGAAGCGACGGCCAACGAAGTAGGCGCAGATATCGCCTGCCATAATCACCACGAGGACGAAGAACACCCAGGCTCTTCCATGTGGCAGTCGAAACAGCGAACTCCAATGTGGCAAAAGATAGCCCAGGTACAGTGATCCCAAAAGGGTCCACGCAAGTCGTGCCAACCGCTCCTCGAGTTGCCCGTGCATGAAAATGTAAATCGAGAACATTAGGACAAGCAACGGAGCCAGAATCAACTCTCCAGGTGTTAGCTGCGGAAAAAACACTACCGAAGAAACCGCAAGTCCAAAAGCGATGCCGATTATTTGGTCTCTGCGAACGGCCAGGAAAACCCATCGCGAAATATTCACGCAGTGCTCCAAGCGTAATCAGGAAAACAAAGCCGTGAAATAACGAGGGATCACCCCAACCGATGAGAACAATTAAAAGCGGTATTCCGACAAGTCCGGTAAGCAGCCTTGCTCTAAGATTCGCGTCCACTACTCCCCACTCTTAGACGCGCCGGTTCGGTAATCTGCTCATCGGTTCTGCCGAACCGCCTGCGACGGCGTTGATACTCTTGCAGAGCTTGGAAGTATTCTTGTTCACGGAAGTCGGGCCAAAGAGTCGGAGTGACATAGAGTTCAGTATAGGCAATCTGCCATAAGTAAAAGTTACTTATTCGCATTTCACCGCTGGTTCGTATCAATAGATCCGGATCGGGTATGTCGGGCGTGTCCATATGAGCGGAAACGATTTCCTCCTCGAGATCGCTCGATTGAAACTCGCCGGCGAGAACTCTGCGCCTAATCTTATTGACCATTCGCACGATCTCATCTCGGCCGCTATAACTCAGGGCCAAAACCACCGTCATTCGAGTGTTGCGCTGAGTTAACTCTATCACGTCCTCAAGGGTTCTGCGGACGTTTAGCGGCAATCGATCCCGGTTTCCAATCGCCTTTAGCCTGATGCCGTAGCGCATCATTTTGGGCTGTTCAGCAATAAGGTAGGTTTCCAGCAAGCCCATCAGTGCATAAACTTCGTCCTGAGGGCGCAGCCAGTTTTCCGTCGAGAATGCGAAGAGAGTCAAAAAAGGGATCCCCAGCTTTCGCGTCGTTTCGACAATGACGCGAACTGAGGTTTTGCCACGGCGGTGCCCTTCGATACGGCTCTTTCCCTGCAGAGTCGCCCAGCGCCCATTCCCATCCATGATGATTGCTACATGGTGTGGCAGCCGACTTCTATCCAGGTCCTTAAAATCCATTATTGAGCCGTGCGGGTACGTGACGTGTTGAGACAATTGGCGCCCCGAATTCGAGTGGAACGCGGCGCATCCGAGGTTGGCTGTTCAGCGGAGATCTCCGGCCCCTAGACCTCCATGATCTCCTCCTCTTTAGTTTTCAAAACCTTATCGACTCGAGCGATGTAATCATCGGTGATTTTTTGAACCCGGTCCTGACCGTGTTTGATTTCATCCGCGGTAATCTCTTTCTTTTTTTCGGATTCTTTTAGATGCTCGATGGCCAAGCGCCGATGATTACGCATCGAAACGCGAAACTCTTCGCCGGTTTTCTTAACGTGCTTTACCAAATCCTTACGGCGTTCCTCAGTCAGTTGCGGTATGGGGACTCGGATGATCTTGCCGTCGTTTGCGGGAGTCAGGCCCAAGTCGCTCTTGAGAATCGCCTTTTCAATTTCACCGAGCGCGTTTCTGTCAAAAGGCTGAATCACTAACAGCCTTGGCTCCGGGGCGCTTAAGGTAGCCAATTGATTCAAAGGAGTAGTAGCGCCGTAATAATCCACGAGGACGCCTTCCAATAGAGCCGTCGATGCTCTCCCCGTCCGAACCCTTCCCAATTCTTTGCGCAGAGCCGCAACAGACCCTTCCATCTCTTTTTGTAACTGAGTGAAAATAGCCTCGTTCATCGTTTCCCCGCACTGACTAATGTGCCGATTGCTTCACCGGCTACGACTCTTTTAATATTCCCCTTCTCCATCAAATTGAAAACGACAATGGGAAGCTGATGATCCATGCAAAGTGAGATTGCTGTCGAATCCATTACCTTTAGCTCACGGTTTAAAACCTCGATGTAAGTCAATTCTTCAAACTTGGTCGCCCCTTCGAATTTAAATGGGTCGGCGTCATAGACGCCTTCCACCTTGGTCGCCTTCAATATGACTTCCGCGCCAATCTCCATTGCTCGCAGGCTCGCCGTAGTGTCGGTTGTAAAATAAGGATTGCCTGTGCCCCCCGCAAAGATAACCACGCGACCTTTTTCTAGGTGCCGTGTTGCTCTACGTCTGATGTAAGGCTCTGCCACTTGCCTCATTTCGATTGCTGATAAGACTCGCGTGGAAACACCCAATTTCTCCAACGCGTCTTGAAGCGCAAGGCTGTTGATAACGGTTGCCAGCATACCCATGGTATCGGCGCTCGCCCGATCCATGCCGATCTCGCTCGCGACGGCGCCTCGAAAGATATTGCCACCACCGATGACCAATGCCATCTCACAACCAATCTCTTTGACTTCCTTGATCTCTTGCGCAAATCCCTTAACCGTTTGCGCATCGATACCAAACTTCTGTGCGCCGGCGAAAATTTCACCAGTGACTTTAAGAATGATGCGTTTGTACTTGAGTTTCGACTCGCTCATGTCTTTGTTCCGACGAGCCTTACTCCTGCGGTGCCGCTTCCCCCAATTGGTATCGCGAGAAACGCTTAACCTGAATGTTCTCACCAAGACGGGCTATCGCCTCCGTGAGGATGTCAGCAACTTTTTGGTCGGGGTTCTTAATAAACGATTGCTCAAGAAGACAAACTTCCGAATAAAACCGATCGATCTTTCCGTCGACTATTTTCTCGACGACTTTCTCCGGCTTACCAGATTCCAGAGCTTGCCGGCGATATATCTCCCTTTCCTTCTCCAAATGGTCGCTTGGAACCTCTTCCGGTCGTATGTATCGCGGATTAGCGGCGGCAATCTGCATGGCAATATCTTTTAAAAGATTCTGAAACTCAGCAGTACGCGCCACAAAATCAGTTTCACAGTTGAGCTCCACCAGGACGCCAATTTTCCCGCCGGGATGCACATATGCGCCGATCGCCCCATCGCTGGCGGTCCGAGAAGCCTTTTTGGTCGCCGCTGCAAGCCCCTTCTGACGCAGATAATCAACCGCTTTGTCCAGATCGCCGCCGGATTCGGCCAAAGCTTTCTTGCAATCCATCATACCGGCGCCAGTTTTTTCACGGAGATTTTTTACTGCAGCCGCACTCACTTCCATCGACTAAACTCCTCCCATAGCCGACTGCTCTATCGGCTCCATCTCAGTTGGCGCCGTAACCGCTGTGGTTCCTTCATCTCCCTTGTCTTTGGCCAAGGATTGATCATAGAGGCCCTTACCCTCAATCACTGCATCGGCCATGGATGAACAAAATAGCCGAATGGCTCTGATCGCATCATCATTTCCCGGGATCTTGTGATCTACCATATCGGGATCACAGTTCGTGTCGATCACGGCGATTACGGGGATACCAAGCTTTCTTGCCTCCCTTACGGCAATTTCTTCCTGCTTGGGATCAACCACGAAAATAGCATCGGGGAGCTTACGCATCGCCTTGATTCCCCCAAGCGACTGCTCAAGCTTTTCCTTCTCCCGCTTCAAGCCCAACATTTCCTTTTTAGTCAACGCGTCGACAATCTTAGGGTCATTTTCCATTTCTTCGAGTTTTCGCAAGCGATCGATACTCTGGCGAATGGTTGAGAAATTCGTGAGAGTGCCGCCTAACCAGCGGTTATGAACATGAAACATAGCGCATCGATCCGCCTCTTCCCTAACGGAATCTTGCGCTTGTTTTTTCGTCCCGATGAAAAGAATGCTTCCACCCGAAGCCGCAATATCGCGCACGACAGCCTCCACCTCTTTAAACATGGTAACGGTTTGCTGCAAATCAATGATATGGATTCCGTTTCGCGCTCCGAAAATGTACGGCTTCATTTTCGGATTCCAGCGGCTGGTTTGATGTCCGAAATGAACACCCGCCTCCAGAAGTTGCTTCATTGAGATCTCGGTCATATACCTGACTCTCCTTTTGGTTTTGCCTCCCCTTCTCTCAACTCCTCCTCGTTCCCTCCCGGGCACCACGAAGAAGATCAAAAAGGGTGTGAGTTAATAAGAAAACGCCTTCGGCATCCGGCCGGACCGGTCACCGAAGGCTGGAAACACTGCTGATTGACAATGGTAACCTTGCGTTTTTCTAGCAAAGAACGGCCTAAGACGCAAGGAAAGTAATGGGGCAGATGCTACTGGTTCATGGATTCAAAAAATTCTTTATTGTCTTTGGTACCATGCATCTTATCCAATAGAAATTCCATTGCATCGACAACACTCAGTTGGGATAGAACTTTGCGCAAAATCCAGATTCGATTGAGGTCTTCTTTGGAAATCAACAACTCTTCCTTTCTGGTTCCAGACTTGTTGATGTCAATGGCAGGGAAAACTCTTTTATCCATCAAGCGTCGATCGAGGTGGACTTCCATGTTGCCGGTCCCTTTGAATTCCTCAAAAATAACCTCATCCATCCGGCTGCCGGTATCGATGAGCGCGGTCGCCATAATCGTTAGACTACCACCGTCCTCAATGTTGCGGGCGGCGCCGAAGAATTTTTTGGGTTTATGTAGGGCATTCGAGTCGACACCGCCGGATAAAATCTTGCCGCTCGGAGGCACCACGGTATTATAGGCGCGCGCCAGGCGCGTGATGCTGTCGAGCAGAATGACAACATCTTTGCCATGTTCCACCAGACGCTTTGCCTTTTCGATGACCATCTCCGCAACTTGAACGTGCCGTGTGGCGGGTTCGTCGAATGTTGAACTGATGACCTCTCCATCGACAGAACGTTGCATATCTGTGACCTCTTCGGGCCGCTCATCGATCAAAAGAACAATCAGCACTACCTCTTTGTGGTTATTGGCGATAGCTTTGGCGATGTGTTGCAACATCATAGTTTTACCTGTTCGCGGGGCGGCAACGATTAAGCCGCGTTGACCTTTGCCAATGGGAGTCAAAAGGTCAACAATTCGCGTGGTGTAATCCTCAGGCTGATACTCGAGTCGCAAACGTTCGTTAGGATATAGAGGAGTTAGGTTGTCAAAAAGGATTTTCTCTCGGGCCCGCTCAGGATCCTCATAGTTAATCGATTCTACTTTGAGCAGGGCAAAATATCTCTCACCTTCTTTTGGCGGCCTGATGTGTCCGGAGATAATGTCGCCCGTACGCAGGCTAAACCGGCGTATCTGGCTGGGAGAGACGTAGATATCATCCGGTCCTGGCAAATAATTATAGTCAGGTGCGCGCAAAAACCCGAAGCCATCGGGAAGAGTTTCCAATACCCCTTCTCCGTATATATGACCGTTTTGCTCCGTTTGCGCCTGCAGGATCGCAAAGATGAGTTCTTGCTTGCGCATATTGGCAGCGCCTTCGATATTGAAGTTTTTTCCAATCAACGCAAGTTCGCTAATTTTCTTTTCTTTTAGCGCCTTCAAATTCAGCCCATTATCTTCCACAGCCTCAGACTCAACGGCACGAGTTCTACCACGGACCATAACTATGCCTCTCCTTTCGTTTCCAAAACCAAGAATCGGATGCGATCCCGTTTCTGCTTACGACATGTTCACGTGTGATCGCCAAAAACCGCATCCCAGAGCTATCAACCTGCCGGGACAACATAGAGGTGAACACGATTACAAATGCGGCCTGTCAGTATTGCAGGCTCTCGTGCGCAGCAGAACTTACTTTTCGGATCCAAATTTAAATCGGAACGGAGTTCAACGGACGATTGTTATTGTGGGGATCGATTCAGAAACGCTGAATTGGTTAACGTTAGTTCATCGTATTGAAAAGCACTCTGATTGTCAACCCCGATCATTTTCAAGACACCGTCTCCAATTCTTTTACGACTTCATGTATGTCGTTATACAGAGCTGCTTTGAATTCGATGCGGCGACCTGTCGTCGGATGAGAAATTTCGAGTCTCTCCGCGTGCAGCGCCTGGCGAGGAAAATCATATAGCAATGAAATGATGTTTCTATTCTTGAAGTCAGCTTTCGGACGCTCTCCGTACACCTTATCGCCAATTACCGGATGACCAAGTTCCGCCAAGTGAACGCGGATTTGGTGCGTGCGTCCAGTTTTGGGCCGAAGTCGGCATAGGCTGACCCATCGGATGCTTCTCGAATCGGCTTTTAGTTCAAAGCATTTTTCAACATTCCACTCGGTCAGGGCTCCGCGTGTTTTTGAATAAGCGAAACGGCAAGACATTTTCTTCCGCTGGGATCGATGGCGGCCGATCGGGCGATCAATGATGCCGCTGTCCCCCTTAAGTTTGCCCCAAACCAAGGCAAGGTATTCCTTATGAACTGTGCGATCTTTGAATTGCTGCGCCAATAGTTGCAACGACCGATGATTCTTCGCTACAACCATAACCCCAGAAGTATCTTTGTCCAGGCGATGAACAATTCCCGGGCGGCCTTCGGCGCCGATTTCTTTTAGCTCAGGACAATGATGCAATAGTGCGTTAACCAGAGTTCCAGTGACACTCCCGGCAGCGGGATGCACCGCCATTCCAGGCGCTTTATTGATGACCATAAGATCGCGATCTTCATAGATAATGTCGAGAAGGACAGCCTCTGGATTTAACTTCGTTTCTATTTTAGGAATTCTGCCAAGTTCGACCGAATCACTTGGCTTGAGGCGCCTACTCGATCTTGTTGGCGCCCCATTGACCGTAATGACCCCGTCCTCGATCAACTTCTGCACCCGCGAGCGAGTTAAGCCATAACGCTCAATCTCTTCAACCAAACGCTGGGTAAGGAAGACATCCAGACGCATCCCGGATGCCTTCTCCCCGACCACGGCCCGCTCAGGAACAATCGATGATTCCATTCAATGCTAATTCTTGTAGGGGAGCTTCAATCGATCAAATACGGCACGAGCCGCTTGGACGTCTTCGTGCATCTGAATCACCAGATCTCCTATTTCGGCAAACTTCCGCTCTTCTCTAATCCTCTGGACAAAACTCAGCTTTACCGGTTCCCCATAGATATCCTTTGCGAAATCCAAAATATAAGCCTCTATCGTGCGCGATCCTTCGCCGAACGTAGGATTGCGACCAACACTGCTGACGCTCACCCAACCCTGATCTTGTAACTCCAGAATGGTTGCATAAATACCGTCTTGAGGAAGAAGCTCGGTAGTGGCAGCCAAATTAGCTGTCGGAAAGCCCATGCTTCGGCCACGGCGGTGACCACTAACAACCGTGCCGGAAATGAAGTGATAGCGGCCGAGCATCGGCTGAACTTCATCTACGCGACCTTGTACGATTAACTGCCGGATTCGCGAACTGCTTATCCGCTTTCCGTCAACGAGGATGGGCTCAACGATACCGACGCCAAAACCCAGTTCACTGCCCCAACGAATCAGGTCTTCCGCGTCTCCCTCGCGAGCATGGCCAAACCTTAAGTCTCTGCCGAACCAGATCTTGGACAAATTAAGACGCTCAAGAAGATACCGTCGCACAAAATCCTCAGCCTGAATACTTGCGAAGCGACGATCAAAAGTCTGCACGATAACCGCATCCACTCCCACCGATTGCAGCATGTCCATCTTGTCCTGATGGTTTACAATCATCTGCGGCGCCCGTTCGGGCGCAAGCAATTTCAGTGGGTGAGGGTCGAAAGTAAAAACAACGGATTTAGTATGCCATTGTTTCGCTTCCGCTACTGCGTTGGCAACCAGGGCCTGATGACCGAGATGGATGCCGTCAAAATTCCCCATAGTGACGACCGTCTTCAACTCAGGTCGACGAAAATCTTCGATGTCGCGAAAAACTTCCATATCTCTCGACTTCTGGTCTGGCCGAATGGGAATGCGGAGGTATCGATTGCTTCGCGCCAACCGACACAAGAGGGCGCATTAAAAGGGCGGGCGAACTATGATTCAAGCGACCTTAATTTTTGCTTGGCTTGTGCCGCTTCCGGCGACTGTGCGTACTTCTCGACGACTTCCTGCAGGATCAATCGAGCATTTACCTTTTCACCCAGTTCAGCAAATGCGAAGCCTTGTTTTAGAAGGGCCGCGGGAACTTTGTCCGCTTGCGGGTATCTGCTGCGGACGGCATCAAACTCAAGAATCGCTTGATCGAATTCCCGTAAAGCATAGTGACTTTCGCCGATCCAATACTGAGCATTAATGGCCAACTTGCTTTTCGGGTGCTTTTGGAGAAACTCCTTAAAGCGACCGATCGCAAGCCGATAATCTTTTTTCTCCAACGCTCGCCACGCGATTTCGTAGTCGGTTCTTACCGCCTCGTTTTCTGCAGCCGAGGCTTCCGTTTTTTCCGCAGAACTACCCCCTGCCACCGGCTGCTGCTGCCGAATATTTTTTTGAAGCTCCCTTAATTCTTCCTCGCGCGCTTTTAACTGTCCTTCCTGTGTTTTGAATCCTTCAGTTAATTTGGCAACCCGCGCTTCCAAATCCTTGACCCGCTGATCGCCGTCCTTGCTAGATTGGCCGATTTGCCGACCCACTTGATAGCGAGTCTCCTCGATCCGTTCCTTGAGCGCGCTAAACTCGCGTTGCAGCTGCTGCATATTCGCTCTGGTGTCCGCTAGGCTCGAGCGCATCGACTCGACTTCGTTACGGATACTCGCATGGTCGCTACGAATCCGCCGTTGTTCACGCTCCAGCAACTCGATTTGCTGAGGTTGGGCGCAAGCAGATGCGGCGACAGAGAAGAGAGCTACTAGTAACATTCGGTGAATTTGCATCTTGTCTGACCTCGCCGGCATGGAGTGGCTCAGCTGTTATGACGCCGGTCGGCTCGGAACTACGACGAAACGAGCACGACGATTCTGCCGCCAACAGTTTTCATTTGATTCGGTGCACACCGGGATCTCCTCACCATAACTGATCGTCGATATGCGTTCGGGAGAAATGCCTAGGCTAACGAGATAATCTTTGGCGGTTTGCGACCGTTTAGCGCCGAGCGCCAGGTTGTATTCGCTTGTTCCTCGTTCATCGCAATGCCCTTCCACCTCAATTCGAGCTGACGGATTGCTCTTAAGCCAATCTGCATTGCCTCTGAGAACATCTCGAGCGTTGCCCCTGAGATCATAACTATCGTATTCAAACAGCACGTCCTTTAACGGGCTTGAAGCGGAAGTGACGGGCGGTTTGCCTTCTTTCAATTGATCTAGACTCGATGAAGTAGATGGAACAGTCGACTCCTTTGTAGTGCCGGCTCGTCCCTCACCTGCGCTCTTGGTAGCTGATCCCGAAGGAGTTGCAGATGATGATCCGACGCTTGCCCCATCAGGCTTAGTAGTCGATGGAGCGCAACCCAAGCTCAACAAAATAGAAGCAGCAACGATACCGTAGCACAGTATTCTAAAGTCGCCCATCGTAACTCCTTTTTCGGGAACTTGCGCAGAATCAATATGAAATTGAAGAGGTTATTCTAACCGAGGAGACCAACTCGGCTTTGTATCATCTCCCCCAGAACCTGTCAATCTACGTTGATTTTCGCCAGTGGCTTGCATCACGTATAGATGGTAGCGCCCGGCACGATTTGAGGAAAATACAATAAACCGGCCATCGGGTGACCACGCCGGATCTTCGTTGTCGAATCCATTATTGGTAAGTCGCGTCGGTTCCCCGCCATCCACAGCGATGCTGAAAACTGAAAACCGACCGCCAACCCTGCTTATGTAGGCGATTCTATCGCCAGCCGGGGACCAGTCGGGTGAAGTGTTATAACTCCCGCTATAGGTCAAGCGTCGGGATTTGCCGCTGGCGACATCCAGAATATAGAGTTGGGGCGACCCGCTTCGGTCCGAAACGAACACCAGTTGCCGACCGTCCGGCGACCACGAAGGCGAAACATCGATGGCTGTATCATCGGTGAGCCGGCGCACAATATCGCCACTCCGTTCGAGCAGGTAAATGTCAGTATTTCCCCCCCGTTCGAGTGAAACCGCGACATTTTGCCCATCGGGGGACCATTTGCCGCCGAGATTCAAGCCCGTACGGCTGGAAAACTTTAGGTCTTTGCCGCTGAATAACTCGAATAGATAAAGACTCGGATTTCTTTCCTTATAGGATGTATAGAGGATGGATTTTCCGTCCGGTGTCCACGACGGCGACAAATTGATAGTCCGATTATTTGTCACCTGGTACTTCTCGCTGCCATCGAGATGGGCAACGTGAATCTCCTTAAAACGACCACCACCGGTTGATGTATAGGCGATTCGTGTATTGAAGATGCCCGGCACGCCAGTGAACTGTTTGATAATTTCATCGGCAAATTTGTGCGCTATGCGGCGAAAATCCCGTGCGCGCCCTGTATACCTTTTACCAATCGTTTCTCTTCCTTGAGTGACGTCGAACAGCCGAAGCTCCACCGTGACGTCATCGCCCTGAACAGAAAACCTGCCTTTTACCAGGCCCACCGCACCGATGGTCGACCAGTCTTTGAAATCAAATGTCCCCAGTGTATCGCCACTGCGTTGCGGGTGCTCGATGTAAGTTGCTCGGTCCAAAACTCGAAACCAACCGGAGAGATCAAGATCATAAACGATAGCATCCGCCACACCTTCCGATATGCGTCCTGGATCAGCACCATTCCCGGTATTCTTGAGCGGCGAAATGGCTATCGGATATTTCGGCATTCCGGGGCCGATGACGTCAAGACGCACTTGCGCATAGCTCGCCGAGGCCTGCATGAGCAGATAGAAAATAATCGCTGAAGTAGTTTTTTGCTTCACATCATTCCTCAAACTACGGCTGAAAATTCATTTCAACCTGAGCGAAGTCCTTCCGGTACGACTCAGGTGGCGGAGGCAGGGGACTGGATTTCCTCAACGCGCGCAAGATCGACTCGTCAAATGCAGCGTCTCCAGATGGTTCAGCGATTTTCAACCCGGTGATTTCCCCGTTGTCCTTAATGCTGAATCGGGCCAAGGCCTTCAAACTCCCCTTCTGGCCCGGCCACGCCCAATTTTCCTTGATCGTGTTAACGATCTTAGCTTGGTACATGAAAAATTCAGCACCTCTAACCGCCGTACCACCGCCCCGGCCGCCTTGACCAAGTGCCGCCGCTCCGTCACCTTCTCCGGGACCCACACTGAGGACCTCTCCGCCTTTGGAACTAGCGGCTTTTTGTGTGCTTTCAGCGCGGCTTTTCACCCGATCGAGCGCGGACTGAATGAGCCTTTCACGCACCTTGTCCATAGCGGATTCATCCTGGCGCCGCAGCGCTCTTAATCTCCTTAGACTCTTTAGCCGGCTCCTGTTTAGGTTCTTCCCTCTTAATTTCTTTTTTAGGTTCTTCCTTTTTTAATGGCGTATTCTTTACAGCTAACTTGTCCTCAACCGGAAGTGTTTTCTCAGTGGGTTTGACGGTTTTCTCGGGCTTTTCCAACTTTTCACTTTTATCCGGCTTGGGGATTTCGGTTTTTGCGGGCTTCTCAGATTTCTCCTGCAGTTTCGGTTTGGCCTGTTTGACTTCAGGAGCCGGGGCCGCGGGTTCGGAGTTAACCTTTTTGGGCGGATCTTTGGGGCTTGTGGCAGGAGAAAGCTCAGTGCCGGTTCGGTTACCGCCGATTTTTTCTCCTCCGACTAAGTCTACGGTATAGATGGGTGGCGCGGGACGCGTGACAGATGGAAAATAAGGCGAGAAGATCAATGCTATCAGGACTGCGCCGTGCAAAATAAACGAGAAAACTAACCAATTCGACAGCCGATCGTCTCTCCCCACCGATGCAAGCGACTTTTCTTCTGACGCAATGGTTTTGCTGTTGGACTCACCTGCCATTGCTATCCGTCTTCTAACGTCGGACGAGTCACCATCCCCACTCTGTCGATACCGGCTTGCTTTAATTCGGCTATCGTTTGCATTACCAAACCGTAGCGAACATCTTGATCCGCCCTGACGTAAACTTGCTTATCGGCTAGATTAGTGCGAATAGCGCGCATCTTCGCGCCCAACTCATCCAAACTCATAACGTTATCATTTAAGTAGATCTTGCCATTCTTAGCAATGCTGACAACTAGCAGCTCGTCGGTACCAGGAATAGCGGCCGCTTTCGCTTGCGGCAAATTGACTTGTACTCCTTGTTGGATGATTGGCGCAGTCACCATGAAAATAACCAGCAGCACCAACATAACGTCAACAAGCGGAGTAACATTAATCTGCGAAATCGTCGTGCTGTCACGCGATGAAGCGGTGTCCATTGCCATCTGAACCTCTTTTACTTATTTGAAGAAGTGGCGCTCAGCTATATTGAGAAATTCGTGAGAAAAATTGTCCATCTCAACAGCCAGCACCTTGATCTGTTGGACGAAGTAGTTGTAGGCCATTAGCGCCGGAATTGCGGCAGCCAGACCTACAGCAGTGGCGATCAATGCTTCGGCAATCCCTGGCGCCACCGCTTGAATGCTCGATGAATGTGTCGTGCTAAGGCCCATGAATGCGTTCATAATGCCCCACACCGTGCCAAAAAGTCCTATGAATGGCGCCGCGCTAGCGGTAGTGGCAAGAAAGGTGCAATATTTTTCCAGTTTCGTTATTTCGACACTGGTCGCCCGTTTCATGGCCCTGGAAACATTATCGACGCCGCCCAACTCAGTCGTCAAGTTATCGCCGACAGGGGAATCCTTCTTTGAGCGAGATACCCGGACGAGCTCTTCATAACCCGAGCGAAAGACCTGGCCTACCGGACTAGATTTCAACTCCCGGCTGGCATCGTGTATCGAGGACAAGTTGCGTCTTTCCCAGAAGATTTCGATGAATTTCTGCGACTCTTTTTTAGCCCTACGCATCTGCCGGAACTTGTACGCGATAATACCCCACCCGACAACCGAAAATAGAACCAGCAAGTAGAGAATTGCTTGAACAACGATGCCTGATCCCCGAACGAGATCGAGAATCCCATGCGGTTGCGGAACAAATGAGCCATTTTGGGCCAAAAGGTGGAGCGACCAGAAAGAAAACATGATGGATTTTGAAATGTTAATTGAAAAAATATTATAACCTCTGTTATTAGTCAATTAGTAAATGCGTATTTCTCAACATTAATCGTTCAATTTAGGACGTACGTATGATTTGCGGCATTGATCAAATCGACACCGCCGGAAAGACAGTATTCTTACGAGTCGACTTCAATGTACCTCTCGACAAAGGCAAAATCACCGAACCGCATCGCATCGAAAGCGCTGTGCCGACCATCCGAATGATCCTAGACAAGTCAAAGAAAGTAATCATCGCTTCCCATCTGGGCCGTCCAGGCGGGAGGAAGGATCTGAAATTCAGCCTAGCACCCGTATGTGAGTATCTGGAAAAGTCTCTAAGCCAACCAGTAGTCCTGGCTCCCGATTGCGTTGGCTCTGAAACTGAGGAACTCGCCCGTGATCCAAACTCGCGAATTGTTCTGCTTGAAAACTTGCGCTTTCATCCCGAAGAGGAAAACAACGATGCGATTTTCTCCCGCGCTCTTGCCGCGTTGGCCGATGTCTATGTCAATGATGCTTTCGGCGCGGCGCATCGCGCCCATGCTTCCACGGCTGGTATGGCGGCCTTTTTCGAGGTCAAAGCTGCCGGCCTTTTGCTACAACGAGAGCTCGACTATCTCTCGCGCGTAGTGACGGGCCCAGAAAAGCCTTTCATCGCAATTCTGGGCGGAGCGAAGGTTTCAGATAAGATCGGCGTCATCAAAAATTTATTACCCAAACTAGACGCGTTGCTTGTCGGCGGGGGAATGGCCTACACGTTTCTGAAAGCTAACGGAATCAATATCGGGCGCTCGCTGATCGAACAAGATAAGATTTCTGTTGCAAAAGAGCTGATGACAGACGCGGTCAAACACATGGAGTCAAAGTACTCCTGCCGACGGATCATTTGACTGGAGATGAAAACAAAGAGAATTCTTCCACCAGTGATGTTAACATCTCAGAAGGACGTATTGGATTGGATATTGGCCCACGAACAATAGATCGCTTCATCGAGGAGATCGGCAGATCCAAAATGGTGCTTTGGAATGGTCCTGTCGGACTATTTGAAGTAGAGCCCTTCGATCAAGGAAGTAAAGCGTTGGCCCAAGCACTCGCCGCTCATCGGTCCGACATCGTCAGTATTGTTGCCGGCGGCGATACGGTTGCCGCAGTTACGGCCGCGGGGGTTGCTGATCACATTACTCACCTCTCGACTGGAGGCGGGGCGACTTTGGAGTTTTTAGAAGGGCGTGAGCTTCCCGGCATCAGGGCACTTGAGAAAACCGCATGAACCCGTTGGTTGTCGGCAATTGGAAGATGAACGGGACCTTGTCACAGGCGTCGAGCCTTGCCGCCGCTATCGTTCAAGGTACCAGTCAAAAATCTCCGAAAGCTGCCCTGGTATTGGCGCCGCCCGCAACAGCCTTGGCTAGCGTACAAGAAAGGATCGCTAGCTCGGGAATCTCGCTGGCCGGCCAGAACTGCCATTGGGAAGACAACGGCGCGTTCACCGGCGAGATCAGCCCGGCTATGCTAGCGGATTTGGGTTGCACATACGTGATCGTGGGTCACTCGGAGCGCCGCCATATCTTCAACGAGAGCGATGAAATCACCACGAGAAAATTAGCAGCTGCCATGAGAAACAATCTTCGCCCAATCCTTTGTGTCGGTGAAACTCTCGATCAACGCAACGCCGGTAGGACTATGGAGGTTATTTTGCGGCAGATCCAACTTGCGTTGAAGGAGCCAAACGAAAATGTTATAGGAAACCTCGACATTGCTTATGAGCCAGTCTGGGCTATCGGAACCGGTCACAACGCAGATCCCAGCCAAATCGCTGAAGTCCATGGGGCAATTCGCAGTCACCTGACGAACTCGTTCGGCAAAGCTAGCGTTCGGATCTTATACGGCGGCAGCGTAAACGCTGAAAATGCCAAGGACCTCAGTAGAATTTCAGAAGTGAACGGCCTTCTTGTGGGAGGAGCAAGTCTAAAGCCGGAAAGCTTTCTCGGAGTAGTTCGTTGCTTCGACGACGAGTAAAAATATGGTTATAGCAGTTACCATCGTACACATTATTGTTTGTATCGGATTGATATTGGTTGTCTTGCTGCAAACCGGCAAAGGAGCCGAAATCGGTGCTGTATTCGGCGGCGGTTCTAGCTCGACGATTTTTGGCAGCAGCGGTGCAGGAAATTTTTTAACTAAGCTTACAACGGCGATGGCTATCGTCTTCATGATCACTTCTCTGACCCTGGGATATTTCGCCGGGCAGCGACCATCGGCAACGATTTTTGATAGTCGCAGCCCCGCGTCGCAGCCCGGAGCTCCTGCGGCGCCGGCTAAAGAAGAAGCAGGGTCGACAAAATCCGTTGATAAAACCGCAGCACCCTCAGAACAACAACCCGACGGAGCCACGAGTCGATAATATCAACAAATTATTTGCGAGGATGGCGGAATCGGCAGACGCGCTAGTTTGAGGGGCTAGTGCCCGAAAGGGCGTAGGGGTTCAACTCCCCTTCCTCGCACCATTCCCAATCCGTTTCGGGGAGCTTTTTCATTCTGATCCTTCTGTCTGAATAGTCGTTAGAATCTGCTTCTTTCTCCTCGATGGATACGGCGGTTTAGTTGGTTCCGAATTCCAGCTGATTGGCCCTCACCGTTTAGCTGCCATTTTTGTCGCCCTGAGTTCGATGCTGTCGATTTTTTGACCAGCGACAAATTTGGTTCTGCCCTATAGCAACTCAGTTTCGCTCATGAATATAGATGCTTACGGCGCCGCGGCATGATGGCATAAGCCTTGCTCGATTGCGATCATTCGGGAGCATCTATGATTATGAAACCAGCCGACACCGCGATTAAGTTACTGACTCTAGCTGAGGCGGCGACTATTCTGAAAATTTCGAAACGAACGCTGCATCGCATGATTCAGCACCGCCAGATCCCCGCCTTCAAAGTCGGCGGGCAGTGGCGAATTCTGGAGAGTCGGTTCCAGGAATGGGTGCAAGAAGAAGAGAATCTCGCGCCCAAAGCGGGTTAAATCCGGCAGCAAAGCAAAAGCCCTCCTTGCGATAGAACCGTTCCCGAAAAACACCTCCGCCGCAAACCTCCTTCCTACTGCAGACTCCGCGAAACCGAAATAACTGCTTGTATCTGCTCAGTCGTCAGTCGCCTGCTTCAGCAAATCCATACGATTGCCAGTTTTTGATAACTTTCTCCTGTAAGTGGCTCGGCCAAAGATTTTCGAGGGTGGCTTTCACCGGAATGCTTTCCGGTGGCCAATCCTTGGGCCAAGTACAGTCAAAGATGACTCCGGCGGCATCACCGATCAGGCGGTCTTTTGGCGACAAGAACGGCAGCAGGACTGGGAATCCCGGATTATGTGGTACCTGATGAATTCCATTTACCGGATGACACTTGGTCGTCATCGCATGAAGAACTTCATCCATGTTGGTGGGATCTACGTCGGCATCGACAATGACAATGTAATAGGTAAACAGCCCCGGCTTCGTCGCCCAGACAGCGTGGGCTACGCGACGGGCATAATTCACAAACGGAACTTCAGTTGCCACCACCGCCATATGTCCAACCGCATAGGGTGGACAGAATGCCCCCTTTACCGGAAAACCTAGTTTTCTAAGCTCAGAGTATATCTCCGCGCCCTTGATTAATGCGGTTGCAGTCTGGCCTTCATGCACCGGCATTCCCATGTTCGAGAAAGGCAGAATTGGATCGTTTCGATAAGTTATCGCGTTGATCTTCATGATCGGCTTCGGTGAAGATTTCCCCGCTTCATATCCCATGTACTCGCCAAAAGGTCCTTCGACCATGCGCTCGTGTGGCAATACTTCTCCTTCAAGGACGATCTCAGCAGTCGCTGGAACATCAAGATCGACGGTTTCGCATCTCACCAACGAAATCGGCGCATTTTGCAATCCGCCAGCAACATCTACCTCATTCACGTGCGCCGGTATTTGGACGCAGCTCACGATCGGTATGACAGGCTGGCCGCCAATTGCTACTGCGATAGGCATTGACCGATTCATCGCCTCATATTTTTGATACATCTGGCCGATATGTTGTTGCAGCGGGAAAAGACATCCCAGCGTGTTTCGATCGTGGACCATCAGGCGGTACATTCCCCAGTTGACCCATGAACCATCTGGATCCTTGGTGATAACCGTGTGCCACGTCCCAATGTACCGCCCGCCATCGCCGCCATGGATCAACGGAATGGGAAATTTAAGAACATCCACGTCGGCCCCTTTCATGATATTTTCTTTACACGGGCCTGTGCTCACCACGATGGGCTTGATCAAGTTTTTTCTACGTTGCAAATAGGTCTGCATAATTTCTTTTGCTGACGCGCTGGGTCGCAGGCTCAGCGCCAATGCAGTGCGAGCAAATAACGAATGCCCCCGCTTCTTACTTGCGCCCAACGGTGCGCCCAGCGTCCGGAATCCCTGCGGATAACCTTTGATGTTCTCGAACAACGCCGCCGGCGCGCCAACGTCATAACAGCGTCGCGTGATCGCGCCCATTTCGAGATTCCAATCGACTGGTACTTTGATCCTTTGAACTTCGTCGAACTCTTCCAGCAATTCCAGAAAATCTCTGAGGTCATCCATTTTCATTGTTCTCTCCTTGGGCCGGACGCGGCCTCCACCTGAGTGGGAAGCGTAGCAAAGGTGCGAACTTGCTCAACTCGATCCATTCTTCAGCAACGTTCAAAATTGATTGCTTTCGAGCTTGATCCATCTAAGACAACTTCATGGCATAAGGCGTGACCCGACTCGGGATTCTTTGGTGGACAAAGTCAGGAAGGTCATTTATATTCTCTGGCTTATAAGGAAAGGGGAAACTTATGGCAGATGCGAACAGATCAAACGAGGCCTATCTTGGGCCCGGCACTAAAATCAACGGAAAACTCTTTTTTGATGGGCCCACGACAATTGAAGGTGATGTCGAGGGGGAAATAACTGGACAAGCCAACATTACAATCGGTCAACAGGCGACTGTAAAGGGTAAAATCACCGCAGCATCCATCGTTGTCCAGGGCAAAGTCATGGCGGATGTTCAAGCCGAAAAAAAGTTGGATATTCAGCCGCCCGGTTCCGTAGTGGGTGATGTCACAACGCAGAGTCTGGTCATCGGCGACGGCGCTGTCCTCGAAGGCCACGTCTCCATGAGAAAAGAAGGTCGCGTTCTGCCCCTTCGCCAAGAAGCGAAAAAAGAAGGCGTCTCCTGAGATATCACCCATCGCTAATCGTACAAGTTGCATCCCTCAGGTACCGAATTCTACAACCCATAAAACGTCTTCGGGTTGTCATACAGAATCTTCTGCACCGCGGATGGCGGAATGTCGCCCTTGTCGGCGCGCTCCTGAAGTATCTTACGGAACTCGAGCTCCATTGACGGATCGCGATGCGTATAGTCCGAGCCAACCATCAAGTTGTCCTCGCCGACGCATCGGATGATGTAAGGAAGATCTTCATCGACCTGACACGTTATGTAGACACGATTGGCCTTGAACACGTTCTCCGCGAGCTCAACCTGAGGAACCCCGAGCACGCTGAGGGCCGTGCGGCCCTTCTGCTTCTCCTGCTGCCGGCGTAGATCATAGGCGACGAACGGCGCCCACATTGAACCGGCTTCGATACAACCGATGCGTAGCTTGGGAAACTTAGCTGGGATATTGTGCAATATCAGACCGAGCACACCGTTGATTGCCGCTCCCTTGGTACGCAGGAATTGCCCGTGGGAAAATTCCCGGGCTGGCGAAAAGTCCGGAACACCCGAGCCTGTGTGAATGCAGATGGGCAGATCGAGCTTTTCGGCTTCGGCATAGAAGGGTTCGAAGTAAGGATCGGCCGGATACTTCCCGCCTTCCCGATCACCCTTCTTCAACACACCGCAGGCGCCGTGTTCTTTAGCCCAGCGCATCTCGTCCAAAGCGGATTCGATGTTCTGCAGCGGCGGCATACAGACCCACCGCAATCTGCCGCCCGATTCACCGCATCGACTACCCAACCAGCGGTTATAGCTGCGCCGCATGGCGGTGTTAAGCTCGGGTTTTTCTGAAGCTTCCATTAGGAAAAGGGTCGGATAGATGACCTGGATGTCGGTCCCGAGCTCGTCCATGTGCTTGAGCCGGGCTTTGACGTCTAACAATTCACGCGTCTCCACGGTGGTGCCGGAATCGACATCGCTGCGGATGAAACGAACCTGGCGTTTGCCATCGATCATCCAGTAGCGCGCCGGCGGCAACTTCGGATCGGGATTCGACGGATACGTTGTCGTCGGTTTATAGGACAATTCAGCGTCCCCAAAATATTCCCAGGTCGCGTCGGTTTCATCGATATGAGTATCTGCATCTATAATTCGCACTGCGTCTCTCCTTATTCGGTATTTATCGACTTCTAATACGCTTTTCGTGAGTTTTAAAGACCTCATTGGATCGACCGACACTCGAATAGACTCTGTCATAGGTTAGTGACCAAACGCGTCGGCGAAACCACAGCAGCCCGATTTGCCACGTTTTCTTCTCCGCCCAGGAATTCCATACCACCGTCAAATCCAGCAGGACAGGTTCAAGCGCCACGGGTTTTCGCGAAAAAGCCAGTTAATGCACAGGATTCAAGGTCGTTCATTCTGAACGATGTGAACTATTTTTGGATTTAAAACTCTACGCGTTTATGGTTGACGTCGCTCAGAGCGCGATGTTAAGCCAAGTCTGAGTCGACTAAATCTACTTCCTTAAGCTCAAAAACAACCGCTGCACTTTGACGTTTGACTGCGGTTGTGGCGCAGGGAGAAGCAAACTCATGAACGATGTTACCGTGATTGATGCCGACGGTCATGTATTGGAAAACGACAACGAGCTGGCGCAGTATTTCGAAGGCGCTTACCAAGGCCACAAGCGCTCGGGAGTTTTTTCCATCTTTCCTTCTCTCGATGGATGGCCGCGCGGCTTCGTCAAAGGCATGGACAAGGTCAGCGCAACATCCGCCGAAGCCTGGATACGATTTGCCGATGAGGCAAAGCTCAAAGCAGCCGTTCTCTACCCCACGGCGGGCTTGGCGTTCGGCCTGATTCAAGATCCGGACTGGGCCTGCGTGGTTGCCCGCGCTTATAACAATTGGCTCTCCGACCGTTACTGCAAAGCCGATTCGCGGCTCAAGGGCGTCGCGATGTTGCCGGTCCACAACCCGCAGGAAGCCGTCGCTGAACTGAGGCATGCGATCCTTGAACAAAACATGGTGGCAGGAATGCTGCCGGCGGTGACGATGCTCAACAAGGGTTATGGCCATGCGGATTTCCATCCCATTTATGAGGAAGCCCAAAAGCTTAACGTGCCCTTAGCGGTTCACGGCGCAGTGAGCCGTGGTCTCGGTTTTGATTTCTTGCAAACCATGTCGATGATTCACACGCTCGAGCATCCGATCGCGCAAATGATTCAACTGACCAGTGTGGTCCTAGACGGTGTCTTCGATATCTTTCCAAAATTGAGAATGGGCTTTCTCGAAGCCGGCGCCGGTTGGATTCCCTACATGATGGACCGTATGGATGAGAAATTTCACATTGACCGTAAACGCAAGCACTTTCCACTGAGCAAGCTGCCAAGCGAGTATTTCAAGACCGGCAACGTCTACGTCACTTGCGAGACCGATGAGAAGATCCTCGATGCGGTCGTCCGAGAGATGGGCGAGGACTTTATCATGTATCCGACCGACTTTCCTCATGAGCGCCAGACCGGCGAATTCGCCAGAGACATCCCGGAGTTTCTCGCAGCGGCCCGACCTCTCCGAAAACGTCAAACGGAAAATTCTTAGCGAGAATGCAAAACGGTTTTACGTCATTTGATAAACAGGCGAGCAACGCGACTGCCTCGATACTCGCCGGAGGCTGAGAGCAAGTGCGTGCATTCTTCAGAGAAGTTAACGATGGGGGACCGTAGCGTGGATCTGGCTTGTCATTCGGAGGCTCTATGAAAGCGATACTATGGTTATTGCTGCTTTCTAATCTGGACCTCGAGATGCGAGAGCGCAGAGCCCTTTCTACGCAGGTAAAACCATAACAGTGGTTGCCGGGGTCAGTGCCGGAAGCGCTTACGATCTATACGCTCGGCTCATGGTCCAGCACATGGGCAAGCACATTCCCGGCAATCCCACCTTTGTCGTGCAAAACATGACCGGGGCGGGCTCCATCATCGGCGCGAATTATCTCTACAACGTTTCTAAACCCGACGGCCTGACCATCGGAGCGATTCAGCCTTCGATATTCTTCAACCAGCTAATGAACCAGAAGGAGGTAAAATTCGATTGGGGGAAATTCACCTGGATCGGCAGTTCAGATAAGTCCGATCATCTCCTCTATATGCGCGCCGATTTGCCGTACAAGAGTCTCGCCGAAGTGCGTAGAGCTCCCGAACCCCCGAAATGCGGCTCCACCGGCGCAGGCACTTCGGGAAGTTATATTCCGAAAATGCTCGAAGAAATTCTCGGAACGAAGTTCACTATCGTTGCCGGATACCAGGGCGGCGGCGAGATCGATCTCGCAGTCGAGAGAGGCGAACTTCAATGTCGTGCTTTGACGATTCAGGCTTATCACTCGCGCGAACCTTACCACACCTGGCGCCGGACCAACTTTGCGCGCATCGTGATGCAGACCGGACGGACCCGCGATCCGCGGATAGCGGATGCTCCGACACTTCAAGAGCTCATGAACGAGCACAGAACCCCTGAATCCGGACGGCGCTTAGTGCCGCTGGTAATGGCTGGGAGCGACTTCGGCAGGCCCATTATAGCTCCTCCCGGTGTTCCTCCGGACAAGATCAAGATCTTGCGCGATGCTTTCAACAAGACGATGGCAGATCCGGAACTCTTGGCGGAAGCGAAAAGAAAGAACTTCGATATCGCGCCTACTCCCGGCGAAGAGCTCGAGGCATTGGCGAAAGAGGTAGTCGCCCAACCTCCGGAGATTGTTGAACGGCTGAAAAACCTGATGAACCAGTAAAGGGACGACGTTTAGAGTTTAGACGTGAAGCATTGTACCAGTTGATGTGCAAGGGCAGGATTACCTATCGTTTCAGCGCTGCTTGACAATCTACTTCCACCGGCAATAACTTCAGGGACATAACGAACAATCCAAGGAGGTCTCCATGTTCGATATCAAGGGAATCAGAACGTTTGCTATGAGTGCTAAGGATCTCGATAAGGCGGTGGATTTTTACACCAAGGTGATAGGCGGCCAGATCGTAAGAAAAGTTGAGCCCAGCGAAGAACAGCTACAAGCCGGCCAAGTCAAGGAAGTCGATGTGCGCTTGGGAAACTTCGAAGTTCACCTGTTTGACGCGTCAATCAAGCCGCGCGATGTCGACCCACATCACACGTTGAATATTCCCTGGCAGGAAAAGGAAAAAGCTCTGAAGTCTCTCCAAGAGATTGGCGCCAATATCGAGAAAGTGCGGCCACATCGTGACGGCGAAAGTTATTCGATCAACGTGTTCGATCCCGACGGCAACCGATGGGAGCTATCGTTCGCCAAGGGGAATTAGGCGACGGATAACTCGTTCAAGTAGTCAAGCCTTTCAAAGCGTTTAACGCGTTCAATCAAAGGACAATCGGTTATCTCAATACACTGCGGGCCAATATCCTCATACACTGCCGGATTGGCACTGTATGAGGAATGAATGCTTCTGGACGATTCTTACAGGTGCGGCATATTCCACGCGTTTGCTATTCGCGAGTTGTAGACATGGAGTAATACACCGCCAGAGACCCAGCAGTATACTCAATAGTTAGGCGCCTTCGCATGTGTCCCGTAGGATGAGAGTCTTCGTTATCACTGCTGGCATCGGTCACACCGAGCCGGCCCGGAGGAGAACAAATGGACCTGCAGAAGATCTACACCGCATTGCTCACCGCAGACCTTGCTGCGGCCGAAGGTTGGTATACGAAGCTGCTCGGTCGTGGACCGGACAACCGGCCGATGGACACGCTGGTTCACTGGGAGCTCTTCGACCAGGGCGGATTGGCATTTCAAGCGACGACGAAATCGCCGGCGGGGGCGTGATGTTCCTTTACGTCGACGATGTCGCGGCCGAGCGCCGCAGGCTGCAAGGCCTGGGCATCGTGCTTGGCAACGACATTGAGGGTGACTACTCGACGCTGGCTCAGGTACGTGATCCTGACGGAAACCTGCTCACGCTGGCGACGCCGCCGAGACGGCCTTTTCCGCCTGCATGACCGCGCCGGAAAGAGCGAAATCCGCGGCATGGCGCCTAACAACAGCATGCAGCTGACGGCGCTGCGCGCCGCCGCTGATGCTGAGCGTTAGCTACCAAAGACTATCAAATGCCACCTTCAACAGACGTCGTAAATTATCTTGGGGGGGATTTTCTTGCGGCAATCACCAACGATCTAACTGCGGTAGTGAAATTTCATGATGGTGGTATTGGAGGATTTCATAGCGTCCCGCGCGAGGTCTTCTGTTACATCGACTACATCTCGGCCATTCGATACGGTGCGAATAGCTCGGCAAATGCAATTCAGTTCATCGAAAAATATCTCGGTACCACGAATCCTCGATATAAGCACTATGGGAAGCTTCTCTATGAAATGTGGCGACATGGGACAGTCCATGAATTCGATCCGAAAAGACTAAAGCACTCAAACGGGAAGTACAGCGTGGGGTGGCAAACCAACAACGATTCAGGAAAAGAGGAGCGTGCATGTCATTTAGAGTGCTTCAAGGTCTATGGAAAGAGCGACACCTTTGTGCTCAACGTAAATTTATTTCAATTGGTTGATGATTTCGTCCGAGGCGTTCACGAGTTCATTTCTGAGCTGAAGAAGGCCAAAAAAAGACGCATAGAATGTCAGAACAACTACAACGAGATATCAAGGCAACTCTCGGTCAAGGAATTAGCTAAAAAGAACAAGAAAATGAAACGCAATCTAAACCTTCAGATTTCGAGGGCTGTGAGGGCGCAGCGGCTCGAGGTACAGAACGGTAATGTAATTGGAGGCAAATGTTCCTAAAGGCAGCTAACCAGCACGTGGATTCGGATACGCTATGTCGGCGCTTCGCGCCGCCTTCGCTTGCCGTTCACGCGCGGCGTTAGGCCCTCGACATGAACAAACACTACGCGGGGCTTACGACTCGCATGTTGTCGGAGATTGAGACGATCTCCGATAGGATGACGCATCAAGGAGAGAAGGGCCGCAACAACGAACATGTGCTGGCGGCTTTTCTCAACGAACACCTTCCAAAGCGTTACTGGATATCTACTGGAAAGGTCATCGCTGCCGATGGCCGAGAAAGCGGCCAAGTCGATCTGATTGTTCATGACCGAATTACGACGCCAGCATTTGTTGAGGCACGAGCCTGGAGCCTTGTTCCTGTTGAGAGCGTCTACGCCGTGCTTTCCGTCAAGACAACTCTTAACAAGGAAGAATTACGAGACTCACTCGAGTCAATCTCAAAGGTCCGCGCCCTGCCACGTACGGCCGCTATCAGATACGACTCAAACCATATGGTTTCGCTTCGTGAGGACGAAACGCTTCGACCACGTGGATTTGTCTTTGCCTTCAAGAGCTCCTGGGCAACACCAGAAAGTGCAGAGAAGGCGTTTCAAGATCTCTTATCGGAATTCGACGATTCACTACGTCCCAACGCCGTGTGTGCGCTGGACCAGTGTTTGATCATCAGGCGTGCGTACACCACCGAAACGATCCTGTTTAAGGAACACGCGCTGATGCACTTCGTCGTTTTCCTCGTCCAAACTATGGATAAGTTTCCACGGTACCAGGTCGATCTGAAGAAGTACTTTAGAGAAGACTATGGCGACAACTCCGGCAAGAAGGCCTAACAACCGGCTCGAGTACGCGCGCGTGGCGCGCCCGACTCGCAAAATTGAGGCGCTCTTGCTCGCGGTTCAACCGGAGCATTAGGCACAGGCCGAAGCATGGGTAAAGCTGTCTTAAGTTCGAAAGCGTCTGTGAACCCTCACTTCCCGTAAAGATCGCGGATAAAGCCGCTGGCTTCAAGTTCTTTGATGATCGAATTATCGATAAACGAATTGGCGTCAGCTCCTCGGGCTTTGGGATTTTCCGGGGCAAGAAACTCCAGCACTGTTTTGACACCTTCGATGGAAGGATATGGTACTTGTTCATATTGGTTCGATGCATAGACATCGTAAGACCGTGCGAGAAACTCTTCGCCGGCGCGATCGCTGCGCAACTTCTTTTTTAAAACCGCGACGCTTTCATTCTTATTCCTTTTGAAATAGGCGATACCCTCGACAAAGGCTTTGGTGAATCTAACGACCGTATCGCGACGGGTGCGCAAAAATTGGCGCGTCGTGTCCAGCATCATGTTGAGATAGTAAATGTCCATATCGCCCAAATCAGCCAGCACTCGATAACCTTTATCTTCGGCGACAAAGTTTGAGGGTATGGTCAGCACGGCGGCGTCGATACCACCTTTTTCAAGATTCACGACCATCGCCGATGACGACTCGACCTGCAGCACCCGGACCTTGTCGGCGCTGATGCCCCATTTCTTGAGCATCATCAGCAATACTAGGTGCGATGCGGCGCCGTAGCGAGTAACCCCGACTCTTTTACCGATCAGGTCTGCCGGCGTCTTTACCTCGGGCCGGCTCATTACCCTCTGCACGCCCTTATTGAGGATGCCCGCGATCATCACCGTATCGGCTCCGCGCAGCGCGGCGCTAATCACCGAGTCGCCGGCTGCGGTGACAAACTGAATATCGCCAGCTATCAATGCGCTCACGCCTCGGGCGCCGCCGCCTCCGATAACGATTACTTCGGGGTCGAGACCGTGTTTCTTAAAAAGACCTTTTTCCTCCGCGACCCAGAGGGCGCCATGCGTGGCGCTGATCGAACTCAATCCGACGCGCACTTTCTCCGACTCCGCGGCGGAGACTGAGCCATGACTCAGGAGTAAACAGAGCAAAATAAGGAAGATGATCATACACGACCTAGAGAACGCGCCTTCGCCGTCGTCTACATGGATGGCAACCGTAGATCCGTTCACAGCAACATAGTTGAAGCCGACAAGCGCTTAGCCATGGTGTCACTCCCGCTGTTTACCGGAAGGTACAGCTCCTCTCCTGGCCTGGATTTCCGCTTAAAGCATGCGGGAATGACAGCCAGGATAGTAAGGCTGCTTGAATAAGATGGAATAACCTCGGTTATACTTAACTGCTTGAACGATTCCTCAGTTGTATTTTTTTAAAACTTCGCGCGCGATGACCATGCGCATAACTTCCGAGGCCCCTTCCGTAATCATGCGGCTGCGCTGATCGACGAACCACTTGGCCAGCGGCAGATCCAAGGTAAGCCCTATGCCGCCGTGGATCTGCAAGACCCGGTCGACGACGCGAAACGACATCTCGTCGGCAAAAAGTTTTGCCATGTAAGCTTCGTTGCGGATGTCTTTTTTCTGATCGTTCTTCCAGGCAGCCTGATAAACCATCAAGCGGGCCGCGTGTAACTCGACGTAAGAATCAGCAAGCTTGAAGGTGATGCCCTGCCGTTCAGATAGAGGCTTGCCGAACGTGACCCGTTGCTTCGAATAGCTCGCGCCCATCTCGATGCAGCGCTCGGCAACTCCCAATGCGCGCGCGCCGTGCTTTAAACGGCCAATCCCCAGCCATTTTTGCGCCAGCTTGAAGCCTTCCCCTTCTTTGCCGACAAGATTCTCGGCCGGCACTTTCATATCGTCGAAGGTGATATGCCAGGGTTCCTCACCCATCATCGTTTTGTATCGAGTTACGAGCGTCAGCCCCGGCGTCTTCATATCCACCATGAAGCAGGAAATCCCGCCATGAGCGCCCTTGGCGGGATCAGTGACCGCCATCAATTGGCCGATGTCGGCGTCGCCCGCGCCGGTAATGAAGCGCTTGGTGCCGTTGATGATGTAGTGATCGCCCTGGCGCACCGCGCGCGTCTTCATTGAGGCGGGATCGGAGCCTGCGTCCGGCTCGGTCTGCATGAAGCAGAGTTTTTTCTCGCCGCGCAGAACCGGATCCATGAAACGTTTTTTCTGATCCGGATTCAGCGCATAAAGAATCGGCCGCACTTCGGGCCCGAAGATACCCTGCCCGCGCGAAGGCAGCGCAACCGTGCGCGACAGCTCTTCCCATACCAGTACCTGCGCTAAACTGCCGAGCCCGCCGCCGCCGTACTCCTCCGGCACATCGAACATCCAGAGACCCATGTCTTTGGTCTTTTTCTCCAAGCGCTGGCGAATGTCCGGTTTGAGCTCCATATTTTCGATCGTATGCATCTCGACCGGAATCAATTCCTTATCGACGAATTTGCGCACCGTATCTTTCAACATCTGAAGTTCTTCAGGTAAATCAAAATCCATGCATGTCCTCCGGCACACCGCTTTCTAACGTTCAACCGCTGCCGTCTTTTCATTCTTCGTGTTTTCATCCTCCCCCGCGCCGCGGGGGAGGATAATAGGTGGGGGTTGGAACGATTTGAACGGCTTGAACTGTTGGAACCCCGTTATTTCTTCTCTTCAACCTTGTACGACCCAAGTCCCGGTCTGTATTCCTTGCGCGCAAACTGTTGCAATCCGGGCCGGCCGCCGATGGCTTGTTTGGCTTTATCGGAAATCAAGTTGGAGATTTCGTATGCGACGTCAGGATTGGAGTAGAAGGTGTAGTACCAGGCCTCTTTGACCGCGTTGAGCGCCGATGGCGCCTTCTCCTTGAGATTATTCGCGATCTCCGTCACCTCTTTGTCTAAGTCCGTCCGTGCCACCGCCTTGGTAATTAAACCGATGCGCTCGGCTTCTTTGGCGTTCATAGTTTTTCCGGTAAGCGCATAATAGAGGCCATGCTTGGGTTGGAGATGCTCGGTCAACACGATCGTCACCTCACCGCCGGGGAAATGGCCGAAGTTAACCTCGGAGAGGCCGAACTGTACGTCATCGGCCGCAATCGCGATGTCACATCCGGTGACGACGGTAAAGCCGCCGCCAAATACCCAGCCGTTGATCTTCGCGATCACCGGCTGCGGCATCTTACGAAGAATCTCGTTGCGCCATTGACGCGACTTTTCACGCACCTCATCGCGCACCCGCGCCGGCTGCGAGTCCATTTCAATGAAATATTGTTTTAGATCCTGCCCGGCGCAAAAGCTTTCGCCCGCTCCGGTGATCACAATGACTCGGGTGTCTTTGTCGTAGCGCAGGTCCGTGAGCAGGTCGTACATGTCGCGATGCAACTGCGGACTCATCGCATTGCGTTTTTCCGGACGGTTCAAGGTAATCGTCGTTACTCCATCGTTCTTATCAACTAGCAAAGTCTGGTATTCCGCCATGATTATCTCCTTTCGACATCTATGAATCAGGATTTATTTTTACTAAGGACTAGAGGCAAATGGTCTTTGTGAGCTCTACTCCAGTTAACACGAGGCTGTCAAATGAGCGCGAGCATTCTGGTTTGAAGGTTGGCTGTTCGAACCGCGGTTCTCGTGCCGTGAGTTTCAAATCGACTCGGATGTTGGCAGCGGAGGGAGCGAACGACTTCCTTGAGACGATTTGTCGCAATTCGGAGATTACAAAGCGAGTCCGAGCGACGATTGCTATTTTCGAGTGATATCGCGCAGCAGCTTCTTCCAACGATCGTCGAACTTCTCGTACTGTTCCGTCGTGAGGCCCTTCTCGGGATACCACCGCTTGAAGCCGTAATCCTTTGTCGATGTCGCGAAACGAAATTTTTCTTCGAAGATCTTTTGCCCTTCCGGACTGAGTAGAAAATCGGCCAGCAACAATGCCGCATGCGGGTTGTTGCTGTTGCTCGGCAACGCAACGCCGCCGGCATTGGTGGCGTTTAAATCCAGAGGAACCCATTCAGTCGGCGCTCCCTTGGCTTGTCCGGCCAAAACGTGATTACGAAATATCGAGACCGACAACGGCATTTCCCCCGCTGCCATCAATTCATGGATGGCGCCGCCGGAGATCATGTGCATCTTCATCTCCAAAAGCCTGAGCTGCTTTACGAACTCTTCTCCTTTGGCCCGAATCACGGCACCGAGAAATCGCACACCCGTAGAGTCGCCGCTCACGCCGATCCTGCCTTTATATTCAGGCTTGACCAAGTCGGCAAAACTCTTGGGCACATCGGCAGGGCGAATCAGGTTTTTGTTGTAGCCGAGGCTGATGATTGACTCCCGGTCGGTGGCCCAAAGCACCCGGTCTTTATCGGCCTCCTCTTTTGCGTCGGACGGATAGTTGGCGAGATAGGGAGAGTAAAACGGCAAAAGCAGCTTATTATCGCGCATGATCATCAACGTCGGCGGCGTAGTCTCCACCAGGTCGGCGAGGTTGCGCCGGGCTTGCGCTTCGGAAAGAATTCTTCGCGTAAGATCGGTGCTGCCGGCTCGGTAAGTTTCGACTTTGACGCCAGGATATTTGGCCTCGAATACGTTGGCGATGTCGCGATGCGCGGTGAGGCTGGTGTACCAAACCAACTTTCCTTCTTTCTTCGCCCCCGCCTTGAGAACTTCTTCGCGATCGGCGCCGCGGTAGTTGGCCAGCTCGCCAAGGGATTTGGTTTGCGCCGATGCAAACGACGCTACCAGGATAATAAGCGAAATCGTCAAGACAATGCTTGGCATCGGATACCTCATCATTGGAACCTTACTGTCCACCGGCCTAATCCTCTTGCTTCGCTTCAAGGGCGAATGAGATTTGGAAAACGGCTGCTGCTTTTCTATTCCAGCACTCCATCTCTCTTGTGAGCCGTTATCACCTCTTCGCTGTAACCGACCACGTCGCGCAAGACCGTCTCCGTGTCGCGGCCCAGGACAGGAAATTCCCAACGACGGGTGAGCTTTGCGTTGGTAAAGTGCAACGGAAAGTTAGGTAATACGACCCGTCCCAACCTGGGATTGTCGACTGCGACAATAAATCCACGCTGATTTAATTGCGGGTCCCGGGTCAAATCTTCGCCAGTCTGCACGACACCCGCTGGAACTCCCAATTTTTGTAAACGATCCATGACGACGAATGCGTCTTGATCGCGGGTCCAAGCTGCAATGATCCGGTTTAGCTCCGTGCGGTGCTTGATACGGTTCTCAGCAGTTTTGAAACGAGCATCCTGATCGCTACCGTCGTCCAGTATTTTCGCCAAGGCCTTCCACTGCTCATCGTTCTCGGCTGCGATGACACACCAGCGGTCTTCGCCGGCGCACGGATAGCAATCGTGCGGCGCGGCCCAAGGAGAAGCATTGCCGCAAGGCTCCGGATCCTTGCCCGAGACAGCTGCCTCCATCAGGTTGGCCCCGATCATGAAAGCAGTCGCTTCCGATTGCGCCAGGTCGATGAAAGCGCCTTTTTTTTGTCGATCGCGACAGAGCACGCCGGAGATTATGATGATCGCGCACAGCACGCCTGAAACATAGTCGGGAAAAACCGTCTGCGAGCCGATCGGCGGATCGATGTTCCCCGGGTGATTCCACAGATAGGTCAGCCCGGTGAACGAAGTAATATTGACGCCCACTGTTGAGAAGTGCCGCTTCGGCCCAGTGGTGCCGAGTCCCGGCATGCGTAGGTTGATGATATCGGGTTTGACCGCGCAGAGATCGCGATAGCCAAGGCCGATTCGCTCGACCACATCGACGCTGTAGTTGTCGAGCACGGCATCGGCTTTGGCAACAAGGTCGTGCAAAACTCCTTGGCCCTTGGGATGTTTAAGATTGACAGTAAAGGATCGCTTATTGCGGTTAAATTCCAGAAATCGCGGCGAAAGATTGGGATCCTCTCCGGTGCCGAAAAATCGGAAAGGGTCCATGCCGCCCTTGCTTGACTCGACTTTGATCACATCGGCGCCAAGCTCGGCCAGGATCGTCGTGCCGTAGGGCCCGGCGAGCACATGATCAAAGCTGACAATCCGCATACCTTCCAACGGTCCGTTGCCGCTGCTCTTGGAATCGGATTGTGCGGGCGGTTTTGACGCACTGCTGCTCCCTCCATCGCTCCCGAAACTGTCGCTGCGTTTTACATCTCCGCCGTCGGTCCCCTCTCTTCGTTCCCCCGCAACCGGGGAGATGTAAGCGGGGGCACGCCAACTGTCGAGCGGCGGGACGCTGCCGACAGGCGGCCGGGTGCCGTCGATGACAAATGGCATGGCCGGCTGTTTGACCCTGCCGAAACCGGCATGCTCCACCGGACTCATGAAACCGCGGCCCTGGACATGCTCGTCATTGGCAAATGCCAGTGGAGTATTGACCGGCACGCATGGAATGCCTTTGGACTGCATCAAATCGGTGATCTCGGCCATCGTGTATTGCAATAAAAATGATTCAATGGCGGGATTGAGCTCATCGGCATGGGCGCGCCGGTAAACATTGTTGAGCCATTCCGGCGCGTCGAACACCGGCGGATGATCCTTCCAGATTGACAAAAATAACTTCCAATGTTGGCGTGTAACGTAGAGATAAACGAAACCATCACGGCAAGGAAAAATCTTTGCCGGCGCCACCGAGCCGTGCTGGCTGCCGGCGCGTTTGAGGATTTGCTTGTCGTTGGCCCAGAGGCGAATGATATGCTCTTGGGTCGCCAACGTCTCTTGCATCGAACTGTCGACATGATCGCCTCGTCCGGTGCGCTCGCGCCGATAAAGCGCCGCCAGAACGCCGGCTGCAGCAAACAGGCTGGCAAAGTAATAAGCTTGCAGTTCCGGCGGCTTACAAGGCGGCAGTGAAGCATCGCCGGAGATGTACAAGAAGCCGCTCTGGGCCAATGCCACGAGATCGTTGCAGGCAAAATTTTTCTTCGGCCCGGTTTGACCGAAGGGCGTGATCGACGCCATGACAATGCCTGGATTGAATGTTGCCAGATCTTGGTAGCCAAGTCCTTTCGCATCCATCTCACCAGGTGCGAAACTTTCCAGCACCACATCCGATACTCCAACGAGCTTTTGGAACTCAACGCGGTCCGCTTCTCTATCGAGATCGAGAACCTTACTGGCCTTGCCGGCGTTGAGATGAGCGAACGTAGTGCTGAGCAGTTTGCCTTCGGCGGATCTGATGAGGGGCGCCAAGTTCCTGACGGGATCGCCACCGGGTGGTTCTATCTTGATTACCTCCATACCTAAATCGGCAAGCATGCGGCCGCATAGCTGACCGCTTAAGCCGGTGACATCGAGTGCTCTGTAATCTTTGAGGAATGCCACGCTCATGTTCTTACCTTAGATCCTTCTAGATTTAGAAAACGAATTGAACAAAGGTATTGGCCATGACGCCACTTCTACGGTATCAAAATCCGAAGCTCGAACTCCGAAATTCGAAACAAATCCAAATGATCAAAATCTGAAAACTCCAAATGAAGTCGTTGAGATTCCGTTACTGTATTTTGACACTAAGGCTTGTTTCGGATTTCGCTATTCGAATTTCTAATTTGTTGCTTTCTATGCTCCAACATAACGACTGCGGATACTATTTAAGATTTGCGCAGCTTCTTCGACCATTCGCTCGACAATAACTCTTGCCGGCTTGGCGCTCTTATCCTGGCTGAGCATGCCTGCGACTTGACCGCCGGGCACTTGCAAAACTTCAGTTCGGTTAGCAGCTTCGGCGGCGCGCCGGATCTCATCCATTGCCGCTCCCTGGTAGGGTGTCGGCATCGCTTCGAGCCCGGAATCGATCCAGGCTTTGATAACGTCGCTGCGATAGTGCCGCGCAAAATGGCCGCTGGTATAAGCGGTTCGGACGAAATCTTCCGAGCTTCCGTTTAAGATTTGCTGCTTGTACGCCGGATGAATACCGCATTCCTCGGTAACCAGGAAAGCCGTGCCGCACCAAACCCCAACCGCTCCTAACGCCAGCGCCGCGGCAACTCCGCGGCCATCCGAAATTCCTCCGGCCGCAACCACCGGCAACGGCTTCACCGCGTCGACGATTTGCGGTATCAGAGGAAAATTGCCGATGGTTCCGGTGTGGCCGCCGGCTTCATAGCCCTGCGAAATAATCACATCGGCGCCTTTGCGCGCGTGGCTGAGCGCGTGCTTCACTGCGCCCGCCAGCGCCATCACCTTGATTCCTCTGTCGTGCGCGAGCGGCACCACTTCGGCGGTATCGCCCAACCCGATAATCAGAATCGGCACTTTCTCTTCGAGAATCACCTGCAGCTGTTCGCGGGTTGCCTTGGGTGTTTTGACCCAGCTCTTTCTGTCCGGCGGTTGCGGCGCTAAACCGAGTTTCGGAATCAATTCGCTCGTGAACCCGGCATGCTTCGGGTATTTCTCCTGGATCTCTTTTTTCACCTCGTCAGGATCCGGCACCCTGACATCTTCCATCTTGGGCAAGGTGATATCCACGCCAAACGGTCGATCGGTGAGCGCCCTGACCCGTCGGATACGTTCGCGGATCACCTCGGGACGGATCGAACTGCCGCCGATACAGCCGAGGCCGCCGGCATTGGAAACGGCCGCGACCAGCTCCGGCGGCGTCGTCATCCCTTCTTTGTCCCAGCCCATGCCGGCTTGAATGATGGGAACTTCGATACCCAACAGGTCACATAATGGGGTTTTCAGCTTCATATTCGCTTCCTAAGGCTTAGAATCTAATACGAAAAAGTAACTGTAATCGTGTTCGTGCCGGTGGATTGGACAAGTGATGGTGCTTGGCTTGCCCAATTCCCAGTTTAGTTCTCATTTCTGTTTCGGTCTCCCGAACAGATGAGCGATCTTGCTAACGAACACGGCTATTCCGAACACGATCACGTACTTTCCGATCACGAGTACGTTTTATTTCCGATCTTCAGGTTTGATGTATCTAGTCGTGCCGCCGCCCTTCTGTGAATGGAGATAGCCTTCAACATCGTTCAATGGATTGGTGTAGTATCGCATGCGGTGCGAAACCAGATCATCAGTTCTCAGCGCGGTGAGAAAGTCCATGTCTTTTTGCATATAAGCGGCGATCTTCGCGCTCTCCAGTGTTACCGCGTTGCGGTTGCCGAGCTCTTTGGCCAATTGTTCAACCGCCGAGGTTAGCTGATCGTCGGGCACAACTTCCGAAACGAGGCCGACCCGCTCGGCTTGCTCGGCCGTAAGATTTCTGCCGGTTAGTTGGATATAAAAAGCTTTCTTGAATGGGATGCCGCTATGGAACAACGTCGACGTGGCAACTGCGCCATAACTGCCGCGGATCACTTCGGGCATACCGAACTTGGCCGACTCGGCGGCAATGCAGAGATCGTGACCATTGGTCAATGCTAGCCCGCCGCCCAAGCACCAACCGCGCACCGCCGCGACAGTGACCTGGGGCATGTTGCGCAGCAGCCGGACGATCTCATACGTCGAACCGGCCTGATCCCAGGGCCGTTTGCGTTTCCAGTTTTCGCGCAAATCATAAAGATCCAGGCCCGATGAATAGGAATCACCCGAACCGGTGGTTACGATACATTTGATTTTGTCGTTGTCGCCGAGCTCTTTTAACACCTCGACCATTTCGATCATCAGCCGCTGGCTCAAAGCATTTTTCTTCTCCGGTCGATTGAACGTCAGCCATGCTACTCCGGCTTCCTCGTCAATTTTTTGCAAGATTGTTCTTAATTCAGCCATCATTTACCTCCAAAATAAACCGTTAGTTTCAGCGTGACGCTTGGATTGAAAGGCTTGCGCGACATTACTCCGGCGTCAGTTTAGGGCCGGAGCAGAAACGGTACGACGATCTCCGCCAATTCTTCAGGCCTCTCGTGCGGGATGTGATGGCCGGCTCCCTCGATCGGCACAATCTCGGCTTTAGGAAAAAGCTTCACGCGCGGACCGCGCACCGACTTCATAAAACCGCTCTCCGTGCCATAAACAAAGAAGATGGGACACTGAATGCGCCGGATAAACGCTTCGATTTGTCCTTCGGACAAAGCGGTAGTCGTCCGATAACGTAGAATCGGATCATACTTCCAACGGTATCTACCGCCCTTGAAATTGGTTCCGTGCCGGGCCATATGCAACGCAGCATTATCGGGAATAAGAGGGTAAGTTTTCTGCAGCGCCTTTGCGGCAGCCTCCAAAGATTCGTGTGGAAACGGGATCTCTACGTAGTCTCGACCATTGAGTCTCTCGGCAAAAATCTCGGGCACTTCTTCATCGGCGCGCGCAAACGGACCCAGCGACTCGAGAAGCACCATGCGCTTGACCTTGTCAGGGAAGGCTCCGGCGTACAGCAGGCACATACTGCCGCCGAGTGAATGACCGATAATGGTTAGCGGCTCTTTACCGAGATGGCGCAGGAGACCGGCCAAGTCCGTCAGAAAATCCTCATGTTGATAGCCACGGCTTGTGCTCGGCCATTCGCTATCACCATGACCACGCAAGTCGATGGCCACTGCGTGTTTAATCGGTAACCCGCGCGCGATCATCGCCGCAATAAAATCATCCCAGCTTCGCCCTTGATCGCGCACGCCATGAACAAAGACGAAAGTCTCTTGGTTGGGATCGCCCCACTCCCAATAGTGAAGTTTCAACCCATCATGATTGAAGTAATGGTCCCGGAGTTCTAAATTCATCGGCTGGTTTCTTGCCCTTTCAAATACAATTTACGGCAATGCGATCGAGCTTAGGCTCGATGTTTATGCCCATCTACTCTCTTACTATCTCCTGCCCAATTCTTTAAGCGCTTCCTCGATGTAACTGATCGATGTACTTGTTCGGACTCGGCAACGGTGGCTTTAACTGCCCCCGCTCGGCCATAATCTGAATTACAGCCCCGACTCGTTCGAGACTGGCTTCATCGGAACTGAGAGGCACGGCAATCAACGCGGTGTCTACCCGGTTAGCGGTCAGCACCAATGGAACATCCATTCCTTGCTGATCGAAGATACCTTGCCTATGCGCCACCCACAGTGGGCTGTATCCGAGTGTCTTGGAGGAAGCGTTGACCGGAAACTTAACTTTTTCCTGCCCGGCGACCTTATCGACGACAGCGATGAGAGATAAGACGAAACTAACCGCTATAACCTTACAAAGAATTTGGTCCACACGTCTGGCTTCCTATGTTCTTAACTGCATGTTTGACTAGCGAAGTGCAAAACTATTTTTTCGCCTCTTCGACAAATTTTCGGACAAAATCAACCACCTCGACAGGAGCGGTTAAAACTTTGTCCCGGAGCTTTTCGCCATCCTCTCCGGTTTCAAAGCGCGGTTGAAATCGCATCACCTTCTTGGCGTCAGCGATGAATTCTTCATCCTTAGCCAGGGAGGCAAACGCCTGACGCATTGTCGCGATTGCCTCGGGCGGCGAACCGGGTGGCAAGAGCGCTACACGATTGAGATTTTGACTCGCCATATTCGCGGCTTTGAGAGCTTCGTACTTGATGCCGGTTGGCGCCTTGCCATGAATTTGCGTATAGACCTCGGTAAACGAACTCAGTTCCGGGTAATCCGGACTCTTTACCATGTTTCCATCGGGACGGATGACATCGTGATAGTAGAGCGGAGTGACCATGCCGGTTTTGACCATTTGCGGTTCGACCACGCCGCGATAGCCCGGAATGTTTTCATCGTGGTACTGAATCTCGTTGCGCTGCACAGCCAGCCGCGCGTCGTTGCTGCTATTGTAGCCGGTCACATAATCGTACTTCAGGCCAAGAATGTCGAAAGCCAGCCGAAATCGCAGATCCTTGTTACTGTCGAAGCTCAGGCCACCTGCCCGGAAGCGCTCGGCCTTGGCCAGATCGGTTGGTTTCTTAATTCCAGGTGGAACATCGGAGCGGATATAACACACCGTCACGCCTTGAACCGCGGAGATGAACGGCACTTTCATAAGATCGACTCTTAACGTCGTACTCTTCATCATCTGATGGTTATACGGTCCGGTGAAATAACCCAACGTGAGAGCGTCCGGTTTAGCTACCTCACCAAGAAAATTAATCCCGGTGACCCCGCCACCACCGGACATGTTTTGCACAACGATGGTCGGATTTCCCGGTATATGCCTGGGAAGATGCCGAGCGACGATCCGTCCTTCGATATCGGTGGGTCCACCGGCGGAAAAGTTGATGAAGAAAGTGATGGTCTTTCCCTGGTAAAAGGGCCTTTCAGCCGCTGAGGCTGTATTCAGAGACAGGATCAAACCCGAAAGGACACATAAACAAGCGCATATGAGATCTTTCATGATTGGCTCTCCTTTCATTTTCGCTGATCCGAACTGACACGTTTATTCTGAAGCGCTGCTTCGCTCATCGTTACGGTAAAGCCCATTCGCGAGTGACAATCAGAAAAATACCTTTCCCACCTATCTGTGGATGCGATCGCAAGAATTGCGACGATCACCGACCCGATTAGCCTCAACTCGACGCTTCTGCTTGACCCAGAATGATTTCCTTCAACTTTACTTTATTCACTTTGCCCACTTCGGTGTGCGGCAAGGAATCACAGATTTCGACCGACTTTGGCACCTTGTATGGGGCTAGCCGCGCTTTACAGAATGCAATCAACTCTTCTCCTTGAATCGATGATCCCGGCTTTAATACCAGCACCGCTTTCACCGCCTCGCCCCATTGCGCATCGGGGACACCGATTACGGCCGCTTCCAACACATCCGGATGGCTGTAAATCACGCCTTCGATTTCCAGAGGATAGATGCTGATGCCGCCGCTCTTGACCATGTCCTTCTTCCGGCCTGCGATAAAGAGATAGCCTTCTTCGTCGAAGTAGCCCAGATCGCCGGTATAGAACCAGCCGTCTCGGAAAGATGCATTGGTCGCTTCCGGATTCTTGTAGTAACCCTCCGTCGCGAGCGGGCTCTGGCAGACGATTTCGCCAATCTCGCCGACTTTCACCGGCCGGTCGCCATCGTCGACAATGCGCAGATCGACACACCAGACCGGCCGCCCGGCGGCGTCGGGTTTGTAATCCATATCGCTAGGCTTTGAGATGGCCATTTGGCCGCAATCGGTCGAGGCGTAAGTTCGGTAGATGTTCGGCGTGAGTTTCTTTCTTAACTGTTCCAGGACAGAAGGATGAACTTTGCCGCCGGTAATCGCCAGACAACGCAAAGCACGGGTGTCATACTTCTTCGACTCGAGCACGCTCAGCATGCGCTCGCACATCGTCGGTACGGCGCCGATGTAAGTAACTTTTTCGCGCTCCACCGTGTTGAGAACATTCTCAGCGTCGAAGCGTTCGTGCAGTATCATTGTTCCGCCGAAATAGATGATTCCCAGTGTGAACGAACGGCCGGCGTTGAAATAAATCGGCGATGAGAGAATCGCGGTATCGTGAACGCCGAGGCCCTTTTCGATGGCGTTGTTGATACAGTGGAAAACGAAGCTCCTTTGCGTCGAGAGACAGCCTTTAGGAAATCCTGTGGTGCCGGAGGTCAGCAAAACCGCAAACGGGTCGTCCTCGTCAACTTCGACTGCGGGTTCGTCGCTATTCTGTCCCTTAAGCAAACCGCCATAACTCAAATCCTTGATGATAATCGGCTTGAGAAAACTCAAATCCTCAGTCGTCTTGGCAGATTCGAACGCGTCGACACAATCGGGCTGTAGAATCAGCACAGTTGGCTTAAAAAAGGAAAGCACAGAACCCAGCTCCAGGGCTTTCCATTTGACATCAAGCGGGATCGCCAGCGCGCCGATCTTGGCGGTGGCGAAAATGATCTCCAGATGTTCGATGCGATTGCCGACCGACAATGCCACAGTGTCGCCTTCACCCACACCCATCGACAGCAGAGCGTGGGCTAACTGATTGACCCGCGAGTTGAGATCACCGTATGTCGTTTCTCTGAAGCAATCTTTCGCGGCAATCTTGAGAGGAAACTTGGAGGCGTTACGGCGCAAGCCGTCGCCCATCAGCAAGGGAACTCTTGTCGCCATTTAGTATAATAAGTCCGGCCCTATTTGCGGGAGAGTGGTCTCGTCCCTGTTCGTTGCAAGTTCAATGGTCACGCGAGCCGCCTCCGACAAGAGAACTAGGCTGAAGATTCCTGCCACGCTCAGACGTTGAACCTTGAACGGTTGAACGTTGAACAATTGTTATCTGCCTTTCCAACGCGGCGGCCGTTTTTCGACAAAGGCTTTTGGACCTTCCTTAGCGTCGTCCGTTTGCAACACCATGCTCTGAAGATCCGACTCATAGCGCAGCCCCTGCTCCAACGTCATTTCGCAGCCTTTATAAATAGCTTCTTTGATATAGCGCAGCGCCAAGGGCGCGCCTTTTAGAAACGATTGCGCCATTTTTTCACCTGCGGGAACTAATTGATCATAAGATACGAGCTGGTTCACCAATCCGATGCGATAACATTCCGCGGCATCGTAAAGTTCGCCGGACAGACAGATTTCCAAAGCTTTTGGAATGCCGACAAGACGCGGCAGCCGCTGCGTTCCACCCGAACCCGCCAGAAAACCAAGCCGCACTTCACTCAGTCCAAGTCGCGCCCCTTCCGCCGCTATACGAATGTCACACGCCAAACTCATCAAAAGCCCGGTGCCGACGGTATAACCATGAAGCAGCGCGATCGTAATCTTATTCATTGCTGCAATCACTGGCGCTGGAGTGCCAGGAATCGCCGAGTTCTTCGACTGGCGCTGCACGAGCGGTGATTCCGTAGGTTCGATTTCCGTCGCATTCTGCCGCGCACGATCCTTGATATCTCCGCCTACAGAAAACGCGCGCTCGCCATTTGCCTTGAATATAACAACCTGAACGTTTGGGTCTTCTTCCGCCGCGCGGCAATAGTCAACGATCGACCTCACCATCTCCCGGTTCACCGCATTCAACGACTCTGGACGATTCAGCGTGATCCAGGCGGTTTGATTTCTAACTTCGTACAAAACCTTTTCTTCTGCCACCATATTCTCCATTTTGGATTTTAGATCTTGGATCTAGATTATCGGAGAGGGAGATAAGCTATTGCTGCTCTACCTGTTCGTCCAATGTTCATAAGTCTGTTCACGCTTGCGTATGAAAGCTGGGAGCGAAGGGGCAAGCCTGGAGGCCACAGACGTAGAACCGTGCAGATACTGCCAGGCCCGAACTATTGGAATCAGCACCCTGGGGCTGGCGAGGGCGGCCTTGGAGTCAGAGACCCATCGGCTGCGGCCGGAAGGCTTATCTCTTCGCGTCACTTTCGGAAAGATCCCCAATCCAAAATCGCAAATCCAAAATTCTTCATTTCCCCTTCCAAACCGGCGCTCGTTTTTCGGCGAACGCCCGGGGACCTTCCTTGGCATCTTCCGTTATACCGACCAATGCCGAGAGATCAGCTTCCAACCGCAATCCTTCCTCCAGCGGCAGCTCCACCCCCTTCTTGATCGCTTCCTTAATGAACGCAACGGACATCGGCGCGCCTTTAAGTATCCGTTCGGCGAGATCCTCTGTAGTTTTAAGCACGTCGGCAGAAGGCACCGCGTTATTCACCAATCCCAACGACTTCGCTTCAAGACCGCTTACCGTATCGCCGGTAAGACACATTTCCATGGCTTTGGTGACGCCTACCGCCCGAGTCAGGCGTTGCGTGCCGCCGGCGCCCGGAATGATACCGCGCCGAACTTCCGTGAGTCCCAGCTTGGCATCCTCAGCCGCGACCCGCAGATCGCACGCCAGGGCAAACTCCAATCCGCCGCCGACACAGTAACCGCGAATCGCCGCGATAGTTGGCTTGGTGATCGCCGCTACAGCGCGTGCCTGGGTGTAAATTTTATTGGTCAATTTCTGCTGGCGCCGTTCGATGGGCGAAAATGATGTTTCCGCCCGCTCCTTGAGATCCATCCCTGCTGAAAACGCCTTTTCGCCGGCGCCTGTGAATATCGCCACACGAATCCCGCTATCCTCCTCCACTTGCTGGCAAACATCGACCAACTCCCGTGTCATCTGTCGATTCATTGCATTGAGTGAATCAGGCCGGTTGAAGGTTATGAAGGCAATCTGATCGCGGGTTTGGTAAAGTATGGTTTGGAAATCCATTGAGTGCTACCTCTTCTAACGCGGTTTTGTTTTCCTCTCCTGTTGAAGCTTCTGTAGAAACGACAAATCGAGAAGCTCTTCGGCTTTTAACCCCATGCCGGCAAGGTTCTTATCGTTGGCGATGACATTCTCGATTGCCTTGGCGGTAATAAACGGCAGCCCCGGTGTCACCTGGCTATAGGCGCGGCGCGTTTCCTCAAGCTCTTCAATCGCCTTGGATCTGAAATATTGGCCAAGGTACTCGAGAACCTTTTCTTTATTATTCTCGTCGCGATAAAAATCCATGCCGTCAGCTAACCCGCGCATAAAATTCATCACCGTCTCCGGTTCGGCGCGAATAAACGACGTCGTCGTCACCACGCCGGAAATGGTGTATTCGAAATCGACCTTGGCGAGATCGACGAAAATGGGAAGACCGGCCTTGCGCGCAAGCAATGTGAGCGGCGGTTGCACGATGGTCCCTTGAACATGCCCACCGTTCAATGCGGCCCATCTCTCTCCGGCCGCGCCGACGGCGACGATCGTCACGTCTTTCTCCGGGTTCAAACCAACCTGGCGCAGCGCATAACGCGCAACGAAATCCGAGCTCGAGCCGATCTGGCTTACAGCGATCCGTTTCCCTTTTAAGTCCGCCGGAGTTTTAATCGTCGAATTGCCCACCAGGATGTAATCGAGCTTGTTGCCGACAGCGCCGACGTATCGAAGCTCCTTTGCCCCCTGCGCCCAGGCATTAACAATCGCCGATGCGCCTTGCATTTCGATCAACACGTCCCGGGCAAGCAGCGCCTGCACGCCCTGAACCCCGCCCCGGATGAAAATCGGTCGAACACGGATGCCGTGTTTTTCAAATGATCCAGAGCGGTGCGCCACCCAGAAATAGCTCGTCGAACCGCCAAATGGATAGCCGATGTTGAGCTCGCGAAAGGATTTGGATTGAGCAAGAAGCAGGGAAGGCGCTAACGAAATTAATAGGATAAGAACTAAAATAACGGCTAGTGTGTAAACCGAAGAATATAATTTTGAATTTTGGATTTTGGATTTTATATTATCGGATAAGAAAGTCTCTGGGCTCCTTAACTTCATTCTATCCTCCGATCTTCAATCTAAAATCCAAAATCGAGAATCCAAAATCGTCATCCCGCCAACTCAAAACATGGCAGTTTGATTTCCGGGTTGTGCGTCTGCTCAAAAACGACCTTCACCTTGTCGCCGAGCTTTACCTTCTCTTTCTTCTCGCCCACCAGTTTACTCTCGACGATGACCCCTTCGTCTAAAATTACATTGATATAATAAATCGGAACCTCATCTTTGAAGGCGGGATTGCGTGGCACACGCACCAGAGTAAAACTGTGAATCTTGCCTGTGCCCTTACATTCGATCCAATCGAGCTCGCCGAAACAATCGACGCAGGCGACCCGCGGAAAAAACTGCACCTTGCCGCAGGCGCGGCATTTTTGCAGCAAGAACTTACTGTGGGCGGCGCCTTCCCAGAACGGCTGGTCGACCTTATTCACCTTGGGTATGCTCTTCTGAGGCATTCTTGCTTCTGCCATTATTGTCTCCTTTCCATGACCAGCGCCGCCGTGGTGCCGAGATTACGCCCGTAGTTGAGCCAACCGATGCCAGTGACCAGCGCGCGTTTCGCGTTCTTTACCTGGTGGCCATCGGCTTCGCCGCGCAATTGACGCAGCGCCTCGACGATGTGAAGAAATCCACCGGCCAGCCCAGCTTGACCCACCGACAACTCTCCACCGCCTGTGTTCACAGGGAAATCACCTTTGTAAGTGAGATCGTGCGCATCGACGAATTTTCCGCCGTCCCCTTTTTTGCAAAACCCCAAATCTTCTATCTGAATCATGACCGCGATCGGGTAGTCGTCATAAATTTCCAGAAGATCGATATCCTCGTGCCGTACCTCGGAAAAGATGCGATCGCCGACCACCTTCATGCCGAAGGTGGTTTTATCGGGCATCATATTGGCGACTTGATAATGCGAGATCTCAGCGTCGGTGACCAGATAAACGAGCTTGTCCGTGATCTTTTTTGCTTTCTCTTCGGACGCCAGGATAACGCATTCGGCGCCGGAACACGGCATGACGCAATCGAAGAGCCGAATCGGATCGGAAATCATCCGCGAATTGAGATAATCCTGCATGCTCATCGTTTGGCGAAATAACGCCTGCGGATTGTTGAGCGCGTTTTCGCGCTGCGCCACGGCGATCTTGCCGATCTGTTCGAGTGTCGTGCCGTAGTTTTCCATGTGGAGGCGCTGAATCAGCGCCATCAAGGAATTCGGCCCGCCGTAACCATAAACGTCGACAAAGTTGGCGCGCTGATATTCCAGCGGCCTTTGAGTGGGGAGACTTTTATCGAAAGAGTTGCCGCCCACCAGCACGGCAATATCGAGGTGGCCGCACTCTATGGCATCTGCGGCTCGGCGCGCGCTCATGACTCCGCCGGCGCCGCCATAGTCGCCGTTCAAAACCCAATCAACCTCAAGACCCAATTGCTCCGCGACGTGCGGCGAAAAATCCGGGCTGGCCTGGGTCGTGATCGAGAGCCCGCGCACCTCTTTCTTGTGCAGGCCGGCGCGCTCGAGCGCCTGTCGGATCGCATTAGCATAATGTGTCAACACCGATTCTTCGGATTTCCTCGAGTATTCCGTCGAGCCGTAGCCAACTAAACAAACTCTTTTCCGTCGCATGATTCTCTCCCTGGTTAATCTTTAGATAGACTTTCGCTGATCACTTCTGGCTTAGCGCTTCAGGCCCACCTTCAAGAATGTTTGGCCCATAGCCCGGTTCAGCTCGGCTTCACGCCCATAGAGCAGACGTAGCATCCGCGTTTCTCGATAGAACCCTTCGAACGGAAACTCTTTACAGACGCCGTAGCCGCCATGGATCTGGATCGCGGTATCTGCGGCGCCAAATGCCATGGTTGCGGATCTCTTTTTTGCCAGCGCCGCCGCATCGAAAAACGGCAAACTCTGATCGGCGCGGGAGGCAGCTTCTATAGTCAACCACGTGCAGCTGCGAAGATTCACTGACAAATCCGCCAGCATCCACTGAATTGCCTGACGCTGCGCCAGCGTTCTGCCGAACGTTTCGCGAGTTCGCGCATGCTCGATGGCGTCAGCCAAACAGCGCATGCCGATACCGAGGCAGCGCGCGGCAATGCGCAGCTGCTCGGCGGCAAGAATTTCTCCAGCCTCATATTCGTACCCGAGCAAGCGGCTTTCGGGAACTTCGAAATCACGCAGCTTCAGCCGCCCCATTGCCGCATCGTTTGTTAAATCGACTTCTTCCTCTATGGAGAGTCCGTGATCACTTTTTTGGACCAGAAACAGGCCGATTCGGTGCGTCCCCTGTTCCCGGGCTGGCAGCAGGAACAAATCAGCGGATGGACTATAGATCGTGATCTCGCTGTTGCTGATGCTAAAGCCTGCGGCTCCAGGACGATAACGAGTACTAATTCCATCGAGGGTACCGGTTTTGTGAATCTGATCAAACGCCAAGGCCAAGGAGCACTTGCCGGCTTGCAGGTCTTTGGCGAAATCGGTCTTAGCCAACAGCGCCGGAGCGCAGGCTGGCTCGAACGGCAGGATGCTTCGGCCGAACTCGCGATAGACCAGAACCCGGCCCAAATAGCCGATTGGTTCGGCCCCGGACTCAGGCAACTCAAGCGTCCATACGCCTAACCGCTGCGCGATGCTTGTCAGTGTCTGATGAATGTCCGCATCCAATCGACGGCGCGGTGGATCGCCGGGCGGCAGGAAGTGTTCCCGTTGCCTGAGATAATCGCCTTCGCGCGTGAGCAATTCCTTTTTGACAAATTGAACTGCCGTGCTCTGAATCAGCTTCTCTTCTTCGTTCAGTTTGAAGTCCATGGTTTATCGCGAAATGATATCCGACTCCGCCTTATGGCAGTTCGAGGCCGGCAACGCCTTCACGAAAAAGCGCCCGCTGGATGATATGGCGCTGTATCTCGGAAGGACCTTCAATGATTCGCCGAGCGCGCGCGTGACGAAAATAACGCGCCAATACATGGCTCTTGCGCAGCATCGCTGGCCCGGCGATTTCCAGAGCGAAATCGACGATCTTGTGCAACAGTTCAGTGCCGAACAATTTAACGTTAGCCGCCTCCGAGCGAACGTCCATCTTCTGATCGGCTTTCCATGCGCCGAAATAACTTAAGGTCCGCAGCGCTTCCAATTCACCTAGAAAATAACCGATTCGCTCGACGAATTTACTCGCTTCGGCCGAGTCGCCGCCGAGCAACTGCGCGACAACTCGCAGAACCCGTTGCGCCATGCCGTGAGCGCGAATGCCGACTTGAAAACGACGCGCGCCCAGCCATGCTTGATTGAGCGCCCAGCCGTTACCGACTTCACCGAGAACTTGACTGCGAGGCACACGGCAATCTTCGAAGACCAGTTCGCAAGGCTCGCTGCCGGCGATCGTTTCGATGCTACGGGTCACGCGATACCCTGGCGTCCCGGTCTCGATTAAGAAACAAGTTACACCTTCCCTACCCTTCGTATCCGGCAAACGGGCGAACAGCTGCACGAAATCCGCCACGTCAGCGAAGGTCGGAAACATTTTTGTGCCGTTGATAATGAAGTGATCGCCATCCGGCACCGCGATGGTTTGCAGCATCGAAGGATCGGCGCCCGAAGCAGGTTCGGTCAAGCCGAAGGCCGAGGTCTTCTCGCCGCGAATGCACGGCCAAAGAAACTTATCGATCTGATCGCCTTTGCAGTTGTACAGGATATTGGAAACGTGATTGCCAAACTCGAACGGGATGGCGCTTTTTTCCAGCTCCTCAGTAACAGCGAGCATCGCCACATTGCTCACTTGCATACCACCGTACTCTTTTGGAACATCGAGATGCCAAAGGCCTTGAGCCTCAGCCTGCGTCTCAAGATTTTCCATTATCTCGATGTAGCGTAGTATCACCGGATCGCGGCTTAATCTGGCGCGACTCTTCCACCGGCTGCCTTCGAAAATGTCGGGAGCATCTTCGAACTGCGGTTCGAGCGGAATCAAACGTTCGCGGACAAACTCCTCGACGGTCTTCCGCAAAGTCTCTTCTTCGGGTGACAAGCGAAAATCCATCTAGGCTTTCCTCATACGAATAATGACTCTGATCGTTTTAGCGGGCCCGGTCATGACAATGTCCAGCACCCCTTACCACACCTGAAAATAAACCAAAAGATAAAATCATCTATCGTCCAGTCTGCAGTAAGTACTTGCCCTCAGGAAGCTGGTTGAAATGTTGCGTCGCTTTTTACTTCAACAGATTATTTGAATCCGGGACATCATCACGTGACCAGGAAAATTTGAACCTTGCCGCCTCCCCAAGAGACAGCGGGAGCGGCGCGCTGAGATACTTTCGAGTGAATGTTCATCGCCCGCGACGAATTGGTAGAGCCAAATGTTGCGACTCTAGCCGATCTGACCAGTCGCTTTGAGCCAAGAGCGATTTAGGCTTGCGAAGAACAGGCCCGCTACGATGTAAACAACAACCAGAGACCATAACAAGGGCTCATAGGTATTCCAGCGGTCGAAGATCGCGCCGGCCACCACAGGTCCAATAACGCCTCCCCAGGTGTAAAACAAAGTCATATAACCCCGTATCTGGGCGTAGTGCTTTCTGCCAAACAAGTCTCCAACCACCGCCCAACCCAGCGGAAAAGTAGTTTCTACAGCGGCAAAGAAGATTGTGAAGAGGCATAGTGACCAGAGCGAGTTTCCGGCAATGGGCAAGAACATGGCACCCGCGGCGGCAAACAAGATGAACGCGGTTAAGCGCGGCTTGTTCGTTTTATCTGCAAACCACCCCAGGATGAGAGTCAAGGCCATTCCAAGAAACGCATAGACGCTCAACAACAAAGCCGCCTCCGACTGGCTCAAGCCTTTCCAAACCATCAGCGGCACAAAATGAACGGCGATGGCATGATAGGAGCCATTGCGAATACCTGCGGCCAAGACGGAGCCCCAGAATGCAAAAGAGCGCAGCGCCTCGGCCAACGTCACTTCGCGTTCCGATTTGATCTTGTGCTCGCTGCCGTCGTTGCCGGAGGCATGGCTCAAAGGCATGTCCCCGTCGGGCAGGAGTCCCATGCTTTCGGGCGAACGCCGAATCGTCAAGGTCAAAGGTATGCCGATCACTAGAAACAAGATTCCGGCGATGGCTGCTCCCCAGCGCCATCCCCACGCCTGGACGACAACGCTTAGAAGTGGAGCAATGAGAACCCCGCCCAATCCGAAAGCGGCGCTGCTCACGGTTATGGCACGAGCGCGGTGTCGGATAAACCATGTGTTGATTAACACCATTGGCGCATGCATGAATCCGCCTGCGTGAGCTAGAGAAATAACCGCTAAGTAAACGATCAAAAAACTGACATAGCTCTCAACCTGAGAGAGCAGCAGGTAACCCATGCCCATAAGGAGAACCGCGGCCAGCATGATCGGCTTGGGACCGAAACGGCCTAGCAGGTGGCCTACGATGGGGCCTTCGATTGCCCCTTCCGCCCGCGCCAGTGAAAATGCCAAGGAGGTTGAGGTTCGATTCAAATTCAAATCTTGGGTCAGCGGAAGAAAGAACACGGTAAAACCGAAACTATGAAGTCCGGAGCCCAACACGCGCAGGGCGCACGCGGCAGCCACCATGCGCCAGCCGTAAAAAAGTCCGGTTAATTTGGGCAAAGAGACAGGTCCTGTAGGATGATTCGGAATTACTTCAACGTTGACTTAGCACGACCTGGCGTAGAGGGAAAGCCAGACTACTCGTCTGCTCTGGCGCCAGACTTTCATCCAGCTTGTTTTTCGGCCCGGCAAATCATATCTATCGACCAGAGAATCATGAGTTGTTGACAGATGAGCAAATCTTCGGAAAGACTATGTTCATGAAGTCCGAGCGTGAAAAACGGGAAGAAGAAATCGAGAGGCTGATGCGAGAAGCTGGCCTAAAACGAGAGCCCGACATCGCGTTTCAGGAAGCAATCAAGAAGGCGGCAGCTGCCATCGTTGAGGAAGATGCCAAGAAACTTGCGAAGACCGAGCGAGTGCCACGCGATTGGTCGATTAGCCCGACCACAGCCGCGCTGTGGCTGCTAGTGCTCGGAGCCGGCGTGGCGTTTTCAATGCCGAGCTTGGGCGCGGCGCTAATACTTTGCGGCATCGCGGTATTCGTCTGGGCCACTTTCCTGAGATCGTCCAAAAAGAAGGCGCGGCGTCGCCACATTCAAACCTAGTACTTTCATTGCTGCCCGGCTGGTTCTTTTCTACGGGATGATTCCGGAACATGATCGCGATTCATGTCAGCGGCCTTATCACCACTCGGCCGGATAAGGTATTCCTCACTTTGAGGTACTTTCGTGCGCCAAGCCGTTCCGCTCCGGCGACCCAAATTGAACTTTCATTGACTCGCGCTTTTATATGCCCTTTGATACTTATGTGAACTTGGTTATCATTGATCACCCGCCTCCCAGTGGAAGATGCCTAGAAAGGTTCTTGTTGTCGATAATGAATCCGCCAGTCGCAGAAACATTGCGTTTCTTTTACGGGAGCAAGGTTATGAAGTCGACGAAGCAGATGATGGGCTCACTGCATTAGACTTTTTAGATAAAAAGAAATTCGATCTGTTAATCTGTGACGTCGTGATGCCGCGCGTGAGCGCGCTCGACGTGGTCCGCCGAATAGAATCGTCGCTCACATCCACTCCAGTTATCCTTATAACTGGACACCCCGAATTGCTCGATGAGAAAAGCCTTGGACATTTACCCTGCTTCACCAAACCTTTCAATCTGTATGATCTACTCCGCAGAGTGAAACAGTTGGTAGATGAATGATGTGTTCAGGGCTGGTTCTCCGACGGCGCTGAGCCGCGAATGAAGATAGAGTTTAGTCGTCGTCATGTGGAAGTTGCGCTTTCGGTGAACTCGATCGGTTGCGCGCTGAATACGCTCGGTCTAGCCGAGATTAATGTGGTCGTATAAGTGTCGCTCATTCGGTACACGATTCATCGTGAATATCGAATATGACACATTACCGATCATGCTTCGGTTTAGTCTTCGCTAATCCATCTCTCTTGCTTCGCTGGAGTCATTCTTGCTTTATTTTTCTGGCGTGACGCATCTCATTCGTGAACTCACCCGCTTTGTACCTGATCGCGACACTATCACGGAAGTAGTTATCGTACTCGGGATAGTGCTGATGTTCTCTTCTTGTCGAAAACCAACAACCTGCAGAGCATTGCACGGCAGGTATCCCCTTATTCATCGGAAGCTTCACCAGCGATAAGTCAGAAGTAATTCCCCAAGACAGACTCAATGAATCGTGTGGGCGGGACCGATCGGAAGTCTGTGCACTTAAACGTGGCCGAAGGTTTTCACTACATTGCGAGCTACACCTCACAAAAACGTGGGTCGCAGTGAACGGCGGAATCTGCCAACTAAGGCAGTTTCTGCCAAGGATGGCTGCTTTTTAAATTAGGTTAATATCCTAAAACGCCGAGCCTGTCTGTGCATCTACTCGGCCCGCTCCTTGCGTTTTGGAGTAACAGCGGGAGGCACTGGACACCGTATTCGAGAAAAACATCAGGACGCCCATCAAGCAATACGGCGTCTCCCCTCCACAACCCTGCATGTCCCTCCTGGGACGTGTCCAACTCGCCTCCCGCGCACACCCAGTTCCGGTGCTGTTTAGCTTGAAGCTTTAGGGTCTTCGGTTGCATACGCCGACTTAACGCCATGCTTGTCGAATTCGCGGCTGCTGTTACAGTTGAGTTAAAGCTTATCTACCCACACTGGAGGACTTCCAATGAATCACACCGTCGCGTTTACGCTCCTGGTTATTTCGACAGTGATGTTAGCCGGGTGCGAGCTCGTCGGGGATATCTTTGAGGCGGGCGTATGGGTGGGAGTAATTTTGGTTATACTGATCGTTGGTTTGGTCGTCTGGCTTTTTGCCAGGGGCAGGACCTGAGAGTTGCCGAAACAGTTCAATGATTTAGTTAGGATTTTGAAACTAAGCTGCGGCGAAGTGGATACAGCAGCTCTTGACCGCTGTCGCTCGAAATTGAAGATGAATTTGAAGAAACGCCGCGAGGCACCACCGATGTCGGTTACTGCCCGGTTGCGAGCCCGATAACGTCCTCGATGATATCTAGGATCCGGTTAGTACGTCGATCGAGCAAGATCACATCACGCTCAATGATGACCCGCTCCCAGTATTCAGGGATTGACGGCAACCGTGAATCTAAGGCAGAAGGCAGAGGCTCTAACCGTTTTTGGAGCCCGGGAGGCAGCTGCCCATTCTTTTCCAAATGCTTCTGCAGCCCTGGAGGTAATTTACCTCCGCGCTTTGCCAACCCCGGCGGTAAACCTTTCTTCGTTGTGTTCGCGCGACGATAGTACTCACTGATGATTCTGCGCTCCTCCGGGAGGAAGTGTTCCGGATGTCGCTTGTCCAGTGCAATCGCATATGTGGCCGAAAGCGCCGAAGGAAATATTAAAAGTATTATCACTATGCTTGTTTTGATCGGTGAGTTCACATCGACTCCTCTCGTTGAGATAAGACCGTTATCGCTTTGACACTTGCCATGACCAGAACCGTTGATGGCCTTTCGCCGAGTTGCTGCTTCGCCAGCGCTAGCGAGATGAGGACGTTACCATGCCCCATCTTTCCGGTTGGTGGATTGATGATTGTTGTCTCGGTGGTCGGCGCTCCGGTTGGGTCGGTCGGCGCACTGCTCGTTAATGTAATCGGGGTGCCATTTCTTAGACCAATCATAACTGGAATGACCACCCAGAAAGGAGCTTAAATCTGAGCTGATCTTATCCACGACTTTCGAACCACCCTGGCTGGAAGCGAGAGTATTCATCTTGGTCGCTTCCGCATTCAATGCTGTTGTTGCTTGGGCAACCCCACTCCGGACCAGCTGCCGAAGATGCTCGCCGCTACTAACAGAGCTGAAGTATTCACGGTCTCTCCTCCTTACCGAAACTTATCAGACGCCTAGCACCCGTTCTGTTTGTATGATGATCTCAGTCGCGGTTGCGCGGTCCTTGAAGAAGATGCCCTGCTTGGCCACTGTGCGAATCCTGGTTGTTTTGGCGCTTACCATCTCGAGCTCGATTTCAATCTCACGGTCATTGCTCATCGCTTTGATCGCCTTGCCCTGCTCTGTTTTAGAAGTTGCTTGAATCTTTATTCCCATACGATCGAGGGCAGTGCGTGTAGCTCCTTCGACCTGTGATATCGGAGCGGTGAATGTCCGGTAAGCAATTCCATCCAACGTGTAAGAGACTGAAGTACCGGCAGCGACGCCCGCGCCGACGCCGAAGAGCGTCATTCCTACGGCCGCGCAACCACTCAATGAAAAGAGAGAAAATAGCCCCAGAAAAAGTATTCGCAGTTTTTGATGCTCCATGCGGTAACACCAAAGGCAATATATACGCCACTGGAAAGAACCGGCGGCAATTGCCTCCAACGGAACTTCTTAACCAGGGAAGGACAAGAGCAGAAAAGTCGGGGCAAGCAAAATTGTGATCGGCTCGGTAAATTTCTACATGATCCTACTCGGTGATGCTGGTCGATCTTCGAAGCATAAATCGTTTGAAGCGTAATTGATTGTTGTCGTGGCCCTCTTAGCCCCGCTGTTCTCGGCGGGTCATTTGAGCAAGTCGCGCAGTCGATTGATCGTCGTCGCATCGGCTTTGAAGAAGCCATTAACAATCTTCTCCAGTTCCTCGCCCGGAACCGGATCGAGCTCGAAATTCCCTTTCTTGGCCTCGGCAATAAATTCCGAATCTTTCAACGTCGCCTGAAAACCTTGTCGGAAGAGTTGCACGCGATCCTTCGGTGTACCAGGGGGGAAGGTATAGAGATAGGTGATGGCTCCGACGTCATGCAGCGCCAATTCGATCAGCTTCCGGCTCGCGTCGGTCTTGGCCAAACTGATGGCGGTTGGGACGTCAGGTAATTCAGGATGGGCTACAGCTGTGTTTTGCAAAACAACTTTTATCTCCCCGGATTCCAAATGCTTGCGCCAGGTTACTTTGGTCGATGCCCACGCCAGACCGCAAATACCCGACACCTCACCAGCGTCAACCGCCAAACGAATCTCAGCTGTTCCTTTGTAGCCTGAGACAAGCTGCATAGGCAGCCCAAGCGCTTCTTTCAACACCGCTGCGTTATCGTATGGCGTCGAACCCGGCGGCGTCGCGCCCATCTTTACCGGTGTCGGTGAGCTTAACCACTTTTTAGCGCTATCGATGCCGCTGGCCCGAGTCATCACGCAGGTGTCATGATTCTTAACCGGCGCGCCGACATACTCGAACTTGCGCGCGTCAAACTCGATGCCCTTCTTTCCTATGACTTGATGTAAAACCAGCGTGCCGATCCAATTGCCCAAAGTTAGCCCGTCAGGCTTGGCCTGCTTATACACATAATTGGTGCCAATCATGAAAGCTGCGCCCGGCATGTTTTCCACCACGAAGGTTGGATTGCCTGGAATATGTTTGCCCATGTGACGAGCGAGCATGCGAGAGTAGGCATCGAATCCGCCACCCGGCGTGGTCGCTACGACCAGGCGAATTGTTTTGCCGCTGTAGAAATCTTCCGCCGCCGCGGTGGAACAAAATGCCAGGCACACTAATAACGCCCACCACGTGCCGCGATAAGACTTTTTCATAGATACCTCCGTGTAGATCGGTTGATCAAAGGAATCTTTATCAAATGATCGTCTCAGCACCAAGGAAATACTTACGAGAACTAGGCCCGAATCACCGCACGGGCAGTAGCAATGCCACCGGTCGAGGATTAACGAACTAACCCTTAGTCCAGCGTGCAACTCAGCATGAAGGCAAGCTGCATAACGGCACGCGTAAGGTTGAAGGCCAGTAATGAGTCGATGTTAAGTATGTTCCGCCGAAGCGTCCTTTGAATCTCTGCTCTGTTCTTCTCCCGCCCGTTGTTGCTTTTTAACTCTAACATGATTTGCCGAACACGCTGGAGTATTTCGGCCAATCGGCTTGACGCTTGTCATCCCTTGGACCTATGGTATCTCACGAAGGAACTAGGCTAGATTTTTTCGGATGACAGCAAAGTCATTCGCAGAGGTCAAGAAAAGACCTTCGTACAATTTCGATTGGAGGCTAAATCTATGTCGCGCATTCGCCATATCGCGATTACCACCAAGGACGTCGCTCGTCTCGTCAAGTTTTATACGACGGTCTTTGGCCTGAAAGTTGTGCCGGGCCGTGGAACCGGAACCTACCTTTCAGACGGTCACGTCAATCTGGCGATTTTGCCGCTGGAGCCTGAGCGCGAGACCGAAGGGCCGTATCTTAAGGAAGGTTTTTACCATTTTGGCTTCCAGGTGGATGACGTGGACGCACTGCGACCGATCAGCGAGCAGATGGGCGCTACTTCCAAGATTGAGAAAAGGCCGGAGAACCGGGAGGTCGAGGCGCGTCTCTATGATCCCGACGGCAATCCTGTCGATCTTTCGAAACGCGGATGGCCGATTTAAGGTATTCGTAGCTCAGACAGCCTATTGGAATAACTGTTTTGCGTCCCCAACACGATCGATGCCAATTAAGTGATGCGAGACTGTTCAGGAGGCTCATGATGAGTTTTAAAACCGCTTTAGTGTTTGCTGCCATTTTAGTTCTGACAGCTAGTAAGAACGAGCTTTTCGGCGCGCAATCCGCATTTGAAGGGAAAGCAATCCGGATCGTCGTCGGTTTTTCGGCCGGTGGGGGCTTCGATACCTATTCCCGAGCCATCGCCCGCCACATGGGGAAACATATTCCCGGCAATCCATCCATGGTCGTGGAGAACATGACAGGGGCAGGAAGTATCGTTGCAGCAAACCATGTCTACAAAGTGGCAAAACCTGATGGGCTGACGATCGGCAACTTTCACGGTTTCCAGATTTTGAACCAGGTCTTGGGCGCGCCGGGAATCGAGTTTGATGCACGCAAGCTCGAGTGGCTTGGAGTACCTGTGCAAGATACCGGTGCCTGCGCTTTGACCAAGGCCAGCGGTATTGGCAGCATCGAGCAATGGCAGGCGGCAAAGCAGCCAGTCAAGCTCGGCGGTGTAGGACCAGGAGACGCCTCCTACGGCATGGCGAGAGTTCTCAAAGAGGTGCTGGGTTTGCCGGTTCAACCAATCCCAGGTTACAAGGGAACAGCCGATATTCGGCTTGCGGCTGAGAGCGGCGAGATTGCAGGCGGCTGTTGGCAATGGGAATCGATTAAAGTGATCTGGCGCAAGGGCCTCGAAACCGGCGATGCTAATCTTGTGCTTCAACTCGTTGCTAGACCACATCCCGAGCTTCCCAAAGTACCTCTGGCTGTCAACCTCGCCAAGACTGACGAGGCCCGGACCTTGTTGCAGGCGGCGGTTCACGACCCGAATTCCATAACCAGGCCGTACTCGTTGCCGCCGGGTACACCGAAGGATCGGGTGAAAATATTGCAAAAGGCATTTATGGACACTATGAAGGATCCGGAGTTTCTGGCCGATGCAAAGAAATCCCAACTGGACCTCGAGCCGGTATCGCCGGAAGAAGTGGAAAAAACTGTCGCAAGGTTCTTCAAGCTGGATCCGACTTTGATAGCCAAGCTACGCGAGATTCTCAAATGATGACTATTCGGTCCGATTGGCTCTGTTGAGATCTGGTCGCAATGATCCTGAAGATACCGTGGGCAAACATTATTACTGATTGTCAGGCTTGGAGGAATTATGCCATTCGCTAACGTACGCGGTGCCCATATCAATTATAAAGTTCTCGGTGGTCACGGACCGTGGGTAGCGCTCTCACCGGGCGGACGCCGCGACATGAGCGCGATTGAACCGCTGGCCAAGCATGTAGCTGACCTAGGATTCCGTGTTCTCATCCTCGACCGGCGCAACTGCGGCGCCTCCGATGTAGTGATCGCTGGTGAGGACTCGGAGTATGAGATCTGGGCCGATGATTTTTACGAATTGCTATCGCAACTGGGCGCGCTTCCCGCCTTCATCGGCGGCAGCTCTTCCGGTTGCCGCACTTCGCTTCTTTTTGCTTTGCGTCATCCCGACGCAGTTCGGGGTCTCTTGTTGTGGCGCGTAACCGGCGGCCGCTTCGCATGTGAACGTTTGGCCCAAGAATATTACGGCCAGTACATCAGCGCGGCGCAGGAGGGCGGAATGGCCGCGGTTTGTGAGATGGAACACTGGAAAGAGCGAATCGAAGCAAGGCCGGAAAACCGCAAGCGGCTAATGAACATGGAGTCTTCTCAATTCATCAGCGTCATGGCGCATTGGCGCGAGTACTTCGTCCGCGGCGCTGACCTGCCGGTTATCGGCGCGAGCGAGGCAGAGCTCAGATCAATTGAGGCGCCCGCCCTCGTAATCCCTGGTAATGACAACACACACTCTCAAAAGACCGGTGAGCTCTTGGGTCAAATCCTTCCTAAGGCCCAACTACATATTCTTTTCCCGAAGCATTATGACATGGACTTAAGCCCGCGAGAGGAATGGGACGAGAAGGCGCCCGAAATGGCGAGGCTCTTCGCCGAATTTATGGCCCATAACCAGCAGGCAATCGCGGCAACCTGATGCCAAGCATCTGAGTCTCGGAAACCTTTTCACCTTGACTTGCAGTCGCTCTGCTCACCAGCCGAATGTTCCAGTCTAGATAGTCCTTTCGTTGAAGTGGAAGCGTCTCTCGCTCGCTTTTCAGTAGGCGACAAGATCTTATCCCAAGCCCCCGCTTCCGGGGCAAAAACTTCCGTTGGCGCATCATTCGCTCGGCGGAACGGTCAAGTTTACTCGCGTGCGGCCGGAAAAATTTAATCATTCCGAAACTTACGACAACGGTGTGAACCGTCCGCGATTCGGCACAGTCTGCAGGAAAACGGTGCCGTGCCTAAGAAAGTACGTCTACTATTCGCGGGTTTACCTCGAAGAGATCTCGAAGAACTGTGAACCCAGGGAAACGTAACTAGCGAATGTAATGGTCCACCGCATTCGGAACGCAACGGCGGGAGAATCTCAGAAATGGAGGCAAATGGTCAAAAGCAAATACCTTTTTACGGCGATTTTGTTCGAGACCGCAGGGGCTCTGAGATTGTCGGACAGCAGCAGTAGGACATCCACTGGGGCAAAGCACGACGGGGAAGGCCCAGGGGTACAGGTACGAAATCTACAGTGGCAGCACGAAAGCTGGACATCAACAAAGTCTCGGGGGGAACCAGCGACAGTGGTTCGGGTGCGCAAGTGCGTTCGGGTAGCGTGACCGGGTAAGGAAGCGGAAGCGGACCGGCTCGAAAAGCCAAGTGGTAGCGACAACTGAGAATCACGTAAAGCGCTTCTATCATCTTTATTCTGGTGTTTTCTCCGGTATACTGAATATGAGGCATGCGGGTTCAACGAATCGCCCGCCGAACTTTACCGGCTGTGGTGAGCCGGGCCATCCGGATTATCGCGAGCTTTACCGAAGCATGCCTGTTTCTGGCATAGAACCGACTTCCTTTATAGGGGGTAGAATTTACTGAGAGAACTTGTCCAAGAGAGCCGTTGCCAACTTAAGAGACCGGTCGATTGTGGTGTCCTGGCTTGCGAACTAAAACGAAGTGTAGACTTGGCCTGAGGATTTGCTAATTTAAGAGAAGGCAGCTTTCCGGCGGCTCGGTCACCACGGCTCGCACCGACATTTCGAGTTCCACGATCGAACATCGAAAGTTTTCGGCTGCACAGGAGAGACATGGAACGTCTCGAAGACTACCAGAACTGCACTATCCTATACGTTGATGACGAGGAAAAATCGCTCGTCAACTTCAATCGGGTCTTTCGCAAGAAGTTTAAGATATTGAGCGCCGCCAACGCGGCAGAAGGTTATCGACTGCTTGAAGAATATCGAGACGACATCGCGCTTCTGATGAGTGATCAGCGAATGCCCGGAGAAAAAGGCGTCGAGTTTTTAAAACGCGCTCGTGAAGTGCATCCGAACGCAGTCCGTATTCTGACTACGGCGTACTCGGATTTCGATGTGGCGATTGAGGCTATGAATTCCGGCGCCGTTTCCAAATTGGTTACCAAGCCCTGGGATATACCTCAACTGGAGATGATCATTAAAGAAGCCTGTGATTTCTTTACGGCGCAACGCGAGGGCGAGTTTCTGCCTGGTACGGACCTCTCTGCAGCACAACTCAAACCGACGAGTCACGAGCGGGGGACTGAGATAGGTGAGCTACGAACGCTGGAGCAAGTGGCTCGCTACTTAAATGTGGACAAGTTTACTGTCTACCGTCTGATAACCCAGAAAAAAATACCGGCCTTCAAAGTAGGCAATCAGTGGCGTTTCAAACAGGAGATGGTAGATGCCTGGCTGGTGGCAAAGGCAAATATCAAAAAGGCCAAATCAGATTACTAAGCATCGAGTTCGCTCGTAAGTCCCTGTGCCAGTTAATCCGCGGCGCTGTTCCTGCCCAGCAGTTTCAATACACCAGGGCGGCGATTCACAATCTTCTTCCCCTTGACAATCTCGTTTGGGTCATTCTCCCCTTCCGCTCGTGCTATTGGGCATTGTTATCGTGGGCCGATGTTCGGTTGTAAATTAGTTCGTGTGTCATCGCCAAATCCTCTTAGCGCCGTAACCGCACCTTCAAAATTATAGAAGCGCAGCCGGTGCTGAAGCTTCCGGCGCGCCCATGCGATTCACACTCAGGATAGGAGACACGCAAGTACACGGCTAGACATAAAATGACACTTTTGTTCATCGCTGGTCGCCCAGCATAATATTCTGGGCCCATTAACGCGTCTCTTTTCGGGATTTTTCCTTGGTATACTGCTTGCTCACGTCGGCTCCTTAAGTCCATGTCTCAACAATTTGCCGAAAAAATTGGCGAGCTGCTCACTCAGGAAGGCCTACTCACTGCGGAACAACTTGCCAAAAGTATTGCCGTTCAGAAACAGCAAGATTCCGCAGAGCCGATCGGCAAAGTGTGCGTTTCGCTCGGGTTTGTCGCGCCCACCGATTTAGAAAAATTATTGGTGAAACATCGCCGGCGAATTCCGCTCGGCGAACTTTTGGTTCATCTCGGACTGCTCACGCCGAGCCAAGTACAAAACGCTCTCGATCAGCAGAAAAAATTGAACCCGCATAAAAAGCTCGGCGCGGTACTCATTGAGAAGGGATACATCGATGAGGCTGCGCTGATTCGCGCCCTTTACGAACAGTCTCAGGCCGGCAACTGTCAGAAATCTAAGCAAGGTAAGTTTGATGCGCTGGTGGCGACGCGGCGTTTGAGCCAGCGGGATCTAGACTTGGCGCTCCGGGAAGCGCAGATTCAGCAGCGTCCCGTCGAAATTCTTTTGATGGAACGCTACAAGCTCAAGAAACAAGAACTGGGTGCTGCTCTCAGCGTATTCTATGGCTGTCCATTCAAAGAGTACGATGAAAAACAGCCGCCGGCCTGGGATTCCATACGCGGCCTCAATTTGAATTATCTGAAGGCCGCTTCTTGGATTCCTTTGCAGGTCAGCGAACGCTCCGTGGAGGTGCTTATCGATGACCCCACAGCTTATGAAAAAATCCAGGATATCAAGCGTCTGTTTTTAGGAAAACAGATCACGTTTGCCGTCGGCTTGCGCGATGACATCCTGAGATATTTCAGCACCGCCAAGGCCAATCTCGAGAAAAGCCACTCTCATGAATCGATCACGACCATACTAGGGCAGCTCGATGTCGCCGCACAGGACGAGGCAGACGACGATAGTTTGAACGACCCCGCCATCAATGAAAATCACAGCGTCATCGTCAGGCTGGTGAACCAAATCATTACCGACGCCTGCAAAAAGAGGGTTTCGGATATTCATATCGAGCCTTACGGAAGCCAAAACGACACCGAGGTCCGCTTCCGTGTTGATGGACATTGCTCCAATTATCTGCGGGTTCCGGCGGTGTATCGCAGACCCCTCGTATCCCGACTAAAGATTATGGCCGGCCTCGATATCGCGGAACGCCGCAAACCGCAAGATGGCAAGATCAAGTTCCGCCTGCCCGATCGCGAAATCGAACTACGCGTGGCGACTATTCCAACGGCAGGCATCGGCAATGAAGATATAGTTCTTCGGGTGCTCGCGGCCGGAGAGCCGATCCCGATAAACGAATTACGCATGACGTCGCGCAATTTACACAAATTTCGCGAGCTGTTGGCAAAACCTTACGGATTGATTTTGTGTGTCGGCCCAACCGGATCAGGAAAAACAACCACTCTTCATTCCGCCCTTAACGTGATCAATACGGCGGAGCGCAAAATCTGGACGGCAGAAGATCCGGTCGAAATAACCCAGCGCGGGCTGCGCCAGGTGCAGGTCAACGCCAAAATAGGATTTAATTTCGCTGCCGCGATGCGCTCGTTTCTCCGCGCCGATCCGGATGTCATCATGGTGGGAGAGATTCGTGATCGGGAGACTGCCGAAATCGGTATTGAAGCTTCGCTTACCGGACATCTGGTATTGAGCACCCTTCATACCAACAGCGCCGTCGAAACCATCACCCGACTCTTAGAAATGGGTATGGATCCGTTTAATTTTGCCGATGCATTGTTAGGAGTCTTGGCGCAACGGTTGGCGCGGACGATCTGCGGCGGCTGTAAAGAACCCTATCACCCCGCAAAAGAAGAACTTGATGGATTAGCGTATGGGTATGGCGAAGCGGCTTTTGCTCAATTGGAAATTCCCCAAAAAGAGAATCTCGTCCTATACCGCGGCAAAGGCTGTGCTGATTGTAATCAGAGCGGCTACAAAGGCCGGATCGGTTTGCACGAGCTCCTGGTTGTCAGTGACGAGATCAAGCGGCTGATTCACGCGCGTGCAACCGTAGCTGAGCTTTGGCAAGTCGCGGTTGCGCAAGGAATGACGACCTTGGTCCAGGATGGCGTGCAAAAAGTTTTGGCGGGTTGGACCGACTATGGGCAAGTAAAAGCCGCCGCGACACGATAGTGCACCACCACGCTGTTCAGATGTGCTCCTGCGACTGATTTATCACTTACGTTAGGAATACTTCATGCGCCGTCCACGCCTGCCACGGCCAAGGGCTTATTATCATTGTATGGTCCCTGCAATGCGTTTCAGATAAACGTGACACTTACTTAACCATCACTGACTCCTCTCGAGAGCCGAATCGGCTATCTCGTTCCAGAGATAATATGGCCGCGGTCGCCGTCCTCCTCGCCAAAATTATCCGCGACTCACTGTTAAGCTGAGTTGGTTTTCATTTACTCTTTCTACCGTAGGTCGCAATCCGATACTGTCCAGCTGATCTCGAACGCCACGGTTTGTCCTCTTTCCAATAACAACGACAGCCGCTCCCCTTTGCGGGAGGCGGCTGTCGGCGTCGTTAGGCCGGGAGCCTGGTTACTTCTTGATGGAGATCCAGACGGTATGCCTGCTGCCATCCTGCAGAGTGGCGATCAGTAGCCATGTGCCGTCCTTGAATCCAGACTTGGTGCTGAGGTTGAAGTGCCAATCCGTACCGGTCAACCGGAATTCGTTGCCGGTCGTGGCCGCGTCAGTCGGCGTGGCGTCGATCGGCTTGTCTGAGTCAGTGGCACTGCTGTATTTGATTGCCTGCAGCGTGTGGATACCGGTGATTAATGCTGCACGGCCTGGCCGGGTTAAGCTGCTGCGAACGGTAGAGCGAAAGACTTTCAGGATCTGACTACGGCTATGTCACTCGAAGCTTCAAAGAGAAAGATTGGTTGGACTAGCTCGAGGAGACGCAGCGAAAATTAGCAACCGGTCAAAAGACAAGACCTGATTATCACTGACCCAGAGCGATGTTCAGCGCTATCTGGAAACCGACCGAGGTATAGGGCATGGGACCGGCGACTTCAACGCCCGCCGAAAAGCGCTGACAAGGCGCCCGCAGCAGCAGAAGTAATGCAATCAAGTTCGTCAGCTGAAATTATGAGTGGATTCGGCAAAAGGACGAAGGGCGAAGAAGAGCTTCCTCTCCACCTTCGGCTAAAACGCCACGTCAGCGACTATTTCTTGAACTGGAAATTGGCGTAGTAAGTCTTGCCGTCAATCAACTGGACGGCCAACTGTCTACACGTGTTTGCGGCTGCAATAGTCTCACTGTTCTCGTTCAAACGCGGTCCTCACGAAACTGCAAACTAGAAACCTTAACCGCGCCACCTGGAAAAGAGGTTCAGGTTTTGCCGGGGAGCCCTGAGTGGGCTCCCCGGGTCTGAATCCTACTTCTTAAGTGCGATCCAGGCATAGTGCGTGGAGCCGTCTTCCAGCGTGGCTACAATTTTCCAGATGCCCTGGCTGAAACCGGACTTCGTGCTCATGTTGAAGTGCCATTGACCGTCGGTAAGCCGGAATTGATTGCCGGTTGTAGCCGAATCGGTCGCCGACACTACCATGGGATCCCCCAACGAGTATGTGTCGCTGCTGTATTTAAACGCCTGAATAGTATGGACGCCGGTTAGCCATGGGGTTCCGCCGCCACCATAAGCTATAAACTTCACGGGAAGCGTACTGCCCAGTTTGACAGTCCGGATCGGGTGGGCAAAGTCTCCGCCGGTCGCATCATCGGCCCCGCCAATTGGAGACAAGAATCCGTCAAAGCCCAAAGGATTGATGGTGTACGAGCCATTCACATTCGTCACCTCGAAATTGGCGAGACCCGTGCCGCTGACTACCGGCTCAATCGTGGTGGTTCCAAAGCCCGGACCCACCGATGCCGGATTGTTGGCGCATGTCAGGTCACCCTTGTAAACGCCTGTCACCAAGCAGGCACTCGGAGACTTCGTCGTGCCGTCATAGGTCGTCGTGCCGCCGCCCGCTGTCGCCGTTACTGGCGCCTTGTTGATGGTGTACGAGCCATTCACATTCGTCACCTCGAAATTGGCGAGACCCGTGCCGCTGACTACCGGCTCAATCGTGGTGGTTCCAAAGCCCGGACCCACCGATGCCGGATTGTTGGCGCATGTCAGGTCACCCTTGTAAACGCCTGTCACCAAGCAGGCACTCGGAGACTTCGTCGTGCCGTCATAGGTCGTCGTGCCGCCGCCCGCTGTCGCCGTTACTGGCGCCTTGTTGATGGTGTACGAGCCATTCACATTCGTCACCTCGAAATTGGCGAGACCCGTGCCGCTGACTACCGGCTCAATCGTGGTGGTTCCAAAGCCCGGACCCACCGATGCCGGATTGTTGGCGCATGTCAGGTCACCCTTGTAAACGCCTGTCACCAAGCAGGCACTCGGAGACTTCGTCGTGCCGTCATAGGTCGTCGTGCCGCCGCCCGCTGTCGCCGTTACTGGCGCCTTGTTGATGGTGTACGAGCCATTCACATTCGTCACCTCGAAATTGGCGAGACCCGTGCCGCTGACTACCGGCTCAATCGTGGTGGTTCCAAAGCCCGGACCCACCGATGCCGGATTGTTGGCGCATGTCAGGTCACCCTTGTAAACGCCTGTCACCAAGCAGGCACTCGGAGACTTCGTCGTGCCGTCATAGGTCGTCGTGCCGCCGCCCGCTGTCGCCGTTACTGGCGCCTTGTTGATGGTGTACGAGCCATTCACATTCGTCACCTCGAAATTGGCGAGACCCGTGCCGCTGACTACCGGCTCAATCGTGGTGGTTCCAAAGCCCGGACCCACCGATGCCGGATTGTTGGCGCATGTCAGGTCACCCTTGTAAACGCCTGTCACCAAGCAGGCACTCGGAGACTTCGTCGTGCCGTCATAGGTCGTCGTGCCGCCGCCCGCTGTCGCCGTTACTGGCGCCTTGTTGATGGTGTACGAGCCATTCACATTCGTCACCTCGAAATTGGCGAGACCCGTGCCGCTGACTACCGGCTCAATCGTGGTGGTTCCAAAGCCCGGACCCACCGATGCCGGATTGTTGGCGCATGTCAGGTCACCCTTGTAAACGCCTGTCACCAAGCAGGCACTCGGAGACTTCGTCGTGCCGTCATAGGTCGTCGTGCCGCCGCCCGCTGTCGCCGTTACTGGCGCCTTGGCAATAGTCACACTCTGGTCCGCTGAGGCGGCCAGGAAGTTCGTTGTTTCCGCGCCACTGGCCCTCACCACGCATGTACCGGCCCCGCTCGAGCTGAAGATTCCCGTGTTGGCATTTACCACTGCGCATGGGCCACTCACGTGGCTGTAGGTAAGTGTGGAGCTATCTGTGTTCGTCGTCGATGCGCTCACCGTGAAGTTTCCGCCGCCAAACGTCGGCGTCGGCGCTGTCCCAAACGTGATCACCGGCGGCGCCTTGGCGGCGGCGTTATAGGTGAAGCAGGGCGAAGCGGTGCATGTGACCGGGCTCCCGGCACCCTCCCGGACAGTAACAGTCACCGGTCCCGCTACATGGGCAGGAGTTACTGCGGTTAGGTTCCCGCCCACCTTTGCGACTGAAGTAGCGGAGACGCCGCCAAACAAGACGGTCCATGGGCCATTGCCGATTCCGCTGACAGAGATGGTCACTGACGTGCCGCCGGTTGTCGGACCTGAGTTTGGTGAAACGCTAGTAACCGACAACGCATCCTTAAACGCCGTCTGCGCGGTGAATCCGGAAGTCTGGCCTATTGCGGTCAGGGTAAAAATTCTGTCGAGGTCGATTTGCTGAGGGGCAAACTCAGCGACCACGAAGTTACCCTGCTGATTTGCGACCGCGGAGAGAAAAATATCCGGATACTCTTCAGGGAACTCATGAAAATAGATATATACCTGCTCATTCGCTTGAAAGCCGCTGCCAGTGATTGTGACGATCTGTCCGGGCGCGTAGTCGGTTTTGTCCGTGGTAACGCTCGCTTTAGAGCTACTCACCAGCTTGGCGGAATTCAACACCTGGCCCCCGCTATTCACGCCGCCCGCCACTAATGCTTGATTGCGCTCCGGCAATTCTGTAATCGACTGGTCGGCGCGGTCGAGCAGCGACAATTGTTCAGCTGTCAGAATTCCTTGAAGTAGCGGATCCTGAGAAATTGACGGCGAGAAAAGAGCCGCGCGGCTCTGGGTGCTCAGCGTCGCGCCGAGCAGATCTGCGTTCGGCGGCAAGAGCGCTTTCGCAATAAAAACCCCATCCCTCGGATCGAAGACTTCCATCGATAACTCAGCGTCGCCCCCGATAATCTGTACCTTGCCATCCGGCAACAGTTTCAATGTTGCGAAGGCGCGAGCCGTCTGCATATTTGTGGGCGGTAGATAAAAAGTCTGCGAAGCGGGATCGAAAACCTCCGCTGTGTTGAGCATCGCCTCTTGCGCATTGACACCACCCACGATCATGACCTGACCGTTTTGTAGCAGGATTGCACTATGGAATTTGCGAGGAGTTTTTAAAATCCCCGTTATGAGTGAAAAGCTTTGCGTGACAGGATCGTAGATTTCCGCACTTCCAAAGAGGTCCCCGCCAACGACAAGTATTCTATCATTCGCTAAGATCGTGGCGGTATGGCCGCTACGCGCGCGCATCATGGCGGGACCGGCTATGAAAGAAGTAGTAACAGGGTTGTAGAATTCTGTGGATTGTAATGAGCCGGTCTGATCGCGACCGCCGATCACGAGTACTCTGCCGTCAGAAAGTCTGGTGGCAGAGTGATCGGTTCGTGGTGTTATCAACGCAGCCACGAGAGCAGAGACCTGCGAGACAGGATCAAAACTCTCCGCCTGGCTCACGATTCCGTTTTGATTATCGCCGCCGACGATCAAAACTTTTCCGTTCTCCAGCAGAGTAGCAGTATGGCTGCGCCGTTCGACATTCAAGTGACCGGTGCCAAGGATCTGCGCGACAGCCCACGTTGAGTACAACAGAGTCGCCAAAAGCACACCGAACAAAGTTAACCGCTTCAAAGTTCTGCGGTAATACGTATTGGACAACACTGCATCACTGTTCATCCGATCCTCCAAATAGTCCTTTGCCTACAACGCCGCTCCGTACCCGTTTTTGGCAAAAAAAAACCGGCACAGAATTTCTGTTGCCGGTTTCACCATTCGCTCCCTGACGCCCGTGGTGACCACGTTGGGCAATCAGTTCATCGCGTCAACTTTCTTATGATTCTGCGGCGGTAGAGCATGCGGTGTGCCACGAAACCGCGGGCTGAGGAATTCCAACCAGCGTTCAATCGATGTCATCCCGGGTCATCTTCTGGCTAGAATGATTTCTTCGGAAAAGGCGAGGTCGTGACGCGATCAAATGGCAAACATGTCGCAGATGACATAACGGGTGACGCATCGGGCGGAAGACAGCTCGCCGACGCGGCTCGGTGTACGGAGGATCTGCTTTGGTTTTCGATTTAAAGCCTAATCACGGCGGTCCGCATGCGCGTGAGACGGTGAGCCGAACAAGCGGACTCGGCTTAGTAGCAACTGCGCTTAAGCTGAACAACGCTCCGTTTGACGGGTGATAACCGATCAGGGTGTTGAGGGACGATCGACGCAGTGATTCATATCATGACCTAAGGGCGGGTATTCTGCGCGATCACGCCAGCCTAGAACATGTGACGACGGAGATTTAGCAATCTAAGCATCATTCTCAAAGCAGTTTCCACGCAATAACTCTTTGAATGGTTAAAACCCGCTGGAGAATTGGCACAGATCCTCGGCTAGTAATTCAAAAGAAAGCTCGTATCTTTAGACTTTCTTTCTGGGGAGACGTATAGCTCACTTAGTCGCCAGTACTTTCTTGACTCTTTCCAAAACCTCGGGCGGCGACTCGAAGATTTCTTTTACCAGTGCTTCTAGTTCTTCTCCTGACGTTGGTTCCACATCCATGCGGCTCTTCTTGGCCTCGGCGAGCGCCTCGGGGTCCTTCAATGTCTTTTGGAATGCCTCTCTCAGGATTTTTATTCTTTCAGGAGGAGTGCCCGGCGTCACCATCATCGGCCGACCAAAATCCCCCGAGGCCAAAATAATCTGCGCAACACGCCGGCTATCGCCCGGGACCTTGTGTTGCTCGAACAACTCATTAAGAGTCGGCGCATCGGATGCACGGGAATCTTTCTTGCGCGCAGTCTGAACAATATGACGATCAAAGCCGTTCTTGTGCCATGTGTCGAACGGTTCGCGGCCAAAGTGAGCAGCCATACTATGCGCACGGCAAACAACCTCATTTTTTTCCACAGCAAGGTCAATCTCGGTGCCGCCGGCATAACCGAGTACTGTGTTAAATTTCGCACCAAGCGAATCCTCTAATACTTTCGACAATAGATAATCGCTGCTGGCCGTGCCGCTGCCGCCGCACTTGGGAGGCTCCTTTGCTTTCATAATATCTGCAATATCCTTATACGGCGCATCGGCACGCATGTAGAAAATAATCGACTCAACTGCCGGGGATCCAATCCAATGGAACTTACGGAGATCGAACTGCATCTCCTTACGTCCGACAAGTTGGTCGACGTAGATGCCATTGAGAGGCATTACCATGGTTAGACCATCCGGCTTGGCCACATTGAAGACATGATTGACCGCTATCACGGATCCCGCGCCGGTCATGTTTTGCGCAACGATTTCCGGTTGCCCCGGGATATATTTCGGCATGTATTTAGCGAACAAGCGAGCCCAACGGTCATAGAATCCTCCCGCTGTTGAACCCACCATGATGCGAACTGTTTTCCCTCTATAAAATCCGTCGCCTTGCGCCCTGACTTCAGCTGTAACGCTCGCAAGCATGATTGAACCGAACAAAACTAAAAAACCAAGGTTTCCCTTCTTCATGACAATTCCCTCCTATCATACGACGACAAAGTCCGCGTGCTTATGAACGGCAAAAAGGATGATATTTGAGCTGTAACGCTGGACCACAAACGGTCAGTCCAGAGGCCGGTATGGGGGGCAATAAGGCGAGCCAGAAAATAATCGTGTAGAAAGCCGAGGCGCGTGGGACTCATCTGATATTTCGTGACGGCATCTTTGTTCATTGGACACAGAAGATCCGGGCGTTAATGGACGCAGTTCTTATATAACAAGCGGCGCCGCTCGGGAAGGAGTTAGGGAGCGTGATCGAGATTGGCCTCGATGCCGATGATAATACAGGCGGCCGAGTTTCAGATGCGTCGTAGTTCCCTACCTAAGCTTAAAGTCGTCGCAATGATTTCAGCGACCTGCGACCGCTCATCTCTCTTCGGCAAACCCTCTCCCAGGGGAACGCCATTGACCCGTCAATCGCGCCTATGATAAGCGAGGACGTCAAAGAAGCGCCGTAGGGACTGCTGCAATTTCTGGTCAGTACCACCGCGCGCAGCGGCAGGATGAGTAATATAGAGGAGCTATCAAACTGCTCAACATGGACGCATGTTCAGGCAATCGATGAGTCCGGCAGCAAGCGCAGCAGTTTTGATTCAGCTCGAACGGCGTCACGGACATGATTCGCCGCAAGAATTTTTTCGTTCATCACGGCATGGACGACCGTTTTAAACTTTGTTAGATTGCGCAGCGCTGATGTGTGGAGCCGTGCCGGATGTCGATACGAGTCAAGCATAAAGGAATAGGCAATATCTTACCTATAAAAGAACAGATCATGCGGACCGATCGGCTTGGATGGCAACGCTCGGATGGAAGGAGCACCCTTTGAAGTTAAGAGGCCCGGCAATATTTAGTTTGTGCGCTTTGATATTCTTTATCGTTTTCGTTTATCAAGCGCAGGATTGGCGAATGCAGGCCCGGCTCTATCCTTGGGCGATAGGCATACCGATGGTCATTTTAGCCTTAGTTCAGGTCATCCTGGATCTAAGGGGTTACAAAGCCAAAGAGACATCGGATGGTGCTCCCGTCGATTTTCAGTTTACTCAAACCATCGAGCCGGCACTGGCAAGAAAACGGGCCATTACAATGTTTTCGTGGCTACTCGGTTTCTTTCTGCTGGTATGGCTACTTGGATTCGAATACGGAATTCCCCTCATGGTGTTCAGCTATTTGAAAATCCAATCGAATGAATCATGGGTCTTATCCATTATCCTTACAGTCCTGGCTTTTGTATTCTTCTGGCTTCTCTTTGTAAAACTTCTCACCCTGCCGTTCCCACAAGGTCTGATTTTTACTTGGCTTGGGATAGGATAAGGCTTCAAATCCGGTATAAGGCGATGCTAATATCTGCGCACTAGCCTAACTCTCGATTTTACATACGAGGCTCGCTGCTTCAGCAAATAGCCTTCACGGCTACGCTTGCCGGAGGTGGATATGACAATCCCGTTTCGTCTTCTTAGCTATTTCCGAGTTTTTTTGTGCTCCGCATGCGTGATCGGCTTTTGCAATCAATCCGTCCAGGCGCAAACCGAGACATTTTATCAAAATAAGACGATTCGCGTCATTGTCGGATTTACTCCCGGCGGATTCTATGATCGTTGGGCTCGTTTGATCGCACGTTACATGCCTAGGTACATACTGGGTAATCCAGAGATGATAGTGCAAAACATGCCAGGCGCAAGCTCCGTTATTGCGGCCAACTACGTCTACAACGTTGCCAAAGGCGACGGATTAACGATCCTCGCGCCAATCAACAGTTTGTACCTAGACCAAATCGTCGAGCGTAAAGAGGTGCAATTCGACGTGCGTAAATTCGAATGGATCGGCACACAAGAAAAAACCCCAATCATGCTTTATGTGCGATCTGACGCTCCTTACAAATCCATTGCTGACATTATCAAAGCCGCCGATCCTCCTCGATGCGGCTCCACCGGAACAGCCAGCACCGGCTATATTCTCGCTAAAGTGCTAGACGAAACTCTCAAGGCAAAGATCAATACGGTGACCGGCTATCAAGGTGGCAGTGAAATCGATATTGCGGTGGAGCGCGGTGAAATTCACTGCCGCGGTATGGACATCCCGCCGCACTTCGGCCGTGAGCCGTTCGATACTTGGCACAAAAAGGGTTTTGATCGACATATTCTCCAAGGCGGGCCAAAGCGCGATCCGCGTTTGGCGGACACACCGACGCTTTTTGAATTGATGGATCAACACAAAACCCCGGAGACGGCTCGCCGCCTGGCACGTATCATCTTGGCCGTTGGCGAATTTGGTCGTCCGCTGGTTGCGCCTCCCGGTATGCCGGCAGAAAGGATCGCAATCTTACGTGACGCTTATTCCAGGGCTATGAATGACGCCGAGCTCGTCGCAGAAGCAAATAAGGGACGGATGGATATGGATCCGTCCACCGGCCAAGAACTCCAGAAGCTGTTGAAAGATGTGATGGACCAGCCCCGAGAAGTTCTCGAACGGGTGAAAGCGATTCTCGCAAATTAGCATCCAGAGAAGGAAGTTTTGAATGGTAATTGGCAAGTTCAAGCTTATCGCATTCGGTCTAGTTGCTTTTACAATCAGTCTCTCCGCCATCGCCAGCGTTTACGGGCAAAGCGAGTCTTTTTATAAGGGCAAAACCATTCGCATCATCGTCGGCTTTACTCCGGGAGGCTTCTACGATCGTTGGGCACGACTATCCTACGCGGCGGCGATTACGGCCAGCCGATCTTTGCCCCGCCCGCAACACCAGCCGATCGCGTAAAAATTTTGCGCGAAGGTTATGCGAGAGCATTGAAAGACCCCGAACTGATCGCGGAAGCAAAAAAAGCGCGAATGGATATGGAAGCCCGTTTCCGGCGAAGAGCTCCAAACCTTAACCACGCCGCTGATGTCAACCAGCCGCAGTCATTCAACAAGCGAAGAAGGTTTTGGAAAATTAGAAAAATGGAAACCGGATATGCTACGTCTAACGTTGTAGGGAAAGAATTATGAAGCCCCTATCAGTGTTTTGTCTGCGCTCAGTTGGGAATACACCAGTAATAATCGCCCATGAACACTTCTTCTAAGTGACTACACACAAAAGTGAGACTATTCGGCAGACCAACGATACCGGACGATTTCAAAGGAGACTAGTATGCGAGTCTTGATTTTCGCCATCGCGTTATTTCTGCCCATGAGCACTCCGCTCTACGCGCAGACCCCCTTTTATCAGGGAAAGCAGATTAAAGTTGTCGTCGGTTTCACCTCCGGCGGTTTTTACGATCGATGGGCTAGGTTGTTATCCCGCTACATGCCCAAGCACATTCCGGGATCCCCGGAAATGATCGTGCAGAACATGCCAGGAGCGGGATCGGTGGTGGCCACTAATTTCGTGTACAACGTGGCCAAACCTGATGGCTTGACTATCGGTTTTCCCAGTAGCGCAATTTATCTCGATCAACTAATAGGCCGCGCCGAAGCGAAGTTTGATATCCGGAAATTTAGCTGGATCGGCTCACCGGTCCAAGAACCGGTGATTTTTTATATCAGAGCCGACAGTCCCTACAAATCGATCTCCGATATCAGAAGCGCCAAAGAGCCGCCCAAGTGCGGCGCCACAGGTACAGTAAGCACCGATTTCATACTGGCGCGTTTGCTCGAAGATACCATGCCGCCGCTCAAGATCGACACCGTTTTGGGCTATCCTGGAGGGGCAGAAATCGACCTAGCGGTCGAAAAAAACGAGGTTATCTGTCGAGGGATGACCGCTTCGCCGTTCCACGGCCGTGAACCTTTCATATCATGGCAGAAGAAAAACTTCGTCCGGGTCCTGCTTTTTACCGGCGAAAAACGCGACGAAAGACTGCCGGATGTTCCGACTCTCGACGAGATCTTCGACAAGGAGAAGGTCCCCGAAGCCGGACGCCGGGTCGCTGAGGTGATCCTTGCTGCCGAGAAGTTCGGGCGGCCGATCATCGCCGGACCCGGAACCCCGCCGGAGCGGCTAAATATCCTTCGTCAGGCATTCAATCAGGCTATGAAAGATCCTGAGCTGCTTGCCGAGGCCAAGAAAACTAGGATGGATGTCGATCCGACGAGCGGGGAAGTTCTGGAAAAGCTGGCGAGGCGAGTTTTAGATCAACCCCCCGAAGTCCTTGCCCGAGTAAAAAAGATACTAAGTAACTAACCCCTATCTCTTGCAAGCGCACCGGATGATGATAAACAAGCAACAATATTCCTAAGGAGGTTCGCTGAATGAAGAAATTCGCGGTAACCTTAGCAATCGTTTTGCTCCTGGTTGCCAGCGCCCACGCGCAGGCTCCCTTTTACCAGGGTAAAACCATCACCATCATTGTCGGCACAAAATCCGGCGATGCCTACGATCTTTACCCTCGCATGCTCGCTGAATTCATGCCCAAGTATATTCCGGGGAATCCGAATATCATTATTCAAAACGTCCCAGGCGCCGCCTCGATGATCGCTGCCAATCAAGTTTATAACGTCGCAAAGCCCGACGGCTTGACTATCGGCGCCATCTATCCGGCGCTTTATTTCGAGCAGCTCACTAAAAAACCCGAGGTCAAATTCGACTGGACCAAGTTTGGCTGGGTTGGCAATCCGGTCACCTCAAACCATCTCCTATACATGCGAGCCGATGCTCCGTACAAATCAATGGATGACATTCGCACCGCGTCCTCCGCGCCTAAATGCGGCTCCAACGGTATCACCTCGACCGGTTATTATTTGCCAAAATTGATGGAAGAAACCCTCGGCACGAAATTCGACATCGTATTGGGTTATCAGTCCGGACAAGATGTTGATTTGGCCGTGGAGCGGGGCGAAGTCGTTTGCCGCGCTTTCACGATCACCGCATTCTTTGCTCGCGAGCCCTTCATTTCTTGGCGCAAACGAGGCTTCGTCAATGTGCTGATGCAGAGCGGCGCCAAGCGCGACGCTCGCCTCAAAGATGCGACGACGATTTATGAGCTCATGGACAAGTACAAAACCAACGAAGCCGGCAGAAGTCTGGCTAAAGTAGTTTTATCGGCCGGTGAGTTCGGGCGCCCTCTGGTTACCCCTCCGGGTGTTCCGGCAGATCGATTGAAGATCCTGCGCGATGCCTTCGACAAGTCTGTGAGCGACCCCGCCTTGCTGGCTGCCGCGGAGAAGCGAAGGCTTGAAATGGATCCCGCCAGTGGCGCCGAGTTGGAAACGTTGGCTAAAGAAGTCATGTCGGCAAGTCCAGAGATCGTGGAGCGGATGCAAAAATTGTTAAGCGGTAAATGATGTCACAATAATACCCGGGGCATCTCTAACTTGTTGCTCAGCCGCGAGATGCCCCGGCACACCATTGACGGGAGGGAAATCCAATGATTGTGATTCTCGTCCTAGCTCTCATCATCGGCTGGCATTCCGATCTTCTTGCTCAAGCGCCTTTTTACCAGGGTAAAACCATCAGCATTGCCGTCGGCACTAAAGCCGGCGATGTTTACGACTTATATCCCCGACTTCTTGCCGAGTTCTGGACTAAACACATCCCCGGCAATCCCAACATCATCGTCCAGAACGTGCCGGGAGCGGCCTCGCTCATTGCTGCCAATCAGGTATATAACGTAGCCAAACCGGACGGGCTGACCTTGGCGGCGATCTATCCGGCGCTCTATTTCGATCAGCTGATCAAGAAACCGGAAGTGAAGTACGACTGGGCGAAATGGAATTGGCTCGGCAGTCCGGTAAAGTCCAATCACCTTCTCTATATGCGCGCCGATACGCCGTATAAGACCGTGGATGACGTGCGCAAGGCATCGACAGCGCCGAAGTGCGGCGCCACCGGCGTCGCTTCGACCGGTTACTACATGCCCAAGCTCATGGAAGAAGTCCTCGGTTCCAAGTTCGACATCGTCTCGGGTTATGTATCGGGGCAGGATATCGATCTCGCGGTAGAACGCGGCGAACTGCAATGCCGGGCATTCACAATTACGGCCTACTTCGCCCGCGAACCGTTCATCTCGTGGCGTAAGAAAAACTTCACTAACGTGTTGATACAAACCGGGAGCCGGCGCGATTCCCGGATCAAGGATTCGCCGACGATTTATGAATTGATGGACAGGTACAAAACTAGCGACGCGGGGCGTGCGTTAGCCAAGGTAATCCTCGCTTCGGGTGACCTGGGCCGTCCGCTTGTAGCTCCTCCCGGCGTTCCAGCGGACAGGATAAAGATTTTGCGCGCCTCATTTGAGAAAACGATTCAGGATCCGGCACTCCTGGCGGAGGCAGAAAGACGAAGATTAGAGATCGATCCGACACCTGGAGATGAAATGGAAGCTTTGGCGAAGGATGTGATGGCGACTCCGCCCGATGTCGTTGCAAGCATGCGCAAACTCCTCGGCAGCTGACGCGGCGACGTTGAATCATAGTAAGGCATCTCGGGCGATTGACACCGCTTGCAGCTTCCATGCTTCGGCCGCCCAGCCAAAACAAAGGACGACAATGATGCTTCGACGGGTTTTCCCATTTCTATTCGTCCTTTTCTGGAATTATGATCTGCCGGCCCAGACGCCTTACTATCAGGGTAAGACCATAAGGCTCGTGGCGGGGACGCCGGCCGGAAGTGTTTATGACAGCTATGCGCGCCTAATGGCGCAGTTTCTACCGAGATATATCGCAGGCACGCCCAACATCATCGTCCAAAATATGCCCGGCGTGGCTTCGATGGTTGCGGCGAATTACATCTACAGCATCGCCAAACCTGATGGTCTGACAATCGGCGCAATTCAGCCTGCCCTCTACTTCGATCAACTAGTCGGACGCAAGGAGGTCCAGTTTGACTGGCAGAAGTTTAGTTGGATCGGTAACACAACCGTATCGCACCATCTGCTCTATATCAGGGCGGATGCGCCGTATAAAAACATAGAGGAGATCCGCCAGAGCTCGGTGGCGCCCAAGTGCGGTTCGGAAGGGACAGCCTCGTCGGCTTACTACATACCTAAACTACTGGAAGAGACTCTCGGGGCAAAATTTAACGTTGTCACGGGTTATAACGCGGGAACCGAAGTTGACCTGGCGGTGGAGCGCGGAGAGGTGCAATGCCGCGCCTTCACCATTGCTGCTTTCTTTGCCCGGGAGCCTTTCCATACCTGGCGTAAGAACGGGTTTGTTCGCGTGCTTATTCAAACCGGAAAGAAGCGCGATGCAAACTTGCCGGACGTGCCTAGTCTTCATGAGCTCATGGATCGATATAAAACAACCGATTCGTCGCGCCGTTTAGCCGACGTAATCCTGGCTGCCAATGAGATTGGTCGCCCGATTATCGGCACGCCGGGTATCCCAACGGAACGTCTAAAAATTCTCCGCGATGCGTTTAGCAAGGCGGTGAATGATCGAGAGCTTCTGGAGGAAGCGAAAAAGAAACGCTTGGAATTGGATCCGGTTTCCGGCGAGGAGTTGCAGACTCTCGCCAGCGAGATCATGGCGCAACCGCCGGAAGTCATCGAACGGATGAAAAAACTGCTGGGATCGTAAACAACAAACGTTAGGATTTGAACAAAAATAGGGGGAGATCATGAGGAGAATCGTTGCCTTTCTTCTTTTATCGGTTACATGGGCTGCCGCCGCCAGCGCCCAAACGCCCTTTTATCAGGGCAAAACAATCACAATCATAGTTTCGACCAAGGCCGGCGATGTTTACGATCTTTATCCGCGTCTGGTCGCCGAGTTCATGCCCAAACATATCCCCGGAAGTCCCAACATTATCATTCAAAACGTTCCCGGCGCCGCTGGCCTGATTGGCACCAATCAGATCTACAACGTCGCGAAGCCGGACGGATTGACCTTCGGCGCAACCTATCCGGCGCTTTATTTCGAGCAATTGGTCAAGCGTCCGGAGGTCAAGTTCGACTGGACGAAGTTTATCTGGATTGGCAGCACAATTAATTCGAACAGTCTCATGTACATGCGCGCAGACACGCCGTACAAAACCATCGAAGATGTCCGCACCGCGTCGACCCCGCCGAAATGCGGTGCTACCGGCGTGACATCGTCCGCATATTACATGCCGAAACTCCTGGAGGAGGCGTTCGGAACAAAGTTTGATGTGGTCTCGGGTTATGTGGCTGGCCAGGATATTGACCTAGCGGTGGAGCGCGGCGAAGTACAGTGCCGCGCATTTACCATCAATGCCTTCTTTGCGCGCGAGCCGTTTATCACTTGGCGTAAGAAAAACTTCGTGAACGTACTTTATCAGACTGGAAGCAAGCAGGACGAAAGACTCAAGAACGTGCCATTGTTCAATGACTTAATGGATAAGTACAAGACGTCGCAAGAAACTAGACAGCTGGCGAAAGTGGTTCTAGCCTCCGACGAGTTCGGCCGACCACTGGTCTTCCCTCCGGGGGTTCCCGCAGACCGTGTCAAAATCATTCGCGATGCATTTAACAAAACCATCAACGATCCGGCGCTTCTAACCGAAGCAAAACGACGCCAACTCGACATCGATCCCGCGACCGGCGAGCAGTTGGACTCTCTCGCCAAGGAAGTGATGACAGCGACACCTGAAATAATCGAAAAGGTTAAGAAGCTGATCGGTAAGTAAAAGATGAATGTTCAGCTCGCAATCCCATGGCGCTTGGCAAGGCTCCCAACAATCAGTCGCACCGACGTAACTGACGATGCAACGGACTTGAGAGTTAATCGACAAAAAACAAGAGCGATGCTGGCCGCTTCGCTCTTGTCCTTCGCTCTCATACTTGCCGGCTTAGCCTCTACCTCGCAGGCCCAGACTCCCTACTATCAAGGCAAACAAATCAGGCTCATCATCGGCTCAAGTCCGGGCGGCGGCTACGACCTATGGCCGCGCATGATGCTGCGTTATCTGACGAAGCATATCCCCGGCAATCCGGAGATCGTGCCGCAAAACATGCCCGGCGCCGGCGGCGTCGTGGGCGCGAACTATGTCTATGGGATCGCTAAACCGGACGGGCTCACCATCGGCGCTTTCAATCCAGCGCTTTACTTCGATCAATTGATCAAGCGCGAGGAAGTAAAATTCGACTGGTCAAAATTTGCATGGATCGGCTCGCCGGAACAGAATGATATTCTGCACTTCATCCGCACCGACGCCCCGTATAAGACTATTGATGACCTGCGTAACGCGAAGGAAGCGCCGAAATGCGGCAGTTCCGGTACCGGCACGACCGGCCACTATATTCCTCGTCTGCTTGAAGAGGTCCTCGGGATCAAAACTCACATCGTTAGCGGCTATCAGGGCGGCGCTGAGATCGATCTCGCCATTGAAAGAAATGAGGTCGTTTGTTGGTCTCCGGTAGTGGCTACATACTTCGGCAGAGATCCCTACAAGCGTTGGCACAAAAGTGGATTCACGCGGGTCGTCCTTCAGACTGGTGAGAAGCGCGACCCGCGCTTGAAAGATGTGCCGAGCATTTGGGAGCTCATGGACCAGTATAAGACCCCGGATTCCGGCAAACGGCTGGCCAAGGTGATCTTAACAGCCGCCACTCTCGGACGACCGATTACTGCTCCGCCGGGAACGCCTGCCGACAGGGTAAAAATTCTCCGTGACGCCTACGCCAAAGCCCTCAGTGATCCTGATCTGCTCGGCGAAGCTAGCAAAAGAGATTGGGATGTGGAGCCGGTTAGCGGCGAAGATTTGGAGACACGATCGAAAGAAGTCATCGCACAGCCAGCCGAGGTCGTCGAACGAATGAAATGGGTTCTCGGAAAGTAATCCGGGCACCGAGCTGATCACTATCATTCATTCCATGAACGATACCCTCTAGAAGTAATACTCGGTACTGCACGCGCTTAGATCCCTTAACTCAGCAATCAATTGTAAGACTTGGAAAGGAGGGTACAAAATTGTAGATCTTTGTCGATTGATGTCTACAGCCGAAGCCTACCTAGAGCCAGGGTTCGCTAGCTCCGGCGATCAACTCCTCTAAAATATTACATTTCCGTACTCGATATCTCTTCTCCTGGTCTGCATCATACCCGGCACAACCGTTGCTATTTGGGCATTCATTACGATTCGCGGAAACCGATCCATAAGGAGTTAGCCACCCAGCGATGCTGACCTATCTTTCCAAACGTAAGTGCCCGCGCTGCGCTTTCGACTTTGTCGTCGTTCTGCTGGATTGTCACGCCCGAATGCAATGGATCAACGGCTTTTGCGGAAAATGCGATCACAATATCTCATGGAAGTTGTTTCGGAGAAGAGATTATGAACCCGGAAATCATTCTGTGGACTCGAGTACTGTTACAAGCGATATGGGACCTGGCCGGCATACGGGTCAACGCCCCACCGAGAGACGTACCCAGGCTCCGGTCGTCCGCCCGAGCTTGGATCTGCTCCGCTGATCATTCGCAGGGAAGCTTTATCTGGACCTGTAATTCTCTTTCCCTTGATCCCGACACCGTCCGGAAGCGCGTGCTGACCAAGAGCAAAGCTGACTTGAAAGCGATCGCCGAAAAAGAATTTCTCGAGAGCCCACTGCAATTGATCAACTCGATGTAATGATGGGATCAAATGTCAAGAGAGCGACCGTAGCCCGCGCAATCTCAAGCGGGTTGCGGTTGTCTTAATCGGACGCTGGAAACGCTTGGATGAGTCCCTACTGACCGATGGCCCCGCGCTTCAGCTATCCAGGGATAGCGGAAACTAAGTCTTAACTGCTTCGAGCGCGTCCTCAGCCTCTTCAGGACGTCGCATAGAGTCGATTCCCTCGAAATCGCCGCGCAAAGCTTTCAAAGCATATTTCTCCCGGTTGATCTCATCGCGAGTTCGAACACCCAGCCGCCGGAATATCGGCACAGGTGGACACCAACCTTGGATTGCATGTTGAAACAAGAATGGTAAAACCACGCTCGGAACAATTAGCCATTTCCTGTTCCGAGTTATGCCGAGCACAAGTCCGGTGAACGCAGCGGCGGAGGCGTTAGCCTCCAGCAGCCGCTCCATGTCCCACTCATGATCGAGCTCGTTTATACGCCGAGTAAGCTCACTCTCACTTCGCAGGGAATACTCCCGAACGCGATTGTCGATCTCGCGATCGATTTTGCGGTTTATCTCTTCAGCCGTGTTGGCGCGTACCCTATCTGCCTTCGCCATGTCTATTGACCTCCGGTAATCGAGGCCGGAGCGCTCTCGTGTGCTCAGGTCGCATGATCAAAAAGCTTCTTGATCGTTGCCTTACCAGATCTGGATCTACTCTAACAGTTACGAAGTGGCGAAAAAATCGGCTGGCGGGAGAAGCAGGCGGCTAAAGATCTTTGTCGGCGGTAGCCACCTCCTTAACCAGAAACATGCATTGCTGGCATCTTACCTCGGAAACTGTGCCGTTGTTGTATTCGGTTTGCTGAAGCTCTTTTGAACCGCATTCGGGGCACTTTGTTCCTTGTTCAGTCGCTACGTCATATCCAAGTTTTTCGATCTCTACATGCCCTTTCCTCACCGGAAGCATCTCAATCTCATAATAGAGTTGGCACTGCCGACAGATAACACGGCACTCGCGAAATAATCTCGGTCTGTACTCCCTCGGCTTCCACTCGGTTTCAACGACGAAATCCTGCGATTGACAGTTGGGACAGGTCATCTTTATTTCCATAACCCCTCCTTAGCACTGGAAAGTTTGAGCGGACAGTTCCGCATTACTGGCAAGCACGATGCTTACTTTTGATCGGCAGCCTCCGAACAAATGGCGAACATCCCACCAAGGTAAGGCGTGCGTGCTCAATACTTCGGGAACAACCGAGCCTTCGCACTATCGAACATGCTTCAAGCCCCGGTGACCTCAGCTGGTCTCATAGAATCAACTACTTATGAGTCCCTGTCAATAATAAAGCTAATGGCCTACGGGATGATGTCATGGGTTAACGAAACGCCGGAGTGAGAATTTAATCGGCTGTGCTTCGACAGCGTGCGAGAGCTTCTTTTTCAAAAGAAGAAAACCGCGCGCCGAATTACAACACGCGGCGCGGAATTTTTAGGTTACCGGCAGGTTGTGACTTGAACTGAATGATCCCTTCTGTCAATCTTTGGTGAACTCTAATTGTGCCGTTTCAATGACTGAAACAGAACTCCCCCGAGATCAACTCCTGGCTCTTGCTTCTCATCTAAACAGTCGACGCGACAGCATTCTGGAAAAGTGGCGCGCGGCGGTGAAGCAGGATTCAGCGCTTACCAATGCAACCACGCTCTCGAGCGCGCAATTCTACGATCACATTCCCAGCGTACTTGATTCGTTTGAAAGGAATCTTTGCGCCCGCAGTCAAGCGGCTGCTGTCGACGCAGCAGAAGTCCAGAAAGAACTGGCCGCTGACCATGGACTTCATCGCTGGCACCACGGCTACAATCAACAGGAAGTGATGCGCGAGTGGAGTCATTTGCATCTCTGTCTCGTCGCCGTGCTCGAAGAATACGATGCTGCGCACCCCGAGATTGCCCATGAGGTCATGGCGTTTGCGAGGCTCACACTGGCGCAGTTGTGCAGCGACGGCGTCAACGAAAGCGCCTCGCGTTATGCTCGTTTGCAACAGGTGGAGGCGGCTGGCCGCCTTCGTGACTTGGAACAGGCGCTGGCGCAGCTAAGAAGTTCGGAGCGCCAAAGAGCCGATGCCTGGCGCGAAGCAGCCCATGACCTGCGTGGTAAGCTGGGAGTTGTTAAAAATGTCACCGAGATTCTGACCAATGACCGTTTGCCCGAGTCCGACCGAGGCGAAATTCGCACGATGCTACAGCAGGGCGTTGAGTCGTTGCACGCTCTTCTGGAAGATCTGATCGTGTTATCTCGCTTGGATGCCGGCCAGGATCGACGCAACATCACCGGTTTCGACGCCGGGGCTATGCTGCGGGATTTGTGCGTTGCGATGAAACCCGCCGCCACGGAGCGCAATCTGTTTCTTGAATCCCTGGGTCCGGAACCGTTTATGGTCGAAGGAGATTCGGTCAAAATTCTGCGTATCACTCAAAACTTGCTGCTAAACGCCATCAAGTATACCGAACAAGGAGGCGTGAAGGTCGGTTGGTCGGAAGTGGCGCCGCAAACATACGAGCGCTGGATGCTGTATGTACAAGACACCGGTCCGGGCTTTGAAGACGGCTCGATCACGCCGCTCGCGCAAGCAATCAAGAAATCCACGGAAGAGGTTCAGGTGGTGGACCAGGAGGCGGAAAAAGCCGGTCAGGATTCAACCTTTGTCGCCCCCGCGCCCGTGCTTCCTTCGGAGTCAAAGCACCGACCGGACTATCAACCGCCCGGTGAAGGAATCGGCCTATCGATTGTCAAAAAACTCTGCGAGCTCCTGGACGCCAGCTTGGAATGTGAAACCGAGCGCGGCAAAGGAAGCACCTTTCGGGTTATCCTTCCGCGCCGCTACGAAGCCTAGCGCGCGGAGCTTGAGAAAGTTCACCAGTCATAGTTCAGCTAGTTTCATAAGCAGAAATAGCTTACTCGCGAGACACCAGTCGTCGGGCTTGCGATTCGAATTTCTTTCGGACCTCCGTAGAATCTTTGATTGCCAATTAAACGGGCTTTATCTCGCTCTCTCTTACGTCGGCAATGCGATGTTTGACAGAGATTATTGCATTCATTAGATTCTGCCCGACAAATATCGATCCAAAACACTCTGCACCGTCAGGGAGGTTTCATGCGCACCAGAATAGAAGGGACATTATCGATTGCCGCAGTTGCGGTTTTTCTCAGTATCGGCTCGACTGCTGTGAGCCAGACGAAAAAACCGACTACGCTTGCGGAACTAGCAGCCTACACGGGCGCCGACCGTGAACAGCTTTTATTGGCCGGGGCCAGAGCTGAAGGCAAAGTCGTTTGGTACACGTCATTGGCCGGCGCGTCATTCAAAGAACCCATGAAAGCCTTTGAAGCGAAGTATCCCGGCGTCAAAGTGGAAGTTTATAGATCTCAGAGCAGCGATCTCGGAAAGAGGATCATGACCGAGAACAAGGCAAAGCGGTTTTATATGGATGCGCTCGAAACCACGCTGCCGCTTCAGAAGCTTCTGCATGAAGACAAAATGATGACTCCTTTTACTTCGCCTCACCTCAGCAAGTATCCAGATATAGCAAAACGAAAAGCGGATAAGGGGCTGTACTTTTGGGCGGTGGACCGTGAGTCATATTCAGGATTAGCGATCAACAAGACCTCCATCACGGCAGCGAGTGTAAAGAACTACGAAGATCTCTTGAGGCCCGAGTTCAAGGGCAAATTAGGTTTTGCCATTTCCGAGACCGGACCGAGAGCTATCGGTGCAATGATCACGGCGAAAGGCGAAGAGTTTGTAAGAAAGCTGAAGTCACAGGAAGTTTCATTGCACGCGGTTTCAGGCCGCGCCGTGGCCGACCTGGTCGCCTCGGGTGAATTGGGTGCATCGCCGACGGTTTTCCGCAGCCATGCATCGGAGATTGCCGCCAGCGGCGCTCCGGTTACCTGGATTCCAATGGATCTGGTGCCTACTAATGCCGGTGCCGTAAGTCTTCCAATCAGCGCGCCGCATCCGCACGCAGCCGTTCTCCTGATAGATTTCATGTTGAGTCCCGAGGTGCAGGCCATCTTCGAGAAGGGTCAACAAGGTAGCCCGGCTAAGGATTACGGTTTCAAACGGTGGTATCCTGAAGAGGGAATGAATTCCGAGCAATACGATAAGGCGAGCACGCAGTGGGAGAAACTGCTGCGCGAGATCGGCCGCAACTAAAATGAAACTCAAGTATCACGGAGGAGAATCAAAAGTGCTGACCATCGATGCTGATGCCCACGTAGTTGAGAGTGAACGAACCTGGGACTATTTGGAAGGTAGCGACAAACGTTATAGGCCGGTGCCCATTACCGCCGACATGCCTCAGGATAAGAGAAAAAACTTCTGGATTATCGGTGGCCGCCTGATTGGAGGGCGCGATAATATCGGCAAGGATACTTCTCAGGAGTCTCGAGAAATGGCCGACATTGAGGCGCGACTAAAGCACATGGACGAGATCGGCACTGGGATTCAGGTGCTCTACCCTACTCTATTTCTCCGTCCGTGGACGGACCAACCGGAAATCGAGGTAGCACTGAGTCGCTCTTATAATCGTTGGCTCGCGGACATCTGGTATAAAGCCAAGGGTCGATTGCGTTGGGCTGTGCATTTACCTTTGATGACGATGGACAAAGCGCTGGACGAGCTTCGCTGGGCCTCCGGAAACGGCGCGTGCGCTGTTTTTATGCGCTGTCTGGAAACCACTCATAGGTTGCACGATCCCTACTTCTTTCCCTTATACGAGGAAGCAAGCCGGCTCAACATGCCCATCGGCATTCACTCAGGGGTGGGAAACTTCGCGGTCTCCGAAGCTTTCGGCGTTGATCCTTTTCGCGAAGCCAAGCTCGGCGTGATTGGCGCTTTTCACGCTATGATCATGCGCGGCATCCCGGAACGTTTTCCGCGTCTCCGCATCGGTGCCATCGAAGTTTCCGCACAATGGATTCCGTACGTGGTCCATGACATCAACCTGCGTTTGCCGAAGTTTCTCGGCAAAGAGGCCAATCCCGATGTGCTGCGCAACAGCAGTCAATTGTTTGTTGCCTGCCAGACCGATGATGACCTGCCTTACATACTGAAGTATTCCGGTGAAAATAGCCTGATGATCGGCTCTGATTACGGCCACGCCGATAATGCCAGCGAGTTGCTGGCTTTGACTCGACTTAAAGCCAAGGGTGAAATCGATCCCCAGGTGATCGATAAAATCCTTTATGACAATCCAGCGCGGTTCTACGGCTTGTCGATTAATTGAGTTTCCATGTAAGAAAGACGCTGCGGCCCGCGCGGAGACAACTCACTTCATCGGACGAAACTTCGGCAAGGTATAGCCTTCGTTGTCCTCGTAGACCACTTCCACCGGCATGCCGATCTTCACTTGATCGGGCGCGCAATCGATGACGTTGCTGATCAAGCGCGGCCCTTCGTCAAGATCCACCAACGAAACATTGTAAGGCACCTTGTCCTCATAGGACGGGTGCCAGGCGCGGCAATAGGTGACGAACGAATACACTTTGCCTTTGCCGCTGAGCTGAACCCAGTCGTACTCCGGAGAAAGACAAAGGGGGCAGGAACCCTGAGGCGGATAGCTAAAAAGTTTGCCGCATACGCGGCAGCGCTGCGCCGTCAATTTGTGCTCACTCAGACTAGCCCAGAACGGCTTGGCTTCCGGTTCCTGGAGGAACGGTTCTACTTTAGGGACGGCTCGCCCGCGGTGGTCTTTTGTCTCGCTCATAATGCCCCCAAAATCAGACTAGCGTGCATGCATAGGCTGCCGCCATGGCCGCTGACGATACCAAGTTTGGCATCTTTTACCTGACGCTCCGGTTCGACTTCATTGCCGCGAAGCTGTCGCGCCGCTTCGGTGACGTGCAGCATGCCTTCGATATGCGCCTGCGATAACAGGCCGCCGTGGGTGTTCACCGGAAGCTCGCCGCCGACTTCGATGCGGCCGTTTTTGACAAAGTCCTTGCCTTCGCCTTTTTTGCAGAAACCATAATCTTCCAGGGTGATCATCGTGGTGATCGTGAAGCAGTCATAGATTTCGGCGAAGTTCATTTCTCCGGGTGTGAGTCCGGCCATCTTGTACGCCAGTTCGGATGACTTTTTGCCGCCGAGAGTCGTCAAACTGGGAGCATCCATCAGGCTAAAATGTGGATGATGTTGTCCCATTCCTAAAATCGCCACCGGCCGTTTGGGATAATCGCGGGCGCGTTCAGCGCTGGTGACCAGAACCGCGCCGCCTCCGTCGGACTCCAGCGCGCAGTCGAAAAGGCGTAGTGGATCGACGATGTAGCGTGATGCCTGGTGATCGGCGATGGTCATGGCTTTTCTCATCGTTGCGTTTCCGTTCAGACAAGCGTGCTTGCGCGTTGCCACTGCGACATGGGCGAGATCTTCGCTGGTAGTGCCGAAGTCGTGCATATGGCGCTGCGCGGCAAAGGCGTGATTGGCGACGGCCGAGAAATGGCCCCAAGGTTCCTCCCAATGTTCGTCGCCGTGGCGAATCGGGTTGCCCGGCGACGGATCGGGAGTGGCGCGTTTACGCGCGTGCACGCACATGACCGTGTTGGCCATGCCCGCTTCGATTGCCATGACCGCGTTCTGGACCATCGCGATCGGGGTCGCGCCACCAAGAGCCAGGTCGGTGGCATAGGTCGGGCTCATGCGCGCCATATTCGCCATGCGCACGGCGTAACTACGGTGCGCGTCGTTGAGCGGTTGATTGGTAATGAAGCCGTCGACCTCAGAGGCTTTGATCCCGGCATCGTCGAGGCAAGCCTTGATGCATTCGAGATGAAGCGAATGCGTGCTCGCCTCCGGTCGCTTACCGACTTTAGTTTCGCCAACCCCGACAATGGCGTACCGGCCGCTAATATGTCCCATGGTTCCTCCGAACAGATGATAGTCAAGACTTACGGGTCGTGAGGCATTGCTCATTGATCCCAGCGCTCCATCACTCCATACTCCAGCCGGCCAGGATTTCCAACTGATTTACGTAAAATAACGCAATCGTAAAAGGATAGCGTCTCGTGTTCACCACGTTGAAGAGGATTCGGAAAATCATGACTGACTGCCCGCAATACGCCTTAGATGTGATAGATCGGTAGGTCCAAGTCTCACGACAATTTTGGGACTAGCGCGGGTCTCAGGTTCTTAAGCGGTGCGGGACAGCGTCATGGACGTTCTGAGCCGCCAACGGATGACACCTGAATCATTTGGCCGATGGGTGATTCAGCGTTCCTGCTTCCGGAGCCTCTTTCTTTTTCTTGAAATACTCTCGCTTAGCAAGCCGAGTCGCATGCCGCTTACGGCGTTGCAAGTTGCGTTTAGCATTCTGTTTCATGTCGTACCTCCATCTTCGTGCATCTTTTATTTATGTGCTATTTACAGTTGGCTCTCGATGGCAGTCAAAGCCGTTGTCACAGAGACGAATTCAGACCAAACAGTTCACACAATAGCCGGTGCAGCGAGCGGCGGCAACCGAAGCGTTCTGATAACACCGCATAGGATTTGCTGTAGCGTGTGGGAAGACGGTTGGCGACGCAACAACGCCTAGACAAGCCGTAACTGCGCATCTGAGATCGGATTGATGCAATCCGAGGAGTCGAATTCAGGCTTATTAACCAGCGGCGAAACATCGTGAGACTCCATCAGCTCCGAAGGAAACGGCGCAAGCACCGCCGCGATATCTGCATCGCGCGTGCTGAGCCGCGGATCCAGCCACTGCCTCGCCTGCAGCGGATCGAAGATCACCGGCATTCGGTTGTGAATACGGCGCAGCAAGGCATTGGGCGCTGTCGTTATAATTGTGAAGCTGTGGAGTATCTCCCCTTCCACATCCCGCCACACATCCCAAAGGCCGGCGAACGCGAACGGCTCTTTTTTCTTCAGATGAAACCAAACAGGCACTTTGCCGCTTCCCTCACGGCGCCACTCGTAAAAGCCGTCCGCGGGGATCAGGCAGCGGCGGCTTTCGACCAGCCGGCGAAAGCTCGGCTTTTCCGTTAGGCTGTCGGCGCGCGCATTGATCATTCGGTTCGCAATCGATCGATCCGGCGCCCATGACGGGACCAAACCCCAGCGCATGATCTTGAGTTCGTTCTTGCCCCCGTTCTGAATAATGACAGGCACTTCCTGCGAAGGCGCAATATTATAACGGCGACGAAGCAGCGGCAGATCACTCTGGAGTTTATAGCGAACTTTGATTTCTCGAAATTCGAAAGAAGCCGTAAAGCGTCCACACATAATAGCGGTCATCTATAGCACGCATAGCGAGATCTTTCATCAACGCAGGAGATTGTTTAAGCTCTCTACATAGGATCCTAGACGGCAGACAATGGAGAGCTCACATGGTTACAGCAGATAGTAAGTGTCCAAAATGCGGGAATGGCATCATGAAACTGTTTCCTGAAACAAAGCCTCTGATTCCGGAACCCGAGCAGAGCGAGCTGCGCGCCCGCTGCACCGTTTGCAATTACGAGGATACGGTTACGATTCGATCCGACGATTAGAAGAGAACCATCTGCCAAATGATTCTTTGCATTCCTACCCAGCCCGCTGCAGCTCGACTAAGACGGTGTCCCAAAGGAGTGAAGCTTATACTGGCGAAGAAATGACTTAGATCTTCTAGGCCACGGGTTTTGTCAACTTAGTCAATACGACGCCGCACGAGTGGCGAGATCCTGTGGAAGAACTTCCATCTAAGGCTACTTCAGTACAAGAGATGACGGCTTTACCGGCATCATGTTTGCGCCAAAGCTGCTTCAGTAATAGTGCCTAGAGGAGTGACTTCGATGGAATCGCCGCGACAGAAGAATGGCGGTGTGGGCGATGAAACTATATGCCCCTTCAGCGCTAAGACGGAAGAAAACCCCAATATGAGGATCTGTGATTTGGAACCCTATATTGAGCAAGAACAGAAAGTCTTTAGAATTAAAGAAACAGCGCGGTCTTGTAATCGGCGGCGCATGCTTAGAATTTATCTTCCATCATTACCGCTCAAGTAGATCGATAGTGAATACGACCCCAAATAAGTGGATTGACGAATGTTCAAGCTCCCAGAGTGGCCCCTTTTTAGAGTCAAATGTTTGCTCTGCCGTCATACAAATTGTCCGGCGTGTCGCGAGGTGTCATTTTCCATATTAGCATGTTGTCAATGCCGAGCTAGATTCTTCGAACGTCTTAAAAGATTCATACGAGCACCAAAGCAGCAATGGTAACAAAAAAGATGGATTTACTATGTCGTGGACAGCGAGAAATAAAGCCCCTATCGTTGGAGACACGTCGTCGCTATTCCAGGCTGTTTTCGAGTTCGCGTATCGTACTGAATTATTAAAACCGGACTTCCAAAGCGGAACGCCGTGGTTGTGCAAGAAGGATGTCTTCGAGTTTGAGAGAAGGCTTTCTCTCTTTGCAGCCCTAGGGTCGTGCCGATCCACCTATGCGTGGATCCTTACATACCGGACGTTTTATCTCGCACCAGGCGCTGAACGAAACATTGGCTGTCCCGTGACTCGTGAACACTCTGGCCGCAAGTGACTTTGCCCTTGAGCAAACCCGGTGCGGGGAATGCGTCTGCTGTGTTATTCCCCTTATCGGGACAGAAACGTGCCCAATCTGTGATCATCTGGCACTGGTTCAAGTTGCCACCGTTCTTGATTACTGGAATTAAGTAGCACCGGTTAGGGTCAGCTTTGAACATAGGCTTTAGGTGCTCATTAAAGATCGTTGCGTTGACACCATTGGCGATATTTCCACAGTAACCGACATCGATTGCCGGCTGGCCTGCGCACAGGGGCAACTTCTCAAAAAGGGCCCGGACCTCATCGGTGCTTGCGTTAGTTATCTGGTAAGTTTCCCAGCCGGCATTCCCTTTACCTCCGGTACGTAAGTCAAGCGTTGTATCCATACCGCAGATACCTTCCACGACGACTATGGGTAGTGCTGGAAGGGCTTGGTTCACAGCAACCGCGCTGACGCTCACATTAGCGGTGCCTTCTGTGGCTTGACCGAACAAATTGAGGAGAGGAGTTAAGAACAGCGGAGACTTCATGGATTCCCCTGCAGAGCCCCCGTGAGGATTTTTATTCTCTAACGCAACCCGAGCTCCGTTAGCATTGGCGATGTTGACGCCTGAGGTGACAAATTCCCCAGTAGCGTTATCATACTTCACCAGCGTTACGTTCTGCTGATCAATGCTATTATTGGGACTGTCTAAATAATTGTTCCCGGTACCGGGATTAGTCCCGCCCGGATTAAACTTGGCCGCCCGGTTCGTGACGGTTGACCAGTTCCCGCTTGGTATTGCAGAAGCCGCCGCCAGAGCCGCCGCATCCACCGCCGGCTGCCCCTGCGATCTGACATAGGCGAGGTGCCCGGTATCTAACGCCATGCCGACCATGATCAGGAGCAAAACGATCATTACCGTGACGAAAATAAGCGCATAACCTCGTTCATTCGTTACAGCCTTCATCGCACCCTCCCCAATTTAGGCAGAATATGGTCCGAACGTGGTGGCATTCGTGCAGTAATTGTTATTCATATAGGGCTGATATTTGTAGTGCATCTGCGTGGTCCGAGAGATGGTAGCGGAGTCTGGAGCGTTACCGCCAAACAACCTTAATAACTGATACATAAAGAAGTTATACTGACCTTGTGCAGTCACCTCGAGAAATTCCATACAGCCCGTGCCTTTGTAAAATGTCACCGTCACCGTTTTGTTGGTTAGATATGCCGGCAACCGGCTCAGAACCTCTGTTTTGACGGTATTCGCTTCAGCGGAACTGAAGACTAGATTTGTACTCGGCCCACTTTTTTGGAGTCCGCTACCGATTCGAGCCCCCTCCCGAGCCGCAGTCTGAGTAAGATTTGCTACGAAAAAAGAAACGCCGAAATCAACGGGTATATAAAGTGCGATCAGTATCAGCGGAGTTATGAGCGCGATCTCTACGATACTTTGACCGCTTTCATTTTTTTGTTTTACTTTAGTTTCGTCGCCCGAGTTCATTGATTTGCCTCCTATCTGTCAGGACGCTTCGATCGCAACGCAAATTAACACCCCGCCTGACCCTCCCACCGCATGCGCGTTTCACGAGTTATTGCTGTATTGCTTAGGTCTCCAGAAGCCCCGAACCACCGTAAGAGTTGATAGAAGAAGAAGTTGTAAGTCCCGGATACCGTGACCGTCACCATTCGGTTGCAGTTTGTGCCGGTATTAGGATCTAAATCCAGGGTGATGGTAGCAGCTGGAAGGAGCGCCGACGAAAGCCTGGCTGCCGTTTCCTTGAAGATATTTCCCGTACAAGAAGGCATGACGCAGCTAGCTGTTCCGCTTACGAGCGTCGGATCGGCAGCCGCAATTCTGGCTCCTTCGCGTGCCGCGTTTTGAGCAAGCTGCCCGGTATAGAACGCAAGTCCAAAGTCTGCCGGTATCCAGGCAACGATCAGCAGAATTAGAAATGTGAGCGTGAACTCAACAGCAGCTTGGCCGGAGGAACGAAGCAATTTAAGTAAAGGATTTCGGCTAACATGCAGCGGGTATAAACCTGATGGCATCCATCGACTCCCTTCAGCTTCAAATTTTGCTCTTTGGCCAACTGCAAATGATGCAACGCTGCAAAATTGCGACAATCAATTGCTAGTTTCAGACCATGACAAATCGCTGTCAAAACCGGTACTTTGATTGACACTGTTGTCACTGTCGCGTTCCGATTCGCATATAACGAGTAGCAGACGAACAAAATTGGTCGATTGCGCGGATGTGGAACTGGTGAGAGAACTCTATCGCAACAGCCCACCTGAGTGATGATCGCGTGGATCAGAGATCCGGCACAAATGAGCTGAGACGAAAGCGCAACCAACGGCGTCTTTTAGTTGTCTGATGCGAAGTGCCTGACGCTTTAACTGCCTCCGGAGAGACCTCGATTTCGTCGCACTAGAAAAAGAGCAGCGAAGCTAAATTCATCAGGCAGCGCAAGTCAGATGTATTCTGGTGAAAGATTCTCTTGTTGTACATTGCTGGCAGCAGTAGTGTGGTTTTGAGCAGTCCTCAGCGATTGGTGGCTTCTGAAATCTCGCAATAGACTGCCCTGCATTGCGTTCAGGCTTGCGAAGCATAATCCATGACAGCCAATACATCGCCGCAAGCGCGAGATAGGCACTTTGCCATAACGGTAATTCCCGCTAGGCGGGTAATTCTTTTGCGACTAACAGTTCTCGAATCTTACGCTGGAGGTCCACAAGACGGCTTGACAATCCGTTACAGCCTGCGTCCAACACGACTTGAGATCCTCAGAACGAACCAGTGCGGTCGTTGCCAAGATAGGTATGTCTTTCGTTTCTCGGGAGGCGCGGAGCGCCCTCGCCACTTCCCAGCCGTCCATCACCGGCATCATCATGTTCATTAAGATCAAGTCTGGCTTATCTTGGTTAGCCTTTTCAACACCGGCTTTGCCGTCACTCGCCAGAACAGGAAGGTAGCCGGTTATTTGTACTCTTAGGGCCAATAGATCGCGCATATCCGAGTTATCTTCTACGATCAAAATCTTCATTATCCCTCCCCGTATTTCGAATTTGACTACTTCATTGAAGCAACGCGGCGCCGGAAAGAAGAGAATCCTCATGTAGTTCCAAGCTGCGCTTCTTCGCTGGGCTATTAACGAGAGCCACCTTTGCCCTCAGTTTCTAGAGGACAGCCAATAACTCTGGAGAAATTCGGCACGGGTGGAGGTCTATCTCTGCGGGCGCGATGGCAACTTTGCCTGTTAACTCAGAGCGATCTCACTCATCGGGTTTATTCGTAGGCCGTATTGGTGAATCGACGGAACGCTATTAGACAAACATCAACAACGCAACGGGCATGCTCAGTGCTCTAATGAATCGAATGGCAACAAAGATAATGCTCAGATAGGAGATACATAATGAATATCATCTCAAAAGTCTCGATGGGCAAGGCGAGTTTGTTCACGACCTACTGGTTTATCTTCTTTCCGATTGCCTTTGTGATCAAACTCGCTGACAAAGCCGGAGCCGGAGGCGAGCAGCTGCTCATCATTCTGCTGATCCCTTTCCTTTGGTCGCTATATGGCGTCTGGAGATGTGCCTTCAATGTCCGACATTCGATGTGGGGTTATATCGCCAGAGGGTTAATGGTCGTCAACGTTCTAATCTTCTTTGGGGTTTTCTTTGCCAGCATGGCTAATGAGATCCGCAAGCCGCAGCCGGCAAAGGCCGAGGACTTACGGCAGCGCGACTATATCATAGGAACGTCCTTGTGACTTCATGGAGATGGACGGCGCCATTTAAACTCCGGTTACAGTCCCATTCTCAGGGAACTCAAACACGTACTCCTAGATCTCGGAAGATCGTCCATTCCTCACCTAAGCTTAGCGCTTGTCGCCCACGGCGCGTATTGTACGTTGAAATCCCCGGCTGATTGCAAAAGCCTCAATCAATTCTGGATTTTGAATTTTCGTTTTTAAATTTGGTCGATCACCGGATTACCTTATCTGCTCTTGCGAGAACCTCCGGCGGGATGATCACGCCGATCTGCTTCGCGGTCTTTAGATTAACGACGAGTTCGAACTTCGTCGGCTGCTCGACCGGCAGCTCGGCCGGTTTGGCACCCTTGAGTATTTTGTCAATCATCGCCGCGACACGCTTGAAGGCTTCGGTCTCATCGGCCCCGTAGGACATCAACCCACCGTTGTCCACAAAGTCCTCGCGATAATAGATTGCCGGCAGACGATACTTTGCTGCCAGGTCGATGATCCGTTTTTGGATGGCGCTTGTTTGAGACAAGCGGTGCCGGGTTACTGAAAGAGCCGTGCTTCCCGCTTTGACCGCCTCTTTGAAGCCGCTCTCGTAGTTTTCGCTGCTGCCAATCTCCATTGAATGAATTTGCAGCCCAAGTTGCCGCGCAGCTCGCTGGCTTTCGGCCCACTGAGGCTCGCTACTTCCAGAGCTTGGGTACCATAAGACAGCGACGCGCGAGAGTTTGGCTATGGATTCCTTGAGTGCTTCCACTCGTTTCCCTGCCAAGACATCCGCCAGGGAATAAAATCCCGTCGTGTTTCCTCCCGGCCGCGCCACACTGGCAACCAAGCCGCGTGCAACTGGATCGAAAGGAGTATCAGTAAAGACAATCGGGATTGTTTTTGTAGCCTTCTTGGCGGCCAGACCGTCATTTGGACCGCCCGCAACGATGACATCGACTTTAAGGCGCACCAGCTCATCCGCCAAACCAGGAAGCCGCTCGGGCTTCTCTTCCGCATAGCGGCGCTCGAAGACAATGTTCTTACCCTCTACGTAACCGAGTTCCCGCAGTTCCCGTCGTAGTGCCTCGATGCCGAATGTACTGGAAGATGATCCCCCGCTGAGTCTTCCTATACGATAAATTTTTCCCTCTTGCTGCGCGTTCGCATAAGGGCATAGCACAAAGAGCAAACCCATCAGTGCCAGACAATAAACTTCTCGCCTTTGTGATCTTTCGATCCAGAATCGACAATCCAAAATCGAAAATCGCTTCACTTGATCACCTTGTCCGCCCGCGCCAATACGCTAGGCGGAATCATCAAACCAATCTGCTTCGCGGTTTTTAAGTTGATCACAAGCTCGAACTTCGTCGGCTGCTCCACGGGAATATCGGCGGGCTTCGCTCCTTTGAGAATTTTGTCGACGTAAGTGGCGGCGCGTCGATAGAGTTCAGGTACATTCACTCCGTAGGACATCAATCCACCGGAATTTACGAACGCATCCGTCCAATAGATCGCAGGCGTTTTGGTTGCGATCGCCATTGAAACTAACTGCATCCGGTGACCAGCGAAAAACTGACTCGATATCAGGGTCATGGCGTCTAGGCGCTTTTTCATGAGAATCGTGGGCAGTTCTTGGACATCCTTAAGCTCGCGCGCGTTAAGAATTTCCACCTTCACCCTTCTGCCGTGCGTCACTCGCTCGACCTCCTTTAATTGCGGAGCGCTAATCGGATCAGACGGGTTAGTAAGCACCCCGATCAGCTTCGCCGAGGGGAAAGTTTCCATTAGAAGTTCTGTGCGCTTGCCGCTCAGCTCGACATTCATGTTGGTGAGGCCCGTCAGATTTCCGCCGGGATTGGCGAGGCTCGCCACCATTCCGGCACCTAGAGGATCAGCAACTAAGGCAAAAACGATCGGCGTTGTCGGCATCGACTTCTTGGCAGCCAGTGCCGCGGGCGTAGAGGATGCTAGAACTACATCCGGTTTGAAGCGATCGATCTCTTCGGCCAGCTCGGCAAGCCTGCCTGCGCGGCCCTCAGCGTTCCAGAGCTCGATTGTAGCGTTTTGGCCGGCGACGTAGCCGAGACGATTCAGCTCTTCGAAAAAAGACTCCATATTCGCGCGTTGTTGATCATAGGCGAAAACTGCTATGCGCAAGATTTTGCCTGGCGCCTGCGCCTGAGCGTAAGCACAAAGGGCAAAGAGCAGAGCGCTCAGGCAGGTAAGCGCAAAGAACAAAGCCCGAAGCCGAAAAGAAATAATGTCTCTGTTCATGATCCTTTTACTATGCTGTTGCCTAATGGCTATTACCTGCTGTTATCGAATCACCTTATCCGCTCTGGCCAACACATTCGGCGGAATCGCCAGGCCAACCTGCTTGGCGGCATTTAAGTTTATCGCCAGCTCAAACTTTGCCGGTTGTTCGACCGGTAAGTCGCCCGGCTTCGCGCCTTTTAAAATCTTGTCGACATAAATAGAGAGGCGCCTGAAAACCTCGAGATCATCGGTTGCATACGACATCACGCATCCGGCATCTACGTACTGCCGGGCCTCGCACATCGAAGGCAGTCGATTCTTTATGGCCAGATCTGAAATTTGCCTCATATGCGGCCCGAGCACGGCATGACTCACCGTAATTAGCGCCTGTACTTTTCTCTGAATCGCTTCTCGAATTGCGCCTGCCAAGTCAGGATTCGGACGGGTCACCTGCAGCGATTGGAGCTGTATCTTCAACGCTTCGGCAGTAGGCTCGTAGCTTTGGAACGCGGTTCCTATACCTAGTGCAGTCGGGCGGACCCAAAGAACGCCGACGCGAGAAATCGATGGGATGATCTCCTTGAGTATCTCCAACCTCTTTCCACTCAGGTCGCGAGTGAGGCGCGCAATCCCGGTGACGTTTCCGCTCGGACGCGCTAGGTCGTCAACTAAACCGGTGGCGACCGGGTCCTGATTGGTCACCATAACAATCGGGACGTTCTTAGTGGCCTGCTTGGCAGCACGGACTGAGGTTGGATCTACGGCTATGAGAATATCGACCTTCAGTTGCAGAAGTTCCTTAACCAGATCGGTAGGCTCGAATTTCCCATCGGAGTGGCGGGACTCGATCACGATGTTTTTTCCTTCAACGTACCCGAGATCTCGCAACCCATCCTGCAGTGCTTTGAACTGCCGCGGTATGGGGGCGCCGGCGCTTGGCAGATAACCAATCCTTGGAATTCTCTCCGGCTGCTGCGCTTCGCTAAACGAGCAAAGCGCAAACAGCATAGTGGCAAGAGTAAAACAAAAAACTTTCTTGTTCTTCGCAAAATCCAAAAACGAAAATTGAATCACTTGATCACCTTGTCCGCTCTCGCCAGCACACGCTGCGGAATAGTCACGCCTATTTGCTTCGCAGTTTTAAGATTAATCGCCAATTCAAACTTGCTCGGCTGCTCTATGGGAAGGTCGGCAGGCAGGGCGCCTTTCAGAATCTTATCCACATAGACGGCTACACGACGGTAGCTGTCCGCGAGGTCTCCCCCGTAATATATCAGCCCGCCGGCCTCTACCGCTTCTCTGTTGTTGTAAATCGATGGCAACCGTCTTCTTATTGCGTAACCGGCGATCCGTTCATAGTTACCAGAGATTCGCGTCCCGGAGAGTACATAAAGAGCATCCGTGCGCTCCTTGTTAGACGTACCGAATGCTCGCTCGAAACCGTCTGCGTCTGGTACCTCCCAAGGCTGAACAGTTAATTTCAGCACCCGTGCTGTCTCTGGGAGGATCTCTTTCACCTCGCGTACCTGGGACGTATTGGCCGGATCGTAGAGAACCGCGACACGGGCAATCTTCGGAACCACTTCTTTGAGTAGCTCCAGACGCTTACCGCCCAGTTCTCTGGCAAAGTTTGTAAGGCCGGTGACGTTCCCACCGGGTCGGGCAAGGCTTTTAACCAGCCCTGCCTCAACGGGATCGGACCCGCCCATCATAACGATGGGAATGGTATTGGTCGCATTCTTGAGCGCCCGCGCGGGATTGTTTCCTCCATCTACTATAACGATATCAACCTTCAGACGCACCAGCTCGGCCGCAAGCTCAGGAAACCGATCGCGCTTCCCCTCCGCGTACCGGTATTCGAACGCGATGTTCTGTCCTTCTATGTAGCCTAACTCGCGCAGCGCGAGCCGAATTCCCTCAGAATCGGCGGATTCACTATTGGGGGTGCCCGGCATTAAATATCCTACTCGGTGAACTTTCTTTGGCTGCTGCGCATCGGCAACATGGACACTGTTCATGGTAAAGACAATCACCAGAAGAACAGTTGCGGAGTTCTTTTTCACTTGATCACCTTGTCCGCCCGCACCAGTACGTTCGGCGGAATCGCCGTACGACTTTAGATTTTGGATTTTCGATTTTGGATTGTTCGATCATCGGATTACCTTATCTGCTCTGGCTAATACAGCTGGTGGGATCGTCACGCCGATCTGTTTGGCAGTTTTTAAGTTGATCACGAGCTCGAATTTAGTGGGCTGTTCGACCGGGAGATCGGCCGGCTTGGCGCCCTTGAGGATTTTGTCTATGTAAATAGCCGCCCGGCGTTGCAGATCGCCAAGGTTAACACCGTAGCTCATCAGGCCACCTGCGTTGACAAAGCCTTGTCTTACAAACACTGCCGGCAGCCGGCTTTTTGCGGCGTGATCTGCAACCGATTTCGGATCAACGTTGAATATGGGGCCGCCGAGCACGAGGATCGCATCAGCTCGAGCGCTACGCGCGTCTCGAAACGCGCGGTCGACTTCTTTCGGATGGCGCACGTCTACATACTGAAGTTGTACTCTGAGTGCGGCGGCGGCGCGTTCTGTCTCCTTAAGTCCTTCAGCATCGCCCGGATTGTTTGAAGAACCTAGGACTGCGACATGAGATAGGCCAGGAAGGATCTCCTTCAGAAGCTCCAGCCTTTTTCCGCTTACCTCGGGGCGGACTGTGGACAACCCAGTAATATTTCCGCCGGGTCGTGCTAGGCTTGCGATGAAGCTGCTGGCGACAGGATCGTTATCCTGGAGCATAACAATCGGAATCCTAGTCGTAGCCGCCTTGGCAGCGCGGGTTGCCGTTGAACCGCCGCTTAGAATAACGTCGACCTTCATACGAACCAGCTCGGCAGCCATTAGAGATAGCTGATCCGGCTTCCCCTCCGCATGCCGGTACTCAAATGCGATATTCTGCCCTTCGATGTAGCCTAGCTCACGTAAACCTTCTTTAATCTGCGCAAGACCGCCACCTGTTAAGGAAACGGTACTCGCATACAGGAACCCCAATTGTGGGATTTTTTCCGCTTGTTGCGCCTGAAGCGGAAGGCAAATCGTCAAGAGCAAACCGCTCAATAAAAGATAAAATACATTGTGCCGTCTTGTTCCAATCCACAATCCAAAGCATGTCCTGAGCCATGCCGAAGGATCAAAAATCCAAAATGGGATCATTTGATCACCTTATCGGCCCGTGCCAAGACGCTAGGCGGAATCATCAGATCAATTTGCTTGGCGGCTTTGAGATTGATCACCAGCTCAAATTAGTTGGCTGCTCGACCGGCAAGTCGGCAGGCTTGGACCGGATTACTCCCGTTCTCATTTCACCACAGCTTGTGATCACAGGAGCGGCTGATATAGCAATTGTAGCTCTGGAGGAATCATGATGCGTTACTCGGTGCTTCTTGAACCCATAAACGAACCAGAGTTTCAGGGCTACTACTACGCTCATATTCCGACTCTCGACCTGACCACCCATGGCATGGGAATCGAAGGCGCCCTTGGCGCTGCCCAACAGTTGGTCGAGGCCTGGGTTGAAGAGAAAAGGTCACGTGGCGAAACCGTTCCTGTCGAAGCGAAATCCTTGATTGCACACGTCGAAATTCCGGATGCCGTACTCCGCCCGTGAAGTCCTCGCAAAATTGATTCGCGCCGGCTTTATAGAAGTAAGACAGAGCGGTAGCCATAAAGTCCTGCGGCATCCAGATGGCCGACAGACTTACGTAGCAATGCATCCAGGAACGCTGCCAACAGGAACCTTTCGCAAGATTCTTAAGCAAGCCGGCCTGACTGAAGAACAATTTCGGTCGTTGTGAATTATCCCATTGTAAGTAAATTTGGCTGTGCCTCTTCTCATCTGATCACCTTATCCGCTCGCGCCAACACATTCGGTGGAATCGCCATCCGATTTTAGATTTTGGATTTTGGATCCTTCTACGGAGTTTATTCTGAGAGAGCCGAAGGGCTCAGGAAAGATTTTAGATTGTTCGATCATCGGATCACCTTGTCCGCTCTTGCGAGCACGTTCGGCGGGATCGTGAGACCGATCTGCTTCGCGGCGTTAAGATTGATCACCAGCTCGAACTTCGTCGGCTGTTCCACCGGGAGTCGGCAGGCTTTGCGCCTTTCAGAATCTTATCGACATACGTGGCAGCGCGGCGGTATAAGTCAGGCGATGTTCGCCCCGTAATACATAAGGCCACCCGTGTCTGTCCACTGGACGTTTGGGTATATGGCTGGCATACGCGTCTGTTCCACCAGCTCCAAAATCGTTTTTCGGTGAGGAGTTAAACCAAGGTTACCTAAACCGGTAATGAGACCGCCAACACGCTCCTTAACCATGAGGCGGAATGCGCCCTCAAGATCCGGATTGGGAGTTTTTACCTCTACAAGTTGAAGCCTGACTCCTAAGGCCTGGGCCGTTACCTCCGCAGCCTGGAATCCGGCTCTATTCGGCGAACTGAGCGGTTCATTAAGGAAGACAAAGCGCGCGATCTTCGGCACCGCCTCTTTCAAGAGTTCCAGTCGCTTTCCAAGCACCTCCGGGGTGAGGTTTGTCAAACCCGTGACGTTTCCCCCCGGACGGGCCAGACTGGCGACGAGGCCGGTCTCAACAGGGTCAGCACCGCTTGCCATAATAATCGGAATCGTAGTGGTTACCTTCTTGGCGTGACTGGCCGCCGAGTATGACTCCGCAACAATGATTTCAACCGGGAGTCGAACGAGTTCCTCAGCCAATGCGGGCAGTCGTTCGAGTCTACCGTCAGCGTACCTGTATTCGATGGTGATGTTTTTCCCCTCGATGTAGCCCAATTCCCGCAAACCTCGATGGAAAGCCTCAAGGTTCCGCGGCGCAGGTGCACGGGAATCTGACGGATGAAGATCGCGCGACAGAAAGCCTATCCTGAAAGTATTTTTCGGCTGCTGCGCCATCGCGGACGGACATTGCGCGAAAAGCATCGCGCTAACCGTTAAACAAAAGGCGCTCAATGGGGCTACGTACCAAAGAATACCACTGATCGTGGAAGGATCACTTTGCGTTTCACGCGGCTTGCCTTTCGCCTTCTTCACTTGATCACCTTGTCCGCCCGCGCCAACACGTTGGGCGGGACAATCAGACCGATTTGCTTTGCCGTTTTAAGATTGATCACCAGCTCAAACTTCGTCGGCTGTTCGATGGGCAGATTGGCGGGCTTCGTGCCCTTTAAAATCTTATCTACATAAACGGCGGCGCGCCGGAAACTCTCCGCATCGTTAGCCGCATACGATACGAGACCACCGCTTTCTACAAAATCCGCTCCCGCTGACATTAAAGGTAGCCGGTGCTTTATGGCAAGATCCGCAATTTGGGCTCGATAGTTTACGAGCAGCGAAGTCCTAACTGCAATAATCGCGTTCGCGCGCCGTTTGGCCACTGTTTGAAAAGTATCCTTGAGATTAGAGCTCGCACCGCGTACTTCCAAGGATTCAAGCGCAATTTTCAGTGCATTGGCCGCGTTTTGATAATTCTCCACCGGTGAAGCCGTATCCGCTTCCCAAAGAAGTCCGACTCGAGAGATACCAGGGACTACCTCCTTCAGCAGCTCAAGCCGTTTTTCACTTAGATCTCGGGTGAGCCGAGTGAGCCCAGTAATATTTCCACCCGGTCGGGCCAAGCTATCGACCAGCCCAGTTCTCACTGGATCTTCCGTAATTGCCATGACAATGGGAATTGTCCTGGTCGCTCGCTTGGCCTCGCGGACAACTCGGAAAGTCGGCGAAACAAGGACATCAATATTGCGCTGGACAAGTTCGGCCACGACGCTAGGGATATTGTCGTCCTTCCATTCTGCGTGGCGATAATCAATGACGATGTTTTTTCCGTCGATGTACCCGAGATTTTGCATCGCGTGACGGAAAGCTGCAAAATTCGGCGAGGAGGTGGAAGGCTCGCCACCTCCTGTAACATATCCAATCCGTACGTCTTTTGACTGCTGCGCCTCAACGGAAACATCGGTAGGCAGAAAGAAAGCAAGCAGCAAGCAGTTAAAGACAAATCTTATCGTCTGTGTTAGAAGTTTCGCTACGCTTGTCTTACTGTCAGCTGCTCTCTGCTCACGACCCGTTGTCATCGAATCACCTTATCCGCTCTTGCGAGCACGTTCGGCGGGATCGTGAGACCGATTTGCTTCGCGGCTTTGAGATTAATTCCTAAATCAAACTTATTCGGTCGCTCCACAGGCAGATCCGCAGGCTTTGAGCCCTTAAGAATCTTGTCGACGTAAGTCGCCGCGCGCCGGTGTAAGTCGGGGACATTGGCGCCGTAGTACATAAGGCCGCCTGCGTCTATCCATGATGGGGTTGGATATATGGCTGGTATGCGCGTCTGTTCGACCCATTGCAGAATCTTTTTACGGTGACGAGTTACATTGAGAAGACCTGCGCCTGTAATGAGAGCGCCAACACGCTCCTTGGCCATGGTTCGGAATGCGCCGTCGATATCCGGATTCGCGGCTTTTACTTCCACCAATTCAAGTGTAACCCCTAATACCTGGGCAGCGGCCTGCGCATCCTTAACATTGGACCTGTTGAACGTAGAGTCATCGTCATCGAGGAATGCAAAGCGGGAGACTTTGGGGACGAGTTCTTTCAATAATTCAAGTCGCTTTCCAAGCAATTCCCCGGAATAGTTCGTCAAGCCTGTGACATTTCCGCCAGGCCGCGGGAGACTGGCGACAAGTCCGCTTTGAATTGGATCGCTGCCGCTCCCTATAACAATAGGAATCGTCGAAGTTGCACTTCGGGCGGCTCGGGCTGCTGTGGAATTTGTTGCGAAGATAATGTCAACTTTGAAACGAACTAGTTCTTCTGCGAGCTCCGGCAGTCTTTCAAACTTTCCTTCGGCGTGTCGGTATTCGATGTAGATGTTTTTCCCCTCCTGGTAGCCTAACTGCAGCAAACCTTGACGAAAGGCCTCAAGGTTACGCTGCGCAGGCACAGCGGAGTTCGGCGAAGAAAGTTCATGAGACAAATATCCTAGGGTTGGAACGTTTCTCGTCTGTTGCGCCACAGTCGTCGAAGTAGTAGCAAGAAGAGAAACTGCAAGTAGCCAAACCGTCCGTAGTCTCCTCATCTGGTTCTCCCATGCCTGTGCCGATTAACGTCTGACCATTGCTATTTAATGACCTTATCCGCTCTCGCGAGCACCTGCGGTGGAATGATCACGCCGATTTGCTTTGCCGCTTTGAGATTGACGACTAACTCGAACTTAGTCGGCTGCTCCACCGGAATTTCGGCGGGTTTGGCGCCTTTCAGAATTTTGTCGACCATCGACGCTCCACGCCTGTAGGGCTCGACGCGGTCATGGCCGTAGGACATCATGCCACCGCTGGCGGCATAGTCTCCGCGAGGGTATATCGCCGGCAGCCCACTTTTCGCTGCTAAATCAGCCATATGTTTTTGGTTGGAAGCCGCTAACGGGTACTGCGCGACGGTAACAGCTGTGGCTTGCGCCCTGATTGCCTCTTTGAACGCGCTGTCGAATTGCTCGGCGCTCCTTACCTCCATCGAATGAAGTTGCAGGCCGAGTTCTCTCGCCGGCAGTTGGCTCTCTTTCCATGCTTGCGTTGAACCTGAATCATTTGGATTCCACAGCACCGCAACGCGCGACAGCTTGGGAATGATTTCCTTGAGTAACTCCAATCGCTTGCCGGCCAAGACCGACGAAATGATGCTGAAGCCCGTGATGTTTCCGCCAGGCCGGGGCAGGCTGTCAACCAGCCCAATTGCAACGGGATCACTCACGCTCAGGAAAACGACGGGTATTGTTCTCGTTGCGTTCTTGAGAACCCGGGCAACACTCCCCGAGGCCGTAACGAGTACGTCAACTTTGAGTTTGATCAGCTCATCCGCCAGGGCGGGAAGTCGATCAGATCTACCCTCGCTGTATCGATACTCGATGGTTAAGTTTTTGCCCTCAAGATAGCCGAGGTCAGCCAGAGCCTGCCGGAAGAACTCGCGCCCGGAGCCTGCGCCACCTTCTCCCAGCCAGCCGATTTTAGCTACTTTGGTCGGCTGCGCGTTGCCAATCGAGCAAAGCGCAAAGAACAAAGTGCAAAGAGTCAAGCCAAACGACTTGCTTTCTCCTGATTCTATTAGCCAAAATTCAAAGCCTCGTGCCTGAGCCATGCCGAAGGATCGGAAATCCAAAATCGACTCACTTGATCACATTGTCCGCCCGTGCCAGCACGTTCGGCGGAATCGTCAAGGCCGATTTGCTTCGCGGTATTGAGATTGATCACAAGCTGAAATTTCGTCGGTTGCTCGACGGGAATGTTAGCAGGGTTTGAGCCTTTGAGAATCTTGTCGACCATGAACGCTAAACGTCCGTAGGGTTCAGCCCGCTGAGGTCCGTACGACATCAAGCCACCACTCCTTCGACGTAATCTTCCCGGGGATAAACAGCTGGTAAGCGATTTTTTGCCGCGAGGTCCACAATCTGCTTTCGATTAGAAGAGGCCAACGGACTCGACGCCATGATCAGAGCAGCGCTACGCACCTTCATTGCTTCCTTGAAGGCACTCTCGTATTTCTCCGCGCTGCTTACCTCCATGGAATGAAGTTGCAGCCCCAGTTCTCGTGCCGCAAGTTGGCTTTCTCTCCATAGCTGCACATTGCCCTCATTCTTTGGATCCCACAGCACCGCAACACGGGAAAGCTTGGGAATCATTTCCTTCAGTAACTCGAGTCGTTTGCCAGCCAATATCGGCGCAATGGTAGTGAACCCGGTCATGTTCCCGCCGGGCCGAGCTAGACTGTCAACTAACCCTAGCGCAACAGGGTCGCCTGAGCTTAAAAAAACAATCGGGATGGTTCTGGTAGCATTCTTGGCAGCGATAGCAGCAGCAGTCGCAGACGTAACAAGTACATCCACTTTTAAGCGGAGGAGTTCATCAGCCACGGCTGACAGACGCTCCAATTTGTTCTCAACTGATCTATACTCAAAGACTAGGTTTTTGCCCTCAATATAGCCGAGTTCAGCGAGACCGCGCCGGAACAACTCACGGCCGGAGCCTGGACTCTCGGCTGAACGTGAACCGAGCCAGCCGATCTTGGCTACTTTCTGCTGCTGGGCGTTAGCTGGGAAGCAAAACGAAAAGAGCAAAACGAACAGCGTTAGACAAAAACTTGTCTTTCTCTTTATTCTTCCAATCCAAAATCTAAAGCATGTCCTGAGCCATGCCGAAGGATCTAAAATCCGAAGTGAGATCATTTGATCACCCTATCCGCTCTTGCCAGTACGCTCGGCGGAATCTTGATTCCGATCTGCTTGGCCGTGTTTAGATTGATCACCAGCTCAAACTTAGTCGGCTGTTCAATGGGAATATCAGCGGGTTTTGCTCCTTTGAGGATCTTGTCAACAATAATTGCGCCGCGTCTGTAGGGCTCAGCCTGGTCGGCTCCGTAGGACATTAAGCCGCCGTTGGCGACATAATCGCCGCGCGGGAATATCGCCGGGAGCCGACTCTTCATTGCCAGGGCAACGACCCGCTTTTGATTCGTCGAAGAGATTAGTGGGTTCTGCGTTACAGCAATAGCGGCGCTTCCCGCCTTGATTGCTTCTTTAAACGCACTTTCGAATTTATCTGCACTGGTGACCTCCATCGAATGGAGTTGCAGACCAAGTTCTCGAGCCGCCAGTTGGCTCTCCTTCCACGATTCACCAGACATTTTTGGATTCCACATCACCGCAACACGGGCGAGCGTGGGAATGGTTTCCTTAAGTAGCTCAAGCCGTTTCCCGCTCAACTCCGTCGCAATGGTGGTGATTCCCGTGATGTTGCCCCCGGGCCGCGCCAGGCTTTCGACCAGTCCTGATGCAGCAGGATCACTTTGGGCAAAAAACACGATAGGGATCGTTTTGGTGGCGTTTTTAGCGGCGAGCGTTTCATCGGGCGACGTAGTGAGAAATACGTCAACTTTAAGACGGACCAACTCCTCAGCTAACGCAGAAAAGCGATCAAGATTACCCTCCGCAGAACGAGTCTCGTATATGACGTTCTTTCCCTCGATGTAGCCGAGCTCACGGAGCGATTGCCGAAACAACTTGCGTCCGGTGCCCAAAGTGGTATCGCCCTGCAAGTGGAATTCGCCAATTTTAGCTATCTTCTCCCGTTGCTGGGCTCCGACAGGACCGCTAAGCGTCAATAGCAGAGCGCCAAGAGCAAAACGAAAAACTTGCTTTCTCCTGGTCGCGCTAATCCACAATCTAAAATCGGCAATCGAAAGTCGATTCACTTGATCACTCGATCCGCTCTGGCCAGCACGTTGGGTGGAATCGTGAGGCCGATCTGCTTGGCGGTTTTAAGATTGACCGCTAGTTCGAACTTAGTCGGTTGCTCCACCGGCAGCTCGGCAGGCTTCGTGCCTTTCAAGATCTTGTCGACGTACCAGGCGGCTCGCCTGTAACTGTTCAAGTCATTGGCTGCATAGGAGATGAGTCCACCGGCCTCTGTGTAGTCGATTCTCTCGCCGATGGAAGGCAGCCGTTGCTTTATGGCCAAGATCGCGATCTGCTTTTGATAAGGACTGATCACGATGTGCGTTACCGTGATGAGAGCCTTAATGCCATCCTTTGCCGCAATGCGAAATGCGCCCTCCAAATCCGGCTTTGAACCTCGGACGGCAAGAGATTCAATCGTTATTTTCATAGCCCGCGCGGCCGCCTCATACCGTTTGAAAGCATTGCCGAAACCAGCTCCCGACCCATCCGCGTTCCAAATGAGTCCAACGCGCGATATTGACGGAACCATTTCGGTAAGCAACTCCAGTCTTTTCTCACTTAGGTCCGGATGAGGTTGGTGAGCCCGGTAATATTTCCACCTGGCCGGGCGAGACTATCGACATAGCCCGCTCCACCGGGTCCTGGTTTGTCACCATGCCACAATAGGGATCGTCTTGGTTTGTTGTTTCGCTGCGCGGATCGCTGGCGGCGCTCCAGTCGATGAGCACATTGCATTTAGATCGCACGAGTTCGGCCACGAGGTCAGGGATAGCGATCGCTTACTTCGCCTCAGTACCGATACTCAAGCCGAATGTTCTTTCCTTCGATATAACCGAGATCACGTAGCCCTTGCCGGAATCGTTCGAGCTGAGTACCTCCTGAGGACCATTGATCGCGACCCGATAATCAACTATCGGAGGAATCTTCTTCGGCTGCTGCGGGCGACTGGAAGAGCGCAGGCAAAAGGACAGCAAGCAGTAAGCAGAAACAATCCACGATGATGAAATCCTCTTGTGCTCGTTTCGCTTCTCTAATTACTCGAACTGAAGAATCCGGTACAATCTCACTTGATCACCCTATCCGCCCGCGCGAGCACCTGCGGCGGAATCGTCACGCCAATCTGTTTCGCTGTCTTAAGGTTGATTGCCAGTTCAAACTTCGTGGGTTGCTCGACCGGGAGTTCGGCGGGTTTCGCGCCTTTCAGGATTCTATCAACGTAAGTGGCGGCGCGTTGGAACATATCACGATTATTCACCCCGTAGGAGATAAGACCGCCTGCGTCTACGTAGTCCGCCAACGGATATATTGCCGGCAAACGGTTCTTTGCCGCGAGTGCGACGACTTGTTGCCGATTTGCAAACAATGTTGGTTGACCCGGAAAGACGATGAAAGCGTCGGAGCGCTCTTTGATCATGCTTTTGAAAACACCTGCTAAATCGGAGGAACTTCCCACATTGAAAGATTGAGTCCTTAGTTGCAGAGAGCGAGCGGCCAACTCCGTATCTTTTAGATCGATGGTGTTTCCTCGGACATTTGGACTCGTGAGCAGCGCCACTTGCGATAGCTTCGGAATCGTTTCTTTGAAAATCTCCAGCCGTTTTCCATTGAGTTCTGGAGAATAAGCGCTCAACCCTGTTATGTTTCCCCCTGGTCGCGCCAGACTGGCGACGAAACCCACACCAACGGGATCAGATCCGATCGGCATGACGATCGGAATCGTCTGGGTCGCGTGCTTGAGAGCGTCGATCGCGGGGTTGGGAATAGCGACAATGACATCAACTTTGAGACGAACCAATTCGGCAGCCAGGATAGGAAGCCGTTCGGCCTGTGCTTCAGCGTAGCGGAGTTCTAACAGGACGTTCTGTCCGTCCACATAGCCGTGGTCTCGCAGACCCTGCTTAAACGCATTGATAAGGTGCGGTAGTGAGTCAGGGAAGCCAGTCGTAAGAAGCCCTATACGATGCAGCTTTTTTTGCTGCTGCGCCTCGGCGGGCAACGAAAGTGCAAACAACATGGCGGAAAGAGCAAAACGAAAACTCGCTTTCTGCTCTTAGTTCTCCTAATCCAAATCCAAAATCGAAAATCCAAAATGGGATCATTTGATCACTCTGTCCGCCCGCGCGAGCACATTCGGCGGAATCATCAGCCCGATCTGCTTGGCGGTTTTCAAATTAATCACCAGTTCAAACTCCGTGGGCTGCTCGACCGGTAAGTCTGCCGGCTTGGCGCCTTTAAGAATTTTATCAACGTAAACAGCGACCTTTTGGAACCGCCCCTCGGTCTGCGCGCCGTACATCATAAGGCCGCCAAGATCCATAAACGTTCGTTCTAGATAAATCGCAGGTAAACGATTCTTTGCGGCTAGATCGACGAGCTGCTTACGACGAGGGAGAGGAGCAACTGATGGGATGCGTGCGATAAGGGCATGAACCCGTTCTTTGGCGGCGAGTTGAAAAACGGATTCAATATCCTCGTCTCTGCGAACGGGAGAACGGATCAACTGAACTTTCAAGGAGCGGGCGGGCTTCTCTGTTTCCTTCATAAACAAGTCTTCCGATGGAGTTCCGGGCGCTGGTCCGGGTACAATCACACGCGAGAGCCCGGGAACTATTTCCTTTAGTAGCTCCAAAAGTTTTCCTCCCAAATCTCCGCTAACGCTCGTTAGCCCCGTTACATTCCCGTCTGGACGCGCAAGACTGGCGACGAGCCCTGTTCTTACCGGGTCGGTGCTGCTCGTCATAACGATCGGGATTACGGTCGTTGCCTTTTTCGCAGCCAGGGCCGGAGCCGTTCCATCGGCGACGATGACATCTACGTTCAATCGGACCAGATCGGCTGTGAGATCGGTGTACCGCTCGGGTTTGCCTTCTGTACTCCGAAATTCGAGCGTGACGTTTTTCCCTTCGAAATATCCTAGCTCGTGCAAAGCTTGTAAGAACGCTGGAGAAACAGACGACGCTCCTCCAGCAAGGTAACCGATGCGATAAAGCTTCCCCGGCTGCTGCCCTTCGATAGACCCGCAGAAGGCAAAGAGCATAGCGCAAAGGGTAAAGCAGAAGACGCTCTTGCGGACCGTTAAAGACAGACTACTAACCACGTTCATCGAATTACCTTGTCGGCCCGCGCCAGCATACTTGGCGGAATTGTCACCCCAATTTGGTTGGCCGTCATCAGATTGATTGCCAACTCGAATTTGGCGGCTTGCTCGACGGGAAAATCGGCTGGCTTGGCGCCTCTTAGGATTTATCGACGTAGAGTGCCGCGCGTTTGTAACTCTCGGCATCATTGGATGAATACGCAATCAGGCCGCCGGGTTCTATCCATAAGCCCGAGTCATACATCGACGGCAGTTTATATTTGATAGCATAGTTCACGATTTGCTTTCGGTGACGATTCAGAAGGGAATTACCTATTGTGATCAGAGCTTTCGCTCGTGTTTGGGCAGCAGATTCAAATGCGGCATCCAGATTAGGGTCAGGGCCTCGCACCTCTAGAGACTGCAATTGAATTCTTAACGCCTGAGCCGCAGCCTGGTACTCCCGAAAACTTATTTTTGGTCCCTCCGCGCTTGAATCCCAAAGGATGGCGACGCGCGCAATCCCGGGAATTAGCTCTGTTAGTAACTCCAGCCGTTTCCCTCCTAACTCCCGGGTGAGGCGGCTAACCCCAGTGACATTCCCCCCCGGGCGAGCCAAGCTATCGACAATCCCCGTCGCGACTGGATCCTGATTGATGACCATGACGATGGGAATTGTCTTGGTCGCCTGCTTGGCGCTGCGGATCGCGGGGTCGTCGCCAGAGATAAGCACATCGACTTTGAGTTGCACGAGTTCCGCCACGAGGTTTGGAATCCGGTCGCGCTTGCCCTCGGCATAGCGAAACTCGATCAGAATATTTTTACCCTCAACGTAACCTAGATCTTCTAGGCCTTGGCGAAACGCCTCGACATTAGGGCCCGGAGGAGAAGGAACGCCAACCACTCTCAGATAGCCTATCCGTGGAACTTTCGTTGGCTGCTGCGCCTGAGCCACAGCCCCACAAAGGTTAGATGCGAAAACGACTGCGAAGATCGCCACCCATCTTAGATTTTGGATTTTAGATTTTGGATTGTTGGCAGAAAGAGATTCGGAGCGGATTAGTTTCGTAACGTCTTTTCTGCGCATTCCAAAATCCAAAATCGTAAATCCAAAATTCACTTGATCACCTTGTCCGCTCGTGCCAGCAAGTTCGGCGGAATCGTAAGGCTGATCTGCTTGGCGGCTTTGAGATTGACCACTAGTTCAACGTCGCCGGCTGCTCTACTGGTAGATCAGCCGGCTTCGCTCCTTTGAGGATTTTGTCGACATAGGTTGCAGCGCGGCGTTGTAAATCGGCAAGACTAACCCCATAGCTCATCAGCCCGCCTGCATTCACAAAATTTTCCCTGACATAGACCACTGGCAGCCGGCTTTTTGCTGTGCTGCAAGTTCTTTTGGCTTGACGTTGAATATCGGACCTCCTAACACAAGAACTGCCTCCGCCCGCTCCGCGCGCGCTTCTCGAAACGCTGCCTCAATATCTTTCACACCATGCACGTCCAGATATTGAATCTGCAGTTTGAGTGCGCCGGCAGCGAGTTGTGTCTCCTTGAGTCCTTCGGCGTTGCCGGGGTTGTTCGATGAGCCGAGGACCGCTACTCGGGAGAGCCCGGGGACGATTTCTTTCAAAAGTTCCAGCCGCTTTCCGCTTATTTCTGGTCGTAGCGTCGATAAGCCGGTAATGTTTCCGCCCGGCCGTGCTAGGCTGGCGATAAACCCGCTTCTGACAGGATCGTTATCCTGGAGCATGACAATCGGGATGGTGCTGGTGGCCTCCTTGGCAGCACGAGTCGCCGTAGAGCCGGCCGTAAGAATAACGTCAACTTTTAGCCGGACCAGCTCATCAGCGAAGGTAGCTAAACGATCTAAGTTTCCGCCCGCCTGTCGCCACTCGATGACGATGTTCTTTCCTTCCACATAGTCTAATTCGGCCAAACCTTCTTTGACCGCCGCAGGTCTGCCGCTTTCTCCCGGCCCGGTACTTGCCGCGAGAAAGCCCACTTTAGGGATTCTTGCGGATTGCTGAGCCTGCGCGATCGTGCAAACACCAAAGAGCAGAAGTGCAAAACAGCAAAGCGCGAAGAGCATAAAACGACGCAGAGTGTTCTTGCCGACTTTTGATCTCTGACATTGGATCTGTGTCACCTGATCACCCTGTCGGCTCTTGCCAGTACGTTCGGTGGAATTATCACGCCAATCTGTTTTGCTGTTTTCAGATTGATCACTAGCTCGAACTTCGTCGGCTGCTCCACCGGTAGCTCGGCAGGCTTTGCGCCTTTGAGAATTTTATCTACGAAAACTGCAGCACGGGCAGCAAGGACTCGATCGTCCGGCGAATAGGAGATTAGGCTGCCTTCCTCTACATACAGATTGGTCTCGCCCATTGAAGGGAGCTTGTTCTTGATGGCCAGTTCGGCAATTCGCTTTGTGTAAGGATCGAGCACGATATTCGAAAGAGAGATGAGCGCATCAACACGCTCCTTGGTCGCAGCCCGAAACGCGCCGTCGAGATCCGGGATGGGTCCTCGTACCGGCAAGGATGCAAGCTTTATCTTCAAAGACGGGGCTGCAGCCTCGTACCGCTTAAAACCCACAGCGAACCCAGCATCCGACCCGTCCGCATTCCAGAGAAGGCCCACGCGCGACACCGCCGAAATCACTTCTTTGAGCAGTTCTAAACGTTTTTCGCTCAAGTCTCGGGTCATTCTCGTCAATCCAGTGATATTCCCACCGGGTCGCGCAAGACTATCCACATATCCCGCGGCAACAGGATCCTGAGTTGTCACCATCACAATGGGAACTGTCTTCGTGGCCTGCTTGAGCGCTCGCATGACTGGGGGAGTTCCAGAGATTATTACATCGACCTTTAGCTGTATTAGCTCAGACACAACACTCGGAATCCGCGCGCGGTCGCCATGAAGATAGCGGTACTCGACGAGAATGTTTTTCCCCTCGGTGTATCCAAGATCGTGCAGGCTCTGCCGAAATGCCTCAATGCGAGAGCCGGGATTCTTCGGATCACCGATAGACACATACCCTAACAGCGGAACTCTCTGCGGCTGTTGTGCCGCGGCGGAAAACGTGAGCGACAACAGCACTGCAGCCAAGCCGAACTGAATGACTCTGCTCGGTCTCACTTGATTACCCGATCGGCTCTGGCTAATACATGTGGTGGGATCGTCAGGCCGATCTGTTTCGCAGTCTTCAGATTGATCGCCAACTCGAACTTACTCGCCTGCTCGACCGGCAGGTCGGCCGGGTTTGCGCCTTTCAGAATCTTATCGACATAAAACGCAGCGCGCCGGTAAATTTCGTCTCGATGAGCATCATAGGATGCGAGGCCGCCATCTTCGACAACTGTCACGCTCTCCGACATCAACGGCAGTCGATGTTGTAGCGCAAGATCGGCGATTTGCTTTCGGTGAACTGAGAGCGAAGGAACACTAGTTGTGATGATTGCGCTGACCCGCTCCTTTACGGCAACTTGGAAAAGCTTAGGCAAGTCGGCAGTTGGCGCTTGCACTTCGAGGATTTGAAGCGGCACCTTGAGACTCCGCGCCGCATCCTCATAATCTTTAAATGCCCCAAAGCCCGAAAGAATTCCGACCCGCGAGAGCCGCGGAATCATCGCGGTCAGTAGTTCCAGCCGTTTGCCGCTCAGGTCTCGGGTAGCTGACGTAAACCCGGTGATATTTCCTCCCGGATGCGCCAGACTATTAACCAGACCAGATGCTACCGGATCCGGAGTAATCGCCATGACAATGGGAATCGTTTTGGTCGCCTGCTTGGCTTCGCGGATGACGATCGCCTGTGTGGAGAAAATGAATATCGACCTTGAGGCGCACGAGTTCGGCGACAATTCCCGGGACGCGAGACCTATCTCCCTCGTTGTTGCGATATTCAAACAAAATATTTTTCCCCTCAAAGTAACCGAGCTCTTGCAGCTCTTGCCGGAATATTTTGATTCTCGAACTAGGGTCGGTGGCAATGCCTGTGACGATTCCTATGCGCGGGATTTTCGTAACCTGCTGCGCCTGAACTGTGGAGCACGTGGCAAAAAACAGAGAGCATAGAGTAAGCGAAATAGTTTTTTTAGTCATACTCGGCTTCCTGTTTCCGATCTCGGACGTCTGACTTCTGGTCCCTGTTATCTAATCACCCTATCCGCCCTTGCCAGGATATGCGGCGAAATGGTAGCGCCGATCTGTTTTGCAGTCTTTAAATTGATCACCATTTCGAATTTGGTTGGCTGCTCGACCGGAATGTCGGCTGGTTTGGAGCCTTTCAAGATCCTGGCCAGGTAGCGCGCGCCATCAAAACCTTCAATGCTGTAGCCCGGTCCATAAGCCATGAGATTGCCGTTATCAGCGTAATCTGCTCGCGCACATATCGATACCCAGCGGTAACGCATCGCCAGATCGGCGATCCTCTTCTGATTCGAGTTGGCTAACGGGTTTAACGTCACGGCAAGAGCGCCGCTGTGCGCCTTGGCTGCTTCTTTGAACGCCTCCTCATACTTATCGGCGCTGCTTACCTGCATTGAATGTAGCTGCAGGCCAAGCTCTCGTGCCGGCACTTGGCTGTCTTGCCACTGCGGCGCGGAGCCGGGAGCTTGAGGGTCCCATAGCACGGCAACACGGGAGAGCTTCGGAACGATTTCCTTTAGCAGCTCCAGTCGTTTGCCTGCTAAAATGGCCGCCATGTTGGTGATCCCCGTGCTATTCCCTCCGGGTCGCGGCAGGCTATCGACCAGTCCCGCGGTAACAGGATCAGTCACGCCCATGAAAACGTGCGGAATAGTCTTGCTAACACTGCGAGCGGCTTGAGCGGCATTGGTCGTGACGGTTACAAAAACGTCAGTCTTAAGCCGGACAAGTTCGGCTGCAAGCTCCGGAAGGCGGTCAAAGTTCCGGTCCTCATGGCGATACTCGATAAAAATGTTCTGCCCCTCGATATAGCCGAAATCCCGTAGCGCCTGCCGGAATGCCTCTTTGCGCGGGGCATCAGCGGCCGGTGATACCGCGGCCAGATAACCGATGCGCGGAACTTTTTTCGGTTGCTGCGCCTCGGCTTCCGTCCAGCACAGCACGAATATGACAACTAGGGCGAGCATCCCTGCCAATTTTGGATTTTGGATTGCCGATTTTCGATTGTCGGAAACAGACTCCGAAGGAACCGCGTTCATCACTTTGTTCTCCTGCTTTCAACCCAAAAGTCTAAATTCGAAATCCAGAATCGGATTACTTGATTACTCTATCGGCTCTTGCCAGCAGGTTGGCTGCAACGTCGACGTTTGCTTCGCAATCCTTCGCGCTCCAGCAATAGCTTTGCCGTAGCCACATTACTTGAAAATATTATTCAGCAACCACTCCAGCCTCATTCCCGCCTGAGCCAGCCGTCGTCTGACTATCATGAGAGCGGTTGCCACGTATTCGTCTGACAATTCCATGGATTCTCCAACGGTATAGGCATCGGACCTCGATAAACGAAATGATTCGTCAGTCCACGTTTTCGGCTCGCCAGACTGCCATTCAGAGCGTTGCTTCGGTGTAATGCTCTGGTCCAATTTCTTGGCTAGTTCCTCGGCGTTGCCTTCTTCCATGTCGACGACGTTGAAATCCCAGAACAGATGGAGGTTCTTCGTCTGTCCTCTATAACTCACGGTAATTTCGGTTCCACCTCTATCTTCTCGCCTACCTGCATGTAGAGGCTGATGCATATCATTTACTAGATGGGCCACGTACCGGAGAGCAATCAGTCGCACATTGATCGGCACCTTAACGTCAGCGATAATCGAGGTAAACCAATTTAAAGCCTCAACCATGCAATTTCTTGCTTTACAGTCTCGTTCTTGATCGTAGCCGGCGGCATCATCGGGAATGCTGACGTGATGCAGCCGATCGAACTCTGTTATTCGCCTACCTTCCCTGTCAGGCCACACAGCTGCATCGGCCAGTGTCGTGCCATCAGGAAGAAGCTTCCTCACCTCTTCTCGTGCCTGCTCCGTGAGCTGCGTATCGGCTAAGATAGCTACAATTCGATGGCCCTTGTCGCCCCAGCCGTAGGCTACGTCGCGCAATGGAAGCATGAACGCGAATGCAGCAGTAGCCGACAAGGATCAGCTTGTAGATAAACAGCTCACCTTGGGCGGAGAATCGCCGTACGACTTTCAGTAGATTTTGCGATTTTTGATTTTGGATGGCAGATCATCGGATTACTTTATCTGCTCTCGCCAGCACATTCGGCGGTATCGTCACGCCGATCTGCTTTGCCGTCTTTAAGTTGATCACTATCTCGAACTTCGTCGGTTGTTCCACTGGCATTTCGCTCGGTTTAGCGCCTCTTAGAATCTTGTCTACGTAGACAGCAGCGCGTCTAAAGAGCGCCGGATCATCAGCTGAATACGAGATGAGCCCTCCCGCCTCTACGCGAGCGGCCACTTCATGCATAGTCGGCAGTCGGTTTTTGATGGCAAATTGTAGGATCTGCTTCGTGAAAGGGTTCAGTGTGCGACTTGCAACCGGCATAAGCCCGTTCACTCGTGCTCTCACAGCAGCTCGAAATGCGCCCTCCAGATCGGGTTTAGAACCGTTTACCTCGATGGATTCGAGCGAAATCTTCAGCAAGCGTGCCGCAGTCTAATAGTCTCGGAAACTCGATGACCCGCGGACCGCAATGATTCCTAAATGTGACAGGCTCGGAACCGCCTCCTTGAAAATTCCAGTCGTTTTCCACTTAACTCATGGGTAAGTCTGGCGAGTCCCGTGATATTTCCGCCTGGGCGTGCGAAACTATCGATTATGCCTTTCTCCACCGGATCAAAAGAAGCCACCATAACTATGGGGATCGTTTTCGTTGCTTTCTTGGCTTCAACGATTGCTCCTGCACTCGAACTAACCAGCACATCGACATTAAGTTTTATGAGTTCCTCGACGAAGCCCGAGACTCGATCCGGATTTGTCCCGGGATAGCGATATTCAACGTGGATGTTTTCTCCTTCGATGTAGCCTAAATCTCGGAGCCCGCGCCGGAAGGACTCGACGAACACGCCGGGATTATTGATGCTGCCACTGCTCGCCGCATATCCAACTCGTGGTATTCTCGCTTGCTGCTCGGCGTTGAGAAGAGAAACATTGGTCAGAAAAAGGAACCAGAAAACAATCTTGCTAATCATTGCTTCCGTTCCATTTAAGCTGGTCAGTACTTACCATTACGCTGCTCGACCATTATTTGATCACCTTATCCGCACGTCGCCAGCACATTCGGCGGAATCGCCGTACGATTTTAGATTTTGGATTTTCGATTTTGGATTGTTCGATCATCGGATTACTTTGTCAGCTCTACCCAAAACATTGGGCGGAATGGCTACGCCGATCTGCTTGGCCGCTTTCAGATTAATCAGTAGTTCGAATCTCATGGGAAGTTCCACGGGTAAGTCTGCAGGCTTGGCTCCTTTAATAATCTTGTCGACATAAATTCCCGCACGACGGTAGAGGTCGCCGTAATTAACCCCATAGCCCATCAGCCCGCCGTCTTCGATAAACTGCCCCGTTTGATACATCGCCGGCAACCGAAGATTTGGTGGCGAGATCGACGATTCGTTTTGAATTCAACGTCATCAGCGCGCCCCCCGGTATAACTAGAGCGTCCGGCTGAAGTTGCTTTAAGACGTTCGCGGCGCCCTCGATATCTCCTGTGCTTCTGACCTCGTGAGGCCGGAGCTGTAGCCCAAGAGCCTTGGCGCCCTTTTTTGCTCCGTCGAGAACCTGCGCTGCAAGCTGGCCAGCTTCGGGATTCCACAGCATCGCGACCATGGTGATTTTCGGGAACGCCTCCTTGAGCAGATCCAAACGCTTACCCATCATTTCAGGGCCAGCGCTGCTTGATAGTCCGGTAACGTTTCCGCCTGGGTATGCCAGGCTCTTGACCAAGCCGGTGGCAACAGGATCAAATCCGATGCCTACGATAGGCGTTCGGCTATTTGCCTGAAGAACAGCGCGAGTGGCGGCAGGCGTAGTTGTAAGAATAACATCAAGATTGAGCGCGACGAGTTCCGTCGCAAGCATCGCCAGTCTGTCCGAACTCCGCTCGGCATAGCGGTACTCGATAGAAATGTTCTTGCCGTCAACGTAGCCTAAATCTCGCAATCCCTGGTGAAATGATTCCAGATGAGGTTGATCCCTCGACCCGAAGAACAGAAATCCCAAGCGAGGAATCTTCGCCGGATGCTGCGCCTGGGCCACCTCCCCCCAGGCCGTCAATGTCAGAACGACTGCAAGGAGGCCGACAATGTGTTTCATGCCCCTCCTATTTTAGATTTTCGATTTTAGATTGCCGATGGGACGGAAAACTTCCATTTCGCTTCTGATGAGTCTTATACAAGTTCAATGAACCGTAATGCCACTAGTTTAGTGCGTTGTTTGAATAAGATTTCGTCCGGCGTGTTCCCGATCTAAACTCGGCAATCGAAAAATTGAAAATTGCTTGATCATGGCCATTGCCCCTACCGCAACGGATATGCCACAAAACAAACTCTATGAAAATAATAATTTAGGAACCGCCGAAGTGGTGAGAGGTGGCCGTTTGACTACAGGGGAGTATCAGATTTGCTGCGCTACAAGGATCACATCCTCGAGACTGCCTGTCGAGACTGCCTGTGGTCCGATGGAGTGCTCCAACCTTATGAAACACGGTCGCGAGATGGCCATGGTCTTAGTCGATCACGCAGCTTGCCTACAGGGCACTCTCACTCCTCACAAAACCCCCTCATAGAATTAAGGCCAGCCGTCGGGAAACGTTTCTGATGCCGCGGTAAAATCTTGAGGTATCTAGTTATGTGCCGTGCGCCGGCGACGTTGTTGCCTTTCATTTCCTGGGGCGTTGGCACCACCCCAGAGCTTCTTCCAACCGATCATTTCCCCAGAACAATTCCTCGTCGGCAATGAAGCTAGGTGCCCCGAAGATGCCGAGATCCACTGCTCGGTCGGTCTGTGCCCTAAGCATGATCTTTGTCTCGGCGGAACCAACGGCCTCGAGGACAGTGTCTGTATTCTGATTCACCGAACTCAAGCAGGCGGCGATCACGCGGCGGTCGGCAATGTCTTGATCTTCGGCGAAGTTAGCGTGATAGATCGCTCGAACAAAAGCGGGCGTCCACGCTTCACTTGAGAAACGGCAGGCGATTCGCGCGGCCACTAACCCGTTGCGCGGGAACTGCGATGGACGGCGGAATGGCAGGCGTTGCGCTTCGCAGATGCGCTCCAGATCGCGCCACATGTAACGCCCCTTTACCGGGTACAAGTTGAATGGCGAGTCGTTCCACCCCTGCGCCCGGAACATTCGGCTGAGCAAAAAAGCGTTCCACGACAGCGGCACGCCGCGCTCCCGCGCGAGTTGTTCGATTCGCATCGCAGTGGGATATGAGTACGTGCTCGCAAAATCGAACCAGAAGGAAAGTGTCATGCCTGTACCATGAGCCTAAGCTTTGGCTACTCTTGAACACCGACGCCCAGTGAGGGTATTCAGTGGTTAGTTTTAGATGATGTGAGATCGCATTCTGATCCGACCTCCGATCACGATCATCGTGCACCGGCCTGCCGCAGCAGCTTCACCATTGCTTCATATCCGCGCGCGCGTGCGAGCGAGAGCGGCGTTTGCCCGTTTCGATCCGCCAAGTTCACCTTTGCTCCCGCCTCAAGCAATACTCTCAAGGTCTCGGTGTGACGTGAACCGCCGTCGCCAAGCACAATCGATTCGATTAGCGCCGTCCAACCAAGATTATTGATGTGGTCCAACGGCGCACCGGCGCGGATGAGTGTCCGTACGACGTCCGCATGCCCCAGATGCGCCGCAGCGATCAAAGCGGTGCCGTCGTAGCGGCTGGTGATATTCTTTGCGCTCGCCCCTAGTGCGAGCGCCACTTTCAACGTTGGAACATCATTGGCAACAGAGGCAATAGTGACAATGTCGTATCGATCGTTTTCCAATACGTTTGGGTTTGCGCCCGCGCCGACGAGTACGCGCATGGCTTGATGCTTGCCGTCATAAGCCGCGACGTGCAACGGAGTACGACCATGGGCATCCCGAACGTCTGGTTCCTCGCCTTTAGCTATCAGGGCCTTTATTTGCGTCGAGTCACCTCGCACGGCAGCGGCCAGAAGTCCGGTGTAGCTAGATTTTTCTGCTGCCGACGGCGGCACCTGCGCGTGCAGCGCGCAGGTACAACAGGCAATGAGCAAGAGGCTGAGGCTACTGCTATGGCTCAGGAGCAAATAAACTCCTATGATCGTGAGCACGAGTGTGGCCACGTGAAACCAGCCGTCCCAGGTCATGTTTATGTCATCGTCTCCATCGTATCGACGGTATCTTGGCCGAACCCGTGTTATGCCATTAGCGCAATCTGGTGTAGCGCAATTCCATCTACGAAACCACCAATGCCAAGCCCCAACACTGCGCTGATTGAGCGGGTTGTTTGCATCCGAGTGGCTGATCGATATTGCAACCGGCTAAGACCATTGCCGCCTTGTGCCTTGCGCTGCCGTTTTTTTCGTATGACGATTCGCGCCTAAGCCCCTGCAGATACTGCTCCCCATAGAAACGATCGCAACGCGTTTTCGGCCAGCCGCTTGTCAAAGCGAGTTTTGCAGTTGCGAGATTCTACCGCAAGCGACTATCTCCGCGGCCATCACCCGTCGTTGCTGAAACGATAAAGGACCAGGCAACTTGATTATCCTTGCCGGTCCGCAGAAAAAATCATATTTTGGCCCAATCTAAATTTTTGTCGCTTGCACGTATCGATGAAGACCGCCCGCGAGTGGAGCTGATACATTCAACACCGACAGCAAAAATCCAGGTTAGATTGATGGCTCACTAACCAAGAAAGAGGGACAACGATGAAACCGAAGAAGACAGCTAGGTTTGTGCTTTTCGTTGCAATTGTTAGCGCCGTCTGGGTGAATCTTACTTTTTCAGCCGAGACGCCTTTCTATCGGGGCAAAACGTTGACCGTCCTAATCAATTTCGCCTCCGGCGGGCCAACCGACATCGAAGGAAGACTGGTGGCGCGCTTCTTGGGAAAACACGTCCCAGGCCAGCCGACGATCGTGGTTCAGAACATGCCCGGAGCGGGCGGCGTCACCGGCACCAATTACCTCGGCGAGATTGCCAAACCGGACGGATTGATGCTCGGATATTTCACCTCGCAGTTTTTCAATATCTTGACTGCCGATCCCAACCTGCGAGTCGATCTGGCAAAGTTCGCATACATCGCAAGTATCGAGGGTGTCGCCGTGGCGTATGCACGTAAGGATTTCCCGCCCGGCATTCAGGAAGCCAAAGACATCATCAAAGCCAAGGGTTTAAAGGCGGGTGGCTTGAGTCTCAACAGCGCCAAGGATGTCCGTTTCCGCCTGCAGCTCGATATATTAGGTGTTCCTCACCAATACGTTACCGGATACAACTCAAACTCGGATGCGCGCTTGGCGGTGGAGCGAAACGAGATTCAATTCTTTACCGAAGGGACGCCGGGCTATCGCTCGCAGGTCCAACCCCGGATGGTGAAAGAGGGCCTCGTCATCCCGCTGTATGCGGACGAGCTTGTGACCGTGGATGGGGAATTCCGCCCTAGCGCTGAGGTGCCCGACATACCTTCTTTCTCGCAACTCCATCAACAGATATTCGGCAAGCTCGGTTCGGGCGTGTTGTGGGAGGCCCTGAAAACCATCAATCTTACACACGCAATGCAGCGCATCGCCAAGGTTGCTCCGAACACGCCGCCGGAAGCGGTTGCGGCGCTGCGACAGGGATTTTCCCAAATGCTCAAGGATCAGGAATTCATCCAGGAATTCAAAAGAGTCACTCGTTCCGATCCGCACTTCCAAGTCGGCGGTGAAGCGGACAAGTTGATAAGCAAGCTGGTTCAAGCGCCGCCGGAGGTCAAGAATACAATTCGAAAATACACCGAGAGCAAGTGATTTGAGAACGTTCTGTAGAGCTGGCTTACTCGGCCCCGGGTAAAGTAGTTGTCTGTCGCATCCAATCACGTTCGCTGATCCAGAGCTTGCATTCACCGCCTTGGCAAAGCCGTTCGTATTCTCACGTCAGCGTAGGCATTGCCTCGGCTCTCTCACTCACGATTTGACGGAAGCTGACAGGCAATGGTCATCGAGCGCCATTGGTGAAGCGTCCCCGGCTGTCACCTGCAATGCACGAGTTTAGATTCAATCACCGCAAGTCCCGGCGGAGAATCGCAATCTCCTCACCATGGTATACCCATATAGATCGCGCTTGCTCTATCAGCTGTACTTCTTAGCGGCCGCCTCGATGGCGCCACCGGCCCTGGCGAGATCATCGGGTATCATCACAGGATGGATCTCGATACTCGCATTCAACGCCAGGAACCACGGCTCGGCAATAGCGGGGATCTGTGAAGCGTCGTTCATCTCAACGAAAAGAAACGCTGTCCGTTGGCCATTGTCGTCAGTGAAATACACCGCCTCGGGCTTCAAATCCGCCAGTATGGATTGGATGGTTGCGCCGAGTTTGCCGGCTCTTGCGGCCTGATTGCCAGCTTCGACTGGAATGTTTACCTTGACTAAAAATCGCATAGATCATCTCCTTCGAATCAACAGGTTTAAAACGAATGGTCGCTAATTTAGAAATCTTTGGAGCGTCGCCTGTAAATCGGGGGCATCGGATCCTCTGAGCGTGTATGGGTGTATGCGGTGTTTTGCGATGGCGCGGAAATAGCGCTCGACTTGTTGATCTTGAGAGATCAGCAAAACGTTGCGTCCAAGCGTATGCGCTATTCCGAGTTCAAGCACGACGTTGGCATTTAATCCGGTGAGATCAACCACGACATGGGTGGCACGGCAAATTTCATCCCAGATCGAACGCAGAATGTCCGGAGCCAAGACTCCATCGCCGCGGATATATTCAATCTGCGAACCGCACGCATCTCCGACCAGGCGCCTCGTGCTGTTCGCCCATGTCGGGCCAAAGGCGGTCACGTGAAAGCAACGTCTATTAGACGCGTCTGGATACTGACCCGGCCAGGCCGGCAGCAGGATCTGCAAAGCTTCGGCGCCGAGAAAGCCGCATGTCGAGGTGATGAGATATCGCGCTTTGATCGGATCGGCCGTGGCCTCGTCATCCAGCGTCTCAAGGGACATGCGCACGTGAGCACTCGGGTGCCCGGCAAATCGATCACGCAAATACTTTACCGACGACTTCACCGAGCTGCCGGCGGCGCCTCTCTGCAACCCGTACAGCGCCCGGTCGAAGGCGGCAGACATCATTGCAACATCGCTATCATCGTTCTTAAGACACACGGGTTCGATGTCGAGATCGAACGGCAAGCTCTTGACCATCGATTGCGACCACGACTGCGGCGCGTCCGAGCGCAAGAGCGATGCCCAGCTCGTAGGCTACTGCCGCAATCGGGCTGGCTTCTTCCAGAGAGGCGGCACGTTTGTAGCCAGTAAAATCAAAAACTGCCACGGCTGATTCGCGCAATTGATCCCAACGCAGCGATGCTGGTTCTCGATCGGCTTGCGGCACAAGACAGCGGAGCTCGCGGCTGGCGCAAACCTGCGCGACCAAGGCGCCGACATGCGAACCGCCGGAATAGAACAAAGCATTGCCATGTTGCCCGACCGCTCGCGAAGGCCACACGGGTTGGGCGAGGGTCAGATGATGGCGCAAGGAAAAGTTTCGAATCTCTAACGCCAGCGGCCGCAATACTTCGGTTTCTACTTTCACCGAGTCTGCGCTGGCGGGTAGATTTGCGAGAGCCTCGCGACTACCCCTGAGCCGTCCCATCAAAGCCATCAAGGCTTTGCCTTCTTCGCCGGTCAAGAGCCCCGCCGCCGTCTCGGTCATGACATAGCGATGGAGATTCGCGTGCAGTTCACTAAGGGCCGCCCGGCTCGAGCCGGCTACAGGTTCTTCCACTGGTTGTGCTCTACTCGGATGCAGAAGCGCTTCGGACATTTGCGAAAGCAACTGCTGGACGCGGGTCGCTCTGATCTGTTTGTCGGCGAGCCCCGGCGCCGGGCTGCCAAGGATCTCCTCGAGCTCTGCGAGAATCGCGGTCAAGAAAGTTTGGCGCTCCGAACCAATTTGGCCGCTGGCAATGAAACCCTGGTACATCTGACGGAGAACGCCCATCTGCTGCCGCCAGTCGGAGGTGTCATCGTCCGGACCGGATACTGGTAGTCACGTCAGGTTCGGAACTTCCGGCGCGTCGTTCGGCCCTGGCGAGCAGTTCTTCGATAGCTCGGTCATCGGATATAAGCTCCTCGAGCTCTTTCCGCGCCCCATCACCGTTGGTTGAAGAGACTTCGTCTTGATCAATATTCTGATCGGCAAAGTAAGAGGCGCACAATCCACAGCGGCCGCAGCTATGCAATGGCGCGCGATAACGCTCGCTATACTCCCAGATTCCCCATTGATGTTCGATGCGGTTTTCGTCGCCCCACTCAGCGCAACGCTGACAGCGTTTGCTCTGATCGCAAAAACCATCCTGTCGATACGCCCAGGCATCCCAGTTATGTTCAATACGCTTTTCCGACTCAGCGCAGCGGCTGCAACTGCGCAACAGCTCGCAAGATTGCGCGGCGGCGTGATTCCAATCGGACCAACTGTGCTCTACTCGTTGATTGACAGTAGCGCAGCGCTCGCAAGTTTGAATCAAGACGCAGCGCGCCGGGAATTCGGGCCGCCAATCTCCCTGATGAAAACCGAGCAGGCACTTTCCGGTATCGAGCCAATCCTTCACTGCCATAAGTTTGCCGCAGTCGAATTCACGAAATCCGTTCCCATATCCGGTAGCGCCCGTCGCCCGGCCAGAACATCGTGGCATCTTTGAGAGCGACTTCGCGCGCGAGACTAGTTCCGTCATCAAAATTGAGGTGCAGCGTATTGCCTGACGCCGACCAAGTGCCATTTTCGGGTCCAGAGGTACTGGGCCCGAAACTGCTCATCGATTTGCTCCACCACTCGAACCGACCGCCGGGATCTAAAACGCAGTGGGTGTCGATCGTCATGCTGAATCCGCCTGATGACCGCGGTTCGGTATGACGCCAGTGGCCGAAGAGCCGCATGTTCTTTTCCCCGGCCGGCGCTGTCGATGGCATAGGTCCCGGGGCTTGCGCTCGATGGTGGCGGAACATAAGCGGAGTCCTGTGATGCGGCCGGCGCGAAAACCGTTTCGATCCCTTCCCTGCGGCATCGCTCGATCAAACCGGCGAGCTGACGAAAAGTATTCTTGGCACTTTCATCCGGCGCCCGCTGGTCGATAACGAATTTAAAATACTTCTCAGCAACCGGGTTGAATAATACTTTCTTATTCTGCGACAGACGGTCACGCACGCCGGCGCTATCTGTCGCTTCCATGACGTTCCAAACCGCCCGGTCAATCATTTGCAAAGAGACTTGATCTGTCTCGCCGCCTCCATGATCAGACTTGAAAACCATCTCCGCGCAGCGACGGCACACGCGCACCGGCGTCTCATAGAATTGGCTGGAATGCCAGGAACCCCAATCGTGGACTATGCGTCTTTCGTGTCCGGGCTCACCGCAGCGCGAGCAGGTCACGAGTTGCGCGCAATTATCTGCCGCCTCGTAACTCCAGGATTGGTAAACGTGAGCGTTGCCGGCCGGCGTTGTCTCCTTGCAGCGCGAGCACGGGCGAACCAGCTCGCACGAGTGCTCCGATGCATAGATAGGTGAAGCCCAAACATGCTCGACCTTGGTTTCGGTTTCTGCGCAGCGGCCGCATCGTCGAGCCATGCGGCAGGAATCCGGGGTTTCATAGTCCCAGGTTTGCCAGGGATGAACTAGCTGCTGGCTTGCAACTTGGCAGCGCGAGCAGATACGCGTCTGTTGGCATGATCGATCCTGTAGATAGCGCCAGTCGCCACTGTGAAATCCGAGGGCGCACTTTCCTTTATCGAACAGATCTTTGAGCATACCAGGAAAATCTCGACGGGAGTCTCCGCCCGTTGCGGCAAAATGTCACAATATCGCAGCGGCTTACATCGGTCTGCGATCTCCAGTGCTGCAGCGGACTCTGGGAATTGCCAACCCTGGGCGAAGCACCTCAGTGGGCATGAAAACAGTACACTTCTATGCCCTCGTTCGTAACACCACCTGCGGTCATCCCTTTGGCACCAATGCGCTGCGAATCTCTCGCAGCTTCGCCTTTATTTTAACGGCATTCTCGTGGCCTATCCGCACGAGAATCTTTTGGCCCGCCGAGAGTTCCTCTAGTTTCGGATCAGCGAACTCGTACAGCACTTTGGGTTGAATCAGCAACACCGGCGCTTGAACTTCCGGCGTGTTCAATAGATGGTCGATCACTTGCACCACGCGATCATTGAAGTATCTGCCTGGATAACCCAGTTGCTCGTAGTCTTGTTGTAGCAACGGATAAACCTGCACATAGGCGGCTACTAGCGCTCCGGTGGGCACCGCCTCAGCCAACCGCACATAGGCGTCATAGCGCGCGGCATTCGCCGCACCGAGGGTCAGGCTGCTGCCCTGGCCTACCGTAATGACAGGCCCCGTCACCGGTTTTACCGGCAGCAATTGGATCGGCAGGTTCTCGCGCGGCAAATTGTCCAAAGTGGCGACGGCGCGGCGGATGATGTTCTGAAGATTGAAAAGCTTTTCCGGTTTACGGCCGAAAAGCTGTGCCAGCATATCCTGCATCAGGCTGTCGCTTTCATCCAGCGACGGCAGCGGTTTCGCCGGCGCAGGCGGCTCGTCCGCTAAACTGGCTTCGTCGATCGGATAGCGTATCAGCGGCTCCGCTGGCGACTCGAGCGGTGCGGCAACCTGCGGCTTGGACTTTTCCCCGTTGCTCCAGAAGTACAAGGCAGCGGCGCCGGCGATCAGAATCAAGACTAAAATCGTTTTTTTACCAGTCATAACTCCTCCTAAATTCTGAGATCGTGATTCAAACCTGACAGCGCCAAAGCTAGGTTGCTATAACAAACCAATACAAAGTATCCATAAAAAACCGCAGAAACTGAAAACGACCGGCGCACGATTGAGTGTCGTGGCGATCACCTTGAGTTTGAAGTTTAGAGTTGTTTGCCCGGAAAACTATCAAAGCAGAAAGACTGTTGCGGTGTTTGCCGATGGACATTCATCTCTGTTCCGGTAGCCCCTAGAGTCGACAAGTACTTTAGTAGAATTGTTACAACAGTGTATGGAAAAATTCCGCTGCGACATTTGACTTTCCCCCACCAAATACGTCCCAAGAAACTGTGATCATGTCGGCAGAAAATTAGCGGCGCGAATATTTCGTGCCAGGGGATTACCGGGAGAAATGGGGTCAGAGAGCGTTTTCAATCGGCGTCACCGTCCCTTTCCTAGGTCGACCCCGGGCTTTGCCCACTAAACGCCGTCCAATCATTGCTTCGACCTGTTTCTGAAACGTTTCTTTCCCGATCAAGCGACCGCGTTTAGTGGCCTGTCGGATTTCATCCCATTCTTTTTGATTGATTTGTGAGTCGATCCACTGTCGATATTCTTGTTGTCTCTCTTGTTCAGTCGTTCCTAAACCTGTGTACCACGGATCCTCATCCAGTAAACGATCCGACATGCCCAATCCTCGGCGCTGGTAGCTACTCCAACGATAATCCTTCGGATGCTCTACTAACCCTGCTCTCATAGGATTTAGCTCGATATACCGGCTGCACGCTATCAAGTATTCATCTCGACTTACCGCGGCACTTTTAAATCTTCCCTCCCACAATGTGCCCGATCGGTCGTAGGTCTCATTGATGTATCGAACATATCTTCGTCCCACACTTTGCATGAACCGACTCAGATCTCCGACCTCAGCCGGTTCCACCAAGAGATGGAAATGATTGGTCATCAACACGTACGCGTATATCCTGCATCGGCATTTTATTTTGGCCTGGCGAAGACATTCCAAAAAGAACCGGTAATCATCGACGGCAAAGAAAGTAGCAGCGCGATTATTTCCGCGCTGAATAATGTGATGAGGATAAGCAGGAATTGTGATTCGCGGCGATCGTGCCATTCGCTATCTTGTGCCAGCAGTTATCGTCAGGCAGCCTATCGCCGGATTAGTACATCCGTCAAGGAAAAAAGTTCTCTGACCCCATTTTCTGTTTGCTTTACCTGTAGCCGGTGGCATCCGCTGGTTTGCCGGCATCCTGGACCTCAACAACATAGCGCCAAGCATCGGGCTGCGAACCGTCGAGATCGGTAAAGCCATAGACCTTGGCGAGCTGGCCACTCGAAAGCGATTGGCCGCTCCAACGCTCAACGTCCCGATCTGCAGCAAGGTGGGCGACCGCGCGGCCGACGTAACGCGGCGTTTCGGTGATGACGAAATGCGGTTGCTTGGCGATGGCATCACGCCAATTTGCCTCGCTGACACCGTAGTTGTCCAGCATCTGCTCGGAACGAAGCCAGCCGGGAGTCAGGGCAACTGCGGTGCAATGATACGGCCGAAGCTCTTTCGCCAGCGACGAGGCAATGCGCATGACAGAGGTCTTGGTGAGATCGTAGAAAAGCGACAACCGGTAATTCGCGTTGTTGTATTCGGCGGTGCCGTCGGTCATCTCGACCACCAGTCCGCCCGGATTCTTGATCAACAGAGGCAGCGCAAAGTGGCTGGTGATGATATGCGTATCGATAGCGAGCCGTAGCATGCGCAGGCCGTTTTTCAACGAGTGTTTCCACACCGGCACATTCCACTCGATCAAAAAGTCCGCTCCCCACACGTCGTTGACCAGAATATCCAGGCGGCCTTGCTCACGCTCGATTCGCGCCACGAGCGCTTGCACTTGAGCCGGGTCCAAGTGATCGACTTGCACGGCGATGCCATGGCCCCCGGCGTGCTGCACCAGCTCGGCGGTCTCTTCAATAGTTTCGGTTCGGTTAAGCTCCGAAGCTTGCGTGCGCGTGCTTCGCCCGGTGCAGTACACGGTGGCTCCCGCTACGCCCAATTCGACAGCGATGCCGCGGCCGGCGCCGCGCGTTGCCCCTGCCACCAACGCCACTTTACCTTGGAGTACTTGACTCATCATCAACTCTCTTTGAATCGTTTACACCTAAAGTTTATCCAACATCTCCACCGGCAAGAGTCACACAATTCAATCACCTTCTGTTTTCAATTGGTGTCTCGGTCGTGACTGTAAAGGCGCTGGCCCGCTCCGAGTCAATCGGTCGAATCTCGAAAAACAAGCCGCAGTTTAGACAAGGGTTTCCTGCGGCAATCTGAGCTGCTTCGTCGAGACTGCCGGCGATGATAAACCAGTAGCCGCCGATTACCTCCTTGGCTTCGCCGAAAGGGCCGTCCGTCACAATATTTTTCCTCGAAACGGTTTTTCCCTCGCTCCCGAGTCGCTGTCCGGTTTTCATTTTGCCCTCATCGACGAGCCGAGCCAGCCAGACATAGAATAAGTCAATTGCCTTCTGTATCTCCTCCGGCGAGAGTTCCCTGTCCCATTGTCCGCGGGAAATGACCAGGTATTCAGATTGTGAAACTTTTTCATCCTTCATGGCGTCTCCTACAGTCGAGCACAGTGCGTGCGGCGAGCATGGATCTTACCGGCACGCAGGCAGTTAGTCATATATTTTGCTTCTCCTGTTACCTCAAACCATATTCCGCAGCCGCCACTTTGCAGCAATCACTGTCCTGCCGGCTGCCCGCGATTGCTTCTGAGGTGCGACTATTCCGCCCAATCGACTTCGTAGAGCTCAACCGGGTCCGGGAAGCCTTTCAGGTTAACCTCACCGTGACGTTTAAAACCAAACGACTTGCCTGCACAAAGTTCCGGAATTACCCGCGCCGCCAGGATCTGACCTGGTTCGGCACATGCGCAGATTCTCGCCGTGAGATTGACCGTTGAGCCGAACAGCGTGTCACCATCGGTCAACGGCTCGCCAGCCCCGAGACCGATCCGCACTTGAATTGTCACCGGTCCTGCGCCGCTGAGATTGTAGGTCTGGAAGCCTCGCTGAACCGTCACCGCGCAGGCGACGGCCTGGGACACGGATGCAAAGCACGTCAGAAAACCATCTCCAGCCCGGTCGACTTCGCGTCCCTCGTGAGCCAGCAAAGCCTGTCGAACGAGCTCATGGTGCTTCGCCAAAACACTCTGTGCCTTGGCATCTCCGAGCGAGTGCGTAATCTGAGTGGAATTTGCCATATCGGTAAACATGATGGCCCTAAAGCCCGCTTCTCGAATTGGTTCACCCGCTGCGCCTTCAGGATCTGTAACTCGACCAAGAAAGCTGGAGACCGTCGATGGATTCACTTCGATGATCACGTTCGGAATGAGCCCGTGAGCATCGCGATGTAGTGCGCGAACGGCCGCTGCGGTCGGCGCTTCGATCAGGCAAAAAGCCGTCCCTCTCTGCTCGTCATACCAATAAGTAAGCGTCTTGCACGCGTGCTGCGCTTGGACTCTCAGATCCTCCTGGTGGGCGGCGGCAACCGCTTCTGCAGTTGCGTCTCGAACGTCGTGGCGGTCCATAAAAATCGGCATACCAACCTCCTCAAGCTCCTCACTATACTGCTTCTAAACACTGTGGCTGCACGCCGGTCGCTGCACACGCGCATCTCACACGCAATGTGACGCTTAGCTGAGCAGCCAATCCTCCGCTAGTGCTTGCGGGTGCGGAAGAGGTCTCAAACCGTCCGTATGTATGAATTTTCAATGGCCGCAAACTCGTCACATCGTCGGTGGCTATTTCAACTGGACATCCATAACCGCCGCTCCACGAACCTGACCGCCCGCGCACTCTACCGCCGCGGGTCAGGAGCATGTTTGCGTGGCATCCTCTTGATTAACGGAAAATCACCGACAATGCGGCCTACGAGCCTAGGAGCGCCATTAGAAACGTAGCCGTTCCGCTCGTAAAACTCCTTGGCGGGTATACTGCTCACCACGCGGATGTGATCAACTCCACAGGCGATCGCTTGAGTCTCTAACGCTTGGAGCATTCGCTTGCCAATACCCCGATGCAACACCTCGGGAATAACATAGTTGAGCATGATCTCGGCGCCGGAAATGCTGGCGAAACCCAAAACTTGACCCTGAGCATTTACCGCCACGACGCAATAAGATCGGTCAGACTCGATCCACCGCCGGACGTTGGCCGGCGTTTTATTCTCAAGCCATTGAGCCAAAATCTCTTGATCATTCTCGTAGTACGGCGCGCATATTTCTTTGATCGAGCGCACCAATACCGCGCATGCTGCTTCGGCGTCTTTGGGAGTCGCCTTTCGGATGATGATATCGTCCATATTAATTACGCTACCTCCGAGGGCAAGCTTCTCCTCGCTGAATTTACATTCTATTCAACGATATCCCGAATGACACGAGAAGGATTGCCTGCCGCGAAAACACCGGCTGGGATATCGCGCGTCACTACACTGCCGGCGCCGATTACCGCGCGCGACCCGACATGAACACCAGCTAAGATCAGCGCGCCACCACCAACCCAAACGTCCGCTCCGATCTCTACTGGTTTTCCAGATTCGTGCTCTCTGCGTAAAGCGGCGTTGAACGGATGGATTGGCGTCAGGATCTGTACGCCCGGACCGAACAGAGTGTAGTCTCCGATTCGTACTTCGCAAACGTCCAGCACTATGCAGTTGAAGTTAAAGAAGACCCGAGTTCCAAGATAGATGTTCGAGCCGTAGTCGCAATAGAATGGTGGCTGCATCCAGACGGTATCACCGCCGGCGCCAAACAAATCAGACAGCAGGCCTCGTCGGAGTTCCTGTTCCGACTCACGTGTCTGATTCAGGGTCTGGCACAGATCTCGGGCACGTTCTCGGGCCAGGACAAGATCCGCATCGAGCGGATTGTATAGCTCGCCTGCGAGCATCTTGTCACGTTCAGTCATCCAGATCCGCCCGTCGTTGATGAGCAGAAACACTTCGCGATCGGCAGGAAGCTAGGTTTAGCCCTCTTATTCATAGCGCGCTATCGCTTTTCCGGTGGAATATCTGTGATGGGCTTGAAAACTTCGCAAGAGTTGTTGCATCAACGGGTCGGTGCTTGATAGCCGTACTCGCAGAATCCTTGCCCAGAAGGAGGAACCTGCCGGCTTCCCAGCATCAAACGCTACCAGCATACGCCCGCTTTATTTTCTCGATGTCGATCTTTTTCATCTGGAGAATCGCCTGCATAACTCTTTGGGATTTTTCCGAATCGGGATCATTAATCATCTCGATCAAAACTTTTGGAACAATTTGCCAAGACACGCCGTGTTTGTCCTTGAGCCAGCCGCACATTTGCGCTTTTTCATCCCCGCCTTTAGAGAGTTCGCCCCAGTAATGATCGATTTCTGCCTGCGTCTCGCAATTGACTTGAAACGAAATGGCTTCGTTGAATTTGAACATGGGGCCGCCATTGAGGGCAGTAAACGCCTGCCCGTCGAGTTCGAAGGCAACGGTCATTACCGTTCCCGCGGGTTTACGATGATGCTCGTATCCCGCTTCTCCATAGCGGGCTACGTTAACGGTTTTCGAATTTGGGAAAATGCCGGTATAAAACGCAACTGCCTCTTCTGCTTGATCATCAAACCACAAACATGGGGTAATCTTTTGAACTTCCATGGTATCTCTCCTACTGATTTTCAATCACAGATGGAGTGGCGTCACAAGCACCTAATCGCCTGCACAGCCGCATTGGACAAACGAGCCGACATCATTCCTGACCTTGAACGTGTCAGCTCAGTCGCAGTTGTCAGCACACTCAGCGTCAAGCATACTCAGGTGTTTCGTTGAAATCTTCATATGGTCCGATTCCCGGTTTGTCCTAACTGCGCCGCGCGCTTGCTACGTGATATTGGTTCTTTGCAAACCGTATGTGACAGACGAGCCGGCGAGATTCCGCGTTTATTATGCGCCATCGGTATGAGATACCGAGCTCATTGCGTACTGACAGAGTAGCCCAAATGGAATGACGACAAAGAAGGATACCGCAGCCGCGCTCAATCCCATGACATATAACGAAACCGTATCGTGAAGATTTGCTAATCCGCCGTATAGAAAAGTCTTTAACCAGATTAATCCGACGGACAAGCTTAAATAGACGAGGCAGCCCAGATATGGAATTACCGTGGCTCGGAGCAAGTGCTCGCCAAAGCTGTCGGCGCTGCTGATGAACTTACGCGCCGCAAGAGCGACGATAATGCTCGCAACAATCAGAGACCCGAGGTTTTGAAAGACGTCAGCCAAAAGCCATTCCCTGGTAACGGACGGAACCAGTAAGACGACAAACCACCGCATCCAAGCGCTGCCGCTGTAACGCAATATTTCAGCATCGCTTTATGAGCATAAGCTCAGCCCGAATGATTAACCTGCTGTCCGAACATCATACATCAACTCTGTGGGCTGCATGCCATGAGAATGTGCGTCTCATTGTGCGCGATTTTTTGAAAGCCCAACCGTTGATAAAGCCGATACGCTCGCTCGTTCTTCAAAGCGACAGAAAGTAACACCTTCTTCCGCTGCTCGTGGACTCGAGCAATCGTATCCTGCAAAACGCGACTGCCAATCCCCTGGTTTTGGTGACTTGGCTGTATCTGGATCTCGCCAACCTCAACCGCATCAGGTTGATCAAACAACTGAATCATCCCCACGCGCACACCGTCAACTTCGATGGCGTAGATTGCACCGCGCTCCCAGCATTCAACGCAATGTCGCCGGTGACGAGCTTCGTCCCAACCGCCAAACGTCGCCATAAATAGCTCTTGGTATACATCCCGCCGCAAGCGTTCTAGCCATACCTCGTCTTCAATGGATGCTGGAACTAGCTTGAACAACCAGCAGGCGCATAACGCCGGCCTTCACGCGCGTCCGTCTTCGCACGTCGCGTGCAAGGCATTGTTCGGCTCCTGAATACACGAACCACACTGTCACGCGCAGGTCGGTGCATGGCCCTTCGGACAGGAAGCCAGGTGTGCTTCTGCGTCATGGAAGGTAAGCTCTCGAGGACCATGGAGATGTCTTCTCAGGAGCCTACCTCTCTGCCGACGGTATAGGGATCTCCGATCAGCCAGCACCATGTTCCGTCTGGCTGACGGCGGGCGACTTCGATCGCATAGACTGTCATGGGCTGCGGCCCCGACACCTTCCAACTCGTGTGCATCAGGGCGATGTCGCCAGTCTGAATGACCTGCCGAATGTCAAAGTCGAAGTGAGCCTTCATGGCCGCAAGTGGGGCCAACTCCTGTCTCAAGCCTTCCCTGCCGTTCGTGATTTCGGCGGACTGATTCAGAAAGACCGCTTCCGGGTCATAGACGCTCAGCACCGATTCGATATCGCCTTCGGCCATGTAGTGCTGGAATAGGCGACAGATATCTTCGGGACTGTTTGCTTTCATTGTGACACCTCCATTTGTTTGGAAGGACGAGCGGCAATACAGGTACTCGACCCAATACAACTTTGGCTTACATGCAATTTTCTCGATGAGAGCGGATCATTCACATCGATGTGTGCGTTTAACACACGTTCACTTTGCTGCTGCCGAACGTTTACCGTGGACGGCGCCTCCACAATTGGGATCGAAAAAGTCGCCGAACGTGTTGTTGTCATCCGCTCAACGCTATTGTTGGATGATTCGTTTCGCGACGCAGCTGAGAACATCGTCGGCACAACGGCAAACGACGACCTTGTGCTCAAGGTCACGAATGAAATCCATGGCCTGCCTTAAGTTGTCGCCATCGTACTTGTGATTCCACTCAATCAGGCGATACAAGTCGAGAACGCTCTCCTTCTTGGTTGGCATGACCGCGAACTTTCGCTTAACGAATCGCTTCAGCATACGCCAGTCGCGCACAAAGACGTTGGGACGCAACACGAAAATAACATCCGTCCGCTCAAAGCTAGGTCTCAACCAGCGATAATAGACACCCTCAATGATCCATGTATTCTCAGCAGTGATGGACATGAGTTTCGCGTCGCGCTCGGTATCCGATGCGCGCACCCCATAGCTCTGTGCCGCGTTATCCCAAAACCAATCGTCAAGATCATACCTGGGGAAACCCAATAGATCAGATAGATGTCGTGCCGCATAGGTCTTTCCGCTTCCAGGACCGCCAATGATGTGGATGCGCTGAAGCATACTTTTGTACCTAACGTTAAAGGTTGAGAGGTCGAAAGCAGCGAGCACAGCGAGTGGGTTTGAAGATCCGTTCCGAAGCCGTTTGTTAAACGGTCTACTCTAGTTCTTCACTCGAATTTAACGATAAACCCTCATATTACGAATAGAGCGATTCCGACGTAGGTATATCTCACACTAAATCAATCCAGCGCAAACCGGAGTGCTTGCAATCCGTTGTTGCTGGTGAGCGATACAAAAAACGCCGACGATCGGAATCATCAGAACTGGAGCTGCTAGCGCAGCCATGAGGTGTGCCTTCCACGAACGTTCGTACAGAAGCACGAAGAGGACAGCGAATGAATATCCAGTGCAGTACTCGAAGATGAATACCGCGTACAATAATATACCGAGTCAAGGCTCTAACCAGGCGGGAGTCTTATCCCAAGCTTTACCAGGTTCAGACAGTGAGCGCCCGAAAGGGTGCGATGATTTGTAAGCGAGGACTTGATCTGACGATGGTCGGATCTTGGTTGTCAGACGTTGTTGATCTTCTACTCACGCGGCAATCATCTTTTCTTCAGCCAACAGCGACTAACCTTCGGACCACTTGTATGCCGCCAAAACGTTCTCCGCTTCATCCTGCAGGATGCCCCGGATCACTTCGAGCTTGATGTTCATTTGTTTACTCAGCTCTTCCACGGAATAGCTCCTCGGCGGCGACCCAGTGAGACGGGTGAGTGCCTGGGAGGGAGCGCCGATGACGAGCCGCTCTATACGGGATGCGAACATCGCTCCGGCGCACATGGGGCACGGGTCACACGAAGCATAGAGCGTGCAGCCCTCTAAGGAAGGGCTTTTCAAGTGAGCCGTTGCCGCACGGATTGCCATGGTCTCAGCGTGGCTCGTTGGATCGCCGGAAGACTCCACGACGGAATACGCACGCGCGACGATTTCGTCTCCCCGAACGACAACCGCTCCGAAAGGGCGCTCGCCTGCGCGAAGTCCTTTGTGGGACTCGTCAATGGCGAGAGCCATGAATTTTGCGTGGTCGGTGCTCATAGCTATCCTCCCCAGAGATTCACATTACAACAGGCAACCGGGCCGGTCGCAGATTGATCTTGCACAAGGCGAAACGCAGGTGCACTTATCATCTTGATGTTGTCTAATGTTTAGCGTGAGCGGCTCGGCATTTGCGCGGGCGGCTCTCGAGAGGATCAAAGCCCCACCGGCCTGAGAGTAAATCCTCCATCCACCGACGCCATCAACGGTTTGGACAGCGTTTGCATGACGGCTGTCACTTTAAATTGCGTAGAATTTCGCGGCGTTGTCGCCGAGGAGCCGCCTCTTGACAGCGTCGCTAAGGTCGCTCCGCTCCCGGATCTCTTGGACGGAACCCTCGCGTGCCTCCCCGTGAGGCATGTCGGCCGAGATCATGATCCGGTCCTCTCCGACAAAATCGATGACCTGGGGCACGAGCTTTTCCTCTGCCTCACAAGTGAAGTAAATCTCGCATTGGCGCACGTACTCGCTCGCTCGCTGCTTGGGCACCGGCCGGCGGTTGGCGGTTTCGGAGTGAAAGTAGTGATCCATTCGTTGGATGAGGTACGGGACCCAATCGACGCCAGCTTCCAAAAAGGCGACTTTGAGCCGCGGAAAACGATCTAGGATCCCACCACCCACAAACGCGTAGAAACCCATCATAACGGGTAGCGTAAAACCTAGGACGTGGGCGCCGTAGCTGTCCGTGAAGGGACGCTTGAGGCCCGGATGGCACCAGCCCGTGTGCACGCAGACTGGAATCCTTAGCCGCTCGGCCTCAGACCAGACCGGGTCGAAATCTTCGTGGCTCAACAGCGTCTCTCCGACGGTTCCGTAGACCGCTAAACCTACAGCGCCGAGATCCTTCGCGCGGCGCGTCTCCTCGACCGCTTCGGGCACTGAACGCATAGGCAAAACCGCCGCCCACTTGAGCCGATCCGAATGTTTGCGGCAGGCCGAGGCCATCCAGCTATTGTAGCTCTTCATCAGGGCCGCCTCGAAGCCGGGGTCTTCGGAAAGTGGTTCGAGGAAAATCGTAGGAAAGATGACCTGCACGTCGACGCCTCCAGCGTCGAGATCTCTGAGACGCGCCGCCGGTTCAAGCAGCGTCTGGCTATCCAGGGTGAAAGGCTTGAGCTTCGCGCGCGCCATGGTGACTGGAGTGGCGTAAATCGTTACTCCTTGTCCGGCAACCTTCGGATACACAGATCCATCGATGTACCAGAAAGAGTTCATGTTGTGCAGGAACGGGCGATTTTCGCCGGTGATGGGGAACGGTCGGCGCGCCTCATATTTCGGGTCCAGATAGCCCCAGGCCTCGGCGGGCTCCTCGACGTGCGAATCAGCGTCAATCACGCGAAATTCGGCCATGGTCATCCTCCTTTGGCTCTCCGCTAAAACCTTTGCGGCGAAAGTACCGGATGCCAATCGGCTGTGTCAACGCCTAACGACCATGCGGGTAAGAGGCGGGAAGCACCGCGCCGGTACTCTGCTGCTACTCGAAAAGATGCCGAGCCCCCGCCCTCTTCACTCGCCTCGTTAGGCATCGCGGTCCGAGGAGCCTGACCCACTGCAGTGGCTTTCGGACGACAGCGCTTCACTCGACGCGTACCAGAGTCGCGCCGCCGCCAAAAGCGATTTCACAAAGGCGTCCTTTCCCAGCATGTAGCCGATGTTATCGTCACTGTGAGCAAGCGCCAACCGCTGCTTGAGCTCGCCATAGGCGGCCGCCTCAACCGGGTGCACGCGTACGTAGTCGCGGAATGCCAGCTTGTCGGCGATCTCAGGATGTCCGTCCGCACATACATGCACCTGGTGCGTGCGAGTCCCATTGCGGTCTTTGCTGAAATAGAATCTCCCCGGGGTGCCGGGAACGGTTGCGTCCAAGCACTCGCCACGAGGCCGATATCCAAGCGCCTCCATCGCGGTGTTGAAGGAGTTGATCGTTCCGGTTTGGTCAAGCACGATGAGGATGTCAATAATAGGTTTCGCGCAGAGCCCGGAAATCGACGTGCTGCCGATGTGATGGATCCGTAACAGCCGCCGACCGAAGACGCCCGCGAGCGCGACCGCCTCTTGCTCGAAAGCGGCACTCCAGGTGGGATCGTGGTCAACAACGTTGATAACTCGCGGC
>CAVUZH010000004.1:0-119411 GCA_963745835.1 uncultured delta proteobacterium
CGCTGTGGGTAGAATTTACGGCTCTCCTTGTTCATCCTCGGCAGTGCCTGAGACAGGATACGTGATTACAGCAAGCATTCATATACATTCCGACCAATACCTCATAAAAGCGCTTCATACTCATGAGGTATGGACATACGCATCCAGCATTGGAGGGGAGGTAGGGGATGCCCGCCGGCGTCGTATTACGCCAATGCCTCTAGCAGCGCTTTGGCCTCCTGAAGGTTAGCGGTGTCAAAGCCCTCGGTGAACCAGCCGTAGAGTGGTGCTAACAGGCGTAGGCCTCAGCGCACCTGCCCTGGTGCCGCCATAGATGCGCCAGGCTCATCGTCGCGCGCAGTTCGAGGGACTTGGCCTGTTGGGAGGGCCACGTCAAGGGCTTGGTGGAAACAGGTTTCGGCTTCCTCAGAGCGCCTGTCAGAGCACGCAAGCAACAGCGTGCCTTTAAGCCAGCAGGGCTCGGCGTGATGCACATACTCGTCATTGGCCTGCATCACCTCAAACGCTTCGGCAACCGTGCCAAGGCATCTTCCAGTGCGCCGATCTGCGCCAATGACTCGGCCAAATGTGCCAGCCAAGAAGGCGAGGAAGCTATCGCCTCCGGAATTCCGAAACGTCTCGATACCCTGACGCAATTGCTTGACGCCGTCAGGATCACGGTCCCGGACTGCACGGTGCCATCCCAGCATGATGGCGGCGACACCTGCCATCTGCGGCAGGCCAGCCTCGGTCGCAGGTTTTTCCAGGCCGACAGATTGCTTATGGAGAGCCGTCCACTCACGGCGAAAAGCCAGGTAGAGCAGGGAATGAAGTTGTGCCATCCCCTGGGTAAAGGCGTTCGGGCCGTTGGTGGCTAATGGTCAACGCCTCGTGACTCTGTTGCTGCGCTTGATCGGGATAGCCGAGCAGCCACAGCGCGATGGACATATGCGAGCGACATGTCACATCGAGAGCCGCGGCGGTGGTCGGGATACGCTCCCAGGCCGGACAAGGCCTAGGTTGAAGTGATTCATCGCCTGATGCAACTGCCCCAGATAGAGGTAGGGTGCACCAGCGTTAAAATGCCCTTCCGCCATCAGCGTCGGGTCATCGGTTTGCTGCACCACGCGCAGGCCTTCCGCACCGATCTCAACAGCTCTGTGGTGCTCAGCACGACTAGTATAGAACGCCCGGAGACCCCGCAGGGCGGCAAAGCGCAGTGAACGATCTTCGCCGTGACCACAGAGTTGCCGCAAGCGAGCGTAGGTTTCGCCAACCTGCAGCGCCCCAACGCCGCTTGTGGCCGCAAGTGGTCGACCTAAAGCCAGGTGAAACCGTATCTCCTGGTCGACACGCGCGGCTGTTTCCGGTAGAGTTCCAAGCACCGTTAAGCCCTGAGTCACATGGGCAATCGCTTCGGGATAAGCCGAGCGATGATTCGCCAAGTTGCTGGCTTGCTGCCAGTAGATAACCGCTGGCTCGCCAAGCCCGGCCTCCGTGTAGTGATGCGCCACGAGCTCAGGCTGGGTCGCGACGGTCTCTGGAAACTGGGCCTCTAAGACCTCGGCAATCTTCTGATGCATTTGCTGACGACGACCCCGCAACATGGACTGATAGGCCGTATCCTGGATTAAGGCATGTTTGAAGCTGTAGGTATTTTCCGGCGCCTGGCCACGTTGGGAAATGAGTTCCGCATCGAGCAGTTGACCGAGCGCTTTGTGAAGAGCCGTATCAGACAGAGGGGAAACCGCCCGCAAGACCGTATACGAGAATTCTCGACCAATGGTGGCACAAAGTTGCACCACCTCCTTCCCCTCGGCCAGACGATCGAGGCGGGCCATGAGCGAATCCTGCAAGGTTGCGGGGATTGCAAACGGGGGCAACGGTCTTTTGAGCTGATAGCTGTCGCCGGCATCCCTCAGCCACTCTGACTCCAAAATATGCTTGGTCAGCTCTTCGACAAAGAGGGGAATGCCGTCCGTTTTGGCTACGATCTGCTCGAGAACGTCAGCCGGTAGCGCTTTCCCTCCTGTCACGTGATGCACCAGGCTGACGGTCTGTCGGCGACTGAGACGATTCAGCGTATAGGTCGTCATCTGTCTCTCATCACCCCAGGTGGGCTTAAATTCCGGTCGAGAGGTGAGCACCACGAGCACCCGGGCATCTCGGACCTGATCGATGACATGATGGAGCACTTCTAAGCTGGTGGGATCGCTCCAGTGCACATCTTCAAAGAGAAACAAGACCGGTTCCTGCCGGGACAAGTTGACGAGACCCTGGGCAAAGAGCTCGAGGGTGCGCTCTTTCTGACGCTGTGGCGTCTGCGCAAGGGGTGGATAGTGGTCATCGGTCGGTATCGAGAGCATCACGGCAAATAACGGCACGGCCTCGTCCAGCGGGAGGCCGGTTTGCGTGACCAACGCCTCGAGCCGCTCCAGCTTCACGCTCGAGGCGGCGTCAGGGGGAAGCTGCATCGCACGGGTCACTTGGGTGGCGATCGGATAGAGCACACTGTTCGTGTGATACGGGGAGCATTGATAATGTAGACGCACGTGAGATGCATCAGCGAGACGGGCACAAAGCGCTTGCAACAGACGCGACTTGCCAATACCAGGAGGGCCGTTCAGTAATACCACCTGCCCTTCGCCCTCCAGCACCTGTTCCCAGCACCGCATCAAGAGATCAACCTCCACTTTGCGGCCGACCATCGGCGTCAGCATGGTGGTCGTTGCGTCAAAGCGGCTGGCGGCGGCACTGAGGCCGCGCACGCGGAAGATCACTAGTGGATCGTTGACTCCCTTCAGGGCTGGCGTGCCAAGTGCGTCATAGTCGAACGTGCCCGCCACCAGGCGACGGGTCACGTCACTCATGACCACCGTGTTGGGTGCTGCCAATCCTTCTAGTCGAGCCGCAATGTTCGGTGTTTCACCCAAGGCTAAGTTCTCGTGTCGGTCACCGCCGCCCATTTCCCCGACTACCACTGGGCCCGTATGGATACCGAGCCGCACGGCGAGCTGGACGCCATAGGCCGGTTCCAACGTCGTATTGAGGTTGTCCATGGCTTCAACAATGCTTAGGCCGGTATGCACCGCCCGGTGTGCATCATCTTCGTGAGCGCGGGGCCAGCCAAAGTAGACCAGGAGCCCATCGCCCAGATACTGGGCGATATGGCCCTCATAGTGCTGGATCACTCTGGCCGCTCGCTCTGGTACGCGCGCACGACCTCGCGCAGGTCTTCAGGATCAAGTTGCCCGGCGAGACGAGTGGAGTTGACCAAGTCACAGAACATGACGGTGAGCTGACGGCGTTCGGCGTCAGTGGGCCATGGGGCAGTCGAGGAGGAGACGGCATCCCTGGAGGTGTAGTCCGCCTGCGTCGAAGACGGGTGCACGGGCTCAGGAGGGGTTGAGGATGGCAGTGGCATCGCCCCAGCGACGCCAGTCCACACCAGCATCGTGCCCTCCTGATCAACGGCACACTGCTGGATCTCAATGATTTCCACCTTCAGATCGTCGAGATACGCGTCGTCGAGATCGAACTGGCGCTTGAGTGCCCGGTACGACACCCGGCCGCGCTGGCATAGCAGCGCAAGGACCTGATCCAGCACAGCATAAAAGTCCATGATCGACGCTCTCCGGGTCTGTCGGGCAGTGACCAGACTGCATCGGCGTGATGCGCCGCGAACCTTCCTGCCTCCTCTCAAGGAGGAGACAGCGTCTCCTCCCAACAGTGCACGCATATCCCAGCAGATGAAGGAGCATACTATAAGCCGTATTAGACAATATCATAAAGGATAGACCAAAGCGAGACAGGGCCGGCACCGCCGCTGAACGCCTCCAGCGCGATCACGCCCAGGCGCAGCGTGCTTACCGAGGTCCTCGAACAGGCCCTCCACAACGTGGGCCTACCTGACAATCTCGTCAAGGAGATCGAAGGCCGTCTCAGACGTCAGCAGACCTTGCTGGGCAAAATCTTTGGCCTCATGTTTCCGTCGCTCTTTGGCTGCCGCACGCTTTATGAACTGAGCCACGTGCAGGGCTGGGATAAAAATCTGCCCTCGCGTGTGCTCGGCGCGCTGTCCTCTCTTATCGCTTCTTACCGACTTTGAGTAATTCTCGGTAAAATAGCCTGCTCGAGGCAGGCGATTTCCGTTAGCATCCCCCGCGCTTGGACATGATCACCTCGCCCCATTTACCGAGATGACAAGTGATCTCGGTAACACGTCCTGGCGTTGCTTTCTGGCTGACCAGACAATGGGCGCCCAAATAGCTCATGTCAAAAAATGGACCTAGCCATGGCGCGGGTTTCCGCCCCATCCTCCCATCCCAACATTGGACAACATGGTGCATGATCGTAAACACCTGGTTTCTACGATATCTGGTGTACTGTGTTATCCGTAAATGCCATATTCACCCAATCCGTTTTTGAGAATTATATCCCCCGCAGCTGCTAGTCGCTTATACATCTCCTCCGCCTCCTGCCTCGAATCCGGCGCCAGCGCAATCCGCTCAAAGATAGACTCCAAGTCCTCTCCCCGTTTATACGCCCGCACCACATGCGTATGCCGCAACGTCTTCGGCGTCAATTCCTTCTCAATACCGGTTTCCCGTTTTAACTCCTCAAAAATCATCCGCAGAAACCGATCCGTAAAGGGAAATAATTTGTCTGTCAACCGGATATTTTTCAAGGTATTGGGTATACACGGCCGTAAATCTCGCCGGCAACGCAACTTTGCGATCCTTTGTCGTTTGTTTCCCGGTGTGTTTGATCCACAGTTCCGGATTATAGGGGTCTGAGATATCGACATGGGCTTTGGTGAGGAGGAATAACTCATTGCTTTTGATACCGGTATCCAGAAACAATAAAACCAACAGGTACAGCCGCGGGTCTGTACTCGCCGCTTTTGTCAGTATTTCAATTTCATTCTCATAGAGGTAATCCGGCAACGGCGACTGGATGCGGGCGTTGTTGAGAGATAGCGTAGGATCGCGCGTAATCGCCCCTAAGCCCCGTAACCAGAGAAAATAGGTAATGATCGCACTCACCTTCCGATTGACCGTCTTGCGCTCAATCCCCTTCCCGGCCGGCGATACCAGCGATCCGATCCACTGCTGTAAATCATGCGAGGAGATGTCCTGTAATTTCTTGTTCTTCAGATAGATCGAAAGCTCCCGCACATCCCCAAAATACATTTTGGCAGTCTTCGGCGCGTATTTCTCAGCCACAAATGCCTGAAACGCCACCAACGTCTGCATGACACTACTCTCCCCTGTCGGCGTCACCGGCTTTAATATTTGTGCGGGTGGTTTCTTCTGGAATGTTCTTCGAAGGAATAATGGCAGTTGATCAATTTTCATACATTTTAGCTTCAATTTTGACGGCCGGAATTGCCGTTCGAACTCCATTATATCACTTCCGAGAATCAAGTACGATTCTCCCCCACCCCATTCCCTTTTTTACTGTTTAAGGACGCGCGCGGAGAATGCCTTGATTCTCGGAAGGAGAGAAGTTTATCATTATTGTTTATGAAAATAGTGTCTTCGAAGATGGAAGTATAACAGCCTCATTTTCATGCCGCTTTTTCGATTCTCTTTTTTCAATTGCAAGACGCGGCGAGGGGCGGGTGGATTCTGCGAAGTACACCTGGTTGTCTCATTTACTCACCAATTTTTCGAAATTGAGAATTTAGTGAGTTTATGAGATGAAGAAAATACTCATTGGGGGTATCCACGTAAGGCGGGACACTCTGTAACATAAGGGCTTCAGGCTTTTGAAGCCGGAGCCGCCGGGGACGGGCTTTCCGGCACTTTAAGTCACGATGGCCGTCTTCCAACTGTCCCGCGTTAAACGGATACCCTTTACTGGTGAAAGGAACCTCCGATGTGGCAGTGTCTTCCCGTACTCGATCCTCAGGCGCGCCCATGCCTTATGCCCAGCTGGCGTTGGCTCGTCGTGGGGGGCTATGCCGCGGGCCTCTTCGCCCTCTCCTCGGCGCCTGGGAGCAGCCGCCTCTTGGCGGCCGAGAACCGCCTCGTCCGGCGGCAGCGCCGGACCCTGCCCCGCTGGCTGCCCAGTGACAAGGTTTTCCATGCGCTTGTCTTCGGGCTGGGAACAGTGTTGCTGTGCCGGGCACTCCACTCCCGGACGCCAGCACGTTCCCCACGGCAGATCGCCCTCAGCAGCGTCCTGGCCGCGCTCGGCTACGGCATCACCGATGAGCTCCACCAGGCCCGCGTGCCCCAGCGGACTGCAGAGGTTGCCGATGTCGTAGCCGATGGGCTGGGCGCCGCGCTGGCCGCATGGGGATGGCTGCATGGTGCAAACAGAGTCAAAACTTTCTTTACCTCAGCGCGGCCTGCCAAAATTAATGCTCCCAATTTCCGATAACCCGACGTTATCGGAAATAGAAGGGCATGTAGAATTCATAATTCCCCTCCCCCGTTTCAGCCTCAATTTTCCGGCCGCTTTTTCGATTCCTTTTTTTCAGTGGGAAGGGGCGGGGAGAGTACGGGACTGACTCTGCGAAGTATGATCATTTGGGGATTTTTGCGTAGTATCTCGACTGATTTTCCGTTATTGGCCGATGACGAGCCTAGGAAAATAGCCATGTTGCTATCAGACGACTGGCTATATGCGGGGGCATTCGGAGCAGATGCAAGGTGAAGTGGGGATTATCTTACCCTGGAGGTGTAAAACGAGAAAAAGAGCTGGAGGGGGAAGCCGCGTTTGTGGGCTGAGGATCGCTTCTTGGCATTTGTGGCGGGTTTATTGCTTCGTGTCGGTTTTGCTTTTTTCATCATAATTCTATTAAAGCAAATCCGATTTGTGGGCTGTAAAGAGAGGCCGATTATTTCAGACTGGATCGAAATATATCGCAATATGATGATCGATTTTCTTCTCATTGAAATCTCATCAATTATTCATAATTACAATAAGTAAAAAAGTAATTATAGTATAGTTTCACTTTTGAGGTTAGACTTGACATTTTCAAGTCAACTCTTATACTAGTACTTAGAGAGTTACGTTAAAGTATGGAGGATACTATTGATTACAAACCATTTTTCGGATTACTAGAAGAACCTTTTAATACGGTCGCCTCTCCCCGCTTCTTTTTCCTCTCTCCTATTCACGCCATCGCTTTGAATAAATCCGTCTTCACGGTTGATAACCGCAAAGGCGTCTCGGTCGTGTGGGGCGATATCGGCACTGGCAAATCAACCCTTGCACGTATCATGCACGATTACCGACATCGACCTGGCGCCGCGTAACTCTAGCGGCATGGTCGAATATTCGGCCGATGTGCACATTATTAAACCTATCGACATGTCCAAGGGAAATCAAAGAATTTTCTACGATGTCGTAAACCGCGGCAACAAAGGGCACGGCGCCTTTAATGAAGTGGGCGGCAACAATCCGACGACTGCGGCAGATGCAGGCACCGGTCTGCTTATGCGCCGCGGCTATACCCTGGTCTTTTCCGGTTGGGAAGATGAAGGGCTCGTGCCTCCAGGGAATAATCGCGCCCTTGCCAGGCTGCCGATCGCCCGAAATCCCGATGGCAGCTCGGTTGTAGAGCATACGATCACCGAGGTCATCTTCGACAATGCCAACGGAACCGATTTCGAATTGACTTATCGCGCGGCTAATCTTGACCAGAGTCAGGCCAAGATGCTCGTGCACAACCACACACATTTTATCGGAGGTCCCCTCGTTGACCGGGTCGAGGTACCGGCAAGCGTATGGTCCTACGTGGACGATACAACCGTCCGGATCAATCGCGCAGATCCGTTTTTGGCTCGGTACGATCAGGGGGCTGCCTACGAATTTGTTTATCCGGCCAAGGACCCGCAGATCCTGGGGCTTGGGCTTGCAGCCACGCGCGATGTAGTTTCGTTTCTGCGTCACGATACTTCCGCGGAGAATCCTCTACGTGGCGGGATTCAGTACGTCATCGCTCATGGATCGTCCCAGAGCGGCCGATACTTGAAGGGCTTCACCTACTGGGGCTTCAACGAGGACGAGGCCGGGCGCAAGGTCTTCGAAGGTATTCAACCTAAGATTTCCGGCGCGCACGCAATCGCCAGCAACGATAGGTTCGGCGATACAAACGCCACCGGCCGAAGTTATCAGAGACATTTGAGCGCTAAGCAGGAATTTCCCGTTTACATACGAAGTGCGGTTCGATCCCATCAGCGGCCTCACGGACGGCATTTTCGCACGCTGCCAAGTTACTGACACTTGTCCGAAGGTGATGCATACCGACAGCGCCAACGAGGCTTACCTCAAGCCCACCGCGCTCGTGACGACAGACAGCCTGGGTAATGACATTCGGTTGCCGGACAATGTCCGCGTGTTCATGGTTGCAGGCACACAGCACGGCCCATCCGCCACCCCGCAAACCACCGCCACATGCCAGCAACTCAGCAATCCCAATCCGCACAATCCGACGGTTCGGGCGCTCTACATGGCGCTCGATGATTGGGCGACGAAGGGCATAAGGCCGCCTGGAAGTCGATATCCGAGAGTTAGCGATGGAACCCTCGTACCGTCTTTGCCGCAATCGGTTCAAGGCTTCCCGGCGATTCCAGGCGTGAACTACACGGGATGGTACAACCCGGTTGATCTGTTGGATAAGAGCACACTTCCAAATATGCCGATTCCTGGAAAGAGCTATACCGTATTGGTGCCGAAGACAGATGTCGACGGCAACGATATCGCGGGCGTCCGGCACCCCAACATCGAAGTACCGATAGCAACGTACACCGGCTGGGCTCTTCGGCGTGCGCCCTTCGCTGAAGGAGAAGATTGCGCTCTGACAGGCCAGTACATACCTTTTGCGGCAACGAAAGCCGAGCGGCTCGCAGATGGCGACCCGAGACTCTCACTGGAAGAGCGCTATCGAAATCACGGTCACTATGTGAGTCAGGTCGCCCGCGCAGCAGATCGTCTCGTTCGCCAACGCCTACTTCTGGACGAAGATTCGGTGGACATCATCACAGCAGCCGCGGAAAGCGATGTCGGCAAGTGAGCGCCGTAGAGCATTCGGGGTTTTGAGTCACTGTTGATTGAGTCGGCTAAGCAGAGGAATTTAAAATGCCAAAAAAGATGTTCTGGCTATCAGCCGTTATGAGCCTGACACTCGTGGCCGTCGTTTCAACCTCGTTCGCCCAAACTACCCCGGTATTCGTTCAACTTGGCCAGGCGAAAGGGGCAGTTTACAAACCGGATTCCGGGACGCAATTGCAAATCGGTATTCTAGTCATGCATCGCGAAGCGAATTACATGAACAACATCGCCTGCAGGGAATTCTCAAGCAGAGGCTTTGTGGTTCTCTGTATGAACTCGCGATTCGAAAACAATGAGGCTCTAGTGGACTGGGAGCTGATCCCCCTCGATGTGGCACAGGGAGTGAATCACCTCAAGAATGTTCAAAAAGTGAATAAGGTGATTCTCTACGGCAACAGTGGCGGTGGAGTAACGATGAGCTTCTATCAGGCTGTCGCCGAGAACGGGCCTTCAGTCTGCCAAGGCGCCAATAAGCTTGTCCAGTGCGGCAATAATCTCGCCGGGATTCCTCCCGCCGACGGCATCATACTCTCCGATGGACATCCCGGTAATCCGATCCTGCGGCTTAGAAGCATCAATCCGGCAGTGAACAACGAGAAAAACCCGGACCGATTGAATCCTCGGCTCGATCCATTCGATCCCAAAAACGGCTATAACCCGGCAGGACCGTCACACTATTCCGAGGAGTTCAAGGCAAGGTATTTCAAAGCTCAAGCTCAGCGGATGAACGGTCTGATCGATGACGCGCTGGAACTCCTGCAGAGAATCGAGGCGGGTAAGTACATTTATACCGACGACGCGCCGTTCAACATTCCAAAATTTGATGGAGCGCGACTGCTCTCGCTTGACCCGAGCATCCGCCACACCACGTTATTTCCTGAGAAGCTACTCAAGAACGACGGCAGCATCGCCGTGCAGATAGTTGAGAGTCTCGCTCCATCGCGCCCGGAGCTTAAAGAAGCCAACCAGACATTCAGCGAGGGCTCTCGGGAAGGGTTGACGGTGAGGTCTTTTCTAAGCAGCAACGCGATCCGGGCAGCCAATTCCATGGACGAAACGCAAATTGACCTTTGCTCAAGCAATAATTCGACCCCCTGCATGCTTCAGCAGGTCTCGGTCCCATTGCTGGCCGCTGCCAATCAGGCGTCCTTTCAAAACCTCATTCAAGAAGTCGAGATCAATTACTTATATGGTAAGAGCACGGATAAGGACTTTATCGTCGTGGAAGGAGCGACCACCGGCGTCACTCCCTGCACGAACTGTCCGCTCCCCGCTTCGGCCTATTCCAACGTCACAAACAATTTTTTCAACTACGCCGCGAAATGGATCAACGACCGGTTCCTTGAGTAATATCCACAGTTCCATTGTAAAATGCTTGATGCCCAATCATGTACAAATTGTTCAACAGCTAAACGAGTCGAGGAAGATCGATCGTCTGAGATAAGGAAAAGTTTAGTCCTGCCCATAACAACAATAAGGCCATTGAGACGTAACTAAGATGTAGACTGAGGTCGGGGGTGGGTCGCAGACTCTAATTGCGCAAGAAGCGGCAGCGCCGGCCAACAAGTTGCCAACTTAGTAAAATGCTGTGCCCGGTTGTAACGGGGGATTTTCGATTGACAGCCAGCGCCCGGTCCTCACATGGAGCGCTAATCTTTTGCTCTTTGGGCTGCCATAAGAAAACTTATGGCGGCCATTCAATAAAGTGATTGGTCAACCGCCTAGTTTTCAGATAACTGCTCTAGAGCCAGGATGAGAGGACTAGTGTGAGTCGGTCCTTAAATCTTATCTGAGCAACCCCGAGCTTTCAAAGACGCGGCAGGCTCGGCCCTGAGTGGAAATGGAGAACTGAATGTTCTCGAATCATGTGCCCGACGTGAAGCTCTTGCGCTTTGTGGGCGATGATATTTCCACTCGGGGCTTTCGGTAAGGTTGCGACCAATCATTGGCTCCTTCAGTTCCTAAGAGGAAATCTCCAAACAGGAGGACAAAAAGATGATTCCCACAGCTCGGGTTACAAAACGAACCGCGATTATCTGGTTACTCATCGCGCTGTTGCTGATTCCTGCGTTTAGCGAAGCGCGTATAACGAAGATCGTCATCGACCCCGCTCGGTCGCAGTCACCCACGTTCGATGGCGTCTCCTTCGGAGCGGTCGGTCAATACGAGAAGCTTCGTGGCACAGCCTACGGTGAGCTTGACCCCTTGGATGCACGAAATGCTCTGATCACCGACATTGAGAACGCGCCCCGAAATGCCAGCAGCAAGGTCGAGTACTCAATGGACATCTTCATCCTCAAACCGATCCATTTGGGCAGCGGCAACCATCGGATCCTGTTGGACTTCAACAACCGTGGCGAGATGCGGTTAGGCAGGCTCAACGAAGTCGAGTTAACCAACAATCCGACCACGGCCGCTCACGCGGGCAACGGTTTTATCATGAAGCTAGGCTATTCCGTTGTAGGCAATGGGTGGGATTTCGGTGCGACGAGCGACGACGACGGGTTAACCATATCTGTTCCAGTAGCGAAAAACCCGGTTGGATCGGCCAACCCCGACATCACCGGTCCGTCGTACGAGTACATCGTGTTCGACAACGCCACGACGATGCAGAGCGCGCTCGCCTATGCGGCGGCGACTTTGGACAAGTCTCAGGCGACGCTCACCGTGCGCGCGCGCCTGGATGACCCGCCAGTAATAGTGCCCGAAAGCGGCTGGGAATACACCTCGGCTGCGGGTACGGCCATTCGCTTGCTGCCGACCGGAACGGCGTTCCAGCAAAGCCACATCTACGAGTTCACGTACACGGCGAAGAATCCCGTCGTGGCGGCGATCGGTTTGGCGGCGACGCGCGATTTCGTGTCCTTTCTGCGCCATGCGGTGAGCGACGATTTCGGCAGTCCCAATCCGCTCGCTGGTGATGTGCAGCACACCTTCAGCTATTCCATCTCGCAGCCCTCGCGTACTTTGAACGACTTCCAGGCGCTCGGGTTCAACGAAGACGAGCAGGGCAGGCGTGTCATCGACGGAATACTCAGCCATACCGGCGGCGGCAGCGGCGACCAAATCAACTATCGGTTCGGGCAGACCGGAAGAACCGAGCGCAACCGCCAGAACCACTTGTACCCGGAAGGCGTGTTCCCGTTCGCCCATCAGGTGTTGAAAGATCATCTCAGCGGCAAAACCGGCGGGCGTAGTGAGCTCTGCCGGGCGAGTCATACTTGTCCAAAGCGCTTCGAAGTCAATACCGCCAACGAATATTGGGTCAAGGCAGGTTCACTGCTGCACACTGACACGCGAGGCAGGGATTTGAAGGATCCGGAAAACGTGCGCTTTTATCTGATCTCTGGCTTATCGCATGGCGTCGGCAATGTAACCACTAGGGGAACGTGCCAGCAGTTTCTCAACCCAACCAGCCCCTATCCTGCACATCGTGCGCTATTGGTCGCGCTTGACGAATGGGTGAGCCACGGGACCATGCCGCCAAAGAGTGAGGTGCCGCGGGTTTTCGATAACACGGCCGTCTTCGCAGTGCCGCAGGCTGGTTCTCAGACCGGTATCGTGCCGCAATCCGCCCTTGGCTGGCCCACGCTTCCCGGTGTGACGTATAACGGGCTGATCACAACTCGGTACTTTCTCGATTTTGGGCCGTTGTTAGATAATGGCATTGTCTCGAACTACCCGCCCTCAATCGTAGGACGTCCTACGTACCCGATCTTTGTCTCCAAGGTGGATGAGGATGGCAACGAAGTGGCCGGCATCCGCATGCCCCCGGTCGAGGCGCCGATTGCGACCACCACCGGGTGGGCATTGCGCCGCGCCGGCTTCAGCGAAAACGAAGGTTGTGAGGCGAATGGTCAACACATCGCCCTCAAGACCACCCAAATGGAGCGAATGGCCGTCGGTGATCCGCGTCAGTCGCTCGAAGAACGCTACAAGAATCACGATGGCTACGTAAAGGCTGTGACCAAGGCTGCTGACAAATTGCAGAAGCAGCGGTTCCTTCTTCCAGATGATGTGCAGCAATATATCGATGAAGCAGAGGCAAGTAACGTGCTTCAGTAAGTGCGGAAATTCAGTCTGTCGCTTCCGCGGAGGCGTGGCATAAGGGAACGCCCGATCCCGTATAGGTTCGGGCGTTTTTCTTTCAAGGCAACAGCGCGTCAGGGCAGATGCGGCGGCCAAGCCCGCTGTATGTACACAATCGGCAGTGCGTCAACTATCGATTGATGATGACAGACGTGGCTCGAGCACCGATAGTATTTGGTCGTGGTGAATGGTGCTACCCAGGGGGGACGCCCTGCACGAATTGTGCTAATCCTCCGGCGTAGTGATGCGAATGCGAGGATCCTAAATCGGCGAGCTAGGGATTCGCGTCAATCCAGCTCTTAGCAAAATTAACCACGAACCGTTCCGCTTCTTCAGCGGTTTTGAAACGATCCGGGAGCCCGTCAATTGTGTGCGAGTACCGCTGGCCATCAATCTTCCAAGTGATTTCTGCGCCCGCACTCCAGAGTTTGGTGCTTTGCTGCAAAGATGCATACGCGATAATGAGTCGGTCGTTGTAAAACAGGTTTGCCATACTTATCTTTTTATAAATACGAGGCAAAGATCTTATAGGCTTCTTTGCACGAATTGAGTTTTCGTTCTCGTCACATCTCACGTCAAATTCGCCATTATTTCCTCGTCACTAGCTGCTAGATCTACCGGTTTGCCGAACGGCTGGGGCCAATCAATTCCTGTGGGCCAGTAAACTTCAAGTTGATTGCCGTCCGGGTCTTCAAAGTACAAACCGACGGCATTGCCGTGGCTAACGGTGCGAATGATCGGCACCTTGCGCTCCAGGAACAGACGGTAGAATTCTTTAACGTCGGCCAGACTGGAGCACCGGAAAGAAATCTGCTGCACCACCTTGCCATCTTCACGGCCTGGGATCAGCAGCAATTCGTGATGCTCATCGAGCCTGTCCTTAGCAGTCATGAATGCGCTGCCGGTTTTCGGATTCTCATCACTGATCTTGAGACCAATAATGTCCCTGTAGAACGCCTTCGATCGCTCAATATCGCGCACGTAGAGACCCACATGACCCAAAGAAGCCACTTTAGGCATACTGCCTCCGTTCAGTTCTCTTCTAATTAAGGAGAAAAACTTTGATCAGACCCGTAATCTTGATTCCACTACGCCATCGGGCATTCGAACTTTAGTATCGCACGCCCAAGATCAGGATTTTTTTTCGTCCTGGCTTCCTGCCTGCGGCGCCTTGCCGATCTGCTCGCCTCGTGGCAGCCGCTCGTACTTCAAAATAATCCTCTCGTCCATCGCCGCGTATGCTTTTGCCCAATCGGTTTGGCTCATAAGACCTCCAGTAGAAACTTCTCTAGAGCGCGGGCGCATAGTTGCCGCTCAGCAACATACCGCCGTGCGGCACCGGATTTTCGATTTTGAGCACGTGATAGGTGAACCACATTTCGGCCGCCAACGCCCAGACTACTTTTATCTTCAAATCACGCTCGAGAAACTCGATTGCCGGCGCCGCGTCCCACCCGCCGCCATTGATGTAAACCGCATCGACTGGACGCATGTCCTGCAACGCCTTTCTGCAGTGGCGGTAGACGTCCGTATGAGATACTTCATCCAGAGCCCGCAGCGAAGTGGTGTAAAGTCCGGTGCTCTCGCCGGTCACACTCAGCCCCGGCATCAGTTCCGATTCGAAGCCGAAGCGGGAAAAGTAATTCACGATCGCCTGATTGAGCTCCTGGCCATAGTAGGTCGCAACCACTACAGTGCGCGCGCCGAGAGCCTGTAAGGCAAGCGCATGCGGCTCCATCGGAGTGACTACCGGTAGACCTATTTTGGCCGAGAGATCCGCCGCCCATTGCCTCTCAAAATCCAAGCCTTTGAGCAAAAACGGCGGCGTCCCGCTAACCGCGATGATATCGCAACCAACCTCTTTCAGTTGAATCGCGATCTCTTCGGCTTTCTTGAATCCCTCAAGAAAACTCTCACGTTTCTCGCTGCGGAAGCCGATAAACGTCGGCACGATCTCAACGCCCTCCGGCGCATTGTTGTACCAATAGGCGAAGGACTTACCGCGATGCGTGGGCTTGATCAGCCCGATCCGCGCGCGCCATGCGACCATCTAAATGTTCCTCCTATTCGGCTTGCTTCTAGTCACGATCATTTATTTGCGGCTATCACCGGCGGCCATCGATGTCAAAGGATCATCGAGCGCACATGGTTAATCGGTCATCACTGCACATATGCTCGAGATCAATGTCTGGAGGCATAATCCAACCAAATCTAAGGCTCAAAAACGCTGCCTCACCGTATGACAGCATTCCTCTTCATGGCAAAGCAGACAGTTATCGCAGAGACTCACCCCGCAGAAAGGGCAATTGAACTCCTCACCATGAAGAATTTCGTTCCGGCATTCGCCGCATTCGATAGTTCCATTGATCAGCTGAAACATCCGATGTTCATTCCTACGGTACTAGTGATTAACACATCAGGGTACCGGCAGGCGCTAAGGGATGACTTCTTGAATGCTCTTCATCCCACGCGGGCTTACCATGATTCCGTCAACTCGAGCAATGAAAAAACCGGCCTGAGGTTTAGAAGTTAGCGATTGGTTGAGCAACTCGAATCTTTTACGCTGGCAGAATCAATCCAGGTATCCGGATCACTTGTTCATCCGCGTTCAACCAGCCCGATCGCCTAACCGTCAGTCAAAATTGCTTTAAAGGATCGCCAACAAGACTCCGCCTTGGTCGGACGGCATCCGATCGGGACTAGGCGCTAGTTTTGCAATTTTTCCTGGAGAAAGCGGATGTGCAGCCGCAGGTGGTACAACTCCGCGGCATAAGAGAGAGGAACTGAAACAGAAGCCACTTGGCGGTCAAGCTCGCTTAATCGATTGATCAGCGATGCCGAATCGCCGGAAATCTTTTGTTCTTGAATTGACGATTCGACTTCCCGGACCGCTGCGTACCACTTATAAATCTTCGATCGAATTCGCCAGGTATAAAGCGGCGGGGCGATCTTAAACAAGGGCAGGAGCAAAGCGAGGAGCGGTAAAACAAGTATTTTAAGACGGTCCAGGAGAACGGCCGTGCCATAGGGCAGCCATCTAAACAAAAAAGATGGGCCGTTGATTAGATAACGACGAGCATCTTCATTTAGCGGAAGGTCAGCGAAATCTACCGACGGAAACTGGCGCTTGTGCTCCAGCACGCCGCCGGCTTGATGAACTCTCGCGACGGCATTTAAGACGGCAGGAATGAGGCTAGGGTTTAAATCGCGGCGCGCAGCCAAGTTGGCCGAGGCGGCAACCAGTGGAGTGTCATGGGCCGGAATATTTTGCTGTAAATCTATTACGCCTTCACTGAGAGTCACCGGGGTCAGAAAGGGAAACCGTCGGCCGTAAGCAGCGGCGCGGTCAAAATTGAGAAGTTCAACAGCGGGCGCGGCAAAGAGTTTACGAATGATCGGCGCCTCAGGCGAAGCGACAAAAAAGGCGGCATCGATTTTTCCGTTCGACAACGAATCGATCGCCTGCGTGGTCTCCTCGCGGATTAGTCGCGTATTGGTTTCCGTAATGCCGGCAGCAGATAACAGCTGGGTTGCCAGAAGATGAGTGCCGCTTCCGGCGATCCCCACCGACACACGGTTACCTTTCAATTCCAGAAATCGTTTTACGGCGCTCTGCCTGCGGACAAAAATCCAGACAGGTTCGAGAAATAAGCTGCCTAGCGACTGCAAACGTTTTTTATCGTCTCCAGTTGCGCTGCCGCCCTGGATAAGCGCCAGCGACACTTCTCCACTCTTCAGCAGCTCCAGGTTCTCTACAGATCCTGCCGTGGGAACAACCTCAAGGGTGATACCGTCGCTGGCCAGTAAACGCGCATACTCCTGGGCGAAGGTATAGTAGGCCCCGTTGTTCGCTCCCGTTGCAATCCGAACGACTTTTGGCGGCGGCGCGCCGACGTACTGGTAGGTGATTAAGAAGCCCACCAAAACGATCACTGCTAATAGGCCCCAAACCTTGAGGAACTCCACAACGGCTGCTGATATGCGTCTACTCATCATTCGTTGGCGTTCTTGGGTGTATACGCCTGCGGCTTTGACGCCCTAATGTTTGTTCGGGCGATTTCGCGGCAAAGCTAATTCTACCTGATCTTCTGAGCGTATGTATCGGAATCAAATCCTGCAATAGCAAGCATCGTTAGTCTGTAGCACGGCGCTAACCAGCCACGCACCCTGCCGATCTGTTGGAATGGATGCATGTGCATCAGCGACCGAGCATGCTAGTGTAAGCCACATGGCAGCGGAAGTTAAGATTATCCCGGGTCGCTTGCCACCGTTCTGGGACCGCAACGTTCTGTTCTTCTGCAACATGCATTCAATTTTTTACGATAATCAGGAAGAAGCTAACGACCTCATCAGTCAAATTTACGGCGCCCATTCCTACGGCAGCAGAGTCATTTCCATCCTAAACTTACTGTTTAGACGAGGGCCTAACAAGATCTTTTTAGAAGCCCCTCCCGAACCCAACCTATTGGATTACCTTTCGGGCGATCTGCGATTGTCTCTGCCTAGCTTTGCCGTGTTGGATCACCGCGGCTATAAAGATCTCGTCACATGTGTAAAAGATTCCGAATTCGAGCCAGCGGCCGAAGATTTGAAAGCGCATGCGGCAACATGGGTGGATGGTTTTGTCACGGACCGCCTTCTCGTCGAAGTTGCAACGGGTTTGAATAAGCGGACCATCAGTACGTATGAAGGGAGCAAAAACGGCAATAACAAATATCTTCTGTACCGCCATCAGTTGGAACGAGGATTGCCCGTCTTCGAAACTCTTCTTGCGGCGACTCCCCGAGAAGTACCAGCCGCGCTCGCTCGCTTGCGACAGTTGGGTTACGCAACGGCAGTGGTTAAAGCCCAGATCGGCGCTTCCGGCTATGGGATGATCAAGCTCAATACCCAAAATCCGGGGCTGGATAGCATGCCTAACTATCTCTTCTTCGAAGGGCCGTGCATGGTGCAAGGCTGGCTCGATGAAGAAAGACCTGGAGTCCGTCGCATCGGCTCTCCCAGCATCCAGATGTTTTTAGATGATCACACTGTTTCCCTGTTCGATTGGACCGAACAGATTCTCAGCGAGGCCAGCGTTCATGAGGGCAACATGTCGCCGCCACCCTACATTCGAGAACATCCTGAGCTCAAGGACGAGCTTTTCCGACAAGGCGCAATCGCTGGAGAATGGCTGCACGCTCAAGGCTACCGCGGCACCGCCAGCACCGACTTTGTGGTGATAGAACAAGACGGACGCAATCAGGTCATTATCTGCGAGATCAATGCACGGGTGACGGGGGCAACGTATCCCGCAGTGCTGGCCCGACACTTTACGCCTGACGGTTGTTGGAAGATGCGCAACATTCAATTTCGCAAATCACTGGACGGCGATCAGCTTCTCTCCCTCATTGATCACGCACAAGTGCTCTACCGGCCGGGCAAGGACGAAGGAATCATTCCTTTTAATTTTAACACTGACGACCAAGGCAAAGTCATCAAAGGTCAGTTTCTCTGCCTGGGAAAAGACCACGAACAATGCAGCGTGGTTTTGGCGAAAGCCTGGACCGACTTGCCGGTCGAATGGGGTTATGACCGAGACTAGCCGAAAAGACGAATCTCTGCGCCGGCGGCTGATCGAGCTCACTCGCGATTTGATCATCATTCCGAGCACGCGCGATCGTCCGGAGGATATCCAGCGTTGCATGGAATTCGTCGTCAATCACGTGGAACTGCCCAACGAACTGACGGTTCGCCGGTTTTGTGAAAACGGCAGTCCATCTACGGTAATCCTGCCGCGCGATGTTTCGGCGCCTGAGGTTCTGCTGCTTGCCCATCTGGACGTTGTTGCACGGCCCCAAGGCGCGGAGTACCACTCGTCCGTTAATGACGGGAGAATTTACGGGCCCGGCAGCGGCGACATGAAAGGCGAGTTAGCAATACTGTTAGAAGTCTTCCGTGACTTCCATGAGCGCTGCCCGGGAATTTCACTCGGCCTCGCGGTAACCTCGGACGAAGAAAACGGCGGTAATCATGGCACACGCTTTCTGTTCGAAAAAGCCGGGCTCCGGTGCGGCGTTGCCATCATCCCTGACTCCGGCTCTCTCAACGAAATAGCCGTCGAAGAAAAGGGCATTCTTCACTTGAAGCTGAAGGCGCATGGCTCTTCGGGCCATGCATCGCGGCCGTGGCTCGCTGAAAACCCGTTGGAAAAATTAATTCTCAAATTGAATGAAGTGCGAAACTACTTTGAAACCCTCAAAAACGGCGACACACATTGGCATCCGACAATTGCCGTCACTGTGATGCAGACCGAGAATTGTGTATCGAACCGCATTCCATCGTTCGCCGAAGCGGTCTGTGACGTTCGCTTCCCGCCTCCCTACAATTCGAACCAGGTAATTTCTCAGTTAAAAGGATTCATGGAGCATAAAATGGATCTCGAAGTGCTTGTCAGAGCCGAGCCGACTAAGGTTTCGCCTGATCCGCTCTTTCTTACGGCGACCGAAGAAATCACGCAAAAACCGGTAACACTGATCCGCGAGCACGGCGGCAGTGATGCCCGCTTCATTTGCGGCTACGGAATACCGGTGATCATGTCCAGACCCTATGTCGGCAATCTGCACGCCGAGAACGAATGGATCGACATCGCTTCAATGGAAACACTCTACCGTATCTACGAACGTTATTTGGAAAAGAAGCTCGGCTTGATCGGCATCACCAGAGGATGATCAAAAGAGACAGGGCAAACGGCACTTCGCGATTCTTCCATTCACGGGATGGAGATTCCCGGTTTCATCATGAGCAGTACGGGCGTTTTTTTCGCTTATTGAGCAAAGTTCGGCGGCGCAATCGCCGATGAGACGACTAATGCAAAGCTGATGATCACGGCCGCCATGACGAGCGCCATAGCCAGGTTGCCTTTTTTGAGCTCCTCCCATTCATCAACAGGCGTTAGCCATGTGAAAACCAATAACACAATCCATAGAGACAGAACCATTGTTAAAATACCGACGATGCCCCAACCGATTAATTTCAAATATTCGCCAAGAATTTCCATGCTTCAGTCTCCTCAAGTTGTGCGCCGCAGCCACAGGGCCAACTCCGTGCTTGACTGTTTTGCAATCTGTAATCTTTAACCTGCATGAGTGATTTCGCTTCACATCGTACTTTTGCCCTGATCATCCTTAGCACCATGACCCCGGCGGATGAATGGCGTGCATCTCTTTAGCGAACATCGACACGCCTGTTTAACAATCTCGGATGGTCAATTTGGGCGACCCTAAACGCGCAGTGGGTTTATTGTCAAGCTAAATTCGGCAACCACCCGTACGCCAAGTTCGATTTGGCTAGCAAATGGTTCTCCATCACTTGACCGGTTAGGATCGTTAACGTAACGTCGCCGCTGTATCATTCTCTGACGATCATGAGCTTCAATGTTTTCTCCAAGTTTCGATCGAATATCTTTTACGGTTGGCGTATGGTCGGATTGGTTTCGATCATTCGCATCGTCGGCGGCGGCCTGCATCAGTTTGGTTTCACAGTTTTCTTCCTTCCGATTAGCCAGGATTTAGGAATCAGCCGGGCGGCAACGTCGCTGGCGTTTTCGCTTTCGCGGGCGCAGGGCGCCATCGAAGCGCCGCTCGTCGGTTACCTCATTGACCGTTATGGCCCGCGTCCTATCATGGTCACTGCGGTCTTTCTCGCCGGACTCGGTTACATCCTTCTGTCCTGGGCCGATAGCTATGCAAGCTTCATGATCGTCTACCTCGGCGTGATCTCTCTTGCGTTCGTTGCCGGGTTCGTCCACTCGCCGATGGTAGTCGCCAACAGCTGGTTCATTCATCAGCGAGCGCGCGCGATGACAGTAGTCAGCGCCGCAGTACCTATCGGCGGCGCGCTGATATCTCCGCTGTTGGCGATCGGAGTATCGTCGATAGGTTGGCGCTGGGCAGCTTTTCTCTCTGGCTGTGTTTTTCTACTAGTCTGCTTGCCTCTTAGCTTTCAGTTGAAGCGTTCCCCCGAAAGCATGGGATTGCTCCCGGATGGAAAGGCCACGGCACTGAATGAGGGCGCAGATTCGTCGATAAGCTCGGCAGACGGAAATGCCAACGGCGATCTCACCAGCAGGCAAGCGATGAAGACATGGATGTTCTGGGTGCTGGTAACTGCGATGACTGCTCGAGTGACTTGTTACAGCGCAGCCACGGTCCACTTTATCCCGCTGATGGTTTGGAAGGGGATGTCAGAGAGCGCCGCCGCTTCCCTGCTTGGCATCTTTGCGGTGGTCAATCTAGTGGCGCACTTTGTTCTCGGCTGGATCGCAGATCGGGTAAACAAGCCCAAGCTTCTAGCCGTCTGCCACTTGCTCCCTGCAGTCTCGGTGGTGCCGCTTCTATTCGATTCGGCTCATTATCAACTTTGGTTATTTGCTATCGGCTTTACTCTACTCGATGCCTCATTTCCCATCGTCTGGGCAACTGTCGGAGATTTTTTCGGCCGCCGCCACTTCGCTACAATCAGGGGAATGATGAGTTTTTTCTACATGTGGGGAAGCTTTGCCGGTCCGGTCCTCGCGGGCGTGGTCTACGACAAGACTCAGACGTACTGGATTGTCTTATGGATTTTTCTGACTCTGTTGATCGTTGCGACACTGTTGGTTTTTTCGTTAATCCGGGCATGGACAATTCGCATGATCGCGACCGGATCTCCAGTCGCGTCAAGTGCAACGACTGCTTAGCGTCCCGCTATCAAAAGTCCTCTGCTGGACTTCGTTTACCTCGCCAACGTGAAAATTACATCGTGGAGCTTAGTTTAACGATTTTAATCGCCGACGGCGTAATCGGTTATTTCGCGCTTGACCTAAATTGTGAATCCGCCTATGCCTGTCAAATCGCGCCATGTAATCTTTGATACGAACTTATGGACTGAAGGAGTCATTATGCGCCGCTTTGGATCCCACTATGCTCCCGCGCTCGGTCTCTTTTTTGTTGTGTCCGTTATGTTGACGACAATTGGTGCCGAACCAGTTTTTTCACAGGCGCCCTTCTATCAGGGAAAGGCCATCACTCTCATCATCGGCGCCGGTCCCGGCGGAATGGGTGACTTGCGCGCTAGAGCCCTGGCATCAGTTCTTGTCAAACACATTCCGGGGAATCCAACCATCACATTTCAGTATATGGCGGGGGCAGGTGGGCGAAAGGCGGCCAATCATCTTTACAATACCGCTCGGCCCGACGGTCTCACGCTCTTCCGGATCTCCAGCAGCATCATACCTTACGCGGTTTTAGGGGAGTCCGGTGTTCAGTACGATATCGATAAGCTCATATACCTGGGAACGACGGAACATATCCTTTACTATTTGTTCAATACGCGTAAGCAAGCAGGTCTGGATACTCTGGCTAAACTCCGCGCGGCTTCGGGAGTCCGCATCGGCAGCGCTCCTGTAGGCCATACCGGCTATATCCAGAGCCGCGTGAGCGCCTACCTCCTGGATATGAAAGACCCTCGGTTCATTCCAGGATATGAAAATGAAGATCTGGACGTTGCTTTCGCGCGTGGGGAGGTGGACGCGCAGGTCGCTTCAACAAGTACGGTCATTGAGCATGATTTGGTAAACAAAAAATTGGTTGACTTTCACGCCGCCATCGAAGTGCCCAAAGGACGTAAAGACTCTCGTTTTGCGAATCTGAATCTCCCGGACATCGAAGAGTTCGCCAAGGCCGATAAAGAGAAAAAGCTTTTGGACATGATGCGGGGCTTCCGATCTATCGGCACCGCTCTGCTTCTACCGCCGGCGACTCCAAAAGATCGTGTCGACATTCTCAAGGAGGCCGTGCGAAAGACCCATTTAGATCCGGCATTCATCACCGAGTACCGGAAACTCACCGGCGGCGATGAACCGACCCCGCTCATGCCTGATGAGCAAGCGAAAGTTGTTAAAGAGATTCCGCGCGACGCTGAAACGATAGAGCTGTTCAAAAAGTTCGCCGGAACCGGACCTATACCGCCGCGTTAAGTCAGCCTGGGCTCGTTGCCGTGCTCACCATGTCCGGGACTCTGATGGACTTCGGTAGCTACACCCGGTAGATGCTAAGCCGCTTATTAACTTCTCGGCTCCGCCCTCTCTATGAAGGATCCTAACGCTACAGGAGCTGGGATTTCGAAAGATTATATTGTCAGTTCTGCTGTCTGCGCCGGCCTGCGGCAGCGGTTTCATGGGCTGCCAGGTATTCCCGGGCCTCAAGAAAGTGGCAGGGGAAGTCCTCGCGGACGGTAAGCTGAATGCGAATTTGGCGGGCTAAAGTAGCTGATCGCTTAAAGGTCTTCGGAAGGCTCAATTTTACTTGGTTTAGACTCTGCAGCAATCGGCTTTTGCGGCGAAGGATGCTTTTGCCGGGCCGCCTCTTCCTGCGCTTTGATGGCGTTGAGACGCTTCTGGAACCAAGTTGACTGTGGCCAACTCCAGTTCTGATCCGTATAGCTTGAAGTGGACTGTTTCATTGAGTTACTCCCGTAGCGGCGTCACCAGCAAGCGATATGCCAGCAGCCAACGCGGGATTTTCGAGCAGAATCATGACGCAGAACCACTCTGCCATGACAGGACTCAGCCAGTTTCGCTCAAATTCGAACAGTCGAATTTGCCGCAAGAGGGGGGTAGGCAGATAGCGCCTGCATGGCGCAGATCTCTCGATCTGGTCCGATCACTGTCAGCTGTTGACGGTCCGAACAAGCTGCTTCTATCCGGCGAATGGCGATCACTGCGCTTACCATCTTCAATGTCGTCGCTGCCACCGATCGGCCTCTACACAAACGCGAAATTAATCGATAAACTTCTCCGGTAAATATTTGCCCATGAATACTAACAAGTACCGATTTATACTATTAGGATTGATGGTTGCCGCAATGGGCATCGTCATCGGCACGCTCCTCTGGATCAAGCTGGCCCCGCAGCCCCGCTTCGGCGCTAACCAACGGAGTTCTCTGGAAGGAATGAGCCAGTACGGTTCTGTGCCCGAGTTCTCATTAACAGAAAGAAGCGGAAAGACCATTGGGTCGGATCAACTGCGCGGCACAATCTGGATTGCCGATTTTATCTATACCGATTGCCAGGATACGTGTCCGCTTCAGAGCGCAGAGATGGCCAGGCTACAAGACGAACTGTCGGGGCAAGAAGTCGTCAAGCTAATGTCTTTTTCCGTCAATCCCGACAAGGACACGCCATCAGTTCTTTCCCAGTATGCAGATCGATTTAAAGCCAGCACAGATCGTTGGCTATTTCTAACCGGCAGGCAAGAAGAGATAAGAAACCTGGTCCAGAACGGTTTCCGCTTGAGCGTCGCCACTGCTTCGAGCGATCCTGGAGTGATTTTGCATAGCCCGAGATTGGTATTGATCGACCGGCAAGCGCAAATTCGCGGTTATTACGATAGCCGGGATAACGAAGCGCTACGGCGTCTCCGCAGAGATGTGGCCACCTTAGTGAAGGTTGAGGAGTTTATAAAAAATGGCAAAGACAAGTAAGAACAGGTCAACCTCCAACATCCAAACAGCTGCGCCGAGCACAGCCAAACACGCAACCGAACTGGCCGATATTCGCTTTGGCGATCTCCGGTATGCTCCTGTCCGGTTATCTGACCTATTCGGCTTGGCAGGGCCAGTCAGTAGCTGGATGCACGGTCGGCAGCGCCTGCGACATCGTACTCAATAGCCGCTGGTCGAAACTGTTGGGCATGCCGATTTCGTTTTGGGGCTTTTTGACCTACGCTCTTTTAGCCGCCATTGCCTGGAACAAAACGACGCCTAGTCAGTGGAAGATGGCTTGGACCGTCACCATTATCGGATTGCTTTATAGCCTCTACCTTACCGGTGTTTCACTGATCGTTTTGGACGCCGCTTGTCCTTATTGCTTGACTTCACTTGGATTGATGACGGCGATTTTTGCCGTGCTCCTCACGCGCCGGCCTGCTAAAATGCCGGGCTTTTCGTGGGGACCATGGTTCGGGAAAACCGCGGGAGCGGCGGTTCTGATCATCATCGTCCTCCATCTTCATTACTCAGGTTACATGGGAAAAACCGCCGGCCCGGAGGATCCATGGATTCGCGGACTGGTTGAACATCTAGCTAAGAGCGATGCCAAATTTTACGGCGCATCGTGGTGCCCTCACTGCGCCGAGCAGAAGGAGCTTTTTGGCCCCTCATCGGCGCGAGTGCCATACATCGAATGCAGCCCGGGCGGGCCGCGCGCGCCGCAAGCGCAAGCATGCAACGAGGCGGGCATCAAGAGTTATCCGACTTGGATTATCAATGGGCAACGCTATTCCGGCATTCAGTCATTGGACAGCTTGGCTCAGTACAGCAACTACAAGTCGGCAGGAGCAAAGAAATGAAAACATTGAATCTACGGAAGATTCTCTTGCTGACACTTTCGATCCTATCACTGCTGGCGTATCATCAGACGGCAAGCGCCGACCCTTCTAAGTACCCTCAGTTTGCCCAACAATCACTGCCTGTCGACGTGCCGCTGGCACTTACATCCATTGATGAGTTAGTTGCTGAGGTGAAAGCGGGCAAAAAGCCATTGATTATCGACGTGCGTACGACGGCGGAATACAATGAAGTTCATATCCTCGGCGCCATCTCAGCCCCGCTGGCTCAATTTAGAGAATACATAAAGAGTATTCCCAGGGACCGGCCAGTTGTTCTCTATTGAGCCTGCCCACATCACCTGGCCAGTTTGGCCTATGGCATTCTCTATGAAAATGGCTATCGCAATATGAAGGTTCTTAACGAAGGCTTGATCGGCTGGCACGAGAGACGTTATCCGATGGAAGGAACCAAGGTTCCTTGAATCAGGGCCCATGGCGCGACAAAAAGCTGTTATTCTACTTAGCGGTGGAATCGACTCGACCACCGCGGCAGCGATTGCCCGGCGCAATCAGTTCGATCTTCACGCCCTCACCTTCCGCTATGGCCAGCGTCACGAACGTGAGATCGAAGCCGCTAAAAAGGTCACGGCTTGGTTACAAGTCGAGGAGCACCTCATAATTGAGTCCGGCCTCGGCGCGATTGGCGGTTCGGCTCTGACTGATGGCATAGAGGTTCCCAAAGGCCGCTCCAAATCGGAAATTGAGCACGGCGTACCGGTAACTTACGTGCCGGCGCGCAATACCATCTTCCTAGCATACGGCTTGGCACTGGCTGAAAAGATTGAAGCGTCGGACATTTTTTTTGGCGCCAATCAGCTTGACTACAGCGGCTACCCCGATTGCCGCGACGAATACGTTCGCGCCTTTGAAAGAATGGCCAATCTGGCGACCAAAGCCGCCGTCGAAGGCAAAGTGCAGTTGAAGATTCACACCCCGTTAATTCAAATGACGAAAGCAGAAATCATTAAGCAAGGGAGCGAACTGGGACTCGACTACAGTCTTACCTGGAGTTGCTATGATCCAACAGTGGACGGCAAAGCTTGCGCTCTGTGCGACAGCTGTCAGCTGAGGCTAAAAGGCTTCAAAGAGGCAGGCCTTAACGATCCGATCCCTTACGCAACCACCGCGGGTTAGATCTTTCGATGCTCCCCGAACCGTTTACGCCGGAATTCCTGACACAGTTGGAAACGCTTCGTTTACGCACTAGGAAAGAGTTTCTCGGCAGCCACACCGGCAGTTATTCATCGCCTCGACGCGGCACAAGTTTGGAGTTTGCCGACTACCGGCGTTATTCCCCCGGAGATGATCTGCGCTACCTGGATTGGGGGATCTACGCGCGCACCGATCGGCTTTATATAAAGGTGTTCCGGGAAGAGGTTGATCTGTTCGCCTATGTTTTTATCGATGCCAGCGCGTCGATGGCATTTCCGTCGAGCCCAGAGAAATTCTTACCAGCCGCGCATATCGGGTTGGCGCTCTCCTATGTCATTTTGGCTAACCATGATCATGTCAAGCTCCATTTATTACACGGCGAGTCCATGAGCCCGGCATCGCCATTTTTTCGCGGTCGCCGCCGCATGGCGGACTGCGTGCGCTTCGCTACGTCGTTAGAGCCGCGCGGCCTCCTCGATTTAGCGGGGTCGTTAGGCGAGCACCTTAAGAAACTCCGGCGACCAGGCAAAGCAATCTTAATCTCCGATTTTTTGATGCCGGCGCAGTCCTACCAGCGCGGACTAAATTTGCTACGAGCCCTCAATCTCGATATCGCAGTCATCCAGGTCTTGAGCCGGACAGAAATAGATCCGCCGTTTACCGATGGTGGCTTAAATCTGGTGGACAGTGAAACCCAAGGTGAAATTCGGCTACGATGGAGCGCTCGCGCGCGGCAAGAGTACCGGACCAAACTGGCGCAGCATAACTCAGAACTGCGCAGCTTTTGCCATCAAAGCGGTATTCATTACTCCCTCTATGTTAATGACCGGGATTTGGGCGATTTCGTTTTCGCGACCTTACCCGCGATCGGTCTGTTCAAATAAGATTGCATCATGGAGTTTCTCAATCCCGCAGCCCTTTACGGACTTTTTGCGCTACCCTTGCTCCTGGTGCCTTATCTCGTCCGGCGCAAACCACGCCGTGTGGTCTTTTCCAGCCTGCTGTTGTTTATGGGGCATGGTCCGCAAGCAACTGCCAAACCGTGGGGCCAGCTGCGTCTTCCGCCCGTCTTCTTTCTTCAGTTGCTCCTGCTTACCTTGTTGATTTTGGCGCTTGCCGAGCCGGTATTCTCTGTCCGGTTATCCAATATCGCCATTGTGATGGACAACTCGGCTAGCATGCAGGCGCACGAGGATGGCACAGCTCGTATCGCACTCGCCCGGGATCAGGCCAGGAGAGTGCTCGGTGATCTCAGTGCAAACGGTAAAGTAGATATTTTCACACTCGTGCCGCAGCTTCAGAAAGTTAACAGAGCACCCATTTCGCCGTCTGATGCTGTAGGATTGCTGGTCGGCTTGGAGCCCTACGACCTGGCTGATGCCCCGACGAATTATGCCGACCTTTTTAACCAGCTAACCTCCAATCACAAGTATGAGCGCGTCTACTTCATCACCGATCGACCGGTACGAGGCCAATCGGGCGCCGTTCGGGTTCTTACCGTGGGAAAACCGCGAGACAATCTGGCGATAACCGCATTTAGCGTTTCGCCCTCTTCTCTGGTGAACAGACGTTTAGAGGCGTCCGTCGAAGTTGCTAATTATTCCGCCCAAGATCAACGGGTCAGAGTAACGGTAACGGACAATGGCAGTGGAAGTGCCATAGCCAATCGGGAACTCAAGGTTCCGGCGCGACGAACTGCTTCCGCGACCTTCCAGGGTCTCCCCGAGAAGCCATATTATGTTGCTGAAATTGACGACAATGACGCATTGAGTCTCGATAATCGGCAATTTGCCATTGCCGCAAACGCCCGTAGCTTGAAGATCCTGGCGGTTTCGCCTCGTCCTCAAGCGCTGAACAGTTTGCGCGCAATCTCCGGCGTTAGTCTGACCATCGTTGCCCCCGAAGACTACCAGCAGACCGATCGTTCAGGTTTCGGCTTGGAGATTTTTCACTACTCAGCACCAGCCTTATTGCCGCTCAATCCATCTCTGCTCGTGTTGCCGCCCGACAGCAATGCCGTTGTCAAATTGGGCAAGCCGGTTACACGGCCGGTCGCATCGGGCTGGCGCGAATCGCATCCACTGAACCGATATCTCAATATGGCCCTGTTCCGTCCAACGTATGCCCGGCCGTTAATTCCGCAAACAGCCGGCGAAACAATCATCGAAACCGTCCAAGGACCACTTGCCTTCACGATGGAGCATCGGGGCCAAAGACTCCTGGTGCTCGGGTTCGATCCTTTTCCGTATCTAGGACGAGAGAATTTGCCAATGTCGATCTTCACCCTCAATCTTCTTGATTGGTTTATATCGGCCAGCGCCGCTAAAGGGCGAGCGACAGGGGAGCCAGTTGCCCTGAGGGCCGCGCAACACGAATCAACATTGACTACCCCGCGAGGCGAAAAACATGTAGTCAAACCGACCTCAACTAGCTTCACCAACACCTTTTATCAGGGCATTTACCAGCTCAATCAAGGTGGCGACGGTCAGCTCTTGGCGATCAACTATCAATCCGCCAGTGAGTCGGATCTGCGCGACAGTAAGCCTATGGAGATAAAACCAACCGAGAGCGCCATCAACAGCGGTTCGACACTCTTCTCCTTCTGGCCTTATCTGGTTATGGCGTCATTGCTGCTTTTCATTGTCGAGTGGTTCTTTGTCCCGCCAGCCGAGCGCAGGCAATTGCCGCCGGCAGCGCCCCGGCCAAAGCTTTCATGAAGACTCTGCTAGCCGATGTACAGTTCGCCAAGCCATTGTTTTTGTGGCTACTGATCGGACTGCCGGTGCTTTGGTTCTGGTTCGCCGACCGCAGATGGTTCGTCCTAGTTTGGCGCACGCTGATTCTGGCTGTTCTAATCATCGCCTTGGCCGATCCGCAATTCGTCACCAAACAGACCAAACGTGAAAGCGAAGAGCGCATCTTCGCCTTCGATGTTTCGAAGAGTATTTCCGCAAGTATGCGCCAATGGATGGACAGCTCGGCACAGGGTGCGCTTGCTCCCAATGGCTCTGACCGCACATTGATTTTCGCTGCCGAGGCAAAGGACAGCGCAAACTGGCGCGAATCGATAAAAGCCGGACCTGCGGTGCAGAACACCGTGAAGCCGGAGAATACAAACCTTCAGCAGCTTTTTGAAAATTTGCTATCGCTCCCGCCGGCGCCTCGCAGTGTCTACTTATTCACCGATGGCTGGGAAAACCAGGGCAAGTTAGAGTTAATGTTGCCCGCCATCGCCGCCGCCGGTTTGAAGGTTTTCCCGATTGTGCCGGCGCAGCGGATGAGCCTTGCCAACATAACCGTAGCCAAACTCGTCGCTCCGACCCATGGGGACGCGGGCGAAGCGGTGAACATCAAAGTCATACTGGAAAATCACAATAGCCGAGACGTGGATGGAACGTTGGTTCTCACTCGCAACGGCGTGACATTCAAAACCGATCCAGTCAAGCTTAAACCCGGCAGTCAGATTCTGTCTTATCCGAGCACGCTTGCGGACGGACCTCTAAATTCATATCGCGCCAGCTTCACAGCCCGTCAGGACGAGTTCGATCAGTTCGAACCGGACAACCACGCGCTGGCCTGGACTAGCGTGCGCAGTAAGGGAAAAATTCTCATCGTCAGCGGTCGCATTGAGGGCGGAAGGTACATCGAAGAGATCCTGCGCCGCCAAGGGTTCGAAGTGACCTCACGTATAGCCGACTCGGCGCCGGCTCCAAACGGCTTCAATGTAGTCATTTTTAATAATATCGAACGCGAAAAGTTGACCGCAAGCTATCTCAGCGCGGTCGAAAGGCACGTTGATGGCGGCAATGGCTTCATTATGCTGGGCAGTGAGTGGAGTTTCGGACCGGGGGGTTATCGCCGCACTCCTATCGAGACGCTTTTGCCGGTTGAGTTTAAAGATCCACCCAAGCAGGAAGAAAAAAATCGAGCCATCCTACTGGTCATCGATAAATCCGGCAGCATGCGAGAAGATAATCGGATCTTATACGCTCAAGAGGCGGCTAAAGCTGTCGCCCGGCAGCTGAAGGACAATGATTTGCTCGGCGTCATTGGCTTTGACGTTGATCCATTCGTAATCGTGCCGCTTGCCAGGGTCGGCAATCTCAGGGGATCATTCAATAGTCAGATCGATCGGTTAAAACCCGGCGGCCGAACTGTAATGCTACCGGCGATCATCGAAGCTAAGCGACAGCTTGAAAGACAAAATGCCGGCCACAAGCACGTGATAATCCTGAGCGATGGTGAAACCGGCGGAAGCGGCGGCGACTTCATCGATCTGGTTAACGTCATGAAGGCCGAGCAGCAGATTACCGTGTCGGCGGTGGCTATCGGCGCAGAAGCAAACATCCCGCTTTTAAAAAGAATCACCCAATACGGCGGCGGCTTTTTTCACCACATTTACGATCCGACGACTCTTCCGCAGATCGTTTTGCAACGGGTTCAGGAGAAGCCGAAGGACGAACCGCCACCGCCGGAACGCGATTTTATACCTGTCCATGAAAGAGGCTCGGAACTGCTGGCCGGCTTCTCCGGCAAGGGGTATCCGCCGCTGCGCGGTTTCATAGAAACCGAACTCAAGCGTGGCGCTCAGCTGGACCTCTCAATCACCAAAGAGGGACGAAAAGCGCCACTGCTCGCCTCCTGGCGCTATGGCCGGGGCAAAACAGTGGCGTTAACCACTGACCTGGAAGGGCGATGGAGCCGCGCTTGGATTCAATGGGCGAGTCTGCCGGAGTTTTGGGAAAAAGTTTTGGAGTGGATTCGCCCCACCAGCGATACCCCCATACCGGTTCACGAGGCGAGGGTTAGCTTGTCCGGCACTCAGCCGATCTTGGATCTTTATATATTTGAGGAGACCGCTTCGGAGAGTCAGTTTCGCTTCGCAGCAAGCGGGAACGGCACCAAAACCGAAGGGATACTCAAAAGGACCGCTGCCGGACATTTCCAGGTTGCCCTGCCGATCTTACCTCCCGGCGAATACCGCATTGATCTTTTGGAAGAGCGAAAGGGCCGCCAGATCGCGTACCCTCCGGTGGGTTTTACCGCCACCTACGATCCAAAACGTGAGTTATCGCGTCCCGATGTTAACTTAGCGCTGCTTACGAGGTTAGCGGAGATCAGCGGCGGCGAGATAAACCCAAAATTCATCGAAAAAGTGGAAAGGCAACATACTACGGCCACCCATCAACCTATCCGCGGGCCGCTGCTGGCCCTTGCGTTTGCGCTTTTTATCGTTGAAGTCGCTGTGAGAAGGCTGTTTTTAGGCGAGTCCTGAGACGTCCAGCCAACCTTTGTGGATTGACAGACCCGGCTAAACGGTTTATTCAATGTAAAGTTTGTATGCAACTTGGATTCCCATACGTGGACCCTGGACAGCAAACCCGTCAGGTGCTGCAGTTCAAAGGTTTTCAATCTGTTTATAGCCTGCTGATCTGGTTGTCCGTACTTGTCGCGACTGGAGCCGCGAAACCGGCAGAGGCCGACCCCACCAGACAAGCGGGGGTGCGCAAAGGAGTCGCCAAAGGCAAGATACCAGCCCCTACTCCACCGGTTGGCCGGCTTACCAATAACACCTTGCTCCCTGCTCGGCAGGCAACCGCCTTGGATTTTTGGCATAGGCGGGAATACTTGTTCATCGGTCCGTTCCGGAGATACCTTACCCAGAATCCTTGACCGATTTAACCTGACCGCCAGCGACAAGGAGCTCTGGGACCGTTCGATTCGCCAACACTTCCGGTCGGGGAAGCTGGCTCCCGGAAGACAAGTCCATTTCTACTTCGCTAAGCCGGATATCGATGCTAATCGGCCTACCGAGTCGTTGGTGGCAGTAGAGGTCGACTTCGACGACTCGATGGATCTGACGTGGGAAAAAACCGGCCGGAGTGTCTTTTTCGCGCGACGGGAAAAGCCGGTCAATGTTGAGTTGAGAACCGCCACCGCAACTATCGAAGACTCTCTATTCACGTCCGGTATGAAGGCCGGTATTCACACCAGCCTACTTTCACAATTGGCCGATATTTTTACCTGGGATGTTGATCTTGAGAACATCTATCAAGGCGACAGCTTCAAGATCTTATACGAGCAGCGCAGCACAAGGGGCCAACCGGACAAGCCCCAACTGCGAATCCTGGCCGCAGAGTTGATCAATGCCGGCCAGAAAAAGACTGCGATTTACTTCGAGAAGCAGAAAGGCATGGGCGGGTATTACAACATCGAGGGCAGAAGCTTAGCCCGTTCATTTCTTCGCTTCCCGTTGGAATTTGCCAACATTACCTCAACGTTCAGCGAGTCTCGGTTTCATCCGGTTTTGAAGACCAGCCTGCCGCACACCGGGGTGGATTTTGCCGCGGAACGGGGTACGCCTGTTCGAGCTGTCGGCGATGGCATCATTAACCAGGCTGCTTGGAGCGGCAGTTACGGCAAATTAGTTGAAATCCAACATGATGCCGGCTTTGCCACCCGCTACGCACATCTTTCGGGCTACGGGAATGGTATCCGGAAGGGTGGTGTGGTGAAAAAAGGCCAGGTAATTGGGTTTGTCGGTTCAACCGGCAGAACCACCGGTCCCCACCTCCATTTCGAGCTCTATAAAGACCAACAATACATCAACCCGCTCAGCCTCGACTTTCCTGCCGAAGACACCATCGAACCCGCACTGCTAACCGTATTTGAAGACCAAAAAAATACCTTCCTAGTCGAATTGACTTCCTTGCCTCAGTCCTAGTTCGGCTCTTTTAACCGATCAGCAGTATCACACCGCGCCATCATCAGTGGTTTTCTGAATGCGCATCCAGCTTTTTATCGGCTCCAGCAAACAACCAACAATACGTTTTCGGTGACTGATCCTACGGGCCTCCTTCCGGTTGTCGAAACACGCTGCCGCCTGATCTCTGTTCAACTCTTGAGAACACTCTCCGCAAATAAAGCTGCTTCTGGACGATAGCATGGCCGGGTTGTACACTCTGATCATCCTACAGCTATTAATCCCAACGGTTGGGCACTGATATGATCCAGAAGGCCGTGATCTTGAGCACCGGCGACGAACTCACCACCGGACGAGTCATCGATACGAACTCGGCAGCGATCGCGGAGCGCCTTTTCGCCATCGGAGTGGAGGTAGCGGCGATTCTGAAGGTTGGCGACAATAAAGATCAGCTCCTGTGGGCGCTGCGGCAGGCGCAGGCGCTGGCAGATATTGTGATCGGCACCGGCGGCCTCGGACCAACCAGTGATGATCTCACAACCGAAGTCGTGGCGGAATTTCTCGGGCATAAACTTCGGCAAAATGAGGAAGTCGCGAGAGGACTTGAGCAGCGCTTTAAAGAGCGCGATATCAGTTGGTCGTCCAATACCTTGAAGCAGGCGATGTTTCCGGACGGATCAACGATCATTTCTAATCCGGTGGGGACGGCTCCCGGCTTTCACGTGCCAATTAGGCCGGACAAGACGCTCCTGTGGCTTTCCGGAGTGCCGCAAGAAATGGTTGCTATGCTGGATCAAACGGTTTTACCGTGGATCGAGCGACAGCAGAGCGAAACGGGACGTGTTTTTGCCTGCACGTTTAAGATTCACGGAATCACTGAAGGCAAGCTTGATGAGATGTTAAGTCCGCTACATCTGAAAAATCATGCGAGATTGTCGTTTCGCGTGCATTATCCCGATCTTTCTTTGCGACTGACGGTTAGAACTAAGAGCCCGGATGCATTCGTTCTTTTTGAATTGATCAAAAAGGAAATTAGAGCAATTCTCGGGAAGCACATCTATGCCGAGGGGGATACAACTCTGGAAGAGGTGATCGGCAGTATACTTATGGAAAAGCAGCAAACTCTCGCTCTCGCTGAGTCTTGTACTGGCGGTTACATCAGCCACCGGGTGACCCGGGTCGCCGGCAGCTCAGGTTACTACTATGGCGGTGCGGTAACGTATTCCAACGAAGCGAAGATACGCTTTCTGGACGTCCGCCCAGAAACTTTGGAAGAACACGGCGCCGTCAGTCGCGAAACGGCCTTAGAAATGTCGGCAGGCATCAAACAACGCACCGGTGCGGATGTTGGGCTGAGCGTCACGGGTGTGGCGGGTCCTGCGGGTGGCAGCGCGGCGAAGCCGGTTGGCACGGTTTGGGTCAGCATCGCTCAAACGGGAAGCCATGAAGCAAAACATTTTAGGTTCGCTGGCGATCGCGAGCGCATTATTCTCGGTACGTCGCAGGTCGCTCTGAATTGGCTGCGTACCAGCCTTCTGCGATGAGGTAATCGTTAGCAGTGATTCGCGCGTTCATCGGGGTGGAGATCGCTACTGAGGTCCGCGGTCGAATTTCCGAAGCGATAGCGCAGCTGGCGCCGGAAATTTCCGGGATTCGCTGGGTCCGGGAAGAAAACTTTCATTTCACGCTGAAGTTTCTAGGTCTTATAGAAGAGCCGCAAATCGAGCTTATCAGCAACGCGCTTGCTCAAGCCATCCACCCCTTTCGGCGGTTTACTATTAATGCTAAATGTTTCGGAGTATTCCCCGATATCAAAAGGGCTCGCGTTTTATGGGTCGGTCTAGAAGGAAGTGACATGCCGGCCCTGGCAAAGAGTGTCGAATCTGTGTTAGAACCCTTCGGCTTTCCCAGCGAAAACAGAATCTTTCGGCCCCACTTAACAGTCGGCCGATGGCGCCATCCGATGGGATCGCAGCAACAGCTCGAGGGCAAGCTCAAGCTCTGGAATAATTTCGAATTCGGCGAGTCAGCTGTCGATGAGGTGGTTTTATTTCAAAGCGTGCTCAAACGGGAGGGCGCGGTGTATCGATCCCTTAAAGCGGTCCCGCTCGCCGGCGATTGAATGATTTCATGACCGATCAATACTAAGGAGACAAAGTTCATGGATGTAAACCGGGAGAAAGCCCTTGATTTAGCGGTAAGCCAAATCGAAAAGCAATTCGGCAAAGGCGCGATCATGAAGCTCGGCGAGGGAGGTGTGGTAAAAGACGTTCCGGTGGTCTCGACCGGCTCTCTTGGGCTCGATATTGCTCTCGGTATCGGCGGCGTACCGCGCGGCCGCGTAATCGAGATATACGGTCCTGAATCTTCGGGTAAGACGACCCTGGCGTTGCAAATTGTTGCCGAAGCGCAGAAGCAAGGCGGCATGGGAGCGTACGTCGATGCCGAGCATGCCTTGGATTTGGGTTATGCAAATAAGCTCGGGGTGAAGACGGATGATTTGTTAGTCTCACAACCGGACCACGGCGAACAAGCCTTGGAAATCGCCGAGACTCTAGTCCGTAGCGGCGCCATCGATGTCCTAGTGATTGACTCAGTTGCCGCACTCGTACCCAAAGCGGAAATTGAAGGTGAGATGGGTGATTCGCACATGGGATTGCAAGCGCGGCTTATGTCCCAGGCTTTACGCAAACTCACCGGAACTATCGCGCGCTCCCACACTGTCGTCATCTTTATCAATCAGATTCGTATGAAGATTGGTGTGATGTTCGGCAATCCTGAAACCACTACCGGTGGCAACGCTTTGAAATTTTATGCGTCTGTGCGGATGGATATCCGCCGGATCGGCGCATTGAAGGATGGTGACAATATTGTTGGTGGGCGGACCCGGGTAAAAGTAGTCAAAAACAAGATGGCTCCGCCATTCAAAGAAGCCGAGTTCGATGTGCTTTACGGCACTGGCATTTCTCGCGATGGGGAGATCGTCGATCTCGGCAGCGAAATGGGTATCGTCGAGAAAAGCGGCGCCTGGTACTCGTTTGGCGGCGATAGAATCGGCCAGGGACGCGAAGCGGCGAAAAATTTTCTAAAAGAACATCCCGAGATCGCGCAGCAAATCATGTCAAGAGTGATGGAGCGTGTCGGCTTGAAGCGAGAGGAAGCCCCTGTTATGGCCGGGAACGCCGATAGGAAAGAAAAAGCAAAAGTAAAGTAACAAAAGGTTAGTCTCGGATCTGAACCGAACGAGTCACAGACCTAAATCGCCTGATTCGGAGGAGGAGGCGCTTCAATCCGCCCTTCGATATCTCAGCTATCGTGCCCGCAGTGAACGGGAGCTACTCACCCATCTATCCCGTAAAGGCTATTCAGCCGCCGCCCGAGAGAAGGCTCTGGGAAAACTCCGCTCTCTCAATTACATTAATGATGAGTCCTTCGCGCGGAGTTGGGCTTGGTCCAGAGCCGCCGGCCGAAACTACGGACCAAAGAGAATTGAACGGGAACTAAGGGCCAAGGGCGTTGGGCAGCCATTGATCCGAGACGTAATCGGCACGACCTTCGCTCAGGGCGACGAGGAAAAGAACGCTAAAAACTTGTTGGACAAAAAATTTAAAGGAGTCAATCTTCGAGATCCCAAAGTCCTTCGCCGAGCGAGCGCGTTTCTCGCGCGCCGTGGTTACAGCAGTCAGGTGATTTATAGTCTGATGGGACGCCGCGGGGAGGACGATGTAGAACCATGATGACTGGAAACGACATTCGCAGATCCTTCTTGGATTATTTCACGAGGCAATCTCATACGATTGTGAAGAGTTCTTCGCTGGTGCCGGACAAAGACCCGACCTTGCTCTTCACCAACGCCGGCATGGTGCAATTTAAGAACGTTTTTCTTGGCCAGGAACGGCTGCCCTACTCGCGCGCCGCAAGCTCTCAGAAGTGTTTGCGCATCAGCGGCAAACACAACGATCTGGAGGCGGTCGGCAGGGATACCTACCATCACACGTTCTTTGAGATGTTGGGCAACTGGTCCTTCGGCGACTATTACAAAGCCGAAGCGATTGAGTGGGCCTGGGAGCTGCTCACCCGAGAGTGGAGTTTGCCCAAAGAGAAGCTCTGGGCGACGGTATATCTCGACGACGATGAAGCTGAGCGGCTGTGGGCCAGAATCAGCGGGCTGCCGGCGGAGCGCATTCGGCGCTTCGGGGCGAAGGAAAACTTTTGGGAGATGGGCGAGACCGGGCCCTGCGGGCCCTGTAGCGAGATCCACCTCGACCGCGGACCTGAAGCGTGCGACAGGAAGGGCCTGGTAGGCCACGTCTGCCAAGTCAATGGCGATTGCGCCCGGTACATCGAGCTCTGGAATCTTGTTTTTATTCAGTACAACCGCAAAGACAACCGCGAGCTGGAAGAGCTGCCGTCAAAACACGTTGATACCGGCATGGGCTTGGAACGCATTACGGCGGTGCTGCAAAACGTGCTGTCGAATTACGATATCGACTACATGCGCGAGCTAACGGCGGCGGTCGAAAGCCTGACCGGGAAACGATATGGCGACGATGCCGCGGCCGATATTTCCTTCCGTGTAATCGACGATCACGCCAGAGCTGTCAGCTTTCTCATTGCCGATGGTGTGATGCCCAGCAACGAGGGGCGTGGCTACGTCTTACGACGATTGCTTAGAAGGGCGGCGCGTCACGGCCGTCTGATCGGATTGAAGGAACCGTTTCTTTACCAGGTCGCGGGCACCGTCGGAAAAGTGATGGGCGAGGCCTATGCTGAGCTTCGAACTGAAGCACAGCGTATCCGTGAGATTATCCGCAATGAGGAAGAGCGGTTCAGTGAAACCTTGGAGAAGGGACTGGTGATTCTCGAAGACGCCGCCGCAAAACTGAAACAGCAAAACCAGAAGACGCTGCCAGGCGACGTTGCATTTCGGCTGTACGACACTTACGGTTTTCCGCTGGACCTGACCGAAGACATTCTTCGCACCGAGAATATTTCCGTCGATCAGCAAGGTTTCGAGAATCTCATGGAGACACAGCGTTCCCGCGGTCGCGAAGCGCGGGCGATTGCGATGGACGTTTTTGACCAGGTTGCGGTCGCGGATGCGGTGACAGCGACTAAGTTCATCGGCTACGATCATCTCGAGGCAGAGTCGACCGTCGTCGCCCTCTATGCTAACGGAGCAAGTAGAACGGAAGCTGTGGAAGGCGATGTGATCGATCTACTCACGGCTGTGACGCCTTTCTATGGAGAATCGGGCGGTCAGGTTGGTGACCGGGGTACCATTACCAGCGCGCGAGGCGATGTCATACAGGTGATGGATACCCAGCATCCAACGCCGCAACTCACAGTACATCGGGGTCAAGTAAAGAGAGGCCGCATTCAACTCGGTGATAAAGTGCATTTGGAAGTCGATCAAAAAAATCGCCAGAAGACCAGATTGAACCACTCGGCGACTCATATCCTTCATGCGGTGATGCGAGAGCAACTAGGCAGCCATGTGCGACAAGCCGGTTCTCTAGTGACGCCGGATCGGCTGCGTTTCGATTTTAACCACACCGGTACAATATCCGATGAGAAACTTGCCGATATCGAAACCACTGTCAACGACCGAATCCGGCAAGATGCGGCCGTCTCGATCGAGGAAACAAGTTTTGATGACGCGTTGCGAAAAGGCGCGTTAGCATTCTTTGGCGATAAGTACGGTGATCGGGTGCGGCTGGTAAAGATCGGCGATTTTTCCACCGAGTTATGCGGCGGCACGCACGTTCATCATTCCGGCCAAATAGGCATTTTCAAGCTTCACGCCGAGGCAGGTGTGGCTGCGGGGGTACGACGAGTCGAAGCAGTCACCGGCGAAGGGGCGCTCGGGTTGATCCGACGCTACGAGGACGACTTAAAGCAAATCGGCCACATGCTGCGCGCCGGCGAAGACAGCGCCGTCGAGCGCGTCAGGAAACTATTGCAGCAGCAAAAGGAGCTGGAAAAGGAGATCGATCGCCTACGCGCTCAACTTGGCAAGAACCAGATTCCGGACATTTTGGCTAGAAAAGAAAAAATTAATGGCATCGACGTCTTAATCAGCTGCGTTGACGGAGTCGATCCCAAGCAATTGCGGGAGCTTGCCGATCAACTCAAAGAACAGATGCCCGCCGGTTTTATATTTCTCGCCAGCCAAGGAGACAATGGAGTAAATCTTGTGGCGAGCGCGAGCACCGATCTTGCCAAGCGGATCCATGCGGGAAACATAATCAAAGAAGTCGCGCCCATCGTCGGTGGTGGCGGCGGCGGCCGGCCTGATTTCGCTCAAGCTGGCGGCAAGAATCCAGCGCGAACAGACGAAGCCTTGGCTGAGGTTAAGAAAATCGTCAGCGCAAAGCTGTCTTGATGAAAGTAAACACCTCAAAGCTAACCGAGACCACCCAGGGTTTTTGCGACATCATCGATATTACCGCCAAAGTGGCAGCGCAAGTCCGGGACGCCGAGATCAAGGACGGCTTAGTTGCTCTTTTCGTCACCGGCTCGACTGCTGCTCTCACTACCATCGAACATGAGCCAGGACTCGTTCAAGACCTCAAAGAGCTCATCGAAAAATTGATTCCTTCTGACAGACGCTATCATCATGACGATCGATGGGGCGACGATAATGGATTTTCTCATCTGAGAGCGTCACTGTTTGGACCCTCACTGCAGATTCCCGTCGCACATGGCCGCCTAGCTCTCGGCACGTGGCAACAAATCATTCTTCTCGATTTCGATAACCGGCCACGAACCAGGGAGATCGTCGTCCAGCTCATAGGAGGTAGGGAGTGAAAGACGAGAAGAACAGATCGCTGACGAGTGCGCTACCAAAAGAAAACGCACACTTGGAACTTAACGATCCACGCCTGTTCCGCGATCTCTTAGGCCAACACGATCAGCATATCAAAATTCTGCAGCAGGCTTTGGATGTGAGAATTCGGGTGCGCGGCTCGTCCCTCGAAATCGAAGGCGACCCTCTCCAAGTGGAGCTTGCCGGTCAGATTATCCGTCAGCTTTACGGGCTATTGGAAAAAGGCTATCCGGTCTATCCCAGCGATGTCGACTATGCCATTCGCATTCTGAGCGGCGACAGCAGGGCTAAACTACAGGATATCTTTCTCGACACCATCTATATCTCAGCGCACAAGCGGACGATCACTCCGAAAAGCATCGCGCAAAAGGCTTACATCGATGCTATTCGCCGCTATGACATCGTATTCGGGATCGGACCGGCAGGTACTGGCAAAACTTATTTAGCCATGGCCATGGCGGTTGCCGAGCTGATGAAAAACAATTTTGTGCGCATCATTCTCACTCGCCCGGCAGTGGAGGCCGGCGAGAAGTTAGGTTTTCTGCCCGGCGATTTAGCTGAGAAGGTCAATCCGTATCTGCGACCGCTGTATGATGCGCTGCATGACATGGTGGATTTCGATCGCGCGCGGAAATTGGTCGAGCGCGGCACCATCGAGGTTGCGCCGCTCGCCTTCATGCGAGGACGAACATTGAACGATTCCTTCGTAATCCTCGATGAAGCGCAGAACACAACCCCCGAACAGATGAAGATGTTCCTCACCCGCCTGGGCTATGGCTCAAAGGCGGTCATCACCGGCGATGCGACGCAAATCGATCTACCTGCGGGAAAGGCTTCGGGACTGAAGGAGGCTTTTCGCATTCTCAGGGGGGTACACGGCATCCGCTTCGTCAACTTCACCGAAAAGGATGTTGCCCGTCATCATTTGGTGCAAGAGATCATCACCGCCTATGAGCGCGATGAGAACCAGATTGCCTCGGCAGAGCTTGCTGATAAGAGATAACGCCAAGCTGCTGCATGATTGCGGCAAACATAGGAGTTGCACTACTGAACTGCTTCGAGTGTTACTTTCGTCTGGACGGTTTTACCATCGCGCAGCAGCGCCACAGTCACGGTATCGCCGACCTGGTGATTTTCCAGAATCAGAAAAAGGTCATTGGGTGACTCCACCTTTTTACCTTCGATAGCAGTAATCACATCGCCGAGAATCAGCCGTCCCGAGCTCTCACGCCGGGTCGGTCGAATTCCTGCTTTGGCCGGACCGCCGCGCATCACATCCATGATCAAAACTCCGTTGACTCCTATTTCTTGGCGATTTGTTCTTCGGCCAATTCGACTCCCAGGCCCGGCCTGATTATCTTTCCGCTGCGAATCAACTCCGGCACAATTCGATTAACCGCGTCGAGTGGAATGGCAAAGCCGATACCCGCCGAAGCTCCCGTTGGGCTATAAATGTTGACCCCGATCAAACGTCCCGCGCTGTCGAGCAAGGGACCGCCGGAGTTTCCCGGATTGATCGCTGCGTCAGTTTGAATGACCCCCTTGTATGGGACGGCGGGTCACCGAATCGATTTCGCGGCCAAGCGCGCTGATCACGCCCGTGGTCAATGATTGGTCAAGACCGAAAGGGTTGCCGATGGCAAAGACGCTCTGGCCAACTTGTAATTCCTTGGATGTTCCCAGTGGAATCGGGCGCAGCCGATTAGCCGGCGCATCGATTCGCAGGACTGCTAGATCCTTATCAGCAGCAACGCCGACGACCTGTGCCTTCCAATTGGATTAATCACCTAAAGTCACTTGGGTGGTAGCGGCATTCTGAATAACGTGAAAATTGGTGATGATGTTGCCTTTGGTATCCCAAACAAATCCGGAACCGGTCCCTTGCGTATCTGGTAAAGATTCAACGTAAACAGATCCCGTTGAACTCCGATAGCGGGGATGTTGACCACCGCGCGTGATGCTTGTCTAATAGCCCAATGGTCGACCTTTCATCGGACCAAAGCTCCCCGCGTGGCGAGACTGCACGCGGGGGCGGCCTTGGGATCATTTAAGGTGGCGCTATCAAGCCACGGTTGTTGACCCAATACAAACGTCACTAACGCAATCGAAATCGTGGCCGCAATGGCCGCCCAATGGGACAGCCCGGCCTTAGGAGAATTATTATTGTCCATCTGCAGTCCTTTTGAGCTGTGGAACTTCGATATTATCTGTGTAGTTTTCGACCAACCGCTAAACCTAGGGACGGGTGAAGTTATTGTCAAGCAATTGACTCGTCGATGCCCGATGCTTAGGTTTCCGTCAGAAAATCTAACGCCGCCTGGAAGGAGGGCAATCATGGAATCGACGAGATGGGAACCTTATGATGGACTGAACCGATTACAAGCTCGGATTCACGATCTATTTGATGAGAGTCTTAATCGGGCTCGGTCATACCCGAACGCAGCTGGAGGATCGTGGCTACCCCCGGTGGATATCCTGGAGAGCAAGGAGGCCTACCTCATTCGGGCCGAACTTCCGGGGATGAAAAAAGAGAACTTCAACCTGGAATTCAATGATGGGACTTTGACCCTTAGCGGGGAGAGGAAATTCGACGAACCCGCTAACGGCGTAGAGTACCATCGCGTCGAAAGAGTTTCCGGAAAGTTTTCGCGATCCTTCCACCTACCGCAAACCGTGAAGCCGGATGCGATTAGCGCCAATTATCGCGATGGCATACTTGAAATACAGGTGCCTAAAGCGGATGAGGCAAAACCCCGCCAGATCGCCATCAATGTAAGCTGAAACCACCGCAGAGACCTGGGGGAAAAGACAAGCTCCCCCAGGTCTTCCCTATTGTACCTGTCGCGCGAGCTTGCGGCTCCGCGACGCAGCATCTCGACAACCTTGATCACCGTCCAAGAACTTTCTTTTTCCTGACACACTGCCGATTCCGCCCCCATGAATGTGTTCTCGATACAACATTAAAAAAGGGGCGTCCCGAATTCGGGGCGCCCCTTTTTTCACTTGACGCTATTCGTTTAGTCGCTGTTAATAATCGTCGTGGTCGTGAGGCATTGCCGGAGCTTCTTTCTTCTTCTCGGGTTTGTCAGCGATCATGGCTTCAGTAGTAATCAGCAAGCCGGCAACTGATGCGGCATTCTGCAGCGCAGTGCGCACAACTTTGGTCGGATCAACGATGCCGGATTTGACGAGGTCCTCGTAACTTTCGGTGGCGGCATTGAAGCCGAAGGCACCCTTGCTGTTTTTAACTTTATCCAGAACCACTGCGCCATCGAGTCCCGCGTTCTGTGCAATCCAGCGGATCGGTTCTTCGAGCGCTTTTTGAATTATCCGAACACCCACCCTCTCGTCTTCCGATACGGCAAGGCTGCCGAGACCCGCCGACGCTCGAATCAGAGCAACACCCCCGCCCGGCACAATGCCTTCTTCGACCGCTGCGCGGGTTGCGTGCAGCGCATCTTCTACACGCGCCTTCTTCTCTTTCATCTCAACTTCAGTGGCAGCACCGACCTTGATCACAGCGACACCACCCGCCAGTTTGGCCAACCGCTCCTGAAGTTTTTCCCGGTCGTAATCGGACGTGGTTTCTTCAATCTGCGCTCGAATTTGGGATATACGTCCCTCGATCGCGGATTTCTTACCACCCCCTTCTACGACCGTCGTATTGTCCTTATCGATAATCACTCGTTTGGCACGACCAAGATCCTTGATCGTCACGTTCTCGAGCTTGATACCCAGCTCTTCGGCGATCATCTTACCATCGCTCAGGATAGCGATGTCTTCGAGCATGGCCTTGCGTCGATCGCCAAAGCCCGGGGCTTTGACCGCGACCACCTTCAAGATACCTCGAATCTTATTGACCACTAAGGTTGCAAGCGCTTCGCCTTCTACTTCTTCAGCGATGATCACTAAAGGCCGGCCTGTTTTGGCGACGCTTTCCAGTACCGGCAGAAGATCCTTCATGCTGGAAATCTTTTTTTCGTGAATCAGGATGTAGGCATCTTCATAAACGCATTCCATCCGTTCCGGATCAGTGACGAAGTAAGGGGAGAGATAGCCACGGTCGAATCGCATGCCTTCGACGAGATCGAGCGTGGTTTCCAAGCCTTTGGCTTCTTCCACCGTGATCACGCCCTCTTTACCAACCTTGTCCATGGATTCGGCAAGTATATCGCCGATTGTCTTGTCGTTGTTGGCAGAAATGGTGCCAACCTGCGCGATTTCGCCTCGGTCACGAGTCGGTTTGGATATGGATCTGCAGATCCTCGGTTACCTTCGCCACGGCCTTATCGATGCCGCGCTTGATACTCATCGGATCATGGCCAGCGGCAACCAGCTTGAGCCCCTCGCTGAAGATGGCACGGGCCAAAACCGTCGCCGTCGTGGTTCCGTCGCCGGCGACATCGGAAGTCTTACTAGCCACTTCCTTTACCATCTGGGCGCCCATGTTCTCGAACTTGTCTTCCAGCTGAATTTCTTTCGCAACCGTGACGCCGTCTTTGGTTATAGTCGGAGCGCCCCAGGACTTCTCCAGGCAAACGTTACGGCCCTTGGGGCCCAAAGTTACGATAACGGTATCAGCCAGTAAATTGACACCGCGCAGAACCCTACTTCGCGCTTCTTCGCTAAAGCGAACGTCTTTTGCAGCCATCTTCCTCTTGCCTCCTTATTCAATTACACCGAGGATGTCATCTTCGCGCATGATCAGATGCTCCTCGCCATCAAGCTTGATTTCCGTGCCAGAGTATTTGCCAAAAAGAATCTTATCGCCTGCCTTCACTCCCAGGGGTATAACCTTACCGTCATCCTGTCTACCGGGACCGGCGGCGACGACCTTACCTTCCTGTGGCTTTTCTTTAGCCGTGTCGGGAATGATGATACCTCCCTTGGATTTCTCTTCCTCCTCAATGCGCTTCACTATCACCCTATCGTGTAGGGGACGAATCTTCGTTGCCATTTTTCCTCCTGAAATACCTGAATTTACATGTCCCGAAGGACAGGTTGGGTTGGCCTCAATTTAATCTCGCTTAGCTAATCGTCAAGGGGGTGAGAAGAAAATTTCTACTTACCGGATGCCTTTGGCGGACTCGCGATGCTCCTCAAGTAGGCAAGTAAATCCTGCAGCTGATTCTCTTTCAAAACGCCACCCCAGCCAGGCATAAAAGAAGACTTACCGACCGCGGCACCACCTTTGGAAATGATATTTATAAGGAATTCGTCGGAAAATGAGCTCATTAGTTTGCCGTCGGTGTGGTCCGCAGGCTTTACAGGAAGCGCTTTTCCCGCTGCCCCATCGCCTCGTCCTTTATCTCCATGACAGCTCGAACAGTAGGTCGTATAAAGCTTTTGCCCCTCTGCCGCGCTCTGAGCCCGGCCCAAGCCGGGAGCGCCGCAAGAGTGAGAGCGACAAAAGTCAGACCTAAGATACTGATTCGCTGCAACATGACGTCAAGACTCTTCGACAAAATTAAACTTCTCTCATGTAGCAGATATGTAATTCGAAACGGTAGAGATTGGCAGACAAGTATGGACAAATCGCTATCGGTAGTGACAACATAATCCGTATCCGCATCACGATATTTTCGGCTGATTTAGTTGTCGCTATGGCCGAAATAGTGATAAGAGACTGAACTGAATACAGCGAAAAGCGGAGGTATTTATGCTCAAGATTTGGGGCCGCACAGACTCATCGAATGTGCAAAAAGTGCTCTGGTGCTGCGGCGAGATTGGTTTGGAATTTAATCGGGTAGACTGGGGCGGAAAATTTGGCGGTAATAAAGACAAAGCTTATCGAGATATGAACCCGAACGGCTTAGTGCCGACCATTCAAGACGGCGACTTTGTTCTTTGGGAGTCCAACTCGATCATGCGCTATCTAGTCGAAAAATACGGTCACGGAAGACTCCTGCCGTCGACACCGGAAGGCCGCGCCAATGCCAATCGATGGATGGACTGGCAGCTTTCCACATTCAATCCGATCATCGTACCGCTTTTTTTTGCGACCATTCGAACGCCGGCAGACAAACGCGACCCTAAAGCAATTGAATCTGCCTTAGACAAGAGCTCTCAAGCATGGCAGATCGTTGAGAACCATTTGGAGGGAAATAAATATTTAGCCGGCGACGAATTCTCGATCGGTGATATCCCCCTAGGGGTTTGGGCGCATCGTTGGTTCAACCTGCCGATTGAACGGCCCAAACAGAAAAATCTCAGCGCTTGGTATGAACGATTAACCCAGCGCAAACCATACCAAACTCATATCATGATTCCGGTCACGTGATGCGTCCCGCCACGTAGTTAGGTGGAGTAAAGGGCGCACAGGGCGTCTATGTTTATTTGATAAAAAAACGCAGTGATTGCGTGGTGTATTGGCTTAACGGCGAGAAATAGATTCCCAAAATAACGGTTAGAACCGCCAACGGCACCATTAAGGTGAAGTTGTGCCCGGCAATGGCGACCGCTTTATCGCCCGGATCGGGAGTATCCAAAAACATCACCTTGACAACCTTGGCATAGTAATAGAGGGAGATGACGCTGTTCGCTACCGCGACCAACGCCAGAATGATAAAGGCTCCGCCTTCTTTCAAAACCGCGGCAAAGAGAAAAAATTTGCCGATGAATCCGGCGAAAGGAGGCAAGCCGGTCAGCGAAAACAGGAAAATGGAAAAGCAAACTGCCGGCACAACCGCGCCGCGCCAAGCTAGCCCGCGATAGCCATCGATGTCTTCGCTGCCGGTATGATTAGCCACCATGGCAACCACTAGGAACGCGCCGACATTCATAATCAAATAGACGACGATGTAAAACAGGATGGCGCTGAGGCCGTCATTAGTCAGTATTGCCAATCCCATGAGCATGTAGCCGGCATGAGCGATGCCTGAATAAGCCAGCATGCGCTTTAAGTTTCTTTGATTGAGAGCGCACAGATTGCCCACGGTCATGGTGATCATGCTGGCGAACAACAGGATTTGAGGCCACTCAACACCCGGTACAAACGACCAATCGCCAGCGGCTGTAACGCTCGAGATGCCGGGATAAAAAAAACGAATCAAGATCGCCAGGCCGGCAGCATTAGAGGCCACTGAAAGAAACGCCGTGAACGGTGTCGGCGCTCCCTGATAAACGTCCGGTGACCACATATGAAACGGGACGAAGACAATTTTGTATCCGAAGCCGGCAAATACGAACATAAAGGCCATAAACAAACCTGCTTTGTTTATCTCGGTCTTTGCCAGCGTCTGTTGAATCGCCGCATAGTCGAGGCTGCCGGTCATGCCGAAGATCCAGCTCATGCCGTAAATCATCGTTCCTGAAGCGACGCCGCCGTAAATCAGGTATTTCAGCGCGGCCTCGCTCGAGCGCCGGTTTCGCGGCAAAAAGCCGGTGAGAACATAAGAGGTTAAACTCACCAGCTCGAGCGATAGATAGGCGGTCAGAAGATTACTCGACGAGGCCATGAAAAAAATGCCCAGAGCGCATGTCAATAGAAGGGTATAATATTCACCCTGATAAACCTGCTTGATCTCAGCGCTTCCGAGCGACATCCAGATCGCGCAAATCGCCGCCAGCAGAGTGATTATTTTGAAAAAAAGGCTGAAATTGTCGAGCACAACCATGCGATGGAAGAGCCAGCCCTGCTGCGCGCTATAAAGATCAAAGGCAGACAACAACGACGCTACACACCCGATAATCGCCACTACCGCTAGATTACGCTTGTTGCGAATAAACAAGTCCAGAACGATAAGCAGTATGATAGTTCCCGTTAGGATTAGCTCCGGGCCAGAAAAACTCAAACTCTCTAAGTTGTTCAGATCCATGGTCCGCTAAGAAGGCAGATGCGGAACGACAATCTGGTTGATGTTGTCGAGCGAGGCGCGCAATAGATCCAGAACCACGCTCGGGTAAACTCCAACCAGAATAACGATGGCTCCAAGAGGGATTAAGGTGAATAATTCCCGGCTATTGATCTCCGGGAGCGCTATGTATTTTTCATTGACCGGGCCGAGATAAACACGCTGTATGGTCCATAGTAAATATCCCGCCGTAAGAATCACACCGGTAGCGCCAAGGATCGCCAGGATGGGATATTTCTGCCATGTGCCGAGCAAAACCAATACCTCCGAGATAAATCCGGAAAGCCCGGGCAAACCCATCGAGGCAAAAACCGCCAGCGCGGTAACGCCTGTATACAGAGGCATCACCGCGGCCAGGCCACCAAAACCTTCGATGTCGCGATGGTGCGCCCGATCATAGATGACTCCAACCAGGAGAAAGAGCATGGCAGTGATCGTGCCGTGATTGAACATCTGCAACACCGCGCCATTGATTCCTTGAGTGGTAAAACTCGCCATGCCGAGCATCACGTATCCCATATGGCTGACGCTGGAATAGGCGACCAATTTCTTGAGATCGGTCTGCGCCATCGCGCACAGCGCGCCATATATGATATTCCACGCGCCGAGCGCGCCCAGGAGCCAATAAGCCATATCGGCGGTTGCTACCGGCATCATCGGATAGTTGATTCGGAGAATCCCATAGGTGCCCATTTTGAGAAGCACGCCTGCGAGAATGACCGATATCGCCGTCGGTGCCTCGACGTGCGCGTCAGGAAGCCAGGTGTGAAATGGAAAAGCCGGAATCTTGATGGCAAAGCCGATAAACAAAGCAATCCAAACTACGTGCTGGAAGCCCCAACGCAAATCAGTGAACGGCCAAAAGGGAAGAATTTGCGTGCTGTAGGTGTTGGCCTGCGCCATCATCACCGTCATATCGAAAGTGTTCGGATTGGTATTGAAATAGAGCGCCAACATCGCCAGCAGCATCAGCACGCTGCCAAAAAGGGTGTAAAGAAAAAACTTGATGGCGGCATACTCACGCCGCGGCCCGCCCCATATGCCGATCAGGAAGTACATAGGTAGCAACATGACTTCCCAGAAAATATAGAAAAGAAAAAAGTCCAGAGCAGCGAAAACGCCCATCATTCCCGCTTCGAGCATGAGGAAAAGCGCGAAGTATCCCTTCACGCCTCGATCGATGCCGAACGAAGCAAAGATACACAGGAAGCTCAGCAGAGCCGTCAGCAGAATCATAGAAATGCTGAGACCATCGACACCGACGAAGTATTGGATGTTGTAAGCCGGAATCCATGGCAGCTTCTGAACAAACTGAAATCCGCTTTGGGTGGTGTCAAAGTTGGCGTAAAGCCAGCAGCCCATCAGTACGGGCGGCACAGTCGCTGCCGCCGAAACCCAGCGAATCAAATTGTATCCCTTGCTCGGCAGCAACAGCACGACGACCGCTCCGGCGAGAGGAATAAAAATCATGTACGTGAGAACGCTCTGTTCCATCTTCTACATTCTCCAGTTAAAACTCAGCTCCAGTAACGTAACTTGATGATGATGGCGAGCACCACTGCGATGAGAATTCCATAGAGATAACTGTTGATGTTACCGGTTTGAACTCTGCGGAATTTATTGCCCGCCCAGAAGGTGAAATTAGCAACGGCATTGACCAAAGCATCGACGACATAGTTATCGAATAGCCCGTTCAGCCATGAGACGAAACGAGTCAAGCTCGCCGTGCCGTTGACGATCCCATCCACCACATACTTATCGAACGCGGAAAAGAGCTGCGCGAGCAGTAAGGTGACGTTGACGAAAACGGCCTGGTAGATTTCATCCAAGTACCATTTGTTATGGAACAAACGATAAAAGGCTCCACCCGCAAGAGTCGCGAAGCGATCGGGTGAAAGCGCGCCGCGGTAATACATTAGATAACCGAGCAATGCTCCGGTAGCAGCAACCGCAATAGAGATCCCCATCAAGCCTAGTTCGAGCGCATGCGAGCCATGATGCTCACCATGCGCAATCACCGGTTCGAGCCACTCGGCAAATTGGCTGCCGCCAAAAACCGCTGGCAAGCCAATCCAGCCGGCTAACAACGCGCCGCCGGCTAAAATGACCAGTGGCAGGGTCATCACCTTGGGCGACTCATGCAGATGTTCCTGGGTGTGATGATCGGCCCGGCACTCGCCGAAGAAGACCATAAAAAGTTGGCGAAACATATAAAAAGCCGTCATGCCGGCGCCGATGACCGCTAGGGCCCATATCACCGGATGGTGGTTCGAGAAGGCCAGCCAAAGAATTTCGTCTTTAGAGAAAAATCCAGCGGTTCCCGGCGTCCCCGAGATTGCCAATACCGAAATCAAGAAAGTGAAAAACGTTAGCGGCATGTAATCTTTGAGGCCGCCCATCTTGCGCATGTCTTGTTCGTGATGCATGGCGTGAATGACGCTGCCGGCGCCGAGAAACAAACAAGCTTTGAAGAACGCATGAGTCATCAAGTGGAATACCGCGGCGGCATAACCACCGACACCGATTCCGATGAACATGTAGCCCAGCTGGCTTACCGTCGAATAAGCCAGTACTTTCTTGATGTCGTTTTGGGTCAGTGCAATTGTCGCGGCTAAAAGAGCCGTCATCACGCCGATTACCGCAATGAGCTGCAAAGTAAACGGCGCCATGGAGAAAAAGACATTCAGCCGGGCAGTCATGTAAACGCCGGCAGTGACCATCGTGGCGGCATGGATCAAGGCGCTGACTGGAGTTGGCCCGGCCATGGCATCAGGAAGCCAAACGTAAAGAGGTATCTGCGCGGACTTACCTGTTGCTCCGATGAATAAGAAGAGGGTTGCGACCGTTGCGACGCTGAAACCCCAGATCGTCTGTCCTTCCAGACTCGATGCCCATCTTGCCATTTCGCGGAAAGTCAGGGTCCCATGCCCCTGGGCATCGAGAGTCCAGAATAGCAAAAACATTCCGAGGACAAAGCCAAAATCGCCGACCCGGTTGACGATGAACGCCTTATTTCCAGCCCGGGCATTGGCGTGATCTTGGTACCAAAAACCGATCAATGCATAGGAGCACAAGCCCACGCCCTCCCAACCGACAAACATGAGCAACAAACTGTCGCCAAGCACCAAAGTCAGCATCGCGGCAGTAAACAGATTCAGATAGGCGAAGAAACGCCAAAACCCTTCATCGTCGTGCATGTAACCGGTGGCGTAGATGTGAATCAATCCGCCGATGCCGGTCACAATCAGAATCATCACCGCGGAAAGTGGATCCACCAAAAAAGCCATATCCACTTTGAGCGAGCCGAGATCGATCCACCTATAAAGATTATCGATTAGAAACCGCTGCTCGGGAGGAAGCGCCTTGAGTTGAAGAAAAGCGATCACCGATAGCGCAAAGGCGATGATCACGGGCGCACAAGCGATGACCGCGATCGCGCCCTTGCCCATCCGCTTTTGGATCTTGAAGCCCAACAGACCATTGATGATCGCGCCAATCAAAGGCAGGAATATAATCCAACGCAGGAAATCAGTCTGTATGGGTTGATCCATGGAGCTCTTCTATCCTACAACATGCACGCTATTCTTTGAGAGTTTGCGCGGCTTCGACATCGATCGTGTGGAAAAGCTGGAAGATCGCCAAGACGATGGCTAAGCCAACCGCCGCTTCGGCCGCGGCAAGCATGATCACGAACATGGCATAGATCTGGCCGTCCAGATTTCCGCTGCCGAAATGAGAAAAAGCAACGTAGTTGATGTTGGCGCTATTGAGAATCAACTCGACACCCATCAAAACACTGATCGCATTGCGCCGCGTAAGAACGCAGAGCAGGCCAAGCGAGAAGAGAACCGCGCCGATGATAAGGTAGGAGGTCAGCTCGTTGGGTGAAAAGACCATGGCTATTCTTTGATCTCCTTGCGGGAAAGAACCACCGCGCCGATCATCGCGGCGAGCAGCACCAAAGAAGCCAGTTCAAAAGGCAGCAAATAGTTCTCCAGGAACAAGTCACCAATTTTGGCAGTGGTCGGTTGATGGGCAACTTCCTTTACCCTCACCCAAGGAGTTTCGCGAATGGTTTGGATCAAAATGACCAAGAAGACGCCGACGATCAGCAAACCGGGAACTCGACCGGCGGCGCGGTTGGTGATCTCAACGTCGGTAATGCGATGCGTCAGCATCACCGCAAACAGGATGAGGACTAAGATACCGCCGACATAGATAAGCACCTGCACGCCTGCGACGAAATCGGCGCCAAGAAAAACATACAGGCCGGCAACTCCGGCAAAAGTTCCAAGCAGCGAAAAGGCCGAATAAATAATATTTCGTGAAAACGCCACCACCGCGGCGGAACCCACGGTAATGATCGCGATCAGATAAAAAACCGCCGTTGAGATATCCATGCTTGGTTAAATTTTGGAACTGAAAGGCAGAAGACTTTTGGCTGAAATACAGGAAGATTGATTTGGTATCAAGGGGTATCGGGGAACGACCAGCTTCCGCCCCACGTCAACAACTATTTGTCATCTGCCGCAGCTCCGCCATCGGGCGTGGCAAATTCATCTAAATACTTTTGTCCGATGTCCACCTTGACAACCAGCGTAGGATCCGTTTCCCCGCCCTTCTTGGGTTTGTAAAGCGACGAGGGCTCGGGCGCGAAGTGACGCACCAGTCCGGCGGGATTATAACTGGCTCCTTCGAATTCCTGCGAGTGACGAATCGACCCGGTGGGACAAACTTCCGAGCACAAACCGCAATACATGCATTTGCAGATGTCGATGTCGAAGTGCGTGAACTGGCGCTGCTTGGTCTCCTTGTTCATGTCGATGCCGATGGTGATACAAGTGATCGGACAGACGCGCTCGCAAGCCAAGCAGCCGGTGCAAATATCAAGATCGACTTCCAGAATTCCACGGTAACGGAGCGGCAACGTCTCCTGAATTGGTACCGGGATCTTATCCGGGTACTGGATCGTCATCGGACGTCGCACCAGGTGTGAGAACGTAATTGACAGCCCCTCGAAAACCGACTTTACCGTGTCCTTGACGTCCCTTATGTAACTGACAACTCCCATAACCCCCCAAATTAAATGTGCGGCTTGAAATAAAGCTCCGGCTTGGCCTGGCGGATTTGGAAGCTTACCCGGAGTAAGAAAATGATGATGATTGCAACGCCCAGTCCAAACATGGCAGCGCTGATGATCCGTTGCAGATTAGCAGGCACAAACATGAAGGCGACTGTTCCCAACAAGCAGATGAAGGAGAGCGGAACCATGTACTTCCAGCACATCGACATCAATTGATCTACGCGGACCCGCGGTAGGGTCGCCCGGATCCACATCGCAACAAACACCCAAAGATAAGCCTTCAGAAAAAACGTGGTGAACTGGGCCAGAGCCAACAGGACCGGGCTATTCTCAAAGATTCCCAGTGGCGGGACCTGCCACCCGCCCAAAAACAAGGTCGTGGCCACTGCGCCGATTACATAAAGGTTGCCCCATTCCGCGAAAAAGAAAAAAAGAAAGCGCATGCCGCTATATTCGGTGACGTATCCCGCCACCAGTTCCGATTCGGCTTCCGGTATATCGAAGGGGGTGCGGTTTCCTTCAGCTAAAGCCGCAGTGAAGTAAAGAAAGAATCCAGCGAAAGTAAATGGATTATGAAACAGATACCAGTCCCATGGCGCCCAGCCTTGTCCTTGTATGATACCCTGCATACTCAGAGTGCCGGCCAAAAAAACGATCATCAGCACCGACAGTCCGGCAGGAATTTCGTAGCTGACAATTTGCGCTGCGGAGCGCATCCCGCCAAGCAGAGACCATTTGTTATTGGAGGCCCAACCCGCCATCAGAATGCCGACAACCACCAGCGAAGTCACAGCCAAAAGATAGAGAATACCGATGTTTAAATCCGCAACGATGAGTTGCCCACCGAATGGAATGACCACGAAACTGCAAAGAAATCCCATGAAGACGATGTAAGGCGCAAGCGAAAAAAGCTTCGAGTCGGCCGCTGTCGGAATGATATCTTCTTTCAAAAGATTTTTGATGCCGTCGGCCAACCACTGCAATATCCCCTGCGGCCCTACACGGTTGGGCCCGACACGGGACTGCATCCTGGCCCAGACTCGCCGTTCCAGCCAGCTGGTCACACCGGCTAGCGGCGCTACGAAAACCGACAAGACTACAAACGCTGCCAGCAGCATGCCGATGGTATAAACCACCTCTTTGGGGATTCCGGCAAAGGCGCCGTCGCGCATCAATTGGTCAAGGTAAGCTTGCATGATCTTCGAATTTAGATTTACCGGTCAATTTCTGGCGCGTCCACGTCAAGACTGCCAATCAAGACGATCAGATCGGCCAACATAATCCCCTTGCTCAATTTATCGATGATACTCATCGCGGTGTAAGAACCGGTCCGAATCCGCACCCTATAGGGATATTCGCTGCCATCACTGATGACATAAAAGCCCATATCGCCGCGGGGCGCTTCAACGCGCACATAGCACTCGCCCGCCGGTGGTCTAAATTTTCGCGGCACTTTCGAGATTGCCGGCCCGGGGGGAAGCATCTTCAGACATTGCCGGACGATTTTGCAGCTCTCCTGCAGTTCACGGATACGGACCCAGTAACGGTCAAAGCTATCCCCCAGGATGCCGATATGACCTGTGCCTACTGGAATATCGAACTCCAGTTCCGGGTAAACGGAATAGGGAATGTCACGCCGGATGTCCCACTTCAACCCGGAGCCGCGTAGATTCGGACCAACCAGATTGTATTGCAGCGCGTCTTCCTTCGAGACTACGGATACACCGGCCAATCGCTCGATAAAGATTTTGTTTTCCGAAAGCAGGCGATTAAACTCTTCGACAATCGGCTCGAAGTGATCGAGAAACGCAGCAATACGCGCGCAGGTTTCCGGTAAAATATCGTAACCGACACCGCCGATGCGGATGTAATTGTAGGTAAGCCGAGCGCCGCAGATCTCCTCCATCAAGTTATTGATGGTTTCGCGCTCGCGCAGGGCGTGAACAAACGGTGTCATCGCGCCGATGTCCTGCCCGAAAGTTCCGACTGAAATCAGATGGCTGGCCAGGCGATTGAGCTCGCAGGCAATCACCCGGCAGAACTCTCCCCGGCGAGTGACCGGCGTTCCTGAAAGTTTTTCCGCCGCCATGCAGAAAACCTGATTAGCAAACATGGCCGCCAAGTAGTCGGCGCGGTCGGTATAAGGCACGTAGCCGTGCCAGGTTACCTTCTCGCCTATTTTTTCAATAGAACGATGCAAATAACCCACATCCGGAATCGCTTCACCGATAACTTCGCCATCGGTTTTCACGACGAAACGCAAGACCCCATGTGTGCTCGGATGTTGCGGGCCGACGCTGATGGTCATGTCCTCGGTGTAAAATCCGGTATCTTGGTTCTGAGCAATCTCGTTCATCGAAATCCTATCGCAGCAGCTTTTCTACCAAAGGAGCGCGTTGCGTGCTGATGCCGTCGTATTCTTCCTGCTCGATATAGTCCTTGCGCAGGGGATATCCCTCCCAATCTTCAGGCAAGAGAATCCGGCGCAGATCGCTATGGCCTTCGAAGATAACCCCAAACAGATCGAAAATCTCGCGCTCGAACCAATTGGCAACCTTCCAAATATTCTCAACAGTCGCGATTTTCGGATTATCTCGAGGCAGGTCGACTTTGAGGATAATTTGGTGCTTGCCGCTGTAAGAATAAAGATGATAAACGAGCTGGATTTTTTCTTCCTTAGGCCAGTCCACTGCCGTTTGATCCGACAGCACCTCGAACTTCAAGTCGGCATCATCACGTAGAAAGCGGCAAACCTCGACGATCTCTTCGGCCCCGACGAATAGATAAGGTTCCGGCACATCGCCCTTGAAACCGCTGACTTTTCCCGAAAATTGCTTTTCGAGTCGCGAAAAAATTTCAGCTGGTTGCATACTTAGGCCTGAGCCGCAGACTCCGGCTCACTATTTGACTTCACCAGCCAGCGCTCACGCATCATCTTATCTTGAATCCGCAACAAACCTTCGGTCAGCGCCTCTGGCCGCGGCGGGCATCCAGGCACATAGACATCGACAGGAACGATCTTATCGACACCCTTGCACACCGAGTAGGCCAGCTGGAAAAGGCCGCCACAGTTTGAGCAGCTACCCATCGAAATCACATACTTTGGATCCGGCATCTGATCGTAAAGAAGTTTGGTCCGCTTGGCCATTTTATAAGTCAGTGTTCCGGCAACGATCATCAGATCGGATTGCCTTGGAGTCGCCCGGGGAACGGCGCCGAACCGATCCAAATCGGCCCTCGGCCCGCCGGTTTGCATCAATTCGATGGCGCAACACGCTAAGCCGAATAGCATATACCACTGTGAAGATGCCCGCCCCCAGTTAAGTAGGTCATCCACTTTGGTGGTAAAAACCGTTTCCGGCAGCGAATTAATTAGTGGTTTCATCGAACCCTCCGAAGATCGGCGCTATGCCCTAACCTTCTTGATCCAGTCGAGATCACCTTTAACCCACGAATAAATCAGACCCAGGAATAAGATCCCGACAAATATGAATATTTTGATAAACGCGAATAGTCCCTCGCCGCTTTCGATAAGATTCCGAAAGACCACGGCAACGGGGAAAATAAAGGCAATTTCCACCTCAAAGATAATAAAAATGAGTGCTACGAGATAAAAACGAATATTGAAATTGACCCAAGCACTTCCCGTGGAGGGCTCGCCACACTCATAGGTCGACAGTTTACGAGCCTGAGGATTTGCCGGCCGAAGCAGACGCCCGATCAACAGGTTCACGCCGACGAATCCAAGCCCTAATGCCGTAAACACCAGGACATTAGCAAAATCAAAAAGCATTGTAGGTTTCTGCGGTAAATACTTAAAGAAAGGTAACGTTTCCTTATAACCATAAAAGCCATTGAGAATCAACCTTCGAGAACGCCGGTTCGGCCTCATGTATTTGCCATTGCTAGCTTTTTTGAATAGAGTCGTGCCGATCTCAAGCTTAACAGCTTGATACAAACAAACATTCCACCAGCGAAGGCAGACCGCGCCAAGACCTTCCATGAAACCCACCATAAACTGGAACATCAGCGTAATCGTCCTGCTCGTTTTCCTGATGTTCGGGGCCGGAGAGTCGCGAAGTCAAACTAAACCCACCCCTGTGCGTGTTGCCTATAGCGCGCTATCAGCCGGGATTGGGGTCCTCTGGCTGACCCACGAGCAAGGGATTTTCCGCAAACATGGCTTGGAATCGAATCTGGTATATATGCGCAGCGGCACTACTGCGGCACAAGCGTTACTAGCGGGTGAGATCCAGTTTGGCCATCTTTCACCGGCGCCCATGATGACGGCGTGGGCTCAGGGCGCCGATATCGCTTGGGTGGGAACGACCATCCATCAAATGGTCTTTACTCTCATCACGGATGCAACCATCACCAAAGCAGCTGATCTCAAGGGAAAGAAACTCGGCATTACTCGCATCGGTTCGGCAAGTGATCTCGCCTTGCGCACGGCTTTGGAACATCTTGGGCTGGGCATCAAAGATGTTGCCGTGATCTCGATGGGAGGTATCCCGGATATCCTTGCCGGGATGCGAGCCGGAGCCATAAATGGAGGAATTCTATCCCCGCCCACTTCAACGGCTGCCCGCGAGCTGAGCTATCGCCCGCTTGTTCACATCCCCGATCTGGGCAAGGAATTTACTTTTTCAGGCATTGCGGCAAAAAGGACGTTTGTTCAAGGCCAGCCCAATATCGTCAGAGGCTTTATGGCAGCGCTTACCGACGGCGCGAAAATCTACAAAGAAGACAACCGTGCGGCGGTCAGGGTTTTACGAAAATACCTGCGCGCCGAAGACCGGACACTCGAAGCGGGCTACAAAGAATACGACGCAGCCATTTCCAGTCCGCCCTATCCGGGTCTTAAAGCGTTGGAAGCTGTGCGCGACAGCTTGGTCGATTCAACGCCGCAACTCAATAAAATTGATTTGAAAATGTTCATCGACGATCGTTTCGTAATGCCGCGTTGAACAACTGCGCAAGCAAGTCCGGCCAACGGAGAGAATCGGGACCCTTGTATATTTCATTTTGAACCTTTTCTTGCCGCCTCGGGAGGGCCGCATGAGAATCGAAACAGAACGAAAAATGAAACGCTGGCGCGATCAGCGCTGGATATTGGATCAGGTCATCCAAGCGCGGGGGATCGACTGGGACCAGGGACGGACGGGTAAAATTCTACGTAACTGCGGCCCGGGGGTTCAAAGCGATCTTCAAGAAGTTTGCCGAAGAATCCAGAAGTTCGTTGACATCTCGCGCGAATTCGCGCGCGCCGCAACCCGCCGGGAACAGCAAGCACGTGAAGCCGAAGCCGCAGGACACCTGCCGGAAGCGCGCGAACATTTCTATATTGCGGCGTGCTTCTACACCAATGCGATGTGGGCGGTGTATGAAGACAGAAATCCCCAGAGGATTAGCTGGCAAGAGAAAAAACGCGCCTGTTATGACAAATTCATTCGCTACGCCGGCCGTCCCATCGAGCGGGTAGAACTTCCCTGCCAAGGCAAACTCATCCATGCACTCCTGCACTTGCCTTCCGGCATCAAAGCTGGCGAGGAAGTGCCGTGCGTCATGTACATCCCAGGAATGGATGGTGTCAAAGAGGACAATCCCGCAACCGGTGATCCATTTCTTGAACGCGGCATCGCCGTCTTCGCCATTGATGGCCCGGGTCAGGGCGAGACGCGTGAAGGCGGGCTCACCTGCACTGCATCGAATTACGCCGATGCCGGCAAGCTTGCATGTGATTACCTGGTCAAAAGACCGGAAATTGACTCCAGCCGGCTTGCGATCCTGGCTTCAAGCATGGGCTCCTACTGGGCGCCGCGAGTGGTGGCCGAAGAAAAACGTTTCAAGGCCTGCGCGGTGAGCGGCGTTTGCATGGAGCCGGGGCAGTACGCCATTTTCAACATGTCATCACCGACATTTAAGCTTAACTACATGTACATGTCCGGATATGACGACGAAGCTGCGTTCGATGAGTTTGCCAAGTCCCTGACTTTGAAAGGCGTTACAGCCAAGATAACTTGCCCATATATGGTCGTTGCTGGCGAAGACGACGAGCATTGCGATATGAAGTTTGTCTATGAACTCATCGGTGAAATTCCCGCTCCAAAACTTTTATACGTATTCCAAGGAGAGCGGCACTCGATCCGCAATCCCCGTGCGCGATCCCTGTTGATCAATTGGCTGGTCGATCGGTTGCTAGATAAACCGTTTAAGTCGGAGAAGATCTTTGTCGATACCAGTGGCAAAGAGATCCATTCAGATTGGTAGCCCGAATCAGTCCTCATGGCCATAAGGAAATCTTCCATACCATTAACACAATGACCGGCTTATCTCAGGTAAATTGATGCGCATTGCATATGGGGATCTGATCGGCGGGATCAGTGGCGACATGTTCGTCGCCGCGCCCCTGGACCTGGGGCTGTCTTTTGATGTTCTCAATCGGGAATTGCGAAAAATCCCCACACTGAAATTCGAACTCGATGTTGTAAAGAAAACCGTCCACTCAATCGCTGCGACCGGTTTTCAGGTAAAGCCGCCGAGCAATGAAGCGCCGCGCTCCTGGAAACAGATTCGCCAGCTCCTGGAGACAAGCGAATTGGCCCAAGAGGTCAAAGAAACCAGCGTCAAGATCTTCCACCGTTTGGCCGAGGCCGAGGGAAAAATCCACGGCGTAACTACGGAAGAAGTTCATTTTCATGAAGTCGGCGCAACCGATTCGATCGTCGACATCGTCGCAGCTGCAGTGGGCTTTCACGAGCTGAAGATCGACGCTGTACATTTTTCCAAAGTACCGCTGGGACGCGGTCTGACGCACAGCGGCCATGGTCCGTTGCCGGTCCCGGGTCCTGCGACTCTAGAGCTGCTCAAAGGCATTCCGGTTCAGTGGACTGCGCTCGAAGGCGAAACCGTCACTCCCACGGGAGCCGCGATCATGTCCGTGTTAGGGACCAGCTTTGGCGAACAACCCAGCATGACGGTGGAAAAGATCGGTTACGGCGCCGGACAAAAAGAATGGCCCGATCGTCCGAATCTGTTTCGGCTTGTCCTCGGCGCCAGCATCGGCTGGCGGCAAGAAGAAATGCTCGTCATCGAAACCAACATCGACGACATGAACCCGCAGTTTTTCGAACATGTCATGGATCGGCTATTCGAGGCCGGCGCTCGAGATGTCTTTTTCTCGCCGATTCAAATGAAGAAAAACCGTCCCGCCGTGCTGGTGCGAGTTATCGGTGAGCCGCGCGATCGGGACAGGCTGGCAAGGATACTATTCGAGGAAACAACCACCATTGGCCTGCGCTATCATTCCGTGGGCCGCATAATCCTCAACAGAACCGAGGCAACGATCAAAACACGCTTTGGCGATGTGAAGGTAAAAATCTTTCAGGAACCCGGCGGCGAAAGGCGCATCAGCCCTGAATACGACGATTTAAAACGGATCGCCATCGAGAAAAAAATCCCGCTCAACGTTCTGCGGGACGAGATCGTCAAAGGCTTCAAGGATTAACGATGCCGTGCGTATGGCCAAATGCGACGGCGTGCTCGACTCGTCCTCGGGAAGGTCCTCGCTTGGGCATCGGATAGTACCATCAAGAGGCTGTTCTCTATCGTGGAATCAAGAGAGGGAATGAGAAGAAGGCCACTTCATCCATCCGAGCTTCCCGCCCGTTTGGAAAATAGGCGATCACCTAAGTGGTCGCTCACATAACACCGAATCTATGATCCGAAGATCAAATTGCTCCGCAAAAGAGTACGCGGCTTTATTGTAAGGATCTTCAGATGCGGCTACGAACGGCAATTCTCCAGCACATCTTACTGCAGTGAGTGTCGAAAGAGCTTCACGGTTGGTCTCCGCCGCCAGCGGGACGCCGCTTTCGAGCCGGTTCAAAACATAACCAAGAACGCGCAGACCTTTGCAGCGGGCGTGTTCGAGCGTCAGCAACAGATGATTGATCATACCGAGACGATTGGCGGCAATTACGATAACCGGAAGTTTGAGAACTCTGGCCAAGTCGGCGTAGGTATAGCTGGGTAATAGTGGCACCATCAGTCCGCCAGCGCCTTCAACAAGAGTGACGTCGTGACCTGAACTGATCTCGTCATAAACATCCATCAATCTATTGACTTCCAGTGTGATGCCTTGGCGTTGTGCCGCCACACTGGGCGCCAGCGGTTCACGCAATTGATAAGGACATATTTTGTCCAGCGGATCTTGAGAGGCGGAGGCCTCTTTCAAAAGAATGGCGTCTTCGGGATATAGTCGACCCTGTCGTTCGGCGCAGCCGCTTTCCGCCGGCTTCATCACGCCGACCCGATATCCGGACTCACGCAGAAGAGCCGCCAGCTTGCACGCGAAGAAGGTTTTGCCGACGCCGGTGTCTGTGCCGGTGATGAAAACTCCCTGTCCCATCAGTTTTCCGTCACGGCGTGGATAGACTCGTAAACCGTATCCAAAAGTAAAGCGAGCTCGGCATCCGTAACCGATAGCGGTGGCATCAATATGATGATGTCTGCCAGGGGTCGGATCATGACATTGCGTTTGCGCGCTTCGATAATCACTTTGTGACCAATGCGCTTTTCAGCGGGATAACTTTTGCGGCTGGCCTTATCCTCGACCAGCTCGATGCCGACCATGAAACCCCATTGGCGCACATCGCTGATGTGCGCCAATGGCAGAAACTCTTCTCCGAGCCGCTGGTTTAGATACGAGATTCTCGGCTGCATGTTGTCGACGATGTTTTCTCTCTGGAATAACTCGAGATTCGCAAGCGCCGTCGCACAACCGAGCGGATTGCCCGTGTAAGTATGGCCGTGAAAAAAGGTTTTATAGTCTTTGTAGTCACCTAAGAAGGCGGCAAAGACTTGTTCGCTGGTTAATGTCGCTGCCAGTGGCAGGTAGCCGCCGGTGATTCCTTTGGCCAGACAGACAATATCGGGCCTTACTCCAGCGTGATCGCATGCAAACATCTTTCCGGTGCGACCAAAACCCGTCGCTACTTCATCAAGAACCAACAGAATTCCATAGCGCCGGCAGATTTCATCGAGCGCTTTCAGATATTCCACGGGTTGGGCCCACATCCCCGCGGCTCCCTGCATAAGCGGCTCCACGACCAGAGCGGCCAGTGTATTTCTATTCTCGCTAATTTTTTTCTCCGCTTCATCGACAGCCGCATTAAGCGCCTCATCTCCGCTCAATTTCTGGTAGTAGCGAAAGACATGCGGCGGCGTGATTCGCACCACCGGAAACAGCAGGCTCTTGTGATAACGATGAAAGGTTTCAGAATAGCCCATGCTCATGGAGCCGATGGTATCGCCGTGGTACGACTCCGCCAGCGTCGCAATCAGGGTGCGCTTGGCTTGTCCTTTTAATTGCCAGTACTGGACCGCCATTTTGAGAGCCACTTCGACTGCCGTGGCGCCACTGTCGGAATAGAAAACCCGCTGCAGTCCTGGAGGAGCCACTTCGATGAGCTTTTGCGCCAACTCAATGCCGGGCACATGGCTCAGGCCGAGAAATGTCGAATGGGAAATGCGGTCGAGCTGGCCGCGTATGGCATCGTCGAGCTCTTTTTTGCGATGCCCGTGAACGTTGCACCAAAGTGATGAAACTCCATCGAAATACCTGCGGCCGTTAATGTCGATCAGGTAATGCCCTTCGCCTTGGCTGATAATGCAGGGCTCCTCACGGATCCATTCCTGCATTTGCGTGAACGGATGCCAGAGGTGGCTATGATCCAGCTGCTTGAGGTTGTCGTAGTATTGAGTCATTGCGACGTGATCGCTAATGAACCGCTGCGAATGCCTCGAGCGCTCGATCTATTTGATCCGATGTGTGTGTCGCCATAAGCGTGATCCGCAACCGCGACGTTCCTGGCGGCACTGTCGGTGGACGAATGCCCTGAGCAAAAATACCGCGATCGAGCAATCGATCCGAAAGGCGCATACACTCATCGGCATCGCCGATCATCAACGGCAAGATCTGACTTCGGCTGTCACCCAGCGAATATCCTAATCTCGCCAATCCATCTCGCACTCGCGCGCAATTATCGCGCAACACACGCCGTCTCTCGGGCTCGTGCTTGATCAATTCAAGAGCGGCAATGCCCATTGCCATGACAACAGGCGGCAGCGATGTTGTAAATATAAAACTGCGGCAACGATTAATCAGCAGCTCACGCAGCGCCACGCTACCCGCGACGTATGCGCCAAACCCTCCCAGCGCTTTGCCGAGGGTTCCCATCTGCACGAGTACGCGCTCGCCTAGACGCAATTGCGAAACGAGGCCGGCGCCGTCCGGTTCGTACACCCCCGTGGCATGCGCCTCATCGACCATGGTCATGGCATCGTATCTTTCCGACAGCTCGACAATCTCGTTTCAGCGGCGCTTCGTCTCCGTCCATGCTGAAAAGGGATTCGGTAACGATCAACTTACGCGAGCTGCGCGGCGCGTGTTTCAGGCCATCTTCCAGTTGATCGACATCGCAATGCCTGTATACGACGATTTTCGCTCGCGATAGGCGGCAACCGTCGATGATGCTGGCATGATTGAGCGCATCGCTGAAAACCACATCGCCATCGCCGACCAGAGTCGGGATGATCCCTGTGTTGGCCTGGAAGCCGGAATTGAAGACTAATGCCGACTCGGTTCCCTTCAATTGAGCAAGCTTGATTTCAAGCTCTTCATGCAGAGTCATGTTCCCGGAAATCAGACGCGACGCGCCCGACCCGCAGCCGTAACGGCCGATCGCATCCGTTGCGGCTTTTCTCAGGGCCGGGTGATTGGCCAATCCCAGATAGTTGTTTGACGAGAAGTTTAACACTTCGCGCCCATCGACCATCAAAGTCGGGCCTTGGTCGCCCTCTACAGACCGAAGACGGCGAAATAGCGACGCCGATTTGAGAGCTTGCAGTTCGTCCTGAATGAATCCCGGCATCATTTGGTGTGAACTAATAATACAGAGGTACTGTCACCGCAAGACGAGATCGCGATCGATCGATCGGCAGTTGATTGAAACCACGGTAGAGACGTTCACGCAGCCGACAGGCTCTGTAGCTTCCGCTTAACCAGTTTCAGCTCGGAAGCAAAACGACGGTACTCTTGCTCGCGCTCGTCGTTGTCGCGCTGCCGAAGAATGGCAGATGGATGAATCGTGACAAAGGTAAGTTTACCGAGAACGGAGTCCATGAACTTGCCGCGCTCTTTCATGATCGCGTACAGACTTACCGGTAACCGACTGTGCGGCCGTAGCGCCGAGGCAGACAAGAATCTCGGGCTGCACTACTTCTATTTCGACCTCGAGCCACGGCCTGCATGCAACAACCTGGCGAACAGAAGGCTTCTGATGCAGGCGCCGCTTGCCACGCCAGATCCACTTAAAGTGCTTCACCGCATTGGTCACGTACACTTCATTGCGGGAAATGCGCGCGACTTCCAGCGCCCGGTCAAGCATGCGGCCGGCTGGCCCTACGAAGGGTTCACCTTTTTGATCTTCTATGTCGCCAGGCTGCTCACCCACCAGCATCACACTTGCATGGCGGGGCCCATCGCCAAAAACGGTCTGAGTAGCATTGAGGTAGAGATCACATCCTTTGCACGATTTTGCCGCCTGCCGGAGAGATTCAAGCGAACGGTTCCGGGGCAAGAAATCGCTGGCCGAAATGTTTCCAGCTTTTTCGGTCACCACATGCAAAGCCTATCACTTGCATAGTTTGAGTCTAGATAGCTGGCTCGTATAATTTCATCATGCAGGATCGACCCGGTGATTGCGCCAATTTGTCCTGACAACACCCGCTTGGTTTGCTACTTTCGCTCGCACTGGATTAAACTCTTCTGACAAACTTATTGGATAGAAGATAAATGGCCAAACCCAAAACATTTTACGCCTGTCAGAGCTGCGGCTATCGAGCGCCCAAGTGGCTGGGCAAATGTCCCGACTGCAATCAATGGAACACCTTTGCTGAGGAGAGGCTTGAAAGAGCAACCAGCGTACGCGGTGAACTCAGCCTCGGAACCAAAGAAGATCCGGCGCCGATTCATGAAATCAACACGGCAGAAGAAGGCCGGCTGCAATGTGGAATCGGCGAGTTCGATCGAGTATTGGGGGGCGGTCTGGTGCCGGGATCGGTTATTCTCATCGGCGGCGATCCCGGCATTGGCAAATCGACCCTGTTACTGCAGGCATTTGCTGCTATAAGCCAGCAAGGACTTACTTGCCTTTATGTCTCGGGCGAAGAATCACCGCGGCAAATCAAAATGCGCGCCGAACGATTGGGCATCGTCGCACCCAATTTGCTCGTTCTCAGTGAAACCTCTTTGGAGAGAATCATAGAGCATGTCAAGCACATCCAACCCGGGCTGCTTGTCATCGATTCGATCCAAACTATTTTCAGTCCCTCGATTCCATCCGCGCCCGGCAGCATAGCCCAGGTGAGAGAGAGCTCTGGCTCAATCATCGTGCTGGCAAAAAAGACCGGGCTAACGACTTTCTTAATCGGTCACGTCACTAAGGACGGCGCCATCGCCGGCCCGCGGCTGCTCGAGCACATGGTCGACACCGTGCTCTATTTCGAGGGCGAGCGCGGCCATTCGTTCCGCGTGCTGCGCGCCGTTAAGAATCGCTTCGGCTCGACTAATGAAATCGGCGTATTTGAAATGAAGGAAGCGGGACTCAAAGAGGTTAGCAATCCCTCCGAAATCTTCTTGATGGAGCGCCCGCTTCAGGTCCCGGGTTCGGCGGTGGTCTGCAGCATCGAAGGCACACGACCTATTTTGATAGAGCTCCAGGCGCTGGTGAGTCGATCGTTCCTAGCCGTGCCTCGGCGGACGACGATCGGCGTAGATCACAACCGGGTCGCTTTGCTCGTCGCGGTTCTTGAAAAAAAGATGGGCGCCAAGCTTTTCGATCAGGATATTTTCGTCAACGTTGCCGGCGGCGTTCATGTCGACGAGCCGGCGGTCGACCTCGGGATCGTCGCTGCAATCGCTTCGAGCAGCCGCGAGAACGTTCTCGATCCGAAAACAGTTTTTTTCGGAGAAGTCGGACTGGCCGGAGAGATCCGGGGCATCTCTCAAGCCGAAACCCGAATCAAGGAAGCAGGAAAATTAGGCTTTGAACGATGCATTCTTCCCGCCAGCAACAGCGCGCAACTCAAACATATCAAACATCCCAAATTGTCGCGGCGTGAGCTCCCTGAACGAGTGCTGGAAGGTGATGTTCTAGACATTGATTTATTGTGGGGAGCGTCGATGGTGGTGATCCACCGTCAATCCAAATGCGCTATGCGCGTGCGAGTGAAAATCGCATTGAGAAACCGGGCGATCGTTTTAGATTTTGGCTGCTCATCATCAATCCTTTCACCACATCCTCTTGTATCCGAAACCATGCTTGGTTATTAATAATACCGCCGTGCCGGAGTGGTGGAATGGCAGACGCGCCGGACTCAAAATCCGGTAGGGGAAACCCTGTGTGGGTTCAAGTCCCACCTCCGGCACCAACAAACTTCAGCAAACAGTTCTAGTCTGTTATTCCCCTATCGCCGACCAACGCTCTAGCAGTAATCCCGTCGCGAGCCTCATAGATCGCTGCAGAACACCAGGAGTTGCTACTTAATAGCTCGACACACCACAAGATCATCCCCGAGCGCCTCCTTTACAATGCTGACTGTATTCCCTGCCGACCTGTAAGAGCTTGCCATGATAAAGATTACCAAAAAAAGAAAGCAGTTGACAATAAATGCCAAGCTACGCCAATATGCCCGTTTAGAACGGAGGCGCTTATGAAAAGACCTGCGCTATTTGGAACGCTCTTTAGCAGCCTTGTATCGGTTTTAGCTTTAGTCGGTGTCAGCTACGGCGCCACCGTTGCCTACAAGTTCACTACTCGAGACATACCGCTGCAATTTGAATTTTTAGGCGAGGCTGAAGAAGATATTGTTCGGTTCACAGACATCAATAAAAATGGAGAACTAATCGGAAACAATTTTGCCGGCGATGGATTCTTGCTAAATCGGAAGCACACAGTGATTGAGATCCGTTGTCCCGGTGATCAAAACGACAATCACAGCACCGTTGTTTCTGGCATAAACAACGTCGGACAAGTAGTTGGTTCGTGTACCGACGGGGCTTTCGTGCGCGATAGGAGCGGCAATATCACCGTGCTTAATTTTCCGGGCGCGGAGGGCACGGTCGCTTCCGGAATAAACGACCTGGGCCATGTCGTAGGTCAATACTGGGGAACTCTTTTCGGGCAGGCCTTACAAAGATTTCATGGCTTTATCTGGAAGAACGGAGAGTACATTACAATCGATGCCGCCTTTCCTAACGCGATGTTCACATCTTTATCAGGCATCAACAATGCCGGGCAGATCATCGGCACGTACTTACATCAGCGGCCCGGAAGCAGCGACCCCAACGATTATGACAGCGAATTGGCGTTCGTTTATGATAACGGCAGCTTCACTTCGTTGGATTTCCCGGGTGCCACCGCACCGTTCGTATGTTGTGGAGCAACGACGCTGCCGATGGACATCAACAATGCCGGGCAAATACTTGGGTCCACCTACGATAGTGACGGGAACTTACGGTTCTTTCTTTATGATGACGGAAAGTACTTTGTTATTACTGGCCTGCCTGAGGAAGTTGCGGACTTCGGCAGCGCATGGGGATTAAACGATCGGAGCGAAATAGCCGGAACCTACATCCTTAGAGTGCCTTGCGAAACCTGCGGTTTTGCGGGTGAACGGGGTCATAGGTTTGACTTGCACGGTTTCGTCGCCGAGCCCAAGCGATACTCAGAAGAAAAATAAATAGGGAATTCGCAAGAAGATGGAAAGAAAGCATTCGTTAAATTTTTAGAGCGATTACAAATGTCGCTCATCATCGCGGCATCTTTAATTCTACGCCATACACGAGAACTCTTTAGAAACTTTCGTCGGCCTCACCAACTACCTCGATTATTGTATATCAGCACTGTGGCGAATTTTATTCCATTATGCCGGCGAGGATTTCTGGCGGTTATTGCTACGGTCGTCGCGTGCTATATGAACGAGCCTACTTTTCCTGTGGGCGGTTAGCAGTGTCAACGATTAGACACAGGAATTTGTCTCCACGTTGATCGGGCTGCCGGTCATCCGAAAGCGCGCGCCTATCTAGGCTATCAGCAAAACAGGTATTCACAACCAAGTGCAGGGCGGACTCGGTCGTCCACCCTGCACACATTAATTCAGTTTGAACTATTTAACGCCGTGACGACGCTTCTCTGCCTGAAGGCTCGCGCGTCCACGTAGTTCCATTCTCCCACTCGATTCTGTCGCGTCGAACGTTGCCTCGTAGACCACGTTCCCAATCGCTGGCGTATACATCGCCATCCCGACTAATTTCCAACCGGCTGGAGTCACCCCTCTCATTCCTAGCCTCGAGCCCATCTCGAGAAGAAATGATTTGGGCACGCTTGTCGCGGTCCCCATTTAAGTACCAGGTGCCCTCCAACTCGCGCCGATCATCTCTCGAGATTGCTGTAGTACCATTGATTATTCCATCCCACCAGTTGCCGCGACGGTCATCTCGCCGATCGTCTCTGCGATCGTAACGGCGATCATCTCTTCTATCGTCCTGCGCGCTGGCAATTGGGATGTTCATCAATGCTGCAATCAAACTTGCCGACCATAGTACGTTTATCTTTTTCATAATTTTTTCCTCCTGCCCCGTTAATTTCGCAACCACCATGCCACGCTCAAAAAACTCGCCTCCTCACGCCAAATATTCGTTTTTTATGTGCCGTCCGCGGGACGAATCGAGGACGCGTGAACCGGCACAGGCACACTTACCTATAGTGCGCGGGGTTGAACGAAATTTAGAGCTCAAAACGAAAAGAGCCGTCTCGCATTAAATCGAGACGGCCCTTTTTCACAGAACAATCAAGTTAACGCCGCTTAGCAGTCCGGTAGCTGGGTTCGCGGGTCCACGTGGTGCCGTTTTCCCATTCAATGCGATCGCGTCGAACGTCCCCGCGCAGGCCACCCTGCCAATCCCGAGCGTAAACGTCGCCACTCCGGCTAATTTCTAAACGCGTAGTTTGACCCCTTTCGTTCCTGGCTATGAGCCCGCGGCGCGATGCGTTTATTTCGGTTTTCCTAGATTGCTCGCCGTTTAGATACCATGTGCCTTCCAATTGCTGCGGAGCATTCCTGTTATGTCCCCACGAAGACCAACCGTAACCCTGTGCTAGAACGGTGCTCGGACTGTTCATGACTCCGATCGCTAGAGCTAAGAGCAATCCAATTAAAGTAGCCTTATTCATGCTTGAACCCTCCTACTGTTAGCTGCCAAATACTTCTCCCTAAGTAATCTCAACCATTTCACAACCGATCTGCTCATTAGACGGTTTACCTTTCCGTTAGTTTACAGCCGTCTTGAGCGCGGTTTGGCATCGGTCGGGTAAATAGCTCGCAACAAAAAAATGAAAGTCCGCAAAGCAGTAGGGTCGATCTTCTCAGACTACAAAGTCAACAGGCATCGAATGGTATGATGGCGGTTTACACCGGCGCAATTATCGCGCGCCAGCAAATTGATTCGCTACGGGGTTTTTAAGAACGTTCAGCTCCTATTGTTGTGGTGAGGTGCGGCGATGAAGCTTTACCTGTTGTCGCGACGCTGCCGTTGCTCTTCATAGCGCTGCTTGAGCCTATCCCGGCGATCCTGCGGTAGACGCTGCCAGCGATCCCACTCCTCACGCAAGTGCTCCTTGTCTTGAGGCGGGAGATTCTGCCATCGCTGGTAGTTCCGTAAGACTTTATCTTTTTCTTTGGGGCTTAAGTTGCGCCAGTTATCGCCGCTATTAGCTGCCCAGCCTGTCAGTGGCGACAGCAACAATGCGGAAAAAAATATTGAAACAAGCACGCGTTTCATCGATGATAAGCTCTCTAATAATTCTTATTAATCTAATAATTCATGGGCCGAACCTCGCCTCAAGCGGCATGGGCCTCGGCTTTGCTGGTTTCCAGCCCTTCAAGACCGCTCAAGGCTTCCAGCATGTCGAGCGATCTAAAGAACTCCAACTGTTCGGTGTCGGTCACTATTTCCTTGGGAATTCTTTCTTGCGGTTGGTTGTACAGCGAACTTAGACTTCCCTTGCTTAGAACCACGCCGAAAGCCAGAGCGGCAATAACCGCCGTGCCAAACGCCGGAATCATCCACGTACGCATGGGTACAAAAAGGTTGCGCCAGTAGAATTTTTGCTCGCGCTGATGCCTTAACTTGGCGATGGTCTCCCGATAATAATCATCCCAGAACGACTGCGGAGGCTCTTCGGGCGGGGCCATCTGCGGCAGCAATAGATGTAAGTCTTCAATAAAGCGGCTGCAGCCGCCGCAATCGCCGAGATGCTGTTCGAGCCGGCGCTTTTCCTCATCAGCGATTTCGCCGTAGTAGTAGAGCACCAAATCCTCTTCCAGCTCTTTGCACATGGTTTCCAACTTTTTCGCAGCCATTATCGTTATTCTCCCTAAACAAACTCAACCAGGCACTGGCGCAGCGCCGTTACCGCGCGATGCAAGTAAACTCGAACGGTCCCTTCGGTAGTCTTCATGACTTTGGCAATATCTGCGATGGGCAGGCCTTCATGGTTTCGCAAGATAAAAGCCGTGCGCTGTTTGTTAGGCATGGCATCCAAAGTCTTGTCCACACGCCGCTTGGTCTCGCCGGCAATTGCTTCCTGATCCGGACCGGACGTATTATCCGTTAGCTCCTTCCTCTCCCGTTCGTCATCCCGTTCGTTTTCGAGCCGTTCCCAAACGACCTTCCCCTTTCGGCGCATGTGATCCAAACAGAGATTGACGACCAAACGATAGAACCAAGTGTAAAAACTCGAGCGGCCGTCGAATTGCTTTATCCGTGAGAAGGCTCGCAAAAAAGCCTCCTGGGAGAGATCTTTGGCCTCCTCCGTATCTCGTGTAAAATCCAGGGCGATCCGGAAGGCTTTCTCCATATAACGACGGACAAGTATCTCAAAGAACTTTCCCTCGCCCTGCTGACACAATGCCACAAGCTCCATATCGGGAAGATCTTCCGGCGACCGATTTCCAGGCGTTGCGTGAATTGATTTGCCCTGCCTCTGCTCGTGTTCTAAGGGTCCCTAGAGGCTTTAGACGTTCAGCCGTAAAAAAGGTTAACCGCGCTACCAGCGGCTAAAACCAGCGAGGCAAAAGGACTGGAGGATTGGTCAGTACAGTCGCAATCGGGTGCTCGTGGGGAACTGCGCGCTAACCCAGAAAAACCAGAAATTGTCGATCAATAGCGGGCGCCTACGGCCGGTTGTTTAGCGCCAAGGCGCATGACCCAGGGACTCGGAGTTGTACAATCAGTATCAAAAGCGCGCCGGCGCTAACTTCGAGTACGCTAGTGCTCCGGCTCCTCACCGATGCCGACAATCCTGATACTGCCATGCTTCGATTTGTATTTCCGATTGAGAGAGATGATGACGCCGGTTAGCCCCTCGATGACATAGGCGTTGGTCCCGGGACCGCCGTCGAACGCGCGCGCGCCGATACGTCGGATAATTTCCATCACTTTCTCCTTGGCATCAGCTTTGTCGCCGCAGACCAACACATCGCCGAGCGGTGAATCCACATCGGCCAAATCGACGGCCGATATGTTATGAAGCGCGCCGATCACCGGCGCCTCGTCACCGAGAATCTGCTGCGCCTCCTGCAATGCCGAACCGGCTGCCGGCACAAACGGTTTACCCTTGTTTAATGGCACGACCGTATCGATGATGATCTTTCCGGCTACCTGTCCTTTGATGTCCTGGACCATTTGAGCATGGCCTTCATAAGGCACGGCGATGACGACATAGTCGGCGCCGCGAATCGAATCCTGATTAGTCATGCCTACCATTTCGCCGGCGCGAAGAGTCGGCCTTAAAGTTTCCACCGCTTTCTTGGCTTTTTCCGCATCGCGCGAACCGATAATGATTCTCACTCCGGGCGCCCCCAAACGAAGCGCCAGCGCGCCGCCTAAATTTCCCGTCCCACCAACAATTGCCACGCTAAGGTTTTCCATGTTCTTGATTCTACCGGAAAAGATCCTCCGTTTTAGGACGCAGGAGATCCTTCACCGATCCTTCCTCCTTCTCAATGTCACAGCCGCGCACGACCACGACCGGCAATGCCTCTTTTTTTCTCATCACCAGCTCAGCCGCGGACGCAATTTCGTCGGCAATCGCCGTTACCGCCGCCCTGAGTTCGTAGCCGTAACGATCCTTTGTTCCACGTTCGTCCTTGATCGGCTTGAGCCCAGCAATCCCCACTGCCACATCAACCGTGCCCAACCGCCATGGACGGCCAAAACTGTCGCTAATGATAATCGCTGGAGATACGCCAACTAGCTGTTTGATTTCAGCGCGGATCTTCCGAGCCGAGCCGTCGGGATCTTTCGGCAACAGCGCGGCTTTTCCCAAACCTACGTTGGAGCAGTCCACGCCTGCGTTAGCACAGACAAAACCGTGATGGGTTTCGACGATCATCGCCCGACCCCCTTGGCGCACAATCCGCTGGCTTTCAGACAGAATCAATTCAACCAAGGCAGGATCTTTGTCGAGCTCCCGACCCAATTCCCGCGCATTATCCGACACCAGAACTCCGTCGAGTGGGAGCAACCTGCCTTCCGACTTGGAGACAATTTTTTGCGCGATGACGAGAACATCATCGGGTTCGAGCACAACACGATTGCGTGAGCAGGCATCAACAATCAGCTTTCCAATCGGATCACCGGCGCCGACCTCGTCAATTCCAGCCAACCCAAAGATCTCTACTCGCTTCATGCTTCTCCAACGCGCCGGCTCGGTTGTGACCGTTGGTCTGCGGCAAATCGCCGCAGCGTTTTGAACGTTGCGCTGCCATCGCGCGAAATGGCCAGATACTTTTCCAAATCCTCGGGCTCGTCGATATCCAAGGCTATGCGCTCATTCTCGAAGCAACGAACCGGCAAGTCTTGCGCTGAGACTTGGCCTATATGGTACCTAAAACTGTCGTAGCCGAAGCGCAATTTGATGATATCAGGCGGGGCTAGAAGCAACGCATTGGTCCCAAGTCGATCGTGAGAAGGAACCAACAACGCAAACGGCGCGATCTGGCCGTCTGGAACTTGCGCGAGAACTGATTCGATATCGCCGCTGCGAACCAGCGGCAGGTCGCCGGGAATGATCATTACCGCTTCGCCCCCGGCGTCCTTCAAGCTAGTACGGGCAAAATCGACGGCGGCAGTTTCGCCGGTTTCCGCGTTCTCAAGGATAACCCTTGCGCCCAAGGATTCGGCAATCGCCGCGACTTTGTCATCACCCGTCACCACCACGGTCTCTTCTAGCCCCCGCGCCCGTAGCACTTGGCTCAGCACATCGCGAAACATCGCTTCGGCAAGAGCTTCACGCTCCGCGCTGTCAAGAAACGCGCTCAGACGCTGCTTGGCATTACGAAACCCTTTGACCGGGATAAGTGCGGTTACTTTCATTCATCACCGGAAAATTTTCTTAGCACTATTTTTATAGCAAGGCCAAGACTTGGCGTGCCAACCGCTGCTTGTCGGCCAGGCTGTTCATCCGGATATTTGCCGAAAACGGGTCGACCCCCAGTTTCTTAATATCGTTCTGAAGGTAATGGTCTTCCCTATCGATCATTAAAACATCCAGAAGATCGGCATAGCCTTTGGCCACACCGCTTACTGAAGGCTCCAGATCGTTAACTGTCATCAGCGTATGGGCCGGACCGCTGACTGCCGATCGCGCGATAATTGGACTGACACCGACGATTTTGCCGCGAGCTTCTCTCAAGGCCTGGCGAATCCCCGGCACGGCAAGAATCGGCCCAATGCTTGTGACCGGATTGCTCGGACAAATAACGATCCCGGCAGCGTTGCCAATGGCTTGAAGCACGCGCGGCGCCGGTTTGCTTTCATCAATGCCGGCGAAGAACACCCGTTTGACTTCCGGCGCCCAGTGCTCGCGCACAAAATATTCTTGGAACGATAGTTCTCCACCCGTCGTGACGATTCGGGTTTCCACCCGATCGTCCGACATCGGCAGAATCTCCGACTTGACGTCGAGTGCAATGCGAATCCGCCGTGTCACGTCAGATAAGGGAACCCCTTGTCGCAAAAGATCGGTGCGCAGGATATGCGTTGCCAAATCTTTATCGCCGAGGTTAAACCACACTTCCTCGCCCAATCGCCGCAGCTGTTCTAAAGCCACAAAGCTTTCGCCAGCCAGACCCCAACCTTTTTCTTCGTCGTTGAAACCGCCAAGCGTATAGACAATCGTATCGATATCCGGGGAAACATGCAGTCCATGAAAGATCGCATCGTCCGCGGTATTGCAGATGACCGTCAGATCAGCCGGGTCGATCTCCGCCGCGAGGCCTTGAACGAGTTTGGCGCCGCCGGTACCGCCGGTTAAAGCTAAGATCATGGCTAAACGGGTCACGACGGCTAGACGTCGAGCGGCTGAGTCTCCGGTTTTTTGCCCAGTGGACCATTGTTCTTTACCAGCCCGTCCTCGCCGCATAGTTGGTCGACATAGGGCAGAATACTTGGGGATAGGAATCTATCGGCTTGATGAATGTATTCAGGGTAAATAGGTAATCGCGCCCGCAGCTCGAATCCCGCCGAGGCGCTCTTTTCGCATAGTCGATGTAGAGCCGGCCATGGCGCTTCAGGATTGATAAAGTCCGGCGTCAACGGCGATACGCCGCCCCAGTCATTGATGCCAGCTTCCAGGTAATGCTCATAACCGTCGGGTGTTAAATTGGGCGGCGCTTGGATATTCATGCGGCCGCCGAATATCAAACGCGCCAAGGCGATGGTTTTAACCATGTCTCCCGGCGCGGGCTCCGGATGAAGGCGCATCGGGATGGTCGGTTTGGCGCGAAAATTTTGAATAATCACCTCTTGGATATGGCCGTAACGCTCATGCAGCGCGCGGATCGCAAAAAGCGCATCGATTCGTTCCGGCCAACTCTCGCCGATGCCGATCAGAATACCCGTGGTAAAAGGAATGCGAAGCTTGCCGGCCTGCTCGAGAGTGCGTAAACGAACCTTGGGCTTTTTGTCCGGCGCATTATCGTGGGCGCCGCCGCTCAACAACAAGCGCTCGCTGGTGCTCTCAAGCATCAACCCCATACTGGCATTCACCAGTTTCAAGCGGTGCAAATCGCCCCTGCCCATTACCCCAGGATTGGCGTGTGGCAACAACTCGGTTTCTTCAAGCACCGTTCGGCAGGCTTCAAAGAGATAATCCAAAGTGCGTTGGAACCCTCGTTCGGCTAAGAAGACCTTCATCTGCGGATAAATCGCTTCAGGTTTGTCGCCCAAACTGAAAAGCACTTCAGTGCAGCCAAGCAATCTTCCATGGCGCGCCACGCGAACCACTTCCTCGAGGGTCATTGTTTTGGCGCCGGCTTCCTCCGGCGCTTTGCGAAAGGTGCAGTAACCGCAGAAGTCACGGCACAGATTCGTCAGGGGGACAAATACTTTCGGCGAAAAAGTGACGACTCTACCTTTGTGCACGTCGCGAAGCTGCGCAGCGGTGGCAAGCAATTCGTGCAATTCGTCTGCTTCGACGTTGTAAAGGGCAAGCGCCTCGGATCGCTCGAGCAATTTTCCCTGAAGACACTCTTTCAGCGCTTGCTGCATCAGCCTGTTGCATATCGGATCGGCATAGTTGGGTCAACTGCAACATCAATCGTGAAATCATCTGTCCCGCCAAAATGATCAGCGGGTAACGGCCACACATTTTCGAGGTCGTATGGAAATCAAGGACGGCGCTAAACGCAATCAATGGGAGCTCTAATTGTTCGCTTGAGCAAAGCTATTCTGAATGATACGAGTCTGGCTGGATTAAGCATCGGAATTCGCCAATAAACGCCGGCACAGTTCGCCAGTCCTGTTGCCGAACCGCAGTCGTGAAGATAAACCATCAGAAAAATGGACAGGGGGAACGGGTCATGGATAAATTTGACGATGTGCTTGTGATTGATGCTGACGGCCATGTGTACGAAGGCAACGTCGATCTCGCCAGCCGCATGCCTGAAAAGTGGCGCTCGCAGGCTCCCGTGCGACTAAAAGACAACCAGGGTAACTCGCGCATCATGTTGGAAGGACGCCTCTGGTCCGCCTCTCAAGGTCCCGGTCCCGGTGTCAGCGGGCCGATGACCGAAAAAGCGCGGGGCTATCGACCAGGCATGGTCGACCCGTTAGCACGATTGAAGGACATGGATGAGGAAGGCATCGATGTTGCCGTGCTGTTCGGCACGCAAATAGCGCTCACGGTAAATGGATTGATGAACGGTGAGCTGGCCGCTGTGCTTTGCCGCGCGGTGAACGAATGGCTGTTACAGTATTGTTCCGCCGATCCCAAGCGCTTGCTTGCAGTCGGCCTGATCCCGTGCCAGGCGCCGCAAGCAGCGGTCAGAGAATTGGAATTTCTCGCCAAAGCCGGTGCGGTCACCGCAATGCTGCCAACAAACGTCTACGGCCGCAACATGGGTGATATGATGTTCGATCCGATTTATGACTGCGCACAGTCCCTCGGCATGACTTTGAGCGTTCATCCGCAGACCGGCCACGACGGCGTTCCGGGTGTCTCCGGCGTGATGGGCGCGGGCAGCGAGCGTTTTTTCAAATACGTCTACGTGCACATGACCGCCTTTCCTTTCGAGCTAATGATCGCCATGATGCACATGATCGGCGAGGGAGTATTTGACCGCTATCCGAAGCTGCGCGTAGGTTTCATGGAAGGCGGCGCCGGTTGGCTGCCATTTTGGGCAGAGCGCTTTGATGAGCACATCGAGAAGCTTGCACCGCAAATGCCGGAGTTGAAACGCCGCCCTAGCGAGATTATCCGCGGCGAACAAGTGGTGCTCACCTGCGAATCCGAAGAGACCGGCCTCGATCGGGTGTTCGCGGCCAACGGCGAAAACACGGTCCTCTATGCTTCGGACTACTGCCATTGGGATTGTCACTTTCCCTATTCGGTGAAGGACGTGGTCGATGGGGAGGATTTAACTTTTCCTCAAAAGGAAAGATTGTTAAACCGCAACGCCATCGAATTCTTCAAACTGAAGAACCTGCCGCAACCCGCTGCGCTTAAGAAGGCCCGACAAAGCTGGGCAAGCATAGGCCAGCAAAAGATCGCCACCGCCTGATTACAAAGGGAGCTTTGATGAACTCGAAACCGTCGGACGAGGCAAGCAACCGCGGCATGCTCGTCGCCAGTCTCTCGTTAGCCTTCATTCTGCTCCTGGGCAGCAGCGTTCGCGGCGCCGAAGGCCTGCAGAAAATCAGAGTCGGTTTTCCTTCCCTGGCGTTCTCATACATGCCGTACTACGTCGCCCAGGAAAAAGGGATTTTGAAACAATATGGCTTGGAAGCCGAGTACATCCAGATGCGCACGGGCATTCAGCCTCAGGCCGTCATCAATGGCAATATCAACTTTTTTCCATCGGTCTCCACCGGGATTTCCGCGGCGGTTTCCGGCTTGCCACTGGTGGTGGTATTGAATTTCTGTGACGGCACGCCGTGGATCCTGGTCACGCAGAAGGAGATCAACAAGCCGCAGGATCTAATCGGCAAGCAGGTCGCGGTCTCAGGCCTGCGAACATCGCCGCATTACTTTTTGCAGGCGGCTCTTAAAAAATGGGAAGTCGCCGAGAAAGACGTCGGCATTATCAGCACCGGCGGCACTGCCGACAGCTTTATCGCCCTTGCCAGCAACCGGGTCGCGGGCACAGTGTTGACGCCGCCGTTCGATGACAAGGCAGTCTCTTTGGGCTACAAGAAATTCATGTTCCTGGGCGACTTGGCGGATATTCCCTACGTCGGCGTGGTTACTTCGCAGGCGCAAATCAAAAACAATCGCGAGATGGTGCGCAGAACGCTTGCTGCGCTCACCGACTCCGTCGCTTGGATTCGCGCCAACCGCGCCGAAAGCAGCAAGATGATCGCCAATAAGTTTAAAATCACTGCCGCCGAGGCCGAGCAGACCTACAATACGTTGATCAAAATTCTTAACAAGGACGGACGACTCGATCCCAAAGTCGCGCGCGGCTATTTGGAGCTGTTACGACAGGAGCGGCCAATTGCGGCGGATTTCGACCCGCAAAAGGTGCTTGATTTCTCTCTGTTGCCAAATCGCTAGTCACCACATGATGCTGCGGCAGATCCTAGGATACAGCGAGCGCACCAGCAGCAGCGAAACCCAGTTGGTTTTAACTGCGACGTTACAGTAATTGGTTTCAAGAGGCACATTCGCAGGCGATGTATTTTGTTTCACGTTGATGGCGCCAGAAAACGGCGGAAGTTATTGACAACCTAGCCCTGCTAGGTGCTCAAATAAACTATAGGAGGACTCGTTATGGGATTTAAAGGTTATACGATCATTGATGGTGACGGTCATGTGATTGAGGACACCAAGGCTATGGTTGGGTTCATGCCTCAACCCTACCGCGAGAAGTTCGATACCCATCCATTCTTCAATCCGTTTCCGCCGCTGGATCACCTCCATTCAGCCAACATGCACGATTTCCAGCCGGGAGCGTTCAACAAAGTCGGTCCGGACGGTTGGTTGGATTTCCTTGAGGATGTGGGAATCGAGACAACCGTTCTTTACACCACGCTTGGCCTGGCGTTCGGGAAAATTGTCAGCCGCGATTGGGCGATTGACGTCGCGCGCGGCTACAACGACTGGTTGTATCATGAGTACCTGAAGAAAAGTCCGCGCTTCAAGGGAATTGCTTTGATTCCGCTCCAAGAAACGCAGGCCGCTGTTGAAGAGCTGAGAAGGGCGGTGAAGGAACTGGGCATGTGCGGCGCGATGCTGCCGTCCACCGGTATTCAATCCAATCTCGGTGATCAGCGTTATTGGCCGATCTATGAAGAAGCCGATCGTTTGGGTTGCGCGCTCGGCGTTCATGGCGGTGCGCACGAGAACATGGGGCTGGATGACTTGAGCCCGTATGCCCCGGTTCACGCTCTCGGTCATCCCTTCGGTCAGATGATTTCGTTTGCCGGCATGGTCTTCAACGGTATCTTCGATAAATTTCCTAATGTGAAATTTGGTTTTATGGAAGGAGGCGTCGCTTGGCTGCTGATGTGCTTGGAACGCTTCGATCGCTCGTGGGAAACACACATCCAGCATGATCCCCGCAAACGTTTTCTTGATCTACGCCCCAAAGAAAAAGTCCGTGAATATATCTCGCGACACATCGACGAAGGCCGGATTTTTATCGGCTGCGAAGGCGAAGAGCCAGATATCGCCTATGCGATCGAGCGGGTAGGCAATAAGCCGTTCGTTTTTTCCAGTGACTATCCGCACGAAGTGAACAATGAATTCTGCAAACATGAGATTACCGAAATGCTGGAAAATAAGGAGATGACCGAGGCGGACAAGAAGGCGGTCTTGCATGAAAACGCCCGCCGGTTCTACAGCCTAGGCACGCCGGCGCTATGAAGGCTCAGGCGCGCATTGGTTTGATCATTCCTTCGAGCAATCGATTAACCGAGCCGCAGTTTAACCGTTATGCGCCGTCAGGCGTCGACATCCATGTCACCCGGCTGCGCATGACGGGCAAGTATCGCAAACCTCTAAACGAGCTGAAACCCGCGTTGGTCGAAGCCTCCGAAGCTCTTTCCGACGTCAATCCGGGGCTTATCGTTTTTCACTGCACGGCAAACTCGATGGAGAATGGATTAGCGCACGAAGCCGCGATCGTTGAAATCATCGAACAATCCAGCGGCTGTCCCACCCTCACTACGGCGCAAGCAATCACCCAGGCCTTCGACCACTTTGCCATCAAAAAACTGGTGCTTATCAGTCCCTACGTTCAGGCGACCAACGAACACGAAGTTCACTATCTCGAGGAAGCCGGCTACACAGTCGTCCATGAGCTAGGTCTCGGACTTGAAAGTCACGGTTACTCGGCCGTGACTCCGGAGGAATGGAAGAGGATCGTCAGAGAGAATGCTCGAGCGGATGCCGATGGCTACTTTCTCAGTTGCACGAACACCCGCATGATCGAAGCCGTCCCGGAGATTGAGCGGGAAATGGACAAACCGGTCATCAGCAGCAACCAAGCAACCCTGTGGGCGTGCCTGAAACGGCTAGCCATCTCTCATTCGAACAACAGTCTGGGGCGACTTTTCAATTAGCTCTGCAGTTTCAGCTCGGATACCCGTGCACGCTCAGCAATTGCCTTCCACCGCAAGCGCCCGAACTGCATGTTTATAGTTTCGCCAGCTTTTCTTTCAATCCCGTATAGCGCCGTTCCAAGCGAACGTTTTGAATCGCCATCGCCAGAGCGCGGCGGCTGCCGACGAGTACCACTCTTTTTTTACCTCGAGTAACGGCAGTGTAAAGAATACTTCGATGGAGCATCATATAGTGAGACATGTGCAGCGGGATGACCACCACGGGGTATTCACTGCCCTGGCTTTTGTGAATCGATGTGGCATAGGCCAGGCTTATTTCATCCAGCTCATCGTCGTTGTACTCGACTGTCTTGTCGTAGAAATCGACCTGAACCTTCCCTTCCTTGCGATCTATGTCGGTAATGCGGCCAAGGTCGCCGTTGTAAATACCTTTGTCATAGTTGTTGCGCAGCTGCATGACCTTGTCGTTGGCGCGAAGTAAGATTTCGCCGCGCTGAAGCGAATCGCCGATCGGATTGAGTAAACTCTGCATCTCGCGATTCAGTTGGATAGTTCCGAGCATGCCCCTGTGCATCGGCGTCAAGAGCTGGATGGCGTGCGGAACCTCGTCGGCTGCGAGGTTCAACGTTCGCGGTAACTCCTCTTTAACCAGGTCCTTGACCGATTGGAGAATTTCCTCTTCGGACTCGCGCGCCAGAAGAATGAAGTCTCGTTCCGAGTTATCGCTCGGCGTCACTAACGACTGCCCCTGGAGAATACGATGAGCATTGGCGACGATTAGGCTATGCCGATCTTGCCGGAAGATGCGGCGTAACATGACCACCGGTATCATCCCAGAATCAATCAGATCGCGCAGCACGCTTCCCGGTCCCACGGACGGAAGCTGATCGACATCGCCGATGAGAACGAGATGACTATGGCGATCGATGGCGCTGAGCAGATTATCCATGAGCGCCAGATCCACCATCGAGGCCTCATCGATGATCACCACGTCGGCCTCCAGCGGTCGATCTTCGCTCCGTTGAAAGCCGCCTTCATGTGGGTTGTATTCGAGCAGCCGGTGAATCGTCATCGCTTCTTCGCCGGCGCTTTCAGCCATGCGCTTGGCAGCTCGGCCGGTCGGCGCGGCGAGAACGAATGAAAATTTCGCGCGCCGCAAGACAGCCAGTAAGGAGTTGAGCAAAGTGGTTTTGCCGGTTCCGGGCCCGCCGGTGATGACCAAAACCTTTTGCTGCAACGCTTGGCGCACCGCTTCTTGTTGTTCCTCTTCGAGAATCGCAAAGGATTGATCAATGAGTTCCAGATCGGTCAACCCTATCAACTCGCGTGGTTCGGCGGTGGAACCGGGGAAGGACTTTCTTCCGCCGCCGAGCGTGACAGAAGGACTCGACAGTAGCCGGTGCAGCGCTTCAGCGACTCGCTGCTCGGCGCGATAAAGGTCGGCCAGATAGACATGCGCCCGCTCCTCGCTGGTAGTCTGTTCCAGGATCACGTCGCCGCTCGCAGCCAGCTTTTCCACCGCATCCTCGATCACACCTTCGCCCACACGCAGCAGCGGCGCGGCATTCCTGATGAGAGCCGAGAAAAGCACGAAACAATGCCCCTGATCGATAAACTCTTTGAGAACATGAAGCACCCCCGCCTGCACACGGAGGGGGAAATCACCGCTGATCCCGAGTCTTGCGGCAATGCGGTCGGCGAGGACAAAACCGACACCATAAATATCGCGCGCGAGCGCATAAGGATTGTCCTTGACCCGTCGAATGGTGTCCAAGCCGTAGAACCGGTAGATTTTAAGCGCCAGTGCGGCGCCGATGCCGTGTCCTTGCAAAAACACCATGATGTCTTGCATTCCGCGCTGCGCCTCCCAGGCCTGCATAATCCCGCGCGCCCGCGCCGCGCCGATGCCTTCGACTTCAAGCACACGATGCGGCTCCTGGGAGAGAATCCTCAAAGTTTCCAATCCGAAGGCGTCGACCAAACGGCGCGCATAGGTCGGCCCGATGCCTTTGATCATGCCCGAGCCAAGGTATTTTTCGATGCCTTCCAAAGTTGCGGGATCAACCTTTTCCCAATGATCGGCTTGAAATTGCTGGCCGTAGCGTGGGTGCGTTTTCCAGAAACCGAAGACTTTGATCTCCTCGCCTTCCGAAACGGGGTAGACTCCGCCGACCACGGTGACGCCGGGGGCATTTTCGACGTCCAGCCGCAAAACCGTATAGTTAGTATCGGGATGATGGTAGGTTATCTTATGCACGGTGCCCTGCACCGCGACTTTCTCGGGCTGTTTTACCACAACGTCTTATTCCGAGCCTGCATGAATTGAATCATTCCCTGAAAAGCCTTAGCTCCGGCCGCGCGTTGACCGCATTCGCCGAGTTTGCACCAACGTGTCCTTGCTCGAGTTTAGCTATACATAACAAGTGCTTGCGTTTTCCCGAGCGGATGCTTACATTCGACTGTAGCAGATATGCGCCGCCTCCCGCACCTGACCCATCCATTCCAGAACGTTGCCTCCCGGTGATACTCACGGCGAACGTGTTTTCCGTTGTCTTCGAGCTGAAGACACGGAGGAGAGATATTGATGATCGTCGAAAATCTTTTTTTTGAAGCAGCCATCATTTTTCTTTTAATTCTGGCCAACGGATTCTTCGCTGCTTCGGAAATCGCCATGATCGCAATCCGCAAAAGCCGGATCGACACAATGATCGAAAAGGGAGTTAAATGCGCTTTAATTATCGGTCGCCTCAAAAAAGATCCAGACCGATTTTTGGCCACGGTACAGATCGGGGTTACGATTGTCAGCTCGCTGGCCTCGGCCCTCGGCGGGGCTGCGGCGATCTCGTTTGTTAAACCGGCTATTGAAGCAGCGGCGATTCCGGCCCTCGCCCCTTGGGCCGACGTAATCGCCATCGCGGTGGTGGTTATCCCGATCTCCTATCTTTCGCTGGTGTTCGGCGAGTTGGTGCCGAAATCGCTCGCGCTTCGCTTCTCTGAGCAGATCGCATGCATGGCTGCCCGCCCGATCGATCTTTTGTCGCGCCTTAGCTCATTTCTTGTGAGAATTCTGACCGGGTCCAGCAATGCGGTGCTTCGGTTGTTCGGCGGTTCCGAAGTCGAAGGCGCGAGTTTCATCAGCGTTGAGGAGGTGAAATCTCTCATTCGTGAAGGAGCGGCCAAAGGTATCTTCAACGAGACTGAGAAAGAGCTGATCCATGGTGTGTTTGAGCTGGCCGACACGCCAGTGAAAGCCGTCATGGTGCCGCGCACTGAAATTCACGCGCTCGAGATTCACTCCACTCCCAGCGAAGCCGCGGCGAGTTTCATCGAAAGCGGCTTCTCGCGCATCCCTATCTATGACGGCGAGCTGGATCATGTGGTCGGGGTTCTTTATAACAAAGATTTCTTTAAGACTCTGCAACAAAAAACCGAGTTTCGGATAAAAGATCACCTGCACCCGGCGTTTTTCGTCCCTAGCACGCTGCCCATAAGCGAGCTGCTCAAGCAGTTGCAACGGCGCCGACTTGCGATGGCGATGGTGGTCAACGAATTCGGCGAGGTCGAGGGATTGGCGACTCTTGAAGACTTGCTGGAGGAGATCGTCGGCGAAATCCGCGACGAGTATGATCGCGAAGAGCGCGGCCCGGTGGACCGGTTGCCTGACGGCTCGATGGTGATCCAGGGCTCGGCCCTATTAAAGGATCTGAAAGCGGACTTCGACCTGCCGTTCGAGGAGTCACCCGATTACCATACGCTTGCCGGGTTCCTGTTAGCTAGGCTAAAGCGCATTCCCCGGGGCGGTGAATGGGTCGAAGAAAATGGCTACAAGCTCACCATCGTCGATATGGAAGGAAGGCGCATCGTCAAGATAAAACTGGAGCAAAATCCGCACAAACAACTTTGAATTGGTTAGTAGCAACGGATTTCTATTTCATTGCCGTCCGGATCGAGGAAGTAGACGGATGTCGCTTTGCCGCGGGCGCCCCAGCGCGAGACCGGCCCTTGTCTGATGATGATTCTATTCTCTTTCAAGTAGTCGATGATTCCAGCGAAATCCTCTTTGCTGGTGACCATGCAAAAATGATTCAGATTGCCCGCTGGTTTTTCTCCGTCACTCGGTCTACTCTGCTGTCCCTTCACTGGAAACAAATCGATGATGGTGTCGGCATTGATGCGCACGGACGGAAAGCCGGCCTTGCCGGTTCGGAATTCGTCGAGACGTTCCGCTTTCAAGCCCATCACACCGGTATAGAATTGCAGAGAGCGTTCGATATCACCGACGTTCAGCACGATATGGTCGAGCTCGCTAATTTTAAACCCGCTCATAATTTGCCTCCTCCGCTTTGCAACGGATTAACCGGATCCTTCTGAATTGCTGCGATCTGTTGCAACAACCTTTCGACATCTTCGGGAGTACCGACAGTGATGCGCAAGCTGTCTCGCAGTTCTGGTGTAGCAAAATAGCGCACGTAAATCTTTCTTTCCCGTAGCGCCTGGTAAAGCGCTTTTTGCTCCTGCCCTTTCCTTTGCGCCATTACAAAATTGGCGTGCGAGGGGTAGACATAAAAACCCAGCTTGACCAATCCATCGACCAGTTGCCACCGAGTTTGCTGGATGCGGCGAACATTCTGCTGCATCCAGGGAAGATCCTGCAACGCAGCCGTGGCGGCAACCAGGCTCAGACGATTTAGATTGTAACTGTCTTTGACCTTCATCATACCAGAAATTAATTCGGCAGGGGCAAAAGCCAGACCGATACGCAGACCCGCGAGAGAAAATGATTTGGAGAAAGTCCGCAGAACGATCAGATTGGGAATACTTTGAATCAAACAAATAGCAGATGAACCAGGGTCTTCAGCGAAATCGATATAAGCCTCGTCGACGACGAGAACTCCGGACACGGCCCGAGCTAGCCTCTCGATTTCGGTCAAACTCACCAGTGTTCCCGACGGCGAGTTGGGATTGCACAAAAACGTGATGGCGGCATTTGCCGAGTGTAACTCCGGCGGAATTGCAAAATCGGCAGGATAATCGACGCACACCAGCTCGCCGTCTTGAACCTTCACCAAAGTCTCATAAAGCGAATACGTGGGTACTGGGAATGCGACTCGATCGCCTCGACCGGCAAAACAACGCAAGATGATTGACAGGATTTCATCCGAGCCATTCCCGGCCATAATATTCTCAAGGCGGACACCATAAACCTCTGCTGCAATGTTGCGGAGAGAATCGCTGAGCGGTTCCGGATAGAGCCTTAGCGACTGGTTTGTCGCATCACGTAATGCCGCGAGCACGCCCGGCGACGGCGGGTACGGGTTCTCGTTTGTGTTGAGCTTGGCAAGCTTTTCATCACCAGGTTGCTCCCCGGGAACATAGCCGGCCATCGATGCAATGTTAGGGCGAAAATAACGTGACATGGTGCGGATTCTAGCTGTCGCGAAAACCCATTTCAAACCACAATTAATTAGCTATTCCGAGTTAAGCGCCATCGAACAGCCCTGAGCTTGGTCTAAGGGTTTTGTCCAAATTTAATCGATTTTGTCCAGGAATAGCTCCGTTGTGCACGATTTCACACGATTCTGCCTAACCGCTGTTTATAAGCTGCTGAAAATTAAGCGATTTCGTTTTTTACACTGGCATGTTTTTGGCACTGTGCCGGCAGGTTCGTGCTTCCAAGAGACTGCTAAGTCCGCCGCAGACGTTAATGGCGGTCGGAGTACGACGGCGAAGCGAATTTGGCAGCGTTAGAGGAAACTATGCACAATCGTAATCAGTGTGAGATTGATGAAGTGGCAGCCTTGCAACAAGCAATTGGAGCTAAGGAATTGCTGTTGCGCGAGCGCGAGGCTGCGTTCGAAGCTCTGGAACAACGGTTGAACTCGACGATCGAACAACTGAGCGCGGACTTGAATGAAAAACAAACTTTGATCGGTCAAAACGAAATCAAATCTCAGCAAGCGAAAGCAGACCTTAGTGAGATTGTGGAACAGAAGACCCGACTGGAGATGCTTCAAAAACAAACAGAACGATTGTTATCTGCTCAAGCCGAGCAAATCCGCGCCGGAGTTCGAGCTGAAATCCAATCTATGGAGAGGCAGCTCATCGACAAAGGACTCGGAGCTTCAAAAGTGCCAGGCCTGCGCCATGAACCTGCGACATCGATTAGCGGAGATGCAGTTGCTCAGTGAAACACGAGCCGTTCAGATCGAGGATCTTAGGGCAGAAACCGTTCGCCTTTCGCTGGAAATTAATCGGCGCGAGCTGGTGAAGCTCGGAACCGAATCTGGCGGTGATCATGACTTCGGCCACGGCCGAGAGGCCGAAGCTGCGTCTGGTGAGATTTCGGCCGCACTGGACACAAACAGCCAAAAGTCAGAGAAAGCAGAAACACCGGCGTGGGATGAGATCATGATCCTGCGCCACGATGCGGAAGAAAAGAATCTTCTTCTCGCCAGCCGCAATGAAGAACTGATGCGGGTGAAAGCAGAGATGGACCTTCTTCAAGGCGAGCTAAGCGAACTCAAGTCGAGCATTAAGCGCATTCAGGAATCGGCCAAGACTGAATGCGCCGAGATGCGCAGCGAGTTTCAAGCCCAAGTGGCTTTTTTACAGGCGGAGCTGAGCCAAAGGGACTGGACGCTCCAAGAACGTGAAGCAGCGCAGAAGGTTCTCGAGCAAGGACTTCGCGCGAAGATCGGCCAATTGGAAGCTCAGCGAGAGCAGGTAAAAACTTCTACTGAGGGTCCAGCTCAGGAATTCGTTCTCGGTGTTAACTGGGAGTCAGAAGCGCGGTTAGATGATACGTGGAAGCTGCAAGAACGGCTTGACGGCAACGGCGCGGAAATCGCGCAAACGGCCTCCAACCAATCTGGCAAGTGGCGCAACAGCGGCGCGTGGAAAAGACGCTGGAGATCGCGATAAGCAGCGCGCAACTTGCCTTTACCCGATAGATTATCCGCCAGAAGGACAACCATGATAAAGACCGAACGAGTGACAACCGGCATTCCAGGATTGGATCAACTTCTTGAAGGTGGTTTCCCCAAGGATCGTTCTGTTCTCGTTACCGGCGAGCCTGGAACCGGAAAGACAATCTTTGCGCTACAATTCCTGGTGGAAGGCCTGAGGCGTGGAGAAAAGGGCATCTACGTCGCGGCCGATGAAGGTCCGACGGACATCATAGAACAGGCCGCCTCACTGGGATGGGATCTAGAGAAATACATTGAGGCGAAGGAGCTGGCGATCCTCAACGCTGGAACTTATCTGAGCTCCTCATCGGCCGCGGGAAAAGAGCGGCAGATCGATATTCATAAAGCGATCGGTGATCTTGCTGGGTTCGTTAACCGCTTAGGAGCAAAACGGCTGGTGCTGGATCCGGCTGGACCATTTGTTCTGCTGCGCGACACAACAATGCGCATCCAGGATCAGACCCGCCTGTTGATCAAGCTACTGCGAACTTCGATGCAGACAACCAATATTCTCACCTCGTATGGCGTGCCACGAACCGGCGAACGGACTCTGCATGGAATCGAGGAATACCTCGTTGCCGGCGCTATTATCCTGGAGATCGTCTGGCGGGACGGTAAGTTGGGTCGCAGCATGGTGATCGAAAAAATGCGCTGCACCGATGTCAAGCCGGCGCAGCACACATTTGACATTAGCAAAGTTCAGGGTTTCGTCCTCGATCCTCTGCCCTAACACATCGCGCAGGTGACAATCACAATGAATCCTCAGCGTGTTTCCACCGGTGTATCCGGCTTAGATTCGCAACTGATTGGCGGGTTCATCAAAGGCCGTTCCTACGTTGTCCTCGGCGACGCTGGAGCGGGTAAAACCACCGCCTGCCTGCAGTTCCTTCTTAGCGGTCTCAAACAGGGAGAGAAGGGACTCTACATCACCGTCGATGAACGACCTGCGGAAATCATCGAGTCCGCGGCATCTCTGGGATGGGATTTCGAGTCCTACACTCAAGATAAAAGCCTCGTGATGCTCGATGCCTCGCCTTACTTCAGCGGGCGAGCCGGCGCCGCACAGGACAAGGGCGTGGATCTGCAGAAGATCGTTTCGGATCTCGCCGGGTATGCCAAAAGAATCGATGCCAGCCGTCTTGTTATCGACCCGGTCACACCGATGATTTTTTCCGACTCACCGAATCGAGTTCAGGATCAGGCCCGTTCCTTCATTCACCTCGTGCACTCGCAATTGAATACCACGAACTTATTCAGCGCCCAGTACTCTAGCCGAGCCCCCGACCCTAGCTTTGGGATCGAGGAATTCCTCGTTTCCGGCGTCCTGCATCTGAAAACAATTCCGGTTGATAGCGGATTCGCTCGCAAGCTCACGATAAAAAAAATGCGCGGCACGCCGATCCAGCCCAGCGAGTACTGGTTTTCAATCATCGCCGGCGAAGGCATTGTTTTGACTCAAGAAGGCGAGCGGCCCGTGGCGGCGCAGGAATCGGGCGATACAACATTGCTGGAATACTTCGAGCCCTTCGCCAGATCAAAGTAATCGACTTGTTCAGATCCGCCTAGAGCGCTGGTCTTCATTTCTCTTCTCCTGCACCGGGCCTAAGCATCGCCGATAGCAGCTCCACCCGTCCAGAGCAAGATCGCGGCGCTGGCCGTTTTTCTTGACACCCCCCCAAGTGATGATTAGCTTTTGAGGGTCTAAGGGAGAAATAAATGCGACTGGATAAATTAACCACAAAATCCCAGGAAGCTTTGCAACACGCTCAAGCGCTGGCTGAAAAGCGCAATCATCAGGCTATCGATGTCGAGCACTTGCTGTTCGCTTTGCTGGGGCAGAAAGAGGGCGTAGTTCTCTCTTTGCTGCAAAAGCTATCCGTACCACTGAATACATTGACCGAGCGACTGCAAAAGGCTCTCGATCGGCTGCCGCAAGTCACCGGCAGCGCTACCCAGACTTATATCACTCCGCGGCTCAAGAAAGTCATTGAAAGCGCTGAAAGCGAAGCTGAGGCGCTGAAAGACGAGTATGTGTCGACCGAGCACCTGTTGCTGGCGATGATTCAAGATTCCGGTGAAGCCGGAAAAATTCTTAAGGAGCTCGGCGCCACGCGTGAGAACATTCTAAATGGCCTGGTCAGTATTCGCGGCGGCCAGAGAATTACCGATCAAAATCCGGAAGAAAAATACCAAGCCTTGGAGAAGTACAGCCGCGACCTTACGGACCTGGCGCGCAAAGGCAAGTTGGATCCGGTAATTGGCCGGGACGATGAAATTCGCCGCGTCGTCCAGGTGCTTTCGAGGCGTACGAAAAATAATCCTGTGTTGATCGGTGAGCCGGGGGTCGGCAAGACTGCCATCGTCGAAGGCTTGGCCTTGCGCATCGTCAACGGCGATGTGCCCGAAGGACTGAAAGATAAGCGCCTGGTCGCCCTGGACCTGGGCGCGTTGGTCGCTGGAGCGAAGTACCGCGGCGAATTCGAGGACCGCCTCAAAGCGGTGCTCAAAGAAGTGACCGATGCCGGCGGCCGGATCATTCTATTCATCGACGAGCTCCACACCTTGGTCGGCGCAGGCGCCGCCGAGGGCGCCATGGACGCGTCGAACATGCTCAAACCCGCCCTGGCGCGCGGCGAGCTCCGCTGCGTCGGCGCGACAACCTTGGATGAGTACCGCAAGCGGATCGAGAAGGATGCGGCTTTGGAGCGGCGCTTCCAACCGGTGTTCGTCGGCGAGCCTTCGTTAGAGCATACCATCGCGATTTTGCGCGGGCTCAAGGAGCGATACGAAGTCCATCATGGCGTGCGCATCACCGACGGGGCAATTATCGCTGCCGCGACGTTATCGCACCGATACATCAGCGACCGCTTTTTGCCAGACAAAGCAATCGATTTGATCGATGAAGCGGCCTCTCGACTACGCATCGAGATTGACAGCATGCCCATTGAAATCGACGAAGTCGAGCGCAAGATTCTTCAGCTTGAGATCGAAAGGCAGGCTCTCAAACGCGAAGAAGACAAGGCTTCCAAAGAGCGACTGACGCAGCTCGAGCGTGAGATCGAGAATCTTAAGGAAACTTCCAACGGCCTAAAGGCGCATTGGAGAAACGAGAAGGAATCGATCCAACGGATTCGATCCCTCAAGGAAAAGCTCGAAGCGACCAAGGTGGAGGAGCAGAAAGCGCAGCGCGAAGGTGATTTGAATCGGGCTGCCGAGCTTCGCTACGGCACGCTCACCCAGCTTCAGAAAGAATTGGAACAAGCAAATCTGCAGCTGGCTGAGCTGCAAAAATATCAGAAGATGCTCAAGGAGGAAGTCGACGCCGAGGACGTTGCCGAGGTTGTCGCCAAGTGGACCGGTATCCCGGTTTCAAAGATGCTCGAGGGCGATATCCAGAAACTTCTCAAAATGGAAGATCGCCTCAAGGCCAGAGTAGTTGGCCAGCCCGATGCAATTCACGCGGTGGCCAATGCGGTTCGCCGCGCTCGGGCCGGTTTGCAGGACCAGAATCGTCCCATCGGTTCGTTCATCTTCTTGGGACCTACCGGCGTCGGCAAAACCGAGCTGTGCCGGGCACTGGCGGAATTCTTGTTCGATGACGAACAGGCGATGGTGCGTTTGGATATGTCCGAGTTCATGGAGAAGCACTCGGTCTCTCGTCTGATCGGCGCTCCTCCGGGCTACGTCGGGTATGAAGAGGGCGGTTATCTCACTGAGGCGGTGCGGCGCCGTCCCTACTCGGTCGTGCTGTTCGACGAGATCGAAAAAGCGCATCCTGAAGTCTTCAATGCGTTGCTGCAGATTCTCGAGGACGGCCGCATGACCGACGGGCAAGGAAGAACGGTTGATTTCAAGAACACCGTGATCATCATGACCTCGAACTTGGGCAGCCAGTACATCCAAGATCTCGCGGACGGAAACCGGAAAGAAATGGAAGCGCGAGTAACCGCGGCCTTGCGTGATGCGTTCAAACCGGAATTTCTCAACCGAATCGACGAGATCATTATCTTCAACAGCCTGGGGCGCGAGGAGATCAAGTCGATCGTCGAGATCCAGCTCAAACGTTTGCGTCAAAACTTGGCCAACAGAAAAATGGCGCTGGAGATTAGCGATGAGGCCAAGGATTTGCTCGCCGAAAAGGGATACGACCCGGTTTACGGGGCGCGGCCGCTAAAACGGACGATCCAGCGGTTGATTCAAGATCCCTTGGCGGTCAAGATTTTGGAAGGAGAATTTCAGGAAGGCGACAAAGTCAGGATCGATGCTGAGGGAGACGCCCTGCTCTTCGAACACGGCGGCTCAAGCGCGACCGAAGAGAGCGTGGCCGAAGCCGAGAGGACACTGCATTGAAGAGCGCCACAAAAAAAGCTCCGCCAACAAAGATCCCGCCGGGGCTAGCACGGGTTCGGAAAGAAGTTCCTCCTCCAAGCAAAATCTTCAGGAGCAAAAAGATCGTTCAGCGGCAGCGTCGCAAAGCGGAACTTCGGCAGGAACTAAAAGCAAACCTACCGAGCAGATCTTCTTAACGCATCCGTCGCATTTTTCCTGAGAGGCAGTCCAACCGGACTGCCTCTTTTTTTGTTTTCCATCACTGCTGAAAAGCTGCGTGCTTCGTTGCGTCGGTGGAATTGTGTCCGGATACTACGGGTGTGCGTCTCAGACCGAAGAGGTTTCCTGCCTTCTTGAGTTTTGAGCAGCCGGCAATCAGACTTTCAGCAAGGGTAATTAATGCATGGCCGATTCAAACAGCCCCAACCAAACCCGGCGAGATCCACGTCTGGTGCTGCTTCTGGTCTGCACCGGACTGTTCATGGTGGCAATCAACGCCCGCGCCATGATCGTCTCGCTGCCAACCTTGACTGAGGTTTTTGAAACCAATCTGTCCCTCATCCAGTGGGCTCTTTTAGTATACGACCTGGCCGTCATCGGCCTCGTGCTCACGCTGAGCCGGCTCGGAGATCTATTCGGTCGCAAATGGATGTACATCATCGGTTTGCTGCTCTTTACTTTCGGTTCGGCTTTGTGCGGCTTGGTACAAAATCCGGCCCAATTGATCGCCTGCCGAATCGTCCAGGGAATCGGCGGCGCTATGATCATGGCTCATGGACGCGCCATCGCCTCTATCGTTGTGCCGGTTTCCCAAAGAGGCAAAGCATTGGGATTAACCTCAATGGCCTATCACGTCGGCTACATGACAGGCCCCACGTTGGGCGGCTTTATCATCGACACAATTGGCTGGCGTTGGATTTTCTACGTCAATATTCCAACCGGCCTGGCAGCGGCCTACTTTGGGTGGAAGATCCTCAGCGATCGAGCGGCGAGCGAAGAACGGGTGAAAGTCGATTATGCCGGCGCGGTGCTCCTGTTGATCACCAATACTTGTTTTGTTTATGCGATGAACCAGTTTCCGCACCTCGGCTCTACCCATCCGTTGGTGATATCCTTCGCTCTCCTTTCGGTCGCAGCGCTCTTATTCTTCATTCGAACTGAGCTGCGCGCGGACACTCCGATTCTGGACTTGAACCTTTTCCGCAATCGTCTATTCAGCGCGGCTAATTTAAGCCTACTTTTTATCACCGGAACCCAATCCGCCATCGCTGTTTTGATGCCTTTCTATTTACAAAATCTAATGGGTTTCACGCCTAGTCAAATGGGCTGGATCATCATCGCTAACTCGGTGGTCATCATCATGGTCGCGCCGATCGCCGGCGGTCTTTCGGATCGCTTCGGTTCTCGGCTGCTTTGCAGCATCGGCGCAACCATCATCGTTATCGGCCAATTCCTGATCGCTTCTTTGGATCAGCAGTCGTCGGTATTCCAGATGATTTTTCCGCAAGCCTTAACCGGCCTGGGTTGGGCAGTTTTCAATTCGCCGAATCAAAGCGCCATCTTGGGCACCGTGCCCAGGAATAAGGTCGGCGCAGCATCGGGCATGACCGTGACCACCGCGCGCATCGGCGCCGTGATCGGCATAGCCTTGTCCGGGCTTTTGTTCACCAACGGACTGTACCGCGGCGGCATGCCTGCCGAACAGATCGAATCGCCGCAAACCTGGGGAGCATCGCCTGAGATATTTCTCGACGCCTTTAGTCACGCCATTCACGTCATCAATAGCTTTGCCATTCTGGCAATCGTCTTTTCCGCTATTCGCGGCGGCAGCAAAGACTGATACATTCGTCATTCTGCCAAACGCGATGTGGTTTGAGGCAACTAGTAATCTGTAGTGATTAAGGAGGGAGCCTGGAGGAGCGAAGGCACAGAAACGAAAGTTTCAATGCGGTCTCCGGTACATGGCCCACAGCTAATCTCTCGATAGATCGGCCTCCAACCACGCAGCTTGTAAGCACCTGTAAGGCACGGACCCATTGCCTTTGCTCCGGAGGGTTCGCTCCTTAATCGCGGTGTCGCTTGGAACTGCAGAATCCGGGCTGAAGATGCAACCCGACGATGCAAAAAAAACCCGATGGACTCTGCGTCTCATCCTTTTGAATGTTTGCATCGGGCAAACCGTTGTCGGTCTCGATCAGCGCGCCATCACAGTTGCGCTGCCAACATTGACCGAGACTTTTCACACCGCATTCACCACCGTTCAATGGGTAGTGCTGGTCTATGATCTGATTCTCATCGGGCTGATCATCACCATGGGCCGCTTGGGAGATTTGTTCGGCCGGCGCCGCTTCTACAGCATCGGTTTTCTGGTATTTGTTGCCGCTTCCGCGCTTTGCGGCATCTCTCAAACTGTAGGCCAGATGATCTTCTTCAGAGCGATTCAGGCGATTGGCGGATCGATGATCGCCGCCAATGGCAGAGCCATCGTTTCAGTGGCGCTACCGCGCGAAGAACGGGGCCGCGCCTTGGGGCTTACATCGACGGCCTTTCATATCGGTTTTCTCACCGGGCCGTCGCTTGGCGGATTTCTCATCGATACGGTCGGCTGGCGCTGGATCTTTTATATCAATCTGCCCATCGCGCTATGGGGCGCCTATCTCGCCTGGAAAATCATCCCGGAAACCAAAGCCGAAGGGAAAGTGTCGGTGGATATTCCCGGCGCAATACTGCTCCTTTTAACCAACGGGCTATTCATTTATGCCATCGATCTGCTGCCGCGGCTCGGCTGGCGCCATCCGATGTTCCTGCTGACATTGCTGCTCTCGCTGATTGCAATGGCATTTCTCTTGGTCGCCGAAAGCAAGGCCAGAACGCCTATCTTAATTCTGTCCATGTTCCGCAGCCGTCTGTTTAGCGCAGGCATCTTGAGTCTTTTCCTGATTACCGCCAGTTTGTCGGCGATCAATTTTCTTTTGCCCTTCTATTTGCAAAACCTTTTAGGCTATTCGCCCTCTCAAATGGGCTGGATTATCATCGCCGATTCACTGATCATCATGTTTATGGCGCCGATTGCCGGCACCTTATCGGATCGTCTCGGCTCCCGCCTGCTGTGCACCATCGGCTGCGCCGTCATCGTCATCGCGCAATTTTTCGTCGGCTCGCTCGGTTTGCAAGCCTCGTTACTAAGAATCATGCTGCCGTTGGCGCTCTGGGGAATCGGCTGGGCGTTGTTCAATGCGCCCAATCAGAGCGCCACCTTAGGAGCGGTGAGCCACGACAAGCTCGGCGCCGCCGCCGGTATGATCGCGACTACGGCACGGACGGGCAGCGCCATCGGCGTGGCTATGGCGGCCACTCTTTTCAGCACGATGTTATCGGCGGCAGGTTTAAGCCCGGAACAAACCCAGTCGCCGCAAAGCTGGAGCATGATGCCCGAGGCAGTGATTGGTCCGTTCAACTACACGATTCATTTTATCAACGCCCTGACTTTGCTGGCGGTGTTCTTTTCCGCGGTTAGAGGCAGCCGGCGAGACTGATTTTCGATTTCCGTTGCAGCCGGATAGTTTCTATACTCGGACCGCATGAGTTGGTTTCTCCACATTGACATGGACGCATTCTATGCGTCCGTGGAGCAGGCGCTGGATCCGAGTTTGAAAAACAAGCCGGTCATCGTCGGCGGCCGCGATGGTAAGGGCGTGGTTACGTCGGCGTCTTACGCGGCGCGAAAATTCGGCGTTCGTTCGGCAATGCCGGGGTTTCAAGCCAATAAGCTTTGCCCGCACGGGATATTTCTTCCCAACCGCCACCGGCTCTATTCGGAATATTCCCACAAAGTTTTTGCAATCCTGCGGCAATACTCTCCAGAGGTGCATGCGATCTCGATCGACGAAGGAGTGGTCGATCTTACCGGCACGGAGAAACTCCTGGGTCCGCCGTTGCAGACCGCGGATCGAATCATCCGGCGCATCGAGCAGGAGCTCGGCTTGCCGTCTTCAGGGGGAGTCTCCAGCCATCGGGCCGTCAGCAAAATCGCCGCGACTTTAGCGAAACCTCAGGGGCTCATTTTTGTTGACGGCGGAGAGGAGAGAAATTTTCTCGCGCCGTTGCCGGTTGAACTCGTCCCCGGGGTCGGTCCCAAGACCCAGAAGGACTTGTTACGGCGAGGCATCCGGACCATCGGCGACCTGATGGACTCCGGGTCGGGGTCACAGCTATCTCGATCTCCGCCAAGCCGATCATCGGCAGCGCTCACACGAGCATTCCATCGGTAATGAGACAACGTTCGATAAGGCGCTCAAAGACATCGAGCAGCTGGAACGAATTCTTTGGCAACTCGTCGAGGAGGTTGGCGGCAGGTTGCGCAGGGAAAACTATTACGCCCGATGTCTAACGGTAAAGATTCGCTACAGCGATTTTCACACCATCACCCGCTCTCGCACCCTGAGTTCCCCGACCTGCTTCGACCGGGAAATCTTCGAAGTCGTCAGGCAACTGTTGCAACAGAATCTTGCTCAGGATCGCGCCGTTCGGCTTCTGGGGATCAGCGCCAGCGCGTTGCAATCTTCCGGCTGGCAGGAGTCTCTCCTGGATCGGGACAAGCGCAGCTCCTGGGACAAGCTCTACCAGGGCATCGATCATCTGCGCGATAAATACGGTGACAATGCGATCGGCGCTGCCGGGCCGCGTAAACGCCGCAGTTGATTTCAACGACGAAGCTCCGTAGTCTCTTGTAGTCCTCTGTCCATGCCCAATCGATCAATTCAAAATCATCCTTTCCTTGCCGCATGCCGCCGCGAAGCAGTTCCTTATACACCCGTCTGGCTTATGCGTCAGGCCGGCCGCTATATGGAAGACTATCGCGCTCTGCGGGCGCAGTACGGTTTTCTCGAGCTTTGCAAAAGGCCAGATCTCGCAGCCGAGATTACCGTGACACCCGTCGAGCGACTCAAGGTAGACGCGGCGATTCTTTTTGCCGACATTTTGTTGATCCTCGAGCCCATGGGCGTCGGCCTGGAGTATTCGAAAGGCGATGGCCCGGTAATCCACCGGCCGGTGCGCAGCGGCAAAGATCTCGATGGGCTTAAAGACTTCGATCCTGAGAGGGAGCTTTCGTTCGTCTACGAAGCCGTGAAGAAAACCCGCGCGGCGCTGGACGACCGTGTGCCGCTGATCGGCTTTGCCGGCGCGCCTTTTACGCTGGCTTCCTATCTAATCGAAGGAGCCGGCTCGCGTAACTACATACATGCAAAACAATTGTACTACACGGCTCCGGAAATCTGGCACCATCTGTTGCAGCGGCTTTCCCAGCTGATCACCAAATATCTCAATTGTCAGATTGCCGCCGGCGCTCAAGCCGTGCAACTCTTCGACAGTTGGGCAGGTTGTCTGACGCCGGGTGATTACGAGCATTTCGTTCTGCCGTATACCCGCGCGGTCATTGCCGGGATTACCCCGGGTGTGCCTGTGATCAGTTTCAGCACCGGCACGGCTGGACTGCTGAAGCACATTCGCGCCGCGGGCGGCGACGTGATCGGTCTCGATTGGCGAATCAACCTGGACGAAGGCTGGGCGACCGTCGGACATGACGTCGCGGTGCAAGGTAATCTCGATCCCGTCGCTCTGTTTGCGCCGCCGAAAGAAATCCGGAGCCGTGTCGCCGACGTGCTCGACCGCGCCGATAATCGGCCAGGCCATATCTTCAACTTGGGGCATGGCGTGCTGCCTGAAACACCGGTCGATCACGTCATCGCCATGGTCGAAGCGGTTCACGAGTTGAGCGCGCGGTAACATCCAGCCATGGTTCTTCCTTATCAAGCTGTTCTCTTGATCGCTTTCGGCGGCCCAACTTCTTCTGAGGAGATTCGGCCGTTTCTGGCACGGGTGACGCAAGGCACTGCGATTCCGCCGCAACGTCTTGAGGATGTCGCGCGCCACTATCAAGCCGTCGGCGGCAAATCACCCTTGAATGAGATCACGTCTCGACAAGCGCGCGCCGTGCAAAAGCTACTGTGCGACCGAGGCATGGATTTGCCCGTGTATACCGCCATGCGAAACACCGCTCCCTTTCTGGTCGATACCCTCAGACAAATGGCCATGGATGGGGTTCAGCGGGCACTGGGATTTATTCTCTCGTCGCACCGAACCGAGGCGAGCTGGGATCGCTATCAGAAGAATGTTGCCGATGCGAGATTGGCAATCGGCCGGGACGCCCCTGAGATCGACTATTGCGCCGGATGGCACGATCATCCCTTGTTTATCCAAACCTGGTGCGAGCTAATCAGAGAAGGCTTTGCCGGGATTGCGCGCGGCCAACATCCGGCGACTCCTCTCGTTTTCACCGCGCACAGCGTGCCGCTCTCGATGGCTGACCGATCGTCGTATGTTGAACAGCTTGAGATCACTGCGCGTTCCGTCGCCGAAAAGATCGGCCACAACAACTGGTCCGTTGCGTATCAGAGCCGCAGTGGAAAACCGGGCGATGCCTGGCTCGAACCCGACATCAATCTGGTCATACGCGATCTCTCGGTTCAGGCCGCTACCAATGTCGTCATCGCTCCCATCGGCTTTGTTTGCGACCATGTCGAAGTTCTTTATGACCTCGATATCGAAGCGAAGAAAACAGCAGCACAGGCCGGCATCAGGCTACACCGCGCCAGTTGTCCAAATGATTACACAACCTTTATCCAAATGATCGCGGACGTGATTGTCAGATCCGTCCAGGCCCGTCAGTAAGTTGCAAATTTCGAAACGATTGGGTCCTTCCTCCCGCCAGCGTGGAGAGGGGAAGGATGAGAGGCACCGCTCATGAGCCGTCGCATCGTCATCGTCGGCGGCGGCATCGCCGGATTGGCGGCGGCGCACCGCTTGCTGGAATTACGAAACGCCCAAGCCTTAGACCTCGAGATCCTTCTGCTCGAGGCGTCGCATCGCCTCGGCGGCTGCATCGCGACAGAGCGAGTCGGCGATTTTCTCATCGAGGCCGGACCGGATTCGTTTATCTCTGAAAAACCCTGGGCGCTGCTCCTCTGTGAACGGCTCGGCTTGGGACCGCGTCTGGTGTCGACCCAGGCTGCGTATCAAAAGATCTACATCGTTCATAAGGGCAAGCTCGTGCCCCTGCCGGAAGGTTTTTTCTTGCTGGCGCCGACCCAACTGGCTCCCTTCGTTCGAACACCGCTGTTCTCTTGGCGCGGAAAACTGCGCATGCTTGCTGAACCGCTGATGCCGCGAGGCGATGCCAACGTCGATGAAAGTCTCGGCGCCTTTGTCCGGCGCCGTTTTGGCAGCGAAGTCTTGGAGCGGGTCGCCCAGCCGCTGCTTGGCGGAATTTACGCCGCCGATCCGGACAAGCTCAGTCTCATCGCCACCATGCCGCGCTTCAAAGAGATGGAAAAATCTCGACGCAGCATCATCTTGGCAATGTGGTCGGAACAGCGTCGTCGTGCGCGTAAGCGCGAAAGCGGCAGCGGCGCACGTTGGAGCCTATTCGTTACTCTTGCCGGCGGCATGCAGGAAATCGTCGATGCGATCGTCCAACGTTTGCCGCAAGGAAGTGCGCGCCTAGATACCGCCGTGACAAGTATATTTCCCGGCGACGGTAAACAGAAATGCCGGATCGCAATCGGCACCAGCGAAATTCTCGAAGCCGACGGCATCATTCTGGCCACTCCCGCCTTTCACACCGCACAGATGCTGGCTTCGGCCGCTCCTGAAGCAGCCAAGGAGTTGTCGAGCATCGCTTACGCCTCCAGCGCGACCATAAGTCTGGCTTATCGTAATCGGGATTTTCCACGAATGCCGGACAGCTTCGGCTTCGTCGTGCCGGCGATTGAATCACGCAAGATCATCGCGTGCACTTTCAGCAGTTTGAAATATCCGGGCAGAGCCCCGGAAGGCCATGTGCTATTGCGCGCGTTCGTCGGCGGCAGCCTGCAGACCGGATCTTTTGGATGACAACGATCCGACCCTGGAACGAAACGTCCGAGCCGAGATCGGCAGCCTGCTCGGCGTCAACGCCGAACCGCTGTTGGTCCGTCTACAGCGACATCGCAACTCTATGCCGCAATATCACATCGGCCATCAGGCGAGGATTCAACGGATCGAATCAGCGCTCGACAGCCATGCAAATTTCGCGCTCGCCGGCAGCGCGTACCACGGCGTCGGGATTGGCGACTGCGTCCGCAGCGGCGAACAGGCCGCGGAAAAGTTATTCCAACAGATAGTTACCACCGGCCGATCAAACTCGTTACCCCTGCGATGCGCTAATCGGAAAAATGAACCAAACAGCTAACCATGGGTTTCATCCGGTGAGGTTGCTATAGGACTGCGGCACGTTTCCCCCACCGCCAGGCTTTTCTGCATGACACGGAAGAAGCGTCGTTGTTTCTATCGGCGGGAGAAAACTTTCTCCTTGACGCTCGCCAGCGGCCAGCCTATGAATTGCCTAACGGAGCTGTGTCCCTCTGAAACATAGAGCAGCAGATGGCCATGATAATCATTGATGCTCAGGTCCATATTTGGGCGCCCGAAACACCAGAAAAGCCCTACGCCGTAAGCGAGGCATCCAAACCACATCGCCCTATACCGCTTGGCCACGAGGAATTGTTACGGGAGATGGACGGCGCTGGAGTGCAACGGTGCGTGCTCGTGCCGCCGACGTGGGAAGCGGATCGCAACGACACCTCGTTGGAGGCGGCGCGTTTACATCCTGACCGTTTTGCCGTCATGGGACGGCTTAAACTCAATGCGCCCGAAAGCCGCGCCCTAGTGGCGACATGGAAAGACCAGCCGCACATGCTCGGCATTAGGATGGTTTTCAATCGCGGACGCTCCAGAGAATGGCTGGACGACGGTACCGCAGATTGGTTTTGGGCTGCCGCGGAACGCTACGATATCCCGGTGATGGCCTTCGCGCCCGGCGCAGTGGCGAAACTCGGCGCCATCGCCGAAAGCCATCCGGGGTTGCGCCTGATCATCGATCATATGGGACTGAGCACGGCATTGCGCGGTAAGCCGTTGGATTCAGCCGTGGATGAAGTGATTGAGATGGCGCGGTTGCCTAATGTCGCGATAAAAGTTTCTGCGCTGCCCTGTTACGTTGACGAAGCCTACCCGTTTCCGACTCTTCACCCGCTGATTCGTCGCGTTGTCGACGCCTTCGGCCCTCAACGCTGTTTTTGGGGCACAGATCTATCTCATTTACCCTGCTCCTATCGAGAAGCAGTGACCCTGTTCACGGAAGAACTCGATTTTCTTTCGGCCACCGACAAGGAATGGATCATGGGCCGCGGCATCGCCGACTGGGTCCACTGGCCGCTGGAAGGCGCTACAACGTGAATGCGCCTCTGCTACTCGCCGTACGGTTTACTGTAATGGTTTGAGGAAGATTTGGGTGATGAAATAGCTGCCTTGCTCGCTTTGCGCGATACCGATGCCGGTTAGAGTAAAGTCACCAAGCATATTTTTGCGGTGTCCCGGGCTAGTTTGCCATCCCTCCACTACCGTTCGCGCCGGATTTTCATGACCGATACTGGCCGCGACGTTTTCCGCGCCCGCTCGGTAAGAAAGTTTCTCGCCGATTTCTTTAAGCCGATCATCAAAGCCTGCATGGCTTAGGGCGCTCCCCGTACGCGCCATTTCCAAACTGTGCTGTCTTGCTTGCGCGCTAATGATCGGATTGAGCCGCAGCGGTTGCAAACCCTGGGCGGCGTGGCGAAATTCGTTCACTTCTTGATGGATGCTCTCGACCAGCTCCCAGAAGTCGTGATTCCCTGCTGCTATCTTCGTTCGTGGTGTCTCTGCGGCCGATCCGGATCTTGCGTAATTGCCGGTCGTGTCTGCGCTGATATTCGAAACCAGCGAGAGAACAGCATAGACGATTGCAAGAGTAACAAATGATCGGTTACATCGAGGCACGAGTTAAAATGCATGCGGGTTGCGGATCGGGAACAACGTCAATTATGTCATTCCCGATCCGGATGCGTGAGAACCTAAATGTTACTTACTTAGCCTCGGGCTTGGCACCCTGTTGCCGCTGCTGCGGCTTGGAACCCTCGTCGCCCTTCAAGGTCACACCGAGCTTATCGGCGGTTTTCTTGTCCAGCACTCCGGTGGCCGGTAAGTTATTTTCTTTCTGAAACTCACGGAGCGCTTCTTGGGTCTTGGCGTGCATACGGCCGCTGACCGCCCCCGGGTCTTTGCCCTTCGCCTTTAATGCTTCCTGTGCCTTCTTAATGTCGTCAGAGGAGATCACCATCTCTCGCTGGCTGCCAGCATCAGGCGCCTCCATCCGTTCCGGTATAGTTCCACGCTGTCCAGGCAGCGGTTCCGTTGGTGGAAGCCCTGGCGCCGGTTGTCCCGGTATGGTCGGTTGTGTTTGCTGCGGGATTTCGGGTACCGGTTTTGGGACGGTGGGTCCAGGAATAGTTTGGGCGAACAGAGCATTCGCGCCTATGCCCATATTACCAGCTAAAAAAGCCGCTGTCAGAATATGGTTTTTGCGTTTCATGGAGAGCCTCCTTTTACGATCTTGCTCTGTAAGGGGCCCGCAAGCCGCATGCCACGGAAAGAGCGCCGCCAAACTAATGGAAGAGTCAGAAAAGGTATCTAGAAGGAAGAATCTCATAGTTCGGTGTATCGTATTTGAGAAGACGACTTTGTCTCCGTCCGAATAGAGCGACTTTCTGATCACGTGCCGGACCGCGGTATGTTTCTACTGATACACATTCCATCGAGGTCTTCAGCGCCACTCGTGCTTTGGATACCTGCGCCGCAACTCGTGTTTAAGTTTCGGATAGGTTTCATTCCAGAAAGTCGACAGGTTCTCAGTGACCTGCACCGGACGATTGCTTGGCGCGAGCACCTCGATCCGCATGACAACACGCCCGCTGGCAATCCAGAGCGCGTTTTTAATGCCATACAGATCCTGAATGCGCGCGGCAATCGTCGGCGGCCCGTCGGCGGAGTAGATCACTTTTACCGTCCGGCCTCCGGGTAACTGAATGCGCTCTGGTGCATACTCCTCGACCCACTTCTGTTGCGCGCGTGACAGCCATGATTTGACCAGCGGCAAAACAGGTCGGCCTTTTATTTCGTTGTAGCTAAGCGCGCTGTGGCAGATGTGCTCAAAGATGGAGAGGCGGTCCATCTCTCTAATCGCCGGCAATTCGAGTTCCGGCATCCATTCCCGTAATCGGTTGACGCGCAGGATCCACTGTTCAACCGATTCGTTCCAGTTCTCGAGCTGACAGCGGCCGGCGGCAACTTCCCGCGCTAGAATCGCGGCCGCCTCATCACTGGGCGGTTTATCGGAGAGCTTCTCTCGTAAAACCAAATCACGGAATCGGACTTCGTCGCGCGCGATGACGCGCCGCTGCGCCGGATCGTAGAAGACATTGCGGCTTTCGCTGAACTCGTCGGGAAACAGTTCGCGCAACCACTCCTCCCTGATCGCCGTGGCCAGACTCAGCACGACATTCAACGTTCGATCCTTAGTGGCGCCGCTTTCCACCTCGCGCGCTTCCGACACGACAAAAAGTGGAGCTATGACAGCACTGTCGCGGGCCAAAACACCACGCCGGCCGTGGGTCAATTGGCAGCGTAGCGAGCCTGGACTGAGACGCTTGGCGAGGTGGTCAGAAAACCCAAGAAGCACGCAACGCTGCACGGCCTCGTGCGTCACTGGCTTCTGGCGGATATCGAAACCTTCGGCCGACGCAATGCTCAAGAACTGCTCGAAACGCAGTCCGATCTGACGCGCCGCTTGTGCGTCGATGCCGCTGCCGCGGCAAAGCTCGTCGTCATAGTCGTTGCGCTGGGCGTACCTCCAGGCGCGCATCAGCGCCAGGAAGTCCGACTCGGTCTCATCACCGAACAGATCGCCGCGCCGGTCGTCTACCTGTTTGGCCTGGCGGCGCATGAGTAGGTCACGCCCTTGTGTTAAGGCGGCGATCAATGCCACCGGCCGCACACAATCGTATTCGTGCGCGCCCAGCAGCATGCGGGCATAACGTGGGTGAACCGGAAAAGCGATCATGCGCTGTCCGAGCGCAGTGATAACACCGGCGATGTCATCGATCGCTCCCAAATCAACGAGCAACGTCTCGGCCCGTTTAAGCGCGCGCGGGTCGGGAATTTCCAACCACTGAAATGTCGTCAAGTCGTTTACCCCGCTGGCTTTGAGAGTGAGGATCACCTCGGACAGATCCAAACGTCTTACCTCCGGGAGTTCCTGGCCCGGGCGCGCATTCTGTTCATGCGCAGTCCAGAGACGCAAACAGTGGCCAGGCGCAGTGCGTCCCGCGCGGCCCGCCCGCTGGTCGGCTGCGGCGCGGCTGATTTTTTCGATCAGCAACGTGTTGATGCCGCGATACGGATCATAGCGCAGAACTCGAGCCAAACCGCTGTCGATCACCAGGCGCACACCGTCGATGGTAAGCGACGTTTCCGCAACATTAGTGGCGACGATGATTTTACGCCGGCCGTAGCGCGCTATCGCGGCGTCCTGCTCGGCCGGCGGCAATTCACCGTGCAGCGGGAATATCAGAAATTGCGGCCCCAAAGCATCGCGCGCGGCTCGCACAGTACGCATGATCTCATAGGCGCCCGGCATAAAAACGAGCGCATCTCCTTCGGGATGAGCTCGTAACAGGCCCTGGAGCTCTCTCACCGCGAGTTCCCAGACGGGTATTTCGTGCGCAGGTTTTGCCAGATAATCGATGGTCACCGGGTAAGTGCGGCCTTCGGACGACAACAATGCGCAAGGATGGAGATAGTTCTGCACCGCGGCTACATCCAACGTCGCCGACATCACCACGATGATGAGATCCGGTCGGGTCGTTGCCTGAATCTGCAGAGCGCGCGCCAGGGTGATGTCGCCGAAGAGGTGGCGTTCGTGAAATTCATCGAACGCGATGGCGCTGACGCCTCTTAAATCGGGATCAGTTAACATCCGGCGCAGCAGGACGCCCTCGGTGAGGTAACAAATACGGGTGGCGGCAGAGGTCACGTTATCCAGGCGCATCTGGTAGCCCACTTCGTCGCCGAGTTTAACGCCGCGACTTCGAGCGACCCAGGCGGCAAGCATACGCGTGGGCAACCGGCGCGGCTGCAACACCGTTACTTGGCCGTCCCGCAACAAGCCACTGTCGAGCAGCATCTGCGGCACTTGGGTTGACTTGCCTGATCCGGTCGGCGCGGTAAGAACCAAGCGCCTCTCTATCTTCAGGGATTCGAGCAATTGCTGCTCGATTTCAAAAATCGGTAAATCCGGCTTAGGCATCGATGAAGAATACGGAGAGTTCCAATCGGCTGTTTTGGAAAGCGAAGGACGTGTGCGCTGTTTTAGGGAAAATTCCTGTGATGCCGCTAGACAGTGCTCTCGTCGTAGGTCGCCAGACAACGATCGACCAATGCCTCCACAGCCGCCCAATCGAAGGTGCGAAACTCGCGTCCCTGAATAGCCGTGGGCTCGCCGGCGTAAAACATCTCATACTGCAAATGACGCGAGCCAAACTCCGAACCTACGGCGTCCCACAACAGCTTCAGCAGCTTCACCCGGTCGCGGCCGGCGGCTTTCGGCCAGCGCACGTAGCGGTCGATATCCACCGCCGAGGCCGATGCACGCAACTCAGCCACGCTTGCCGGCAACTGGATCAGGCTGCCGCCCATCAGCCCGCGAATTTGATTGAGCAACGCCGGATACATCGCCTGCTGTAACACCTGGCTGGCATAAAGCAGGGAATCTTTCGGGCGCATGACACCAAACTGGTCCGGCTCCGCGGCCGCTTCGGCGCCAAGAATCATTCCTTCGATGAGTGAGACACGGCTAGCGAGGTCGCCGAGTTGCGCGATTATCTCGATGTTGGCCGAACGGCCGCTCAGATCCATGCAGCGTTTGACCAGCCCCACCAGGAACTGCAGCTTTGCCCACGAGCGGATGTGTGACTGCGTGTTTCCCAGCACGTGCGCCGCGGTAACGCTGAACTGACCCGCTGTAAGCTCGATGTTCTTGTAGATGAACACGTCCTCCCACGGCACCAGAACATCATCGAAGACGACCAGCGAATCGGTTTCGTCGAAACGGCTCGAGAGCGGGTAGTCGAATACGCTGTTCGCTCCCAGCGCATACGGCCGGCGCGGGTAGAGCTTCAGACCGGACGCGCCATTCGGAACCACGCAGGAAATCGCGTAGTCTTCGTCGCCGGGCTTGAGCGGCAGGATCACCGTGAGCAGCACATAATCGGACATCACCGAGCCCGTGCCGAGCATCTGCGCACCGCGAATGACGATGCCGGTGTCGCGCTCGGCAGCGGCGCCTGCGTAGAGGTACGGCTCGTGCTGCTGGTGCGCCGCTTTGGCGCGATCGACGGTGGGATGGACGATGACGTAGCTGACGTAGAGGTCCTCATCGGCGGCCTTTGCCGCGAAACGCGAGAGATTGTCGGCGAATTGTTGGCCGCCCCGGGCGTAGAACTCAGGCGAGCCCGCAAACCCCGCGAAAAACGATGCGACATGATCGGGCGAGCGCCCCAGCAAGCCATAGCTTGCATCGGCCCAGAATTTAATCGCGCGCCGCCGCGCCACCAGGTCGTCACGGCTGCGCGGCACCAGCCAGGACTTGTTGACAGGACGGCCGTCGCGCGGAGACGGATAGCTCATCAGCTCGCGATTAGCGGGATCGGCAGCGAGATCGTAAAGGCTGGCGATGCTCCGGACCCCGGCGGCAAAGGCTGGATGGGTCGTCACGTCGGGCACTCGTTCGCCGTTCAACAGCACCGTGCGTCCGTCACGCAAGCCGCGCACATACTCCTCACCATGGCGAGTCACGTATGGCTCCCTTGCCCGCGCTTGGTTGCTAACTCGCACGTTTTTCTGAAACCGTCAGTGTTCATCAACTTCCTGGCCATAATCAGATCATCCTATAGTTGCTGGCGCCGGGCTACTGGAACCTCGGAGCACTGCGGAAATAAAGTTTGCTCATGCTCACTGCGGACATCGCTTGGCGAAAATGGCGAGCGAATGATGAGTATCAGTCTTTTCAGCAGGCTTCTAGGATTGCTCCCTGTGAGGTCTCTGGTCGCGAGAGCGGCGGGACAAATCTCGGCCCATGCGAAGCGCTGCCTCAATCCCTTGATAGTAGCCGGGAAGCTGAAGCAGTGTGCGGTAACCCATTCGACTATAAAAGATTTGCGCTTCTTCATTCTCCGCGCGCACTTCGAGATCAACGTTGAATATGCCCGCTACGATGGCGCATTCTTCCAGCCACTCCATCATTTGGCGCCCGATGCCGCTTCTCCTATAGGGCGGAGCCACAGCGAGAAGATCCAAGTGTGCGTCGTCATCGCCATAGCGCATGATGGCAAAGCCGGCAATCTCTTCGTGCATAGATGCAACCAGTACGTTGACGTTGGCAGCGCGAATACTAGCTGCGACCCGCACAGGCGTCCAGCGCCAGTTGAGGCCGTATTCGATCAAATCGCGGGAGAGATTGGCAATGCTGTCGGCGTCTGCCAAGCGCGCTAATCGCAAGGATAGCTCAGAGTGTATCATGGGTGCGCGACCTAACGAACCGGATTTTCCCGCAAAGCCGGCGAGCAATCAAGTTCCAGCTCGATGATCTCGGCATGCTCACTATGATCGACATGTCAATTGTAAAACACAGACGAGTCGTGTCATCTTCGATGAACCAATCGTCTGGTCGGAAATCGATAAAGCAAGTGCCGTCTTAGGCGAGAGCGAAATTGGCAACATTCCTTACGCGCGCGTTTATAACGAGCTTAGTAAGCGAGGCGGGTTCCGGCTCTTGTTGTCCGGAACTTCTGTCATTGTAATTATCCGCGATAATTTACTACACCAGTTCATCGGGCATGGCACTATTTGCGTGTGACATAAATCACTCCGTGCCGCTAACTTTGATTGACAGGCTCACGAGCTCATAGTACGTAACTGCCATCTGTATGAGAACGCCTGGTGGATTTTGAATCGAGAACTTACTCTCAAGGATGCAACGATGACCAAGATGACATCGACATTCAGGTATGGTGCCTGGTTCTTTGTGCTCGTGTCGATAACCGCAGTGAGTCGCGCTGAAGCGCAGCAAACTCCAAAACTGACGCAGATCAACTACGGGACCATCACCATATCTGCATTGCATTGGCCCTATCTGATTGCAGAGCAGGAGGGCATGCTTCAAAAAGAAGGCTTGGAGATCAAGCGCGTTCTCGGCGGCACCACGACCGCTACCTCCCAGGCGCTGGTCGCGGGCTCCACGGATTTCGCGCAGATGAATTTGGTGCAGCTGCTCTCCGCTAATTCGGCAGGAGCCGATCTCGTCGCGGTAGCCGGTGATACCCTGGTGCCCATTTATGCGCTGGTGGTTCATCCCTCGATCAAGAGCTATGCCGATTTAAAAGGAAAGCGATTAGCAGTCGCAGGCCCCACCGATCCTCTGAACTACATTATGGCGCGGATGCTCGCAGCCAACGGTCTCACGCCTGCCGACTATGAAATGCTCGGGCTGGGTGGAACTCCAACTCGTCTGGCGGCGGTGGAAAAAGGCGGCGTCGCCGGGGCGTTGGTCAATCAGCCCTCGGATTTCAAAGCGATCGCCTCGGGAATGCGTTTGCTCGGCTACTCGTCGGATTACGTCGACAACTTTCAATACACGGTAACCGGCATGCGCCGCGACTGGGCTCAAGCAAACAGGCCTTTGACTGTGCGCTTTCTTCGTGCTTTCGCGCGTGCCTGCGAGTTCTTCTATGAGCCCAAAAACAAGGAGGCCGTGCTGCGGGCGTTGATTGACAAGGCGAAAGCCGACCGTGATGATGCCGAAAAAACCTATAATCTTTTCGTTAAAACCAAAAAATCGATTCCGCAGGATGGCGCCGTGGATATCAAAGGCGCGCGCATCGTCGCCGAAAGCTGGAAGGAATTCGGGTTGCAAAAGCCACCTCCGCCGGTCGATGGCGTAATCGATATGAGCTATCTGCAGGAAGCAAGGAAGTAGGATCCCGTTCAACAGTGAAAAACGATGAGCTCTCATACAACTTAGGCGACACCGTCGATCGCCTGATATCGGTTCAATATTTCATGTCAGGCGGTGGCTCGGCCCTGACCCGCAAGCCGGTAACCGGCGTGCTCTACGAAGCCGCCCGCGAAAAAGCCGGCGCGCCGCTCTGTCATCTTGCGGCCAAAGCGCTTGCGGACAACGTCCAGCGCGGCGACACCTTGCTGATCACCACCGGTTTGATTGCGCCGCCATACATGATCGCCGAAGGCGACGGCCCGATTGCTGCCGCGACGCTTGCGCGGGCTATCGACGTCGGTCTTGACGCGACTCCGATCATCGTTTGCGAAGGAGTGGTGGTGAAAGCCATGGAGGCTCTTTGCCAGGCCGCCGGCCTGATGCCGAGCGCGCCCGAGCTGGCGGTCGGAACTCCGAGAAAAGTCATCGTTCTGCCGTTTCCTCTCGACGACGACTTGGGGCGGCGCGAGGCGATTCGACTTTTGGATCAGTTCAAACCGAAAGCCGTCGTGGCCATAGAAAAGTTATCGAAGAACGCCAAAGGCATTTATCACAATGGCTTCGGCATCGACGTGTCGTCGGTGCAAGCAAAAGTAGATTACCTTTTTGACTTCGCGCGCGACCGCGGCATACCTACGATAGGCGTCGGTGACGGCGGCAATGAAATCGGCACTGCCTGCATCGCCGACGCCGTCCGCAAAGTCGTGCCCACCGGCGCCAAATGCGGCTGTCCGTGCGAGTCCGGCATCACCGCCGCGACTGACGCCGACTATTGCGTGTTCGGTTCCAAGTCGAACTATGGCGGCTTCGCCATCGAGGCCTGCCTGGCCGCGGGACTGGAGCGGCCCGAAATCTTTCACAGCGAAGTTGTCGCCCGGCGCGTGCATGAGGCGGGGGCAACCATGGGTCTGGTGGATCCGTTCACCGGACTCGCGTTTGGTTGGGACGACTTTCCGGTGGAAAAAAACGTCAATGAGCTCGTCACTAATCTGATTCGCTACATGCTCGCCGTGCGCGTGGTGCCGCGCTGGTACAAAGACTCGATCATGGGACCGAGCCAAAAGTGGATCCATGAACGCTCGTTCGCCGAAGACTTGGTTTCGCGCTGGGCCAAATCCATCATCGATTCGGAAAAGCAATTTTTCCCGAAGTAATTTTATGGCTAAAAACACGGCTGATCTGCTTTTTAAGAACGGTTTGATCGTCACGCCCTCGGGCATCGTCGAAGGCGGCTTGGCTGTCGTGGACGGCAAGATCGCCACCATCGGTAGCGATGCGTTTTTGCCGGATGCAGAGCGGATCATCGACTTGGGCGGCAAACACCTTCTTCCGGGCGTGATCGATCCCGAGTGTCACCTCGGCGGCCATCGCGACCTGGCCGCCGATTTTAAAAGCGAGACACGGGCCGCTGCGGCTACCGGTGTGACGACCTGGGGTTTGCAGCTCGTAAGCCTGGCAATCACCGGCGGCGCCGATAAAGTGAAGGGGCCCGCAGATATTCCGAATTTCACGAAATCGATGCCAATCTTCTACGAGGCGGCAAAAACCGCGGCGATCGATTTTTTTCTCACGCCGATTATCAGCACCGACGAACAGGTCAAAGAAATTCCCTATCTGGCAAACGAACACGGCATCAGCTCCTTCAAGCTCCACTTGCAGATGCAGGGGCCGTGGAAGTCCTCATGGCCGGCTTACTTTTTTGACGATGGCAGCATTTACTCGGTCTTTCAGGAGGTCGCCAAGCTCGGCGCGCCAGCGATCGCGCTGCTTCACTGCGAGAACTGGGAGATCGCCCAGGTGCTGCAGAAGCAGCTCATAGATGCCGGGCGCACCGACATGGGCGCCTGGGATGATCGCTCGCCGGCTTTCACCGAGGTCGGTCACGCCCGGACCTACCTCTATTATGCCCGGATCGCCGGCTGTCCAATTTACGTCGTGCACTGTACGACGACCGAGACCGTCGCGGAAATCGAGAGAGCCAAAGCCGAAGGCTTGACTGTCTATAGCGAAATCGGCACCCACTATCTCGTGCTGCACAAGGACGCGTGGAAGATCAACGTGCCGCTGCGCGATCGCTCTACACACGAAAGTCTATGGAAGGCGCTCGCGTCCGGCGCCATCGATTGCATCGGCAGCGATCATGTCGCGCACACCAGAACCCGCGAGTCCATGCAAACGGGAAACGTCTTTACCACCGTCAGTGGTTTTCCTTCACGGGTGGAAGGAATGCTGCCGATGATGCTCAGTGAGGGCGTAAATAAAGATCGAATCTCCATCGAGCGCCTGGCGCAAGTCGCCAGTGAAAATCCCGCGCGCATCTTCGGCCTTTATCCGAAAAAAGGCGCGATCCTGCCGGGCGCCGATGCGGATCTTGTGGTCGTCGATTTGAAGCGGCGTGCAAAGATCACAAAAGAACTTCTTCACACGGTAACGCCGTGGTCCATCTATGAAGGCTGGGATGTCACCGGCTGGCCGGTCATGACTGTGGTCCGAGGCAATATCGTGATGGAATGGCCTGAGGGCGCGCCTCGTGCCATGGTCACCGAAACTTCTACGGGCCAATATCTCAGAAGGCAACTCAGCCGCACAACCTGATCCTGGGCTCTCGACAGAGCCGTCGAGCAAAATGTTTCTGTTCACCAAGAAGCGCCCGAAGGACACGAAGAACAAACATAGAGCTAGAACACGAACCGGGATTTAACGTGTTTTCTCTTCCTTCGTGCCCTTCGAGTCTTTCGTGGTGGTATACACCCCGCATGAAGTATCAAGAGCGTGAGACACTGCACTAGGTGAGAAAACACTTCCGTCGGCAACCCTATCGAAGACTAACGCGGCTTTGATGCGGCTTTGAATCTGGTAATCTTCCTGCAGAGAATCTTGAATCATTAAAAATCGCTATCACTCCAGAGCATGCGCTGTCATTCTGGTCGTGATTACTCGAGCAAAACCTGCTTGATTGATGTCCTTGTATCGACAGCGCATCAACATGCCCGTTATCTAAGATCATCCCATGCCGCCAGTCATTTCCATTTCGAACTTGACCAAGACCTACGCTTCCGGGTACCAGGCGCTGAAGGGTATCGACCTCGAGATCCGCAAGGGTGAAATCTTTGCTCTGTTGGGTCCTAACGGCGCTGGCAAAACCACCTTGATCAGCATCGTCTGCGGTATCGTCACCCCGACGGAGGGCATCGTGATCGTAGACGGCCACGACATCGTCCGCGAATACCGCGCTGCGCGCTCCAAGATCGGTTTGGTGCCGCAAGAACTGACCACCGATGCGTTCGAATCGGTGTGGGCGACGGTGAACTTCAGCCGTGGGCTCTTCGGTCATGCGCCGAACCCGGCTCACATCGAGAAGGTGCTGCGCGACTTGTCTCTATGGGAAAAACGCAAAAACAAAATCATGACCTTATCGGGCGGCATGAAGCGGCGCGTGATGATCGCCAAGGCGCTGTCGCACGAGCCGGAGATTCTTTTTCTCGATGAGCCGACCGCAGGCGTGGACGTTGAGTTGCGCCGCGACATGTGGGCGCTGGTGCGAACTCTGCGGGAAAGCGGCGTGACCATCATCCTGACCACCCACTATATCGATGAGGCCGAGGAGATGGCCGACCGCATCGGGGTGATCAACAAAGGAGGACTGATCGTGGTTGAAGAGAAAGTCGAGCTGATGAAAAAACTCGGCAAGAAGCAGCTGACCCTGAGCCTCCTCGAGCCGTTGCCATCGCTCCCGCTGGGATTAAGCGAATGGCCGGTGGCGCTGAAGGACGCCGGACGCGAGCTGGAATACACTTTCCATGGCAATGAAGAAAGCGCTGGAATCCCGATTTTGCTAAAGCGGCTTGGCGATCTCGGCATCGGCTTCAAGGACCTGAACACGCGGCAGAGCTCGCTCGAGGACATCTTCGTCAGCTTGGTGAGCGATCGCAAATGAGCACGGCAACGAAACCATCGAGATTCAACCGGCACGGCGTCTGGGCGATTTATAAGTTCGAAATGGCCCGCGCCCTGCGCACGCTGCTGCAAAGCGTCGTAACACCGGTCATGACCACCTCGCTTTATTTCGTCGTCTTCGGCGCTGCTATCGGCTCGCGCATGACTGAAGTAAACGGCATCGCTTACGGCTCCTTCATCGTGCCGGGATTGATGATGTTGTCGCTGTTGACCCAGAGCATCTCCAACGCTTCGTTCGGCATCTATTTCCCGAAGTTTACCGGCACAGTTTATGAACTCTTGTCCGCCCCGGTATCCTCTATGGAGATCGTCCTCGCCTACGTTGGCGCCGCGGCGAGCAAATCCATCGTTCTCGGCCTCATCATTCTGGCAACAGCCGCGCTGTTCGTGCCGATCACGATTCTGCACCCGGTGTGGATGATCGCCTTTTTAGTGCTGACCGCGGCGACCTTCAGTCTCTTCGGTTTCATCATCGGTCTCTGGGCCAAAGGCTTCGAGCAGTTGCAGTTCATCCCGATGCTGATCATCACGCCGCTGACCTTTCTCGGGGGGGCCTTCTATTCGATCGACATGCTGCCGGCAGCGTGGCGCACGGTTACATTGTTCAATCCCGTAGTTTATCTCATCAGCGGATTTCGCTGGAGCTTTTACGGCGCCTCCGACGTGAGTGTCAGCGTGAGCCTGGCGATGACATTGGGATTCTTTGCGATCTGCCTGGCGGTGGTCGCATGGATCTTCAAGACCGGGTACCGACTGAAGAGCTGACGGAATTGAAACACACTTGGTCGCTCTCGAGCGATATTGTGCGACAAAAGATCGCCGCATCGCCCAATCGAGGCCAATCACAATCTCGTCACCACGGCAGATCATCGCATTCGAGTTGCCACCTTGTCACAAAAGAGCGTGATTGCGCACGCATTCGCCAAGCAATCCACCCTATCGCGGGATCCGGCCATTGATGGCAAATGCCTTGCGTCAGACACCACCCGATATCCGATCGGAGGAAATCATGAAATCATTTTTGGTGGCTTTTCTCGTAATCTTCTTAGCCGCAGTATTTGAAGCTCCGGGCGTGAGCGGCAACGAATTCAAAGAACGCGAAGCAAAAATCAGTCAGTACAAGACATGGCTCGATTCTCTCGGCTCTCACGGTTCACAATATTGGATGCGTCTCGATGGGAAGCCTCGGCCTCATCGGTTATATTTGGGCGAGGGCTTCTATCGCGCCGACTTTAAAAGCCAAGAGCATTTCGTCGATACGTTTTCAAATTATCTTGCAGGACACCCGGAAAAATTCATGCTTATTGATCTCTTCGATGCGGCCACCAACAAACCGGTAGGCGAGTATGGATTCGGCGGCTTCAAACTTTACACAAAGCCTCTGCAGACCGCGGAGCGTCCTTAAGATTATCGCAACCGATAGCTCTATAACCTTCCGCCGACCCCGCTTAGGCTGATATCGGCCAAGACTAACGGCGCGAAATCTTCTCGACCTCATGCAAGGTGTCGAGTAAACTTCGACCGCCCGCTCCGACTCGAAGGCGCGCGAGAATTGCTCTAAATCTGCAGCGAGTTTCGCCAGGTCTGGAGCTTGTAAATCTCCTCCCGCCAGATAGTTGAAGTTCGTCTCAAGCGCCAATGCCGGGCACTGGAGCAAAAATGATTTCCGCCGAACAAATTACCCAAGCCTTCGACAGCGCAACGCGGCAATTCCGCCAATCCGACGAGTATCAGGAGCTTGTCGCGGGACATGCCAGCCCCGAGGCTGCCCGCGAGTTTTTGCGCAACGTTTTTCGCACCCATTTCCTCTCCTCGCATATCGTTGCCCTGTGCTTCGCATCATTGCCTTCGACGGCGGCGGAGATGTTGAGAGAAAATCTGCTGGAGGAAATGGGCCGCTCCGACGCCGGAAAGCCGCATTCGGCGCTGCTCCTGGAGCTGGCGCGCGGCGTCGGCTTTGACCAGAGCGAAATCGACAAGCTGATCGCCGATGCGCGCCGGCGCCTCGCAGTCTTCTGCGCCACTCGCGTGCCGGCCTCAACCCTGCGCGAGCTTTGCCTGGCGGTGTTGCTCGAGACCATGAGCTTCGAGTTCATGCTGTCGCGCTGTTCGAGCGAGATCGCCGCCGCCTTGTCCAGACACTATGGCTTTGCCGAACCGGCCTTGCACTGGTTTGCGCTCCACTCGGAGGTCGACGTGCGCCATGCCGAAGAGGGGGTGACGGTAGTCCAGGATTATCTCAGCTTTCACCAGGCACCTGACGATCTCTTCGAGCAAATCGCGAGTCTTACACTGGGCGATAACATTTTCGCTCGCCACTATTTTCCAGCCGGCTCGAAACAGCGGACCGGCACTCGATCGGCCCCGGCTAAGGCGCGGCGTATCGAAGCCCTGACCATTTACCGGCTGCGCATCCCGTTTCACCAAACGTTCCGCCATGCGCTGCACAGCCGGGAAGAGAGCGACGCGGTGATCGTTAAAGTCATCGACAGCGACGGCCGCCTCGGTTTTGGCGAGAGCTTGCCTAGATCCTATGTCACCGGCGAGACAACCGAATCCATGATCGCGCGCATCCGCGAGCACCTGGCGCCTCGGGTGTTTTCGCAATCGTTCGCACCGGGCTGGGAAACTTTCGAGTATCTTCAATCCGTCGTGTCCGAATGGACGCGACCCGAAGAGCGGCAAAGCAGCGTTGCGGCCTGGAACGCCGCCTTTTGCGCCGTCGAGTTGGCATTGCTCGACTGGAGCCTGCGTGCCGATCACTGCGCCTTGGCCGACTTGCTGCCGCCTGCGCGCTACGAAGTTGTCTACAGTGGGGTGATCTCGGCCGATGCACCAGACGACGCAGCCGCTCTCGCCAAGAGAATGGCCCGGGTCGGCATACGCCAGATCAAAGTGAAGGTCGGCACCATTGATGACGCGGCGCGGCTCGAAGCGGTGCGTAAAGCCGTGGGTGTCGAGGTCGAATTGCGCGCCGACGCCAACGGCGCCTGGAGTGCCGACGAGGCGATCGAACAGCTACAACGATTGGCGCGCTTCAAGTTGCAATCGATTGAACAGCCGGTGCGGGCCGATGATCTGGCGGGAATGAAACGAGCGCGTCAGGAGAGCGGCGTTGCGGTCATGGCCGATGAGTCGCTGGTCACGTTGGATCAGGCGCGCCGCTTGATCGAACTCGGCGCTTGCGATTATTTTAACATCCGACTATCCAAGAACGGCGGCATCGGCGCCAGTCTAGCGATCGCCAGATTGGCGCAAGAAGCGGGAGTCAAAATTCAGGTGGGAGCGCAGGTCGGTGAAACCGGTATTTTGTCGGCCGCCGGGCGAACCTTGGCGGCGCATTTGCCAGCGCTCGCATTTGCCGAAGGCTCCTTCGGTACCTGGCTGCTCGCCGAGGATGTCACGTTCGAAAACGTCGCGTTTGGCTTGGGCGGGCGGGCGCCGCTTTTGCAAAGCCATGGCCTCAGCGTCACGGTGAAGGAAGAGGTCCTGGAGCGTCTCGCCACCGCTAAAATCGATTTGCGCCGGTAACCATCGATGCGACTGCTCGTCAAAGCCGCGATGTTCGTGACCCGCCGCCAGTGGGCACGCTGGCACAAGCTCACATTCAAGCCCCAGGAAACTCAGGACCGGCTGCTTCTCGATATCATCGAGCGCAATCGCTCCACGCGCTTCGGCCGCGATCATCGCTTCAAATCGATTGGCTCTCTGAGCGACTATCGCAAGCAAGTGGCGATCGCCGATTACGAGCGCCTGCGTCCCTATGTCGAGTTCATTCATAGCGGCGAGCGCGATTCGCTGACCGCCGATCCCATCGACATGTTCACGATGACCAGTGGCAGCACGGGTGATCCCAAGCTAATCCCGGTAACGGCAAAAACAAGAGAGAACCATCGGCAATTGACGCGGCTGTGGTATTACCGCGCGTTCGTGGACCATCCCGAACTCTTCAACGGCAAACTCCTTGGCATCGTCAGCCCGCAGGTCGAGGGAGAAACAGCCGGTGGCATTCCATTCGGCGCCGCTTCCGGTTTGATTTACCGGAGCAGCCCGCGTTGGATACAAAACGCTTACGCCGTACCCTACGTGGTTTCCGAGATCAAAGACTTCGAAGCCAAATACTATCTGACCATGCGTATGGCGCTGGAACAGGATATCTCCTTTTTCGGCACGCCCAATCCGAGTACGATTCTCAAGCTGGTCCAAAGCGCAAGCCAAAATAAGTACGACATCATCAAAGACATTCATGACGGCACCATCACAACGCGTTTCGACCTGCCGGCCCAAGTGCGCGCGTCGCTCGCGTCACGGCTGCGAAAAAACCTGCCGCGCGCGCGGCGACTGGAATCTTTGATCAAGCACGACGGAGCGCTCCGACCCAAAGAATATTGGCCCCGGCTGCAACTTATCGGTTGCTGGAAGGGCGGCAGCGCCGGTGTGCGACTGAAGGAATTCGCCGGCTGGTTTGCCAAAACCACGCCGGTGCGCGATCTCGGTTACATGGCCAGTGAGGCGCAGATGACATTGCCGGTGTTCGACTCGGGGTCCGCTGGCATTCTCGCGATCGATAAGAACTTTTACGAATTCATCCCGGAATCCGAAATCAATGCCTCTGCGCCAACGATCTTGACATGCTCTGAGCTCGAGGAGGGAAATCTTTATTATATTCTTCTTACCACACCCGGCGGATTGTACCGCTACGACATCAACGACGTGATTCGCGTCGCTGGATTTTACAATCAGACGCCGCTCATCGAATTCGTCCGCAAAGGCCGCGATGTCACCAGCATCACCGGTGAAAAGTTGCACATCAACCAATTAATCGGCGCCATGGCGCGGGCGCAGAGAGCCGCCGGTGTGGCGGTGCAACATTTTTGCGCTTGCGCCGATATGGAAAAATCTCTGTACGTTCTCTCCGTGGAACTGGACCGCGCCATGCCAAGCCGCGAAAGCCTGGTGCAACTGCTGCATGAACTTGATGCCGGCTTGCGAGAACTCAATGTGGAATATGCGCAAAAACGCGAGTCGCAGCGGCTCGGATCGCCGATCCTGTGCGTGATGAAGCCTGGTTGGTTCGAGCGCAAAGCCCAGATAATTCTCCAGCGCGGCGGCCACGATACGCAACTTAAGGCGCAGCTTCTCTGCATGACACCGGAAGACCCAAAAGAGATAGAGTTCATCGTCCCAAGCGCGGGCGCAGCGCCAGTAACAAATCCAGATTGACGCCACATGCACGGGCGCGCGCTCGCAATTCTGACTCTGCTTTTTGCGCTTCGCGTCTTGGGCCAAGCTCTGGTGGTATTTTTTTCGGTTGGTTGGCTGCCGCCCACAGAGCACTGGTTCTCCGGTCTGATCCGCTATCCTATTCTTCTCTGCATCCAATTAGTTATGCTGGCCGTGATGGTCAAAATCGCATCCGACATCTGGCGCGCTCGAGGCTTTTTCGCCAAGCCGAGACCCGGCTGTTCCCGATTCCTGGTCGCCTGCAGCATTTTGTACGCGGCCAGCATGGTTCTGCGCTATGCTTTGACTATGACGTACCGGCCCGAGATGCGCTGGTTCGGCGATACGATCCCGATTTTTTTCCACTTCGTTCTTGCCGCCTTCGTGTACACCTGGGGGAAATTTCATTCAGCAAGGGACATACTTGCAATTGCGCCGTACACGACGGTTTCACAATCACACAGGACGTCAATGTGAACGTGAGCTCCTTCTGTTTATTTCTATAGTAGAACGATCTCTAACGATTTGGCCAAACTCTTACAATCGAAATATGGGCTAGCTCATCCGTGACGAGGTGACTAATTATGGCTGGCACTCCTATTTTTACCAGCGCAAAAGCAATCAGCCGCCTGCGCGAAACAGTGCACGGTAACACCGCGAACTTTTACGCGATGTACTCGAGCATCCTTGGCGGCATCGTCAACGATCCGGCAGTCATGGTACTGCCGCTCGATGATCATATGGTGCACCGTGGTCACGGCGTCTTTGACACCGCTACACTGACGCACGGGATGCTTTATCAACTCGATCCGCATTTGGATCGATTGATTCGGTCGGCCCAGGGAGCACGTGTTCCCTTGCCGTTTTCTCGCGAGGAACTGCGCCAGATTATTCTCGACACTGCCGCGGCAAGCCGCCAGCGCGATGGATCGGTTCGTTACTGGCTCTCCGCCGGTCCGGGCGGCTATGGCCTTGGTCCAGCAGAATGTGTTCGCAGTAGTTTTTATGTGATCGTTTTTAAGCAGGAGGCTTATCCGGAAAGCTACTATCATGACGGAATCAAGCTCATAACCAGCCAAGTGCCGATCAAACCGCCGCTCTTTGCCCGCATCAAGTCAACAAATTATCTGCCTAACGTCCTCGTCCTCTTAGAAGCCAAAGACCAAGGCGCCGACAACGGAATTTTCATCGACGAGCGCGGCATGGTGGCGGAAAGCTCGAACATGAACGTAGCTTTCGTGACCGGGGATCGGGTGTTCCGCCATCCGCCCTTTGAAGCGATTCTTTCGGGGATCACAATCCAGAGAGTTCTCGAATTCGCCAGGCTGCTCGTGCAGCAAGGGGTACTGAATGCTATCGACCTCACGCCTATTCTGGTGCAGGAAGGACGCGAAGCGGCGGAAATGATGCTGATCGGTAGCTCGATCAGAGTCGCGCCCGTGGTCCTATGGGACGGGCAAAAAATCGGCGACGGCAAACCCGGACCAATTGCCAAGAAGCTGCTGGAAATGTGGAATGAAGACACTACCGCTGCGCAGGATCAGCTCGTCACGGTGCCGTACG
>CAVUZH010000005.1:0-217266 GCA_963745835.1 uncultured delta proteobacterium
CGACGACAACGTCAGCATCTAGTACGGCGGCGATGCGGCGAAGTAGCGGGAGCGAGTGTCTTTTGTAACCGGCTTGTTCAACGGATGATACGGCCTGCTGGCTGCAACCGACCTTCTTAGCCAAATCCTTTTGTGACCAACCTTTAGCTTCTCTGAGTCGGCGAATTTGGAAGGCAACCTCGGCTTCAGTTCGTCGTTTGTCAAAAGCCTTAGCAAACACCGGATTGCGCTTGAGACGTTGTAATTGCTTCTGAAAGTCATCCATACTCTATCTCCTTAGGTATTGTTTCATTCGGCGTGTGGCGGTTTCAAAAACTGATAAACTGACGTTCGAAGAATTAATGGTGAGCACGCTGGCATGGCCGACGCCACGGTAAAACTTCTGATAGCTGAAGGCGCGTTTACCGACGACGAAGTTAAACACAACCAGGGGACGAACGGGCGGATTACCTGGCGGGTCTGAAGCATGTTTCGTAAGCTTATGCTTGTTTGTACGCCTCGTTGCAACTAATTCCGTTTGGTTAGGCTGTGGAATATCTTGATGACTTCATCCGGCATGTAGGGTTTGCGTAGCAAATGCTTAACTCCGGCCTGATCAATGTCTGAGTTCATCTCGTCCTCAAAATGGCCGCTGGCGATAACCACTTTGACATCTGGATTTCTATTTTTCATTCTAAGCAACACATCTCGACCCGACATTTTCGGTAGACCTATATCGAGCAGGACCACATCGATGGTTTCATGGTGCCGCTCATAGGTGTCTAGTGCCATCTCCCCGTCGGAAGCCTTCAAGACTGTGTATCCTTGTTTTGCGAGTATTTTCCCCAACGCATGGAGCATCCTCTCTTCATCTTCTACGACAAGAACTGTCGCAGCGCTGTTGGATACCATCGTTGGTTGTGCATCGATTTTGGCAATTGGTTCTTTGAGAGCGGCGTCTGACGATTGAGCCGGGAAGTACAATCGAAAAGAGGTGCCGGCCATCGGCTTACTCTCCACATCGATAAAGCCGTCGTGGTTCTTGACGATGCCGTATACAACAGAAAGTCCCAAGCCTGTTCCCTGGCCCGTATCTTTGGTCGTGAAGAACGGCTCGAAGATTCTCGACCGAACCCTCTCATCCATTCCCACCCCGGTATCTGTCACCTCGATACATACGTACTGTCCCTCTAAATTGGCGCCCAAATGTTGCAACATTGCGCCGGTAACGGATCGAGTTTTAAACGTCAGTGTTCCGCGATTCGCCATTGCATCGCGAGCGTTGACACAAAGGTTCAGGAGTGCCTGTTCGATTTGATTTTTGTCTCCTGCTATCGGTGGGATATCGGTTTCTAGGATCTGGTCCAACTCGATTATCTTGGGAAACGTATGCCTGATGAGTACGATGAGTTCTTCCACCAGGATATTAATATCTATTGTTCTCAATTCGATGCCGCGGCTTCTATGGCCTAGCGTCAATAGTTGATCGACGAGGGCAGACCCGCGTTTGACACACTCGTTGATTGCGACAAGGCTTTCCTCTATCTCGTCGTTCTGCTCACAATGACCGCGCAATATGAAGGCATACCCCTGAATAATGTTGAGAAGATTGTTAAAGTCATGGGCAATGCCTTCTGCCAAAGTGCCGACGCTTTCCATCTTCTGTGCCTGGACAAGCTGGTTTTCGAGCTTTTTTCGTTGCTCCATGTCATGGACGAGCGCTGCATTGGCTTGCTGCAACTGCTCCGTCCTTTGGGCCACCCGTCTCTCCAGTTCTTCATTGAATCGCTTGAGTTCGTCGAGAATGTTGGTGACTTCGTCCTTTGCCTGCTCGGCGTTCCTTTGCTTAATCTCGGCTAGGAGGCGCTGCTCATGTTCCGCTTCGGCTGCGACTCTTGCTTTCAAAAGAGATCTCTGCAGATGCTCAAGCAAGATCCTGGCATCCGCCTTACGCAAACGGTCAAAAGGAACTTTCAACAGTTCGAGCGCCGCTTTGGGCTCTCTCTGAAAGCTGATGAAAAAATCTTCCCGCCGGATCTCACTCACTAAAGTCTCCGTAACGGCGGTCACGGTTGCGCTCCGCGGCTTCTCGTCAATCATGCTCATTTCGCCAAAGATTTCTCCGACTCCAAGGTAAGACAGGTGGACCTTTTGCCCATTTAGTTGCTTGCTTACTTCAACCTTCCCCTGTGCGATGACATAGGCCGTTTCACCAACCTCGTTTTCTCGAATAATAACTTCTCCAGCTTCATACCGGTGTGAACTCTCATCCCGTGTGTACTGCGCCGCGATCGTAAACTTGACCGGTTCGACGTCCGGGATTGCTTCAGCAGAATTTGCGAGAGTAGAGATCGAGTCGGAGGTCTTCGTTCGAATCCGTCTGGAAAACCAGGCCGGTTTTTGAATATCGGCACTACCCTTGGATCGGGTGAAAAGATTACGGAGTTTCGATACCACTGAACCTCCGCCGCACCGGTGCATTTTGAGGAACGTTCAGCCGGAGACCAAACCGTATCGTGCTCGCGTAAATGTGTCAACAAACTTTTAACGAGCACGATCAATAAGGCTTTAAATCGGATAATACACCATCTCCAGGTAGCGGCGTTGCAAATGGGAGACTATTGACGAGCGACTGGGTCGGCGGGCAAGGTGCGGACGCGCGCCTTTATGCGACGCGCTTTCGCAATGGACGGACCGTGAGCTGCATTCCCATAGCTCGCAGAACGGCCCTTAAACTCTTGAGTTCCGGATTTCCTTTGGGGGAGAGCGTGCGGTACAGGGTATTGGCGTTCAAATTCGCCTTTCCCGCAAGTTTTTGTACGCCGCCAAAAGCCTTGGACATTCGGCGTAACGCAAGCATTAGTTCCTCTTGATCTCCGTCTTCCAAGACAGAGTTCAAATACTCTGCGGCAAACTCTGGATCTTTACGGAAACTCTCTACCGTCGCCTGTTCGTGGCTACGGGATGGTACTGATTTTAAGGCCTTCTTCATTGTCTTCTCCGATGATAATCGGCCCAGTAACGCGCCGCTTCCTTTATCAGCCGACTGAGACCGCTTTGATCCGCCACACAGCAAAAGTACCACCGTCTCTCCCGCCCGCGCGTAATACACCCGATAACCGGGACCGTAGTCGATTCGCAACTCCCACACTCCATCCCGACAGAATCGGTGATCGCCAAAGTTTCCGTTGGCTACTCGATCGATCCGACGCTGGATGATAATCCGTCCCTCGTAGCGTACCGTTTGGCCTAACAGGCAGGCGCTGACTCCGAGCTTGGCTTTACTGGCGAAATGATGATCCATCGAGGACGACTATTGCTGCGTGCACAGGAGGTCGTCAAGAGCAACGGTGCAACGTTACCGTTTTGAGTAGCATTGCATCAGCGAGGGATTCAGGGAGACACGATTCGTTTTATCGTATCGGATTTAGTTGGACAGAGGCCCAGGTGTCGGCATACAAACATGTACCGAGGGAGCATACGGAGGAGTCTCTGATGGCAACGAAGAAGGTAAGCAGGGCGAAAAATGCCGGCCGGATCGTGCACACGTTGGGAAAAGGCGGTCCATCGCTGGTCGATCTGCGAACGAATACCCGCGAAATCATTCTCCTTGTCACCGGCCCCGGCATGTTGTTTGACCACTTGGAGGTGCTCACGAGCTTGAGCGCGGCCGCCGGAGCGACCGCCAAGGCCTGGGAGGCCTTTGCAAAAGGAATAGATTGCGTCGCCAACTGCAGCAATGTGAGCAAGCTCAAGATCATGCCGGAGCTCAAAACCTCCCGTGTGGGTATGCGCGTGCACATCGGATTGGGTCCGATCGGCATGTACCAAACCGAGCTAGTGTTGCGGGTCAGGAAGAGAGACTCCACGTTTCGCAAATTGTGCGACCAGGTCTTCGGACGTTCGAAGCCGGCGGCAGGTTACTCGGTGTTTCTCTATCCGGCGATTGCGACCGGTCATCCGGAGCATCATCATCGGGTCACCGACTTCGGCAATATTCCGGCGCCAGGAGGGAATCACCAGACGGGTCCTGGACATCATCACTGACCGGGAGGACGAGGATGGCTACCGATCTTAGAAAGAATGCCGCGACTTTATCACCAGCCGAGCGCGAGAACTTCCTGCGAGCGATTCTCCTGTTGCGTCGCACTCCGGCGAGCGGCAATCCAAATGTCACGATCTACGATCAGTTCGTGGCCTTGCACGGCGCCGTGATGAGCGTGGCCGTGCAAGGAACGCCGGACACGATCAATTTCGGCCATTGGAACATCGGATTTTGCGCGTGGCACCGGGAATATTTGCGGCGCTTTGAATTGGAGTTACAGAAATTAGTCGCCGGAGTCACGGTGCCCTATTGGGACTGGTCTAATCACACGCAGGCTCGAACGAGAATTTTCATCAACGATTTCATGGGGCCGCTGCTGACTCCGATTGCACAAGGGGCTCCACGGCCGATGACATCCGGTTTTTTTTCCTTGAACGGCCCGACCCAAACGCCGGCCTGGCTGCCCGCCAATGCCAAGGGCTGGCGGATTCCGCCGTCGCTGCAGGAAATTCAGTATCCCGCGACTAATCCAAATCGGCAGACGCTGCAGTCCACGCTGCACCGCGGAAGCAGCGGGGAAACATGGCCTCCTAGCTCAGCGCAAATGACGCATCTGAGCCAACTCAACGTGAGCCAAGCCGGTTATCACAAATTTTGGTTTTTCTGGAATCAATTAGAGGCCGGCATGCCGGACGTAACACCGCCACTCGCCGCGATCCCCACCCATAATGCCGCGCATCGATTTATCGGCGGACACATGGGTGGCGCGTACTCACCCAACGATCCGATCTTCTGGCTCCATCACGCTAACGTCGACCGCATTTGGGTGCAGTGGCAAAAATTTCAGCTCGGCATAGGCGGATCACACCCGCGCTCTGCGGATTATCCGCCAATCACTCAGTCCGATCCCTGGAATAATGATCCTATCCCTCTAGGCCATCGGTTGAACGACGAGATGTGGCCATGGGTGACGAATCCCGGAAATTTTAGCGCCGAGGTCGACCCGCAAATCACCGCGCTGTTGATCGGATTTCCACAAACGCCAGTGCGCAAGGTGAGCGATGTACTCGATCCGATTGCAATGGGGTACGACTACGCCTAAGCGAGTGGAAGGCGTGAGAGGGGATGGGTCACTCATGAAAAATCTGTCAAGTGCACCTTACTACTACAGCTCGGCCCGCAGGCGCGGCGTTCTCCTGGTGTTACTGACCGGAGCGTTAAGTCTTAAACGACCAAGCGGTCAGTCACTATCGGTGCTCTTCGGCACATAAATAAATTCACCTCCGCTCTCCTAATCAGGCACTGGATCTCTGCGTACGCCTGGATCATGACCCAGCAGGATGACCGGAACTATCTTTCTTCTTCTTACTTCGAGCATGGCAGAATATAGACGCGCGGATTCTTTTTGCGAAATCGCTGGGCGTGTAGAGGAGCTTGGGAGGTGGCTGCATCGGGATCATTCGATCATCAGCCGGCTATACTCAGCCTACGCGGCGGCACGAGATGAGAAAAAGGAAGCAGGTACCGATCCCTGACGCTGTGCTCTCTTGTGAAGCTTGGCCGACGATACACTGGCGCGCTCTCGTCTGCTATAGTGCTTATCAAGGGGGGTGTCACGATGAAAGAGCAATTAACCGCGGTTTTCCAGAAGGTTCCGGAAGGATATATCGCTTTCGTGGAAGAACTGCCTGGGGCGAATTCTCAGGGCGATACGCTTGAGGAAGCCCGATCCAATCTCCGAGAAGCGGTTCAGCTGGTATTGGAGGCCAACCGGTCGATTGCAAAAGAAGCGTTGGGCGATACGTCGGTCATTCGAGAGCCACTTGCGCAGATTTCATGAAGCGGATCGATCTGATCCGCCATATGGAAAGGCACGGCGCTCAATTACTACGCGAAGGTGGTAACCACAGTGTTTATGTGAACCGCAAAAGCGGCAAAGTTTCTGCAGTTCCACGTCATCGCGAAATCAACGAAGTTCTTGCTCAGAAGATTTGTCGAGATCTAGAAATACCAAAGCCGTAGAGCGTTCGCTTTGATGGCCCTTGCACATTCGCTCCATACCGTCTGCATAAGCAAGATCTCCTTTCTCTACTTCAACAGCCTGCCGGGATAATCGTGTCACGTTGTGCAAAGTTGCGGTTAACATTACAATCGAGGCCTAACGGAAGGAGTTCGCGATGGCGCAGACTGTCGTACAGATCTCCGGTCATATTATCGATTCCCTCATACTGCCCAAAGTTCTCGACCTGATCGTCAGCCTTGGCGCCGAATTCGAGATCCTGGATATCCAGATCGGCCATCGCCGCAGTGATCGTAGTCATGCGCGGATTAAAGTCGAAGCTTCAAGTCCGGATCTGCTTGAGAGTGTCCTTGCGAAAATTAGAGAGCATGGCGCGCTGCCCGAGCAGGTGGAAGAGGAGTCGTTGCAACTCGAACCGGCGCCGCTCGACGGTGTTTTTCCCGAACGCTTTTATGCGACAACCAACCTGGAGACCTGGGTGCGACTAGAACAGCAATGGATCCCCGTCGAATCGATCGAGATGGATTGCGGCATTCGTATCGATGCAAACACGCGCAAAGCACAGTGCGTGCCGATGCACCGCGTAAAAAACGGTGATCTCGTCGTGGTCGGCCAGCGCGGCGTCAAAGTCGTGCCTCTGGAGCGGCAGCAGCCTGGAGCACCTTTCGAGTTCATGGCCAGCCCGGTGTCCACAGAGCAACCGAAAGGACTGCTGATCCGGGAGATCGCGGAATCGATGCAGCGCGTGCGCCGGGAGAATGGGCGCATACTCGTGGTGGCAGGACCGGGGCTCGTCCACACCGGCGCGTCGAAGTATCTCGCCGAGCTGATCGACAACGGCTATGTGCAGGTTCTTTTTGCCGGCAACGGACTCGCGGTCCACGACATGGAATCCGACCTCTACGGCACATCGCTGGGTGTTTACGTGGACCAGAAGATTCGCGCCGCCGAAGGCCATGAACATCATCTCTGGACCATCAACCGTATCCGGAAAGCCGGCGGCATTCGGCAAGCCGTCGAGCAGGGACTGATTCGCAAGGGGATCTTTTATTCTTGCGTGAAAAACGGCGTTGAGTTCGTGCTCGCCGGATCGATCCGCGATGACGGCCCGCTACCCGACGTCATTACCGATACCTTGCAGGCGCAAGACATCATGCGCGAGAAGGCACGCGGCGTGAGTTTCGCATTGATGATAGCGACCACCTTGCACGCCATTGCCACGGGCAATCTCTTGCCCGCGAGTGTCAAGACGGTCTGCGTCGACATCAACCCAGCTGTCGTGACCAAGCTCACAGACCGCGGCACTTTCCAAGCCCTGGGTTTGGTTACCGACGTGGAGCCGTTTTTGCGCGAGCTGTGCAGCTACCTGGACTTAAATGTCGTATGCAGCTCTTGATGTGCCCGCCGTCTCATTACGGCATCGAGTACGAGATCAATCCCTGGATGAAGCGAAGCCGCCAAAGCGATGCGGTGCTCGCCACTCGGCAGTGGAACGAATTACAGCGGGTGCTGGCCGAGAAATTGGCGGCGGAGATTCACTTGACCGATGCCATATCAGGGCTTCCTGACATGGTCTTTACGGCCAACGCTGGACTGGTTTGGCAAAATAAATTTATCGTCAGCAACTTCCGCCACGAAGTCCGCAGGGGTGAAGCGCCGCATTTTGAGCAATGGTTTCGCGCTCGCGGTTTCGAGATCGTTCAACTGCCGGAGAAATATTACTTCGAGGGCGAAGGGGACCTGCTGCGCTGCGGCGAGTTGTGGTTTGCCGGCTACCACATTCGGTCCGACATTATGGCGCATCAGAAAGTGGCTGAGATTGTGGATCGGGAAATACTCTCGCTGGAGTTGACCAGCGGCTGGTTCTACCACCTCGACACTTGCTTCTGCCCGCTCTCGGACAAAATCGCGCTATTCTATCCTCCCGCCTTTGACGATTACGCCAAAACGGTGCTTGCAGAGCACATTTCGGATCTCATTCCCGTGCTGGCGAACGAGGCGGAGCGCTTTGCTTGCAACGCCGTGGTCGGCGGCAACAACGTCGTCATGAACACGGGTTGCCCGGTGGCTCGCGGAAAACTCGAAGATCTCGGCTTCAATGTTTATGAAACACCGCTGGATGAGTTTCTCAAAGCCGGTGGCAGCGCGAAATGTCTGACGTTGATCATGGGATATTGGTGCCGGGGATTTGACCCACGCATGAGTTATTGACTCATCGGTACCGGAGCTAATTTTGGGCGCTATAGGGTGCCTAGAGATAAAAGCAGGCAGTGGCGCGCAAGCTGAGAGTCGAGTTCAGGTTCCGGCACAACTAGGATGTCAGCATCTTCTGAATAAACCCTCTCACCGATGCTACTGTTGGCGTTGGCGTATATCTGGTCCGTTCGATAAGTGTAATATTTGCTGAGGAAATATTTTTTCTCGTCGAAATCTCTGCAAGTACTCCGCTTCGGATTTCGCGTTGAACCATGAATTCAGGGAGCACACCAATCCCCAAGCCAGACCGTACAGCTTCCTTGATCGCTTCAAAGCTGCCGACGCGTAACGCCACTTCAAAGCCAAATAGCCCGTTGCGCTCGAGCAATCTTTGTATCATTTCTGTGTATCCGCCGGTTCTGGCGCCTACCACAAACGAATGTGAGCGCAACTCTTCCAATCTGACCATGCTTCCTGCGAGAGGGTGACGAGGCGAAACAATGAAGCATAGGCGCTCCCGCTTGAGGCTCTTTGCAAGAAGCGCCGGGGGTTCCCTTTGGCAAAGAATTATGCCGAAATCGGTTTCCGCCTGTTTAACTGATTCACACACTGATGACAACGATTTTATTGTGATATCAAGCCGAACCCGGGGCATCTCTTGTAAGAGGCGCCCGACTATCTTCGGCAGTATGAAAGCTCCGATCGACGTGGTAGTCGCGATTTTGACCTCCCCAGCCACGCCTTCGGCAAGCTCTCGGATTGATCTGCCCATTTGGTCGGTGGAATTTACGATCTGCCGTGCCAATGATGAAAAAATCTCCCCTGCCTCAGTCAAATGAACCGGTCGCTGGGAGCGATCCAGTAATTGAAGGCCGGTGTCTTGTTCGAGTACGGCAACCTGGGTGCTTATGGTCGACTGCGTTTTGCGGAGCGTTTGCGCGGCTTTCGTGAAACTTTTGAGCTCGCAAACTTTGAGAAAAGTTCGCAGGTGTTCGGTGAATACATCCATCGCATTTTCCGATATTAGCATCGCAAATATCAAGAACGCTTGACATAGGCAATCTTGTGTATACGGTGGCAGCGAAACTGGGTAAATGCCTGAGTAGCGAAATAATGAGCAAAACCCCCGCCCGAATCGTAAAGGTCATCGCAACCGGCGGCACAATCACTAACACTCCCTCTGGTCGACAGCACGCCGCAGAGATCCTGAAGTCAATTCCTCATCTTTCCGAAATCGCTCATTTGGAAATCGAAGATCTTGCTGTGCTAGGGAGTAGCGCCATAACTGGCGAGCATTGGCTGCTTCTTTCTCGAAGAATTAACGAGTTACTGCTTAGTGAGATGGTGGACGGGATCGTGGTTTCCCACGGTTCCAATACCCTTGAGGAAACCGCGTATTTTTTAAACCTTACCGTAAAGAGTCATAGACCTGTAATCGTGACCGGAGCGCAGCGGCCGTTCGGGAGTCTCAGTTCCGATGCTGCCAAAAATTTCGTACAAGCAATCCGAGTTGCCGCGTGTGGGGAGGCATCTGGAAAAGGGGTCTTGGTCGTAACCAACGACATGATTAATGCAGCGCGGGACGTGACAAAAACCATTAGCTTCCGGCTTGAAACATACCGCAGTAGGGATGTGGGTGCGCTCGGATTCGTAGACGACGACCAAATCACCTTCTATCGGAACTTGGTCAAAAAGCACACCGTTGCGACACCGTTCGATACACTTAAGATCACCGGCTTGCCTCGTGTGGATATTACCTATTGTCACGTCGACGCGGACGGAGCCGTCGCCGATGCTGCCGTGACCTATGCTAAGGCGAAGGGTCTCGTTATCGCCGGCTTCCCGACCGGATCTCCGACGCCTGAAATGCACGAGGTGCTTAAGACTATCGCCCAGAGAGGAATACCGGTAGTGATGACAAATAGGGGCGGCCGAGGACGGGTGCGGCCGAACACCATGATCCCGAAAAATAGCGGCGTATACATATGGGGAGACAATCTTACTCCGCAGAAGGCAAGAATTTTATTGAGCCTGGGCTTGACCTTAACTAACGACAGAGAACAGTTGCAGCGGTATTTCGAAGAATTCTAATACTGCGTCGTTGGCACCGTCCGAGCAAAGGAGAAGTGATGCTTAGTGGGTTCGTTAGCAAGCGAATGATTTTCCAGATTGCGCTTTGGGCTTTCTGCATTAACACATCGCCCGTATTGGCAAGGGCGATCAAAGTTTCCTACCCCTCGACAACTGCGTACTGGCTACCGCTCCTAGTGGGCGCTGAAAAGGGTTTTTACAAAAAAGCCGGCCTCGATGTAGAGCTCATATTCATCCGCGGAAACGCAATTGCGCTGCAAGCCTTAACCGCCGGCGACTTACATTTTTCGGCGGGAGGTTCGACGGCGGGAACCCTCGCGATCACTAAGGGCGTCCCGATTACCATGATCATGGGTCTTTACAATGAGCCGGACTACGAATTTTTTGCGAGCCCTGAAATACGTGACCTACGGGATCTTAAAGGAAAGAATGTGGCCGCGGGCACTCCGGGAAGCCCGCCGGACTATGCGATCCGGACTGCTCTCGAATCCGTAGGACTAACCGATAACGACGTGCAACTGCTTCGCATCCCCAGTAGCCCTGATAGGTTTGCGGCCTTACAGCAGAAAAGAGTCGCGGCTACCTCGCTCGGATTGCCACTTAATTTCGTAGCTGAACAGATGGGATTCAAAAGGATCGGCCGTCTGAAAGACATGGTGAAAGAGTTACAGGTCGACGTTGTTTACGCCAGTCGCAAAAACATTCGAGAGAACCCTGGAATGGTGATGTCATTCGTCCAGGGGACCCTGGATGCAGTGCGTTATATGCAGTCAAACAAAGAAGACTCGGTTCGCCTTTTGTCGAAGTTCTCCGCCAGTTCCCGCGACATAGCAGAAAAGACATACGAGCTTGTGATGCCAGGCATACCAAGGAAAGGAGAATTTACCATCAAAGGGATCCAAACGATTCTGGACTACCAGGCGAAGACGGGACTACTCCCAAAACCACCGCTTCACCCGGAAAGTTTCATCACTCGCGAGTTTTTAAAGCAGTAATCACCGAGCAAGCACTAAAGGAGGAAGCGGATGTTGCACGGGTACGAAGTTTACGATGCCGACGCACACGCGATCATGAGTCCGGCAATGTGGCATGACTTGCCGGAAGATTTCATCCGGCGCCGGCCGCGAGCGGTGCGGATCATCGACGATAAAGATTTGGGCCGCTGGAACACCGGCTGGCTGATCGAGGGCAGAATGGAGCCGCATGTTTTCGGTCCTGGTTCCCACGCCGCCAATACTCCCGGCATCGTCATGGAAGAGTTGGGCACTCGAACCAACGTCGACAAGGCACATGGCGCCATTCCCATCGGCTGCCTCGATCTTTCCGATCCAACCGAGCGGCTGGCTATTCTCGACAAATTGGGCATCGACGTGCAATTTTTAATGCCGAGCACGCTCTACGCCAATATCACCGAAGAACCGGCTTACGAAGCTGCGCTCTACCGCACCTACAACCGCTATATGGGCCGGCAATGCGAGACACAATCTGCAAGACTCAGGTGGGCCGGGCTTCTGCCGATGCGCGATACGCGCCAGGCCTGCGAAGCGATCGAAGAGATGCAAAAGCTCGGCGCGGCGGCGGCAATCGTCTACGGCACCGTCGGCAACCGTATGCTGAGCCATTCGAGCTTCGCACCGGTCTGGGACGAGTTTGCGCGCTCGGGCTTGCCGCTGTGCGTGCACATGGGCTCGAGCTATGCCGCTCTCGCCGAGCTGTGCGAGAATATCCTAGATTCCAACATGATCAGCAAAGCCTTGCCCGCGAATCTCGCTTTTGTCGCCCTTGTCGGCCATGGCATGCTCGATCGCCATCCGGATATGAAAATCGGTTTCCTGGAGTTTGGCGCCGAGTGGATCTTTTACATGGCAGGTAGGCTGAAGCATTACGCGGCGCTCAATAGGCGGCGCATGCCGACCAGCAAGGGGCTGCTCCAACAGGATGTTGATGACTACCTCAAATCCGGCAGGATATTTGTCGCGGCCGAAGCGGACGACGCGATGCTGGTTCAAGAGATGGCTCTGCTCGGTGAAGATCAGATTCTTTTTTCGTCGGACTTTCCCCACGACGAAGGCCGGGGCGATGCCATGAAGGAGATTATCGAACGAACGGATATTTCGGAAAGCCAGAAACGAAAGATCCTGCACCATAATACAGTCAGGTTCTTTGAGGATCATCTCTGAGAACGGCAAGGAGGCTGGACATGGCAAATCAAAACTACGACGGACAATCTCAGGACAGCAAAGCTCCTAAAACCACGTATGCCAAGTGGCAGCTCGAGGAAGGCATTCCCATTCACCGAAATTTCTGGGTCGATTTGTACGCGCTCGAGTTGGGACCCTGGGAGCGCAGAGGTTGTCGAGGCGCCTTTGTCAATCTTTCAGAACAGGAGTCCCTCGATGCCTATGTCGCGGAAATTGCGCCCGGCCAGCAAAGCAGGCCCATCAGGCATATGTTCGAGGAAGCGATCTATATATTGAGTGGACGAGGATCTACAACGATCTGGTATGACGGAATGGGAAATCAGAGTTTCGAGTGGCAGGAAGGAAGCTTATTTTCGCCTCCGCTAAACTCCTGGCATCAACACTTCAATGGCAGCGGAGATACCCCCGTTCGTTATCTGGCGGTCACAACGGCACCGCTTTGTGTCAATCTCTATCACAGCAAAGATTTCATCTACGACAATCCTTTCATCTTTCGCGATCGCTATGTCCCGGACAAGGATTACTTCAGTGAAAAAGGAGTCCTGGAGTCCATTCAGTTCCCGGATTCGAAGAACTCCAGCCAAAAAGGGCGCTCCTGGTGGATTTGGAAGACCAACTTCATCGCCAACGTGCGTCAGTTCAATCAGCTAAAGGAAAACACCTTCATGTACGCGCCGGGCGCGGCCCGGTCCATGTGGTTCGACCTGTCCGAGAACACCATGGCGGGTCACATCGCCGAACAACGGGCCGGCTTCTACAAGAAAGCTCATCGCCATGCCGCGGGTGCCCATATCACGGTTCTCGGCGGCAAGGGATACTCGCTGGTTTGGCCCGATGGGCAGGATCGGATGCGCATCGACTGGAAGCCGGGGATCATGCTCTCGCCGCCCGATATGTGGTGGCATGCGCACTTCAGCACCGGCCAGGAACCCGCTTTACATATGGCGCTGCGCTGGTCGAACGCAGGGGGTTACATCGGTGTCACCACCAACTGGCGACAATGGCAGGACAACTTTGGCGAGCAAATCGAATATGAGGACGAGGATCCGGAGATAAGAAAAATGTTCGATGAAGAGTGCGCGAAAAACGGCGTCGAAGTTAAAATGGCCCCGGTGGTTTATCGCGGGCGGCGAGGTTAAACCACGGGAGAGAAGGAGCTTACGCACCATGGCTTTTCAGGCTGCTCTTTTCGTAGCGATTACTGTCTGGTTCTTCGCTCCCGTGAGTCAGTTATCCGCTCAGGTGAGCAAATTAAGAGTGGGATATTCCAGTGTGTCCGCGGGACAATCGGTTCTTTGGGTCACGAAAGAAGCAGGGATATTTCAAAAGAACGGACTTGATGTAGAGCTGCTTTTCGTCCAGTCCGCGTCCCTTATGGCTCAAACTCTAGCAGGCCAGAGTCTACCTATCGCGATCATGAGCGGTGCTACCGCCATTGAAGGAGATCTCCAGGGAGGCGATTTTGTTGTTTTGTTGATGCTGAAGAAAACGCCGGCTCTTACCTACATCGTCAGCTCAAAGAATATTACCAAGCCGGAACAGTTGAAAGGAAAGAAACTGGGGATCAGCCGGTTCGGCTCTGTTTCCGATTTTCTGGTGCGCATGGCGCTGCGGGAGTTAAAACTCGATGCCAATAAGGACGTCACGCTGCTCCAAATCGGCGGCACGCCTTTGCGAACCGCTGCACTTCAGGCCGGTACTATCGACGCGACGGTATTAACCGTGGAAGAAAAATTCTCCGCCGAGAAGTTCGGCATCAATATCCTGTTTGATTTGCGTCAGCTCGGGCTCGAATTTTTAACCAACGACGTCGTGACCACCAGGGAGTTCTTGAAGCGCGACGAAGCAACGGTGCGGAGGTTCATCAAAGGGTTGGTGGAAGGCATCCACTACTATAAGACGCGCAAGAAGGAGAGCGTCGATATCATGGCTCGCTATATGCGGTCCACGGACCGCAAGGTCATTGAAGTCGGTTATGATTTCAATTCAGAGGAGTATGGCCGCAAACCCTACGTCTCGCCCACTGCGGTCCAGCTAGCGCTCGATGAGATTTCGCGGCGAAACCCGAAAGCAAAAGAGATTAAAGCAGATCACTTTGTAAATTCTCAGTTGGTCAGAGAGTTGGACCAAAGCGGATTTATCGATTCTCTCTATAGGTGAACTGCCACAACATCAAGCACTGCAACTCAGATTCTGATCGCTTATCCCGTTTCTCAACACGAGAGCCCCGGTTCGGTGCCAGGCATGAGTTATTGATGACTTATCGGTACCGGAGCTAATTTGGGCGCAAAGGGTGCCTAGAGATCAAAGCAGGTAACGGCGCGCAAGCTGAGAGTCGAGTTCGAAGGCGCTTTATACCATGTCATCGTTCGGGGAAATCACTCGACGTGATATTTTTCGCGACGAGAGCGACGGAGTCGTCTACCTCGAACGCATCGAGTATTATCGAGATCGCTATCGCTGCATCGTGTACGCCTTACGTGCTGATGTCCAATCACGTTCATCTACTGATCGCGACCGGCGCGGTGGGGCTTTCCAAGATCATGCAAGGGATCCAGTCAGCTATACACAGCGCTGGCAATCCCGCCCAATGTTCTGGCGCGGCTGCTTAACGAGACCTTCCCGCGGTAAAAATCCTTTAGACAAGCTCTAGGTGGCTTGAGCCCTTCTTTTCTTGCCTGTCAATTTGGACTAGAAAAGGACGTATGCGACAGTCTTCGCATAGGAAAAGCATAATCTACGCTCTTGTTCTTGCGATTGGGACGAGCTTCCTCTTCCCTGAGGTGGCTTTTAGCGCGTCTCGATCTTCCCGCAGGTCCGGGAAATTTAGCGCTTCAGCGGTGCACAGTCCGCATCGTTTCGAAGGTATCCGCTCGGGTTTTGAGCGGGTGCAAGGGCTGCATCGTTTCAGAGATCCTTTCGACCGCTCCCGTTTTCAGTCCCGGGTCGGTGGTGGAGTTGGGTTCATTGGAGGGCACGTCATCGACGCTGGCGACGTCATCATCATCCAGCTACCGTCCTCAGCGCCCCTATCGTCCTCAGCCCCCACCCCATCGAGAGAACCTGCCCAAACCGGAACATATGTGTACCCACAGTGGGCGGACGGCGGTCACGGCGTGGAGATCTTGAGGCCAGGGTATTGGAGCAACGCGAAGCAATAGGTACAGCGTTAGCGAGTGCTGGCAAGCAGTCTCCTGTTCCCCAGCACGCGCCTCGGGCAAAGCCTGTTTAAGTTTTCAGTTGACGCGGATCGAAGATTCGGTTGAGGGCGGCCTTCTAACATGCACTCCAGACCTATCGCTCAGAGCACGTATGCAGCAATCCAATTTCACGATGCGTCAAGGGCGGGCACCGGATGCCAGACGCCTTCATGAGTTGCATACTGCGTCGGTGCGGGCGCTCTGTCGGGGGCACTACACGTCTGAGGTCATCGATGCCTGGCTGGCGAATCGCCGTCCGGAGAGCTATCTCCCGCCAATCGACCGTGGCGACCTCTTTGTCGTCGAAGACAATTCACATATCGTTGGATTTGGCGAAGCGGTCCGCGGGATGATTATTGCTGTTTACGTTGCTCCAGGATCGGTCCGGCACGGTGTCGGCTCTGCCATCATGCATCAGGCGCTCAAAGTCGCGCGACAGGAGCACCACACGGCGATCCGTTTGGAGTCGACACTCAATGCCATCGGCTTCTACGAGCGCTTCCGCTTCCGAGAGGTCGAGCGATCTAGCGTGATCAGGGGACAGGTCGCGGTGCCGGTCGTTGTAATGGAACGGCAGGAAACCTGACGCATGGCTGGAGCGATCCGCGACGACTCGTGCATTTCGTTTGGCTATCGAGGGCGCCGACCGCTCAGCCGCGGCGTGTAGGCCCGAATCGAATGTCTCCGTTAACGCATGCTGCGAAATGTTTCTGAAGCGTCCTTCAGTTCAAATCCCTCGGGCTAAATTTGGTCTTCCCATTTGATGAAATAATGTCAAGGCATAGCCGCGGGGCCATCTGAGATTCAATCAGCGTGAATTCTCAATTCGATGTGTCGGCTCGAAAACATTTTCCGGTTTCGTTGGGAGTTCGGCTCCCACATTCAAAGCAACTACAAAGCCAAAAGAACAATTGTGTTTTCTGGGCTTGCAGCGGAACAGAGCATCGGAAGTCCTCTGCTCTTGTCATTTCGATTGCGCCCCGCTCGCCGGGTGCACAGCATTCAGACGCTTCGAAATTCGGTGGAATGTCCAAGTTTCCGCAGCATATGGACGTTAGCGGAGTAGGCCGTCAGCGACGATCTTGTTTGCGATGATCTGGGCGATTGCCTGATTGCCGGCTGCATCCAAATGCATTTCATCCATATACCGCTCAGCTTTGATGCCCGGCTCATCGCGCTCGCTTAAATCCAGCGCGACAATCCCTGCCCGCTGTAAGTGCATTTTCGCCGTTTCGCGGAAGGCCCGGTAGCGCTGCTGCCTATCTCGATCAGGCTGCAAGACGCAGAGAAATGTGAAGTGAAAGGCTTCTGAAATCCTGTGCATTTTGGTCATATTGGTCGCGTAGACTGCACCGGCCAGCCCAAGATCCGTTTCACGTGTTTGCTCTCCCGCCTTGAAGAGCCTGAGCCACAGTGGCTCCAGCTTCTTGGTGATGTTGGGAAACAGAACCCAATACAGGTTCGATACCCTCGTGAGCAACGAGTCATCGGTCACAGATTGTAACGTTTTCAGCTGCTCCTCGATTTCCGCAAAGCCATTTGATCCGCGGAACTTGCTGGTCAGAGAACGCTCATAGTCATTCCACCCATTCAGAGCGATCACCAGATCCGGCTGTAAGTCGACGAGTTCCATTACCAGAGACACGAGTTCCTGTCCGGAGGCATGACCGACGACCGCAGCGTTGATCACTTCGGCATCCAACAGATATTCGAGGCGTTGTGCAAAGGTTTCGTCGTCAGACTGAAGACCGGTGCCAAATGCCGTGGAGCCTCCGACCACAATAATGCGCTTTTTAGTCTTTTCGTCCTTCCGGATACTGCCGCCTCTAAACCCGAGATTATTGATCGAAAAGTGCGGGGTTTTTTGGTTCGGTAAGTTGGCGTAACTGACAAACGGATGTAGGACTAATTTTAACGACCCGGACCTCGTCCCGAGAGCGATGCCGTCGTGCGTCTGGAGCGACGGCCAATAATACGGCCTCACCTGCTTGGACCACTTTGCCTCTGCTTTACGCCGGTCCTGGGCCAGTTTGAACTCCAACCCGAACGTGGCGAGACCAAGGATCAATATGTTTACAAACAGAATAAGTAGTATTTTCCCCGACCTTCTCATCCGCCTTGCTCCCGAAGGTGGAGGTTTGGGCAAAACGGGCTGTTGGCGGCTTTGCCTGAATGGTCGATGTGCGCATGTGAAAGCACCATCGCATTGATGGATTTGGGATCAAATGGAAATTTGCGGTTGCGCTCGTAGGCTTCTGCACGCTTGCTCTGATACATGCCGCATTCGAGCAGAATACGCTGCCCGTTGATCTCGATCAGGTGCTGCGAACCGTCACCGTCCGCGCAGCGCCGCAAAATTTGTAGGAGTATCATGTCGGTTCCTCAAAGTGCTTCTAAAAACATGCATTTGGCTTCATCTTACCCTTGTTTACACTGGGTATACCCAGTAATACACAGATCAGCCTTTCGCGATATTAATGTTCGCAAAGGCCGCCGGCAAGGCGGATCCACTGGGCTCCCGTCTTCGGTCGTGCTTTTGTGTGAGAAGCGGGGCAGAACATACACGTTCCGTTGCCGAAGAATAAGCAAGCAGACTCAAAAATAGTTGGACTCTCTTGTTAACGTTCGCTTCTGGTCCGCCCTGGATTCGACTCTTAATCAGCGGGTCCGGGGGTGTTCTGCGATGCCAGGATTTGAAGTGAATTCGTATCAATCCTAATCGAGATCGAGGGTATCGCTTGTGCTACGGGTAAAGATTGATCCCATTCCCAGTGTTCATCGATGATTAGTCGGCTGCATGTGGCATATGTGAAGAACCGTGATAGGCGGTCTGAGTCGGAGTTGCAGCGTTGGCTCAAGACAAAGTCAACAACTCATGCCTGATTAAATGAGAAGCTGCAACTCGCGCGTTTGGGAGTTACGGTCTTTATGGGATCAACTATAAGAGGCTGCCTCCATGCGGAGTCGCCTAAACCCAAATGAGGTGCAGCATGAAAGAGTATACATGAGTGGGCGTAGGAAGGCGCAAGGCGTGGTGGTGACAAAGATCGTTGGGAAAAGTGTCGGGAAAGTAACGTTTGCGATGTCGTCGAGCACGGATGAGTGACTGACCATCCGGTCCCTGAGACCACGTACAACTCCGGTCGAAGAACCGGGCGGCTCGTTCGGCCCCAGCTACAGAGGCGCATCTAAAGAGACGTTGACAATCGTTTCATGAGTGACACTGATTTCTGAGGCCGCGGATCCTCACCAGCAGGGCGGCGTTCATGAGCAAACGAGATTGACAAGCGCCCGGTCCATAAGGAGATATATTGTAGCACATCTTTGCATCTGAGCGGGGGCGGGGGTTCAGTAAGAATCTAGGCCGCCCAGGAAGATGGATCGTGGAACTGATCCATGAGACTGTCACATCGAATAATTTTTATTGACTCTTCAGACCGGGTTCTTCGCATGCCCAATAGCCGGTTCGAGAAGCTTCTCGAACCTCGGCCAACCGAGCGACTGCCGGAGTTTGCACGCCAGCGCGTGCGTGTTGCAGAGGTGATCGTCGGACTCGAAAAGCGGCGCCCGGTCGAAGTAGTTCGCCTCTCCTATTTTTATCTGCATTTCGATAAGAGCGGATTCGCGGACTACGAAAGATTCATGCGTCACGGTGCGTTAGCGATGGAGGCGGTGATGGGTTCAGACTGGTCATTTTCAAATGAGAGATCCAATGTAATACGAGCCGGACATCGATTTGCGGCGCGCCGTCGGGATCATGAAGCGATGTGGAAACCAACGTCGTCATTAGCCAGATCGATCCACGAAGCAGCACTCGACGATCCGGCATATTCCCGTCTGTTTTCTAAGATAAAGAATCCTGTGGCGACCCCCGGCAATCGAGGAAGGTGAACGCTCGAGTTATGTCGACCCGATTGGACGGGACAGCCGGAGTTCTCTTCCCCTGTCTGACGGCGATACTTGCGGGGCACAATGTTGTAGAGTAAACGTTAGGTTGAAGAGTGACCAATGGACACTGCGAAAGAAGAAGTGCGGCGCATCCTAGAATCGCTTCCAGATGATGCCACCTTAGAGGACATACAGTACCGGATTTACGTTCGCCAAGCGATTGCGGCTGGTGTGCGCGACATTGACCAAGGGCGGATTGTAAGCCAAGACGAGGTCGAGCGGCGGATGTCGCGATGGACAAAGAAGTAGTTTGGACCCTACTGGCTACCACAGACCTTGAATCTATTGTCGAATATATTTTTACGTGACTCGGAAGCTTACGCAGCGGCAGTAGCACGGGAATTGATGGCGGCGGGCCGGTCTCTCGCTACACTTTCTGAGCGTGGACGCATAGTGGCAGAGTACGAGGACCCCGCGGTACGAGAACTAATCGTTCGCCGATATCGCCTCATTTATCGGGTGCGCTTAGACTGCGTTGAAGTGTTGCGCATCATTCATGGCGCTCGCCAGCTCCCTACGACCGTTTAGAAAGCCAAGAAACTCAAAAAGGTTCGCGAGAACTGCCGGCAGGTTTCGGAACAAAAAAACTCCCGCGATCTTTTCCACTCATTCCAAGTCTGTAAACTGAGTCCCATTGGTGAAAAAACCTTTCGGGCGCTAATTGCCCCGAATAATGCAGAAGATAAATGCCTTGAGACGGCATAGAACTCCGGTCGAAGAACCCGTGCCTCTAGTTTGCCCCAGCTACAGAGGTGCATCTAAAGAGACCTTCACAGTCTTTCATGTGACCCGCACCCCCAATACGCTTATGCTAGATTACCGCGCGGTAAACGCTTGAGTATTCCGATAGCCACGTTGATTTTTGTCCTGTTTGCCGGCACGGCGTTTTCGGCACCGGCGGCACAGCGCCCAAGCGCGAATAGCAATGAGCGCGCTGTAGCGGATTTCTATCGCGGCAAAGTCGTGCGCATCGTCGTCGGCTTTCCGCCGGGCGGCGGCGCTGACGTTTATTCAAGGCTTCTCGCCCGCTATCTCGGCCATTCGATTCCCGGTAGTCCGACGGTGGCGGTGACAAACATGCCGGGCGCCGGCAGCATTATTGCCGGCAATCATATCTTCAATGCCGGGGCCACGGACGGCACAGAGATCGGCATGCTCAACGGCGCGGTGATTCTCGAACAGCTATTCGGCAACCCAGCAGTCCAGTTCGACATGGGGCGATTTCGCTATCTCGCGGTACCAGTAACCGAGATCTACGTCATGATCGTCACGCGCGACTCGGGTATCACGAGATTCAGCGAGCTCATTGGAGCCAAGGCGAAACAGGCCGTCCTCGGCGCCATTCCCAATTCAACCCTGGAGCATGCGCCGATCCTGCTGCGCGATGCTCTGAATGTGAATTTGAAAGTGGTGTCCGGCTACAAAGGCAGCGCGGACATCCGCCTGGCCATCGACTCGGGCGAGATCGGCGGTTTTTTCAATCCGTGGAGCACGGTCAAGGCGAGCTCGTTGGATAAATTTGCCAGCGGCCAGTGGTCGGTGATCCTTCAGCTGAGCGACCGATCGCTGCCCGATCTGCCATCGGCTAACGTCCCGACGATAGCCGATCTAACGGCAGACGAAAGCCAGCGCATGCTGTTGCGTTACGGCACTTTGGCGCCGAACCAATTCGGCAAGGTTTACATGCTGCGCCCCGGCGTGCCGGCGGCTCGGGCCGCGGCTCTCGAAGCCGCGTTTACCAGAACTTTCGCTGACCCGAATTTTCAAGCCGAGGCGGAAAAGAGCCAATTGGAAATCTCACCGCTCTACGGTGAGTCGATCCGGCAAATCGTCGGCGACTTTCTAACTATGCCACCGGCCATCAAGGAACGGCTGAAGCGTTCTCTCAAACGGTGAACAGGGCGCTGGACGGGAAAGACAGTTCCTCCTTACGCTCGCGCTTCATGTTGCCGGGGTCACCCACCCGTTAGCGAGGCACCATTAGCAGGCAGGTCAAGAGGCACAAACGTTCCTGCGAGAATTCTTCTTGTTCTCTCTTTCAACTCTGTTGGAATGTGTGATCCCGAAGTGACGCGCCCCTGTTTTCAATCAGTCGGTGTCGGACTGTAGGTCCGCACCGGTCACCCATCAGGTTCAAGGCTTTGGAAGCTGTCCTCTACGGGCAGTGATCTCTCGCTCTGGCAATTTTCGTTGATGGCTATGCCGCGCGAATGGTGCGGGATCAAAGCGAAAGATTTGGCAGAACACCTCAATCGCGATCCATCAGCCTATTGCATACAGCATACGTGGAGAAGGGGAATAAGCGATCAGAGTCGGAGTTGCGACGTTGGCTGAACATTAAGTCAACAACTCGGGCCAGACCTTAAGTACCCAATCCAAGCGTTTCGGGTTTAGCTGAGTTCGCAGTCGGCACTACGATTGCCTTCGTTAGCTATTGTACAGCTTTTCCATCACGTTCCGGGCAAAGCTTCTGAGGAGAGATATTTTCGAATCTCCGATACAGGGAACTATGGTGATCTCATCGATGCCGGCATCGATAAACTCACGCACCTTCGCTCTCACCTGATCTGGCGTTCCGGCAAGTCCAAATCGGTCCACCCACTCGTCGCGAATCAGATCTTGATGCTCCGGACCCATATGATGGTAGGTGTCGTAATGTTCTCTGAGGCGTTCCAGGGCCGTCCGATCCTCTTGGTCGTGAAGCTCGTTGCGGTTGTATAATCTTCCCAAGTGGGTAAACGCCACGCTCGCGATTATACCTTTGATTTTTGCTCTCGCCTCAGAAGCGTTGTCGCTTAATGAACACGGCAGCCGATAAACGAAACGAACCTCGGCGTGCGGTCGGTTCGCTTGCCCGGTATATCCGCGAACCCTTTCGACGACAGCCTCCAGTGTCTCAGTCTCTCCAGTGTAGATCAGCCCATCTGCGAGCCGGCAGGCTATTTTCATAACTTGCGTGGCTCGCGTGCCGATGTACATCGGCACGTGTCCTGGCGGAAAAAGACAGCGGACATCTTTCCCTCCCAGGTTTACTGTCTCACCGGCGAAAAGCTTTGTCAGAATAGTAATATTTTCTTCGAGCTCTGGTATGGATACCGGTTTCATGCCGATATTACCTGGTCCGGTAGCTCCGACGCCGAAACCAAGAAAAGCCCGGCTTTCGCTTAGCTCGTTCAATGTCGCTATAGCGCTTGCCGTGACCGTCAGATGGCGCACGGTAGGATGCGTCACGCCGGGTCCGATGTGAATCCGCTTTGTCGCAACGGCGATGGCTCCGGCCAAGACGTACAGCTCGCGCCAGATCATGTGCGAATCGCCGATCCAAACACGTTCATAGCCGAGTTCTTCGGCGACCCGCGCAACCTCAACAGCCTCGCGCGTGTGTTCGGTACCAAACAGCGCAAAACCAAAAGTAATTTTATGCATGCGGGGCCTGGATTGCTGCGATTCGCCATCACCTACCGGAAGAACGTTTCGAAGATCGATCTTTTTCGCCGCAATTTGGGAGGGCGGATCTCAACGCTCGCTTTATTGCTGATGGTGCGAGGTAGGTGCGGTTACTTGGCATAGATTTCCTTGAAGAATCCTTCTCTCTCCAGTTCTTCGAGAAATTTCAAATTGACGAACTCTTCAGGTTTCTTTCCTTTCGCAGCGGGCGATCGCTTGGCGACTTCCTCGAGCGCAAATCGGATCCCTTCGAGGTTGGGATATGCCTTGGCGTCGGTGATCTGGACGTAATCCTCGTATGTTGCCGAGAGAAATTCCGGATTTTTGATCTTTACATATTTGTCCAAAATCGCTTTGGTAGGTTCTGGATTGTTTTTGCCGTAGTGGATTCCGGCGATGAGTCCTTTTAAATAATTTTTCACGAGCTGGGGTTCTTCTCGGATGAGGCGATCGGTCGTTTCCACAATCGCCTGAGGATATGGAATCTGCAACTGAGCCAAATCGGCCAGCACCAGAAAACCTTGTTTTTGGGCCGTGATATCAAGGGGAACGCCTACGATCGTCGCATCGATCGCGCCCCCCGCTAACGCGGCAAAGCGATTCGATTGTTCTCCCGCCTGAACCAGGACAACATCCTTATCCGGGTTTAACGTGAACTTGGACAGGAACAGGCGAACTGCGGTATCCGTGCTTGAGCCAAAGCGACTGATCCCGATTTTCTTGCCTCTCAGTTGATCCGAGCGAGTAATACCTTTGGCGACAATCATTTTGTAAGGAAGCGTATTGATAAGCGCGCCGACAATAGTGCTATCTGCGCCTGCTGACCGGGAGGCGATGGTCACTGGTCCGGCGACCATCGAAATCTTTACCTCGCCTGCCATCGAGGCTTGCGCCAGTAGAGAACCCGCCTGAAAAACAACCAGCCTCGCGTCCAGTCCATACTTTCGAAACAGGCCAGTATCTCTGGAAACGAAGGAATGAATGGTGTTGTTGTTCAAGCCGGCAATTCCGACCGGAACCGTCCTGAGAGTTTGCGCAGAAAGCGACGGTGCAAATGATGACAATACTATTAGAGACAATAGTAGAGCGAAGGCGCCGGTCACCGTTTCTCTTTTCATTTGGTCTCCGCTAACGAGGTGGGAAGATTGATTGCGACCTTCTGTGCTGTATCTACATTGGGCCGAATATCATGAACGCTTGATAGCGCGCAAGCGTCAGGAATAGGCCGCGACAGGCCCTGGATTGAGTTCATTGACACAAGTTAAACCGCTTCGCTATAAGTCGTGAATGCCTTCAGGAACCCGCAAAGGAGATGAAACTATGATCGATCGGAATGAAGTTGATGAGGTAGGAGCGGCAAAATTCTTGACGCCCGAGGTCATACGATCGGCGGTTGGGTTGGTCAAAAAGGGGAAAATCTATCCACTTGGTCAGGTGCTAGAATCGGGTATGCCGCAGTTGCCACGTCACCCGCCTCTGGTTATAGCGCCGTTTACCACTCCGTATCAGTCGCAAAAACGTTGGGAGCAGCGAGGAGCGAAGAACCTGCCGGGAGCGGCGTCTGAACGGGTTGAAATCAATACGCACAGCGGCACACACATCGATGCCTTGGGCCACTGGTCTAACTGCAACAAAAACTACGGAGGACTCGACGCCAGAGACAACTATACAGAGAGAGGACTGGCTCATTTAGGCCTGGAGCATATCCCTCCGATAATCGCGCGCGGAGTTCTCATTGACATCGCTGGTCTCAAACGAGCAGAGATGCTCGAGTCCGGGGTCGTGATCACAGTCGGCGATATCCAGGCATTTCTCGAAAACAACAAGTTAGAAATCCGCAGAGGTGATGTCGTCCTTATTCACACAGGGTGGTCTAAACTGTGGCAACAACGTGATGCGCGTTATTGCATGGAAGAGCCGGGGCCTGGACGTGAAGCCGCCGTTTGGTTAGCCGATCAGGAAATCGTCGCGTTGGGAACTGACACTATGGCAGTTGACGTGGACCCCCCTGAAGATCCGGCGTTTCCCCGTGTAGTTCACCAGATCATGTTAGTTGATCGCGGTATAAACCTGATTGAGAATATGTATCTGGATGAGCTCGTAAAAGATAAAGTTTATGAGTTTCTTTTCGTTCTCACGACTCCCAAGCTCAAGGGCGGAACAGCTTTTCCGGTCGAGCCTATCGCAATCGTTTGAGCTTACAGATTTTGGAATAGCCGCCGGAGCTAATGGAAGCTGCCCGATGTCCGCTTGATGACGAGAAGGAGGATGATCATGGTTCTTCGATGGCTCGCTACTATGATTATTTTTTTAAGCGGCTCTGGATTCACAGCGTCTGCAGCAGAATTTTACACTGGAAAAACGATTCGCTTCATCGTCGGAGCATCGGCGGGCGGCGGTTTCGATATCTATACGCGAGCGATCGCTCGCTACATGTCCAAACATGTACCCGGTAATCCGACAATTATTGTCGATAACATGGCTGGAGCGGGCAGCTTAGTCTCGGCGAATTATATGTATAATCTTGCCAAACCCGACGGCCTTACCGTCGGGTTATGGAGTAGTACGCTGATACTGCAGCAAGTGATGGGTGGCGTAAAAGGTATTGAGTTTGATGGGCAGAAATACGAATGGATCGGCGTACCGAGCCCGGACAGCGTCGTATGCGCTCTGACAAAAGCCAGCGGCGTAAACAGCATGGAAACTTGGTTGGCGGCGAAGGAGCCAGTCAAATTCGGCGGACAAGTCCCAGGGGTCCCGCCATCTGACAGTCCTCGAATTCTAAAAGGGGTTCTGAATCTGCCGATTCAACTCATCGAAGGATACAAAGGCACGTCCGATATCCGGTTGGCAGCCGATGCGGGTGAAGTTAGCGGTGCTTGTTACGCTTGGGAATCTCTCAAAGTTCAGTGGCGTACGGGTATAGAATCTGGGAACGTCAAGGTAATTGTCCAGGCGGTTTCGAAACGTCATCCAGATCTTCCCGATGTTCCAAGCGCACTTGAGTTTGCTAAGACTCCGGAGGATAGCCAGCTCATCAAAGTCGCTCTCAATGACATAAACCTGATCAATCGAGCTTACTCTCTCCCGCCAGGAACGCCCAAAGAAAACGTGAAGATTCTGCGGACCGCATTTGCGGCTACAATGAAGGACCCGGAGTTTCTCAGCGAAGCAAAAAAATCAAACCTGAACATTCAACCGATATCCGGCGAGGAAGTAGAAATTAAGGTTCAAGAGCTTTTTAGACTATCGCCAAACTTGGTCAGTCGTTTACGAGACATCCTAGTTCCTAAAAACTAAAAACCGCAAGCAAGCTCTCCGCGGGCAATAAAACATGCTCCTGTTCGTGATGCATGTTCCGTCGCAGGGGGCTCAAGATGCGATGATCAGCCGGTTGCATGCGGCACACGAAGAAACGGGATATCAACTTGGAATCGAAGCTGCAGCGTTGGCTGGGCGTTAACTCAACAACTCATGCCTAACCTCGCGCCGCAATGAAATCGGCGGCAAAGAGGTAGACATCTATTTTGGCCTGCCATATGGTTTCGGCAAGATTAGATTCTCTGCAAATTAGGAGGCCAACCATGGGGCAAGCAACTGCGCCGTTTCAGATTCTCGAAGCAACTATCGATAGCATCCACGGTGCTTTTAAATCCGGCCAGTTGACCTGCCGCCAGCTGGTCCAAGCGTATATCGATCGCATCGACGCCTTGGACAAAGCCGGGCCGGCTATCAATTCGATCATCGCCGTCAGCTCGATGGCGATTGCCGAAGCGGATCGTCTGGACGACGCCTACAGGAGTTGCGGTCCGATCGGTCCACTGCATGGAATCCCGGTGATCCTGAAGGATCAGATCGATGCCCAGGGAATGGCGACAACGTTGGGATCGGTGTTGTTCAAAAACTTCTACCCGGACAAAGACGCTTTCATCGTAGAAAAGATGAGGCACGCGGGAGCGGTCATATTGGGAAAGGCGACGCTGGGTGAGCTGGGTGGCGGTGATACCCATGGTTCGCTGTTTGGATCAACAAAAAATCCTTATGCTTTAGAGCGCACCGTCGGCGGCTCCTCGGGCGGCTCTGCGGCGAGCGTCTCGGCAAATCTCGCTGCTCTCGGTGTCGGGCAGGAAGGTTTGGCTTCGATACGCCGCCCGTCAACGTGGAACTCCATAGTGGGAATGCGCACCACCGCGGGAATTGTGAGCCGCGCCGGAAGCTATTCCGGTTGGCCCCAGAAAGCCGGCACTCTCGGACCCATGGCCCGCACGGTTAAAGACCTGACGTTACTCCTGGAGGTTATCGCTGGCTACGATTCCGAAGATCCCTTGACGGTAAGGGGCTTTGGTCACATTCCCGAGAGCTTTAGTGATTTTCTCGACAAGGATGGTCTGAAAGGCGCACGCATCGGCGTATTGCGCGAACCGATGGGGTACAATTCTGAACCTGATTCAGACGATTTCAAGCAAGTCGGTGAGGTCTTCGACCGTGCGGTTGGCGAGCTAAAAGCCGGCGGCGCCGAACTCGTCGATCCCATCGTGATTCCGAAGCTCAACCAATTGTTGGCTAAGCGCGCGGACAATCCCACAGCAGGAGAAGAAGCGTTCAGAATCTATTACGGTCGAAATAGTCATCCGCCGTTTAAATCCCGTGCTGAGGCGATGGCATCGCCCGAGTTTGCCAAAGTGTTTCCCGGCGCAAAGATTCGTCTGAAGACGGCTTCGGACCCGGCAAAATACTATGAATACCTCATCGCCTGCGATGAGCTGATGACGAACGTCTTAAAGGTAATGGCGGACAACAGGCTGGACGCCATCGTTCATAAATCCGTAGAACACCAGCCGACCTTGATCCGTGATGGTGTTAACCCGCCTCACGTTAATCATCGAGGGGCGCCGCACCTAAACACGTTTTTGATATTTGTGCCGACGATCGCCGTTCCCGCGGGATTCACGCGCGACGGGCTTCCAGCAGGAATCAGCTTTCTCGGGCGCCCTTACACCGACGGTCACATGATTAGGCTCGCGTACGCCTACGAGCAGGCGACCCACCATCGCCGCCCACCTGCCAGCACAAGTTAACCGGAGCTTCGAACAGAAGGGATTTCACCCGGCCCAGATATTTCAATCGAGCTATTTAAAAAGCGCTTGGTATTCCTTGTCGTACTCCTGGTAGCTATCCGCCAGCTGCCGGTTGATCAGAGAAATCTTTAGATTCTTTGCATCGAGTTTGGCGGAAACGGGAGGCATATCCGGGTTTGCGGGCACCCTGAATTGTTGTTTCTGGGAGATTACTTGACCCTCTTTCGACAAAAAAAAGTCGACGAACAACTTGGCGGCATTCGGACTGGGCGCATTTTTCGCTATGCCGATTACAATCGGCGTCGCCACGATGGGTTCGAGCGCAACCCACTCGACCGTGTTCATTCCTTTCGATTTCATTTCCTCAACCCGGTGCGCGTAGACTAGTCCGAGCGGAAACTCGCCGCTCGACATAAGATTGGCAATCAACGTATGCCCCTTGCGCATGGTCGGTTGTTGGCTAGCCAAAGCTTTCATGAACTTTGCTGCCTTTTCTTTGCCCCAATAAAGCGCCAGGCCGCCGTACCAGACGGCATTATCGCGGTCGAGCGCGAATTTATCGCCTTTCCATCGGGGATGTAAAAGATCGTCCCATGTCTTTGGCACGTCGGCTGCGGATACAATGGTTGGGTTGTAACCCAACACGAGATAATTCATGTAGAGAGTGGTCCAATATCCGTCCGGATCCTTGAAGTTGTCGGGAAATTTTTTTGCTTCAGGCGACTTGTAGCTTTGTAACAGCCCGAGCTTCTGCAACTGCCACGCTTCAAAGCTGTTGAATTGGGCAACATCGGCTTGGGGCCGCCCGGCGCGTGCTTCGGTGGTAATTTTCTGAAGAAGTTGTAAGGCGTTGCCGCGAAACGACTCGACTTTCAGAAACGGATACTTTTTCGTAAATGGACCGGCAACCTCATCGATCTCTTGGAGAGTCAACGAGGTATACAAAAGAAACTTGCCCTCCTTCTTTGCGCCATCGATAATATCCTGTGAGTGGCTTTTGACTGGTACAGCAAGTCCGAAGAAGGAGCACAAAGTCCAGGAGAGGGTGAGGCGGAGAACCGTCCGGCAGAGCTTCATAATATTTCTCCTTTTCAGACGTTATTGCGCAGAACGGAGACAGTTGACTCGAGGCGATCGCCGAATGGGCTTGATATATGTCCGTTGAAACAATCAGTCAATCGGTTTGTTGACACTGGCAGCAGTCGTGTATCGCTGATTTGGCGCTAACGAAACTAATTGAGTTGGCAAAGCGTAAGTGGGGTCAGGTCCGCCCAGGACGACAACAGCTCAGGGCTAGCAATGGCGCATTTTGGGAAACTGTTATCACGCCACCGCCATTGCAACCGATGAGCACTTGCATCGCGGTCTGGTCTATATCGATCTAAACATGGTGCGCGCCGCCGTCGTAAATCAGCCCGGACACTGCGAGGAGAGTGGCTTTTTGAAATCCGAGATATCCCAAGCGTGACCGCATAGTTGATTTACCGAGCCTGAGCGAGTTGAGCGGCTTTGTAAATCCGGAAGATTTTCAAAGAGCCCACCAGGAGTGGAACGAGCAAACGGCTGAAGAACGGCTTGGCGACTCGACACGATCAGTGGACGCGATCGGATGGGAGTCTGGGATTGTTGAGTAGGCGAATCGACAGCTTGGAATCAAAGCCATGCATCGCGATTTGATCGAAGCGAGGGAGCTATGCCCTGCGCGAATCGCATGGAGCTTACGGCTTTGGTTTCACTGAGCAAATTGAACCGCTAAGTTCGGCAAACGCTCTTCTATGGAACGGAAGTATCGACGATTTAACAACACAGCTTGGCCGACACATACAACGCGTCGCCTTTATGATCCCTCCGGTTCAAAAGTCCAAGCGGGAGCGTCCATCAACTACCTTTTCCAAACAAATCATCGAACCATTTTTGATAGTGGGCGGTTTTCGCCTCGTCTTCGGGCGAAATCATCCGCAGTTTTGCGCGATCGACACCTATCTTGGGTTGGACATCGCTCCGTCCCGGGACTTTCCCGAGATTACTGATCAGCTGTTGCCCGTTTTTGGAAATGGAAAATTCCGCGAGCAGCCGGGCCGCGTTGGGGTGCGGCGCCCGGGCCATGATGGCTATGGGATGGGATTCGGCATAAAGCGGCTCTTCGACTCTGGCCCAATCGACGGGGCTGCCCGATTCCTTGACGTTTTCGACATTGTTGGCGTAGACCATGAACGCCAGCGGCATTTCGCCGGCGCCGACGAGAGTGGCCGTGAGCGTTCCTCCTGAGCGGACCTGCGGCTCTTGTTGTGCCAGCTTGCGTATAAAATCTTCACCTTTCTCCTTGCCGTACAAGTCGAGCATGGCGGCGATTACCATGTAGTTGTTGCGGTTGGCTGCGAGCTTCCCTTTCCATTTCGGATCCAACAGATCGGTGTAACGCCTTGGCAGATCCTTCTGGGCGACGAGCTTGGTGTTATAGGGAATCGAATGTACGGTGGGATAGACATCAGTCCAGAATCCCTCTTTGTCCTTGAAGCGGGCATCGAATGCCTTGCGCTCGGGGGAGTCGAATTGAACCAGCAATTTGTTGTCCTTCAATGCGTATAAAACGGTGCCTTCGGTCAGGACCGCATCGGCGAGGTGGGCTCCGGCGCGGCTTTCGGTCAGAATCTTTTGTAAAATCGTCGTGCCGGAAGCGCGATAGATCTCCAACTTGACCCCCGGGTACGCTTGTTCGAACGCAGCCTGGAACGGTTTGTTGTCGCTGGCCGCCAGCGACGTATAGACGAGCACCCGTCCCTCTTCTTTGGCCTTGGCGTAAAATCCGCTTTGCGCGGCGCCGCGCGAGACCAAGCCGGCGCAACAGACCAGACCGGCGATGGTAGCGACGTATAGTTTCATAAACTTCATGATCGCGATTTTCCTTTTTGTAGGGCCTTGTCGAACTCTTGCGCTGATGACCATACCAAAGCACCGGGTTGTGTCAATTACCATAGTTAGCTCGTGGTGACGTCGAATATTAATCGTAAGACGACGGCAGCGCCGTCTTACGGGTATCTCTTTTTTGCGCGGAGCGGAGTAGGCGCCTTTGCTACTATGGTCTTGCGTGCGGGAGCAAAGGGTCAATTAGTTATCACCTTCTGAAGTAGTATCCACCTCATGTCTCGGCTGCTTAGAATTCAGCTTCCGGCGCCGTCTCTCACATCATGAACCGGGGCCGCGCCGCGTGTCGCAACTCGTTGAACTCAGGGAGTCCGAGAGCGTATGCAAATGAGCAAAGCCTGTTCCCGGCGGACAGCTTCGAGCACTCTGCATTGCTCTGCCAAACATTCTCTATTTACAAGTTGACACTACCTAGCCCATGCGGCTAAGTTTCACGGCAAATGCCCGGCGGCTAAGTGCGCGGGTTCAGCCTCAGCTCAAAAGAAAAGGCAAATACCATGAAGCATAGCACGCAAAGAATTCTCACGACCCACGTGGGGAGCCTGGCCCGGACCGATGCCCTGTTGCCGCTTCTTCGACTGAAGGAACAAGGTCAGCCCTACGACCGCGAAGAGCTTGCGCGGCTGGTGCGTGGGGCGGTCACGGACGTGGTGCGGAAGCAGGTCGAAGCGGGGATCGATATTGTCACTGACGGCGAGCAGGGGAAATCGGGTTTCTTCACCTACGTCATCGAACGATTCAACGGCTTCGAGCGCAAGTTGCCCGCTCCCGGCAAGGAGATGAGACCGCGCTCGGCGGGCAGGGAGTATCTCGCGTTTCCCGACTACTACGCGTGGTCCGAGCGCCTCGCCGCGCCGTTTGGCGGTCGCAGCGGGCGCGCCGGCCGCGACGTCGATATCTGCACCGGACCCGTCAGCTACAAGGGCCATGCGGCGGTCCAGACAGACATCGCGAATCTCAAAGCGGCGGTCACGGGCCGCGCCCATGAGGATTTGTTTATCCCAGCGATCGCTTCTTCGTATGTCGCGGCCACGTTTGCCAACGAATACTACCGCACCCTCGAGGAGTACGAGCAGGCAGTGTCCGACGCGCTGCGCGAAGAATACCAGGCGATTGTCGATGCCGGATTTATTCTCCAGATCGACGATCCGCGCCTGGTCACCTATTATATGATGCACCCGGAGTTAACGGTCGAAGACTGCCGGCAATGGGCGGAAAAGCGTGTCGAAACGATCAACTACTCGCTCCGCGGCATCGCGCCCGAGAAGGTCCGCTTTCATACCTGCTACTCGATCGATGTCGGTCCGCGGATTCACGAAATGGACTTGAAAGACATCGTCGACATCATTCTGAAAATCAATGCCGGCGCGTATTCGTTCGAAGCGGCCAACCCGCGGCACGAACATGAATACCACGTCTTTGAGCGAATCAAGCTGCCCGCGGGAAAAATCCTCATACCCGGTGTGATCAGCCACACCACAAATTTAGTGGAACACCCGGAATTGGTCGCTGAACGGATCGTGCGGTTCGCCAAGCTCGTCGGGCGCGAAAACGTGATCGCCGGCGCCGACTGCGGCTTTGCCGCTTCCGCCCTCAGGTTCAACGATACCCATCCGAGCGTGGCCTGGCTGAAGTTTGACGCGTTGGCGGAAGGCGCCCGATTAGCGACCAAACAATTGTGGAATTGAGCTAAAGGATCGGGCCGCAGTCAAGCCTTAGGATCGTGCTTCGACAAGTGCGGAAGCGTTAAACTCTGTCAACCGACTTGGAACGTTGAACCTGGAACCTTGAACTTTGAACGCTTTCCTTTTTGGTCACCGATAGAGTGCATCGATAAATCCGGATTTGTCCAACTCTTCCAGCAAACTCACGTCCATAAAATCCTTCGGGTTTGCCGTCTTGGCGGCGGGAATCCGCTCGCTCGCATCTTCAATGATCGTCTTAAATCCCTCGATCGACGGATAAGGCTTGGGTTTGACGGTCTCACGCAGAGCTTGGTAGGCGTCATCGATGCGCTTCTCATCTTTGGTTTGCCGGTATTTGGCGAAAGCCTTTTTGGAGATCTCGGGATTGGTCTTCACCAGGTGGATCGCCTCGACATAGGATTTGAGAAAACGTCTCGCGAGATCGCGCTTGCGGACCAGCACCCGCTGGGTCGTGACCAGCCCACTGCCTTGATACGCAATATTCAAATCGCGCAGATTGAGTAAAATTTTCATGCCTGCCCGCTGCGCCTCTAAATGATCTGGAGGCGAGATAAGGGCGGCGTCGATGGAACCACCGGCTAGCGCAATCAGCCGTTCCGGAGTGTCGCCCACCTGGAGCAGGGTGACGTCCCTGTTACTCAAGCCGTAGCGGGGCAGCACGTAGATCAAACGTAAGTGCGAGGCTGAACCAAAGCGGAAAACGCCGATCCGTTTTCCTCTGAGATCTTCCATGGATTTGATATTGGGACGCGCCACCAGCCGGTCCTCGAGGATGTCTTGCACGCCGGCAATCATCACCGGATCGGCTCCTTGCAACCTGGCCGACGACATGAGGGAGCCCGTCATCTGGCCAAAATCGACTTCACCCGCCACCAAGGTTTCGATCGCCGCGCGTGTGTAAACGATTTCTGCGCTGATGCCGTTCTTGGTTAAAAGCCCGCCGACGTCGGCGACCCACAGCACCCCCTGCGTCGGCGAAACCGCCGAGAATGCCACTCTGACTCTATCCGCGGCAAAGCCTGGCACGGCTGAAACAATCACCAGCAGAACGCTGAATCCAAGAACCGGCAATTGTTTAATGCCGTATAGGGATCGCGGGCAGAACATCATGGACCCCGATAAGTTGTTGTCTATACGCCGCAGCTTCCGGAAAAACTTCCACAGCTGCGTTTCGTCGGACGATAGTAGACTCAATGAGCAGCGTCAAGCACAATCAGAATGGGGATGAAGACCCAGTGTTGCTGCAGCTAGTATAACCAAGCGTATATGTCACCGAAAGACTTAATTAACATCCGTTGAAAATTTTAGGAGTGTTTGGCGAGAACTTCCTGGGCAATTTCCGGGAATTTCGCAAATTCGGGGTCTTTATGAATCAAGACTGCTTGTCGCGAGATTGCGGTTGCACCGATCCAGCTATCGGCAACCGATAGCCTCCCGCGCGCCTTCAGTCGCGCCGCGACTTCCAGTATCGACGGCTCACAGGTTATCCACTCGATTGTGAAGGACTCCACCAATCGTAGCGCGCCGCGCGCTGCCTCTTCTCCCTCTTCGCGGCAGATCAAATAGAGAAGCTCCATTCGTGTCATAAAGGAGCCAAACAAGCGACATGACCGTCGCTTCGCGCGTGCAAGCAGATCCTCCACCCGGTCAGCGCCGAGCTCGTCACTTCGCAGGGTAAGAAGCGCGGAAGTATCGAGCACGAACAGATTCTTAGGATCCATTTTCCCGCTGCCGGTCGCGCTGCCGCTCACTCAAGAGCCGCTTTACCATTCCCTTCTTGCCCGAACCGCGAAAGGCGCTGACTGGATCCGACGGCAGCGGAATGACTCTCGCCGTGTTACCTTCGACGACCCATTCCAGTGTGGTGTTAGGGCCGATTTTCAGCTTCTTTCGGACCTCCGACGGAACCGAGACTTGACCGCGTTTAGTCATTTTGGTACGCATAAGCGTAAATCTACAATGCAGCAGTCTTATCTGCAAGTCAAGAAACAGTTCATCATGCGACTGCTACTCTGTGCTTGTTAGTTATAACGCCAGATTGGTACTGCGGCAATTCGCGTCACCGCTATGCCTTACTGTTTAAGCTCCTGCGCGCGGTTCAAAAGTTCAAAGTCGGTGTGGTCTGTTGAGGATTAGTATATCGAAACTGTATGTGCGACCGGATTTGAGGCCCGGTCACACGGCGCAAGCACACAACCAAAACCGGATGAAATGATCCGAATTCCGCGATTTAGACGACGGAAATATCCAGCAAGTTTCCCTCCGGGTCGCACATTTCGTGCTTTCCATAGCGACAGCTACGAAGCAGATCCATGATCACCTGGTACTCGGATTCCACATTGGGTGGCTTTGGCGCCAGATATTCAGGGTCGTGTTTCGCCAGTAGCTCCACGTCATCTTTGAAGGCCTGCAAATCTTCGACTTCAAAACCGATGTGATCGAATCCCGGCCGCTTGTGTTCGGTGCCGAGGTAATCGGAGATTTTATAAGGCGCAAGCACCATGGTCACCGTGCCGTCGGTGAGATAAAAATTCGGATCCTCGAGGGCCTTTTCCTCTTCCTTGAACCCAAAGACCTCTACGTAAAATCCCGCCAAAGCTTCGGGGTTCATGGCTCGGATCGTGAAATGTTTGATGTGGCGAAGTCTTTTGTCTTCCGCCTCCGTGAATACGCCAACCATCTGCTTTTTCCCTGGTTCGGCGATATCGAAAATATTTCCTTCCGGATCGTGACTGCTGTAATCGACAAAGGGACGGCCCGGAGGACGTTTGACACAACCGATGGACGGATATTTTTCCTTGATTCGGTCAAGTACGCCCCCGATGTCATCGACGGTCATGCCGAAATGATCGAGCCCGCCAGGATAGCCGGGACGGCGCTGGTTGAACGCCACGCCGATGTTGCCGTCGCTGGCAATGACCGTACGAGCGAACGCCCCGGCAACGCGGCCGGAGTTTAATATCTTGTAACCAATCTGTTTTGCCCGCTCACGCTCCTCGGCCGGAGTGCGCACGTCTGTTCTAAAATCAAAAAGGCATTCGTAAAATTTGAACAGCCGATTCGGCATCTGACTCATAATCCCGATATGTTTGATTCTCGATGTCACGTCGAACCTCCCTTTTTTCGTTCATCAGCCGGTTTATAATTTCCTTCGTTTCCCCAATCGAAAAGCAATCATCATGGTAATGCTTCCGTAAAGCGGTGATCATTGCATTTGTCGAGCCTTATTTGGTCGAGTTGAGTTTCGTTAGCGTCTTGAAGAACCCTTCTTTCTCCAGCTCGTCGAGTATACTCTCGTCCACAAAGCGGCTCAATTTCAAGTCATCTTTAGCTCGCCGTGGTTCGCGTTGGATGATCTCAAGAACGTCTTGTAAGCCTTTGCGCCCAACACGCGGAGGAAAAGCAAAGATCTTGTGATGTACGTCGTATGCTTCCTCAGCGAGTTTTGCGGGAATACGTAGCCACTTTCCAATGATTGGAACAATCTTTTCTTTTAGCTCCGGCTGGGTTCTTAATATGTAGATCGATTCGCTCACCGCCTGAAAAAATCGTTTGGCGTTGTCGCGCTTCTTGGCCATGAACGAGCGGTCGGCTATGAAGACCTTCTCGGGCGATTCTTCCATAAGCTCGCTTAAATCTGCCAAAATGTTGAATCCTTTTTTAGCTGCCATAGCTGCTTCGCCGTAGGGGATGATCGTCGCATCGAGTCCTCCCTCGACCTCCATAGCCGCGAGTCTGGCCAAGCTGCCACCGGACGGTAGCAGGCTCACGGAATCCGGCGGCATGCCCCATGCCTTGAGCGCCATGAGGATGTTAAATTCATTAGCTCCACCGAAATTGACAATGCCAATTTTCTTGCCGCGCAGATCCGAGGGCGTACGGATCTCTTTGCGGGTTACAAACTTGTAGAGCGTTTTGTTGAGCAGTCCACCGGTGATCACGACATTAGCGCCGGACAAAATGGCTCGAATCGGCGCTTGAGCGCCGACGTCGGCGGAATTTACGCTCTGGCCGATTAGCGCCTGCATCAAAAGTGAACCGCCACGGATCTCGAGTAGATCAAGGTTTAAACCATACTTTTCAAAGAGCCCAAGATCTTTGGCAACGATCAAGGGAAGTTGTTGCGCGCTGGAGCCGCCGGCTCGGGCATGAATATGGCGCTCTAGCGCGAAAATAGTTGATGGAACACTTTGAATGATTAGCAGAATGGGTAAAAGCAAAGTGAAGAACGTACGCATAGCCCCGTATAATTTGCCCGGGAACGAGTTGTTGTCAATAGCGCTCGATATTCGTAACGGCTAAGAAGCCGTTCGTTCCAGCCGTTCCAGCGGTTTCAGACGTTCCAACCGTTCAAGACATGGAAAGCGGTGCAATTAACGGGTTTATATAAGGCGATGTCTATTTCCCAACCCTGACATAATCAAGTTGCCATTAACCCCTGACATAATCGCTTTGCTACGAGATGCTAGAAAGAAATAATTGTCTGGATCGCCTCGCCTGTGCTAGTTATGCGCTACATGAGCCTGCTTAGCCGTGATCTGCATAGCAGATCGCCCGGCTCGAAGTTAAGCAAATTCAGAATGTTGAGTATTAGCTGATCTTAGTGGGATTATCGGGGAAGGCGCGTACACGTTGGCGATTAATTCAATCGTTGCCTGAATAGGAGTGCGCGATGTCTCATACTACTTTTACTAATTTCTCCCGAATGAGTTTTCTGGCGGTGCTCTTCTGCTTCCTTCTCGCGCCGGCAGTTTGGGCGCAAACTCGACCGACCGCCATTGTCGGCGGCACCTTGATCGATGGTACGGGCCGGGACGCCGTCGAAGACGCAGTGATCGTCTTTCAAAATGGCCGAATTCAGGAGGTCGGCAAGAGAGGAGAGGTCGCTGTTCCGGCCAAGGCTCAGACAATTGACGCCAAGGGCAAGACAATCCTGCCGGGACTGATTGATGGACACTGCCATTATTGGGAATGGATCGGCGAGCTTCACCTCGCTTATGGCGTGACCACCTGCCCCGACATCAATAACAGCCCGACAGAATGGATCATCGCGCAAAAGGAAGGCATTCAGAAGGGAAAGATTCGCGGGCCGCGTCTGTGGATTTCGGGCCATGCGCTCGATGGACCGCGGCCGCAGGGCATGCCGGAGCAACGTTGGCAGCGCGGCAGCATTATCATCCGCACCGAAGATGAGGCGCGCAAAGCCGTCCAGGAACATGTCAATAAAGGCATGGACGGCTTTAAGTTTCTTGAGCGTATCGCTCCCAATGTCGCCAAAGCCGCTGCCGAGGAAGCGCGCCGGTTAGGCAAGCCCGTGATCGGCCATTCGGTAAACATGTTTGACGCCATCGACGCCGGCTATACGTCGATCGAGCATTCGTGGGCGGTGATGTTCACAACCATTCGCGATGAAAAGAAACGTTCCGACGTCGATATGGCGCGTATGACCGGCAAGGTCGGCACGGTGGAGGCGCATATCAATATGGAGCCCGATCAGTTCGATCAAATCATCAAGGCCATGTTCGAAAAAGACGTACACTGGAGTCCTGCATGGGGCACGCAGTTTCGCGCACTCTCACCGAGAGCCGCGGAGATGAAGAGGCGTGAGCTCGCAGTGCTGAAGAATCCGCGGCTGAGTTATCTTCCGGCGTACAACGTCGAGTCCGTAGAAGGCTACTTTGCCGGTTTTGAAAAGATGCCGCCAGAAAAACTCGATCAACTTACCGCGGCTTATAAGATGGTGCAGGATTTCGCGCGCCGCTACGTCGCGGCCGGCGGCAAAATTCATTCGGGCTCTGATCCTGGAAGTTTATTGCCCGCCTACGGCCTGCACGCGGAGCTCGAACTCATGATCGATGCCGGCTTCAGTCCGTTGGTGGCGATTCAATCCGCCAGTTTGAATGTCGCGCAGGCCTGGGGCAAGGAAAGAGACTACGGCAGCGTGGAAAAAGGCAAAGTCGCCGATCTTGTCATCGTCCGAGGCAATGTGTCGAACGATATTTCAGCCACTCAGAACGTTGAAACGGTGTTCATGGATGGAAAATCTGTGGATACGTCATTTCACACGAACTATCGCAATCCGATTCCGCGTCCGTTATCGGACCGTTTTGTTACGAACATTACGCAACTTTCTCCAGCCGGCGTTGTCGAGGGCGCAGAGGCCCAGGTTAAAGTGACCGGCGCTAACTTTCGTCCGTCTCATCAGGTGTTGTTGAACGGCAAGAAGATTCACAGCCGATTTCTTAACGGTAGGGAGTTGGAAATTCAAATACCAGCGACAAACCCCGGCACCCACAAGATTACGGTAATCGATCCCGGTGTGGCTGCCTCGGAGTCGAATGCCGCCTATTTGGTCGTCGGCTTCAAATAGAAAGTAACCTAATCAAGCCTCGCCAGTTCTGACTTGTGAATGTCATGATAAACTGATGATTTTGGTCACGACGCGCGGTAGGCAACGGCAACAATTCGGAATCGATTTGATGACAGTCTGACTTGTGTAAAGTGTGAAAAACGAGCTTGGGACCAAAAGCTCACATCGCGATATGATAAAAGCTAATGCCAGCTATGCACCGCGCACTCGAGCCGGACGTTAGGCGGGCGATTTCAGCGGCAGAACTGACGCTGTAAGCTAAGAAAGCACTTTGTACTCGAATGAAACTGTTGACTGGATACTGCTCGATCCAACCCGTGGTGCTCAATGTGTTCATCGCGTGTCCGAATTAGATCCGCACAGGTCGAGTGCAGCGAGCGCATACACTTTCGCTGCTTTGACAAGGTTTTCTATGCTAAGCACTTCACTTTGCTGTTGGCTGGGATCGTACACAGTAAATGAACCGGCCGCGGACACACCACCGGGTCCGTAGGTTAACCCCTTGATCCCATACTCGAACATCGGGCCGGCGTCGCTGGAAACAGCATACCGACTAGGCGCTGCGTACGGTATTGGCTCCCCATACACCGCGTGGTGGGCTCGTTCCATCGCCATGACGACCGCGCTCTCGCGCTCGAGCTCGTAGCCGTTTCCCATCAAGTAAAAGTGGACCTCGGCCCGGAGATCCGGGTCGTCGGCTTTTAGATCCGCGATGACCGCTTCAATCTCGCGTTTGGTTTCGATGAAGCTCTGACCCGGAACCAAACGCACATCGACGTAGAGGTTGCAGAAAGGCGCAGGACATTTGGATGGTTTGTAAGGGTATCCTCCTTGGATGGCGCCGATACCTATGCGCGGCTCCATGAACGCGTGCGGATGTCGTCTCTGGTAGATCGGCTCCCATGCTTTGAGGGCTGCGATCACTCGCGTCATTTTCTCGATGGGGTCGATGCCGAACTCTTTGCACCAAGTGTGCTGGGACTTGCCGTAAACGGTAACTTTGGCGAAGCAGTAACCGGTCTCGCCGATCTGGAGACGCATTCCGGTAGGTTCGCCGATGATCGCGAAGTCAGCGGTTACCCCATGAGTGACCATATAACGGGATCCGGACTTGCCGCCGCGGAACTCTCCACCCCTATACTGGTCAACGGGCGCTTTTTCCGTCTCGCCAACCACCCCCGTAACAAGGACATCACCCGTTAGTTCCACGCCCGCCCGTTGAAGCGCCCGAATAGCGGTCCAGTAGGCGGCAAACGCTCCCTTCATGTTGGAAGCACCGACTCCGCTGATCCAGCCGTTCGTGACTGCGGCGCGAATCTGCCCGCCGCCAAAGTCTTCCGAGCTATAATCTCCACCCCATGCCTCCGCTTCACGTCCGGTGGTACTAGTATCGAAGTGACCGCTGAACAGGAGCGTCGGGTTTCCTTTTTTGCCAGGCAAGCGGCCGATCACATTGTTCCGCCCTGGTTCGACTTCCTGCAGTTGCACGCGCATACCAATTTCCTTCAATCGTCCCGCGAGATAGTCGCCAATGGCTGCTTCGCCACCGGTCGGGCTGTAAAAATTCACCAGATCAACCGTCATCGATACGAGTTCGTCCTGAGAAATTTGCCTTACAATGCGCTGCTGCAACGCGTCCATGCGCGCCTCCGATTGATAAGACTGATCACCTGGTCATCTGCTCGCTGATCGTCATCGGCGTACAAAACGGCGATCCGCGCGCTAGTTTTTTTCCGGTATAATCGCCACGCCTTGAATCTCGACGAGCATCTCCGGGTCGGCGAGTTGAACACCGCAAATAAGCGCACTGGGTGGGCCGTGCGGAAGCCACCTGTCGCGGGCGCGTCTATGTGCTTCTCGCGCGCGCGGATCGGTGACGTAGGTTGTGAGGCTCACGATGTTTTCCAGGGAGCTGCCTAGGCTTTCCAATGTAGCCTTCATGTTTTGATAGGTGTAATCGAATTGCTCCGACACCGTGGTGCCGCGAATCGCCTGTGTCTTAGGATCTTTGCAGTCTTCGCCGGCCAGAAAAATAAACTTGTCGCACACACATGCTTTTGAGTAAACCCGTTTGGGTTCGTGCTGGATAAACGTCGGTTGCATCGTCTTGTTTTCTCCTCTTATGCGAAATTTATGTTTATCTTAGTTCTTGGACACTACGATGTCGCGCAACTTTGCCGCCAGACTCGGTTCCAGGTTGAAGAACCCTTGCACGATTTTTTCAACTTCGTGACCTGGCAGTGGGTTTAGGTCGAGCTTAGCGGTCTTTGCATCGGCCAAAAAATCCGGGTCTTTCATGGTCGCCATAAACGCATCACGGAGTATTTTAACTCGATCCTTAGGCGTTGCGGGTGGGAGGGTTAAAGAACGAACCATTGTTGCCGGATCGACAATTCCTATCTTGATCAATTGACGCGCGTCATCGTTCTTCGCGAGCTCGAGAGCGTTCGGCACATCCGGAAGGTCCGGATGTCTTTTGGGGAGCATTTGTATGAGGACTTTTGTACTGCCAGAGTCTAGTCCCTGCCTCCACATTATTTTAATAGTCTCCCATCCCCAGCAACCGCCATCAACTTCTCCGGAGTCCGCAGCCACACGTATCTCAGCCGTTCCTTTGTATCCTTCGACAATTTGAATTGGCAGATGTAGCGCCGCCTTCAGAATTTTGGGTATGTCGGAAGTCACAGAACCCGGTGCCATCGCGCCGATTTTCACGGGCGTCTTCGCTGCCAACCACTGATCGGTGCTAGAGATACCGCTCGATTTTGAGACGGCACAGGACGAGCTGTCTCCTGCGGGCGCTCCGATCCACTCGAATTTACGCGCATCAAATTCGATCCCCTTTTGTCCGCCGATCACTTGTTGTAAGACCAATCCGCCGATCCAACTTCCGATCGTGAGACCGTCGGGCTTTGCCTGATTGTAGAGATAATTCGCCGCAATGAGACTTCCGGCGCCCGGCATGTTATCAACGATCACGGTTGGCTTGCCAGGAATGTTTTTTCCCAAATGCCGTCCGATTGCGCGCGCGTAGATATCCATTCCGCCGCCAGGCGAAAATCCGACGACAATGCGCAGCGTCTTGTTGCTGTAAAAATCCTGCGCGCTGGTGTTCGACCCAAAAGCCATAAACAGAGTCATGAACGCCAGCGTAATTTCGAGCCGCTTCATATGAAATCACCCTCCGTGACGGTAAGAAGATTTCTAAAGATATAAATTCGAAAAGAAGTGAATTCTCGGTTCGACTTACGGGCGACCATAAGGCAAACGTGAACTAGGTGTCAAGCAAGTCGGCTGTTATTAACCGAGCTTAAAGAATCATTTTGGCCATCGCTTGAAACGAAGGCAGACTTTGGCGAGCAGACCCGGTCCGGATGACCAAGTTTATTTTTTTCCTTTATTCCTTCTGTTTTTCCTGTAGGAAGCGCGACACCGCCACTTGTCCGCTAACGATCACGGCTTTTGTGCGACCGTGCATTCTTAAGAAAATCCTCTTGCTCCGTACCCGCCATCTCCATTAATATCCGCTCATTCAACGGAGGCCTTAGTTGGCGAAGACCATCACTATACCAGTCGATGTCTACTTGATCACCCTTCAGATCGAGAGCTACCAGGTCGTGGAAAAGAAGATCGCGGTTGGTAAAAGCACTCAGATTCAACATGAGCGGGTCAAGGAAACCCGCGACATTCCTCCTAATCAGAACGACAAAACGGTTATGCGCGCTATCGATGTAGCCAATACAATCTGGGCTCCGGCGGATGTCACCTTTCACCTGCGCAAGAGCTTTTTCCCAGTAACCGAGGCGCCCGGAAATGTAGAGGAGGTCAGTGTAAGCGGATTTTTTCAGATGATTACGACCTTGAAAATCAAGCCGAGCGGCGCAGTGGCCGCGTTGTTTGTGAACCGTTTCGAAAAGAGAGATCTAGGAGGATTTGCCGCTGAGGCGCTCGGTGTCTGCATTGTCACCTCGCTTGGCGATCCAGTCCTAGGTAAGACGCTGGCACATGAATTCGGCCACCTCCTTAGCCTCCCGGACCTGCGTAATGATCCCAAGTCGGTCGCAAATAATTACAACTTGATGTACGAAGCATCACGCGCAGGCGATAAACTGACCTCGGACCAAATCAGCAAAGCACGCAATTCTGAACGGGTAAAGCTCGTATATCAGAGCCCTTGATCCGAATCTTCTCACACAGGTGTCGTTTGCTTCCCGGAATTCATTAACTAGCGATAACCCTTCTCGAGCGATTCGATGTCCGCTGCCGGACGCCCGTGCAGAAAATTAATCAACACCATCGTTGATTGGTGATAGGAGTAGGAATGCGATTCGGTATTGAGTTCGGCAGCTATCCGGCGGATTTGGATCCTGCCGAGGTGTGCGAGCAGGTCTCCCTGCGGGCGCAAGTCGCCTACAAGAACAATTTCGAGGCCTTGTTCGTCGCCCAACATTATCTCACCGGCCCGGATGCGGCGATCTTACAGTCGATTCCTTTGCTGGCTTACCTTGCCGCGCAGGTACCGGGAATGTATCTCGGCACCTCAATCTTTCTTCTGCCGCTGCATCACCCGGTGATGGTCGCCGAATATATCTCGACGTTGGATAATTTATCCGGCGGGAAGGTTCTCTTCGGTGTGGGCCAGGGCTATCGAGAGAACGAGTTCGATTCATTCGGTATCGACAAACGGCAGCGCAGGAGCCGATTGGTCGAGGGGCTCGCGGTTATTCGAAAGCTCTGGACGGGAGAGCCGGTGGCCTTTCATGGGGAACATTTCCATCTCGATAATGTGATGAGCCTTCCCACGCCGGTGCAGCGGCCGGGGCCGCCGATTTTGATGGGCGCCGATACCGTGAGAACCGTCGCCAGAGTGCCGGAAGTTGCCGACCACTGGATCGCCAGCCGCCGCCACTCGAAGAGTTTTTTACGCCAAGCATTGCCGGAGTATAAGGCGGCGTTGGAACGGCAGGGAAGGCCATATCGCGGGTTGTATATTTTTCGCGATCTTTGCGTCGCCGATACGATGCGCGAAGCGGAGGAGCGCATCAAGGAAGGCTACGAGCGGCGCTACCGGCGCTATCAGCAATGGGGACAGCCGGGCGAGCGCTATGATCTGAACTTCGATGAGTTAAAGCGTGACCGCTTGATATTCGGAAGCCCGTCCGAAGTTGTCGAGCAAGTGATGGCCTATCATGAAGAGTTCGGCGCTGAAGTGATGTGGTTCATGGTGGATTGGCCGGGGATGGACCCGCGGTTTACGCTGGAAACGATCGAGCGCTTCGGCAAAGAGGTCATCCCGCGGATCAAACGGCTGACGCCGGAGTGTCCGCTGCCGTAGGGAGCTCGTTTTAAAGACGCCGTGATCTTCGCCCGATGCGGATCGGCATTATTCTCTAAAGCGCTTAGAAGAATACCGGCAGCGATATGCTTCCACGCTTATGCTTACGCGCTCATAACTATCAGTCCATTCGCTGATCGAGACGCACCAGATTCCATTGTTCAAAATTAAGGGATGCCCCGGTCGCCTATCTCGTAGTCTCGGGCTTGGTTCCGAGAGCGCAATGAAACGGCTGCGCGATAAAATAGGTTCTGTCGGCGCCTGCCTGCGCGACCGCCGCGCGCCACTCCTGCATTTCCTCCGTGGTAAAGGTACTGACAATGGCGCTGTGGGCAAACTGCGCTTGCGCCGTATCGGGCCGATTCGAGGCGGCAAACTGCGGGAACATCTGTACGTGTGTCAGTCCCGCCTGGTGAAAACGTTGGTAGAGGCCGCCATCGGCACAACCCTCTGCGGCAACGAATCCGTGTGGAATTTGCGCTTTCGTTTTTAACTCGTCGGGTAGCGGAACATTAATCACCCACGGAATATCCAAGGCCCGCACCATCACCGCAATCCGTCCACCCGGCTTGGTGACCCTGACCAGTTCCGCGAGCATGCGATCCGCATTTCCCTCTTCAAAAACTGTGAACGAAAAAGCTACATCAACCTGGTTTTCACGAAACGGGAGAGCTTCGGCGTCTCCGCCATGAAATGTGATAACGTCTTCAACTCCCTCTTTTCGGGCGAGAGCCGTTGCCTCCCGGAGAAGATAACGATTCACGTCTACACCAATAATAGAATTCCTCCGCGTGGTATAATTTGCGAGCCAGCGATCCAGCACTCCCGAGCCACATCCCACTTCCAAAACGACTTCCTCAGACTTCAGCTGCAGCGCATCGATTATTTGCTTTACGACGCTAAGATACCCGCTGGAATGGCCACGTGATTCCAGCATTGCCAAAAATCCTAATTCGGGACCACCAAGCGTGACCGTGCAAAACTGCGCGCTGAGCCGAGCCAGCAGCGGGTCCCATTGTGACGACGCTAAACTCAGTGGTAGCAGAACGAGTGGCGAGCCTGCGCCTCGACTGTGGTAGGTGATGCCGCCGATTTCACCCCGAACATCGCCATGCACGTTTCTAGGATTTTTTGCTTGTTCACTGGAGAGGCTATTGAGGATAGCGGTTTCCACTTGTTCAGTGCAGTCGGCAACCACATCGGCCCACGGTGGACTGAAATACCCCGGGAGCCAGACGACCGTAGCTTCTGGCAAACTTGCCACGGAGTTGCGCACCATAGCCGCCGGACGACCGTAGTCGCCGGCAATAATCAGAAGTCGAGGACCGAGCGCACGCAGACTCGGGTCGAGGCGCGGTGGGCAGACAAGTGTCAGCGATGCAATCCGTTCCGAATGGGTTCGCGCGAAGTCTATGACATCCGCCAGCATCGAGGCGGCAAAGTGAGCGCGCTCAATACCGAGGTGGTCGAGTACATGGACCAGACGGTCGGCTGTCGAAAAATTTGCCTCTGCCATGAGTGCACCTCGTTTTACGACTAGTCCCATCTAGCCGAACAGCATAATGCGATTTCTTAGGGCGACGACTTCTAAACTCGTTCTGGATACTGTCGACAAATCTTTTGATCGCCTCGGCGAACTGGGAGCGGGCCAATCGTCAGGTCGAAAATAATTATTCTCCAAGCGATCAAGCGGGGCTTATCTCGCTAACCGACCTGAAAAAACTTGAAAATTCGGTTGGACTATCATCCAGTCACCTTAAGAGTGTCAAGTCCGGAACCATTAGCCTGTCGGCGGTTTAGTATCAAATCCGGATGGGGACGATATGGGAAGGAACGAAGCTTTGTTGACAGACGGTTCCCTAATATAGTGGAGTCCGGTACGTGGAGGTCTGCCATGGCAAACGCGATATCCAAACCTGAGACGATAAACAAACTGCGATTCGCCGTCGATGCAGGTTTCGCAATGCTGACAGGTATGCAGCTCGACCTATTCACGCCGTTGAAGCGAGGCTCCATGACCGCCGAGCAGCTCGCCGCCGCGATTGGTGTAAGCCCTGCGCGGTTGCGCCTTCTTCTCTACGTGCTTGTTGCCGCAGGACTCTTAACGGAGCAGGACGGAATTTTCTCAAACACGATTGAAACCAATCAATTCCTGGTGAAGGACGAGCCTTCGTACATCGGTAATAGACACGCCGCCATCGCGATGCGCTGGCGGGAAAATTTCAAAACCGCTGAGTCCATCCGTAGTGGTGTGCCAAAGGCAAAGTTGGATTTCTCCAATGCTCCAGCCGAAGAATTGGAAACGTTTCTTCGCAACATCAACGCGAGCACGGTTCCATCGGCGCGGGCTTTGGTGCAGACAGCTGATTTTTCCTCGGTTAAGACATTGTTGGATGTAGGCTGTGGGGGTGCAGGGATCGCCATAACAATAACCAAGGCGTGCCCCCACATAACGGCGACAGCGGTTGATCTAGCTCAGGTCGCACCGATTGCTCACAAGATCGTAGCCGAAGAAGGAGCAGCAGAGAGAGTCAAAGTCGTGGCGGCAGACGTTGTAAACGGTCCGTTATCGGGAGCCTACGACGCAGCGGTGCTGAGAGCTTTTCTTCAGGTGCTGTCTTCAAAAGATGCCGGGCGGGCGATACAGAATATCGCTGCCGTATTAAATCCGGGCGGCAGGATCTTCATCATCGGCCAGATTCTCGACGATTCGCGTCGATCTCCTTTGGAGGCGGTTGGATTCAATTTAACTTTTATAAATTTCTTCGACTCCGGCGAGTCTTACAGCGAAAGCGAGTACCGAGAATGGTTAACGGCGGCTGGATTTGTCGACATCGAGCGTTCTTTGCTCGCTGACGGAGGTAGTCTGATGACGGCTCGCAAACTCAAATAACCTGATCGCGCGGTCTTATCTTTAAAATAACTGTGACGTCGATATCTGGATTGGCTATTCGAAGCAAAAAAGTGCTTCGGTCTTTGCGGGCTCGACTACATGGTGACATCAATTACGTCCATCGTCGCTAGAAAACACTATTGAAAACGCTGTAGCTGTACGAGACAGAGATAGCGTGGTTCGATCCGGCAGCTAGGCTGTGGATGCCACGTAAATGGCGATGAACTACGCCGCATCCTTCGTCTTACCTTTCAGCACTTACCGTGCTATTCACGTCCTACGGGAGGCAGGACATCATGGGAGAAGTTACTGCGAACATACATCAGCTCAATGATTCAGTATTTGCGGTGATCGGCGTCGACGGAGCGACGAATTTTGGGATTATCAAAGGCAGCGATGACTCGGCGGTTCTGATCGATGCTGACATCCGTCGTATGGATGAGATCGACGACGCGCTTGCAAGGACAGGGTGCAAAAAAGTTCGCTATCTGGTGAACACCCACGAGAATTTTGATCACAGCTCTGCGAACGACTATTTCGAGAAAAACGGAACGGTCGTGGTCGGTACGAATGGCTGCTATCAGGCGTTGGAGCAAGACGGTGATGAAAAATTCGCCGAGATGGCGGGACGATCGCCGGAGCTGTGGACGCGTTTCCCCGGATTGAAGATGGCCAACCTGCAGATCACGTTTCCGCAAGAGACGACACTTCATCTCCCGGGCGTGGCCGTCCGGCTACTTTTTGCAGCACATAACGGCAAGAGCCATAGCCGCGGCGACGCCATAGCGATTCTTGAGCGCGACAAGATACTATTCGCCGGTGACCTACTTTATACGGACTTTCACCCGGTCACCGTATACGGCAACATTCCCAATTGGATCGAGAGCATCAATCATCTCCTTGCCCACGATTTTGTTTCCGTGGTGCCTGGACACGGGCCGGTATCGAGCGGCGGCAACGACGTTTACAAATCCGCCTTCGAGAAGTTTCGTAGCTATCTGGAGGATTTTTACGGCCGGCTCAAAGAAATGAAGGCAGGTAGAAAAAGCCCGGGTGAAGTCGAATCGTATATGAAGAGCGGGGCATACGCCGCCATGGGTAAGACCTGGATGGTCAAACGAAACATCGAATATTCCCTGAAAGAGGCCAACTAAATGCTGCGTCTCCTGCTTTCGCTGCTTGTGATTGCCTATCTTGCCGGCTCATCCGTTAGTGTTTCTGCCGCCGACAAGCTTCGTGTTGGCTTTCCCTCTCTCGCCACCGCCTTAAGTCCCACATGGGTCGCAGCAAAGAAAGGCTTTTGGAAGAAATATGATCTCGATGTGGAGCTCATTCTATTATCGGGCGCGGTGATTATTCCGACACTACTGAGCGGCAGTCTGGAAGTCGTCATCGGTTCAGACACATCTGCAATCATTTCTAACTTAAAAGGAGGAAACAATCTGCGCCTGGGCGTGACCACCAACTCCCTTGGTTCCACCCTGGTGACGCAGCGAAGTGTCGACTCCGTCAAGCAACTTAAAGGAAAGATCATCGGTATCGGTAGCCAAGGATTCAGTTCGCTCGAGCTGCGCTTATCAAAGCTGCTGCTAGACAATGGCATCGATCCGGAAAAAGAAGTTAAGTTTTTGCCCATCGGAGGTAACCCAAGCGCTCGAGTGGCAGCTCTGGAGAAGGGACTGGTGGTCGCTGCCATGATCACGCCCCCCTACGATAGGGTCGCCATAGAGAGCGGCATGAAGTCCTTGGCGAAGATTGATGCTCCGGTTATTGCAGGCGGCATCAACGTCAGAAGCGACTACTTGCAAGGAAATAGAGAAAAACTTCTGAGGTTCTTGAAAGGCTACATCGAAGGGATTCATTTCCTGATTAATAATAAAAGGGAAACCATCAATATTTTTTCCGATTATCTGGGTGCCCGCGATCCCAAGGTCATAGAATTCTTTTACGGGGAAATCGCCGGGCGGGTGGAAAAGAACCTGAGTCCGGATCCGGAATCGGTGCGCTTTACGCTCGATTTCATCGGACGCTTGAATCCAAAAGCGAAGGAGATAAAGACAACGGATTTTTCAGATCTGTCGCTGTTGGAAGAAATTCACAAGTCGGGATTTATCGAAAAACTGTATCAATAAATACCAGCGGAATTTCAAAACGTAATTCACTGATCGTAATCCAGCGTCACCGAAAGGCTGACGGGCAGGTTTGCAGCAACACTCTCGAAGATCAGGGACAGCGGCTCGATTCAACTCGCTTGCGCGAACTGTCGCGCAACCATCTGTCGTCACCGCCATACACAACGTGAGTCAGGAGTTGGGAATGATGCGTTCAATGATCACCTCTTCAGCTTATCGACGAACCCGCTTTTTTTAATTTCTTCGAGGACGCTCGCGTCCATCAATCGGAGCGATTCGGGGGTTTGTCCCTTTGCTTTTGGGTTGGTCTTAGCCGTTTGCGCAATTACCAGTTCGAGGCCCTTGCGATCGGGCATGTTTAAAAGATCCTCGCCGTATTGCCCTAAAAAATAGTCGTAGCCCACAGCATACATTTCGTCTTCGGCCCGGATGTATTTTTTCGTGAGTTGAATGGCCAATGCCTTATTCTTCTTGACGATATAAAGACCTTCGATCATTGCCTTCAAGAACGATGTGACCTTGTCACGGTTCGCTTCCAGGTAGCTTCTCTTTACCATCAGGGTGCTTTGAGGAAACGCGAGACCCGCCGCCGCCATGTCGAGGATGAGATTCATGCGATATTTTTTAATCGCCAACGTGGCGACCGGCTCGCTGAACACCGACGCATCGGCAGATCCACCCGTAAGTGCTGCTATGCGACTGGGGTTGCCGCCTAGTTGAATGAGGGTTGCCTGCTTCGGATTGATCCCAAGCTTTTCCAAACTCGCTTGAACAGCAAAATCGGTGGCCGAGCCGAACTGACTGATCGCAAATCGTTTTCCTTTCAGATCTTCCGCGCTCTTGATCTCGGGGCGAGCCACCAGCTTGAAAGCAAAAAAGTTAAACCCGCCGGAAACCATGGTCATATCACCGCCCTGTAAATTGGCGGTAACCGCCAAAGCACCGGTAGAGAAAAGAAACTGAATTTCATTGGAGAGTAGGGTTTGTGCCCCCAACGTCCCACTGTTTAACGCCAGGTATTCGACGTCGAAGCCGTATTTTTTAAAAACTCCTTGATCGTGAGCCGCCCAGATCATCGAGTGAAGAGGTGTAAAGCCGCCGCTTCCGACACGGATTTTTTCTGCATGTAAATGCATAGGCGCGTACAACGCCAGTATCAATAGAATGGTAATCAGCCAAGCCAATGTTTGTTTCACATCGACCTCCGACAAAGGACGAATCTGTCGCCCTCCTGATTTGAAGTCATTAAATGAAAATACGCAACCGTGATGTTCCATTGGAAACTACAAGGGGGAGCCCGAGATATAACACAACCTTCGGATGATCTGGCGGCTTATACTTTTACCAGCCTAGAGGATTGAGAACTGTACAAGAAATCGTCGGTCTGCGATCTCAAGATTGCGACATACAAGGTTGAGGATTCTTCTGGATGAGCGCGTCCACAAAAAAGGTAGTCGAGAGTGGTTACGTGCAGGAACTCGAGCGAAAATACAAGATTCGATCTTAACAATCCAGAGGTATCTCTCGAGCAGCCATCGGGCATATGTCGGAGACCGTTCGAGTTATGTTTTTTGTGCTTGTATTACTTGGCCCGAAAAAGAAGCGCTGCAGAAGGAATCCACTTAGCTCTGCGTAACCAGAGTTCGACGATACAAACGGCTCACTCAGAATGATGAGCGTGAAGAACGAGATCAGGCAGGGGTTAGACTCACTGGGTGCTTGGGGAGAATGAGGTATCGACAGGCTAACCACGAGCCGGACTCCTGCCGTCCAAAATGTTCAAGGTTCAAAACCGACATCGACTTCAAAGCCATAACTTGCGATGTGACAGGAGCAGATGGAGCAACGCACTACCGAGCGTATCGAAGCCTATCCGCGTAATCCAGTGTTGTACTTGACCGCTCTAGGGCTACAAAAGCACTGTCTTCGAGAATGAAACGTCGAAGATGCAAAACATTCTTCGGTCCGAACGGTTTACCTCCTGTGCTAGCACTCGATGGTTGCCTAAGCCGACTTGGCGAATCCTTCGTTCACTTCTTTCTCGTAGGCGAGCAGCTTCTTGACGCTCGGTCGTTCTTGCATTCGCTTGAAATGCGCCGTGACGTTGGGGAAGTCTGAAAGGCCCACACCCAACTGGGTGGCGCGCCGGCAACACCAGAAGAAATGGGCGTCTGGGGCGGTGAAATGATCGAAGAAGTATTCGCGCCCGGTCAGCATATCGTCGGCGATCTGGAAGTTCTCGAACAGTGCGTCGGTGGCGAATTTGACCACGCTGTCGGACGCGCCCGGCCCGTCACAGACTTTGCCCGGGTTGTTGATCCGGCTCAGATACGGGTGGATGCCGCTGGCACACCAGGCATGGAGCGAAATCGCCTGCAACTCGTCCCAAGGATCGCCGGGTAGGATCTTCGCGTTGGGAAAGGTCCGATGGACCCATTGATGGATGGCGACGTTCTCGCTCAGTATCTTGCCATCGACGACAAGGGTAGGCACCTTGTGCTTCGGACTTATTTTCAGGTACTCGGGCGAGAAATGCTCGCGCTTGCGGTAATTGAGCGGCCGGGCCTCGAAATCGGCGCCCGCTTCGGTCAAGGTGACATAGGGAGCGAGCGCGCAGGTGTTGGGGGCGTAGTAGAGAGCAATTTTCATTTACGTCTCCTCGTTACGATAATTGATCAACGTTTAATTGCGAATTTAGTACCAGCGTCGGGTAAGTGCAACACACAAAAGAGCCGAAGCGATTCCAGCAGTTCCAACGGTCCCATTCGTTCCAGACGTTCAATTCCGGATCGATTCCGGTTACAATCAAAAGTCTTGACCGGCATGCCGTTAAGCTACTCGAGGTGGCAAGCTAGTTTGGGGCCGACAGCGCGCCCGGCCGGCGATGTTGCTCATGATTTAAATTTTCTATAAATATCTCTGGATATACAATCGGCAAAAGATCAGGAGGTAGGATCATGTCAACCACAACGGAGCGCCCTCTCGCTGACGCGCTCACCGCAATCAAGACGCGCCGCTCGGTGAAGGAGTATAATGAAACCGAGATTCCTCGGGAGTGGATCGAGGAGCTGCTCGACGCCGCTCACTGGGCGCCCAACCACAAATTGACCCATCCCTGGCGTTTTCACGTGTTCACTGGAGAGGGGCGCGAGCGCTTGGTCGCGGCGCGACAAGCAGCAGTGCGTGCGGCCGCGGAGAGAAAGGGTGAGCAGGTGAGCGAAGACGCTCTCAACTTTGCTCGGGCGAAGTGTTTTTCTTCCCCGGTCGTGATCATCGTTTCCATGGTAGGCGATGAGAAAAAAATCGTTGACCAGGAGAACTACGCGGCTTGCTGGTGCGCGATCGAGAATCTGCTGGTCGCGGCGAATGCGCGTGGTCTGGGCAGTTATCCGAGCACGGGCGACTGGATCGACCAAAACTTCGTCGGCCCGGTTCTCGGACTCACCGAAAAAGAGCGGCCGGTGGCATGCATTTTCCTGGGATACTCCGAGCAGAAGACGATGGCCAAGCGCCTGCCGGTGGAGCGCCATACCACCTGGTACACTGAGCCCTGAAAGGGGTTTCGAAAGGTTCAGAACGTTCAAGCGCTTTGCTCAGTTGAAGATGTTTAGAAAAACGTGGTTCCACACGTTCCAAAGGTTCCAGTGGTTCCAGACGTTCAATCTCCTGGAGATAGTCCGAGGTTCGTTCATCACCGGGCTCGGACCATTTCCACACGCTCCAATTGGCCACTGTTCAGCGGTACAGATCGGTCGCTCGGTATCGCACTTTTTCCCATTGCAGCGCAGCCGTTCGTTCGAGACTTCAAACCAACAGTAAGAACGGGACGGTTCCAAATGCGCTATTTTTTCGAGGTAAAAATATCTTCCGCCGGTGGCAGTCGCCGGCAATTCTCTGGAAAGGTGCAACATGACCGAAGTTTTGCCTGCCGCTGAAAACGATACCGGCACTGCGCCGCGCGCATCGTCCAACACTCGCCATCTCTGCCGGATGGAGCTTGCGGGGGGAGGGCAGATCGTCATCGACGGGAATTATGCTTATGTCGGCCATCAACACCGACCGAATGGCACGACGATCCTCGACATTTCCGACCCGCGCAAACCAAAGATTCTCAGCACTCTAAAGCCCAATCATCCCTGGTCGCACTCGCATAAGGCGCGGATCGTCGGTGACCTCATGGTCGTCAATTCCGAGTTTGAGCGCGGCGACGGCCGCCTCTCGGAATATCCGGACGGCGGCTTTCGCATCTATGACGTCAAAGACCGAACCAACCCTAAGCTTGTGAGCTTCGTAAAAACGCACGGCAAGGGTGTGCATCGTTTCGATATCGACGAGAAATACGCGTATATCTCGACCGAAATGGAAGGCTACATCGGCAACATTCTGGTCATCTATGATATCCGCGATCCATCGCGGCCGGTGGAGGTCTCGCGCTGGTCGATGGAGCGACAGAACGTGGCGGGCGGCGACGAGCCGCACCCGAAGCGGGCCCAGCACCGCCTGCACCATGCGCTGCGCTGCGGCACCGAGATGTACGCCGGCTGCTGGATGTCGGGCATCTCGATCATAGACGTAACCAACATCAATGCCCCGCATACGCTGTCGCGCTACGAGTATGACCCGCCTTGTCCCGAGCCGACCCACACCTTCCTTAAGGTGCCGCACCCGATCGGCGGCAAGCGGATCGCAGTATCGACAGAGGAGGAACGCTCGCAGCGGGGCGCCGATGCAGGTAAGCCGCACGCGCCGCTGCGCACCTGGGACGTTAGCGATCCGACCAATCCGAAGCTGCTGTGCTCGTACTACCTGCCGGAGTCCGCGACGCCTTACTCCGCGGGCAAGGTCCGTTTCGGCACGCATCAGCTACGCGAAAAGGTGGAGAAGGACAATCTTCTCTATGTCACCTGGTTCGCCGGCGGCCTGCGAATCATCGACATCAGCGAACCGGCGAATCCCACGGAGCGGGGCTATTTCATTCCAAAACCAGGGGACGGGGTTGCGGCGCCGCTAACCAACGACATCTTCAAGGACGACCGCGGTCTTCTATGGGTGACCGATAAGGAGCGCGGCCTCGACGTCATCGAATATCAAAATTGAGCTGGAAGCGCGGCACACACTGATCCGACATTATTTTGGAGCGGGCGAGGCCGGGCGACACCTACAGCCGTGGACAATAGAGCAGTGCCTTGAAGGCCACCCCGCATTCCCTCAGGGTAATGTTTTGTACGCCGGGGCCTTAGGGCAAACTGTGCGCTCGGATGCCCACGGCTTGCGGTCTCGCCCTCCTCGCTCACTGCTAAAGGTGCTCAGCTTTGTCGGATTAGGGCTGAATGCTGTCTGGTCTTGCCTCACGGGTCGAGGCAAGTTCAAATTCGTCGGGGCTCCAGCTAGTGTCAGGTCATATCGCATTCACAGATGGTGAATGCGATGTGCGGCACCGTGGAACGAAAAAGGACAGTGGATTTGCCGGGGCGTTTTACCATGTGATCTGCCTGGGCAATCAGCGGCTGGTCAATTTTCGCAGTGACGCGGATCGTAAGTATTACCTTGAGCGGTTGGAGCCAGTATCGTGAGCTATAGCTGAAGGTATATGCCTTACGCCCACACGGCCTCATCCGCTTGGTGCGGCAAGATTTAACGATTATCGTGCGATGGGGTATTGGTATATCAGAGAGATCGTCGGAGGTGATGCATGCGTTATCTTTCTCGACGTTTGAAACTCTGCCTTTCAATTTTCCTGATTCTCTGTTTTTCCAGTATAGAGCATGTCTTCGCTGACGATGTTGTCCTTATGTCTTATGGCGGACACAACGAGACTATCGGCCCGTATTGGGTTGCCGTCGATAAACGGCTTTATCAGAAACACGGTATCGACGCGCGCTTGCTGCAAGTGCGCAATGCGCAGATCAGTTTGACCGCTGTCATATCCGGTGAAGTACCGATATTTCTCCCTTCTATCGCAAACGTTCTCAGCGGCGTATCGGCTGGTGCCAAACTTGGCTGCGTTGCCTTTCCGATCAAAGGCGTTTCGCGCGAGTTGGTGGTGCGCAAGGACATCGATTCGTTGGAAGCGTTGCGCGGCAAGACCATTGGCGTGCAAAGTATCGGCGGCGGTTTTTGGCTGCAAACCATGATGTTGCTAGACGCGGTGGGCGTGGACCCCGACAAGATTGGTATGAAAATGCGCGTGATTGGCGAGGAGGCGACCATCGTGCAGGCTTTGGTGAGCGGCAACGTCGATGCCGCCGTGGTCACTTTGCCCTCGGCGCAGGTGGCCAAGCGCGGCGGCGCCCGCACTCTAGTCAGCACTGCGGATTTGCGTATCGCGCTGCAAACCGTCGGCTTATGCGGCCGCAACGAGCGCATCGCCAACTCACCGGAGCTGATGACGCGGCTCGCCAGAGGCATGGTTGACGGCATTGTTTATATTCTTGATCCGCGAAACAAAAAAGAGGTTAGCGCGGTTTTGAAGAAGCACCTACGGCTGAGCGCCGATGAAGACGCGGAGACCTCGTATCATTCGCTCAGAACTATAGTTAGTCTCGACATCGCGCCGGATCTTGCGGCGTTCAAAAACGTGCAGAGAATTGCCGCGCGGGTCAACCCCAAGATTGCCCAAGTTGACATCAACGAAGCGATCAACCTGAGCGTCGTGAAGACGCTCGAAGACAGCGGCTACTTAGCCGAGGCAAGAAGAAAACTTCCGGTTGCCCGCTGATGTCCTGTTAGTTAGATCGCTAGGATAAAATCCGGAATAGATATCATAGACTTTCCAGTAGTACTCGCTTATGTGCGCCTTCTTTTGCTTCATCGGAGAATGAAAATATTCGACATTAAGCCCTGCGGGACGTATCCTGAAAAACGGTTTGGAGAAGGAGCGAAAAAACATTGGGGTATTTGATGACCGATGATTTAGCGAAACACGGATTTAGTGATGCGGCATGGGAGCTGGCAAAAGCGGAAGGAAAAGCCGTGCTGGCGGAATTCGCGCGCGACAAAAAGATGATTTCATACATCGATTTTATGCATCAGATCCGCTCGATCTCATTCGATACTCCTCGCGACTCAAGATTGCCGCAGTTCCTCGCAGAAATATCAACGGAAGAAGCCGAAGCAGGGCGCGGTATGATGACCGCACTGATCGTTAGAAAAACCGGCGATCAAAGGCCAGGTATGGGTTTTTTCCAACTCGGGAAACGCCTTGGTTACGAAGTATCCGATTCCGAGAAGTTTTGGCTCGAAGAAGTAAACAAAGTGTTCGCTAGCTGGCAAACCGAAGCCCGTCGTTGATGAGGCAATAAGCCGGCTGTGGGCTTTAGAAACCTTCAGTGCTCTTAGAGATGGCTCATCCGCTTTACTGACGCTGCGATCGAATCGCGTTCGGGTTGCCACTTAGCAGTGCGGTTTAATCCGCATCAGTCCCTGTGTGCTTCATGTCACCCACGTGACCTGTTGCAGCGAAATCGATTTTGGATTAGGTCTCGACCGAACAATTTCGTCACGAACTTGAAAGTCAGTCCTCGCTGTACAAAAAGCCTGAACCTAATCCCTTGGAGATAAAAAATGCCGACGGCCAATTTAAACGATGTGCAGATTTATTACGAGGATTCTGGAGAAGGCGAGGTCGTTTTGCTGGCGCCGCCTTCCTGGTGGCCATGCGACACTTGGAAAATCAATGTCGTGCCGTTTCTGTCACGGCGCTACCGCACGATCATCTTCGATTGTCGCGGCACTGGCTATAGCAGCAAACCGGATCATGGCTACACGATCAGCCAGTTCGCTAAAGACTGCGCCGGGCTTCTTGAGCAGCTGAAAATCACCCGGGCTCATGCGGCGGGATTTGCGCTCGGCGGTCAGATTGCTCAGGCTCTCGCCATCGAACGACCCGACTTGATTGCAACCTTGACGATCGCGGCGGCAGGCGCCGGAATGAAGGCAACCGACGGCACTCCCCGCCAGATGCGCAACACCGATGAAGAAGAGATTCGCGAGCACGGCTTCGAGCGCTTCATCCGTGGTCACGTCGAGAACACGCACATGGCGTTTGGTGAAAGATTCTACCGAGAGCATCCGGAAGTTGTCCGCGCGCTTGCCGATGCCTTGTGGAAAAGACAGACCAGTCCCGAGCAGCATCGCTATCATTACGAGGCGCGGCGCACCTGGGACACCCTTGGCAACGCGCCGAAAGTAAAAGTACCGACGTTGATTCTTTGCGGCGCGGAGGATGACGTTAATCGCGGCGGCAGCACTCCGGTGGCAACGGCACGGCGACTTGCGGAGCTTGTTGCCGGCAGCGAGCTTGCGCTCGTACCCGACGTCAAGCATATGACATTTTGGGACGGCGACGGCGCGCTGATTGCGTTAGAAAATTTTTTGCAGCGCCATTGATCCAGTGGCCATTGAACGTTGAGGATTGAACTCTGGGCACAAAGATCGGGAGGTATTGGCCTATGAAATCTAGAGCATTCGTCGCGACGGTCATGGTCTGTTTGATGAGCGTTTTCTTTAGCGACACGGGCTACGCTCAAGAAAAGGGCAAGGGCGACAGCGAAGGCATCAAGGAACTTTACAACGCCGCCAGGAAGGAAGGGCGAGTAGTCATCTGGGGGCCAACGGATGCGATCGTTTATCAACGCATGCAGGAGGCCTTGGATAAACAGTATCCCGGGATCAAGATTGAATCCTTCGAAAGCATCCCGGAGCCGCTCGTCCAGCGAATAATCGCTGAAAGCCAAGCCGGCAAGCCGGCCGCCGTCGATGTCATACAATCGGGGTCGTTACGGGCGCTGCGCCCTCTGATTGATCGCGATATGTTGGCGCCCTATTCGGGATGGGAAAAGATTTTTGGCCTCGATGCTGTCTATGCCGACCAGCGGTTGGTCGGCGGCTATAATCTTACCTTGCCCATTGCCTATAACACCAAGACCGTGAGTGCCCAGGAAGCGCCCAAACGTTGGGAGGATCTCGCGGATCCGAAATGGAAGGGCAGGAAAATCATCATCGAGGCACGTCTGGTTCCGTTCGCCATGCTCGGCACCGAATGGGGCAAGGACAAGGCGATCGAGCTGACCAAGAAAATAGTTTCACAGCAGCAACCGCTGATTGTTCAAGGCGGCACCACCGTTGCCAATGCGTTAGCTGGCGGGCAGGTTTCGATTGCCGTGGGCACGTACGCATTTACGATTGAAGGTTTGAAAAAACAGGGAGCGGCGGTGGATTGGGTTCCGGTTTCGCCATTGCCGGTTCTGACGTCTGCGGAGGGAGTTCTCAAAACCGCGCCGCGTCCTAATGCGGGTAGGTTTTTTGCCGGCTGGATGGGAACCCCTGAAGGGCAGAAGATAAGATACGCCAGCCGGGGCCAAGCCATGGAGGTGGGCAAGAACGCAATCGGGAACGTTGCCGAAAGAATTAGGAACGAGAAACCGCCAGTTATCTTGGAAACCGATAAGACCTTCACATCGATTCTCGAAATTCAGCGCGAGATGGGGAAACTGCTTGGAGCGCTGCGCTGACAATTCGATGGCAACGCGCGTGCGCGAAGCACGGGGCCTATAAGAGAAGGCGATCGAGATCGCGGAGCCGGAGTATCTTGGCGCGATGAAACCCGTTCAGGTGCTTCGTGCGTTCATTCTTGGTATCAAAGTGACTTTGCATAATGGTCCGATAAGGGAACTCATCGATGAGCGTAGCGCAACCCACTCTCGATAGCAGCGTCCGAAAACAGGCGTTGTCGTGGACACGGAAATTTTCTGTTCGAGCCGTTACCTTGGGTTCCACCATCATCGTTGTCTCTTATCTGGTTCTCGTGCCGCTCATCATGCTGCTCTACGCCAGCGTCAAAAGCACGGAAGATAAGCTGCCTTTTGAAACGGCCGGAATGACACTGGCCAATTACATAACGGTTCTGACCAGCTCTTCGACGTTGCCGATTTTTCTGAATACATTTTACTTCACCGCCGGATCATTGGCGATTGGCCTGCCGCTGGCCGTTCTCATGGCGTGGCTTTTAGAGCGCACGGCAATCCCCGCCCGCCGGTGGATCGCCGCTCTGATTCTCGTGCCGATGACGATTCCGTCGCTGCTCTCGGCGATCGCCTGGATTCAGCTGCTCGATCCGCGCATCGGTCTGGTAAACGTTGTCTCGCGCAACCTGCTCGGCTTAACGGGAGACTCCGGACCGTTCGATATCTACACGCTCTCGGGCATGTGCTTCGTTCAAGGCTTGCGCCTGGTGCCGTCGGCGTATCTCATGATCGCGGCTTCGTTTCGCGCCATGGATCCATCACTGGAGGAACAGAGCGCCATGGCGGGTCGCGGTGTCGGCCACACGACATTGCGCATCACTCTGCCGATCATGAGGCCGGCGCTGCTGGCGATGTTGATCTACTACATTATCGTGGTCATCGAGTCCTTTGACATTCCCGGGCTGCTCGGTTTCACCGCGCGCATTCGCGTTCTCAGCACGGCGATCTATTGGGCGACCCACTCGGAAGTCGGCTTGCCGGACTACGGTTTGGCTTCGGCTTTGGGGGCACTGGTGTTAGCCATGGCGCTACTGCTCATGTGGGCGTACCAGCGGTTGACGGCGCACCAGGAAAGATTCACCACGATCACCGGCAAAGGATATCGTCCGCGGCAGATAAATCTTGGCGGATGGACGGCGCCGGCAACTGCGCTTTGTGTCGTCTATGTCGCGCTGGCCGTAGTGCTGCCGTTTCTGATGCTCATCTGGACGAGCCTCCAGCCGTTCTATGCGGTCCCTTCGGCAGATTCCCTCGCGCGTGTCACTCTCGACGGATACCTGAGCATTTGGCAGGAGAGCACCATCACTCGCGCACTGTGGAATACGACGGTACTGGCGCTGGTGACCTCCGCCGCGACGATTCTGCTCGCCCTTCTGGTAAGCTGGTTTGTCGTGCGGCGCACCAGAGTTGCCGATGCCCTCTCGCATTATCTGGCGACGGTGTCATTCTTGCCGCAGTGCGTGCCGAGCATCGTCATCGGTCTGGCATTTATCTTTGTCTACGTCCGATTTCCAATTCCAATCTACGGTACCTTGTGGATCATCGCGCTGGCGATGACGACGCGATATCTCGCGTATAGCTCGCGCACGATAACTTCCGCGCTCATGCAGGTGCACGGCGAGCTGGAAGAAGCATCACAGATGTCACGCGCGCCGTGGACGCGGACCATGCGCAAAATCACCATGCCACTTTTGGCACCGGCCATGATCAACGTCTTTTTCTGGGTGGCGGTCCACGCCATGCAGGAGCTGTCGATGGCGCTCATGCTCTACAATCCCGATACCGTAGTGGTTTCGACGATGATCTGGAGCATGTGGCAAAACGGGCGGACCACCGATGCCGCGGCTCTAGGCGTGATGTTGATCCTCTTATCTGCCGTGTTACTGCTCGGCGGACAGCTGTTTGCGCGCTTCCGGCAGGGTGCAAATCCCTAGCCCGGCCCTTGATTCTTGGCGAGCTTGCCGGCATTGCGGGAGAATCCGGAATTTCACTCGCGCCAAGCCGCCAAGAGCGAAAAGCTTCGGAATAAGTCGCTTTCGAAATGATCACAGTTAAAGATCTGCAAAAATCTTTCGCCGGAGCTAGAGGCGAAGTCCGCGCGCTTCGCGGCGTCTCCTTTGAAGTGGGCAAAGGCGAGTTGTTTACGTTGCTCGGTCCTAGCGGCTGCGGCAAGACGACGACGCTTCGCTGTATTGCCGGATTGGAGCAGCCCCTCGCGGGCGAAATTGTGATCGACGATCATCCGGTTTTCAGCGCCGCCGGCGGTATCTTTATTCCGCCGGAGCGGCGCAATATCGGCATGGTTTTTCAATCCTACGCGATCTGGCCGCACATGACCGTCTTTCAGAATGTCGCCTATCCGCTGACCAGAGACGTGAGCCGCGCTGAGATTGGCGAACGGGTCGGCAGGATACTCGACCGGTTAAGTCTTGGTCAGCTGTCGGATCGGCTCGCGCCCAACTTGAGTGGCGGTCAGCAGCAGCGGGTGGCGCTGGCGCGAGCGCTGGTGGCGCAGCCGCAGGTGCTGCTCCTGGACGAGCCGCTCAGCAATCTCGACGCTAAATTGCGCGAGCAGATGCGGTTCGAGCTTAAAGCACTGCAGGAGTCGTTCGCCATTACAACGGTGTATGTCACCCATGATCAGGAGGAGGCGCTCGCGCTATCGGATCGCATCGGTCTCATGCATGAAGGCGCGCTGATCGAGATCGGTTCGCCGGCCGATCTTTATCTCCGCCCCGCGCACCGAGTTACGGCGGATTTTCTGGGTACAGCGAATTTTATCCCAGCAGAAGTCGAACTCGATGGCAGCGGACCGTGGGATGGAATGCTTCTGGCGACGCCGCTTGGCTCATTCGGCGCGCAGCGCAGCGTGGAATGGCAATCGGGAATGACGGCGCAGTTGTTCTTTCGTCCGGAATCCGTCGAGTTTCTCGATGAAGCAGTTGCTGTTGCGGATATTGCGCGGAATCACTGCACGGGCTCGATCGAGCGTGTTACCTTTCTCGGCAGTTCAGCAGACGTGATCATTCGATGTAGCGACCTCAAAGTCCGCGCGAGAACTCATCCTGCGCGCGCTCCGGCAGTGGGGCAAGCCGTGCGTTTTCGCGTAGCGCAGAGCTCGTGTATCGTTTTTCCGAGTCGAACTATGAATAGCTAGAATTACTTCGCCCACTGAGTGGGAGAGGCAAGGTGAGGATGTCAACGCAACAAACAGCCGTTCCATCATCTAATCGATATTTAGGAGGGAGTCGTGGCATTGTCGGAATCGCTCAACGATCATGAGCGAAATAGCCGCATCGAGTGGAGCCTCTACTATAACATGCTCGTGACGCGGCGTTTCGAAGAAGCTTTGCTCCGCTGGGAGCATCAAGGGAAGATTGCGGCGCAAACCTTTCCGAGCAAGGGGCAGGAAGCGGTTGCCATCGGTTGCTGCCTGGCGTTGGAGAGAGGAGACGCGGTGATACCGTCGTTTCGCACCCGCGGCGCCATGGTCGGGATGGGCGTGAATATCGCCGAGCAATTGCGAGAGTTTTTGCATACCCCGCTCGCCGCCGGTGATTCGCGCGACGCGCCGCACCATAGCTCATGGCCGGAGCGTGGTGTCATGCCGGGCTCGACCATGATCGGCGGTCACCTCGCGATGGCGGTGGGTCTGGCGCTGGCGATGCAGTTTGACAAGCAACCGGCGGTAAGCGTCGCATTCTTTGGCGACGGCACGTTGGGCTCGGGCGATTTACATGAGAGCATGCACATTGCTGGAGCTTGGGGGCTTCCGCTAATTTTCGTGTGCGAGAACAACGGCTGGGAAATGTCCACCCCGTGGTCGAAGACCCGCAAAACCCGTTCGTTGATCCCCTATGCCGAGCCCTTTGGCTTTGCCGCGCGCTCTGTGGACGGCAACGATGCGCTGGACGTCTATCATTCGATGCGCTGGGCGCGCGGGGTGGCGCTAAGCGGTCGACCGGTTTTTCTGGATTGCCTTACCTTTCGCAGCGGTCTTTACAGCTCTCACTTCGGCGAGGTGCGATCAGGCATCGAAGAGGATCTCGCTGAAGCCGAACGCCGCGATCCTTTGAAGCGGATGGCGGATTGGTTGATGGACCACGGAGTCGCCACAGGTGAGGATCTAGAGAAATTGGCGCAGGAAGAAGACCAGAGACTGGAAATTACGTTCAGCGAAGTCTTAGCCGAACTAAAATAATGGCCCGCGATGAGATGTAGGGGCGTCCATCGAAAGCACCTTCACGTCATGCTCGACTGCGGGCGCGGATACTAGGGGAGGCAGAATAAGGAATGGCTAACATCACCTATCGCGATGCCGTTGGCAAAGCGTTGCAGGATTCCATGCGAGAGGAGTCCCGGTTAATCATCATTGGTCAAAATCTCACCGGCCATGCGCTGAAGTCGCTAGCCGAAACCTACGGTGCCGAGCGCGTGCGTGACTGTTCAATCAGCGAGAGCGCCATGGTTGGAATCGCAGTGGGCGCGGCAATGAAGGGGATGAAAGCCGTGGTGATGATCGCCTACGCTGACATCGCTTCCGTCTGTCATATGGCAATTGTCCAGAGCGCGGCTAAGCTGCACTATCTCAGCAATGGACGATTGAATTGTCCGGTTATCATTCGTTTGCCGATCGCCCGATTTCGCGGTCATGGACCCGAAGGCAACGAAGTCGGCGTCTCCTGGTTCTACAATGTTCCGGATCTCAACATCGCGATGCCTGGTTCAGCCAACGAGGCCTACTGGAGCTTTCGCGAGGCATTGAAGCGGCCGACGCCGACGTTATTCTTCGAGGATCGATCGATTCACAACCGAGTCGGTGAAATTGCTGCCGAGAATCCCGTGGCGAATGCCCAGGTCACCCGATCGGGCGGCTCGGCTGACGATTATCGCCGCCGGGCGGGCCGCAGCGCTTGCGGAAGATGCCGCGGACGAAGTTGCCCGTGAGGGTCAATCCGCGAGCGATCGAAGTGGTCAGCTTGGGTTTGATCAAGCCGCTGGATCAAGAGACGGTTCTACAATCAGCAAGTAAGACCGGCAGGGTGCTTATTGTTCAAGACGAGCCACCTTATGGCGGATATGCGCTTTACCTGCGTTCGTTACTGGATAAGCTTCCCTCCGGCCGGCTCAAAGTTGCGCCACGCATCATTCACGGCGCGGAGCAATTTTTGCCATATTACGATGAGACGTCCTTCTTGCCGTCGGTAGCAAATGTTGTCGCAGCCGCCAAAGAGCTCATACAGATAACCTGAGGATGGCACTGTGCCGGATGGCAGGGGATCGTCGGCAACTTCATGGTTTACCAGAGCGGTTGACGAGCGCGTCCTGTAAATAGATGCGCGAGCAGCTCAGGCCGCGAATAAAAAGATCGAGAAACGATTCCCTGCTAACTAGTGCTTCAATCCATAGAACCTTGCCGCATTACCGTAGAGAATCGCCTCCTTCGCCGATGCGCTGATCTCCTCGTTCTCGCGCAGCTCACGGATTTCTTTCTGCACGGTGTGAGTGTTCACTTCATGAGGGAAGTCGGAGGAAAAGATAAACGCTCCTTCGCCGCCGACTTTGATCGCATAGGGCAGGTCCGATTCGCCGCCTTCGATGCCCACCACCAGCCGGCCGTCTTCAACGAGCTTGCGGACATAGTCAGCAATGGTTTGACCCTGCGGCAGTTGGAGCAACTCTCCGCGCGGATTGATCGGCACGCCCGCTTCGAAGGAGCGAGTAAGCCGCGCGATCGCCATTAGAAACCACATAGGTCCACCTTCCAAATAGGCGACCCGAAGTCCCTTGTAACGTTCGAACAGATTGTTGAGCAGCATTTCTGTCAACGCGATCGCAAGAGACATTGGATGTCCAATGGCATTGGCGCCGGTGGAAATATTCATCGTGTCCATCCCGAGATCCCAATGGCCCCCGCCATGGACCACGACGGGACAGCCCAGTCGCGCCGCTTCCTCATAAACCGGCCAGTAGGGTTTGGCGCCGAGATTCAATTGCACTGCTGTGGCCGGGAACAAGACTCCGGAAAAACCTAATTTCGTATAGGCGCGGTTCAACTCCTCGACGGCGGCCTCGGCATCGTGCATCGGGATGAGAGCAATGCCTTTGAAACGGGCATCACGTTGCAGATAGGCTTCGGCCAGCCAGTCGTTGTAGGCGCGCGCTGCTCCGAAGGCATAGTCGCGATCGACGATGCGGCCGATGCGCTGGCCGTGTGTCGGGAACAGAACGGTATATTCGAAGCCGGTCTGATCCAGAAATTGGAGCCAGCCTTCCGGCCCCGGGTTGTGAAACTGACCATCGGCGCCGGCGCCGAACGCGCCGGGCGGGGTTCGGGTGAGAGAATACTGCATGTGGCTGTTGGCGGGGAACAAGCCATTTCGGAACGTTATCCGGCCGGTTTCGACGCTATAGGGAAAGTGCCGGGCGATTGCCTGGTTGTCCTCGAAAACATGGCCGTCGCCGTCAATAATCTTCAACTGATCTTTCATCGCATCCTCCTTGCCACTTACGATTTGCGCTCGAGTTTTGGTCGTTAACCATAGCTCATATCGGGATAAACTTTTCAAATCCGGGTTTAATCAATGCGCCGGACTAGTATTGTACAGCCGATCAATGAAGCCACTCTCATCGAGCTTACGCAAGATGCGATCGTCGACCAGTTCCTCGACTTTCGTGTTCTCCACTTTCGGATTTCGTATTTTCATCAGTCTTTGAATGTTGCGCAATCCCTCCAACGAAGGGTAGGGTTTTCGGTCCAAGCCTAACGCCATATCCTTGAATCCCTCTTCAGCCTCACTGGGGCTTACCCGGAGGCGGCGCTGCAGTAACTGCAGAGTCGCAGGCTTATTGCCAGGCGCGTGTACGAAAGCGATTCCCTCAAGTAGAGCGCTCAGCAAATTTTCAGTGACTTGAGAATTTTGTTGAATGTAAGAACTGCGCGCGACGACGCCGAGGCTCGAGATCGGAATGTTGTACCTGCCTAATTCCGCTAAGATCGGAAAACCTTTGTCATGCAACCGCCGGCTAAAAACCATGTCGACGAGTGCCGCGTCGACCCTGCCGTCCTCTAGCGCCTGACTGAGAACGGCCGCATCGCCAATCGCGAGAAAGCGAATGTCATCCCGGTTAACATCTAGCCCCAGGCGCTCCAAACCCAAAATGGCGCTCATCCACAACGTCCCACCGATGGCGGCCGTGCCGAAGCGTTTACCGCGCAGTTCCTCAGCGTTCTTGACACCCGGACGCGCTACCAGATCGAGCGTTATCCGGTTGGTCAAAACAGCAAGGATTTTCAAATTGAATCCCGCGACACTTGCCCCCAGAACAGCCGTTCCACCTGTGAGACCAAAGTGCATATCGCCGGAACTTAAGGCCGCGAGAAGAGTCGGCGCCCCGCGGACAAAAACAAGTTCGGCATTGATACCGTTTTTGGTGAAAAATCCTCGCTCTTGGGCAGCCCAGAGCGGTGCCACCCTGGGGCTCATGGCCGCATAAGCGATTACGAGTTTCGCGGGTGCCGAGGCCGCCCCGACGGGAAAGCTAATTGCCAGGAACGCTATTGCGGCCAACAAGAACAATCTGTAGGGACTCATCAGCTTGACCCTTCTGTTCCTGTGCACCGCGCGCTTCATAGTTCAATCGCTGTACTCCGTTGAAACCGTTTACCGAAAACAGCCATCCAAATACTCAAAATTAACCCAAGGGAAAGTTCCACGTTTACTTTTTTAGTTCTGCATCGATTATCTCGCCGGTAAATTCTCTTCCTTCAGGTTAAACCAATTTCGCGCGTTGTCACCGAGCACGTGGCGCAGCTTGTCTTCGGTCATCCCGGGGATTTTTCTGACTTGGTACACGGAGTTGGGAAATTCTGAATCCCAGTGGCGGTAATCCGACGCGTACATCACTTGAGTGATGCCGATGGTGTCGAGGACGTAGGGCAGAATGGTTTCCTCCGGCTCACAGGTAAAAGCCACCTGGGAGCTTTTTACAATTTCGGATGGCTGGCGTTTCAAAAGCGGCCATTGCGGCCGGAGCTTGTGAAAATGCTCATCCATGCGCTCGGCCCAAAACGGCACCCAACCACACGCGCCTTCCATGAAAGCGATTTTAAGTTTGGGATAACGATCGAAGACTCCTTCGCCGATCAAGTGCATGAGCGCGATCATCAGCTCGAATGGAAACGCGGTCATGTGCACGTAGCTGTATTTCTCCATGCGCTCGCTGCCGGCGCCCATCACTCCCCAGACGCCGTATTGCCCATCGTGCTCCGTTTGCGGATGGACCGACAGCGGCATGCCAATCTCTTGTGCGGCGGCGTAAACGGGATCGAACATACGGTGCCCCAAATTGATGCCGTAAACGTTCGTCGGCAGCATGGCCGTGACGATCGAGCGCTGCTGCGCGAGAAATTCCAACTCCTTCACGGCTGCAGCTGGATCCTGCAACGGAATCAGACCGACGCCCTTCAAGCGTTTTGGATCGGGCGCGAGGTATTCTTCGACCAACCAGCGATTGACCGCATGGCACACCGCGGCCGCCAAGGGTTTGTCGGCCATGCCGTTGACCATGAGCGCGATAGAGGTGCCGAAGATGATGGCGACGTCGATGCCTTCTTCGTCCATGTCGGGCAGGCGCTTCAGCGGATCGGTCATGCCGGGACGGCTGCGTTCAATGTGCGCTGCGAACACCTCGCCGCGGTCCGGACCGCCGCCCCAACGGCGTCGCGCCGCGAGCCGGCCTTCGATCATCAAGTGCGAATAGCCAGAACTGTCGGTCACACGATTGGGCGCCAGATGAGCAAGCTCTTTCGGCATCCATTTCGCAAGCTCACTATCGGGCTCATAGCAGTGGCCATCGGCATCGATGACTAGACTTCTCGTCATAATTCCTCCAAGCCGTATTCGAGATTGCTATCTTCCTAGTCGGCTTCTCCGGCGAATGCAACCGATTCAACCACTGATTCTCTGCTCAATCGAATGGTGATTATCAGTGCGGCGCGAACTCGATACGCTCTTGGAAGCATGCAGAAAATCGACAGGGTAAGACCTGAGTTGATATGTTTTTCCTGATGGCTCGCGGCGTCTCGTGCGTGCTTCGTACGTAGATGCTCTAAAGATCAAGATTGCGAGCCGGCATTGAGTCGGTCTCGAAGTGCGCCGATCAGTTTTTTGCCCGCCATTACACGAGCAGGCGGAAAGTTGACTCCCTTTCCCGTGATGTTATTAACAGTCAACACCGGAATGGAAGCAAGTTTCGATACGAAGCCAAAACTCGGCATCAGCGCGTGTTTGCTCGGTCAGAAGGTCCGCTTCGACGGCGGTCATAAGCGCGAACAGTTTCTGACCGATCTGTTTGGCAGGTTCGTTGAATGGATTCCGATCTGCCCGGAGGTCGAAGTCGGCATGGGTGTGCCGCGCGAGAGCGTTCGTCTGGTGGGCACGCCTTCCAATCCGAAAATGATCGCCGATAAATCGGGCAGAGACTGGACTGCTGCGATGAGCCAGTTCGCGGCGAAGCGGCTGCGCGACATGGCTGAAATAAGTTTGTCGGGTTACGTCTTGAAAAAGAATTCACCTAGTTGCGGCATGGAGCGTGTAAGAGTTTATAGCTCCAAAGGCATGCCGGAGCGGCAAGGCCGAGGTCTTTTTGCCGCCGCGCTGATGGAACAGTGGCCGCTTTTGCCGATCGAAGAAGAAGGGCGCCTAAACGATTTAAAGCTCCGAGAGAACTTTATCGAACGAGTTTTCGCCTACCATCGCTGGCAACAAGCATCAGCCCAGCGAAAATCGCTGGGAGCGCTGGTGCGCTTTCATACGCGCCACAAATATTTGTTGCTCGCACATAGTCAACGTCATTATCGCCAACTGGGTAGGCTGGTGGCGACGGCGAAACAAAGATCGCTTGGCGCACTTTACGACGACTACGGGATGGTTTTTATGAAGGCCTTAGCGGTTCACGCCACCGAGAAAACCCATGCCAATGTCTTGGATCATATGATGGGATATTTCTCCAAGCAATTGACCGCATCTGAGAGACAAGAACTGTTGCAGCTAATCGGCGATTTTCGCCACCAACTCATTCCCTTGATCGCGCCGATCACGTTGGTGCGGCACTATACCAAGAAATATCAAGTCGAGTATTTGCAGGGTCAGCTGTACTTGGAACCTAATCCGAAGGAGCTGATGCTGCGAAATCATGTCTAGCAAAAGACTTCCCGGTGCATGAAATGGTTTGGCTCAAAAACGATAACGCAGCACGGACGCGTGATTCTATAATCGTCTTGGGAAGCACATGATTCTCATGGTGGCCCAAAAAACTAGCCTGCTTTCAATCGTCGTGCCGAGCCTTTAAATCCGTAGCGTGATATATGTCGGTGGATGTGCGTTTCCGCCCAGCCGGACGGCGTCTCATTTAATACGCCTTTTTTCATTGAATAACCTTTCGCGGCGGCTGTGTCAGCGTAGCCGCGATGACTACGGATAAGATACCCAATACTCGCAACTGGAGCCCCAGCTTGACCGACACCCATGTCACTGAAGAATCCGGAAAAAAGGGACGGATTTTTTTTGGCTGGTATATGGTTGCCGCAAGCGTCGTGGCCAACACGATTTTCTCCGCGGCCTATTTCCAGGGCTTCGGCGTTCTCATCCTCCCGATAGAGCGCACCTTCGGCTGGGACCGCTGGGTTATTTCCGCGGCCATGTCGCTGCGTCAGTTGGAGTCCGGCATTGTCAGTCCCGCTGTCGGCTTCCTGCTGGATCGCTTCAGCGCGCGTAAATTGATTTTCTGGAGCGCCGTCATCTCGGGCCTCGGCTTCATCGGCCTCGGCTTCACCAGCGGCATCGTCATGTTTTTTCTCTGCTTCGTGGTCATTTCCCTGGGAGCATCCGGCATCAGCCACGCTGTTACCTGGCCCGTGATCATCTCGCGATGGTTTCGTCGCAACCGCGGTCTCGCCACCGGGCTTGCGGTAACCGGCCCGATCTTCGGCTCGCCTATCGTCATACTGAACACGCAGATCGAGGAGGCGTACGGCTGGCGCGTCGTTCTGTTTGGCTACGGCATTTTGATCTTGGTGGGGATTACTTTGCTCAGCATGCTGGTGCGCGACCGACCCGAGCCCTACGGCTTGCGGCCCGATGGAGACCCGCCGGAGGATAGCATCACCAAGGAACACCATGCCGGCTCACCACGGCGAATCGATGCGGGGCTGACGATGCACGCGGTGTTTCGCACCAAGGAGTTCTGGCTATTCACGAGCTACTTGTCCGGTACGTTCGCCGTTAATTCCGCGATTCAGGGCCACATGATTCCCTACTTCCAGCAAGACATCGGACTTACCGCCGCCTGGGCGGCCGTGGTCATGTCCATGGTCTTCATCATCAGCGGGATTGGGCGCATCGGTGGCGGCTATCTGCTGGACAGGATGGACTATCGGCTGGTCCTCGCAGTTGTAGCCGCGATGATGGGCCTCGGGCTCTTGTACCTTCAGGTCGTGCCCGTGAAAACGGTTTGGGCCACATTGCCATTCGCGGTAATGTTCGGCGTCAGCTTCGGCTGCCTGGTTCCGATGCGCGGTACCGTCGGCAGCATCATGTTCGGCACCCGTACCATCGGAGGAATTTTGGGGCTGCTGCAAGGGGGGCCGATTGCGGCGGGAGTCATTGGGCCCTTTGTCATGGGACTGATCTTCGACCTAAACGGGAACTACTCCACTGCCATATGGGGACTCATCGTCATCAGCGCTTTGATGATACCGATGTCGCTGGCTATGGGCTCGCCCGCCGACCTGGCTAGGCGCATTAGGGCAGCCGACAGCGATAGGCGCAGTTGACCTACAACGAAACATTGGGCGAATTGTCAGTTACTCGAGAACCATCGCGCAAATTTCATCATGCGTTATAGGAATTTTTGTACCGCAGCAGCGCAGCGCACAGAGTAGCGCCTTTGGTTTTCCTCTAGATAACGGCATTAGCGGCTTCATGTTTACTGGTTGGCGGCGGCGCGGAATTTGTTATTCTTTAGCAAATTGTAGTTGTCGATGAGCTGTTTCTTCTCGGCGTCGGAAATGCCGAGCTGGGGCCGGCGCACGAATGTTGTTTTAATCAGCCCTTCGTGTTGTAAGACGACCTTGATGCGCGCCACGGCTTCGACAATGGGTTCGCTGAAAACCAACTCTTTCAGGGCTTCCAATTCATTCTGGATGGCGGCGGCTTGATCGAAGTTTCCGGCCCGTCCGGCCAAATCCAACGCGCCCCATTTTTCCGTCGCAACATTGGCCACGCCGATGAGCGCGCCGTCAGCCCCCATCTTATAACTCTCGGCAACAAACCGATCATTGCCAGTCAACACCCGCATCTCGGCGTTGTCGCGCTCCAGCGCTTGGATGGTGTCACGGAAAAGATTAATGTCGAAAGACGCTTCTTTGAACGCGACGACGTTTTCGAGCCGGGCGATGCGGCAAATGGTTGCCGGATCGTAGTAATAACTCTTAACCGGTATCTGAAAAAGCACGATGGGCAGCTTGGTTTCTCGGGCCAGATCCTCGAAGAAGCGCACTTTGAGATTCGGGTCAACCTTGCCCCAGGCAAACAGCAAAGGCGGAAAGATCATCACGCCATCGACCGGAATATTCTCCAGATCGCGCACAAGCGCAACTGCTTCATCCGTCGACTGAGGCGCGATCGTGGCGATATGCACCTTGCCGGCTTCGCGCGCGACTTTGCCGGAAATCTCGTAAACGCGGCGCTTCTCCTCGATGCTCAGCACCGGGCTTTCGCCGATACGCGCGCACGAGACCAATCCCGCGACGCCGGGGAGCGAAGCGAAATAAGCGGTCAGCCGATTTAAGCTCTCCACATCGATAGCTCCGGATCGATCGAACGGCGTTACATGGGGGATGAAGAGACCGCTGAAACGTTCATGAAGCGATGGCATAAATTCCTCCGGCGGATTGTGCTAAGAACTCAATAGGCATTATCGTGATTGAAAAAGACTCAGGCATAAGTAGAACAAATTACCAGGACAGGTCAAGGCGAACAATCGTCACAGTCGGTTTCGAGCGCAGCCGAAGGTTTCGAGATGTCAGGCTCATTGTTAGCCATCGAGGGAGCATAATATGAATGCGGCTATTTCCTGCGACGACCTCGCTCGACTGATGGCGTCGGCGCAGCGTTTCGCGGTTTTCGACGTGCGCGAACGCGGTGAATACAACCAATGTCAGATTCCCGACACAACTTCACTGCCGCGGAGTCAGATCGAATTCCGTGTCGCCGAGTTGGTGCCCGATCGCAAAGTGCAGTTGATTGTTTACGACGAGGGCGGCGCGCGCGCGCCATTGGCGCGGGCGACGTTGACGCGCCTCGGCTACCAACATGTTGCGATACTCGACGGCGGCTTGGGTGCATGGCAAAGCCAAGGACGCCCTACATTTGCCGGCGTCAATGTGCCGAGCAAAGCTTTTGGCGAGCGAGTTCATCATGAGCGGGATGTTCCCGATTTAACCCCGGAAGAGCTTAAGTCACTGCAGGATCGTTCGACGGATCTGGTTATTCTCGATGTTCGCACTCCGGAGGAGTACGGCCGGTTTTGCATTCCCGGCGGCATCAATGTTCCTGGCGGTGACCTGATTCTCTGGGTCGAAGAATTGAAGCAGCGCAAGCCGACAAATGTCATCGTCAATTGCGCCGGGCGCACACGCAGCATCATCGGCGCCGCCGCGCTGCGCCGCCTCGGCCTCACCAACGTTCGGGCGCTCAGAAATGGAACCATGGGTTGGGTGCTTGCCGGATTCGAATTGGAAAAAAAACCTCAACGGCCGGCGCCGCCCCCACCTGCCATAGGTCGTGACAAGGCGGCGGCGTTGGCGCGCCGCATCGCGGAGGAAGAATCCATCTCGTGGATCTCTACTTTAGAGTTGTCGGATGCGCTCGAAAGCAGAAGCATTGATTATCTCATCGACGTTCGCTCCGAAAACGAGTTCGCATTCGGTCATGTGCCGGGATCGATCAGCATCCCTGGCGGGCAGGCGGTGCAACGCGCGGATGATTTCGTCGCCGTGCGCAACGGGCAGATCGTCTTCATCAGCAATGAATCTGCGCGCGCCGTTATGGCGGCATTTTGGTACCGCCAAATGGGTTTCTCCCATGTGGCGGTGCTGCAAGGCGGTCTGCGCGCATGGGCGGAGAGCGGCGCACAAATCGAGAAAGGATCACTGCGAAATGAGCCGATTGGTTTCGAAGCTGCCCGTCAGACTGTGCGCGTCGTTGACCCTCCCACCATTGAAGTGAAAATGCGCGATTCCTCGGTTTTGCTTCTCGACGTCGGCGCGAGTCTCGATTTCGAAACGGCGCATCTTCCCCGCGCTAAATGGATTTCACGTGGCTGGCTTGATCTTAAACTACCGGAACTTTACCCAGAGCGAACTCAGCCGATCGTCTTGACTTGTGCCGACGGTCGCTCGTCGATACTAGCGGCGCTGACACTGAGCGAGTTAGGTTACAGCGATGTTGTGGTTCTTGGCGGCGGCGTGCGCGCGTGGTCGGCGGCCGGCTTTCCCACTGAACAAGGAGTAGACGGCTGCTTGGTCGAATGCAACGACGTGGTTTTATCGCCGTCGATCCGCGGCACCAAGGAAGACATGCAGCGTTATCTGGATTGGGAGTTGACACTAACGAAGTAAGCGCGGCAAGCGCACAGGAGCTTTCTGCTCTACCTCAGCAGTTCTCATATTTCGGACTGGCAAACGTTTTGACGGCTTTGGTGTCAATGTCGAAGCGCAATCGCGGCATGTCGGTCAGATCCTTGCCGTAAACGTGGATCTCTACGGTATTGCGATCGGTAACGTTGTTCATCTCATGGATGTCATCTGCGGGCGCGACCAGGCAAGAAACCATTCCCGCTTTGTTATTGACCACGCCCGTTACTTCAAGTTCGGCATAGCTGGCTTTGGTGCCGTCATCATTGCGCCGAAATCGAGTTTCTTGAATTTCGTTTTCGATTACACCGACCAAACCCCATGTATCATGGTTGTGAGCCTTGGCGTTATCGCCCGGACCCCAAACGATGGAGGAGACGTTGAACAGCGGCGCCCGGTGCAGCATATAGCGGCCGTATGCTGTGCTGCCGCGGCGTGTGTACTTCTCATCCAGGCAGTCCGGCCGCTCGATGAGTTTGGCAAGTAGTGGCTTTGCCTTGGCGACGATGCTTTCCTGCGAAGTTTCCGCGCGCGTGATCCGATCGAGATCCTCGATGAAATCCGGCAACGAATAGCTGGCGGCCATGTTCATTTTCTAGCACGATTCGCAGGAAGGTCAAAAGGCGTTCACGCCTTTACTCTGCTGAACCTGAACATCGACGCATGCGAGCCGTGCGGGAGCAAGAGTATAGGTGTCGTACGAAAATGATCGAGTAAACGATAAATGTTGGTTCGGTAACCGGACCCTGACTATCTCGACCGTTTAAGTCGTTGTTAAAGCTACGATTAATGACCGAAAGTCTTAGCTTACATATGTCTTTAATCGGCACAACCGTTGCTATCTATAAGGGAAGAATTGCAGAATTGATGACCGAAGAATGCAACGAAACCTGAACCGATGTGGCGAATATAGCTACTACAAATTCACCACCACTATTAAAACAGCGGCCCCTTGCTGTGGACGTGATTCCTCAGGAGAGATTCGATGAAAATAGCGACCGCTTCGGAATATGATGAGCAAGAATGCATCCTCGATGAGACATCACAGAGTTCGGCCGCCTATGCCGGTGTCGGCGATGATTGTTTAATCATAACGATGCCGCCGCCCGAAGTGATTGCCCAGTGGGACGGGCATGATGATTGTTGTGAGTTGAAGCGTATCGTACGTGATCTTCGCTGGACCAGCATGATCAGCGACGCGTTGGTTGTGCTGGCAATCACCGCAGCGATTTATTTTTCCCCGAGCCTCGACACCCTGCGAGGTCTTGTGGAAAGGACCGCCGTGTCCGTTGCCGAGGCAGCCCGAGCCCACTAGTCTCAATCCGCTTTAGTCTCCTGCATATCGATCCGGTTCCCAAGCCACCATTTGCTTTTAGTCCTTCGCACTTTGGTCCGCCTCCAAGGGTCTGCGAGGTCATAGCCAGTCGGTTCGAGCTGGCTCTACTCCTGCAACCGGCGGTTGTTTCGGTTGTAGCCGCTCGGCCGGTAGCGTAGAGACTCACCCCGTTCCTTCCTGCCAACGATAAATTGCGTCAACCGGAATGTCGGAATCGGGTAAAGCTTCTTTCTGATTTGATACGACTTGCGAAATCCGTTGTGAGGATCGGCGCTTTTGCGTATGGGCGTTGCGGGAATGAGCTTACCTATTCGCCGCCTCCAGGCAAATCGTTATCGAGAGCAAAAAAATCGGCCAGGCTTTGGGGGCCTGGCCGATGCCACTGAACGGGGTGAGTCCAGTGGTGCCGTTCTTCCCGAGTAGCTGAGTTAAGGAGGCAGCGCGGGAAGCGGCGAACTAATTTAGCTCAGCTCTGTTTGCTGTGTGATACCATTTCGATTTCGATTCATGGAGACGCCTTTGCAGATAAGTATCTTTCGGCCAATCCCAAATCCGGCCAGGCAGCTGCTCACCATTGTATGGCGCGCCGTTGACCTTGCTCTGAGAAAAAACGAGCTGCCAAAAACTTGGTGTTTCTAAATTTTTTTCGATGGTTTTCATTTGAGTCTCTCCTTACCTTTCTTGCAGATGATCTGTCCTTTTTGCTCTGCTGAATGGGTTGCGTAGCTGGGTTCCGATGGAGCAGACGGCGTGCCGGGCGTGCGAGATCCACTGCACGTCAACTTTGTCGTGATTTTTGCCGCGATTTTCCCTGGATAGCTCCGGCAGCGACGACCTCTTTGAGGGTTTCTAAGGCTCATCGGTCAGAACTGCCGGCTCTGGTCTTCGGTGTCTTTAGGAGCACGCCGGCACTAGCAATTCATCTTGTTTGCCGCATATTGCCGCCCACATACGCCGGACTCATCTGGTGACATCCTGTTTGATTTAGCTCAGCAGCAAACTTTATGAAGCGATGACGTTAAATTGGCTTGCAACACAACCCGGTGATTCCGCTCGAATGCAATCCTTACGGATCTGAGTTAACTAATGGGCGTTGAAAAGTCGCCGCAGGAAAAAAGAAAGGTACGGCTAGAGCGTTTGTGCCGCGAAGCGTGCGCCTGTGACTTTAGCAGTTGAGGAGCTAGAGGGAGAACACTATCGCGGTATCTTAAAGCGATGCAGCCAGTGGACGCTCCGTTCTACACGTGATAGACATGCAGCGTCTCTTTCGCAAAAAGGTCATCCACTTTTATGTTCCGGTTGCTCAGGCCTTGTTCCCGGGAGTACCGGAGAAAAGTTTCCAAGGTATTACGGTTAGGTTCGACACCGTAAGGCCAATAATCGTGCCCCATCAACTGTCTGGTTTCGTCGAGGTAATGGCCGGCCCAAGGAAGCGCGGCGTGAAGTGAGTCATTCTTGTAAAGAGTTTCAATGCAGTGCGTCTTGGCTTCGAGCAGCGCTTTGTAGAGGCTTTGCGCCACCCAGGGATGGCGTTTATAGATATCTTCGCGAAGGACCATTACATGCATGATCGGAAATATCCCTGTGCGCTGAAAATGATCTCGTTCGGCCTCACGCGGATTGGCGAAGAGTCGCCGTACTTGCGAGAGCCGCTTCACATACGGCGCAGGCACCTGGGCTGTCATTAGGGCATCGACTTCGCCGGCCACCAGCATGGCGGAAAGATTCTTGCCTTCGGCGATGGCTTCAACTCTAATATCCGGCGGTAACTGCAATGGCACCTTCTCTTTGCGGCCCGAAGATTCAAGTCCTCCCGTCAGCCATTGTACGTCTTGCGGACGGACGCCATAATCGTCTTGCAAAAAGCCCCGCAACCATACAGTGGCGGTCATCTGCCACTCGGGCACACCGACGCGCTTTCCTTTCAAATCCTCAGGCTTGACAATACCGGCTTTGACGTTGACGTAAGCGCATGAGTGTCGAAACTTACGATATACGAAAGCGGGAATGCCAATGAACGGATATTCATCGCGCGCCTTGCCCGCCACGAAACTGCCCAGTGACATCTCGGCGGCATCAAATTCTTCATTGATCCCCATGCGCCAATGAACCTCAGGCGGTTTATTGATCGTGACGAAGTTGATTTCCATTCCTTCCGCTCTGATGATGCCGTCGCGCAGCGGCCGCACAATATCATAATCACCGCAAGCTAAATCAATCTGTAAAACGGCCATGCGTGAACTCCTGAATCTTCGTTGGTTCCTACAAGGATAAAGCTGACCGGGACGGATGGAAATGTGTCCTCGAAAGAATTACTTCCTCTCCTTTAACACTTCATCGGTTAGTGAGTAGTCCATAACCTTAGCTACCGGCACTGGCGTCGGGATCATCTGGGTGGAGTAAGCAAGGTCGTAAATATCCTGTAAGTCCTTTAACGGAATCTTGCCGTCCGGCGTTAGACCCTCCAGCCAAAAACGATACGCTTCATCCGCGGCTTTAGGCGATAGTTTCCATTTATTCTGAACGTAATTAACCATCCACGTTTTCTCTTTGCGATTAAAATCCATCGAGTCGAAGAGAGCGCGAATGACGGCTTTGACGCCGGCGGGATCTTGTTTCAGTTTTGCTTCGCGGGTTGCAATGCCGCCGGAAGCCGAGCGCATATTGAACTCGGTGGCGGAAGCTATCTCACGATATCCTCGCTGCATCATGACAACGTTGTGAGGCAGGGAGAGCAGGGCTGCGGCTACCGAATTTTGGCTCAGCGATTGAACGCTGTTGGAAACCGATCCGGTTTGAACAAAGGTGACTCGTTCGGGATTTACACCTTTTCTTTTGATCAGATCTCTGGCGATGATGTCTTGCAGTGTTGCAAGCCGATCGACGGCAACAGTTTTGCCGATCAAATCTTCGGCGCGACGAATCTCCGGGTTGGCAATGAGCCAAAAGAGCGGCCGTTCATGCGTCACCAAAATTCCTTTAAAAGGCAGGCCGCGCGCGGCGGCGACCAGCGGCCCGGTGATACCAGTGAGATGGTCGATTTCACCTGCCACTAAGGCGGATGTTTGAACCGCTCCCGCCAGTTGGATCAACTCGACATCGAGTCCGTGCTTCTTAAAGATGCCGGCGTCCTTGGCAACAAAGAAAGTCAGAAAGGTAAGACTAAAAGCAGGGTAGCCGATTTTGACCTTCTTGAGTTCCTGCGCTCCGGCGCAAATCGGGGATGAAAGGAAAAAAACCAAGGATCCGAACAGAATTAATCTTGAAATGAATTTCCGTGCCATTGCGTCTGCTCTTTGTGCGGCAGTAAAGCTTCACGCCAATTTTGCTGAAACGGAATTGTCACCGATAGAGGCGCTCGATAAACCCTTCTTTTTCTATCTCGCGCACGACAGTATCATCAATCACATCATCGAGCGTAACCTTGCCGGCGGGATTGGCGCTGCGAGCCTGATCCAGTTGCGCTTTCATTCCGTCGCGTGTGACGTAGGGTGATCGCTCCAGGATTTTGGCTGTTGTACGGTAGGCGTCTTCAAGGTACGCCGTATTGGCCGAAGCATGGTACTTGGCGATGATCTTTTGCGTCCCGTCTTTGTCGTTCTTGAAGTAGTGCGTCGCTTCAGTCAAGGCCATGACGAAGCGCTTTACCGTGTCGCGCCGTTTCGCAAGAAAGCTCTTGGTGGTTGCCGCACAGACCCATGGAAATGCCGGCGGTTTCTGCAGATCGGCCATGCTGATCAGAACTTTGTGCGGCACTGCTTTGCCGACCAGGTGAATGCTCCCGGGCGGATTGATAAATCCCGCCACTGCGCCTTGGCTAAACGCGGCAATTCGTTCCGGCGCCCCACCGATTTGCCGCAAACCCACGTCATCGATTGCCCTCAGACCCAAGCTTTTCAGCAGCTCGCGCGCCGCAACATCCGAGACGCTGCCAATCCGGCTTATCGCGATCGCTTTGCCTTTGAGGGCGTTTGCTGAGGTTATGGAGGGGTGGACCACCAGATCGAAATCGATGGTGTTGATGAAACAGGCAACGCTCAGTAGATCGGCGCCCTGTACGGCCGCATTGGCGACACCGCTACCACCGGCCATCGCGATTGGCACATCCTGCCCGAGAATTGCCGCCGCAGTGACCGTAGTGCTGCCGATGTAAACCACGTCAACGTCGAGGCCATGCTTTTTATAGAAGCCTCGTTCTTTAGCAATGTTCCAGATCGCATTGGTGGCGCCGATGGACGCGTAGGAGGTCTTAAGTCTCTCTTGAGCAACGGTATCGTCGGTCACACCGACTGCAATAAGAATCACAAGAGCAGCTATTGAGATAAAATTCATTGCGCAGACGTACCTTTCGCGCGCTGCCCGTGGAGAGAATCAATTCTGCGTTCCGACTTCAGAAGCCCGGCTGAAAGACCCGAACCTAATTTATGAGTCTGAATTCTGAATCTTTATTTTTCCCTAAAAGAGCTCGAGTCAGCGCAGCGATTTTCCAAAAACCTTTTCGATAAATCCCTCTTTGGCGATTTTCTCGACGACACTGTTGTCGATGACTTTGGGGGTCAGCGTTTCCGCATCCGCGCCTTTGACCGGCTCGAACTCCAGGACCGTAGCGACATTTCGCGCATCGACTCGCGGTATCTTCTCAGTAAAGCGAGTGACAATGCCGTAGGTTTCATCGAGAAAACTGGCGTCATTGCGCTTGAAATATTTCGCCAGTACTTTGAGAGTTGCCTCTTTGTCATTATTCATCTTGGCCACGGCTTCGATGTAAGCCTTCATTGCGCGTTCCACGGTATCGGGATTCTTCTGTAGGAATTCCCGCGTCACTGCCATGACGTTCATGGCGAAGGGAATATCAAGGTCCGCCGCATTCAGCAGAGCGCGCGCCGGCGCTCTTGGCTTGACCGCGGTAACCATTCCGGCAATCTGCTTTTGTTCGAATGCGGCCTGGATCTCCGGCTGGCCGCCCAGCGGACGCATGGTCGCGGACTGTTCCAATCCTAATTTGCGCAGAATCAACGTCGTTACGGTGTGAGCTGTCGAATTAAACCTTGTAATGCCAAGTGTCTGACCCTTTAATTGTTCGGTTCGGGTGATGTCAGGATGAACGTACAAGGTCATCGGCGGACGATTGGTCATGGCGCCGATTGCCAGCACGGGCGCGCCGCGCGCCGCTGCCAGAACAACGCCGCTTATTCCGGGAGCGCTCATGTCGAGGCTGCCGCCGAGAAGCGCCTGGATATTCGTGCCACTTGAAGCGATATAAACCAGCTGAACGTCTAAGCCGTATTTTTTGAAAGTTCCGTACTCATGTGCCATCCAGATGCCTGCGACGGTGGGGCCGACCACGGAATACGACAACCGCAGGGGTGCCGCCGAAATCTCGCCCATTGTGCAAAACCAGAGCAGTGAAACCAAGGAGAGCAGCTTCATCACGCTTTAACTCATCCCAAAGGAAGAAAATACCGGTCAGAGAATCTTTCGAATGGGGCCTCGCGCGAGCGGGCCCGTTCACCGACGGACCCGCTCGCATCTAATTTCGTAGAGAAGCTTAGGCCTTGAGATGTTTCTTTAAGAATTCTTGGGTTCGGTCCCATGCTTCGCGGGCCGCTGCTGCGTTGTAGCGCTCCGGATTAGTGTCGTTATTAAAGGCGTGCTGCGCGCCCGGATAAATCTTATGATCGTACGTCTTATTGTACTTCCTCATGGCGGCTTCGGTATCCGGAATGCTTTTGTTAACGCCCGGATCCTTTTCACCGTAGTGCGCCATAATCGGGGTTTTTATGCTTTGCAGCCGATCCGGTTCCGGACTTCGGCCATAATAAACCACCGCCGCCCTGAGCGCCGGAACCTGAGTAACCGTCGCAAACGTCACTTCCCCTCCCCAGCAAAACCCTACCATGCCGATTCGATCGCCGCGGACATCGGGAAGGACTCGCAGATATTGAACTCCTGCTTGAGTATCTTCCGCAACGTTTTGCCAGGGCGCCAGTTCACGAATGTTCGACAAGCCGCCACCTTTCGGATTGGCTTTGGCCGTGCCGCCCTGGCGCGACAGGTAATCGGGGGCCAAAGCGACATAGCCTTCTTTGACGAAACGACGGGCCACATCGTGAATATGATCGTTGAGACCGGCGTTTTCATGAACCACTATGACTGCAGGGTATTTCCCAGCTTTTACGCGGGCGAGCCAGATAAGCGAAGATTGGCCCGACTTTGCCTTCGTATTGAACATTGTGGGTGAGGATATCGGGATCGTTGGGCGGTACTTGGGCTGCAACTGCAGCGGAAGGGAGAAGACTGGCGATCAAGCTGTTTGCCGCAGCTAAGCTCCCGGTAGCGATAATCGCTTGTCGCATGAATTCCCGCCGCGACAATTTACCCTGCTGATATTCGCGCAACAGTTCTCTTATCTTCTCGGCCATAAGATCTCCTTTGCTGAGTTTTTATCAAGCATTCATTCGGCTCCGCGTGCAACCTATATATTGATCCGAACAGCAAGGTCAAGGTGTTTCCTGGTTTGTTTCCGTGGATCGTTCCCAGTGCCGAATTGGTTCCATGCCGGACCTCGTAAAACCCTCGATCCGATGATTGACCCCTATGGTTTAGATCTGCCAGTCGTCTAAAAAGACAAAGCCGTGCGTGCAAAGGGCTGATAATTTGGTATCATTGAACCAGTGCTTCTACGGATATCGCATGAATTAACGATTGACTGCAACAAAAGGAGGAGCGAAATGATGCAGAAACTCTTTGTGCTTATCATCAGCTTTCTTGTTGTCGCGCTATCGTCGGCAAACGCGCAAAATTATCCGACCAAGGTCGTCACCATGATTGTACCTTTTGCGGCCGGTGGACCGACCGACACTGTGGCTAGGTTGCTGGGTGGGCCGATGACCAAGACGCTGAAGCAGCAAATCATCGTCGAGAATGTCGGCGGCGCTGGAGGCACGATCGCCGCGAACAGGGTAGCCAAGGCAACACCCGACGGTTACACCATTTTGATACATCACATCGGCATGTCGACTGCCCCGGCGCTGTACCGCAAGCTGGCTTACAACCCGCTTACTGATTTCGAACACATTGGCCTGATCAATGAGGTGCCGATGACTCTTGTGGCAAAAAAGGATTTTCCGCCAAAGATCTCAAGGAGCTAATCGCCTATGTGAAAGCTAACAAGAACAAGGTTAATTACGCCAATGCCGGTGTGGGTGCCGCCTCGCATCTATGCGGTATGATCTTTATGAGCGCGATCCAGACAGAAGTGACCACGATTCCCTACAGCGGTACGGCCCCGGCGATGAACGATCTTCTCGGCGGCCAGGTAGACTTTATGTGCGACCAGACCACCAACACGACCAGCCAGATCAAAGCGGAAAAGATCAAGGTCTATGGCGTGACAACTAAAAAGCGCGTGCCTTCTCTGCCCAACGTACCGACCATGGATGAGGCTGGGTTAAAAGATTTTGAGGTTTCGATCTGGCATGCTCTCTATGCGCCGAAGGGGACGCCCAAACCGGTTATCGATACTTTAACGAAAGCTCTCCAGGTCGCACTAAAAGACTCGACGGTTAAACAGCGCTTTGGTGACCTGGGGACGGAACCGGTCAGCGAGGATCGTGCCACGCCGGAAGCGTTGCGCAAACACCTCAAATCTGAAATCGACAGATGGGGACCCATCATCAAGAAAGCCGGTGTGTACGCAGACTAACGGGATCTAATTACAAGACCGAAAAAAGGCCGGGCATATGCCCGGCCTTTTTTTCTTTACATATTGTTGTAGAAGGCGGCTTGATCATTGCGCACCCGAGGAGGCTTTCTGCAACAACCAGACGACTTCTCATGATCCGCAGCACCAGAGATTTTTGGACCGGCGCGATTTACGTTTTGATCGGTTTGAGCGCTGTCCTGATTGCACGCGACTACGGCATGGGTAGCGCGCGTGAGAATGGGCCCGGCTTATTTTCCTACCCTCCTCGGAATCCTATTGATGATTGTCGGGGCGATCGCTCTGATTCGCTCGTTTATCGTACCCGGCATCCCGATCGGCGCGTTCGCCATCAAGGGCCTCTTGCTGGTTGTTTCTTCGGTGTTCCTATTCGGCTTTATCGTACGAGAAGCCGGGCTGATCATTGCCTTGCCGCTCCTGGTGATTATCAGCGCCTTTGCCAGCAGCCACTTTCGCTGGGTGCCGACGATTGCGTTGGCAGCCGGACTCACGGTTTTTTGCGCTCTCGTGTTCATCAAGGGATTGGGTGTGCCTTTGCCACTTATCGGGTCGTGGTTCGGCGGCGGTTGATGCGCTGTCATCGCTAAACAGAAGTCTCTTATGGACCTCGTCAACAATATCGCTCTCGGTTTTCAAACTGCCTTTACCTTCGCCAACCTGTTTTACTGTCTGATCGGTGTCTTTCTCGGGACGCTGATCGGCGTATTGCCAGGTCTCGGGCCGACTGCCACGATCGCCATGCTGCTGCCCATCACGTTTGCACTGCCGCCGATATCATCGCTGATCATGCTGGCGGGGATCTATTACGGCTCCCAGTACGGCGGATCGACAACTTCGATACTTGTCAATCTCCCAGGCGAAGCAGCATCGGTAGTTACCACTTTGGACGGCTATCAGATGGCCAAGCAAGGCCGGGCGGGAGTCGCGCTGGCGACGTGCGCGATCGGCTCGTTCTTCGCCGGGACGGTGGCGACTTTTCTGATCGCGGCGTTCGGACCGCCGCTTGCTGCGATTGCGCTGAAATTTGGTCCCGCAGAATACTTTTCGCTGATGACCTTGGGACTGGTGGCATCCATCGTGCTCGCTCAAGGATCGCTGCTGCATGCTTTCGGTATGGTGGTACTCGGACTTCTTCTGGGACTCGTCGGCACCGATGTGACTTCGGGGGTGCAGCGGTTCACGTTCGATAGGCCGGAACTCGCCGATGGAATCGGCTTTGTGACCGTCGCCATGGGGATGTTCGGTCTCGGTGAGATCATTCGTAATCTAGAGACGGAGGCTCAGCGCTCGGTGGTGGTGGCAAAGATCACCACCTTGATGCCGACGCGGCAAGATTTTAAGCGAATGATCGCGCCGATTTTGCGCGGCACGGCGATCGGCTCGGCTTTGGGAATTTTGCCCGGCAGCGGTTCGATTCTCGGGGCGTTTGCCGCATATTCGATCGAAAAGAAAGTCTCAAGGAACCGAGCGCAATTCGGCAAGGGCGCCATCGAAGGCGTCGCCGCGCCTGAGTCGGCCAACAACGCCGGCGCGCAAACTTCGTTTATCCCGATGCTGACGTTGGGAATTCCTTCGAATCCAGTGATGGCGCTGATGGTAGGAGCGATGATTATTCAAGGGATTCAGCCCGGCCCGTCGGTGATCACGGAGCAGCCGGCGCTGTTCTGGGGAATCGTCGTTTCCATGTGGATCGGCAATCTGTTCCTACTAGTCCTCAATCTCCCATTGATCGGACTCTGGGTGCGAATGATCATGATCCCATATCGGCTGCTCTATCCAGCCATTCTAGTTTTCTGCGCCATTGGTGTCTTCAGCCTCCGAAACTCCGAGTTCGATGTTTACATGATGGCGCTGTTCGGGATTCTTGGCTATGTCTTTTCAAAGCTCGGTTGCGAGCCTGCGCCGATGTTGCTGGCATTTATTTTGGGTCCTCTAATGGAAGAATTTCTCCGACGCGCCATGTTGCTCTCGCGCGGCGATCCCTTGGTATTTATACAACGGCCGATCAGCGCGACATTGTTGGGTATAGCCGTGCTGGCGATGTGCGCCGTGCTGCTGCCTACATTTGGAAAGACAAGAGAAGTCGCGTTCAAAGAATGACGCTTGAGCTTTTAGAATGACGGCCGCTTTGGTGATCTGCCGCTCTACATCGCAGGACGATAAGTCAATGCGACGACGGCTTCTCGATCGTATTCCGGTCGTAGCATCGCGTTTGCCGAAGGGTGAGCATCACGCTAATCCGCTATAAGTTTTCGACCTATGTTTACTAGCGGTCTCTTTGGCGTTTTTGGTGAAGCAGGTAAGCCTCATTGAGGGGGCGCTGAAACAAAATATTTCAACAGAGCGGGGCAGAGCCAGCCCTCCATGTTTAGCGCAGGGCAGTAGTACCAGTTACCGCTGAACTCTTCACGGCGCCATTCAAACTCAGCTTTGAACCCGGGAAACGGTTGTGCCGAGAAGACCAGGGTAAAACCCGACTCAGCGTCAGGGATCTCTTGAACCAACCGATCGATGATGGCATCGGCGCCGGAAACGAATGGTTCTTGCCTAAGCCTCACTGCCGGGTCATCGAAGACCCACATGTCTCCGGCCTTGTATGGGTGAATGGCGATCAATTCATTCATGCATCAGCTCCTTTCGATCCCGCAGTGAGTGCACTGATTTGCGATGAAGAGTTAGAGCTGATGATCGCCCAAGAGATTTCGTATCCGCACTTGGCGCACCTGCCATGGATTGCTTGTGATCCGCTCCCGTCAGGCTTGCCGATTGTTACGCCCCAGTAGTTACCGCACCGGGGACAGTTACGAGCCAAATAGACAGCCATGTACTTAGAGTAGCGAGCGACTTAGGGCTGTTCAATCGGGTGCCAAGAGCGGCCAGTATCATAATATGCAATTGGAAAGTGGTAAGCTGAGAAGTGACAGGTCAAACCGGAGACGGAGAAGCAAGGCGCAACTCCGTCATGGACGGAATATAACGCTTACTCTTTCGATGTTTTTGTTAAGCGGTAGCCGACAGCAATCGATTGACATTCACGGCTGTGGTGCACATTCCGCAGGGAGCTACGCGATCGCATGACGGAACTGAATTGCATCAGGACTTAGCAGCGAAGCCGAGGTAGAGATGGAAGCTATCGCATTGGTAAAGACGTCGATCGATGAGGGCAGGGCTCCTTTGTAATTAAGCTAAAGCGAAGATAATTGACCGATCGTCTTAGTAAGAAAAGACAGAAAATCGACATGATCCGGTCTCTTGGATGAGAACGGCCGATTGCTAACCTTGAGCGGATGCGGGATTTATTTCCAATGGCAACCAAATGCGCGTCAGGAGGAACTAACCAATGATCCCACCCTTCTGTGATTATCTGCTGGGGGCTGCTCCTTATCTATTGATGATGTTGTTCGTAGGCACCTGCGGAGGTGCTCTCTAGTTTTCCGCGCTCACTTGCGCTCTGGTAGCTCAGCCGGAAAATCGTGATACGATTTGGTCACTCATGCTTCACCTTGCATTGAGCGACGGAAAAGATTTGCTACGCGCCGGCTGTTTTTGCCCGCAGTTTTCTTTGACTCCGATTGCGTGACCCTGCTCCTGTCCAACGGCGGTGGAAAACTGCTTTTCAACCACCGCGTCATGTAAGCCCTTGTTAAGACGCCGGCGGTATAAACAACCAAATGACAAATGGATCCACATCAAGCTATCCGATGTGTGGAAGTTGAGAGGTAGCGTTGTTGCGCCAGAGTCGGTTTGTGGCCTCCGCGGGTACTGGCCGCAGAGAAAGGCTTGACTCATGAGCCGACCAATCTGCTTGCCGCAAACAGCGACGTTTGATGCCCTTTGAGTTAGCAAGGCTTACCAAGTACATTCAAGAGATCTTTCGAAAGCAGAAGGTCGCCTTGCCGCCGGGTGGAAAATTCACTCTGCGGACGCGCGCTGAGATTTTTTAGGATTAATCATGAACAGCTCGGATGGATCGCTTGATCCTGTCTTGTTTGGCTCTCAGCCGTACTTTAGTGCTTCGATCGGTGCGCGGTGTTTAGCAGGTAACCGCTGCTCGTTTATGGTTTGGGCCAAGAATGCCTCCGCAGTCGACTTGCGCCTTCTCGGGTCGTCCGAACGGATTGTCCCTCTTGTGAATGTTGGCGACGGCTACTTTCGCGCCGAGGTGGAAAATGTCCGGCCCGGCGCGCCGTACTTTTATCGATTAAATCATGCAACCGAGCGGCCTGACCCTGCCTCTCGATTCCAGCCCGAGGGAGTACATGGACCCTCACAAGTAGTCGATCACTCTTTTACCTGGAACGATGACCACTGGTTCGGTTTGCCGCTGCATAAATATCTCATCTACGAGCTTCATGTCGGCACCTATAGCCTAGAGGGAACTTTCGAGGCGATCATTCCTCATTTAGCTGAGCTCAGCGACTTGGGAGTCACAGCCATTGAGTTGATGCCGGTAGCGCAGTTTCCCGGTGAGCGAAACTGGGGCTACGATGGCGCCTACCCGTTCGCGGTGCATAATTCATATGGCGGTCCGGCCGGATTAAAACGTCTGGTCGATGCCTGTCACCAGCAGCATTTGGCGGTTATCCTGGACGTCGTCTACAACCATCTGGGGCCGGAAGGAAATTACCTGACGGATTTCGGTCCGTATTTTACCGCGCGCTATAAAACTCCGTGGGGCTTGGCGCTCAATCTGGACGGCGCCGGGAGCGATCACGTCCGCCGGTTTTTTCTTGCTAATGCGCAGTACTGGATAACTGAATTCCATATCGACGCGCTGCGCCTGGATGCGGCCGACCAGATCCTCGATCACTCGCCGACGCATTTCCTGGCGGAGCTCAGCATGGAGATTCACGAGCTGCGCAAGGAGCTCAACCGGCAAATCTTTCTATTTCCCGAGACCGCCGCCAACGATGTCCGTTACATTAAATCTCGCGAGCTCGGCGGCTACAACCTCGACGCGCAATGGAATGATGAGTTTCATCATGCGCTGCGCGCTCTCTTGACCGAGGAGAGGACCGGTTACTATCGCGACTACGGAGAGTTTCGCCAGCTGGTCAAATCCTATACCGAGGGTTTTGTTTACTCCGGCGAATATTCGAAATATCGTGACCGCAGGCACGGCAGCTCGACTCGGGACATACCCGCCGAGCGCTTCGTGGTCTTTTCACAAAATCATGATCAAGTCGGTAACCGCATGTTAGGAGAGCGACTGACCCAACTGGTCTCCTTCGAAAAGCTTAAATTGGCTGCCGGATCGGTATTGCTGTCGCCCTTTATCCCGCTGATTTTCATGGGCGAAGAATACGGTGAAGAGGCGCCGTTTCAATATTTTATCAGCCATTCGGATCCCGAGCTCATCGAAGCCGTGCGCAAAGGCCGGCGCGAAGAGTTCGCCGCTTTCGAATGGAACCTCGAACCGCCGGATCCTCAAGACGAAGCGACATTCCGCCGCGCCAAGTTGAATCATCAATTGCGCCACGGTGGGCGCCACCGAATCCTGCGAGAGTTCTATCGTGAATTGATTCGATTGCGTAAAGCGCTGGCGCCGCTGGCGCGATTGAGCAAAGCGCACTGCGAAATTACCGCGTACGACAAGCAGCGCGTTATGTTGATGCGTCGCTGGAAGGACGATCAAGCCAATCTAGTTATTTATAATTTCAGTGACGCCGACGTTTCGTTTGTCCCGGCAACTCCTGCCGGAGATTGGCAAAAGATTTTCGATTCCGCGGCGCTGAAATGGGACGGTCCGGACGCTCGTCTGCCGGAAACTTTACCAGGCGGGGAAGAATCATCACTGTCGATGAGCCCTTGGGCCTTTGCGCTCTTTCACGCCGGTCCCGTCGGGAACAACGGGAAGGAAGCAAACACACCATGAAGCTCTGGCCAGGCAAACCTTATCCGCTCGGGGCGCTCTGGGATGGCGCGGGGGTCAATTTTTCCGTGTTTTCCGAGAATGCCGAGAGGGTCGAGCTTTGTTTGTTCGATTCGTCCGAGGGTAAAGAGAGCGCGCGTATTCCGCTAAGAGAAAAGACCGCGCACGTCTGGCACATTTATCTTCCTGAGGTTCGCCTTGGGCAGCTTTATGGTTACCGAGTGCACGGACCCTACGAACCCGAGCAAGGCCATCGCTTCAATCCGGCAAAACTGCTGTTAGATCCGTATGCCATGGCTATTGCCGGAACGATCAAGTGGGGCGATGACCTGTTTGGCTATCCGATCGGTCATCCCGATGCCGATCTGACGGCGGACCAGCGCGACAGCAGCGATGGCCTGCCCAGGTGTGTGGTGGTAGATCCGGCGTTCAGTTGGGGCAACGACGTGGCGCCGCGCACACCATGGCACAAGACGTTGATTTACGAGCTTCACGTCAAAGGCTTCACCGCGCGGCATCCGGGAGTGCCCGAGCGGCTACGAGGCACCTATGCGGGACTTGCCTGCCCGGCAGTGCTGGAATATTTTCATTCTCTGGGGATCACCGCGGTAGAGTTGATGCCGGTGCATCAATTTGTCGCCGACCGCCAGCTGGTTGACCGGGGTCTCACCAACTTCTGGGGCTACAATTCCATCGGCTTCTTCGCCCCTGACGCGCGCTACTCGAGCAGCGGCGTGCTCGGACAGCAGGTGGCGGAATTCAAAACCCTGGTCAAGACGCTTCATCGCGAGGGCATCGAGGTCATACTCGACGTTGTTTACAATCACACTGCCGAAGGCAACGAGCTGGGGCCGACGCTGTCTTTTCGCGGCATTGACAACGCGTCGTACTATCGACTTGTGGAAAACGATCGCCGTTACTACATGGACTACACCGGCTGCGGCAACACGCTCAATGCCACCCAGCCGGCGGTGCTCCGTTTGATCATGGATAGTTTGCGCTATTGGATTCAGGAGATGCATGTCGACGGTTTCCGTTTTGATTTGGCTTCCGCTCTGGCGCGCGAGCTTCATGCCGTGGACCGGCTCGGCGCCTTCTTCGATATCATTCATCAAGATCCGGTGATCTCGCAGGTGAAACTCATTGCCGAACCATGGGATCTCGGCGAAGGTGGATACCAGGTGGGCAACTTCCCGGCGCTTTGGGCTGAATGGAACGGCGTGTACCGCGATACGGTGCGCCGCTTCTGGAAAGGCGACAGCGGACAAATCGGCAGCATGGCCTATCGCGTGACCGGCAGCAGCGACTTGTACGGCAGCAGCGATCGTCAGCCCCACGCCAGCATAAATTTCATTACCGCGCACGATGGATTTACTTTGCACGACCTGGTCAGTTACAACGACAAGCACAACGAAGCCAACGGCGAAGACAATCGCGATGGCCACAACGAAAATCTGAGCTGGAATTGCGGCGCGGAAGGCCCAACCGACGATATTGGGATCATCGAACTAAGAGAGCGGCAGAAAAGAAACTTCTTAGCCACTCTGCTGTTATCGCAAGGCGTGCCGATGCTTCTTGCCGGCGACGAAATAGGCCGCTCGCAAAGCGGCAATAACAATAGCTATTGCCAGGACAACGAGATCTCCTGGGTCGATTGGAATCTCGACCCACGGCGGCAGTCGTTGTTGGAATTTACTCGCGGTCTGATTCAATTGTTTCACGATCATCCGGTGTTGCGGCGGCGCCATTTCTTTCAGGGTCGCAGTATCCGTGGTACCGCAGTCAAGGATCTGAGCTGGTTTCGCTGCGATGGCAAAGAAATGACCGAAGAAGATTGGAACAATACGGAAAACCGCTGCATCGGTTTGATCCTGTCGGGCGACGCTGTCGACGAACTCGACGCGCGTGGCAATCAAATCAGCGACGACACATTTTTGTTCCTGCTGAATTCGTACCACCAACGGGTCGGGTTCATGCTGCCAGGTCCCAGCGCCAAAGCACAATGGCAGGTAGTTCTCGACACCCGCGAAGGGATGGCGCGCCGGACGAGGCGCGTGAACAAGGGCGCCAACTACAATCTGGAGGGTCGTTCGCTGGCTTTGTTTAGGCTGTTCGACAGCCAAGAGGCCTTACCGATGGCGTTGGCGCGCCGGCGCTAGTAAAAAGATTTGATCATGCGAATTCCTGTCGCCACATACCGGTTGCAATTTCACCGGAATTTCACTTTCGCCGAATGCAAAAGCGGTGATCTCGTATTTAAGAGAGCTCGGTATCTCGGATCGTCTACGCTTCGCCGATTTTTCGCGCCCGGGTGGGAAGCCTTCACGGATACGATGTTGTTGACCCGAACCAGATCAACCCGGAACTTGGCGGCGCTAGAGCAGTTCGACGAGTTAGCCGGCGAAATACAGCGTCAGGGTATGGGTTGGCTCCAAGATATCGTTCCCAATCACATGGCCTACGACAGCGAGAACTGGATGCTGATGGACGTGCTGGAGAACGGATTGAATTCGGCTTATGCCGATTATTTCGACATCGAGTGGGATCACCCGATGGAGAACATGCATCACAAAGTTCTGGCTCCTTGCCTCGGCAAATTCTACGGTCAATGTCTGGAAGACGGCGAGATTGTCCTGAAGTATGATGCCCAAGGATTGGCGGTGCATTACTTTCAGTTGCGGCTGCCAATCAACATAGAATCCTACAGCATGGTCCTGGCGCCGAGTCTCGGCGCTTTAAGACGAAAATTGGGGCGTCATAGCCCCGATCTGATCAAGCTTTTGGGTGTTCTTTACACGCTCAAAAATCTGCCCTCCAGTGAAGAAGCAAGGGAACGGGCCGACCAGATCATCTTCGTCAAGAACATGCTTTGGGAGCTGTACACAAGTAACGAAGAGATCAAGAACTTTCTCGATGAAATCATCGCGCGTTTCAACGGACGGCCCGGGGTGCCCGAAAGCTTCAATCCTTTGGATCAGCTGCTGGCGCAACAGTATTATCGACTCTCGTTCTGGAAAGTCGCCACGGAAGAGATCAATTATCGCCGCTTCTTTAATATCAATGAGCTGATCTCATTGCGGGTAGAGGATCCGAACGTATTCGAGCTTTGTCATCGGCTGATCTTTCAGCTGATTCGCGACGGCAAGATCACCGGGCTGCGAGTCGACCACATCGACGGGCTTTACGATCCCGCCGTGTATCTCGGGCGTGATCCGGCAAAACGTCGGAGAAGTTTACGTCGTCGTCGAGAAGATCCTGGAGCTGCGCGAGAACCTGCCGGATGACTGGCTGGTGTGCGGCACGACTGGGTACGAATTCGCCAACTTCGTCAACGAAATTTTCTGCCAGAGCGATCACGAGCAAAAGTTCACCGACTTGTACCGGCGCTTCACCGGACTCACCGCTGCCTTCGGCGATCTCGTCAGCGAGAAAAAACGTCTGATCATCGGCCGCTACATGGCCGGAGACGTCGACCGCTTGGCGCATTTGCTGAGGCGGGTTTCGAGCCGGGATCGTTTCGGCGGCGATATTACGCTTTACGGCTTGAAGCGCGCGCTGGTCGAGGTTTTAACCTTTTTTCCGGTTTATCGAAGCTACATTAGCCATGAAAAGTTTGGCGCTGAGGACCGGAACCGTATGCAGGAAACCTTGAACAAGGCCAAGGAGATGAATCCAGGTTTGATCCTTGAGCTGTCGTTTATCGGCAAGTTCCTCCTGCTCGAAAATGGTGACCAGCTAAGCGAACAGGAAAAGAGCCAGTGGATTGATTTCATTATGCGCCTGCAGCAATTAACCGGACCGCTGATGGCGAAAGGCTTCGAAGATACCACCTTGTACATTTACAATCGTTTCTTGTCGCTCAATGAGGTCGGCGGCGATCCGAGCCAGTTCGGCCTTGGCCCGCATGCATTTCATGATTTTAATCTACGACGAGCCCGAGCCTGGCCGTGTAGTCTCAACGCCACCTCGACCCACGATACCAAAAGAGGAGAAGACGTGCGCGCCCGGCTGAATGTGTTGTCGGAATTGCCTGATGAGTGGGAGCGCCATGTTTTTGAATGGGCCGAGATGAACCGGTCCCATAAGCGGCTGGTAAGAGGACGTGAAGTTCCTGACCGCAACGATGAATACTTTCTTATACCAGTCTCTGACCGGCGCGCTGCCGCTGGCCAAAGAAGAACATGCCGGGTTTATCGAAAGAATCAAGAATTACACGATCAAAGCGGTGCGCGAAGCCAAGGTGTACACCGGTTGGCTCAAGCCCGATAACGACTATGAAGATGCTTTCCTCGGTTTCATCGAAAAGATTCTCGCAGCCATCAAAAGACAATGCTTTTCTTGGCCAGCTGCGGCAATGGACCCGCAAGATCGCGTGCTTCGGCGCGCTTAACTCTTTAGCGCAGACACTTCTCAAGCTAACCTGTCCGGGCGCGCCTGATCTCTACCAGGGAACCGAGCTGTGGGATCTTCACTTCGTTGATCCGGATAACCGCCAGGCGGTGGACTTCGAGCAGCGACGCAAGTTCCTCGCCGAGATCAAAAAACGCGAGAAGGAGAGTCTGCAACCTTTACTGCTGGATCTGCTGGCTCACTGGGAGGACGGTCGAGTTAAGTTGTTTTTGATTTATAAAGCCTTGAACTTTCGCCGGCGGCAAAAAGCGTTATTCCAAAATGGCAGCTATGTTCCGCTTGCGGTATCCGGCATGGCCGCGAGCCGCGTCTGCGCCTTCGCCAGGCGCGATGGCGCCGTTTGGAGCGTAGTCGCGGTTCCACGCCTTTCAACCGCTATCTTTTCGACCGAGAATGCGCCTTTGGGCCGGCAAGGCTCCTGGGAAGACACGGCGCTTGAGCTGCCGGGCGATAGCCCCGCCACATGGAGAGATGTATTCACCGGAGAAACGCTGCCAGAGGGTAAAACAGCCGATGGAAAAAGATATTTGTACTTGAGGGATCTTTTTCGCGATTTCCCGGTTGCTCTGCTTGAGCGGCAGTTCGACGGCGTCGAAGGCCATGCCGGCTTCCTTGCCGCTCGAAGAGCGTTTGCAGTGAGCCGCGGGCGCCGCGAGCGAGTCGCGGATGGGATCTGGGGAAGTTTTCTCCCGACGCTCTCACACTCTCGACTCGTTAATACTGAACCTCACCTCCCAAACAATCGAGGCCTGAGAGCGTGCGGAAAGATTCGCACCACGGCGTTCTTACCGGCGATTAAAACTCGGTTGGTTATCTTAACACTATGGCGTCGGACGTAATTGTTATCGTCAACGCCGGTGCGCGAAAGGCGGACGACACTGCAGTCCATCAGCGGCTGGCCGAAATATTTACCGCCGGGGGCTTGCGCGCGGAGATCCAACTGGCGCGAAGCGGCGGCGAAATCGTTGAGCTGGCGCGGCGTGCAATCAAGGCCGAAAGCTCTGTTGTCGTTGCCGCAGGTGGGGACGGCACTATCAATGCCGTCGCTTCGGAACTAGTCGGCAGCAACAAGATATTGGGAGTTTTACCGCTGGGAACTCTCAACCATCTGGCAAAGGATCTCAGGATGCCTCTGGATCTCGAATCAGCCGTAGACGTCATCGCGCAACAGAAACTCGCGCAAATCGATATCGGTGAGGTGAACGGCCGCTACTTCTTGAACAATTCCGGCCTGGGACTTTACCCCGGTATCGTGCACGAGCGCGAACAACAGCAGGCGCAAGGGCGGAGCAAATGGCTGGCGTTCTTTTCCGCGCTGCTGATCATCATTCATCGATATCCGCTGTTGACGGTGCGCCTCAGCACCGAAGCTCGCGAACTCAGACGTCGCACGCCGATGGTTTTTGTCGGTAATAACGAGTACGAGCTGCAGGGCCTGAACATGGGCAGCCGAAGGTCTCTGAACCGTGGAAAGCTTTTTTTGTATGTCACGCGCGAAATGAGTCGTTGGCGGCTTGTCAAGATAGGCGTGGCTGCGCTTTTCGGCAGATTGAGCGACACCCATGATTTCGATGCTATGTCGGTCAGAGAAGTTTCCGTACAGGCGCGCCGGAGGCGTTTGCGAGTGGCGCTGGATGGCGAAGTGGTGGTGATGAGACTGCCGCTGCGTTATCGCATACATCCGGCTGCTCTGCGCGTGATCGTGCCTGGGGACAAGGAAGAAAGCGGCCGCTAGACATCATGCGTACTCTGGTTCACCTCTCGGATCTTCACTTCGGCACCGTGCGTCAAGAGATTGTCCTGCCTCTGCTTAGTTTACTCGAACGGATCCAGCCGGATCTAGTCGCGGTGTCAGGCGATCTGACGCAGCGAGCGCGCAAAGAACAGTTTCGCCGCGGCGCGGGATTTCTTGGATGCCATGCCGTTTCCGAAGATCGTAGTCCCCGGCAACCACGACGTCCCGCTGTATAACCTGTTCGCCCGTTTCGTCCTGAAGCTGGCCAGATATCGGCGCTACATCAGCGACGACCTTGAACCATTCTACGGCGATCCTGAAATCGCGGTTTTGGGGATCAATACCGCGCGTTCGGCAACTTTCAAGGGCGGGCGCATCAACTCTCGACAGGTTGCGCGTATGCAAGAGCGGCTCGGACCTCTCAACGGCGTTACTAAAATCGTCGTGACGCATCATCCCTTCGATTTGCCTGAGGCTTACCCGGACAAAGCACTGGTTGGTAGCGCCCGCAGAGCGATGCAGCAGCTTGCCGGCTCAGGGATCGATCTGTTTCTCGCTGGTCACCTGCATATCGGTCTGAGCGAACCGACAGCTTTGCGTTTTCAAATTGGCGGACGCTCGCCGTTGATGATCCAGGCCGGCACAGCTTTATCGTCGCGGATGCGGGGCGAGGCGAACTCCTTCAACGTCATTCGTATTCAGCATCCCAATATCTCCGTGAGCCGGCTGACCTGGAGAGCCGATCTGAAGGTGTTTGTTTCCACTCATGCCGACTATTTTCGCCACTCCGAGGCAGGTTGGGCACGTGGCAGCAAATTGGATTTCGCCGAGCCCGAAGAATGACCGACGGTAAGTCTATCTGCCACTCATCTGGTTGCCTTAACCGCGCATCCTACGGGTAGATACTGTATACTATACGGCGTGGATGCCTCAGGTAATGAAATGATCCGAACCCGTCACAGCCTTGGGAATCGGTAGACCTTTTGCCGTGTCTCCGAACGGGCCGTCGCGAACAATTCCCGTAATTACTTACTGATACGAAGAAGGAACCATGGAACTCGCAACCGAACAAACCGACGCGGCGCGCCTTTCAGAAGAGGTGGCGCGCCGCCGAACCTTTGCCATCATCTCGCACCCCGATGCAGGCAAGACGACCCTCACAGAAAAACTTTTATTGTACGGTGGCGCCGTAGAGACGGCGGGTGCCGTGCGCGCAGGTAGGAATCAGCGCCATGCCACCTCGGACTGGATGGACTTAGAGCAGGAGCGAGGCATTTCGATTACTGCAAGCGCCCTGGAGATCGAGTACCAGGGATTCCGGCTCAACCTGTTAGACACACCCGGGCACCAGGATTTCAGCGAAGATACTTACCGCACTCTCATGGTCGCCGATAGCGCAGTCATGGTGCTCGATAGCGCCAAAGGGATCGAAGCTCAAACAGAGAAGCTTTTCCAGGTGTGCCGGATGCGCGGCATTCCGATCTTGACCTTTATCAACAAGCTGGATCATTTCGGGCGGGATCCTTTGGAACTGATGGACGAGATCGAGCGGGTTTTGGGAATCGCAACCGCGCCAATCAATTGGCCCATCGGCATGGGATCGACATTCCAAGGCGTATATGACCTGCAACATCGCCGGGTTCTCCAGTTCGAAAGGACCGAGCGCGGGCAGTGGCGGGCCCCGGTCGCGGTCAGAAGCCTGGAAGACCCATCGCTCCCTGGGCTTTTGGGCGAAACGCTCAGTGGTGAGCTGCGTGAACACATCGCGCTTCTGACCGGAGCAGGCAACGCCTTTGACCGGCGGCGGTTTCTGGCAGGAGATCTCACACCTGTCTTCTTTGGCAGCGCGCTCAATAATTTCGGTGTCGAACCGTTTCTGGATGCGCTCTTGAATCTAGCGCCTGAGCCCAGCGCGTTTGAGAAGAACGGAACTGTGCTTCAGCCCAGAAACGAATCCTTCACCGGATTTGTTTTTAAGATCCAAGCTAACATGGATCCGCGGCATCGTGATCGGATGGCCTTTCTGCGCATTTTGTCCGGTCGTTTTGAAAAAGATATGACGGCCTATCACTCCCGATTGCAACGGGAGGTGCGGCTGTCGCGAGCGTACCGGATCTTTGCCCGAGAACGGGAGCCGGTGCGGGAGGCGTTTGCCGGCGATATCATCGGCGTCATCAATCCGGGTCTATTCGTTATTGGCGACACAGTAACCACGGGAGAGCCAGCGGAGCTCATTGATATCCCGCGTTTTCCCCCGGAACACTTCGCAGTTCTCGTTAACCAAGAGATTGTTCGTTATAAGCAGTTCCACAAGGGATTGTCACAATTGGAGGAAGAGGGTGCGGTCCAGGTCCTGTATGCCGCAGGAGGTGCCCGCCGCGAGCCGATTCTCGCGGCTGTGGGAGCCCTACAGTTCGATGTCGTTTTGGCTCGCTTACGGCAAGAGTATGGTGTTGAGGCCAGAATCGAGCGGCTGCCATTCACATGTGCTCGCTGGATCGAGGGCCAAAGCATAGAGCGAATGACTCTGGGCAGTGGCGTATTGCGCTGCCGCGATCGCAACGGCGAGACGGTGGTGCTTTTCGCGTCCGATTGGCATCTTGAATATTTTCGCAAAGAGAACCCGGATATTGAAATTGTCACGGTGGGCTCGCCCTGGATGACCAAAAATTAAAACACACCATTCGTAACGCGCCGGCTTCCTAACGATCCGCGCTTGGCGCCAGAACATCGTCTCGATAAATTAGCAGCCTTGATGAAAGCAAAATACCCTGCGGTTAAATCTGTCATGTAGGGCGAAAGTCGGGATCTGTGAAAGCTGGATTGAACTTCATACTGGAAAAGCGGGCCAGTCGATCCAAAGCACGGGCGGCAAAGTTCTTCACTCTTCATGGCGAGGTCCAAACTCCGATCTTCATGCCTGTCGGAACCCAGGCAGCCGTCAAAGGCCAGACTCTCGACAATTTGAAGGCGGCTGGCGCGCGGGTGCTTCTGGTCAATACCTATCACTTGCTGCTTCGCCCGGGGGCTGATGTTCTGAAGAGCTTCGGCGGCATTCACAGCTTCATGAATTGGCATGGGCCGGTGCTCAGCGACTCCGGCGGTTTTCAGATCTTTTCTTTGCCGCGCTTAAGAGAGATCAACGAAGAAGGCGCTCGTTTTAAAAGTTACGTCGATGGACAGTCTTATCTCCTGTCGCCTGAATCGAGCATCGAGATGCAGAAAGCGATCGGCAGCGATATCATGATGGCGCTCGATGTGTGCATCCCTGCGACGGCGCCCTATGCTCAAGCTCAATCCGCGATGGAGATCACCCATGGTTGGGCCCGGCGTTCGCTGCGCGCCAGAGGCGATTCGGATCAAGCTCTGTTCGGAATCGTTCAGGGCGCCTGTCATGCCGAACTCAGGATCATCAGCGCCGAATTCTCAAGCAGCCTTCCCTTTGACGGACTGGCCATTGGAGGTTTGGCAGTAGGCGAAACTCATCGCGAGCGCTACGATGTGACGGCGCTGGTCACCGAACGACTGCCGGAGAATCTCCCTCGTTATCTCATGGGAGTGGGGACGCCGATCGATATTCTCGAGAGCGTTCACCGCGGCGTCGATATGTTCGATTGTATCATTCCCTCTCAACTGGCGCGTCGCGGAGTGGCGTTCACGTCGCGAGGCAAGCTGCAGATGCGCCGGTCGGTGCACAAGTTTTCACAAGAACCGCTGGATACTCGGTGCGATTGCAGGAGCTGCCAACAGCATTCGCGCGGCTACATCCACCATCTCATCAAGTGCGACGAGGTTTTAGGGTGGCATCTTCTAGGCGTTCACAACATGACTTTCTATCAGCGCCTGATGAGCGAAATGAGAAAGAGCATCTTGGCCGATGACTTTCTCTCTTATTACGAGACTAAACGATTCGAGTTAACGCGCGGCGACGAAGACAATCCCGTAAGCCGCCCGCGAAAAAGCCCCAAGAGATCTCAGCCCACCCGCCTGGGCGATTATGAAATCCACACGTCCGCGCAGGGTTTCTCCAGCATACGCCAGATCAGCTCGGGCGAGATCATGCACTCGGTGAATGCTCCGGATGACGAGGCCAATAGACTCTATGTGGAGCAGTCATGTCTTGCCGGCCGGTCACTGGAGCAGGAGAGCGAGAGAACCGAGCTGGTCATCTGGGATGTCGGCCTCGGCGCTGCGTTCAACGCCATGGCGGTGATTCACTGTTTTGAAAGTAGTTTGGCTAAGCCAGGCGCGCTGGTTAGGCGATTGCGTCTAGTCAGCTTCGAATGGGATTTCGATCCGCTCCTGCTTGCTCTGAGATACCCGAGCCGCTTTCCCCATCTTCGACACGGCGCGCCTTACCATATTCTTGAAAACGGCAAATGGAAACATGATTCGAAACTGCTCCGGTGGGAGCTTCTCAAAGGCGACTTCAGGGATTTCATCGAATCGGCGAAAGCTCCCGATTTTATTTTTTACGACCCGTTCTCATATAAGACAGACGACGCGCTTTGGACGTGGCAAATTTTTTCGCGGATGGTTAAACGTGCCGGGTCGAAATCCACGGAACTCTATACGTACTCAGCTTCGACTGCGGTTCGAGGAGCTCTCTTGGCAGCGGGCTTTTTTGTCGCGCAAGGCATCGGCATAGGGCCTAAGTCGGATACCACGATCGGTTTTACCAGCGTAAGCGGGTCGCAAGATCATCCGCTCTCTCCTCGACTGCTAGAGCAATCATGGCTCATGCGTTGGCGCCGAAGCGATGCGAAATTTCCTGCGACCATGGGAGAGCAAGAAAAGTCTCATTTCGAGAGACTCATTGAAACCCATCCGCAGTTTTCAGGGAAACTGTAGAATTAGATAGGCAACTTTCCGATATCGCACACAGAGCGGTCATTGATTCTTGAGCAAGGCGGAAGTCGTTGTTGTTGAACGGCCGCTCCCTGCGGGTTTCGAAGAACCGGCGTGTTCCTCTTATACCGCGATCATCTCGATCCGCTGGAGCTCTTCTTTGGAGAGCGCGAACTGCTCGGCTTGCAGGTCTTCTCTCATATGTTGTTCGTTCGTGGTTCCGGTCAACGGCAACATGCCAATCTGCATGGCGAACCGGAAGATGATCTGCGCGGCAGTGGCGCCTAACCGTGTGGCGATTTGTTGAACTTGCGGAGCAGCGAGAACTTTTCTGTTGGCGGTCAACAGTGAAAAGCCTTGATAGATGATGCCGTGGCTTTGGCAGATCTCTCTGACGTCTTTATCCCATGCGAGCGCCGCATAGCAGCGGTTCTGCACCACCATCGGTTTATGATCCGCCTGTTCACATAACTCGGTGAGTTGCCCGGCCGTGATGTTGCTAATGCCGATCATTTTGGTTTTCCCCGATTGATAAAGCGCTTCCATCGCCGACCAGACCTCCCAATCCGCTTCTCCCAAACCCCGCCGCGAAAAAGGCGCGTGCAAAACGTAGGAGTCCACATAATCGGTGGCCAGGTGAGCCAATGAGCTGGCAAAGGACTGCTGAACCTGTGTGGTGAGATCGGCGCTGGGATCGTAAGGCGTCCGATGGTCCTGGCCCTCGGCTGGAGTAAACTTGGTCTGAAGAAAGAGGCTGTTCCGCTTAGTGCCCTGCTGCTGCAGCGACTTCAGCGCTTCACCTACTAGAGCTTCCTGATAATGGATTAATTGATTGGCGGTATCGATGGCTTTGAAGCCGGCTGCTACGGCCATTATCACCAATTCGGAAGTGGCCTCTTTTTTCCATGCCGTACCATACATAAGAGAGGGCACGGCCACATTATTATAAGCGCGCAACATGATTTTCTCCCTGCCGCGGTTAATCAGTTTCTACCAAAAGGTGCGCTCGAAATCGACGTGCTGACTCGAAACTCACTTGAATGCCCAGTACCATTTCAACCGCAGAAGAAAACCGTCCTTCGTTGAGGAGCTAGGCTGGTTAACGACGGCCATAGAGTTTGTCGATGAAGCCGCTGCTTCGAAGTTGATCGACGAAGCGCAAGTCGACAAAATCTTCGGCTTTGGCCTTTGCCGCCTTGGGATCCCATGAGGATTGCACTTCCAGTGTGTTTCTCAGTCCCTCCACGGTCGGGTAGGTATCCTCGACAAAAAGCTGGCTGTATGCCGAATAAGCCCCTTCAAGAATGGCGCGACTAGGCCCACGGGTGTATTTGCTCATGATTTTGATGGATTCTTCCTTGTTCATTTTAAAGAAGTGAACCCCCGCTGCAATCGCCTCGACCATACGCTGGACCGCATTGGGTTGCTCGCGAATCATCTGCCTGCTCGTAACCGTGCAAGTATAAAGAAACGGCACTTTGAGCGCTGCCATGTCGATGACGACCTTGAGGCCGTTACGTTCTCCTTGGATTTTCTCGGCATCGCTAACGATGGTGAAGTCGGTCTGCCCCGCGATCACCGAAGCGATGCGCGCCGGACCGCCGCCGACGGTGATCGCCTTGATTTGATTATAGGGAATGCCAACCTGTTTGAGCGCGAGACGCAGGGCAAAATCCGCCGCGGTTCCCGGAATATGCACCGCCGCCGTTCTGCCTTTTAACTCCTCCCGTGATTTGATGTTGGTTTTGCCGACGACGTAGTAAGGTAAAGTGTTGACCACCCCATTGACGATTGCGATGTCGCCGCCGGCGATTCTGCCGTTAATCGCCGAAGTTCCTACTGCTTCGGTAAAACTCAAATCACCCGCCAAAAGGCTCTGGATGCCCCGGGTGCTGCCGTCGATGAAGACCAGGTCGATATCCAAGCCGTATTTTTTGAACAGTCCTGCTTCCTTGGCGATCCAGGCCGGCACGGACGAGCTCGGAGAGTCGGAGATGTAAGCTGACAGCAGCTTGCTCTGCGCCGGCGCGCTTGTTCCAACGATTACTGAAAGACAAAAGAATAAAATCAAGCCGCCAACAGAAGCAATTTTCATAGTGTCCTCAACTGCAAATGATGACTAAGCCCGATCGTCAACGATCTTTATTGCGCATTCGCCAGGGCCCGTCCAATGAGACGTTCCTTTAAGCCACACAATTAGTGAGGAGCATGAATAGCTGCTGCAATATATCAAGCAGGCATACCATCATGCTTGGTCTTCGAGCGGCGGTCATTTGTCGTGCAACTCTACTCAGCCAGCGTGTCTGGATAGAGCGGGCATAACCTGGCCGGCAAGGAGTTTGATAGATTCCTCGTAATCCGGGCCGAGCTTGGCAAAAGCAACCTGATCGTAACCAAGCCTTCCCGCGGCTCCGACCAACTCGATAATCTGATCCCTGACTTCTTCCGGCCTGCCCGCAGCGTAATAGGTCTTGACCATATGTTCGGTGACCAGCTCAGAAGCTTCCTCCACGGTGGCTCCCGTTTCGAACGCTCTTTTAAGGCTAAGTACTTGCTCCCGGGTCACGCCCATTTTGCCATACTCATCGGCGGTGAAACCCAAAGCCTCCCATTGTAGAATTGAATGAGCCACCTGGCGCTTGGGAAACTCGATCGCTTTAACCCGGTTGCTGGAGATCGACACGTTAAGTTCACATACTTTGCGCAATCGTTTTGCGGGGTCGATTTCCTGTGCGGCATGATCCGCGGCGGCGAGCATGCCGGGGAGCCGTCCAGCCTTGAGCATCGGAATATACGTTCCCGAGCTGATTAATCCGTCCATGATGCGGCCGCACATTCGCAGCGCCTGCGGGCCATTGCCGCCGCCGTAAAACTTAAAACGCGATCGCGGTTTGAAAGCGAGGCGAAACCTTCCGCTCGGATTAAGATGGTAAAATTCTTGAAGGAATGGGTAGTCAGCATAGTTCAACTCCTGACCGCTCAATGCCTGCCGCAGCAGCTGAACTGTTTCGCTGACCATGGCAACAGGCCGAAGAGGCTGAACGTGCTGGGGGGACTGTCCGAGGTCGCCCCTGGCTATCCCCACGCTTATCTCCCGATCTTCGCACAGCTCGGAAAGAGCGCCGAGCGAGTCGGCGACATCCAAGGGGTTATGAAAGTACGGCACCATGATCGCGGTGCCGAGGCGGATCGGTACCTGTGAGGCAATCGCCGTGAGCACGACAATCTGACCGCGGTAACGAATATTATCGTTGACCCAGATCTGCTGAAAACCGTTGTCGGCGGCGAGATGAGCCAGTCGAACCAAATCTCGAACCGTATATTGATTAGCTAGATGAGTGACAAATTGCAGCCCGAGCTCTCCATTGAAAATTGCCATGTCTCTACTCCGCCGTTTACTGCATCTATGACATGCTCGTGCTGTGTGCGGCAAGCAGATTCAGAATGACCAAGTTTGCATAAAATTGTGATCGAGCAAACTCGCAGAGTTTTTCGGGTCGAGGTCTGAAAAGGCAGGACCGGATTTACCCGACCGATCGCCTTACGGTGCGTGAGATATGAAAGGTAAGAGCGCTACACTCTATCCGAAACCAGAGCATTCATCCGCTCTCAAACCGGTGAACCGGCTAGGGTTTAGCGCTTATCTTTCTTCGAAAAGATCCGGTTTGCCATCATCGATCCACTTCATGGCGAAATCGTATCCCCGTGATATGGCATCGTCTGCCGTGTCGAAGCGGCCGCCATAATCAGTAAACGTCTTTACTCCCGCGTCAGCGCCCTGCTTCGAAACCACCCATGTAAATGTCCACTGATGCGTGTGCGGAACGCGTAAGGCGCTCACTCGAATAACGTGTCCGTTGTAATGGGCTTCCATTGCTCTCCCCAATTTTCAAAATCGGCTTACAACGTTCTCGTTAGATTTCTATAAAGTCTAGCACTCAGGGCCAGGAGAAAAAGATAGGCGCCACACATTGATAAAACGGTGGGGTTTTAGCCTAAGGCGAGTTGCCGCCGATCATCTGTCCGTCAGAACGAGGCGGTTGCTTGTCCCAAATCCGAGTCTGAAAGAGCCGCAAAACTCCAGGTGTGATACAAGACGGCAAGCGTCACCTGAACAAGAGAAATCCATCGTTTAACTGCCTCAGGCTAGGCGCTGTGAACCTGGCTTCGCTCCAGTGCGCATCTGCTAGCCTGGTGCGCTTAATCGACTACAGCTGCAAGACGATTCGCTCATTAGCATTGCTCGCTCCGTGTACGACAAAATTAGATGCGATTCGGAGACATCTGTTTTCTCTTGGCATCTCGCTTGCTGCGCTAGACTTTCATCACGATGCGCTGGACGCCCTGAAAAATTTACCGCCTCAGCAAAACAAACTGCTTTTAACGGAACGCATTTAGCCGTCAATTGGGAAACGTACTAACTGTGCTCGAGCGAGTTCAAGGAGGTTTGATGGATGCATTAGAACTTTTGAAACAGGATCACGCGAGAGTAAAAAAATTATTCGACAAAGCTGAAAGCGCTGATGACCGGGAGCAGAAACGCATTTTCAGTCAAATCAAAAGTGAGTTGGAGATGCATGCCCATCTCGAAGAGAACATTTTCTATCCTGCCATGCAGAGATACGATGAACTAAAAGAGATGATCGTCGAGTCGCTCAAAGAACACAATAATATGAAAACGCTCCTCCAGAAGATGGCTACTCTCTCCGATCCTCAAGATTTCGAAGACAAGCTTGAGGAGCTGATCGATAACGTCGAACATCACGCCGAAGATGAAGAAGAGGCAAAGATGTTCCCGAAGGTCCGTGAGCTTGTCAGTATCAACGAACTGCAGAAACTAGGATCTCAACTCCAGGCAGCCAAAGGCCAGCGTAAAGCGAGCTGAGCAGTCTGAGGGCAACAGATTGATTCCGGCGCGGGGATGTGAGTTGTAATAGACTGTGATGACTTTAACCGCGGGCGGGAAATTCGATTTTGAAAGTCGTTCCGGCTCCCTCTTCGCTTTCGACAGTGATGGCGCCGTTATGATCGTCGAGAATAGTTTTTACGATAAACAATCCGAGGCCAGTGCCCTCGGTATTGGCCGAGCCTTCGAGACGCTTGAACTCCCGAAACAGATTAGGCAACTCTCGTTTAGGAATTCCGATGCCGCTATCCTTGATGCTCAGCGAAATCTTGCCTGCGATCATCCGCGAAGTTAGAGCGATGGCGCCTCCCGGCGGCGTGTATTTGATGGCGTTGTCGATCAGATTCCAAAGCACCCTCTCTAACTGATTCTGATCGCCATGACAGGGCTTTAGATCATCCGCAAGTTCCACTCGAACATCCAGATCTTTCTTACGGAGGGCGACGGTTTGCTGCCGTATGACGTCTCTCAGTATGGGATTGATCTCGACCGCAGTCTTACTGGCTTCCGCCTTGGGTGTCACTAGTTCAGACACGTTCAAAAAGCCGATGACCAGGTTTACTATACGATCGATGTTTTCGCGGATGCATTTGAGCGACAGAGTTTGCTCAGCCGGGTTGGGTTGTCCGCCGAAGGAGCCGGCGAGCAATTCGGCATGGCCGAGAATGACCGAAAGCGGCGCTTTAACATCATGCGCAAGGGCACACACCACCTGACGTTTGAATTCTTCGGTTTGTTTTAGCTGTTCGATCCGTCGCTTATCTCGTTTCACCTCATTGGTGAGATGGCCGTACAGAACCGATATGCCGAGCATGAAAGGAACTCGCAGTAGCAGGTCCGAGTTGATAGCCGAGATATCGATTTGCTGCGAGCTAATGAAGATCAGAAAGACGGCACTTAACAATGTGCAACCAACCACAATATGGATCAGATTTTCCCCGGTTGCGGCGATGAACACGCAAAAGAAAAAGAGCGCCAGCAAGTCCCACGGCGCGCTCTGAGTCAATCCGATGGCAGCAAGAATGAGGATCGAGTCAAACGTTAGAAGTTTCGCCTCAATGTTGTTCCCTGCAAAGATCTTGAGCGGCAGTCGCTGCAGTGCCGCGGCTGAGATAATGCAAAGAACTATTAGCGCCAAGGGCAGCGGAGCGCCGAGACTCCACGCTTGACTGGATAAGATTAAATAGGATGTACCGACCGCAACAAACCACTGGAGTGCGATAAGCGCATTGCGGTTTTCTGCCGGCGTAGTCTTTGTGTCCTTGCAGGTCAAATCATTCCTGAAAAGACCTATGATCTGATCGGCAAGGTCGGCTAGTGAGTCTCTTCGTGCGATGTCAGACATTTTACTATTTTGCGAGCCCAATCCGAGTCTCAGCCAAGTCAGTTTGAGCATTTCAACCATTGAGCCACCAGGAATCTGCGGTCGGCGCTGGCTTCAAAGCGGGTTAGATCAATGATGGATCGTCGATACCTGGCGAGCAACCGATGTGCCAGAATGCAAGTTACAGTGTGTTCAATGACTTACGTTCAAGAAAACCAGCTCATTTGTGACAAAATGGTTAATACTCGGAAAAGACGGCCAAAACTGAGCCTTCAGCTCAGGATGAGTAAAGTCGCAGAGGAAGTCGCAGCTCATCGAAATCTGTGTTCTTGTCTTGCTGAACCCACAAGTGCTGGGGGGAGATTTCGTTGAGTCGCCTTGTGGCGAGACATTATTGATGAAAACACCGGCACACCCGGACCCAACAGTAATCGAAATGAACTTTATTTATGAGTCGAAAAGACGACAGCGATACGACGACGCTTGCAGCGAACAGACTAGCCCCGCTTATGAGCTGGCCAGAATTCTTTTAAGGGCAAGTCGGATGATGGTGCTCGGATCGGATCAAAGCCCAGTTGTGAAATTACAATACTCGGTGGCGGGTTGACCCCTTATAATGACTATTATGATCAATGAATGATTGGAATGGATAAGGGCACTCTTAAATCGGGCTCACTACGGCGCTCCTGATTGCGCTTCCGGCATGCGCCAGTCACAAGCCTTCACTTCATCCGAACGAACACTTGATGCGGGTCGGATCTAGCGTTGCCGAGCGTGACATCGATCTATGCATCCAACAGGCAGAAGTTGCTCGCGAAGGTCAAAAGAATCTTGCGGAAAACGGCGCCGTTAGCACGCCCGGCAGCGCTGCTATCGGAGCAGTCGCTGGCGGTGCAGGCGGTGCAGTGGTCGGTCAGGCCGGCCAAGGGCGCGGCCATAGGAGCGGCAAGCAGCGCTGCCGCAAGCCTAATGTATTCTCTTTATGAGGACTTTTCGGACCCAATAAGCCAGCCCCGTCTTACGAGGGACTCGTTGACCGGTGCCTTCGCGAAAACGGCTACGAGCCGGTGTGGAAGTAGTGTGGTCCGGGGGTGGATCCCCTAAGGGAGTTCACACCTGGTAAAGTAACCTGATGTCTCGCCGATGATACGAAAGTACGCTAAAGTACATCTAAAAAGTGGCTTACAGGAGATGGATATGTCAAGGGCAAAAATGTGGATAAGTCGCGATAGCACTCTTTTTTTGTTGATCAGCAGCTTGGAAAATACTTGACAATGATAGCCAACTCTCTACAGGGGTATAAAATATCAGATCTCTAGGCAGATTTTCTTAAGATCATGAATTTAAACAACAATTGATGTCCAATTTTTGGGCATTTTGCTCAAAGCCCGCTCTGTACCGCGTCTCCCACTCGCTGAACCAAATTATCCACAAAGTTATCCACAGTTTCGGTGGAAAATCACGCTGCGTGGGCTGAAGATTACGTCGAAGGGGAGCGTCTGTCGCAACTATGGGATTCGACCGTGCGTCTGAATCAGTGTTCCCTTAGAGTCTCCCCGAATCGATTGGAGCGTCCAATAAGACGAATCCTTTCAATCCTTGCGGTGAGGCGGAGCCGGTGGATTCTCAGGCGGTTCGTAAGTGACGCTTCCTCGTCAGCCAACACAATATCGTCTGTGCCGCCATAGGGTTCCTGGTTAGGAATCGTGCCGGGCAGGACATCCTGCGTCTCTTCTTCTTTCCAGCGATCCTCACGCTTCCAAGCCAACCGTTCGATCTCTAAGTGATCAACTATTTCTTGCACTCCGGCTACATCGGTCAGGATGTGGAGTAAGATAGAGTGCTCCGCCTCGCTCGGGAGCGCGCCTTCGAGATAGACCGCCCCATTGCGAGCGATAAGCTGAAGCTCGTGCATATCGACCTGACCGTCTCCGCTGACGAGCGCCCGTAAGTGATCCTGCAATTCTTCGTCATCCATCAACTCGAGGTCTGGTGGTAGCGGTCCGCTAGGGGGAGGGTCTCCTTCGGCTGACTCTTCTTCCTGTCCGGCTGCATCCCGCCTCTTCTTCGGAAGCGCAATTACCGCAGAAAGTGGTCGTTGGATTCGCCTCGAGACGCTCCTCGCCGATCGGTTGGCGACAATGTTGCCGAGTCTGTCCTGCTGTCGCTCTTTCAATGCTTCCAAGAAACAGGCGCACACTGAGGTTGTTTCAGGGATCACGATTTCGGGCTGCAGATCGCCCGCAAGCTTTTTTGACAGCTCTTGCTGTCGCGATAGTTCATCGATTAAAACGCGCCGTTCACGCTGTAATCGATCGGTGACCGATCGCACGAAACGTTCGTCCATGATGTCCTCCGTAGTTGTTGAACGGACAGCGAACCGTGGTGTTTAATCAACCTGCGCGCCCGTTGCTGCGAGGATGATATACTTGAGGATTATCGCAAGCCGCATACTAGGAACACCCTGCACGGGCGGCGGTGTAGACGTGAACCATCGCGAACATCCATGCGGGCAACATGTCGGTGCGCAAACAAAAAAAATCGAGCAATAGTTCGCCTCATCGACGGTCACGCTTAGTAAAGTCTAGATCTAAGTTTCGATATCACACGGACATCTCGAGGAGTTGCTTCATCTGAGCCCGCGGGCCTGTAACAAAAACCGGACTTGGCTTAATCCCAATTGCTTCAGAGAAGAGATAGAAAGTCACGACCAAGTTCACCTTCATGGAGATGCTCATTCTTGATTTCTTCGCGTTCGCTGCACCGCGACGCGCGAATCTGCCGGACGCGATGATCAAGCTGAATGCAGGTACGCACTTGCGGCAAAATAAACTGTTCGGGAAAGGACCGGGAGAGTGCAACGGCTACCGGATTTGAGGTGGCAATCTAAAATGAAGTTAGCGGCCGCAGCTCACCGTCGATTCGAACCTGGACTTTTGCGCCTTGCGAGCTGGATTTCGAAGAAGCGTAACCGTGATACAGAAAATGAAGGCGAGAGCATCAAAGTTAACCTGAGCAAGCCAATGCGAGCACCTGATTGTTTCGCGAGATCAGCTGTGAGCCAATATCGGTAGCTTGTAACTCGTCAGTTTCGAGGCCGAGATTCTTTGCTTCCAGGTGACACGCGTAGCATACGATCATGTTCAGTAAGATCAAACCATCTTCTTGGGTTCTCACCAAATAGGCCTTGTTGTTCAGGAGAATGCCCTCGCAATGATCGCATGTTGAATTTGTCTCGATATCTGCAGAGTGAAGCGGCTCGGGGCGCTCTCTTGTTTTACCAAGATCTGATCGCTCCTGAGACGCCGCCGCCGAGTTCTTTACATATGGTAATGCGTTCAGCTGCTCTTGCGATCGCTGGGCTGCATATAGATTGCGGTGAGTTGCCTTGAAGCGGAGAAAACTTTGTTCAACAAGACGACGGGAAATCTCGATGGAGCGTTTTGTCCTTGATTTGATGTCACCGAGCCGGGCGAAAAGTTGGTCCCGGTCGATTGCCTTGCTGCGGACCACGATGCTTTCCTCCTTATTTAAATAATTCGCCTTTTGCGGAGCAATAAACGGACCCAACCGTAAGTTAATGGAATTTATGAGAGTTACAGCGAGAGCGAAGCCGAAGCTGGAAGTTTTAGATGACATAAATGTACAGCCTGGACAAAAAATGCAGCCTGGCGCAAGCCGGGGGTTGTTAATTTGCTGTTCTAATATCAGCCCGAGATGGAATCCGGGCAACGCATGAGGGTAAGTGGGCGAAGGCGCGGACCGATTTGTAAGCGGACTGTGAAGAAAGTTGCTTGTCGGTATTTTTAATCGTGTTGAGCTACGATCGCGCAGAGTACTGCTTCATGAGTGTTTCAATGCTGCAGCAACTCGGTAGAAGCAATTCGCTTATTCGCTCGTTCAAATACTTCTCTGGCATGCTCAATGTCGTAGGGCCGTTCCTCAAATGTGAGCGGGTCCCATTCGCTGCGCGGCACGGCGAAGAAGTCGCCGCCATAAACATGGATCGCTGCTGTGATCTGATCAAGCGGATTGGTAACTGAATGGATTACCGCCTCGCCAAGAGGGATAGTTTCCTTGAGACCAAGCGTCTTTCCGCCTTGAACAATGAGACCGCTTTCGCTTCTGCGATAGAAAGCGTTGTCTTCCCGTCCGGAATATATTCCAATCACAGCCCACATTCGATGATCATGCGGATAGAGTGACATACCCGGTCCCCACAGTACGTTGAGAATCGTCAAAGTTTCGGCGCAGTAAAGGGATTGGAGACCCGACAACTTGGGCTCTCCGAGCGATCTCAAAAGCTCCTGTGGTTGACTCACTGCCTGCGCCACGATTTCCCTCACCGCGGCGTGCGGGTTTTTTTCCCGAAGAGCACTACGACACGTTTCTATGAAGGCTTCGAGTTCGAACATGAGGGAATCTCCTTCGAAGGAGATTCGATTCCTATCGGGGGTGCATTCCCTTTTTAACTCGCCGGCGCGGGAAGTCAAGTTAGTTTTCACTGAGTACATGCTCTACACCATTTCAAATGAGCTGCGCTTTCTGACGTGCAGCCTCGAGTGCAGCAATCTGGATATCAAACCTTAAGGATGGCGGGGCGTTGATGAACTCGATCCGGATTTATTGAATTCTGAAATTCAGAAAATGCGTACAGTTCGGTCTGATGTATGAGGATCAAGCACACAAGTCAGTCAGGATAGGTTGACTCGCGTGACTCGTTTCAGTTTTCTGCGGCTCCGATCGTCCCATATGTAGAACAAGTAGGCGCTCTTCCATAGCTGAGTAGCGTCAGTTGGGCTTCCACCAATAAATTTTTACAGTGAATCAGAAGATCTACGTTTCGATCCTGCTGGTATGCGCATTGCACAAACTGAGAACGCAGAGGCGATTCTGCGTCCCTAGCCTTTGTCGTCCTTCTAATTCCATTCGAACTTTTTGCAGGTCATCGTTAGAGTTCGATAGATGCGAAACTTCTGAAAGGAAATTTTGTAGGCGACACACGGGAGTCGATGAAAGCGGCAACAATCAGTCCAGGAGTTTACAACCGGCGATTTCCTGTTGGAGCCGAACCGGCGACGGATGGAGTTTACTTTCGCGTCTGGGCGCCGCAAGCGAAACGAGTCGAGCTCTTGATCGGCGCCGCCGACTCCTTGCAGCCGGAGGAACTAGAGCCCGAAGCGCAGGGGTACTTTTCCGGTTTTGCGCCCGGGTGCGCTGGAGGCGATCTCTACCGTTTTCGCATAGATGGACGAGAGCAATTGCTGCCGGATCCAGCGTCCCGATTTCAGCCCGAAGGTCCGTTTGGCCCGTCGATGATCGTAGATGCGTCTCAATTTGAATGGCACGATGCTCAGTGGAACGGCGTAGGCCTCGCCAATCAGGTTATCTATGAGATGCACATCGGCACTTTTACTCTCGAAGGCACCTGGCAAGCTGCCAGCCGGCAGTTGCGCGAATTAAGCATGCTCGGCGTGACCGTGCTCGAGATGATGCCGATCAATGATTTCTGCGGCAGCTTTGGATGGGGCTATGACGGCGTGAATTTTTTCGCACCCACACGGCTGTATGGCGCACCCGACGATTTGCGCGGGTTTATCGATGAAGCGCATCGCGCCGGTCTCGCGGTCATCCTGGACGTGGTTTACAATCACGCTGGCCCAATGGGAAACTTCTTGAAAGATTTCTCGAAAGATTACTTTACCAACCGCTATGAAAACGAATGGGGTGAAGCGATCAACTTCGATGGTTCTAACTCGGGTCCGGTGCGGGAGTTCTTTCTCACTAATGCGCGTTACTGGATTTCCGAATTTCACTTTGACGGCCTGCGCTTAGATGCCACACAGGCGCTGTTCGATGGGTCTGAGAAACACATCCTTGCCGAGCTGGTCGAAACCGCGCGCCAGGCAGCGGCGCCAAGATCAATCATCGTCATCGGCGAAAACGAACCTCAAAACAGCAAGCTCATGCGTCCTGCTGAGGAGCAGGGTTACGGCCTCGACGGGTTGTGGAACGATGACTTTCATCATACCGCGATGGTGGCTTTGACCGGGCACAATGAAGCATATTACGCAGATTACCTCGGTAATCCGCAGGAGTTCATTTCCGCTGCCAAACACGGTTACCTCTATCAGGGACAGTACTACCGCTGGCAAGAGAAGCGCCGCGGCACCTCAACGATGGGGATCAAGCCCGCGGCTTTTGTCAACTATCTGCAGAATCACGATCAAATTGCTAATAGCGGTCGGGGCTGGCGGCTCCAACATATGACGGACCCTGCGCTCTACCGGGCAATTACTGCCTTGTTTCTTCTCTGTCCGCAAACGCCGATGCTGTTTCAAGGACAGGAGTTCGCCGCTTCGACTCCGTTTGCTTATTTCGCCGATCATCAAGGCGAGCTCGGCGAAAAAGTAAAACAAGGCCGGAGGGAATTCTTGCATCAGTTTCCCAGCCTCGCGACAGAGGCGATCCAAGCGCAACTTCCCGATCCGACGGATCCGCAGGTTTTTGCCTCGTGCAAGCTCGATTTTTCGGAACGAAGTCGCCATCACGAGACCTATGCGTTGCATCAGGATCTTCTTCGTCTGCGCCGCGCGGATGCTGCCTTTAATTCGCAGCAGGCTCGAGCAGTAGACGGAGCCGTGCTCGGCGATCGCGCGTTGCGTATTGAGATTCTTTGCGCCGGATGGCAAAGATCGCCTGCTGCTGATCAATCTGGGAATCGATACGATGCTCGGGCCGGTTCCGGAGCCGCTACTCGCCCCTCTCCCTGGCACTACCTGGCAGGTTCTTTGGTCGAGTGAGAACCCGCGCTACGGCGGCACCGGCGCACTGCCGGTGGAAAATGAAAGCGGCTGGTTGATAATTGGCAAGAGCGCCGTTGTCCTCGCGGATTGTTCTGAATGAATCCTCTTCTTGTGCGCACGCTCACCGATATCCCGAAGATAAAGCTCGATCCACCGGAGCTTACTCATCACCCGGAATGGCTCGTGACCAATGGCCTTGGCGGTTATGCCTCGGGAACGGTATCCGGGGCGATGACGCGCCGCTATCATGGTCTGTTGATCGCGGCGTTTCCGGCGCCCTTGGGAAGAATGATCCTGTTAAACGATCTCGATGAAGAGGTTCACCTTCCCAATAATCGCGTTGTCCATCTAAGTACCCGCTATGGTGATTCCGCCGAGCCCACTGCAGAGTTGCTTGAGTTCCGCCTCGAAATGGGTCTGCCGGTTTGGCGTTATCAGATAGATAATAATTGGATACTCGAAAAGTGGCTTCATCTGCCCTATCGGCAGAACACGGTTTTTATCACCTACAAAACGCTTGATTGCTCCGATGACATCCGGCTCAAGCTGCGGCCGTTGATCCAGTTTCGCGGTCACAGCGATGATGTCGACGCGCAACCCAAAGATCCCTATGTGCTGAGTGTGTTGGAAGATCAATATCAGATCTCGACGGGAAACCTGCCGCCCCTGCGTCTGCTGATCTACGCTAAAAGCGAGTTCGTCATCGAAAGAAAAAAAATTGAAAAGGTACGCTACCTGCGCGAAGAACAGCGCGGCTATCATGTGATCGGCGATCTTTGGACTCCCGGCACCTTTGTTCTCGATGTAGTCGCCAGCGAAGAGAGTACCCTGGTGGCTTCGACGGAGTCGTGGGAAGTCATGCGCGCCATGCGACCCGCCGATGCGCTGGCAGCTGAACGTGATCGCCGCGCGCGCCTGATTGCATTAGCCGATAGCAGAGCTCAGTCAGGATTCGCCGCCGAGTTAGTGCTGGCCGCGGATCAATTCATTACCGTACCGACGGGCCGCCTCGCCGATCAGACTCGTACCCAGGCTGCGGGCGACGAAATGCGCACAGTTATCGCCGGTTATCATTGGTTCACCGACTGGGGACGCGACACCATGATCAGTCTGGAGGGCCTGACGCTTGTCACCCGGCGTTTTCTCGAAGCCGGGTGGATATTGCGCAATTTCGCCAAGAGCATCCGACACGGATTGATTCCCAATCTATTTCCGGAGGGAAGCCGCGAGGGACTCTACCATACGGCGGATGCCACTCTATGGTTCTTTCATGCGATTGAGCGCTATGTTCAAGCCACCGGCGACCGCTGGACTCTTAGGTTCCTCCTCCCCAAACTGATCGAGATCTTCGAGGCGCACATCCGTGGAACTTTGTTCGGCATCAGCGTCGATCCCGACGACGCGCTGTTGCGCCAGGGCGAAGAAGGATACCAACTGACGTGGATGGACGCTAAAGTTGGCGATTGGGTTGTCACTCCGCGCCGCGGCAAGGCCGTTGAAATCGATGCACTCTGGTACAACGCCCTGCGCCTTCTGCAAAAATGGGTCGCGGAAGAAAACGATCAGAAGAAGGCGCGCGACATAGGCGCTTGGGCCGACAAAGCTAAAGACTCGTTCAACAAAAAATTTTGGTGCGCGGCGGAGGGTTATCTTTACGACGTCATCGATAGCCCTCAAGGCGACGATGCCGCCTGCCGGCCGAATCAATTGCTGGCCATCTCCCTGGATCATCCAATTCTCGAGTCAGGTCGCTGGGAGCCGGTCCTGAGAACGGTCCAACAGCGTCTTCTGACTCCATTCGGATTGCGCTCGCTTGCCGCAAACCATCCGGATTACAAGTCAAGATATTTTGGCGACATTCGCGCGCGCGATGCCGCTTATCATCAAGGGACCGTTTGGGCCTGGTTGATCGGCCCGTTAATCGATGCGTGGCTCAAAGTTTATCCCGAAGATCGCACCGGCGCGCACGAGCTTTTACGTGGACTTATTCCGCACATGAATGAGCACGGTATCGGTTCGATCAGCGAGGTCTTCGATGCGGAACAACCGTGGACTCCCCACGGCTGTATAGCCCAGGCGTGGAGCGTTGCCGAGGTGTTGCGCTGCTGGGTCAAGACGGCGCCGTGATCAAATAGCCGAAGCCCAGGGTGACTTCCAGCCTTGCCGTACATTAGCTAAAATTTTGGCCCGTAGTTGACCGTAGCTACCTCTCTATATACCGGAATACCGGATACCGGATAACACCGGAATACCGGATACCCGGCCGCGCGATCCATTCAGCTTTCCGCTTTCCGAATTACTAATCTCCTTTGCTGTCCCGGTTAAGGGGGGATTCATTCACCGCTTGTCCCAAAATTAGAATGTAGACAGCCCAAGTGTCGGCATTTGTAGTGAATATCGCATGAATAAACTTCCGTTTTTTGGCATATGCTTTGCGGCCCTGAGTCAGAAAGAAAAGGAGGTGTTCTACCATGCAGATCAGAGACATCATGACGAGAGAGGTCGAAGTCGTACCAGGTGATGCTCCGGTGCGCGAAGCCGCCGCCAAGATGAAACAGCTCGACGTCGGAGCAATACCCGTCTGCGACGGGCAGAAGTTAACCGGTGTGCTAACCGATCGTGATATCGCGGTGCGTCTGGCTGCGGAAGGACGCAACCCGTCAGAAACTCGGGTCTCCGAAATCATGACCCGGGATCTCTATTATTGTTTTGAGGATCAGGACGTCGAAGAAGCGGCTACGGTAATGGAAGCAGGCCAGATACGGCGCCTGCCGATACTCGATCAAGATCGGCAACTGGTGGGTATAGTTTCTCTCGGTGATATTTCGGTTCGGTCGGATGAAAAAACGGCGGCGGCCGAGGCTCTCGAAGGAATCTCAGAGCCGGCGGCGCCGAGACGATGAATGGCACCCGATTCCGCCTCGCCGTGACACTCCCTCAGCAATCATTTGATGAACTCATCAAGTCGAGAAGGAATGCCTATGACTATCGATCGGCTCAAGCGTGACAAAAAGCGCGGTGCGGGGCGAGTCCGCACGTCGGGTGACCGGACGCGCGGCGAAACTGTGAAAATAAAGCCTAAGGACGAACACGCCTGCAGAACTAAAAACATCAAACCGCGGCGGGTGTAATAGCAATGGCTCGTTCAAACAAAACAATCGCTCACAAGAAAAAGACGAAGGCTGCCGCAAACAAGTCCGCCGGACGAGCGCTGTGGAAAGGGTCGATCAATTTCGGCCTGGTGAATATACCGGTAGCGCTTTATCCCGCGGAAACATCAAAATCGCTGGACTTAGATATGCTTGATCGGCGCGATTTCTCGCCGATCAAGTATCAACGCATTAACAAAAAGACCGGCAAGGAAGTTGCCTGGGATCAAATCGTCAAAGGTTACCAGTATCAAAAGGGCGAATACGTCACTCTTAGTGATGAGGAATTGCGCAGCGCCAATGTCGAGGCAACTCAATCTGTAGATATTCTCGATTTCGTCGCAGGCGATGAGATCAGCCCGGTATATTTCGATAGGCCGTACTACTTGGAACCGCTGAAAAACGGGCGGCGCGCCTATATGCTTCTGCGTGAGGTGTTACTCAAATCCAACAAAGTCGCCATCGCCAGAGTGGTCATTCGCACCCGTGAGCATCTCGCGGCGGTGATTCCGCAGGCCCACGTGCTGATTCTCAACCTGCTCCGCTTTCAACATGAACTGCGCGATAGCAAAGGGCTGGATATTCCCGTGTCGGACAGCAAAGGTCGGGCAATCAGCGCCAACGAATTGCAGATGGCTGAGCGGTTGATCGAGGCTATGTCGGGCCCGTGGAATCCGGCAAAGTATCGCGACGAGTACCGCGAAGATGTGGAGAATCTGATTGAAAAGAAAATCAAAAGCGGCCGGCCGCGCGCGGTCTCAACCGACAGTAAAGGTCCGGCGCGCAAAACCGGAGGCAAGGTGGTCGATATCATGAGTTTGCTCCAGCGCAGCGTGGCTCAGACCCAGAAAAAGGACGATGCTCCACGGCGGCGAAAGGCGAGCTGAAGGAGTCCCAGAAATTCACTAATGAACCGAAAGCGAAAACCGACACCGGTTTACACGGACATCAACTTTCGTTTCATTGTCAAACTGATCTGAAGCTTCTTGAGTAACACGTAAGCGCATAGATCAAGAGCATTGCGGCTCATCTGTTACGGCGCGACTTGCTCTTCTGAATCATGAAACGCAGTAATCCCAATGCTTCAGCGAGGGCGGATTCCGAACGGGAACCTGATTTGCGCAGCGATCGCCGTAAAGGAAATAAAAAAGCTACCGCGGCGCTGATCAAACGCGCGCGAAAATCTCCGCTGCCGGAGTTCGTAGCGCCGCAATTAGCGACGTTGGTAGATCGCGTGCCGCAGGGCGACGATTGGCTGCACGAGATAAAGTTCGACGGTTACCGAATCCTGTGCCGGATCAGCGATGGCAAGATTTGCTTGATCACGCGTAATCGACAGGACTGGACTGAACGGCTGAGTTTCCTAGCCCAGGCTGCGACGGAACTCCCGGTCGAACACGCGCTTCTCGACGGCGAGGTCGTGGCTCTCAACGAAAACGGCACCACTAACTTTCAGCTACTGCAAAATTCTCTTTCAACCCATGCCAGTGATAATTTAGCCTATTACGTTTTCGATTTACTTCATCTGAATGGCAATGATCTGATGCCGTTGCCGTTGCTTACGCGCAAAGAAACCTTGGCGGAAATCGTGAAGGCGAAATCAGCTTCGTCCCCGATTCGCTATAGTGAGCACTGGCTGGGCCAGGGCGATCGGCTCTACGATGAAGCTTGCCGCTCCGGGCTCGAGGGGGTGATTTCTAAAAAAGCCCACGAACCTTATCGTTCCGGTCGCAGTCGCGATTGGCTCAAAACCAAATGTGTCCAAAATCAAGAGTTTGTCATTGGCGGTTTCACCGATCCCGCCGGATCACGCGCCGGGCTCGGCGCTCTTCTCGTTGGGGTTCACGACGAGCGCGGCCGTTTGGTTTTCGCCGGTAAGGTCGGCACCGGATTCAGCCGCCAAAGTCTCACCGAGCTGCGCAATCGACTAGATCCGCTGGTTTTGAAGGCACCGCCTTTCGTCAATCCACCTAGGGGCGCGGAGGCAAGAGGCGTTCACTGGGTCAAACCCGAACTTATCGGCGCCGTCTCATTTGCCGAATGGACTAGCGATAACATGCTACGCCATCCATCATTTCAAGGCTTGCGCGAAGACAAGCCGCCGGTAGCGATTACGCGCGAGCGCGTCTCGGGCACAAACAATTCCAATGCTTCCAAGCCTGACGAGACCGTAGAGATTGCCGGCGTAAAATTGACTCACGCCGACCGCATTCTCTACCCGGAGCAAGGCATCACCAAACGTGAGCTCGCTCTTCATTTCGAACAAATTGCCGCTTGGATTCTACCCCATGTGGCAGGCAGGCCGTTGACGCTTGTGCGCTGTCCCGAAGGCCAAAGTAAAGAGTGCTTCTACCAGCGACACGTCACCGATTCCGCCAGCGAGTGGATCCGTCCGGTTCCGATCAAGGAAAGAGGCAAGCTGGTGAATTACGTGGCCGTTGATAATCTCCAGGGATTGATCGCGCTGGTGCAAATGGGAGTGCTGGAGCTGCATACCTGGGGCTGCACCACCGATCATATAGATCGACCCGATCGGCTGATCTTCGATCTGGATCCGGACCCGGAGATTGCTTGGGAGCCTCTCAAGCAGGCGGCGCAATCGTTGCGCGCCTATCTTGGCGACTTGGGATTGCCGAGCTTTCTCAAAACCACCGGCGGCAAGGGTCTTCACGTTGTCGTTCCGCTTGTCCCGAAGATCGACTGGGAGACTGCCAAAGAATTTTCCAAGCAGATTGCGCAGCGCATGGTGCATCGAGGGCCAGACCGTTACACCGCGACTATGTCGAAGGCCAAGCGACGGGGAAAAATCTACATTGACTATTTACGCAACGCCAAGACCGCCACAGCTGTCGCCGCCTATTCAACTCGGGCGCGCGTCGGCGCGCCGGTGTCGATGCCTTTGCGCTGGGAGGAGCTTGGCGCCGATATCCGCGGCGATCACTTCAATCTGCGCAACACACCCGAACGCTTGGCACGTCTTCGTAAAGATCCCTGGCACGAGTACGAATCGGCACGCCGCGCGATTACACTGGCGCTGATCAAAAAACTGTGACCGGATAAATTGCCAACGGCTGGGCTGCGCTCGCAGCAAGAAGTGAAAGGAGGTCGTATGAAAGACACTGTAATTTTTCTCGCCGGCGCCGCATTTGGAGCCGGTATGATGTATGCCCTCGATCCCGATGCTGGAAGGCGTCGCCGCGCTCTGACCCGCGATCAGTTAGTAAGGGCTCGGGTAAAGACGCGCGAAACCGCATCGGCTACAGCCCGGGATCTCCTCAATCGCAGCTACGGCATCATGACCGGAGCGCGCTCTCGCTTGTTTCAAGGCGAGGTTGACGATGAAGTACTCGAGCAAAGAGTTCGCTCCAAGTTTGGCTACGTCGTGCGCAATCCTTCGGCCATTCAAGCGCGAGTCGACTCCGGGCGTGTGACTTTAACTGGCGCGGTGCGCGCCGATGAAGTGGATCAATTGATCGCCGAAGTCTCCGCGGTGCGAGGCGTGACCGCCGTGGAGAACCGTTTGGACGTACATCATGAAGCGGCCCATGTGCCGGAACTGCAAAGCGGCGATAAACCCAGGCCAAGCCGGCCGCGGCTTGACATCTTTCAACGGCGCTGGTCGCCGGCGACGCGCCTGCTAATCGGCATCTCCGGCGCTGCGATCATATATGCCGTTGCTCGGCCGCATTTTCTCTGGAGCGCCTTATTATCGTTAGGGCTGGCGGGTTACGCCTCTGCGGGCGCCGATGCTGGGCGCGCCCTGTTGCCGCGCCGGCTCAAAGGAAAGCAGGTTAATGCGCTGTATGACCCTTTGAGCACGAGCTGGAGTAGTTAATCACCGGACGCCGGCCACGCTGGCCGAGCAACCTGCAGGCGGGTTTTAGCTGGTTCTGCAGCATTGTCAGCCTGGCTTTAGATTTCTTGACCCCGAAAAAATTCGAAAGGGACCGGGTTATGACCACCGCAGCCGATGTTCTTATCGAAGCCATTCAAGATTGGGGAGTCGATGTCATTTTCGGTCTGCCCGGGGATGGCATCAACGGCATCATGGAGGCGTTGCGCAACCGGCAGGAGCAGATCCGCTTTATTCAGGCTCGTCACGAAGAAGCGGCGGCATTCATGGCTTGCGCTTATGCCAAATACACGGGCAAGCTCGGCGTCTGCTTGGCGACCTCGGGTCCCGGCGGCATCCATTTACTGAACGGACTCTATGACGCCAAGCTTGACGGCCAACCAGTGCTAGCGATCACGGGGCATCACTATCATGATCTGATTGATACTCATGCGCAGCAGGACGTCGACCTCGATCGTGTCTTCATGGACGTCACGGTCTACAACACCCGAATCATGGGACCGGCGCATGTCGAACAGGTGACTCATCTGGCGTGCCGCACGGCGCTCAGTTATCGCGGCGTCGCGCACATCAACTTTCCGGTCGATCTGCAGGAGCAGAAGTTAAAGGAGCACTCAAAGCGCAATATTCCAGGGCACACGTCAAAAATATTCTCGAGCAAAGCAGGGTTGCCCGAAGAGAAAGATCTGCGCGCCGCCGCTGAAATTCTCAACTCTGGAAAAAAAATCGCGATCATGGCGGGACAGGGCGCGCTGGCGGCAACCGACGAGCTGGAGGAACTGGCCGGCACGCTGGCGGCGCCGATTATCAAACCGCTCTTGGGCAAGGCGGCGGTTCCCGACGATAGCCCTTTTACCACCGGTGGCGTTGGCCTGCTCGGCACCAAACCGTCACAGGAGGCATTAGAGGAATGCGACACGTTGCTGATGATCGGCACGTCATTTCCGTATATCGAGTTCCTACCCAAGCCGGGGCAGGCGCGCGGGGTGCAGATCGACATCAATGCGGCGCGCATCGGGCTGCGTTATCCAATCGAAGTGGGGCTGGTCGGAGACAGTCGTCTCACCTTGAGACAGCTATTACCGATGCTCAAGCGCAACGAAGACCGGAGCTTTCTCAAGAAAGCCCAAGATGGAATGGTCGAGTGGTGGAAGCTGATGGAAGAGCGAGGCACCCGAACCGATAAGCCGATGAAACCGCAAGTAGTGGCCTGGGAGTTGGGCAAGAGATTAAAGTCCGATGCCATTGTCTCGGCGGATTCAGGAACTATCGCAACCTGGTTTGCGCGGCAGATTCGTGTCCGGCGCGGGCAGAAGTATTCGTTGTCGGGCACACTCGCGAGCATGGCCAATGGCCTGCCATATACGATCGCCGCGCAAATCGCTTATCCCGAGCGACAGTGCGTTGGCTTTGTCGGCGATGGCGGCTTTTCCATGCTGATGGCCGAGTTCGCTACCTGCGTGAAGTATCGGTTGCCGGTCAAAATCATCGTGATCAAGAATAATACTTTGGGCATGATCAAGTGGGAGCAAATGGTCTTCTTGGGCAATCCTGAATACGGTTGCGAGCTGCAGCCGATCGATTTTGCCGCGTTCGCGCGCGCCTGCGGCGGCACCGGTTTTACCATCGAAGAGCCGGCGTCATGCGGCGCTATTCTCGACCAAGCTCTGGCGGTTCCCGGGCCGGTGATTATCGACGCGGTGGTGGATCCTTTCGTGCCACCGATGCCGCCGAAAATCACTTTCGCTCAGGCCAGTCATTTTGCCGAATCCCTGGCGCGAGGCGAACCTAACCGATCGAAGATCGCATGGACTGTTCTTTCGGACAAAGTGCGAGAGCTGATTTGAAAGGGGGGAGCCAATGCCGCAGATCATCGTAAGCCGCGACGAGCTGCAACAGCGAGTTAATGACGGGGCGCATCTCGTCGAAGTCTTGCCGGCCAAAGAATTTGCCCGGGCGCATCTGCCGCGGGCGATCAACATTCCTTTGGCAAAACTCAGCGAGAAGACAATTGCGAGCCTGGATAAGAAAAACGCCACGATCGTTCATTGCTATGATTACCAGTGAGACCTGGCTCCCAGAGCCGCGTCGCGGCTCGAGAGTTTTGGCTTCGAAAAAGTTTTTTACTATAAACCGGGAAAAGCCGATTGGTTGGCGCACGGATTGCCAGCGATCCGAGAGAATCGAGAGCCAAAAACTATCTGGGTCATGGACCATATGCAGCGCGAATTGCCGACATGCGGACTCGACGAACCTGTTGGGCAGGCCGGCGCGCGAGCGGAGCAGCGCGGCTACTCTGTCTGCCCGGTGGTGAACGAAAACGGAATCGTTCTTGGCGTTATCGGTAAACACGATTGGGATACCGATCCGACCGCATCGGTGCAGCAGCTCATGGATTCCGCGCCGACAACTCTGCGTCCGAGCGATCCGCTGGAAAAGGCGCAACAGTTGCTCCAGAAAATCGATCACGGAGCTGTGCTCATCACCGACTCAGACGGAAAGCTGCTCGGGGCATTTCTCGGCGCCGCAAACAATGAAGAAGCCGGCCGCAAACAGCAGGGGCCGCAATCAGAGGTCCGGTCTCGACGAGGATAAGAGCTCTCGTGACGCGCTGGGCTCCAAGGGGCATTTCGCCGGATTCATTTGTCGTTCCTGAACGTTTAACGATTTTGTGGCGCGGACCATCAAACATCAGTTCAGGTCGATTAGGCGCAGGCAAATTAAGCAAGGATGATTCTCATTGAAGCGGCCGCGATCTGGATGGATTAATGGATTAGTCGTAATTGGCGAATTCTGTTTCTTGCTCTGGCTTGAGCGCCGCCGGCCGTTGCGCCGGCCCGTTGAACCGAAACTCAGGCGCAGCGCAAGGAATCTTTCGGTTGCGGTGTTGAGCGGAGTTGCCCTGCAAGTCACTGAGCGGCCGCTTATCGCTGCGCTCGTTTCTACTGTCGAGCGCCGACGGTGGGGGTTACTCAAACTGTGGTCGATGCCGCGCTGGCTCGAAGCGCCGCTTGCGGTGGCGTTGATGGACTACACGCTTTATCTCTGGCATGTACTCATGCATCGATCATTCTGGCTGTGGCGGCTGCATCTTCCTCATCACGTCGATCTCGATCTCGACGCTTCGACCGCGCTGCGCTTTCACTTCAGCGAGCTTGTGGTTTCGATCGCTTGGAGGGGTGGCCAGGTAGTGTTGATTGGGGTTTCTCCATCCGCCTATTCCGGTTGGCAGAAGCTGCTGATGTTTTCCATCCTATTCCACCATTCCAATGTCGAGTTACCGATTGAGCTCGAGCGTTGGCTCAGCCGGATTATTGTCACGCCGCGTTTGCACGGTATCCATCATTCGATTATTCGCGACGAGACCGACTCGAACTGGTCGAGCGGATTGACATTGTGGGACTGGTTACATGGCACCTTGAAGGTCAATGTGCCGCAGCAAGCAATCACCATCGGCGTTCCTGCCTACCGACAAAGTCGGGACGTGAGTCTTCGGAAGATTATTCTGATGCCGTTCGTAAGCCAGCCGCCCAGCTGGCAACTGCCCGGAAATGGAGAGCCTCGACGAGAAGCTTTGCCGGCGCGCCGCAGCCAACTGATGGTATGAGGAGATGACGGAGTGATGGAGTACTGGAGCGATGGGTTACAAGAGCATCGAAGTCCAATACTCCAACACTCCAGTACTCGAGCTGTCAAAAAAGGAAGGTGCGCTATGAACCTGGAATTGAGCCGAAACGGAAAGCTAACTCCGCAGCAGCTACGTCAACAGCTCCAGGAAGGGGAGACTTCGGATTTGCGGCGGCGGCGCGGTGTTATTGGCTTGTCGCTGGTCGTATGGGATGTATGACGGCGGTGACTTTGTTGCAGACCGGCATCGTCAAGCACCTTCCCGATCCGCCGATGGGCAATTTCGATTCGGACCGAGTGAACTCGTCAGATACGGCTTATCGCCTTGGTGCTCCGGACGGCTCGATTTCGCTGGCGAGTCTAGCCGCAAATATTCCGATTGCGGCATTTGGCGGCGTCAATCGCGTGCAAACCAAACCTTGGGTTCCGCTGGGCGCAGCGCTGAAAGCGGCGGGTGAGGCGCTGGCAGCCGGTTGGTATTTCTATCAGATGCCGGCAAAGGAAAAGGCGTGGTGCGGCTACTGCATCGTGGGCGCCCTGGCAAACATTGGTATCGCGGTTCTAACCATACCGGAGGCTCGAAAAGCCATCGCTGTTTTGATGAGTGAAACTACAAAAGCGCAATGATCGGGTTAGGCGCCAAACGCGGTGAAACGACGGAGGAGAGATGAAAAGACCTGTGGAGCCGGACCCAGTACGGCCTGAACGAAAAAACGTCGATGTCGAACGCCGAGCTGATAACAATGAGAGTGAAGAGCGCCCGCGCAGCCAAAACCGCGGCAGGCGTGGGTCCGGGATGGAGCGCGAGCCCTCGACGCGAAAAGATCGCGGCCGATCGTAACTGACATCGTACAAACGATTCATTCCGGATCGGCAACAACCGGGGGAGGCTTTCCCTTGCGAACGTCTTCAACACTAAAGTCACGCACGTAAAAGCTGGCTCTTAGCTCGCCTAGAAAGTGTGTCCGTTGATCTCGATTATTATTCCCGCGCGCAATGATGCCGTTGCCTTGCAACGCACCCTCGATCATTTGCAGCAGTTGACCGGAATCGCTGGCGTAGAAATCCTCGTAGCCGCATCGGGTGACTTGAGATCAACCGAACGAGCGGTAGCGGGCCGCGCGCACTCGATTTGGCCGGCGCGGTCGAGCCGTTCGGCGCTGATGAACTCGGCCGCTAATATCGCAAGCGGCGATATCCTGTTTTTCCTCCATGCCGACTCTTGGCCGCCACGGGATGCCTTAGCGCGGATACACTCGCTGCTGCAAGATCCGAAAATTCTTGGCGGCGCGTTCGAGCACCGCTTTCTCGAAACGAGCTGGAGCCTGCGTGCGATCAGTTGGATCAACCGGCGGCGCTACTGGCTCACGCGCAACTACTATGGCGATCAGGGAATCTTCGTGCGCGCAAGCGTTTTTCGGAATCTCGGCGGCTATCGCGATCTTGGCTTGATGGAGGATCTCGATCTGAGCCAGCGCTTGAAGCGGAGCGGCCGGACGGCGTTGATTCGCAGTCCGCTGGTGACTTCCGGCCGTCGATTTGTTGATCGTGGTCCGTGGCGTACGTTCGCTTTTATCGTCTGGTTGCTTTTTCTTCATACGCTGCGGTTTGATACGCAACGATATGCGCGGCGTTGGCAAGGGCCGCCCGATGGGTTTCCCGGCAGCCGGTGGAGCCGAGTCAGGTGGAGAATCGGTATATGAGAGCAGTGGGCGGTGAAGGTGCGATCTTGATCACCGGAAGCACCGGCTTTATCGGCCGGCATGTCACGCGCCGGCTGTACCAAGCTGGACGACGGGTGATTGCGCTCGGCCGCAGCCAAGGCGGTGTCCCTGGCACAAAACGATTGAAGAGTCTCTTGGCAATACCAGCCGGCGACAACGGCCTGGAAATGATCGAGAGCGATCTCACTCAGCCGGCCGCAGGCCTTGGGTTGTCTGAAATCGCGCGATTGCGCGCCAACGTGCAAACGGTCATTCATTGTGCCGGCGACACCAGTTTTTTTCCTAGAACAACAGCGGACTCACGGACAATATTCATCGATGCTCCTTTGGCGTTGCTCCAAGCGCTCCTTGCGGGGCGCCTGGAACGCTGGTGCCAGATCTCCACAGCCTTTGTTTGTGGCCGGCGTGGCGGCGCCGTCTTCGAATCCGAAGGCGCGGTGGGGCAAAAGTTTCACAACCCCTATGAGGAGATCAAGCTCGAGTCCGAGATCGCGTTCAAAGAATTTTGCGCAAGACTCGGAATCGATCTGCGGATTCTAAGACCCAGTGTCGTCATTGGTCCGGAGTCCTCGACCCAAGGCGGAAGCCCGTCGAGTTTACTGTATCAATTCATCCGTTTAGCAGCGGCGCTTTCGGGGTGCGACAAAGGAGCGCAACCTGCCGTGCGCATTCCGGGACGGCCGGCCGCTCATTTCAACATCGTTCCGATAGAGTACGTGAGCGCAGCCATCGAGGTGTTGTGTGAGCAGCCCGCCGCCGCGGGCGGAACCTTTCACCTGGTTGTTTCACAGCCGCCAACGCAAGAAGCGATGTTGCAGATGATCACTTCCCGGCTAGGTGCCAATGGATTGAGATTGATCGATGAACGCCGCGAACCGATGCTCGGTGCATCATCGCTGGAAAATAGAGTGGCGCGCATGCTCTCGCCGTACCGGGAATATCTCGAGCAGGATGTCAGCTTCGATGATAGCGCCGCGCGTTCCCTGCTGGGCCCCGCAGGGATCACTTGTTCAAGGCTCGATGAGAAAACGATCGATGATCTCGTCGCTATGGCTTTGTCTCAAATCTGCCAGCGCGTTCCCACCCGATCTCGCCGCCAAGCGCCTAGCCGCGCCTAATTGCAACGGCGTCTCTGTTGTGAACGTTTGGAGACCGAGTTGAAGTGGCTTAATGATTCTTCAGTTTTGCCTCCACAGGTGACGTATTGTCACAGCCGCGCGGATTTCCTCCGAGGCTCAGATTCTAGAGAGCATTCTCAGCTCGGCAATGGAGTGCGATTAACGGATCAAACATTCAGCGCGAAATTTTTCTAATCTCGTTCCTGCTCAGCTCTCTTGGCGGTGCTTGGCCGGCCCTGTTGCTCGCGAAAGATTATAAGCGGTATTCACCAGTGAGATATGGCTGAATGCTTGGGGAAAATTACCGAGGAGCCGTCGTGTTCCCGGATCGTATTCTTCGGACAGCAACCCCACGTCATTGCGCAGCTCCAGAAGCCGCTCGAAGAGTTTTAAAGCATCCTCTTGTCGGCCGAGCATCGCAAAATTATCCACCAGCCAAAAAGTGCAGGCGAGAAAGGCCGCCTCGCCTGGCGGCAGGCCATCGACGTGTTCTTTTGTCGGATAGCGCAAGACGAAACCGTCGATCACCAAGTCGCGCTCGATAGCCTCGACCGTGCCTTTTACGCGCGGGTCGCTGGCCGGCAGAAATCCCACCAGCGGTATCATCAAGAGACTCGCATCGAGATCTTTCCCGCCGTAATACTGCACGAAGGTATTGCTTTCGCGATCGAAGCCCTTGTGAAAAATTTCCTGTCGCATGGTCTCGCGAAGGGCCCGCCAGCGTTCCACCGGCCCCTCCAGACCAAAGCGCTCGACCCCCTTGATCATGCGGTCCACGGCAACCCAGGCCATGATTTTGGAGTGCGTGAAATGCCGGCGTGGGCCGCGCATTTCCCAAATTCCTTCATCGGGTTCGCGCCAGCAGGTTTCGAGAAAATCCATCAGCGCGCGCTGCACGCGCCAGGCATTTTCATTGGCGTCCAGTCCGGCGCGCCGCGCCAGGTGCATGGTGTCCATCAACTCGCCGTAGACATCCAGCTGGAATTGTTGCCATGCCGCGTTGCCGGTCCGGACCGGAGCCGAGCCCTCGTAGCCCGGCAGCCAGGCTAATTCCATCTCGGTCAATCTGCGCTCGCCCGCCAAGCCGTACATAATATTGAGCTGTGACGGTTTGCCCGCCACCGCCCGGAGCAGCCACTCTCGCCAGGCGCAGGCTTCATCGGTGTAACCCGCCAGCATCAAAGCATACAACGTAAACGTGGCATCTCGCACCCAACAATAACGATAGTCCCAATTGCGCACGCCGCCGAGCTGTTCGGGAAGCGAGGTGGTCGGCGCCGCGACGATGCCACCCGTAGGCGCATAGGTGAGCGCTTTGAGCGTGATTAGCGATCGCAAGACGGCCTCGCGCCATGGTCCGGAGTAGGTGCAGCGGTTCGACCAATCTTTCCACCAAGCTTCGGTGTGCGAGATAACTTCCTCCGCATTGATCATTGAAGGGGTGTCCTCATAGGAGGGATGCCACATCAGCACGAACGGAACTCGCTCACCTTCAGATACGGTAAACTCAGCTTCGGTCCGGAAATTTTCGCCACGCAGTGGCACCGCGGTCTGCAGGTCCAAAGTATCGGGCCCGCCCACTGCGCGAATTCCATACTCGGTACGGCGCACCCAGGGCACAATCGAGCCGTAGTCGAAACGGATGATGAGCTGCATTTGCATGCGCACTTTGCCGCGTCTGCCGATCACCATGCGCACCAGATCCGGTTCTTGACTGCGCGGCGGCATGCAATCGATCAAGGTGACGGCGCCGTCGTCGGTCTCATAATCGGTTTCAAGCACCAGGGTGCCTTCGCGATATCGACGCTGGATCTGTCGAGTCGCGCTTGCCGGAGAGATTAACCAGCGGCCATGATCTTCACTCCCGAGCAGCGCCGAGAAACAGGCGCCAGAATCGAAACGCGGAAAGCAGAGCCAATCTATCGAGCCATTGCGCGCCACCAAAGCGGCGGTATGGCAGTCGCCTATCAATGCGTAATCTTCAATCGGTACTGACATCAATTCTCCCGCTGCCTCTGTTCCTTCTGCCTGATGAGAAAGCCCGAGCTAGCGATTGCTCTGAGGTATTGATCAATGTTGCGCTCAGCCGTGTTCCGTTTCGTGTTCGTTTCAATTCCGATCAGGTGTCCTGGAGCGGCCGTCGCCTAAGAACCTTAAGATCCTTTGGAGCGGGTTGTTAAAGTTTCTGTGAAAAAGTTGCTCCGTTTATGTCTGCTTAGATTGTGCTTGCTAACAAGATAGCGTCCAAGATGCGTATTTTGAAGATGTGAACCTGAAACTGGGATCAATGTTTGAGGATGATGTAGACGCTGGTGATGCCGGGAACATAGCCTAGCACCGTAAGCAAAATATTCTGCCGGAATTGCCTCGTGAGTCCCACTTCGAGGAACACGCCCAGCGCGGCAAGACGACAGCCAAGATGATCTTCAATGGATCTGTAGCAGTAAAGGATGTGGCGCGTCGACAGTTCGTGCTGGCGGTTGCCGTCACCGTGCTAACTCTCACGATACTGCGTGGCGTGGAGTTCCTAGAACGCCGAATTAACAAGTCGACAGATGAACGATAACTCTAGGTGATTGTTAAGCTCGGTATGTTCGACCGGAGGTGTGGTGCAGTGTTGCTCACGCAGTCACTACACCACTCCAGCCGGTAAGATCTCGTCTCGTTACTTCTTGCGGCCCGCCAGAACAATCTCGCGTCGGGCAACTGATCAGCCCGGGCTTTTACCGTCAGGATTTTTCAATGCGACAAAGACACTGTTGCCGCCGCGCTGGATCAAGAAGAGCAGGTTCGCGCCCGGCTTGGCTTGATCGAGAGCCTTGCGCAATTCAGCGGCGTTGCCGATCTTCCTGCGATCTACTTCCAGAATCACGTCACCGCGCTGAAGACCAGCCTCAGCGGCCGCGCTTTGCGGTTCAACCGAGCTGATAACCACTCCGTCGGCGCGGTTCAATCCCAGAGTCTTGGCTAATTCGGGCGTCATGTTCTGGACGGTCATGCCTAAATTCCCGGATTGCGGCGCGGAAGCAACCACTTCCTCCTCTTTCAACTCCGCAATCTTGACGCTGAGCGGCATGCGCTGCTTATCTCTCAGGACCGTCATATTCACGTTTTTGCCTACCTCGATGCGAGCGACAATAGCGGGCAGCTTACTGGAATCGTCGATCCTTTCTCCGGCAAACTCGACGATCACGTCGCCCGCTTGCACGCCGGCCTGAGCCGCAGGACTACCCTCGACCACGCTCGAGACCAGCGCCCCCTGGTTCTTTTCCAGTCCAAGAGCTTGAGCGATCTCCGGAGTGACTCTCTGAATGCTGACTCCCAACCAACCGCGAGTGACTTTTCCTTTCTTGATCAATTCAGGCAAGATCTCTTTCGCCGTGTTGATTGGAATGGCAAAGCCAATCCCGAGATTGCCTCCGGTACGGCTGAAAATCGCCGTGTTGATGGCGATCACTTCGCCGCGCAGGTTGACCAAAGGCCCGCCCGAATTTCCAGGATTGATCGAAGCGTCGGTTTGAATGAAATTATCATAAGGGCCGGCGCCAATCTGCCTGCCTTTGGCGCTGACCACACCCGCTGTCAAGGTATTATCCAAACCGAACGGACTGCCCATCGCAACCACCCACTCGCCCACTTCAAGCCGGCTCGAATCGCCTAAAGGCGCTACTGGAAGGTTTCCCTTTCCTTCGGTGACCTGGATCACCGCTAGATCGGTTTTTGGATCCCGACCCACTACTTTGGCGTCGAACTCCCGTTGGTCCGAGAGTTTCACGGTGATTTTATCCGCGTTCTCGACAACATGATTATTGGTCAAAACCAATCCTTTCTGGTCGATGATAAAACCGGAACCGAGACCCCGGCGCGGAGCTGTTTGCGGACCTCCAGGCGCGCCAAACTGATCGCCGAAAAACCGACGCCAGAACTCGCTGAAGGGATCGTTTCCACCGAAGGGCTCCTGTCCGCCGAAGGGATCCGGGGACGGAGACGGCTGCCCGCGAGTTGGTCCCTTGGGAGCCCCCTGTGTTGTCGAAATATTGACGACAGCCGGCGCTAATTTTTCCGCTAGCTGCACGAAATCAGGTAACCCGGTTTGTTTGGCAGTTTGTGCCTGAGCTGCTGCTGCGCCGTACGCTGTCGATCCAGCCGGGCCGAGCAAGCAAAACAAGCCGATAGCGCTCGATATGATTTTGGTTCTGCGATACGAAAACATTTTGTCTCCTCCGTTGTCGATCTAGTCTATGAATTCAACTTGGCAATGAACCACACCATCGACGCGCCACTAAGTCTGGCTCCTAGACACGCAGCCAGCATTGGTCGTCTTGTCGCGTGGGCTCGGTAAAACATTTCACGCCGCCGCAGATGGAACAAGAGATGACGCAGCAGTTTTAGACTAGCAGACAGGTTAGAAATTTACAGGCCGCGCGAGATTTCAGTTTGGACGCGCCCGAGGGCTCCCTTCAGATCCTTTCAGTGATTGAATTTTTGCCGATCCCTGGCATATACCAAAGCTAACCTTCGAGGTTCATGGCTCTTCTGCTTTGACTCCTCAGAAGGAGAATACCTCATGACCGGCACCTACAAATTGCACCTCATCACATCGACGGCCCAACTTGATCCGAAAACAAGGAGATCTAACCCCAAAGTTTCAATCCTTTGTCCGAGCGAACGGGGCAAACAACTCATGAAGAGAGTCATGTTAAAAAAAAGCTTTGAAACACCAGAAGAGGCAGAACGGGAGGGTGTGGCGTTTGCACAGAAATGGATCGACGACGGCAAACCCGATCTTCCGCAACCATAGATCAACCACTAACCGAAGGAGCGACATCCGCGCCGCGGCCTCGGACTTGGCATCATGGATCCACGACTCTGCTGGCTATCGCGCCGCAGGTTCAGCGGCCGACCTGAGCGATCCATAGTACGCAGTCACGTCGCGCATCTGCTGCGGCGTTAGCCGGCCGGCAACCCGATGCATAATGTGAGCGTAAGGCGTGCCGCCGCGGCTTTGTTTGTTGAACAGTTCGAGCTGCAGAGCGAGGTATTCTGAATGTTGCCCGGCGAGCTCGGGGTAAATTGGGTTTCGCCGAAGACGGTTGGGACCATGACAGGCGCTGCATGCGGGAACCCGCCGGCTCGGGATGCCGCGCATGGCGATCTCTCTGCCGCGTTCAATAGCCGGGGCGATTTCCTCCGACACCGGCGCTGGAGGCGGCGCCGGTAAGTTGCCATAGTACTGCGCGATCTCGCGCATGTCTTTCGCTGTCAAGCTGGCGGCAAGCGGCTGCATAATTCCGCTGTGACGCTCGCCGCGTGCGAATGCCAGAAGCGACGCAAAGAGGTAATCTGTTCGCTGCCCCGCAAGGATCGGAAACACGCTCAAGTCCCGGGTGCGATTATCGACAATGTGACAGCGCGCGCAGTTATCAGTGATGATGCGAGGCGCTTGTTTCGACTCGGTCAGATCGTCAATAGTTGCGGCTGGCGCCTTCAAGCTGCGCGCCACCTTCAGATACTCTTGCGCGGTGAGTTTGGGAATTTTCAGCAGAAACGCGACCACGGCCCAGACTTCGTCATCGCGCTGTTGCGCCGGCCATGCCGGCATCCCGGTAAATTTGACGCCATGCTTGACGATATAAAAGAGCTCCTCCGGCTGCCATTTGGGAATCTCCGGCGGCAGGTGCGGCGGGTGCGGCGTCATATGACCTGCGATGACCGGTTGGGGCAGATGCGGCCCGCCATGGCACGGCCGGCAGCCAAATTCATAATGAGTCGCGCCTTTAGCGACGAGAGCGGCGTCATCAAGTTTTGGAGCGTTCATGCCGAGAGAATGGGTGATAACGGAACGGCGCATGGTGAAATTCAGCAACCATGCGGTGATCGGCCAGTGCCCGGAGCTGGCCTTGATCGGCATGATTCCTGATGCGGCGAACAAGAAGCCGCCCAAGGCGGCGACCACGGCGAATGCAATAGCTTTAAAAACCCAATGCTTTGCCTTATGACCGGGTCGATCTTTCAGCGCCTCCGTACTTCCGGCGCTCATCGAGGGCGCGGCGTCTCTGTGTAAGAATTGAACCAGCGTGATTACCGCCGCGGCAACGAACGCGCAGATCAAGACGGTGTTCCTGAATAACTGCATTAAGAAGGCTCCACCGGCGCGAGCATAGGTTCGCGCAGCAAACGAATGGTCAGCCACAGACCGCCGAGCAGATACGAAAGGCCGCCGACAAGCAGCATGATCGCGCCGCCGAGATGTTGGTCATCGATAGCCGTAAGCCCGGAGAATTCTCCGGCATGGGCATAAAGCGGACGTGGGCTGAGCGCCAGCAGCGCGCCCAGCAAGGTCATGTGCATGGCGGTGAGCAGGAGAGCGACCAGTCCGGCGGCGCTGCGGTTGCTCCGGCGCGCGGAGTTGCCGCCGAATGCCGATAGCCAGACAAAAACACCGGCGACGAAAAACATTCCTTGCTCGATGATCAACACCACCGTGTGGTGACGCGCCGCATGGTGCAACGCCGGCGCATGCCAAGCCCAGACCACAACAAGCTCGAGAATAGATGCGGGGATCGGGGCGAACAGCCGTGGAGCCTGCCGGGTTGCATCGAAGCGACCGCCGGCGATACCCAGTGCAAGCACGGGCGCGGCCACGGCGACCACGCCCATGTGCATCAGCATGTGCGCAAAGAACGCCTGGCGCGCGAGCTGCGGCAGCGGCCCCAGCCAGACGGCAGCCAGGATCAACAATCCGCCGGCTATGACACCGCGGCGCATCAGTAACAGCTCCGGACGAATACCGCGACCAGTGCCGCGTAGACGACAGCCACCGCGCTCAGCGCCGACAGCAGCAGGGTGGCAAAACCCAGGAAACGGTGCCGGTCCTCGGGCGTGTCATCATCGTGCGGCAGGTTAGCCTGGCCGAAGCTATGCCTATGATGGCCATTCCAACCAATGACCCCAATGGCAGCGAGTGCCAGCGCGGTGTAGACGCCAATGGCGATGCGCGCGCTGTCCAGCGGACCGCCGAGCCCGACAACCTTGGCGCACCACACCGCGGCGGTGCCGTAGCACAGCAGGAAATGCGCCGCCCAAATCACCGGCGAGGCGGTGAGCAGCCACAGGCTTTCTTTTGCTTCAGGCAGCTCTTTTCGAGTGGTCATTATGATCTACAGAGCAACAGTTCAAATCGTTCAATCGCATTTGCTCTGTTCAATCGCTCTGCTCCGTTCAAGCCGTGCTCCACGTATTCCGATTGTTCCAGCCAACCGAGGGCAACGTTTAGCTTTCCTGCGACGAATAGCTGGATGCTTGGCCTCTTGCCTTTACGAGTGAACTCCGTTGTCCTGAGTTTGCGCTAGCTTTGTGGTGCTTAACTCTCCGCGCGATCTTCTCTGCAACGATTTGAACGACTGGAACTGCTGGAACTGTTTGAACGCATTTACTTTAGGTTGCCAGCGGAAAACCGGCGATTACAGCGATCGTGATCGCAGCGGTCAGCGCGGTGAAATGCCAGTAAAGCGCCACGTTGCTGATGTCGCTGTCATAGCGGGCCGTCATTCGTCCGGCGATCCGGCGCGCCAAGCAGTACAGTTGCATAATCACGCCTACCAAAACTTGAGTCGCGGTCCAGATCACAAGTATCCACACGGTCGCCGGATAGACATGACTCGTCGGATCGAGCCCGGTGAACCACGGCGCTGCGATCAGCGCGGCTGCGCCGGCTATGGCCAAGCCAACGGCGATTAACACGCTGCCGTAAAAGCCAACCGCGCTATCATTTCTATTCCAGCGACGCGCCAGCAACGTGAGCAGCCAGGCTCCCAGCAAAAGGACCGCCGCCAGTCCCGGCCAGAACACGCCGGGCCCCGGCGCCGGCTTCGGCGGAAAGTCGGTGCGCACCGTCCAGAAGAAAAAATAGCCGAACACGAGCGACATGAATGCGCTTAGCATCGCCAGCATCGTGATGAACATCGCCCACCATCCGACCGATTCGCGCCCCGACATATAGAGCGGCAAGGTTAGGCCCAGACCGACATCCTTTTTTTCTTTTTCAGGAATGAGCGCTGTCCCGGTCCATAACCAGTAAATGATGACGCAAAGCGCCAGCGCCAGGCTAAGCATCGCCGGCCACCACCAGTGATAGGTGCCGAAGATGAAAAAGCCGCCGGTCGTCAGAGCGGCCCAAAGAGTGATGAATGATGAACCGGGAAGCCTGGCGCATTGCTGGGGCTGCGCGTCGATGACCGAAGTGATGATGGTTTCCCGTCTCCCTTCTTCGGCATCCGGCAAATAGAAGCGGCCTTGATCGATGTCGCGCACAAAATTCGCTTGATCCCAGAGCGGGTAGCGGCTGTCAATCTCCGGAATGGAGCGAATACCCCAGGACTTGCCGGGCATCTCTTGAGCCCACTCAATCGTGCCGGCCTGCCACGGATTGCGCGCCGCGTAAGGCTGCTTCTTCTTTGGCCGCACGATGTCCCAGAAAACGACGCCAAGACCGGCGGCAAGAATGAAAGCGCCGATCGTAGTCGTCAGGTTGAGCGCGTCAAATCCGAGACCGGCCGGATAGGTGAAAACACGCCGTGGCATGCCGCGCAAGCCGGTTATATGCATCGGCAGAAAGGCGATGTTGAAGCCGGTGAACGCCAGCCAGAAGGCGATCTTGCCGAGTTTGTCCGAGAGCATTTTGCCGTTGATCAGTGGGAAGAAATAATAACAACCAGCGAGAATCGGGAAGAGCGCGCCGCCGATCAGGACGTAGTGGAAGTGGGCGACGACGAAAAAGGTGTCGTGCGCCTGAAAATCAAACGGCGCCACCGCAACCATCACGCCGGTCAATCCGCCGAGCACGAAAATCACCAGGCTGCCGAAGGCGTAAAGCATCGGTACCGAACGGACCACACGCCCCGCCGCCAGGGTCGCGATGAAGCAGAAAATCTGCACGCCGGTGGGCAGCGCTACCGCCTGAGAAGCGGCGGCGAACAAGCCGATCGAGATTCCCGGAAGCCCGGTCGTGAACATGTGATGCACCCACAGTCCAAAGCTTAGAAAACCCGTGCCCACCGCCGCCAGCACAATCCAGCTGTAGCCGATGATCGGCCTGCCCGCGAAGGTCGGCACGATCATCGCAATCAGCGCGACCGAGGGCAGAAAGATGATGTAGACCTCCGGGTGACCGAAGAGCCAGAAGAGATGCTGCCACAGCAGCGGGTCGCCGCCGCCCGCGGGATTAAAAAATGGCCAATGAAACGCTCGCTCGACTTCCAAAAGCATGCTGCCGGCAATAAGCGGCGGAAACGCGAAGACGATCATCGCCGCCGCCACCAGGACGTACCAGACATAGAGCGGGACGAGGTTGATGCGCATCCCCGGAGGCCGGGTTTTGAGCGAGCCAACCACCATCTCGACGGCGGCGGCAATGGCGGCAATTTCGATGAACGAAAATCCCAACAGCCAGATATCCGCGCCGATGTCCGATTGATAAGTCGAAGTAAGCGGCGGGTACATGAACCAGCCGCCGCGCGGCGCGGCGTTGAAAAAGATCGAACCGCACAAAAATATCCCGCCCAATAAGAAGCACCAGAAGCCGAAGGCCGACAAACGCGGAAAAGGCAGGTCGCGCGCGCCCAGCATCTGCGGCAGGAACAATACGGCTATCGCCTCGAAGATAGGTATCGCAAAAAGAAACATCATCACCGAACCGTGAACGGTGAACGCCTGGTTATAAAGCTCGGCGGAGAGAAAGTCGTTATTGGGCACCGCTAATTGAATGCGCATGAGGAGCGCCAGCACACCGCCAAAAAGCAGAAACAGCAAGGTCATGCCGGTATACCAAAGCCCGACGTCCGAATTGTTGACCGAGGACCAGTAGCGAAAACCTGACGGTGTTTCCCACGTTTTCTCCAGCCGCTGCGCCTGCGCCCGCTGGATCTCGTCGGCCGGCGCCACAGCGAGAGGTTCGATGTCGGATTGGTTCATGACATTAAATTACGTTGAAGCCGTTCAACTGCGTTGCTCAGTTCAATCGCTATGCTCCGTTCAAATCGCCGGAATCCCTAAGACGCTTTGAATGCGTTGAATGATTTGATCGATTTGAACAAAACGTTTTCACTCGAGTCCTTTCAAGTACACCGCCATGGCTTGCAGTTCTTCTTTCGGCAGCATGCCGAATTGCGGCATGAGCACTCCCGGTTTGGTGTGTTCGGTGCGGGCGATCCACTGAACCAAAGCATCGACATCGTTCGGCAAAGTGCCGGCGCCGATGCTCAGCCGCCCGCCCACATGGGTAAGATCGGGTCCTACCACTCCGTTGGCCGGTGTGCCGCGGACCATGTGGCAAGCGCCGCAGCCATTGGCGAGAAATAGCTCTTCACCTCGCGCCGCCAGCGGCGCGTTGGGTGATTGCGCCGGCGCCGATTGGTGCGCCAGCCAACGGGCGAAGTCCTCCTTCTCGTGGACGACAACGTCGAAGCTCATCAACGCATGCGAAGTGCCGCAGTATTCGGCGCACGCGCCGCGAAAAACACCGGTTTTGGTCGGCGTCAAAGCAAGCCGTGTCAACCGTCCGGGGATCATGTCGATTTTGCCGCCTAGCGAGGGAATCCAAAAGGAGTGAATGACGTCCGGGCTTTCCAGATGAAACTCCACCGGCTCTCCGACCGGCAGGCGGATCTCGTTGGCCAATATTACCGGTTCGCCGGCCGATAATTGATAGCGTACCCGCCACCACCACTGCTCTCCGGCCACGGCAATTTTCAGGCTGCCTTCCGGCGCCGGCGCCAACAACGCTGGTAGCGGAGCTAAACCATAGACAAGCAGGGCGGTCAACGCGATCGTCGGAACAATCGCGCCGCCGCCGATGATCAATAAATTGGACCGTCGCTGGTTATGCGTTTCGGGGGAGGCGCCGACTGCCCATATCGCCAAGGCGATTACCGCGATCCAGATCACAGTGCCAGCGATCGTCATCCACCAGAAGATTTCGGCAATGCGCTGAGCGGCGGGGCCTGCCGGATCGAGCGTCGATTGCGGACCGGCGCACCCCGCGAGCAACAGCATGCATATCAGGACGATACGCCGAGCCATGTCATTAGCGCCGTGGTAGCTGATGCGAGTGGGAAGAAGGTCGATGGCGGGATGCCTTTCGATTACGCTTGAGCGCCGATCCGAGCTGCGATTACGAAATGGATTTTTGTATCAAAAGCGAGAAACGGTTCCAACGTAAAATCCAGCTTTGGGACGATCATTTTAGAACGTTGCTTTAAGGTCTCAGGATCGCTCTTAGTATCGCGTGTGCCGGATAACTTTCCGTGGCGAGTACATATCGCAACGTGCATCGAGCAAGACATGTTCCAGAATCTGTCAACTCACTTTACGATTCTGGCGGAATCAGGCTTGAACGGCGGCATAAGCATTGCTCTGAGTAGCCGAGCGAATTCTGCTCTTCAATAAATAACTGGAGAGATGCCGTGGGTGTTCAGCGCAGCCAATCAATATCGCCTGAAAGAATTGCCGCCCAGTCCTTCTTCATCGGACTGGCGCGTGCCTTTGGCGGCGCCCTGATTTTTTCTTTACCGATTCTGATGACAATGGAAATGTGGTGGCTGGGGTTTTCCATCGATGAGTTCAGGCTCGCCTTGTTGCTGTTGTTGAGCATCCCTCTATTGATCGGCCTCTCTCATTACATGGGTTTCGAGGACACCTTCGGTTTCAAAGATGACGCGCTTGATGCCTTTGTCGCTCTAGCGGTGGGCTTCGTCACCGGCGCAGTGACGCTCAGCCTTTTCTCGGTCATCGGATTTGACATATCGGCTTCCGAGTTCATTGGAAAAGTTTCTATCCAAGCGGTTCCCGGCAGCATCGGTGCGATGTTCGCGCAGAGCGAGCTGGGCGGCAAAGAAGGAAAGAAGGAAGAGAAAAGACGTCACGCGGGTTATGGCGGTGAAATATTTATCATGGCTGCGGGCGCTCTATTCCTTGCTTTCAATGTTGCCCCCACCGAGGAGATGATTTTGATCGCGCACCAAATGAGCATCGGGCACTCGATCGCACTCGTCGTAGTCTCACTGCTGATCATGCATGCGTTTGTTTATGCCCTGGAATTTCAGGGAACGGCGTTGCTACCGCCTGGAACTCCGTTCTGGAGCGTCTTTCTTCGCTTTACCATCGTCGGCTACGCCGTTGCGCTGATGATGAGTCTCTACATGCTTTGGACTTTCGGACGCACCGAAGGTTTGGCTTTCCACCAAACGATATCGATTCTAGATCGTGCTCGGGTTTCCGGCCGCTGTTGGCGCGGCCGCGGCAAGGCTGATACTCTAGCAAGGATCAACAATGGCAGCGCGCACCGATCACACAGCTAAGGGGAGACAAGGTTCCAAGATGCCGGCGCTTGCTCAGGCGCGATCCGCTTCTCAGGAGCAGCAAGAGAAGGAGGCCATTCCGATCTGGGAATGGATTGTCGCCGGAGTTGGTTTGGTGTTGGTGGCCGGCGTGATCGGCTTTTTGATCTATGAAGCTTTCAGCCGCGATCGGGTGCCGCCCGATGTAAAGCTCTCAGTGGATTCGGTGGTTGAGACCCGAAACGGCTATCTAGTTAAAATCATCATAATTAATGAAGGCGGCATGACGGCAGAGGGCGTCGACATTGAAGGGGAGCTCAGGAGAGGCACAGAGCCGGTCGAACGAAGCCGGACAACGATCGATTATCTGCCGCCGCGCTCAGAGAAGAAGGCCGGTCTATTCTTTACGCGAGATCCTCGGCAGCTCGACCTTCAGGTGCGTTCTTTGGGGTATGAAGAACCTTGAAACCTAGAGCGTGTTTAGCGTTAGTTGCCGCAACCGCACTTATTCGGATTATCAACTGGGTTTAGTTTATTAGACAAGTAGCCTTGCCGGCCATTGTAATCATGAAGGCGAGCTAAGTGTCGATAGGCGGCTTCTCGATGTGATCTTTGGTCAATTCGGCTCGAATCATATCTTCATCGAGGCATAATCGCTGTCCGGTAAAAACAGAACTTCCTGAACCTGGGATGAATATCCTAGGGCTAACTGCCGCCGGTGGGCTGTCAGTGCGAGGAGACCAAAAAAATTGGAAAGAGGCAAAATGGACAAGGCTGAAGTGGTGGTGATTACCGGTGCATCGGCGGGAGTTGGGCGGGCAACGGCGCGCGCCTTCGCCCAACGCGGAGCAAAAATTGGATTAGTAGCGCGGGGTCGGGATGGCTTGGAAGGCGCGCGCAGGGAGATCGAGAAGGCAGGCGGCAAAGCCTTGGTATTGCCCACCGATGTTGCCAGCCCGGAGCAGGTCGAAGCTGCTGCACAAGCCGTGGAAGAAAACTTCGGGCCCATCGATATCTGGATCAACAACGCCATGGTTTCAGTTTTTTCGCCGATCAAAGAAATGACTCCGGAAGAATTTAAACGGGTCACGGATGTTACTTATCTTGGCGCTGTGCATGGAACTTTATCGGCGCTGCGGCGCATGTTGCCGCGCGACCGCGGCGTCATCGTCGAAGTCGGTTCCGCTCTGGCATATCGCGGTATCCCGCTGCAGGCTGCCTATTGTGGCGCCAAGCACGCCTTGCAGGGATTCGTTGATTCTTTGCGCTGCGAACTACTGCACGATCAAAGCCGTGTCCGGGTGACGATGGTTCAGCTGCCGGCGCTCAACACGCCGCAGTTCTCGTGGGTTAAAAGCCGGCTGCCGCGCAAACCGCAACCAGTGCCGCCGATTTTTCAACCTGAAGTTGCCGCTGATGCGATCGTCTGGGCAGCGCTTCATGATCGTCCCGAGCTTTACGTCGGCTGGCCGTCGGTGAAAGCCATCGTTGGCAATAAGATTGCGCCGCGCTTGGCCGACTGGTATCTGTCACGGCAGGGCTATGAAGCGCAACAAACCGACGAGCCGGTCGAATCGGGGCGCGTCGATAATCTATGGCAGCCGGTTGCCGGCGATCATGGTGCGCACGGAGATTTCGACGCCCGCTCCAGCTCTTCAAGTTGGCAGTTTCAGCTCGCCAAGCATAAGACCAGCTTCGCTTTAGCGGGGCTGACAATTGCCGCCGCTCTGCTGGCGTTTGCTAAAGGCAGTCGCCGAGCATGACTAAGTAGCGAAAACTGCCGCGGACGAATTTGGAGAAATCATGAAACCAGTTTTGCTAATTAGCCTACTTGCTTGTTTCTTGTTCGCTTGCGAAAAAAAGGAAGCTAAAGCCCCGACGCCGCCAGAGGCCACGCCGCCGGCAGTTGAGGAAAAGAAAACGGTCTCTGCTGAACGACCGCCGCCTGCCGCCGGACCGGGATCGTACGCCGATGTGGTCGAGCGCGCCGGTCCCGCCGTTGTCACAATTCGCGCCGCCAAACGCGCGCGCGCGCCGCAACAGCACCCGTTTTTTAACGATCCGCGATTTCGTGATTTTTTCGGCGGCATTTTTCCTGGAGCCGCCGACACCCCTCCGAGAATCCAGATGGGGTTGGGTTCGGGAGTCATCGTCTCACCGGACGGCACCATCCTGACAAACCATCACGTCGTCGACGGCGCTCAGGAAATTCAGGTCGAGCTCACCAACCACCGCTTATTTAGTGCGAAAGTTGTCGGCTCCGATCCGCCGAGTGATCTCGCCGTTTTGAAAGTCGATGGAAAAGATCTGGCTGTGTTGCCCTTAGCTGATTCGGATCGCGTGCGGGTCGGCGATGTCGCTCTCGCCATCGGCAATCCGCTGGGCGTAGGTCAAACTGTGACGGCGGGGATTATCAGCGCCAAAGGACGCTCCACTGGTCTGAGCGACGGCAGTTTCGAAGATTTCTTGCAAACCGATGCGCCGATCAACCAGGGTAATTCGGGTGGGGCACTGATCAACACCCGGGGCGAGTTGGTCGGCATCAATTCGCAAATCTTGTCACCCTCAGGCGGCAACATCGGTATCGGCTTTGCCATTCCGTCAAATATGGCCCGCAACGTCTCGGAGCAGTTGATCAAGACCGGAAAGGTTCGCCGCGGTCAGCTCGGTGTCGCGATTGAGCCGGTGACCCCGGAGTTAGCCTCTAAGCTCGGTATGAAGGAAGTTCGGGGCGTGATGGTCGGTGCCGTGAGTCCTAACAGCCCAGCGGCACGGGCGGGAATTCGCGAAGGCGACGTCATCTTAGCGTTTAACGGAACGCCGGTGACAGATGGAAATACTCTACGAAATCGGGTTGCGAGCACGCCACCGGGAAATGCGGTAAAACTCACGACATCGCGGGAGGGTCGCGAGCAAGAGGTGGAGGTCACCCTAGGCGAGTATCAGCCGGCCACGGCACAACGCCGCAGGTAGTTGTTTCTGCACGCGTTGAAAAAAGTTTGTGCGGCGCGCAGCCCGGATTGTGCCGCCAAGATTTGAGTACGGATGTTTGAAGTGGTCTCTGATAACGAGTTGAGTTGTGCTTGTTGTCGGCTGGATTCGAAGGCCAGAAGTCGTCTTACCGATTCAAGCGTTAAGAAGAGCCTTCAATTGAGAAGTGTCCACCGGCTTGCGAAGGAAATGGTGGAATTCGGATCCGGTTTGTTTTTGCCGGGCGGTCTCTTCTTCGAACCCGGTAAGGGCGATAAACTTCGTCGTCTGCAGTTCCTTAAATTGTTTGAGTCGATTCAGTAGCTCATAACCGCCGATATCCGGAAGTCCAATATCGAGGATGATGATGTCAGGCGAAAACTCACCGGCGACTTCTATGGCTGTGCGACCATTGAAAGCCGTTCGAACCTTGTAGCCGGACATCTCCAGCAAGATCGCCGTCGACTTACAGGCCACCTGTTGATCGTCGACTAAGAGGACCTTACGGATGGCTGTGTCTTTCATACATTTGGCCTTCCCTACCCGTGCTGTTCATCACGGATTCGAATGGTTCCTGAAACAACCTTCCTGTCGAATGTAATTTGTGTCCTGATTTTCGGATTGCAAGTCCCATTCGTAGCTTTTTTTAAACAGTTATACTACGCGCTCACAACGCTATCAGGTGAATTTGGCCTTAACCATGCGCTCTGAAAAAAAAGGAATTCAGTGGCATACGCCTTGCTCAAATTTTGGCCCATCAGGTATGAGCCTGAGCGTCGTGCTTGGCTTAGCTTTAGCTATGAGGAGAACCACAATGACAACCGATACCGAAGAGTACAACCACTACTCGTCCGCAGCTCTTGATCAGGATCGGCGGGGCGCCAGATCTCAGAACATAAGTGAAACCGAGCGTTGGGTGTCGCTCGTCATCGGTGGCGGGCTCCTAGCCCTCGGACTAAAGCAGGGAATTCGCGAACGTCTGATGCTTGCCGTCACTGGCGGTGCATTACTCTACCGCGGCGCAACAGGGCAGTGTCCACTGTATAAAGTTGCTGGAATCGATACCTCGACAAGTCGTCCGCGCCATGGCGTCAGCGTACCGCACGGACGCGGCGTGAAGGTCGAGAATGCCGTTCTCATCAACAAATCACCGGAGGAGTTGTATCGCTTCTGGCGCCAATTCGAGAACCTACCGAGATTTATGGATAATCTGGTTTCCGTAAAAACCGAAGATGGCCAGCGCTCCCACTGGGTTGTCAAGGCGATTGGTAACGCAGAGATCTCCTGGGATGCGGAGATTGTTAACGACGTACCCAATGAGCTAATCGCCTGGCGTACAGTGGAAAATTCTGACGTTGATCACGCCGGTTCGGTTCGCTTCGAAGGGACCGAGCGGGGCACCAGAGTCAAAGTGACCATGGAATACCGGCCACCCGCAGGCAAGGTAGGAGTGGGTCTGGCAAAACTCTTTGGTCAAGAACCGCGGCAGATGATTGAAAGCGATCTGCGACGCTTCAAACAGCTGGTGGAATCAGGTGAAGTGGTGTCCGTTGAAGGACAGTCTCACGGTGGGAGCGTCGATCGCAGCATATAGATCGACCTGTAAACGGCTGCGTCAAGCCGACTAGCAGATCCTTTAATGCGCCATCGCCGCTGAGGGCGGCAAATGTAACCGCGAGTAAGGTTCCAGAGGAACAGATTAGCGAGCGGTGACCGCCATCAAACATTCGTTGAGCGATCATCTTGTTTTAATCCCGAATTCCGCAGTTCAGGGTGAGACAGCGATCAAGGGACGAACCCTCCGGAACGAAGGCAATAGGTCTGTGGCTGATAGTGGCCTGCAAGCTCCAGTCCTTAGCGGACGCTTGAGAAATTGCCAGCCCAGGGCCAAGCACCATAGACGGCATTGAAATTATTCGCCTCTGTGCCTTCGCTCCTCCGTGCTCGCCCCTTGATCACTCTGCAGGGATCCATCTCGACTGCGGAATCCGGGTTAATTCTTGCGCTTCGTAACTAGCGCGTGATCACGAATCTCTTCAGCCAGGTGCTGAAAAAAGCCTTTTGCAGGCTGCTCAAAAAGATCCAGGTGCGAGGCGCGCGAAAATCGACGAGCGGAGGCATACTTACAGTACGTTGCAGCGAGGCGATTGAGCGTCAACGAAGCATATGGGTCTTTTTCAACAGCCTGCTAGGCACTGGCGTTTGCAGGGCGGCGCGTGTGCCAATCGGTCCCGTTCTGGAATGCCAACGCTAGGTTCAGAACGGTTTGATCAGCGAACCAACTGCCGATCAGTTGCATGCCGATCGGCAAGCCCTCGATATTAATGCCGCAGGGAATTGAGCAGCCCGGCAAGCCGAGCATGCTCGGAAAGCGCAGAAGATTGGAATGATTGTAGCTGGCGTGGCGCGTGTCGTCGCCGTTGCCTTTTACGCCGTCCGCTATCAGCGGCGCGGCCCTGGCCGTGGTCGGCGAGGCGATGATAGCCACCTGCTCGTAAGCCGTTCGCAGCGCTTCACGAATTCGCTGCCGGGCACGCTGTACCGTGAGATACTCGGAGGCGGTGATGGTCATTCCCACGGCGATGCCGCGGCTCACGTGCGGCACAAAGTCCTGATGCCGCTCGCGAAACCAGCGTCGGTTAATCCCGGCGCTCTCGGCCGAGCTGGTCATCATCGAGGTCATCGCCGCGTAGCTTACCTCAGGAACGTTCAACTCGACGATCTCGCATCCTGCGCCGGCAAAGACTTCAAGTCCTGTGTCGAATGCCTGCCTCACTTCATGATTGACGCCTTCGAGAAAACGCCGGAGGATGCCGATTCTAAGTTGCTTGACGTTGGCGTCGAGCCGCGCCGTATATGCGGCGGTATCTTGGTGAACGCTGGCCGGATCACGCGCATCGAAACCGGCCACCGGATCCAGACCCAGCGTAATATCCTTTACTGAACGCGCGAACAGGCCAACGTGATCCTGGCTCCAGGCGCCGCGAAACGAACCGGTCCGGCTAATGATGCCGAAGGTCGGCTTGAAACCGACGATGCCGCAGTACGATGCCGGTCGGCGCACTGACGAGCCGGTCTCGGTGCCGTAGGAGAGCGGGCCGATGCCGGCCGCAACAGCAGCTGCCGAGCCGCCGCTGGATCCGCCGGCAATATGCTCGATGTTCCAGGGATTATGAACCGGCCCGAAATGGGATAACGTCGATGTCCCGCCGTGGCCGAACTCGTCCAGGTTTGTTTTTCCGATGATGATCGCTCCGGCTGCGCGCAGGCGCTCTACCACAGCTGAGTCCGTTTCGGGAACCCAATCAGCCAAGATTTTCGAACCTGCAGTCGTGCGCACGCGCGCCGTCGCAAATAAGTCTTTGATCGTCACCGGTACCCCATGAAGAGGACCTCGATAGCCCCCGCGAGCGATTTCCTCATCGGCTTTCTTCGCTTCGGCAATGGCCTGCTCGCCGGGGACGGTGATAAAGGCATTGAGCTTGCTCTCCAATCGCTCCAAGCGGTTCAGAGCCGCATTGACTGCTTCCGACGATGACAGCTCGCGAGTCGCAAGAAGCTCGGAAAGTTCGGTCAGATTCAATTCGCAAATATCAGCGACAGGCATCATCAAGCCTTACTCGTGGTTGGTTGAAGTTGCTGCGAAACCCATGGAGTGCCTTGAGCGAACTCTTCCAGCTCGGCGACGATTCTGTCGAGATCCTCGATTTCGGCGGCGATTGCATCCAGGTAGACTTGAGAAAGATCCACGCCGGCGAGAAGCGCCAAACGATGGGCGATTTTTTCTGTGGTTTTCATGTCCTAGTCATTTTCGGTTTGCTAAAACAGCGCGGTAGAGCATCATCTCACTTATCTAGCCACGAGGCACGAAGAGCACGAAGTAAACTCACCAATCCGTTATCCTTCGTGAACTTCGCATGCTCCTTCGAAATCGCGGCTGAGGTGAAGAGATGCGAGTCCACAAGACCGTCACCCCGGATGTTTTAATCGGGGGTCCAGTCCGAATTCCGCCTGGATTCCCGCTACAAGCATGCGGGAATGACAGGCTCGTCCGAGAATTAGCGACTTGAAGGACGTACTTCATTGTCATTTTCTGTGGGCGAGCGGAAGATCATGAATCCACTTCGTGATGAAACTTTTCCCGTTCTCTTATAGGAAGGCGGTCTGCCGAAATCGGCTATTTCTTTCCGACAGCCGCACGCTGATCCGGTCCGGCATCGGCATAGCCCGGCTGTACCAACGAATCGATGAAATAGCGCCCGCCGTTGGCGACGATCTCAGCGCCGCGCTTTAGCGCTGCTGACAGAGCCTCCGGCGTCGATACCGGCTCTTCGCTTTCGAAGCCTTGCGCCCGCGCCATCGCCACCAAGTCCACTCGAGGGTTATCGATGCGCTGGCCGATCCAGCGATTTTGCGGCGGCCGGTCGCGCATCTGCGCAACCCGCTCCTGATGCATTTCGTCGTTGTAGTATGACCGGTTATCGGCGGCCACGATCATCACCGGAATCTCGAAATGGGAAGCAGTCCAAAGCGCGTTGACTCCCATGAGATAGTCGCCATCGCCGATCACACCGACGGTGATGCGATCACTATCTTTGAGCGCCAGCGCCGCGCCGATGGTGTGCCCGGGTCCGGTACCGACGGCGCCACCGCCGTCATTCCCCATAAACGACAAGGGCCCGTCAAACTCGTAAGCTTCGCCGGGCCAGCCGATCGGCAGGCGCGCGAAGGTCACCGGTTTTCCTTTGGCGAATTCCCGGACAGTCATTGCCATGTCCCATAACGTCATTGGCTGCCCCGGCGCCGGTGAAGATTTTGATAAACTTGCATCGTTCCAGTGCGAGATCTCTTTCATCTCCGATCGGGGTTTGGCTTTGGGAGTTTTATTGGCGTCGAGGTCCTCGAGCATCTGCGCGACGAACTGATCGGGCTCTGCGAAAATTGGAATATCGACGGCTGCCAACGCCTGATGATCCATGCTCCAACCATTGGTGCGAACGCTATCGAGAGAAACATGGATGATTGTTTTGTCGCTGGGAACCTGGGTTTGCGCATTGCCAAGGCTAAGACGAAACACGCCGGCGAGATCGAGCCAATCCAAACTGATAATCAGGTCTGCCTTTTCAATGAGAGCGGTAGCGTCTTTGCTCGGGCGCAGGCACGGCGCGGCCAAGTGCAGCGGATGAGTAGTCGGAAAAGACGCCGGGTCGTTGCTGCTGGTCAGTACGGCGGCGCCAATCGTCTCGGCAAAGCGCACCCGGTTATCCCAGTCGGCTTGCTTGCGTGAAACCCGGCCCATGAGAATCAGCGGAAACTTTGCCTGCTTGATCGCCGTCAAGGCCTTCTGCAGGGATTCTTTGGGGACCGCGGGGCTCGGCGGGGCGGTGAACCGCGCCGCATCGGGAACCGCAAGCTCCTCGGTGAGCGGCGCCTCCTGCAGCCCGGCATCGAGACAAATGTAGACCGGGCCATAGGGTGGGGTCCGCGTTATCTGGTTCGCCCTTAGTACCGATTCCACAGCCGCCTGCGGTGAGGCCGGTTGATCATCCCATTTAGTATAGTCGCGAATGATCGATGCTTGATCCTTGGCGGTGTGAATCCAGTCGATCCAGGGCCGGCGCCGATGGGCGTCCACGGGACCGGTGGCGCCGAAGATGATCATCGGCGTACGGTCGCACCACGCGTTGAAGATCGGCATCGCCGCATGCATCAGCCCGACATTGGCGTGCAGCGCCACGGCCATTGGCTCCTCAGTGACTTTGCCGTACCCGTCGGCAATCGAAACGGCATGCTCCTCGTGCAGGCAAATGACCATCTGCGGATTGCTGTTGCCGAGATAGTTCACGATGCTGTCGTGGAATCCGCGATAGCTGGCGCCGGGAACCAGCGCAATATATTTCAGGTTCAACCTGCGCGTGACCTCAGCGACGACGTCGCTGCCCCACTTCATCTGCGGTTTGCCGAGATTCTCCGGCCGGTCGATGCCGGAGTCTTTGGATTGCCGAGTTTTGGTCGTTTCTGACTTCACTGGATTCGTCTCCTTGTGGATTAAGCGAGCTTCTTGAAGTTGGTAATTAAATCTATGCTCTAAATGAATTTCTCACCACCAAGAATACGAAGCCACAAAGTTAAGACTTTATTATTTTAACTTCGTGATCTCCTTCGAAAATTGCGGCTGAGGTGAAGAGATGCGACTCCCCAAGATCGTCACCCCCGAATGTTTTAATCGGGGGTCCAGTCCGAATTCCGCCTGGATTCCCGCTAGAAGCATGCGGGAATGACAGACTCGTCCGAGAATTAGCGGCTTGAAGGACGTACTCCATTTTATTCTCTGTGGGCGGGTGTAAGCTCATGACACACTTCGTGGCCTGGTGGTAAATATCTCGTCACGGTTAGGTGAGGGGCCGAGGTTGTCAAATCATTATGCTTGGCCGCGGGTCTTTAGAGACTCAGCAAGCTCGCGTAGATATTCTTCCTGTTCTTTGCCCTGGTATAACGCCAGCGAACCGTTGTCTTTCAGCGGTATGCCGCCAAAAAAGTGAAACGCATGGCCGTCCCAATCGTAAAATTCATCGCCGCGCTGATAGATCTCCTTCCATTTGTAGCCCACCGGGCTGCGGTGTAAACCCGTTCGGGCCGGAAAGGCGTCTTCTTTGTCGCGCGAATCTTTGAGCGTCTCCTTCGGTCCTTCTTCTTCGGGTAATCCTTCCCACATGCGCCGGTAGTTGGGAAAGAACTCCTCTTCCCGAACCGTCAGCGCGGTATGCATGTCCCACCACGGGCTGTGTCCGGCGATCCGCTCATCGACCTGCTCGACCAGCTTGTAAATCAGCCGAGCGCCGGCCCTTAGACGCAACACCAGCGTTCCCTCGGCAGCCCTGGCATTACGCTCCACTCCTACGCCGCAGTATTTTTCAAAGAAAGCTGCGGTTCTTGCTAGATCACGCGAGCCGTAAACAGCGTGGCTGATACGGCCGACTCTCTCTGAAGTGGCTATCTCCATGGCGCCTTCCGGCATATTCACAGGCGCCCAGAACTCATACTGATTACCGTCCGGATCGGCGAAATAGATGACCGTGCCTTCCTCCCCCTCGGCCGCTGTCTTAACCGGTTCGGTGTGAGGGATTTTGTGCTGATCAAGCCGGCGCAGGTGCAGGTCGATGTCTTCGTGACGAATGTAGAAGCCGCACCGCGGAAGATCCTTGCCCAGTTCTTTTGCCGGCGGGTAAACCTCAGGCTGAAGGAACGCGCCGATGCGGCACGATCCGCCCTCCCACCACATGAAGCAAAAGATCGGGGTGTTTTTCTTTCTCATGTTGGTGGTCAGGCCGTTGATTGGCCTGATGGGAAGGCCGGTGGCATTAAGCGCCCAGTGAGTCCACGCCGGCAGGTCATTGGTGCCGACGACGTAGTGATCGATCCAATGAACTGCGCCTTTCGGCTCATCGTTAGCCATAAATCCTCCGTTACAAAAAAGCAGGTGTTTCAATCCGAGCGGTACTAGACTGAGAAAACGGTGTCAAGCGTTGCCGATAAACACGAACGTTCAACAGTTCAATAGTTCAACAGTTCAAGGTCCGATTAGCTGCGATGCTCGAAAGCCGTCAAATTCGATCCATTGAACTTTGAACGGTTGAACTTTAATGGCCAGCTTTCTTCTAAACTCCATACAGCGCCGCGGCGTTCTCGCGGATGACCTTACGCTTCATCTCCGGCGGCAAGTGAGCTGAGTCTTTCTCGATAAAATCCTTGGAAAACGGCCAGGTGCTGTCCGGATGCGGATAATCCGAACCCCACATGATGTGACCGTCGCCGAAGAACTGGATCAAGTGCAGTCCCACCAGATCGGTCTGATAGGTTGCCCAAACTTGACGCTTGAAAATCTCACTGGGCATGTTCTTCAGAGGTATGTCTTCGGACTTCTTTCTTTCGAATTGTCGCTTGTAACGGTAATCCATTTCTTGCACGACGAACGGGATCCAGCCGATCGCGGATTCGGCAAGGCAGAATTTCAATTTCGGATGTCGTTCCAAAGTTCCGAAGTTGAACATGTTTACGAATGGATTAAAAAACGAAGTGGCGCCGTTGCTAAGACCCATATCGAACACGCCTTGGCGCTCGCCCGGTTTCACCGCATCGATGGTCGCCCGAACCGTTCCGGACTGCACGCTGCCGCCGACATGATAGGAGACGACGATGCCGGCTTCCTCGGCAGCGGCCCAGAATACATCCCACGGCTTCAGATTCATTTCGAGAGTGACATCATTAACCAGGAAGTTGGCTTCGCGAAATCCCAGCTTCGCCACCCGGACCACTTCATCCGCGGCGTCCTGAGGATCGACAGGAGAGAGCATGGCCACCGGGAAGAATCGCCTGGGCGCGGCTTTGCCGAATTCCAGCGCCCAATCGTTGTACGCTCGAACACAGGCATTTCTCAGCTCGGGTTCGCCGACCTGCATGGCGATAATCGGTGGAAACATGAGCGAAGCTTCGACGCCGTCGCGATCCATATCGGCAAGCCGTTTCTCTGGCGTGGTAGGCCGGTGCGCCTCACCGACTCCGCCTCGATCCAGAGCCAGCCTGGTCCGGTTGGATTTGGCAAACCAGCGCTCGCCACGATACTCGGCCCAGGTCTCGCCGTCGCAAACCCAGTATTCGCCCTTTTCACCCCGATCTTCCACGTGGGGGCCGCGCTCGCGCAAAGACTCAGGCAGGCGCGCTGTCCAAAGGTCCCTGGGCAAGTATCCTAAATCGATATGATCGTCGGCTGAAATCATCGTGTACGTCATGAGCTTTCTCCTTGAAACTGGCAGCGCACAGGGCGGCCCTCCTTAACCATTCAATTCGGTTTATCCGTTGTTTCGAATCATTGCCGTCCCTTCTATGGATTACCTGGCGGTTGATCTTGTGGCGAGTTCATCACGTGTTGAATCAAACGGTCCAGTTCTTCATAGGGCTGCGCGCCTACCATCAAATAGCGGCCGGCAAGAAATGTCGGCACGGCATTGACACCGTAGGCGGCGCACCGGCGCCAGTCTTCATCCACTGCATCTTTGTAGGCGCGGCTTAGCAAAACATCGGTGGCTTCATCTGCCGGCAAGCCGTTTTCTGCCGCGATCTTAGCGAGAACGTCGGCTTTGCCGATATTCTTGACGTCGACGAAGTAGGCGCGGAAGAGAGCATCGGTGATCTTTTCTTCCATGCCTTTGGTTCCGGCCCATTTCGCCAGCTCCTGAGCCAAACGGCTGTTGTACGACATGTCACGATCAGGATTGAACGGCAGTCCTTCGCGATCCATGTTCACTTTCATCTTGCGGTTTCGCGCAATGATCTCCGGCCCGCGTTGGTTACCTTCCACCGGAGTCTCGGGATGAAGCGGAAACTGAGTAAACTTGATTTTCAATCCATACTGATTTTTAAGTTTCTCGACACGCCCGGTGACGAGATAGCACCAGGGTCAGACAAAGTCGGAGAAAACTTCGAGAACTAATGGATCGGGCATAAGACCTCCTCTTCGGATTCGTTCAACCGTGAGATTTCGTTCAACCGTTCAACGGTTCAATAGTTCAACGCCAGATGGTTCGAACCGTTCCAACAGTTCCAATCGTTCCAACGGTTCCAAATGTTTCAGAGGTCATCAAGCCAATGCCGGCTCTTAGTGCGAGTGTAAACGTTTGAATTAGAGCGCCGGAATTCTCCGAAGTCTCACCAATCGAACAACTTGGCATCTGGAACATAAATCCGTTAAACATCCGGCCTTGGAACGACTGGAACCATTGGAACCGGTGGAACTATCGCTATATCGATTCTATGTTTGTTACTCCGTGGAAGTCAAAGCATCCGTGCGGAAAATCCAGGCGCAAGTTGACAATACTTCATATGCAGAGATAGTTTCCAGAACTGTATGGCGCTACGGTTTTCTTTAGCGGGCAATGCCGCGGAGCGCAGTTTTAAGGATCAAGTGGAGCGCGCGGCTTTGATGGAAGAGCTTGGCTACCACGGGATCTTCTTTAGCGAATCGCTCATGAGCGGGCTCGATCCGTTCCAGGTCCTTGCGATTGCCGCGATGCGCACCAAGCGGATTAAGCTTGGTACGGCCATCATGACCATGACTTTTCGTGAGGCGGTGGTGCTTGCCAATCAGTCGGCGACCTTGAACGAGATCTCCGACGGCCGCGCTGTCCTCGGCTTGGGCACCGGCGACGGCACCACCTACACGATGGCGCGCACCGCCGTGCCGCTGGAGAAGTTTGAAGAGGGCACACGGATCATTCGCGAGCTGGTAAACGGCCGCACCATCCACATTCCTAAGGGCAAGGAACGGGAAGCCGGCGAAATTCCCCTGCGTGCCGGAAAATTTCCCGTGCCGATCTGGATTGCGGCAGCGGGACCGCGCGCTCTCAGAGCCGCCGGGCGTGTCGCCGACGGTGTGATCCTAGGCTGCGGATTCGATCTCGGAGTCCTGAAGTGGGCGCGTGAGCAGATCACCCTGGGCGCTCGTGATGTTGGACGAGATCCTGAGGAAATCGAATATGTCGGCGCCGGAATCGCATGCGTCGACGAGAACGGTGACCAGCGCGCCGGAGACGGCTCGGAGCCGACTGGCCAACCGGGCGCATCAAAATTTTCGCTTTACGCTGGAAACGGTTCCGCCCGAAGAACGGCCGGGTGTAGAGAAATTCATGAAGCATTTCGATGTCACCAAAAAAATTGATCAACGTTCCGATCCTGCTCTGGTCACTGATTATTTAGCGCAAAGATTTGCCATCGCTGGCACTCCGGAAGAGTGCGTCGAGCGGATTAAAGAACTCGAGCACGCGGGGATTGGTAATTTTTTGCTAACACTGCCGCCTAGGGGTTACTATGACGTTATGCATAAATGGGCCCGGACAGTTGTGCCGCAATTCTCTTAAAGCTACTTTCATTGGACTGGAGGCGTGAACGCTCGATGCCTTTTGTGCAGATGGGTCAGATTGTGCATCATTTCGAGACCAAGGGGAGCAAGGACAAGTCTGCGCTGGTGTTTTCGAACTCCCTCGGCAGCGATTTGCGTATTTGGGATGCTGTAGCCGGCCGCTTGTCCGAGCACTTTCGCATCGTCCTCTACGATAAGAGAGGACATGGTCTCTCAGAGGCTTCGGAGCCGCCGTATTCTGCGAGTGATCTGGCTCGGGATATCGTCGGGTTGCTCGATTCATTGAAAATCGATCAGGCAGTGATTTGCGGGATTTCGGTCGGTGGCATCATCGCGCAAGCCATGGCATTGGATCATCCGCGCCGTGTGCGTGCTCTGGTGCTATGTGATACCGGGGCGCGAATAGGATCGGTAGATTCATGGCAGCAACGCATCGAGATGGTTCAGAGCGGAGGTATCCAATCTCTTGAGACCATAACCATGGAACGCTGGTTCTCGCAGGGATTTCGCAAGCGCTGCCCCGCCGATGTGCGCGGCTATGCCAAAATGTTGCTTCAAACCATGGTGCAGGGGTACGTCGGTACTTGCTGCGCGCTGCGCGACGCCGATTTTCGCGGGGACGTGTCCCGGCTTGAGCAACCGACGTTGGTGCTGTGTGGCGCGGAAGATATCGCGACCCCACCGGAGCTTGGACAGGAACTGGCTGGTTTGATTCCCCGCAGCCGATTTTCTTCGATTGCAAATGCGGGTCATCTGCCGTGCGTGGAACAGCCGGCGGCGGTTGTAGAATGCATGATGGATTTTTTTCGGGAGGTGCAAATTGTCTGACGATCTATTTGATAAAGGCATGGCGGCGCGCAAGGCGGTGCTCGGTGCGGAATATGTCGCCCGGGCGGAAGCCAATAAGAGCCATTTTGACGCAGACTTTCAGCGCTACGTTACTGAGAACGCCTGGGGCGCGGTCTGGGCCCGTCCGGGACTCCAAAAGAATATCCGCAGTATGCTCACCATCGCCATGTTGGCTGCGCTGGGCCGGCATGAAGAATTGGGCGCCCATATCCGCGCGACACTCAATACCGGCGTAACTCGCGAAGAGGTCAAGGAAGTTCTGTTGCAAGTGGCGGTCTATGCAGGCGCGCCGGCGGCGAACAGCGCGTTTGCTATTGCCAAACGAATTTACGAAGAGATTGAAGAAGGAAAGAAATAGTAAAAGGACAATAGCAACAGAGACACTCATTCTCGATGATCGGAACAGGTGATTATGAAAATCCAACCATACAAACAGCGTGACTGGAAATCCCACCCGCCTTTCACGTTCGCGGCGTACGGCTCGTCGGTCAAGCGCGGACCGTTGCAAAAGCTCGTGCCAATAAACCAGACTTTGTCGGAGATTACCGGCCCATTGTTTAACGACATCAAACTCGAGAGTGGTGAGAATGATCTCACACGCAACCCGGAGACTGGGAAAGAAGCACTGGGCGAGCGCATCATCGTGGTCGGTAGGGTGATCGACGAAGATGAACGACCGGTTCCGCATTCGCTGATTGAAATCTGGCAAGCCAATGCCGCCGGTCGTTATCGCCATCCGGTGGATCAGCACAACGCGCCGCTGGATCCGAACTTTATCGGCGCGGGACGCTGCGTCACCAATGAAAAAGGGGAATATCGCTTTTTAACCATCAAGCCGGGCGCCTATCCGTGGCTCAATCACGCCAATGCCTGGCGTCCGGCCCATATTCATCTATCGCTCTTCGGGCCGAGTTTCGTCACCCGTTTAGTTACGCAATTCTTTTTTCCAGGCGATCCTCTTCTGGACATGGATCCGATTCTAAATTCGATTCCCACTAAGGCGGCCCGCCAGCGGCTGGTTGCGGATTATGCTCACGATGTTACGGAGCCGGAATTCGCGTTGGGATATCGATTCGATATCGTCTTGCGCGGCCGTCAAGCCACTCCATTCGAGCAGAACCGGCGATGAACCCATATATCGCAGAAGAGGTCGACTGTGTACTGAGCGAGCGGCAAGCCTGGAGGAGCGAAGGCACAGAAGCGAACACTTTCAATGCCTTTTATGGTACTTGGTTTAGGGCTAATAATTTTTCCGGGAGCCCGCTCGAGCAACCGAAGATTGCAGGCCGCTACAAGCCACTGGCCCATTGTCTTATATTGAAGGGCTGCGCTCGATTGCAGTGTCATTTTGAACTGCGGAATCGTCGATGAAGCAAACGCCATCCCAGACAGTCGGGCCTTTTTACTCCATCGGCCTCACCGATCGAGCGATGAACACGCTAGTTGGCGAGAGTACTCAGGGCGAGCGCATTCGTATCGAAGGACGAATCATCGACGGCGATGGCAAGCCCGTGCCGGACGCAATGATTGAGATCTGGCAGGCCAATGCCGCCGGGCGCTACAATCATCCGGACGATAAACAGGAGAAACCATTGGATCAGAGCTTCACCGGCTGGGGCCGTTCGGGAAGCGAGCCGAGTGGGTCCTATTTCTTCGAGACGATCAAGCCTGGGCCGGTGCCCGCCTCGGACGAATCCGTCCAAGCGCCGCACATCAACATGACCGTATTTGCCCGGGGCATGCTGGTGCACGCCTTCACCAGAATCTATTTCAGCGACGAACCAGCCAACGAAACCGATCCGGTTCTAAATTCGATAGAAAAAGAGCGCCGGCAGACTTTGATCGCAAACCGCCGGGAAGAAAGCGGCAAAGTCGTTTACCGTTTCGACATTCGTCTTCAGGGTGAGAATGAAACGGTTTTCTTCGACATGTGACGTCCGCTAGCTTCGAACCATGCGTGTGCTCGACTCAGCGATTTTCAGCCCGCTGTTTTCAGATGCGGAAATCTCCGCTGTGCTCACGGATGAGGCCTTTGTCAGCGCGCTGGTCGAAGTCGAAGTCGCGCTTGCTCGCGCACAAGCCAGGGTCGGGGTTATTCCTGCCGCTGCGGCAGAGCAGATCTCGAGAGTAAAAGCCGCCGACATCGATATCACTGCCCTGACAAAGGGAACGATTCGCTCCGGGTTTCCGATCATCGCCTTGGTGCAGCAAATCCGCCGGCAGGCGGGTGAGGAAGCGGCGCCCTACGTGCACTGGGGCGCGACCACCCAGGACATCATGGATACCGCCTCTGTGCTGCAGATGCGCGCGGCTATCGAACTTTTCAAACCGGCGATTCTCAATATCATCCGACGTCTGAGCGAACTGGCGCAGCGGCATCGTACTACCGTGATGGCTGGGCGTACCCATGGGCAGCAGGCGCTGCCGATCACTTTCGGGCTGAAAGTCGCCAGCTGGATTGCGCCAATGCTTCGCCATATTGAACGCCTCGACGAGATTTTGCCGCGCCTGCTTGTTATCCAATTCGGTGGCGCGGCAGGCACCTTAGCGGCTCTGGGGGACAAAGGTCTGGCCGTTAGCGAAGCATTGGCAGACGAGCTCAAGTTATCCGTGCCGGTAATGTCGTGGCATGCTCAGCGCGACAGCTTGGTAGAATTCGGTGGTTGGCTCAGCCTGGTGACCGGATGCCTCGGGAAAATGGCGCAGGATGTTATCCTGCTGGCCCAAACCGAAGTTGGCGAAGCAGCCGAATCAGGCGAGCAGGGCAGGGGTGGGAGCAGTACGATGCCGCAAAAAAGCAATCCGATCACCAGCGAGCTCATGCTCGCCGCGGCGCGCACCAATGCTTCCTTGCTATCCGCGCTGCATCACGCGCAAATCCAAGAGCACGAACGGGCGACTCACGGCTGGCAAGTCGAATGGCTGACTTTGCCGCAAATGATGATCATTACCGGGGGCGCGCTCAAGCATGCCCTCGATCTAGCGCAGAATCTGCAAGTGGATGAGGCGGCGATGCGGGTTAATATGGTCCGGGCTAACGATGTTGTCCTTGCCGAGGCGGCGGTATTCGCGTTGGCCAAGTGCGATGCCGCGGGCTAAAGCGGAGGAGTTGGTTAAAAATGCCTGCGGCATTGCAATGTCTGAAGCTAAACCTTTGATCGACGTGATCAAAGAGACGGTGGCGGTTCCCGACGGCACAGTCGACTGGCAAGCGCTGGCAGATCCCGCCAATTACCTGGGTGAAGCGGAGAAGATTATCGACAGGGTTTTGGACCGCGCAAACGAACTTTTATCAAAATGAAACATACTCCTCCCGCAACATTGAACGAGCTGCTTCAGAGCCGAGTCAAACAGCATCCCGAGAAACTGGCGCTGATCTTCAAAGACGAGCAGTGGAGCTATGCCGGATTTCAACGCGAAGTCGATCGGATCGCCAACGGTTTCATCCGGATCGGCGTCAAAAGAGGCGACCGGATCGCTTTCGTGCTGCCGAACTGCGCCGAGTTTCTGTTTGCGGTTTTCGCCGTGACCAAGATCGGCGCCGTGTTCGTGCCGCTCAATCCGCAGTACACCGCCGAGGAGGCGGAATATGTACTGCAGCATTCCGAAGCATCGGTCGTTATTACGTCGCCGGAACTGTTGCCGCTGATCGATGCGGTGCGAGACAAGTTACCCGATCTGAGCCGAGTGATCGTTACCGGCGAGGGTGGCACGGCGACATCGTTGTCGTGGAAGGATTTTCTCTCCGGGGCGCTGCGGATCACGATTTGAAGATCGCCATCGATCCCGAGGATCTCGCATCGATTACCTACACTTCCGGGACCACGGATCGTCCCAAAGGGGTGATGCTGTCCCAGTACGCCTACGCGTTTGCGCCGCGCATGCGGGCGCAGGGCTTGGGCTGGAATGAGAACGACCGAGTGCTGTGCGTCCTGCCGCTGTTTCACGTCAATGCGCTTTGCCATACCTGCATCGCCATGCTGTCGGTCGGCGGCAGCATAGTGCTGACCGAGAAATTCAGCGCATCGCGTTTTTGGAGCGAGGTGCGCGAATACTCGATCACGACCTCGAGTATCATGCGCACGATCCCGCAGATTCTTCTGAGTCTTCCGGAGCGATCCGATGACGGCAATAACCCGTTGCGCTTGGTGGTGACTTTGCTGTCGCCCGAAATGCATTTGCGATTCGAAGAAAGATTTAAGCTGAAGGCGGTGCCGTCGTACAGTCTCACCGAGGATATTTTGAGTGTCATCGGACCGACCGATATGCCCACGGAAAAGCTCGGTAGTTGCGGCGTGCCGCTGGCGCCGGAAGTTCATAGCGTGGCGATTCACGATGAAGCCGGTCGTGCGCTCCCGCCCGGTAAGGCGGGAGAAATCGTTAAACGAAGCCCCACGGTGATGAAAGGCTACTATAAAAATCCTGAAGCGTCGGCCAAGGCATTGAAAGACGGCTGGCTCTACACCGGCGATCTCGGTTACCTCGATCACGGACGGCTATCTCTACTTTGTCGACCGGGTCAAGGACATGGTCCGGCGCGGCGACGAAAACATTTCTTCGGAAGAAGTCGAGCGCGTGCTCAATTCCCATCCGCAGGTCGCCGAGTCCGCGGTGATCGCAGTGCCGGATCCGATTCGCGGTGAAGAAGTCAAAGCTTACATCGTGCTCAAATCGCCGGCGACGCCTGAAAGCGTGCCTCCAGAAAAGATTTGGGAATTTTGTAAACCGCATCTAGCGGCTTACAAGGTGCCGCGTTATCTCGAGTACCGAGGCGAGCTGCCGAAGACGCCAAGCTCCAAGGTGCAGAAAAATATTTTGCGCGACGAGAGCAAGCAACGGCAGTGCGACGAGTATTTGACCGCTTACGGAACTAGCATCCTAAACGAGACCGTCGTACGAAATTGCCGTTTGGGTTTCATGTTTCAATTGACAGCTGCTGAATGGGAAACCTGAAATCACAAATTGTGATTTCAAGTTGGGAGCGGTCCCCGTGGTGGAATTCAGGAAAAATTCTTTAAGGGAATGCGTTTGGACCAGAGCTACAAAGGCCAGCGACATTATTCCAGCAAGCAGAGCTGATTCGCTCTCGACTAAACAACAGAAGCCGTACTTCATTTCGACGTTTCGGGAATTCTCGAAACGTGGAAGTTCCCGCTCAGATTGTCTTCCTTCAAACTGATGAACGATTGAACCGTTGAACGGCTGCGATCTCCAAAGTGGGTAGTTCCAGGGGACCAGTGAATAACTCACGCCAGACCCTTATGACGCAACAAGATCAGAGGCTTCGGATCACGCGACATGGATTTCCGGCAGTAACCACTCCGGCGGGCAGATCACGATCCACGACGCTGCCGGCTCCAACCGTAGTGTCGGCGCCTATACTTACCCCGGGACAGACAATCACGCCGCCGCCGAGCCAGACCGCGCGCCAATGTTGATTGGATAGGCTGACTCCGGCCCAGTCGCGCGTGTGGCCGCATCAGGTGGATGATCGGCGGTCAACAGCTGCACATAGGGACCGAGTTGAGCTTGCTCGCCGATAGTTATTTGCGCCGAGTCCAAAAATACCGGGCCGAAATTTACAAACACTCCCGCGCCAAGCGTGATCTGCGTCCCGTAATCACAATAGAAAGGCGGCTCGATCGCGGCATCAGGGCCGGTATACCCGAGCAGCTCGCGCAGCAACGCAGCTCGACCACTACTGTCGGCAGGATCACTCGCGTTGTAACGTGCAAACAGGCGCCGCGCACGCACCCGCGCGGCGACAAGCTCCGGGTCGATTGCCAAATACAGCTCCCCGCGAAGCATCTTGCTGCATTGGATCTGGACAGGGTTGGAGGTCTTATCCATAGAATCAAGTATAGCGACTGCGCCGGAAGATATCAGAAGAGCACGAGTTTTCAGGGGCTGGGCGCTCACGTAATCACTTGAGGTACTGGAACACATCGACCTGAAGTCTGATCAGCGGCTCGAATCATGGGCATTAAAATTTTGCCGACCTGGGTGAACCGGCCGCAGAACGACTTTATTGGGTCCGGACCGGATCTACAAAGACAAAGCGGAAACAAAGAGTTCCAAGCCGTCGCCGCCAGCCGGAAATAATTCGGCGGCACGTCGCCGAAATGGAAGTACACGAGGTCGGATCAGCGTCTGCGTAAATTGGACGAGCGCAGTGTTTACGGTTTGCTCAGAGGATTCCGAACTGTTGCCGCGCATTTTTTGCAAGGCGCAACTGACCGCCCCACGCGTAAGAATCGACTCGGGCGAAATCGAAATGGCGGCTACTGACCTTCGGAGGTCGGAACCTTTTACTGTGTGAAAAGTTTTTGAAACTCCTTTCGCTTTTCCGCATATTCGTTCTTACTAAAATCATCCATCGGAATAAATTGTATTTTGTCTGCTTCGGGCAGCGGCGGATAAATTCCTTTTCGGTTGACGAATTCGCCCATCTTCGCCAGGATCTTCATGCTTTCCTCACTCAGAAAATAGTCGATGAACGCCTTGCCCGCATTTGGATGGGGCGCTTTGTTGCTGAGTAGAACATAGTGCCCATCGCCCATCATCTTGCCCAATCTCACATAATCTACCGGCGCACCCTTTTGCGCGTAGGTGTAGGCGTAAATAACATAAGTGATAGCCGCCAGTGCCTCGCCTCCGGTGACCCGTTCGGCAGCGGGAATAAACGATTCGCCAAAGAGAGGTTTCATGCCCGCCAGACCGGGAATGAATTTGTCCGCTCTCTCTTTGCCGATGACTTTGTGCAGGCTGGCGAGCCACTGCGTGGTGGTCAAGTGTTGCGTCGGATCAGGCATGGAGATCTTGCCTTTGAATTGAGGCTGCAGCAGATCTTCCAGGGATTTGGGTGCGGCTCCAGGTTTGAATGCGCTCTTGTTGTACACGACGCCTATGATCACATTGCGGTAACTCGGACCGAGTACCGGATCGATCGATTCCTTCGCAAAATCGCCGGCGGCCGGGGAGTTATAGGTGGCCAGCATTCCTTCTTTGACGACGAGCCGTGCAACATTTGCGTTGAGCAATAGCACATCATAGGCGGCCTTGCCGGCTCTATATTCACTTACCGCTCGATCCATGACCTTCGTACCCGAAGCGCGCCAGTATTCCAGTTCAAGTTGGGTTTTCTTTTGGAAAGCTGCTTTGATTGCGTCGAACGCTTCGGACTCCAGCGAGCCGTATGCGATGACCTTGCCTCCTTCCTTTTTTGCTTCTTCGATGAGGTTGGCACTTTGGCCAAAAGCCGCAGGGGAGTGAACCAAGGACAATACAACGATTACGGAGAATACAACCTGACGCATAGCTCCTGCCCTCCTCTTCTCTATCCGGACTTTGACATCACGACAGCATCGGCTCGGCTCGGATCCTACCTTTTGGCCCAGCGATTTAGCAAATTGATTTATCGCGGATGAAATCTCTTGCCGGGCGCACTCATCGCCTTGACATTCAGACCCATGTGCATTACCGACGGAACAGGAATCGAATCACAAGGAGGCTCCCCGATGGATATCATCGATGCCGATGGTCATATCGTCGAAAAGGATTCCGATCTCAGGGGCTACCTGCCGGAGCCACATTCTAAACGCAGCGGTTCGCTTCTGCCTTCGGATGGGCAGGACAGTTTGATGGGTGGTCGCTTGGGCGGGCTGGAGGATAACGATATTCCCACACGCCTTAGTGACATGGACACGGAAGGAATCGGGATCTCCGTTCTGTTTCCCACGACTAGCTTTCGCGTCAGCCAAGTCATGGAACGCGAGTATGCGCTTTCTTATTGCCGCGCCTACAATGATTTCATTTCCGACGTATGTAAAAGAAACCCGCGCCTGAAAGGAATCGGCCTGGTTCCGTTTCAGAATATCTGCTTTAGCCAGTCTGCGGTGGTCGGTGAAGTTAATCGCGCCGTTGCAAAGCTCGGCTTGGTCGGGATTGCGGTGTCCTGCCAAGGCCTCAAAGAACATCTTGGGTCGGAAATTTATTGGCCGATCTACGAGGAGCTTCAGCGCTTAGGTGTGCCTTTGTGCGTGCATAATCGTCACGCGCCGCCAGGCGAAAATATCTTCGATACCCTCCTTTTCAAACATGCCGTCGGCCGGCCGATCATGACAGCGATTCAGTTCGCGGGGCTTATGTACGGCGGAGTGCCTGAGAAATTTCCCAAACTAAACGTCGCGTTCCTCGAATGCGGCGTAGGTTGGCTGCCGTATTGGGTCGAGAGATTGGACGAGGAATATGAAAAGCGCTCTCCGGAAGCGCCGCTGCTCAAGGCTAAGCCCAGCGAGTATCTAAGAAACGGCAATTGGTTTTGTTCTACCGAGCCGGAGGAGCATGGCTTGCCCTATGTCATCGAGCAGTTTGGAGCGGATATGATCTTGTTCGCGTCCGACTATCCTCACTGGGATGGTCTATTTCCTCACGCGGTATCGACAATAATGCACCGCAAGGATATTACAGAGGACGCCAAGCAGAAGATCCTAAGCGACAACGCCAAAAGATTTTATGGATGGTGAGGGAGTCTGGCGGAGTTTTCTAACTACAAGCGGATTCTTATCGGATAAGGCGGAGCTCGAAGCGAGAACAAAGGTTCCAAGCCGCGGGCACCGCCGCCGGCATCAACGCTTCGACTAAACGCAAACTTCTAAATAGTCAAAAGTAAAGACCAGACGCTGTCGCCTCCTTGGCGGGGTACCGCCCTTTAGCCGATAGTTGGAGCGTGTATGATAACTCAGCCCGCAATCCAATATTATTGGAAAGATCGCCATGAAGCCAAAAGCCAAACTACAAACCAGTGAGGAATTCTCCGCCGCCGTTGGGGCGAGCCCTGCGCCGCGCCGCAAAGTGCAGGGGATTCGGTGCCAGGCATGAGTTATTGACTAACTGGATAAACTAAAATAGAGAGGGAGAGAATCGATAAGGCTACACCGTATGCCGAGGCAGGCTAGACTGGATAGTCCCGGGACACTGCACCATGTGATGATCCGAGGGATTGAAAAGAAGCGGATCGTCCTTGACGAGCAAGACCGAAAAGACTTTGTGCGCCAATTGGGTTTATTAGCCGTGGAAACGAAGACGGCGGTCTATGCATGGGCGTTGATGGTAACCACGCGCATTTGCTGGTTTGCAGGGAGGAAGCTGGGACGCTGTTGACTAACTGGACAAACTAGAATAGAGAGGGAGAGAATCGATAAGGGCTACACCGTATGCCGAGGCAGGCTAGACTGGATAGTCCCGGGACACTGCATCATGTGATGATCCGAGGGATTGAAAAGAAGCGGATCGTCCTTGACGAGCAAGACCGAAAAGACTTTGTGCGCCGATTGGGTTTATTGGCCGTGGAAACGAAGACGGCGGTCTATGCATGGGCGTTGATGAGCAACCATGCTCATTTGCTGGTTTGCAGCGGGGCTGCGGGATTAGCCAAGTTTATGCGGCGGCTTTTGACCGGTTACGCGGTGAGCTATAACCTGCGCCATCGCCGCCATGGTCATCTTTTTCAGAACCGTTACAAATCGATGGTGTGCGACGGCGACAGCTATTTCACCGAGCTGGTGCGCTACATCCACTTAAATCCGTTAAGAGTGGAGCCGCGACCTGCAAGAAAGACGGCATATCGCTAACGGAACTCCGAAGCGGGAGCCGCCGTGGGAAACTGCCGGCCGTGAGAGTGAAGATCGTTCAGGGCCTAGTGGAGGATTATGGCGTGCCCATCGCCGAGGTGGCTCGCCAAGTGGGTATCTCGACATCTGGAGTTTCAAAAATTCTGACACGAAGTTTGTCCAGCTAGTCAACAGCGTCCCCGCATGTTCCCCTCTAAGACCGCTACATGCAGCTTGCTCCAGGCGAAAGGGATCTCTGATATTCTAGCGTGCTCTCCCATCGGCCAGTTCTGGGCGATAGAAGTTAAGAAGCCCGGAGGCAAGCCTTCATCCGATCAGATAGCTTTCCTCAGTCGCGTCCGCGCCAATAAAGGCATCGCGATCCTCGCTTATTCAATCGATGACGTAATAGATAAATTATGAACGACGAACACGATCAATTCCTAGAAGATCACCTCAAAAAGCTGGAAAGCTTAAAGAAGATACTCAGAGGCGAACACCCAGACTCTGTCATTTTGACGGAGGCGTACGAGAGGCTATCGAGGCAGGGGGTAGACGTGAAACTGTAGGTAGGCAGAAATTTAGACCACCTCTCCGGAGCGAGTTTTTCGTCGTAACTTCGTTCAAGTATTCATCCAGCAAAAACTGCGCTTCATCTTCTGAAATTATCCCCTCCTTCCGTGCAAAGGCTATAGACTTCCCCCAAATCCGGGCTTCAAGTTCTTTCCTATTCACCAGTGTCCCCGATGTTGCTTTTCTACTTCCGTATAGTTAGCTATTTACCACAGCGTGGAGAATATCTTCTTCGGTTGCTCTCAGCCACTCTTCGGTACCGTCTTTTAGTTTTACTGGTGTAAGACCAATGTTGCTTCCACCTAGTATACAGCTGAAGTTGTAGCAATTTATCTCAATACCACTGCCTTCCATGTTATAGAACCTCATTGTGTTTCCTTTCGCTTTGGTAAGTCGTTTGTGTCAGTTGAAAACGCAAATTGTAATGTAAGCATGCCGTGCGGTGCAACTACAATTCGCCGTTACAAAAACTTCGTATTAGCTACACTGGGGTAATGGACGGTACAGAATTTACGACTGCAGCAACCGAGATAAACGGCGGCGCCTCAATAGGCGCGACGTTTCTTTTTCAGCTTGGAAATCTCGCCAAGAACCTCATTGGGGGAGGAAGCTGGGGACGCTGTTGACTAACTGGACAAACTAGAATAGAGAGGGAGAGAATCGCTAAGGGCTACAGCGTATGCCGAGGCAGGCTAGACTGGATAGTCCCGGGACACTGCACCATGTGATGATCCGAGGGATTGAAAAGAAGCGGATCGTCGTTGACGAGCAAGACCGAAAAGACTTTGTGCGCCGATTGGGTTTATTGGCCGTGGAAACGAAGACGGCGGTCTATGCATGGGCGTTGATGAGTAACCATGCTCATTTGCTGGTTTGCAGCGGGACTGAGGGGTTAGCCAAGTTTATGCGGCGATTTTTGACCGGTTACGCGGTGAGTTATAACCTGCGCCATCGCCGCCATGGTCATCTTTTTCAGAACCGTTACAAATCGATGGTGTGCGACGGCGACAGCTATTTCACCGAGCTGGTGCGCTACATCCACTTAAATCCGTTAAGAGTGGAGTTGGTAAAGGATTTGAGGCAACTGGAGAGATATCCCTATTGTGGACATGGAACAATCTTGGGAGCGCAATCAAACGCCTGGCAAGACCGCGACAGCGTGTTGGCCCAGTTTAGCCAACGCGAAGCGGAAGCGAAGGAGGCATACCGGCGCTATATTGCCGAAGGAGTCGTGCTGGGGCGGCGGCCGGAGCTGGTTGGGGGGAGTGGATCGGTTGGCGAATGGTTTGCGGTGAAATCGCAGCGGCGACGCAGGACTGAAGAGTCAACTGATGAGCGGATTTTGGGCAGCGGAGCATTCGTAAAGCGTGTTCTAAAAGAAGCAGATGCGCGGACACTCCGGCAAAACGCCTTCAAGAAAACCAAACGCTATGCGGAGCGTGTCGTTGCCGCGACCTGCAAGAAAGACGGCATATCGCTAACAGAACTCCGAAGCGGGAGCCGCCGTGGGAAACTGCCCGCCGTGAGAGTGAAGATCGTTCAGGGGCTTAGTGGAGGATTATGGCGTGCCCATCGCCGAGGTGGCTCGCCAAGTGGGTATCTCGACATCTGGAGTTTCAAAGATTCTGACACGAAGTTTGTCCAGCTAGTCAACAGCGTCCCGCATGTTCCCCTCTCGAATTAAAACGTAAGCTGCGCGCCGCTCTCACTGACATGCTCGAGGATCTCGCGGCCTTGTCAGGAAGTGAACAGAGCAAGGTATTATTCCCGCAGCGTAACTGTCATGGTGACGGTGGCGGTGGGGTCCTTTCGCGTGATCGATTCTCCAGCTCCTCTATTTTCTTCGTCTGACGTGAAATTGACGATCTTCTTTTTACTATAGCGGGAATCGATATCAACAAAGTCACTAAAACTCCCAGGGCAAATGTTAATATCAGCACCAGAGCCAACGAGCCTTCAAATTTCCAAATAAAAAAAGTCACACCAACGGGAATAGGATTCTGCAGTGCAAAGATGACAGTTAAAATGGCTAACCCTAATGCGACGATCAGGAACAAGTGCATCGCAGAATCCTCCTTTTCAGGGGCTTCCTCATCTTGTCCAATTCTTGTGATCGGGACAATAGCTCCAAAAAACTCGTTCATGATGGTGTGACGACTTGGTTACCGGCGAGTCGAAGCAGAGAAAGTTATTGATCCAGTGCTATCAGTTTGCATATCGGCGCGCTTCGAGGCTTAGCCGAAGATTTTTTGGTGTGAAACGGACGCTCTGATGCACATGAAGCTCGTTCCAGTCGTTCCAACCGTTCAACCGCTGCGCTAATTTCAAAAACTTTTAGGACAGCGAATTTGCCGGCGAAATGATGCGCTAAGGCCAGAAAACGCGATCCCTTGGGACAAAGCTGTTGAAATGGCTAAGGCATAGCACCGTCGACCGTGAAGATTCCCCATGCTGACGCGCTTAAACTCCGATCGGAGAGTGATCGAGGATGAGAATCAATAGCTCGATGAACTCGCCGGCTATGTTAGAAGCCGGTTATGCCGGGAATACTCGTGGTCGACAAACCGACTGCGCCATAATCAACCGCGGCAACGGTCGTGCCGAGGTGTTTCATAAGAGCGAGCATTACGTGTTCGATATCAAGCTACATGCTTTTTTGGCGGGGTTATGAGAAAACAGGGAGGAAGCGCTTGGCTTTCCCCCCTGAGTATCTGTTTGACGGTTCTGCGATGAATCAATTCAAGCTTATAGCGATTTGTCTCGGCTTGGCCTCATCGGCTTTGGGAACTTGTACTTCAAGTATGCCGTCCTTATAGGTCGCTTTGATGCCATCGGGGTTCACGGTTTGCGGCACGTGGAAGGATCGAGAAAATTTACCTGTAACCCGCTCGACCCGGTGGTACTCGACCCCACTGGCCGGCTCTTCAAGCTTTCTCTCGCCACTGAGTGTCAATATGCCCTCGTTTACTTCGGTTTTGAGATCCTCATTTCTCATCCCCGGCAGCTCGGCGCGAATGAGATACGAATCCTTACTTTCAAGAATGTCCACGGGAGGATACCAGACTCCAGCAGCAGCACTCTGTTGCGCCCGTGTACGACCCAACGCATCTTCGAATAGCTCGTTGATCCGGGACTGAATTCTGTTTACACCCTCAACCTGTTCCCATCTTACTAGTTCCATAATTAGCACTCCTTTTTAAACCTTTTCTTAAACTGATGAGAAGGTAAGCACGGCGGGGCACTGTGTCAAGCGGAAGTAAAACTGCGGAGTTGGGTTAACCCCGACTTAACGGACGCGCCTGGATGAGACATTGAGGGGGAGCATTGAGGGTCAGGTTGAACGGAGTTGCTTTGCGCATCGCGACTTTCTTGCGGTCCGCTTCTCAGGCTTTGCTGGGGCCCGAGTTCTCAGTATCCGGCCAATAATTGAGGGCGTGCAGAGCGTCGCGGATCGGCTGTAGCAGTTTGGGTTGCGGGCCGGGCATGCCTTCTTCCTCCGCGACTTCCATCAACGTCGCTTCCTGTTCCCATCGCCCGAAGGATTTCAATTTTTTGCTGGCGCGACAGTTCTTGATTTGAAACCACTTCTTGAGGGCTCTTAAAAACGGCTGCGGGATTCAGCTTTGCGGGTGGGAACCAGCGCCGGGTCGGACCGGAGTAAACTGTTTGATTAAACAAACGAACATGCAATAAATAGCGTCGTTTAAGGGCTTAGAGGCAGCTTTTTGATGCCGAAAAGGGGTTTCTAAGGAAGACGATGCCACGCGCCAACCGCTATTTCCTGCCCGGATACGTCTGGCACATCACCACCAACATTGAAGCCAGTTCCAAAACGTTCCAACCGTTCAATCGCTTCGCTCCGTTCAAGACGTTCAAAGCCAGAACTCGGAGGCGAAGAAGCGCTTTGGACTTTGTGTGCTCGATTACATTGTGACATCCAATCACATTCATCTTCTGGTCAAAGACACTGGAGAAAACGTCATCGCTGAGAGCATGCAGCTCATTAGAATACCGAAGCCCGTTCCAATCGTTCCAGCCGTTCAACCGCTTCGCTCCGTTCAAGACGTTTCGGACTACGACTGCCAGTATTGAGCGGATTCGCGGATCTCCATCAATGGCTGGAGCAGAAGCAGGTCCTCACGTCGCTCGACCTCAAACACGTACTGAGTTAGGTTTGAAAAACACACGAATGACTGCTGACAATCACAAAATAACGAAAGGAGCACGCGGATGAATTATCTACGTAATGCATCGAAGAAGAGGAATTGGATCGCTGCATATCTATTCTCAGCATTGCTTCTCTCACCTTCACTCTATGCAGCTTCGGATTCGAAGATCATTGAGGCGGCGAAAAAAGATGGCGAGTTGATGTTGTGGACCAGTAGCGATATGCGGACGGCAAGTCGCTTGGTGGAGCGTTTTGAGCAAAGATATCCGTTTGTAAAAGTTAAAATATTCAGAACCGGAACGGGTGCCCTCCATAACAAGGTCACGACAGAGGCGTTGGCGGGAAAGCACAACTGGGACGTGATGAACACGTTGATGCCCACGCGCGACTTAATCGAAAGAAAGTTGCTCGCTCCATACAGCTCTCCGGAAGCCGGAATGCTGTTGGACCAGAGCCTTCGAGACCCAACGGGATATTGGACCGCGATTTATGCGATCCCCTTTGTGTTGGGGTACAACACAAACCTGGTTAAACCTGCGGAGGCGCCTAAAAGTTATGGCGAACTTTTAGGCCCTCAGTGGAAAGGAAGCAAAATATCCATTGATCAAGATGGTTATGAGCTCCTCCAGGGTCTGATCCTTTCGTGGGGAAAAGAAAAAGCGGTGGACTATCTGAAGAAGCTTGCATCCCAGCAACCCGTCTCAAGACGTGGGAATTCGCTCCGTGTGCAGCTTGTTACGGCTGGCGAGCATCCGTTGCTCATCTCTATGGCGAGCCCCATTCAACTGGTTCGCCGCGATGGCGCACCAATCAATTGGATTCCCCTGGAACCCGTTCCGGTGAGCTTCCACGCGATAGCCCTGGCGGAACATGCTTCACATCCGAATGCCGCAAAGCTGTATATCGATTTTGTTCTTTCACCCGACGGCCAAGAAACTCTTCGCAGTGTCCAGAGAATACCAGTGCGTAAGGACGTCGAAGCAGACCCACCGACCTTGTTCAAAGGATATAACCGGATTATGCTCCAGCCCATGAAAACCGAGGAATTTAACGAGATCTTGAGCCTTTACAACAACATATTTGGTCGTTGAGCGCGCGCTGAAAACAGCCAAGTAATCACTCGCTGTGGAACCGGCGCCGGGTCGCCCATTAGCAGGCAGGTCAAGAGGGCACAGACGTTCCTGTGAGAATTTTTTCTTATTCCCTTTTTCAACCCTCGCGGAATGTGTGATCGCTGATTGACGCGCCCCTGTTTTCAATCAGTTGGTGTCGGATCGCATAGGTCCGCACCAGTCACCCATCAGGTTCAAGGCTTTGGAGCTGTCCCTACTGGGCAGTGATCTCCCGCCCCTGGCAATTTTCATTGCCCCAGAAAACTATCGGTACCACGCCGCGTCCAAGGTTATAGGATCACAGATCCTGTGGCTCTCCGTGTTCGGGGGCCAACCCTATTGTGGCTCACGGCGTGGGCGTACCATCGAATCACAGCACCGCCGAGTTGTCGATATGTAAAGGGACGGGATAGCCGCCAATCGGACCATGTGGTTCTAAGCCAACCCGGTAATAGGCTCACTATCCCATCCCAACCGTTAAATGGATCTTGCTAAGCAAAGGCCTTCGTGAGATCAAACGCCACCTGATCTTTGATAATGTAGTAACAAGCCCGGCAGAGCTTGTGCGCCACTGCTTTGATCCCCACAATCGCATTGCTCTTGGATTTCTTTTTCTGATAGAAGCTTTTGATCTTCGAATTAAACCGGATCGCGAAGTTGGCCGCCTCCACAAAACGCCCAGGCCAAATACTTATTGCCGTTCTTGGTGTTGCCAGTTCCTTTACGCTTGCCGTTGCTGATCTTCTGGCTCCCCACACACCGGCAGTACGACGCGTAATTTCCGACACTGGCAAATCTCTCGATCTCTCCGGTCTCGAGCATGATAGTCAGCGCCAGGATGGGCCCGATTCCGGGTACCGTCTTTAGAAACCTGAACTGAGAGCGCAGCTTGACTCGGTCTTGGACGGTTTTTTCCAGGATCTCGATCTGGGCATCAGCGCTGTTCATCACCGCCAGATTGGCTTTGAGCGCTAGGACGAGATCCGGGTTGGGCAACACTCCATCGACGCGTTGGATATTGAGCGCTTTGATGTACTGGGCGCTGATCGTGTTCCCCGTGGTGCGGCTTATCAGACTCTGGATACTCAGAAGATTCGCCGTCCTTTGATGCACGAGCTGGCCCCGCTTACGCAACAAATCACGCAGCGCTCGCTCCTGCTTCGGATAGATGTAGCCCTCGGGTAAGACCCCGAGCCGGAGCAGATGGGCCAGCCACCGCGCATCGCTGTGGTCGTCGGTATACTTCAGCCCACTGTACTGCTGGATGGCCGCCGTGTTGGCGAGATGAAGTCGGTAGCCCTTCTCCATCAGTCCATCAACCAGCCAGTACCAGTTATAGGTAGACTCCACCACGATGTCCTGAAGCGATCTCCGATAGGTTGACAGTTCCTGTGTGATCAACGAAAGATCGTTGGGCAAACGCTTCTGATACACCACTTGATCTTGCTCATTGATCACCACCGTCACGTTGTTGGTGGAATGCAAATCGATTGCTCCGTACAATTTCATCCCGGTTCCTCCTTTGAGTGGGTGTGGGGTTGTTTCCCCGCACGTTACGGCCTCTCGAAGGACCCTGCTAGATGATTATCGGACCGGAGTAAACTGTGATTAAACAAACGAAGAGGCAATAAATAGCGTCGTTTACGGACTTAGAGGCAGCTTTTTGATGCCGAAAAGCAAGTTTCTAAGGAAGACGCGATGCCACGCGCCAACCGCTATTTCCTGCCCGGATACGTCTGGCACATCACCACCAACGCTGAAGCAAGTTCAATCGTTCAAACCGTTCAACCGCTTCGCTCCGTTCAAAACGTTTTACAAGCGAATACCAAAGCATTGTGATGTGATCGAAGCAGACAACATATCGCGAAGCCGCCTTTTCTACTGAAAGACGATCATATCCGTGCGGCTCAGGGTTGAGGCGTTGGCCTTCAGCGGTTCGTTGGTGGCGTTGGCGCTATTCTGATTCAGTATTTGGAATTGGCCGATCGCCACTTCGTAGTCCGTTGCGGCTAAGCTGGCATCTGTCGGTACAACGACCGTGTATCCCCGCAGTGTCGCTCCGACCGATGTATAGACCACCGAGCCGCTGACCTTCCAGCCGGTAAGAATCAGCGTCGTGATCCCCTTGGCCTTCAGCGTTTCGTCGAGATCCGTGTTGTAGAATCGGTCCTGAGCATACGACTTGACCACAGGGTCGCCCGGAGCAGGAGCGACCTCCGGCATCCACTTCGAGCTCTCCGGCTCCCGGGTAGAGTACAGGACGAACACGCCGGCTTTTCGTGCCCGCGCCAGCAGCGAGGCGAGGGCCGGCACCATGACCCCGGTGCAATTCGGCTGGTTTTTGCAAATACGATCGATCATGTCGAATACCAACAACGCCGTGGTCGCGGGTTGAAGGACAACTCTCACCGGGTCGGGAAGGGCCGGCATTTGCAGTGTCAGCATTGACATGGGGTTCCTCCGTAGAGCGCGAGCGTTAGCAGGCTGTTGAAAAAGGCCCACCTGCTTCGTTGCGCTCGATCGCTTCGCTCCAACGTATCAGTAAATATGCCTCCGCTCATCGATTTCTCGCGCGCCTCGCATCTGGACCTTTTTGAACAGCCTGAAGTCAGGTTTTTCAACAAACGGCTCTTCGAGTATCCGCCGAGCTCTGTATTGTAAATTTGAAACTTTATCTCTTGCGAAAGAAATATCGCCGGTGGGGAAAGGTGTCAACAGAATGTGGTGTTTGCTTGCCGTACAACTTGCAGCGACCTTTGCGGTAGATTCCCGTAATGACCAATGAAGCCGCCCGAAGCGGCTCAGGCTCGACAAGCGCCAATTGAGTTTTGAGGGACGTTGTTGACTAGCTGGAATAACTCTCGACGATGCCCGTCGGACTGGAAAATTTCCCCGGATTGCGGGAGGTGGTCGGCGGTTTGCTAAACCCTCATCTTGGTTTTTTTCCAAGGTAAATATCGAAGAACGAATGCAATCGTTGCTCGTTTGTAAACCTTCTCAATGAAGGAAGGAAGATGCGTCTCACCGTGAGATGAACGGGTAATCGATTCAGCCCACGCACACGTAAGCACGAACACGACAGCTGGCCGGTCAGTCGTTTGGAACCATTGGAACTTTTGGAACCATTGGAACGAATGAATTCTCAGACCGGCGACTTCAAGGTCGCAAGCTTTTCTGTCAGCTTCATTGAGGACGCGTATCCGGTGTCAGCCTTGCTTAAGTTGCCTAACTAGATTCACTTCATACTATTGTTTCGAGTTACTCATGATAGGCAAGTCCGATGGTAGACACGGACTCTCCGGCTTTCGACATCTCGCCCTGGATGGCGGGACGGCTCAACCGAGCTGATGAATTTCTGTTAGCTTAACCGTGGCGGAACCGACATTCAAATCAGGCGATTCTTCGCACCTTGATCTTGCCGGCATGTTTTTCGGCCTCGGCGAGATCATATTCCATCTGGAGCCCAAGCCACACGTCCGGTTTGCTGCCGAAAGCTTTCGATAAGCGAATGGACATTTCCGGGGAAACACCGGCCTTGCCATTTATAACATTGTTAAGAGCTTGTCGGGTCACACCCAGTCGTGCCGCCGCTTCTGTTATAGTCAGACCCAACGGTTCTATGCATTCCTGGCGGATAATCCTACCCGGATGCGGTGGGTTTTTCATGCGTCCCATCTCTTCTCCTTTTGCCTATCCGGCCAAGGACAGGCTTAATGATAGTCGACCAAATTGACATCATACGCATCGCCATTCTTGAATCGAAACACTATGCGCCAGTTCGCCCGCACGATAACACTCCAGAACCCCTTCAGTTCTCCTCTCAGCGGATGCAGTCCAAAGCCGGGGAGACTCATGTCTTCAGGTCCTTGGGCGCGGTTCAAAACAGCGAGAATGTTTTCAATCTTCGGAATGTGATCGGCGCTAACACCTCTGGTTTCGCCATCTTCAAATAGGCGTTTCAAGCCTTTGTGCTTGAAAGTTCGAATCACGTGAGGTTGTTTTTACAGCTTTCCGTTTAGTATTATCTTATCTTATATTTCTATTGTTGCTCGTATTTACCATGACAAGTGGCACTTGTCAATTGTCAGAGAGGGTCTTAGGCGGTTCATCTCGACTGCCATTGGGCCATATCACTCGTAGATAATTCTCTTCAATTCCGCCTCGGCAGCCGTAGATTAAGAGCTGACCGGAGGGTCCACCGTTTAGCGCGTTTTCTTAAGGGGTGCCAAGGGGCGTCGTTGACTAGCTGGAATAAGTCTCGACTGCGATCATCGGACTGCGAGAGTCATCAGTGATTTATGGGAAGCGGTCGGCAGTTTGCTAAATGGATCGTATGGGGTCAAGCGTGACATCTGCTATTCTCAACAGCGGTTTGTCGAAAGAGTGGGGTCTGGTACAACAGCTTTTTGATGTTGACGCGAAGGTGAACACGACGCACGCTTGAAGAATAGATAGCGGAAAAATTTGAACGGCTGATCTCGACTCCTTTTTCAAACTCACGCTTTTCCCGGACAAGATGGAAGCGGCGCCGAAGGTGAAAGGCAAAAAGGCGACCAGTAAGACGGGGAGCGACAAGGACCTGCGGACGAATCAGGAAGCCACTACACTTGACCGCGTGCATGCGGCGATGCTGTGCAAGCGAGCGGTCGGACGAATGGGTTGAGAGCTTGAGAAGGCCGAGCAGGAGCGCGGGCCGGATCTCCTTACGATTTGGCGAATGCGCTCTCGGCATTGTATCTAAGTAGAGTGAAGAGAAGCGAAGATGCTGGACTGCAAGATGTATGCTGGCTGCTGCGGCGAGGTGATATGTCAATGTGAAACGGTCGCTGGGATGCCGTTAGGATACCATTGTCGATGGCCGACAATGCGTAGCCAAACAGAAACACCCCGAAGACAGGTTCGAGGAACTCAAAGCGATAGCCAATCTCTCAGCTTCCCGAAGGGCCAGGGACAGACGCATGGGCGAAAGGGACTGGAGCGTTTGGCCATGAACGTGCGTGGCGACCGACTTTCAAGCTGGACAGAGAAAGCGGTCAAGTGGATCGCCCAGGACGCTGACGTCTGAAAATCTATAATCATTGCCGCTGGATACGGGCATTGGCCTGAATAATATCGGGCCGGCTTGCTCAATCTTTTTCTAGACGGAGAAGGTATTTTCACTCTTTACGCCTTTTCTCGGCGATGTTCTCAGTGAAAGTCGATGAAACATGTGCTCGGCCGTTGCGCCTCTGAGCGAGTTTTCGGGATCACAATCTTCGCTGAGATGTGGTTAACGAAGTAGCGCGCACAGATTGATAAGCCGTAAAGGGACGTATGTTGACTAGCTGAGGATGATGACTCTCGACGATGCCCGTCGGACTGGAAAATTTCCCCGGGATTGCGGGAGGTAGTCGGCGGTTTGCTAAATCCTCATCTTGAGTTTTTTTTCCAAGGTAAATATCGAAGACCGAATGCAATCGTTGCTCGTTTGTATACCTTCTCAATGAAGGAAGGAAGATGCGTCTCACCGTGAGATGAACGGGTAATCGATTCAGCCCGCGCACACGTAAGCACGAACACGACAGCTGGCCGGTCAGACGTTTGGAACCATTGGAACTTTTGGAACCATTGGAACGAATGAATTCTCAGACCGGCGACTTCAAGGTCGCAAGCTTTTCGGTCAGCTTCATGTTCTCCGAGTAGTCCACCGGACAATCGATAATCGCGACCGTGTCGTCGGCCAGCGCCTGCTTGAGCGTCGGCACTAAATCGGCGGCGCGCTCGATCCGGTATCCCTTGGCGCCAAAGCTTTCGGCGGGACGTCCCTTCGGTTAACCGCGATAATAAATCTGGTTGCCTTCCAATTGCGCAAACGGCGGCAGCTTGTGCTCGTGACAACCGTTATCCATGATGTGACGGACTCTCCCATTCTCTCGCAAGAAAAGCATCCGCTAGCAACTGGCGGTGGCAGCGCCAGGGCACGGCTTCGGCGCACAGGAACGTGATCCGCCGAGTGTCTGCGAGCTCTCCCACTTCGGTCATGATCGTTTGGAATTCGGGAGTCAACATGAAATCGGCATAGGCGCGAAACGCGCCGACTCTCCAGGCGGTATTCGGAGAATCAGGCGCCGGTTTACGAAATCCGCCAAGATCGCCGCGCCAGAGATAATCGATTCTTGCCGTCTTCAACTCGGTAGTGAGCGATTCCCGATTGAAATGAGGCAGGCGCCGCGATGCCGGCCAGCGCCGCACGTCGACAACCGTCTCGATATCGTGCGCTTTCAAAAGCTCAATGAGTACGCCGATGGTTCGAGTCGAATGGCCAATCGTATGAATCGTGTGTGGAGATTCGCAGCTCACTGACTTTTCTCGCGATCTATTTCTAAATTAACCGACTCTTGGCTGTTCACCAACAAAAGGGATGCTATTCTTTTGCGATGTGGCATTCGGTTCCGCTCACGCTTTTCTGGTTTACCTACATGGCATCTCTTGGGATTTATTTCCCTTACTTCAGTCTCTATCTGCGGGAGAACGCGGGTCTCTCCGGTACGCAGTTAGGGCTGGTGCTCGCGGTTCCTCCGCTCATTGGCATGGTGGCGCAACCTTTCTGGGGACAGGTGGCCGATCGCACCGGAGCACGGAGCCGGGTGCTGGCCTTTCTCAGTCTTGGGACGGCTGCCGGTTACCTGGCGCTGGGCTACGCTCAGGATTTCGACACCATACTTCTGGCGACAGTAGCGCTATCGATCCCTGGAACGGCGCTGTTCCCGATGATGATGTCGGTGACACTGGCGGTTCTGCGCGATGCCGGCCACCATGCATTCGGCCGAGTGCGGGTGTGGGGCACAGCCGGGTTTTTTATTCTGGTGGTTGGTTTCCCATGGATTCTTTCCCGCTATCGGATGCGTTATGGGTTAGAGGCTGCGACTCCCGCTGTCTCCCAGCCGGGGCTGGAAGTTATGTTCCCGGTGACGGCTGCCCTGGTATTCGCCGCCGCGCTAATCGCATTCTTCCTGCCGCAACATGGGGTAGTCGGGGTGCGCGCCGCGCGCGGCGACTGGCGCGAGCTTTTGCGCAATAACGGTTTTCTAAGATTTTTATTTTTCGCGCTCGTGGCTCACTTTCTTTTGCACGGCCCTATGTGGTTCTTTCCGCTTTTTGTGCGCTCGCGCGGTGGCGACCTCGATATGATCCGCGGCATGTGGATTTTGATGCTGCTCGTTGAAATCCCGCTGGTCTTTTCCACCGGCAGCGGGCTCAAGAGTTTGGGCGCGCGCGGCTTACTCACCGTCGGGGTTTTGGTCGGGGGATTGCGCTGGCTTCTTTCCGCATTGATCACGGATCATCATCTGCTGTTTGCGGTTCAGGCGCTGCATGGGGTGACTGTGGTCGGGCTCAATCTCGGCAGTCCGTTATATTTGGATACGGTAGCGCCGGAAAAGCTGCGCTCCACGGCCCAGGGAATTCTGTCGATGGTTGCGCTTGGGATCGCCGGCATTTCCTCGAATACGGCGGCGGGTTGGCTCGTCGATCAAGGCGGCACGGACAGTCTGTATCTAATTTGCGGAATTGGCTCGCTCACCCTGGCGCTTCTGGCAGGATGGATTTTACCCGCGCCCAATTATCGCGCCGATGGCGGCTTGGCGTGAAACAATCAACGATTCTTCATTTAGGTTCGACCAAGAAGGTTGTAATATCTTAAGCTAGTGAAATGTTCGAGTATCGGAGTTTTATGTCGAAAGTCACCTGTCGGTCATGGATAATCCTTTTATTGGCCGGGTTCGTCTGCCTCTGTGCCGGTCGAGTTGGAGCGGCGCAAAGCTCTTCTTTGAAAGACATCTTAGCTTCTTTGGAAAAAGGGCCGGTATTGGGATTACCGAGCGCGCCGATAACCATCGTTGAATTTTCCGATTTTCGTTGCAGCTTCTGTAAGAAGTTTTGGGCCGACACCCTGCCAAAGCTCAAGAAATCCTATTTCGAAAAAGGAACGGTGCAGTTTGTCTTTCGCCATTTTGCGATTTTAGGCAAACAGTCCGAACAGGCGGCGCTGGCCTCGGAATGCGCCGCCGAGCAGGGAAAATTCTGGCAATATCATGATAAGCTCTTTGCCAATCAAGCGACGTTAGGATTCGGCGAATCCAAGCTCAAGGGATATGCCGGCGAATTGAGCCTGCAGCAGGCGAAGTTCGACGGTTGCCTGGCGACGGGGAAATATAACTCCAAAGTAGAAAAGGAAACCGTGACCGCGGCTTATCTTGGCGGGCGCGGCACGCCCATGTTTCTGGTCAACGATTGGCTCTTGGTGGGGGCGCAACCGTTTGAGACGTTTCAAAAGGTCATCGGTCAAGCGCTCGAGTTGAGCAAGGACAAACCTAAGCCGGAACGCTGAGTTCTCGGGATTGTTTAACTTTCGTTTAAAGTGCCTGGCGATGGATTATTACTTTCGTTCGCCGGCTAAAGAGCTCATGCCCAGTCAGACCGACGCTGCAAATCGAGATCATACGGGCCAGCTTTTTTCACCTGATAGCATAATTTGGCAGGTCGATCGGGAGATGGCTTTGTTGTTAGCCGGTGGCCGCGCATTGCTGTTGCAGCTCGCGCATCCCAAAGTTGCCGCCGGTGTGGCGCAGTATAGCCGCTTTCAACAAAATCCTTTAGCCCGTCTGCAGCGCACCATGAGCGCAATGTGGTCGATCGGCTTTGACGAATCCGCAAAGGCCTTTGCCACGCTTGAGCGGGTCGGCAATATCCATAAGCGCGTTCACGGCACGGTCGAGGACGGTGAGGCAGTGCCGCACGGCACTTCCTACGATGCCCGTGATCCGCAGCTATTGATGTGGGTTCATGCGACCTTGATCGATTCCGCGATCATGGCCTACGATCTTTTCGTCAAACCTCTATCGATCCAGGAAAAGGCCCGCTATTACGAAGAGTCGAAAAAACTCGCCGAGCTTTTCGACATCCCTAACGAAATCGTACCTGGGTCATTGGGCGAATTCAGCGCCTACTTCGATAAGATGATACAGGGCAACACGATTGCGGTGGGGTCGACCGCCCGATCTCTAGCGCATGACATTGTCTATCCAACACCGTGGATTTTGCGTCCGGCGTCACCGCTGTTTCGGGTGGTGACGGCGGGATTACTGCCCGAGCGAATGCGCAGCGCGTACGGTCTGAAGTGGAATGGACCTAGAGAAAAAGTTTTCTGGCTGTTTGCCAGGCTGTTCCGTCTGTTACTGCCGTTTATCCCGCGGCCCGTGCGAATTGTTCCCAATGCGCGCGCCGCGGAGAAGCGTCTGGGCTTGTCCTAAACCCGGATTCCGCACTCCAAAGTGACACAGTGATCAAGCGGTGAGCCCTCCGGAGCGAATGCAATGGGCCAGCGGCTTGTAGCGGTCTGCATTCTCCCGTACTGCGGCGCACTCACGGAAAAATTGCCAGCTCTGGACCGAGCACCCTAGACGACATTGAAATAGTTCGCTTCTATGCCTTCGCTCCTGCAGGCTCACCTCTTGATTGGTACAGAGGTGTCAATCTCTGCTGCGGGCTAAACCGGCAAGCCGGTTTTCTCCGGCACGCCGAGCATTAGATTTAAATTCTGAATTGCCACTCCAGCCGCGCCTTTGCCAAGATTGTCGAGGCGGGCAACGAGCACCACATGCCCGGAAGGGTGTGTCAGCACGTGCAGAGAGATTCGATTCGTGTCGTTATGGGCTTGCGGATCGAAAGTAAATTCATCGGTATCGTTGGCATCGCTCAATGGCTCAACCTGGACGAAGGCTTCACCGGTATAGCGCGCCGTGAGAGTTTCCCACATTGCCTGGCCGCCGCCGGATTTCGGCAAGGCTTTGGCGGGGATCATCACCTGCACTCGCATGCCGCAGCGAAAAGGCCCGACCGCGGGGATGAACTGCGGCTCGTTGGTGAGTCCGCTCCAACGCATGATCTCGGGTATGTGCTTGTGGAGTTTGCCGACGCTGTAAGGCGCTTCGTACGGCAGGTTTCTCAACGGTCCGGTCGGGTTCTCCCACCGCTCGATCATCGAGCGACCGCCGCCCGAATAGCCGGAAAGAGCGTGGACCGAGAACGCCGCATCGGCAGCTATCAGACCGGCATCGACCAGCGGGCGCACCAGTAAGATCACCGCCGAGGAGTAACAGCCCGGGTTGGCGACGCGACGGGCCTGCGCAATGCGTTGGCGCTGGCCACTCGTCAATTCAGGCAAGCCGTACACCCAACCATCCGCTACGCGATGCGCCGTGCTGGCGTCGAGAATCCTTACGCGGGAGTCCGCCAGCCAAGCTGCAGCTTCTTTTGCGGCATCGTCGGGAAGGCAAAGCAGAACGATTTCCGCATTTCGCAGTGTCTTCTGGCGCATGGCCGGATCTTTGCGCAGTTCCTCGGGTAGGAGCATCACTTCAAGATCATCGCGGCCGGCAAGCCAATCGCGAATCCGTAGCGCTGTCGTTCCGGCTTGACCGTCAATAAATATTCGGGGCGGCATTGCAAATTCCTTCGTCGAACGGAAGAAGTTTACGACGAATTCTTAGGCTTAGCAAAACCGGCAGATCCTTATCAGCAGCAAGGGCTTTGCCGAAGTTTATTCAGCGGTGTGACGAAAAGGCTTAACGGCTGGCTAGATCCCGGGCTCCTTCGGCGGCAGCGGCGGCTTGACGCTGTTTGTAGAAATCTCGTCAACATCCCACAGATTGGAGAACTTCATGGATCGCGGGCAATGGCTGTAGGCTTCATCGACATCAAGCAATAAACCTTGCAGGATTTCGGCCTTCTGATCGGGATTTTGCACTTCCAGTTTTACGTCGGCCAACTCGGAGCGTTCGATGACTTTGACTCTGCCGTTTACTCGTACGGTCTGGTTCAGACCAGGGATGAAAAAAACCAGCCCGGCTTTCGGGTTACTGTCGATATTTACATAGCCATGGAATAGCTTGTTTCCCGCCACGTCGGGAATGAATAGCTGCTTGTCATTGAGCACTTTGACAAAACCCGGCATGCCGCCTTTGGGCGAGGCGTCGCAATCGCCGTCGGCGTTGCTGGTTGCCAGAACACAGAATGGCGACTTACTGATGAACTCCTGAATCCATGGAGCCATTTGAGACCTCACTTTGCCGGCGGTGCGCTCAATTGGATAGCCAAACTTTTCTTGGTAGCTGTTTTTCATATAGATACTTCCGATTAACTTTCTAATGGTTTTTCGCTGTGTCTGCAGCTTCGTTGGGCAAGCCTGTTTTTAGATCGGCATGCAAAAGCCTGTGAAAGAGATGTTCGCCCGCTTCGCGCCGCACCGACAACCGGCCGGTCGAATATATGCGGGATGAAAGGCCGCGCTGCACGGATTCGCAGATCGCCACGTCTTCGTCTTGAATTCGCTCGCTCAGCGCAATGCTGGCAAGATTCTTCTCTCGGGCTTTGGCTGACACGTCGGTGAAATAATAGTCGAAGATGACTTCGGTTCTATCGGTGCCGTGCGGCACGACTAGGTTCGTGTCCATCACGCCTTCATACCAATTGATCATGAAGTTGGGATAGATCCAGTAGTAGAGAGCTTGTCCCTTGCGAGCTTGTGATGTCTGAGCATCGGCTTTCCCACTGACGATTGGACTCGATTGGAGACAGAAGCGATCGCCGCTTTCGATCGTGTACGCGCTGTAATCGAGAACGCTGTCCAAGGCGCCGTGAATGTGCGGCACGTGATAGCCGCCATCGAGATAGTTATCGATAAAGACTTTCCAATTGCATCTGACGGTATAAGAGCGGCGCTCGAACCAAGAAAGTTGCTCAAGCTTCAATCTTTGAATTTGTCGAGTAAGATCTTCGCCGAGGAACTCTTCAAGTGCCGGACTGTTCGAGACGAGTTTTACGAAGACCCAGCCTTGCCAGATTGCCGTTTGGACGGGCGCCAGTCCGTTGTCTGATTTATCGAAATTGCATACGCCGCCGAACTCCGGTGTCACGACCAGCGCCCCCTCCAGGTTATAGGTCCACCCATGATAAGGACAGCGAAGATGCTCGGCGCGTCCTTGAGGCTCAGGCATCACTGCGGCGGCATGGTGGCGGCAGACATTGTAGAATCCTCGTACAACACCGTCATGGCCTGTCACGAGCAACATCGGTTCGCCGGCAACGTCGCACGTAATGTATCGGCCCGGTTCGCGAAATTGCTCGGCGCGGCCGACCATTTGCCAGGACAGGGAGAAGACGGTCCGCTGCTCCAATTCGAGAACGCGTGGATCTGAGTACCAGAAACGAGGTGGCGTAGAAGCTTCGCTCAGCAGTAAATTGGGATCGTAGCTCTCGATGAGCTGCTTTAAAGAAGTTGCCACATTGAGCAGAGATTGTGCCTCATAGGGCGACTCATCGTTGGAAATACCTTAGATCCCGGTATGCTTCCGGTCTGCAATTTCGCGTTCGACTCAGCGAACTCACTTTAGAGCAGCGCTGCGACCGAAATCCCTTTGAATGTGTCCCGGCTTGGCTGAACTCAGTCTGTCAAATCCAGCAATACTCCATCGGGATCAGAGATGGCGTGCTTACACAGCTTGCAGCCTTCCAAGTTTTTCTCGCGCACTTCGCCGTCCCGGCCGATGGCGATTTTTCTTGCGCCCGCTTTGGGCTCGTCAGCGGCGAGCGCTTCAAGATCTTTTTTAGTTTTGTCCAGGTCGTCAACCTTAAAACCAAAATGATCCAGGCCGGCCATCAAACCTCGATAAGCCACCATGTCCCATGGGCGAATTGCCAAACTCACTTTGCCGTCGCTCAAATAGTAGCTGTTATCGCTGGACATGCCTTCCACTGGCCTCAAGTCGAAAACCTTTTGGTAGTACTCGGCAATATAAGCGGGCCGGCCGCTGCGGATGCACACATGATTGATCCAGCGCGGTTGTTCCCAGCCGAATTCGACATAACCTTCGCGAACGTTGTCCATGCCTTTCTGCGAGAGATCGAATTGATTGCCGTCGGGGTCATGACTTCGCAAGCCGGCGAAGGGGACATGGCTCTGGCTTTGCGCTATGTAGACATCGGGGTAGTGCTGCTTTAGACGGTCACGCACTAACGGCACATCGTCTACCGCGAAGCCGAAGTGATCGAGGCCGGATCGGAATCCAGGTTGGCGCTGCAACAAAGCCAAGCCGATGACGCCATCGCTTAGATGCCCCCGGTCCTTATTGTAAGTGCCGGTTTCATCGGTCATGCCGTTGGTAATCTTCTTCATGCCGAAAATCGTCTGGTAGAATTTCGCCATCCGATCCCAATTCTCAGTCATCACAGCAATGTGTCTGATGCTTGCAAACATGATCACGGCCCTCCTAATTGAGCGATTCTTCTCAAACCTGGGAGCGCCTGTCAACCATTCGCATCCTTTGAAACCGCGGAGGCACAAAGTACATATAGATATTCCGAAACTCTCCGACTCAGCGTTCTCTGGATCCGTGCGGTGAATCAATCAGTGTTGACTTCTCGGAACCGGCAAGGATAGAAACATCACTGTGATTGAGGAAGCGTAATGACGATCCGCTCATTTGAATTATTGCAACCGCGCTCGGTTGATGAAGCCGTCAAACTGCTGGCCAAGCACGGCGATGAGGCCCGGCCCATAGGTGGCGGCACAACTTTAATCATCTTGATGAAGCAACGGGCGCTGCACTATCCGTATCTCGTCGATCTACAGTCAGTCCCGGGACTAGATCAAATATTCAGAGAAAGCAATGGCGTGCGCATCGGCGCCTTGGCGACGCATCGCAGTGTGGAGCTCTCACCGCTGATTCGCCAGGAGTTCCCTGCGGTTGCGGAGGCGTTCAGCAAAATCGGCAATGTCCGGGTCAGGCAAACCGCATCAGTGGGCGGCAATCTCGCTCATGCCGATTACCGTCTCGATCCACCGCCGCCGCTGCTGGTTCTCGGCACGGTGGTCAACGCCGTGGGACCTAACGGCTCGAGAAGCATACCTATCAAAGATTTCTTTCGTGGCCTCTACGAAACCGCATTGGAACCCGGCGAGCTTATCGTCGATGTAAACATTCCTTTCATGCCGCCGGATAGCAAAGCGGTTTATCTCAGATACAGCTCGCTGTCCGGCAACGATTGGCCTTGTTTGGGAGTTGCGGCGCTGGCAATCCGACAAGACGGCCGTTTTCAGGAGCTCAGATTGGCGTTAGGCGGCGTTGCTGCGACACCGCTGCTCATCGAAGGATTGGATCTAGTAAAAGGTCAGTCAGTCGATGACAGCGTCATGGACAAGTTGCTCGACGTTGTCGACGAGCAAATATCGCCTTCGTCAGACCTGCGCGGTTCCGAGTGGTACAAGCGCAAGATGGTTCGTGTGTTTGTCAAAAAGGCGATCCTGCAATTAAGCGATCGCGTCTCTGTTTGAAGGTGACTCAATGGCGAATTTCGCAGTCGTAGGCCAATCAGTATTCCGCAAAGATGCAAGTCAAAAGGTGACCGGGCAAGTATTGCATGTCGGCAACATCGAAATGCCGGGCATGCTGCATGTGGCGGTTTTGCGCAGTCCGTATGCGCATGCGCGCATCACGCGCATCGACAAAACCAAAGCCGAGGCAGTCAAAGGCGTGGCCGTCGTTCTGACCGGCGCCGATGTCGCCAGGATGCCGGGTGTCGATCCGCATTTTGGCCCGGCTTTTCGGGATCAACCGATTCTCGCGGTCGAAAAGGTTTGTTACATCGGCGATCCGGTTGTGGCGGTTGCGGCGCAGGACCGGCGCACCGCGGAAGACGCCCTGGAGCTGGTCGAGGTCGAATATGAGCCGCTTCCGGCCGTGCTGGATGTTCTAGAGGCGGTTAAAGCCGGCTCACCGCTGGTGCACGAGCAGCACCGACCGGCGAAGGCTTTTGCCGATCTCGCCCATGTAAAATCCGGCAAGCAATCGAACATCTGCTATCACTTCAAATTAAGAACCGGAGATGTCGAAAAAGCCTTTGCCGAAGCGGACCGGGTATTTGAAGATACTTTTAGCTCGCCGCCGGCGCAGCACATGCCGATGGAGCCGCACGTCACGCTTGTTTATTTAGACGAGGGGCAGCGCATCAATATCTGGACCGCCAGCCAGACGCCGTCGTATGTGCGCACTGAAATCTCCACTACATTCGGCGTTCCGATGAATCGGATTCGCGTGCGAATCCCCTACCTCGGCGGCGGTTACGGCGCCAAGCTTTACGCTAAATTGGAGCCGCTGGTCACCGCACTGGCGCTCGTCACCAAGAAGCCGGTTCGTTACGCTTTGACCCGGGAAGAAGAATTTCTGACGATCACCAAGCACAAAGTGATCACCAAAATTAAGAGCGCCATCAAAGACGGTGTGATCACGGCGCGCAAATGCGAAGTCTTCTGGGACACCGGCGCATACGCCGAGATCGGCCCGCGGGTCGTGCACAAATCGGGCTATACCTCGGCCGGGCCCTACCGGATTCCCAACGTCTGGATCGATTCGTATTGCGTGTACACCAATCACGTGCCCGCCGGCGCGTTTCGCGGTTTTGGCGTGCCGCAGGTGATTTGGGCTTACGATTCGCAAACCGACATGATCGCGCGCGCCATCGGCGCCGATCCGGTGGAGTTTCGCCTGCAACAAGCGTTGAATGAAGGCGAGGCCTTCGCCACTGGAACGCCGGTGAAATCCTTTGGCATCAAGCAGGCAGTGCGCGAAGCGGCCAACGCCATCGAATGGTCCAAACCCAAACTCAAACAATCCGGCGTCAAGCTGCGCGGTAAAGGCATCGCCGCCGGCGTCAAAGCTGTGCTCACACCTTCGATCTCCGGCGCCATCGTCATTATGAACGCCGACGGCACAGTAAACGTGCTCAGCAGCACCGTGGAGATGGGGCAGGGCTCGGAGACGATGATGGGCCAGATTGTCGCCGAAGAGCTTGGTGTTTCATTCGACCAGGTGCATGTCGTGCAACCCGATACCGATATCACTCCGTACGATACCATCACTGCGGGCAGTCGCTCGACTTACCATATGGGTAATGCCGTTCGCATGGCTGCCGGCAAGGTCAAAGCCGAACTGTTTCAAGTCGTCTCGAAAAAATTGGAAGTGAATGCCGACGACCTGGCGGCCGGTGGCGGGCGCATCTTCGTGCGCGGCACGGAGGAGCGGGGCATGACGATCAGCGAGGCGTTTCTCGCCAAGTTCGGCAGCCTGGGCACGACACTCACCGGCGAGGCGATCTGCCAACCCGAGGCGATTCCCATGGACCCGGAAACCGGGCAGTCGGAGAAATGCACCGAGTACTGGTTTCCCTCGGCGACCTCGGCTGAGGTCGAGGTCGATACCGAGACCGGCCGCGTCAAAATTCTTCAATTCTTTAGCGTCGGCGATACCGGCACTGCGATCAATCCGAAGCACTGCGAGCAGCAACTGCTCGGCTCGGCGATCACCCACTTGGGCTTGACACTTTTCGAAGAGATGATTTTCGACGAAGGACAGCTGGTGAACGGTTCTTTGCTCGATTACCAGGTCGCTTCTTTCAAGGACCTGCCGGAATCTTTTCAGCCGATTATCGTCGAGGTGCCGCACGAAACCGGTCCGTTCGGCGCCAAAGGCGTCGGCGAAACCGGCACCTTGACGGTCTCGTCGGCTGTCGCCAACGCCATTGAGGATGCGGTCGGCGTTCGCATTCGCGATCTGCCGATCACGCCGGAAAAAGTTTTGCGCGCGCTTTCTCAGCGGCAAGCCAATCGAGGGTAGATCGAATGACACGCGAAATTAGTCTCCGCCTCAACGGCCGCGAGGAAAAGTTTACCATCGACGACGCCGATACTTTGCTCGAGGTGCTGCGCGATCGCTTCAAATTGTGGAGCGTGCGGGAAGGCTGCGGCGTTGGCGCTTGCGGCACCTGCACCGTGTTGCTCGACGGTAAACCGGTCAGTTCGTGCTTCCTGTTGGCGGCGCGCGCCGCGGACCATGAGATCGTCACCCTCGAAGGCCTCGGCGACGGCGGGACACTCCATTACATCCAAGAGGCATTCGTCAGCCAGAGAGCTTTACAGTGCGCCTACTGCACTCCCGGTTTCGTTCTTTCGGTCAAAGCGATGCTCGATGAGATTGCCAATCCTTCGGATGACGATATTCGCGAATACCTGTCGGGTAACCTGTGCCGCTGCGCCGGCTACGCCGATATCCTACGGGCCGTCCGCGTCGCGCAAGACAAAAAAAAGAGCCTCAGCACTAGCCCTTGATCTGCTACGAGACTGTTTCCGGCAGATTCGCCTAAATAATATGTACACTGCTGCGGCGACAAATTTGTCCCCATTTGTTGTAATTTGTCCATTTCAGACCGGAGACGGTTAAAAGCCGTCGCGCAACTCGCCGATCTTATGTAACAAACTGAATGGATGATACAAAACAAGCCGTTATAGAACATGGCATATAATGTGCACCCATAAGGAAAGAGCTTATGGAGATTGCACAAACGATCAAATCCGCTGCGTTCTTGCCCAACCTTCATAATCTCGACCAATTGTTCGAAACCCCGCAGAAGAAGACTGTCGTTCAACTGCGCTGGCCGCTGGTCATTCTCTCTTGCTACCTTCTACTCTATTCGCCGGGCGATTGGCTTTACGGATCGCAAATTCAGGCGATTGTAGTCTTCTATCTACTCACCAATGTGACGCTATATTTCGTTGCTGAGGAATACTTCAACTGGCCGCGGTTTTATGGCCCGCTGCTGCTATTCGATACTTTCTTCCTTGCGCTTACGCTGGGACTGAGTGGCGGAACCACCCCTGACCTGGTCGTCGCTTGCCTTGTCACCTTAATACTCAGTTGCGTTTGCAACGACCCGCGCGGTTTATTACTCATCACGTTTTTGGCTCCTGTGGTTTACGGATACGTTGTGCTTGGCGGGTCGATGACCGACGATCCCAGTATTTATTTGCGTTTGCCGATGCCGCTGGTGATCTCGATCTTTTACGGTTACTTCGCCCAGGTAGAGCGGCAGAAACAGGTTGCCATCGACAAAGAGCAACGAGCCGAGAAAGAGCGTAAGACCGCCGAAGAACTCCGAATACAGGGCGCGCGCCTCGAGGTACTTCATCAAACCAATCCGGCGCTCATCCGCGATGTAGGATTAGGCAAGATTCTCGATGAAGCTTTACAAACGGCACTGAGTCGTTTGCCCTATGCGGCGGCCGTGGTCACGCTGCGAAATCCTGAAACGGGCATACTCCGAACAGCGGCCAGCAAAGGTTTTCTCCATCGAAAATCAGATGCGCTGGTCAATTCATTCTCATCTGTCGACGCGGTTATAAAAAAAGAGACCACGCTAGCTATAAGAAATATCTATGAAGACCCGCGCGTTCAGGATGCCGGCCCTTTAAGCGATGAGCGCGTGGTTGCGTTTCTCGGGACGCCGCTGCGCGCCAAAGGCGGGGTTTTCGGCAGCTTAGCGTTTTTCACACGCTGGCAGTACGATTTCACCACGGAGGAACGGGAGTTTGCTGCGACATTAGCGGGCCACTTGGCAATGGCCATCGAGCAGACTCGCTTGCACGAGCAAATCGAGCGCCAGGCCAACGAATTACGCGATGCCAATAAACTTAAGGACGAATTCTTGGGCGTTGCTTCGCATCAGTTGAAAAGCCCGCTCAACATTCTGGCGAGAAATACCAACATGTTGATCGAAAGGACGCTTGGCGATATCAGTCCGATTCAGGAGAAATCTCTCGAAATGATGATGCGTCAGTGTAAAGAACTTCATGCGGTAATAACCAGCATGTTGCAGGTCAACTTCATCGAATCGAATCTGGTCGAGCCGGAGCTGCACGAAACCAACTTGTGGGAGTTTCTTTACGACCTGAGATTGTCCTATGATTCTCAGTTGACAAAAGACATCAAATTGATCTGGGAGTTTTCTCCCGACTTGCCGCTACTCGAGGCCGATCGCGGCAAGTTAAAGCTGATTCTGCAACACGTCATCGACAACGCCGTCAAATTCACCGAGCATGGCTATGTCAGGGTTTCAGCGCACTACCTGACCCACCGAAAGGTGATGGAATTCGAAGTCTCGGATACCGGTATCGGGATTCCCGCCGACGAGCTGCCCATGATCTTTGAAAAATTCAGCCGACTCGAGAGTTCAGAATCCGAAAAATACAGCGGCGCTGGTTTGGGGCTCTATATCGTCAAGCGGATCGTGCACCTGCTCGATGGGAACATTGACGTGCAAAGTAAAGTAGGGCAGGGATCGACAGTGACTATTCGCATTCCGGCGCGGCGACGAAAGATGCCGCCGATGCACGAGCAATTGGCTTTTGCGATGGAAGAAGGTTCCGGAAGCGGACTGGTCTGAGTCGGTGTCAATGCGGAAGGCGAGCGCTTACTGAGGAACGTCCGAGAGCGCGCGGTTTTCGCGCCGCAAATACATCCTCACCCAAATGTCATACAAGTTGTCCGGTCGAAAAACTTCGATCTCTCGTTTTCCCTGTGCGGTTTCAATTACCACGCAAATCGAAATGTCACGCCATGAAATCGCCAGCAACCGCTGATTTCGCTGGTAAGCCAAAGAGCCGATGGTCCTGAGCAGCTGCGATAAGCTGTGCCCATTGGCAAAACCACTCCTCGGATCGCGGTGAATTCTCGCGGCCAAGTCCATGCGCGCAAGATCGTCTAGAGAGTATTCGAATCGCGCATGGCCGCCCGGCTGGCGGCTCTGATAGCCGTCGGGCGCCTGATGCCTTAGACCCCACCAGTTCTCGAGTCGATTGCTAAAGTTGAAAAGCGATCGGTTCGGCCATGTCACGGTACTGGCGCGGGTCCAAACTGCGTACCGATCTCCGCGACATTGCAGGTTGAAACTATCGATCCCCTCCTGTTGCAGGTGCTGGCCGATGGCGCGCAGGTGACGGCTATAGGTTTCCGGGGGAATGATGCGGTTGTTGGTCCCCGGGCCGAGGCTTGACGGGTCGTCGCGCGAGTCCGACCGCCGGTCGTCTGGAAAACTATTCGCAAGCTTTAGCCGGCGTCGTCCCAATTTGGCTGTGGCTCGTCGGAAACCATTCATGACAGTATGAATGGGAAGTCGATAGCTGCAGTTCAAGCAGAAACTAATGACGCCGACTTCTTTGTCGCTGGCAGGCATTTTCGTGACGGAAAATCCTAAGAAGAAGCGACAGTTGGGACAGATCCGCGCGCGGTATTTAGCCATAGTCGACGTCCATTGGCCGCTTCATTATTCCTAACCAGTCGCGATGTCAAGGACGCATGCGGCTAATCGCGAGCCGGCGCCGAATTGAACATTTTCCCCGCATAGAACTGCCGTCGAAGGTAGTTGGTTTCTTCTTTTGACGATCTGTTAAAATTATGAACAGGTGCAAAATCTAGATTGCCGCAGCCGAAGCCCGTCTATTTTCGCCGGCTAGTTATCTGTGTTAAAAAACGACTCAAGAAATAAAAAGTTGGAGGCCATGATGGCAGAAAATATTAGCGTGTTTGATTGTGACGGTCACATCATCGAGTCGATTCCGGAAATGGTGCCATTTCTTGATCCGATAGATCGCGACATCGCCTTGAAACCGACGCGCAACCGGCAGGGAGTATTCGCCGGTCTGGACGCGATTCACTATCCGCGCAACATCCAAAAGAGCGGCGAGGTTGAAGAGCCGCGGCGGCGGCGCATCGATGCCAGCGATCATCGCAAAGGCTCAGGCGAGGATTGGGTAGAGTTTCTCAACAAAGCCGGTGTTACCGAGTCGGTATTGTTTCCTTCCGAAGGCCTTTCGGTGGGATTTTTTCAACAAACGGACTATGCCGTGCGAATCTGCCGCGCCTTCAACGATTATGTTTCGGAACGCTATCGAAAAGTCGATCCGCGGCTCTATCCGATGGGCTTGATCGCGATGCAGGATGTCAAACAAGCAGTGAAAGAGTTGCGTCGTTTAGTGCTTGACCTGAAGCTTCCCGGAGCGATGTTGCCGTCGCGCGGCTTGCCGCTTCATCTCGGTCACGATTACTATTGGCCGGTGTACGAGGAGGCGGCTAATCTTGGTTGTGCCCTGGGCATTCATGGCGGCTCGAGCCTTGGGCTGGGCGCCGACAGCTTTACCGATGCCTGGGCTGCGCGGACGTTGCGCCATCCGGTGCCGCTAGCGCTGGAGTTTGTTTCTCTGGTTTATCACGGCGTCTTCGATCGCTATCGCGATCTGCGCGTCGGCTTTTTCGAAGGTGGCTGCGCCTGGATTCTTCTTCTTAAAGACCGGATGGACCGGGACGAGAGCATTTACACGACCAGCACCGGCAAACAGCGCAGCCTCAACGATTACCTTTCGAGCGGTCAAATCCTGATCGGTTGCGAAGGCAACGAGTCGATCTTGCCCTATGTCATCCAGCAGGTGGGTTACCAATGTTTTTCGTATGCGTCGGATTATCCTCATGAAGTCGATTTGGTTGCAGCCAAGCAGATGATTCACGAAACCGTGGAACGCACCGATCTGACCTACGCGCAAAAGGCCGGCGTGTTGGGGGAGAATGCCAAACAATTTTTCCGGCTCTAAAAAATCTGAGTTCAAGCCGTCTAAATCAAAAGCGGCGAATTATATCTCCAGCTTTTATGGCCGCGCTGGAATTTCTCTCATTCGAACAGAATCAACTTCGTCATGTTTGCCGAGGGCACCGCATGGCTGAACGGCCCCTTAGAAGAGGGGGAGACAAAAAGAGGGTGACTGAATTGCCAACGGATGCGGTAAGACGATGAAAGAGGAAGAAGAGAGCTTCGTTGCGTAGCCTTACTTGTGCATGAAAGCCCTGAATTTAACCCGTTGAAGGTCTTGAACGCCTGGAACGGTTTGAACGGCTTGAACCAGTTGACGGGTTGAACCTTTTTCTCAATCGTTCACCGATGCGGGGAAGATCAGCGATTTGATCACCACCGGCACCGATCCTGACGTGGGAATCAGAGCGCCGATATCGATGTAATCGAAATCGCTCAGCGAAATACCGTCGATCGATATGATCGGATTTTCAATCCGCAACTCCTCCTGAAAGTGCAGCCCGACGATGCCGCCGATATCGCCGTCATTGATTAACGTCAACGGATGGCGCTTGGCCAAGATCTCTTGAAGTCCCTCGGCGACGCCGCCGCAAAAAGATTTTAGCCGGGCGAAAGTCGCTGAGCCGCGCCATTGGAACGATAACGCCACCGGTTGTTTGCCGCTGAGCAGGTCCAATCTGCGCAGCGCATTTTGTACCGCCAGGACGATGGCTTTCTGATCGATGTCTTCGCCGTCGAAATCGAATTCAGGCGCAACCACCGGGATATTGCGAACTGGCACGGCATCTTCCGGTGAAATGAAAATCGTATTGCCGCTGACCTGGATCGTATACTGGGAGGCGCCGATTACGGTGGCGCGAATCCGCGCGGCTGGTTCCATGACGAGCAGGCCCAATTCAGGCATGCGCCGGTGAATCTCTTCGGCGATCAACGGCCCGAGATCGCCGAAGCTGGTTTTTTCGCGATTGTAGATAAATTCCGAAACGCCGCCTGAAAACATCAGCGAATCGATTTCGCCGCGGTAACTAAGCGGCGGCAGCCGCAGGAGGCCTTTGGTATCTTCGGAGAGGGGCCCGGGCTTGAGTAGGGTGAAGAGCTTTTCAATCATACCCGAGACCATCAGCCGCAGATTATCCTGGGAGATCTTTTGACCGAGCTCCACTTCGATCCCGGCCCAGCGCGCATGCTTACGACCGGCTTCCTCTATGCGCACTACGGCGCTGTCCTGATCGAAGGCGAGCAGGCGCGCGCCGACATCGATGGCCGTGACTTCCTGGACCTTGCCGTTGTTGCATAAGGCGAATTTGCTGGTGCCGCCGCCGACGTCGATATTGAGGACCACGCCGCCGGTCTTGGCCGAATGCGCCACAGCTCCGGAGCCGTGTCCGGCCATGGTGGCCTCCAGGCCATCTCCGGCGCTCACGGCGACGAACTTGCCGGCTTCCTTGGCGAACAGCTCGGCAATCGCGCGCGCGTTGCGACGCCTGACCGCCACCCCGGTTAAAATCAGCGCGCCGGTGTCGACATCGTCGCGCTTGATGCCGGCCTGCTTGTATTGCCGGTTGATGAAGGCCTCCAGCGCTTCGACGTCGATCCTGGTCTCATCGACATAGGGGGTCAGAAGAATTTCCGATTCCTTTAAAACCTCGCGGCCGGTCACGCGATAGCGCGTCCCTTCGAGGTGGAGCTCGAGCCGGGAAAAAACCAGATGCGTGGTCGAGGAGCCGATGTCCACACCGACGCTGGTGAGTCGCAGCTCTTCTTCCTCTTGCATGTGGCGGTTGGCGTTGGAGAACGAGGCTTTAGAAGGGGTGCTGTCCATTAGGTATCCTGGGGCGGAATGAGTTGAAAGCTGTGGATGGAGCTTCGCGCTCTGTGCAGCCCGAAACTCCACCATCTGGATTGAATAAGTCTAGTACGATCGTTCGTAGAGCTCGGGCTCCATGCGCGATTTTGCGCCGACCGCAGCCAACGTCTCTTCGAACTCTTTACGGAGGAAAGGATCTTCTTCATTGTAAGGAATCGCCGTGCCGCCGTCTTTCATATCGATGGCGCCATAGTCGATTGCCTTCTCTCCGGGTCGGCCGCGCTCGCGTCCGGGAGCATTGGGCCCGAACCAGGCGGTGAGGCGCAACGGCTCCTTGCTGGCGCCGAAGTGCGCATGGAACCAATTGCCGCTCATTGGCGCGGCGCTGACCATGCCGACCGGCTCGTAATCCTGTCGCCTGATCAATTCCGTTTTGCCGGCCTCCCATGGCCGTGTCCCCAACGTTGCCGGCCAGGTGTACGTGTAGCCTTTGCCGCCCAAGCAAATCAGCACCGCGGCCGAGCCGTGAGCGTGGGCCTTGGAGTAACGGCCGGTTTCATGCTGTCCGATCCAATAATAGAACTGTTGTCCCACCATGTGCGGCTCGATGCGCCGGTAACCGGGCGAGCGGCGATTGTCGAGAGGCAGCTCGCAGGCAATAACGTCGGGTATGATGTTGGTTTGACGCATCGCCAGACCGCGCACCGGATCGGGAGTGATGTCTTCTTTGTATTTGTAATAGTCGTCGCTTGGATCGAAGCGATCTTTGAACTCATACGGGCAGTTGAAAATAAAATCTTCGTTATCGAAGTTGTTCATGATGTTGGGCGCCGTGTTGCCGGCCAGAAGCAACGCGGGACTCGAAGTGGCGTTGATGATCCGGTGATTGGCGTTCATCGGAATCGCAAATAGCGATCCTTTCTGCCATTCGAATGTCAGCTTCTTGCCGTTGCCCTCAGCCCAGACTTCCGTCGTGCCGCGGCCTTCGACCACCAGGAACTGCTCTTCGTAGAGATGCTTCTGCGGATTGAGCGCGCCGGCGCCGGGGACTTCGACGACAAAGCAGCCCCACAATCCCTCGGTGCCGAGCAACTGGATGAAGGTGCCGCTGCCGCCCATGCGCTTCCATGGCTTGCGCGGTAGGTCCTGGACCCGCCGGACGCCGATATCGCGGTAAATGGGAATGCCCTGAGCTTCCATGTAATTGTCATAGGGAGTATTCGGGCGGAGAAACTTGCCGAGACCGGCTCTGGTCTTGTTATCAGTGGGCTCCTGCCACTTTGATTCGGGTGCGTGATCCATAACTCCTCCTTGTAATTCCTGCTGATCGGGGCCTCCACTGTTACTATGAGACGCGCCAATTCACCGGGTTAAAATAACTTATAATCTGCCGAAATCGGAGTCAAACGGAGAGCCGTTCAAGCGCATCGGAGAAGATGAAAGCGGAGGAGAAAAGACGTATTCGCAGTGGCAAAGACCTGTTGGTGATCGGAACAAAGGCAAAGCTTAAATGTCTGAGACGGATTTGAGCAACCGGAGGCAACTGTAATGATTGAGGAAGGAAGACCGGCGGTTCGCTTAGGTGATCTTGCGCATCGCGAAAATAATTATAATAGTTGCCGGACTGAGTTCCCTTTGCGAAAGGCTTAAGCTTCTTCATGAACGAAGCGCACTCGTTTGCACCGCTGCTGATTGTCGTCATGCTGGCGTTACTGGTGCCGCTGCTGCTCTCGTCGGTGCGCGGCCGGCTGGCGGTGCCTATAGTCGTCGGTGAAATCGTTGCAGGCATGATCGTCGGCCGGAGTGGATTTGGTTGGGTTGTGCCTGAAAACGGCGCCCTCGAACTCTTGAAAGAGTTGGGTTTCGTGCTGCTCATGTTTCTTTCCGGCATGGAGATCGATTTTCGCAGCTTGCGGCGCACCGATCCCGTTCATATGTCTCAGCAGTCGCATTGGCGCCCTCTACCTCTTGCGCTCCTGAACTTCGGAGCAACCTTAATACTGGCGGGCGCGTTCGCCTGGGGTTTGAAGTGGATCGGAGCCACCACGGATCCCTGGATGATGGGATTGATCCTTTCGACCACAGCGTTGGGAGTGGTGGTGCCGATTCTGAAGGAATCGGAGCTCAACCAAAGCCTTTATGGACAGACAATTTTACTGGCCACCGTCATTGCCGATTTCGTCACCATGTTTTTGATCAGCGTGCTGGTCGCCGTGATCTCACGCGGCTTGACTGCCGAGATTCTCCTGGTCTTTTTACTGTTCGTGGCGTTTTTTTTCGCGGCAAGATTCGGCTCGTTTTTGAGCCGCATCGAGTCGTTGCAAAGAATCATCCAGGAACTCAGCCATGCCACGGCTCAAATCAAAGTGCGCGCGGCTTTCTCTACTTTATTGATTTTTGTCGTGCTTGCCGAAAAGCTCGGTATCGAGATCATTGTCGGCGCCTTTTTGGCGGGAGCCATCGTCGCGCTCTTGCGCACTCCCGAGGACAAAGAATTGTCCAGCCAACTCGAAGCCATCGGCTTTGGATTTTTCATCCCGATCTTTTTCATCATGGTCGGCGTCGATTTCAATCTGCCGGCACTGCTGTCCTCGAGCGGGGCGCTTCTCTCGGTGCCGCTGCTGCTGACCGCGGCGATTGCGGTAAAAATCATCCCGGCTTTGGTCTTCCGGCTCAATCATACATGGCGCGAGGCATTTGCCGCCGGCATTTTGATGTGCCCGCGCCTGTCGTTGATCATCGCCGCGGCCGCAATCGGCGAGAAGCTCGGTCTCATCGACGAATCGGTGAACGCGGGCATCGTTTTGGTGGCGGTTGTCACAGTGACAGCGTCGCCGCTGGCATTCCTACGGGTCTATCCCGCGCGGCGGGTGAAAGTAGCGCGCGCCCCGGTGACCGATACCGGGCTTGCTGCGCCGTAACGAACCGCGCCGGAGACTTGACGTTTGCTCGGCACGGTATGTTCCCGTGGGGCCAATTTCATCTTTCATAGTTGCTGCTTTATCTTTCCACGCTCACAAACAGGTTTTTTTCCTCATGCTCACGGGTTTTCCGCTTTTATATTAATCTTTGATTTAGTCTCGTGAAGATTGTCTAATGTTTCAAGCGGCAAGCCATTCTCGTTCCAAGAAGACCATGAGAAACGCTAACGTGACTGTTCGTCAAGCGGGAATGAGCGTCGACAAACGAGAGTCATGAGCGATAAGTTTGATACGATCATAGTCGGTCTCGGCGCCACCGGAAGCGCCGCGGTTTACCAACTGGCCAGACGGCGCAACCAAGTGCTCGGCGTCGATCGGTTCTCCCCACCGCATGCTAACGGCTCGTCTCACGGTGAGAGTCGAATCATCCGCCAGGCAATCGGCGAAGGCGAGGCATACGTGCCGTTGGTCTTGCGTTCCTATGAACTTTGGCGCGAGATCGAAAGACAAGCTCGCGCGGAACTCTTGACGATTACGGGTGGTATCACTCTGGAGAGCCAAAACAGCGAGGCCGTTATGCACGGTCGGCCTGATTTCCTGGACCAGGCGATCCGTTGCGCGGAGAAATTCAACATCCGTCACCATATCCTCGAAACGTCAGACATCAAAAAACGCTATCCGCAGTTTGCCGTAACCGATGAGCGCGCTTACTTCGAATATGAAACGGGATTCTTAAGGCCGGAACTCTGTATTGAAGCGCAGCTCGATCTCGCGCGCAAGCACGGCGCCGCCGTTCACACGGACGAAATCGTCGTCTCAATCGATAATGACGGGGATTCCGGAGTGACGGTCAACACCAGCCGCGGCGCCTACTTTGCCGAGAAGGTTGTCATCGCCGCCGGCTCGTGGATCGGCGGTTTCTTGCCGCTGTCATGCGCGCATCTGTTTAAGGTGTACCGCCAGGTCATGTACTGGTTCGAGATCACGGAAGATCACCGGTCGGCATTTGCGCCCCCGGACTTTCCGATTTTCATCTGGATCTTTGGGAAGGGCGGTGAGTTCGGGTTCTATGGCTTTCCGACGCTGGACGGCAAATCGATCAAAATTGCCACCGAGCAATTCACCTCGACCGCCGATCCAGATCACGTGCAGCGTGCGGTCAGCTCGGCAGAAGAGCAAGCCATGTACAAAGACTATATCGAAGCCAGATTACCGGGTATATCTGATCGATGCGGCGCCGCGGCAAGTTGCCTTTATACTGTGACGCCCGATTCGAACTTCGTCATCGATGTTCATCCGGATGACGATCGCATTATCATTGCGTCGCCTTGTTCAGGCCATGGATTCAAACACTCGGCGGCCATCGGCGAGGCGCTGGCGGAGCAGGTCATCGACGGCAAAAGCAAGATAGATCTCAGCAGTTTCAGCCTGAAAAGATTCAAGATCTGATCTTGTAAAACTCGACTCCTTTCTGATGAGGCCGATTTGACAGCTAGTGCCCATCAATGTAATGAGTCAGCCACGATCAAAAATGAAACAGTCACGGAATCGTAGTTACTGATTATGGCATCTGCTGAACAATTCGCCGGATATGCGGAGCTTCCCGGCGTGCGCCTCTGGTACACGGACAGCGGCGGCGACGGTGTTCCGGTCGTGCTGCTTCACGCCAACACCGGCAACGCCGACGGCTTTCAGTACAATATTCCTGCTTTGTTTGACGCCGGCTATCGCGCCATTGCTTTTGATCGGCGCGGGTGGGGCCGCAGCACCGCGAATCCGGACACCGGCCCACAGCCCGGTACCATCGCGGAAGATCTCCACGCATTGGTGGAACACCTGAAGATCGATCGTTTTCATCTCATCGGCGTGGCGGGCGGTGGGTTTGCCGCCTACGATTACGTTCTCTGGCATCCGGAGCGGCTGCGTAGTTTGGTAGTCGCCGCCAGCGGCGGCGCTATCGTCGACGAAGAGCTGAGCAAGCTGCGCGAAAAGACGACTCTTCCAGGTTTCAGGAGCTGGCCGCCTGAGTTTCGCGAAGTCAGCATGGGCTACATGGCCACCAACCCCGAAGGCCTGAAGCGCTGGCTCGATATCCACAACAATTCGCAACAGAAAGGCGCGCCGGCGCAGCCGCAAAGAACGACGATCACGTTCGCGAAGCTTGAGACAATTCGCATACCGACACTACTGATGCCCGGCGATCAGGATATTCAATGCCCGCCATGGGTCATGCGCCGCCAACTCGCCCATATTCCTCACGCCGAGTTCATTGTATTGCCCGAAGCCTCTCACTCGATTAACTGGGAGCAGCCCGAAGCCTTTAACCGCAAGGTCGTGGAATTCATCCGCAAGCATTAGCCGCGTGAGATGATGGTAAGGACGAGCGATTCCTGTCGCGTGGCTATCACCCGACTCTCCTAGCCGCTCGACACAAGGCTTGCTGCACGGAACGGGGCGAGCTTGTTTGACTGTGGGCGACACATTCGGATAGTTTCCAGGCATACCGTTTGAGCGATGAAAAACGCGAGTAAATCGGAGGAAAGATAAAATGATATCGCAGATTCGTATTTACACGATCAACAAGGGTGAGATGGATAATTTTCTGAAACACTTCAAACAGGAGATCATGCCGCTGCATGAAAAGATCGGCGTACCCATCGCCGGCGCCTGGGTGAATCGGCCACAAAACGAATTCATTTGGGTTAGGACCTACAAGGATAAGGCGGAGATCGAAGCGAAGACCAAAGAATTCCAAGCCGCGGTCGCCGCTGCCGGCGTCAAACTTGGAGGCAACGTCGCGAAGATGGAAGTGCGCGATGCCGAATCGGCGTTTGCGTAGAAGCAGGTTCGACGGCGGTCACCGTCAGGCGTGTCCTCAGGCATAGAGTGAATTTAGAAGGGCTGACACTTTGCGGTTCGTTGTACATAAGCTGTCTGCCGAGTAGGTCGCCAAAGCGCGGCCCTTGCGAGTAAGTCATCGGCAGCATGAAGAGGTTTAAAGATCTCATTCAATAAGCTCGTCGTCAGTTCATCCAAGCTTAGACGAGCAAAATATTAACGGAACACCTGACCGTCTACTTTCTACTCAGGAGGATCAACCGACGATGTGGCGACGAAGCGTCATCTGATTCCCCATGCGTCTAGAGGGAAAGACCGCCGTTGTCATCGGCGCCGGTCAGAGCGCGGGTGAAGGGATGGGCAACGGGCGCGCCACGGTGCTGCGATTTGCCCAGGAAGGCGCCAAAGTCATGGCTGTCGATCGCGATCTGGGATCCGCCGAGGAGACCGCGTCGATGGCCAGGCAGAGCGGCGGCATATGCGTCGCCTTCGAGGCCGATGTCACTCAGGAATCAACCCTTGCGGCAGCGCTGGCGGCTGCGCAGCAGCGTTGGGGCCGCATCGACATTCTCCATTACAATGTCGGCGTCAGCATCGCCGGCGGCGATGCGTCACTGCTCGAGTTCACCGAGGAAGCTTTCGACCGCATCAGTGCAATCAATCTGCGCGGCGCCATCATGGCCTGCAAGCACGTCCTTCCGATCATGCGGCAGCAGCGCGCCGGCGCCATCACTATGATCTCCTCCCTTGCCGCGCTGGAGAACTATCCCTTGGTCGCCTACAAGGCAACCAAGGCGGCGCTGATCGCGTTTACCAAACAAGTAGCGATTCAGAACGCCGAGTTTGGAATTCGCGCCAACGTGATCCTGCCGGGCCTGATCGACACGCCAATGGCGGTCGACACGCGCGCCCGCGCGAGCGGCAGGAGCCGCGCCGAGGTCGCCGCGGAACGCAATGCCCGCGTGCCACTGCGCCGCAAAATGGGTACGGCTTGGGACGTCGCCAATGCGGCGCTGTTCCTCGCCTCCGATGAGGCCAACTTCATCACCGGAGTGGCACTTCTCGTTGACGGCGGCGGTGCTCTCAATGTCGGGTGAGTACATGGAAACAAGGCTCAAAGTTCAGGGTTTCGCAATTCCGTCCTTGAACCTGAAAACTTGAACGAATCTTTTCGTTGAACCTTGAACGGTTGAACTTTTCTTTTTACCGATCTGGAGGGGACCATGAAAGCAATGTCTTGTAAAGTAGTTGCTCTTGGCTTTGTCCTGATTTTCGGTCTTGTGGGCGTGTCCCAGGCGCAAAAACTCGTGGTCGGCTATTCCGGAATCACCGCGATACAGACCCCCTTCTGGATCATGAATGACGCGGGCTACTTCAAGCAGGAGGGACTGGACGCGAATCTTGTTTATATCGCCGCGTCATCGACCATGGCGCAAGCGATGATGGCCGGGGAAGTAGCGATCTCTACGGCTAACAGCCAAGCGATCATAGACACCGGCCTTCAGGGGGGCGATCTCGTGGCGGTCGGCGCGATTGTCAATTTTGTAGCTCTGTACGTAATTGCTTCGCCAGAGATCAAGAGCGTTCAAGACCTAAAAGGCAAACCGGTGGGAGTCACACGCTTTGGCGCGACTACAGATTTCGCGATGCAGATGTTTCTGAAGAAATATGGCCTCGAGCCGGTCCGCGACGTGCCGATCATCCAGATCGGCGGCTTGCCGGAGTTGGCCGCGGGCTTATCGAACAAATCCATTTATGCCGCAGCCATGTCCTATCCCATGGGCTTGGTGGCTCAACAGGCCGGGATGAAGATGCTGGCCAATCTGGCCAAGGAGGGGATCCCCTTTGTGCATCAAGGCCTGACGACAACGGGTAAATTCCTGCGCGAACGCAGAGCCCAGGCCAAGGCATTCGTGCGCGCTTATGGCAAGGCCGTTCATTTCATGCACACACGCAAAGAGGAATCCAAGGCGATTGTATCCCGCTACACCAAGGTCACGGATCCGGCAATGCTCACGGGCACCATGCAATACGCCTATGATTTCGTCGAGAAGATACCGCTGGTCAAGCGCGAGGCCTTTCAGGCGACCGCGGATGAGATCGGCAAGAAAAATCCCAAGGTCAAGCAAGCAAAAGTCGAGCAGTTCTATGACAACAGCCTGGTGCAGGAGTTGATCAACGAGGGTTTTTTCACCTCGCTATGGGGAAAATAGTAAAGGCCATCCCCAGGGCGGTGTAAGTGACTGGCCATCTGGGTCAGGACCTACAAGGATAAGGCGGAGCTCGAAGCGAAGATCAAAGAATTCCAAAGCCGCGGTCGCCGCTGCCGGCGTCAAACTTGGAGGCAACGTCGCGAAGAAGGAAGTGCGCGATGACGAATCGGGGTTTGCGTAGGATTGAGCGGAGTGAGTGATTGAACCCTCGGATGGGACGTAGGGCAAGCTGTTCTGAACGAGTTGAACAACTCCCGAGTTTGTACAGCCCGATGATGATTGTCAGCGAACACGCCGGCGGTTCTCACGAATGATCGGAAATTTGGCAACGGAGTAGCAACAATTAGTCAAGAGAAAGCCTGACGCTGCTCCTACTCCTGCCGGCAATTTTCTTCCCATCCTCTGGACCGCTCGGCTTGCGCTGTTTAGAGTGAAGATTGTGGAGCCTGTAAAGCTCGAAGTCTTTTCGGACTACGTTTGACCATTCTGCTGGCTGGCGGAGCCGGCCATTCGTGAGTTGGAAAAGAAGGATCCAGCTGTCGCTATCGTCTGGCGCGCCTTCGAGCTGCGTCCGGACCCGGTGCCGACGCTCGATCCCGACGGCGACTATTTGCACAATGTTTGGGGCAGCTCGGTCTACCCTCTCGCAGAACAGTTGGGCATCGACATCAAGCTTCCACCCGTACAGCCGCACTCGCGCCGCGCGCATGAAGCCGCGCACTGGGCGCGGCGCCATGGCAAGTTCCGGGAGTATAACGACGCGCTGTTTCGCGCGTTCTTCCAACGTGGCGAGGACATCGGCAATATCGATGTGCTGACTCGCTTGGCGTCGGATATGGCGCTGGACGGCGACGACTTGCGAGAGGCGCTCGATAACCATCTGCACCTGGAAAATGTGCTCGCGGATGAGCAGGAGGCAAAGAAGCTGGGACTCAGGGGAGTTCCCGCTTTCATCGCGAATCGGAAAATCGCGCTAAGCGGCGTGCAATCTCTGGACAGTCTGCAGAAGTTCGTCGAACACGCAGGCTCTTTATCTCGTAGAACGCTGCAAGCCGCCCTAAGCAGGCGGTTGAAAAAGGCCCACCTGCGTTGTTGCGCTCGATCGCCTCGCTTCAACGTATTAATCAATACGCCTCCGCTCGTCGATTGCTCGCGCGCCTAGCATCTGGACCTTTTTGAACAGCCTGGAATCAGGGTTTCAGGATGATCGAGAGAATTACCCGCTCCTGGTGAGCCACCGATCCATTGAACGACTAAACGATTTGAACACGTTCACTCTGTTGGAACGTTGAGACAATTGGAACATTTGGAACTACTGGAACGTAAGACTTCAGAGTGCTACAGGATGATGCTCACCGCTCCATGCTCGCTCAGCGCTTCGAGGTCGAGAACGGCTTTCCGGTGCAGGATCTTTAACTCTCCGTCCACCCGTTTAAGTCTGTGCTCGTAGCAACCCACATAGGGGCTCGATTCTCCCATGCGGAAACGATAGACGAGAAACGAGGAAGTCGCGACGATGGCGCCGTCTTCTACTTTGATTCGTATATTAGAAATGAAGCGCCGGGTACGCGACGAAGGATATTCTCTGTGGCCGTGGCGGCTCTTCAGCCTCTCTACCCGAGCGCGCAGCCGCACCATGTCGTCGTCGATAAAGACTAAGTCCTTGCGAGGATCTCCTTCCGGGAGATCCGTGGTCGGCACCAGATATCTGCCGTCGGCGGTGAAAAGTGCCAACCACTCATCCAGCCGCCATGCATCCAGTAGCGCCGCCTCCTGGTAAAGAAAGTCCTCCACCATCTCGCGCAAAGCGGGTGCGCTGCCATCGTTTCCGGCGGAGCTTGCTTCCGGCATAATTGCTTTTGTTGTTAGCGAGCCAGCGCCGCCTTCTCCCTGATCACCGGGTCGTTTGTTTCAACCTTGCCAAGCCCTGACATGTGGCCGAACCACTGGCGCCAGAACGCTCGCAGCTGAAGCTCGTCCTCGGCGATCGCTTCGCGGTGCATGCCTCTGGATAGTTCGGACCATTCGACACCCTCGGCTTTATAACCCGCTTGACAGGATTCGATCGCTTCGACGTCGTCCGGTGTCGCGAATCCTCCCGGCCCATGGAACGTGAGGAAATTGTCCAGCCGGCGCGCGAGGAGTTCGGGCTTCTCTTCTTTTGGGGCGAGTTGCCAGGCGGTCACGTCCATCAGGTCCGGAGCCAGAGGCCAGAATATTCTTACCGTGATATCGATGGAGTCGATGATGAGGAGATTGGGATAGACCAGAAGATTGCGGCTGATATCGGCCATATGCCGAGCCTTCTGCTCGCCGAACTTCCGCACCAGCCCTGAGCGGATCGCGGCGATTTCCTCCTTGTTCTCTTCCCCGAAGAGCGGGCTCCAACGAGCAATCGGCCGGCCCCTGATCCCGTCGTGTTCCTCCACCGCATGACCGTTGCCGAGGACAAGGGCCGGCCGGCTGAAGGCGGTTTGCACGCTGCTGGTATTGATCCCCAGGCTATTTACATATTCGAAGTACGTCTTGTGAGTCGGTCTGACGTGGTATCCATCCAGACTGTTCTCGACCAGCAGCTTCCAGTTGGCCTTGATCGAATATCGATTGGAACCGGGGATGATCCTCATGCCTTTTTCGGTCTGGTCGACGATAAGATCCAGATACTCCCGAGCTTCCGCTAGATAGTTCACGAGTTCTTCGACATCGGGATTGAAGCTGACAAAGACAAAACCGCGGTAACTGTCCACCCGCGGCGGCGGCTTGAGGCCCATCTCCGCTCGGTTAAAACACTGACCGTAGCCGGCCTCATCCGGCACGCCGACGAGGTCGCCCTGATTGTTGAAGCTCCAGGCATGATAGAAGCACTGCAAGACGTCGGCATGCCCCTGGTCGTGCCGGCAAATCAGCGCCCCTCTGTGCGTGCAGGTGTTCAGGAAAACCCGCAGCTTGCCGTCGCTGCCGCGGATAAAGAAAAGCGGCCTCCCCGCTACATTGCGGCGCCGGTAGTCGCCCCGGTTCTCTACTTCGGATTCGTGGCACAGATAGAGCCAGCATTTGTTGAATATCCGCTCCTGCTCCATCCGAAGAATCTCGAGCGATGTCATGGCGGAGCGATGGACGCGGAATATACCGTCCGCCGGCTTATCTATGATCATACGATCAAGCTCTAACATGGCGTGCCCCTCGTGCGTTACATCGACCACGAACAATGTGAACGGTTGGAACTATAAAAGCCGTAAACCGGCTGGAACTGTGTTCGCCGGCAGAGAGATACGACACACGTATATCATGCTAGCCCGCATTATTCACGGTCCGGTGAAAAGCCGAGCAGAGTGTTCGTCCAATGGAGTAAGCAACTGTGAGTTCGGTTTAAACATTCAAATCGTTCAAGCCGTGCAAACCCGGACATCTTGTCGCTTGTCTTCCTTAGCGACACGGGGAGAATGCAGGAGAGGGTTGGAACTGCTGAAACCTTGGAACGACGTGGCGAAGCCTAATAATCACTCGACGTTCGCGGCGAACAACTCGTCAGGACTTACGACCCGGGGCGACAAACCCTGTTCGTAGACATACTGGCCGATAGCCTGCAGCGCCGGGCGATTCGGCTCCAGCCCGTACGCCCAGAAATCCTTTCCCATGACCCGCCAGGTCTCCTCGATGTGATGGATCAACCAGGGAAGCGAAAGGCGCAGCGCGTCTGTGTCGTAGAGCCCGTCGATCGCCAGATCGCGAGCTTCGCAGAAGGCCCGATAGACGCTACGCGCCGCCCACGGGTGCTCGCGATAAATATCGTCGCGCAGCACCACCGTATGCATGATCGGGAAGATGCCAGTGCGGCGATAATAGTCCTGCTCGACCTCATAGTAGTTCGGAAACAGGCGCGCTATGCGCGGCGAGCCCTTCTCAAAGATCGAGGGAATATAGATCGCGAGCAACGCATCAAGCTCGCCGCTTTCCAGCATTCCCTCCAGAGTCCGCTCCGGCGGCAGAAACTCGACCTTGACTTTGTCCGGCAGCTTCAACGGAATCAACGGCCGCTGAGTCGGCGTCGTCAATCCGCCGATGAACCACTGAATATCCTGCATCGCAACACCGTATTCGTGTTGCAGCATGCCGTTCATGAAGATGGTTGCGGTAGAACCGAGCTGCGTCGTTCCCACCCGTTTACCCCGGAGGTCCTGAGGCGACCGAATTCCCGCATCGGTGCGTACGTAAATACACGAGTGCCGAAAGATCTTGGACAGGGCGACCGGCACGGCAACAAAGGGGCAATCGCCGCGACCCTTGAGACTCACATAAGAAGCAAGCGATAACTCCGAAACCTCGAACTCCTTGTTCTCCAGCATTCGTGGAAAGGCCTCGCGCGGCCGCATGACCTTGATTTCCAGATCGATGCCTTCGGCCTGGACACGGCCATCGAGAAGCGGGCGGGTGCGGTCATAGTCCCAGCACGCGAGGATGAGTTTAAGTTTCGACATCGGTGCAACCTGTCTCCAGAGAAACCTGCTTGGATATGAATAGTGTGCGTAGAAATAACACACCGCGAAGAGCTGTCAAGAAATGATCACTGGGTAGTGGCTTCAGTTCGAGAAAGATTACACCGATTCCCCGAGTAGGCCTGCGGACCAGAGCGCATCGAAGCGGAACGTGTGGTAGCGGTTCAGCGCCTCATTGAAACCCGGGTAGTTCATAGCTCCGGTCTGCTTCGATCCCGTCGCGATATGCGATTATCGGCACCACCGGCAAGTCAAGACTGAGGCATGACTCCAGGCGAAAATCCGAAGCTAGTGGTCTAGGCGCACTCGAGGCCAATCCCTTGGTGCGGAGATCAATTTGGGGTGCATAGGGGCCAGGGGAGATTTCACAACGTGCAGCGAAATCAAATCCCCCAAATCCCATTTTGCAAAGGGGGACTGATGGGTTCATCCTTGAAAGGTTCGAGGCTTGCTTCGCTTTAATTTTCAACCCGTGATGTAGCGCTCAAGCTGTTCAATCATGAACTTCTGATCGGCGATTATTGCCTTTACTAAATCGCCGATGGAGATGATCCCGATCAAATTCCCATCTTGAAGCACCGGTAGATGACGAATTCGTTTATCGGTCACGATCACCATGCATTCTTCGATGGATTGATCGAGGTGAGTGTAGGCGACATGGGTGGTCATAATCTCTTCGACCCGCGTTGTCGGTGAGGCGCGACCGTGAAGAATCACTTTACGGGCATAATCGCGCTCCGAAATGATCCCGGCGACACGCGCTTCATCCAGCACCACAAGAGCGCCAATTTCCTTTTCGGCCATCAGACTAAGGGCGTCGAAGACCGTCGATCCAGGGTCGACGCTCCAAACCATGCGGCCTTTGACTTCAAGGATGTCTCGAACTGTTTTCATCTGAGATCTCCTTAAAAATTATGGGGTGGAGAAAAATCTCTACTGAGTTTGTCCTGAACTGATCGAATGGGTTCGAGATTAAAGGTATTGTCGTTCCGAGCGAAAGCGAGGAATCTTTCCCTCGATAGTTTCGCTCTGTCAGCGAGCGAAGGCTCATGAATGACTCCTTTGAAGGAAATCTGCTTCGATAATCTTATACAACCAAATGTTCGACGAGTAAAAAGCCATGGCCATTGTGCTGAGCGGAATCAGCCTTAACAGATTACGAGAGCTGTCGATATATCTTCGCACTGTGCTGGAAAACGCTTTTCTAGACTGGAGCGGAACATGATTTTTCGCACCTTCCCGAAAACATTGATTACGCTATTTTGTTTGGGACTCTTCATCGCGCCGCAATGTGCACAGGGTCAGACGCAAGTTCCCAAGCTCAAAATCGGCACTTTGGGAGCGCCTTCGACCAGTGTTTGGATGGTTTCGGTGTTGGTCGCAAAAAGGTTCGACTTGAAAAACGGCATCGACATCGAGTGGGTCGAGCAACCGACGACGGCCGCGGTTTACAACGACTTTGCCGCCGGTTCTTACCAGGTCGCTACAGGTGGGGTCATCAGTTATGCCAACCAGTATGCGCGCGGCGTGAAATCGAAATTGTTCGCCACCTATCAAATCTTCGGCACATCCGTGATCGTGCACACTGAGCGCGGTCACGGTATCAATGCACCGAAGGATCTCAATGGAAAGGAGATCGCCGCGCCGCTGGCTTCGGAAAACACCAAGGCAATGGAGATCTATCTCAGATGGGCGGGAGTCGACGTCAAATCGCTCAAAATCAAAAACTTTGAGCAACCGGGGGTTGTGGCCGAGTTGAAATCGCCGACCGGTTCGGCGGTCGCGGGCATCGTGTTTTCCCAAATCCCGACTCGACTGGTTATGGACGACCCGAAGAAATTCAAAGATTTGATTTCCGCCGATGAGCTCGATGCGATGTGGAAGCAAAAGACCGGCACGGAACATCATTGGCTCTTGGGATGGGCGGTGCATGAAGAATTTGCCCGAGACAACCGCGAGCTTTTGCAGCGGACGCACAATGCGATGAAAGAGACCATCGATTGGGTTTCCAAGAACCAAGAAGAGGCGCTAGAAATCGTCGCTAAAAAAACCAAGGAATCGGTTCCGGTGCTACGTGAAACGATCAAAGCCAAACGCGTCCGATTCCAGCAACTGACGTCCGAGTCTCAGGAAAAAGAGCTGATGGCGCTTTTCAAGCTCGGGGTCGAGAGTGGCATGATCGCCAAGTTGCCGGATGGAAATTTTTTCTATCGCGGGCTCAAATAGCCGCGCGCTGCGAGCTCGATGGCGTCCTCCGAGTCCGGTGCCGCACCACATCGATTCAATTTTGCCGCCGTCGTCTCGGTCGGTCTGCTGCTGATCGTCTGGCAGGTCGCGTCTTTTTTCCTTCCGGAATTTATTGTCCCCGGACTGCAACTGATCGTCCTCGAGTTCGTCAAGATGTTCGAAGAGGGGACGCTGGTCAGTGATTCGTTGCTGACGCTTGTGCGCGTGATGATTGGGCTCATCGGTGGTTTTATTTTCGGTGGGGCTTTGGGTCTGCTCATGGGACTGGTGAGAAGGAGCGAAGATTATTTGATGCCGGTGATAAATTTCGTCATGGGAGTGCCAGCGTTATCCTGGACACTGATCGTGATTCTTTGGTTTCGCGGCACAGAAACCCGCATCTTCGCTTTGATGTTGGCGGTGTCGTTCCCGGTCTTCGCGCACAGCATTCTCGATGCGGTCAAAGGCGTCTCGCGTGAATTGCTTGAAATGACGCTGGCATTTAGACCGACGCGCATCCAAATGCTGCGGCTGCTGATTTTACCATCGATTGTGCCCAGTATTCTCACCGCCTGGAAAGTTTCCATCGGCTTTGCCGTGCGCGTCGTCATTGTCGCCGAGTTGGTGGGCGCCTCCACCGGGGTTGGTTACCGCATGGTGCAGCAACAATCGTTGCTCAACATGAGCGGTATTCTTGCCTGGACGTTGATCCTGGTCCTCATGGGGCTCGCGCTGCAAGGGCTGCTTACGAAATCTGAGCAACGCCTGCTCAGGTGGCGTCCGACGACGCACTGACCCATGGCCAAGATCGAGTGCTGCAATCTGAGCAAAATGTTCAACGCCGGCGGCGATACTTTCGAGGCGGTCAGCGATCTTAGCTTCAGCGTTCACACCGGCGAGCTCGTCTCGGTTGTCGGCAGGACCGGGTGCGGCAAGTCGAGCACGCTCCATATGATCCTCGGATTGGAGCGGCCGACGAGCGGCAGCATCACCATCGACGATAAGGAACCCTATGCGGATTTCGGATATTTCCGCGGACGTTTGGCGGCGGTCTTTCAAACCGATCGGTTGCTGCCGTGGCGTAAAACCCTCGACAACGTCGCATACGGACTCGAAATCTTGCGCGTGCCGGAACCTGACCGTCGCACCCGCGCACAGGGCTGGTTGGAAAGAGTCGGCTTGGGCGGTTTCGAGAATGCCTACCCGCATCAGCTTTCAGGCGGCATGCGGCAGCGGGTCGGCATTGCCCGGGCATTCTGTGTCGAGCCCGAAGTAATTTTGTGCGATGAAGCGTTCGGCCATTTGGATCAGGTGACTGCGACCCAGCTACGCGGCGACTTTCTCGAGCTGGTGCGCGAAACTCGTAAAACATCCGTATTCATCACTCACGATATCGACGAAGCGATCGAGCTCGGCAACCGCGTGCTGGTATTGGCCAAACCCGCGCGCTTGCTGATGGATCTGACGATCTCGGACCAGATGAAAAATAATTTGATCGCGCGGGACGAGATGAAAACCCGGATACTCAATGCGATCGAAGCGAACCGGCCGGTCGATTGATCCTTCTACGGCAGCGTCGGCGCATATTACCGTCGGCGATGCGAGAAAATCTTTCAATCGGTGCTGAAGCTCCAGTCATAATATGACTACATCGGAATGCGAAGACGACACACGTCATCGCAACACCTGCGCTGAATTTCTGAATTCTATCCGCCATAATTAGAACCAATGGCCGCCATTGCAAAATAATATTGGACGAGCCTGCTTCTCCTGCAATAAATCTCACCCATCGAACAAAAAACAGGAGGGTGCCTTATGAGTCGCCGCCTTTTTACTGTTCTCGCCATCGCCATGATCGCGACTGGCGCGCTCGCTCCCGTCCCGGGCACAGCCGCGACTGCGCCCTGCACCCTCGAGACTTTCGCGGCCCTCAACCTGCCCGAGACGACTATCACAGTGGTCGAGTCGCTGCCGGCCGGCACGAATTTGGCGCCGGTCGGTAACATCGCCCTGCCAATCTGTCGGGTGAGGGGAGTTATAGCACCGGTTAATCTCTTTGAGGTCTGGATGCCGACGGCAGACTGGAACGGGAAATTCCAGGCGGTCGGGAACGGTGGCCTTGCCGGGTCGATCAGCTTTGGAGACATGCGGACCGCAATCAGTCGCAACTACGCCACGGCTTCGACGGACACAGGGCATAGCTCCAACGCCCCCAGCGATCCCTGGTGGACCAACGCGCAGCAGATCAAGGACTACGGCTATCGATCCATCCACGAGCTCACGGTGAAGTCCAAAGCGATCATCAATGCGTTCTACGGAACCGATCCCGACCGTTCTTATTTCTTCGGGTGCTCGACTGGCGGCCGGCAGGCGTTCATGGAAGCTCAGCGTTACCCCGATGACTACGATGGCATCATCGCCGGCGCTCCTGTCTATCGGGTGATCGAACTGCGCGCGCGGCACGTGTGGACCTGGCAGTGCAATCACGCGGATCCAACCGGTGAGCGCGCCATTCCGGTTAGCAAGCTGCCGGCGATCTTTAAGGCCGTCGTGGCCGCCTGCGACCACTTGGATGGCCTCGTGGACGGCCAAGTCGATGACCCGAGGCGTTGCCGCTTCGAGCCCAAGACTTTGCTCTGCACCGACGCCGATAACGACACCTGCCTCACCGCACCCCAGATCGAAACCCTCAACTGTATGTATGCCGGGCCTCCAGTGAACCCGAGGACGCGAAGACAGGTCTATCCGGGAGTGCCGCGAACGAGCGAGCTTGATCAGGGACAATCAATCGGGGCAGTGCCAAATCCGCAGTACACCACGTTCTTTCAGAATACGGTATTTGAAGATCCTAACTATGACTTTTTAACCTTTAAATTCGACGCCGACGTTAAGTTTGCGCTCAACAAAGAGTTCGAAGGCGAGACACTTGAATTTATCCACCATGCGGAAGACGCGGATTTGACCGCCTTCACGAAACGTGGCGGCAAGATGATCGTGTGGCATGGCTTCTCCGATCCACTGCCAAACCCGGTGGACACCATCGATTACTACAACCGTATTCGTACCCGATCTGATCATAGCCGACGTAGCGCGGAAAAAACCGAGGAATTCGTCCGACTCTTTTTATTGCCCAATGTAGGGCATTGCGGTGGAGCGGCGCCCGGAGGGCCCAATATGTGGGACCCGCTGACAGCGCTTGAGCAATGGGTCGAGGAGGGTATCGCGCCGGAAGAGATCATCGCCTCCAGAGTGAGCGACGGCGTGGTGACTCGCACGCGTCCCATCTGTGCCTACCCGCAAGTGGCGCGGTACGTCGGTTCCGGCAGCATCGACGATGCGGCGAACTTCGTTTGCCGAGAGCCGCGCGCTCGCGACCGCCAACACGACGGCGGACGTTGATCACCGGACACGAAGCAGTCGCACTAGCGAAGGCAGGGTATTCATGAGGGAGTTGCTCAAGAAAAATAGTGACAACAGGCAGAGTGAAGGCCGAGGCACTCGAAGAAAGCGGCGTAGCGGTAGCCAGTACTTAACCGTAGCGATACGGCTTTAAAGGAGGCAGAGCATATGAAGGCCAAAACTTTATTGTCAGCGGTCATAATATTCATTCCTCTTGTTGCCTTCTCTACGTTCGAATTATGGGCTCAGAGCCACCCGGAGTACATTCCTTTGGGCGGCGGTGTGAAGGGAGCACTTTACAAACCGGATTCCGGGCCGCCACCCCATGTTGGAATTCTGGTAATGCATCGTACAGTCAACTTTCTGTCGACCACAGCCTGCACGCAATTATCGTCGAGAGGTTTTATGGTGCTTTGCGCGAATCCCTCGTCCGATAACAACGAAGCTCTGGTGGACTGGGAGAACATGCCTCTTGATGTTCAGAGGGGAGTTAACTTTCTCAAAAGCCAGCCAGGAATTTCCAAAGTGATACTCTGGGCCCACAGCGGCGGCGGGCCTTTGATGACCTTTTATCAGGCAGTTGCGCAAAGCAGTCCCTCGTACTGCCAAGGGCCAAACAAGCTACTCCAATGTGGCAATAATCTTGCGGGGTTACCGCCTGCCGACGGCATCATACTCGCTGATGCCCATCCAGGAAATCCGATCGTTGGGAACCTGAGAACTCTACATCCGGGAGTTTTTAACGAGGATCGGCCGGATCTCGTACGTCCTGACTTGGATCCCTTTGATCCCAAGAACGGTTTTAATCCCAACGGGCCGTCCACCTATTCTCAGGAGTTCAAACAAAATTACTTCAAAGAACAGGCGGAGCGGATGAACCAATTGATAGACGAAGCCCTCGACATACTGCGCAGAATGGAACAAGGCAATCACCGTTTCCCAGATGACGATATTTTTCCTATCTACAAATCAGGGTCGGGGTTTGGCTCTGCGGCAGGTTCGGCCGCGCTTTACCTGCTGGATTTGGACGTTCTTTGTTGCACGGTCAACCCACAAAGGCTTCTCAAGAACGATGGCAGCATAGTGACGCAACCGATACGAAGCGTGAGGGTCGCAGCTCCGGAGAACGCGGAGGCCAATAAGAACTTTATTGACTCTACGAAATTGCTGACAGTAAGGTCTTTCTTAGGCGCGAACGCAATTCGGGCGACACACTCGATGGATTACAGTCAAATTGATTGGTGCTCAAGCAACAATTCTACCGTGTGCGCTCTTGATCATGTCACGATCCCGATGCTTATTGCCGGCATGGGAGCGCATTATTTTCTCGGGGATGCTGAGTTTTTTTATGAAAGATCGAAGAGCGCAGACAAAGATCTTATCATCATAGAGGGAGCGACTCACGGATTTGGTCGCTGCGTTCCTTGTGAGCAGGTTACGGGACAATCGTATTCGAATGCGACAGCGAATTTTTTCAATTACGTGCGTGATTGGATCAATGCCCGGTACTAATTCTAGATTGTATCGAGGTCGTCTAAATAAAACGGCGAGATCAAATCGAGTTGCTGTTGCGCAATCTGTGGCATTTCAGGAGATTGGCGGCACTTTCCAATGGCACCGAGTTTTCCGGGTGCCACAAAATTGCAGCGCGTGTGCAGGGTGGGATTAGCTAACCTATCGCAACTTTAGCAATTCTCTTCTACGGTAGCGTGTTCTCGCCGGCTAGATTTTGTTTGCGTTAGCGCGCAACCGCGAGCAGTTTCTCTATCTCCGTGGTAAGCCGCGGATCATTGGGCTCGACGGCGCTCTCGAATGCGGCTACCGGCTGCCCCGTCCGGTCGAGCAGGTACTTATGAAAGTTCCAACGCGGCGGTTTGCCGGTCCTGGCGGCGAGCTCACGAAATAGCGGATTTGCGTTTTTTCCGACGACGGCGGTCTTCGCCAAGACTGGGAACGTGATACCGTAGTTCAACCGGCAGAACTGCGCGATCTCTTTGTTCGATCCCGGCTCTTGGCCGCCGAAATCGTTGGCCGGAAATCCCAACACCACAAAACCTTTCTCGCGATAGCGACGATACAGCTTTTCCAAGCCATCATACTGCGGCGTATAGCCGCACTCGCTCGCTGTGTTAACGATCAGCAGCACCTTGCCGCTGAACTGGCAGAGCGAGACCGGCTCATCCATTAGATTCGAGAATTTGTGGTTGAGCATGGCGGGGCAGAAAGATTCCGCCGCGACGCTTGGCGCCGGAGACGTGAATACCGCGAGCCCGGCGAAGATGAATGCTAACAACGTCGACCGGACAATTATCATTTAGTTTCTTCCATCTTTAAAATCAGAGCGCCCATAGTACCTGCATCTCACTTGATTCCGTAGCCGTGATAAACTCGATCGATAAAACCACTCGAGTCAAGTTTTCGCATCAAACTCTCGTCGACAATGCTCTCGACGTTGACGTTTCCAAGGCGCGGTTCTCTTAACTTTGCGAGCCGTTGGATGTTTTTCATGCCTTCCAGAGATGGATAAGGCTTGCGGTCCAGACTGGTGAGGATTTCCTGATATCCCTCTTCCAAGGCTGAGGAATCCATTACACCTAGTTTTCTCACCAAGGTCTTTAGCACCAGCGCTTTATTTGCCGGCGCGACCGTAAAGGCCAGCCCTTCGATCAATGCCTGGAGAACTCCCTCCACCACACGTGGTTGTTTGTGTAAATATTCTGCGGTCACGACAATCCCCTGGCTCACGATCGGAAGATTGACTTTGGTCGAGTCAGTAAGAACTGAAAATCCTTTTTGCTTGAGCTTACGGCTGAAGCTGCTATCCAGATTCGCGGCATCGATGGTTCCGGTCTCCAACCCTTGAGCAAGCAGCGTTTGGTCGCCAATAACCAGAAAACGAATATCGTCTTTCTGTGCGTCTAATCCCAGATGTTCGAGCCAGAGCATGGTTCCCATCCATTGGGTCCCTCCGAAACTGCTCACTCCGAAACGCTTTTTGGCTAGATCTTTGGGAGATTGAATGCCGGACCTGGCAACCACGTTATTCACCCACCTGCTATTGAAGGTCGCAACCAGCTTCAGCTCTATACCACCGACGGCAGCGTTGAGAGCGGCGGTTCCTCCGGTGTTGCCGACGTGCACGTAACCCGAAGTCAAGCCGGCTATCAGCACCGGACCGCGGCTTATGAGAATGAGCTCGGGATCAATGCCGTACTTTGCGAAAAAGCCCTGCTCCTGGGCGATCCAAATAAATGATGTCCGAGCCACCATCGAGGCATAGGCCAAGACGATCTTGGAGGGAGCCGAGGCCGCGGAATTTTCCCCGCGAGCGCATAGAAGAACAAAGAGGCACAGCAACGTTCGTGGAAGAAATTTCATGTGAGGCGCAAGATGGGACTGCGGATACTCGACGTCAAGCCCGCTCACGCGTGATTGCGTATCCACTGTAAAATCCATTCGTTGGTATCTTCGGGCGACTGCCAGAAGAAACCGTGCGATTGCCCTTTAAGGACTTTGTACTCGGCGTTGGGAATTCGTTTGGCGAGTACTTGCGCTTGCGCGACGTGATTGCTTCCCACCACGTCATTGTCACCGACCACGACCAACGTCGGCACCGTGACATCGCCCAGACGGTGGGTCGCCTCCCAGTTGTGCCGCGCGATGCAAAGCTGAAGATACTCGGGGAGTTTGGCATGATAGGTCCATACCATTTTATAAAAAGCCTGCACCTTATCCCGCTGTTCTTTTCGATAGGCCGGCGTGAAATAAGTATCCGTATCGCAGATCTCGTGCTTCAAATATTTTTCAAACCCCATCTCTATGAGATCGAAGGCCAGGCGATACGGCAGGCCGGGAATAGTCTCGGCGCCCTCGCGTGCGGCGGGACCGGAACCGGCCGCGGCAAGGATCAAGCTTTTGACTTTGCCCGGAAAATTTAGAGCGAGCGACAGTCCGATACGGCCGCCCATGGAATGCCCAATGATATGCGCCGAGCGCAGATTCAGATGCTCGAGAAGCGCAGCAACGTCATTGGCCATCTGATCGATGGTACAGACACTCTTGAAGTGAGTGGAGCGCCCGCACCCTCTCGGGTCATGCACGATGACTTGCAAAGAGCGCGACAGCGGCTCCACTTGCGTTTCCATCCAGACGTTGCCGGAAAAGCCGGTGCCGGGAATAAACACGACCGCTTCACCGCGGCCCTGCGACTCATAGTAAAGATCGATTCCGGTGGATATTTTTTCTAAAGGCATGATCAACTTCCTCTGTGTGTCGAATGGATTAGCGAGTACTTCTTCTTAGCAAAGCGGCGATCTCGGTTGCAAGGCGGGAGGCGCGATACTATAGAATCAAGCTGCTGCCATCGGGGGTAAAAATCATGCGTGACGGAATGAAACACATTGCGACGCTCGTTTGCGCGAGTATCTTGGTGTTTCCATTATTCTCCGCGGAAGCGCAGGAAAAGACCAGAATCGCTTGGGCCGCTCTCAATCCCGCGGCAAGTCCGATGTGGGTGGTCCAGGAGAAGGGACTGTTACGAAAACACGGAGTCGACGCGGAAATCATCGGCATCAACTCCAGTCCCATCGCCATGCAAGCGCTGCTCGCCGGCGACGTGGATGTCATTGTCACATCGGTGACGACCTTGGTGGGCACCCGACTGGCCGGCGCCGACACGATCATGATCCAAACCTTGGTGCCGACCTTTGTCGATCATATCGTGAGCGTGCCATCGATCACTGAACTCCAGCATCTCAAGGGTAAGACCGGCGGAGTGAATCGAGTGGGATCCACCTCGGATCTAGGTTTGCGTCTAGCGCTGCGGCGTCTCGGCATCAATCCGGACTCGGATACGAAGATCATTACTGCCGGCGGCAATCCGGAGCGGCTCATCGCTTTGTCGCGCGGCTTGATTCAGTTTACGATCATGCCAGAGCCGTGGATACGCGAGGCGGAGAAGCTCGGTTTTCGCGATTTGTTGGATACCGGATCGTTGGCTCTGCCTTTTCATTGGAACGCCGTTCTTACTCGCGAGAGCATTATAAAAAGTAAGCGTAGCCTCATCACCAAGGTGGTGCGCGCAAACACCGAAGCCATTCATTTCATCAAAACCGATAGAGAAGGCACAAAGGCGATCTTCAGCAAATTTCTAAAACTCAATGACCCTGAGGGACTTGAACGAGCGGCCAAAGCTTATGCCGCAATTTTTCCGGTAAATACAATGCCGACACCGGAAGGAGTGAAAACTTTGTTGGATGATATGGCCCCGCGCAATCCGAAAGCCAAAGCTGCGGATCCACGACAATATGTCGATATGAGTTTTGTGCAGGAACTTGAGTCGTCGGGTTATCTTAAACAGCTTTACAAGCGTTGACAGTTTACGCACGCATCTTTTGACGCGACTTAAGATGATCGCGGGCCGAGCCGCTCATGGTGATTCTGTCGAGCCGCTTGAATAATTCGAATAATTCCCGAGTTGTACAGCTTTATAGTCGGCAGCGAAACGCCGGCGCTTTCCACGACTGCCCGGAAATATGGCAGCGGAGCAGGATGCTTAATCGAAAAATCAAATCTGAACTGCGGCCTCTCCCTTACGATAACAATTCGCCGGCAAAATGGGGCTCTCAGACCGAGAAACGTACTTCCATCGAAGATTAACGCTGGAATGATAAATTCTTAGCGTGGTCCGAGCGGAACTCACACTGCCAAAACCAATCATCGCATGAAGCGCAACGCTCTGGTCAAATTCGGGTGAGTGGAGGATCGGATCACCCCCGATACCCTATGGGCTCAGGCACGAGGGGACGAGGTGACAGCAGGAAAAATTATCAGAGCTGTGTCCTAAGAGTTCGAGTCCATTCGTCATAGAGATGAAAGACCAAAACGGAACAACCCACAAAAGGAGAAGAAATCATGTCAGCAAATACTATCCGGCTTCACCGGGTCCTCCGCGCAACGCCCGAAAGAGTCTACCGGGCGTTTCTTGATGCCGACGCGATGACCAAATGGCTCCCGCCGAACGGATTCACCGGCAAGGTTCACCACATGGATGCCAAGGTTGGCGGCACCTACAAGATGTCGTTCACAAACTTCAGCACCGGCAAGAGTCATTCGTTCGGCGGCGAGTATCTTGAACTGGTGCCACAAGAACGCATCCGTTACACGGATAGATTTGACGACCTGAACCTGCCCGGAGAAATGCAGACGACCGTCACTTTGAAGAAAGTGTCTTGTGGAACCGAGTTGAACATCGTGCAGGAGGGAGTGCCCGATATCATTCCCCCTGAGGCTTGCTATGTCGGCTGGCAGGAATCGCTCAATCTCCTGGCCAAATTAGTCGAGCCCGAAATTCCGGATTAGGGAAGCAAGATTGTGGTGGTCCCTCGTGCAGAAAAGCAGCCGGTCGCGTAACCCCTTCAACAAGTTTACCTCTCAACTCGTCAACGGCGCGAGTATTTGTTTGACGGCAGGCGAGGGACTTGGCTACTGTCAAAGGCGAGCCAATCCGAAATCACACGGGAGGAAATTACGCGGTCAACAAAAGTGAGATGGATAATTCTGAAGCACTTCAAAGAAGACATCATGTATTGCACAAAATGATCGGCGTGCCCTTCGGACGTGAGTGAATCGGCATCAGAACGAATCTAGGGTCCGGACCTACAAAGATAAGGCGGATCTCGAGGCGTCGGGGATCCGCTGACCACAGCGTCCACGGATGAGCATTCGAGGAATGATAGGAATATGGCCGTGATCGAAGCGATTGTTCGCGTGCAGGAGGAGATGACGCTCTGGCGCCGCGACATCCACGCGCACCCCGAGCTCGGTTTCGAGGAAAACCGCACTTCCCACTTGTCGCGGAAAAGCTGCGCGGTTTCGGGCTGGAGGTACACCACGGAATCGGCAAGACTGGCGTGGTGGGCGTGCTGCGCACGGGAAGCGCGGGGCGTTCGGTCGGTCTGCGCGCCGATATGGACGCGCTGCCGATTCACGAGGCGAATACTTTCGCGCACCGCTCGACGAACGATGGGCGCATGCACGCGTGCGGGCATGATGGCCATACCACTATGCTGCTCGGCGCGGCAAAATATCTCGCCGACACGCGCAACT
>CAVUZH010000006.1:0-16814 GCA_963745835.1 uncultured delta proteobacterium
TTTTAGTGACCTCCTTCGAAAATTGCCGCTGAGGTGAAGAGATGCGAGTCCCAAGATCGTCACCCCCCGAATGTTTTAATCGGGGGTCCAGTCCGAATTCCGCCTGGATTCCCGCTAGAAGCATGCGGGAATGACAGACGCGTCCGAAAATTAGCGGCTTGAAGAACGTATTCCATTTTGATTCTCTGTGGGCGAGTGTAAGCTCATGACACACTCTGTGGTTAAATCTCTTCTTCAGAGCTTCTACTCTGCTTTGATGTTGGCTTCCTTGATGACCTTCCCCCATTTAGCCGTTTCGGCCACGATGTACGGACCAAACTCCGCCGGGCCCAATTTGTCCACTTCCGCGCCTTGATCGCCGAACACCTTCTGTGTTTCCGCCGAGCTCAGGATAGCCGAGATCTCCTTGTAGAGCTGGTCGACGATCGGCCGCGGCGTGCCGGCGGGCGCGAGGATTCCCCACCAGTTGTTCGCTTCATAGCCGGGGACACCGGCTTCGGAGATCGTCGGCACATCCGGTAATGTGACGCTGCGCTTCGCTCCGCCGGTGCCCAACGCCTTGACTTTGCCGGACTTGATATGGGGCATGAACTGAATTAGCGAGCCGAGGGCGGCAGGGGTATGGCCGCCGATCACGTCGATCATCGCGGGGCCGCCGCCTTTGAACTGGACGATGCCGACGTCAACACCAGTCATCGACTTGAAAAGCTCGCTGCCTAGATGCTGAAAGCTGCCAACGCCCGCCGCCGCGAAATTCAGCTGGCCGGGTTTTTCCTTTGCCAGAGCGATGAACTCTTTGACGGAGTTGACCGGAACGCCGGGATGGACGGCGAAAACGTTCGGCCCGGTTCCGACCTTGGCGATCGCGGTGAAGGCCTTGACCGGATCGTAGGGCAGTTTGTAGAGCGAGGTATTGATCGCATACGCGGAAGAGATGACGAGCAAGGTGTGCCCGTCGGGATCCGATTTCGCCGCGGCTTCGGTGCCGATGACGCCGCCTGCGCCGCCACGGTTGTCCGCGACGACTTGTTTGCCGAGCCGTTCGCTCAGCTTGGTAGCGATGAAACGGCCCACGATGTCGTTGCTTCCGCCCGGCGGAAAGGGAATGATGAGACGAACGTTCTTCGACGGATACGTCTGTGACGCTACGATCGCAGGCGACAGGACGACCGCACAAACGAGCACTATCGCGGAAAGTCTGTTCACTTTGTACTTCATTTCACCTTCCTCCCTAGTGTTTTTTCTCCGGCTTCCTTCAGTGCTTGATGATCCTGGTATCAACAGATTGTCCTTGGCGCGCGAGGTATAAGAGCGAAGAGTCCATGCAACGGGTGCATCTTATATCCAATGCGCTGCGGCCGGTCAAACTTCGTTTTCTCAGGTCTTTGCTTGCAGCGTGAATTGATTGTGAATAATTTGTCAACCAGACCCAGCGGCCCCCATCCACGAAACTATCGATGAAGATCGCCGTAATCGATGACTATCAAGACACATTCCGCAAGCTTCGCTGTTATTCAAAATTATCTGGACACGAGCTTCTGATCTACAACGACACAGAAAAGGATCCCGTTCGTTTGGCCGAGCGCTTGCGAGAGGCGGAAGCGGTCATCCTGACCCAGGCACGCTCGCCTTTTCCGCGCGTAGTGATCGAGCGCCTGCCCAAGCTTAAACTTATCAGCCAGACCGGACGCAGCACCGGGCACATCGACATCGATGCCTGCACCGAGTTCGGCGTGGTGGTCTCTGCGGCAGGATTCGCGACCCCGCACCCAACCGCTGAGCTTACCTGGGGCCTTATTCTTGCCGCGCTGCGACACATCCCCTATGAAGTGGAGCGGCTCAAACAAGGCTACTGGCAATCGACCATGGGAATTTCCGTGCAGGGAAAAACACTCGGCATCTACGTCTACGGCCGCATCGGCAGCTTGGTCGCGAAGGTCGGCCGCGCGCTCGGCGCTCGCATACTGTGCTGGGGTCGAGAGGGTTCACTGGCGCGCGCGCGGGAGGCGGGCTACGAGGTCGCGCAAAACCGAAACGCCTTCTTCGCGGAAAGCGATATTTTGAGTCTCCATCTGCCGCTCACGACTGAGACGCGCAGCATCGTCACGGCTGAAGACCTCGCGCGCATGAAATCCAATGCGCTGATCGTCAATACCAGCCGCGCTGGGATCATAGCCGAAGGCGCGCTGGTGCAGGCTCTGAAGACGGGCCATCCAGGCTCTGCAGCGGTCGACGTCTTTGAAGACGAGCCGGTGATCGGCGCGAGTCATCCGCTGCTGGAAATGGATAATGTGATCGCTACTCCCCACTTGGGCTACGTCGAAAGGGACAATTATGAGCTCTACTACGGGCTCGCGATCGATCAGATTCTCGCCTATGCGAGCGGCAATCCCGCCAACGTGCTCAATCCCGAGGCGATTGGCAAGAATTAAAAATGGAAGTTTCAGGGTTGGAAAAACTTATTCATCTTTTTGGCGGTTGACCGTTCCTCAAACGACTGCCAAGCGTTTCAAATTCGCTGTGCAATTCCGCTTTATTGGCAAATTCATCTGCAAGTTTTCCTAATGTTCCTGACAACTGCTGGTTCTGGTATAACTCCGCGCCAGCTTATTCCTTGAGCCGCTTAACTCCAATGGCGAAATCCGCTCTGCCGCCCTATGTTTCTTTGATCTCCGCGAGTGTTAGACTAAACAGTAAGATAATTTAGGCCGAATCTTTAGATCGGCGCAACTAATCCGAAGCGCCGCAGAAAGTGAATCATATGGTCCGGATATTATTATTCTTTGCTCGCGCGCTGGTATACCTGCTCGGCGGCTTCGGATTATTTCTGTCGTTGTTGTTCTTTTTCGCTAATCGACAGGATCGGAAAACGCGGCTTCTGCAGAGATCACCCCGAAATACTTGGGTAAGTGAAAACCCGCCGCTAGAAGTCAGCCGTCATGGATGATGCGTCGATCGCCCAATGCGAGATTTGGTTTTCTAGGCAGTTTGCTGAAAACTGTGACTACTAAAGGCTGCTGATAAAGACCTCAGAGGCAAGGCCGGCGAAGTTTCGATGACCTGAGGCGTACGGTTCAGTACGTTGAAGCGAGTCGGCCAGCGCAACGAGGCATATGAGTCTTTCCAGTAGCATGCTACTGAAGCGCGGTATCCATGCTTAAGCACTTAAAGCAAAGCTGGCAACGTTTCAAAGCAGGCTTGCCCGGCCGCCGCTTCCAGCAACAGTTTCGGCTGCGCCAACGGCTTTCGCAGCGGTGCCGCTCGAAAAGCATTATTCATGGCGGCCGGCATCTTGACCGCGGCAGTCGGGATTTTTCTTCTTTTTGTCCCCGGACCGGGCTTCATCATTCTTCTGGTCGGAGCAGTGCTCATCGCCCAGCAGTCCTCTTTGGCGGCTCGGGCGTTCGATCGGATCGAGATTCGTTTACGGAGATTCATAAAGGCGAACTTTCATCGAACGCGCCGGGATGAACGCCAGTGAGATTTCTACGTTGGAGTCTAGTCGGATCTCGAAGATGCGGGCAAAAAAAGCTCAAATCCGACTGGGGTGACTAGGCATCTCTGCAAACTTTCAACGATATTCGACGATCTGATTACTCCTGATAAAATTCTGTAACCCTCCGAGAAGGCGCTGTAGGAAGCAAATGATCGAGGAAAACTCCAAATGTCCGGCATGCGGCGAAGGATTGATGAAACTGATACTCGATACCGAAGAGCTTACGCCGCAAGGGATCAAGACCAGCTTACGCGCTCGTTGCACCCAATGCGGCTACGAGGACAATGTTACAACGAGGGATTCCGCTTGAAACTCTGTCGCGTTTAGCGAAAGCCAAAATTCCAACCTCAGTCATTGAATCGCCCGCTATCGGAGCATCAGGCGCTGTTGAAGAGCAAATGCCGTTGACACGACGTAAATCTGTCGGATAAATTTTGTGGCAAAAAGTTCACAGAATACGTTGAGCGGGGCTAATTAATTATTGGCTATCGACTGCGACAATGAGAGGATAGAAACATGACCAACGACGTGCTCGCCCACTCAGTCAAACTTCGTCCGGGACTCCCTTCAGACATCGAGCCATGCGCGCGGATTGTTTTCAACGCGTTTACCGCCATCGCTGCGCAGCACAACTTCCCACCCGATATTCCTTCTATGGAGGTCAGTACCGAACTGGTGACCATGTTGCTTACGCATCCGCATTTCTTCAGTGTCGTGGCAGAGCTCGACGGCAAGATCGTCGGCAGCAATTTTCTTGACGAGCGTTCCGCCATTGTTGGCGTGGGCCCAATCACCATAGACCCCGGCGTCCAAAACCGCGGGCTCGGGCGCCGGCTGATGGAAGCTGTTCTCAATCGCGCCAGCGAAAAAGCACATCCAGGCGTGCGCCTGCTCCAATCCGCCTACCACGGCCGGTCGCTAGCGCTATACAGTACGTTGGGCTTTCAAGTGCGCGAAGGAATTGCTTGCATGCAAGGCCCCCCAATAGGCGCCTCCCTGGCGAGCTACCCTGTACGCGCGGCGCGAGAGGAAGATCTCGAAGCTTGCGATCGGATTTGCCGTTTCGTCCATGGACACGACCGTCATCGCGAGCTGCTTGACGCTGTTCAGCTTGGCACAGCGAAGATCGTCGAGCACGATGGGCGAATCACCGGTTACGCCACTGACTTTGGTTTCTTTGGTCATGCTGCGGCTGAAACAACCCGCGATCTGATCGCGCTGATTAGTTCGGCCTCTGCTTTTACCGGCCCAGGCATTCTTGTTCCAATGCGCAACGCACCGCTATTTCAATGGTGTTTAAGTCAGCGCTTGAAGATTGTCCAAGTCTTAACCCTGATGACCCGTGGACTTTACAACGAACCGGCAGGAGCTTACCTGCCGACGATACTGTACTAATGATGAATGCCTAGCTAAAAGAGTCGAGCTGGCGTGCCTGCTGGTAATGCTGCTTACTCCATCCAAACCGCAGCGATGGAAACGCCGGATCTGATGAAAACGGCGCAACCACTGCTGCATAAGTCCCTCAGCCTCGTAATTCGTTGGCTTTTCCGCCCCAGCTATCTGCGGCGAGCTGTGCGCCGGCGCTTCTTACCCGTCCTCTTGCCGGATTCTGACGTTGCGGCGGGAAATTGAATATTGATGCCGATGATCTGGTCCGCGTAACGATCTGCCAGGCGACCCAGAAAGGCGCTGAAGAACTGCCACTCGCGGCCGGGCTTATGCGGACTTATAACCTCGCAGGTGATCATGCCATCATGGGCAGACCAGTTCATCCAGCCAGGATACAATACGTTCTTATGCTGGATCCGTCGCCCGCGCTTGGTTGCTTCGAAGGTGCGCAGTTCGCCTGCGCGCATCGCATCCACGAGCGTCTTATGAAGATTCACTCCGGTCCGTTCGAAAATTTGAAAGCGAATCATGCTCGGCACCTCCCGTTGTATCAGTTACCTGCCTGGCGCAGAATTTTACGGTTAGCCTCTCTGGTTGGCAAGCGTTTCGTTTTCTCCCCCGACGAAACCGTTGACACGAGAACGACTTAATTGTTAAGGCAAGCACTGGTCCGATGGTGCACCTCACGAATGCTACCAATCGGTAAAAAGGACAGCTTATGATTGTGTTGTCTGCGCTTAGATTATTTCTCATTTTGGTTCTTGCTCTCCATTTCTCGGCATCGGCAATCCTGCAGGCTCAGACACTCAAGGTTCCGTATGTCTCGCTCTCCCCCACCGCCGGCCCGTTGTGGATCGCCTATGAAGCAGGATACTTCAAAAAAAACAATGTCAGCACCGAGTTACTTTACATCCCCGGCGGATCAACAATTATTCAGGCCATAATCTCGGGCGACGTCAAAGTGGCCAACATGGCGCCTCCGTCAGCCATCGGCGCTTGGGCCAAAGGCTTCGATCTAACGTTGATCGCGAGCGGGGTCGATCAACTTCTGGAGACTGTGGTCACCGGACCATCGGTCAAAGCCGTGGCTGATCTGAAAAATAAGAAGATCGGCGTCAGCCGCTTCGGTTCTCTCACGGATATGGCTCTTCGCGAAGCCTTGCGACTCCACAAACTCAATCCCGATAAAGACGTAACCATTCTACAGACAGGAGGCGAAGCCACGCGCTTTGCCGCTCTCACCAGCGGCGCCATAGATGGAGCGATGCTTTCAGGGGACAAGAAAGTACAGGCGGAGAAGATGGGCTTTCATGTCGTCATAGATCTAAGTCAGCTGCCGATTTATTATCCGGTGAATGGCGTCGTTGCTTCGAAAAAATTTGTCTCGACCAATTCGGAAGTCGTTGAAAACTTTCTCAAGAGCTGGCTCGAGGGGATCAAAGCTTTCAAGACCGACAAAGAACTGTCACTCAAAGTTCTCGCCAAATACCTAAAGATTAGCGACCGAGCCATTCTGGAGGAGAGTTATGAAATATACCGGCCGGTGTACAAGAAACTGCCCTACGGCGACAAGCGAGCGGTGAAGTTCGCACTCGACCAGATGGGCAAAGAACTTCCCGATGCCGGCAAACTCAACGCTGAAGATTTCATTTACAATGGGATCCTCGCGAAATTGGAGAAGAGCGGTTTTATCGATCAAATATATGGCGAATCTTCAAAACAATAAAAGGAATTAAACATGGCCGCGAAAATCAAACATCTAGCGATCATCAGCGACAACTACGCTTTGTTGAGCCGGTTCTATGAAGCGCTATTCGGCATGAAAACTTCAAAATCACCCCGGCCGGAAAGCGCCGTGGCGATCGGCGACGGTTATGTCGGCATGAACATCATTCCGCAGAAGCTGGGACGGCAGGCGGGCCTGGAGCATTTTGGATTGGAAGTCGAAGATGTCGAAAAAATAACGGGCCGCTTGCGCGAGAAGTATCCGTCCGTACAGCTGATCAAGAGACCGACCAATCGCCCCTTCGCCGGCATCAGCACCCACGATCCGGAAGGTTATGTCTTCGACTTATCCCAGCAGAATATGACCAATCGGGGCGAAGTGTATGTTGAAGGCGAATGGAAGCAGGATCGGTATGTAAGCCACTTCGTCCTGCGCGCGCTTAATCCGGGCAATCTGGCGAAGTTCTATCGTGAGATCTATGACCTTCACGAAATGGAGAAGCCAGCCGACGATCCCAACCATTATCTCAGCGACGGCCGGATGACGATGATCATCTCGCCCTGGGCGATCACCGACTTCGAAGGCGCCGGCATCGAGCCGCGACATATGGATCACCTGGGGTTCAGAGTTGAGGATGTCGAATCGTTCAAAAAGGATCTTCAGGAAATGGTCAAAAGAAACCCTGCCCTTGCGCCCAAACCCGGCGGCACCGAAGGCGATATCAGGCTCAAGCTGCTCGCCAAGTGCAAGCACGGACAGTTTCAGCTTGCCGATCCCGATGGCGTGCCCATCGACGTGGCAGCGCGTTAAGCCACATAGGTAAGATCTCGGCGGGTATGGTGTCCCCCTGATGGGAGTGGTTAACGATGACCGAGCTTACCCCGCTCCACAGCTCCAGACGTTTGCTGGTCAATTCGAATTGCGTGACTGGAAACAGGCGCGTCGGATCGAAACGCCGAGCGGATCGATCGCATGGGAGTTGAACGGGGTACTGGTATCGTGTCAGTCCGCTGTGCTCACGCTTGCCGTTGGCAAGCCTGAGGGTGTCCTAGTGGCCGGTGGTGCGAGAAAGCTCCTTACGCCGGTCGAAGGGGAACTGCGCGTCGATACAACGACTTTTGCTCTGAAGTCCCACTTCGTTCCTGAGAAGCCTGATAGGGCCACGGGCTCTCTCGAGATACGTAAGCACCGGCGTACGCTCGGGTTCAACTTGGAGCTTCGGCGAAACCGCCTCACGGCCACCGTGTTTGCCCGCACAAGCAAGGACGAACCCGTTGCGGCGCAGGTTTTCCTGTTCTATCGGATCGGTGAGAAGGCACCGCCACGCCGCGCACCAGAGAAGGCACCTTCTCCGATCACGCCGCCAAAGCCGAGTGCGCCGAACCCGGTGCCACCAGCGCCGGCTGAGAAATTAGCAACATCGCAAGCGAGCATTTCCAGTGTCCGACAGATTTCATCCAACGAACAGAGGTTGTCGGGACATTGGGTGTACCAGGAATTCTATTCCTCCGGGCGCGGCGAACTTCACATGATGCTCTTACGTAACGGGCACTGTGTGCGAACAAGCAACAGTGTAGCGACGTTAATACTTCATGATAGCGCGGGTAATTGGACAGGCTTCATGGAGCGGGCTTCGGCCCTGGATCCGGGCGACCGTGGCAAGTGGCGATTCGACGGCCGGTTGCTCACGCTGGAGATGGACGACGACAGCACCTACGAGTACACCGTAACGCTCTCGGGCACATCGATGACAACGCGCAACACGACAGGAGGCGCACAGCGGCTTTGGACGAAAGAACGCTGATGTGGCGAGATGAAAATGCGCGGGCATCAACCGTCGCACATGAACCATCTGGGTTCAGAGTTGAAGATGTCGAATCATTTAAAAAAGACCTTCAAGCTTATTCAAGAAACGCGCGCTTGCGGCGCCAAAACCCGGCGGAAACCCAAGCCGATGTCAAGACTCAACTCCTCGCGAAGTGACACCAACGCGAAGTCCAACTCACCGATCGACGTCTCCGCCGTTTTCGAAACATTACGACGGGGCGGCCAGCAACGGCCCGCCCTAAAATGGCTCACTTAATAGTTAGGCAGCTAGGACTCTCATTATGGACCAACAATTGATCGAAGTACCTCTTGATGTTTTATTTTCGCTCTTGAATCTCGATCAACCGGATGAAAACCGGACGTTCTACGTAAATTTCCGCCCATGCATCGAGGATCAAGGGTTGGCGGACCGGTTATATGGAGCTGGATTTCCCGCAATTTCATTCACCGACCTACCGGAATATAGAGAAGCCGCAATTACGCTGACAGCCGAGATTAGACACCATGTTCCAACTGGTCCAAGTGTCCAGATCGGCGGCGTTGATTTACCCCTTGAAGGGGGTCTTACTGGCTTAAGCCACTACCTCCGATGGCGCAACTCCGAGACGTCGTCTGTCGAATGGGTCGTGCATTACCAGGTCGGAGGCGAAAATTACAAAGTAAGCCCGAACAATGGACGAGTTCCGATAGCGGAACTCTCAGGTGCGGCCCGAAAAGCAATTCGTAATCTGGACGGTCTAGCTACAGAAACCGCATATGATCGATTTGCGCGCCTTGTTTCCAAGGCAGCAAAACCGTCAGGAGGAATCCAGCTGATTCCTCGTAAACGCAAAGTCTTCATTTCGTACCGACAGCCAGACTTAGACGTTGCGGAAAGTGTATATGAGCGGTTCAATTCGTATGGTCACGGCGCACACTTCGCACCATACCTCGATCGGCACGACCTCAAGCTGGGTGATTTGCGTTCGCAATTAGAGACACGGATCCGAGAAGCGGATCTCTTTGTACCTCTTGTTACGGATCGTTATGCTCAAGAGGGCAGCATAAGCGCTGAGGAGCTTGGTTGGGCCCGAGCTGAAGGGAAGCATCGGAGAGAGCACTGCGGCTTTATTGCGCCGATCTATATCGGTAGTCCGAAGTCCGATGTGGCTCGTATGTTGAATCACTTAGTCCGACTCCCGATCGTCGATCTGAAGGAGATCCGGTCGCAAGCAAAAAATGTCGAGGACTTTCTCCGCATGTGCGTTGTTCCATAAGGCTGGCTAACAAGCGGGTGAAGCTGACTCGGACAATATTTGGATTGACCTCAGCAACATGCCCGTGCAGCTTACCCTTAGTGCTTATATTAGTGCCTATACTAGTACTGGTCCCTTTGAATGAATAATTTTCGTTTATTCGCATTTTGCCCTTCCTGATGATAACCTCGCGGTCAAAGGTGATTCTATGAGCACCCTTACGATCACACTCTCTGATGACCGCCTTGCCAAGCTGCAAGAAATTGCCGATCGCTTTAACATAAAAGCGGAGGACTTGGCCCGAGTCAGCGTTGAGGAGCTACTGACGCGGCCCGACGAGTCCTTCCAGCAGGCCGCCGACTACATCCTTCACAAAAACGCCGAACTCTATCGACGTCTCGCCTAGTGCGCTATCTAACATTAAGTGAAGCGTTGGAATTGCATCGCCGAGTTATCGGTCAGTCTGGGGGAGCTTTAGGAGTTCTCAATCTAGCCGCTTTGGAATCGTCGCTGACTCAACCGCGCATGACGTTTGGGGGCACAGAGCTGTACCCATCGATTGTGGACAAGGCGGCCGTGCTTGGCTATTCGCTTATTCAGAACCATCCGTTCTTGGACGGCAACAAGCGCACCGGTCATGCAGCCATGGAGGTCTTTCTGCTTCTCAACCATTGTGAGATTCAGGCGTCAGTCGATGAACAGGAAAGAATTGTCTTGCAGGTGGCATCCGGCAAAATGGATCGAGAAGCATTTACGCTTTGGCTTCGTGACCATGTTACAGCAGAATGCTGAAGGTCGGAGGCTAACCATTCGATTCGGACTGATCGCTAGAAGCGACAGCCGAGCGTTTCGTTTTGTGTAAGGGAGAACGGTGGACGTAAACCGTTTACAGCATCTTTGGGCGGTTACCCGGCGACTTCCGTATGCGTTTCGGATTATGTCCGCTGGCTCGGTGATAATCCGAACATCGACTTAGAGCACAATGACCTCATTTCGGTTGTGGAAGCCGAGGATGTCGAATGTCTTGAAAAGCTGGAGTACCTTCTGTGTCGAGCTCGCGAGATCATCGGGCTGAGCGGAAAAGGACTTTAAAACTTCTTTCGTTTTCTCGACCGATCTTCACTCCCGCGATTCCGACAAGATCCACGACGTGCTAGCCGAGCCTCGTCGCGGTGAGCTCGGCGATAAGGTCCCACTCGATTCGAAAGCTCCCTCAATTCATTAATCATGAGGGTCGGCGCCTTCCGGCGGCTGACTTCACCGCCGAGCGGGCCCGGCAAGAAGTTCGCCATCGAGCTCAAAACCATTCGAATGGAGAACAAGACCTCAGACCGGAAAATTGACGGGAAGTGCTATGATCCCATCTTGGTGGCGTGACATGTTCCGTAATAACACTAAGACAAAATACAGGACAAAATAGCAGGGCCTGGCGCAACTAGCGAATACCAAAAGACATCTGAGGTGCCATTTCGCCATGTTGGCACTCTACAATAGGAGAATGGGGCCTTCTACCTTTGACGGATACGCAGGACTATCACGACGAACTGCGCCTAATTCTGAGAAAATATCCAGAACTCGACTACATCTTCTTCAAGACTATTTCGGCGAAGTGGTGGTGTGCCCTGAATTGTCCAGACAATCGGCTTAACGCGGATGCTCGGCAAACTGTGTGTGCTCCGCACCAGCACATATTAGCCGTTCGTTAGACGGCGCTCGTACGGAACGGCAATGCAAGTGTTTCGACTTCGCTGCGCAACTTCTCAATCTTTGCCAACTCACGTCCAGTTTAGAGAAAGATTCAGAAAGATTTGGGATCAGGCTGAGCTTGCCCGATTCGACTCTTAGGTCCTTGACACCTTCTGGTAATTTTTCTTAACAAGCGGGCTCAAAAGCATTGAGCGGCTTGAGAACATCCGAAGGAGATCTTTTTGATCCGCATCGGTTACGCTTGCATCAACACTAAGCTGCCCTCCCCCAATCGCACCTGCCGGCTAAAGAACGCAACATCCGATAAGATTCTGGAGCTGGCGTCAGCCAATGTCGAAGCATTGCAGCCGATCTTGGAATGGAATGCAGCGCGGCATTGAGCTCTTCCGCATCATGTCGGATCTGATCCCATTGGCTCGCTTTCGGATTAATTCGGTCCCATGGTTCCGGATCCTTAAGCCGCAATTGCGCGGCTATAGGTTATTCGTAAGAATTCTCCGGGGATAAGTCATCGGCCAGCCCTCATAGTTACCACAATCTTGTTTGCTGCAATTAAAACGTGCGCTGTCCTGCTTCCTACAAATCGCTCCGTTTGCTTTAAGCCAGCGGACATCTCTCATTTTACGCTCTCCCCATTGTCGTGCGTCCGCCAACCGCATTAATACATGCTAGCGGTCCGAATTGGAATGTGCGGAAATAGAGTCCGCCTCGCGAATTGCCATTCCCATTTTCTCCCTGTAGTAGCGAAGTGAATCTGTCAGGGGTTAATGGCAACGTGATTATGTCAGGGTGGGAGGATGACAACCCTGACAATGCAAGACGAGAAGCGACTAGAGATAATACAACGGGTGTTGCGCCGTGAGCTGACAGTGATGCAAGCCGCGCTGGTGATGGGAGTAAGCGAGCGGCAGTGTTACCGGATCAAAGCACGGGTCGATAAGACCGGAGCCAAGGGAGTGGTTCATGGCAACCGCGGACGGCCTTGTAAACGCAAGACCAAGGAGAAGACCATTAGACAGGTCTTGGCACTAGCCCGAGGGAAATACCAAGGCTTCAACGATCACCATCTGACCGAGAAGCTCAAAGAACAAGAAAAGATCAAGCTCAGTCGAGAGAAAGTCCGGCGTGTTCTTCGTGCAAACGGGATCGGTTCCCCCAAGAGGCGCCGCGGGATCAAACACCGAAGCCGCAGAGAAAGACGGGCCAGTGAGGGGATGATGCTCCAGGTCGATGGCTCCCCGCACGACTGGCTCCAAGGACGAGGGTCGCGCCTTTGTCTGATCGGGGCCATCGACGATGCCACGAGCAAAGTCATGGGAGCCTTTTTTGCCCCGGCCGAGAGCTCCTGGGGTTACTTCCACCTGTTCTGCGAGATCTTCAAGCAGCATGGAGTGCCCCAGTCGATCTATACCGACTGTCACTCGGTATTCTGGACCGACCGGGAACCGACGTTAGAGGAGCAGTTGATCAACAGAAAACCCACTACCGAGGTGGGCCGAGGGTTAGAAGAGCTGGGGGTGACCTTGATCCTAGCCCATTCCCCTCAGGCCAAGGGAAGAATCGAGAGACTGTGGAACACTTTCCAGGATCGACTGGTCAGTGAGCTGCGGCTGGCCAAGGCCAAGACCGTGGAACAGGCAACCGTGGTCCTGAATCGTTATCTCATCGTTCATAACCGTAGATTCGCTGAGCCCGCTAAAGCAGAGCCGGCCTGGAGAAAACTCAGTGCGCTTAAAATCGAAAGGGCTTTGTGTTTCAAACAACAGCGTACCGTGGCCAAGGACAACACCGTGACTTTCGAAGGTTCGGTCTTGCAGATCCCTAAGACCTCGCCCTTTCGCTCCTATGCCAACAAGAGAATCGATGTGCATGTGCTTCTCGATGGCGCGGTGGAGTTTTTCTACAACACCGAGAAAATCGCAACCTTCGATTCAAAAACAACGCACACAATTGGCCTATATCGAACGAACGGTACGAAGGTGGGGTTCCGCTATGGTCCGCTTTCTACGCTGGCGACTTTACCTCAGGTGTCACCCTGACATTTTTACGTTGCTGTTAACATGACATATTGACGTTGCTACGACACATTCCCATTTTCTCCCTTGACGCTCGAGCGCGGTTTCGATTAGCCTCGGGTAGAAAACCAACCACCGCTTGCGATCTGATGAGGTGCAATATGATGACGGCTTTGATGATTCTTCTAGGTGTATTCCTTTACAGCATGAACGCACAGGCACAGACGCCTTTCTATCAAGGAAAAACCATCACCGTTATCATCGGCACGCCGCCCGGAAATCTTTATGATCTCTGGGGGCGTTTGATCGTCGAACACATGGGCAAACATATTCCGGGCAATCCCGCTTTCATCGTGCAGAACATGCCCGGGGCCGGCCACGTGATCGCGGTCAACCATCTCTATAAGGTCGTAAAACCAGATGGATTGACGATCATCGGCTCAGTGATTCCATCGCTCTATCTTAATCAGCTGATCGGCAGACCCGAGATTCAATTCGATTGGTCCAAGTTCACTTGGATCGGCTCGCCGGCGCGGGGCGCAAGCCAGATGTACATGCGCAGCGACACGCCCTACAAAACTATCGAAGATGTCCGCACGGCCAAAGAGCCACCGAAATGCGGCGCGACCGGCGTCACCGGGCCCGATTCCTACTACCCGAAGCTGTTGCAAGAGACCGTGGGCGCGAAATTTACCATCGTGTCAGGTTATCCGGGTGGCACCGATATCGACCTCGGCGTCGAGCGCGGCGAGATTCACTGCCGCGCTTTTACCATCGAGGCATTCTTTGGCCGGGAGCCGTACCATACCTGGCGCAAAAAAGGCTTCGTCCACCATTTGTTTCAGAGCGGTAAAACGCGCGACTCTCGCTTGCCGAATACGCCGACAATCTTCGAGATCATGGATCAATACAAAACCAATGAATCGGGACGGCGGCTTGCAACCGTGATACTCGGCGCCGATGGTATGGGTAGGCCGATGTTTGGACCGCCCGGCATGCCGGGCGATCGTTTAGCAATTCTGCGCGATGCCTTCACGAAGACCATGGCCGACGAGCAGTTCCGCGCGGAAGTGAAGAAGCGAAACTATGAGTTCGATCCGATCGCGGGCGATGAGCTGCAAGACTTGTCGAAGGAAGTAACCAGCCAACCACCCGAAACTATAGAGCGTTTAAAGAAGCTTTTATCGAACTGATATTTCAGCGGAAGAATCCTTTGTCGAAGTGTTCGCGCGAGCTTACTTGCATTGGATTCGGAACCTCCACGAGAGCTTCCATCCTAAATAGATGCAGATCAAGGCCCCGCCACTTTTGGTATCGGCGGCAGCCGCTAACGGTGATCCGCGATAATTTATTAATTTAAAAGCATCCGTATCGATAAACTACTGTTCGTCCTGGCTCCAGGAATTCTGGTCTTCCAACCCGTGATCTCTTTCTTTTACGCCTGCATCATTCATCACGTCCCAAATTCGGGACTAGCTGAAGCGATTTGCATTATCTCTGAGAACAGAGCTTGAAACTGCTAAATTTTTCGCACCGAGAAAAGCAGCGCGTTTGGTATTGATCTTGCGCGCTTTCCCGACAGCGGGTGAGACACTGCCGGCTTCGCAAATCGAAAGGAGAAATTATGCCTAGCGAAAAAAATAGCGTTGGAGAAGTTCAAGAAGCAATCAGAAGAGGAGCTATAACGCGGGAATATAGAGCCGACACAAAACGGGTCATCCAAGCTTTGAACGGGCTAAGATCCACCGAGATCATGAGCTATCTACAGTACATGCAACATCAGTATATGGCCGTTTCCTTGTTGTCGCCGGGTCTCAAGACTGAGTTTGAGGCGCATGCAACGCAAGAGCTTGATCATGCCAATCGGTTGGCTGAACGAATTCAGCAACTCGGCGGTGTGCCTGTTTATGACCCGAAGGAGATTTCGACTAAAGCTGCAAGCGTTGGGGTCGAACCGGAGCAAGGCACGACGTTAACTGAAATGGTTGTGGAGGATCTGTTACTTGAAAGACAGCAGATTGAAGTTTACAGCGCCTTGATTCGAGAGATTGGTGATCAAGATCTCGTGACCCGGCACGTGCTGCTGGGCATCCTTGCCGAAACGGAAAAACATGCCAGCGAATTGGCCGATTACCTGAAAAGAACTGCGGATACACATTAACCAACGGAGGCTGCCGATAGCTGCCGATGATTGTCGGTCTATCGGCGGCGTCTACAAAGGCGCATGTTTTTATGGCTAAAGAATTAAAGCCCGGCGATCGCGTGCAGTGGAACACTCCCCAGGGAAAAACCACCGGCAGAGTCAAAAAGAAGCTTACGTCTGCTAAAAAGATCAAGGGACATGTCGCCAAAGCGTCAAAAAAGAATCCGGAATACTTAGTCCAAAGCGACAAATCGGGTAGACAAGCGGCTCACAAACCCGGCGAGCTTCACAACGCGCGCACCCGCCCTAAGTGACCTGCTTCCAGCTTCGACTGATCGAGAACCCCAGCGGTGAACGCGACCACAATGGTGCGATCCAAAATTGCCGCCGAGCGTATTCAGTTGCTCAACTCCAGGGCCGTTACCTCCGGCGCGTACGTAGCTTACTGGATGCAACAATCACAACGTGCCGAATACAATCACGCGCTGGAGTACGCCATCCAACAAGCCAACGAATTGAAACTGCCCGTCCAAGTCTTTTTCGGTCTCACCGACGATTATCCCGAGGCCAATCTGCGCCATTACACTTTCATGCTGGAAGGTTTACGGGAAACTCAAGCTGCGCTTGCCGCACGCGGGATCGCGATGGCCATACAGAAAGGTGATCCGGTAAGCGTTGCAGTCAAAGCCGCCCGCCAAGCTGCGCTCCTTATCTGCGATCGCGGCTACCTGCGTCACCAGAAGAGATGGCGCCGGCAGGTTAGCGAAAATGCGCCGTGCCGGGTGGTGCAGATCGAGACCGACGTCGTCGCACCGGTCGAGGCGGTTTCCGGCAAGCGGGAGGTGGCCGCACGCACACTCCGTCCGAAGATCCACCAACAGCTGGGTAAGTATCTTATCGAGATGACCGAAACAAAGGTTGTGCGGCGCAGCGCCCCCGCCAAGCCAACTGGCGTCGATCTTAGCGAACTGGAAGGGACTCTGAGACAGCTCAAGATCGACCGCAGCGTAACATCGGTAAGCCGCTTTTTTACTGGCGGTTTATCGCAAGCTAAAAAGCGGTTCGCCACATTCTTACGGAGAAAGCTCGCGCACTACAAAGACAACCGCAATCAGCCGCAAACCGATTACGTATCGAACATGAGCCCATACTTACACTTCGGTCAGATCTCGCCTCTATATCTGGCGTTGGGCATTTGGCGGCGGCGCGCAGCCGATCGCGCCAACGCCGAGACTTACTTTGAGGAGCTGGTCGTGAGGCGCGAGTTATCGATGAA
>CAVUZH010000007.1:0-54974 GCA_963745835.1 uncultured delta proteobacterium
AACGCGGCAACCACGATGACTGCAAAAACAAAGTACGCAGACACAATATCTACCAGTCGCTGGATCGGCGCGCGCGTGCGCTGTGCTTCGCTTACCATGCGGACGATCTGAGCGAGCAAAGTTTCGCTGCCGACTCGCTGCGCGTCCAACACGACACTGCCGGTTCCATTCACGGTGCCGCCGGTCACTTTGCTTCCTTTGGATTTTCCCACCGGAATTGGCTCGCCGGTGATCATCGATTCGTCGATTGAAGTCGCGCCGTCAATGACAACGCCGTCAACCGGAACTCTCTCGCCCGGGCGAACTCGCAGGCGATCGCCGACTTTGATTAGGTCCAACAAAACGTCCTCTTCCCTGCCGTCCTGGTGAATCAATCTGGCCGTTTTCGGCGATAGCCCGAGAAGAGCTTTGATCGCACTGTTAGTTTGGCTGCGCGCGCGTAGCTCCAGCACTTGCCCCAGAAGCACCAGGGTCGTAATGACCGCAGCCGCCTCGAAGTAAACCGCAACAGTTCCGCTGTGGCCATAAAATGACTCGGGAAAGATCTCCGGCAAGAGAGTTGCCACGACGCTATACAGATAGGCCGCGCCAACGCCGATGGCGATCAACGTAAACATGTTCAAATTTCTGTTTACGATCGAATGCCAGCCCCGCTCGAAAAACGGCCAGCCGCCCCAGAGCACCACTGGCGTGGCAATGGCGAGTTGAATCCATGTGAGGAGACGCGGCGAAAACGAATGCTGCAACGGTTGGCCCGGAACATATCCGACATCGCCAGGATGAAGAGGGGCAAGGACAGCGCGGCGCTGATCCAGAAGCGCCGGGTCATATCGACTAGTTCAGGATTGGGCGCGTCTTCGAGAGTCGCAGTCCTGGGTTCCAGCGCCATGCCGCAGATCGGGCAAGAACCTGGTTCGTCACGCACAATCTCGGGATGCATCGGGCAGACATATTCGATTCGTGTCGCTGGGGCAGCGATTGTCTCAGGTTCCAGTGCCATGCCGCACTTGGGACAGGCGCCGGGCTTGGACGCGCGCACTTCGGGATCCATCGGGCAGATATACACGGCCTCAACCGGTTTCGCTGTCGTAGGAGTTTGCGCACTGCCGCATGTGTGATCGTTATCAGGCCAGCGTGTCCGCCTTGCTTTGCGTTTAACCACTTTTCAGGATCTTCTGTGAATTTCTGTGCGCAATGATGGCTGCAAAAATAGTAAGTTTTGCCGTTGTATTCGTGCTTTGCCGCCGCGCTGCTTGGATCCACGGTCATGCCACAAACCGGATCGTCGATCGATTCATTGTCAGTCGCGGACGGCTCGCGGCGCGGGACATGAGCCAGCGTAGCGGGTTTCATGAATCGCTCCGGGTCTTCTTGAATTTTGTCAAACAGTGCTGGCTGCAAAAATGATATGTCTGTCCGTCGTACTCGTGCTTTCCAGCAGCGTTTTCTGGATTCACGGTCATGCCACAAACCGGGTCGGTGGCCATAGATTCTCCTTTCTCGTTCTATCCATCAGTCAAGCTGACGCACCACCAACTAAGCAATTACAGTGGAGATCCTGCTTAGCTACATTGTATTGCGCGCGTTGTCACCTAGAACCTCCAGTTAGGGCATGGACTACTGGATCTTTTTCATTCCTCGCCCCATCCGCTCGGACATCTGCTTCATCATGCCCGACATATCGCCCATCATCTTCGACATCTCCGACATCTGTTCCGGCGTCATCTTGCCGCTTTCCATCATGTGCCCCATGTCACCCATCATATCGGACATATCGCCCATGGTGTCTCCCATGCCTTTCATCTCTTCGCTCTTCATCATCCCCTTGCCTTGCATCATCCCACCCATGCCGTTTTTCATCTCCATCATTCTACCGTGCATCTGTTTCATCTGGTTCATATCCATGCTGCCGCCCTGCATCCCCTCGCCCTTCATCGGCATGCCTTCCTTGGCCGGCATTCCGCCTTTCATGGGCATGTCCTTTTTTTCCTGCGCTAGCGCGGGAACAAAACCCAACGCCGCCGATAGACTCGCCGCCATAACAATTTTTTTCATGACATCCTCCTCTGTTTTGTTAGATTTACGTTGATTTTTTATTGATCGAGATTCCAAACAAACGTTCTCTGTTTCACTCCGGCAACATCCTTGATGACTAGCTCAATCTGTTCGGATTCCGGCGATATCTTCGGGAAAGAGACTATTGCTTCGCGATGATGTCCGCTACCTTTGTTTTTGAGTGCAACGGGGACATAGCTATTGCCGGCATCATCGCGCATGGATGTTTTTGAAATCATACGCGTCGAGATCGACAGAATGCGTGTCGAGCACCACCCGAAACCGGGGACCCTCGGCACCTTTCGGATTCAGAAGAATCACCTTTGCCGTAACCCCGCCTCCGGCGACAGCTTGCGAGGGCTGGATGCTGCCTCGCCTGATGTTCCGCCGCTCATCAAGACGAGTCCCAGAGCGATCGTTGTCAAGAAAAGCTTTAAGACTTTTTATACTGAGGTCCTCCCGAACCAGAATACTCAAAAAAATATGCCGCGTTAGATGCTAAATCCGGCTCGATCGGTCATCGAAATAATACTGCGCAATGCTTGTTAACGACCTCAGAATAAAGCTGGCGTACCCGAAACCTAGAGAACATCATCCGATCATGAAGACCCGAACTCATCTAATGACCTGTCCTGCCCGTTGTTTTTCTTCGACGCAATCGATCGAGAATTGCGAGTAGCTGCGGCCTCGTTGACGTCGATGCCGTCCCGACGCAATTCCTCATCAGTGGCTTTGAGCGCTACAGTTCCCGGCGGATGTTTGTACCATCCCGGGTCTTCGTCGTAGCTCTTCAAACCATCGCGAACTTTTAAAACTGTGAATAGCCCGCCCATGGAAATGTAGTCGCCGAAAGGACCCGAGGCTCCCTTCATCGAGATCGTATTACGCGGATAGGGCATCGCCTCGGCCATCTTTCCCATGTCCATGCCGGTATGGCCCATCGTCATGTAGGCCGGTAAAAGAGGCCGAAGTTTTTCATCCAGCCCCTCTGGTTTAACTCCAACCATATTGGGAAAATCATGACCCATCTGGTTCATGACATGGTGCGTCATGTGACAATGAAACGCCCAGTCGCCTGGAGCATCTGAAATGAATTCTATGTTTCGTGTTTGCCCGACAGCGACGAGCACCGTCGATTCCGGCCACTGCGCCGATAGTGGAATCTCCTCGCCGTCCGTCGCGGTTACTCGAAAATGGTGTCCGTGAATGTGCATCGGGTGGTGGTCGGTCGCGCCCAGATTGCCTAAACGAATTCTGACCTTGTCGCCCGTCTTACACACCAGAGGCGATGTCGATGGAAACACTTTGCCGTTGATCGTAAGAACGTTGAAGTCAGTCATTTCCAGCGTATTCGGACGAGAGGTGCCGGCCGGAATGGCCCATTCACTGATCATCAGCGAGAAGTCGCGATCGACATGATATTCAGGCGACGCATTTCTCGGATGTATGATGAACATCCCAATCAACCCCATACCCATTTGCGTCATCTCATCATGATGCGAGTGGAACATCTGCGTTCCATACTGCCGCAAGGTGAATTCGTACTTCACCGTTTCGCCGGCTTTGATATACGGCTGAGTGAGCCCGCCGACGCCGTCCATGCCATTGGGTAGATTAAACCCGTGCCAGTGTACCGAGGTCGCGAACGGCAGACGATTGGTGACGTAAATTCGTACTCGCTCACCCTCGACCGCTTCGATGACAGTGCTATTGACCCGGCCATTGTATCCCCAGCACTTGGCGCGTAATCCAGAGTCGAAGTAATGATCGACTTCTTCCGCAATCAGATGAAAAACTTTCACTCCGTCGACGATTTTGAAAGGTAGCGCTGCGCCGTCCGGAATGACTACGGGTTTGTATCCTTTGCCCGGGAGAACTGGCGCCAGCGGTTTAACATCGACGGGTCCTCCACTATAGCTTTTCTCCCAGTAGGGCCGATCACCTCCCCGCCGCGGGTTGTATCCCCGGAACGGCTTGTAATCTGCTCCCGAGCCGCCGTGATTGATCGCATGCGCCGAACTTTTCGATAAAGCCACGCCAGCGATCGTAGCTGCGCCGAGACCGAGCATTTGACGCCGGGATATTTTGTTACTCATCTCCTACTCCTGTAAATACTAATGTCCTTCACCGTCGAGAGTTCCGCTTTGCCCGCTCGTGGTTCTGGTCGATACTAGTCTCGAGTTAGGTAGCCGGCCGCTCAAGATCTGCTCCACATCAGCGCGGGCCAACCAGTAGTCACGAAGCGACTCGATGTACCCAACCGCGATTTGTATTTGCTGCTCGCGCGCGCGCAAAAGCTGAAATGGACCCAGCTGCATGGCGTTGTATTGAAGCTGCGCCTCGTTGACGATGCGCTCGTGCAGCGGCAACAGAATATCGCGATAGTACAGCGCGCGATCACGTGCCCCGTCTACTCGATCGCGCAGGGTTCGCGCGGTTGCGCGAATACGCACTGCCGCGCCATAATATTCTTGCCGGGCTCGACGTAGTTCCACGACACCGCGGCCGACCCGCGCCTGACCTTGATCGAACAAGGGAATCGGAAACTCGAGTCTGGGACCGATCTCCCATTCCCCGTCATTGCGCTCTGCCTGAGGACCGGCGCTCACTTCCGGAAGCAAGCTTGTCCATCTGGTCAATCCAAGCTGTTCGCCTGTGGTTGCAATCCGCTGCCGGGCATTTGCAAGGTCCAGGCTCTGCTCTAGCGCCCGCCGTTCAATATCTTTCATCGGCACTGGCTGCTCCGGAATCTCAGGCAGACGTCCGTCGCTTTGCCATTGGAGTTGTTCTCCCCACAACCCCATCACTATGTTCAATTCTTCTCGGCTTTGCCGCAGCGCAATCTCGGCGGATCTAAGAGCCAACTTACCGGCCTCCAACTGTGCGCGTTCCCTTGCAAGGTCGAGGTCCGTAATGTTTCCGGCTTCAGAAAGGCGACGCGCGATTTCCAGTGAAGCACCGAGCGCCTGAACAATCGTCTGGCGCAGCTCGAGCATTTGCTGATCCGACTGGTATGTGTAAAAAGCGGCCCGCACACGCCCGGCAAAATCAAGAACAGAACCAGCTACCCGGGTTTTGACCTCCTCGAATCGTGCAGCCGCAACTCGCTTCCGCAGCGGTATATAAAAGATATCTCAAAAAGTTCATAGCAGCGCCGAACTCAAGATCAGGCCGGCCGCCGCCGGAAACCGGGAACATGACCGCGGCAGTCGAAGATCGGATTGCGTAAAAGACCCGCTTGCACCAGATCCGCTTGTGCGACGCCGAGATCGGAGTAAATCGCTTGCAGGTCGCGATTGTTGAGCAAGGCGATCTGAACAGCATCATCGGCAGTCAACTTGCGTTTCAGCAAAGAATGCAGTTTCTCTGATGCTTCTTTGTCGAGATCGGTACCATTGTTCCAAGAAATCTGGATCGCGCTCCGTTGTTCGACTGTGGCTTTGATATCATCGAAACCAGCATTGAGCGTCATTGATGTGCAGCCGCTGAAGAATAAAAGACCGACGCTCAACCATCCAATATCTCTCCGCCATCTCATCAAGCCATCTCCCTTTCGGTGTCGCGGTAATCTCACTTCACCTTTTCAACCTTGACGATCGTCTTCTTTGAAACGTCGATCGTGAAGCGAACCTGGTCTCCGGATTGAAGTCCTTCGAGGAGTGAGGCCGGCTCGATCCGATATCCCATCGTCATCGGCTCCATGAAGCCTTTGATTTCGCCGTGTTCGAGCACGAGCTGGTTGGCAGTTGGAACAGTCGCGATAACCTTCCCCTCTCCAACGACGGTCTTCTGCCCGCTAGCTTCACCCGCCGGATGATGACTTTCGTGATTCTGTTGCTGCTTTGCCGCAGCAACTGCTAGCGGAATGTCGCTACGACTGTATGCAAGTGTTTTGGAATGCGAATCTTCAGGCGCGATCATCGCCTGGGGATTGGCCGGGTGGTTCACGCTTAGCGGCTGGAACTCATAGGCCGCGCAAGCTGACAGCGCCAGAAAGACCGTTGCAACCGAAAGAGCTGCTGATTTCATCTTTTTCTCCTTTGGGGTTGTATAACCAAGCTGACGCATGCACCGGCGTTTCATTACACCGCTCACACCAGAAGAACTTTACCCAAGCTGTTTCGGGTCGGTGCCGCAATGGCAATCGAGGCAACCATGCTTTGCGCATACCCGGCAGTTTTGTTCGAGACGGCGCTTAAGCTGTTGTCGCGCACGATGGACCCGCACGTTGAGATTATTCCGGCTGATACCGAGGCTTGCTGCCAAAATGTCCGGCGATTCTTCGTCCAGATCGAGCTGTCGAATCAAACCGGCATACTGCGGGGTCATCGTCTTCAGCAGTCCCTCAATGCAGGCGCAGACAACGCGCTCTTCCTCGTCATCTGCCGGAGAACTGATCTCATGCTCGAGCTCCGCGAGGGCTCGCTCGCGCGCATCCCGGCGGCGGTAAAGATCGATGATCGTTCGCCGAAGAATCCGGTAGAACCATGCCTTGGCATTCTCCTCGTCGCGAATCTGATCGACCGCCTTCACCGCTTTGAGCAAGCTTTCCTGAACTGCGTCGGCGGCAAGTTCCGGATCGCCGAGGCGCTTGCGCGCAAACCCGACGAATTCCTTCACGTTTGCGAATAATTGGGTTTCGATATCGTTCATCATTACTTCCGAGGTATAGATGATTGAGCTTTGCCGATCTTTGTAATCACACGCTTTTCCGTATCGATCGTAAATTCGACGGTGTCTCCAGCTTTCACCGACTTCAGCAACGATGGCGAGCTGACTTTGTAACCCATGGTCATCGCTTCCATGAATCCTTTGATATCTTCGTGTGCCAAAACGATCTCGCCGTTGTCGGGGAGCACGGCAATCACACTGCCCTGTGCGGTCAACACTTTAGGACCATCTCTGGGTTTCAACGACGCCACATAAGCGGAGACATCGATTAGTTCCTGCACCGTCATTTTCTCAGCGAAGTTGGTCATCGGTGAGGTACTGTCCGCTTGGCGATATGACTGCGGAACCACCGCATTTGGATTCATGATTGATTCAGCAAAGAACTCCAGTGGATGCGCAGGGCCCATTTGACTCAATTCGGGCGCGTTTTCGGTGGCAGAGGGAAATTTTTCGCCGCGAACTTTATGGCAGTAGTAACATTCGAATTTTTCGAAGACCGTCCTGCCCTTAGCTGGATCACCCTTAGGCATGGTGAATCGCCAGCCCTTCGGATGATGAGGATCGGCCGTTTTCGCTGCTGGTGGGGTCCTGACCGTATGTTTCGAAGCTAAAGACGGAGATGCGAACATCAACAATGAACTACAGATCGCGAGACATAACACTCCTAGTAAACCGTGGAACGGCATAGATAAACCTCGCTCTGGCCGATGCGCTCCGATCACCATCGCGGGACCGGCCGCGTACGACGTCAACTTGGAAGATGAGAAAACGAGCGCGGAACGGGATGAAAGTATGCCGTAGTTCTAAATGCGCAGAACCGAAAGCGAGAGATATCGAGGAATATTGGGTGAATGAGTAAAACCAGGCGGCCCATGGATCAGACTATATGAGCCGCGCTGAGCGAATTGAGAATCAGATTCAGCGACGAGAGTCTCAGGGAGGGGTTGTATTCGATTATCAGGGCTACCAGCGAAATTGGCCGTCGGAAGGTAGTCGCCAATAGGCGGACAATGGATCGCACTATTATCGGACTGTTGGTGATCTGAGTTCGAATGATGATCGTGCCCGTGTGCCGGAACCGAGCGATGATGATCGTCGGATGCAATTGAAATCTGCTTGCAGCTCTCCCACGCCGCAGCTACGCCGGCGAATACGACCAGGAAAGCACAGCTGATGAGAAGAAAGCGTTTCATTGCCAACCTTAAAAACCTTGCCTTATGACGGATAGTTTTTCAAGGGAGGCAATTTTTGCGCGCCAGAGTGTCGATTAAGTCGCCAAGACCGGTTCATCACGGAACTGGAGGCGTTGGCGTGGGCGGCCCGTACTTGCTGTAAGTTTTTTCGATCTGCGCGCGCATTTCCTTCAGACTCTTGCCTTGGTCCATCATTGTCATCACGTCACGCGTGATGTTTATGCAGATACTTCAAGCAAGGCTCATGCGATCGAAGACCGGATTCGCGGGTGTTGAATTGTCTTTGAAATAACACGATGCATTGCTGGTGTGGCCATCCGATCCACAACCGCAGTAACAGGGGATATAGCGGAGAGTATCGCGATTGTTGATCGCGAATCGATAGGCCTCGCGGACCTCGGCGGGAGCCTTCGCAATATCGGCCGGCAGAACATTCTCAGGAGCTAACTTGTAACGATGTTCCGCGGCTTCGAATCCTCGGCAGCCGGCAAGCATCATAGCACCCGCTATCGTTAATCCATTGGCAAGAAAATCACGTCTATTCATATATTGCTCACTTCCAAATTAATGTCGTGTCTCGAAATCCATAGATCCAACTCCACGGGGGACAAGGCGCTCGTTCGATCGGATCGAGCAGGAGTCGTTGCATCTACGGCTGCGATAGCGAACGTTGCTCGTCCTGCTTACGCCGTCCGTATGGGGTCATGCCCCGCGGCTTGTACACCGACAGCGTCGTGGTCACGAGCAGAACCAGTAGGCCGCCCCCGGCGTGGAGGAGTTCGCCCGGCAGGCCGCCGAGATGGGCAGTGTCCGTCTCTGCCGCTAGGCCTGCTAGGATGCTCACTTTCGGCATGTGCAGCAGCAAGATGGTGGTGGCAAGGATGGTTAGCAGGAATTTGAAAAAGACCCAATAGTGCCGGAACAAGCCCCACGTAGTGCCCAGTGACTGGACAAGCCCGGTGAGCACCGAGCCGAGGGCCAACGGGACGATCGCGTACCAGCCGGTCAACTCCAGCGCGATCCAGGCGGCACGCACCCTCTGCGTATCCTGGCTGGTCAGAGCGGCGATGACAAGAACTAGGTAAGCAACGACCGCGCCGAGCCAGCCGACCGAGGAAGTGACATGCGCCGTGAGCGCGAACTTGCGGAGGCCGGGTATGATGGTCATGGAATCGATTCGCGCAACTAAAACGATGACGACAACGTTTCGGTGCTTACCCCGTAGGCTTGTTAGTTCTTCCCCTTTACAACACAATTTATCAAGTGGATCGCCCTACCGCCATACCACAGATTGTCGCCGGCACAGGTTAGGATGGCGCCGGTTCAGCTTCAATCAAATGAAAAATCCCAAAGAAACTCCGCACTGCCGCTCCAGTGTCAAAAGAACAGCAACCTCGTTTGCTCCTCCCTAAACCGGTAACCCCATTTCTTGAGAACCGTATCAGAAAATGATGTAAGTCGATAAAGAAGCGACTATTGATTATGCTCGGCGTATTCCTCGCTGATGTTGGCCAGTCATTTACCGCGTTTTCTCCTGAAATATTCATATAGGTCATCGAACACGGCAAAACCGCGCGCCATGCGTGCCTGATCATCCTTATGGGACATGGCAATGCCGGCGATGAGGTGCTCAATGCCTAGCGCTTCCTGGCGTTTGAATTTCGCATCCTTGAGATCGATGTCATGGATGATCTCTGCGATCGAAATTAGCGCGCCATCTTTTATTCCCGCCCGCTCGATCAAAACCTCGAAGGTGCAACGATCTCCTTCATGCGTGAATTCGGCTTCGAACATATCGAATCGTATTTCATCCCTCAGCGGCTTATAGCCTTTGGCGGGAACAAACTTGAAATTGGCCTGCTCATCGATGAAACGGCGGACCAACCAGGCGCTTGCCATCCGGTCGATATGAATTCCTTTACGCGTCACCCAGATTTTGCCTCTGAGCATTTCCCGATCGACTATCGTCTGAGAAGGCCTTGCCTTGTTGCCGCGAGTGCGAGATTCGATCTCCGAAATCAGACCACTAGCGGCCTCTCGACCGGAAGCGCCGAAAAAATCGATGGCAACCACCTCATCGAAGCGCCTTCTGAGTTTAACTATCTCGTGCTCCAGCTCGAGGCGATGGGTTTCAGCAGGTTTGACTTTGAGCGGCATAGTTTTGGCAATGCGACGGGCGGCCTCAGAGATCTGGACGTAATCTGCGGCGCGAGCAGACTGAAATAGCGCCTCGACATCATCATCAGTCACACCATCGATCAAACGCGCTTCACATAGAGTCCCATCTCCGCCTCCTTCGATGATTTCGCGGAGCACCCACTGAAAGTCTTCCTGCGATTGATCGTTTTTCGGCAGGGCGTAAACGGAGTTTTTAATCGCGACCGCGCCGAGCCGCTGCAACCTGCGCCAGATTTTGACACGCAAGTAATTCGGTTGAGGTGGAATTTGGTGAATCAGCAGGAGCCAGCGTCCGTTGTTCGATTCGCTCATGGGGAGTTCACTTGACGAAAGGTACAGTTGTTATATATCTGATACAAAAATGTAGCACCTCGCCTGTTTAAGCTTTTATCACTCAAGAGAAACGGATCTCTTATGCAACAAACCTCCGATGGGTTATCTACTTCAAATCGACCGACAAGTGAAACTCTCATTCCCGAGAAAGGAATAGGACTATGGCCACTTGTTGGTTATTTTCTGAAGCTGGGCACCATCGGCTTCGGTGGGCCGGCGGCGCTCGTCGGTTTCATGCACAGAGACCTCGTCGAGGAGCGGCGCTGGATCACTGAGGATACCTACAAGCTGTCTCTAGCACTTGCGCAAATCATGCCGGGACCGCTTGCAGCACAAACTGCGATTGCCATTGGTTATTTCGAAGGCGGTATTCTCGGCGCAACTCTGGTGGGTCTCGGCTTTATTTTACCTTCGTTTTTCATGGTGGTGGCGATTTCATTGGCTTACGTTGCTTACGGTGGATTGTGGTGGATGCAGGCTCTCTTCTACACGATCGGGGCCACGGTGATCGCCATCATTGCCATTGCCGCTTACAAACTTGCCCGCAGCACCAACAAGCGTAATCCGCTCCTCTGGAGCATCTTCGTCGTCCTCACAGCCGTGACCGTGTGGTCGCAGGCGGAGTTGGCAGAGTTCTTCATTCTTGCGGGACTCATCGTCCTGGTTTTTCAGGCCTGGCCAGGTTGGAAGCCCGGGATGGTAATGATATTCGGCGGCGCGACGCTCGGCGTGATCGTTTGGCTGATGGAGGCCTGGCTCGGTCAGGCGGCTACCGACAGCAATAGTGGCCACATATTGACTGAGGTCCTGTTGTTTTTTACCAAAGCTGGCGCGTTTGTGTTCGGCAGCGGCCTGGCTATCGTTCCGTTCTTGCACCAAGGGGTTGTGCAGCAATTCGGCTGGCTAAACGAACACCAGTTTTTAGATGCCGTGGCGGTGGCGATGATCACACCTGGTCCGGTCGTCATCACGGTCGCTTTCATTGGCTTTCTCGTCGCCGGCTTGGCCGGGGCGTTTATGGCCTCAATAGGTATCTTCTTACCAGTCTATATATTCACTGTCGTGCCAGCGCCATGGTTCAAACGCCATCGCGACAACCCTCAGCTGAAAGCCTTCGTTGACGGAGCTACCGCTGCTGCGACCGGCGCGATTACTGGCGCGGTGATTGTGTTGGGCGCACGAGCAATCACTGATGTATCGACAGCAGCAATCGCGCTCATCAGTCTCGGCGTTTTATGGCGCTTCAAAATCTCGGAACCGATTCTGGTCACCATCTCAGGCCTGATCGGATTGATAGTCTGGCCACTGGTCCGGGGAGGGTGATTGCAACTGCATCGGAGGCGAACGATATGAAATGGGTAACCCGCGCCCGCCCCAAAGTGGATCGCGTCGCTTGTCCCTGGTTAATCAAGCGCTTCGTCGATCCGGCAGCGGAGTTTCTGTACGTACCGACTGATCAAGTGATGGAGGTGGCGAGACGCGAAGACGCGATCGCATTCGATGTGCCGAACGTCGAATTGGGCCACGACGGACGCAATTGTAGCTTCGACGCGATAATCAACAAGTACAATCTCACCGATCCGGCGCTCCAACGACTTGCACCGATCGTCAGAGGCGCCGATACCGATGCGAAGGACCTAACACCAGAGTCACGAGGCTTGGAAGCAATTGCTGAAGGGTTCCGACTGGTTTATCAGAACGATCATGAGCTTCTCGAACGAGAATCGTCTGTTTACGATGCACTGTACGCGTACTGCCAGGCGCTTGTCAGCTCAAAAGAAGATTGATTGTCCCCATGAAGAGCATCGGCGCAATTCTCCTGGTCGGTTTCTTTCTTATATCTATTAACAATCCGGCGCACGCTGGAGAGATCAATACGGGTAGGTGGAAATGGGATTTCGAGGGAGATCCGGTGAATCAGGCTCCCTCAGGCTTTTCTTTTTCAAGAACGGGGAGCGGCAGCTTAGGCAAGTGGGCAGTGACCGTTCAAAAGGATGCGCCAAGTGGAGCTAACGTATTGAGCCAACTGGATGCCGATCCGACCAGCTATCGATTTCCCATTGCAATATCCGACCGACCGTTGCTCCGTGATTTCCGGCTTTCGGTCCGCTGTAAAGCGGTATCCGGCAAAGTGGACCAAGCCTGTGGTCTGGTTTTCCGTTACATCGATGAGAATAACTATTACGTCACTCGCGCTAACGCGCTTGAGGACAATGTGCGCTTCTACCACGTGATTGCCGGTAAGCGGACAGAGCTGGCAAGTTGGAGCGGTCGAGTAACTCCTCGCGATTGGCATGAGCTTAGTATCAGCGCGACAGGCGATCTAGTCGAGAGTTTTTTGGGACGGGAAAAAAATCATAGAAGCGCGCGATAAAACCTTTTTAGACGCGGGTAAAGTCGGTCTGTGGACAAAAGCGGATTCCGTTACTCACTTCGATGATTTGACTGTCGAAGCAAAATAGGAGTCGATCATGACGCGACGAGAACTGATCGGTACCATCATCAGAGGCAGCTTAATTGCCAGCTTGACTGATGTTTTAAATATCTTCGAAGGAGGAATGGTCATGGCGCAGGAATCTGAAAAGAAGAGCGCATCGAGTTCGCAATTGGCGCCGGCTTACAAGGGCGAGAATCAAGTACAGCCGCTGCCGTTTAATCCGGCTAAGTTGCCAGGGTTGTCTGAGAAACTAATTGTGTCACACCATCAGAATAATTATGGCGGAGCGGTCCGCCGGCTGAACCAAATTCAACAGCAGATCGGCAGTCTTCCAAAGGACGCTCAGCCCTACCAGATGGGATCGCTCAAACGCGAAGAGATCGTGGCAACGAACTCCATGATTCTCCACGAATTTTATTTCGGCAATCTTGGAGGAGACGGAAAGTCTAGCGGCACGATCGCCAATTTCATCAACTCCCATTACGGTTCGCTCGGGACGTGGGAACAGGATTTCCGGCGCACAGGAATGTCTCTCGGAGGCGGCTCTGGGTGGGTCATTCTAAACTATAATTACCGTGACAATGCAGTCCACAACTACTGGGCAGCCGATCATACCAATAGTCTGGCTTGGGGATTGCCGTTGCTCGTTATGGACATGTATGAGCATGCTTACGCAATGGATTACGGAGCGAACGCGTCTGGATATGTCGATGCCTTTTTCCAAAACATCAATTGGGATGAAGTCAATCGGCGTGCTGAGGGAGTCCGCCGCAGCTAACATCCCAGACTATGTCTAACGTACTGGTCGGAATTTCCCAGAACTTTGGGTTTCTTACAAGAATGCTCAAGTTTAGAGTGACACATGACTTGAGCCGATCCTTAAATAACAGCAGAGAAACCATCTCCAGGTGTCATGTTAAAGCCGAAATCGCTCCCATTCCGCCGCATCCTCATAGCCACGCTGACAGTCGTTGCTCTCCTCTTACCTGCTCTTCATTTTCACCCCGCCGACGAGCATATGCATGGAGCAGAGGCGGCGCATCGTCACGGGATTGTTCATGCTGATTTTTTTACCGTGTTCGATCACCAGAACATTGAGAATCTGAATGACAACAACTCATCAAATGTATTCGAACTTGACTCCCCTTGGTCGAATGACCAGATCGGTCTAGTTGCAGTCACTTCTCCTCAGCAGCCGAATACTTCAAAGTATTAAGGTGAGATAGCGGAATAGGTTTGCAAACCCTCGTGTCATAGTGGAAGGTTCCGTCGAAAGGGATGGAACACTATGAGCGAGCGCGTTCACACCGAGAGCCATGACTTTGTCCGCGGACAGGAGCGGGGCTCGTTTCTGGAAGTTCTTTGGGCCTCGACACGACTGGGACTAACTTCTTTTGGCGGACCCATCGCGCACCTCGGTTATTTTCATGAAGAGTACGTCAAGCAAAGAAAGTGGATCGACGAGCAAAGTTATGCCGATCTGGTGGCTCTTTGCCAATTCCTACCAGGGCCGGCAAGTAGCCAAGTCAGCATAGCGATTGGTATTCTCCGCGCGCGTTTCCTTGGCGGGATCGCGGCTTGGATCGGATTTACCTTGCCATCCGCGCTTGCGCTGATCGCGTTCGGTTTGGGGATCGGTGCGTTCGCCGGAGCTAGCGATGCGGGATGGTTGCATGGCCTGAAAGTCGTCGCCGTTGCCGTGGTTGCGCAAGCAGTTTGGGGCATGGCGCGTTCTCTCTGTCCGGATCGTGAACGAGCGACGATTGCTATTCTCGCTGCCATTGTCACACTGGCGTGGCCAAGTGCCCTCGGACAGCTTTCATCGATCGTCATTGCCGGACTGATCGGCGCCATGATCTTCCCGGGACAAACCTCTTCTTCACCTGCGTCGATGCGCTTTCCCATCGCGAAAAAAACCGGAATAGCCGCTTGGATAATCTTTTTCGTGCTGCTGGTTGGGCTGCCGTTTTGTCGGCAGATATCGCCGAGCCACGCGCTTGAGGTTTTTGACAGTTTTTTCCGTGTCGGATCATTGGTGTTCGGCGGAGGCCATGTGGTGCTGCCTCTGCTTCAAACCGAAGTCGTCGGTCCTGGTTGGGTTACGGTCGAACAGTTCGTTGCGGGTTATGGAGCGACGCAGGCTGTGCCGGGACCGCTTTTTACGTTTTCCGCTTACCTTGGCACCGTTATGAGTTTTGAACCGAATGGATGGACCGGAGCATTCTTGGCATTGGTCGCGATCTTTCTTCCATCATTTCTTTTGGTCATCGGCGCCCTTCCATTCTGGGATCTGCTTCGCTCGGTGCCCATATTCCAGTCTGCGCTGAAAGGCATCAATGCGGCTGTGGTCGGCTTATTGCTCGCGGCGCTATACAACCCAGTCTGGAGAAGCGCGATCTATTCGCCCGCTGATTTCGCGCTTGGCCTCATCGCATTTGGTCTTTTGATGTTCTGGAAGTTTCCTCCCTGGATGGTGGTTGTGTTGTGCGCCGTTGGCGGCGAAGCGCTAGCGCGCATCTGATATCGGCAGTTAAAACTCGCCGCTCCCGATCCTCAAAAGCATCTGTCTCCATTTTTAATGAAGGCTTTCTTCGGCGGCCACGTTGTCATTGCACTACTATAATCTTCTCCCTTCAGAGACTGATTTTTTGTCATTAATTGTAATAATTTGTGTTTTTTCGGGAATATGCTATGGCAGAAATATGGCACAACCCATACCTCAACTGATGAACACCCGAGAGGTAGCCCGCTATCTCGGGATCAACGAGAAAAAAGTCTATGCGCTGGCAAAGGCGCGCAGGATTCCCTGCACCCGAGTCACCGGCAAATGGACGTTCCCGCGGAAACTGATCGACTCCTGGATTGAGCAGAGCGCAGTTCAGCCGCAGACCAGAGACCTTCGTCAGGAGCAGCGTCCGTTTTTGCTCGCCGCCGGCAGTGACGATCCCAGTCTCGGCGTTTTACGCGAGCTGTTTGAAGAGCAGACAAAGCCCGCCTCGTTTTTCTTGAACCCCGTCGGCAGCAGCGGCGGTTTGGCCGCCCTTCGTGATGGCGTCGCCGATCTCGCAACCTCACATATCCTGGATCCCGCCAGCGGCGAGTACAATCTGACTTTCGTCAAGAACTTCCTCGGCGCCAAGGCTGTGGTGGTTCAGCTGTTTCATCGCCAACTCGGTCTCCTGGTAGCCCCGGGAAATCCTATGAAGCTGCGCACGCTTGGCGATCTGGCGCGGCGCAAAGTGCGCATGATCAACCGTCAAAGCGGTTCAGGCACCCGTCTCTACCTTGATCACGCGCTGGGGCGACTCAAGATCAACTCGCGAAAACTCAACGGCTACGAAACCGCGGTAGCGACTCACGTCGAGGTGGGATTGCGGGTGCTGCGCGGCGAGGTGGATACCGGACTGGCGACCATGACGACGGCGCGGATGTTAGGGCTCGACTTTATACCGCTGGCGCGCGAGCGCTTTGACGCGGTGATCCCGCAAGAGCGTTTCTTCTCGCCCGGGGTTCAAGCCTTACTGAGCGTTGTCGGCTCGCGTGAGTTTCGCGGCCGCTTGGAAGCGATGGGCGGATACGACAGCTCCGAATCGGGCCGGATTATCCAAACAAATTGAGCGAGGACAACGGAAATGCAAACAGCCAAAATCGCCATTCGCATGCTCATAACATTTCTCGGGCTGCTGCTTGCCACCAACGGCCATGCCGCCGATGCAGCGAGCCGCAATGTCATATTGTCGACGACGACCAGCACGCAAGACTCGGGCTTGCTCGACGTGTTGGTGCCGCTGTTTGAAAAACAGAGCGGCTATAGCGTGAAGACTATCTCGGTGGGCACCGGGCAGTCGCTGGAACTCGCTGCCAAGGGCGATGCCGACGTTGCGCTGGTTCACGCGCCCAGTTTGGAAAGAAAGTATGTGGCCGACGGTAAACTGCACAACCGACGCCTGGTGATGTACAACGATTTCGTCATTATTGGACCTAAAGACGATCCGGCCAAAATTGCAAAGCTTAACTCCGCGGGCGCGGCTCTCAAAGCGATCGAGCGCGCCAGCGCTCCGTTTATTTCCCGAGGCGACAACTCCGGCACGCATAATCTTGAAAAGTCACTATGGAAAGCCGCCGGCATTCGGCCCCAGGGTTCCTGGTATATCGAGTCGGGCCAGGGCATGGGCGCAACTCTCGGCATCGCGCAGGAACGCAATGCCTATACAGTCACCGACCGCGGCACTTATCTGGCGCTGCAAAGGCGTGTCACACTGCCGATTCTCGTCGAAGGGGATCGTACGTTGCTGAATCTATACTCCGTTTTGGAAGTGAACCCCGGCAATGGGCCACGCGTGAATGCAGTCGGAGGCAAGGCCTTCGCGGACTTCATGGTATCTGATCAAGCGCAAAAACTGATCAAGAGCTTCGGTGTCGAAAAGTTTGGCCAACCTTTGTTTGTGCCCGTCGCCGGCAAGCGGGAAGAAGAGTTGGGAGCATGACATGGAGCTTATTTGGCACGGTGTCCTCAAGGCTGCGGAGCTGGTCTTTGGCCTGGATGGCGAAGTGTGGTCCATCACCTGGCGCTCACTCCAGATCTCCGGCTGTGCGACCTTCATTTCGCTTTTGATCGGCATGCCCCTCGGTATTGCTCTCGCGCTTGCAAGATTTCCCGGCCGCGGCACTACCGTAGCTTTGATCAATACCGGTATGGGCTTTCCACCTGTGGTCGTCGGTTTGTTTATTTCGATTTTTCTGTGGCGCAGCGGTCCCCTGGGTTTCCTTGAGTTGATCTACACGCCGACGGCAATGGTCATCGCACAGGTGATTATCGCTTTCCCCATCGTCGCGGGTTTGACCATGGCGAGTTTCCAGGCTCTCGATCCCAAACTTGCGCTGCAACTGCTCGGCATCGGCGCTTCGAAGCCGCAGTTACTTTGGTTACTGGTGAGGGAGGCGAAGTTGCCGTTGCTGGCGGCGGTCATGGCCGGCTTCGGTGGTGTGATCTCGGAAGTCGGCGCCTCGATGATGGTGGGTGGCAATATTCGTGGCCAAACTCGCGTTCTCACCACGGCCACGGTGCTGGAAACCGGCAAAGGCAACTTTGAAATTGCCATTGCGCTGGGCTTGATTCTGCTGGGGCTGACTTTCGCAATCAATCTTCTTCTTACGCGTATCCAGCAGCGGGAGCAGTTGCGGTGGCCGCGACTCTCCTGAGCTTGCGCGACGTCGTTGTCCGTTACGGCGATACTGCGACGTTGCAGATTGCTGCTCTCGAGTTACAAGCCGGCGAAGTTCTGGCGATCATCGGGCCCAACGGCAGTGGCAAGTCCACTTTGTTGCGCGTTATGGGCTTGCTCCAACGTCCGAGCGACGGCACGGTGATGTTCCGAGGGGAGAATGCATTTGGCGGTAATTTACTCCGGCGCCGACGGCGCTGCGCGACTGTGTTTCAAGAACCACTGCTGCTCAATGCCACTGTTTATGAAAACGCCGTCCTCGGTTTAAAGCTCCGCGGGCTTTCCAACCATGAGATCGCGCGGCGCCTCGATCCGTGGCTGGAGCGGCTTGGCATTGGCCATCTGCGACAACGTTTCGCTCGCAGCTTGTCCGGTGGAGAAGCCCAACGCACCAGCCTCGTGCGCGCCCTCGTCCTCGAGCCTGAAATTCTGCTGCTCGACGAGCCTTTCGCGGCATTGGATCCCGCCACACGTGAAGCTTTGCTCCGTGATTTCCAGGCGATTCTGAACGAGAGCAAGATAACCGCCGTCTTCGTCACTCACGACCGTAACGAGGCCTTCGGTCTCGCCGGGCGCATCGCGGTTTTGCACCACGGCCGCGTGGCTCAAATTGGCGCGCGTGAGGATGTCTTCCATCGTCCAGCGAGCGAGATCGTGGCCGACATTGTCGGGATCGAAAATCGCCTGCCGGGAGTAGTCGAGGACTGCGACGGCAGGTACGTCACAATTTGCGTCAACCAGATCAGGTTAAGAGTCGCGGGACAATTGATGCCGGGCACGCGGGTGATCGTTTGCCTGCGCCCGGAGAGCCTGATGATCAGCCGGGACAATTTCCGAGCAAGTGATTCCAACCGTCTCACCGGCATAATCAAAGGGGTCATGGCTGGTCTGATGCACCAACGAATAACTTTGGAGTGTGACGGGCTGCCGCTGGTGGCGCTGATAGAACGACAACCTTGCGTTAATCTGAAATTAGCGGAACGAGAAATGGTTACGATAGCTTTCAGCTTCAGCGCAGCACATATCATCATCACTCACTAAAGATACGGGCGCCCAAGCTACCGAACCTGTCGTGGCCGGCAAGTGATCTAGCGGTGGCTTCGGCGTCAAGCTGTTCACAGGCCTTGATTCCGATGACCAAACACTTCAGCAAGGAAATCGTTTAACAAAGAAAGTACTTTGTCTGGTTTTTCTTCGTGCGGCACATGACCGACTTCATCGACAATCACCGCTTTGCAGCGGGGCAGTACCCGGCACACGCCCTCGGCGCTCTCCTGTGAAATTATCTGATCATGTTTGCCGATGATATTCAGTGTCGAAATCTGCAGTTTTGTAAGCGCCTCCCGAAGCCCTGAAATATCCGCTGGAATCATCTGCCGAGCTGTGGTTATGAGTGCGTGTTCCGTTCCGGGTATTCTTTGGTATTTAGCATAGAGCTCTACCAGAGAGTCGGTGACCTTGGCATCATCATAATACGCGCGTTTGAGTATGAGCCGAGTCCCAAAACTAGCCGGCGTAAGCTTTGCGGCAATCGACGCAATCACGGGAAGGCGCAAAAGCCGCAGGTAAAAAGGCAGATTATCGCCATCGAGGCTGCCGGCTATCAGGACAATCGCGGCGACTGTCGCCGAAGATTCCTGCTGCGCGTTTAAAGCCGCCATCAGAGCAATTGCGCAACCCAAAGAGTTGCCCACGAGCACGGCATTCTCGAGCTTGAGATGATCCATCAGCCCTAGTACGACTGCGGCATGATCTTGCAAAGAATAGCGATCGTCCAGCGGTCTCTCGGAATAACCGTGGCCCTTGAGATCTAGAGAGATGATCCGATAATTGTTCTCGAGCCCCTGCTCCAGATAGCGCCAGGTATCGAGCGAAGCGCCGAAGCCGTGAATCAAGACGATCGGCTTGCCCGCACCCCGATCTCTGAAGTGGATCCTAACACCCTCGTGAAAGTAGCTGCTGGCGACGGCCTCGGCTGGAATCTCCGCGCTGAACACTGGTGAGCAGATTAGCAGCAAGCTCATGACGACGAAGGCAACATATCTGCTGCAGAGCTTTTTCATGCGCTCACTGCAATCTACCTTTGCATTCGTTCTTGCGAACCCATGGCCGCAAACCGGCTGGTGAAATAAGTGTGTTCGACAATCCGCGGATCTACTTTGGCGGCGTACGATTTAATGCTTGGGCCCCGGAATAGGCACGACTCTCTTGCCTTCAATTTGCTCGATGTGCCGCATGAAGCGATAGACATTTTCTACCTCGTTGTACTCGAAGGCGGGCAGTTCACGCCAGGTCTTAAAATATTCCATGCCGGATTCGGTCTTGGCTCCAATCATTGATAGCGCACTACGCTCTTTCGCCTTGCGTAGCTCGTTTCGATAATCATCCAGCGAAGCTGCCCAGGACGCGTTCTTCAAACCCGCGGCTTTGGCCATGCCGATCAGATCTGTGCCGGCGCTCGTCGCCGTGGGCCTGAGACCTGAAGCTTCATAAATACTGTTATCAAATAGCAGCAGGGTGAGATTCGCAGGCTTCTGCCACGCCAGAGTCGCCAGTCCGCAGGCGTTCATTAATAACGCGCCGTCCCCGTCGATGCCAACGATGCGCCGGTTCGGCAACGCCAACGCGAGACCCATGGCAATGGAAGATACCAGTCCCAGCGTGCGGCAACGCAAGTTGCCATCGCTAGGCCTGATGGAATTCCATTCAGCCGCTGCACCGCCTACCGTAGTTATCACCAGCGCATCGGACATCTCGCTGGCGACGATTTTCAAGCAATCGTATCTTTTCATTTTCTCATGCCAAGAACATCTTTGGTCAAAAGCAGCGCTACCGGCCTTCTTGAATCAATGGCTAAAGTGGTTGCGCCCTTGATTGTAGCCCTGATCTCGTGCTGACTGCGCAGTACCCAATAGCGTATTCCAAGTCCTCTAAGCACCGGCTCGGTGACCGAGCCGAGCATAGAAAAGCCTTCATCGCCAAGATCACCGGCATAGTAAATCAAAAGCAGAATCGGAATATTGAAATTAAGCGCGGTCGTCGTCAGCGCATTGCAGCTGTTGAGAAAACCGCCGTTTTGCATGATAACCGCTGGCATCAGACCACCCATGTATGCGCCGGCGCAGATGCCAATACCCTCTTCCTCTCGCGCCAATGTCACGTGAGTCAGTTCCGGCTCGGCATCCACAAGCGCCAGGAGTTTCTGCAGATTGGCGTCCGGCAGCGATGTGATGAAGCTCACGCCGGCTTCTTTCATGGCTCCAACGATTAGTTGAGGTCCGTTGTCTTCGGCCATATCGTTATTCCGCGCTCTATTTGAGAACGTCCCTCAACTTGCTCACCACCCCGGGAGCGAGTTTGAAAAGACCACTGACCGTTTTTTCCAATTCATCGCCGGTCATAGGGTCAACACCCAATTTAGACTTTTTGGCATCAGCGATAAATTCCGCATCCTTCATGGTATCGGCGAAAGCTTTGCGCACGATCTCGACTCGATCTTTTGGTGTGCCCGGCGGCAGGACATACGAATAGGTCAAATCGGAGACATCGTGAATGCCCGCCTGGATGAGCTGGCGCGACTCCTCGGTCTTCGCAACACTGATCGCCAATGGAACCTTCGGCAGCTCCGCAATCGGCTGTGATACAGTTTGGAGCACGACAATCGCCTCGCTCGATTCCAGAGCCCTCGTCCACGTTGCCTTGAGTGAATCCCACGTCCAGCCGCAAACCCCAGCCAACTCCCCGCCTTCTGCGGCCAAACGAACATCGGCAATACCTTTATAGCCGGAGACCAGCTGAATGGGCAGATTCAATGCTTCTTTAAGGATCAATGGAACATTGTGTGTCGCCGAACCTGGTCCGGTGGCGCCGAGCTTTAGCGGCGCCTTGGATGCCATCCATTTTTCAAAGCTGGTATAGCCACTGGCCTTGGTCATGACGCAGACGGATTTATCTTTGACCGGCACGCCGATGTATTCATATTTGAGGGCATCGAACTCAATTCCGGGCCAACCCAGAAGCTGCTGCATGAAGATCCCGCCGTTGATATTGCCAATGGTAAGTCCGTCGGGCTTAGCGACTTTAAAAACGTGATTAGCGGCAACCAGACTACCGGCGCCGGTCATGTTTTCGACAATGACGCTGGGATTACCGGGCAAATGCTTACCTATATGTCTGGAGATCGCTCTGCTATAAACATCAAAGCCGCCACCGGCGCTGAAACCGACTACGAGACGCACCGTTTTCCCCTTGTAAAAAGGCTCCTGCGCATGGGCGGAGATCGCATTCGAAAATAACAAGCAAACAACCAGCACAGTCTTCACAAGCTTCATAGTCTTCCTTCTGAAAAATTTAGCTTAGAACAGTCAGAACAGTTATCGCGAAATTATGCGAGGTGGCGGGGTTCTGTCAATCGGTGCAGGTTATGCCTGCGCTCTGTGACTGTGCTCTGGTCGTTGATCCTGCCTGGTACCGCACCGGTTTCTGCTCGAGCTGTCACTGAAGTTGACAGTACTTTCACTGTCAGAGAGAATGAGTGTAGACGTGATTACAAGTAGTCTTCGCATTATTCTTGTTCTAGTCGCGTTTTTGTTCCTGATCAGCGTTTGCGGTTTTTACGTTTCCATTCGCCCGCCCAAGATCATTTCCTCGATCACTCCCCGCGCTTATAACATGCAATACGAAAACGTCTCGTTCAAGACGGCGGACGGAATCACGTTGCGCGGCTGGCATGTGCCGTCGGAGAAGCAGACTGACAAGACGTTGATCCTGCTGCACGGCTATCCGGCAGACAAGGGCGACATACTGCCGGCGCTTGCTTTCCTGCAAAAAGATTTCAATCTTCTCTTGTTCGATTTTCGTTATCTCGGCGAAAGCGAAGGTAGTTATTCCACGGCCGGAGCCAGAGAGGTCGAAGATCTGCTGGCGGCGATTCGATTTCTCAAGACCCGAGCTATCACAGAAGTGGGAGTATGGGGCTTTTCGATGGGTGGCGCGGTGGCTTTGATGGCGATCGAAAGGGCTCCCGAGATCAGAGCGGTGGTGGCGGAATCGAGCTATGCAAGCCTCTTTCAGATGGCTTTGGAGTATTTTAAAGTCCGCTTGATCAATTATCCTATCGCTTATCTCATCGGTTTATGGGCTAAGCTCTTTCTCGGCATCGATCTGAGAGATGCTTCCCCAGCAGAAAGAGTCCGCAACAGCGCGATTCCGATCCTGATCACCCATTCGTCTACCGACGCTGTGGTTCCGTTTTCTCACGCGAAACTACTGCAGCAAGCATTGATCAACAATCCTCGCGCCGAATTCTGGTTTAATTCCGAGTTCGCGCACGGCCAGCTGGATGCCGAATACAGAACCAGGCTACAAAACTTCTTTCGTAACAATCTCTAAGACCACGCCGCTATCATGGGTTAACCTTTACAGAGCAGAGACAACGGTAAAGTAGAATCTCTGGTCATGACCGGCATCTTTAGCGTCGTTGCGGATTCAAAGAGACGAGATTCCAGGTCGTGCTACCGAGAGAATCCCTAACCACCACTTCGCCCGATCCGGACATCGGTAGACTTTTGAGGTCGCGCTCTTTTATTAGCAGATAACTATTTTTGGGTTGCCGGAGGACGTCGGCAAGATCGCCCGGTGAAGACAACACGGAAATGACTTCTCGCTCGGTATAGAAATTGAAATCATCCATGGTATCGGCATAGATGTAGAGAGGAGCGGCGGGCGGGACGACTTTGTTGATTTCCAACGAAAACAGCCGGCGCGACTTGAATTGATTGACGTATGGCAGGATCTCGTTCGAACCCGACACCGTGACCAAGGCCATGAGCAATGCCACCGTCATGACAGCCTTCAACGGCCGGCGTTTTCGAATGAAAATAACCGTAACCATTCCGCCGATAGTCATAACCAGACCGAGGGGCAGGCTGATCCAGAAAGTTTCCCTGCGACCGACCCAGGCAATTAGGGGCATCACTAAACCGATGATAGCCACAGCGCCGAAACAAAATTGGCTCAACCAGCGGTAAAGCGCGCCGTCAAATAGTCGATTTGCCGTCAAATCCTCGATGTAGTTGCCGACCAGCAAAGCCATGGTAGGCATCAGCGGCAGGAGGTATAGGTCGCGCTTGGTATCGGAAAAGCTGAAGAACAGAAATACCACCAGAAAACATAACGAAAAAAACAGCGGGATCGGCCGCTGCGTTAGTCCTCGATAAGGAAAATAAGCGGCGATGGCAGGAATGGCGAAGACGGTCCACGGCATGAAGTCCGCCGGCAAAGTCGTCAAATAATAATAGACCGGCTGCCGGTGGCCCATCCCGTCCGTGTAGCGTTGGAGATGATGAATGTAAATAAAATCCGCGAGCCATTTTCCATCGGTAGCGCTGTTAATCAAATAAAACCATGGCGCTGCAATCAGAAGGAATATCGGAATCCCTAGTTGCAGCTTTGCATCGATGATGATGCGCCAATCACGCCGGACAATCGCAAATGCGGCAAGCAAAAGCCCCGGCAACACAATACCGATCAGCCCTTTAGCGAGAACCGCCAGGCCCATAAAGACGTAGGCCCAGAGAATTTCGCGCTTTTCACCCTTACCCAACAGAGAACGAGCGCCGAAGTAAATCGTCAGGAGAAAGAAGAATCCGAAGAGCATGTCAATATGCGCCCAGCGCGCTTCCCAGATGACACGCATCGAAGTCGCCAGCGCCACCCCGGCCACCAACCCCACCTTCGGGCCGAAGAAGTCGCGGCCGGTGAAATAGGTCGTCAAGACTAAGCCGATACCCGCCAGAGCCGACGGCAGACGCACCGTCCATTCGTTTACCCCGCCCGCTACTTTGGACGCAATCAGCGCCAGCCAAAAATAAAGGATCGGCTTGTCGGTATAGAGATCACCATTGACTGTCGGCACCACCCATTCACCTTTGGCAAACATGATCCGGACGATTTCGGCATAACGGGGTTCCACCGGCGCCCACAAGTCACGCGCGCCAAGAAGCGGCAGAAACAGCAGAGCCGCCAAGAACAGCAGCGCGCCGGCATGCTGAGTCGTTGCGAAATCCGAGCAGCCGTTCCACGTCTTCATTCGAGTTGAGCTTGCTTTTAATTTTGAATTCAGCGGCCTTCTGACTGCGGCCTCTTGCATTATTTCCGTGACTCTCTCCAAAAGATTACATGCCTCCGCAGCAGAGTTATCGTCGCCGCGTTGACCGCTGGGTTCAAAGCCCGCAATCGGATATCCGGATGCTTGTACATTACCGCGGCAAGGTTGCTGGAACCTTTCGTCAAGATTACAGTTTTGAAGGGTTGGAAAGGAGAAGGGAGGAAAAGGCCAGGGGGATCAAACGGCGACGCTATGCCGCTGGCTGTTGCCAATCCGAATCTCGGATCTTTGATAGCAGTGCATGGAGGTAGATTGGGGGCACTGATTCAAACGATCACCAGTCGCGATTTCTTCTTGCCGTCGACGTAAGTAAAAATTTGTTATAGCTGACTGCTCTTTTTTGAGCCGGAGAAGGATTAGGTATCCCAACGTTAAAGCAAGAGATAACTTCAGGGGGAAAGAAATCGTCGAGCCCGTAACCGACCAGCCATAAAGGAGATAAGTTCGCCAGATCGGAATCAGGATCAGCCCCATCATCAAGCCGACAACCGTGCCCAAATCCTTCCTGAGACTACGCCTCCAACAAAACGCATCCCTGTAAACGGCTGCAGAATGCGATCCAAGCGAGGGATAAAGCGATTGACCTTCACGCAATAGGTATCGTAATCGACGCCGAACCGGTTATGCAGGTACGCGTCCTCCGCGGCAATCAAGGACTGATAAAGGAAGAGGAAGAGCGGTATTAAAATGATGTATCCCAGAGGCGATCTTAGAAACATTGTCATCCCCACCGCAATCAGCACGTTGCCGATGTACATGGGATTGCGCACCAGACCGAAGACCCCTCCCTGAACCAGCCGCCCCGCATACACGCGTCCTTCTTTACCGCCACGATGAATGTACTCAAAACCGATGGTTACCAGCCTAACAGCTTCTCCGAGCAAGACGATGATCATGCCGCAGGCGGCCACCAAGCGATCGGCAAGCGGGCTCCCGAACATGATGCTCGGCCGGAGATTCAGAGCCGCAAGAATAAAAATGAGGGGGAAAAGACCATTGCGGTACTGGAAGAAGAAGTTACCCACTGACATTTATTGACTTACTTTCGATAGGCCTTCTCCGCCGCTGACCGAGTCGCCGGAACCATGTGATCCATAAAGTTACTTGACTGCGATCATGCCGCAGAAGTTGTACCACTTGAAGAAGAGATCGCAGAAACTGAATCCGCTGCTCAGAAACAGCTCGAAATCCTCTTCGAGCCTGTAGGGTATTAAGACGTTTTCAAGGGCTTCACGTTTTTGGGCAATTTCGAGCTGGCTGTAGCCATTACGCTGTTTGAAATCATAATAGTATTTGATGAACGAGCGGTTGATCTTGGGATCTTTACTGAGCACTTTCTCGACGACCAGGAGGCAACTACCCGGAGTCATTCCTCTGGCGATATTGCTGATGACACGATGCCGGCGCACGGGCCGGATAAATTGCAGCGTCAGGTTGATAATCACCACCGAAGCGTTGGTGATTTCAATGTCCTCGTTAAGATCGGCGCAAATGAGCTGGTAATCTCGCCTTATTCCGTGCTGGTTGATTTTTCCCGGGCACGATCGAGCATCTCATTGGAAAAGTCGACGCCGACAAAGCGGATGTTCGGTGGAAGAAGCGGGTCTAACTTCACAAACGCGTTGCAGGTCGAGCAGCCAAGATCGTAAAGCTGGGTCCCTTCCACAGCGTAGTCCAAGGCGATTTCTCCGATCATTCGCTGCACTTCGGAATAGAAAGGCACCGAACGGTCGAGCATGTCATCAAAAACAACCGCTGTATCTTTGCCGAAATCGAAATCTCTGATTTCGTCTCTTTTCTCGCTGAACAAATAATCGTGAGCCATAAAGCACTTTCCTGATAATTTGTATTTATCCTCGCATCTGAATTAAAACCAAAGGCGCGTCGCCTTCCGGACCCGTACTCGTGCTTGATAAAACCGGCCCGGGGAGACTTTGGTCATAACGTTTAATTTCTTCCCAGCTTCGTTTGGCCATGATGATGTAGTTGTTACCGGATCCAATCTTGGTCGCGAGCGCTTGCGGTAATTGGTGGATCGTTTCGATGGGAGCGCGATGATAAAAGACCACGGAATCGCTATTAAAGAATTCTCCGAATAGGTAGAGTTCGTCGCCCGGCTTGAGCCGCTGATCCACCTGTTCGATGAACGAGCGATAGCTTTTTGCTTCTGCGATGGCCGGCATGACCATACCCCGACTTACCAACGCAGCCAGAAGCGAGATCAATATCAGTATCGGGGTAGCCGCCATCGGCCGACCAGCCCACAGCCGTCGAGCTAACGAAAACCAAAGAAGCGAACATATCAACGCGAGAAGCGTAAATGACCTGCCGAAGCCGGCGAAAGAGGTTTCCGCAAGAATCAGATTGGCGCGGTCTTTTGATTTGAGAAAACTCTCGACGGGCGCGAAAAACCACCCGGCATCATGGTTCCACAAGGCGCCCAAACTGATAATCAGCAGCAGAACACCCACTACCCCGGCGAGTATCGCAACCGAGCGATAACCGAAAGTTCGCGCAGATAGCGCTTTGTAGCGATAAAACCAAACTGCCACTAACATCGACAGAGCGGGATAAAGTGGCAGGAGATACACCGGACGCTTGCCCATCGAGACAGAAAAGAACGCGAACATGACCAGCACCCAGACGGTCAAAAAAAGAATATCTTCGCCAAGCGACGATCTCTTTTTGAACAAATCCCAAACCACGAATGATAACAACAGACTCCATGGCAGCCCGCCAAAGAAAAGATATGGAATGTAATAGTAAAGCGGATGGCTATGGCCCGAACCGCCATAGAATCGCTCGATATTTTCCTGGAGGAGTTGGTGATCCATAAATCCTTCTCCGCCCCGGATAAGCGCGATTGCGTACCAGCCGATACCTACGAGCAACGTCAAAATCAGCCCGGGATGACAAGAGAACTTGAAAAATAGGTCCCATCTCTTCTTGAGCGCCTATAAAAGAAGCGATGACAAGCGCAGGTAGCAATATACCCAGCGGCCCTTTTGCCAGAACGCCTATGCCAAGAGTTAGATAGAAAAGATAATACCAGAGCCGGCGGGTCAGGAACCGCCGATAAAGCGAATAGAAAATCACCAGGCTTAGGGTCACAAAAAAACACAAGGTCATGTCGACACGCGCAGTGATCGCCTGGCTGGAATAGACCAGGCTCGTGCCAAGAATTACGCCGCCGAGAAGACCAACCTGCGCCCCAAAAAGTTTGCGGGCAAAAACGTAAACAAGCAAAACACCCCATGTCGCATATAAGGCCGAGGGAAAGCGAATTGTGAATTCGTCAAGCCTGCCCATGTACTTTGGATACCGATGCTGCCGACCAATGGAATAGCGGTGGCTTGGAAGGTATGTCCGTTGCTCTCTTCAGAGGGAACAACCATTCGCCGCGTCGCACGATATCTTGCACGGCCAGAGCTTCTCTGGGCTCCCCCTTATCGAAAAACGCAGTACTGCCCAGGTAAGGAAAGTATAAAACACCGCACAGGACACTTAGAAGAAACAAGTGGAGAATCGAGCTGGCGTCGGGTTCGACAATCGTCTCAAAAAGCCGGGCAGTTAACACGTGCATGGACGATCTCCCTGGTGACCCATCGATGCTCTCGAGTGCCATAGGTCTCTTCAATTCCAGACAAGCCGCAAAGAACGGTAATTCGAGCCGGAGATCGGGCGGTTGATTCGATGCTGATCTCTCCTCCGCAACTGACCAATCACAGCGAAATTCGTTTTTCTGGAGCCGTAGCTAGTAGACGCGCAACTATGATTCTGCACTACCTTGTCCACCCGTTTAAAGAAAGGAGTTTAGCCTGCCGGTGATTAGTCACAACCGAGGTGTTGCCAACGTCTAACAGCCTCGTTGGCGCGCCTCCGGCGCTAGGCAGTGTGTCGAAGGCACGATAGTCGACAAACACCACCAGTCGGTTTTTGGAAGCCAGCGACAGGGTTGCGAATTCCTCGTGGGTGTACAGTACCTTGCCGTAACCGTCGGCTGGTTCGGGCCGCTTTTTGGCAATGTAGTCGCTGCCCAGGACCTGGCTCTTGTTTCCCGACCACACCACCCAGATGGGTTCTTGAATATCAAGATAAAAAGGCAGGCTGCTCAGGTATTTTTCATACAAGACTAGCTGATCTCCCTGATGGATCAGCGAAGCTGCCGCCTTAGCGAGTTGCTTGGACGATCGAGTCAGAGACACTGTAGCGATGATCGGTTCCGCAACCAGGATGAATAGGGCGAACCCCAAAACAGTACTCCCATAGATATAAAATTCCCTGTGCCAGAGTCCTTTTGTGATGGCTGCGAGCCCCACCATGAGCGCCGCTGCCACCCCGACACTAAACAGAACGGAAGTTCTTGGCAGAGCGGAATAAATCTGGGCCGGAATCTTCTTCGGCAAAAAATCAGACGGCAGAAACAAGAGAGCCGGCAGCAAGGCAACTAAGAAAAACGTAACGGCCGGAAGCGAAAGAACCCAGCTCATTTTTGCGGAAGGTGCGGCGGTAAAGGCCTTGGCCACCGTGGCTCCCACCAAAATAGCCAGCGGGGGATATAAGGGCAGAATGTAATGGGGCAACTTAGATGCTGACAACGAAAAAACAATAAACGGCGAAGCGATCCACAAGATCAGAAACAGGTGTCCGTCCGCTGGCGGGCGCTTCCGGAAATCGGCGAGTGTCATCGGAAGCAGAAGCGTCCAGGGGAAACACCCGGCGGCTAAAACCATAAAGAAGTAATACCAGGGTCTGCTGCGATTGAATTGCGTGGTGGTAAACCGAGCGAAGTTTTCCTCATACAAGAAGTGGTGCAGGTATCCAGGATTACGGAGCTCGACCGCAACGTACCAGGATGCGGCCACAATCAGAAAGAGCGGTACGCCCAACGATAGCTCCATTTCTCCAACGAGAGCCCACTTTCCCGATAACAGAAGATAGAAAAAGATCACCGCAGCGGGAAGGACCAAACCGATCGGGCCTTTTACTAGCGTCGCTGCTCCGATAAAAGCATACATTAGAAGAACCAGGAACTTCCGCCGGGGGCCGGTGGCGAGATGACCTAACCAAAAGCAAGCAAGAGAGAGGGTAATGAAGAATGTCAGCACCATGTCGAGGATCACCACCCGCGAGAGGGCGAAAAACTCGATACTGGTCACCAGAATCAATACGCTCCAAAGCGCCGCGCGCCGGCCGAAAATAGCCCCGGCAAGAACGTATGTGAGTGAAAGACAACCGAGCGCAGCCAGCACTGAGGGAAGGCGAGCCGACCACTCGCTGAGACCAAAGATCTTGAAGGAAAGAGCTACCAAGCCAAAAAAGAAGACAGGCTTATCCAAGCGTGGAATAAAGTCGTAGTGCGGCGTAACCCGATCACGAAGCAGCAGGATCTCTCTGGCAACTTCCGCATTCCTCCCTTCGTCGGGCTCGAACAATGCCGCGGCTCCTAAGTCGGAGAATAGAATCACCAGGCAAAAGAGACATAATGCGATTAAGCACCACGTATCACGGTCAAGGCTCCTGGCGCACATGACTCGATCGATGAGAGAATATCCGGCTGATGTACTCATTTGACAGCGACTTGAAGACTCCAGTCTCGATCAACTGAAAACGCGCTAGAGCAGGGTTTTTTCGGTCCTCCTTGCTGAGCTTGCGAATGTTGAACTTCGTTAGCTCGTTAGACTTGGCTCGTGATTGGCAGATCCACTGAGCCGACCACGAACTCACTTGAGCAATGCCTGCACTCTATGATCTGCCTACTTTGCTTAATCAAAATACCGAAGGCATCAACTTCTCGGCACATCTCCGATTTATGGCAATGTCCTTTCAAGTGGCAGTTCACACATTCGTACTCAGGAGCCGCCTGCGTGAAGTCAGAACGATGCCATCTGTGGAGTGCGAGCTTTTGCCGTTACTATTTCTCATCATCCAATCGTACTCATGTGCTCGCCAGCCGTCGATTTCGACTGATACCGAGTGAATCCATCCATGCTGCAAGTCCGTGGAATCTATCGCAGAGCAACCTTGCTCGAACCTTTCGGCAAGATTACAGTTTTGAAAGGTTAGAAAGGGGAATATGAGGACGAAAAGCCGACGAGGTTAAACTACAGGGAGACGAATGGTGAAATCGGAGCCGACGCCAGGCTCGCTGCTAACCTCGACATCTCCTCTATGGGCGCGAACGATGGCTTTGACTACGCTCAAGCCAAGACCGAGACCAGGCTGTGACCGGCTCTTATCACCGCGATACAGACGGTCCCATATCTGCGGAATTTCCTCGCCGGGAATGCCGATACCGGTGTCCCGGAACGAAATGACCGCCTGATGTCCTTCGACACGGGCGCTGATCACGATCCGTCCACGGATCCGGTTGTATTTAATCGCGTTATCCAACAGGTTGGCGATCACTTGCCGCATCCGGATAAAGTCAGCGGTGAGGTGGATATCTTCACGGCAGTCCATCGATACAACGATTTCGCGATCCTCTGCGACGTATTGGTACAACTCCACCATCTCACGGATGAGCTTGGTCAGGTTCACCGTTTCGAGCTTCAGGCGCATCGTTCCCGTTTCGGCTTCCGAAACGTCCATGATGCTGTTTAGTAACGTAAGGATACGATCCGATTCCTCGACGCACGTCGCCAACGACTCTTTATATTGCTCGGCCTTTGCCGGCGCTTCCAAGCACATCTCCGCTGTGCCTCGTAATCGGGCCATCGGTGTACGAAGATCGTGAGCGACATTATCCAACGCGTCTTTCATTCCTTTGACGAGCCGTTCGATTCTCTCGAGCATACTGTTAAAAAGTAGAACCAGCTCATCCAACTCGTCCTGATGGTTGCTCTCAGGCACACGGAGATCCATCCGTCCGGTCTCGACGATAGAACGCGTGGCATGAATAAGAGCCCGGATTGGCCGCAAAGCCCGAAATGCCACAAACGCGCCTCCTCCCAAGCCAATCAGGATCATCGGTATCATCGTCGCCAAAAGCGTGTCGCGGAAATTCTCCAGGATTTCTTCGCGATCCTGAATGCGTTTGCCGACTTGCAATAATTGATTATTCGCCAGCCGCGCCGATGTAACCTCGAGCAACGTCGCATCCCGAGTTGAGGTGAAATACTGCCATTCGCCTTCGGTCTGCCAATCGACGCGCCTGAAATCGAACTCTTGCCAAAGCCGCGGATTGCTCAAAAATAATGTCTCATCGCCGGGAGCGATAACCCGGACAAAAAAAGATCGCCGCTGGCTGGGCCTTCCCTGCTGATTGATGATGTTCTCGATCGCCTGAACTCCTCCGGCATCGGCTATCGACCGGTACTGCGCAAGCTGCAACTGAATTGTTTTTCGATGGTCGCGCATGCTTGAGAACACGAAGACGAAAGAAACGATGGAGAGAGTCAAAGAGCTCAGGATAAAAATCGACGAATACCAGAAGGTAAGGCGAAACCCGAGCGTCTTATGAAACCGCTTACGGGAGCTTGATGGCATAGCCGACCCCACGATGGGTGTGAATCAGTTTGTTTTCGAAATCGCGGTCTACTTTATTGCGCAGTCTGGAAACGAGCACGTCGACAACGTTGGTTTGAGGGTCGAAACTGTAGCCCCACACATGCTCTATGATCATTGTCTTGGAAACAACTCTCCCGGTGTTGCGCATCAGGTACTCCAGCAGAGAAAATTCGCGTGGTTGCAGGTCGATCTTCTTACCCGATCGGATGACCTCCCGGGTTAAAAGGTCCAATGTGAGCTCCCCCATTAGCAACCGAGAGGGCTCAGGTTCGTGACTTGCGCGGCGAATGAGCGCATGCACCCGGGCCAGAAGTTCGGAGAACGAAAATGGTTTGACAAGATAATCGTCCCCGCCTGTCTGAAGCCCGCGCACCCGATCGTCAACCGAGCGCTTCGCGCTTAAAACAATCACCGGCGTAAGGATTTTTCTTTGGCGCATACGTTCGATGATGGTTAACCCGTCAAGCTTAGGCAGCATCACGTCCATTATCGCAGCATCATACGGTTCGGAAAGAGCCAGGTGAAGCGCGTCTTCGCCGTCTTCGGCATGATCCACAGCAAACCCTGCCTGTTCCATGCCTCTAACTACCAACGAGGCGATCTTCTTATCGTCTTCAACTACCAAAATTCGCATTCGGTTGCCGAAACTAAACTGCTGTCTTCATAGTTATGCTCGCTGGGAGGCGAACTCTAACTTGTGCTTCACTGCGAACGTTGGAAAAAACACGTTCGTACACGCAGTGAGCCTTCAAGAATGTAATGTCTGTGAAAGGGAATGGCAACATTACGAGTTTAAGCTTGATAACAGCTATCAAAGTCGTTACCTACGTTGAAAGATGAAACTGCTGATCAAAATTTTTATCAGCTTAGCAATGTTAGCTTTGGCCGTGCGCCTGGTCGACCTGAATGAGCTAAAGCATAGCCTGTTGAGCATTCCCCTGCCGACATTGGCTATGGTGGTGGTTATCTTTTTTTTCGGCCAGCTGCTGAGTTCCTACAAGTGGTGGCTCCTGGCGCGCTCCGGGAGCATCGAAGCGCCTTGGCTACTGGCCGCCAAAGCCTACTTCCTCGGCATGGCTGTCAATTGTTTTGGGTTTGGCACGGTTGGTGGCGATTTGGCGCGCGCCCTCGTGCTCGGAACGAAGTCAAAAAAGAAAGCCACCGCACTGGCCTCGGTGTTTGCCGACCGAGTCCATGGGCTCACTGTTCTCGCCGCCATCGGTGTAGTGTCGATCGCGTTTGTCGGTCGCCAGCATATCGGCCGTGAATACCTTGTGCTGCTCCCGACTTGCATTATTGCAGTCGTGGTGGCCTGGTATTTCGGACCCGGCATCGCCCTTGCCACGATGCCCAAAGGAGGCGCGCTGCACAAGAACGTGGAACAAATCGCTCAGGTTTTCCCGCGCGATTCGACGACGATCAGTTATATTTCGCTGATTTCGCTGGTATTTCACCTGCTGCAAATAGGCCTGCACCAAGTCATGGCCGCCGGTTTCGGGATTCAGATCCCCTGGGCCGTGTTGCTAGTTACTATTCCGGTGATCAATATCCTGAGCTCGTTACCGATCAGTTGGAATGGTCTGGGGGTGCGTGAAAATGGCTACCTGTTCTTTTTGGCGCCCCAGTTTGTTTCTCGTGAACACGCCATCGCATTCGGGGCGATGTGGCTCCTGGCCATGGCCATTTCAAGCGCCATTGGCGCTTTGGTGTTGGTTTTGTCCAAAGATCTTGGTTGGAAGGCGGAGAGCGGACGAGTAATGAGGAAATTGTTTGATGAAAAGCTAAGCAGCTGACGCACGACCTCGCCGCGAAACTGTACGAGCTCGGACCTTGCGAAGGCTTTGAAAACAGAGACCTGCTTACGAATGGAAGTTAGGCTAACTCCGAAATAGGGCGATCGCGTTGGTAGGTGGCGGTGGTAGATGTGAGTTAGCGGGGCTGTGATCGTTCAGAGTATGAAGTGACCGCGGGTTCGATATTAGCTCGGAACCCTTTCGCAGAGATAAAAAAATAACTTGCCGAAGCTATAGCGATAACAATTAGGGCGTTGGTGATCATATCGACCCACAAGAGGTCTTGTATCGTAGACTTCCTCGCGCGATCCTTGATCTGGGGCGGAGCACTGACGGTTGGATACCGACGATGAAGAGAGGTGCTTTCGGGCCGCTGCGGTTTTGGGATCTGCCAAACCGCTGACCTTCCGGTCACCGCTTTGAAAAGATCGCTTCTCTCATCCGCTTTTAGCAGGCGGGCTATGTTCATAGCATTCACCCCTATCAGTTGTGTCTGAGATTCACCGCGGCCTTTCTAGTGATCGTGAGACGGGGAGCAGCGCGGTGCAATTCGCTTTGCGAAACGGCATCCAACCCGACATCATTTGAGCGTTGTTGAACAAACTCCGATCGAAATAACTGCCAATCGAGATAGTGATCGCACTTCCCGCAAAATCCATTTATGCGGTGCATCCAAGCATTACAATCAATTACCACGACGACAAAATCGTAATCACATCTCGGGCATCTACGTTTTTTTAGATATCTGAACATTGCTACAGCAGATCGTCCTGTTGCGGATCCATGCCGCCGAATCATTGGCATTGCTGATGTAGAACTAAGTTGGCTGCTCAGAACAACTTCGAAACTAGACGCGCAACCAAATCGATGAGCGGGGGCTTATAAGTGATGTAGCGACGCCCATGAAGCGCACCCGGCATGGGTTATCTTTTCGACAGGTCGCTAGTGAATCGCGATCGAGGTCTCGTTGGCAACCTTCCGCTTCTTCATGACGGCGTCACCCTTCAACCTGAAGATCCTTCCGCGACTACCCCGTTGATTGGCGATGTTCATGCTCATAACTGCGCGGTCCAAGTCGGGTTGAAAGAACGCAGTATTCTCTTCCATTTTGAACGTGATCATGAATTCTTCGACTCGAATCGCCCACGCATCATCCATACCTTCGAGCCGACTTATTTTGTTGATCGCGTCTCGTTTACTTCGGGCCGCTACGATGGAGCACTGCCCAGCGGTTTTCTGCCGCAGTACTAGAAAAAGCTTCATTCGATAACCTCCGCTGGGCGCATACCCTGAAAAGCAATGAAGGTGCCAAATTTATACCTCGAATAATAGGACATTTGCTTGCTACTCGGGCCCTAACAACGAGGAATTTGTCAGGTTTTGAACACTGGCTAACATTTTTGTCCACTCAAAAGCCTACCCTTTTCGTCACCGTCAAGTCTCGCTCGGGGCGATACGGAATCGACTCCGCGAAACCCTTGATGACCGGTCTCGCCGTTTTCAAATCCTCTCAATTCACAGTGAGTTTCTAATTTGGTCGGTTGGCCGACAGCTCTCGGAGTTGCCAAACTCGTAATCAGCACTAGACAAAACAGCAGAAGGTCCCGCTCAGCCCCGGTTGTGCAGCCGCATCGGCAGAGTTAAGTTTAGGTATGGCTAGGTACCTCGCTCGCCGATGTCCACGTTGCCACAGTGATTGGGGTGTTTTTATCGCAGAGTCTAAGCGGGGCCGAACTTTCCGTCCTATCCATGCCCTGTGTGCCGGCTGCGGTTATGAGATCGCCTGGGCTCTGATCGTTCCCGCAGTGCGCGCTCAGATTCCATGGGAGGGAAACCTGAATTGAATCGGAGAGACTTCTTCATCGGCGGCTAAGCGTCTTTCAATATTCGTTGGAGTTCGTCGAGCAGCTTGAGTTGACCCTTCAGGATTTTATTCCGGGCTAGCTCGAGGCTGAACCATCCGGCTCGGTCGACTTCCGGAAACGTCTTGCGCTGTCCGGACCGCGGCGGCCACTCCAGTATAAATGAATTACTCTTGATGGATTTTGCTTCACAATCGCCTTCGACCGCCCATGCATGTACCACCTTACCGCCCGCCTGCCGCACCGGGGTGAGAGCAATGAAACTACCATCCACCGCAAATCCTGTTTCTTCGTGAAACTCACGCCTGGCTGCTTTCAGCGGATCCTCGCCAGGCTCGAATTCGCCCTTGGGAATCGACCATGCTCCGGAATCCTTGTTCTTCCAAAACGGACCACCCGGATGGACGAGAAAAATCTCCAACCTAGAGCCACGATATCGATATAATACTATGCCGGCGCTTTCTTTTTTCGCCATGCTTTCCGCTCAGAGCTTTAGACAAGTATTCGCAGATTCGTCTGGTCTATGATTTATCGAAATCTTCAAAGATGTAAGAGGCGCTCCCTGGTCATCTGATGCGCATCATCGTTCATGTCGATATGGACGCCTTCTACGCGGCGATCGAGGAGCGGTCTAACCCCACGCTGCGTGGACTTCCGTTGGTAGTCGGCGCCGATCCCAAGGACGGACGCGGTAGAGGTGTGGTCATGACTGCCAACTATCAAGCAAGGAGATTTGGTATCCGCTCAGCGCTGCCGATCTCGCGCGCTTGGCGGCTTGCTGATGCCGCGCGCAGGCGAGGCGAACCTGAAACAATCTTCGTCCGTTCGAACTTTCAGCTTTATGAAACCGTATCCAGCCGGATCATGCAGATCTTCGAGCGCTTTTCGGATGCGCACGAGGAAGCCAGTATCGATGAGGCTTATCTGGACATCTCGTCCCTCAAAAGCTTCGACGACGCTCAGATCAAGATGGCGACGCTTAAGAACGAGATCCACGAACAAGAAGGACTTGGCTGCTCAATTGGCATTGGCCCAAACAAGCTGATCGCCAAGATCGCTTCCAGCCGAAATAAGCCGGATGGCTTAACTGTGATAACGCAGCAGGAAGTTCAGGATTTCTTGGATCCTCTCCCCATCCGTATGATTCCCGGCATCGGGCCCAAGAGCGAAGCCTTTCTGCACCAGCAGAACGTACGCATAGTGAGAGAGCTCCGAGAAATTCCGCAAGCGACGCTCATGCAGTGGTTCGGCAGCTGGGGTCTGCGGCTTTTTGAAAAGGCTCAGGGCGTGGATGATTCTCCGGTTTCCAACGAATGGACACGGAAATCCGTAGGCGAACAGGAAACGTTCGAGCACGATAGTCGAGATCTCGCTTTGGTTAGCGAGCAACTTGATAGAATGGTGGAACGAGTGCTTGCAAAGCTGCGAAGAAACGAATTTTCAGGGTTTCGGACGATGACACTCACCGTGCGCTTCTCTGATTTTGACACACGCAATCGTTCTCGAACGGTTAAGAGTGGCATTGCGATCGATAACACCGACAATGCGTTACAGCTAATCAAGAAGCAAGCGCTGGACCTTCTGTCGCCCTTCTTCGATGCGCGTGAAAATCCTCGCGGCAAAGCGATCCGCCTGATCGGCCTGCGTCTGGAGAAACTATTTTAAAGATACAGCAGCTACTTTTCGATCTAGCTCAGCCGATCTTCTATATAGTCATTGTTCATTGTTGCCGTCCGGACCGCGCCCTTGAGCATCGCGTAAAATGCTGCCGGCCCTGTGCTGAGCCCGGCGTTATACGGTCGTAATCGTTGGGTGATTCCGCAACTCTTCTGAAGAACAACTCGCCCTGCATGGGTATATGATGATGTAGGTGTGCGACTCTCATCGCGACGTGTGCGAATGCTTATCCGCGACGATCCGAGAGATTGGAGGTAATTACACACATCGAATGCTTGAATAACCATACATTTGACGACGCTATATTTTAAATCTGCTTTGATTTGTTGAACTTCTAATCTGGCATAAGGGTTGCGTGCTCCGCGCCCAATCACCACGCTTCCGTGCATTTGTTAGTCGCAGAGCGCAACCAAAATAAAACGCATTGCTTTAGTCGCTAATTCACAGACGCAGAGACTTGTCACGCTCTAACGTTTATCCGTCGGTTGAATCAAAACGCCGCCGCTCGGAACGGGAAAGCACTTGCTTTACTCGTTCGAGCTATTCGATCATTAATGTTTACAAAATACAGGAGGACAAATGAGGACATTCAATAGAAACAGTGCTGGTTTTTTTATCATCATGTGGCTGGCGTTAGGTATTTTCTTTACGAGTGCCAGTGAAGCGGCAGCAGATACTTACTATGTGGCGCAGAACGGAAGCGATGGAAATTCCTGCGCGGCGGCTCGAAACATCAATACACCCAAGCGCAATATCATGGGAAATAATGGTGGCATCGCGTGCATGCACAGCCCGGGCGATACCTTACTGATTCGACAAGGCACTTACCCGGAAATCATAAATAATTATACGGCACCCTATTCGTTGCCGTCAGGAACTGATTGGAATAATGCTTTCACTGTCGCGGCGTATCCCGGCGAAACTGTCGTGGTCCAGCGAATTTCTATTGCCACTGACGATCGCCTTCAACTCTCATACTGGATTTTTGACGGCCTCAATGTTGTCAATAACGTTCCGGGCAGTGACGAAGCGATATGGATGAGATCGCCCGACCATCTCCGATTCGTCAACATGAAAGTAACTACCGAAGGTCGTGACGGTGCATTCTGCGTGCGTCGGGGCGGGAACCTTCATAGAGTTCATAAATGTAGAGGTGCATAGCTGCGGCGATCGACCAGGACGGCGTCTACTGGCTTGGCAGTGATACGTTATTCGATCAGATTAAACTCCATGACACGACAGGATATGGATTTCATATTTACAGCGGACGTTGTGACGAAATCTGTTCAGAGCGGAATACCATCAGCAACAGTGAAATTTACAATACGGGGACCGGGATTTTGTTTGCTTTTGGTGACGGGAACCAAGCGTACGGCAACATAGTTCGGAATAACCAGTTTGGGATTGAGGTTGGATATGGAGCCTCAAACGCTAAGATTTACGACAACGACGTTTATGCAAATCTCCACAACGGAATAACTAGTGGTATCGGTTGGGGGAACAGCCCGAGCAGTAATGTCATAATCGAAAACAATATAATCGCCTCCAATGGAGGATATGGGATTCTAAATTCCTCTCAGGGATCGCCGCAAGGCGAGCCGGTTGGAACAATTATCCGAAACAATACCATGTTCAATAACGGATTGGGTGTTACTGGGATCTTGGATACCGGTACAGGTACGATTAATTCAAATAACCTCACGACTGACGTCGGATTGTAGAATGCCCGTCAGATGCGTGATTTTCGAGCTGGACCAACCAGCGACGGATTGGTTCTGTGTTTAGCCGAAGCTCTCAGCGCTGACCTAGTCGACCAGCGTCGGCTGTGCCGGCTGTGGACTAGGGCCATTGATGAAGTGGCAGCGACGTAGGCAGAGAAATGCGGCGTCGCTGCCATGTTTTCGCACCGACTCGTGTGATCTTGGACGTGCCCGTTGAAACGGGTACTTTCTGGGCCCGTCGCCCCGTTACCATCAACCATTCGCTCGCCATCGAACAGAGACGAAATGTGACAATTTGATTATGCTCGCCGTATTGCTCTATAGCAAACTCATCATTCTCATTGGCTCAGTGGGTCCGAACTTACTCAATTTTCGCAAAACCAGCTGAATGCATTGCCGGCTTCACCTGCCGCGCAAAACGTTCCATCGATTTGAGAACTTTCTCTTGATTCAAGCCGCCGAAGTGAAACGTCAAACCGATCTGGGTTGCGCCGACGACTTCGGCAATTCTGTTGATGATACATGCGCAGGTCTCGGGCCCGCCAAAAACGCCGCGGCTGTCTCTGGTCATGGCATCGTAATCAAGATGAGCGAATACGCGCCGGTAGGCTTCGCTATTTGGATCGAGGTTGAGAGCGGAGAGTGCAAAGCCGCGCCATCGGTTCCAATGATCGAGAACATCAATGCGCGCCTCGGCGTCACTGGCGCCGACATAGGCGGGATACATAACGAACACGTCCTTGTCTTCTTTGGAGTGGCCGCCGTCGCGCAGCGCGTTCCAATACTGTTCGACCCGCGGGCGCTGGATTTCGTTGGTGGCGATCCAAGGCAAGGTCATCAGGTGATGGCCGCGCCTGCCGATCATCTGAAAGCTTTCCGGATCTTTATTTGCGGTCACGTAAATCGGCGGGTGCGGTTTTTGGATAGGCTTGGGGAAGACGGCAACCTTGGGGAAGGAATAGTGCTTACCGGTCCACTCAAATTCTCCGCCGGTCCAGGCGCGGATAACGATATCCAAAGCTTCCGGTAATCTTTGCTGAGCGGTGTCCCAGTCGGCGCTGAAGACTTTGTATTCCGTCGGATGCATGCCGCGGCCGGCGCCGAGAATGACCCGGCCATTGGAAAGCAGATCCACCATGGCGAATTCCTCGGCGATGCGCAACGGATTGTGCATCGGCAGAATCGACACCGCCGCACCCAGCCGCATGTTTCTCGTGCGCTGCGCCGCCGCGGCGAGAAGCACCGATGGGCTCGGCATCATGCCGCCGAAATAACGAAAGTGATGTTCCGTTACCCACAAAGAATTGAAGCCAAGATCTTCGGCCGCGTCGATCTGCTCGAGCCAGCGAGCATAGAGCTCAGGGCTTTCGCCGTCGAGTTCCGGCACGTAAGTATTTAAAAGATAGTAGCCAAACTTCACGATCAGGGATCTCCTGCAGGTGGGCGTTAAAGTTTCATGAGAGTCTTTTCTCGCTTATTCCATTTCATGCGTTGTCCTTTCAAATCCCGCCCGTCAAATTGACAAAAGGACCGAGCGCGAGCCATCCGGAGCCAAGCCAAATAAGCCGCAGCCTTGTAAGAGCCTGCAATCTCCGGCTTTTACAGCTGACTCCAGACAAATTGTCAACCTAGATCCAAGCACCACAAACGCCTTGAGGTTGTTCGCTTCTATGCCTTCGCTCCTCCAGGCCCGCTTCTCAATCATATCGAGATAACTTTGTCCGCGATTACATGTTATCGGACCGCCGGTGCTTTGAAGCCGGCAATCGTGGCCCGCCAGCAGTCTTCCTTTTCACCAGGCTTTACAGGAAAATAATAGCTCACCCGATCTATTAAGCCGTGATATTTTTCCAGCACCCGCGCCGGCAGCTCCGCCCAGGTACCGCGCAGCGCGAAAGCGTCAAGCATCGCGTCGCTAATCAGCAACGGCATATCGTTCCACCGGCCGGACGCCGCCAGGCGCCCGAGCTGCTGAGCCGTTTCGCCCCAACCTTCGATTTCGAAAACCGGGCGGTACGGAGGAGTACTGGCATAAAACGCAATCTGCTGGCGAATCTCAGATTCGTGCCGCTCGACTTGTCTCGGATCATCGGTGGGGATGACAAAGATACTGCTCGACAGCTCGATTGCTTTACGATCGCGATCGCCTTGGGTCAAACCGCGTCGAATACTGGGTGTGACTACTTCGCGGAGATAGCGGCTAGTGTGCAGCGGGTGAACGTGAAACCCCTGGCATAATTCGCCGGCGAGCTGGCACATGCGCGAATTGACTCCGGCGATGTAGATCGGGATACGATAATATTCGTGTGGCTCAGGGCTGAAAAACGGCGTCATCAGAGTCAGTTTGTAAAACTCGCCCTGGAAGTTGAGCTTCGTCCCATTCTGCCAACAGTCCCAAATAGCTCTCAACGCCAGGATCACTTCGCGCATCTTTTCGACTGGTTTTTCCCACTTCACGCCGAAGCGCCGCTCATTGTGTCCCTTGACCTGAGTGCCGAGTCCCATAATAAACCGACCGTTGGAGAAACGCGCCAGATCCCAGCCGGTATGAGCCAAGATGGTTGGACTGCGGGCGAATGCTACCGCGATACTCGTTCCCAGACTCAAGTTCCGGCTATGCTCGGCCGCCAACACCAAGGGCAAGAAGGGCTCATGCGCCGTTTCGAATGTCCATAACCCATCGAACCCTGCTCCATCTGCGAAACGCGCAAGCGCGGGCATCTGGCGCAGATCATGAACCAGCAGGCTAGCGTCGATTTTCATCGGTCTACATCCCCATTTGACACTGCTCCAACTTAGCAACAAACGGCATCGACGAAAATGCTCGGCTACCGAAAAGATCGCGAGTAGGGCGCCGGGTGGCTTGCATCCGCGCCACGTTCGAGAAGATACAGTCCTTCACTACCGGTTATCCGGCAACAGAATGAGAATCACCACGGAAGCAGTGAAGACGATTGAGGCCCTCTTACAGAAAGAGAGAACGACGGGATGGGCGGTGGCCAAGCCGGGGGGACTTCATCGCTATTGAATCGCCGACTTTTTACGGCACGCTGCAGGCAATCGAAAGTCTCGGCATGAAAGCTGTTGTTTCAAACCCGCACCAAAGACTAGTAGATCTACCCCGCGTCGGATATTGTAGAACAGCGTCGTTAGCTGTAGTAAATTCCCCCCGGCGGGAACAATCCCTGCACGTTCGGCAAGGAGGCGCGACCATGGCCATGAAAAAAAATAGAAAACTCACGGACGCCGACTTGGCCCGGGTGGGGCCGGACACTCCTGCAGGACAATGGCTCCGGCATTACTGGTTAGCGATCTCCCGTGCCGAAGACCTCAAAGACATTCCTCTCGGAGTCAAGATTCTTGGCGAAGAGTTAGTGCTGTTTCGCGATGATCGGCAGCGGCTCGGTTTATTAGGCAGGCACTGCGCACACCGTGGCTCGTCGCTGGAATACGGCGACGTCGAGTGCGGCGGCATTCGCTGTCCGTATCATGGTTGGCTCTATGACGTTGAAGGCCGATGTCTCGAGCAACCCGCCGAACCCAAAGACAGCAAATTTCATTTGAAGGTTAGACAGCTTTGGTATCCGGTGAAGGAACTCGGAGGTCTCATCTTCGCTTACATGGGTCCCGACAGAAAATCCCCCCCGCCCTTGCCCCGGTACGCGACACTAGTGCGCAACGACGGAAAGCTTTTTCATGAAGCGACTCGTCACTACGCTTACAATTGGTTCAATTTCTTTGAGAATGCGCCGGACGTGACCCATCTATCGATCCTGCACAAAAACAGCGGTTACGGAAAACAAACCTGGGGCAACAATTTTTTTAATTATCACGACATTCCGCCTTTCGAACCCGTCGAGACGGAGTTCGGCGTCAAGGCGGTTTCGCGAAAACCGGGCCCGACGCCGAATACGGAATATGTCCACGAGCTCGGCGCCTTTTTACCAGGCATTCTCGATCTCGGCAGCGTAAACAGTACCGGCAGCGAAGAGCCTGACAATGAGCATACGATCTTTCTCACGCCCAACGATGACGATCACTTCATGTTGTTTTCGATCGATTACTACACCGGCCGCGATCCGGATTTTTTCGATAAAATTATGTCAAGGCGTTACGGACCGGCCAAAAAAGAGGAGCCCAAGGAATACGACCGGCGCAAATACAAGGCATGGAAGAGCAGCATCGCACTGGAAGACATCGTAACGCAGGAGACGCAAGGGACTTTGGGCGCGCGGCAAGAGCAACTCGGTTACGCAGACCGTGGCGTGATCATGTTGCGCCGGATGGTTCGCGAAGCAATCGCGACGACGCTCCGAGGTGGCAGGCCCAGAGGAGTTTTCAGCGACAAAGAAGCCGACAGGATCATTGATTTTGGCTGCTTCACGGGAATAAAGCCGAAAGCAAATACAAGCGGGCGATGTAAATAAAGCGGCTTGCGCGATCTTGGTGCGACAGCAAAGGGAATCGGATCGCAAGGTACACGAGAAAGAGATTATCCTTATGATGAAACAGACAAAACCGATCATTGCGATGGTTTTCGCGGCGGCGTTTGTGATCGTTTCGGGAGCAACCGCGCACGCGCAAGATGTTTATAAAGACAAAACTCTCACTTTTATTGTCGGCTATTCGCCGGGCGGCACCTATGATCAATACACCCGGCTGATCGCGCGCCATATCGGCAAGTACCTCCCCGGGAACCCCACCGCAATCGTCGAGAACATGCCCGGCGCCGGCGGCATCATTGCGGCCAATCATCTTTATAACCGAGCGAAACCGGACGGACTCACCATCGCCGCCTGGGCGTCACCGCTGATCCTCCAACAGATCATGGGCAATGAAGCGATCAAATTCGATGGTCGCAAAGTTGGTTGGGTCGGTATTCCTGGCCCATACGATACCGCCTGTCATTTCAGCCGGGAAAGCGGCATTAGAACGTTGGACGATTGGTTTGCCGCCAAACGGCCGATAAAGATTTCTTCGATCGGACCGGGGACGAGCCTATCCGATGTTCCCAAGCTTCTGAAAGCCGCGCTCAACCTGCCGCTGGAGATGGTCGAAGGCTACAAAGGCGGCGCCGAGGCTAGGCTGGCGGTTGAAAACAACGAAGTCGACGGCCTGTGTGCATCGTGGCAGGCGACGAAGGTCTCGTGGCGCAGTCAGATAGAGTCGGGAAAAATCCGTGTCGTATTGCAGGCGACTCAAAAATCGCATCCTGACCTCAAAGACGTTCCGCTAGCGATGAATTACGCCAAGACCGAAGAGGCGCGAACGCTTCTGCGCGTTGCAGACAACGTACACGTCTATCAATTTCCGTATTCCGTGGCGCCGAGTACGCCGCCCGAGCGACTGCAGGTTCTTCAGCAGGCTTTCGTCAAAACATTGCGCGATCGTGAGCTAATGGCGGAGGCGGACAAGGCCCAGTTAGAAGTCGATCCGATCGACGGGCCGACGACGACCAAGACATTCGAAAGTCTCTTTGAATTGACACCGCCCCTCATCGCTAAATTGAAGGGCCTTCTGATACCGAAACGATAGGTACACGGCTTGAGAGTGCCGGCTAGTGCGATCTCTTTGTTTCTTCCCCTCTTGGCGCGAGCGCTCACCGGAAGCCCGCCGCCCAGCGGCAAAGCTGCAAAGAATGCCAAAGGTCTGTCCGTAATCTCAAGATGAGGACGCAAGCAGAATGAAAAAGATCGTTGTTACGGGTGGCAGCGGCAGGTTGGGACAGTTCGTCATTCGTGAGTTGCTAGCGCACCGTTATGAGGTTCTCAGTCTCGACAGAGTGCCGCCGCGTGAAAAGTTGTGCGCGACCTGGATCGCCGACCTGCGCAACACGGGCGATCTTTTCGAAGCGGCCAATGGCGCCTACGGCCTTGTCCATCTCGGCGCGTATCAAGCGCCTAATCTCGCGCCGGATGCGGAGACCTTCAGCAACAACGTGACAGCGACTTACAACCTGCTGCGCGCCGCCGCTGATTTAGGCGTAAAAAAAGTCGTGATCGCGTCGAGCACCGCAGCCTTTGGTTTCATCTATGCCAAAAATCTTTGGGCGGCGGATTATCTGCCACTCGATGAAAGTCATCCGTCCAAGCCACAGGACTCTTACGGCCTTTCCAAAGTTGTCGGCGAGCAAATCGCCGATTCAATCGTGACCGCACATGAAGTGATGACGATCAGCAGCCTGCGCTTTCCCGGAGTGAACTTCGATCTCTCGTACGCGAGCTTCAGGGACAGGTGGCTTAACCCGCAGACGCGGGCGAGTGGTTTTTGGAGCTATATCGACGCGCGCGACGCCGCGATGGCCTGCCGATTAGCCCTGGAAGTAAAGTTTCGCGGACACGAAGTCTTTATAGCGTCGGCACCGAACAACTGCATGACACAACCAACTCTGGAACTCATCAGGAAGTATCTTCCGCAGGGCATAAAAATAAAACCGGTATCCGGCACGCACTGGAGCTGCGTCGATTCAGCGAAAGCGCAGCGGATACTTGGATTCAAGCCGAGTCACGTCTGGCAGGACTATCTGAAACAGGAACAAAATACGGCTAGCTAATTCCCGGTAACGCAGGTAAGCCAACTCAAATTACTGTTTGGTTTAGACTCGGTTCTTTGAGCATTCGGTCCTGGTTTAAAGCGCGACAAACCCCCGAGTTTCTTGACCGGCACGCACTGCTGCAAGCGCTTTTCGCCGGTCTCGTAATCCACGCCTGCGCTTGGGCTTAATCCTCATCGGACCATAAACCGAGATCATAACCGAACATGGCTCCTGCGGTTGAGTTTTGGCTAACTCGAGTCCTCCCAAAGCTGCTTGGGCACGCTCCGTATATTCTCTCTTCGGAAAACACCGGCGGATAGTCATGAACGCAAGAAACAGCCGTGACAGCATATAGCTTAAACGCCGCAAAAGGCGCGCTCGGCCTAAACGTTTCGGACGGCTTGAAGGACCTGAACGCGGATCATCAATATCCCAGCGCGCAGCCGCCTTTGCGCGGGTCGGAGCCTCCCATGAAAGCTCCGGATTGTGGATCGATGACGATCGCGTGAGCGCCGCCGAAGCTCTCCGGATTTCCAGCGGCGATCCGGTGGCCTCGGCGCAACAATTCATCCCTGACCACTTGAGGGAATTTCGGTTCCAAGGCCACTTTGTCCGCGTCAATATGATTGAAGCGCGCCGCCGAAATCGCTTCTTGAACCGTCATGCCGAAATCGATCAGGTTACAGATGATCTGCGCCTGAACTTGCGGCTGCACGTGGCCGCCTTTCAGTCCGAGCGCGGCGTAGGGTTTTCCGCGGCGCAAGATCATCCCGGGCATCAATGTATGCACGCAGCGCTTGTGCGGGCCGATACAATTCGGATGGTTGTCATCCAGCGAAAATAAGTGACCGCGATTCTGCAGGATAATCGCAGTTTCAGGTTCGACCACGCCGGAACCGAATCCCATGAAATTGCTCTGAATAAAGGACACGAGATTGCCTTCACTATCGGCGGCGGCGACATATTCTGTGTCGGTGCCCGATGGCGCATTGATCATTTCGCCGGCGGCGTGATCGGTTCGGATTTTTTGCCGCTGAAAATCGGCGTGATTTCTGGATATGAGATCCGTGACCGGCACTTTCATGAAATCGCGATCGGCGAGATGTCGATCGCGGTCGGCAAAAGCGAGCTTCTTAGCCTCAATCATCAGATGCAAGGCATCGGCGCTGTTCCCGTGCAATGATTTCAGATCGAAACCTTCGAGGATCTTCAGCATCTCTAGCGCGACAAAGCCTTGAGTTGCCGGAGGGAGCTCATAGATATCGTAGCCGCGGTAATTGGCTGTGATCGGCTCCACCCAATCCGAACGATGCGCCGCGAAATCTTCGAGGGTAAACAGCCCACCATTCTTTTCAGAGCAGCGAACCATCTTCGCCGCGATATCGCCCCGGTAGAAAACCTCAGGGCCTTCATCAGCGATGCGCCGCAACGTTTTTGCCATGCGCGGGTTCTTGAAGATCTCTCCTGCTCGAGGCGTCCGACCTTCGGTGAGATAATTAAGCGATCCGCCTTCATCGGCTGCCAGTCTCGCTTGCGACTCCTGCCACTGCTCCGCCGTCAGCTCGGCCACAGGAAAACCATCTTCGGCGTGGCGAATCGCGGTTTGCAGGACATCAGCGAGCTTCATCGTGCCGTACGCGTCCAACAGCGTCGCCCAGCCATGCACCGCTCCTGGAACGGTGACGGAATGAATGCCGCGTTGCGGCATCTCTTGGAAGCCGTTCTTGCGGCAGAACGCGAGGCTCGCCGCGTGCGGCGATCTACCGCTGGCATCGAGGGCCCTGATTTTCTTTTCCTTGGCTGAATAGAACAAGCAGAATGCGTCCCCGCCGATGCCGATGGAGCTCGGTTCAACGACCCCGAGCACCGCCGCTGTCGCGATCGCCGCGTCGATGGCATTGCCGCCGTTCATAAGAATCTGCACACCAGCGAGGGTCGCCAGCGGCTGGCTCGACGCGACCATGCCGTTTTTGGCCAAAATGGAAAATTCTGTTGTCATAGATTCCTGGCGCGCGAAGATGGCGTACGCTGCGGGGATTTGCGCCGCTTAGCGCGTTTTGAGAATTTGCGAGTAGAGCTTTGCCGTCTCATCGAGATTCTGCATCTCTTCCGGATGCACCACATGACGCTTGTAGCCGCGAAACAGGCGGGCCGGTTTTGGTTCGACATCGCTGCGCGATGGGATGCGTTGGAAATCCCAAAGTTTTTCCTGCCCTTCTTTTGACAAAGTGAAATCGATAAACAGCTTGGCCGCATTCGGATGGCTTGCTTTGGCTCCGGCCATGACGGTATTGACCGAAATCACCGCGGGCTCCAGCGCCACCCAATCGACGGGCGCGCCTTTCTCCGTGAGATATTGGATGATGTTGGCGTAAGCGATCACCAGAGGAAATTCGCCGGCGGCGGCCAACTGAGCTCGCATGGTGCTGCCGCGCATGACCACCGGTTCTTGTTCCGCCAATTTTTTCAGGTAATCGAGCCCCCTGTCTTTGCCCCAAGCCGAGATCAAACCTTGGAGAAGGGTCACGTACGTCGAATCAATCGAAATTTTTCGTTCGCTCCATCTCGGCTGCAAAAGATCGTCGTAGCTGCTGGGAATCGGTTGTCCCTTCGTGAGATGGGTGTTGTACCCTAACACTATCGAATTGACATATACCGACGTCCAAAAACCTTTTTTATCCTTCAAGTCGTCCGGAATCATTTTACGTTCCGGAGAAGCATAGGAAGCAAGAAGCCCCATGTTCAGAAGCGGCAGGACAATCTCGCCGGTGCCATGGGCCACATCAAAATAGCTCTTGCCGGCCTTAGCTTCAGTGCTGATTCGACTCAGTAAAGCGTTTCCACCCAATCGAATAATGGAAGGCTTCAAAAACGGGTATTTTCGGCGGAACCGTTCCATGAACGACGTGCTTTGATCCGCGCTCATGGTGGTATACCAGACGATTTCTCCTTCCTTGCGCGCCGCTTGAATAATCTTTGGATCGGATCCTTCCTGTGCATTCGCGGCAATCGCCGAGGCAGCGACAATCCACGCCGACAGCAAGAGTTTACAGCAAAACACCTTCATCGGATTTTGTCCTCAATGGATTGCAGGCCCGTTAATGCACTCAGCTCACGGCGTCGTTGAATTCGCTTGAAAAGCCACGCTTTTCACTTGGGCCAGCGGAGATTAACGGCCATATCGACCCAGTGCCCATCAGGATCCTGGATTCGATGATCGGAATCCTTATCCGACTTGGTGTCGATCTCGGAGGGAAACCCCGCCTCCTTCAGCTTGCGTTTGATGTCGTCGAGATCGTCGACCTCAAAGCCGAAATGGTTGATGCCCTCTTTTTGATCGTCACGTTTAACTTCTATAAGCGCGATGTTGACGTCGCCATCCGACATATAAATGGCCCCGCCGAAGCCGCGCTTGGGCTCGAGACCAAAAATCTTTTGATAGAACTCCACCATCTTTTCACGATTCTTTGTCATGACTGCTATGTGTCTCACCTTGGGTCGCATGTCGTTGCCTCCTCTATTTTTCCGCAGACTCGAGCGAGTAGAGTTTCGCTGCGTTCTGCCACTGTATCTGTCGTTTCTCTATCTCAGGTAATTCGGCGAAAGTTAACTCCGCTCGACGGCGCGTGTCGGGCCATGTAGAAGTTGCCAGGGGAAAATTGCTCGACCATAAAATGTTGGCGGTGCCGAGATAACCTCGAACACGCAGACTCATTCGATCGTACCAGCAGGTAAAGTAGCATTGACGCCGGAACAGCTCCGAAGGCTTGAGCGGATAACCTTCCGAGGGCAAGCCGTCGGCATCGGATTGGTAGTCGGCGTATTCCATTTCATATGCTCCCCAGCCCAGCGAGCCTTCAGCAAAGACGATCTTCAGCTTGGGAAATCGGTGCAGCACGCGGGAGATCATAAAGTTAGCGACCACCGCGATAGAGCTCACCGGCCGAACCACGTTGCTGAAAGCCGCCGCCAAGCCCGGCGAGAAATCATCTCCCGGGCGCATTTGAATCCTCGGCGACGCTCCTGAATGAAAGCTGATCGGCACGCCGAGTTCCTCACACAGCGCCCAGAGCGGATCGTATGCCGGCTCGTTGATGTGCGGCACGCCGCGCAGCTCCATCGGCGATGCCGGGTAGATCACGCCCCGATGTCCCTTTGCCACAGCTCGTTTGATCTCGGTCACTGTCTGCTCGATGGGCCAAATCGGCACGATACACTGCGGCACGAAGCGCGGGCTGACGCTCGCCCATTCATCGATTAGCCAATCGTTGTATGCCTGCACGCAAGCCAGTTCCAAATCAGGATCGTCGAGCTTGCCGAAGCTCTCACCCGCCAAGCCGCCGACAATCGGATAAAGCACCGAGTAGTCGATGCCGTCGCAATCCATTGCTTTGAGTCGTTCCGCGGCTTCAAAGGCCGCCGGCGGAACCTCGCTCCAGCGCTGCGGTTCGCGCGCCCGGTCGGCCATCAGCGCGCCGGCGAGGGCGATACCGGGCAGCGAAAGGCGGCGGCCATCAATGACCCAGCACTCGCTGCCGTCGTGCAGCCTTTCGACGTGAGGAATTCGCTCGCCCCATTTTGCCTTGGACATACGGGAGCTCCAAACTTCAGGATGCTCCTGGACGTGGTCATCGGCGCTGATAAAACCATGCTTCAGTTGCATAATGTCGTGGGGCGGCACGCCGGGCTAAAGTAATCGGTAAAGCCGTGCCGCATTGCGAAACAAAACTTTTTCGCGCTCGGGGACGGGAACGCCGGCCAGAGAGTGTTCCACCGCAGCCCACGACTTTGGATACGTCGATGTGATGTGGGGAAAATCCGATTCCCAGAGAATGTTGTCGATACCGATATAGTCGCGCATCTGTATGCCGACTGTTTCAAACCAAAAATCGACATAAATCTGCCGGCGGAAGAGTTCGCTGGGACGAGTGAGAATTCCTTCTGTCCAGAGACGGCGCTGTTCCCACTCATGGTCACAAGCTTCCAGTACCGAGCTCACCCAGCCCAGTCCGGTCTCGGCAAACACCCAATTGAGTCTGGGAAATTTTTCCAACGTGCCGGAGAAAATCAGATAGGGCACAATCTGCGTCGCGGTGCAGAAGTTGCGCAACGTCGATACACAGTGGGCCTGTCTGCCGCTGTAGCCTTTCCATTGCGGCAAGGACAGTTTACCGGCAAGACCTGCCGATGCGTGGAGATGCACCGCGACACCGAGTTCCTGGCAGGCCTCCCAAAGGGAACTCCAGAATGGATCGGCTAACCTTTTCTGGCTTTTTACGGCAACGCTCGGATCTGCCAACATGTTGATACCCAAGTGGCCCGCCTCAACGGCGCGCTCGACTTCTGCGACGATGGTATCAATCGGACTCATAAAGGGAATGGCGGCAAGCGGAATGAAGCGCTCGCTGGTGCGGCGAAATTCGGCGAGCGCGTCGTTATAGGCCCGCACGCACGCGAGCTCGAATTCCTGATCATCGTAAAGGAATGTTCCCCCCGGTCCGTTGGGGAACAGCACCTCGGCATCGACGCCATCACGATCAAGCGCTTTCAAACGGTTTGCCGGATCGTAAACTTCCAACGGCACCTCTTCCCAGCGTTGCGGATAGTACCCGCGCTTTTCCATCGCCGTGGGGCAATTGCAAACATTGCCGCCCAGAATCTCACCGTTGACTGCCCAGCGTTCCACCGGCGAGTCGAACTTATCGTCGCGCACCTCGACAATGTGAGGAACCCGGTCTCCCCACCTGCTAGTCGACATTCTGCTGGTGTAAGCATCCCTATCAAGCTGCCCATGCGAATCGGAGCTGATCAGGCCGTACTTTATTTCCATGCTAATCCTTCGATCAGAGTTCCGAATAGCGAGTTATCATAGCTGGGGTCAAACTCACGCCGCTCTGGATCCAGCAATTCTCATCATCGCAGTCGCTAGCGCGCTCCGATAGGCGCGATCGACATCGAGACTGTCATGAGCGGCTCGAACTACCGCCTGGGCGATCCTCTCATCGGTTACATATTTGTCGAAAATGGGTTCAAACATGTCGGAATGATCTTCATCGGCAACCATATGGACCTTTGTGTTGTCGTCGAGACTTTCCAAAGTGCCGCCAAGATCGGCAACTTTCTTGTGAGCATACCTGGCGGTGAAACCTCCGCCTTTGACGATGGCGGGATTGTTTTTCCTCTCGGTGATGTGGTTCACCATCAGGCTTTCGATCCACGGACGGGTGGTGGCCAGATGCATCCATGCGAGAAATACCGCGCGCACCGCCGGCAGCAGATTCGTTTCGTCGGTAGCTTCGGCCATTTGCTCGTCGGTCAAATGCGCGGCTCCCAACCTTTTGTCAAATATTAGCTCGTCCTTCTCGTGCTCCCAGATTGCGCGCTTGACATCGAGCGGAGCTCGAACCGCGGCAGCTCCCCAACAATCACGCCTGCTCTTGATATAGTGGGGATAATGCAGATCGATTACTTTTTGACGCTCCGGCGTGAGTTTTACCGAAAAAAAATCCTGGTACTCCGGCGTTTCGAAATGACGATTCACCAGAGCATCCAATTCCTGTCTCGTCTTGGGCCATAAACTCATAAATACCTCCTCAACTTGTTTGTCAGACTATATATTCGCTCGCCCAGCCGATCATGTCGCCCAACTCACGGCAAGCCGAAGATCTGCCGATAAGTTTTCAGGCTTTGTTGAGCGTCCTGCGCCTTTTCCGGATGAAGTACGATGCGCTTGAAGCCTTTGATCCGCTGCATTGGTCCACCTTCATGCGGGAATTTTCTCCTGCGCGTCGGCTATTCCTTTGCGGAATAATGCGTTGAAATCCAGGGACCTTTTGGCCGCGGTCAAAGCGAGTTGTTCCTTTCCGCCCGTCGCATATTCCGACAGGAAAGGTAAAAACATATCGCTATGCTTTTCGTCAGCCTGGCTGTGCGCCTGCAAGTTGGGAATTTGCTTCCAGGTAAAACCCATCTCCTCCATCCATTTTTTTGCCATGCGAGTGGATTGGCCGCCGCCGAGATCGCCCAACAGCCGGTCATCGTTGCACCACTCCGTGATCGTCATCGCCGCCAGTCCTTCAATCCAGCTGAGTTCGCTGGTGATCCACGACCAGGCATAGAGTACGGCCCGTGTTTCCGGCAGCGGCTCGGCATTGAGTATCTGCTGGGGCTCCAGCCCGACTGATTTTCCCTGGTTGATGATCAGATGGAGATGACCATAGTCCGAGAAATCATCGCGAATGATTTCCTCGTATTCGTGCTCGAGAATCCGTTGTTTGACGCCCAGGATCGGACAATTGGCCGAAACGTGCGCCCAACATTCGCGCCGGTGACGCACGTAGAGACTTTGCTGCATCACCATGACGGCGGCGCGCGGTTTGGTCATCTTGATCGAAAAATAGTGGTCGAGCTCAGGCGATCTGATGTAATCGCGCACCATTTCACCCATCGTCTCGTGCCACTGTGATTCGTTCACGACTTGCCTCCTTTGTAGAGCCGGTCGATGAAACCTTCCTGCGCCAAACGATCAACAATGGCGTTGTCGAAGAGCTGCACTTTGGGCGAGCTCTTCTGGCCGACCATCTCCAAGACAGTTTCGATGGCTGCCGGATCGACCCGCGGAATCACATCCAGATACTTGGTGACGAACTCGTAGTGTTGTTCCGCCGAGCCACCGCGTTGCCCCATGTATTTCTCCAGCACCTTAAGACCCTGAGCCTTTCGGGTTTTGAGCGCCGCGATCCCCTCTATGTAGGACGCGACGATCCTCTCGACGGTTTTAGGTGATCGTCTATAGAAATCGTTACTGACGGCCAGCAGGTTCATCGAGAACGGAATGCCCAGCTCCGCGGCGTCCACTAACATCTTGGCCTTCGGACCCGGCGCCTGCGATGACACCCGGCCCTCCGCTTGCCCGGCGCGAAAACCAACATCCGCTTCGACCACGCCGCCGAACTGGCGCAACTCGGCCTTACCTTCCAGATTGAGTTTGCGCATGATCAGCCGGGTGACAAAGTCGCTGGTGGAGCCGAACCGAGTGATCGCTAACGTCTTGCCCTGAAGCTGCTCGGCGCGTTGAATATCCGGCTGAACCCAAAGCTGCATACCAGGGCGGCTGGTATTGCTGCCCACTGCGATGATCGGTGCTCCTTTGATGATCGCCGCCACCACTGCGTTACTCGCGCCCAACGCCGCATGAACGCTGCCCCCCACCAACGCCTGAATTGCAGTCGCGCCCGAACTGATGTGAACCAGCTCGGCATGCAAGCCGTTGCGATCAAAGGCACCGATCTCTTTGGCCATCCAGATTCCGGACATGCTCGGGCTGATGGCAGCGTAGGCAAAAGCAACTTTCTCTTTGGGAGCGTCCGCTGAAAACGCGCTTTGTGACGACAGCAGCAAGAGCAGAACTAGTTTGGCAAACAAAACACACCGCAGGCTCAAAGCTTTTAGGTTTATAGTTGGTTTAAAATCGCCCGGGAGCCGCTTCAACGGGGCATGGGTACCGTAAAACTCGATCGAGTTATTCATTGTGTGCCTAAAGCACTTTAACATTTTCATCAGTCAGGTAGCGCCTTCATGGCGCCGGCAAGACCCTTTTGATAGAGACGGTACAACT
>CAVUZH010000008.1:0-206039 GCA_963745835.1 uncultured delta proteobacterium
GTGTACGACAGCGATTGCGGATTCCAGCATCGGATCAGATAGGTCCGGGTAGAAGGTTCCCACCTGGCGCGGCGTCAACATACCTTTGTAGATAATTGTGCGATGAGACAAACTAGGGATGTAGAAAAAATCCGAGCCCGGCAGATTCGCATAGCGGATTGCATTTTCCGCACGGCGGCGGATCACGTACAACTTACGCTCAAAAGCCATATCATCTTCGATTCCATTGCCACGACCGACAAAAACCTGTCGCACAAACGGTTCATAGAACTTGGCGGTTTCTCCCAGATAGAAATTATCGGTCGGCACCTTGCGCCATCCCAACAGACGCTGTCCTTCGCCAGCAACGATTTCCTCGATAATTTTCGAGAACCGTTGGCGTTGTTCGCGATTGTCCGGCAAAAACACCATGCCAACGCCATAGTCGCCGGCGTCCGGCAATTGAAAGCCCAAGCCCTCGCAAGTTCGCTTCAGGAATTCATGCGGTACTTGCAATAAGATACCGGCCCCATCACCGGTATTTTCCTCGCAACCGCACGCGCCGCGATGATCGAGATTTTCCAAAACTGTGAGCGCTTGTTCGATAATCTCGTGGGACTTTTCACCCTTGATGTGTACGACAAAGCCCACGCCGCAAGCATCATGCTCGAAGCTGGGATCATAAAGCCCTTGCTTCGGTGGTAATCCGGATAATGTCATGGGTTCACCTTTGCTCCATAAACTGCAACTTCGATACGAAACACTGAAATGACCATAGAGAAAAAGATGTGCAACGATGTCCAGCGAACCTGAAGAACACCGACTCTCCTCTACTTTCGCGTCGTTTGGTGGATTTACAGCTCCAATTCTGATTCATTGTATGCCAAGCCCAAACCGAGTCAGTGCCGGTCATTTACTTCCTCTTTGAGTTTTGCGACTCCGTTAATCCTTGACTTAGGTCGAATATTTGGCTTTCTTTCGCGGTTGATAAAACCACTCTCGTTACTGTCCGAGTCACTCCTTCAACCGAGCGAATCTCGCCAAGCAACTTCTCCAATGACGTCGTATTCGCTGACTTAACTTTTAGAATGAAGCTTTCATCGCCGGTTATATGGTGACATTCCAAAACATCTGGATTGCGCAACATCTGCGTTGCGAATTTGTCGATATCCCGCTGATTTCCAATAGACACGCCGATAAAGGCAGTGATGTCTTTGCCGACTTTCTTCCCGTCAAGTAAGGCTTGGTATCCTTTGATGACGCCGTTCACCTCCAGCTTTTTGACACGCTCCAAAACGGCCGGGGCTGACAACTCAACCTCGTCGGCAATATCAGCGAGCCGAGATCGGCCGCTATTTTGAAGAATAGAAAGTATTTTTAAATCTATTTGGTCGAGCACAGCTAAAAATCTTAGGAAGAATGGTGTCTAAACCTACGATTCTTATCTCAAAGGATCGAGGGTGTGTCAAGTCGCTCAAAAATAATTAGATGTTGAAAAGCGAAAGAGAGAATCGCACGAAGCTGACACGCGACATACTCGGCAGATGGGACTAGGAGAGAAAAGCCTACCGATATGATTAAGTAGGTTCTTTAGTGAGAAACGAGGGGCTTAGAAGGACCACTGGAAGTTCAATATCTATCCTGCCAGCATGTTCTCGAAACATTCGCTAACACTATATTGCAAACCCACTTTGAACCTCGGGATTCGAAGGGGCAAAACCCTCCTCAATCCAAGGACATTGAATAGTCAAAAATGGGTGCTCCGCAATTAATCTTTTTAGAATTTCCCGAGCACGGTCGTCGGTTGAGTCCAATTTGACCGCTTCGACCAATGCCCAAACCGCTGCAACTATATTTTGTTGTCCTTCAAGACTGATGCCCAGGTTTCGATAGGCGCTCGCGCGCCGCGCATCGATCTCTATGGCCATCCGGCAGTGTTGTTCGGCATCTCTATACCGGCCCAGCTGATTCAAGCAATAACTCACGTTGTTATGTAAAACATAGCCAACTTTGGCCTTGACCGGGTTGAATCGGAGCGCGGTGGCAAAGTGATTCAGCGCCGTTTCGATATGTTGCTCGTCCGTTGCAATCTGCCCCAACGCCAGATGACAATGCGCTTTTTGTTCTGGCTCCTTGGATGTTTCGAGGAATAATTGCAGCAGTGCTCGTGCCGAGTCTACCTTCTCAATGCCGCGGTAGAACGCTACCACAAAAAGCAACCAGCGAAAGTAGTCCTCTTCATTTTTACTATTTTGAAGGCGCTCGATCAGTAATCTTTCCGTTTCCTGCTTGGGCAACGGAAAGTTAGGGGGTAGTGGCCGTTTCAATGTTGCAGTCATGGTTGGGCGTGGAGCAACAGGCGGACCAATCCAAAGGGCATTGGATTGATCAGAAGGACCAAATTCTCGCTGCTTTCCACGAGCAAGAAGTATCGAAATGCTCTGTTAGCTCCGCGGCTACAGAAACGAGGCGAGCGGACCCGGTTTCGATCCACCGATCATAGGCCGAGGGCTGGAGATATCGCGAGCTCTCCTCCATTTTCGCAGCCTAATTCCCGCAAACGATTTTTTGGACTACGCGTATCAAGATTCGAGGCCAGATGGACCGACCAACTTCCGGAAGAGTTTACCTGCTCCCGATTTCTTTCGCGTGACAACGTTGTTCAAAACTGGTTGACATTCGCTGTCAGAGTCGTTAGTGTAAGTTATCTTCTTCAGTATCGGGCCTTCTGGTAGAGGATAAAAATAGTTGAAGGCTCCTGTCAGTCTATCTCCTTGCGAACAGATACTATAGGACAATCCGATCAGAGTGTGGTTAGCAGTTTGTTCCCCATGTTCGGCTCCGTTAGCAGTCAATTTCTCAGGGTCAGAGACATCAACATTCTCTTATAGGAGGAGAACATGGGTAGCAAATTATATGTAGGTGGTTTGCCTTATTCGGTAACCGAAGGGCGACTCCAGGAAATTTTTTCGGCGCACGGAACGGTGGAATCAGCCAACGTGATTTCGGACAAGTTTACGGGACAATCACGCGGTTTTGGTTTTGTCGAAATGAGCTCGAGCAGCGAGGCCCAAAAGGCAATTGAAAGCCTGAACGGCACACAGCTCGATGGCCGCACGCTGACTGTCAACGAAGCCAAGCCTATGGCGAAGCGCGACAATAGCGGTGGCGGTGGTCGCGGTGGCCGAGACGGCGGACGCAACCGCTGGTAATTCGCTGGCTACGTGCTGAGTAACGAAAGGGGCAACCGAATCGGTTGTCCCTTTTTTTTTGGCTGGATGCGCTTTCTATTCCTTGTAGATCATCTGCTCATAAAACGGCTTTCGAGCACCGCGCAACACTTAAGGTTTGCAGTCTTACCCTGTATCGTCTATTGCCATTCCAGTTGAATCAAAAATTCTAGCCGTAACACTCGGCGACATGGAATCTGGAGGTATAGTTGTCGACAAACAGCGGGCCGAGAATGCCAGAGCCTTTAATCTGAATGCCAGCATTCAGGTAGAGAATCAAAAGGCTACATTAGCCGCGGTGGCACATGCTTACAAAGCGGCGAAGTCGATCGTGTGCGCCAGTCTATACAGATCCGGCGAAGCTCGAGATTTTAAGACCAAGCGTCGCGCTCATGCCGGCCAGCTGAACTTAGGCTCAAATTCGTCGTGAGATTAGTGAACCGATGACTCTCACCTTTAGGTTTAAAGATTAAAAATCTCTCCGTGCGGCAGAACTGCTCTTTGGCGGTTCTCAGCGCTGTTCTAGCTGCTGATCCCGTAAAAGCTCTTGGCGTTCTTTCCCAAGATCGCTTCTTTGTCATCTTGGCTCAAATCCTCGCGTCCCAATAGGTGCTCGATTTCGATCCGGCATGATTGGGCGTCGAAGCTCTCATGCGGGAAATCCGTGGCAAAGACAAAAGAATGATTGCCGGCCTCGCTGACAGCATAGCCGAGGCCTCGATCATCGCCGTCGAAACCGACGAAGATATTGCCTGATTTGACGTGGCGCAGAAAATACTCGCGCGCGCTCACCTCCGGATGTGAGCTGGGCAGGAATTCGCCGTCAATATCGACTTGCAAATGATGAGGATAGGATCGGTCCAGGCGGTCCATGAAAAACGGCACCCACGTGGCCCCTCCCTCGAGAAACCCGACGCGAAGCTTCGGAAAATGATCAAACACGCCGTACGACAACATCGCCGCCGCTTGCGCCATAATCCCGAAAGGATGGCCGAGCGCGTGGACGGCATAATACACGCCGAGCGTATCCATCCCGAGATGATGCAAGCTACCGACGTGAACCGCTAGCGGGCAACCTAACTTTTCCGCTTCCTCGTAAATCGGCCAGTAGATTTTCGAGCCGAAGTGACCTTTGATACCCTCGCCGTTGGACGGTAGCATTGCTCCGACCATCCCCAAGTCTTTGACCGCCCTTCGAAGTTCTTGCACGGCCGCTTCTGTATCCTGGATCGGGATCAAGGCAATCCCTTTAATTCTAGAACTTACGTTGGTGAATTTTTCGTAAAGCCAACTATTGTAGGCGCGGCAGGCGGCAATCGCCCAATCCTCCGCGATGATCCGCCCCACCGCCAATCCCGCCGTGGGATAGACCACCGTCCAGTCGATGCCGGTTTCATCGAGAAAGTTTACCCATTCCTGAGGTCCCACAGTGGCGGTTCGCGATCGCTTCTCCCCGCCCTCGAGAAAATGAAAATGAATATGATCAAAAGCCGGGAACACCTGTGTGCGATTCCCCGGCGGCATGTACTTCGAAATTTCGTCCATACAAGGGCGATCGTTGACGTGTCCGTCGGCATCAATGATTTGCATAATTCATTCCTTTCAACTTCCACAACTCGGCTATAACAAGCGCGTTGAATACCTGTCAACGTCGGTTCCCCGACTAAACGCTTTTCGCGGTCCATGGCAGCACGCTGAAACCGGCACACCAGCATTGACCCTGAAATTCATCCTATGTTAGACGGGATTCTGATTCGGTCGGTTAATCATGTGGAGGTTGAATGAGAACGAGCACAATCGTGTTGACGGGTACTTGGTTTCTGTTCGCCGCGCAAGCTTTGGGTCAAAGCCCGGAACTCGTAGAGGCTGCTAAAAAGGAGGGAGGCAAAGTCATCATTTACGGCTCTCTCGAGACTCCGGTGGTAGAAGCCGTTATTCAAGCTTTCCGCAAGAAAACCGGTCTCGATGCGCAATACTGGCGCGCTTCGGCGATGAGCGTCATGAACCGTTCCATGAGCGAATACCGTGCCGGCAATCCCATTTATGATGTCGTTCTGAACAATTCCGACCCGCTTTTGATCATGCATCAAGAAGGTATGATCGGGAAGTACGATTCCAAGGTCATGGAAAAGTATCCGAAGGATCAGATCGATCCACGGCTCGGACCCATCAGCCGCTATGGTATTGTGGGGGTGCTCTACAATAAGAGCCTGGTCAAGCCGGAAGACGCTCCCAAGGCACTGGAAGATTTGGTCCAGCCAAAATACAAAGGCATGTTAGTGATGGCCGATCCGACTCTTCATGTCACGACAATTCAGTGGCTCAGCAGCTTGCATAAAGTGATGAGTAAGGACAAAGCCGACAAATACATTCGCGAGTTGGCCGCGATCAAACCGACCCTGGTGGAATCCATGCTTCCGGCGGGAGAGCGCGTCAGCACGGGGGAAATGCCTATAGCGGTTACTTTCGTGAAATATGCCTACACCGCCGGAAAAACCGGCGCGCCGCTCGATTATGTGCGGATCGAGAAAATGCTCGGCGACAGCCACTTCGCCGTCATGAGCAATAAAGCGCCGCATCCTAACGCGGCGAAGGCTTTCATCGACTATTACTTGGATGATGAGAGCATGAAGATTCTCGCTCAGAGCGGCGAGTTCGCCAATCGCAAAGGAATCTATCCGCCGCTAGCGGGCGCCGACAAGATCCAGTACGTCCAAATGGAAGTTCTTGACGCGAAAGCATTTGAAGATAAGAAAAAAGAATACGGCAAACTGTTTTTGCGGTAGTCAACCCAAAACAAATATGATTGTGTAAGCATATGACCAGAGCAAAGCGGACGCGACGAAGGTATTCAGTTAGAAACTCCCCTATCCATGGGCGCGGGGTCTTTGCGCTGACGCAAATTTCTAAGGGGACGCGAATTGTCGAATACAAAGGCGAATTAATCACCGATGACGAGGCAGACCGTAGGTATGCACATCTGCATGAGCATTCACCCCACACGATGCTCTTCTCGCTCGATAATAATCTGGTAATCGACGCGACACGTCGCGGCAACTCCGCACGGTGGATCAATCACTCTTGCGCACCCAACTGCCAGGTCGAGGAAGAGGGCACCCGGATCTTTATTGACGCTCGCCGTGACATCCGTCCGGAAGAGGAACTTACCTACGACTACAATCTACAGCTGGGCGAACGGCATACCCGCGCGGCGAAACGAGCCCATGCTTGCTTCTGCGGCACGCGCCGATGTCGGGGTACAATGCTGGGAGAACGAATTTAACTCCGCCGCTTGTACTCCGATGCTGTCAGGAAGAGCTGTCTTGAAGGACTCGTACTTGCGCTGCGCTCATTCGCAAGTCGAGCTTCTACCGGCCCAGACCGATCGCATCATGATTGAGCAGTCTGAGCTCTTCAATCAACCATTTGTTTCCGCGCGACGTTGTGGCCCTTAGGGCGCAAAAAGAAGCCGATCGATCGAAGCAGCCATAATTACGCTGGTATTGTTTTGGAACAAAATCGAATGAGCTGCCCTCCCCTACGCACCTTTGACAATGTTAACGATCAGCTGCTTGATCTGTGGAACCACCCCGCAATAAGACACTTGGCCTTATGAGCTGTCCGTTTCGCTGACAACAGCAGAACCATCAATTCAACAGCTGCGTCATTCTAGGCTGCTTTAGAACTGACTTCTCCAGAGCACCGCTCTAGTCGTTTTTGTCTATAAAACTTACCTGGATAGGCTTAATTGGATCGGCTGGGCTTATAATCCGTAGTTCTGAACTCCCAGAACCGGAGAAATTCTTGGTGTTAGGATTCAACGATTGGAATACCTCAAACAGTATTTTTGTTCAGGGAACCCAATATGCTAGACTTTGTACCGGGTAACCTAGTGGCTAAACTTTTTCTCTCCGCACTTCTTCTGTTCTTTTCGGTTTCATGCGCAACGATCAGCACCGAAGCTCCGGAGCACGGTCAAGAATCCAGCAGATTCATCGAGGGTTTCGAGTCGAGCTCTAATACTTTTGAGCGCCTGGCGGAAATTCAAGATCGCACTAAACCGATTGAGAATAGCTTCTCACTAAACTTCGGGCCGCAACTCTTAAATGTAAAGGCATCCTATCTTGAAAAGGCCGAATCGGCCCCCGCAATAACCCTCGATTCACCTCAGCCCAGCCTGCGGCGTTATCTGAAGTTAATGGGATCGACTTCCTTCGGCGGCACGAATCTGAGCGGCGAGGGCGAGCTGACCTACGGCTCAGCGAATACTGTCCCTGGCGACTGTGACTGTCTGAATTGGCCCCGGATGATGCGGTTGGGAATAAAATCCCGCTGGCAAGGGTTACGTTACGGGGTTGATTTGAAATCAGTAGAAAAAGGATTTGTTACGCTTTCGGGAAGCCAAAGCGCCGAGCAACGCGACGAGGGCCAGCTTTGGGGAGAATACAATCTCGGTCCTTTCAATCTGCGCGGTTCGGTTGCTGAGTCCTGGGAAGAGCTTCTAGATGCAAATCGCCATCGCGTCACTCGGGCGGCGACAACCGCCGTGCAATTGAACCGATCAGTGTGGAGCGGAACCCTAACATCAAGCTATGGACTGGTGGAACAAGGCCCGGATTTGAATCAGGAGACGACAGTCTTCAGCAATAGACTTGCTGGCTTATACCGTCCCTTTAGCGTGTTATCTCTAGGTCCGAGTATCGGTATAAAACATGAGTGGGATACAGTTACCGGTTATCGGACCGAATCCCCGATGACCGAATTTGCTATCGTTTATACGCCATTCCAGGACAAATTCAGGTTGACAGGCGGCACCTCATTCACCAGAACCTTCAACCGATATGCTCTAACTGACGTTACGATTATTGGCACCCGAGCCATCATGGACTGGAAAATTGGCAACTTTCTCGGACGCGACGACACGCTCTCGTTTAATGTCAATTACAATCGGCAGCGCGATCTGATTGCGACGGGCAACTCCTTTGACCAGCTCTCCGGCATCCTACAGTTAAAAATCAGCGGATTTTAAAAGCTACACGCTGTTTGATCTGCAGCATCGGTATATCGCGTTCCGACACTGTCGAGTCGCGCCTTCGCAGACATTGCCGCAGGGCATCGGTCCAAAATAATCAGCATAGTGTCCGCTGCATCCACGCTTGTTGTTCGGTTGCGAATAAGCGGGTGAACTCTAGCGTATCTCGCGAGCATGCGGCATTGAGAAATAGATTGCGAGCATCGTTAGAGTCCCCAGAATACTCATCGAAGTGGCCGCCCAGCGAGCCCCGATTAAGGTTGACAGCGCGCCTATGAGCATCGCCCCGACAACCAGCACGACCTGAGTCATGTGAAATATCGCCATCGTCCGGCCGCGAAATTCGGCAGGCGAATAGGCTTGAATGACCGTCTGCACAAGCGCATGAGAGGTAACATGGCATAGTCCAATCAGAGCCATTACCGCGAGCGACAGCGCAAACGAGGATGACGCCGCGAAGATAACGACGAGCACGCCGTAAATTCCCACCCCGCCAATCATAACAATGCCTCTCGGCATTCGATCGCCCAACGAGGCTACGAGCACGGAGCTGAGCAAGGCACCCAAGCCCATCGAAGTAAGGAGCAGTCCTTGGCCCTTCGCTCCGACGGCGAGTATGTCTCGCGCAAAAACAGGGAGCAGCGTACTGAATGGGATTAGTAACAGCGAGGCAAATGTGACAACCAATAGCCCGGTGCGAACCTCATGATTTCGCCAGCTGAACTTCCATCCCTCGATGACGCTCTGGCCGAAAGATTCGCCGCCATGTGTGTAACCAGCGTTGCCAGCAGATAAGCGCTGCTCGGCTCGAAGCTTTAAAGTCCAAAAAGTGGCCAGAAAGAAAAATATCGCCTGTACGCTATACGATCCGGCGGTGCCAAAAACCGCAATCAGAACGCCCGCCACAGCGGGCCCGCCGGTTCGCGCGACATTGAAAACTATCGCATTGAGCCCGATAGCATTAATCAGAGATCCTGGCGGCACCGCATCCGAAATCATTGAAGCCCGGGAGGGTTGCTGGAATGTTTGGACAGTCGCCAGACCGATCGAGGTTGCATAGACATGCCATGCCTGAATGTCCCCCATAACGATCAACATGGCGACTGCGGCATACAACAGTCCATCCACGATCTGCGCAAACAGTACCTGCTTTTTACGAGAGTAAAGATCGGCCGTGCTGCCGGCTATCGGCGATAACAAAAGGATCGGCAGGGCTTGAACGCCGCGCACGAGACCGAGCTGAAACGATGAATTGGTCAATTCATAGATCAGCCAACCACGGGCAACCGAATCCATCCATGTCGCCATGGAGGCAAACACCTGGCCATACCAAATCAGACGGAACTCGCGGTAGCGCAACGATTCGAGCGCGCGCAATGCCAGCAACGCTTTGATCGGGTGCCGCAAAGGCCGCTCGCTTGAGGCGTCGCCAGTTTCCCCAATCGGCGCTTGTGCTCTTTTTTCGCCCGATGGATTCAGTAGGAGATCTCCAAGCTGGGCGAAGTACGATGAGTTGTTGTCAGAGCCTTCGCGCCAGACCGAAGCTATCACGCTCAAAGACGAGACGTCTAGTTGGCCAAGGCTCAGTCAAACAGTCCAACTGGCATTGGCCGCAAACCTCAAAGCTGATCTCTTAACTTCTGGAATCGATCGCTGACAATTTGGTGGAACTAGAAACCAAGCGTTCACGAGCGCTGAATCACCGGCGCAATTTGCGCGTCCAATTGGCGCCTCCTTTGCGAAACAGTGTCCTTATCACTAAACCTAAAGGAGACTCTACTATGGATAAGCATATCGCGATGGGCGTTTTCGTCGGCAGCGAGGCCGTCTTGCCGCTATCGAAGCGATGGTGGCCGCGAAGATACCGCCGGTGGTTTTGTACTACTGGCGTCCGGTTTGGCTGCCGGCCTGTGTATCGGCGGCTTGATCGTTGCGGCTTCGCCATACTCGCAGCGGAAGAGAAAGGAAAGGAAGAAGTCGTCGCGCACAGCCGAAGCGCGGCACGCGTGGCGGCGTAACCGCGTCTACCGTGAACCAGCCGGCCGGCAAGGAGTTATTTTTATCTGCGTGCCGTGCCGGCCATCTCATCTTAGCATGTGATCAACAAGCGCATGCACGCGCTTTCGATAATGCTGTACACCTCCAGTGAACACTGATCTGACGAATCGCGGCGGGTAACTGATAGTTTGTAATTCTCCCAATCCAAGGTTCTCTCATTTTTGACTGACCGGGACAAAGCGCATCGAATGATACGGCCGGTCATTATTTGTGTACGAGCTTCAGCATGCGGAAGATCGGCTTTCAGCCGCGGCGATAAAAGCTTAGAATCCTGGGTCAGGAGAATTCCATGATCCGTTTCTCTCTCGTCTATTTACGCCAGTGGTTTTTGATACTGCTGGCTTTCGGTGGCGTCATCTCCCTCGGCTTGGCCGCAAGCCCCACACCCGGGCTCACGGTGCGCGGATCCGGGGTAATTTTGTATTCAGGGCAGGATACCGATTCTCTTCGGCTTACAACATTACAAAAAGACGACCCGCTGACGTTGCTTGCCGAAGCGGTGGGAAACGAAACGTGGTACATGGTACGAACGCGCCAAGGCTTGATTGGTTGGCTGCGCGCCTCCGACGCGATCCTAAACGAAACAGTAAAAAGAGATTTTTCGCAAGAGCTCCTCTCGACATCGACGTGGAGTGCCCAAGCGGGCCAAGGCCCCACCTACGGCGGTACTTGGGCCGTGGAGCAGCAATCATCAGCCACCGCGGCCGCCGGCACTTGGACGTTGCAGGATGCCGGCGGAACAACCATCTTTAGCGGTAGGTGGTCGGCAGAAAAATTTTCCACGGGTTGGAACGGTGTGTGGCGCGCTCACAGCCGGGAATCAAAAGTGGAATACAGCGGCAGTTGGTCCGCCGATCTTCCGCACGATGCGCCCCCCTTCAATGAGTTGTTCGAAGCCGCTGCACGCAATGCCGTTCGCGGCGTCTGGACGGGCGGAAGTCAAGCCGGGACATGGTCGATCCGGGCAGCAAGTTGATGATGTTAGGCAAGCATCTTGCGATGCAATTCGAATCTCGATCCGCTAGTCGTCAATTGATTCAATCGGCGTTACAACTTTTAGCCGGCCGGCATCGATAGCTTTCCAAGATGATGCTACGCAGTTCGGCGCCTGAGATTGGGCCGATATTCAGCGTGGATCGCTCGGCCTCCGCAATCAATTCCGGATCGCGCAAAGTTTTCTGAAACGCCGCCTCATGTCTTCACACGATCCTGCGGCACTCACGGTGGCGCCGAGCGTTTTGACCGAGCGCTTCATCGAGCAGCATCGCGCCTTTTCCAATCGATATTAGGAACGGAACGGCGCCGACCGTATCTGCTTGCCGCCCTGTCATGATTGACTGCTGGGTTACAGGCTAGGGTTGCACGTACGAATATGACCAATTTCAATCATTGCGAGATACGCTCGACAAATGTGTGCGAGTCCCATAACCGGACCAAAGTGCTTTTCGAAATTTTTTAGGGTTGCGTCCTGCTCTTCAGGCGAAAAAGATGCGCTGCAATCCGACAAAAACACCACTTTGAAGTATCGCATGGCCCCGTCGCGGGCCGTGCTGTCGCAGCATACGTTGGTGGTGACGCCGGTGATCGCGATGGTATCGCGGCCCAGCGCGCGCAGCAGATTCTCCAATTGCGTGCCGTAAAAGCCGCTATAGCGAAACTTCTTGACCACGATATCGTCCTGCGTCGGCTTCAGCGGCTCATAGATTTCCGCGCCTGGCGTGCCCTGGAAATTGCTCCATTGATTATCGGCATCATGGGTCTGCGGTTTGATATCGGCAAAGATGCCGCCCCCGGCCAAATCTTTGCGTTTGCTCGTATGCAGGTAAACCACAGGAATTTTTCGATTTCGACAATATCGCAGCAGTTCTTGGATCTTCGGAACAATATCTTATCTTCCGAGCTCGGCAGATAACGAGCGCCGCGCGGATGCACCCAGATATTTTGCATATAGACGACCACGACCGCGGTATTCGCCCGGAGTGAATTTCCAGAAATCCGCCGGGCGGCTTTGCGTCTCGTGCATAGCGCAACTCCTTGTAAAGCTCGGGGATGATGAAAAGCATATCGCAGACGTGATTTCGTCTCTCAACGTGCTTGCGAAGCCGAGAACCGATTGACAACTCGTCAATTAAAGAAATAAATCAACATGTACTTTATTCGATAAGTAAGCCGGAGAATCGTTAGTCATACGGCTCCAAAATTCGGTCTGAATTATCTTGCATGATCCAAGATGCAGTAGGGTTAACGTTAGAACCTGCAATGAGGGAGAACAGTATGTTTTCGTTATCAACAAAAGTTCTTGTGCGACTTCATGTTGCAATTATAACCGCAGTATTGGCAACCGGCTTCAGCTTCCCGGCAGGAACCGCTGAAACATCAAACGACCCTAAACGAACTGCTTTCGAAACCATCGACAGAAACGCCGAACAGATCGCCACGGTCGGCGACGTGCTCTACTACTTCGGCGAGCCGGGAATGCAGGAACATGAGAGCTCAAAGTATCTAAAAGAGACCCTGGAAGGCGCCGGATTTAAGGTTGAGCTTGGGGGCGCCGGCATGCCGACGAACGTATGGGCGACATGGGGTTCCGGTAATCCTGTGATCGCGATCGTGACCGAGATGGATGCTCTTCCCGAGGGTTCGCAGACTCCCGGAAGCATCCCGCGCAAACCGCTGGTGGAAGGCGCTCCCGGCCACATGGAGGGGCATAATGTGATGGCTGCGGTGGCGGTCGGCGCTGCGCACGCGGTCAAGAGAACCATGGAGCAGCATAAAATCCCCGGGAGCATCGTGGTATCGATCGGTCCCGCCGAAGAACAGCTGATGAGCCGTCCCTATTTAGTTCGCGACGGCTACTTCAAGAACGTCGATGCCGCGGTCTTGACGCATATCGCCGACAGCTCAGCCACGGGTTACGGCTTGCAGAATTATGCGCTAATCGGCGCCAAGTTCACCTTCAAAGGCCGCACCGCGCATGGCGGTGTAAATCCGTGGGACGGCAAAGACGCAGTTGACGCCGTGGTTCTAATGGATATCGGCTTCGACAAGCTGCGTGAGCATTTACGCCCGACCTATCGCGGGCACCGCACGATCACCAATGGCGGCGTGCAGCCCAACATCATCCCCGACTCGGGTCAGATCTGGTGGTTCGTTCGCGATGCAACCGGCCCCTGGGCGAAAGAGAATTTCGATAAATTAGTGAACATCGGCCGCGGCGCGGCGCTGATGACCGACACCACCATGGAAATGGAACCGTTCGGAGCAGCCTGGCCATCGCTCGGCAACAAAGCAATCGCCGAAGCGATTCAAAAAAATATCGAAATCGCCGGCGTACCCAAGTGGACCGAAGAGGAGCACAAATTCGCTCGGGAGCTGCAGAAATTGCTAAACAAAAAGGAAGAGGGCCTGGCGACGAAAGTGGCGCCGCTCAGCGCTTCCAGACAGAACAGTTCGTCGAACGATATCGGCGACATCACCTGGGTTGTGCCCTCGGCAACAGTTCGCTTCCCGTCCGCCATACCCGGAGTTCAAGCGCACCACTGGACGGCGGGAATTGCCCCGACCATGTCGATCGCGCACAAGGGCGCGCTGGTCGGAGCAAAAGTAATGGCGGCTTCGGTTCTCGACCTGCTCACTTCGGCTGAACTTTTAGCCGCCGCCAAAAAGCAATTTGAACAGGACACCAAAGACACCAAATACTTCTCGCTGCTCCCGCCAGGAGCCAAACCGCCGCTCGATCTGAACAAGGATATTATGGATAGGTACCGGCCGGCGATGCGCAAATTCTATCTAAATAAGAAAGCGCAGTTCAAATAGAGCGTATAAAAACAGAAGAGGGTTCCATATAACAGAGATCACAGAAGACGGAGAGGTTTAGATCACAAGAAAGACGCCCGTGATCACACAAAGCCCGGGCTAAGCGACGGAACTAGACCACCGCACCACGGAGCGCACGAAGGACACGACGGGTCTCCAAATCGAACCCCTTGAATTTCTGCTTCGTTCTTTTGTGGTGAAATCAAATAGACACGACCCAGTTCCTGCACAGTCTTCAGGTTTTAAAATCCGGATACCCCGCTTTGGCCGCCTTGGCCTTATAGTCGGCGACGAGCTCTTCCCGCGGTTTGTCATGGACCCATACGGCTTCAGTAAAGCTCCAGAGCGTGAACGGGTGCGCGCCCAAAGCGTAGAGCTTGCCATAGTCTTTTGTTGCCAATGCTTCGCGTTCTTCAGGTGTAAACTTCAGCTTCTGACCCTTCTCCCACTTATCGACAAATGCGCGCGGGTTGCTCGTGTAGTCGTCTTCCATCGCCTGGTTCATGTTTACCTGATGAATGAGTTTGTTCATGAGGTACTTGCTCATAAATTTCTCCTACGCTTTGAATAACGTCCAAAGCCCGATACCGATAAAACCGACTCCGGCAACATACTGCAGTGTTTTCTCACTGACATACTGCGACACGATCGAGCCAGCGGCAACGCCGATGGCCGAGGTCAGGACGAGCGCCAACGCCGCGCCAGCAAAAACGGTCAATTTGCTGCTGTCTTTATCGGCGGCAAACAACATCGTGGCAAGCTGGGTCTTGTCGCCCAACTCGGCGATAAAGACTGAGGTAAATACCGTCGTTAGAATCTTTAGATCCATCAGCACTTCCCTCGAACTTACTCAACCGCTCGGTTGCTGATCCCAACTAAAAAACGGGATCGCCGGGAAACCCGCATCGAGCCCTTCGGCGTAGGACGGTTTGCTGTTGTTGGCAACGCCCATCATCATCAAAAAATTTAGAAAGCCCATGGTCATATTGCCGGCTCGGAGCATGCGCTCCGGCGTACAAAAATCGGCGGCACTTTGGATGTCACCGTTTTCAATCCAACCAACGGCATTGCCATCGAACTCGGGATCCTGCAGTTTGCGCTCGAATTGCTTGGGCCCGCCGACCTCCAAAGACAAGTGCCCGCTTACCAAAACGCCGACCCGTTTACTGGTCGGCAGGCTGTCGATTGCCGCTCGAATGGCTTTGCCGACTTCGTAGAAACGTTTCGGTCGCGGCAACGGTGGTGCGATGCAATTGGTCAAGATCGGCACTATTGGAATATCCATTTCCGGCCGCACAAATAACATCGGAACTATGATGGAATGATCAATGGTCAATTCATTGGAATAAGCGAAGTCGACACCGCGGTCGAAGGCGCCTTCCATAATAGCCTCGGACACATCGGGGTCGCCGGGCAATTTACAAGTAGGCAAGCCGAATTCGCGGATTTCGTCATAGAACGTCCCGTCATACTGGTCCATTTTGCCGATCATGAAGGCCGGCATATTGTCCATAAAGAATTGGTGTAAATGGTCGTTACCGATGGTTATCAGCACGTCAGGCTTGGCATCGGTTAGTTTCTGACGCATCATTGCGATCCGCTCCTTGACCTTCGCGGCGCCCGGCGGTTGTTGCGGTTGTTGGAAGAGCCGCGGCATAAATGGATTATGAGTGATGCCAATGATCGTAGCGATCTGAGCCATGACTTACCTCCTACTGTAATCTTATTCGTGTTTACACGGCTAATTTGCGGCTGTAAATGGGAGCATTGATGTGCTTCATGCATCATCGGCTCCGGCTGAAAGGTTTTAAATTTGGAAACGATTAGGAGCGCTCCCCGATAGATTCTAATCTCTATCAACTCGCCGTCGGATCCAGAATGACTTTTCCTACGATCTGATTTCTTTCAACGATCCGGTGCGCCTGAGCCGCATCGCGCAAAGGCATCGTTCGGTCGATGATCGCGCGAATCTTTCGCCGCTCGGCGGCGTCAAGCGCCTTGTAGACGTCCGGCACATTGGTACCCGCGGTGCCGACGATGCGCAGGCGGCGCATGTACAAACGCTTCATATCTAGCATTACCGTTCCGCCGCCATGGGCGCCGGCGGTGACCATGGTGCCGTTAATCGCGAGACTGTTAAATGCACTAGGCCAGAGCGTCGGGTCAGAGATGTTTTCGCAAACTACGTCGACGCCTTCGTTGCCGGTGAGGTTCATGACTTCTGTAAGCAAATCCTGACGACGATAGTTGATGCCGAAGTCGGCGCCGTAGCTTTTTGCCAGCTCGACTCTTTCGTCCGCGCCGGCGCCGGCGATGACTCTCGCGCCCAGCATTTTGGCCACTTGAACGCAGCAATTACCCAGCGCGCCGGTAGCACCCATGACTAACACCCATTCGCCGGCTTTGACGTTGGCTTTGCTCGTCAACTGATTGAATGCCATCGGAAAGTGGCGCACGATCACGCTGCCATGCGCGTATGAGACGGTGTCCGGCAACTTGAATGCGTTGGCGGCGGGGACGGCAACGTAATCCGCATAACCGCCCCAACGGTGCAGCCCGATGTGTTGGCTGGCAACACAGCAGGCCTCTTCGCCTTTTAGACATTGCTTGCATTGACGGCAGGCCATGAAGGAAACGACCGCCACACGATCGCCGATTTTGAAGCCATCGACGCCCTCGCCTATACCAACGATTTCGCCGGCGGGATCGACACCGAGCACGTGCGGCATCATGATTTTAACCGGATACTTACCGGCGCGAACAACCAGATCCAACGTCCGGTTGACCGAAACCGAATGGACTTTCAGTAAAACCTCGCCCCCGGCAGGCCTTGGAACCGAAACCTCTTGGTAGCGCAAAACCTCCGGACCGCCGAATTCGTTGAGCACGATCGCTTTCATTGCTTCATTTAATCTGCCTTCTCGATCCTAACTGCCGAACGAAAAACAGCGGCTGAGGCGTGTTCGCTCGGTTGTTTTTCCCGGCATCCACCATTTGGATTCTGGATCTACTAAGCGACCCGATCAAGGCGAGGACCGGGTCAGATCGTCCATTTAGCTAAACAGACGAGCTGATTCCAAGCGCTCGCTAAACGGCATCTAGCGTTCTACCGGTAGGCCTTACTCGTTCCTTTAGCGAGATATCGATTTGAAGAAACCGCTCTTTTCCAGCTCTGTGTAGAATGTTGACTCGATAAAATCTTCCGGTTTGAAATTTTTTGCCTTTGAGTCTTTCTCGGCGAGTTGCGTCAGAATAGTTTCCACCGCCTTGTACGGCAGTTCGGGAGGCCGTTCGACAAACGTGGTGGCAAAACTGTAGGCGGCGGCGAGCGCCTCGCGGTCGTTTGTCTTGGTATATTTGCCGATAACCTTCATGGCGAGCTCTTTATCTTGGTACAGGCGCTCGGTCCCTTCGCTATAGGCCATCAGAAAACGCCGCACCGTCTGAGGATCTTTCTTGATATACGAGCGGGTTGAAACAAGACTTACAGTGGGATAGTCCAGGCCGACGCTTTTGAAGTCCACCAACATCTGAAAGCCCGCTTTCATCGCATTATAATTGGCCGGCGACGAGAGCACTCCCGCTTGAACGGCACCGGCAACCATGCCGGCGACGATCTGCGGCTGCCCTCCCATTTGCAGAATTCTAACGTCGCTTGTCGGGCTCCATTCCGAGCTTCTTGATGAGGTAACGAATCGAAAAGTCCGTTGATGAACCGAATGTCGTAATCCCTACCGTTTTTCCTTTGAGATCCTCCGGCCGCTTGATTGAAGAATGCACGAAAATATAAAACGAGGGCACGTTGACACAGCCACCAAAAATGGCAATGTCGCCGCCTGCCAAATTTGCATTGACCACCGTTCCACCGGCCAAGGCGACGGGGAACTCACCGGCTATCACTGCTTGAGCGACTTTGGTTCCGGAGGCGACATAAACCGGATCCACGAACAGGCCATGTTTTTCGAACAGCCCGGCTTCTTTGGTTATGTAGAAAGCTGATTGCGACGCGCTGACTGCACTATAAGCGACAGGGATACGCTTCGTCTGCGCATAAAGGGTGGTGTGCAGCAAAATCAACACAAAAAGCGCGAGCGTCGAAATTGATTTCATAGACCCTTCCTCGTTTCGGGGTTACAGCTTAATCATGCGGCTCTTAACATATAAAAAAGAATAGGCCAACAGTCGTACGGTCGTTGACATTCGATAATGGGAACGATATCAGTTCCAGGCGCGATGTCTCATTCTCAATTCATCTGCCCACGAGAGGTCCAGATCCCATGAACGTCGCTGACATCCAGGCGAAGAGTGAATGTTGGAATGTCCGTCTAATCGGCCATCATGATCTGAACGGTCATGGCGACGGCATGCAGCTGCTCAAGAATGGTCGCTACGTCTACATTGCTCATCTCGGAACTTCGCCGATGGCGCTGAGCATCGTGGATGCGGCTGATCCGTCGCATCCAAAAGTGGTGCGCCAGATGCCGCATCCACCCAACACGCATGCCCACAAGGTGCAAATCGCCGGCGATATTTTGATTCAGAATCAAGAGCGTCCTTATTTCGATAGAAATCTTCCCGCCGATGTTCCCAACGAAGCCGGCATCCGCATCTATAACATTGCTAATCCCACTGAACCGCGCGAGATCGGTTATCTCAAGCTGCCTGGAAAAGGCGTGCACCGCATGTGGTTCACCGACGGCAAGTACGCTCATGTCGCCGCAATGTTGCCGGGCATCAAAGAACGAGCTTATTTAATTGCCGATATTTCCGATCCATCCAATCCAAAGCAGGCCGGTGTCTGGTGGATTCCCGGAACGAAACAAGGCGAAGAGACACCGCCGGATTGGTCACCGTTTGCCGGCGAGCACTTTCACGTGCATGGCGCTATTCCGCACGGCGATCGGTCGTATGTCGCACTGGTCGATGCCGGGATGGCAATTTTAGATATCTCCGATATCAGCAAACCGAGAACCATCAGCCATATCGACTGGAGCCCGCCATTTGGTGGGTATGCCCACACGACCCTGCCGCTGCCCGGAAGAAAGCTTGTCGTCGCCGTCGATGAATCGGTGAAATACGATTGCAATGAGGGAGAAAAACGCGTCTGGTTGATCGACGTGCGCGAGGAGCGAAATCCGGTTATTGTTAGCACCTGCCCGGTGCCGGAAGGCGATTTTTGCAAGCGCGGGCTCCGATTCGGCCCGCACAACGCTCATGAGAATCGACCCGGCTCGTTTCAAAGCGAAAAGCTTATTTTCATTACCTACTACAATGCTGGCTTGCGCATCTTCGACATTCGAAACCAATACCGCCCCGAAGAAATTGGCTTTTTTATTCCGCCTGCGCCCGAGGGGCAGAAGGCGCCGATGTTCAACGATCTTTATGTCGATGCCGGGGGGCTAATCTACGTGACCGACCGAATGACCGGCGGACTATATATATTGGAATATACCGGGCCCGCGATTCAGTGAGAGCGGTCCTCGCTTACCGGTTCTGCACTCGCTGCAGATCCAGTTGAATGACGAATTGTAATCAGGAGTAACTCTTCCTATGTCCGATCATCTAATTGTAAATGTTTTCAACCTCGATGCCGGCTTGATCGTTGCGCGCGCCAAAGGCATTTTCGCCGCCGCCGGACTCGAAGTCAATGTCATGGTAACGCCCAATTCGACCGATCAGATGCGCGGTCTCAGCCTTGGCTCATGGCAGATTGTTTCCACGGCATTCGACAACGTGCTCGGCTGGTCGGGACGCGAGGGAGCGGAGATCGTCGCCATCGCCCAAGTCGCTCAGGGTATTACCTTACCGGTTTACGTCCGCCCGGAAATCAAAAGCTGGGAAGAGTTGCGCGGTAAGCCACTCGCCGTGGATGCCGTGGACACAGCTTACGCACTAGTTCTCCGGCGTATTTTGCTGGCCCACGGCCTTGAAATGGAACGCGGCGATTATACTTTACTACCCAAGGGCGCCACGGGGCATCGGCTGGAATCGATGAACCAGGGAGAATCATTTGCAGGAGTTTTAAATCCGCCATGGGATGCGAAGGCAGACGCGGCAGGCATGAAACGGTTCGCAGATCAGCGCGAAATCCTTCCCAACTACCCTGGCGGTGTTTTCGCGGTTAACCGTAAATGGGCCAATGATAATCGCGCCATTCTGATCAAGTATCTGGCTGCTTGGGATCAGGGTCTCCGCTGGGCGCAGGATGTAAAAAACCGTGACGAGGCGATCGAGCTGATTGCGGAAGCCGAGAAGATGGACGAAAAAAATGCGGCCAATCGTTTGCGCCAGCTCGCGAGCGACGGCCGATTGAACCTGGCGGGGCTTCAAACAGTTCTGGATCTGCGCGTGCAATTCGGCCTCACTCCGCCGATGGGAAAAGATTTGCCCAAGTATTATGACGAGAGTTTTTATAATCAGACGTCTAAATAACAAGCGCTCCGCAGAAGGTTAGACCGAAAGCATAGGAGGTTTAGATGAAAAAGTTATGGACTCGTTTTGCCGGCCTGTGGCTCGGCTTGATGATGGTCGCAGCTTGGACAAATGCTGCCGTGGCAGCTCCAGTAGACGATTTGATCGCAGGCGCCAAGAAGGAGGGCGTCATCGATTTTTATGGTCCTTCAACGTTGGGGCCTGAGGGCGCTCAAGCGATCGTCACTGCTTTCAACAAGAAGCACGGATTGAATATTAAAGTGAATTTTACTCCGTCCGGTAACATGACCCGGGATACCGCAAAGATCGTCGGCCTATCGGCCTCGGGACAACCGCCGGAATGGGACATCATGGTCGTGACCGACGCCCATCACGGCTCCCTTTGGCTGAGAAAATTGCACAAACCCTTTGACTACGCCAGCCTCGGTGTTGCCAAGGAGCGGGTTGAGTATGACAACGGCACAGTCTCCGTCGCGAACCAATTTGCGCTGCCGGCTTACAACACCAAATTACTTCCAGCCAAAGATGTTCCAAAGACTTGGGAAGATCTCCTCGATCCCAAATGGAAAGGCAAAATCGGCGTCATTAACTCGACGCACCATTGGGGGCGTTTGGCAGCAGGCGCTTGGGGCGACGAGAAGACACTGGATTTCATCAAAAAACTGTCCGCTCAAAAACCTCTTTTGACCCGCGCGGGTGAGATGGCTCAGCGCTTGATCTTGGGTGAGGTGCTCGTCTCGGCAACTTTGCAGGATAGCCAACTGCACGAGTCGAAAGAATCCGGCGCCCCTTTGGCTTTTGCCGAACAGGTTTCGCCGGTTATCTCGCCCGAGTATCACGTCGGCGTACTGAAGAACGCGGCGCACCCAAATGTCGGCCATCTGTTCGTAACCTTTATGGCCTCTGCCGATGTGCAACCTGTCTGGCAAAAATATACCGGCCATACCTCCGCGTTTGTTCCGGGAACCAACGCTTACAAGTTCGCGCAGGACAAGAAGGTCCTTTACATGAAACAGGACCAAGCCGAGAAGGTCGACAAAATATCGCGACAAATCGGCAAGATTCTTGGGTTTGACTAACACGCGGCGATTACCCGTCGGCGATAGGGAGACGTCATGAAAGCAGAATCCCGGACTGAAGTGAGCCCCAGCGCGTGGGAAGGGCTGAGCCGTTTCTTGCCCCAGGGTGTCACGATGTTCGCCACCGGCCTTTCTGGATTCTTGCTTGTTCTCATCGGATTGCCGGTTGCGATGGTCATTCTTATGAGCCTTCGTACCGGCTTCCCGGGGGAACAAGTGCCGTTCACCTTGGAAAACTTCGCGACGGTTTATCTGACGCCGAGAACCTACGAGATTCTGCTCAATACCGTTTTTTTTGCCATCTCGAGTGTGTCGATCACGCTTCTGATCGCCGTCCCATTGGTCTGGATCCTGATGAGGACGGACATCCCTTTCAAAAAAACCATTTACGTTTTGTTAACTATCGGGATTCTCATTCCGGTTTTTCTGCGCACCATTGCGTGGATCTTGCTGCTTAGTCCGCGCATCGGTTTGATCAACAAATGGTTGCAGCAAGCTTTTGGGTTGGTGGATCCGCCTTTCAATTTGTACAGTCTTACCGGCATGGCCTTCGTACAAGGGGTATCTTTTGTGCCCGGCGCATTTTTCATGCTGGCTGCGGCGTACCGATCCATGGATCCCTCGTTGGAAGAGGCGGCCTATACCTCAGGCGTCGGCAAGCTCAAAACGTTTTTGAAGATCAATATTCCGATTACCTGGCCGGCCATCGCTGCGGTGATGGTTTATTTGATAATGACCGCGGTCGCCGTTTTCGAGGTGCCGGCAATCATCGGGCTGCCAGCGCGTATCCACGTTCTGAGCTCGCTCATTTTTACTTCGACAACGCCTTCCACCGGTCTACCAGACTACGGCATGGCAGGCGCGTACGGCGCAATCATGCTGGTTCTCGGGCTCACGCTCGCTTTCTTGTACGTACGGCTGGTCAAACAAGGAAAAAAATACACGGTGATCACCGGGAGAGGATATCGCCCCCGGGAGATTGCGCTCGGCCGATGGAAGTGGGCTGCGCTTGCCTTTGTTTTCTTTTATCTGTCGATTGAGGTTTTTGTCCCCTTCAGTGTTTTGTTGTGGGCGTCGCTTTTGCCGTATTTACAGCTGCCATCGGCGGAAGCTCTATCGTCATTGACCTTCAAGCATTATATCGAGTTGCCGACTCACGTCGGCCCACGGCCGTTTATCAATACGCTGATTCTTATGTTTACCGTGCCCACGCTAACGATGTTTTTGAGCGTATTGGTCTCCTGGATTGTCATTAGAACCCGAGTCTCCTTCCGCGGTTTCTTGGACACCCTGGTTTTTATTCCCCACGCTGTTCCAGGGATACTCATGGCGGTGGGATTGGCTTATCTCGGACTGGCCTATCGCGATTATTTCCCCCTCTACGGCACTGTCTCGATTATCGTGCTCGCGCATACCATCAACTGGATCGCTTATGGCACGCGCACTACCAACAGCGTCATGATTCAAGTGCACCGTGAACTTGAAGAAGCGGGCCGGGTTTCCGGGGCGTCCGCGCCGCGGGTTTTGGGAAAGATCATCCTGCCGCTGATTGCCGCCGGAGTGCTCAATAGCTGGATCTGGATCGGCATGCTCTCTTACCGCGAGGTCACGATGTCGTTGACGCTTCTAACCCGTAGCAACGTCGTGATCTCTACTGTCGTCTGGCAATTTTGGGGCAGTGGTTGGGTTCCTCAAGTTTCAGCTTTGGGAGTGATTTTGATTTTATTTGCGACCATCGTTGTCGGCACGGTGCGCTTTGCGCTTTCCCGTATCGGTGAGATCGGCGCGGCATCCTAGCGATGCGCGCCACGCGCGATCCAAAAGATGAATTATGAAGGATGAAATCTGAAAATAAACCCATTCGAACGCCTGGTTTCATCTTTCCGCTTTCATCTTTCCGTTTTGCGTGTATGGGGCTTTTTCATCGGTATGTCCGTGAGGAAAGATGATTAGTATCCGCCAATTGCAAAAATCCTTTCAGGCTCAACAAGGACAGGTCAATGCCTTAAAGGGCATCGATCTGGAGGTGAGCGAAGGCGAATTTTGTGTTCTGCTGGGCCCGAGCGGCTGCGGTAAGACAACCACCCTCAGATGCGTCGCCGGGCTGGAGAGGCCTGATGGCGGTGAAATCGAAATCAGCGGTCGCCTTGTCAATTCACCGCGATCGCGAATCTTTGTTCCCGCCGAGAAGCGCCAGATCGGCATGGTATTTCAATCTTACGCCATTTGGCCGCATATGAACGTATTTCAAAACGTCGCCTTTCCTCTGACCCAAGGTCAGAAACGGGTCTCGAAATCCTCAGTGGCCGAGAGAGTGCGCGCCGCGCTCAAGCGCGTTCAACTCGATGGCCTGGAAGACCGACCTGCCACGGACCTTAGCGGCGGTCAACAGCAACGAGTCGCGATGGCACGCGCTATGGTAACGGATTCCCGGGTGCTGTTGATGGATGAGCCGCTCAGCAATTTGGACGCGCGACTGCGGGAGCAAATGCGCGTGGAATTGCGCAAGATCACAAAATCCATCGGCGTGACAACTCTCTACGTGACGCATGATCAAGCCGAAGCTTTAAGCCTGGGCGATAAGGTTTGCGTCATGAATCATGGCGAGATCCTGCAGATCGCCCGGCCGAACGAAGTCTATGCCCGGCCGGTAAATTTGTTCGTCGCACAATTTGTCGGCGAGATGAACTTTGTCAAAGCGGAAGTAATCGACTCCGGAGAGGTTGGCTGTTCATTGGGTAAACTGCCAATTTCAATTCCTAACGGCGTCTCGAAGGGCGCTAACATCACTCTGGCGATCCGCCCTGAGCACGTCAAAGTGTTGCCGATGACGAGCGATAGCGCCAAACATGTCCGAGGAAAAATCACCAGCAAAAACTATCTAGGCGACTCGGCGCTGCTGGAAGTGGAAGTCAACGGCACGACGTTCCTGGCGAAGCTCAATGGCGACACGGAGTTATCCATGGGTGACTCGGCTGCCGTGGAATTCCCGGAGCACCGCTGGCATGTCTTTCCGTAAGTTTCGTTCAAAGTTCAACCGTTCCATAGTTCAACGTCCGAAGGCAAGATCTGCTCAAGCGTTCAAGCAATTCCAAGCGTTCCGTCCCTACTAGTAAGGGGTTAAGCTCTAGGTAATTGATCCGGCTAGTTACGCGAGATCCGACGTTGAACGTTTGAACGGTGGAACTGTTGCACTGTCCGATCTTCATTTCTTATACAGGTTCTTGATAAATCCGGAGTCTTCTAGCTCTTTGACGAAACGTGAATCTACCAGATCTTTAGCATTGGCTTGCGCGGCTTTGGGATTTGTCGCGGTCATATCCTGTAAGATCAATTGATATCCTTCCACCGGCGCGTAGGGCGCTTCAGGAATGAACTTCGCGTGCCAGTCCCAGGCTTCGTTCAAGGTTTTCCGATCTTCCAATCGAGAATATTTGCTCATTATTTTAATGGTGTCTTCCTTACGGGTTTTGAAGAAATGAATGGCTTCGGTATAGGCGCGCATGTAACGGCGTACCATGTCCGGGTTCTCGCGAATCAGTTTCGTCGAGGTATAGACACCATTTTGCGGAAACGGTATCTGTAACGCCGCCATATCGACCACTGTAGGATAGCCCAGCTTCTCGGCGATGGCTTTGCCTGCCTCAGTAACGACCGTGAATTGCACGATGCCCTTCTGCAGAGCGACCATGCGATCGATAGCGCCGCCGATAACCCGCAGGCTGACGTCTTTGGCCGGTTCCAAGCCGATTCTTTTTAGACCTACTTTGAGTGCGAACTCAGCGGTGGTTCCTGCTATATGAGTGCCGCCGATCTTTCCTTTCAGATCTTCGGCTTTCTTGATGCTCGGATCTGACACCAGATAGTAAGGCAGCACGTTGACGTTGCCGGCGATTGCAACAACGTCGCCGCCAGCCAGACGCGCGCTGGCTAGTCCCGGTCCGCCGCCTTCGCCGATGGGAATCTCGCCCGCCAGGATGGCTTGGATACCGCGGACGCTGCCTGAGATAAAAATCACCGTCGCGTCGAAGCCGTGCTTCTCAAATATCTTGGCGTCCTTCGCAATCCAAATGACCGAAGAAGAACCTGGCGTGGTCGAAATATACGATGTATTAATCTTCTGGGCGGCGGCGAAGGGGGGAGTAATGGAAACGATCAGGCTAACCCAGAGCAATGCTTTTACTAATGGGATCACGTTCATCTGACCTCCAGAAAATCCCGTAAGAACAAGTCAAGCCAGTAAATATCATCTTCAAGGAGCGGTGAAAAGCTGAATTGACAGGGTTGGGGTTTGCGGTTTACTTTTGAACTAGAGAAACAACTTCGATGAAGCGACCCATTGATTTGATCATGTTCGATCTGGACGGAACACTGGCTGATACGGGACCGGATCTTGCCGACTCCGTTAACTATACGCGATCGCGTTTTGAACTGAGCCCATTGCCGCAGCAGTTGATCTACACTCACGTGGGGCGCGGCGTAGAGTATCTTCTGCGACATGCCGTCGCGGAAGAGGCGCCGTGCCATTTCTCCGAGATTATGCGAGTGTTTCTTGAATACTATCAGCAACACTTACTCGACAAGACCGTGCTGTATCCCCACGTCATTGAAGTGCTGGATTATTTCCGCGCCAAACGCAACGCGGTGGTGACTAATAAGTTGCATAACCTGGCGGTGACAGTGCTGCGCGGGCTAGGTATCCAAGAGCGATTCGACGCAGTCTTGGGCGGTGACAGCGGCGCCGAAAAAAAACCTGATCCGGCCCTGCTGCGCCTAGTGTTAAGGCAGTTTCAAATCATCCCAGCCAATGCGTTGATGGTCGGCGATGGCGATACCGACATCGAAGCCGGAAGGTGCGCGGGGGTGATCACCTGCGGCGTGACCTATGGACTGGCGAATAAAGACGATTTGGCTGCCGCCAAACCTGACTTCCTGATCGACGATCTGGCGCAATTGACACGAGATTTCTGTTAGCCAAACAACCTACAAGGAGGCAGATCATGGCAGAGAAAATACCCGAACCCTTCAAGGATTTATTCGCGAAAGTTGCCTACGCGAATCTTGCCACCGTAATGCCCGACGGCAGCCCGCAAGTGACGCCTGTTTGGTTCGATCATGACGGCGAGTATCTGCGGATCAATTCAGCCAAAGATAGAATCAAAGACAAAAACATGCGCCGCAATAAAAGGGTTGCTCTGTCGATTCAAGATCCCGACAATGCCTATCGCTACCTAGCGGTGCGCGGCAACGTTGAGGAAATCACTGAAGAAGGCGCCGACGCTCATATCGATTCCTTGGCCAAGAAATATTTGGGCAAGGACAAGTACCCGTTTCGCGGGCCCGGCGAAGTCCGGGTCATTTATAAGATCCGCCCCGAGAAAGTTTCTACCATGGGTTAGTTCGGCAGAGGCTTTCGAAGCGCGGGCTCTTGAAGCTCAAACCGCAGGCGCGCACGCGATCGCCGGAAACCGATTTAAAGCAGCCAGCGCGGCTACCTTGTAGCATTCGGCGAGCGTCGGGTAGTTGAACACGGCATCGATGAAGTAATCCAGCTTGCCGCCCAGTGCCATCACCGCCTGCCCGATATGCACCAACTCTGTTGCGCCCTCACCGATAATGTGCACCCCAAGGAGCTCGCGGGTATCGCTATGAAACAGCAACTTCAGCATGCCGACGGTGTCGCCGATCAACTGACCCCGGGCGATCTCATGATAACGCGCAACGCCGATCTCGTAGGGCACTCCATCACGAGTTAGCTCATCTTCATTGCGCCCTACCATTGAAATCTCCGGAATCGTGTAGATTCCGTAAGGCAGCAGATGCGTCGACGCGTCGCAAGCAAGACCCAAGGCGTGACAAGCGGCATGACGGCCCTGTTGCATGGAAGTCGAAGCCAACGCGGGAAATCCAATCACATCGCCAACCGCATAGATGTGCGGGATCGCCGTCTGAAAGTTTTCATTCACCCTAAGCCGTCCCCGCTCATCCGCTTGAATGCCGATACTCTCCAAGTTCAGTCCTTTTGTCGCGCCCACCCGGCCTGACGAATACATCAACAAGGCGGCGCGAATCTGTTTGCCGCTCTTGAGCTGGATTACCACCGCTCCGTCCGGATGCTTCTCCACGGCGGTGACCTCTTCGTTAAACCGCAGGGTGACGCCGATGCTCCGCATCTGGTACTGAAGCGCCTCGATCAATTCGCTGTCGACAAATTCAAGTAACCGCGGGCGACGTTCAATCAAGACCACCGGAATCCCCAGGGTGGCGAGAATCGAAGCGTATTCACAACCAATGACGCCGCCACCAACGATTGTGAGCGACTTCGGCAACTGCTTCAGAGCCAGCAATCCGTCACTGTCGATGATTGTGGTATCATCGAACGGAATCCCCGCCGGGCGCGACGGCTCAGTGCCCACAGCAATCATGATATAGTCTGCGCTATGCTCGTTGGTTTCCAGATCTTGTTTGATCGAAAGTCTATGCGGTTCGATGAAGCTCGCGTTGCCAACGATATAATCGACATGATTGCGAATGAGCTGGTTTTGTACCACCTCCTGCTCCGCTTTGACGACATGATCGCACTTAAAAAGCAGGTCTTCGAAGGTTATGTCTTTTTTGACGCGATAACTGGCGCCGTATAAGTTTCTCTGCCTGAAGCCTGAAAGAAACAGCACGGCTTCGCGCAGAGACTTACTCGGAATGGTGCCGGAATTAATGCAGAGACCGCCGACGAATTTTTTTCGCTCGACAATGCCGACTTTCTTGCCGACTTTAGCGCCTTGGATTGCGGCCTTTTGACCTGCGGGTCCCGAGCCGATCACTAGCATGTCATAGTGAGCCATGAGCGCCTCCCGTCCATCGCGCCGCCTCAGAGTGTCTGAGTGAGATTGCTTCCTTTGAGTCTTTCATACGCGAGCGCTCCGATGGCGACGTCCATGATACCTGTTCCTTGCAGCTTATACAGAGTGATTTGCCGGTCATCCGTCCGGCCAGGAATCCTGTCCAAGAGAAGATCCGCGATTTCATGCACGGAATCCCAGGAAATTATTTTGTCGCGCACAGCGCGGAAAATGTCGCTTTCATTGACGCAAACGGTTTCTTTCGAAGTAATGAAGATCGGCTTGGCCCGGCGGATCGTCGCTTCGTCGATTTCCTGGCGCGTGCGAGTTTTATCGCCATTGGACATGGACGTAATGTGCACTCCGGGTTTTAGCAGGCTCCCGTCGAACACCGGAGTTCGGGAATCCGTCGCCGTGATGATAATATCGGCATCCGCGATTGCTTCTGTAGCGGTTGAGACCGCACGAGCTTCAATCCCAATCTGTCGCCTTATTTTCTCGACGCAGGCGCTGCGGTGAGATTCCGTTGGGCTATAAACCGTCGCCAATGTCAAAGATCTGACCGCGTGCGCTGCTTGAAGCTGCATCACGGCATGAGCCTGGCTTCCCAGAACCGCCGCGACCCGCGAGTCTTTACGCGCCAGATACTTGGCACCTATCCCGCCCGCCGCTCCGGTACGGGCTTCGTTGATCGCGCAGTTCTGAAACAGGATCAAAGGTTCGCCGGTTTCGACACTATACAGGATGACTGTTTCATTGTGCAGGCGTCGATCCAAGTCGGTTTGCAAATAGGCGCCCATAAAACCATGCACCGAGCCCGGCAGTAGTCCGAAAATCATCCGATTGGGATGGTGAATACGCCGGCGCGGCAGGTCAAAGCCACGCTCCAAACGAAGTTCTTTGAGCGCATCTTCGACGGCTTCGATCATTTCCTTCATGCTGAGAATCTGATCCACCGGGGTGTCTTTGATAAAAAGCACGGAACCTCCAAGTTGGTTGAATGAACTCGTTGCCATCAAGAGTGCCGCTCACCCGAGGCTCAGACGCCGTTCGAGGCGCCGGGCGTAGCGCGACATGGCATAGCTAAAGCACCAGTAAACGACGGCGATGAAAAGGTACAGCTCAAACGGTCGGATTTCGCGGTTGTTGACGATCTGCGCCGCTTTGGTGAGGTCGATGTAGCCGATGATCGATGCCAGTGAGGTGTCTTTGAGCAGAACGATGAATTGCGTGACCAGAGCGGGAATCATATTGCGCAGCGCCTGCGGCAGCACGATATGTCTCATAGTGCGGCCGCGGGAGAGCCCGGTTGCCGCCGCCGCCTCCAGTTGGCCTTGAGGAACGGATTGGATGCCGGCGCGGATGATTTCGCCTAGATAGGCGGCTTCGAAAATGACGAAAGCGGCAAGCGCGACCCCATACTCAGGCAACGAGACTTTTAGGAGATTGGGAATGATAAACCAAAACCAGAAAATCACCATCACCAGCGGCACGCCGCGAAAGAATTCAACGTAAATCGTCGCAAGGAAACGGATGAAACGGTTATTGGCGAGTCTTCCCAGCCCTATGGCAATACCCAAGGCGAAGCCAAGGACAATGGCTGGTATCGCCAGGCGAAGCGTGCCTCCGGCAAACTCGCCAAAGCCCAAGAAGCCCTGCACGAAAAGAAACCCGAAATTATCGCCGATGACTTGAAAGTCCATTGAGAACGCTAATCGACTTTCACCTGAACGATCATGCCGGGAATGGCAAAGCGCCGTTCAAGTCGGGATGCGAGAACTGCGAGGCCGAGGCACAGTACCAGATAAATGACTGTGCCCGCGGTGAGCGCTTCGAGAGCCTTGGCGGTGTAGGTTTCGATCTGCCGTGTCTGGAAAGTGAGTTCCGCAACACCGATGGTCAATGCCACCGATGAGTTTTTGAGCAGGTTCAACGATTCATTGGTGGCGGGCGGAATAATCAATCGCAATGCGATGGGAATGATAATCAGGCGGTAGGTTTGCGGAATGGTCAGCCCGGTGGAAACGGCAGACTCGTACTGGCTTCGCGGGATTGATTGAATACCGGCCCGGATGACTTCGGAAAAACGCGCGCCGTGATAGACGCCGAGGGCGAACATGCCGGCCCAGAATTCCGCGCCATGGTCGAACAGCCAGTCTTGCACAGCTTGCGGCAATAGCGGTGGGACGCCGAAATACCAGAAGAACATCCAGACCAGCAACGGGACATTGCGAAAAAATTCAATGTAGGAAGAGGATAGCCAGCGCAGCGCCGCGAATGGTATGGTGCGAAACGCGCCGGCAACGATGCCGAGCACCACCGCAAGACACCATGCCAGCAGGGTTAGCTGAAGCGTAGTGATCACGCCCTGAAGCAGCCACGCGCCGGATTGACCGGTCCATAAGATGCTCCAGTTAAACTGGTAGTTCATGCGGGAGAAGCGGGGTAATGATGCGACTTAGGATTGTGTCCGGATCCCCTGCTAACCCAAACACCTCGATCACTTGGGCACTACTTGCATCTGCAGGAAGCGTTTGGTTTCTGCGCTTAAGGGATAGGGGACTTCGCCTTTTTGCCCAAGCCACTTTTCATAGATCTCGAAATAGCGGCCCGACTCAATGGCATCCATCAATCCGACATTGACCGCATGACGAAAATCCGACTCGTTTTTTCTCATCGCCATTCCATACGGCTCATAAGAATAAAATTCGCCGACCACTAGCCATTCATCCGGTTTCGGCGCCTTGGCCTTCAGTCCGGCGAGTTGAATGCCATCATTGGTGTAGGCTTGCACCTGGCCTTGCGCCAGCGCTTGAAACGCCGCCGGCTGATCTGGAAACTCCACCAGCTTGGCTGTGGGAACGCGTTCCCGAATGATGCGCGCGTTGGTCGAGCCTTGCTGCGCAGCGATCCGTTTGCCAGCAGTGGCCTTCAACCCGTTAATGGCATTTCCTTTTTTGACCAAAAACTGCGCGCCGGTCACAAAATACGTGATGCTAAAGTCGACGCTCTCCCGGCGTGATTGGGTATCGGTCATTGTCTCGGCGATCAAATCGACGGCGTTGGAGGTGAGCAATGGAATGCGCGTTTGCGGTGTCGATTCTTTCTTGTCGACTTTGATTTGCTTGCCGATTTTTTTAGACAACACCGGCGCAATCGCGCTTTCGACGAGCTCGATGGAAAAGCCGACCCAATCATTGTTCTTATTGACATAGCCGAATGGCGGCGATCCGGTGCGTGTACCAATCGTGACGGTACCTGTACGGGCAATTTTTTCTAAGGTCGTTTCCGCTTTAACCGACCCGCTAAGACCGATCAGGACAATCAGCAGAATGACTAGTAGTGTGCCTCGGGAATCGCTTTTCATGTCTACTCCTTAATGCGAGAGGATTTTACTCAAGAATTGTTGAGCGCGGGCCGATTGCGGCGCCGTATAGAACTTCTCCGGTTCGCCGACCTCGACAATGTTTCCCCCATCCATAAATACGATGCGATTAGCGACCCGACGCGCGAAACCCATTTCATGTGTCACGACCACCATCGTCATGCCCTCGCGCGCCAGAGCGCTGATCACGTCCAACACTTCTTTGATCATTTCCGGGTCCAAGGCAGAGGTAGGCTCATCGAAGAGCATAATTTTGGGACGCATGGCAAGCGCGCGAGCAATGGCAACCCGCTGTTGTTGACCGCCGGAAAGATTCGCAGGATAGGCGCCTGCTTTCTCGGGAATGCCGACCCGCTCGAGCAGATCTCTAGCCTGCTTTTCGGCATCCGAGCGGCTCACGCCTTTGACTTTGGCCGGCGCCAGAATGATGTTCTGCAGCGCGGTCATGTGCGGATAGAGATTGAAAGATTGAAAAACCATGCCGACGTTGGCGCGGAGCTTTGCGGTATCGAGATTGGGATCGGCCAAAGAAAGTCCATCAACCGTCAGTTCCCCCGACTGGATCGCTTCCAGCCGGTTGATGCACCGTATCAGAGTGCTCTTGCCACTGCCGCTCGGCCCGCAAACGACGACGACTTCTCCCGCTTCGATTTCTAGATCAATGTCCCTCAGTACGTGCAGCGATCCGAACCATTTGTTGACTTGATGAAATTCGATCACAGTTTTTGGAGCAAAATGATAAGCGAGATAGAATCGTTGAACGTCGGCATACTATATTAACATGTGCTTTTTGCAACCGGATCTCATTCGGATCAAATCCCCAGTGACTGGCATAATCTTCAAGCGCGCGCAAGGCTTTTCCCGCCGACATATTGCTGTGGCCGGCAGCGGTGTTAAGTTAGATCGGCGATGGAATTCTATTTAGTCCGCCATGGCGAAGCCGTTTCACAAACGATCAACGGCGAGCGTCCGCTGACCCCGGGCGGCCGGCGCGATGTGGAACGTCTGGGCCAGGCGGCAGCGAAACGCGGTATTCAACCGGGCCAAATTTTTCATTCAGGGCTTCTGAGGGCTCAGCAAACCGCGGAGATCCTGGGTGAAAGTCTCGGTCCCGTCGAAGGAGTACGCGAGTCATTCGGATTGCGGCCAGATGACGATCCAGTGATCGCCAAGGCAGAACTCGAGTCATCAATAGTTTCGCTGATGCTAGTTGGCCACTTGCCACACATCAGTCGCCTGGCCTCTTTTCTCGTCGCTGGCAACGCCGATCAGGAGTTGGTGCAGTTCGCTCCCGCGACGGTGCTCGGTTTGTCCTACGAGAATTATCGCTGGAAAATCCTTTGGAAACTCACGCCTACAACCGCGTAGAGCAAGTTGACCGGCGTCAGAGGATAGTCTAAAAGGAATCGATAACAAGAACCTGGATGAACTCGAAAGGTAGCGCAATGGCTTCAGACACTCTGACGATCATCGATAATCGAACCGGGAAAAAATATGATATTCCGGTTCAAAATGGCGCGATCAAGGCCACCGATCTGTTTCAGATTAAAGTTTCCGAAGATGATGGACTGGTCAGCTATGATCCGGGTTTTATGAACACCGCGTCTTGTTACAGCAAGATCACCTACATCGATGGTGACAAGGGTATTTTGCGTTATCGGGGCTATCCGATCGAACAGCTGGCGGAGCAGAGCACTTATCTGGAAACTGCTTACTTGATTCTCTACGGCGAATTGCCGGGCAAATCCGAGCTCGCCGATTGGGTTGGAAACATTACCATTCATTCGATCATTCACGAAAATATAAAGAAACATATAGACGGCTTTCATCACGATGCCCATCCGATGGGAATCTTAGTCAGCACGGTTGCAGCGTTGTCGACTTTTTATCCCGACGCCAAGAAAATTTTCGATGCTAAATCACGTCGGGAGCAAACTTACCGATTGATCAGCAAGATGCCGACTCTGGCGGCGTTCGCCTACCGCCATAGCCTGGGCTTGCCTTACTCGTATCCCGACAACGATCTGAGTTACACCGGTAATTTCCTCAATATGCTTTTGAAGATGACCGAGCTCAAATACAAGCCGCACCCGGTGTTGGAGAAAGCGCTGGATGTTCTGTTTATTCTGCACGCCGATCACGAGCAGAATTGCAGCACAAATGCCATGCGCGGCGTGTCGAGCTCGCAAGTCGACCCATATTCTTCGGTAGCGGCTGCCGCCGCCGCATTATATGGACCGCTGCATGGCGGCGCCAATGAGGCAGTGTTACGCATGCTGATGGGAATCGGCTCGAAGGAAAAGGTCCCGGAGTTCATAAAAAAGGTTAAAGGCGGCGAAGGCCGGCTGATGGGATTTGGTCACCGGGTATATAAAAATTACGATCCCCGCGCGAAAATCATCAAGAACATTGCCGATCAAGTCTTCGAAGTTAGAGGACGTAATCCTCTTTTGGATATTGCCCTTGAACTCGAACGCATCGCGCTCGAAGACGACTATTTTATAAAACGAAAACTCTACCCCAACGTCGATTTTTATTCCGGCCTCATTTACCAGTCTATGGGTCTGCCTATGGACATGTTTCCCGTGCTATTCGCGATTCCACGCACTTCAGGCTGGATCGCGCAGTGGGAAGAAATGTTGACCGATCCCGATCAGAAGCTGGCCCGTCCAAAGCAGGTTTATCTAGGCGCGGATAAGCGCGACTATCTGGCGATGGATCGACGAAGTTAATTCGACAGCGTGCAGCTCTGACGCCGTTGGACATTGCCCAGGCCACGGGACAGGTCCGCTACGATCATCAAAGTTGTGTCAGATTTCGCGCTAGCGCAGCGTGCCGCGCAAACTCTGCAGCAGCACGTTTAGTTTCTGACCGACTCGCAAAGTGGAGCTTTGCAGGCTGTTGCGTTCCATCAACATTCTAACCTCTTGGCCGTAGCGGCGCGCAATCGAGAGAAGAGTCTCGCCGCGCCGAACCTCGTGAACCACTAATTCGGCTCTCGGCGTCTGCCGTTCAGGTGCCTCTCCTCGGGTCGCAGCAGCTCCGCAATCGGGCCGTTACCGATTGGCAATTTCACACGAAGACGATTTTCTCCGGGGAGTGTAGCCTTGTAGCAACTCGGGATTCAACTCTCTGATCGTTTGCGCTTCGATGCCGGCGATCCCCGCTAAAGAAGCCACTGTCGATTGCCGCCCCACCTCGATCTCTTCATACTCCAGTGGCGGATCGTAATCGATCGAGTTCAATCCATACTGTTGCGGGCCGGTTGTGATCAGCGCCGCTGCCACAAACTTTGGAACGAAGTCGCGCGTCTCGTCCCTGAGGATGGATTTGTCACTCAAGTTCCAAAAATGCTTCGCGCCGGAGTTCCTCATTGCCTTCTTGATAGTGCCTTGTCCTGCGTTATAGGCGGCTGTCGCTAGATACCATTTGCCGAAATGTTCGTGCAATTCTTTCAGGTAAGCCGCGCGCCGCTCGAGTGTACTTTTCCGGATCCCGGCGTTCATCGACTCAGAGTTAATTCGCAAGCCGTAGTTCAGCGCCGTCTCGGGCACAAACTGCCATAAGCCCGCGGCCCCGGAAGGTGAAACGGCACGCGGCAGAAAACTACTTTCGATGAGTACCAAATCACCGAGTTCTTCCGGCAGCGCTGCTTCTTGCAGCAATCTCGCGATCATCGGGAAGTATCGGCCCGCCAAAAACAAAAACGCTCGCTAGCGGTAGTCTTCGGGCGCACATTACGTTGCAAACCTGTGGACGGTACTCGATGGACCTGATGGCTACAACCGCAGACGAATAGTTTTTTTGACTGGCAGTTTAAGCGGGAAATCGATAGACGAGCGTTGTCAAAGTAGAGAACGGTCGCCTGCTGAGGACAAATATGCTTATGTGTCAATATCGGTCCCGCTCCTCGTCAGCCGGTTATGGCATGTACATAGGCGGGACTTACGTCATCGATTGTGTTTGCGTGTTATAAGTTCCGCGTGTGGTGAGATACAACTCGCGGACACTGGCGAATCGAATGCTACCTTTGTCAAGACGAGACGCGAGGTAAATGCCCGTGGCAAAAGCAAAGCCATCGAAACGACCAATCCATTTCTCGATGCTGCGCAGCTATCAACCCGCGGACCTGATTACACTGGCCAACGGCGCGGCGGGGATGGCGGCAATTCTCTCGATGATGAGCTATCTTCAGTCACCCGAGAACTGGCGCGTGTACCTGGCCCTGTCGCTTATTCCCATCGCTTTTATCTTCGACATTTTAGACGGCAAGTTAGCGCGCCGGCAGCACAAGAATTCCGTATTCGGTCAGGAACTCGACTCCTTGGCGGACATTGTCAGCTTCGGTGTTGCGCCGGCGGCACTGGCTTACGGTTTGGGAATGCACGGGGCTTTCGATGTCGTGATACTTATATTCTTTGTCAGCTGCGGAATTAGCCGTCTCGCCCGCTACAACGTTACCGCGGCACAACTTGCCGATGCTGGCGGCAAGGTGCGCTATTTCGAAGGAACGCCGATCCCGTCGAGCTTGATCCTGGTTGTCTTGCTTGCCCTATGCTTCTATCTGGGTCGTGTCGGCAACGACTTACCGCTGGGGGTTGTCGAGCTTGCCTCGCTCCAATGGCATCCGTCATCGCTGATGTTCTTCGTCAACGGCAGCGCCATGATCAGCAAGACGCTCAGAATTCCGAAACTTTAAAACCAGTGGGCGCTCGATTCGTTCTCTGTTAAACTGACCACGATGGACGATGCGGCTAAACACAAGAGAACAGCGCCCGACCCCGCTCCGTCCGCCACGCCGGACCTCTCCGGAAAGTCTGATGACGAACTGTTGCGGATGCGCATCTGCGACTTGAGGGTGAAAATCCCAGGCACTGAACTGGAACCGCGGATTCAGAAGTTTTGCGACGAGTTGGCTGCCAAAGGGATTTCATTCATGCCGCTTTGCTACCTGGGGGATGAGTGGTTTTGTCCCGAGGGATCCGCCGCAATCGCGATCCCCTTTTATCTGGCTCATCCGCGCCTGAAGAAGCTTGAAGAGCGCATGATGATGGAAGTTGAAGGCGGTACCGAAGCCTGGTGCATGAGCCTTCTGCGCCACGAAATGGGCCATGTGCTGAATCACGCATATCTGGTCGACAAAGATCGCGCCTGGCAGAAGCTCTTCGGTCCGCCGTCATTGGAATATTCCGAAAGCTTTCGCGCCCGTCCTTACAGCAAACGATTTGTCCGCCATCTCGCCGGCTGGTACGCGCAGAGCCATCCCGAAGAAGACTTCGCCGAAACCGTGGCTATCTGGCTTACACCGGGCGTAGATTGGCGGCAGCAGTATCGCGACTGGACCGCGCTGGCAAAGTTGGAGTACGTGGACGCTCTGATGAGCAAACTCGCCGGAGAACCGCCTAAGGTCCTTTCGAAATTAAAGATGAGTGAAGCGTCCCGGTTGCGCTCGCGCCTAGAAGCCTACTACAAGCGCCGCCGTCGCCTGTACGCGCAAGATTTTCCTGATTTCTTTGACGCCGATCTAAAGAAACTTTTTATCGATGGAACCTCGGCGCCGACTCACGAACGCGCCGCAGTATTCCTGCGACGCTCAAGCAACATGCTCCTGAACGCCGTGTCGGCTTGGACCGGAGAACCGAAATTTACCCTCAATCGCGTGCTGCGCGCGCTCACCCAACGTTGCGCGGAACTTGATCTTCGACTGCGCAGCGAATCCGCCGGCGTCGAGGTCAGCGCGTATTTGGCAACATTGGCATCACATTATCGTTTGACCGGTAAATTCAAAGATGCGTGAGGAGTGATGGCGGCGACCAAGCGTAAATGCAAAGTCTTAGTGCTGTTCGACACTGCCGGAACACCGCCATCCAAGCAGGACTTCACCGAGGAGATGAAGACGGATGACTGGGCCGCGGAGGCGCATATCATCGCCGCGCTGACCCAACTTGGTCACGAAGTGCGCACCATCGGTGTCTACGATGAGCCTGGAATGATTATCGACGAAATAAAAACTCATCCGCCCGACGTGGTCTTCAATCTAACGGAACATTTCAACGCGGTCTCGGAACATGATCGCAATGTCGCCGGTCTGTTGGAGATGTTGGATGTTCCCTACACCGGCTCAAGCCCAACCGGACTGACCCTGTGCAAGAACAAGGGCATGTCAAAGGAAATTCTCTCGTATCACAATATTCGCGTGCCGAATTTTGCGATCTTCACACCCGGAACGACGTTGCGCAGGCCCAAAAAGCTCAACTTCCCGCTTTTCATCAAACCGTTGAAAGAGGAGGCTTCTTACGGCATTTCGCAGGATTCGTTCGTCGAGGACGATAATGCTTTTGAAGAACGGATCCGCTTCATCCACGAACGCATGAATCAGGAAGCGTTGGCTGAAGAATACATCGAGGGCCGGGAACTTTATGCAAGTATTCTCGGCAACGATCGTTTACAAACCTTTCCCTTGCGTGAAGTGGTTTTTTCGGCCGTCCCCGACGGCCAGCCGCGCTTCTCAACGTTCAAAGCAAAGTGGGACAAAGCCTATCGCAAGCGCTGGGGCATCAAAAACATTTTTGCCCAACCCTTGCCGGAAGGAATCGAGCAACGTATCGCCCGCATCTCCAAAGCGGTGTATCGCGCGCTGCGCATTCGCGGCTATGGCCGCATCGATCTGCGTCTGACACCGGACAATGAAGTGGTGGTTCTGGAAGCGAACCCTAACCCAAATCTCGACCGCGACGACGAGTTTGCCCAGTCGGCGATGAAGGCTGGACTGAGTTACAAAAGACTCACCCAGCGCATTTTGAATCTCGCCCTTCAAGCCGCTCAGTAACTCGCGCGTAGTAGGGTGTCGATGAATTCCATCGCCTGTATCCTCAGCCTCACTTGCGCCATTCTTTTAAACGATCTGACGATTCCCGCTCCCATCTTGGCGGTAGATTCGATGCCCCGCGTTTTCATCATCGATGCTGTGGCCCTGAGAAGCGTAAAGCTACGGACGCAGCAAAACAGCGGGAGTCTCAAACCCGCGCTGGCAAAGCTTACGAGGGAGGCCGATCGCGCTCTCATCAGCGCTCCGCTTTCGGTCATGCACAAAGAATTCGCGCCGCCGAGCGGCGATCGACACGATTACATGAGTCTTGCACCGTACTGGTGGCCTAACCCGACTACCCACAACGGCCTTCCATACGTCCGCCGTGACGGAGAAATCAATCCGGAGCGTAACCGCATTACCGATCGGCAAAATCTAGAGAACACGGTGAGTTTGGTAAAAACACTGGCGCTTGCCTACTATTTCACGGCAAACGAGGACTACGCCAAACAAGCCACGACCATGCTCCACGTTTGGTTTTTGGATCCGCCGACGAGAATGAATCCGCATTTGAAGTATGCACAGGACATCCCGGGGCGTAATGCCGGACGCGCTGCGGGTATTATCGAAAGCCACAACTTCCCAGATCTCATCGACGCCGTCGGTCTGTTAGCTGGATCGGCAACCTGGACCCAGGCACATCAGCGGCAATTACAATCGTGGTTTACTGCATTTCTAACCTGGTTATTGGAGAGCCCCGAAGGTCGCGCTGAAGCGCAGGCGGAAAACAACCACGGCACATGGTATGACGTTCAAATTGCGTCATTCGGCCTTTTCACGGACAAGAGAGATTTCGCTCACCGGGTGGTCAGTGATGTTCGGCGCAAGCGAATCGCCAGGCAAATCGAGCCCAATGGCGGACAGCCGCTCGAACTGGCGCGCGCTGACTCTTGGTCTTATTCGCTGTTTAACCTCGAGGCACTATTCGACGCGGCCGCGCTGGGCGACCATTTAGCGATGGATCTATGGAACTTCGAGACTGCGGATAAACGGAGTATCCGCAAAGCACTGGCTTGGTTGATTCCGTTTGCCACCGGTGAAAAGCGCTGGCCGTTACGCCAGCAATCTCGCTGGCAGCCCGAGCGCCTTGCGCCGTTTCTTCAACGCGCGGCGCTGCGCTATCGGGAGCCCAGCTATGTAACTGCGCTCGGCAAGCTAGCGGCGCCATCTATCGATAGTCGCGAGCGCCTGTTATATCCAATGGATGAAGTGAGTTCCTATGCAAAGTAGAGTCGAGGGAGTTGATATTATCAACAAAGAAATCGCAGTGACGGTTACGGCGATGGGCTGCATCGGAATCGCCGAATCAGCGCGCTAATTCTTCTGCGCCATTTTCTTAAAGAAACCTTCTCTCTCCAATTCATCCAGCAAGCGCTCGTCGAGATATTTGTTCACGTTGGTATCAAACTTAATCTCGGGAGAACGCTGCGCCAGCATATCGATGGCGGCGCGCATCCCTTCGTGAGACATCCGCGGCGGCGAAGAAAAAGTCGACGCAAAGTACTGATACGTTTCATCCACAACCGCGGGATTTTTCTGTTTCATCCTTTGAGTTAAGAGCGCCAGTGATTTGTCTTTTTGGGTCATGAACTGGTGAATTCCCTCGCTATAGGCCTGAAGGAATCGTTTAACCCCACTGCGGTTCTTTTCAAGCAATGAGCGCCGCGTGGCGATGGCGTTCATCGGGAAGTAGGCCGCTTTCAGTTCGGTCATATGAGCCAACGTCAACAAGCCCATGCGGGCGGCCTCGCCGGTTTCCGGCGGCGCCAGCAGTGTCGCGTCGAGGGCACCGCTTGCCAGCGCGACGAGCCGATTGGCCGCCGGACCGCTGGCCAGCAGAGTCACCGAGGAGCGCGGAATATTCCATTCTCTGAGCGCTAGAATCAACGATACTTCGTGCGCCCCGCCCAGACTCACGATACCAACTTTTTTGCCGACCAGGTCCTTGGGCTGACGGATATTTTTCTGTGTTACCAAACTGAATGGAAATCGATTCAGGGACGAGGCGACGAACACCAGGTCAGCGCCTTGATTGATTGCCGAGATCAGCGCGGTGCCGTCGATCTGGCCAAAGTGGATGCTGCCGCCGAGCAAAGCTTGTGCTCCTCGCGCCGAACCCGGAATCATAACGAGATCGGTCTCAACGCCATATTTTGATAGAAAGCCAAAATCCTTCGCTGCCCAAAGAGGCGCCTGAAATCCGGCAAATCCGGCATAGCTGGCGATAAACTTCTCCTGCGCGTTGCTGAACGCCGGCAGGAGGTAAAGTACCAGAGCCGGAAGCACTCTAAAGACACAAGCATAGAACACCTCCTTTGGAGCAAGCGCTGAGCCTCGATCCTCAAGCAAAAACTTCTATTCTCGAGCAGGCCTGGTCAAGCAAGCTGTTGCGAGTTATCCAATTCTCGGCAGTTATTTGTCAAGTGAAGCTTGACAGGTGGACGGGCGGCGCAATAGATTTTCTCAACAACCGCGGATCGCTGCCAATGGAGATTATTGTAAAGGAGATTTCATGAGCGTAAATCGCAACGATGTACCCGGCCTCGATTCCTCCGAGCTCAAAGAAGTGAAGGAGAAGCTCATCACCGCCTGCCGCATTCTCGATCATGAAGGCGTGACCGACGGCTATGGCCACATCAGCGTGCGTGTTCCCGGCGCAGATGCGTTTATCACCATTTCGAATGTCAGCCCCGGCTGTGTCACTGACGATCGACTGATCATGCAAGACTTCGCCGGCAATTATCTCGGCGGCGCCAAAACGCCGCCCAACGAATGGCCAATTCATGCGTGCATTTTGAAAGCGCGTCCCGATGTCGAGAGCGTCGCGCACACACACTCGAAGTGGAGCACAATATTCAGCGTGCTCCCAATCAAGCTTAAGCCCATGCACCACTACGGTAAATTTTTATCCGCCGACGGACCGCCGGTATATGAGGGCATTGGCTTGGTTCGTACTGTGGCGCGAGGCGATGACCTAGCCCGAGTCTTGGGCCGCGGCCCGGTGGTGTTAATGCGCGCTCACGGTGATACGGTGGTCGGCGAGTCCATTGAGCAGGTAATCGAGCGCACCACCCGGCTTGCTATGCTTGGCGAATGGAATCATCTGGCGCTGCTTCACGGTGAACCCAAGTATTTGAGCGCCGAGGAACTCGAGGTGTACAACGCCGACCAGCGGTTTCCCATGCGCGGCTGGGAGTATTTCGTCAGCCGGCTGAATAAAGACAAAACCAAGTTGGAATAGTTGGAATAATGGAGTGCTGGAGTAGTGGACCGATGGGCCCAGCAATACTCCAGTGCTCCATCACACCGTTACTCCAACAGATGACGCACTAAAACTCAGGGAGGAAAACAAGATGGCCACATCCAAGGAATTCGTTGATCAGTTGAAGAAGGATATTCAGGCGTTCCCGAAAATCCGCATCAAACATCCATTTTTGAAAGCAGTCTGCGCCGGCACGGCTACCATGGACCAGATCCGTGCCTGGGCGATCCAGGACTATCAGTTTCGCGCCGCGGTGCCGCGCATAGCAATGCTGCGTTATTTGGCGTGCAACGATCCAGAAATCGCGCAGAGGCTCTGGGGTGTCGTCGAGGAGGAAACTCGCGGCATGGATACCGGCAGCGCCGGCCACAACGAGCTGGCGATCCGCTTCGCCAATGCAATCGGAGTTACTAAAGAACAGCTAGAAAACGCCGAGTTGCGCCCGTCCACGGCGGCGCATTTGTATTATGTCGAACTGATTATCCACACGCTGCCTTGGTTTGTCGTCATGTCGATTCAGATTGGCGCCGAAGGAACGTTCGGGCCCGCGGCGGCGGCGATCGGTCACGGCCTGATAAAAAACTACAACATGAAGCCCGATGACGTGCGCTTTTTCACCGTTCATTCCGAAGCGGACGAAGACCACAGCAGCTTGGCCGAGGATATCGCGGTGCGCTACCTCCATTCGCCGCATCTCCAGGAGCAGACGCGCAAGCACACATTCCGCCGCATGGAACTGCTCTACGATATCTGGTCGACTGATGGCTATGAAAAGTAGCAGGCGCAGAAAGATTTTTCGTCACTTCGCTGCCTTGAAATGACACGCGGTCGGCAATGTCATTGCGACCGAAGGGGGGAATCTTTCTTTGATAGCGTCTCCCAAAACATCCGGCGAGCGATATCGGCTACTGGAGCTTAAAATAGATGCCTAAACTAACATTGAGTTTCATTTCCGCTTTCAATGAGCGGGTCGAGCCGCTCATGAACGGCACCATCAAGGCAGAAGGCATCGAGCTGATTCCGACTTATTCGCACCCGGCGGAAACCTTTTGGCGCCAGCTCAAATTCGGTGAATTCGAAGTCGCTGAGATGTCGATGTCGTCTTACTTGATTGCCAAGTCTCAGGGGGCCGACATGATCGCGCTGCCGGTGTTTCCGAGCCGCCGCTTGTTTCAAACCGAGCTCTCCTATCATGTCGATTCCGGCGTCAGCGTGCCGGGCGACCTGGCGGGAAAACGATTGGGAGTTGCCGAGTATCAACAAACGGCCGCCCTTTGGATACGCGGCATTCTCGAACACGATTTCGCGGTCTCGCAATTCAAGGTTCACTGGTACATGGAACGAAGCGAGGAGATGAGCCATGGCGGCGCCACCGGTTTCAAGCCTCCGGCGGGAATCTCCTTCAATCGCATCGCCCCGAATAAGAGTCTGGCCTCGACCCTGCTCGACCACGAGTTGGATGCGGCGCATATCGCCAGCCCGTGGGTGCTGCGAGCCAACGCTCTCGACCGCTCCAGCCGAATAACCGGCGGCGCAGACTGGAGCAAGATCAAACCGCTTTTTCCCGATCGCATGGCGGAGGCCGAGCGCTTTCAAAAGCAACACGGATTTTTGCCGGTTAATCACACTTACATCATCCGTGGCGATATCTATCAAAAACATCCCTGGGTAGCTTTCAATTTGTATAATGGTTTTGCGCGAGCCAAGGCGCTTGCGCGTGAGAAACTGTTGGAGAGCATTCCTTCAGCGCTGTTCTTCGGACCGGAGTATTTAAAGCGAACTCAAGACATCATCGGCGAAGATCCATTTCCCTACGGCATCAAAGCCAATGAGGCAATGCTCGAAACCATCACGGCATATTCGTACGAGCAGGGATTGACGCCCAAAAAGATGAATCTCAAGGAGCTCTTTGCGGAAAGCACACTCGATCTTTAACGAATCATCGAAGTATCATCCTGATACACTCGGGGGAAAGTTATGAGCACACGATTTTTCGTTGCGCTAGTCACTGCTTTCATCCTGTTTCCTATCTTGGGCTTTCACCGCGCCGAAGGCCAAATCAATCCGGGTCCGAAACTCGTCGAGGGAGCGAAAAAAGAGGGTGAGATGATTTTCTACACCACCATGACCCTCGATCAGAGCAAAGAAGTGGTCGATCAATTCCAGAAGAAATATCCATTCATCAAACCGACTCTGTTCCGCACCGGGGGGCGGCCCGCTGCTGAACAAGATCTTTACCGAAGCTCGCGGCGGCAGGCATGCATGGGATGTGGTGGTCGGCAGAGCGGAAATGGTTGTGCCACTGATGCAGCGAAAGCTCATTGCCTCCTACCGCTCGCCTGAAACCAAGATGCTCGATGACGATCTCGTCGATCAGGAAGGTTATTGGAGCGCGTACTATGTCATCTCGTACGTGTTGGGGTGGCATACCAAATTAGTCAAGAAAGAAGAGGTTCCAAAAACTTACGAAGCTTTAGTTGATCCCAAGTGGAAAGGTGGCCAGTTGTCATTCGATAACGAGGCCTATGGCATGTTGCAAGGATTGATGCGGGCATGGGGACGGGAAAAAGCGATTGCCTATTTCAAAAGAATCGCCGCTATCGAGCCGTCGATGAAAAGAGGCAATACCGAGCGCGTCGCATTGGCAGCGGCAGGCGAGTACCCGCTGACGATCTCATACAACCAAACTTTTGAACGAATGGTTGCCAGAGGCGCGCCTATGGATTGGTTGCCGCTCGAGCCCGCCGTGGTCTCTGCGTTTCCGATCATGATTGCGGCCAAAGCTCCCCATCCCAACGCGGCACGACTTTACTATGATTTCAGTCTTTCCAAAGAAGGACAGGAAATGCTCACAGGCATGCAGCGAATACCTGTTCGCAAGGATGTGGAACCTAATCCTCCTCGACTGTTCAGGGGCTACAAGAGGGTCGTGGAAAATCCGGAAGATTACACGGACTTTGAAGGGCTGGTAAGGCTTTATAACGATATCTTCAAACTTCGTTAGCCATTGCGCCGAATACCGGTCGCAGGAGACAAGAATGCCCAGACTGACTCTCAGCTTCATTTCCGCTTTTAACGAACGGGTCGATCCATTGATGAATGGAACAGTGAAAGCCGAGGGGATCGATATCGTTCCGACCTATTCGCATCCATCGGAAACGTTTTGGCGACAATTGAAGTTCCAGGAGTTCGACATTGCTGAAATGTCCATGTCGTCGTATTTGATCGCGCGGGCGCGGGGTTTCGATATGATCGCGCTGCCGGTGTTTCCCAGCCGACGCCTCTTCCATACCGAACTGTCCTGTCATACTGACTCGGGCATCAAGGAACCGGGCGATCTGCTCGGCAAACGGCTGGGTGTCGGCGAGTACCAGCAAACCGCCGCGCTATGGACACGCGGCATACTCGAACACGAGTTCGGCGTGTCACAATTCAAAGTTCATTGGTACATGGAGCGTACCGAAGAGTTAAGTCACGGCGGCGCAACCGGTTTTACGCCTCCGCCGGGGATCTCGTTCCAGCGTATTCCGCCGGACAAGAGCATGGCTTCGATGCTGGTGAATAATGAATTGGATGCAGCGGCGATCTCCAGCCCATGGAAAAACATGCCAAACGTCATCGGCCGCTCCCATCGCATCAGGGGAAGCGATGGCGACTGGAACAAAATAAAACCGCTCTTTCCCGATCGCATGAGTGAAGGCGCAAGGCTTTTTCAGAAATGGGGATTTCTGCCGGTTAATCACGCCTACATCATTCGCGGCGAGATCTACAAGAATTATCCCTGGGTAGCGTTCAATCTTTATTCAGGCTTCGTCAAAGCAAAGCAATACTTCAACGAAAGACTGCTTGAACGAATTCCAACTGCGCTGTTCTTCGGCCCGGAATATTTGGCCACGACGCGGCAGATGTTCGGAGACGACCCCTATCCGTATGGCGTCAAGGCGAATCGTAAGATGCTGGCAACGTTGATTGACTATTCTCGCGAACAAGGACTGACGTCAAAGAAATTGGAAATCAAAGAGCTGTTCGCGCCCAGCACGCTCGACCTATAAAACAGTGCCTCGTTGATCCCGCCAGGACGACCAACGAGGCACACTAAGCATCGCTTATTATCCCTTGCGGTCAGGTACAGCCGCGGACCACGAACAAGAGCAGAAGTATCGGTATCGGAATGCCTAAAACCCATAGGAGTATCCAACCGATGGCACCCTTCTGATTTTTTACGTTATTCATAAAACCCTCCTTTAACTAACCGCCAGAACTTATGTAGTCTGACGTGAAACAGTCCTCCTCCGGAAGTTCCGCAAGGCATGTGCCAGGTAGCCCGATGTAAATTCTATTCTTGAATCTGGTAGCATCGCACATCTCACGTCCCAAGCCTGAAACATCGTGGCTCATATGCGACACTGTGCCCTTCGATACAAAATGCTCCGCTGGACACAATCCGTAAACGGACATCAGGCATTCGATGCATGCGACAGAGTTTTAGGTGGCGCTCGAACATGTGGCGACAATTAGACCATCGACGAAATCTTCGTCTTCGTCCATGGTCTTGTAACGCTGCTTGACTCCCCCACCGCTTCACAGTATTCACCGGGGGTATGAAACAAGCTCTTACATCAGCGATACTTTTGTTGTTGGCGGTTTGTTTCTTTGAGTCAGCGGTGGACGCCGCCGATCGCGTTAAGGCATCCTATGCGGCGGTGAATGCCAGCCAGTCACCGCTCTGGGTTGCTCAGGACCGGGGATTTTTTGCCAAGTACGGGATCGAAGCCGATCTGGTGTTTATCAGCAGCGGCTCACTGAACGTACAGGCGCTGGTCGGTAACACGGTTCAGTTCGCCGCCGGCGGTCCCGCTGCGTTGGAAGCGCGGCTGCGCGGCCCGAAGTTAGTGACCATCGCGAATCCACTGACGGTGCTCGCTTCGAATTTGGTGAGCCATCCGGAAATCAAGAGCATCGCCGATCTAAAAGGGAAAGTGGGCGCGGTTTCTCGCTTTGCGTCGTCTTCGCATCAGGGACTCCGGTATCTGTTCCGCAAAAACGGGCTGAGCGAGAGCGATCTCAAGCTACTGCAACTCGGCGGCGATAGCGGCCGCTTGACCGGCCTGGCAACCGGCAAGGTTCAGTATACGTTTCTCGGCGCAGCGGCAAGCGAGCAGGCACGAAAACAGGGATTGACGATCTTGGCCACTGCTAAGCAGATGGCAATTCCGTTTCCGTGGACCTCAGTGGTGGTGCATGAAACTTGGCTCGAAGCAAATCGAGACCTGGCCTATCGCTATGTCAAAGCCGTCACCGAAGCCGTGTCTTTTATGAAACGCAACCGTTCAGAGAGCGAGCGGATAATTTCCAAATACATGAAACTCACTGACGCGAATCTTGTTTCTATCGAATACAACTTCAACGTGGCGCTCTTTCCCGATCTGCCCTACCCCACGCTCGACGGCGTGCGCCTCATTCTGGAAAACCTGGCAACGGAAAATCCCGAACATGGCCGCCGCGATCCCAAAGAGTTCGTCGACAGCTCCATCGTGGATCGATTGAAACAAGAGAATTTTTTGGAAAGCATTGGCAAGCAATAATGCGCAATGTTCCGGTTTGGGAATTAAGGCCGCGCTAGTTTACTTTACCTCGCGGTTGCAGGCCTATTTGGTTCGGCTCAGGTTTCGGCTAAGACTGTCACCTTCGCTTATCAGACACCGCCCCTTAATGGAGTTCTGCCATTGATCGTCGGCCAGGACTTCGGATTTTTTGCCGCCGAGGGCTTCGACGTCAAAACGGTATTTCATCCGAGGCGGGCCGACAGCGATGCCGCGCTCGTCGGCGGCGGCGTGGATTACACATTTGTCGCTGGCGTGCCAGCGGTCCGGGCTATCGTTCAAGGCGCGCCATGACCATCATCAGCGGCATTCAGCCTTATATGGACTACACCCTGATCGGCGCAAAGGGGACCGCGCGCTGAACGATTTAAAAGGTAAAATCGTCGGTGTCACGGGAGCGGGTGGCATTGCCGAGTATCGCGGCTGTCGAGGGGCTGGCAAAGAAAGGATTGTGCGCGACCGGGATTACAAAATTCTCTACGGTGTCGGCAACAGCCCGTCACGAGCTCAAGCGCTGGAAGCCGGCCGGATTCAGGCGTCGCCATTTTCGTTCCTTGAGAGAATCGAATTGGAGCAGAAGGGTTTTCCGGTCCTGTTTGATATTGGGAAGGTTCTGCCGGGATTTCCTTTTGTCGTGATCATCTCGGCAAAATCTAAAGTCGAAAGCGATCCGGAAGGCGTCACAGCCCTGCTGCGGGCTATGAAACGTGGTCTTGATTATTTGAAGGGAGACAAAGAAAAAGTCGCCGCCGCGGTCATCAAGAAAAACATCTACGGTGATCCGATAACAATACGAAAGACCGTCTATCAATTTGCCGATGTCTACTCGCTCGCGATCACTAAGGAAGAAATCGACGCACTCATCGCCGCCGCCCGCGTCGAAACCGAAGCCAAAAAAATCGGTGGCGCGGAAAAATTCTTCGCCGGATCTTTGCTGACAAAAGCGCTCAAGCCGAGCCGCTAAAGAGACAAAGGAGCTAAGATGGCGCAGTCACTGGAATTGACATTGTTGCTCGCGGATTACCACCGGACACGACCACTGCTCGACGGTGACGTCACGGCCCGCGGCATCAAGCTGCAGCCGCGGCGCGCTGAAACCGGCGAGGCCTGCATGCGCCCGGTTTACGAGGAGTTCGATATCGCCGAGATGTCGCTCTCATGGTATATGATGGCGCGCTGCCGCAATGAACCGGTGATCGCATTGCCCATCTTTCCGCTGCGCATGCAGATTCACCCGTATGTTTTTTGCTCGCCAGCATCGGCAATCGAGAGGCCGGAGGATTTGAAAGGCAAAAGAATCGGCATGGATCAGTACCGTCTGACCGTCGGTCTGTGGGCGCGGGGTATTCTCCAAGAACACTACGGGGTGCGCCCGGAAGAATGCGACTGGGTCACATCCGAGCCCGAGGGCGCGGGATACCAGGCTCCGGCCAATGTCAGTATCACCATAGCTTATAAGTCCGCGGAAGCTATGCTCCTGGACGGTGAAATAGATGCGCTCATCCCGCCCAATATCGTGCCGTCTTTTCGAGCCAAGGATCCTCGCATTCGCCGGCTCTTCAAAGATCCCCGCGCTACAGTAAACGACTACTTCCGCAGGACGAAAATTTTTCCGATCACGCACACTTTGGTCGTACGCCAATCGCTCTTCGATGCAAAATCCATGGCTCGTCTCCAGCCTTCTCGACGCTTTTAATCAAGCGGAGGAACGCTGCCGGAAATCCTACGAATATGCCAAGCGCTTGGCCTTCCCCACCGCGGTGCTTATTCTAGAGGAAGAGGAGGAAGTTTTTGGCGACAATCCCTGGTCGCACGGGTTGACCCCGCAGAATCAAGTCGTGCTCGAGAAATTCGTTCAGTATGCGCACGAGCAGGGTTATATTCCCGAACGCCCGCCGCTCGGTGGATTGTTCGCGCCGGTGGGAAATTAACTCCGGAATGTCATGCAAGATTACGGCACTTTGTAGCCTAACTCCGTAGCGATCTCGATGGCGAAGCGCGGATCGGCGACTTCTTCAAACGAGACATTTCTATCCGTGAACCTGCCTTCAGCTTTGATCGCCTTGACAATATTCGCCATGCCTTCGGGTGAGGGGATTCCCGTATCGTTGAAGTTCGACTCGACCAATTTGTAAGTATCCGCGGCTGTCTCGTTATCCATCTTGAGGACGCGGGTAATCAGATCCAAGGTTCGCTCCCGTGACTTGAGCATAATGCTCTTCGCCGTTTGCAGCGCGCGCACGACCCGCTTCGCTTCATCCGGTCTGGTTTTAATCGTTTTGGACAGCGCCGTGAGACCGCCCGAAGGCATTTCCACTAAAGCGCCGATGTCCAAGAGCTTGGCGAGACCGCGACGTTGGGCAAAAAACATAAAGGGCGGATTAAGCGATGCCGCATCGACAAACTTCGACTCCAAAGCCTGCACCAGTTGCGCCGAAGGCACCGATACGGCAACGTAATCTTTTGCGCCGAGACCGCTCTTTTCCAGCGCCGCGGTTAATGCTACATGACTCGTGCCGCCGAGACCCGTCACGCCGATCTTCTTCTGCCGCAGATCCCGCACGCTTTTGAATTGAGGGCTTGCCATCAACCAGTAAACAATCCTGCTCGTCGAAGCCCATAGCGCGCGCGCATCGAGCCCGCTCAGAGTCGCGCTCACTGAGGCAGTTCCTATACCGGATTGGTAATCCAAGTCACCGGAGGCCAAAGCGGCCGCAGCAGCCGATGAGCGCATAAGGATCACTTCGATGTCGAGACCTTGCTGGTCGAAGAGCTTCCATTCGCGCGCCGCCACCAACGGCAGAGCGGTAAAGCTCAAGTTGGCATTGGAGATTCTGATCTTCCGTCGTTCCTGGGTAAATCCGGGTACCGGGACAAAGGCACAAACGAGTAGAACAATACAGATCAATCTATTCATTGCATTACGTTCCTGTGGAATGTGAATCCCTATCATCGCTTCAGCATTGCCAATTTTTCCATGGCGTCGTGAATCAGTTTCACCTCGCCCTCGGGCACGGGCAGTTGCGGCGCGCGCACGATCATGTTGTCCAACAGACCGGTAAAATAAGCCGCGACCTTGTAGCGGCTGTGCTTGTAAACATTCGGCGCCTTGTAGACCGCCGCTTCGAGCGTCCAGTTAATTTCGTGCAACCGGCGCGCTTTGTCGAGATCGCCTGCCTTGACCGCGTTGTAGAGATCGACGCAGAACTGCGGCGCGAAGTTAGCAAAACCGGTTAATGCGCCGTCGGCGCCGGTAACGAAGTGCTGAAACAGAGAAGACGTCGCCAGAACCGAGACGGGCCTTGGCAAAGCGCGCATGCCGCGCAGGACTTGCTCATAGCGCCTGATGTTAGCGCCGCTCGCCACTTTGATGGCCGCCACATTCTCGACTTCACGCGCAATCCGAATTGCCGTATCCGATGAATAGCCTGACGCCGTTGAAGCCGGATAATGGAAAATCGTGATCGGGATCTCGACTGCGTCGGCGACGTCATGAAAGTATTGAATCGCAAATTCCGGGTTGGCGGTCGAACTCCAGTCGTAAACATGTGGCGGCGTGAGCATGATGGCCGCAGCGCCCGCCGCTTTGGCTTCCTTGGCCTGCTCGATAGCTTCGCGCGTCGATAGCGCTTCGATACCCGCGACGATGCATTGATCGTTGCGAATCTCCTCGCCGATGATTTCGATGATGCGGACCCGCTCCTGACGGGTGAGCGTCGCACCCTCGCCTGCCCCGGCGTTGCAGACAATCGCGCTGATCCCCTCGGGCGCCGCTTGATAGCGAATCAGCTTGCGCAGTCCAGGCTCGTCCAGATCATAGTTCTCTTTAAACGGCGTCACATTGGCGCTGAGAATGCCTTCAAGTTTGATACTCATCGCAACCTCTCTTACCGCGATTGCCGAATCCTTGTCCGAAGCAGCGTGACACTCCTTCAGCTCCCGTCATAGGTAGCGGTCGACGACATACGCGATCTGTTTGTACCCGCCCCATTGACAGCAGATGGAGCGGCGCGAGCAAAGTTATTTGTGAAACTGCTTGGTCCCGGCATAAGCCTTGGGATTCACTCTGCTGTGTTCTTCCTGCATCAACCATGCGATCTCCGCGGCCAGTGGCACGCTGGTCGCCTCCATGGAAGCATGCGCTGCCATTTTACAATATTTCAAAGTTGTCCGATCGAATCGGCCGATTTCTTCGCCCCACTGCCATGCCGCCTGGTCAAGTTCCTTGTGCGGCACGACGCGATTGATTAACCCGGCTGCCATCGATTTTGTCGCGTCCCAATTCTCGCCCGTGAGGATCAACTCAAAAGCCAATTTGGTTGGAATAAGGGTTTTGAACATCGTCGCAATGATCGGATAAGGCAGGAAACCGCGCTTGATCTCAGGCAAGCCGAACTGCGCTTGATCCGAAGCTATAGCAAGATCATGCGGCAAAAGAATTGTGATACCGGCTCCCAGGCAAAAGCCGTTTACGACGGCAATAGTGACTTTCGGAAAAGTTCTAATGGCTTCCGCTACATGGTAGGCGCGCGGCTGAGCCCGGCGCTCCGGTTCCACTGCGGCGCCGCCCTCGGTGGGAAACTCAGACAGATCGCGGCCGGCGCAGTAAGCAATGTCCCCGGCGCCCGAGGTTAAAACCACTGCGATAGATTCATCGTTTCTTAGTTCTTCCAAAATCTGGAGCATCTCTCGTATTGTGTCCCGGCTCAAAGCATTCCTCTTATCCGGTCTGTTAATCGTGATTTTTGCCACTGCTCCGCGTTTCTCCAAGAGTGTAAATTTCCCTTCCTTGATCATGAACAAGCCCTTTCTTACTTTGCAAGTTTATACGCGAATAACACCGCCGCTGCATGGGGTCAATCGCTGCCGATGCTTGAAACGGCACGGTGACTCGGATAAATCGAGGGAGCTATGGAATCTCAAATTAAACAAATTAGCCGATCTGTGTATGCCATAATAGGTCCGGAAGGCTCGACCAACTTCGGCATCGTCAAAGGCAGCGACACCAGCGCCGCGCTGATCGACGCTGATATCCGCCGCATTGACGAGATCGAAGAAGCGCTGCAGCTCACTGGCTGTTCCAAAGTCAGCTATCTAATCGACACCCACGAGCACTTCGACCACACCTCGGCGAATTTTTATTTTGCCCAGCGCGGCATACCGATTGTCGGCAGCGCGGGCTGCGCGGCTGCCATGCATGATGAGGGCGGGCCGGATTTCGAGCGCATGATGAAGCCGGTGCCCGAGCTTTACGAGCGTTTTCCCGACCTCTGCTTGACATTGCCCGACGTCGTCTTCCGCGATTCGATAAAAATCGTCCTGCCGGGTGTGACCTTGCATCTGAAATATTGCGCCGAGAACGGCCACAGCCACAGCAAAGGCGATACGACGATTTATTTCGAAGAGGAAGAAATTCTCGTCGCCGGCGACCTGCTCTACACGGAAGTCCACCCTGTGACGTTCTTTGGCAATATTCCGAATTGGCTGACGGCCTTGAAGCCGCTCTTCGAAAGCCACTATAGGCAACTTCTTCCGGGCCATGGGCCGGCGGTGGCGGGCGAGCAAGCGGGCAGAGCCTATTTCAAAAAAATGTACGACTACCTGGAGGATTTTCACGGCCGGATGGTCGAAGTCAAAGCCGGGCGTCAGAACGCTGAAGACGTGGCCCAACATATGCTGAGTGGAGCTTACGCGTCGTTCGGCAAGACACGTATGGTGGAAAGAAACATCAATCATTTTCTTACAGGAAGATGGTTTTAGATGGCGCCAACCGTTCTTCAGAATGGCAATCGCTCTCGTACGAGTCCGATCCCCTCCGGCCGAGCACAGCGAGAGACCTTTTCGATGCCGTGCCGGATCAGACAAGAACGATTTCTCGCTCGGTTCGAAATGACACCCTTGGCGCTTACTGGAGGACGTCTCGCACTGCTTTTGATCGTGAGTGCGTCGGTTATATTTTTCAGCGCCAGTCCGGGTCGCGCCGCCGAAAAGATCCGCGTCGCCTACCCGGCGGTGGCTCCCGGGCTGGCGCCTTCATGGGTCACCGCCGAGGCGGGGATCTGGCGGAAATATGGCTTGGACGTAGAAACCATTCTCGTCAGCGGCGGCGCGCGCGCCCTCCCGGCATTGATCAGCAACAGCGTTCAATTTTTGATGGGATCCGATACCGGTGTCACCACGGCGCGCTTGCAAGGGCTACCCGTGGTGCGATTGGGCGTGACGATGAACACGCTCGGCTCGGCGCTGCTTACCCAACCCAATATCCAGTCGGTGCGCGACTTGAAAGGCAGAACGCTGGGGATCTCGCGCGGGCGCGACGCCAGTTACATACGTCTTGCCAAGCTGCTGCGCGATCATGGTCTCAATCCGAACGAAGACGTCAAGTTCTTACCGATCGGCGGCGGCGAGGGCGGCCGATTATCCGCATTGAAGGCGGGAGTCATTCAGGGAACGATGCTTTTCCCGCCGTTGGATCTCATCGCCAGCAACGAAGGCTTGAAAGTCATCGAGAAGTTCGACGTCGCAACGCCGGGCGGAGGGATCAATACCACGGCGGCGTTGCTCAAACAGAACCGCGCCATGGTGATCAATTTCCTCAAAGGCTACATGGAAGGCATTCACTATATGGTTCAGCACAAGGACCTTAGCCTGAACATTTTGCAAAGATATTTTCACAACTCCGACATCACTGCCATGGGCTATCTTTACGACGAAACCACCCGCCGTCTGGAGAAGGACCTCCGCGCCAATCAGGAATCGATTCGCTTCCACCTGGACTTGGCCGCCCTCGACGATCCCCGCGCCGCCAAGCTCGGCGAAAAAGATTTTTGGGACGCCAGCGTCGTTGAAGAGATTCGCCGCTCCGGATTTATCGACCAACTGTATAAGAAATAGGAGCTACGCATGGGTTACTACCGGAGTCTCAGGGAATACGTTCAGACATTGGAAAGCCGCGAAAAGCTTTTTCGCATCGAGCATCAAGTTTGCCGCGAGACTGAGCTTCACCCACTGGTGCGCTGGCAATTCCGCGGCCTCCCGGAGAACGAGCGGCGCGCGTTTCTATTCTCCAAAGTTGCGAGCATCACCGGCCGCAAATACAACATGTCCGTTTTATCGGGGGCGTGCGCCTCTTCACGCGCAATTTACGCTTTGGGGATGCGATGTCGGGAGGAAGAGATCTTCAATCGCTGGATCAACGCTCAGAAAAATCCCATCGACCCCGTCGTCGTGCGGGAGGGACCGATTCAGGAAATCGACGTCGACAGCGGCCTCGATGATACCGTCGATGGCATCCCGGTTCCACTGGGGAATCCTGGCTTTGACAGTTCGCTGCGCTTAACCGCGGCTCTCTGGGTCACCGCTGATCCGGAAACCGGACAACGAAACGTCGGAGTCTACAGCGGCTATATTCGCCAGGGCGGGAAAATTTCCGTCGGCCTGGGCGCCGGTAAAGATTCACGCATTCATCTGGACAAAGCGCGCGAAAAGAAATTGCCGCTCAAAGCCGCCGTGGTGATCGGGCCGACGCCGAACTTGATCTACGCCGCCGCTTCTACTTTTCCGTACGGGGTCGATGAGTATGCGGTGGCGGGAGCGATCGCCGGCAAGCCTCTGGAACTGGTTCGCTGCCGCACCTCCGATCTTTATGTGCCCGCTCACGCCGAAATGGTACTGGAGGGCGAGATTTCTCTGGATGAGATGGATCATAATTGGCCGTTCGGGGAATTCTCCGGCTACATGGCCGGACGCGGCCGCTATCCGCGTTTTATCGTCAAGCATATCACGCAGCGCCGAGATCCAATTTTGCTCGATCTCGTCGCAGCTCATCCGCCTTGCGAAGGAAGCAAACTCAAGCAAATCGCTACCGAAGCGATTTTTTATCACGGCTTAAAAGAAAACGTCGGCATGAGCGGAATCACGCAGGTGGCAATTCACGAGGAAAGCGGCGGCTGGGGACTTTTCGTTATCCAGCTCAAAGCTCGCCAACCCGCCCATGCCTGGCAAGCGCTAAACTCCGCCGCCAGCTTGACTCCCGGCATTGGCAAAATATTCATCGTCGTGGACGAAGACATCGATCCGCACGATCTCGACGCAGTGATGTGGGCGCTGGTTTTTCGAGTCCAGCCGCACCGCGATATCCAAACCGTAACCGGCAGGCGGCCGATGATGGATCCGTCCGCGGTTTCACCCACCCAGCCGGGTTGGCATCACCATTATCCCGAGCCGCACGGCTCCTCGGCCCTGCTCATCAATGCGCTTAAAAAATGGAACTACCCGCCCGTCGCCCTCCCCGCCAAACAGTACATGGAAAGCGCGCGCCGGTTATGGGAGGAATTGGGATTACCGCAACTCAAACCGAAATCGCCATGGCATGGTTACGAGCTTGGGCATTGGCCCGAGGAGTTGCGCAATGCTGCGGCCGCCGTCGCGGCCGGACGGAGCCCTGAAGACTCTAGTAAGAAGGAGTCATAGGTCCTATGGCACCTAGATTTTTTTCTATCGTGCGCGCTCTCGCCGCTGTTCTGGCGTGGTCCTTGATCAACGGCGGGGCATCGCTGGCTCTCGACGAGGTGAAGGTTCACACATCCGGCAGCACTAGCGCTAACGTGCTCATCTACAAAATCGCTCAGGAACAAGGCTTTTATAAAGAAGAGAACCTCAACGTTCTCACGATCGCCGCAACCTCACAGGCCGGCATTCAGGGGTTAGTCGGAGGAAGTTTCGACTTTAGCCAGATCCTCGGCCAAACCTCCGCGGCGATTCTGCATGGCGCGCCGCTCAAGAATGTCATGGTTTTCGACACCAAGCCGCTTTTCTGGTTTTTCGGCAGCAAAAAAATCAGGCGCGTACAGGATTTGAAGGGTGGCAAGCTCATCGGCGTTTCGAGCCTCGGCGCCAACACCGATCAAATGACCCGTGAGATCCTGGCGATGAACGGCATCGATCCGCGCAAAGACGTGGTGATACAAGGAACCGGAACCGGCGCGGTGCGTTTAGCAGCCTTGATCGGCGGCAGTCTCGACGCCGCAATCACAAATCCGACGGAGAGTATTGTCGCACGCAAGCAGGGGTTGAACGAGCTTTTCTTCTATGGCGATTACGATCTCAACATCGTCTCAGGCGGCGCCGCGCTCACGGAACGAATGCTCAGGGAAAAGCCCGATCTCGTTCGCCGTTTTCTCCGCGCCACGTTGAGAGCGCTGCTCTGGTTTCGCACCAACGAGAAAGACGCCGTGGCGCGCATGGCCGAAGCGTTCAAGATTTCGCCTGATGACGCGCTCGGCATTTATAAAGCAACGCTCAAAAGCTATACACTCGATGGTACTATCTCGCGCGAACTCCAGGAAACAATTGTAACTTTTCAGCGCAAGCAGCTTAAAGTGGAAAAGGAAATTCCACCCGAAACGGTTTATGACTTCACTATCTTGCGAGCGCTCAACGATGAGCGTAAAAAATCGAGGTCATGAAAATGAGATTTCTTACTTCGCTTGTTGGTTGCTTGTTGGGCCTGGTGGTAAGCGACTTCAGCCCCGTACACGCGCAGAAACTGGAAAAGCTCGTCATCGGTTATCCTGCTCCGGTGGCCTCGCTCGGTCTTATCGACGTCACCCGTAAAGCGGGTCTGTTCAAAAAGCACGGGCTAGACGTCGACCTGGTCTATATCCAGGGAAGCCCGATCCTTACGGCAGCGATGATGTCGGGACAGGTGCCGCTGAGCTTTCTTGGCGGCGCAGCAATCGTTGCCTCGGCGGTTGGCGGGGCCGATACCGTCTACTTGGGGTGCGCGATCAACACGCTCTACTGGCGCGTCTTCTCATCTCCCGAAATCAAGGATGTTGCCGATCTCAAGGGGAAAAGAATCGGTGTCACCACAATCGGTTCACAAGAAGACAGCGTGGTGCGCTATCTGCTCAGAGAACGGGGTCTCAATCCGGAGCGGGACGTGACGGTAGTTGCGGTGGGCTCGGCCCCCACCCGGTTGGCCGCGTTGAGCAAAGGCTTCGTGCAGGCTTCGACGTTTATCCCGCCGCAAGATATCGCCGCCGAAAAGCTGGGCCTCAATGTATTGATCGATATGAGCAAGTTGGGCTTGTACAACCCCGGCAGTTGCTTTGCCAGCACAAAGAGCTACGTAAGAAACCATCGCGACACCGTAATGCGGGTCATGAAGGCGTTCGTCGAAGGACTTAGGTTTTATCGGGATAACAAGGAATTTGCTCTCAAGATCACCGCCGACTTCGCGCAAAACAGAAACGTCGACGTGCTTAATTCTACTTACGAGATCGTCACCCGTTATCAAGACCGTGTTCCTTACGTCAATATGCAGGGCATCGAGTTCATGCTCAAAACTCTGGAGGTGCGCGACCCTCGGGCCAAGACATTCGATCCCGCCAATGTGGTCGATTCAAGCTTTATCCGGGAATTAGAAAAAACCGGCTTTATCGATTCCGTATGGAAGAATTAGCCGGCACATGATCATCGGCGAAGCCCTCCCGCGTAACGCGCAACACTTTCCGGACAAACCTGCGATCGTAGATCAAAACAAATCGATAACCCACCTCGATCTTCACCTGCGCACCAATCGCCTCGGCAATTATCTGGTTAAGCAAGGAATCCGCAGAGGCGATCGAGTGGCAGTTTCCTGCGGCAGCCGATCCGAGCACTTCGAGATGCTATTTGGTATTGCGAAGATCGGCGCCATCGCGGTTCCTTTCGATTACAACTGGAGCGCCGAGGAATGCGCCGCGATGGTAAAATTTTTTGAGCCAAGCGCCTTTGTTCTCGAAGGCCGCGAGGAAACCCAAGATCTGTGCGCCCTAGCCAGCGAGCACATGGATGCCAATAAGCTACTGGCCATCGGCAGCCTAAGCGCTCACGGCAATACGCCGTATGAGCAGGCATTGGCTTCCGTTTCCGCCGATGATCCTGAGATTGCGATCGACGGCAAAGATCTATTTCTGATCATGATCACGTCCGGCACAACCGGTTTCCCCAAGGGTTGCCAGATCAATCACGAAACCTACGCGCTGCGCTCCATCAATAATGCCATCACCAAGGGATTGAGCGATGACGAGCGCGCTCTGATTGCCTTGCCGCTGCACTTTAATGCTGGCCGCGGATCGATGATGGGCATGCTTTATCTCGGCGGTACCGTATTCGTCCATGAACGCTTTCATGAAGAAAAATTTCTAAGCGCCGTCCAGAACGAGCGCATCACCTACACCATGCTCGTTCCAACACTCTGCCACCGATTACTGCGCTATCCCGATTTGGACAAGTTCGATAGATCGACCTTGCGGTATTTAGGCATCACCGGAGGCCATCTCTCGCGTGACTTGGCAAACGAAGTTATGGAGCGCATCTGCCCGCACCTTTACGAGGCGTATGCCTCGACCGACTGCGGCCAGATCACCATCATCGGGCCGGAGGACCGTAATATCGCCGCGGAAAGCGTCGGTAAGCCGATCTGGTGTGTCTTGCTCAAGATTGCCGCTGATGATCAGCGAGAACTTCCGCGCGGGCAAGAAGGAGAAATCTGCGTGCGCACTCCATTGGCCATCCAGGGCTACGACAACAATGCCCAGGCAACCGAAGAGTTCTTCAGAGGCGGCTGGTGTCATACCGGAGATATCGGTTTCTACGATGAGAAAGGCTATCTGACGGTTTCCGGGCGTAAGAAAAACATGATCAAGAGCGGCGGCATTAGCGTATTTCCGGAAGAGATAGAGGACGCGCTGCGCAAGCATCCTCAAGTTGCCGATGTGGCGGTGATCGGCTTCAAAAGTTCCGAATGGGGTGAGGCCGTGAAGGCCTTTGTGGTTCTCAACGCAGGGGCAGACTGCGATGCCGATTCTCTGATTGCATTCTGCAAGGCATCTCTCGCTACCTATAAGGCACCGAAGGTGATCGAGTTCATCGCTAGCTTGCCGCGAACCGGCCTGGGCAAGATTGATCGCGGCAAGCTGGCGTCGATCGCAGTCTGATATATCGCTTCAAGCGAGACATCATTGCGCGCGCACTGGGCGGAGAATGATAGCAGAGGGGTAGTATGACCAAAGCAATTCGTGTTTCGACAACTGTCTTGGGATTTTTGATAGCGATCACATTCTCCTTTGCAAAACTGGCTGCCGCGCCCCTGGAGAAGGTCAACGCCAGCTACGGCGCCATTTCCGGTTCGATGCTGCCGATTTGGGTTGCCAAGGAGGCGCGACTGTTTGAAAAACAGGGGTTGGATTTGAACCTGGTGTATATCTCAGGCGGCCCGCGCAGCATCATGTCGTTGATCGGCGGCAGCGTACAATTTGTTAATCACTCCGGGATGCCTGCTTTGGAAGCTTATCAGCGCGGCGCCGACACCGCCATGATTGCATCGCCGATGAATCAACTCGAGCATTCGCTGGTCGTGCAAAAAAACATCACGAGTGTCGAACAACTCCGGGGCAAAATACTTGGCATGAGCACCTCAGGCTCACTGACCGACATTCTCTTGCGTGAAGGTCTGCGCCTGAACGGTGTCTCGGAGAAGGAGGTAACCATCATTCCGGTAGGCGATTTGGGCGCGCGCCTGAGCGGGCTGCAAACCGGCCGAATCCATGGCGCCATCATCGCCGGCGTACAGACGCTAACCGCCACCAGAATGGGATTTAAACAGCTCATCGACTATTCCAAACTACCCCTGGAGATTTCCGGATCGGGTATTCTTATACGACGAGCCTATGTCAACAAAAACTCCGAAACCACACTCAAATTTTTGAGAGGCTGGATCGAAGGAATCTATTTGTTAAAAGCCAAGCCGGAGTTCAGTCTCGGTGTGTTGAAGAAATATGTAGCAACTCAGGATAGCGAGGTTCTAAATGCTATTTATGGTCACTATAAAGAAAAGCTCACGACCAAGCCGGCTCCGCAAGTGCGCGTCGTGAAATCGATGCTTTATTTACTGTCGCGCACCGGTTCGGAACTTGCCACTAACACCAGTCCGGAAGGGTTTATCGAAGCGCGTTTCATCAACGAGCTTGAAGCTGCCGGATTTTTCGAAGAGATGAATCGACAATTTAGTAAGTAAGCTCGATAGTCGCCGCTAGCCAACTTACAACAGCCCCTCTAACGATCAAGGAACACCGGAGAATTTCCTTCTAAGTAGCCGATTCGGCGCGTTTTAGCCGATGATTAACGCGCCGAATTTGCAAAATCTGCGAACAAACTCCTAATTCTAAGCAGGGTATGTTTTTGCGATCCCGCTCCCGTGCTAGATTGAAACTGAGCGCACTTCTAGCAATGCTCGTTTCGTAGGTACTCGTAGTTCTACATCCTTGAGGGCTGGCATTATGTACCAAGACTACTTTGGCCTGAGCGATCTTCCATTCCGCGTTACGCCGGAGCCGCAATTTCTTTTCAGCAATCCCGCGCATCGAAATGCCTATGCCGCATTGCGCGAGGGCATCAATTCGCGCCGCGGTCTGATCGTGATTACTGGAGAAATCGGTACCGGAAAAACCACTCTACTGACCACCTTCCTGCAAAGTAATTTGGATCCGGCGTTGCAGAGTGCGGTGATCCTAAACCCCGGTTTCAGTTTTGCCGAGCTGCTTCGCTGTGCCTTGCATGATCTCGGGGTACTCTCGTCAGCCGATAGCGAGGCCGAGTTGCTGGAGCGATTTAATAACTACGCGGCGCAAACGGCGCGGAGCAGCAACCTTGCCGTTTTTCTCGATGAAGCACAGACGATTAGCCTCGATGTTCTCAACCAGTTGCTGCGGCTATCCAATCTCGACAGTGACGACAAAAAGCTGGTCCAAGTTATTCTGATCGGGCAACCGGAGCTCGAGCAAAAACTCAACCACCCAGAACTCGCCAACCTGAAGCGGCGCGTTTCAGTGCACCAGACGCTTGCGCCGCTGACACCGGACGAAGTCGGCCGCTACATTGATTTCAGGCTGCGCCAAGCCGGATATCAAGGCAAACAATTGTTTGATCAACGTGCAGTTAAGAGAATAGTTCTGTACTCCGCCGGTATTCCTCGGCTCATCAATATCATTTGTGATAATGCTCTGCTTATCGCACTGGGCGCTTCTAAAAAGAGAGTTTCAGCCGCTATCGTTGATGAAGTCGCTGAAGATCTACACGTCCAAACGCGGCCGGCACAGATTACTTCTGGCGTAGCGGGCCGCAAGCTCGTTCAGAGTGATGCGACCGGGCTGTCAAATGATGCAAATCCCTTCAGGCCAGAGTTCTTCGGCCGGCGGTACGCCAGCAGCACCCTGGCCGCGGGTTTCGGAGTTCTATTGGTCTTTGGTCTCTTAAGCGGCGTTAGCTCGATGCTATATGATCAAGGCAAAAATCTGGCCTCAAGGATCGGCGCCGGCGCCGGACAGTTCTTCAGCGCCGATGCCAACAACCCCGTTCTGGTCCAATCAAGGCCGCAAGAGGGTCGTGATAATCCTGAAGATGGTTGGGCCGATTTCGGTCAGTTGAAGATGGAAGTAAGCCGCATTCTTATGAAGAACAAGGAGAGAACTCCTGATCCATCAGTTAGCAGGTTCCCCAAGGATTGGTCAAAATATGTTGGCGACCCTCAAACGACGGAGGTTCCCGGCATCCGGAGTGTTGACGATAAAATAGCGCCGGCTCCGCCTAAAAAGAGCGTTGCGCCCGACGAAGCTACGGTAGCCACGGGAAGACTCGAGCCTACAGATCGCCGGCCCATACAAGCTCAGCCGGATCCTCAACTGCAAAGAGCGAGAGGTCCGCAGTACTGGCCGAACCAACCGACTGCAGCAAAGCCACCGAGAGCAGAGCGAGAACAGCGATTTTTTCAAGGCCTGTTCGAAGTCACGGCAGACTCTTTGGTGTTTGATGAACCTCGAATGGAGTCGGCTCTACTGAAAACATTGAGGCCCGGAAGTCAGGTGCGAGTGGAACAGAAGCGGGGCAATTTTCTTCTGGTACGTTCAATGAAAGATCCGGAGATGTCAGGGTACGTTCACTTAGACCATGCGTACTTCAGGCGAATACGGCCGGAGAGCACTCAGACCAGGACTACGCAGCCATAATACTCAAGCTGCACCTGCGGTGGTCGACATCAATCTTTACGATGACTTGCTATTTGTGAGCGGAGAGATTCACTAGACGGTAGACAGGTCGACAATTCGTTCTGTGGAAGCCCGAGCGCCGGACCAGAGCTAGCTATCCATCCGGCAGTCCGCCGTTCTTGTCTATCTTCATTGCGTCTTCTGTCGGCAACATGATTCACATCATCCGTCGGCTATCATCGAATTGAACCGCTGACAAAACTCCCCGATGGCGCCATGATGGGCGAAGCTTGCGTATTCATCGAGCATGGTTGGTTCCCGGTTGATGATTGCCAGAACGGCGCCGTTGTGCCGGGCGATAACTGGAAAAGAAGCCGCCGGCTGTACTTGCAACGAAGAGCCCATGACCATAAAGATGCGCGCCTGCTCGGTCCATTCCTGAGCCTGGCGCATGGCTCGTTCCGGCATCGCTTGGCCGAATGAGATCGTCGCGGATTTCAGAATGCCGCCGCAGTCATCACATCTTGGCGAGGAGAAGTTGCCGGTCAAACGTTCCATGATGATGACCGGATCATAAGACTTACTGCACTCCAGACAGCGGATAGTCCGATTGCTGCCGTGCAATTCGACGATTTTGTCTTCGGGCAGTCCGGATTGACTGTGCAGGCCGTCAACATTCTGCGTGATCAGCCCGATGAGTTTGCCTTTTTCGTTCAGCGATTGAACGAAGTAGTGGCCGATGTTGGGCTTGGCATTTTGGTCCACCGCGTACGTTTCCAAGCGCCGCTTCCAGGCCTCGACGCGGGATTCCTCGCTGCTGATGAACTCTTGAAAACTCACCGGTCGGTAACGGCTCCAGATCCCGCCCGGGCTACGGAAATCGGGAATACCGGACTCGGTGCTAATCCCGGCGCCAGTGAACACAACGATCTCTCGGCTCTCTCTGATTGCTCCAGCGAATTCTTCCAGGTTCATCATAAAAATTTATAGAACAGCCCAGGCGCGGAAAACAACCGCGTTCAAACCAATTTTTTCGCCGTTTGGGGCAACTTGAGCAGCATGGCCAGGACACCGCCGCAGGTAATCAGGCTTCCCGCGACGACGAATCCCATGGCAAATAAACCGGCATCGCCCATCATACCTATAAATGTCGGGATCGCGCCGCCGCCCACCATAAATCCGAACGGCACAGTGAAAGCGACCGCCAGGTTCCGAGCATTAGGTCCGGTGATCAGCGCCAATGCGGCGAATGCCGCCGGAAAAAACCAAACTGCTACAAGCGGCTGAACTACAACCACGGCGCTGGTCCACCAACCTGAAACGACGCCCAGAAGCAAGGTCGCGATTCCAGTAAAAATCAGGCTCACGACGATCGTTCGTTTGGGTCCGAGCCAGTCCGATACCCAACCGCCGAGGAGTCCGAGCATCGGTCCATGAATCCGCGAAAGCGCCACCACCGTGTTGGCCCAGCTCGGGTGCATGGCTTGCTCGCTAACCAGGTACAGTGGCAGCATCGCGTACACTCCGATAGTCGAGCTCACGCCCAGACCAAACAAAGTCAGCATGAGCCAAAATGCCGGGGTCCTGACCAGGGCGCCAAACGCACGCGAACCAGGAAACTCGCCGGCAAATTCACCGCCGCGGCCATAACATTGATAGGTAAGGCTCGCTATGATCGATGTTGCCCCAAGTGAGCCGAGCGCCACACGCCAGGTTGCCCAGGTAAGGAATAATTCGGCGATGAAAGGACTGGCAAAGAAAGCCAGGTTTGGCGCAAGCTCATGCACGCCGATCGCTTTGCCCCAATGCTCTTGTTTGATGACCGAGGTGATCGTCGCGATCGCCGAGGGAATGTAAAGACCGGCTGCGACGCCGAGAGCCAGCAGGCCGAGCCGGACGGTCAATAAATTCGTGGCGAACGCAATCGCAATCAGAGCTATGCCAACGCCCGCGCTGGAGAGAACAATAATTAGCTTGTGCGTCGCGCGCGCGGCAAAAAATCCCGAGCCCAGTAGCCCGAACAGATAACCTGCCGAAATCAGGAAGAAGAAAAAGCCGGCCTGGCCATGACTGATCGCCAATTCGTTTTCAATGGTTGGAAGCAGTGGTGAGAGAATGATTCTGGCGGTGAAGTTAAGAAGAAAAATCCCTACCAGGAAAAACACCGGCTGTAGGATCGTCAGAAAATTTTTCGATTCGCGGCTCAACGTTGCGCCCGGTGGATGTTTTGATCGACGCCGATTGTCACAAGCAAATATCTGAAACCCGATGGCAAGCGTAAAGCAAGAGGGGGAAGCAACCTGCTTCCCCCCTCTTAATACTGCTGAACGTGCTCGAAGATTAGTGCACGCTGATTTGTATTTGCCGCGGCTTGGCCTCTTCCGCCTTGGGAATGTGAACTTCGAGTATACCGTCCTTGTACGTGGCCTGAATCGCGTCATGCTTTACACTCTCAGGCAGCGTGAAGGATCTTACGAACTTTCCGGTAACCCGTTCCACGGAGCGATACTCAACGCCTTCAGCGGGCTTGTTAAACTTCCGTTCGCCCGTGAGAGTCAATGTCCCCTCCTCAATCTCCAGGTTGAAATCCTCTTTGTTCATTCCTGGAAGTTCGGCTCGGAGCACATAGGCGTCTTTGCTTTCGAGAATATCGACAGCGGGATACCAGGTTCTGCCGGTTGCGGCGTTAGCGCGCGAGCGGCCGTAATTTTCATCAAACAAACCGTTGATCCGCGATTGAACCTTGTTCAAGCTTTCAAACGGTGTCCATGTTACCAATTCCATAGGATGACTCCTCTCTAAACCGTGTGATGAGGACAACTTAAGAACGGCAACCGGGAGTGTCAACGGCTTGACAAGCACCGGCATCGAGCTTAAATTCTGTCGCGGGAAAAACGCTCAAAACGAAGCCGCCTGCAAATACGCTTCATTCCGTCACCCGAATTTGGGTGGAGAGTTGATAGTTCAGCCCATCGATCTCGTAATCGAGCTCGCCAAAAAAAGCCACGTGCCCCTGCTTCGGCTGGGTGACTTCGCCGACAACGATCCCATCGGAGATATCGGCCGTTTGCTGAATCCACTTAACTGCGCGAAAATCCTTTGATGCTGTTTGCGCAACCCAAAGCCGCGCGCCCAGTGGCTGTGGATTCCCCGCGATGCTTAAGCGCAATTTGCCGTCGCTATCTTCATGCTTCCAGCTTACGTCCGGCATCGGACGCCGGCTTATTTGATGCCGGGAAAAAGCCGCTAAGCCATTAATCAGATCGGCCGTTTGATCCGAATTACCTCGGTCCTGCCGTCTCAAGTCATGGCCGGCATTGGGAACATAAATCACCCACTTGTTAGCTGGCAGCTCGTTCCAATAAAGGTTGAGCGCGTCAGTAGCCCAATAAAAATCGTTGGTGCCGTTGACGATCAACTTGGGCAACGTCAGCCGCTCACGGTATGCCCACGGATCGATCATGCTCAGAAGGCGCTGGCCCTCCGCTGATTCTGGTATGGGCACCAAGCCACGGCTGGTGTAGGGTTGCAGGCGGGCGCTATACGCGCCGAAGGCTTTTAATTGCCGCGGCATTTGCGCCCGCATGTTAAGCGTGTCGATGACTACGGGAGCAATGGCGCCGATTCGCTGATCAACGGCCGCGGCAAGCCAGGTCGTCCAGCCGCGCTTGGATGCTCCGGCGACAATGAACTTGCTCGTCGGCTCGCCCCATTCCCCTTTGCCGAACGCCTGCAAGACATCCATGGCTTTAACGACACTTTTCACCATCGGGAAAAGCAGCGGCCAGTTTTCATCTTTGGTCTTGAGATAACGCACGAACGTCTCGGCGATGAGATCATCCTCCACAAGCTGCTCTTCCAACAGCGGCTGATTCGGAATCTGATAAAGAAAGGCCACAGGAGCTTTGCTCTTGCGAGCCAGCTCCATGCCGAACGCAATTTGTCCCGGCGTTGCCGAACCACCGGTCACCCATAGCAGCATCATCGCCGCCGGTTCGACGGACTGCGGCCGGTAGACTTGCAATTGATGCTGCCAGTTCTTGCCCTGCCAGGTCTGGGATACGAAATGGAGATCGTAGATGCGATCTCCCGCTGCTTGGTCGGGCTTGCCGTTCTGCTTCCAACTGAAGTTCGGCTCCGGTTTTCGGATAAATGTTTCCAGATCAGCCCATAACGGAGTCGCCCACAAGGTCAATCCGGCACAAGCAAACAAACCAACGACAATCATGAATCTATTTCTGAGAAACATTCACTCTACTCCTAAGGCCTCATCATTACCCCCTAACACTAACCATCTAATCAGGTCTAGGGTCGCAGCTTCGCGCTGATCGCACAAGTCTCCGGGTTCGGGTCGAATTTCGTCTTGACTCTTGTTTTGGCTTTGATCTAAGGTTGGCCAGCGTTGATGCCCGCAATGGACTGATTCTCCCTCGGTAAACCTATGACCTCGATCAGCCACTGCAAAAGGACGGTCTAGGTACGATGTACAACAGCTACTTCGGATTTTCGGTCTCCCCTTTTCGTGTTACTCCCGATCCGAATTTATTTTACAGCAATCCGGTTTACGAAGAAGCCTACGCTAATTTGCGGTATGGAATCGAGGCCAAAAAAGGTTTCATCGTCATAACCGGTGAAGTGGGCACAGGGAAGACCACCTTGCTCCGTAAACTGATGACGCACACCTCGGAAGGAATCATCCATACGGTTTATATTTTTAATACATACTTGAATTTCACCGAATTGCTGCAGGTGATTCACTACGATCTGGGCCTGGGTCAAAAGGAAGCAAACAAGGTAAAGCTGCTTCAGGAATTGAACGATTTTCTTATCACGCAACTGGGAAACGGCAACATTGTGTCGGTCCTGGTGGACGAAGCCCAAAACCTAAGCGATGAAGCTCTCGAAGGTCTGAGACTTCTCTCGAACTTGGAAACCGATCAGGAAAAGCTCATCCAAATCGTGCTGATGGGCCAACCCGAACTCCAGGCAAGACTGGATCAGCCTAGCTTGCGGCAGCTCAAACAACGTGTGGCGCTTCAATGCCGGCTCGTTCCGCTCAGGGACGAGGAGGTATGTCGTTATGTCGATTTTCGACTCAGTGCCGCCGGATATACCGGTAAGCGCCTATTCCATCCGGATGCCTATCGGCAGATTGCCGTCGCTTCAAATGGTATCCCCCGGCTGGTGAATATCATCTGCGATAATGCCCTGCTCTGCGCCTTCGGCCGATCTGAGAAAATCATTTCTAAAGACATCATCAATGAAGTGGCCGGCGATCTCAGGCTAACACCGCGAACACAGCTCGCTCAGAAGCAAATCATCTCTAGCCCGATCGACACACAACCGGACACGAATATGCCCGTTCCGAAATCGACAACCAAGCTTCCTCAGCGCAAACTGAGGCGCCTGGCGCGCTTCGGCCTGGAGACCTGCTTAGTCGTTGTTGGCTTGATCACCGTGGCTTCGTTTATTGATCCAAGGAACTTCCTGGTTAACGCCGGGAGAACCCTCGAAACCGCCAAGGGTAATTTAAATGAATGGGCTCTGTTCATGAGTCATCATCAGGTGGCGGCGCCGGCGAAGGTCAATACACAGGTGGAGGTTGAAATTACGGAGCAGCGAGTGATCATTCCGCAGGGCTCGAGCATCTATAAAATTGCCACTGAAGCTTATGGAACCAAGAATGGCCTCGGCATGGATCTGATCAAAGAGTTCAATCCCGGGATCAAGAGTCTCGGGAAAGTGGCGGCAGGGCGGTCCCTTTTGCTGCCTGTGCTGACTCCGGAAACATTGCTGCGCCGGCAGCCCGACGGCTCATATCGTCTCATTGCGGCGTCGTTTCAGAACCCCACAGCAGCGGATGAATACGCGCAGCGTTTAAGGAACAAGGGCTATCAAGTCTCGATTACACCCAGAAAGGTCTCGGAAGATCTCTTGCTTCATCGGATTGAAATCGACGGTTTACAAAATCCCGAGGAGGCCAATCACATTTGGTTAGCGGGCCTGAGGAATGACTCGATTGGTTCAGGTGTTGATGCCGACCGTAATTCGGTAAGCAGGTAGAGCAGCCACATCGCGGTGAAAATATGAGCAGCGTATATGACGCACTGACAAAAGCCGAAAAAAAAACCCAGACCTCGGGCGCTCTAGCGGTCTCTTGGCATGGGCTAAGCTTCGAATGGAGGGTTATGCTGGTGGTTCTTGGGCTTTTTTTCGTCGTGATTATGCATCAGCTCGTGGCGCGCGTGCTGCGGGATCATATGCAGGAAAGCGCGGTCCTGATGGCGACGAACTTGAGTGATGCAGCCGCAGGCTATATCGCCAGCAACGATGCGCTCCGCCTCAAAACAACGGTGACGAAGTACGCCCGCTTGAGCAGAGTTGCCTATGTTTTTGTTCAAGACCGCGAGGGAAAGATCATCGCCAGTAGCTCGGCAGGTTTATTCCGAGAGTTCCAACCGGCAGTTACTTCAAATCAGGACCTTCAAGTCAGTCAGCGAGAACTCACCGTGGAAGGCAAACCGGTTTACGAAACCCGAGCGCCGATACTTGATGGCCAGCTCGGCAATACGCACATCGGCATCTGGGCAGGTGCTGTCGAAGCAGACATTCACAAGGCTCTGTTTAAGTTTGTCTGGCCTATTTCCTTGGGACTTCTTGCGGCTGTGATCGCGGTCGTGATGTTGGCACAGCCGTTGGTTCGCGCGGTGCGCCGGCTGATTGAGCTGCGGTCAGCTGCCCAGGGAGCAGCAACCCAGCGGGTAGAGTAAAATCTCAGGCTCAGATCCTGGCAGGACGCGCCAATTTGCTCTGTATCTCTATGAAGCATCGGCGGGTTTGTAGCCGTCAAAATCCCAAATCAATTCCTTATTGAGCTCGGCCACCACTTCGCCCCAGGAGGGACGGGCGCACTGCGCCAGCAACTCTGCCACTGCCTGAATTACAGCGGGCCATTCAAAAACCGCCACAATCAGCTTGCCCCTGCCCCAATGTGCGTCAGAGTCTTTGGCTAAACGAGCAGCGGTCATCACAGTAAAGCTGAAAGCCTCTTCCCCCTCATCATCTTTGGGGCCGACAAAGAGTTGAAACAGAATTTCGCAATCGGCGGGGTTTTTGGGCAAATTAGGGGGCTCGAGGTCAGGGCTGGAGATGCGGCGTATTTCAGGCCAGATCATGGTTGGTTCTATGCTCCTTCGTTGGTTCCCAGGGTTCGAAGATCAGATAGCGAAATCCGGGATATTGCTCTGAGAGCTCAGCCGGCCTCGAGCGGCCTGACTTTATCACTAATGCGTTGGCACTCTAAACTTTTTTGGCAGGAATGTTTAGCGCCACCGGTTTACTGACGGTAATCTTTCGCGCAGCGGAAACCAAGGTCGTCAGCACGAGTGGTTGGGCTCGCGTGCATACGCCAGTTTGAATTCAGTCGCTCTGGAGGATCGTACCATCCTCCGCCGCGGATCACCTTTGCCGTGCCATTCTCGGGCCCTTTTGGATTTCTCACGTCGCCGCGCACGAACCCTGCGGCGAACCAATCCGATACCCACTCAGAAGCATTGCCTGCCATATCGTGCGCGCCGTACGGGCTCTTACCGGCCGGGCGACTCTCGACTGGCGCAAGTCCTCCGCTGTACGGACCTTCCGCCGATTTACCAAAATTAGCGTGCGCCGGAGTGGGGTCTTCACTGCCCCACGGATACTTGCGACCATCTCCGCCGCGCGCGGCCTTCTCCCATTCGGACTCGGTGGGCAGGCGCTTGCCCGCCCACCGGCAGTAGGCCTCCGCGTCGTGCCAGTCCACACCCACGACCGGCAATGCGCCGGCGCTTTCCAGATGTAATTGCTGCCAGCCTTCCGGCGGCCTTGCACCGCCGGTTGCGTCTAAGAATTTTGCGTAACGCGAAAGCGTCACCTCGTACTTGTCGATATAGAAGTTATCCAAATAAACCTTTCGCAGCGGCGACTCCACGTCGTCTCCCATAACGAAATTGCCGGCCGGAACCATGACCGCAATGGCTCCGTCATTGCCGGTGACTTCCGCAGCTGGACCTCGGAACATCCAATAAGCGTACACGCCGGCGCAACCGACGGCAGCGACCAACACCGCGGCAGCGTTCTTTAACCTAGCACGGCGTCGAGCTTGGGCGATTCGGTAGACTTGGTCTGCCACCCCGGCGGTGAGATCTCCTTGGGGTTCGAGCAATGTGATCGACTTTAGATAGGGCGGAATCCGCTCGAGCGAAATGGGGCGGAGTATAACCGGTAACACCCTTCCGGCGGGATGCCCCCACGTCTTCTGTGCAATCGCCAGTTCGGTGAGCGTGTAACTACCTGGATCGAGCGAGTCCGGGCTTATCATGAATAGCACAAGCTGAGATTTTTCGATCGCCCGCCGGATTCGCGCATCATACTCCTCCCCCGCCGGCAGGTCCGCCCGGTCGAAAAACACCGTGTGTCCTTGCGCGCGCAAAGCAAGATAGATCGGCTCAACCAGTGTCCGATCGCTTGATGAATAGCTCAGAAACACTCTCATGGCGGGGTTTTCGATGGTCGAAGCGGTTAATCAATCCTCGAGTTTGTCTCTTTTCATCAGGTGTTTGCTGATGATCACGCCGCCATAGAACCCGAATGTCAAGTACACGAGCGCGGGAAAATAACCACCAACCAAATCACCCGTGCCTTTTAGAGGATCATCAACAACCCAGGCCATCCATACCAGTAACGAGACTACAAGAATCGATAAACCAGCAAGCAAATGAATATACATGGGCGCCCAAAAACAGCTGCGCCACCAGAGAGCAAGTGATAACACACCGAGGGAAACAATGATCGGTATTAGCAGCGTACGAAGTAAGTTAGCCGTTGTCATAGATGCTTCCCGGGCTAACTGGAAATTTTTCGATAAAGTTCACCATTGCTCATCGGTACAGTAACAGAGACTCTCGTTCTTCTAGCCACGAGGACTCATCCGGTTCGGCGAGTTCGTCGAGGTCGGCCGGCACGGCGGCAGGGTCATCTACCCATCGCCGCAGCAATTCACTGCCGTTGATTATGTCGATAGCCAGACGATCGGTTTCGTACTCGTAAGAGAAATCGCGCCAAAGAGGATAATCCGGCCGGAGAGTTCGCAAGCTTTTCAAAGCCAAGGCCAACAGGCGCCACGGTTGAAACAAATTGTGATCGTATGCCGGATCGTCCACATGAATCTGAATACCGCCGCACAGTTTACCGACATATTTATGAAAGGTCGGCTCAAACCAGCAATCGCGCAGCCTGCACCCGCGCATCCAGTGAGGCGCAAGCTCGCCCATCTTTGCAAGTAGCTCGCGCGGCTCGAGATCCGGCGCGCCGAAGAGCTCCAATGGTCGGGTGGTGCCGCGTCCCTCGGACAGAGTCGTGCCTTCGAGCATGACCGTTCCGCTATAGCAGCGAGCCATCGATAGATTGGGTGCATTGGGGCTGGGATTCACCCAACTTCTTTGGCCGAGAGGCCAACCAAATCCGGGTTCGCTCGACGGCTGCCAATCATCCATGGTCACGACCTCACAGTCGACGTCCAGCCGAAGCGCGCGGACGAACCACTTCGCAAGCTCACCTAAGGTCAGGCCGTGACGCATCGGCAAGGGCCCGGCGCCGACAAAGCTTTCCCAACCATCGCGCAAACGCAGCCCTTCTACCGGGCGTCCGATAGGATTGGGGCGATCGAGAATCCAGACGGTCTTTTTTAGCTCTGCAGCCGCCTCGAGCATGTAACGCAAAGTCGTAACGAAGGTGTAGATCCGGCAACCGAGATCCTGCAGATCAATCAGCAGAACATCAAAACTGTCCATCATCGCCACCGTAGGGCGGCGAACTTCGCCGTAGAGACTGAAAACGGGAATGCCATGGATCGCGTCGGTGAAGTTTGGCGATTCGATCATGTTGTCCTGCTTATCACCGCGCAGACCGTGTTGAGGGCCGAAAGCGGCGGTGAGCTTGACATCGCTACACCCGGCGAGAGCGTCTAGTGAGTGTTGAAGAAAACGCGTGACTGAAGCCGGATGCGCGAGCAATGCCGACCGGCGGCCTTTTAGCGCTTTACGCAGCGCCGGTTCTTCCAGCAAGCGGTCGATTCCGAATTTCATGGCTTGCCAGTATAAGCCGGATCGAGGACCGCAGCCACATGCGGCTCCCATTCCAAAATAAACGCGCTGGCATCATGAAAGTCGGGTGGGCCGGGTGGATGCTTGAGCGCCCAGTAAGACACCGCACCGTCGTTTTCTTCGATCACGGCTGACAACCCCAGCAAAAAGCGGCCATTCACCGGCAGCCCGGGCAAAGATTCTCGGCCGATGAGGGCATCTAGTTCGAAACGGTTTGCAGAAGCGCGGACCGTAATCTGCGGGTCCGAAGCCTGCGCCAGAGGACCGCCATGACGATAACGTTGAAAAGCATATGCCGCCCACTGGCCGGAGGGAGCGAAATTAAACTCACGATATGCCGGCGCAGCTCTGACGGCTACGAAGGCCTCGAAACAAGTATGTCGCCACAAACCGTCTACCCTGTTCGGTGCGGATTTCACGGGCAGACATAACCGGCTGATCTGTCCTTCGAGGCAGTACGTGATCGCGATGCCGCCATCAGGAACTTGTGACCAGCGCGCTCGGATCGTATTCACCGATTGGCTCGGAGTTTCGGGATGACGGGCCAACTCCCTTTGCTGTGCGACTAAAGACATCATGCTCGGTTTTAACTCACCGTCGACAGTTTCGATCCAATGGATCTACCCCTGCTTTGCGATCGAGCGAATTCCGTACTCCAAGCTATGCCGCAATTGGCGGCATGTTTGCCTCTCTATAGAATTAAATTCGGAACATTGATGGCGAGCAGGGATGAACTGCGTTGAACTCCACTCACGGAGCGGGTACAGATGACGAATATGGACAAGGTTCGAAGTCTCCATGACGCTATCGCGCGAGACATCCATGACGGTTCTTCCATCGCCATGGGGTGCGGCCTCGAATCGTTGATTCCATTCGCCGCCAGCAACGAGATTATACGACAGAGGAAGAAAAACCTCACCTTGATCGCGCCGATATCCGACATGCAGTTCGACCAATTGATTGGCGCCGGTTGCGTAAAAAAGATCATCGCATCCTGGGTCGGCAATGTTGCCGCGGGTCTCGGTCACAATTACCGGCGGGCGGCCGAATCCGGCATACCGCACCCGATTGAAATCGAGGATCACTCGAATTTTACCATCGGCCTAGGCTTGCAGGCTGCAGCCACCGGCTTGCCATTTTTGCCAACCAAATCCATTCGCGGCAGCGACATCAGCCGCGGCCCGCAGTTCGCCTCGGTGAAATGCCCGTTCACCGGCGATGAACTCCTTGCAGTCAAAGCGATCTCGCCCGATGTGACGATTCTTCACGTGCAAAGAGCCGATCGCCAAGGAAACGCGCACGCGTGGGGAAATTTCGGTGTCATGAAGGAAGCTGCCTTCGCGGCTAAAACGGTAATTCTGACCTGCGAAGAAATCGTTGATCATGAGGTCATTTTGAGCGATCCGAACCGAACATTGATTCCCGGGTTCTTGGTTTCCAGCATCGTCCATCAGCCATTCGGTTCGCACCCCTCGCCGGCTCAAGGCTATACCCGACGGGATGACTCTTTCTATTTCGAATACCACAAAGAGACTCGTTCTCTCGACGGTTTCAAGAAATGGCTGCAAACGTGGGTTTTCAGTGTCGCCGACCACGTTGAATTTCTCGAGCGACTCGGCGGAGAGCGGTTAAAAAACCTCGTGCCGCAGGAAAGTTTAGTGGCCGCGCCGGTAAATTTTAGCTATTGAATCAGGAAAACTATCATCACGCAGGAGGAGCCATGAAGGCAGTACCCTTTTTTAAATTAACTCAGGAAGGCGCCGACATCATTGTCAACACGGCCGTGGAAAAAGCCAAAGAGCTCAAGCAGATCGTCAGTATCGCGGTCGTCGATAGCGGCGGTCACCTGTTTTCATTCAAAAGAATGACTAATGGACGGACCCACAACACGATGATCGCGCTTGCCAAAGCCCGCTCGGCCGCGCTAACTACAGCGGCAACCGGCAAGACCAACCGTGAAGGCGGCGAGATTCCCGATCACCAAGTTCTCGCGCAGACTCTGGCCGTCGGTCCCGGGTGGTTCATCAGCATTGAAGGCGGAATCCCTCTCACAATCGAGGGCCAATGCATTGCCGCCGTCGGTGTCAGTGGCGCTCCTGCCGCAGTCGACAAACAGATTTGCCAGGCCGGCATAGATGCGTTCAACAAGGCAGACTAGCTGCGATATTGTAGTGGCACAGACTCGCAACACCCGACGCCGGAATCTCAGCTCGAATTAGCCATGCTCTGTAGAAGACTCCGAGACAGCTCGTTCTTCGATCACTACTACGGATGAATCTCGGGACAGCTGCGCTATGAATTACACGTTGCGAGAATTAATGGTTGCCGCCGCTTCCCGGGAAATCAGCGACGGCGATAAAGTCTTTGTTGGCATGCGCCTGCCGCTCCTCGGCTTTGCCGTAGCCAAGGAAACTCATGCGCCTAGCGCAATTGGTATTTTCGAAAATGGGGTGGTCAGAGACTGGCCGGCGCTCGAATCGATTCTAACCATGAGCGATCCACCCAATGTGGCGCGCGCGTTGAGTTGCGCCGGACTGAACGACGTGATGCATCTTTTGCAGAGTAATCGAATCGACTTAGGTTTCATCGGCGGCGCGGAAGTGGATCGATTTGGCAACCTGAATACGCACTGGGTTGAAGAGAACCGCAAACCGATTCGTTTGCCGGGCAGCGGCGGCGCTGCGGACATCGCGACGATGGCTAAGCGGTGCATCATCATCATGAACCATGAACGGCGCCGTTTCCCAGCCAGAGTTCATTACATCACCTCTCCCGGCTTTGGCGACGGCGCTGATTGGCGCTCGCGCAACGGTCTCATCGGCGGAGGGCCGAGCCGGGTGATTACCAGCATGGGCATATTCTCATTCGATGACAACACGCGTGAAATGATGCTAACCGCAAACCATCCGGGAGTGAGCATCGAGAACATCAAGAATGAAACGGATTGGCCGCTTCAGATTGCGCCGGGCATCAAGGAGACTGCGGCTCCGACTGACGATGAACTGTCTGCGATCAGAAAATACGATCCAAACAGGGTCTGGACATCGTAGGCGTCGCCCAGCCGGGTCCGCATTTAAATTCGGCTTCAGTGTGCAGTGGTGCTATCCATGTGGCGGCGTGAACTTGGCATGACGACCGCCACGCGAAAATACGGGCATAGGACCGCATTACAAGCATCTGAAATCCTATGCCCCTCTGCGATAGGTCTGAACCGTTCGCTCTAGCCGTCCACCCGCACCGAGGTGATGACAACCGGATCCACCGGAACGTCTTGATGCATTCCGCTGTTATGCGTCTTTACCTTTTCAATCTTCTGCACCACGTCCATGCCGTCGATGACGCGAGCGAAAACTGCATATCCGAACGCATCCGCAGACGTGCTCCTGTGATCCAGGAAATCGTTATCTTTAACGTTGATGAAAAACTGAGCGGTAGCGCTGTCGACGACGTTGGTCCGCGCCATCGCCACCGTGGCGTTTTTGTTTTTCAAACCGTTAGTCGCTTCGTTCTTAATTGGCGACTTGGTGCTCTTCTGTTTCATCTGCGGGTCCATCCCGCCACCCTGAATCATGAAACCGGGAATCACCCGATGAAAAATCAGACCGTCGTAAAATCCGTCATTGACATAATCCAGGAAATTTTTCGTCGTAATCGGCGCCTTATCCGCTTCAAGTTCGATTCGTATGTCTCCCATGCTCGTCGCTACGGTTACCGTCGGGTTCTTTTCTGCCATTACCGCCTCCTGCGTGAGATGATAGATTTCTATCACCTTTGGTTTCAGTTCGAAATGGATATCGGCTGGAATTGTCGGCGACGGTGCGATATGGGTACGGAAACTTAATATGTGATCCAAACCCGAAAGGAGTCTTTATGCCCAGTGACAGAAAGATCGAAGGGATTTTGATGCCGATGCCGGTGGCATTCAAGAACGACGGCGCCATCGACCACAGTGCGACTGACGCCATCATCGATTTCTATCTTGCGTCGGGAGTGCACGGCTTTTTTCCTTTAGGCACTCACGGTCAAGGCATGGTTATGGAGATCGACGAGCGCAAGAAGGTGGCTGAGCAGATCGTTAAGCGAGTTGCCGGAAAAGTCCCCGTCGTCATGCACATCGGCACGGCCAATACCTATTCCTCCATCGAACTGGCCAAGCACGCGGCCAGCCTTGGCGTGGACGCTATTGGAGTTGTACCCCCATACTATTATCCCCACGACGATTACGAAGTGTACGCTCACTACAAGGCGATTGCCAAGTCGGTACCGGGCGTGCCGCTCTTTATCTACGACAACACCGAAACGACGTGGGTCGAGATTACTCCAGCCAAAGCTAACAAAATCATCGAAGCGATCGCGCCCAACCCGCTTGCCGGCATCAAGGTTTCTTTCATCGCCTACGACAAACTGCTGGGTTACGTATACCAACTGCCGAAGTCTACCGGAGTTTTTCCAGGCGGGATTTTTTCGCTGTATACGGGTTACTCCGTGGGCGTGCGCGGCGCGATTCATCCGCCGTCAACGCCTTTCCCGGAAGCGTGTGTAAAAATGTACGAAGCCCTGAAACTGGGCGACCTCAAAGGAGCGCAAAAGGAACACGATCTGCTCACCCGGCTCATGCAGGTGGTCGGCAAGTATTTGAAGACCCACGGTCGCGGCGTGTTCTGCGAGCTGATGAAGCTCCGCGGTTTGCAAGTGGAGCGCTTCCCGCGCTGGGAAACGATGCCTTTTACGGAGAAAGACAAGGCCGAACTCAAAGAAGGCTTGAATAACGCTGGTTTCAAACTATAACGCTCGAGTCCGCAAGCATCGACCAACGATTAGCGGACGAGATCAAACATCGCATGTACACGCCCTGGAATGAGCAATTTCGGCGGCGCGTTCATGCGATCTCGAAGCCGGCAAATTGCCAATCGAAAGCATTCGCCTCTTCGGTGTGAACATCCGGTAACGCAATTCGCAGACGTGGCGAGAGTTTTGGCTCCTACGATTAAATTTACCGCTTCGATTCAAAGGATTGCGAAATTTCTTGTGAAGAAATGCCAAGGAGATCCGTAGGCGACATCTCGCTACCTCTCGATTTAATTTGCTCTCCTTGATCGAAACAAAACCGAGGTAGGCCGCTATTTGTTTGGACTCATAACTCAAGTCCTGCCGTCGGTGCTCATCCTTGCTACAGTGCTCTGGTTGGGATAGAGTCCGGCGCGTAACCTTTTTCCTTCAGCCGTACTGGCGCGTAAGAGGTAGAAGGCCCCACCACACCCTCATCGGTGGCATGTCCTTTGGCTCCGGATCGATAGGCTATTAACGGTTCTGACTCACTTCCTCTTCCAATATCCAAAGGCTATCAAGAGCTTTAAAGGAGCGTTATGAATCCTCTATTGATCATCGCCATCCCCTTAGCGTTGGTGATTCTGGGCATGATACTGAACAGCACTGGGCTGTCTTTCGATCAACCGGCGAGCTCACCCGAGCAAGATCCGATTAAAAAATTGACCGCGGAAAAGGATGCTTATCGTAAATTTTTCGATCTGCAGAGAAGCCGATCCCTAAAACGGCAGAAACGGATAAGCCAATACAGCTGGCTTGTGATGGCCGCATTCATCGGCGCATTCATTTGGCTGTATACGGATACGGTGAATAAGACCAGTCTTTCCAGCCGAATCGCCGCGCTTCAGACCCTGGGCACAGAAGAAGGTAAACAGATGGTTTTATCGGTGACGTTGAGCGACGGGAACAACGTAAAATACCTCGTCAAGCTTCCTCAAGCCGAAAAGTTGGAAGCTGCTCCAAAGGAAGGTTCGACGGTAGAAAAGGTGTCGTCTTGGGAACTCGAGAGATTAGGCACGGCCTTAAGCGTCGGCAATAGTCCTTTACCGTTAGGCATGGCGTTGAAAATTTCCCACTAACGAAGTCAGACAAGCAGATTGAATAGGTTCAACGGGCTCGAGGCGCCGAACGGCGCCTTGAGTTCATCTTCCACAGAGAATCCGTCGAAGACCCTGAGAGCATCAGTCCTAACAGGTGCTATTTCATCTGGCCGCTCCGATCAGTCCTAGAGCTCTGACACAGATTCGAAACGGCAACCTTCCGGTGAGACATACCTTCGCGAGTACTTACTCGACGATATAGAACTGATCAGGGCTTTTGGTTCTTATCGATCCATTCCTGTGCTTTTTGCGCCGCGTAACGGTCGGCCTCATTCTTAGTCGGCAATGTGTGACTGAATTGATACTGATGTGACGGGAAATCGTTTGCTTCGGTTACCTGCCGGGTAATTGTGTATTGAGGAACCCAGCTACCGTGCTTCTCCCGCTGGAATGATTCACAACCGATGAGATAGTTTTTGTACAGAAGAGTATTATTCACGGTAACCCCCGATGAAGACGCTCGCAATTACGCCCGCCGCGTTTACAAAAAATTTTTAGCGCTCGACAATTTTGACTGATGGTTCTCAAGCCACTCCAGCATCCGCCGCAAACTACCTGTCGCCAGCCCGATGCTCGTTAGGATGCGACATCGCGGGAACGCAAGTCATTTCAATCCATGCTTATGAGGGATAGGTTTGCCATCGTCAATCCATTTTTTGGCGACTTCGAGGGCAAAACGTGCAGCTTCTGCTTTGGTAGGAAACGGCTGGTTTATTTTCAACGTCTCGAAGACGAGGGGAGCCAGTTGTCTATTGATGCGAAGCTCCGGCGTGAAGCCGTCGACGCGGCCCCAGGTGGTGATTAGAATGCTGTGCGATTTGTAGTAGTGGTCCATAGGCTTTGTTCCTCTAGACGCTATCTTTGCTCATTCAATGACGGATTGCTGTCTAGTACGAGACACGTCTCAAACATTATACAGGCTAAAGGACTGACCTCATTAATCCGTGCTATTAACCCCGCCCTCGTTAGAACGGGCTTACCGACTATCGATCCATTTTCGAGTGTCTGCGATCGCCTCCATCTGTGTTTCTTGGGGACTCGTAAAACTCTTGTCAGAAGTGTACGTGGTGAATTCTTCTCGCCCCCCCACCCAATGTACATTAGCGATAAATGTCCAGCCTTTCCCATCAATAGTTGGCTTAGTCTCTATGTTAAAGCCATGACCTTTGTACCGATAGTCCATCAGATGGCCTCAGGGATCATGGGCGAGTCAGTAGTCATTTAAGAGCCTTCCAGTTTTGCGAGGTTAATAAACCTCGATCAAGAGGCATCATCACTAGATAGTCGTTGGGGTCGATATAGCGTTTAAGTTTCTGCAAACACTTTTGGCGGCTCGTCCAGTTTGACTCGGAGAACCTTACGTAGATTTCCAATCTTTAGTCCCTCGGTTTAGCGCTTCGCGCACAGTCCACGGAGATGGCTTTAGATCCGTACCGGCTCGCGTAGACTTGGGTTAACTTGGCACCGAAGAAGAACATAAGTGATGAATAGTAGATCCACAAAAGCAGCGTCACCACTGAACCGGCCGCACCATAAATGGATGTGGCCGTGCTGTGACCCAGATAAAACGCGATCAAGAATTTGCCGGCGGAAAATAGCAAGGACGTCATGGCAGCTCCCATCCAGACATCCCGCCATTCAATGCGCACGTCAGGCACGAATTTATATATCGCGGCGAACAGCAGTGTGTTGAACGCAAACGAGAAAGCGAGATCTAAAGCGTATGCCGTAGCAGCGTCGATGGTCAGAAAGCCGCCGAGTATTCCCGAAATCACTGCTAACGCCGCGCTGATTATTAAAGAGACGAGTAACAAGAAGCCGACGCTTAACACCATTAAATAAGAAATCAAACGGTCCTGCAAAAACCCTCTGACCCCTCGACCGGTTCTCGGCATGACTCGCCAAATTGTATTAAGCGATTCTTGCAGCTGTCCTACTACACCTCCCGCCCCCAAAAACAAGAAAATGATGGCTATAACAGAGGCGAAAAAACCTGAGTCGGGCCTTTGACCTGCGCTTTCGATTATCGCCTGGATTGCCTGCGCGCCACGAACTCCGATGAAATCCTCAATCACACCGATAATCTGAAGTTGGGAAGCGTCCCGCCCAAACACTAAGCCAGCGACTGCGATCGCGATCAACAGGAGAGGAGCTATGGAAAATAAGGTGTAATAAGCCAGCGCGGCCGCTAATTGGAGAGGGTTATCGTCGAGCCATTGAACAAAGGTATCCTTGATGAGCATCCACAGCGCTTTCAGAGTTATTGCCCTTGTGGAGGACTGCTCTCGGCCGGCGACTCTGTGAGTGGCCCCGTTGCTCATGGCGTAATCCGTAAGTCGGGTCGGCTGCAGAAGCTTTGTGGCGGGATGACTTCAGTTTTTTCTCGATAACGTGACGGCGATTTCATGGACATCTCCAGTGTGTCCGCCTAGAGCGAACGGCAAGTACAATTACCGCATTTACGTTAGCAGCTCCGGCTATTCTCCATCTTTACGTTTGTACTGTACCGAAGAGGACAATGAACTCACGGTCCTATAGGACGTCAGGCAAGCGAGAACGCGAATGGATCGCTCCGCATCAGCATTTCTCTAACTTCGCCGCGATGCTGTTTCTGCTGTTCAGAAATCTGTTGCAGCAATTTGACGACGTCGGGAATATCGGATTCGATACCTCGCAGTTGTTGTGCTAGATGATCGGCGCTGCGATTTTCGTCATCTAGGGCGATCATCAACTGTTGCCAACTGTTTTCGTCTGTTGAACGACGCTCGGGTACGCTCGGCAGCTTACCTCCAAGTGCAACGATCGCCTCGGCAATCCGGTCTGCATATTTGGTTTTTTCGCCCGATATCTGGAGGAGTTTTTCTCGAAACTGGGGATAATGCATCTTGTCGGCGTGTTGGTTAAATCGGTCGCGCTGCTGCGTTTCTTCGACGTAGCGCTGCTGCAAGATGTTGATGGCTTGACGAAAGCTATCCTGAGGCAAATCTAAAAACCGACTCCACCACTCCGACCACTGCTTGGTCGTGGCCATAACGTTCTCCTTTAGCTGACACTACTGCGCCCGTAAATGAAAACTCTGTCTACTACTGAACAATGTTTGAAATATTCAAAACACTCAATGTCGTTTGGGGCCGTGCTGCTGAGCCGGCGGTTTAAAGCGGGCGCATCATGAATGAGGTCCTTGGAGCTATTGTCACGATCACAAAAATTGGACAAGATGGACACAGGCCCTCAAAGGAGAAACTTGCCATGCAATTGTTGCTGATCGTGGCATTAGGGCTAGCCATTTTAACTGTCATCTTGCATTGCAAAATCCGATTCCTGTTGGTGTCACTTTTCTTATTTGGAGATTTGAAGGCTCCTTGGCCTTGGTGCTGATATCAACATTCGCGTTGGGAGTAATAGTGAGTTTATTGATATCGATTCCTGCTATCGTAAAAAGAAGATCGACAATTTCCAAATCAGACGAAGAAAATAACCGAGCTAGAGAATAGCTCACGGGAAAGGATCCCACCGTCTTGTTGAGCCAGCTACGGGAATGGTAGCTTGCTCTGTTCACCTCCTGACACACTGATGAATTAAGGCGGCGATTGACCTTGCGTCAGAAAAGATTCTGAGTTTCGAAGATAAACCGATCGGCTCCTTAGGACAAACCGGCTCCGTGTAGCTACTTTGAACGATCCTCCATTACCGAGTCTCAAACGGAACCCCGCCGGATAGGTTTTCTATGGGAAATCTTTTGAACACGGCCGCTGGAATCACGTCTCACGACGCCACAAGATCTACCTCGCTTGCTCTACTTTCTTGCGTCTGCGGCGCAGGATTGTATGGTGAACGCCCAAAGCTGCACCTCATGAAGTTCGGCACCCATTGATCGTAAGCTTCCGGGATCGCTCTCTCCCCGCTTTTTGCCAGTTCCGCTGCAGCGGTAATCCAATCTAGCAGTAAGCGGCTTTTGTGTTAGGATGCTCGAGCACGAGGCCGCCTTTCAGTACCGTCAGACTTCGATTTACGAAGATCCGGCTCCGCTTCAAATCCACGCAGTCCGATCTTAATCCGTTCAGTTCACCCATGGCGGACTCCGCAGAATATTGCGGTTATGTGTTTGACCCGTTCCAGGCTCAGCGTTAGAGAGATGCAAGCGGTTGTTCCAGGTTTAAGGTTTAACTGTTCAAGAGAAACTAACTGGAGACAACTTAACGTCGAGGTAACAATCTCAGGCTTGAGGTGCAACTCGCCACCTCAAGCCTGATGTGGATCCCTAGAATCCCGGACTCTATCTGGCTGCGACTGCTGCTTGGGACATCTGCAGCGCGATGCCGTTTGGCAGTGAATTATTGCCGATGCTCAAAGCCGTGCCCAGTCTCTCCAGCTCCCAGGATGAGACCTTTTCTTTGGTAACGGCTTCTTGTGCTTTAGTGGTTTCCGCCAGTTTGTCGGCTTGAGGTAATTTAATCAGATATTTGACGTTGGTGCCGTCGCTCTGTGTCACCGACAGGACCATCTGCTTGCCTTCTTCCGTTGCCAAGGTTTGCATCCCGGCAATGCGACTCGACAGGCTGGTCTTGTTGACGGTATCGGTATAGAGCCAGATGAAGGCGCCGATAAAGGCGGCCATCACCAACCAGCTATACTGGCCCACCCTTTTCTGCCTGGTGACCGATCGGGTTCTCTGGAGATTGAAGAACTTCCGGTAGGTCTCCTTATCCGCCGCCAGTTTTTTCGTAGGATCTTGTTCTTGTGAACTCGGTGGTTGATCGTAAGCAAGGCCGGTGCTGTTCAAAATCATGCCTATAATCACCAACGCTAACGGGACGGCGATAATATATAAAGGATTCATAAACTCTCTCCTTGAAGGGCTCCTGATAGCCTTCGGATATTGGAAGAGGGAGTGGGAACCGCGGAATACGTTCGCTAGTCAAACCGGAGCGGAAGCCCATGCCACTGCTCAGAGCGTGGCCCAGTCTTCTTTACCTCTTGCGCGCCATTACAGCTTTCGAAGATCCATTACACAGCTGCGTGTCTAGTTAACGGTAACCATCGTCTGGCTGAGAAGCAATTGCGTCTTGTCTAATAGTGAACAAGGTGAAAAGAATAATTTGCAACAGGGGAATCATGCCCGATTGGCCGCGCAGTTATTCCACCGTGCAACCTTCGATGTTTCGAAAGAAACGCGTTCAGCCGCTTATCTATCTTTATATATCGCTTTTAGAGAACCTGGACCCACAGCTCCGGCGTAACCAATCGTGGCAACGCCTCTTTTCGACCTATACATCATTTTGCTTGGCGTTGAGGGGGCCTTTTCTATATCACGACTTTTTCTCTGGGAGTCGGGTCTGTGTACTCCCAAACTTCTTCTGCTCCATTGCGGGAGAAGCTCTTTGATACGTTTGAGAGCGGCGTCGGTGAGATGCGGGGAGCAGAAAACGCAGGGACCTTCCCTCTGTAAAGTCTGATCGAACGATCCACCTTTTGAAGTAACCGAAGCAGCAATTTAGTAAGAAAATACCCGATGATCGCTGATGTTGCGATCATGGCTGCTGCTGCAATAAGGAAGTGACCTAGCACAACCATCATAATGTTTTCTCCGCCGCAAACGCGTCCGCCCGCCGGTATGGTATCTGGCCATACCGCAACTCCAACGCCTTACTGTGTATGTCGTTACTAAGCCGCCGTTGCATTCCGTCTCGGCTGCGACGGATTGGAAGTGGTCGAAAGTATTCTCCAAGGCTTCCTAATCTCGTGTTCCTAAAGGCCCCAGGTAGTGCTCGCGGCTAGAACAGAGAAACTATGATCCGCCCGTCGGAGCAGCGACCGAAGCGATTAGCGGCTAGCAAAAGGGTCAATCCGTTAGGGCTCTATCACGGGTCGATTTGCTACCTTGCACATCCCTGCAGAGGGATTGCTGTCCAATACTGAACAAAAGAATCAATCTTGAGAATCTCCCAGTAGAAGCAAACCACTCAAGGCAGGATTGCGGGTTCAAATCAGCTTGTGGTGCCGTTGCGCACCACAAGCCGATGGTATGTGATATCAGAGGGATATCGGTCGGCAAACAGCCAGGAGAGCATCAGTCTCCATTGAGGCGCTTGTCAATCTTGCCCTGAAGACAATCTGCGCTCTGGCAGGAAATCGAGATAGCGACGAACTCTCCTCGAGATACACCTCATCATCGTCAAGGTAATTCCACCTCGCAGAACTCCTCAAGTTTTTTGGTTCTTGTCGATCCACTCCTGTGCTTTTTGCACCGCGAAACAGTCGGCCTCGTTTTTAGTGGGCAATGTATGAGTGAATTGATACTGATGCGACGGGAAATCATTTGATTCAGTTACCTGCCGGGTGATTGTGTATTGCGGAACCCAGCTGCCGTGCTTCTCGCGCTGAAATGATTCACAATCGATGAAATAATTTTTGTATCGAAGATTATTGTTCACGGTGACCTCGATCGAGACGCTCGCAATCACGCCCGCCGCGTTTAAAAAAGATTTCTAGCGCTCGACAATTTTTGATTGATGCTTCTCAAGCCACTCCAGCATCGCGCGCAAACTACCTGTCGCCAGCCCGATGCTGGTATCCGCAGCGCCGTAATATATCCGAACAGTATCGCCGTCAGGCGCTAACGTGTACCCGCATGGAAATACCACGTTGTCGACGTCGCCGCGCTGCTCGTAGGTTTCTTGCGGGCCGAAAATCCATTCGTCGCCGCGTTTCAAGCAATGTTCCGGGGCGTACAAATCAAATAGAGCAAGCCCCAGTCGGTAGATGGAGCCCGCCGCGGTATGGCGTACGCCATGGTAAATCACCAGCCATCCTTGAGGGGTTTCGATCGGTGGCGGTGAGAGACCGATTTTATTGGCATCCCACCATGCTCCGCGACGTGCCTCCAACATCAACTTGTGATTGCCCCAGTGGCGCAGGTCCGGCGAATAAGACAACCACATGTGCGCTCGTGGAGCACTGACCGGGCGGTGGATCAAGGCCCACTGCCCTTCGATCCGGTAGGGAAGCAAAGCCGCATCCTTGTCTTCCGGAGGCATGATGACGCCGTAGCGCTCGAATTTATGAAAATCTTCTGTGAGCGCAAGTGAAACTCCCGGCCCATCGCGTGTGAAAGCGGTATAAACGACAGCATATTTGCTCAACTCAGGGACATAGGTAATGCGTGGATCTTCGATGCCCCATAGCTCTTCGGGGAACTGTTCAGGGTCGGCTCGGAAAGTAGGCCGTGATTCGATCTGCCAATTGTCCACGCCGTTGGTAGAACGAGCGACAGTCAGATGAGAATGGCCGCGCCTGTCTTCGACGCGACACAACAGCAGAGTCGTGCCATCCGGGAGCAACGTCGCGCCCGGATTAAAAACGCTGTTGATTGGATAGGGCCAATTGGTAGCGCTCAATATAGGATTGGTTTTCTCACGGCGAAAAAGTTCCTGATGTTGGTTGGTCATCGAGCTCCTGTTTCAACGGATAGTAAGGTCGTCTCAGCCAAGCGCAGTTCGAGCACCGCCTGGAGAAAGGCGAGCGAGGATTCAGCGCCTTGATTTTCGTTCGGGCGATCCGGATGCAAGCCGTCGCGGCATCCGCCGGTTGTCGGATCGTAAATCGGCAGATTCAAATCGTTGCGCCCGAGAAACCAGTCGAAGGCGCGCCGCGCTTCTTTGTGCCAATTCTTATCTCCCGTCACCCGATGTGCTGCGAGGCAGGCCGATACCATGGCTTGCGCCTCCACCGGCTGCTGATCGAAGCGCGCACGCTCGCCTCCGCGGCGATAAAATCCATTCGAACCGATAGGCACGAAATGACCTCCACTGGTGTCGGCGCGCTGCAAATTGGCCAACCATTTGAGCGAGTCCAGAGCGGCGTCGGTCATGGAATTGTTCGGCATTCCGTGTCCGCACAAAAGTAATGCATGCGGCAGCGCGGCATTGCAGTAGGTCAGCGACTCCTCATACCAGTGCCACTCCTCCGCGCGATTTTTTTGATACAACCTGAGCAGCCGCCCGGCCAATTCCTCACGCGTTTGGGTGACTCTGCGGTCACCGGCAAAGCGGTGCAGATATTCATCGATGCCGATCAGCGCGAACGCCCATGCCCGTGGGCTAGTAGTCTTCAGAATGGCGGGTAGCGCTTTTTCGAAGACCCAGCCGGCCATACTCTGGAGAGCAGGCGTATTGGAGCGGCCCAGCACGGTACCTAGCGCCCATAAGGTTCGGCCGTGGCTGTCGTCGGAACCATTTTTTTCCAACCAGTTGCGCTGATAGCTCATAAAGTTGCGAAAGCGCCGGGTTTCGGTATTGAAGGCATACCAGACAAAGGCGAAATAACGTGAGGTTAAGTCCGCCGTTTCTTCAGTGCCAAGTTCTTCTAACAGCGTGCTCACCATCAAAGCGCGAGCGTTATCGTCGATCGTGTAGCCTTCGCAATAGTTGGGCACGGTAAATATAGCATGCTGCAACATGCCGGTGTCGTCGGTCATACGGCGTAAGTGATCAAGTTTCAGGGGCGGCAGCTCGGCCGGACTTTTATCCAACGCTTTGACCACGAAGCCGGGAGGACTGAAGTGGCGCCGTTCTACTTTAGCCCGTTGAAAACTATTCATGTATTGACGCGCGACTTGCGGCCAGATCATCTCGCGGCCGTACAGATAGGCGCGCTTGCGCATGCCGTTGCGCTTCGCCTCGTTGTCCAATAATTCAATCACCTGCTCGGCCAACGCCGTCGAATCTCGAAACGGTACCAGCGCGCCGCGCTCTTCGGCCAGCATCTCTTCGGCATGCCAGTACGGGGTCGAAATAACGGCCTTGCCAGCACCCACGGTATAAGCGAGCGTACCGGAGACGATCTGGGCGGGATTGAGATAAGGGGTGATGTAAATATCCGTGACGCCGATAAACTCAACGAGCTCCTCTAAACTGACAAACCGGTTGTAGAAGATCACCTGACCTTCTACGCCTTTCTCTTGGGCCAGCCACTGCAGTGACAAACGATAGGCTTCGCCGTCGTGCCTCAAAACGTGGGGATGAGTGGCCCCGACGATAAAATACACCACGTTCGGATGTTTGGCCAAAATAGCGGGCAGAGCGGCAATGACATTCTCGATTCCCTTGTTCGCCGACAGCAAACCAAAACTGAGCAAAACCGTTTTGCCTTCGACGCCGAAAAGGTCTTTGTGAAAACTAGGATCGACAAAAGGGATGTCCGGAATACCGTGCGGAATTATATCGATCTTGTCCGGCAATACATGGTAAATTTCTTCGAGGAATTCCGCTCCTCGCTTAGTCATGACGACCAACCGATCCGACAATGCGGCAACTTCTTCCAGAACCCGGCGTTGATGTTGGTCCGGTTCGCGCAATATTGTGTGCAGGGTCGTCACAATGGGCATGCGCAGCTCACGCAGCAGCGCCAGGATGTGGGACCCTGTCCGTCCACCGAAGATGCCGTACTCAAATTGCAGAGATACCAGATCCACGCTGTTGATGTTCAAGAAGTCGGCGCCACGCCGATACGACTCGATATCTTTCTCCACCAGCTCGAAGCGAACACGTGAAGGATAGGCATAGCCGCCTTCGATATCGTTAACCGGCACGGCAATGCAGGTCGTGTCACTGTGTTCGGCGGCGATAGCTTCGCACAAGTCCGTCGTGAACGTGGCGATGCCGCATTGGCGCGGCAGGTAATTGCCAATGAATGCGATGCGTTTGATGGGGGAAGGGCTTGAGTTCTGTTCCATAACGAAATCTTCTTCTTGGCAGCCGCGACGTTTTTATTTTCCGATGAAAAACGTAAAGAGGCGGTTACCCTAGGGGCCGCCTCTTTGAAACTCGGCCGAATTGGACCGAGCGAATTCAATTTTGGACTTTGGCTTGCCAGTAGTTACATCGCTGCTGACTATAACAGACCCCGACGATAAAGATACCCCTGAAGTCAACACGTATCGAATGCTATACCGTAAAGATTGATACTTCGCGCGGATTGACCTCTCACCACCGCCGACCCGCTTGGCTGAAACCGTTCACTTTTGAGGTGAGGGCTCGTGGCTCAGCGCCCAAAGAAGAGTCGGCGTGACGGATCTAAATTCTTCCACATGTGAAGCAATCGGTTCAGCATCGATCTGAATCAACGCTGGATGAGGACGCGAGATAGCCGAAAGGGCTTTACAAAAAAATAGGGGGCACCCGACCGTTGCCCCCTATTTTGATCCCCTTAGAGGACTGAGAAATTACCAGCGGTTACGCCCGCCATCGCGGTTACCGCGGCCTTCGCCGCCCCCGCCATCGCGCCTGGCCTGCGGCTTGGCTTCATTAACAGTCAGAGTGCGGCCATCCAATTGTGTACCATTAATTGCGGAAATTGCTCTTTGCGCCTCGCCAGACGAGCTCATCTCGACAAAACCGAAACCTCGTGATTGCCCGGTAAATTTATCCGAGATGACATTCGCGGATTCCACCGTACCGTGCGCCGAAAAAAGTTCTTGTAAGCGTCCTTCGGTTACGGAATAAGGCAATCCGCCGACATATAATTTACTACCCATGTTCTCCTCCTATGAGAGAGTGTTATTGTCTTTGACCCTGAGAACCGCACTGCAAATGGGCAGAACATGGGTAAACTGGGATTCTACCACGCTCCGGTCGGATTCTCATTCATAGATTGCTTCGCAAGGAGAGAGACTGATCAGAGGCCTTCGCGCCTTTTATTTTCCTCAGAAGGCCTTTTACTGAAGAAGATAACTTCAACCTATGTATAAACCGCAATGATGTCAACTAAGTTCCAAACGGCTATTGCAGCGGCGACACACGTTCTGCAGAGGCGCAGACGTGCCGGAGAACTGGTTAGTTGCCGAGGACAGCGGTCTTCTCAAACGGCAGGAGAAGAGTGCAGGCTTGCCCTGGAGGTCATTCGGTCGCCGGTCATGGGATCGTCCTCCAAGGGCGGCCCGCCTTTTACCTTTTCCGTTTTCCGTTGTATCCGGCGCGCAGCCTTGTCCTTTTTCTTTTGTGAGCGCGCCAACTCTTTCTGACGCTTCTGATATGTTTGATTTCCCATAGCCGCACCATAGCAGATACCGGCGTGGATGGAAATCGTTAGCAATAAAGGCCTATTGCGGTACACAGCTTTATGCGATGTCATCCATCGTGTTATCGGAAAATTCGGCCTCGAATATTTCGGCCAGAATGCGACATATATCCGTTGCCGATACGATACCCGCAAGTTTTTCGTGATGAAGAACGATGACGGAGCCTATGTGCCGTTTTGCCATTTCAAGAGCAATCTCGTTCAGCGGCGCATCGAATGAAACAACGTACGGATCAGCGATCATGATATCGCGAGCTCGAATCTGCTCCTTTTGTGCCTGTGTCAAAAAGCGTTCGAGCAAACGATAGAGATCCCGTTCCGAGATGATTCCGACCACTCGACCATCCTGTTGGACGGGAATATGACGAATGTGATGCTCATCCATCAGACGCTCGACTTCTGCAATCGTATCATCGCTATCAACGCAGTATGGAAACGGCGTCATAACCGATCCTACTTGGGGAATTTTTTTATATTTTTTCATAATCACTGCTCTGTTAGGGCCATACTATTTATGGCGCGTGATCGGTGCGCTCGCGGCTGATCTGCCCGGCACACGTCCACCCGACGGACGATGGATAATTTGGCGTTTGCCGCCAGAGGTAAACTAGACTGCTCCGAGGCCTTTCACAACCGCTTGAGGTTGACTCCCCACTTCGAGCCGAACCATCTCCACTCACACCGGCAGACGCGTTGTTGATTAGTCTGCGATACTTCGACGAGTAGCTAGGTGTCTATTGCAACATGGACTTATTAGGTCCACACTCAATCTGCTCTTCCGTTACGAGTCTACCCGCAGGCGATTAATGAGTCAGGGCGGGTTATTCGGAGAGACCTTCACGAAAAGTCATCCGCGGCGGTGATCAGTCAATTGGCCGCGTACAGTTCTCGTCTCAGCGACGGCATATCAACGCAAGGTCAGGGCGATCCATAGCGGAACATCGTCCTCTCCTTCCAGGAATCAGACACTCGCTTACACCAACGATCGGACCTGCTGGCATCGCTCCGACACGGTGTAGGTCGTCGCTGGGTATCAAGGAGGCTTTTACGTCACTACTAAACCAGTTGCCTGAAAACGTGTTGACCACGAAGGTAGACGATCTTCTTAATTGGGGCCGAGCCTCGTCGCAGTGGTACATGCTTTTCGGCTTGGCCTGCTGCGCCATCGAGTTAATGCAAACGGGAGGACCACGCGCTGATGTCGACCGATTCGGCGCGGTCCCGCGCGCCACGCCTCGCCAATCGGATTTGATGATCGTGGCAGGAACCCTCACTTATAAAATGGCCAAGCGTACCAAGCTTCTCTATGATCAGATGCCGGATCCCAAATACGTCATTGCAATGGGAAGCTGCGCCAGCTGTGGTGGACTTTTTCAGTTGGCCTACTCGGTTTGTAAAGGCGTCGACAAGATCGTCCCCGTCGACGTCTACGTTCCTGGATGCCCGCCAAGGCCTGAAGCGCTTAACAGAAGGCTTGCTGAGGATTCAGGATAAGATTATGCGGGAAAAATGGCTCGTTAAGAAAACTCATCACGAGCCGGAGCTGGCAATCTAAGCAAAGGAGATACTCAATATGGTCGGGGAAATTACCCTCAGCGATCGCGCCGCCGAAAAGATTCGGCAACTTCTCGCTGGAAACAGCGACGAAAAGGGGTTGCGTCTCAAAGTTGTCGCCGGCGGCTGTTCGGGCTTTGAGTACAAGATGGCTATCGATGCACCCGCAGCGCAAGATCGGATCATTGAGAAAAACGGCGCGCGCATCTTGCTTGATGCAACTAGCGCCGTTCATCTGAACGGAACGGAGCTCGATTATAAAGACGACCTAATGCAATCGGGCTTCATATTTATCAATCCCAACGTGAAGAGCACCTGTGGATGTGGCACCTCTTTTAGCGCCTGAATCACTGGGATTGGGAAGCAAAGGGGCCGACGAGTAGATCAGAATTAGATTGAGGCGGAATGCAATTTTGCGTCAGGCGAAGAGTTATTAAAAATGAGGTAGAGCCATGAAGAATCAAAATCGCTTCGGTGAAAACGTAGAATTTGACGAGAGAGCCAACGAAGACAGGTATTTTGCGTTAAAAGAGCATGAACGCATTGACGAGATGAAGGTCGACTTTCAAAACGCTGAAGCAGCCAGACGGGAAAGACAGGTCGGTAACTGTCCCATGTGCGCGGGCAAACTCGAAAAGTATGGCTTTATGGGCTTCGTCCTACACCGCTGTGACAGCTGTCAAGGCATTTGGCTAAAACCAGCCGAGCTGCATGGAATTATGAGAAAGGCGGCGCGCGGTCCCTTGGGCGCGTTTTTCGATCGCTGCTTTGCAAAGGTTGACCAGAATTAAATAGGCGTATCTACCTGATCTAACGACGAATTCCTCAGAAAGCAGCAGAGCCTGACCAGCCCAGAAACTCAATTACGCTGCTTGCCGGCCAACTCACCTTGATGCCGCGGCGTAACCGCCGACCAGCTTCTCGAGTCTTGAGATTCTGAAGCGTTCACTATTAGACAGCAATTACATCGATGCCGGTGTACTCTTAAAATTTACCGGAGACCGCTAACGAGTCTCCTGAATAGGAAAACTGCAGCCATGAACACTGCCACACAAACCACTGAGGACCTGGTCAACCAGGAGTATAAGTATGGGTTTGTTACGGAAATCGAAACTGACACCGTGCCGCGCGGCCTCAACGAGGCAACTGTCCGCTTGATTTCGGCCAAAAAGAACGAACCGAGTTTTATGCTCGATTGGCGTCTAAAGGCCTACCGCCACTGGGTCAAGTTGGCAAAGTCCCAGGCAGAGCCAAAATGGGCCAATGTCCACTATCCGGCGATCGACTATCAGGACCTCATCTACTATTCCGCGCCCAAGACTAACGTGGGCCTAAAGAGTCTCGACGAGGTAGATCCCAAGCTGCTCGAGACCTATGACAAGCTCGGTATTCCGCTGTTGGAGCAAAAGTGGCTGACCGGGGTCGCCGTCGACGCAGTATTCGACAGCGTTTCGGTAGCGACGACATTCAAGGAAAAGCTGGCGTCATTGGGTGTTATCTTTTGTTCATTTTCCGAAGCGGTGCAGAAGCATCCAGTGATTGTTAGAAAATATCTTGGATCGGTGGTGCCGTACAGCGATAACTTTTTCGCCGCCTTGAACGCCGCTGTCTTCAGTGATGGATCGTTCTGTTACATCCCCAGAGGCGTGCGCTGTCCGATGGAGCTTTCGACCTACTTTCGCATCAATGCCGCTGAAACAGGGCAATTTGAGCGCACCTTGATCATTGCCGATGAAGGCAGTTCCGTCAGCTACCTTGAGGGCTGCACTGCGCCGATGCGCGATGAGAATCAACTGCATGCCGCCGTGGTGGAGCTGGTTGCCCTGGATAACGCCCAGATCAAGTACTCGACCGTACAGAACTGGTATCCGGGCGACAAGGACGGTAAAGGCGGAATCTACAATTTTGTCACCAAGCGCGGCAAGTGCCTGGGCAACAACTCCAAGATCTCTTGGACCCAGGTCGAGACCGGCTCGGCAATTACCTGGAAGTATCCCAGCTGTATACTGCAGGGCGACAACTCGGTGGGTGAATTTTACTCGGTGGCACTCACTAACAACTATCAGCAGGCGGATACCGGCACCAAGATGATCCATATCGGCAAGAACACCAAGAGCACGATTATTTCGAAGGGGATCTCGGCCGGCCATGGACAGAACACCTATCGGGGGCTAGTGAAAGTCATGAAGGGCGCTGCCGGTGCTCGCAACTATTCGCAATGTGATTCGTTGCTGCTGGGCGATAAATGCGGCGCGCATACCTTCCCCTACCTTGAGGTGATGAACAACTCATCACAGGTGGAGCATGAGGCCTCGACATCGAGAATCGGTGAGGATCAGCTTTTCTACTGCCGGCAGCGCGGCATTTCGCCTGAAGACGCTGTCACTCTCATCGTCAATGGTTTCTGTAAACAGGTCTTTCGCGAACTGCCGATGGAATTTGCCGTCGAGGCGCAGAAACTTCTGGGCGTGAGTCTTGAGGGTAGTGTCGGCTAAAATAGATGCACAGACGGGGAACGCTATGATCAACCCACATTGGAATTTAAACATCGGAGAATGATATGTATTCCAAACGTGCCCCAGTCAGCCCAAAACATCGCCGGTCCGAGGCTCGACAACGGCACGGCTTGCATGACCGCCGATCCGATGTAAACGCGCTTCCGGAACAGTTCTTCGATACTCGAATCAGCCTCGCTAACGTGTGCCCGGAGACAGCTCTGATGTATGCCGTGGTAGAGGATGCGTTACTCTGTTTTCAGGAAGAGTTCGCCGGCTCGCCTCATGAGCAGCGGTGCAGGGCCCAGGAGGCGGCGAGATGGTTCTTCAGCGATGATCAGCATTCGCCGTATTCGTTTGTGAGCATCTGTGTTGGGCTCGGCCTTGACGCGGAAGAGATCCGCGATAAGCTCGAATACCTGGAACAAGATATTCGAGGTAAACGATATCTAGCAAAAAGACGCTCCATCGCTCGCAACAACGACTCGTAATCGCACGGGGATTACCCGCCCCTCGCAATTATCGAGCTCATTGGAAGGAGCCATTATGATTCAAGACAATCCTGAGATAGACAAGTTCAAACAACAGCTACGTGATTCGTTGCAGAGTGAAACGCTCAATTCCCGCTCCGTCAAAGTGCCGCGACATGAAAATGTCTACAATACCGGCGATGGCGACGGGATGATCTATTTTATCGAGACCGGCCAAATAAAGCTGTTGATGCTCTCCAGCGAAGGCAAAGAATGCATACTGGGCATCCACACTGCGGGCGACATCTTCGGCGAGCTGTGCCTCTCCGGTTTGGGCGAACGCTTGGAGACAGCCACTGCGATGAAGGCAACGAGCTTAAAGCAAATACCATCCATCCAATTCTTCGCGCGTTTGGGGCGGGATTCGTTATGGCAGGGATTCGTGCGTTACCTCGCCGTGCGCATCGCCGACCAGCAGCAGATCATCGCCAATCTGGTAACGGTCGATAGCGAGCAGCGACTGGGCCAGACATTGTTGCAGCTGGCCCGGACAATGGGCAAGAAAGACCCGCGCAGTATTCGCATCGAGCTTAGGATTACGCACGAAGAATTGTCGGAGATGGTCGGAACCACCCGGCCCCGGATCAGCTTGTTCATGCAAAGATTTCACAATCTGGGATTAATCGAGACCAACAAAGATCGTTTTCTCGTCATCAAAGAAAATAAGCTCACCGATTATCTCGCGCAAATCGCCTGATTGCGGCGGCGCCGCGCAACATTTGATCTAACTTTTTAAAGCCGGTAACGCAATGAAGAATGACGTCCCTTTGCCCGGTTCACTGTGGTACGTAATCGATCCGCCGTGGGCCGTGACTACTTGACGAACCACCACCATGCCGATACCCGTTCCGCAGACCTTGGTCGTGGCGAAGGGTTCGAAGATATCCATATCCGGCCGAATCCCCGTGCCGGTGTCAGCAATTTCAGCAAGAACGCCAGTTTCCGTCGACGACGCCTTGACGGTGATCTTGCCGCCGCCGGGCATGGCCTCCGCGCTGTTCTTGTAGAGATTAAGGAGGACCTGTTTTAATTTGTCACGGTCGGCAGAGATCGATGGGAGATTCGGCTCAAAGACGTGGTCGAAATGAATTTTCTGATGCGCCCAAATCGCGCGGCAAGTGTCCGCTACCTCTTTGATCAGCGCAGCGATACTTACCGGATGAAAGTCATATGTCTCCTTCCGTGAGATCATGCGGAATTGCTGCAGCAATGCGTTCAGACGGGCAGTCTCGCTGATGATAGTCTTAAGATCGGATGCGAGCTGTCCATGCACCGGAATCTCCTCCTTCGCCAGCTCGCGCTCCAGTAATTGAGTGGTCATATAGATATTGTTAAGCGGATTGGCTATTTCATGGGCGATTTTGGCCGCCGTCGCGCCGATCGCCGAGAGCCGTTCGCTTTCGACCAATTGCTCCTGCAGCCTGGTCTTGTCGGATATGTCGCGAATAAACGCCGCATAGTGAACGTCCTCGTCGGTTGGAATTTCGGTGACAGACAGCTCAATGGGAAACACATCGCCGTTCTTGCGTTTCGCCGTCACCGTGCGAATTCGGCCAATGGCGTGAGCTTCGCCGGTCCTCTCGTAACGAGCAATGTATTCGTCATGCTGCGACACATAGGGTTCCGACATGAGTACGTTTACTTTTTGCCCCGCTATTTCGTTCCTGCTATAGCCGAAAGTTCGCTCTGCCGCCGCATTGAACAGCACGATTCTGCCTTTTCTGTCGATGGATAAAACGGCGTCCTGGGTTGTTTCGACCAGCCTGCGGGACCAGCTTTCGGCCTTCTTTCTTTGTGAAATGTCGAGGATGGCGACCTGGCTTTCATGCGCAACGCCCAGAGCAGGATCGGCTACCGCACCCCCGACCAATTCAACATCGATTAGAGCGCCGTCGTGGCGCGTGAGCTGCAACTCGCAGGATTCTCGATGTCCGGGTTGAAAAAGCTTGTGAAAGAGCCGGTCGAATTCATCCCGGAACCCGGGACTGACAAAACTCCGGAACGATCTCTTATGCAGATAACGCTTCTCTGTGCGCAGCATCTGAGCACAGGCAAGGTTGACCTGCTGAATCTGTCCCTTTCGGTCAAAGCTGCAAAAGCCAATGGGGGCAAATTCGTACAACTCGGCATACTTGCGCTGCGACTCTTCCGCACTGACCTGACTTCTGCGCAGCTCTTCGTTTTGCATCTCCAGTTCGACACGGTGCACATCCAATTCGTGGATCACCTCGGCAGCACGTTGATGGACGATCCGCGGCGTGCTCTTGCCGGCCTTTTTCAGCAAGTCCTCCGCCCTCTTACGCAGGTTGACTTCTTCTTTATCTTTTTCGCCCATCACTTAGTCCGCCTTCCGCAGAGTAAGAGGCCTCTGCTTGCGCTCACTGCGCTCCCGTAGTGTCCTCGATGGCGAGCAGAATTCTGCCCGTATCGATATCCTCCCGGTAAACTTTACGGGCGTTCAAGAGCATCTTCTTGTGTCCAATGCCAGGAAAATCATGCTCAACGGCGAAATCTTGAAAAGAAGCGTTAGTGGTTAGGATTTTCTCCAGCAATTCTCTCAGGCTGGGGATATTCCACTGCCCGTGGCCCAACTCGTAGAGCAACACCCCTTCCGTGGACCCGGGTTGCACTTGGAAGGTTTGGTAAAAAGACCGGCTAGCCGTAATTACCTTCAAATCACCATCCAGAACCACCAGTGAATCGCGGATCGTCGCGACGATGCTCTTAGATAATCAAGCATCTCCTGCTGAACCAAAGCCCTCTTACTTTCAGTGATATCCGTGAATGTGATCACAACACCGTCAACCAAGTCGTCCACGGTACGGTAAGGCATGATGCGACTAAGGTAGGATCGACCCTCATTGTTTCTCACCTCCATCTCATTGGGGATGAGCGTCTCAAGGACTTTCTTCGCTTCCGCATGGACGGGCAATTCCAGGTTGAAAACAAGATGATTCAGGGGTCTTCCAATATCAGTTGGGATCAAATTCACGATTTTGGTCGCTGCAGGAGTGAATCGCTTGATGAGCAGACTGCTTATCGAGAATAAATGGTGCAATATTTGTGTTATCGAGCAGATTCCTCACGTCGTCGTTCATGACCGTCAATTCGTCGATCTTACCCTGAAGCTCCGCATTGACTGTCACCAGTTCCTCGTTAATCGATTGCAGTTCCTCCTTCGAGGTTTCTAATTCTTCGTTAGCGCTTTGCAATTCCTCATTAGTGGACTGAGACTCTTCATTTGCCGATTTAAGCTCCTCGTTGGACACCTCCAAATCTTCGATGCTCCTTTTGAGATGCTGTCGAGCAAGCTTCAACTCGCTCTCCAGTTGAGTGCCATAGCCCGCTCCCCTGCGCTTTGGCGTGCCCTCTTTCATCTCAACGCCAATATCCTCAAAAGTAACCACCATCATCCCAACGCTTCCGTCCGGCTTGACCTGTAACGGCTCGATGCTGATTTTGATCTTCTTAAGTTCCGTCTCGGGGCTCAAGATCAAACCTTCCACCACAACCCGTTTCTTTCGGATAGCGGCTTCGTGAATGGCGGCGGCCAACGCATCTTTAATACCTGGATGGGCCATATCGTGAATATTCAACGCGGCGTGCCCCTGAGGCAGCTCCAGGTACTTTCCAGCTCGGCCGAAGGCATACACGATGTCGCCGTTCTGATTGATGAGCACAGATGGGGAAGTATATCCTTCCAGGAGCTTCTTTTCAGTCAGATTCGTGACGACCGGGCCGTTATCGTCCTTCTTCTTTCCGGGCCGCCCAGGCGCAAGGTCGGGTCGGGCATGCGTTAGAGGCCTGACAAGGATCTCCCCAACGGCTTCATTGGCGAAAGCTCCGCCATTCCTCCGTCTAAAAATTTTGGATTTCTTATCCACTGGAGAAAAGAGATGACTGAAGATGCCGATGCTCTCTGAGGTGCCTAGAAAGAGAAGACCTCCGGGCTTCAGAGCATAGTGGAAAAGACGCAACAACTGCTTTTGTAATTCCGCTTCCAGGTAGATCAAGAGGTTTCTGCACGTAATTAAATCCAATTTGCTAAACGCCGGGTCCCTGATGAGATCTTGTTCGGCAAAAACCACCATGTCGCGGAATTCTTTTTTGACGCGGTATACGCCGTTGTCTTTGAGGAAGAACCGCTTCAACCGCTCGGCCGTGAGTTCGGAGACAACGCTCCCTGAATACACGCCCGCGCGAGCCAAGCTGATTGCCTCGCTGTCGACATCCGTCGCGAAAATCTGTACTCGAAAGCGTTTCTTAAGTTTGCTCATGCACTCATAAAGCAGGATCGCGAGCGAGTAGGGCTCTTCCCCGGTGGAGCAGCCGGGAGTCCAGATCCGAAATGTGCTGTCCTTGGGGTGTTTCCGTAAAGTCGCACTGAGTACTTTGCTCAGGCTCTTAAATGCCTCAGGATCGCGAAAAAAGTGGGTGACACCGATGAGCAATTCTTTAAAAATGGCATCTATTTCCAATGGATTTCGTCGAATAAAACCAAGGTAGGAAGACAGGCTCTTGATGCGCTGCACGCCCATCCTTCTTTTAACCCGCCTGCTGATGGTGCTCTTTTTATACGATGAAAAATCATGGCCGGTTTGGGACTTAAGCAGACGGAATAACTCCTCCATCGATTCTGCAGGTTGTTCCACGTGCGTACCAACATCTCCTTTAAGATGTCGGTCGCTCACATATTTCATCAACTGGGCCGGCATCTTTTCCGCCGGCAAGCTATAATCGACGAGACCGGTTGCAATGGCGCTCCTGGGCATCCCATCGTATTCGGCCGACGCTGTCGCCTGGGCCATCGCCATGCCGCCTTCGGCTTTGACATCCCGGAGTCCCAACGTCCCGTCGGTACCGGTTCCCGAAAGGATGATGCAGATAGCCCGCTGCTTCCGGTCCCGCGCTAAAGAGCGAAAAAAAGTGTCTATGGGAAATCTCTGCCCATGCGGCTCCGAAGGTTTTTTCAATACCAACGTCCCGCGTACGAGGGTCATTTCTTTGTTGGGGGGTATGACGTAAATGCGGTCGCGCTCGACACGTATGCCGTCTTGGGCTCTGTCCACCATGATCTTGGTGTATCTCTTCAGCAAATCGGGCAGCATGCTGCTATGCTTTGGATCCAGGTGAGAAATTACGATGAAGCTCATCCCGCAATTGACCGGCATGGTTGAGAAAAAACTTTCAAGCGCTTTCAGACCGCCCGCAGAAGCGCCGATTCCGACTATGTGAAAGCCGTCCTTCCGATCTTCAGATACTGCAGCGGAGTCGCTGGTTCGGCGCACCTTGGCTAATTTCCGACTGGCGGGCTTAGCGGCTTTTTTTGCAAAGATTTTTCCGCTTTTTCTAGCCACCATTGTCATAAACGGGGTCAAATATCCGATATACTAAGGCTCGTTGTGAACTTTCAAAAGCAAAAAAAACAGCTATTGTTGTATACTTTTGCTCCGCTTATTGATCACGATACGGATCGCGAGATGAGGGGTACATTCCTTATACGCGCCTTATCAGGTTGCCGCAAACCCATAGACTCACCGTCCCATGCCGTTCAGACCCAGACTCATGAGCCTCTGCTGTGAGATTATCGTGATCTGCTGCCCTGAGTTTCATCTCTTGCAGTGCATCAAGTAATACTTTGCTTTGCCGAGCGGCGATATTCTTTGATGCCAAACACAACGAACGAACTTTGCTCTTCTTTTCCAAGCAAGCAATCCAACTCAAGCCTTGCAGAAAAAACAATTGCCATATCGCCCGACAGCTTCGATTCTGAAGCTATGGCAGGAGCTACCGAAACTGTTGAAGCGCCTGTTAAGTTTCGACGTCATGCAGGGGTAAGCACGCCGGCTCGCCGAACTACTCACTCCAGGATCGTTCACTATTAGACAGCAATCAATTCGGAGCGTGATATCTGTCATTAGAGATCCGGCAAATAACTACCCGGATGCCAGGGCAAGCTTTGTTCCAAGTGGATCCCTCGAGCAGTGTCCGTGAAGCTTCCGAAACCTTGGTGATCATGGCACCGCTGGGCCGAGCCAGGATCTGTCGCTCGCACATAGTTAGCGGCGCCGTCTGAGCGCGCCATTTCGTCAACTTAGCTCAACCGGTTAAATAAGGAGAAGTCGATGCAAGCAGTAGCGCCCTTTGTGGTGATGATCCTTGTTTTGGCAGTCATTTTTTATTTGGCTCATTGGGATGCGAACCGGGTTAAAGGCAAGCGCTGATCCTCCCCAACGTTCTCAGGTTCAGAGAAGACTTCAGCCGCTTAACTTCTCGCCGGCAGTGAGCGCACACATTTGCGCGGTGAGCCCACAGAGACGATCTGCCGACCATCAGTGCGGATGTCCGTAATAGACTTAGGAGCCGCACAAAATATTTTTTCACGATTGTCCACTATTAGACAGTACCGATTTCGCTCTCGCGATACGCAGTGCTAGTCTAGAGATCTGACGTTTCGAATAGGGTCTCGGGCACGACAGAGCCATACATACTTCAAAGGAGCAACAATTGATGGAGCGAACAAGCGAGGGAAACGGCTTTCCAAATAAATCCCCTGGCTCGGAATCTAAACATATCGCCGATGGGATTACGCCGCTTAAGGCAATAGCGGGCGGACTGCAGCCGCACCACAAACAGTCGCAGCAACGAGCGCAGGTGAGGCGGTTTACCGCTCTCTTGAATACGACGGCCGCCCTCTTTGCACATGAAGTTGCCAGCCCTCTTCAAGGAATGGCCGCCTCACTCCAACTGATCGAGCGCGACCTCAAAACAAACCATGATCCGCTATTGACAACAACGATGCGCAGTTTCAGGCGAGAAGTCGATCGTTTGATTATCTTGCTTGAGGAGTTTCGCTCCGCTTCGGTTCCGCAAAATTTAAATCTTACCGGCAGTGATTTACGACAGGTAGTCGAAGACGCCTTAGCGATACAGCTGGTCGTCTATCAGACTGCCGGAGTTAACATTAAACTAGAATTTAAGGACGGCTTGCCGGCTGTTAAATTAGACACGGCAAAAATAAAGCAGGTAATCTTGAATCTCTGCAGAAATGCCCTCGATGCCATGCCCCAAGGAGGAGATCTAACGATTAGAGGTTACTCCTTGGGCGCCACTGTAGTTTTGGAGATCACAGATACGGGGATTGGTATGCCGGAGGGTATCAGATCCTTTCGCATTATTTCAGACCACGAAGGTGCATGGTAGCGGCTTGGGCCTGCCGATTGTAGAACAAATCGTCTTGGCCCATAACGGCACGATCGACTATACAAGCGAGCCTGACCTGGGTACGACATTCAAAATTATTTTTCCCGCTGCAGTTTAGACAACGCCTCGTCGGAGCAGTTTCCGGCCGGCGACAGTGTACAGGTTTTACAGGTTTTACCTGCCAGGAGTGCTACACGGCGATTCTGGCTCTGCCAGCATCGATGCCGCACCTTCGTTCCGCTAATTTGCTGGCGTTTAAGTTTTAGGAGGACAATGAAATCGAGCAGATCGTCCGAACCATTGCTGGTCTGGCAAGTTCTTAGCCGCAGCAAGCATCAGAGGCTTCCCAATGCAGTTACTGCCAAACTGAAAAGATTCAAACCCACCTGGTACAAGACGATTGCGACCTATGGATCTTCGGATCTTCGCAAATCGCTTTGGCAAGTGCTCAACACCTTCGTTCCTTATTGCCTTCTGTGGGCGCTGATGCTCCATTCAGTTCAACGAGATTATCCCTACTGGATCACTCTCGCTTTGGCGATCCTAGCAGGTGGAATGATGGTACGCATCTTCATTCTCTTCCATGACTGTTGTCACGGTTCTTTCTTCTCCTCTCGTTGGGGGAACACAGTCCTGGGCTATGTCTCAGGCATTTTCACATTCACACCGTTTGAAGACTGGAAGTATGGCCACAATTCGCACCATGCTACGGCTGGAGACCTCGACCGCCGGGGTATCGGCGATATCTGGACGATGACAAGAGAGGAGTATCTGGCAGCCTCCCCACGAAAACGACTCAGGTATCGATTCTATCGGAATCCCTTCGTCTTGTTCGGGCCGGGTGCAGCGCTCTTGTTCTTGATCATCCAGCGATTTCCTACCAAAGGCGCCGGAAAGAAGGAGCGCAGAAGCGTGCTCTTCACCAACTTGGCACTGCTGGCAATCGTCGCCATCGCCACCTTCGCGATCGGTTTTGAGACGTATCTGCTGATTCAGCTGCCGATTATTCTGATTGGCGGAACCTTTGGATTATTGTTGTTCTACGTCCAACATCAGTTTGAGAATGTGTATTGGGCACGGCACGACTCTTGTGATCCTATGCGGGTCGCCCTAGAGGGTAGCTCGTATCTGAAGCTGCCGAAAGTTCTGCAATGGGTTACAGGCAACATCAACTTGCATCACATCCACCACGTTCGACCCAATATTCCTAACTACAAACTGCAACGCTGCTACGATGAGGTTCCGGCGTTTCAGGAAGTTAAACCCATCACTCTCTGGAAAAGCTTCAGTTTGCTGCGACTAGGACTGTATGATGAAGCGCAACGAAAGATGATAAGTTTTCGATCGTTGAAAGTTACGCCTTTTGATAGCCCCGCATGAGCAATATCCTCGCCGCGCCATTCCGACCTGACCGGTAACCAACGGCCAAACGCTCCCTTCCATCGGGCAATTTTTCAGCTCGTCCTAACTAAACTCGGGACATCGATTTTGCGAGATCGGTTCAAACGGCTCTCTTGCCGCACACGCATCTTCGGCCACAGCCGATTGACCTCGGAGCCCTAGATCTACTCAGGTGACTTTTGAAAGGACAGCCATAATTCAGGGGGCTAAAGTGCGCCACAGCATCTACTCAGAGCGGGCGAGGAAGATCGGCTCATAAGCCGAAAATCCCAAGTTGTGGAAGTTGTACGAGGGCGAAACGAGAGATTAGCGCGGGTGTATTTCTGCCGGGAGATCCGTTATCACGCAAAAGCCACATGCAGGCCCCGGGAATCCGCTTTCAACGATGGCGTCGTACCGGCGAGCACCACGGATCAGTACTGGATAGATCCCTTTCAGAGGGTCTGTGTTTAAACTCAATCGAATAGTATGTTGTCTGTCATTTACCGCGATACGAAGGCACGATAACGGAGAGTGCGAGAAAGAGCTCGTTCACCATCTATCACCTGCCTCTCTTCGTATATTCGCGGGCGAGCGGAGTGAAGACACTTGATTTTGGCCACTAGCTCTCTGACCTAAACACGTATCGAATCAAATCGAGACAGTATGGCACCTTGGCTAAGACTTACGCCCACCGCACGCGGTTTGATCACGCTCTATGCCAGCACGCTGCTTTCGGGAATGTGGTCGATGCTCGTGCCGAGTATTCCTGTTATGGCGACTCATTTCGGCATCACTCCAGGCACCGCCGCCCAAATCGTCACCGCTTTAGCCTTCGGCAGGCTTGTAGGCATGCCGATCAGCGGAGTCGTTCTCGATCGTCTCGGGGCACGTACCGCACTGGTTGCGGGACCTGGACTGGCCTGCGCGGTCGCGCTTTTGGCCGCCATCGTGCCGTGGTTCAGTATCATTCTGCTCTTGCTTTTTGTTCTCGGCATTGCCGAAAGCATTTGGGTGATCGCGCGCGAGGTAGCCGGCATCGATCTGGCGCTTCCCAATCAACGTGGACGGGTCCTCAGTGGGTTTCACGGCGTTAATTATTTGGGGTTGGCGTTGGGCCCTCTAGCCGGAGGCTTCCTGGCTGAAACCAGCGGCTTTCGGGGAGCATTTATCGCCTACGCCGCGTGTGCGGCAATCTCTGTGCTGCTCGGCTTCACCGTAGAAAATTCTCGAACTCCTCACAACTTTCAAGCCGCCACTGCGACAGAAGGTTGGAGCATAACTGCTTGGGTGAAACGATTGCACACGGTGAGAGACCTGATCGATCAGATTCTGCCGCACTTGCGGGCAACTTACGTTGTGCTGGTATTTGCCACTTTCACCAGTTTCATACACCGGGTCACGACCCAAAGTATGTTGCCGCTGTTCGCGACAACTGGGCTGGGACTCTCACCCAAAGAAGTGGGACTCTTGTTCACAATCTCAGGGGTAGCTGCCTTTATAATGATTCTCCCTGCAGGTTTCGTGATCGACAAAGTGGGGCGTAAGTGGGCAACAGTGCCGAGTACCGGAATCCCAGCCCTGGCGTTTTTGCTCATTCCGTTCGCCGGTAATTTTTTCGAGCTGGCTCTACTAATGTTCTTTCTCGGCATCGCCAACGGCCTCTCCTTGGGCTCCCTAGCCACCTCCACTTTTGACGTTATCCCTATAAATGCTCGAGGACGCTTACAAGCGCTTCGACGAACCATCGCCGAACTTGGTGGCGTCGGCGCGCCTTTGGCGGGAGGCGTTCTCGCAGACAATTTCAATCCCGGAGTGCCGTTTCTCGTCTATGCTCCGCTGATCATCCTATCGGCTGTACTGCTGGCGTTTATCGCTCGTGAAACGTTGCAGAGATAGATGCGTGCCGAGAATTGCAAGACAACAAATGATGACGACAAGCCGGATGCAAGCACATGAGTTTCCAGATATTTGTTAAGCGCCTTTTTTTTCTCCTGGGGCTTTGCCTTCTGCGCTTGCATGTTCGAGTTCGGCATTGATTTCACCGCCCACCAAAATGACGAATCCGCTGACGTACATCCAGGTCAGCAGCACGATGATGGCGCCGATACTGCCGTAGGTCTTGTCATATGAGCCGAAGTTATTAACGTAGTACGAGAAACCCAGTGAGATGAGTATCCAAATAATCACGGCAAGAACGGATCCCGGAGTAATCCATTTCCAACTCTGATCGACATCGGGTGCGAAGTAATAGATCGCGGCGACGGCGGTCATCAACCAGAATTAAGATGACCGGCCAGCGTAGAATATTCCAGGCGATCTCGAAGGCTCTTCCCAACCCAACAAGGTCGGCAATCCAACCCCCGATCTGCGGCCCGAACATCAAGAGAACGATCGAGGCAATCAGAAAGATCGATAGACCAACGGTTAATAGGATCGCCATACCGCGAACTTTCCAAAAGGGCCGGCCTTCTTCAACGTCATAGGCATGGTTTAGAGCATCCGAAATCCCGGTAAGCGCGCTGGACGCGGTCCAAAGGGCCGCCACGATGCCAAATGAGAGCAGCCCGCCGCGTTGTTGTGAAACCAGCTTGCCGACATTATCTTTTACCAAGCTCAATGCTTCACCCGGCATAACCTCGGCTAGCAAGCCGATGATCCGGTCCATCAGATTTGGAATCGGCAGATAAGCCAACAATGCGGTCAAAAAAAGAAAGAACGGAAAGAGCGCAAACAGGAAATAGTAGGCAAGCGAAGCCGCGTAGACTGCGCAATTGTCCTGCTGCACTTCGGCGATAACCCGTTTGATGAGTTGGGTCGCACGCACTCCACGCAGCGAAAAAGTATCTTTGAGATCTTGCTTGACGCTCATCAGAATCTGCCGCGCTTTGCGACGCTCAACTAGAGCAACGGACCGCCGGCAAAAACCGCAAAGCCTATGCCATGAAAAAAAGAAAATCGTTCGGAGAGCATTCCGGCCACTGTCTCAGCCATGCGAAAACAAAGGCTTCAACTCTCCATCTACGGGACGATGGTAGAGCCGCCATTCGGTATAGATAAATAATAAGGAGGAAGGTTTATCATCGGCCTCGATGTGGTGGCGTGCAAGCGGAAACAGGAAGCGCAAAAAGCACGTTATGGGAGGTCTACTGGATTTTCAACGCTTTTGGTTTATCATATGTTTTCTCCGGGAATCACATGGAATATAGAACAGACGATCTACGAATAAAGGAAATAAAGGAGCTACTGCCGCCGGCGCAAGTGCTGCGCGATATCGCGATCACGAGCAAGGCCGCCGAGACAGTATACCGGACGCGCCAAGCCATTCACCGAATCTTGCACGGTGCTGATGACCGTCTGCTGGTTATCTTGGGCCCATGTTCGATTCATGACGTTAACGCCGCTAAAGAGTATGCCGGCAAGCTCAGAGAAGTGAAGGAGCGCCTCAGCAGTGATCTACTGCTGGTGATGCGTGTGTATTTCGAGAAACCGCGCACCACCGTCGGTTGGAAGGGGCTGATCAACGACCCCCAACTTGACGGCAGCTTCCGCATCAACGAAGGCTTGCGTATCAGCCGTCGACTCTTGCTCGATCTTAACGAGATGGCGGTGCCGGCGGGTTCCGAGTTTCTCGACATGATTACCCCGCAGTATGTCGCTGACCTGGTTTCCTGGGGAGCTATCGGCGCGCGCACGACCGAGAGTCAAGTGCACCGCGAGCTTGCTTCCGGCCTATCCTGTCCCGTCGGTTTCAAAAACGGCACTGACGGCAACGTCCGCATCGCCGTTGACGCCATCCGCGCCGCGCAAGCTCCGCATCATTTTCTCTCCGTAACCAAGGACGGTCATTCGGCGATCGTCTCAACCACCGGCAACGAAGATTGCCATGTCATTCTGCGAGGCGGTCGTAATCCCAATTACGATGCAAAAAACATCGATGCAGCGGCGAAGGGTATGGCGGAAGCCGGCATATCGGCGAGAATTATGATCGATTGCAGCCATGGCAACAGCGGCAAAGAACCGGAAAAGCAGGTCGAGGTCGGTCGTCAGGTTGCCAGCCAAATTGCCGACGGCGATGCCCGGATCTTCGGCGTTATGATCGAAAGCCATCTCAAAGCAGGCCGTCAAGATCTGATGCCGGGCAAAGAACTCGTCTACGGTTTAAGCATCACAGACGCGTGTGTCGGCTGGGAAGACACCGGCAAATTGGTAGAGGACCTCGCACATGCAGTTCGCCAGCGTCGCCTGAAGGCGGCTACTGAGGGCGAAGCGGAGTAGGGTTAACGCTGGAAGGCCATAGCTGCTTGCAGATCCCCAGCAAGATCGGACCAACTCTTTAGTTTTCCTTCGGTATCACATTCCCCGGTGTTTCATCCTATGTAGCAATGTCATTGATAATTAATCCGCGAGTGCTTGATCTTATCCTGTGACTTGCCCGTCCCACGTTGCCATCCACTCAAATAATTCCGTGCCGATCAATCACGGTTAAATTCCTTAAGATACTCTCAATCCTTTTCACTGATGACGTGATTTTCCGCCGTGGAGTATCACTTTGCGATAAGCCGCACATACTTCCTCTTCAGAGAGCAGCCAATCGCATTATTGAGTTTTTTTGGTGAGGTGAACAAACATATAGCTAAAGTCTGGAATACACAGCCACTGCTTGACATCCACTTCCATTTCGAATAAGTCGCCCCGTCGCAGTTAACAGTTCAACGGCTCTATGACTGCCCCAGGATTAATCATAATCACTCGATCTGACACCGAGGGCGCCAATGACAAGACAGCTTTGCTTCTGCTTCACTGTTGCGATTTGTGCCGTTCTTTCGCTTGCTCTTTTCCACCCTGTATCAGCGCAGCAACTCGGGAGAGTCCTCTACGTCAACAAAACTGACAACACCTGCAACGGTCGATCTCCCTGTCATCCGAAAATTCAGGCGGCGATTGACGTCTCTGCTCCCGGTGACACGATCCGGATACAAGCTGGGACCTATCCCGAACAGCTGAACATTCAAAAGAATGATTTTGCGAGCGCCGAGGAGGCAAGTCGTATCATCATTGAGGCGGATCCGGAGAGCGCTCCAGGCGCGGTTGTATTGACTGGATCTGCGGGTACCCAATGTACCAACAAATTTGCCATTCGTATCAGGCGCTCTAAATTCGTTACAATCCGAGGCCTAACGATCACCGGCACCGGCGCTGAAGCGATCTTCATGATGGGTGGTGCCAATAGTAATCAGGGCATAAATATCGTCGAAAACCGCATTTACGGCAACGGTAGCAGTTCATGTAATGGTGGCATCACTATCGCTCGGGGAAACCCGGAGACGCTTATCGTCAACAACCTGATACACGCCAACGGACAAAATGGAATAGCCCTAATCGATGGGGACGGTGGCCCTCACTACATCATCAACAACACCGTATACGCCAACCAATGGAACGGTGTCTCCATCGCCTCGGGGAGGGACGTATTTCTTGTCAACAATATTATCAATCAGAACGGTACCGCCTCAGGTACTAGTGGCGGACGTTTCGGCGTTCAGGTAGAAAGCTGGACCGCACCAACACCCGAGCGCGTTCATCTGCTGAATAACCTGGTTTGCGGAAACCGGCAAGGAGAGATCTTTGGACAAGCTCTCGATACCACGGATTCCGGCAATCTTTCGCCGCACGGAACCGAGGGCTCGGGCTTTACTCCCAGCGCGGGATGCAACAACGCGGACGGTGTGCTGGCCAATGTGAAAGGTCCTGACGGCATCGCAAACACGAGAGACGATGATTATAGGTTATTAAGCGTTTCACCTGCGCTCGATAGCGGCCTAGACACCCGCACTCTAGGCCTAAGCCCACTCTTTAATCCCATCTTAGAAGGCGACTACTATATAGATCTAACACGCCCTAGAATAGGAAAGCGCGGAAATCATGCTCAGTTTGATATCGGCGCTCACGAATATATAATCGCCAACCAATCGCCAGTGGCCAACGCCGGCCAAACAGTGACAGTGACATCCGGCACGATCGTCAGTCTTAACGGCAGTAGCAGCTTCGATCCCGACGGTGATTCGCTTAGCTATCATTGGGCACAGACCGCGGGTCCCGGCGTGACCATTTCAAATCCTACTGCCGCCGGCCCGGTATTGACAGCGCCAACAGTCCAAGGGCTAACGATTTTAACTTTTCAACTCACGGTCAGCGACGGCTTAGTAGATAGCTCGGCAAGCGTCAACATTACAGTTACCAAACCAAACCAGCCGCCGGTGCTTTCATCTATTGGCGACAGAACAGTAACAGTCGGAAGCACTCTTCAATTCACCGTCAGCGCCAGCGATCCGGACGATGATCCTTTGATCTACTCCGTTGCGCCTTTACCGGCAAATGCTGCGTTCGATGCCGGCACGCGATTATTCGCATTCACGCCGATTGTAAGCCAGGTAGGCTCGTTCAGTCTCACCGTAGCAGCGAGCGACGGCAAAGGAGGGACGGCATCAGAGAGCATCAGGATCACCGTGACGGCTGGGTTAGCGATCAACATCACGACTCCGACCAATGGCGCGACCGTGCCGTCAGGACAGCTCACCGTGCGTGGATCGATAACGAATCCCACTGGAGGTGAGGTAGGCGTAACGGTGAATGGGTTTCCGGCGTGGATTCAGGAGAATACGTTCACGGCATTGGTCTCCGTGGCACCTGAGACGACGAGCCTCACAGCGTCTGCAACTTCTCGGAACGGGGCGACAGCCACCCATATGATAAAGATTGGCCTTTCTGAGTCATCGATTCCCGCTCTTATGCTTCATGCCAGCCCGAATAGTGGTACGGCGCCCCTTACGGTTACGTTCTCATTGCTTACTGATTTTCAGACTACGCACGTGAGCTTTGATGCGGACGGCAACGGTGAGATCGACTATAATAGTCCGCAACTGAACAATCAGATCTTCACTTTTACAGATCCGGGTGTTTACGTTGCTATAGGCACGGCGTTCGATGCTCAAGGGAATCAGTTTGGTGCGGATGCCATCATTCAAGTTTTCGATTCTTCACAGTTGGATATTATTCTGAAAGCCAAGTGGGTTGCGATGAAAGATGCCTTGCGAGTTGGAAATATCGAGCTGGCGTTAAATGAGATCGTAGCTCGGTCCCGCTCGCGCTATGAAGAAGCGTTTCAGATAATCGCGACACAACTACCAAACATTGATCAGATACTTCCGAATATCTCGTTGGTTCGCATTGGGAATCTCTCGGCAGTTTACGAAGCCATTCGTATAGATGATGGTTTGGGAATGTCCTTTGAGGTGCGCTTTGCAATTGATGGAGACGGTATTTGGCGAATGGAAACATTCTAAGGAACACGAAGGATGATGATTTGCACATCGAAAACCGGCAAATTCCTGCAACGCCTAACGAGATGGTGGGCGGTCGCACTTTTGGTAGTCCTTACATTAAGTTGTCTTGGGGTGACTGAACGTGCAACTGCCGCTGGGCCCTGGAAAGGACAAATTGTCGATAAAGAAACGGGAAAGCCATTGGAGGGGGTTGTTGTGCTGGCGACTTGGTACAAAGCATACAGCACACACGGCGGGTGGGGTGGTGCTGGGTATCACGATTCGGAAGAAGTCGTGACGGACACGAACGGTCGATTTACGATTCAGTCAAAACAAACGTGGACGATAAATCCGTTCAGCACCATCAAAGGCCCGGAATTTTACATATTCAAACCTGGGTATGGGCAATGGCAGTTTGAAGGTCAGGATCGATGGAGTAAAGACGCGCTGGAAAGTGAAGAACAACGAAAGCAAACATGGCAAAAATTCGTAGGCGAAGGTGTAACGTTGGAGTTGCCGAGACTGAGTTCGCGTGATGCTAGATTGAAATTTCTTAAAAGACCAGATGGTGAGATCCCATCGGACAGAATGCCACAGTACCTCGAAGCACTTGATCAAGAGCGCATAAGCTTAGGTTTAAGACCAGGTTACGTGCAGTAAAGGAGTTTAATTTGCGCAACTATAGTCTCGTAGGTCAACTACTCTCTCTGCTTGTAACTATCCTATTAGGCTGTCCTACTGCACTTGATGCGTATGACATTGGAACTCATCAGCGGATCGCTGAGCGAGCGACAGACCAATCGGTCGTAAATACATATCTTCGTGACCAGTTAGATCTTCGAGAGGGAGCAAACGAAATCTTCCTTGGGCGCTCGGTACGGGACTGGATCACTTTCGGGACTCGATTCGAAGACGAACCTTCAGCTCGTGTCCTAAATCACTTTCACAATCCTTTACAGGCGTGGGGACAGGCAGGTCTCACTCTACCAGTGTTGGGACAACGCGGCCAGTCTTCCATTTTTTGGGGGCAGAACCCAAATCAAAACCCTGGAGGTAAATGGTCTTGGCTGGATTTGCGAAAGAAGTACGCGGAAGCGTTGAGCTTGCCGACGAGGTTCAGCCGTGACCGATCCTTTGCAGACCTGTTTCGTGGCCTCGGCCATCTGAGCCACCTGGTGCAAGATGCAACCGTTCCGGCACATGTGCGGAATGATTCTCATGTGTGCCTGCCGGTTCCTTTTATTAACATCTGTCCACCGATGAATCCTGATTGGTACGAAGATTGGGCTGAAAGAAGGCGAGATCAGGTAGATGCCTTCATAGCTTTACAACCCATCACACCGGCACACTCAATTTTTACGCCAACAAATGACAGCCAAGCTAGAGTTCCCATAGCGCGGCTTGTTGATACTGACAGATTTCAGGACGGAGACTTTTCGATACTCTCCGACGCGAATCTTGGAACTTCAGAATTCACGAGCGGAAATTTCCTTAGTAGAGACCGTATCTTTAAAGTCTTTACGCTGCCCCGAACTAGTAGCTTAGACTTGGATAATCCAGTGGTTATCCCGGAGGGCATCAGTTTTAGGCGGTATTACAGTAAAATTCGAGAGGGAGTCTCAGTGCATCGCTTTATCTCAGAAGGAATGCTTTGGAAAGCATTAGTAACCGCGAGACAAGCGCCGCCTCCATCTGGTGGTTGGACAATGGACGATCGAGTTCATGCGGATTACGCAAAACTTCTTCTTCCCCGCGCGGTCGGCTATTCAGCAAGCCTGTTCGATTATTTCTTCCGCGGCAAGCTCAACGTTGACGTGTCAACCGATCCGAACGATATGTCACTAGTGCGGGTTGAGGGAACCAACGGGTCGACGGAGAAACTCGATGGTGGAACTCTCGAACTCTACAGCGAAGATATTACCGGAGCACGGATCGCGGCTACACCAGTTGGCACGAATACGGTAACGGCAGATCCGGGCCAGCCGATATCGGCTACTTTTAGATTGCCAGCCAATAGCGACAAGTTAATGGCGGTTTACAAAGGAAAGCTCGGTGACGAAGCGCCACAAGGTGATTTCCCGGGGGCTATTATCGGCAAGTCTCTTAGCCCGCAACGTGTTGAGCAAATCTTTTCGGATTCGATCCGTTGGTACATTAGAAATTCCAGCGGCGCGTTTCCGTTGTCACTTTTGAAATCCGACCTCGACGATCTCCAGTGGGGCGACAGTGGTAACACGCTTGTGGGGCGGAGCCGTATAGGACCAGGGCAGCCGAACTTATTTTACACATACAGAATCAATCGACTCGTCGGAGCGACGCACATCCCACTCACAGCGAACAATGAGGTGGATATTCACACCATACAGCAGTACTCGTTTCCAATGGGCGTAGGCATTGGCACCAACGCACAATTTTCGCATACGTTGCCTTACAAGCAACATCTGTTGTGGAAACAGATTAAGGCCGTTCAAACCTGGGTGCCAACGGAGTTAGACAATCCCGCGGCGGGTTCCTATATCTCGGGGCCATCTGAAGTTATGTACGGGATAAGCCTGCTCGTAGACGAAGTTAAGTCCACCAGCTTAAATTACTCACTTCTGTTGGACGAAAGTTCGCATGTCTTCGGCACTGGTGCGTCTCAATACAACTGGAACGTCTGGAGTATTCATCTTACGGACGACGGAAGACCTCTGGCGCTTGTCCAGATTAATCTTACGAGCAACAGTCTTGGAACCGCCACCTTCTCTTCACGGACACTTGGCGGTGGAGGGAATGGAAGTGCCGCGCCGCCGATTATTGAATTACCTTCAGTGCAGGTTCCGTTCGGATTGCCAGAACTGGGACCCATCTGGGCTTTGATCGATATAACAACGGGGCAGATTCTAGCCAATACGGCTCCGCCGAACGTGGTGATCAACCACACCAACGGGCGAACGGTTTATCATCCGAGCCAGGCGCCGACATATCGAGTATTATCGACAACGCGGTACTTTGGCGGCCCACAAAATGGCGCAATCGAGCCCTGGACCGCTGCTGACGATTCTATTCCGCCAGTCCATAACCGAAATCAATGTACCGTCGATCGGCTAAATGCAATGAACGTGGTTGCCAGTCAATCGGTTAGTCCGCCTCATGTTCAAACCCAGTTAACGCAGAACCGTGCCGAAATCGGTCAGCTCGACTTCGGATCCGTCCCATTTACTTCCGGGAGTGTTCTTAACTTCGCGATCGATTGTGGTGATGCCCTTAGCCCGGCGCAGGGCTTCCGAATTGTTGTAGCTCCTGGGCCGTTGTTTGCGCCTAACAACATTGGCGAGTTTGGTGCCGGCGTGCTGCGCATTACACCTACGGCCGGAACTGAAAAGCTCGTGTTTCTCATGAGTCAGGCCCAGAATGACTCGGTCTCCAGCCAGCGGACGAAGTTGATCGCATGGAATCCAGAGCTGTCTCGTATTGATGCGGTAAAAGAATTTACCGATCAGGGGCTTCACGCGCTTACGACGGCGAGCCGTGACGCCGCACTGTTTGTCACTATTGGCATCACTAGCAACCAGTCCAGGCTGGTCGATTTTTCGACAGAGAGCGCAACATCAGTTTCGAATCAGCTCCTGTTCGACTATTCCTTGTTGGATCCGTCCTATTTGTACAATACGAGCGATTTCAAGTTTCACAGCAAAGACCCCTCTTTGGCTTCGACCGGCACGCCGGTCAGTTTGGCGCCTGCGCTGAGCGGAAATCCGCGGGGGCGCTATCACCTGCTAAGGATCGGCGGAGGAGCGTTAAACTGATGCGATTAAACACCGGTCTACTCTTGGCGAAATGACGAGCATGAGTGTTTCAGACGGACACCATCCATGGACTAAAAACTTTTCGCATAAACTTTTTTGAAGCACCGATCGACGGTCGATATATCGGGATAAGAATCCCATTCAGGCGCCCATGCGAGACATTTTGAACTCCAGAACCGCCTTCAGGTTATGCAGTGTACTCACAGAGCGCCCAATCATTTGCTGTCCGTCAAAAGGACGGTCATTCGGCCATCATCCCAACCACCGGCAACGAATATTGCCCTGTCATTCTCCGCGGCGGTCGTAATCCCAATTACGATGCAAAAAACATCGATGCAGCGGCCAAGGGTATGGCAGAAGCCGGCATACCGGCGAGAATTATGATCGATTGCAGCCATGGCAACAGCGGCAAAGAACCGGAAAAGCAGGTCGAGGTCGGTCGTCAGGTTGCCAGCCAAATTGCCGACGGCGATGCTAGGATTTTCGGCGTTATGATCGAAAGCCATCTCAAAGCAGGCCGTCAAGATCTGATGCCGGGCAAAGAACTCGTCTACGGTTTAAGCATCACAGACGCGTGTGTCGGCTGGGAAGACACCGGAAATTGGTAGAGGACCTCGCACATGCAGTTCGCCAGCGTCGCCTGAAGGCGGCTACTGAGGGCGAAGCGGAATAGATTGTACTCGATGGCTATATAAGACCTCTTCCTCTTTTGTCTTACCCAATCGGCGACTGCTTAAACCTAGCAACGTCAATCGTCGGTTATCAGCAACTGCTTGGTTATCTGTGCGGGAATTTGCGCGTCGCCAGCACTCCGTCCGGGTCCCGGTCGCACTCCGACCAGGAACCAACTACGGCCAATTCCTCCTAAGATCCTAACAAAACCCTCGAACAACCTCCGCTCGATTATGATGCCTTTGGGTATGTGTGTGCGCACGTTCTCGGACAATAGGGTATCACCACAAATCAATTGAAGGAGAATTCAGTTCAATCCTGGCGATACTTGATCACCTTATCCGCCTGTGTGAGCACTCTCTGCGGGGATGGTGACCAATCTGCTTGGCTGCTTTCAGATTGATGATGAGTTCGAATTTCGTGGGTTGCTCAATGGGCAGATCGGCGGGCTTGGCGCCCTTGAGAATTTTATGGCGGCAACTGGCTGGAGAAAAGATTACGAATTTGACATCGCGGCGGCCCTCCCCTACAAGGAAACGTATGAAGGAGGCTTTATGAGGAGCGCATACGGCTTGACGATTCCTGAGCACGATCCGGAATTGACCGAAGTAGGTCCTGGAACTCCTGGTGGCGAGCTCCTGCGCCGCTACTGGCAGCCTGTTTGTGTTTCAGAGGACCTACAGGCTTTACCCAAGCGCGTCCGGATTTTGGGTGAGGATCTTCTAGCTTTCCGGGACGGCAACGGCAGGCCTGGATTACTTTTCTTTCGTTGTAGCCACAGGGGAACGTCTTTGGAGTACGGGCGCATTGAGGATCGGGGAATACGTTGCTGCTATCACGGCTGGCTCTACGACGTCGAGGGCAATGTTCTCGACATGCCATTGGAGCCTGTGGAAAGCACTTTCAAAGAGCGCATTCAACACCCATGTTACCCCGTTAAAGAATTTGGGGGTTTAGTTTTCGGCTACATGGGACCATTGGAAAAAATGCCCCAACTCCCAATTTACGACGTCTGGATGAGAGAAGGTGGCTTTTTAAAAGCGCGTATGGGTCCTAGAGTCGGGGGCGCGGTTAATTGTAATTGGCTTCAAAGCGAAGAAAACCTCATGGATGCGCTCCATGGCGTCTGGCTCCATACTGTTCACAGCGGACCGCAATTTCCAACGGATCTGCACAACACATTGCCGGAAGAGATTAAATACGAAGAGACTGAGATGGGGATGAGGTTTGTAATGACCAGGAAACTTCGGAACGGAAACTGGTGGGATGTCATATGGGAAATGATCATGCCGCTCAATATTCATCTAACTTATACGGACGAGCCCAAGACCGAGAAGGTCCGCTCCCTTGCCTTTTGTGTGCCGGTCGATGATACGCATCAGATTGGCGCCAGCATCCGATGGGTCCCGGAACGTGAGATAGAAACAAGAACGGGACGTGAAAAATTGGCCCCGGGAGGCATTTCGGACAGGACTTATGAATTTACGCAGAGGCATCCGATAGAAAAGAGGCGCAGGAAGGTCAGGGACCAATCGCGATTCACGCTTTGGAACATCTTGCGAGCTCTGATAGGGGTGTCATCATGTTCCGCAAGATTCTGCGAGAAGCTATTGATGCTGTAAAGGAAGAAAGGGACCCGAAAGGAATTATTAGAGATCCCAACAAAGCCCGCTGTGTTGCCACCACCGGGGGAAGTATCATCAGGGACTGACAAAAAACAGTTCATGCAGCGAATTACAAACAAAATCGATTATTTGTTGATTTTGGGGTTGATAACGCTTTTTGGACCCTATTATCTGCAAGCCGCAGATACCGATCGCATCGCGACGAGAAGTAGCTTTTACAACCACCGGAGCAATACAGTTACCCTTCTATTTGGCGAAGGAGACCGGCCTCTTCAAAAAGCACGGTATCGACGTGGAAGCCATACTGCGCAGGAAATATCGCCATGAGAGCTCTGGCTGCCGGGGAAGTGGAGGTCATTGGTGGGTCGGGAGCATTCCCGATTGTAGCGTCGCTGCAAGGCCTCGATAATATAATTATAGCAGCGAGCCAGAAGTTTTTGGATTATCAGCTGCTTGTGCTTCCTCGCCTTGAGAAACCGACGGATTTGATCGGGAAGAAACTTGGTATAAGCACATTTGGCACGGCCTCCGATTTTGCTCTTCGCGACATTTTACTTCAAGTGGGAATAGATCCGGCGAAGGTAGCCATCGTGCAAACTGGAGATACATCTGCGCGACTCGCATCTCTTTTGTCCGGGAACATTGACGGGACCATCCTTAATCCACCAACATCGTTTATGGCCCGAAAAAGGGCTACGAATTCTCTTGGACAGCAGTGAACTCCGGATGCCTTACATGGAGGAGCGGTCATTACACGAAGGCAGATCATCAAAGATTCGCCGGAAAAACTTAGACGTTTCATGAGAGCCTACATAGAGGCTACTTATGTTTTTAAGACCAACAAGGAAATTTCCGTTTCAACACTACAAAAATATAGCCGACTCGGGGACGGCGAGATACTCGATGAAACCTATTCCTACTATGAAACGCAATTCCCCTTGCTTCCGTACCCCTCGCGCGAGGGCATTGTAGCTATTCTAAAATCTATTGCCTCAAGAATTCCTTCGGCAACCGATGCCAAACCAGAGTCGTTCATCGACACGCGCTTTGTTGCCGAGTTGGAACGAGATGGGTTTATCGCTCGGCTCCCTGGCAAATAGCCGTATGCAACCAATGCAACGTAGTCCTGCATAGAGCAGCCAAATACTTCTTTATGCTCCTCAAGGGGTCTGCCGATTTTTGGGTAATAGCGCCTTGCTTTTGAATAAGGTGATCTGCTTTTCATTGTGTCTTCTCTTTTTCTCCGCAATGACCTCTCCCAATTCGCAGACTTTTTCCCAATTCAACGCGCCGGCTTCGATCGCTTCAAAAATGTCCGCCGCGTGATCTTGCCGGCTTTGCTCCTCGGAAGCGAGCACAACCTAAAGCCGACCGGCACGGCGGCTTATCTACTTAACAATCGGCGGCTTATTTCGGCCAGACCATCTTGAAAAGCCGGGCAGGATTGAACTGATCGACGCTTCAATTCAACTGGCTAATTTAATAAGGAGTGGCGCCGTTGATGAGCAGTCTAGAAGCCCCGCTACTCCCTCGCCGCTTCATGGGAATTTATCATCTCGAGATCCGCTGAACTTGGCGTGTCTCAGGTGCATGTCAGGCGTCCATTCGGTAAACTCGATCTGCGCCACTAGCTGCGGTTTTAGCCAGACAGTTCTTCATTTCTTGGCGGGTGAGCGAAAACTGCGTGGGTTTTTTCTACGGTAGGTTAGCGAAACGGGCAATTGGTGATCTCCAATCGTTTCAACGTTTGCCAGACTTCCCGACGCACTCGCGGCACGAAGCCGATTCTGACCTTAGCTGCATAGATTAGCTTATCACCGTCGCAGTAGCCGACGATCACTGCATACAGCGGATTGGCCGTCGTATATCCGCCGATGACAAATTCCTGTGACTTGTTGACCTTGTATTTCAGCCATGCGCTGCTTCGCTTGCCGATGTCGGTCAGAATTGACGCTCCCTTTCACAAGCGGCTTATGCTGAATTCTGCTTGGGAGGGTGTTTAGTTTGACAGCGGCCCTTTCCCTAAGATAGGAACAGTCTTCGTTGGTAGAAAAAGAAAGAAGGAACACGAGTGGAGTTATCATGTTAAATGGCAGGTTTTTTGTTATTGCGATCCTCGCCTTGCTAATCAGCACTTCGCACGTGAATGGTACTACAGCTGCTTCTATAGACGAACTCGTCGCCGCCGCCAAAAAGGAAGGACGTCTGAGTTTCTACGCTCCATCGACGTTGACTCCAGCAGGTGCAAAAGAACTAGCGGCTGCGTTTAACGCAAAGTTTAATACAAGCATAGACGTTACATATTTTCCCTCCGGCAGCATGACTGCCGATGTTGGTAGGCTTGTTTCTCATGCCGCCACAGGCGTCCCCCCAGAATGGGATCTCTTAATCATTATAGACGCGCTCCACGGTCCATTGTGGCAAAAAAAGCTCCATGTCCAATATGATTATCGAGCACTCGGTGTAGATGCCAGGACGATTCATTATGATAACGGCACGATTTCAATCGCTAACCAAGTCGTGTTACCAGCATACAATCCAAAGACCTTATCTGAGAAGGAGGCACCCAAAAGGTGGGAGGATCTGCTTGACCCAAAATGGAAAGGCAAGATTGGAGTTCCTACCGCCTCCGGTCAGATCGATTTTCTCGCGATTTTATGGGGTGAGAAGAAATTCCTAAATTTTGTACATGCGCTTGCCAAGCAGGAACCCTTACCAGGCAAACTGGCCGAACTTGCTACGCGACTTGAGATTGGTGAGCTGCTAGTGGCATCAACTCTCACCGACAGCTTCATTCACCGGGCCAAACGAACTGGCAGTCCGATCGTGCATGCCCAGGTTCAGCCGGTTATCTCCCCGGCATATCATGCAGGGGTGCTCAAAGGCGCACCTCATCCGAATGCGGCACATCTGTTCGCAGTATTTCTGACAACTTTGGAGGCCCAAAAACTCTGGGAAAAGTACGGCGGTCAGAGTTCGGCATTCATTCCGGGAACAGCAACGCACAGTTATGTCCAAGGAAAGTCGGTCATATACTTATCTCAGAAAGATGTTGGACTGGTGAATAAGATGGTGGCGGAAATCGGCAAAACGCTTGGTTTTCGTCCATAGCGCACGCACCATATCGCGTGAATGGTAACGCGGACGTCGGTACAAAAAAGAAAGGAGATTCAAATGGCAAAAAAGACACTCAATCCGGAGGGGATGCCGGTTCCGCGCGGCAGCTACTCTCAAGTGGTTATTTCTAAGCCTGGTCGCGTAGTGTTTATTGCAGGAAATACTGCCAGCGATCCCAGCGGCAACGTAACTGGACTTGCCGACGTGCGCGCTCAGACGCGTTATATTCTTGAAAAGATCAAGATGGGAGTTGAAGCAGCAGGCGGAACAGTAGAAGACATTGTTTGCATGAATGTGTTTTCAACGGACGCACGGTATCATTCGCAAATAAACGAAGTCCGCAAAGAATTTCTCGGACGTGATTTCCCAACGAGCACCATGGTTCAGGTCGTGGCACTTGCCCGTCCGGAGTTGCTACTTGAAATCAATGCAATTGCGGTCGTACCCGAATCGGCTGTCAAGGACAATTGAAGCGAACCCAGGGAACAGCTTGCCGAATGTAAGGTGTAAAAAGTACCGGTTCAGTACTTCTCAATGATTACGTTACAAGATTGAACCGTAAATGCTCACTTTAAGTGGGCCGAAGTGGCATCATTGAGGAGCAGTCTAGAACCGTGACCCCTCCCGGACAACTTCACGCGGGTTTTTATCATCCCGCAATCCAACGAACTTCGAGTGCCGCAGGTGTCCATCCGGTGTCCACTCGGTGAACTCGATCTGCGCGACCAGCTCGCGGCTTTAGCCAAACGCAGTTCTTCATTTCTTCACGGGTGAGCGAAAACTGCGTGCGTTTCTTCTCTGGCAGGTTAGCGAATGGGCAACTGGCGATCTCCAATCCTTTCAGCTTCTGCCAAACTTCACGGCGCAATCGTGGCACAAAGCCGTTTCTCACCTTGCCAGCGTAGATCAACTTATCACCGTCGTAATAGCCGACGATCAGCGCATCGAGCGGATTGCCGGGCGTGTAACCGCCGATGACGAACTCCTGTGATTTGTTGACCTTGTACTTGATCCTCTGTTTGGCCGTTCACTCACGATCACTCTGAACCAAAACGGGGTGAATATCACGATATTCACACGAGTGCGGAAGCGCAGTCACCTGCATCTGTCGCCAGCGGTTTAATCGTCAGACCTTTCAAAAATGTAATCTTTCGGAAGGCTTCCAGCAACGTTGTTTTGTTAGTTTACGGCCTAGTCGAGATAGCTCCCGATATTTGCGGGCACATTACGAACCGCCAGCGACGCGGCAAATATGCTCGACCCTGAGTTTTAGGTTATCAAAGATTCTAAATTGGACGCAATTAAAGTGGCGATCTTTCGAGGCATCGATAGTCCAACATTCGCAACTTCCGGGTTTGTCTTATCCATCCGCCGTTTCCGCCGATATTTGCCGCTGCTCGTGGGGGTGATTATTCTTGTTGGGCTGCGACCGCGGTCATGGCAAGATGAATTTTTGAATAGTCTGACTACTTGGATCGGCATTGCATTCTGTGCCCTCGGGCAAGGATGGCGGTTATGGGCATGGGGGAGCAATGCCAATGCCGGAAAGCGCGCAGTTCGCAGTCGCGGTCCCTATGCTCTGATGCGTCATCCGCTTTATACCGGGAATTTTTTTATTCTCCTGGGCGTTACGGTGAGCTTCAACAATCCCTGGGCCTATTTACTTTTGCTAGTTCCGTTTGCGTATCTTTACCATCTCATCACCAACCTTGATGAACGACGGATGAGTGAACGTGTTGGCGTTGCCTATAAGACCTATACGGAGGAAACTCTGTCGCGATTTCTACCGCAATTTAGGAATCTCAAGCGGGCCAACCGTACGACAGTGCCGTTCAATTTTCTGTACGCATGGCGCAAGGAATACAACTCCATCTGCGCATGGCTGGCGGGTGTCCCAACGCTCGGAATATATCGTGATGCCGTGACTTACGGCTGGGAGCAAGCATTATATGAAAACCCAATTTCGTTGGGTGTCAGCGGGTTTTGTGGCGCTCTTGCGATTCTACTGAATGTGCGAAGGCACATCGGTCGAAAAAAACGATTACTGAAGCATTAGAAAGAACCGACAATGCGCCACTGCGCTTTCCCGATTCGTAGCAGGAGTCTTTACGCTTGGCGATCACTCCCTCAAAGCCAAACTCTTTGACGACTTGGATCAGTTCGGCAGGCGTTGCGTCGATGCTCTCGGATAACGCAATTGACGATGCGTTTCGGGTGAGCGGTTTCATTATGTCGCTCAGCACTTCACGTCGTTTCGAAAGTGGTTCGTTGAGCAGATTGATCCCGCGATAAATCAGGACATCAAACGCATAAAACAACAATGCTTGTGCTTGCGACCGATGATGTTGAAGCAGGTTGAACGAGATACGCCCGTTCTCGTCAATGGCTACGATTTCGCCGTCGAGCAGTGTGCGCGGCGGGAGCTGTTCACATGCTTTGGCGATGTTCGGGAACTGCGCCGTGAAGTCATTGCCGCGCCGAGACCACAACGTCACTCCTGTGGCGTCTTTGCCAGCCAAACAGCGATAGCCGTCGAATTTGACTTCATAGAGCCAGTCGTTGCCATTCGGGTAGCTGCTGGACGAGCTGCGCGTACATCGGTTCGACGAACTGAATCGTAGCCGCTCTCGCAGCGGAGTTGGACTTTGCTTTTGGCATTTCGCGGGAGGGTTACGACGTGAAAAGCGCCCAGGCGATTTCGTAGCCGCAGATGGCGCAGCGCCCGTGGATCGGCTGGTAGCCACTATCGCTTGGCTTTGCGATGACTACCCCAAAGTAGTTGCCGCATTTGGGGCAGTTTCTGGCGAGGTAAACGGCCATGTAAGTACAAGTTTAACTCTGCTGGCGGTTTCTCTCAACCTGAAGTCAAACCGGAAGCTCTTTGAGCATTTAGTCAGGGTTCTGACTTGGTGTTCGAGTTTACATTCCCATTACCAAGCCGTTCGACAAGAAGCGGTAGACCCGCCAACCACGCTGTGAAGAGGACAAGGTTTTTGCTAAGCTTCTTGGCTATGAATTTCTTTAAAACAAAAGTCTCCGTTATTTACGCAATCATCCCTGCGATAGGTTGGGTCTTAACGTTTCTTTCGGTATGGGTGTTTTCTGGGAACGAACAAAAATAGATTTAGTGAATTTAGTAAATCGCGGGACGGCTGGGGTGAAGCTTTACGCAGAAAAAGGCGCGGCGGCGCTTGAAGATTTATCCCGCCCTGAAGTAGCTAAGAGGTTCCGCTGACCGAGTTTGGCAAGCAAAGATGGATGGCTTGAATGCCATCGAAAAACGCATAGCTCAAGTAGAAGGCCGAAAGGCAGTCATGTACGGCAGACCGAATCGGTCTCTGTTAAGATGAACCGACGCACTACCTGCAATGCGCGATCCTGAAAGATCCACTGGAGAGCGTAATATTTTCACCTTCACCGTATCCGGCAAGCAGATTAATGACGCATATTGCCTTTCATTTCAATGTATTATTACCGGCTCTAACTTTTTTTCCACGCTCTGTATTGTCTGCAATCACGTCGGAAAAGTTCGCTCAACATTCGTTGCATTGTGGAAAAAGCATTGATGACTTCGAGAGTCGCTTTTTGCTTATCCAAATAACTTTGCGACCCACAGTATCCAAGCATACAACAAAAACAGCTCATAATTTTAGTAAACATAGTAACCTCCTAACAGAGCCCATGCTTTTGCAGAAGGTGAGTTTGAAACGCAAGCGGTTCGGCAAGGTGGTGGAGATAAATCATTTGAGAAAAACTGCGACGGCGTATGGTATACGCGAGACGTAAGCCCGGAGGATAATAGTGCCCAACGAAGCCGCCTTTTCACTCGAATACCTCTGCTGAGATGCGAATTTCTCACGATTGATCAAATATTTTCCAGTTTCCCAGAACCTAAAACTGCGCTGGACATACGCATTCTGGCGTACGCCAGAATATCAACGGAAAATGAAAGTGCAACAAGCGAAAGGTGCATCCGAAAGTGCTCTCGACACGATCCGGAATCATGGAGATACGAACAGGCCTTGATTTATAAAAAAAGAAAGGCGAGGGCTCATTACAGAGAAGTATATACGCAAAGCCCATAGCCTGTTTGTACCGGTTCACTCAGTTTCACGTTTGGAATTGATGATAATGATAAAAGCTGGGAAACAGGAACGAATGGCTATTCGCCGTATTCTCAACCGATAAAGGATTAGCCATAGTTCGCGCGGAAATCGAGAAGGAGGAAAAGAGAAACGCCGAGAAGCACGAAAGCATTGGCTCCATTGGCCGTAGCGGCGTTTATCTGACGGTATGATCTGTATATCATCGGCTTCTTCTTCGTATTAGACAAATAACGTCGCGCAACGTCAATGTCTCAATAATCCCGTACAGGTCTTAAGATTATGGTTTCGCGTGGGCCGGTTGCGATAAGATTTGTCTAGTAACAAAAAAGAGCGCATACATATTGCTTATGGATCTCGGTCTGATACTCAGCATCGCCTCACTTCTAAAGACATCATTGTCTTCGCCTACCCGCTTTATAAAAAAATCTAATTTTGGCAATCGCATCCAAGTTGGCGTTCATGTTTAATCAACGCCACAACAAAAAAGCCCGTCGCGGGGCGATTTTGTTCTCGAATAGATGTTTTATATTCTAGTCGGCCAATTCCACTCGCATGGACCATCGCCTTGCTTGAGAGCTGGCTGAATAATGAGCCTTTGTCGGTGAAGACGTGATGAATCAAATGCAACGAAAGCTCTTTCTTATTTTTTTCTTGGTGTTGGCAGTCTTGGTCGGGAGTCTGACCGCAATAATTTCATATCTAATCTATCGAGGTGATTTAGTGAGGTACGGAGATATCTTTGATCGTATCGCTTTGGAGCAAATACAGGGCGGGGGTAAGCTAGCCGTTTTTATGATCTTTGGAATTACTCTGATGGCAATTCTGGTGATCATCGGTCTCTGGAAATTCTATGGGGGTGACGCGTGAAACGCGTGTTAAGAATAAGCGGGTGAAGTAGGGCGACAAGATCATATGCTTGCGATCAGACACCTTCGTGTACGTCCTAATGGGCGCCTAACAATAGTAATTTCGGTTCTCGGCAGTCGCTCAGCAGAGAAAACCATCGTTTTCGCACCCTCTTTGATAGCATGACTGGGCATTAAGGTTAGTCTTCTGCGTGCGTCTTGATATGCTGCCTGACTATTACATAATAAATATGTTTGAGCTCCAACACCAGCCAGCTCACTTCACAGGAATCGTCACACGGCACTTTACACATGCCCGTTCCGGCCACTCACCATCACACCCACGGCCACCAATCACAGGCCGTCCTATCAGGCTAGTATGCGCACGGCCGTATCGTTAAAATGTTCGGAACAAGTATGGTTGGTTGCTGACCGGCGAGTGACAGTTTTTGCTACGTAGCGACATTCGTCAAGTTCGGAAATTCAAGATTTACTTCAGGCTACTGTATTCTAGGCAAGGGGAGAAATCCGGGAGATGTCCGACGTTACCATTCGAATCGTAGATCTCGATTACGCCGATCAACAGATGCAGTCTGGGAAGTGGACTTTAGTATCCCTGCGGAAAGGTGAACAGCATTTCTCATTTCCATCGCCAACCAGGTATACCGGACTTTACAAGCCGCTGTATTCGTTTAAGCCAGGTCCAGACCAGGTTTCTCGGCGATTTAACGTCTTCATTTTTGCGCGGAATGTGGCACTTTACACAAAATATTCGACTACGGCGTATCGCTACTGGATGGACAGTTGCAGTACGCGTAGTAGCGTCCTTCTACGATAAGCGAAATCGGAATAGTGCTTGAAGACATAGATCGCGCCTCACCAAAGGATATAATTAAGGCGAGGTATTAAGGCGACGAAAAATTGAAAGACTTAAATTAGAGTCGTATAACAGTCGCACAACCTGCATTATGCGACCATACTCGAATCGAGGTAGTGGGATGGCCTTTACTATCGACCAAATTAAGACATACCGCCGTTGGTTTGGATGGGGGTTTGTCGGATCATTTTTAGTGTTCGCGATTCTATTAGCTGTTGCGCTGATGCCGGCGGCTCCTAGTGGTTATACTCTACCTGATGATAATAGGATGTCGCCACCGCTTAAGGCCGAGATGGTGCTGGCACTTGGCTTCTTTGTAACTTCTCTTACAACGCTTATCGGATTCGTAATTACCACGATTATTATGTGGCGCAAAGAACCGATAAAGAGTAACCACGCGAGTATTGAGTTGGAGAAAAAGCAACCAGCGCTTGACAAACTTCGTCGAGAGATCGCCGATAAAAACGCCGCTGCTCAAGAAAAAAGGAAGAAAACGACTAAGCCAAAGCGCGTCGTTTAATCTTCCCACGCCGGTCACCGGAGGTGCTGAACTACGGCCACAGGGACTCCCAACTCGGTTTACCGGGTTTTCCCGTCCTAAAACAACGATTTTGATCGTTTGCTTACAATCGAGCGATTTCAAGTTTCACAGCAAAGACCCCTCTTTGGCTTCGACCGGCACGCCGGTCAGTTTGGCGCCTGCGCTGAGCGGAAATCCGCGGGGGCGCTATCACCTGCTAAGGATCGGCGGAGGAGCGTTAAACTGATGCGGTTAAACACCGGCCTCCCTCTTTGCGAAATGACGAGCATGAGTGTTTCAGACGGACACCATCCATGGACTAAAAACTTTTCGCATAATGCCCTCTTTTCGAAGCAACGATCGAGAAGAGCCGACATGCCGAAATAAGGATCCCAATCAATCGCCCATGGGCGACATTTTGAACTCCTGAACCGTGACCATGTTATGCAGCGTATTCACCAAGCGCTGCACATTGGCAGCGTTGTCAGTCCGAATCACCATGCCGTACTCCGAGAAGCCCCGGTTTTTATCATGATGGTAGTTCATATTGGCTATAGTAAAGCCATGCTCGCCGATTAACCGCTGCAGTTCTTGTTCAGAATTCGGCGCATCCCGGGGCAGTTTCACTTCTAATCGAGCGTAGAACTGGACGGGCATCTTGGCTTCGATCCATCTGAAAACTGAAAGAGTGCCCAACGTAAGCACAGTGGCGACGATGACAGGAAAGTAGAAGCCAATGCCTGCGAGAATGCCAATCGCTGCGGTGATCCAGATTGAGGCCGCGGTCGTCAGACCGCGTACAGTCAATCCCTCTTTGAAAATTACGCCAGCGCCGAGAAAGCCAATGCCGGTCATGATGCCTTGTGCCATGCGCGTCGGATCTACACTAACGCTGCCCGATACAGGATCAGGAAACCATCGTCCCGGATAGAGCGTCACCAACATCAAAGTGCTGGAGGCGATGCAGACTAAAGTGTGGGTCCGGAAACCCGCCGGGCGACCGTGGTAGCTCCGCTCGAGGCCGATCAGTGCGCCTGCTGTAAGAGCCACAAGTAAATGTTCAAGTATCGTCCTGGTTTCGGCTTGCATCATTCGAAGCTCCTTGCGGCCTTCCTAAACCGGTGCTCTAAAGAACATAACAACAGGAACCTACCGGGCTCGCCGTGCGGACCGCCACCAGGCAATACAGCGTACCAGGATCAAAGGTTATCGATTTGTACCGGCTGGATATCATCGGCCAGACCGAACCCGAATACTTTCGAATAGAAGTAGAGTTCGGCCTCCAAAACTCGCTTGATATTCTCCGCCTTGCGAAACCCATGCTGCTCGCCGTCGAATGTAAGATACGCCACGGGTAGTCCCTTGGCACGCACTGCCTCGACCATCATCTCCGCTTGATTCGGCGGCACAACCTTATCTTCCAAGCCTTGAAAGAGAATCATCGGACAGGCCAGAAGCTCGGTAAAGTGAATCGGCGATCGTTCGATGTAGAGATCACGCCGTTCCGGATAGGGACCAATCAGCCCGTCAAGATAGCGCGATTCGAATTTGTGCGTGTCCTTTGCCAATGCCTCCAAATCGCTTATGCCATAGTGGCTTGCGCCGGCTTTGAACGTGTCGCGAAAAGTCAGCGCGCATAGCGTCGTATAGCCGCCGGCGCTGCCCCCTCTAATCGCCAGCCGGTTGCCGTCGACCTGGCCGGTTTCTGCTAAATATCGAGCGCCGTTGACGCAGTCATCGACATCGACGATTCCCCACCCGCCTTTCAGCAGTTCTCGATAGGCGCGCCCATAGCCCGAGCTGCCACGGTAATTGACGTCGAGCACAGCAAGCCCTCGACTGGTCCAATATTGAACTGAGTATTGCAGCGACGTCGAAGCGGCCGAGGTCGGTCCGCCATGACTCATCACCAGCAGCGGCGGCTTTTCATTTTCACGGCCCACGCAATCGCGATTCTGTGGCGGATAGAAAATTGCGTGGGCCGTCTCACCGTTTTCGGTCGGAAACTCCAGCGGCCTCGGCGTGGAGAAGTATCCAGGCTCTAGCTCGACCTGTCGGGAGCGGCGCAGTACTTTGAGAGCGCGCGTAGCGAGGTTCACCTCGACAACACAGGTTGGCTCAGTCGCAGACGCGGCGATTAACACGGCTCGACCAGCCGCTGTTTGAACACGCGAGATTGCCGAATAGGCTAACTCCAATAGCGCCAGCACGCCCGTCGTGGTATCGATCTGGGCTAAGTACGATCGGCCGGATTTTGAGTAGCTGCAGATAATTTTCGATTCGGAGTCGAAGGCGTACAGCGAACCGCCGAATACCCACTGCGGCTGGCCAAACTCCGCTTCCATCGGGCACACTGCTTCTACTCGGTTTTTCGTCCAGCGATATAGATTCCACCAGCCGGTGCGATCAGAAGTAAAATAGAGCGTCCCGCCCGGCGACCACTCCGGCTGGAAAATGGATTCCGCCGGCCCGCCTGCAATTGCTCTTGCCTGATTCACCGAACCGTCGGGGCTCAATTCCCCGACCCAAAGTTCAGTACCGTCCCACGGCATGGCCGGATGATTCCACGTCAGCCAAGCGAGTCGAGAGCCGTCCGGGCTCAAACGTGGCGAAGAGTAAAAGTCATTTCCAGAAACCAAAACTCTTCCCGAGTTTTCCTGATCGAGCTCGATGCTAACCAAAGTATTAACCGTCTGGCCAGGGACGCTATGGTCCTCGCGCACGCAAAACAATCGATTCCCATTCGGGTGAATCACACCATCTGCATAGCGCAGCTCTCCTGCTGGCGTTAGAGACTTGAGTTCGCTCCCGGCACGTTGCAAATAGAGCCGCTGATCGGCAAAATTCGCGAACACAACCGTTTCGGCTAAAACCGCAAAGTCTCCGCCTCCATATTCGTGCACCCGCGTCCGAGCGTTAAATGGCGAAGGCGTCACATCGACGATTGTTCCGTCGGAAGAATATCGGACGACGACCTTTCTCCCACCATCTCGAGCTCGCCTCTCGATCCAATACACGTCATTGCCATCAATCTTTACCTGCTCGAGCCCAACCTCACCTCGAGCGACAAGGTCCGCGGCAATTGGCGACTTCCACGAGCCGTAATTCGCTAGCTGCGCAGCGGCCATAAACTTCCTCTTCTTTGAAGATGCACGATCAAATTTACCATCCGACTCTGCGATGCGTTACCGGAAATTTCCGATCTGCCCAGAACTTATCATAGCACCGGCGCCAGCCGCACCCACATAATCTGGAAGACGATGTTACCTGCGGCAAAAAGCGCGGCGGCACCTTGTTAACTTGTCAGGTGAATCAAGCTGTGCCCAACCCGCAGCGCGACATAGCTGCAGGCGAGCACTATGAAATTTACATCGGTGCGGCCCATGAACATGACGGCAAGACAGATGAACTAGAACAGCGACGGCAGCTCGGTCAGATTGCGAAAAATGATTGCCGCTCTTTTGAACGGATTGCGTCTGTATTGTAAATTCTCATCACACCCTCTCTCCGACTTTGACGCCTTACGCCAGCGGCGGTAACCCATCATTTTGCGGCTCATAATCGCGATCTTCTTTGCGCCGCTTGCCCACCGATTCATCTACACTCTCGTTGCCGAATGGGCTTGCACCGATGGCGCGATAATGACGCGGGTTTTTCTTGGCGTACACGCCACCGAGAAATTTCCCGTAAGAATCGGTAAAGGCGCCGCGGTAGTTATTTGGTCCCACCGTGATCAAGTCAAGTGCCAGCCCCGCAGCGGCGGCGTTGTCTTGCATCCATCGCAGTGCGAGGTCGGATAACCGGCGATCTTCGTAGCCGCCGCCGACATCGCAGTGTGCGCCAAGAAACCAGCGCTGTTGCAGAGCCTGCTCCGGCTTTACTTCGGGATTCCACAGGCAGGCATCGTAATCGACTCGGTGCTCGTCGACGGCGATCGCGTGACAGGCGTTTTCAACGATCGCGCTGAGTCGGGTATCGTGAAACTCATAAAAATGCATATTCCAGCGCTTCAACAAATCTAATGGGATGCCGAGCGCGCCCACAGTATCCCAAACTCCAAGAAACTTTATCTTGATTTCGCGCGAGAACCGGTTTTTGAATTGCAGCGCGGTGGGCGAATCTGGGCCATCATCTCGGGTGCGGTAAATGCCATACGCCATAGCGATTCGCAAAGGCAACTGTTTGTTCTCCACCAAGCCGCAGTTTCGAATCATGCCAACGAGACTTCTCGCGGTATAAGCGCCGCGGCTGAAACCAAGCACGTAAACTTCATCGCCTTCACGATACTTTTGGGCGAGAAATTTGTAGCCATCGAGAATATTCTTCTCGAGTCCAACTCCAAGCCCGCCGCCGATAAACCGATCATACCATTTTGTGCCGACACCCTCATCGTACCATTTGAGCTGCTGCGCGCCGTCGGCGCCGGCCTCCTTAACCGACTTGTAAAACCGGCACACGTTGGTTTCGACCTGCTCGTTTGCAGCCAAGTTCTCATCGGCTGGTTTGTTCCAGGTGCCGTCAAAACAAAGAACTATTCTTCTCATGGTCATCCCTTCTATGCGGAATTAAGCCATTTTTCAGCGTAGCCATTTCGAAATTCCCAACATCATACGCCATGTGCCGGAACCGGAATGATCGCCCCCGCTACAATAATCTCGGCATGTGCGCAAACGCGCTCATCTCGTGGGTCAGCGCGATGGGCTGAGATTTACATAAGTACTCGGGCTTTAGCTGATCGATGCGGGTTACACCGAGAAGCGCCATGGAGGTGATGATCTCGCTTTCGAGAATTTCCAATACCCGCACTAAGCCTTGCTGTCCCCCCGCTCCGAGGCCCCAGCCTTGAAGCTTGCCGATGGCCACAGCCTGGGCGCCAAGCGCGAGCGCTTTCAACACATCGCTGCCGCGCACGATGCCGCCGTCCAAAACCACCGCGGCTCTGCCGGCCACGGCTTCGACGATTTCCGGCAGCATCTCGAGCGTTCCCCGGTTGTGATCGAGTTGGCGTCCGCCGTGATTGGATACATAGATTGCGCTGACGCCATGTTCGACAGCCAATGCCGCGTCTTCGGCGGTCGCAACTCCCTTGAGAATAAATGGCAGACCGGCGAACTTTTTGATCGCGACCATTGTCTCCCAAGTGATCGCGGAGCGGTGCTCGTATCCCGATAAGCGCCGACTCGGCGGCAGCCAGCGATCCATCATCTGGCGCTCGCGCCTGCCGTAGTATGCGGTATCGACAGTCAAACAGAGAGCCTGATAACCCGCAGTCTTGACCCGAGCCAGAAGAGTCTCCACCCATCTCATATCGCCTTGGACGTAAAGCTGGAAAATTTTCGGGTGCGGCGTTGCCGCAGCGGTCTCCTCGAGGCTCGGCTGGGTAACCGAGCTGACGAAGTTAAGCGTGCCGAACTCGTGCGCAGCTTTGGCGACAGCCACGGCGCCTTCAGGCGTCATAATCTGCAGCGAACCGATCGGCGCCAGCATGACCGGAATTCTGAGCCTGTTCCCGAGAAACATTGTCGACGCATCGATCTTCGGCACTTCGACGAGCACGCGGGGGCGCAATGCGAGACTATCTAGCGCGAGCCGGTTACGGCACATGGTCGTCTCCGACTCGGCGCCGCCAGTCAAATAATGCCAGACATGCTGGCTTAGATTGCGTCTCGCCTGGGTGATGATTTCCTGAGTCGTGACGAAGCTCGATGGCATAAGATTACCTCGTGTTTACGTGTTCGTGTCGGGGAAGTACCGTGTTCGTGATTCGGAAGAAGCCGTGCTCGTGTACGTGACTCGCAAACCGCTGTTATTCGCCCCCATGCCCAAATCTCTTTTTCCGCTCAGACCACGAACACGGCACTTTTCACACCACGAACACGATTTTTTTCCGAGTCACGATTACGTCTGAACTCGAAAACACTATATGGGTCTCACCGAGAATGTGATTTCGATTTCTCATTCAGCGATTGCGACAGGCGCAAAAGCATTCGGATAACGCGGTCGTAACCGGAGCGCAGTTCCAGGTAAGTTTCATTTGAAATGTACTTCAAATCCCGCGCGAGAAGCAGTTGATAACATACTTCCCCTGCCGACCCTCTAGCGATTCCAACAAACTGCCGATATTCACGGCTACCTAACCTCATAGCTCCTTCCATCAGGTTCATGCCCACTGAAGTTGCCGCTCGTCTGGTCTGTTCAATGAGGCTGAACAATTCTCTTTTCGGAAAAGCTTTCGTTATCAAATAAATTTTGAGCGCCAGCTCATGAGCGAGCTTGAAGACATCAAGATCTTCCACCCGATTCATCGTTGCCTCCTGCGTTAAATCAACTCGCGATTAGATTCTTTCTCTCGCGGCCCCTCGTTCTTCTTTTTCCCTGACGATCACGTTGCACGAACACGTAACTTTCCCAAGACGATCACGCTTTTCGATTCACGATCACGAGCACGATATTTCTCCGATCACGATCACGTCCTTACCCACGCGTCTTTGTCAACCTCGGATCCAGCGCGTCCCGTAGCGCGTCACCGAGCAGATTGAAGCTCATCAGGGCGAAGAAAATGAAGATGCCCGGTAGGAACACTTGCAGCGGGGCGATGAAGATGTTGGTTGAGGCATTGGTGAGGAGATTTCCCCAGCTTGGCGTCGGCGGCTGAATACCGAGGCCAAGAAAACTCAAGGTGGTTTCGGCTCGGATAGCAGCGCCGGCGTCGAGGGTGGCGGCGACAATTAGCGGTGCCAGCGAGTTTGGCAGCAGATGACGCAGCATAACGCGCCAGCGCGATGCGCCCAGGCAGTGCGCCGCCACCACGAACTCTTGCTCGCGAAAAGAAAGCACCGCGCTGCGCGCCAGCCGGGCGGCATTGGTCCATTCCAGTGCGACCAGAATGATGATGATGTTCAACAGCCCCGGCCCGGCTACTTTGGACAGCACCAGTAACAGGACGATACGCGGAACCGTGTAAATAGTATCCACCATGCGCATCAGGATGTTGTCCAGAGTTCCACCGACATAACCTGCGAGAATGCCGATCAGTCCGCCCAGAACTACCGTGCTCAACCCGACGATCAGGCCTACCGCCAGCGAGACTCTGCCGCCGTGCATGATCCTGACCCAGGTATCGCGCCCCAGTTCATCGGTGCCGAACCAGTGCGTCGCGGACGGTCCATGCATGCGCTCTGCGAGCGAAACTTGATCAAGTTCGTACGGGACAAAGTGAGGACCGGCAATCACCAGAAGCAAAAGAAAAACAAAGAAAAAAAATCCCACATAGGCGACGCGGTGCTGTTTAAAGCGTCGCCAGACGATGCGCCAGTTTCCTATTGGAAGCGGGGTCGACTCCATCGGGTCAATTTTGGTAGCGGATGCGTGGATCAAGCCAGCCATAAAGAATGTCGGCCAGCAGATTAAAGAACACCACCGCGACGGCGAGAATCATGACCACCGTCATGGCAATGACATAATCATTGCCCATCACCGAAGTGTAGAGGAGCCGGCCCATTCCGGGATAAGCAAAAACAGTTTCGACCACAGTCGAACCGCCGATTACCCGCGGCATCGTCACCGCGATAATGGTGACCACGGGAATGAGCGCGTTCTTCAGAGCATGACGGCCGATCACGGTCTGTTCGCTCAATCCCTTCGCCCGAGCCGTGGTCAAATAGTCCTGCCGCAACACCTCCAGCAAACTTGAACGCATAAATCGCTGCACCTGAATGATTTCCGAAATCGCCAGCACCGACACCGGCAATATGAGATGTTTCATCCAATCGACCGTCGCTTCCCAGGTGCCCGGCGTCAGGTCGGGATTGACGATGCCGGAAGTGGGCAGCCATCCGAGTTTCACGGAAAAAAGGATGATCATCATCAACCCGAGCCAGAACGCCGGAACCGAATAGGCGACAAAGGTCAGCGCCGTCAGCAGGTAATCGCCGATGGAATATTGCCGAACCGCGGAAAAAATTCCCAAGGCGATTGCGATCAGTTTGCCGATGACCACCGCCGTGATCGTCAGCACCAGAGTATTTTTCAACGCCGGAATAATGATATCGATCACCGGCTGTCCATACTCGCGCGAGTAACCGGGGTTCAGTTGAAGCAACTGCCAGAGCCACTTCCAATATTGAATGTAGAAAGGATCGTCGAAACCGTAGAGCTTGCGCAACCGTTCATAATCTTCCGGACGAAGGTTGGGGATTCCCTCGAGCATCCGGTAGAGCGGATCCCCTGGCATGGAATAGAGCAGGAAAAAAATCAGAGCGGAGACGAAGAAGAGCAGCGGCACGAGCTGGATCAGACGACGGAAAATATACAAAAGACATTAAAGCTCAACTGAAAGTCGTTCCACACGTTCCACCTGTTCCAACGGTTCCAGCCGTTTCAAGAATTGAGAACCGCTAAATCAACAGCCGATTCCGCTTCCGCTTTTAACGATTGGAACGTTTGGAACTACTTGAACGACTGGAACGCTTTGATTTAAGTCTTATCCCACTGCTGCATGTTCCAACTGCTAGAGTTTTGCCCGCCGCTTTCCTGCCGCGGCGTCACTCCCGTGAGGCCTCTTTTCACCACGAGGATTTCCGGCGAGTAGTATAGCGGCAGGTGCGGCAGCGCTTCAGCTAAACATTTTGAGAAAGTCCAGTTGCAGCTGCTCCGAGCGCGCTTCCGGAATAATCGAGTTGATCTCGTCCAGAATCGCGTCTTTACGCGGATCATTCCAACCGGAGACGTTTTCTGGAGCATACTTGTTCTCGGCCGTGGGAATGTTCTTGGTGTGAAACCGCTCGGGCCATTCTTCCACTGTAACGTTATGCGAACCGATGAACGCGCCGGGCCAACGATTGCGGTTATCCGCTGAGTTGAGCAATCGGTTCGGCAGATTTTTGATATTGCCGCGCACGCCGATCTTCTTCCAGTAATCGGCGATAATCGCCTCGGCCTGCTCATGGTCGCGCCGTTCGGCGGTGACACGGAATTCGAACTCCATCCGCTCGCCTTTAGCATTCGTCAAAATGCCGTCGGAGCCCGGCTTCCAGCCGGCTTCGGCGAGAAGTTTTTTTGCCCGTTCCGGGTCGTACTTATAGATGGTCACCGTCGACAGCGCTTTTTTGTAAGTCTTGCGGACCCGCGACAGCGGGATATCCGAGACCACTTTCTCTCCCCTGAACATGTTCTGCACCATCGCGTCGCGGTCTATGGCATGCAGCAACGCACGGCGCACACTGACATCACTGAACAGTGGGTTGTCGCGGCTCAGGTTGAGCCAGGTCCAGGAGGCAGGGCTGATATGCACTTTGCCTTTTCCCGTCTTCTCCCACTGATCGCGCAGGATCATCGCGCCATCGAAAGAAATAGTGCTGCGCATGCACAGGTCCACTTCTCCGGCCAGCACCGCCGCAAGATTGGTATTGTTGTCCTCGACGGTTTTGTAAGTCACCCGGTCGATCTTGGGCTTGCCGAGCGCAAAGTCATTGAAGGCTTCGAGCTCCATGCGGCTGCCGGCGTCCCATTCCACGACGCGGTATGCCCCGGCGCCGATGAAGTTTTTGTTCCAATAAGGCAAATTGGCAAATGCCTTCATATCGCCGGCGTTGAAGGCTTCCTGCAACAGGTGGCGCGGAAAGGCGCGCACGTGAGTGTACTGGATCGCATAAGCCTCGTTGTAGAGATCATTCCAATGAATCACGAGGGTGCGATCGTCTGGCGTTTCGATCTTTGAAATCATTTCCGGCACGAGCCGATCCGGCATAGGAAATTGCGGATGTTTCGCAATCTGCCAGCCAAACTCGAAATCTTTGGAAGTGTACGGCTTGCCGTCATGCCATTTGAGATTGGGACGGAGCTTATAGACCGTGATCATGGTTTTTTTCTGAGGATCGATCTTCCACGTTCCCTTCTTAACCGAAGGCAGTTCCTCGGCCAGCACCGGTACGCGTTCGAGAGTTGCAGGGTTTTGACCGACCAGGCCGGCATCCACCATGGACACATGCTCTGTCTCGCGACGATTGTGATAGCCGAGACTCGTCACTTGACGCTCGCCATGAATGATGATTCTTTTTCGCGCGGGTTGAGCGGCAAAGAGTGGCGCTTTCGGCCACGGCAGAGTGCCCAGCGCCGCCGCGCTCGTGCCGGCCAATTTGATGAATTGCCGCCGGCTCAGATTCCCGCCGGTATTCCTATCTGATTTCTTGTTCCGGTCTGACATCAAGTATCCTCCCTTACCGCTACGATGGTCGGCATCCATATAACTAACCTCGAACTTGAGTGTCAATCGATATGGTCCGATAGCCTATTTGTTGCCGCGCTGCCGATCACCGCCGCTTGCGGAAATATCTCTGTCACTGGCTTCCTTGACAAGGCTTTAATCGAGGGGATAGAACAAACAATCTAATTTATTAAGGAGAAGCCCCATGGCAGTGGATAATTTTGAGGATCATTGTTGGAAAGACGTTGTCACCCCGGAAATTCTTAAGACCTACACCCCGTATCATCGCGAGACCTTTATCGGCCAGAGACCGGCGCTGCTGGCCATCGATCTTTACAACCTCGCCTACGAAGGCGGCCCTAAAGAGCCTCATGAGCTGGTCGATACCCATAAGAGCTCATGCGGCGTCTACGCTTACAACGCCATCAAGCCGACCCAGGAACTGTTTGCGCTGGCGCGTTCGCTAAAAATTCCGATCTTCTACACCACGACGGAAACTCGCAAGGAAGCCAATCCTGATAAGGTTTATGCAACCAACCGGCAGCGGGTTAAGATCGATCCGCAAGCCTTTGAAATCCGCGAAGAGTTCAAACCCGAAGCCGATGACGTGGTCATCTTCAAGGAGCGCGCCAGCGGCTTCTTCGGCACGCCGCTAATCGCTCATTTGACACAGAAAGGGATCGACAGCCTGATCGTCTGTGGCGAAAGCACCAGCGGCTGCGTCCGCGCCAGCTCAGTGGACGGTTATTCGCTGGGATATCACGTTTCGATTGTCGAAGAGTGCGTCTTTGATCGCAGCCCGCTATCGCACAAGGTCAACCTCTTCGATATGCATCACAAGTACTGCGACGTGATGAAGCTCGATGAAGTAAAAGAAAAGATCAAACAAGAGCGCCCGCGCGCTAAGTAATAGACGTTCCAATTGTTGCAATCGTTTCAAATTGTTCCACTGAGATGGTGCTAACACCTCGCGGCGTTAGAAACACTGGAACGGCTGGAACATTTGGAACTGTTGGAACCTGTTTTTCAATCCGATGCCCTACAGCACCGCCAACGGTCTCAAAATCTACTACGAAGTCTCTGGCGAAGGATTTCCCTTCGTCATGGTCCATGCCAATCCGTTCGATCATAACTTGTGGATGTATCAGATCGCGCACTTCTCGACCTATTTCAAAGTCATCGCCATCGATATCCGCGGTTACGGTCGTTCGGACAAGCCAAGCACACCATTCACACTAAAAGACATGGCCGACGATGTTCTTGGGGTGTGCCGCGATGAGAGCGTCACGGAAGCCATTCTGGGCGGCGTGAGTGTTGGCTCAGGAATGGCGCTTCTGCTTGGCCTGGATTATCCGGAACTGTTCAAGGCTCTGATCCTGGTCGGCGGCAGCAGTGGTCCCGGCGGCGCCATCGATGAGCGAATTCATGGTTATACAAAAATCGGCGTCGAGAAATACCACATTCAACACCTGAAGGAACTGGTCGCGCCGGATTTTCCCCAAACCAAACTCGGTAAATATCTGCTCAACACCTACGTCGAGAGGGATCCGTGGCTCTCCGGAGAATCCATCGCCCAGATCTTTCGCGCCCGTGGCGGGACCGACATGACGCCGCGGCTCGGATCGATGAAGGTGCCGACATTGGTGATCAACGGTGAATACGACAACTCTCTCAAAGCCGGCCAACGCACCGCCTCGCTGATTCCGGGCGCCATGCACAGGATCTTGCCGAAGACCGGCCACGCCTGCTGCATCGAAGATCCAGCCGGCTTCGATGAGTTCGTCATTGAATTCTTGCGCGCCAATCGTCTCCTGCCGAGTTCGCCGAGTTGAAAGAGCTCCACTGCGCTTCTCACCCCTGCGCTGCGCCTGAACGGCGAGAGGAGGAACATGACAATCAATATAGATAAATTAAAGAGCATGAATCCTCCGCAGGGAATGGACTTTCGTATCGGTAAACTCGGTCATATCGTGCTGCAGGTCAGCGACCTGGAAAAATCCACCGCTTTTTACACCCAAGTGCTCGGCCTGAGAGTCTCCGATGTTTATCCCGAAACGATGATGCCTGGCGGGATGGTTTTCCTGCGCTGCAACCCGGACCATCATTGCCTTGCGTTGGTCGGCGCCGGCGAGCGACAAGCGGCTAACCAAGAGCTCCATCACTTCGCCTTTGAAGTCCCGACACTCGCTGAAGTTATCCGTGCTCGTGATCGCTTGCGCGCCAATCACGTTCAGATCGATTTTGAGGGACGCCGCCGGGCCGGTTGCCAGATCGCCGTAGAGTTCCGCGATCCGGACAACCATTCGGTGGAAATCTACTGGGGCGTAGATCAAGTCGGCAGCGATGGTCGTGTCCGGCCGCAAAATGAATGGCATGGTGTGAAATCACTGGAGGAAGCTATCGCTCAATCCCGTCCCCGGTCAGGACACTCACCTTCCGAAATGAGTTCCGCCTCTCCTTCTCTCGAGGATATAATAGGCGAATCTTCGCGCAGCCTGGTAATCGGCATCGGTGGTGGCGGCGATGTTGCCGGCGCATTGGCGACGGCCAGATTTCTCGAATTCTGCGGCCTGGAATTTGTCCTCGGCGGGCTTTCTTGGGAGCGCCGGGTTTTCGACCCGCTGCCGGGCCCGCGCATGCTGAGCGAAGTCGAGAATGTTCGCGCTCTGCATCAGTACGCATGGATGGCTAATCGCCGAGAGCCAGACCAAGACCGGCGTTTACTTCGCCGAGTCGAGGATGGCGGAATTTTTAGCGAAAGAAGTTTTACTCGTCGATATCAGCGGCGGCGTCCAAGGAGTCGTGGCGAGGGTTGGAGCGCGCTATCGAAGAACTGCAAACCGACCTGCTCGTCGGCCTGGATGTCGGCGGCGATTCCTTGGCACAAGGCACCGAACCGGGCTTGCGTAGCCCGTTAGCGGATTCCGTGATGCTGGCGAGCATTTGTCGAAGTTGGAGAAGCGCGGACTATCGCGTGTTTTGGGGAGTATTCGGCTATGGCAGCGACGGCGAATTAACCGTCAACGAAATCGAAGCCGCGCTGAGCATATTGGCGAGCGCCGGTGGCTTGTTGGGCGCGTGGTCACTGACTCCCAAAACCGCAGCGGAGCTCGAAGAAGCGATCAAAACAGTTCCCACAGAAGCGAGCGCGATCCCAGTCCAGGGCTTCCGCGGCGCGTCGGGAGAAAGCAGAATTCGCGACGGCAGCAGACCCGTGAAGCTCACACCATTGAGCGCTCTAACCTTTTTCATTCGGCTACCAAACTGTTCGAAGCCCTTTCGCGCCCCGCTCAAGCAGTCTACGGCAGCTCCTCTCTCGATCAAGCAAACGACGCTTTGCATGCTATCGGCATCAAGACCGAGTTGGATTCCGAGCGGGAATACTACCAGACTCAGAAAGCTCTAGCGGATTTGATGTTCAAAGAATTGCATCGCGATGTGGCCGTCCTCATGGCTTCACGCGGCGTCAGGGCCTTCGCTTTTTCTTATTTAAATGTGATTTTCGCAATCTACCTGACTCAACTAGGTTACTCGACAATAACGGTGGGGCTGGTGATTTCAACAGCGTATGCTAGTGGCGCCGTGCTGACGGCCTGTGGGGTTATCTTTCGGACCGCTTCGGCCGCAAAAAGATTCTCATCCTGCTCGCCGCGCTAACGATTGTCTCCAATCTGATTTATCTTTTTTTCGATCACCTCTTTTTCATTCTCCTCGCTGTCATCATCGCCAATGTCGGAGCTGGGGGAGCGGGTGCCGGCGGTCAAGGCGGAGGGCCTTTCAATCCGGTGGAGCAGGCCTTGCTGGCCGAGAAATGTACTGCGGCGAATCGCAACCGGATTTTCGCCACCAACTCTTTTGTCGGCTCGATTATGGGTGCGCTGGGCGCGCTTGTGAGCGGCCTCCCTGAATACCTGCAACAAAATCGGGGCTGGCCATCTGTGGCGTCATACAAGCCGCTCTTTGCATTGACGATCCTTTTCAGCATCGTGCTCATCTTCGCCTATTCCAGCATCAGCGAACAACATGTCTTTGTGCCGCGACAACGCGAACAGAAGTCGCGACGAAAAGAACCGGCGGGTTTGTCATGAAGATGTCTCTTTTGGGCATGCTGGATAATCTGGGAGCCGGGTTGATCAGCCCATTGATCGCTTATTGGTTTTTCTTGCGTTACGGTGTCGAATTGAAATCGCTGGGACTGATGTTTTTTCTTTCTCACTTTGTCGCAGCGCTTTCTTTCCTGGCCGCTCCTGTGATCGCGCGCAAAATTGGCGTAGTTAAAACCATGGCGTTTTCTCACGGCGCCGCGTCTTTAATCTATCTGTTCGTGCCGTTTGCGCCCAACTTTACCGTGGCGGCGGCTTTGACGGTGTTTCGTTCGTTTCTGGCTTATATGGATAACCCGCTGCGCAGTTCCTTCATTATGGGCGTCGTCAGACCCGAAGATCGCGGCTCGGCGGCGGGGATCACCACCCTATCGCGCCATGTTCCCATGGCGGTAAGCCCGACTTTGTCGGCGTACATAATGCAGGCATTTTCATTAAATGTGCCGATCTTCTTGGGCGGTTTTTTACAACTCTTTCATGACTGTGTTTTTTATTATCTGTTCCACGGCGTTAAACCGCCCGAGGAGCAGAATTCCGAACCGAGATCGGCGGCTTGATGAAATTTTTTCCAGATCTGCACCACGACGCCAAGCTGCTCATGGCATCGCGCGGTATCCGATCCTTCGCTTTTTCTTATTTAAACGTCGTGTTCGCCATCTATCTGGATCAGCTCGGCTATACCCCAGTGATGATCGGCATTATCTTCTCTGTCGCTTACCTGGCCGGGGCGCTCCTGACTGCGGTATGGGGCTACCTATCGGACCGTTACGGGCGCCGCAAAATTCTAATGTTGTTAGCCGTGCTGACGATTATCTCCAATGGCATTTATATTTTTTTCAGCGGCCTGGTGTTTATCTTGCTGGCGGTCGTCATCGCCAATGTCGGCGCGGGCGGTTCCGGTGGCGGTGGTTCCGGCGGCGGACCGTTCAATCCGGTCGAAGAGGCGTTGCTCGCCGAAAAATGTAAGCCGGAGAACAGAAATCAGGTGTTTGCTCTGAACTCGTTTGTTGGCTCGATCATGGGCTCGGTCGGCGCCCTCGGCGCCGGCTTGCCGCAGTACCTGCAGGAGATCCGAGGCTGGACCACCGTGTCCTCCTACAAGCCGCTGTTCATGCTGACGATCATCTTCAGCGTTATCCTGCTCTATGTTTACAGCGCGATCGGGGAAGAGCATCAGCCGCATAGGACCGAAAAAAAAATCTCAAAGGCCACAGGTGTTTTCGTAACCAAAATGTCGCTGTTGTCGTTCGTCGATAATTTCGGCGCCGGTCTGGCCGGTTCATTGGTGTCATACTGGTTTTTCCTGCGTTATGGCGTGGAGTTGAAGTCTCTCGGCTTGTTGTTCTTTATCTCCTATTTTCTGGCGGCGTTGTCTTTTTTGAGCGCACCGATCATCGCGCGCTACATCGGGCTGGTTAAAACGATGGCGTTTTCCCATGGCCTGGCATCGATGATTTATCTTCTGATCCCGCTGGCCTCCACATTTAAGATCGCGGCGACCATGCTTGCTGTGCGCTCTTATTTTGCCTACATGGACAACCCGCTGCGTTCCTCTTTTACTATGGCGATGGTGCGGTCGAGCGAGAGAGGTTCGGCGGCCGGAGTCACCAGCCTAGCGCGCATCGTTCCATTCGGCATCAGCCCGACGATCTCGACTTATCTGATGCAAAGCGTATCCCTGACTCTTCCGTTGTTCATCGGCGGCGGGTTACAATTGATCAACGATGTCGCCTTTTATCTGATGTTTCGCCACATCAGGCCGCCGGAGGAGATCCAGCAACCTGCCGTGGAAAGGAGTCCCGCGTGAGTTACTTCTGGCGCCTCGCCGAAGAGCGGATAAAGGAAGCTCAACGGGCGGGCGCTTTCGACAATCTGCCAGGCAAGGGAAAACCGCTGGATCTCGAGGATCTGAGCTGGGTGCCCGAGGATTTGCGCATCGGCTATTTGGTTCTCAAGAACGCCCATGTGCTGCCGCCTGAAGCCCAACTGCTAAAAGACATCCACACCATCGAAGATCTTTTGAAGCATGTAGAAGATGAAGGCGAGCGGCGCGCCCTGGCCAAGAGTATCCAGTTCAAGCTAATCCGCTTGGACATGCTCAAGCGGCGCTCCATGCCTTTGCGCTCGGTGCGAGACTACAGCCGAAAATTGGTCGACAAGCTACGCGCTAAGTAGGCGAAACGGGGGCCTGGCGGCGCTGCTTTTGGTTTTGCCTTGAATGTTCATCCATGATAGACAACGCTCAGTTAGCAGGCTGCTGAAAAATACCCATATGCTTCGTTGCGCTCAATCGCCTCGCTGCAACGTACTGTAAGTACGCCTCCGCTCGTCGATTTTCGCGCGCCTCGCCTCTGGATCTTTTTGAGCAGCCTGCGACCAGAGTTTTCAGCAGCATGCTAGACTACGACAGGAGGACTTATGGCGGACGAACAATCTCCAATCAAGATAAAAAAAATCGGCCATGTGGTTTACACGGTCAGCGACTTGGAACGGACCAGTAAATTCTGGACTGAGATCATGGGCTTCAAATTCTCGGATCGTAATGAAACCGGCATGGTCTTCTTCCGCAATGCAACCGATCATCATACGGTTGCGTTGATGCAAGCCAAGGAAAACAGGCCGCTCCCGAAACGGGGCCAAGTGGGGTTCGATCATTTTGCTCTCGAGGTGGCCACCGTTTCAGAGCTCTTCAAAATTCGTGATTTTCTCAAATCCAAGGGAGTGACCATCACATATGAGGGCCGCCGCGGACCGGGCGGAAATCCCGGGGTCGAATTTCTTGACCCTGACGGTTATCAAATCGAAATTTACGCTTCCATGGACCAGATTGGCGAAGACGGGAGAAGCCGTCCGGCAAACGAGTGGCGGCGCGCAACTACCCTGGAAGAGGCGGTTGCCAATCCATTACCGGGCGCCGAATATCGCTGAATTTGCTCTCAAAAGATTGGCTCGTCTGGCCGGACTTGTTTCGGCCATCGACGCGTTAGTGATCTCCGGAGGTATTTCGACAAAATCTGCGCCGACAATCCTCGCGCATGGCACGACGGAAACGATTGACAATTCGCGCCGAGACCAACACAGCAATTAGCTAGCCTCATTCTATGATCTCAATCCGCCGTTTGCAGAAACGTTTCGACGTTAGCGACGGCGTCATCGCAGCCATCAGGTCTCTCGATCTTGAAATAGCGGAGGGTGAACTCTTCGTCATCGTCGGCGCCAGCGGCTCAGGAAAAACTACTCTACTGCGCTGCATTGCCGGCCTGGAAACCCCTGATGCCGGCGAAATCCGCATCGGCGACAGAGTCGTCTCCTCTGACAATCCTCCAACCTGGATCCCTCCTCAGCAGCGCAAGCTGGGCATGGTTTTTCAGTCCTACGCAGTCTGGCCGCACCTTTCCGTTTGCGAGAACATCGCGTTACCTCTGGCTGAGGGATCGCAGCGGATTCCTCGCCGCGAGGTCGCCCAACGGGTCAAGGAAGCTTTACGGCTGGTGCAATTGGAAGAACAAGCCGATCGACCCGCGACTTTGCTCAGCGGCGGGCAGCAACAGCGGGTCGCGTTGGCGCGTGCCATCGCGGTGAATTCACGGATCGTATTGATGGACGAGCCGCTAAGTAACTTGGATGCGCGGCTGCGAGAAGAAGTTCGCGGTAAAATCCGCGAGCTGGCAAAGCAGCTCGGCTCGACGATGCTCTACGTCACCCACGACCAAATAGAGGCTATGGCGATCGCCGACAGGATTGCTCTCATGCAAGCCGGCGAACTTCTGCAAGTGGGCGCGCCCTTGGAAATCTATCACAAGCCCAGCTGCGCCGACGTAGCCGAGTTTTTCGGCTCGGTAAATTGGTTGGACGCTCAAGTGGTCGAATTTGGCGTAGCCGATTCGGCCATCGGCAAATTAAAAATCGAGAGCTCATCAAAGATCGGCGAAAAAGTGTTGCTGGGGTTTCGTCCCGAGTGTCTTTCGTTGTTCGATCCTGGCGCGCAACTCGACGGCAGTTCCTTCCGCGCCAAGATCGGTTCGAGCACGTTTCTTGGCGACCAATTTGTCTACACGGCGGTGGTAAACGGCCATCAACTGTTTGGAAAAAGCCGCACGGTTCCGGAAAGTTCCGGCGGCGCGACATTATGCCATGTGAATCCGTCCGATATCATGGTGTTTCCATCCCGAGTATAAACCCAGCATCAACTTGTTTTGTGATCAATGTTAACCGAAGGAGGCTATATGATCGTGCACAAATCAATAGCGCGGCTCGCAACTTGGGCACTGACAGTGATGATGACTCTAGCCACCATGGCTGCGCTGGCTGAGGCCGAGACACTGGCCCAGATCATCGAGGGTGCCAAGAAGGAAGGCATGTTGCGCGGTCAATGGGGCCAAAACAGCTTTGGCGGGAGCGAGGGATTTAAAGAAATTCTTGCCGGCATGAACAAAAAGTACAAGCTTGACCTGAAAGGCCAGTACACGCCGGGCCCTGACATGCAGCGTTTGATGCTGCGCATTATCCAGGAAAACGCCGCTGGCCAACCCGCCAGCACTGACGTCTATCTGGGCAACGCTCAAGCAATGTTCGATGGCTTGAAGTCGAACCTGCTAAAGCCCATGACTTATAACACCTTTATCGCAGACAAACCCAGTCCCGAAGGAAAATTCAACGCCATAGCCGCCGACGGCACCCATGTGGCGATCGCCACAGCCGTGGTCGGAATTCAGTACAATACCTCTCTGGTAAAAGGCGCCGACATTCCCCGGCGCCTCGAAGACGTCCTCAATCCGAAGTGGAAAGGCAAGATCGCTTCAACTCCCTATGCTGCGGGCATGCGGGAATTTGCCACACCCGATTTTCTGGGGCGCGAAAAAATGATCGACTTCACCAGAAAATTATCCAAGCAGATTGGCGGCTTGATGCGATGCGGCGAGGCAGAGCGGATCACCAGCGGTGAATTCCTCATGTTGGCCTTCACCTGCGGCGGCAACGACGTCAATGTCTTGAAGCGCGCCGGCGCCCCTCTGGGTCACACGGTAATCGAGGAAGGCACCGTGCTGCACATGCGATACGCCGCCGTGCCGAAAAATTCCCGCTCGCCTAACGCCGGCGCGCTGCTGATCAACTATCTGATGAGCGCGGAAGGGCAAGAACTATTATGGAGGCATGATGGTTTGGACCTGCATCTATTTCCCGGCTCCCAGACCAAAAGAGAGCTCGAGACAGTCCGCGCCGCCAAAGGCAAGGTCATCATCAGCTCGCCTGAGTGGCTCGCCTCTTTTAAGAACTATGCGGAAACACAAAAGGAGCTGGAAGCGATTCTACGCGATGCCGGCAAGTAGACGAGCGCGGAATTTCGCTCAAGAGCGCACGGACTCTGTTCGAAAGTCGTTCCGTAGCATGTCGAGGCGAGTTTCACCATCCTTACTTTGCTTCTCAGGATGATATTGGCGGTGTAACGAAATATTCGTTTAAACAAGAGAGTTCGTTTTAGGCTACACATATGAAACAACTCTTATCGCGATTCGTCGCCGGCCTTGATCAAAGAGGTCAAACTTCCTCGGCTCTCTTGTCCATCGCCCTTGTGCCGATGGCGGCAATCCTGACGCTGGTGATGGTAATGTTCTGGGTCAGCGTTCAGAAAGGCGCCGTCGGCACGCCCAGCGCGATCTACACACTCGGCAATTATATCGAGGTTTTCAGCGATCCTTTTGTGCTGCGTGTCGCCGCTAATACGATAATTTTCACAATCACCGCAACCGCGGTCGCGCTGATATTCGGCTTGCCGATCGCCTGGTTGGCGGAACGAAGCGACCTTCCAGGCAAGACGCTGATCTACGGGATTATGACACTCGGGCTGCTGATTCCGGGCATCTATACGGCGATGGGATGGACGCTGATCGCCCATCCGCGCATTGGGATTTTAAACCGCTGGCTCGTCGATATTTTCAGCCTGAATGACGCTCCGATCAATATCGCCACCCCCATCGGTATGGGTTTCGTGCAAGGATTGAGTCTCTCCGCGTTGGCGTTCATCCTGACCGCGCAGATGTTTCGCGCCATGAATCCAACTCTCGAGGAAGCGGCGCGCGTCCACGGAATGGGCTACGGTAAAATCCTTTGGCGCGTGACCCTACCCTTGGCCCGCCCGGGCATTTTGGCGGCCGTAATCTACATATTGACTATCGGGATCGCCACGTTTGACATTCCGGCGATCCTCGGCTTGGGCAATCGAGTCTACATGCTCAGCACTTTTATCTATTTGAAAGTTCACCCGCAGGGCGCCGGCTTGCCCGAATACGGCATTACCGGAGTCGTCGGCGCGTTCATGATCATTGTCGCCGGCCTGCTCACTCTCTGGTACAGCCAGGTGCTACGGCAGGGTCATCGCTTCGAAGTCGTAACCGGAAAGGGATACAAGCCGACGCTCTTGCCGCTTGGCAAGTGGTCCATCGCCGCGTGGTGCTTCATCGGCGCTTATACGTTGATGTCGAAGCTCCTGCCATTACTTTTAATTACATACGCCGCTCTGACACCCTATTTCGTTCCGCCTTCGGTGGCGATGCTGGGAAACCTTTCGTTCAGCCATTTCTACGGCATGGATTGGGAACTGGTCACGCGCGGCTTGGCCAACACCGCGATTCTGGTAGCAGTGGTTCCAGTGGCGGTGTTGTTGCTGGCCTTTAGCATCTCATGGCTGATCGTGCGGTCGCGCAGCCGGGCACGTTACGCTCTCGAGTTTGGCGCGTTCCTACCTCATGCTCTGCCGGAGGTGATCCTCGCGATCGGCGCGTTGCTCCTGTCCTTGTTCGTTTTCGGCAACAGCATCCCGCTCTATGGCTCTGTCTGGCTGATCGCGGTGGTCTATGTCGTTGCCCGCCTCGCCTTTGCCACTCGCGCGCTCAACGGCTCGCTCTTGCAAATTCATCGGGAGCTCGAAGAGGCCGCTTTCGTTTCAGGTCTTTCCACCATCCGAACCGCTTGGCGCGTGCTATTTCCCTTAATTCGCCCTACCCTGTTTTCGGTTTGGATCTGGTCCGCGCTGTTGGTGTATCGCGAGTTGACTGTGGCGGTTTTTCTCGCAGTACATGACAACATCACATTGCCTGCAGTCATTTGGAGCTACTGGTACAGCGGCAGTATCAACAAGGCATCGGCCGTTACGTTGCTCATGACAGTGGTTCTTGCCCCGCTGATCCTGACGGCGTGGTGGTACGGCCGGCGCAGTCAGATCTCCGCCCAGTAAGACGGCTAGAAGCCGAAAACATGAGCGAGGAAACCTGAACCTTGATTTTCAGGCAAGCTTGTTGTGCTTCTTACTTTCGACTTTTTATGCGATGAATTCTTTCGAGAGGGCAAAAATCAAAGGTGTCATTCATGGATCCCAAGAATCTACTTGAAGTCATCCGGACACGGCGCAGCGTCCGCGTTTACAAAAGGGGGAAAGTCACTGACCAGCAGCTCGAGACGATCTTGGAAGCAGCTCGTTGGGCGCCTTCCGGCGCCAACACTCAACCCTGGGAGTTGGTGGTGACTCGGGACCGCGAGAAAATGAGACGTATCCGGCAGATCTATGACAATGAATGGCGGGAGAGAAAACGCGAAGATCCGATCAACTACAAAGGCTTGAAGAAGGACTACGTCGGCGATGTCAGTGTCATTGTCCTGGTCTGTGGCGACGCCAGGACCAAACAAGTTTATCTGACGACGCGGCAACCGGCAGACCGCGAGAAGCTCTTTCAGGCCAGCATCGCCAATGCGGTGCAGCAGATGATGCTCGCCGCCGCGAGTATGAATTTGGGCACCGTTTGGGTTTCCGTGCGCGAGGAAGTTGAGCCCGAACTCAGAGAGTTGTTCAAAGTTCCAACGACCCTGCGCCTTCTCTGGGTCGTGCCCATAGGGCATGCGCGCAGTTGGCCCGCCGCAAAGCCGAGGCGCAATCCCGCCGCATTCACTCATCTGGAAGTTTACGATTCGCGGAAGCTAAGGAAGGAATCCGAAATCCGAGCTTGGCCCAAGAGCTAGACTCAGGTTGTGGAGATTTCGTATTGCTGGTGGCCCAATTCCTCGCTCACTTTGATGATGATTTTGTGATTGATTTCCCGCTCCAGCGCCTCTAGGCTGTTGGCCTTCTCATCATAAAGAAAATTGGCCACGCTTGGATGAAGCCGCAGCACGATGTTCTTGCCATTTTCCAAGCTCGTCTGCTGTTTCTTGACTGCGCGCAAAATATCGTAGGCGACGGTGACAGACGACTTGATGCGGCCCCGGCCATCACAATGGGGACAGGGACTTAGCAGTTGATTTTCCAAACTCTCGCGGGTTCTTTGCCGGGTCATCTCGACTAAACCCAGCTCTGAAATCTTCAGGATGTTGGTGCGGGCTTTATCTTTCTTGAGCGCGTTCTTGAGCGCTTCATAGACCTTCTTGCGGTTTCCTTCTTTCTCCATGTCAATGAAATCGATGATGATGATTCCGCCGAGATTTCTTAACCTAAGTTGGCGCACCACCTCCGAGGTGGCTTCCATGTTGGTCTTGAGAATGGTCTCTTCTTGATCTCTTTTGCCGACGAAGCGTCCGGTATTGACATCAATAGCGGTGAGCGCCTCGGTCCTCTCGATGATGATGTAACCGCCCGAACGTAGCCAGACGCGCCGGTCCAGAGCCTTCTCGATCTTCTCTTCAATACCGTGTCGGTCAAAAAGCGCCTCTTTGTCAGAATATAACACGAGCTTGGATTTGAGCCGGGGCATGAAATGGCCGACGAAATCGGCGATGCGGCGGTGGTCTTTGGCCGAATCGATGACCACATGTTCGGTATCGGTAGTGAAGAAATCCCGTATCGTGCGCGTAATCAAGTCGAGATCCTGGTGAATCAATGCAGGCGCCGGGGCCTTGTCAGCTTTCTCCTGAATTCGTTTCCAGAGCTTGGTGAGAAACCTGAGATCTCGGTGGATTTCCCGTTTGCTTTGTCCTTCTGAAGCCGTTCGGAGGATGAAACCGCCTTCGGTTGTACCTAGGGATTGGGCAATCTCCTTAAGGCGTTTGCGTTCCTCTTCGCTCTCGATCCGCCTGGAAATGCCGATGTGCTTGGTGCTCGGCATAAAGACCATATAACGGCCCGGAAGCGATACATGCGAGGTTATCCGAGCGCCTTTTGTGCCTAGTGGGTCCTTGGCAACTTGGACTAAAATTTCTTCACCCCGTGAAACCTGTTTCTCGAGCGGCAGCCGCCGGTTAGGCGCGGGTTTAGGGACGTCATCGAACTCGACGTCGTCTCCGGACGGCGAGATCAGTTGCACATCTTCGGGAACACTAAAGAAGTCCGATGCATGTAAAAAGGCCGCTTTGTCCATGCCGATATCGACGAACGCGGCCTGCATGCCGGGCAAAACCCGTTCGACCTTGCCCTTGTAAATGTTGCCTGCGATGCCTCGCTCCTCTTTGCGTTCAATCAAAAATTCGGCGAGAACGCCGTCTTCCATGATCGCGATGCGGCTCTCCTGGGGAGACGAGTTGATGAAAATTTCTTGCTTCATAGATACCTTATAGAAGTCGACGGGATGTACGGAAGAGGCGGGAAATGCGGGAACGGAGTGCCGTTCGGCATCGAAAGTCCCAACAGTCATCGGGGGCGGCTGGTGTCTTTATAGAGGAAATCAGTTGCGACTTCAAGCAGCATCGCGAATTTGCGCTCGTTTGACATTGACTGACCTGACCCGTATTTTAGCTGTAATCGCGGACTGTAATCGTCGAGCCATGCCAAAGCTTTAATGAACTATTCCGCTACTATCCCGGTTTATTCCGTACTCAACACCAAGGTACTGATTCTCAATCGTTCCTATTTACCGATCCATGTTACTTCCGTGCGCCGCGCCTTTACCCTCCTTTACCAGGGGATCGCCAAGGCGGTTAATGAACAATACCAAACTTTCGATTTTGAGAGCTGGAGCGACCTGTCGGTCACTGTGCACGACGAATCGGTGGGCATGGTCAATCGGGTAATCCGGGTCCCGCGGGTGATTCTGCTCGTCAGTTATGACCGCATGCCCAAGCGTCAGGTTCGCTTTAGTCGCTATAATATTTATGCCCGCGATAAGTGCACTTGCCAGTATTGCGGCCACAGACGGCCGCGGCACGAACTCAACCTGGATCACGTCATACCCCGGACGCAAGGGGGCACATCCACATGGGAAAATGTCGTCTGTTCATGCCAGGACTGTAATCGATTGAAGGGCGGCTGTACCCCGCAACAGGCGGGTATGACATTGGCGCGCCGGCCGGTGAGACCCCAGTGGACCCCTTTTATGCAGGAAACCTTCAGTCTTTCTCGTTATAAGGAATGGCTACCTTTCTTGAACACCGTCGACGCATCCTACTGGAACACTGAGCTGCTCGAGAAATAGGCGCCTCCGCTTCTCCTATAATCCTATATATAGTAGCGAATGGCGCCTTTAGCCACTTTATATGGTCAATTTTCTTGACAGTTATCCGCCTCATGGACTATATTGCCAAACAATCCATTGATTCACTCCGTCGTTTCGTAAGTGTCTGACATTAAACGATTATGCGCCTAAAACGCCTTGAGATGGTGGGCTTTAAATCGTTCGCCGATAAAACATTGGTGGAACTCAACCCCGGAATTACCGCGATTGTTGGTCCGAATGGCTGCGGGAAATCGAATATAGTCGACGCTTTGCGCTGGGCCATGGGCGAGCAAAGCGCGCGTCACCTGCGCGGCCAACAAATGGAAGATGTGGTCTTCGCAGGCAGCGACAGCCTGTCCGCAACGGGAATGGCCGAAGTCTCGCTGACCTTCGACAATGAAGATGCGCGCGGCCCCGTTGAATACAGCAGCTTCAGCGAAATTATGGTGACCCGGCGTCTCTTCCGCTCCGGGGAATCTGAATACGCAATCAACAAGACCCCATGCCGCCTTAAAGACGTTACTGAACTATTTCTAGGCACCGGGGTCGGCAGCAAGGCATATTCAATCGTCGAGCAAGGCCGAGTCGATGAGCTAGTCAATTCAAAACCCGAAGAACGTAGAGTTCTGATCGAAGAGGCAGCCGGCACCAGTAAATACAAAAGCCGCAAGCTAGTAGCCGAGCGAAAACTCGAGCGCACACAACAGAACCTGTTTCGAGTTACTGACATCGTTCGGGAGATTGAACGACAGATCCGCACCATGGAGTTGCAGGCCAGGAAGGCAGAGCGCTACAAGGCTCTTAAAGCGGAACTTCGAGAAAAGGATCTGCTATGCGCAAGTCTGCATCGGCAGTCTCTGAACCAGGAAATCGCCACCCAGCAAGGCTATCTCGCTGATGCGGAGAATCGCCTGGCTGAATATTTGAACAGTTTGCACGGCAAAGAATCCGAGAGCGAAGCGGTCCGCTTTTCCCTGATGGAGCTGGAGAAAGAACTCAGTTTACAACAGGAGAATGTCTACCAGGCAAAGATGCAGCTTCAATCGGAAGAGCAGCGCATCGACGTCTTCAAAAAGGATTTGTCGCAACTAAACGAGAATGAAGCCGAAACCCTGACCGCGTTAGCGCAGCTCGATGACAAGCTCAAAACGCTCGCCCGGGAGATCGAAGAACTCAACAAAGCCAAAGAAGGCTTCATCCAGTTGTCGCTTTTTGAGGAGAGTTTTTTGCGCGAAAACGAAGCCGAGCTGGAAAAACTCCAGGCCGAGATCCAGGCTCTGCAGTCTGACCTTGAGAGCGAAAAAGCGGCGCTCATCGACATCGCCAACCATCTTGTTTATCTGAAGAATGATCTGACTGCTAAGGAACGGCGGCGCGATGAAACCGACCGCGCTCTGGAGCGAAGCCGGGAGGAGCACTCGGCCGCGGCCACCTCTTTGGAGCTAATCGAAAGCAAAAGAAATGAAGCCGAACGCGCTCTAGAGGCGTCTCTGGAACAATCCGGAGAGCGGAACGTTGAGTATACCCAAGTCGTCGCCCTGATCCAAAGCCTAACCCGAAGCAAAGACGAGCAGGAAAAAAAGATCGAAACTCTCAAGGAACGGATTCAAGAAAGCCGCTCTCGGTTATTATCTCTCGAAGATTTACAAAAAAACTATGAAGGTTACCAAGAGGGCGTCCGGGCCATCATGTTAAAGCGGCAAGAGGAAGCCGCTGCCGAGGGCGTCTACGGTTTGGTAACCGAAGTGATTGAGGCTCCCGTTATCTACGAAAAAGCGTTAACTGCGGTTTTGGGAGACCGGCTGCAGTACATGATTGTTAAAGGCCATGACGAAGGCATCGAGGCCATTGAATTCCTAAAGGAAAAGGCCTCCGGGAGAGGCAGCTTTATTCCGGTCCAGATGACGCGCAAGTGTGATCGTCCGTTACCCGTGGGGGAGGCGGAGGTGGTCGCCCCATTGCTGGAATTAATCTCGGTCAAAGAAGGTTATCGAGATGTCGCCGAATATCTCCTATCAGATGTCGTTGTTGTGCAGGATCTGAGATCCGGTTTGGCCTTATGGCATCGCAATGGTTATTACAGCACTCTGGTGACTCCCGAAGGAGAGGTCATCGACCCCATGGGAGTGGTCACCGGAGGCAGCGAAGACTCGCTGGAAGGCAGCTTCTTAAGCCAGCGCCGGCGCATGAAAGAGCTTGGGCTTCTGCTTACTGAGCTTGAAAGTGAGATGCAAGTCGAAGAGCGGGAGCTCCTTGAACTTAAAACTAATCTACAACAAGCCGAAGCTAAAAAGACGCTCTTAGGGAGTGAAATTCATCGTCTCGAATTGGAGCGGGTGCGCAACGAGCACGAACATCGTTCGACTCAACAAGATTCGCAACGGCTCAGACAAACCATTGACGTGCTGCTTCAAGAGCAACGTGATTTAAACGCGACCTTGGAAGATCTGATAGACGAAATCAAAGAAGATAATGCGGTTCGCGAAAAACGGGCGATTGAAAAGGCCGAACGGGAGGAGAAGCTCGCCGAAATCCAAGCTGGATTCCTGGAACGCAAGAAGTCATTGGAGTCCGTCGAAGCCGCGGTGACACAGTCGCGGATTCGCGCTGCCGCTTTAGGCGAAAAACGCGAAAATACTCATGTGAATCTTGATAACCGGATCAAGCTTCAGGAGGAAGCCGGCGAGCAAATTGGTAGCCGCCGCGGACAAATTGCCGATATCGAGCGGCGAAGAGGCGAAATCCAAAATGCGCTTACGCAAATGGAAGAAACAGTGGCCTCGAGCCGCGCGACGGTGCAGCAGCTAGAGGAAAAGCTGCAGAACGAGCGCCAGAGATATCGAGAAATTTCGAAACAGCTGACGGAGATTGACGAGTTGATAAAAGAGCTGCGACCTCGCGCCGAAACGTGTCAGGAGGAAAAGAACCGGCTTCAGGTGACACTTACCGAGAAGCGGCTCAATCTGCAGCATCTTGCCGATGGCGTGCGCGATAAGTACGGCGTCGATCTCGGATCGGTAGAAGCCCCGGATGGCGGCGCGGCCGCGTCAAATGAGCTGATGATCGAAATCGAAGAGCTGCGCGCGCGCATCGAACGTATGGGCGACGTTAACATGGCGGCTATCGGGGAGTACGAAGAACTGACTACGCGCTTCCAGTTCATGAACCGGCAAAAAGAAGATCTGGAGAAATCGATCGCCGATCTTCAGCAAACAATTGTTAAGCTCAACCGTGTCTGTCGCGTTCGTTTCAAGGAGAGCTTCGAAGAGATCAACCAGAAGTTTCAATCGATTTTTCCGCGCATGTTCCGCGGCGGCAAAGCCAGGCTGGTGTTGACCGATGAAAATGACTATCTTGAAACAGGCGTGGACATCGTGGTTCAACCGCCCGGGAAAAAACTGCAATCGATCACACTGCTCTCCGGCGGTGAGAAAGCGTTGACGGCCGTCAGCTTGCTGTTTGCGATTTTTCTTACAAAACCAAGTCCATTTTGCTTCCTTGACGAAGTCGACGCTCCCCTCGACGACGCCAACGTTGATCGTTTTAATGAGCTGATTAAAGAAATGAGCGAATTTTCACAGTTTGTGCTGATCACACACAACAAAAAGACCATGCAAGCCGCCGAGGTTCTCTATGGGATTACCATGGCAGAGCCCGGGATATCTAAAGTGGTTTCAGTAAGGATGAGCTAACAGCGAACTCTGCGCGTCACCGGCATCGACTGCTGTCCTCTCCCCCTCGCAAGCGCCCCAAGGATTCAGAAGTGGCAGGTTCTTTCTTTCAACGATTAAAGGACGGACTTACCAAGAGCCGGGAAACCTGGGTCCAAAAAATAGGATTCATCTTTCAGAATCGGGAATGGGATGAGCAATCGCTCGAGGAGATGGAAGAGAATCTGCTTACTGCTGATCTTGGGGTTAAAGCAACGCAGAAGTTGATGGAGACGTTGCGAGGGCTGACCCCTAGCGGCAGCGAGGATCTGGCGCGGGACATGTCATCACAATTGCAGCAGGCCATGGTAAAGCTGCTGCAAGACTCTGCCGCAGCATCACGAGTGGAAGCATTGTCTGTGCGGCCTTGGGTGGTGCTGTTTCTCGGGGTCAATGGCGTGGGCAAAACCACCACCATCGGAAAGCTCGCTGCTCAATACAAGGCCGACGGCAAGAAGGTTCTCCTAGTCGCGGGCGACACGTTTCGCGCGGCGGCCGTCGAACAACTCGAAGCCTGGGGCCGCCGAGCCGGTGCGGAGATTGATTAAACACCGAGCCGGTGCCGATCCGTCCGCGGTCGTCTACGATGGGATGCAGGCTGCAAAGAGCAGAGGTATCGACGTACTCCTCATCGATACCGCCGGCCGTCTTCATACCAAGGTGCATCTGGTGGAGGAATTAAAAAAGATTCGGCGGGTGATCGCACGCGAACAGCCGGGGGCGCCGCATGAAACACTCCTGGTGCTCGATGCTACCACCGGCCAAAATGGTCTCCAGCAGGCGAAAATCTTCAAAGAAGCCACGGACATTGACGGCATTGTTTTGACCAAACTGGACGGAACGGCCAAAGGCGGAGTCATCATTAGCATTCAGGAGGAGCTTGGGGTTTCGGTGCGCTACATCGGGGTAGGCGAAGACGTGGAAGACCTGCAGCCATTTGAGGCTGAGCGCTTCGTCGAGGCGCTCTTCGAGAGATAAAGCACGCGTTGGCTGAGTGGTTGTCGACTTGACATCAGGCGAGGTCGTCGTTACGATTTAGGCTCTGGGTTTTGAGGCTAAAATGACGCAAACCATGGAAAGCGCGATTGATCTTAAGCTAACTGCCAAAGCTGTTGAGCAAGTAAAATCATTGCTTGCTCGTAGCGAATATATCGATCACGCATTGAGAATTTCGGTTTCTGATGGAGGTTGTTCCGGCTTTTCCTACCAGCTCAATTTTGAGAAACAACCAAAACCAAGCGACATCACTTTAGATTGCGCAAGCCTAACTGTTTACGTTGATCCTGAAAGTATCCCCTTCCTCCAAGGCACAGTTATAGACTTCGTCTCAGGACTCTATGGGGGCGGCTTTAAATTCGCCAACCCCAACGCAACCGGCACCTGCGGCTGCGGCACATCGTTTTCCGCGTGACATAAGCGTTCGGCGAAGGCCCGATTCCAGCGACACTGCTATCAAACTCGGCCGTTGCTTTAATCATTCAGATATCTCCTAACGGACAAGAAGCTGTTCGAGGGTTTGTGAAAGCAGTCTAGTTCTACGCCCATGGCATCATGGACCAGCTTTGCTAAAAAGCCAATGGCGACCGCGATACTATGAGCGAGCCGTTATGCTAGATCTCCGCTCCTCTTCGTTAAAACCCAACGGTGTCTAGCTGCAGCGAATTCTTTAAGATTAGCCTTGCGCATGGTATTCGGCCGCGGTTCGCGCCAGGACAATGGTTGCCCGGCCCTTCGTGTTACAAACTTTGCCGTTCGCTTTGGCAAAATCATTCTTGTGCATGGAGATAAGTCACACGATGGCAAAGATAGATCGCCGAGAGAGAAGCGCTGATCCAGGATGCGAGTCATAGGCGGAAACGCAAGAGGGAGGCGTCTGAAAGTACCGAAAGGACAAGCCGTGCGTCCAACATCGGACCGGGTGAAGGAATCGTTGTTTAATATCCTGCCCCACGATCTCTCCGGCATCAAGCTTTTGGATCTCTTCTCGGGTACGGGAAACGTCAGCATCGAAGCCATCAGCCGCGGAGCTGCGGAAGCAATATTGATAGACTCGTCGGACAAATCTGGTAAGGTGATCCGCGAGAATCTCCGCAGATTAGGTTTCGCGGATCGTGCTAGTGTTCGGATTGCGCCGGTCTCCCGAGCCCTACGCTTGCTGGCACGGCGCGGGGAATCCTTTGATATGATTTTTCTCGACCCGCCCTACCAACGGAACTGGGTTCGAGCCTCCCTAGAGGCGATCGCGCGCGGAAACCTGTTGCGGGCCTCCGGAACATTGGTGGTGGAACACAGTGCCCGCGAACAACCCGGCGCGGAATATGGCTCGCTGATTTTGAAAGATCAGCGAAACTACGGCGACACTTGGCTCTCCTTCTTTGAACATAAAGCGTGAAGGATCTCAGCTGATGGGGACACCTAGGAGATGACACAAAACATTGCAATTTATCCTGGATCATTCGATCCGATCACCAACGGCCACGTCGACCTCGTCAAACGCGCCTTGCGCGTCTTCGATAAAGTAGTAGTTGCCATCGCCACTAACGCCGGTAAGGATACTTCCCTTTTCTCGGTTGAAGAACGTTTGGAGATGATCCGTGGAGTCTTCGAAAATCTAAAGGATCGCGTAGAGGCGGATTCTTTCCAAAAGCTGCTGGTGGATTATGCCGAACGCAAGCAAGCTCCGGTCATTATCCGAGGATTGCGAGCAGTATCGGATTTTGAATACGAGTTCCAGATGGCTATGATGAACCACCGACTCAAACCCAACGTCGAAACATTCTTCATGATGACCGGCGAATCCGAGTTCTACATCAGCTCACGTCTGGTCAAGGAAGTCGTCAGTTTGGGTGGCAATGTCGAAGGATTAGTTCCCGATAACGTTCTTAAGAATCTCAACCGGAAGTTCAGGCAGGAACAGTAGATGAATACGCTGGCGGAGAGAACTCTACTCATCAAACCTTCGGTGACTTTAGCGATTGCCGCAAAAGCAGGAAAACTTCGATCCCAAGGCATCGATGTGATCAATTTCTCTGCCGGAGAGCCAGACTTTGACACTCCTGATAGAATCAAAGCGGCTGCTATTGAAGCTCTGAAAAGAGGAATGACCAAGTATACCGATGTCAGAGGAATTGAACCGCTGCGGCAAGCCATTGCGCAAAAATACCTGAGCGACTACGGGCTCAGGTATCAAATAAGCGAAATATTGGTTAGCTGCGGCGCCAAACACTCCCTCTATAATCTTTTCCAGGCAGTCGTGAATCCCGGCGATGAGGTTCTTGTCCCAGCGCCTTATTGGGTGAGTTACGCGGACATGGCACTGCTGGCGGGCGGTGTGCCCAAAATCATTCAGACCAGCGAAGCCAGCGGATTTCGCATCACCGCGCAACAACTCGCCAAGGCACTTTCTTCGCATACACGGGTCTTCGTACTGAACAGTCCCAGCAACCCCACTGGGGCCAGCTACGAAGAGACTGAACTGATGGCCATTGCGCAGGTTCTTGAGAGACACAATTGTCTCATTGTCACTGACGATATCTACGATAAAATCGTTTACGACGGGTTCACCATCCGAAACCTTGCCACGCTGGCGCCATCGTTGCGGGACAGGATCGTTATCGTAAACGGAGTATCAAAAAGCTATGCCATGACCGGTTGGCGCATCGGTTACGCACTCGGTCCGGCTGACATCATTGGCGCTGCGGCCAAGATTCAGAGCCAGAGCACATCAAACCCGACCTCCATAGCTCAAGCCGCTGCTCTCGAGGCGATTCAGGGGCCGCAGGAGGACGTGGCAATAATGCTCGGCGAGTTTGTTAAACGGCGAAATGTTGTCGTCGAGCGCCTTAATGCCATCAGCGGCGTACAATGCCTGAAGCCACAAGGCGCCTTTTATGTTTTTCCGAATATCGCTGCTTTCATCGGCAAGAATGTGAACGGTAAAAGCCTGACTTCGCCATGCGATATCGCAGACTATCTGCTTGAAGAAGCAAAAGTCGCCGCGGTTCCCGGGGAAGATTTCGGCTCCAACGCGCATATTCGGTTATCGTATGCGACGTCCTTGGAAAACATTGAAGAGGGATGCCGGCGCATGCGCGACGCGTTCGCGAAGATTCATTAGCCACAAGCAGCTATTTAGGGTTTCGGCCGCTTGTCCGGTCTTTTTATATCTGAAATAATCCGCCAAAATCTTTGCATGATCGAAAACTATCGGACTAGGAAGCTCGTTTTCGATGAATACTTTGGCATCTTTAGCATCGTCGGCTCCCTGTGGAGCGCCGTCGGCAATCGCCAAGTAGACAGTTGAGGCCGTGTGATGTCGCGGATCCCTTTTCGGATCGGAGTAAGTATAGAACTGCTCGACGAGAGTGATATCAAGGCAGGTCTCTTCTTTGGCTTCCCGCACCGCGGCAATTTCCAGAGACTCTCCATAATCGACAAAGCCGCCCGGCAGCGCCCAGCCGTGCGGCGGATTTTTTCTTTCAACCAAGACAATTCCGCCGCTGGAGATTTCGATGATAGTATCCACCGTCGTCAATGGGGTTCGAGGTTTTTCACTCATAAGCAATGCCTACCTTGACTCCTCAGAAATCGCAAGGTACAACCAGTATCCGATACCAATTATCGCGGGGTGGAGCAGTCTGGCAGCTCGCAAGGCTCATAACCTTGAGGTCCCGGGTTCAAATCCCGGCCCCGCAACCACGCAAGGAGGCTCCATGAGCCTCCTTTTTTTCAGCCAAGATAAGCCGCGAAGACTCAATGCACAAGCTCATTCGGGACTTAACCTCCCGCTATTCTAAATTGGATTGAACGCTTGCTTTCTCTAAGTTATATGGTCACCTCTCTTGCCACATGGATTTTGCTGATTCTTTTCACACCCGCAGCAGCATCGAACCACTATACGGAAAAGCAGCTTGATGCGCTGGAGGCGCGAGTCGGCAAGATCTTCTGGATATCAGCGGTTGAGGGAAAACTCCCGTCCTTCGTGAGATCTCCGACTCCTAATGCATCGGCATTAGACCCGGGAGCTAACGAATCCTTTGAAATTACTGAACTGGTCGGGCGGAAAGCTAGAAATCCTTATTACAAAGTAAAGTTTGAATCAGGAGCGGAGGGATACATTCATGCGCAAGCTTTTCACGAACAGTTTAACGCCACAATCCTCACAACTGATCCGTTAGCTGATGAAAAAAAGGCTTTGGAGGAAAAGAACCAAGCGGAAAAGGCGCGACTAGAATGGATTCAGAGTCAGCCTTGGTCGGCGGCCGTAAAGGAATCGGCCATCAAAGGCCAAGCCGTGCCTGGCATGACCGTAGGTGAGGTCAAAAGAGTTGTTGGTGATCCCCGACGGGTAAGTCGCATTAAAGGTCCGCAACATACAAGTGAGGAGCATTGGTTTTATCCGGACGGCACCCTGCTGATATTCCGCGACGGCGCGCTCAATCGTTTGGAAAGGACCAAAAAAAACGAGCGTTGATTACTGCATCACACTTCAGGACTTAGAGTTTCTTCAGTCTTCCTTGACGTTGTCGTTCGGTTTTGGCAAGGCGCTTTGGGTTTCCCTTCTTGTTCGGCCGGCGCTCGCCTTCGTAGCTGCCGCCATCTGCTGTTAATTCCAGATTGCGCAGGATTCGGCTGAACTCATCTGCATAAACTGCGGCTGCGCCGAACTTTTCCACCGCCCTCCGCACCTCACGATCGGAAGTAACTACAACACATCCGCTCCCTTTTGCTCGCGCCAGCCGAACGATGACGCTGTCGGCCTTCTCTCCCTGCCGGGAAAAAACAATGCGGACTCCGTGTTTGTTTTCCGAGACCTCGTCGATCAATCCCGTTTTCCAGCCATCGAACACAAGGACAACAGTATGACCCCGAACCTGTTGGTAAAGCAAAAGGCGTTGAAGCAGCCAGTCTCTTTGGTGCTCGAGGTCACCTCTTAAACCGCGCTCGCTACCGATCAGATTGTATCCGTCTATGATGATGTTCATGGAAATACCCTACTACACTCACGATTAGAGGGCTTTTGAAATGGTTGTCAAAACTGGAAAAACCAGGTAAAACCAGTGCGATTTTACCATGGAGGATCACGGAAGTTGCCCATTTTGATTAAAAAAGCCAAGCGGATTAACGATTTACCGCCTTATCTGTTTGCCGAAATCGACCGGCGAAAACGTGAGGCGCTAGCCCGGGGTGTCGACCTAATCGACTTAGGCATCGGAGATCCAGACATCCCCACTCCGGCGGCGGTTGTCGAGAAGCTGATTGAAAGGGCCACTGTCCCGGTAAACCATCGTTATCCGAACAGTTCAGGTCTATCTGAGTTTCGTCAAGCAGTGGCGAATTGGTATCAGCGGCGCTTCGGTGTAAAACTCGATGCCGCGAAAGAGGTCGTATCACTGATCGGCTCCAAAGAAGGGATCGGAAACATGGCTGTGGCCTACGTCGATCCCGGCGACATTGTCCTGGTGGCCAGTCCCTGTTACCCGGTCTACCATATTGGTACGGCGTTTAGCGCCGGCCGAAACTACTTTTTACCGCTAAAAAAAGAGAACCAGTTTCTACCCGATTTGGATTCCATCCCCGGTGACATCGCCAAACAGGCCAAACTCCTTTGGATCAACTATCCCAACAATCCGACTGCGGCGGTCGCCGACCGGGATTTCTATAAAAGAGTTATCGATTTCGCCACCAAGAACAACGTCATCGTCTGCCACGATGCTGCGTACACGGAAATGGGTTTCGACGGATATCGGCCGATGAGTTTTCTCGAAGTCGACGGGGCCAAAGAGGTCGGTATTGAATTCCACTCATTGTCAAAGACATTCAATATGACCGGGTGGCGCATCGGTATGGCGGTCGGTAACCCGGATATCGTCAGCGGGTTGGCACAAGCGAAGTCCAACCTCGATTCAGGTATTTTCCAGGCGATCCAAGAAGCCGGTATCGAGGCGTTAAAACTGGGCGACAGCATCATCGAGCCCTCCAGAAAAATTTACCAAGAGCGACGCGACATACTCGTTTCTGGACTGCGCGCGGTAGGATTGGACTGCGAAAAACCTCGCGCCACCTTCTACGTCTGGGTGGCTACTCCGAAGGGTCTGTCTTCCGCTGAATTTACGGCTAAGCTACTGGACGAAGCGGGCGTTGTAACCACTCCCGGAAACGGCTTTGGCGATGCTGGTGAGGGCTATGTCCGCTTTACGGTATGTGTCGATCAGCAACGTTTGAGGGAGGTCGCGGAAAGAATCCGGCAGGTTAATCTTTAGGATTGTTCCACCAAGGGCATCATGGCAACTGCGGTCGCACATCAGGTCTACATCGGGATCGGTTCCAACCTCGGCAAGAAGAAAGACAACTTTCTCGAGGCGCTAGACCGGTTAGCGAAGCTTCCCGATACGAAAATCCTGAAGGAATCTTCTCTTTATGAAAGCGAGCCCTTGGGAGATTCAACGGATTGGTATGTTAACGGCGCCATCGAAATAGAAACTAAATTCAAACCCGAGATGCTACTCAACAAATTCAAAAACATTGAACGGGCCATGGGACGGAAGAAGGTCAAGAAACGCTGGGGCGCTCGCATCATCGATTTGGATATCTTGCTCTACGATGCATTGGTGATGAAGAAAAAAAACTTGCACATACCCCACCCCGAGATGCCGAACCGAAAATTTGTTTTGATACCGCTCAGTGAAATCGCCCCTCAAGTAATTCACCCGGAGCTCGGGGTGACGATCTCAGAGCTACTTGTCAATGTCAAAGACGACAAAAAAATCCATCTCTTTCACCCTTGAGAGTGGAACCGGGCACTGTTAGACAAACCAAAGTGTTACTTCGCTTGCTTCTATTTGTCGTCGTCGCGTGGATTGTAATTACCGCCATGCGAGCCTATTTGGTCGCCCGCAAGAGCTCTACGCGCCACCCAAATTTGGCCGAATCCAAGGGAGAAGAGATGGTGTTGGATCCGCAATGCCAGAGTTATGTTCCGAAGAGCGAGGCGTTATCACGAAAAGGAAATTACTATTGTAGTGAGAAATGCGCTGCATTGCATCTAACTGGCTAGCCCCGATAAAATTTTGTCCTGCACCCCGTCAAACGCACCGTTTGACATCACCAGTATGATATCGCCCGCGCTGGCATGGGCCGCCACATGAGCGGCAATGTTATCGGCGCCGTTGATTACGATCCCCTGCTCGTGCCCGGCGGATTGATTGATCGATTCGACGACACGCTCCACCGATAATCGTTCTGCTTCGGGAATCTTCTCGGGCTGATGAAGGCCGGAAACGACAACCCGGTCCGCCAGGGACAATGACAGTGCGAACTCGCGCTCGAAAATATTGCGTCGGCTGGTGTTACTCCGCGGTTCGAAAACCGCCCACACTCGTCGCCCGGTGAAGGCGTCCTTCACGGCTTTGATGGTTTCCGCAACGGCGGTCGGGTGATGCGCAAAGTCGTCTATGACTAAAACGCCGCGGTTCTCGCCTTTAAACTCCTGCCGCCGTTTGACGCCTGAAAAAGAGGCGAAGCCCTCGAGCAGTTTACTCCGGTCCATGCCTAATTCTCGGGCCAAAACATAGACGCCCAAGGCATTCTTCACGTTATGCCGGCCGATGGCGCCAAGCTCCACCTTACCCTCACTAACTTTTCTAAAGCAGGGATCAAAGTAACTCCGACGCCCTTCGGTTCGGACAGTGCGCACCGTCCAATCACAATTTTCGTCATCGCCATACGATACGACCCGGCAAGAACCGGCGTTCACGACTTCTCGCGCTGCAGGATAATCGTAGCAGGCAACTAGCATTCCGCTGACGGGGATGAGCCGAGCCAGAGCTCGAAAAGCCTCCTTCAGGTGATCCAAATCGCGATAGATGTCTGCGTGATCAAATTCTACGCTGGTAAGAATAACGCTTTGCGGGCGGTAGTGGAGAAACTTCGGGCCTTTATCAAAGAAGGCACTATCGTACTCGTCGCCCTCCAAAACCACGTGATCGCTCTCACCTGGATCCCAGCCGCTGCCAAAATTAAGCGGCACGCCGCCGACAAAAAACCCCGGGTTAAGGCCGGCGCGTTTCAGCACCCAAGCCGCCAAAGCCGTCGTGGTCGTTTTGCCGTGTGTGCCAGTGACAACGATAGACTGGCGCGCGCCGATCAAGAATTTTCCGAGAGCTTGCGGGAATGAAAGATAGGGGATCTTGCCATCCAGAACAGCTTCTGCTTCAGGATTGCCCCGCGAAACAGCGTTGCCGATAATCACCAAGTCAGGCCGATCGGCAAGATGTTGCGCGTTAAATCCAATTTGTACATCGATTCCGGCTTGCGCCAGATAGGTGCTCATCGGCGGGTAGACATTCTGATCCGAGCCGGTGACACGATATCCCTGATCCTTAAGAAGACCCGCCAATGACGCCATCCCGACTCCGCATATGGCGATCAAATGTATGTGACTTCCTGTGGCTGGTAGTTCGTTCATGGATTGATTGCCTGCATAATCAGATCGTGAATCTTCGGTCGAAACTGTTTAATTTTTTCATTGTTTCGATTCGGGTGAACGCGATTGGTCAATAGAATCACATGACAATTCTTCTCCAAGTCCCACCATAGGGAGGTGCCGGTGAATCCAAGGTGCCCGACGGACCTGCGCGAGAAGTGCATTCCGCTGGAGGAGTTTTCCGGCGAAGGAGTGTCCCAACCCAATGCGTGCGTGAAATGAGGTACGGAATCATCCTTGGTAAAGAACTCTTGAACCAACCGCTGCGGCAGGAATGAATCGCAACCGCGCAGGCAGCGATCCAACTGAGCCACAAGTGTATGAATGTCGTGCGCGGAGGAGAACAAACCGGCATGCCCGGCAACCCCGCCCATTGCAAAAGCGTTATCATCGTGCACTTCGCCACAGAGAACTTTCTTCCGCCAAGGGCAAAGTTCTGTCGGCGCGAAGCTCATCCTCTTTAGGTTGGATTCGCGCATGTTGCAAATTGCGTCAAGTCGAGAAAAGTCGTCGAACGTAATTGAAACGGCTGGGAAATCCGCTCATGAAAGAAGGCGTCCAACTGCGAACCACTGATCGTTTCGATTATTTCGCCTAGGACCATGAATCCAAGGTCGCTGTAAACGGCTTGCGTCCCCGGCTCACTTGCTGAGGGTTCGCGGTGGACTTGTTCCAGAATGTAGTTTTTAGCCGCGCGGCTTCCGATAAATCCGGTTCTTCCACTCATTGCGCAGTGGATCACGTCCTCATAATAGGGTTTCCAGGCAGGCAGGCCGGATGTATGATTTAGCAAGTGGCGTATTTTTGTTCGGGTGTTTACGACCGGACGAAAGGTCGGCACAAATTGAGTTACCTGATCGTCAAGTTGGACTTTATTGTCATTGACCAGGAGCATGATTGCGAGCGTCGTCGCCAAAGGCTTGGTTAAGGATGCGAGGTCAAAAATCGTCGACGAGCGCATAGGAGTCCTATCGGGAAGCAAACTGCGCCATCCAAAAGCTCGTTCATAAATTAGATCTTCTCCACGACCGATTAGCAGTACGGCGCCGGGAAATACGCCCTGCTTGACTGCTTCCTCAGTCGCGTTCTCAACGGCATGGAAATCGATGGTCATTAGAAAATCAACTTTGGTTTGCGAGCCGGCGGGGTCTAGAGAAATGCTTTTCTAATCTTAACCCACTGGCGATTCGACCAACGAAAGAGATCGGCGGTTTCCGTCGAGTATCATTTTGACGCCGAACGGCAGGGTAATGTGCTCGCTTCCGTGTCCGGCCGGCATGCCCGTTAACACCGGATAAGGAGCCTGCGCAAACATCTCAGCAATGATTTGCACGACGCTCCTGGGCCCTTCGGCTTCACAGTTGGTGAAGTCGCCGAAAACCAACCCAGCGAGGCGATCGAGTTTTCCAGCCATCTTCAAATGCGTCAGCATTCGCTCTATTCGATAAGGCCGTTCACCAATGTCTTCTAAAAACAGCAGTTTGCCATCGGTTTGGATCTCGTAGGGCGTCCCGAGCGTTGTTACTAAAACAGATAAACAGCCCCCCATCATCTCACCCTCGGCTTTTCCGGTGCGTATGACCTCGCCTAACTCGATTTGCCATTCCGATTTGGCGCCGGTCAATAAGCACCAGAAACTCTTTTGAGTACGGTCGCTAAGTCCGCGCGCTAACTCCATCGCAACCATCGGTGCGTGAAATGTTACCATGCCAAACCGGCTATTGATCCAGTTCAGCAGAAACGTAATATCGCTATACCCGGCAAAAATCTTCGGAGCAGGACGAAAATTTGACTGGATCAAATAGGGCAAAAGTTGTGCTGAACCAAATCCGCCACGAGCGCAGAAGATGGCGCTTATATCGCTTCGTTGAAAAAAATTGATTAGGTCATCGGCCCGGTTTCGTTCGTCTCCGGCAAGATAACCCTTGCTGTCGAGGATCCGAGAGGACAATTCGACTTCATAGCCCCGGTCTCGAATCGCCTGTACTCCCCTAAGCAGAGCATCTTGGTCAACACAGCCGGCCGGTGCCATAACGCCGATGCGGTGCCCTGGCCGTAACCTGGCTGGTTTTCTAAGCGTCACTTACTTGTTCACAACCTCTCGCATACTCTTCAAAGCCGTGCGCTTTTTGCCTGTGGATAACTACGCATCGTTTGCTAGAACTGCCGGCGGGAAAGCCCATGAGCATCGAACATAGTGACAAAAAACCCTTAGATTCACAAGCTATTTTTTCCACCTTCGGCGGTAAGCGGGGTTATCAGATGCGGCCATTCGTTCGGGTTGACATCCGCGGCTAACGCGGATAGAAATCAACTGGTTCACTGCTTCTGCCCGGTCTTCAAACTAGCTGTTCGCAATTTATCAACAGCCTTTTCCACAGCCATGAAAATCAAGCCGGAACAGCTCGATAAGCTCGCCAAACTGCTTCTTGAAACCTATAGGTCTAAGGAATTAGTAAAGCCTAAGTGCGAAGACACAACAATCCTGGCCAAGATCAAGGGTGTGATCAGCCAAAACTTTGCCGAAGAGGAGGCTATAGAAGATGAGGCGCGCAAGATGCTCGCGGCACATGCTCAGGCAACTCGGGAAATGGACCACTTTAAAATGTTTCTGATTGCCAAACAGAAGCTGGCAGCCAAGAAGGGCTTTATTCTATGAGCCGACTCTCCGAAAGCCGAATCTCACATCTGAGCCATCTGGTCGTTAGCGGAATCAAACGCGACGACCTAGCCGAGCTCCCGAACGAGGGCCGGGTGCTTTCCGAAACCAAACGCGTCTTACACGAGTTTTTTGAACGGGAAGATCAGTTCGACGAGTTAGTTCGGCAAAAAATCCAATCTCTATCCCGGCATATCCCACCTGGAAGCCGAGAATGGGACGTGTTGTATCGCAAGTATCTTGAGGAAGAGATGAGGCGTCAGAAAGACAAATGACGCCGCTTTCTTCTCGTTGAAAACATCCAAATTTTCGCCGGATTCTCTTGACACGGTGGGATTAATGCTTAGATTGATCCCGCTTGGTGGTCCACTTGCTTCTGACGCAGAGCTGGACGGCGTTAGTCAGAAAATAATTAACATTTAGTCTAACACGAAAGGAGGCAAAAGGTGAAAATTAGGCCTTTGCAGGATCGCATCATTTTGAAACGGATCGCGGAGGAGGAGAAGAGTAAGGGTGGCATCATCATCCCGGATACCGCCAAGGAAAAGCCGCAAGAAGGGCAGATTGTCGCGGTAGGTAAGGGAAAGGTAAACGACGACGGGAAAATCACCCCTCTCGATGTCAAAGTCAATGATCGCGTGCTTTTTGGAAAATATTCCGGCAGCGAAATAAATATCGACGGCGAAGAACATTTGATCATGCGCGAAGACGACGTTCTCGGCGTAATCGAAAAGTAGTTTTTAAACCCATTTTCAGGAGGAAACAGAATGGCATCCAAGATGGTAAAGTTTAATCGCGACGCCAGAGACGCAATGCTGAGGGGCGTCAATATTCTGGCCGACGCGGTCACGGTCACGTTAGGCCCTAAAGGTAGAAACGTGGTATTGGACAAATCCTTCGGCGCGCCCACTGTCACCAAAGACGGCGTCACTGTGGCTAAAGAGGTAGAGCTGGAAGACAAGTTTGAAAACATGGGGGCGCAGATGGTTAAGGAGGTTGCCAGCAAGACCTCCGACGTCGCTGGCGACGGCACGACCACTGCTACGGTTCTCGCCCGCCAGATCTTTGCCGAAGGCGTCAAGCTGGTCGCCGCAGGGCACGATCCGATGACTCTCAAGCGTGGCATCGACAAAGCCGTCGAAGCGGTTACCGCAGAACTGAAGAGTTTATCCAAACCCACTAAAGATCCGAAGGAAATCGCCCAGGTAGGAACCATCGCTGCCAACAACGATTCGACCATCGGCGATGTTATCGCCGAAGCCATGAACAAGGTCGGCAAAGAAGGTGTCATTACGGTGGAAGAGGCAAAGGGACTTGACACCACCTTGGATGTCGTTGAAGGCATGCAGTTCGACCGGGGCTATCTCTCTCCGTATTTCGTAACCGATCCAGAGAGGATGGAATGCATTCTCGAGGACGCCTATTTGCTGATTCATGAAAAGAAAATCAGCAATATGAAAGAGCTGCTCCCGGTGCTCGAGCAGATCGCGAAATCCGGTAAGCCATTTATCATCATTGCTGAAGACATCGAAGGCGAAGCTCTTGCGACTCTAGTCGTCAACAAGATCCGCGGCACTCTTCACTGCGTCGCCGTCAAAGCTCCGGGTTTTGGTGATCGCCGCAAAGCGATGTTGGAAGACATCGCCATTCTCACCGGCGGCAAGCTCATCGCTGAGGAACTCGGCGTGAAACTGGAAAACATCGCACTCCAGGACTTGGGCCGCGCCAAAAGAATCGTCGTTGACAAAGACAATACAACGGTTGTCGACGGCGCTGGCAAGAAGGCTGACCTCGAAGGCCGCATCAAACAGATTCGCGCTCAGATCGAGGAGACCACATCGGATTACGATCGCGAGAAGCTTCAAGAGCGTCTAGCCAAGCTAATCGGCGGCGTGGCTGTTATCAATGTCGGCGCGGCCACCGAAGTTGAAATGAAAGAGAAAAAAGCCCGTGTCGAAGATGCATTGCACGCGACTCGTGCGGCAATCGAAGAAGGCATCGTCCCTGGCGGTGGCGTGGCGATTCTGAGAGCCGCTGCGGGACTAGACAAAATAAAGATCGACGAGGATGAGCGGTGGGGGGTTAACATCATCAAACGCGTCGCCGAAGAACCGCTTCGCCGGATTGCGATCAACGCCGGCGTCGAGGGATCTATCGCCCTGCAGAAAGTCAAAGAAGGTAAAGGCGCCTTCGGCTTCAATGCTGCCACTGAGGAATACGAGGACCTTATGAAGGCCGGTATTATCGACGCCACCAAGGTTGTTCGCACCGCGTTGCAGAACGCCGCCTCGGTCGCCAGCATGCTCCTGACCACCGAAGCGATGGTCGCGGAGAAACCGGAAGAGAAGTCGGCTATGCCTCCGATGCCGCCAGGCGGTATGGGTGGGATGGGAGGTATGGGCGGAATGGGCGGCATGATGTAAGTAGAAAAGCTGTTAACGATCCAGGCCCGTTACGCCGCAGCCATGGCGTAACGGGCCTTTCTTTTTACTCCGCTTGACAAGTCGATCGCTTAGTACTAGGGTTTAGTGTTAATTTCTCCTTTTAATATCATAGCTTAGGGTAATTTCCGCGATGTTCGAGTCATTGACCGAAAAATTAGAACTCACATTCAAAAGGCTCCGTGGCGAAGGAAAAATCAGCGAGAAAAACATCGATGACGCGCTCCGCGAGGTCCGCTTGGCGCTCTTGGAGGCCGATGTTCATGTAAAAGTGGTTAAGACTTTTCTCGATTCGGTCAAGGCGAAGTCACTGGGCCAAGAGGTTCTTCAAAGTTTAACTCCCGAGCAACAGTTCCTAAAAATCGTCCGTGATGAGCTAACCGACCTCCTGGGTGGCGAGCATCGTAAACTCGACCTCAAAGCGGCGCCTCCAGTTGTAATCATGCTCGTCGGCCTGCAAGGTTCCGGTAAGACCACGACGCTAGCCAAGCTGGCCAGGCATTTAAAAAGAGATCAGAAGAGAACTCCCTATCTGGTTCCAGCCGACGTATATCGCCCTGCCGCAATCGAACAGCTTAAGATTCTCGGCGCTGAAGTCGAGCTGCCAGTATATGAGTCGAATCCTCAGACCTCGCCGGTTGCCATCTGTAAACAAGCCCTCGATGAAGCGAAAAAGCGCTTCTGTGACTTGCTGCTCATTGATACGGCCGGCCGCCTACATATTGACGAAGAGCTCATGCAGGAGCTCAAACTGATCAAAAGCGCCGTTAACCCGCATCAGATTTTGTTCGTAGCCGATGCGATGACGGGTCAAGATGCAGTTAATCAAGCCATGGGCTTTGATCAGCAGCTTGGAATCAGCGGCGTTATCCTGACAAAACTTGACGGCGACGCGCGTGGCGGCGCCGCGTTATCGATTCGTCAGATGGTCGGTAAACCTATTCTGTTCGCCGGAATGGGCGAGAAACTCGATGCGCTCGAACCATTCTACCCCGACCGGCTTGCGTCAAGAATTCTCGGCATGGGCGACGTTCTCTCGCTTGATCGACAAAGTTCAGCAAAATTTCGAGCAGAAGGAGGCGGAGCGCCTCCAGAAAGTCATTCAGAAGCAACAGTTCACGCTCGAAGAGTTTCAGATTCAATTGCAGCAGATAAAAAAGATGGGATCCATGGGCAGCTTGCTTGAGTTAATACCAGGCGGCAAGAAGCTAGCGTCGCAAGTGGATGCCGACAAAGCCGAGAAGGAATTGAAGCGGGTTGAGGCTATCATCAATTCGATGACTCTTCAGGAGCGGCGCAGTCCGGCAATTTTAAACGGCAGCCGACGGCGCAGAATCGCCCAAGGCAGCGGCACCAGCGTGGCCGATGTGAATCGCTTGATGAAGCAGTTTTTGGAAATGAAAAAAATGATGCAGCGGGTGAGCAAGGGCGGAATGAAATCGCTCTTTAGCCGAATGGCCAACCCGTTTCACTAGAGGAGAAGGAAGACGTATGAGTGTGAGAATTCGCTTGAGCAGGCATGGCGCGAAGAAGAAACCTTTTTACCGGATCGTTGTCAGCGACCAACGTTTTGCCCGTGACGGAAGATACATTGAGCAGATCGGCACCTATGATCCAACCGCGGGCGGAGGAACATTTAAGATCAATCAGGAAAAAGCCGAGACTTGGATCAAGCGCGGCGCGCAACCGACGCGGACCGTTTCCCAATTGATCGCGAAACAAAAGAAAGCCAGCTAGGATTCGGCAAGTAGCGTCAACTATGAAGGAACTCGTTCAATACTTGGCCAGATCCCTGGTGAGTAATCCGGAGGCCGTCGAAGTAACAGAGAGCGCAGTAGAGGACGCGGCTGTTTATGAGTTAAGGGTTGCCAAAGACGATTTGGGCCGAATCATCGGCAAGCAGGGCCGGACTGCAAAATCGATACGCACGCTCCTCAATGCAGCAGCTTCAAAGACCAACCGTAAAGTCGTTCTGGAAATCGTAGAAGAAAAGTAGACAGTCTGTTAGGTTAACGGAGTGCCTGACGGAATCGTCGCATTAGGGGAAATCGCTACGACCCACGGAATTGGCGGGTGGCTTAAGCTAAATCCTTATAATCTCGAGAGCCCTCTTCTTTCTGCCCTAAGCGAAGTCATCCTAGTAAAGGACGGAGCTCGCACAGCGGTTGAGGTGGAATTGGTCCGACCGCACAGGCGACAAATTTTGCTGAAACTGCGCGGGATCGATGATATTGAAAGCGCCCGCCCTTGGGTACGATCGACCCTCGCTGTGCCCGAAGAATCATTGGCGGCTCCGGCGCCTGGCGAATACTACCATTATCAAGTGATTGGCCTCGAGGTCTTCGACACCAGCGGCGCACGGATTGGTATCCTAAAACAAATCTGGTCAACTCCCGGTAGCGAGTTATACGTGGTCGCCGGAGCTGATAAAGAACATCTCATTCCGGCGGTGAAAGAAATCATTTCCGAAGTAGATTTGGCAGCTGGCCGGATGATCGTCGATCCTCCTGCCGGTCTACTGGATCTCTAAGCAGACCCTCGTCTGCCCTCTTATTCATGCTCAACTTCACTATCGTTACTCTTTTTCCGGCGATGTTCGAATCGCCTTTGAACCACAGCATTCTGAAAAAAGCCCAGGGAAAAGGTCTGATTTCGATTGTTTTGGTCAATCCGCGAGACTACACGACTGACCGCCATCGCATCACCGATGATTATCCATACGGCGGCGGTCAAGGCATGGTGATGAAACCGGAGCCGTTGGTGGCAGCCATTGAGGACGTTAAGATTAGAATGCCGCGAGCCAAGGTCATTCTTCTATCGCCCCAGGGTCGTGTCTTTAATCAAGCCTCGGCCGCTGAGCTGGCCAACGAAGAAGAGCTGGTGCTGATTTGCGGGCGCTATGAGGGAGTCGATGAGCGGGTCAAAGATTTTATCGACGACGAAATTTCGATTGGCGACTACACCATTAGCGGCGGCGAGCCCGCGGCTATAGTTGTCATCGATGCGGTATCACGCTTGGTCCCTGGTGTGTTGGGCAACGCCAAGTCTGCCGGCGATGAGTCTTTCAGCAATGGGCTGCTCGAATATCCTCAATATACCCGGCCAGAAGAATTTCGCGGCGCGAAGGTGCCAGAAGCGCTACTGTCAGGTGATCATGAAATGATTCGGCAATGGCGGCGTCAAATGAGCGTTCAGCAAACCCAAAAGCGGCGACCGGATTTAGTTGGCAGAGTTGATTTATCGCCTGAAGAAAAGGAGCTGATTTGCAATCAACGAGCGCCTGTCTACGTCGCCCTGCTTCATTACCCGGTCTACGATAAGAACCGGCAGATTGTCACTACAGCGGTTACCAACATGGACATCCATGATATTGCTCGTTCGGGAAAAACATACGGCATCAAAGGTTTTTTTGTGGTGATCCCGGTTAAAGCGCTGCAAAGGCTCGCGTTAAAGATCATTGATCATTGGGAGCGCGGCTACGGCAGTCAGTACAACGCGACCCGAAAAGAGGCGCTGGCGCTGGCCCGAGTTAAAGACACGCTCGATGACGTCTTGATCGACTTGGAGCAGGAATACGGCGTAAAGCCGCGAATTGTCGTGACGTCCGCAAGGCCTGGTGGTCGGCGGACCTCTTTCGCCCAGCTCCAAGACATGTTAATAAATACCACTCACCCTTTCCTGATCATCTTGGGCACGGGCTGGGGACTCACTGAGACAATAATCTCTCAATCAGATTACGTTTTAGAGGCGCTCGAAGGATGGACCGATTACAACCATCTCTCGGTTCGATCGGCAGCGGCGATTATTCTGGATCGTCTTCTGGGACGTTAGCTTTATAGAAACAGGAGTAGTCATGAATATTCTAGATAAACTCGAAACCCAGCAATCCAAGCAGGAAATTCCGGCGCTCCGAGCCGGAGAAACGGTGCGGGTGCATGTTAAAGTTGTCGAAGGTGAAAAGGAACGAACTCAGGTCTTTGAGGGAATTGTCATTGGCATCGGCGGGAAAGGCAATCGCGCAAATTTCGTCGTTCGCAAAATATCTTATGGAGTGGGCGTGGAACGTATCTTCCCTTTCCATTCTCCACGGATCGATAAAGTCGAAGTGGTGTCGCGCGGCAGAGTGCGGCGCGCAAAGCTTTATTATTTGCGGGAAAGATCAGGAAAGGCTGCTCGGCTTTTTTCCGATGAACGATCCGGCAGCCGATAAACGCTGCTTTATGCCTCGCCGGTTATTTTCCCTTGACCATCAAAGGTCGCGCCGGGGTGAACTCTAAGCTCCGCGGCTTGAGCGTCGCCCTTGAAATGTCCTCCCGGCATTATTTCAAAGCAACCGACCACCTGAACACTGCCGATCAACATCCCCTCTAATTGGAGATTGCGCGCGGCGACCCGCGCTTCCACGTGCGCGTTGGCGCCGACCACCAAGAGATCACTAGCCTTGACCTCGCCAGTGAATTTGCTGTCGATTTTAACCGGCAAATCATAGCTCAGTCGCCCGGAAATCGCTGAGTCTGGAAATAAAACTGTGCGCACGGTTCCTTGAACAAGAGGAGGTGTACCTTCGGTGACTGACTTTTCCGCCATGGCTGCAATCCTGAAATGGCGCTTAGGATAGCATCCCTTGCCTAGGACCGAAAGTGAAACCGAAATTTCGCTAGCGGGATTCCATCAAGACAGGATCGTCTGAAAAAAGCCACGGCCGCATCGTGATCGCTAGGTCAGGGAAATTTCCGCTGCGCGAATCTAGCACTGGCCGTCGCAGGCTATCAGCGCGCACGCTTGATCTCGTGAGCTTACGCTCGAACGCTTCTGTTAATGCTGAATTGCGCCGGCTACAACGGCGCCAGGCAATTGTGCTAGCATATCAGTATGGATTTGTTTGAATCCGACCAGTCGAAGAAGCAATCGGCTCGCGCGCCGCTCGCGGAACGGATGCGCCCGCGAAACCTGGATGAATTCGTCGGACAAAAGCATCTCCTCGGACCGGGGCGAATTCTAACCGAGATGGCTGATAGCGGCCAGCTCAGGTCCTTAGTTCTTTGGGGTCCGCCGGGCAGCGGCAAAACAACTTTGGCGCAAATTCTTGCCAGCAAGACAGGTGCGCGATGCGTCCATTTCTCGGCCGTCTCCTCAAGCGTCAAGGACCTGAAGAAAATTATAGACGAGGCCGAACGGCTCCGTCGTGCGGGCAAGAATACGGTCCTCTTCGTCGACGAGATTCATCATTTTAACAAGTCACAACAAGACAATTTTCTGCCTTACGTCGAACGCGGCACGCTTGTTTTGATCGGCGCCACCACCGAGAACCCATCCTTCGAGGTCATCTCTCCCCTGCTTTCTCGGACTCAGGTTTTGGTGCTAAAAACCTTATCGACTGAGGAGATCGGTGCGATTGTCGATCGTGCCTTGCAAGATAGTGAGCGGGGGCTGGGGAACATGCATTTAAACATTTCGCCGGAAGGTCGGGACTTCTTGATCGAGCATTCCCAAGGCGATTGCCGCGTCGCCCTGAATGCCTTGGAAACCGCCGCGGCTCTGGCGCATAGCGCCAAGGTCACTGAAATCAGCCTGACACACGTGCAAGAGGCGCTGCAGTTAAGGCCGCTTCGGTATGACAAGACCGGCGAAGAGCATTACAACGTTATCTCGGCATTTATCAAAAGCCTGCGCGGCAGCGACCCTGATGCCGCTTTATATTGGATGATGCGCATGATCGAAGCGGGCGAGGATCCTTTGTTCATTGCGCGTCGGATGGTCATCTTCGCCGCCGAAGATATCGGCAATGCGGATCCCGACGCATTGCAAGTTGCAGTGGCGGCCAAGGATGCGTTTCATTTCATCGGCCTGCCGGAAGGTAGGATACCACTTGCCCAGGCCGCGACGTATCTCGCCACCGCGCCGAAATCCAATGCCTCATATTTAGCAATGCTGGCAGCAACACAGGATGTTGAGCAATGCGGCGCTCTGCCTGTTCCTCTCCATCTTCGCAATGCGCCGACTGGCCTGATGAAAAAACTTGGATACGGCAAGGATTACCAGTACGCCCACAACTTTCCCGATCACGTGGTCAAGCAACAGCATCTACCGGAGGAACTGAAAACACGAAAATATTATGTACCGTCAGATTCCGGGTACGAGAAGCAGATCAAAGAGCGACTCGAGCTCTGGCAAAGGAAAAAGCACACCTCGAAAAGCTAACCACGTGAAGTGATCAATCGGTCTGTAGCCGTCAATCATTGAATCTGCAGCACGACTCGCCCTGAAGTTATCCACATCGGGTGATGGCTTTGGGGCACACGACAGAGTTTCTGGGAACAAGCGATAACAACGTATTTGGCACACCCCGCACCAATTCGCTTTGCAGGCATCCTTTTTCAGAAGTCCAACATCTAAACCAGCAAAAGTTATAGTCAAAGAAGGAGCACACATGAAAGCAACAAAATCCATCAGTGCCATTTATGCTGGTTTAGCAATGATATTGGGAGTGTTTATTGCGGGAGAGCTTTTCGGCGCCGACACAGTTCGCAGGAGCAATCCTTTCGCAAGCCCGAGTGTCGACGCAGTAATTCGTTCCAAAAACAGCAATCAAATTGTGCTCACCCCGTCCGATGATTTCAAGGCGCGCGACGCTCGCATTCGAACTGGCCCGTGATCGCTGCACAGGAAACGTCGTATGCTCCAGAAGCTATAGGGTGAGAAAATCAATAGGAAGATCGTTTTTGCCCTACATCACATGTCACGAGCTGCAGATGTGGCGCCTTCGGAGAGTTCTATTAGGGCCGAATTTCAATAGCCCGATTATGTGGCAATGCAGCGCCTGCCCTATGCATTTAGAAATTTCAGGCCTTCGTCCAGGAGCCGGGCGCGCGACATAATCTCGCGAGGACGAAGGAAAGGCGATATCGAGGCGCGGCGCGCACCCTGCACCCAGAACTGCAGTACTGTGTCGACGGATGAACCGCGTGCCTCGAAGTAAAATTACAGAAGTGAAAGAGTTCAGTTTCCTTTGTTCTGCGTGGCCGAGGCAAATCTATTTTTCGAACAATTCAGCTACTGGAGCTTGCAAATCCCACCAGCCATCGCGACGCAATAACCTAGGCGTCACGGCGTTGGCACGCTCCTTAAGATTATCGACGTGTCAATACGCTCCGAATACTTGCGTCATTGAACGCTAAATAGGACGGAGATTCTCTTCTTGCGGCATTCCATTGCTTTATAGTATGACCTCCCTATTCTGATAAAGAATTCACGATAGTCTCGCATTCTAATCGAGGCGCCAATGCAACCTGTTCAATTATTCTGCTGGCATTTCATGGCATATCCATATCTGGCCGAAAATTTTGACCAGATTCACGATACCGGCTGGGTCACGGTCCCCAACAGCCTCTGGGACAACAAAAAAGCTCGCGGACTATACCAGGAGTATATCGACCAGCTGGCTTATGCGGACGAACTCGGTTTTGACGGTATGGTGCTCAACGAGCACCATCAAAATATTTACGGCCTGATGCCTTCGCCTAACATCATCGCCGCTGCCCTCACCCAAAGATCCACCCGCGGCAAGATCGTCGTGCTCGGCAATCTACTGCCGCTGCACATGAATCCGCTTCGAGTCGCCGAGGAATACGCCATGCTCGATCAGATGAGCAACGGCCGGCTGATTGCAGGGTTCGCCCCGGGCGGTGGCCCCGAAACTTTTAACTACGACATACCGTCGGCCAATACCCGGGAGAAATTCTGGGAAGCGGCGGACCTGATCGTGCGTTCTTGGACCGAAGACGGTCCGTTTGCCCACGAGGGACGGTACTTTCCACTTCGCTATGTAAACCCCTGGCCTAAACCGCTGCAAACACCCTTTCCTCCGATATGGATACCGGGCTCGCGCAGCCCGTCGACTATGACCGAGGTGGCAAAACGCGGCTACTGTTACTTCCTTTCATCGCGCAGCCACGGCGGCGAAACCCATCGCGCCCAGCAAGAGTTTGCCGCCGTGTTGGAAAGACATGGAGATCGGTATCAGCCATTCCGCTTCGGCATACTGATGTCCGCGTACGTGGCGGAAAGCGATCGGCAAGCACGAGAGGAATGTGAAGAAGGCGTTTGGTATTTCTTGAAGAACTGTTTGAAGGGTCACTTGCGCCGGGAAGGACGACAGCTCACTTTTGGCCCGGGTGTTCCCTATATCCCGGCGCCAGCCTGGAAAGAGTATCTCAAAGATTACAAGCCGGGTCGCAAGCTTTTGGGTGACGTAGAAAATTGGGACGAGCTTGAAGCTTCACAATCGATCATCGTCGGCAGTCCCGAGACCGTATATCACCGTATCTGGAACCTCATCGAACGAGCCAAGGTGGGAAACCTGTTGATCCAATTTCACATCGGCAACATGTCCAAGGAGCTCGCGCTAAAGAGCATGACTTTGTTCGCGGAACAAGTCGCGCCGCGCCTGCGCGAGCATTCATTGCCCTTCTTCGAACGGGAATATCCGGGCGTTAACATCGAACAGCCAAAGGAAGCGCGCTTGTGAGCGGCCGATTTCTGGATCTCAAACAAGGCAAGGTTTGGCTCCTGGAGAACGGCCGTGGGGCTCCGCTGCTCTACCTGCACGGTTTCGTCGATGTCCACTCCGTTAAAGAAAGCTGGATGCCTTTCCACGACCGCCTCGCTGCAAGGGCTCGGGTCATTGCTCCGGCGCATCCCGGATGCTCTCAAAGCAACGAGAACAAGGACATCGAAGCCATAGAAGATGTCGTCTTTCACTATCTCGAGTTTTTGGACGCATTGAATATACCCAAATTTTACTTGGTCGGCAGCTGCGTCGGCGGCTGGATTGCCGCAGAACTTGCCGCGCGCCAACCGGAAAAGATTCGCAAGATGGTTTTGATCGGCGCCGTAGGACTGTTCGTTCCCGGGGCGTTAATCGGCGATGTCTTCATGATGGCTCAGCCGGAGCGCGGCTCCAGTTACGCAGGACTGCGCCAGATGCTTTTCTCGCGTCAAGATCATCCAAAAGCGTTGGAGCTTTTCCCCGATGGCATGGGTGAAATTGAAGACGAGCTGCGCCGCTATCAGATGCTGCGCTTCGGCTCGCGTATCGGCTTCAAACCGCCCTACTTCTATAACCGGCCGTTGCGCAACCGCCTCCATCGGATCACCGTGCCGGCCCTGGTGATCTGGGGAGAAGACGACCGCATGGTGCCGTTGTCGCACGGCGAGACTTACGCCAAGTCAATGCCGCAAGCACAGCCGCTCAAAGTAATTCCCAACACGGGCCACAGCGTGCACGTCGAACAGCCCGAGCTGATGGCACAAATCGTTTCAGATTTTTTGGCAAGCTAATCATCAGTTTTTCCTCGCGATGTTCATTGCACTCGAAACAAGCCAGTGTGGGATTGGAGTCGAAGAGGGTTTCACGAACGAGATTACAGCAGCGCAACGGCCAACAAGAGCGAGGAAGAAATCTTCAAAGCAGAGCACGCAGAGGCGAGCATTGTCATTTCGAACGGAGAGAGAAATCTTTATTAGATCGTCGCATCCGCTGACGGCTAAAGAGAAGCCCAACGTAACTTAAAACGAACCGCAGCCACAGGTTGTATTCGGAGGTTTATGAAAAATAATGTCGTTCTCATTACCGGCGGGGCCAAAGGCATAGGGCGGCACGCGGCACTAACGTTAGCCCAAGCAGGCGCCAAGCTGGCGCTGGCCGACACCGATGTCCAACGCTTGCACAAGACGATCGCCGAAATCAAGAGTCGCGGCGGTGACGCATTTGCCATTCCCACTGACGTGCGCGATGAAAAAGACGTGCGGCATATGGCGTATGAAGTTTTCGACCGGTTCGGCCGCATCGACGCATTGATCAACGACGCCGGCATCGTGCCGCATTTCAACTGGGGCATTCCGCGCTGGCCGCGCGCCCGCTTCATGAGCAAGGATTTTTGGGACAGCGTCATCGAAACCAATTTGGGCGGCACCTTTCTTTGTACCAAGTACGTTGTCCCCTTTATGGAGGAGTGCCGTTCCGGCAATATCGTCAATCTTTGGGGCGGCGGCAGAGCCGAAAACCACGGCGCCGCCCCCTACGTCGTCAGCAAAGACGCCATCCGCACATTTACACGCTTTATCGCCGAAGAAGAGCGCGAGTGGAACGTCTGCGTGGTTGCCTTCAGCCCCAAACAAGCCATCGCCACCGAGGATGCTCCCGAAGAAGCGCGCAAGCGTTTACCGGGTCCCGAGGTTTTGGGAAACGGCTTTGTGCTGGCCGCACAAGCCGGAATGGAACTCACCGGCAAAACGGTGGAACATCAGAATGGGAAATTAGTGGTAGTGGACTAAGTCGGATTAAAAACAAAAGACAGAACGCTGGAGCGGAACTCACGGCACTCGCAACTTCGGATCGAGAGCGTCACGCAAAGAGTCTCCAAAGACATTGAAAGCAAACACCGCCAGGCTGATCGCCAAGCCCGGAAACAACGCCATCCACGGAGCGCGCTCCGCGAAATCCACCGCTGCTCCACGAAGCATCAATCCCCAGGCCGCCGTCGGTTCCGCCACTCCTAAACCGAGAAACGAAAGCGAGGCTTCAAGAAGGATCGCCTGGCCGAGAAAAGCGGTCAAAATGATCAGATAAGGCGCCACAACATTTGGCAGCATGTGACGCAATATCACACGGGCGTGACCCGCACCTAGAGTAAGCGCCGCCTCGACAAAGAGCATCTGGCGCAATGCCAGTGAGCTGCTCCGCACTACCAGAGCGGCACGGGGAATCATCGGAATAGCGATCGCCACTATGACATTCCAGATCCCCGAGCCAAGCAGCGCGACGACAACGAGAGCCAGAACAATCAGCGGAAACGATATCAGGATATCAAGCAGCCGTTGCAGGAAAAGATCAACTTTGCCGCCGAAGTAGGCGCATGTCACACCGAGAACAGCGCCTACCGTGGTAGCAAAAAACGAAGAAGAGAATCCGACCCATAGCGCGGTGCGGGAGCCATAGAGTAGCCGCGAGAGCACGTCGCGCCCGAAGGAATCGGTTCCTAGCCAGTGAGTTGCGCCCGGAGCATGAAACATGGCGCCATAATTGTTCTGCAAAGGATCGAAAGGAGCGATGATCTCCGCTAGCAAGGCCGCTAAAGTCATCAATACAACAATCGCCGCGCCAACGGCTCCGAGAGGCCGCCTCTGAGCAAAACGACGCACCGCCTGGCACTGCCGTCGCGCTCGGAGTGAAATCATCCTAGCGTCTTTCTCTGGCGCTGTGATGTTTCACTAGTAGTGGATGCGCGGGTCGAGCCAGACATATAGCAAGTCCAGAAAAAAATTCATCGCGATAAAAGCAAACGAGACCAATAGCACCAAAGCCTGGGTCATCGTGTAGTCTCGATGGGTGATCGATTCGACGAGCAGCATGCCAATGCCGTTGAGATTGAAGACTTGCTCCGTGACAACGAGCCCGCCGATCAAAAAAGCGAATTCCAAACCGATCACAGTAACGATCGGCAGCAGCGCATTCCGCAATGCATGTTTCAGGACCACCGCATTTTCCCTGAGGCCTTTGGCGCGGGCTGTGCGAACATAATCTTCACGCAAAACTTCTAATACCGATGATCGCGTCATGCGCGTTGCCATGGCCGAATAGCGGTATCCCACCGCCAAGGCAGGCCATATCATTTGCGACAAATTGGCCACCGGATCGGTCCAGAAGGACGTAAAGGTCAATGGCGGCAGCCATCTGAAGAAGATGAGAAACATTAAAATGATCACGATGCCGAACCAGAACGACGGCACTGCCAGGCCGCCGATGGAAAAGATCCGCACCAGGTAGTCCACCCAGGTATCCTGCTTCAAAGCAGCCAAGGTGCCGCAGGGAAGCGCGATCAGAATAGCCACCAGAGTCGCCATGATCGCCAGCTGAAGACTCAGCTCGAGCCGTATTCTAATTTCTTCCGCAATAGGTCTACCCGTCCACATGGAAAGGCCAAAATCCAGGCGCACAATGCCCCACGACCAGTTCAGGAACTGCTGCCATACCGGTTTATCGAGTCCGAGCTGGACCCGCTCGCGCTCGATCGCTTCCTTCGGCGCAAACGTGCCGCTGCCGGCATACTTGAGCTCGACGATGTCTCCCGGCGCGATTCGGAGTAAGACGAAGACCAGCACGGCAACGCCGAAGAGCGTCGGAATCATCAGTAGCAGACGCTTGACAATGTATTGTCCCATTGATTTGAGTTCGACCGCGGCGATGATCACTGATCATCAGGCGCTTACGGCGCCAACCATACGTCCCTAAGATCCTGATTGACATAATGGCTCGGACCGATTTTCCACCCCTTGAGCCGGCTGCTATGTGGCACGATCCGCTGCCACCATAGAAGCGGAAACTGATAGGCCTGGTCGGCGATTGCGTGTCTTTCCATCTGGCGTAGCAACGGCAGCCGGTCTTTCAGATCCAGCATCCGGCTCTGCCTTTCATAAAGCTCGTCAAGCGTAGCATCCTTAAAACGCGAGTAATTGATCGGGCTCTTCTCGGTGCTCACATACTTCAGCAAGTAAAGATCGGGTTCGTCCATGAAGTCACAGGCGAAATCCACGCCGGCATCGAAGTTTCCTTGGCGCAGATCATTAAAGTAGGGGCCGCCCTCCTGCGGCGAGTGGGTCACGTTGAGGCCGATTTTCCGCCATTGATCGACGAGAAACACACCGCTCACTTCGTAGGGCTCCTTGACATTGCGGTTCTTTAATACAAACGAGAATCCTTCCGGCACTGCCGCTTCCTTCAGCAGCCGCCGCGCTTCTTTGCGCGATGTCTCGATGTCCTTACCGAATCCGGCAAGCTTCGTCAGTTCGGCCGGCGGTGTCGCGAATTCTGAGCCCGGACGAAAGACGCCGCCTACATACTTCATCACCGAGATTTGGGACAACGCCTTCGACGCCTCGTTGCGATCGATGGCGAGGTTTAACGCCCGTCTGACACGCACATCGTTGAACGGCTTTTTCTCGTTGTTAAGAGCAACTAAGATATTGCAGGCCCAGGGGCTCTCCTGCACGAGCGCCTTGTTTCCCAGAGCTTTCACAATGTCATCCCGGGCGGCCGGATTGAACCCACGGAATTCAGCGAGCACTTGACCGCTTCTTACCGCCGCCACACGAGGAGCGGTATCCCGGATGAAGACGGCTCGGAATCCATCTAGGTAGGGCCGGCCGGCCATAAAGTAATTCGGATTTCGTTTGCCTGTCCAATGAGAACCTGCGACGTGCTCGCCGAAGATAAACGGCCCCGAGCCCAGAATGTTTTTCTCGTACCAGCGCGGGTCTTTTTTGAGTCGCTCCGCGCTATAAATGAAATTCCAAGGGGACGCTAGATTTGCCAAAAAAGACGCCGCGATGTGCTTGAGGCGAAAAACCACGGTCGCATCATCCGGCGCTTCGATCTTATCGACCATAGCAAAGGAAGCTTTGCGAGCGCTGGCAACTCCTTCGGGAGGAAAGATGATCTTGTCATAACTGGCCTTGACGTCGCGCGCCGTCAGTGGACTCCCATCGTGAAATTTGATGTTTTTGCGGAGGGTGAACGTGGCCGTCAAGCCGTCTTTCGAGAACGACCAGCGCTCGGCAACATCGCCAACGATTTTTGGGTAGTTCTGCGGATCGAAGCGGAGCAGCGTGCTGTAATGCGGCGCTACCGGATGTAACATGCCGAAAGTTGTTTCACGATGCCCGTCGAACGACGGTGGAAGTTCGCCGACGGCAAACACAAGCTCCCCTCCAGAGCGCGGCTGTTGCGCGGAGGGACTCTCGGCCGCTTGGCCTAACGCCGGCCATCCGAATAAAGTTACAGCAATCACTAACAAGATTCGTCGCTTGATTTTAATCATAAACTCCTCCCTTCAGGGGATGGACTATCCATCGCTTTTAACGTCGTTAGGGTATGAGCACATAGCTGGGCGAAAATAGGTGATTCGACTTCGTGATGTCAAGCTGCTAGAGAGTTGCGGCCGTGGCAAGCGAAAGTTTTTGATTGCGCTCCTAATCAGTTGGTGGCGAAAACGGTGCGGCAGTACTGTGATCCATTGTCTCCAGGAATAATTTAGGACAAAATAGTTCTTTATCGCGCAACCGGAATGTCCCCGACGACATCTAAGGCAATCCTACTGAAGGAAGATTTCACCATAGAGAGACGACAAAAACTTGCGCCACCCAAACCGCTCAGCGGCAAGGAAAGGCGCCTGCTCAATCCGAATCACGGGCTAGTCAAGCTTTTTGAGCGCAATATGGACCGGCTCATATCGCGTTTCCTGTCCCCTCATCTGTCCGCCATTTGGAATCCCTATGCCTGGGTCATCGAGCGTCGTTTCCGAGTAGCGGAGACGACCCTGTCGCCTGCCGGCTGGCCGCCAGGGCTTCCCCCTCTGCGCGTGCTACTGCTATCGGACATCCACTGCGGCATATTTCTTAAACCCCAGATCTTGGCCGAAGTCGTCAGCTTCCTGATGCAGCTCGCACCTGATCTGGTGGTGGTGACAGGTGATATCGTCACCGGCCATTCACGTGAAGTGCGGCCATTTCTCGACGCTCTCGCGCCCCTATCGCGCGCTCCGCGAGGGGCTTGGTTCTGCTTTGGCAATCACGACTATTTTGGCGGCGATCCAGAAGAGATTCGCAAAGCTCTGCAGGGCGTCGGTATCGCTACCCTCAACAACCAATCAGTGACCGTAGCTCATGGCACGGGAAACTTTGTGCTTGGCGGGATCGATGATCTCATCCTCGGCAAGCCGGATTGGGCGCGCCTGATGTCCGAACTCGGCGCACCGCATCTCCTATTAGCCCATAACCCCGATCACTTTTATGATGCCGCGGGTCATGGAGTAACGCTCGTCGTTTCCGGGCACACGCATGGTGGGCAGATTCGCTTTCCTCATGGGCCGCCCATCATCAGGCAAAGCCGGTTCTGCCTGGACGAAGGAGTTTATTCTTTTCAATCGTCACTGCTGGTAGTCACACGTGGTCTCGGCAGCATTTTGCTGCCGTGGCGCTGGGGCGCCGACCCCGAGGCGGTCATGATCGAGATCGTTTCCGCAAAGTAGTCTCGAGTCATCCATTATCAACGCGGCCCAGGATGCGACGATGTTCGCGCGCTGCCGATAAAGAGAAGTGGCCACCCCTACCGAGCTCCAGCCAGCGGCAATAATAAACGTGGTATTCAGAGCCGCTACAAACCCAGAGGGATTTGCCGTCGTGAGAGCGGTTCCGGCGATCCCGGTATGATGTTCAAAGGCTACCGACATCAGCAAACTGCTCAACGCGATTCCCAAAACATTCCCGAAACCAAAAGTAACGTGATTCACCGCCGATGCGAAACCGCGATGCTCGGCCGGCATCATCGCGATCATTGCCATAGAATTGGCCGGATTGAAAATTCCGTTGGTGATGGCGTTCGAATCCATAGCTCGGAAAACTGCGCCCCGGCAAGTAGAAGGGAGCGGCGCCATGGTTTGCGACTTGTTAATGTTCTAGTGGTTTTCGAACCTGTAGATCTTGTTGTCGCGCTCTCCGGCGGGCATCAAAAATCGCAGCATGAAGTAGCAATTAGAGATCGGTTCGCAAGTTCATTCCGTGCGCAAAATAATGTCGAAAAAGCTTTTACTGTGCTTAGACCAACTCGCTCACTGAACCAAAATTTTCTTCATCTTGGCTAATATCGCGGGCGGGGCTTTGAGAATGCTCTGAACGACTTCGGTCACACGTTCGCCGCTGCTTGGCGAAAATTCAATCTTGCTTTTCTTGGCGTCCGAGATAAATTCCGGATCTGCAAAAGTTGCTGAGAATCCCTTGCGCAGGGCTTCAACCCGGTCTCTGGGAACCTCGGGATGAACTACGTACGGGTTGGTGATCTCCGAAGGGGCATGCATCGCGCGCAGCAGTAACTTCGCTTCCTCCGTCTTAGCTAATGTCTCAACGGCGGGAACTCCCTTCATAAGCGGATGATCCGGAGTTTTATCGCCCATGATCAGAAGCGGCTTTAGTGTGCCGCTCTGGATTAATTGAAGGTGCCTGCCGGTGGTTAACATCGCCAGCCAACTTGCGCAATAACCATCCACTTCCTTGGACTCGGTGGCGTTGACGATGCTGGCAACTCCTTCGAATCCCCGCACCAGCTTCATCTGTGTTCCAAAAGCCGCATTGATAATCGCCGGTGTGTCGTAGATCGTGCTGCCCGGCGCCATGGTGCCCATGGTAAAAGGCTTGCCGGCTGTGACATCGTCAAACGACGACACCGCGGAATCGGTGCGTCCGACACATGCGATCGCAGTATTCACCGCGCTGCCGATCCATTGGTACCTTGCCGAATCAAACTCAATACCCGGCGCGCCAATCGCCTGCCGCAAAGGAAATGTTTCGCCGAACGAGCCGATCACAGTGCCGTCCTTCGGCTCAGCATTGTAAACCGCGTTTGCGGCGATTAGGCCGCCGGCGCCCGCCCTGGGCTGAACCAACAGAGTAGGATTGCCGGGAATAAATCGCGACATGTGACGCGAGATTAGCCGCGAGTAGATATCGTAGGTCCCCCCAGGGCCCGAGCCGATCACGATTCTGATGGTTTTTCCTCGATAGAAATCTGCCACGGCTTTCTCATCGAAAGCCGGGCTGTTGCTCTTGACCGGCTGAGCTTGTGCCTGATCGCCAAACGGAGGGAGCATCAGCATGAGTATCATCAAAGTGCTGAGTCGAAGGTGGTTCATAGATATCCTCGCATCTGAATAGACTAGTGGTCTGGGCTGCGTCTCGAGAATCGCGTCGGTAAACTTTTCTCAATCTATCGATTCAATTTTATAGAACGCAATCGGTGAGAAAGCCCGACTCGTCCATCATATGAACGAAGGTGTTCCGATAACATCCTCACTCTGTGCCTTGGCTAGTTTCGAAATTTAGTACTCATAAAACGGCCCGACGACGAATAGGAATCGGCCTAGTGCATGAAGGACCGTCATCAAGACTTCGCCGCTCATACGTCAAATCCAACTCAGAAAACAAACCGGTTGTAGAGCGCTTGCAGAATATTTAGGAACATATCATCCGTCAAGGTAAATCAACTCGCCGCACTCGACCAGGGAGTTTAGCGGATTGGCCGGACCAACACCGGACGTATGTCGTTGCGGTGCCTCTTGTGATTATATTACGTGCAATCAGAACCGTTTTATGTGTTGATAGCGCAGAAAGGAGAAGGAGCATGTTGAAACCGATCGGGCTAGTGGCGGGCCATTATGAATGCCGCTCACTGCAACAAACCTTGCCTATTCTGCAAGACCTTCTGGCTCTTGAAGTGGTCGCGCGAAATGATGGTGAGATCATTCTCAAGCATCCCAATACCGACTGGAAGCTGATCGCACACGAGTCAGATGCCGATGGTCCGGATAAGCCCTTTCAACATCACTACGGCGTGCGTGTCGCGACCCACCGTGAGATCGATGAGGCGCACGAATACCTGCAAAGCAAGAAGAGAGAATACAAGATCAAAATCATCCAACCTAAAGAAAACCATAACGCGTACTCGGTCCATTTTTTTGAACCCGGAGGAAATTTCTGGGAGATCGAATCTTACGAAAAAGCCGATGAAGCCGGTATGGGTACCACGCGCCCTCACTGGCGAACTCCAATCAGCCAAGAGAAGTTTCCAGGCACGGGTACATTCCTCAGGCGCTGACGCACGGCACGGTCCAGTTTCACGACATAGAAGCCACCCGCCGTTTTTATGAGAACGTTCTCGGGTTGGAGGTTGTCCAACTGTGGCCTCCTCCATCTATGTGAAACATCCGCAAAGTCCCTGGTACATTGTCAATCTGCCTTTTCGCGCCGAACCGATTCTGCCCACTCGAGCGCAACGTTTTGTTCTTGCGCTTGAATCAGCGTCCGAAGTCCAAGAGGCGCACCACTGGCTTTCAAGTTCCGCCCAGACGCTGGGACTTAGCACATTAGACCCGATTCAAAGTTCGAATGATGTTGCTTGGTTCATTTTCTCGGACCTGAATCGCAATTGGTGGGAAGTTACCAGCGCACGCTGACGGGCCAAGTTCGTCATCGGCGTCAGAGGATTCCGAGTGGATGGCGTGGAACAAGTCTATCTCTGGTGTTTAACCAATTCGACTTGATCCCTGGCTGAGCACATTCTGCTGCCCGGTTGGAGCAAACACGAGGAAGAAAGAATGTCTGAATTCAAGAGGCGATCGCGAACTCGGAACTCGATGAAGGTTCGATCCTGGCCGTCAGAATCAACGGCGAGCGCATTGCGCTTTACAAAATTGCCGGCGAAGTTTATGGCACCAGCGAGATGTGCTCGCATAGCGACTGCTCACTCGAAGATTTCGGCAAGATAGTCGAACACGATCAGGTGGAATGTATCTGTCACGGCGCAAGGTTCCGCATCAAAACCGGGGAAGTGACAAGGTTACCGGCTGAGGTTCCACTCAAAACCTATTCAGTAAGGATCGATAATGACGAGGTATGGGTCCGAGTGCCGGATCAGGCCAAGACATGATGAGGACGGCAAGCGTTTTTCCCTTTTGCAGCACAACTTGCTGATTGGAACAGCAAGTACGTTTGATCGTTAATTCGTTACTCTTGCGATCGTTGTCTTCTAACTGCCTTCCCCTCCCGCCATTCGGGCCCAAAGCCGCGTTAACATCGACAGGAACTCCTCAAAGCTATTATGGGCCCCCGACTGAAGTCGTGAGTTCCATCGTTCGGTCTCCTAAGCACGAGAAGGCTTAAAGCAGCTACGGCTGGTGTCGAACAACTACAAATTAGATTCGCGTGAACCGAGAATTTCCTGAAGTGCCAAAGAAGACTTGTATCCTACAAGTCACCTTCTGCAAAAATTTTGTTTGAAATGAACTACGCCAGAGCTGGAGGAGAAGCCCTTCGACCTCCACCCGTAAATCGCGCGCCGAGCCTCGTCGCAAAATTCTAGATGAAAAGATCTCCATAGGTAGGAATGCGCAGTGCACTACCTAAATCGCTCTACGATGGCTTTCTGGCACCTTGCTTGCGTCCCACGCCTAACCGACATTGCACACTGAGTGCTCTGAGATGGAAATCCAAACCGCATGATCCATACAGCGGCTCCAATATCGGCATCAGAAGACGCCAACCAAAATTGATTCTGATACGCTCTAGCTCCACAGAGTTCAGTTTCGCAACGTGTCATTGACCACCGTATTCTGAATGATGATTCGAATACGGCAATTCATTATCGCCGAACAACTTAAGTAAGAAACAACTCTGCTCACCAGCGCAGGACTGCGGCACTCTCACGTCTACTTCATGCCCGTGGAATTTCGTTGGCTTCCATCACAGTCGTAATTTCTGCCTGCGGAGCAGCAACACCTCAGGAGGAGCTATGACTAACAGAAATACGCATCCAACGGGTATCCTAGGCGTAAGACAATCCTCCATTGCGGATAGCACCTCAAGTGAAAGGACATCTGCTGGCAAAATCAGGTCGATACTTATGTCGTTGTTATTATCTCCCACGCTGGCTTTTGGTTACCCGTTTCAGCTCAATTGGACCGACATGAACGCGGACGAGGACGGCACGATAATTTATCGGGAGATATCTGGTGTTTTTCATGAAGTCGGCTTCGTCGGTCGCAACGTAACGAGTTTTACCGATGACCCGCCGGGAGCCGGCGGTGATACATTTTGCTGGATCGTACGGGCGTTTCGTGAAGGTGACATCTCCGGCTCGTCCAATGAAACCTGCGCGAGCGTGCCAACAACATCGTCAAATCCACGACCTTCAAAGCCAGGACAGCGCGAAGGCCAAAGAAGATGACACTGCCGGTCTATAGCTTAACTCGGGTGAAGTAACGCCGAACGGCAGTCACCCGAGCGCGCCGCGGTCGAAATTCTAATGGACCCACCGCATTAGTGGGATTGAGTAGATTATAGATGATGATTGGCGGTGACACTTGCCGCAGCATCAGCACCATAATTACTAACGCGGCTGATCGCATTCCTGTGAACTCGGATTGTTCCTAAGGCAAGAGCAGCGACTCTAGCCAGCTGATTCAATCCTCGCTAGAAAACCATACCGTTATTCATGCGCAAAACCCGCGTGGCGCAGGAGCTGGCGAACTCCTCATCATGGGTCGCGATAACCAAGGTGCGTCCTTCACCTACCAATCCCTGAAGCAACTCTCGCAACTCACTGCGGCGCGCGCCATCCAACGATGCGGTCGGCTCATCCATCAGCAGCAGCGGCGGATCTACAGCCAGAGCGCGCGCGATCGCAACGCGCTGCGCCTCGCCACCCGAAAGTTCGCCCGGCAGCGCGTTGGCGCGATGTTCGACGCCGAGCAGCCTGAGTAGCTCCTGTGCGCGGCGAGCGGCTTCGCGGAAAGGCACACCATGCGCGTGTACCGGAGCGAGCCAGACGTTTTTAGCCGCCGGCATATGCTCGAACAGATGGTGAAACTGAAACACCATGCCGATTCTACGACGCAGGAGACGCAGAGTATTCGCCGAATTGCCGCTGTTGCCGACTATCGTAAGATCTTCAACCTGGACGATTCCTGATTGAAACGGCTCTAACCCGGCGATTAATCTGAGTACCGTAGTCTTGCCGGAACCTGAAGGCCCCATTAGGGCGACGATTTCCCCGCGCGGCACACCGAACGTGATACCGTCCAGCACTTCGCGTTCGCCGCGACGAAGGTGCACGTCATTGAGCTGCAGCACGTGCGCGGTCATGCCGTCCGCCGCCGCCATCGTTGCTCAAGACGGCGCGCCAATGCCGCCAGCGGTAACGACATCGCCATATAAAGCGCGGCGCACAACGCCCCGGGAACAACCCAGCTGCCGATGTTGGTCGCGAAAATTTGCGTTTGTTTGGTCAGCTCGAGAACGGTAAGCACCGAGACCAGCGAAGAATCTTTAAGCAGGGCAACGAAATCATTGGTCATCGGCGCCAGCGCTAAACGAAACGCCTGCGGTCCGCGCACCAATGTTAGAACCTGAAGCTCATTGAAGCCGAGTATCCGTGCAGCCTCGAGTTGACCGCCCGGTACGGCCTCGAGCGCGCCGCGGTAGATTTCACTTTCGTATGCGGCATAGTTGAGTCCGAGTCCAAGAAGCGCAGCGACGAAGGCGGGTAGCCGAATGAGTTCGACGATACCGTAGTACAAGATGAAAAGCTGAAGAAGGATCGGCGTTCCGCGGATGATTTCTACATAAGCGGTTAAAAGCGAGCGGGCGATCTTGCCGCCGTAGACGCGTCCACTGGCGATCGACACGCCGATGATGATGGCCAGCACCATCGACAAACATGAAAGCACCATCGTAATTGCGGCGGCGCGAAAAAGCGCGGGCAGGTAGGCCTGCACCGTCCGCCATTTGGAAACGGTCACTTCGCCGCCGGACAAATCGAAGCCAAGCACCGCCGGCAGTGGATTGCCTGCGAGCACCTCGGCGAACAAGGCCGGTTGATCCTCGTTCCACACCCGCCATTTACGAAAAATCCGTTCTAGAGTGCCGTCGCGCATTGCGTTGCGTAGAATTTCGTTGACCGATTCGCGCAGTGCAGCGTTCCGGGCTGCGAGGATCCCGACGTAGTGGGCGGTCGCAACGCTTTCCGGCTGGATAGTGAACCCCGAAATCGTACGACGGCGCCGCTCGGCGAGAACATTATCGAGCAGCACGGCATCCACACGTCCGATGATCAGATCCGTATAGGGATGCACATCGTCATCATAGGAAACGACTTTGATGCCGAAATCGCGCTCGGCGCGGAGAAGAATCTCATAGGCGATGGTACCTCCGAGCGTGCCGATCCGTCGTCCGCGCAAATCGGCGAGGGTGCGAAAGCGTGAAGCGTCCGTGTCACGTACGCTCAACACCTCACGAAATCTATAATACGGCACCGTCGGCGCCATCGTAGCGCGGCGCGCTGGCGTGTCTTCGATCCCTCCCAAACCGATCTCGGCATCGTCGCGCTCGATAGACTGATCGATTGATGTAAACGCGACATTAAGGAAAGTGGCTGAGCGGTTAAGCCCCTGCGCGATGATCTCGGCGATCTCGACATCGAACCCCACCACTCGATCAGGACGCGCCGGATCCGCTTCGACAAACGGCGCGCCACCCTCGGGGTCGGCGGCCCAGCGAAATTCTCGATCCGCCGAGGCCGCAATAGCCAATGAGATTGGCGCAAACATAAAGAAGCTCACAAACAAAACCAGCCCTGCCAACTCCCAACGGCAATTTTGCCGCTTATCTACTCTGCGCCTAAGCATTACTAGTGAATTGCAGTCCGAGTTGCTGTGTCGACAGCTAAAGGTATTTCCGGCAACTTACACCAAGAATGGTCGAGAATATTAAACGAGAAAGGGCCAGCAATTTTTGTTTTTGCAACGGAGACTAACCGACGAGCTGCTTTCATGTCAATCGGGGAGCATCAATGAACTCTCTTACTGTCGGTAAGTGATTAAGTTAATATACCTACGCGATTGGTGATCCTTTCATCTCATGGGAAATACTCAAGGTAGCGCGCCCGTGCAAGAATCGGAGATACGACAGAATAATGCAAATTAAGCTGAAACTCGGTTGTGCGAAAATCCTCAGTCCACTTCTCTTTGCCGTGATGACGGTTTTTACCATGCCGGCTACTGGCGGTTCATCCGTCACCGAAAGGGCCGCGCTTTCCTTTGAGGAAGCCCTCAGTAATCTGCCCCGCCTCAGGAGTTTGCTGATTTCAATTGACGGAGAACTCGTCGATGAGCGCTATTTCCACGGCGCGCGCTCTACCCACCCGGCTAATTTGAAGTCAGCTTCCAAAAGTATCATGTCGACTCTTATTGGCATCGCGCTGGATCGCGGGCAGCTCAAATCTATTACAGATCCAATTGCCAAGTTTTTTCCGGAGCATTTCGGCGCCGACACTGATTCTGGAAAGAAGAGGATTACCATTGAAGATCTGTTAACCATGCGCTCGGGCCTAGAGACCACCAGCAACGTCAACTATGGACAATGGGTAACCAGCGCCAACTGGGTAGGTCACGTATTGACCCGCCCTCTGATCGACGAACCCGGCGGCAGGATGATCTATAGCACCGGCAACTCCCACCTGCTCTCGGCGATACTGACGAAGGCGACGAAGATGAGCACGTTTGATTTCGCTCGGCGCTACTTAGCGGAGCCACTGGCCATTGCGATTCGCCCCTGGATCCGCGACCCGCAAGGCATCTACCTGGGCGGCAACGATATGCATTTAACTCCGCGGGCCATGCTTGAATACGGCGAACTCTATCTTAACCGCGGCCGGATGAAGGAAAAGCAGATCGTCTCGCCGCGGTGGGTGGAGGAATCTCTCAAGCCGCGCACCAAATCCAGCTGGAGCGGCCGCGACTATGGATACGGCTGGTGGATCAACACTTTGGGCGGGCAGACGACCCACTATGCCTGGGGACATGGCGGTCAATTTATTTTCACAGTGCCTGGTCTCAAGCTAGTGGTAGTTACCACCGCGGTGCCGACGCCTGATGATGGACGACGGGAACACCAGCACGCCATTTACGATCTCATGGAGCGTCATCTTATTCCGGTGGCCGAAAGAAAACAGCTTGCAGCAGTAAGCAGCAAAACACGAATCGCCCCTCAACAGAATTGACGAGCGCAGCAGTATTTTTACCCCGTTGTCGCTCCAGCTAATCTCGACACTCCTGAGTTTCGGTACAAGTTTTAGATATTGTGGCGAGTTGATTTTCGTTCACTCTTGCAGTTCAGCTGATAACGCATTTTCACGGGTGCGAGCATTCCCCTCGCCGGAGGGTCTATATACTGAGAGTCGGTTCGCGTCGTCGCCGCTCCTCAGACGACGGACTCGGCTGGCATATTTGATCTGATCGTTGAAATGAAGGCTCTTCGAATTCACAGATTTGGCGCTCCCGAGGTAATCCGCATAGAGGACATCCCCAAGCCTGTGCCGAACGCGCGGGAGGTCGTCGTCAAGGTGGAAGCCGCCGGTGTTGGTCCATGGGATGCTTTGATCCGCCGCGGCGACAGCGCTCTACCCCAAACCCTTCCACTCACTTTGGGGTCTGACTTTTCCGGTGTGATAGACTCTATCGGCTCCGGTGTGGAGCGATTCAAAATTGGCGACGAAGTCTTTGGCGTAACGGCCGAGAGTTTCACTGGAGGCTGTGCCGAATATGCTCGCGCTAAACCGAGCATGATCGCGCCCAAGCCGCGAACCCTCAATTACAGCCATGCTGCCTCAGTGCCGGTCGTGAGCGTAACCGCATGGCAGATGGTGTTTGAGTTTGCCCGGTTGAGCGCCGGACAGTCGGTGCTCATCCACGGCGGCGCTGGTAATGTTGGCGGCTACGCAGTGCAGTTTGCCAAACAAGCGGGCGCAATGGTGATAACCACCGCAGCCGCTTGCGATGTTTCCTACATCCGCAGTCTCGGCGGCCTGGGGGTGATCGACTACCGCGCCAGCCGCTTTGAGGAAAAGGTAAAAGACGTCGACGTCGTGATCGATACTGTCGGCGGCGAGATCCTCGAACGATCTTATGGTGTGGTTAAGCGCGGCGGCGTCATCGTCTCTTCATCGGCTGCTCCATCCCAAGAAAAGGCTCATCGACACGGGGTGCGAGCGTCATTCTTCCTGGTTGAGGTCACTGCCGAGCGATTGCAAAAAATTACCGAGCTCATCGATGCGGGCAGGCTAAAGACTCAAGTTGGTGAAGTGCTCTGGCTCGACGAAGGCCGGCAAGCCCACGAGATGCTCGAAGGCGCCCCGCACAGGCGCGGTAAAATAATCCTGAAGACGCAAAGCGCGCACGGCAATCGGTCATTGGCTTGAAGCAATCCATGATCCTGCTCGGCTATGCCGATATGCGTCCGAGAAACAAAAAGCTCACCCGCGCGACCAACCTCTCTCTGTTCTTGTAGGAGTTCATTTCACGAGCACGAACACGGGTTTCTCCGGCTCACCTTAGGCCTCGTCACTTACTGAGCAACGTTTTCATCCGGTCAATCAACTCCCGATTGGCGGTGAAAACCTCTTTCGCCAGAGATTCGAGATCCTCAGCGCTGGTCGGATCTATATCCAGCCTCCTCTTTTTAGCATCCGCCAACAACGCCGGATCGCTGAGAGTCTTGCTAAAGGCTTCTCGGAGCATCTTCACACGATCTGCCGGTATGCCGGGTGTGGCTATGATGGGACGGCCAAATTCTCCGGATGCCAACACCAATGCTGCCATGCGTTTGGTCCCTTCCGGAGTCTTGTATTGTTCGATGAGCTCTTGAACGGTGGGCACCTCGGGCAAGCGAGGATCCCGGGTCTTGCCGGTCTGAAATAAAACCCGCACAAAATTCTTCTTACGCCAGCTGATGAAAGGCTCGCGCGCAAAGTACGTCGTGACGGTAAAAGCGCGGCAATCCACTTCGCCTTTTTCCACCGCCAGGTCGATTTCCTGTCCTCCTTTATATCCGGTAACTATTTCGAACTTCGCGCCGATGCTTTCATTCATCAGTTTTACTAAATAGTAGGATGGCGAGCCTGTGCCGGTGGAGCCGCATTTAGGAGACTCATTGGTCTTGGTCACGTCGTGAATCGTTTTGAACGGCGTATCACTGCGCATGTAGAGCAAGTTATTTGACTTCTCGAAGCTCCCCAACCAGGTGAATTTGGGCCAGTCAAATTTTACTTCCGATCGTCCAACGAGCTGATCGAAATAAAGCGACGGCAGAATCGATCCAAACGTCAAACCGTCCGGTTTGGCGACGTTGTAGACGTAATTCGCCGTAATCATGCTCGATGCACCGGCCATGTTTTGCACGATGATATTGGGGTTACCAGGGATATGCTTCCCCATATGCTCGGCTAGCATGCGGGCGTAGAGATCATAGACGTCCCCAGCGGGAAGCCCGACGATGATTCTGATAGTTTTACCCTCGTAAAAAGGAGCCTGAGCCTCGAGGTTGGCAGCACCAAAAATCAGAAACAGGAAACCGATAACAAAGCTTTTCATGGTTCGCTCCCCCCCAATCCAGATTTAGATCCTTGCCGCCAAATACTTTCGATTCATCGCTATCCTCTTTTGTATACCAATCACGAGGTACAATCGGGAGTTTTTTCTGCCCGAGCGGTCAAAGGTTATTCGATTCAGGATTCTCGTGTCAACTGAAGGGAATCAAAACTCCCGAAATGGCTCTGTCGCTCCAGGCGTGGCGTTTTAATTCGGTTGACCGGCAGCCAGACGCAAGCCGGACCTTCTTAGGCGCATGTTTGTAAATCAAAAATCGCCGGCGCAGCTAGCGCAAACCATGCTAACGTGGCCCGTATCAAGCCGAGTTCTGCAAAACCAGTTAAAAAAATTTCCAAAGTATTTGACAAACCTGCCTGCTTACAGTAACTAAGACAATCTTCGCAGCGGTCTGATGGAAGGACTAACTTGAAGCAAAACAAGGACAAACACACGCTGGTCAAGAAGAAGAATTTGAACCAGCTGCGTGAAAATTTAGCACGTACCTCGTTTCAAAGCTGGATGTTAGCGTCTCAAAGGGCACGAAATCTCCGGCGCCGCGGCTATGATGTCTCTGTTCCTCCACCCCGTATCGGCCGGCCTCAGCTTCTTCTCATCAGCCGGCGCGACCCCGTTTAGTAACAATCCTGTTTCCATCCGGGCCTAAGCACCGATCCAGTCATACAAAGCGGCTGGTGTTGCTCTTCAAAAGCAACGGTGCGGTCATCCGTCTCCGCACGATGAATCACCAGCCCAACTCGGCTAGTGAGGAGGTCAAGTGCCTCGCCTAACTCCTGAGGCGTAGGTAGCACTAGCAGCTTACCCTGTGCCACAATCAAAACGTCAGGCGGATTGCGGGTTAACAGTCGGTCGAGGGCGTCCCATTCAAAAATCGGCATTACACGACGAGCGGATGCCGGACTCGCGTAAGGTTGTGCGCGCAGGTACTCCCGCGCAAACAAACTGACCTTCATCGGATTCAACCACTCCTTGAGCATAACTCAAATTGCAGTTTGAAGCGTGTCGGGCGACCCTACTTTAGATCCGACCACACGTTAAACAAAAAGAGGGGAGCAACCCGATCTGTTGCTCCCCTCTTCTGTGTTACTTGTGTCGACTAAGGACTACCAACGATTACGTGCGCCGCCATTCCGGTCACCCCGGCCTCCGCCGTCACCGAAGTTATCGCGCTTGGCCATCGGCTTGGCCTCATTGACGGTCAGAGTGCGGCCGTCGAGTTGTGTGCCGTTTAGCGCCGAGATGGCGCTTTGCGCCTCGCTGCCCGAGCTCATCTCGACAAAGCCGAAGCCGCGAGACTGACCGGTCATTTTATCGGCAATCACGTTAGCCGATTCAACCGTACCGTGTATCGAGAAAACTTCCTGTAAACGCCCTTCCGTGACGGAATAAGGCAACCCACCTACATATAATTTACTACCCATGTTCTCCTCCTATGAGAGACTGTTATTGTCTTTGACCCTGAGAATCCGACTGCAAATGGGAGAACATGGACTAACAAAATATTTAAACCACGCCCTGATCGGAAATCATTTAAAGAGAGCTTCGCAAGGATAGAGACTGGAAGAGGCCTTCAAATTTGTGCTTTCCCCAGAAGGCCATAGACTGAAGAAGATAATTCACACTATGTGGTGTGGGGGACGATGTCAATGTCCATCTCTGATATTTCAGAAATAAGTTTGGTGTATTGGTTGACTGAGCTTGGAGCGGAGTTGTGCCAAGGATACTCGGCCTCAAGTATACACAGAAATCCCGATCGAGAGTTCGCCGGATATTTTCAGCCGGGTTAAGCTTCGATGTTTCGGAGTCCAATAGAGTTTACTGGCCTGGTCTAACAAGCCTAAACAGGATCAGGATTGTCACACCTCGTGTGCCTGGCTTATTCCTGACGAAACCGATATCTGTTAATCTCAATTCAATCATGGCTGCTCCGAACAAACGGCTATACCCGCGCAGCCAGGACAAAAAACCTGGCGGGATAAAGTATCCCATCGTCAGCCGCAAAGCCGGAGTCCTTGTAGCTATGGCTCTGGAGCTTCCCGGAAGTATTATCGGCGGATTGTTCATCGGCTACCTGCTTGATAATTATTTCGATACTTCTCCGTGGATCATGATGGCACTGACAACCCTTGGCTTTACCGCAGCCTGCATACGGCTGGTGCGATGGGCCCGGTATTTTGCCGAGGAACGTAGCAAAACCGAATCAGCGAACCGCGAGCGATCTACTGATCGAAACGCGGCAAGCCTAAAAGAATGAACAGCCTCGAGTTCCTGATCATCGACGCAATTATCTAATGTGCAATAAACAGCGCGGCAATCAGAAGATCCTGACGATATTGGGAAACGCAACGCGATAAGGTTGAAAGGAAAAGCGGTGAAAAGATTCTGTCAATGGAGTTTTATTCGCAATTTTTCGATGGCATCGGTAATCGGTCTGGCACTGATCGGCGGCAATGCTGGGGCTCAAACCGGTTCGGCGGGAAACCCCATTTCGGTGAACGGCACGATATCCTCGATCACAGGTTCAGATATGTCAGTGATGGCCAATAGCGGTCCGATTGTCGTGAAGCTTGGCGACAACACGATTATTCGAGGCGAAGTGCCGGTGAAGTTTTCCGATATTAGCTCCGGTATGTATGTCGGAGCCACCGCGGAAAAGCAGCCGGATGGCACTTTCCGCGCCAGCCGCTTGCACATTTTCTCCGAGGACCAGCGCGGCACCGGAGAAGGCCACAGGCCGTTAGCCTCGGCGCCGCAGAGCGGCTCGACCATGACCAACGCCAACGTCGAAACTGTCGAGGACGTGGCGGTACAAGACGTGAAAGGCCGGATGCTAACGCTGAAGTACAAGGGCGGACAGATCAAGGTCCTCGTGCCGGCGGACACTCCGGTCGTCAAGCGCGTTGTCGGTGACCGCCAACTGCTTACACCCGGGAGCACTGTGTCGGCCAGCGGTCCTCGAGCGGAGGACGGCGCCATCGTTGCCTCGCAGATTACCGTGCGCGCGTCGGCCAACTAGCGCGCAAAAACGAATGGAGTGTTGGATCCGCATGCCTGATTCAATATTCCAATTCGAAACTGTGATAAGGCTTTTATTCCAAAACGATCTTCGGAATGCCCTCGGCACTTTAAGCCGGGCTTGCGCCTAACAATCCTTCCTGTCGATCGCTCATTGTAGACTGTTGCAGCTCGCGCACATCTGCCCTCTTCGATGTCCATCCCTTCCCATCAAGAATCAATGCTCAATCCGTCCCCGTCTTTCCGCACAGTAGAATCCTGCGCGGTTTTTAGTTAGCTAAAATAAGCGCCGGTGAACAACAACGGCTCATTGTAAGGCGGATATCCAACACGGTAGGAGGCGGTTTTTCGATGATGCGCGAGATCGAAGAGGTATTGAACAAGGTCCGAGCAACCAGTGAACATCAGCCAATTTTTTTGCAGGCGATTCAGGAGGTATTTGAATCCATCGAGCCGGCGGTGAGCCGGCATCCCCAATACATCAAGCATGGTATTTTGGAACGCATGGTCGAACCGGAGCGGACGATCATTTTCCGAGTGCCCTGGGTGGACGACCAGGGTAAGATAAGAGTCAACCGCGGCTTTCGCATTGAAATGAACAGCGCCATCGGCCCGTACAAGGGCGGCCTGAGATTTCATCCGAGCGTCAATTCCGGGATTCTAAAGTTTCTCGCCTTCGAGCAAACCTTTAAAAACGCGTTGACGACCTTGCCGATGGGCGGCGGCAAAGGGGGCGCGGATTTGGATCCAAAGGGTAAGAGCGATTTGGAAGTAATGCGATTTTGCCAATCCTTCATGACCGAGTTGTTTCGTCACATCGGCCCGGATACGGATGTTCCGGCGGGAGATATCGGCGTCGGCGGCCGCGAGATTGGTTATCTGTTCGGCCAGTACAAGCGCATCAAGAACGAATTCTCAGGCGCGCTGACCGGCAAGGGGCCAAACTGGGGAGGATCTTTAATACGCCCGGAGGCGACCGGTTATGGCGCGGTTTACTTTGCCCAGGAGATGCTCAACGGACGCGGCGACAGCCTCAGGGGCAAAGTTTGTGCTGTTTCGGGCTCGGGCAACGTGGCGCAGTATACCGTCGAGAAGCTCAACCATCTCGGCGCCAAGCCGGTCACGCTCTCCGACTCCGATGGCTTTATCTATGACCGCGACGGCATCAATCCGGAAAAACTCGCCTGGGTGATCGGCCTGAAAGAAGTGCGCCGCGGCCGCATACGCGAGTATGCCGAACATTTCAAGGCAGAGTTCTTTAAGGGGAAACGGCCCTGGGGCGTCGACTGCGATTGCGCCTTTCCCAGCGCGACGCAGAATGAGCTGGGCAGCGACGATGCGAGGATTTTACTCCGAAACGGCTGCGGTCTAATTTCAGAAGGCGCCAACATGCCTTCGGAGCCAGATGCCGTGCGTCAATTCATCGAAACCAAAATCTGCTATGGTCCCGGCAAAGCGGCGAATGCCGGAGGCGTGGCGATCTCGGGACTGGAGATGAGTCAGAACTCTCTTCACTACAGCTGGACACGAGAAGAAGTCGAGCGCCGCTTGCAGGAGATCATGCACAGTATCTATGCGGCAGCTTCAAGCACGGCAGCCGAGTACGGCCAGCCCGCCAATCTGGTAATTGGGGCCAACATCGCCGCTTTTGTCAAAGTCGCTGACGCGATGATCGCCCAGGGCGTAGTGTAAGGTTATCAATTTCTTGAATCAGGAAATTTCACCCCCATCTATTTTTTGCATTTGATCGTTAAGTCCCTGACGTTCACCCCGACCGAACGATGCTCGTGCGAGCGGACGCGGAGATTCATTAGGTTGATTCGGCTGCCTTCTGTACTGAAAAGAACACACCTATCGCATCGAAACGAGCCGGATACTCTAAAAATCGGGACACGTCTGGGGCCGTGCCGTCGTAGACGTGGTGGCACGTTAACTGCCTCTTACAGGAGCGGAGGTAATTAGTCATGGCTGAAGAATCTTGTGCTCATCCTAGTTGCGATTGCGAAATTGAGTCTGGCGCAGGCGTATCCAAAGGCGGAAAGAATTACTGCAGCGAGTTCTGCGCCGCCAGCGAGGGCGCCAGTCTGGAAGACTGCGAGTGCGGTCATCCAGATTGTGAGTGAATAGACGCTTCGTACCGAAACCTCCAGTACTATTTTGACCGGGCGCCTCGTGTAACAGCCGACCGCCGAAAACATTTAGAGTCGACTGTGCCGCGGTGTTTTATGGTTTGATATTGTAATTCAAATGAAAAACATTGTCGGATCGACGCGTTTTTTAAATTGAGCTAGTCGATCATAGTTTGACCCGTAAGCAGCGGTCACTCGCTCGCCCTCATCCTCAGTCATAAAATTAACGTAAGCGCCGGCGGAAGCATAAGGCGCGCTTGCTTTGAAAAAAGCGCGTGCCCAGTCGATGCATCGCCGATCGTCTGCTGTGCTTTCCCAACGGCCGTGCACGTTCAAAACAAACTTGGCGTCTCGGTGCGTGTAGGCGGTAGCGTCAGGAGCGATCCGATTGGCAGCGCCGGCGATATGACCGAAGAAGATCTCGCATTGAGGAGAGGGCAGCTTGCCGGCATACTCGATGATCACATCGATGGCACGTCGCTGAGCTCGGTGAAATTATGAGATTTCCAATAATTCCTGGCGCCGGCAGTGAGCAGAGGACCAAAAGCCTTCTGCCAATCTGCGTAGGGCTGCGCCCCGACATGCTCGCTGTGGGGATTTCCCAAAGAACGAAGCTCATCAATCAGCCTCCGGCCTTCCGTAGCCGCACCCTGCGTAAAAGATTGGCAGAACGATAACCTCCTTGCCATGAACATCTTGCGGAAGAAAAGGTAGCGGCGGCGCCTGGCGGAGCACAACCCAGACGCTGAGATCCTCGGGCGCCGTATTAGCAACTTGACGATAGCGGGTCAGGACCTGCTTTGCCTGCGCAAAGGGGAATACGAGCAAGCCGGCGAGGATTTCAGGACCCACTGTGTGAAGTGCGAACTCGAACTGGGTAACGACATCGAAATTCCCCCCGCCGCCGCGCAAGGCCCAGAAAAGCTCCGGGTTGTCCTGCTCGCTTGCGCGTAGCTTTTTACCATCGGCAGTTATCACATCAGTCGAAACCAGATTGTCTATGGTCATGCCGTGCTTCCGAGTGAGCCAGCCGAAATCGCCACCCAGAGTCAACCCGGCAATCCCGGTTGTCGAATTGATGCCTACCGGGGTCCCCAAACCGTGCCGCTGTGTCGCGGTGTCCAGATCACCGAGCGTTGCGCCCGCATCGCCATAGGCGCGTTTCTTGGGCGCATCCACTCGGACCTGCTTCATCTGTGAGAAATCGATGGTTAGGCCGCCATTGCAGATAGCGTTGCCGGCGATGTTATGTCCGGCGCCCCGAATGGAAATCTCGAGCGCGTTATCCCGCGCAAACTTGATCGCCGGCGCAACATCTGCGCCGTTTGCCGGCTGCACGATAACTGCTGGATGGCGATCGATCATGGCGTTCCAAACTTGGCGCGCCTCGTCGTAACCGGAATCGTCCGGGCCTAACACGTGGCCTTTGATCGCGCCGTTGAGCTTTGTTAATGCTTCTTTGATTGCATGGCCGTAGGTTTACCTCCGGTATTGTTATGCAAAGTCGATCCTTAACTCTGAACCAGCGGAATGCCGCGTCCGTGACATGCGCGGGTCGAAACTAAGGGAATGGATATCCTAAGCTTCGCGCAATACGTTGGCTCAGTTTAGTCAAGCTAGTTCTGAGGAAAAGAGAACCGCATTGAAAATAGCCGTCCAAGCGACGATATCACAGACGCAGCATCAAGCTGCGATGGGATGACAGCAGCGCCGTTGGTCCATTTCGGTCAAAAGTCCTTCACCGAAGTTGCCTGTGACGATCGACGCCGCATTTATAGACCATACAATTTTTTGGCGTTGTCGTAGCCGATTTTTTTCTTAGATGAGGCGGGTATATCGTCGCGAAAGAGGAATTCCTGCACTGCCTTGCTCATGTCGACGATGCCTTCGTGGGGAAAATCGGAAGCCCAGAAAAGACACTGATCGCCGAGCAGTTCTAAGTCGCGGCCGGTGGTCATCTCTTCACCGCACTGAAAGAAAATCTGCCCGCGTTCGATCAGTTTCAATGGTCGCGGCAGCTCGCCCAACCGCCCTTCCATCTTGCTGATCAGATACGGCACCCAACCGCAGCCTGCCTCCAGAAATGCTATGCGCAGGTCGGGGTATTTTCCCAACACGCCTGAGAACATCAAATTGGTGAACTGGCGCATCTGCGGCCAAACATGAGCCAGTGTCGCGGCTTCATCGCGCCATAGAAAGAGATCGTTGTTGCGCAGCGAATTTTGTGAGTGAACCGCCAACATGCAGCCCAGCCGGTTGGCCTCTTCGTACAGCGGGTGAAACTCCGGATGACCTAAGGGCCGCGGCAATCCGTCCGCCGGAAGCACCCCGCCCACCATGCCATAGTCTCGGACCGCCCGGCGCAGTTCCGTAACCGCCGCGTCAATATCCTGCAGAGGCAGAACGGCAACGCCTTTCAAGCGCGGTTCATCACGCAAAAAACGATCATAAAGATAGTCGTTGTAAGCGCGGCTCAATTCGACAGCGAACTCGGCTATGCCCACCTGTCCGATATGCATGAAGCGTGTCGGATAAACTACTGCCGCCTCGATGTTCCCCTGTTCTAAAGCCGTTCGCCAATCCTGCAGCGAAGGAATCAGGAAGGACGATCCGGTGCCGGACCGGCGCCCCGCCTGACGATGCCAGCCGTGATGCGGCAACAGAGGAAAGTAAAGCAGTGCCTCGCGGCGTTGCTTGTAATGGTCCGGCAAGTATTCAAAGACTTCACTTTCGACTTCACGGATGTGCCCGTCGGCATCGATCATCTTCCACTCAGGCATGTACAGCTCTCCTTCTCTTCCATTCTTTGTCGACAATAGTACGGAAACTTAATAGCACTTCAGAATCCGAGTTTTGTTGAGCCGTGCACCATTGAACGCGTGTCGTCGGGCTGCGGCGTTTCCTCTCCCAGCATCACTCGTTAAATCTGTAAAACCGGGCGACGTTGTCGTGCAGCATTTTTTGCTTCGTAGTATCAGAGAGATCTTTTCGATCACGAATCGCTTTGACCGTGTGCGGCCAGTCGCCATCCCAGTGCGGATAGTCGGAGGAATAGAGAATCGTATCTTCCAATCCCCAACGCATCGCGTCGGGAATTGTCTTCTCTTCGCACTCGACGCCAAAATAAATCCGCCCGCTCTTCACATACTCACTCGGCAGCTTGGTCAGATACGGCGCTTCGACGGCACCACGCTTTTCCACTTCCTCGTCGAGCCGGTCCATCATGTAGGGCACCCAGCCGATACCGGATTCGAGAAAGCCGATGCTCAGTCTGGGAAAGCGCTCGAACACGCCACCGATGATGGTCGCGATCAGCGCCATCATCTGCTCAGCCGGATGATCGATGGTGTGCGCAGAGAGAAACTTACGAAAGCGCTGGCCGCCGAGCGAATCGGCGGATGTGCCGGTGTGAAAGCCGATGCCGACGCCAAGCTGCTGCGCGGCGGCGTAAATCGGATCGTAAAAGCCATCGCCAAAGTCGGGCATCTGCGGTAGGTAGGTCGGCAGCACGCCAGCCAGCGCGCCGCGTTCTTTCACCGCGCGCTTAAGCTCTTCGGCGGCGGCGGCTGGATCTTGCGGCGCCAGCAGCGCGACGAATTTTAACCGGGTCGAATCTTTCTTGCAGAAATGAAACAGCCAGTCGTTGTAGGCGCGCGTGATTCCCGTCGCGTAATCTTTTTCGTGCAGCGCGCTCACGTGCAAACCTGCCGTCGGATAAAGAACCATGACGTCAATGCCGTCTTCGTCCATAGCGGCCAGTTGATCTTCCGGTCCTTCCGGTTTTTGCCCAAGCTTGCCATGCAGATCGCGGTCCCACTCGTCGTTGGGAAACAAATTGCGGCGGTGCCAGCACGGTTCCAGGAACTCCCTCATGCCGGCCACAGACTCGCGCACGTGGCCATCCGCATCAAGAACTTTGTAGTTAGCCATATCCTACTCCTTTCTCTAATGTTTGGTTTCATTGAACGCACCCCATCCGCACCGCCTGCATGCTCCTTTGCAACCCTGAAATTAGGGGTAGATTCCGCCTTGAATCCTCTATCTAACGATTCGGAGTCTGAACAGTGTCAAGAAGGCCGCCTTCGATAATTCTTCGCAGAATCCGATCGTCGACCATCTCCTCCACTCTAATGCTTCCCACTTTGGGATTGTGGACTCGCATCAGGCGTTGCAGATTACGCAGCCCCTCCAACGAAGGATATGGTTTCGGTTCGACGCCGCGAATCAGATCCTGATAACCGACCTCAGCGCTGGCAGCATCTGGAAGACGAAGGCGCGCCGTCATTGTTTTCAGCACCGCCGCCTTGTTGGTGGGAGCCAAGCTAAAGTCGATGCCTTCCAGCAAACCCTTAAGGAAATTCTCGATTACCGCGGGTTGTTTCATGAGGTATGAGCCGGACGTCACGATTCCCTGTCCGGCAAAAGGGATATTCGCGCCGGCAAACTCGGCGATTACGGGAAACCCCTTCTGTCTGAGCCGGTGGGTGAACACTCCATCCAAGAGGGCGGCATCGATGCTTCCTGCTTCAAGGGCTTGGCCAGTGTTCGTCTGATCTCCGACAACTAGAATAGAGATCCGATCTCGCGACGCCTCGAGACCCAGGTGCTCGAGACCTAGCATGGCGCCCATCCAGACGGTGCCGCCGATACTGCCCACTCCAAGCCGCTTTCCGCGGAGTTCCTCCGGTCGACTGATCCCTGGTCTTGCAACCAAGTCATAGGTCAGACGATTCGTCAATGCCGCGATTACCTTGAGGTCCGCGCCACTGGAAACAGCCCCGAGTGCGGCGGTCGAGCCGCCGTAGACCATCTGCATTTCTCCCGCCAGCAATGCGGCGATCGCTGGTTGCGACACACGAGTCAGCACCAGCAGCACCTCGAGGCCATTTTTCCCAAAGAACCCCCGTTCCTGGGCGATCCACAAGGGAGTCACTCGAGAATTCAACGTGGAAAGGCCGACATAGATCTTCGTCTGCGGTTGCGCTGCGCCGGCTTTAAACCAAACAAGGAAAAAAACAGCGGCAATCAACAGCTTTCTCATGGTGTTTGGATCATCCGCCGATTGTATTTGCTCTACAAGCGGGTCCTTGAAGTTCAATGCGCATGGCCATGGCGTTATGTAGCATCCCGAAGTTCTTCGACCCCAAAAAAGCGCTCGTCTCCTGGTCTGGTGCTCCAATCATCCGAGCTAAGCAATGGCATCGGCAAATTGCTTGGTATCGGTATACTGTTGGAATCGCACGACTCTGCCGTGGGTCACGCCCCAGATATGGGCGAACTGCGCACGGACTTCTCTACCGCTTTCTTTGTGCCTGCCGCTGTAAGTGCCGAGCACCACGATGTGATTCCCGGCATCCAGCCATTCTTCCGGCATCACCTTAAAATCCGCCCATTCCGAAGCAAGTCTCAGGAAAACTCCTTCGAGCACCGCCTGTGGGCCGCGATAAGGATTACGATCGGCGTAGATGAAGTTTTCTGCCTCGCGCCACTCGATATGCTGGTGCATCTGGCCAAGAACTGAGCTAACGTCTCCTGTGCCGAAGGACTCGTAGATGCCGCGAATCACCGTGATATTCTCTTGTGACATATTGGCCTCCTTGAACGCACGCAATTTTCCGCTCGTGGGCCGTAAGAATCTCCTTATAGATTCTCCCTAGTGGATATCGAAAACATTCGCAACTTCTAGAACGATTGTGCCCGACACTCCCACATCTGTGGATTGGGACAACGCCGCCGAATTCGCTTTGATCAGATCGATATGAGTAGTTTTGAGCAAGATAGGAGCAAGATGTTAGATTGACTCGCTCCCTTAGGAGAGGAACTTATACCCAATGACATCCATAATAAGAGTCACAGCGGCGCTAATTACGCTTACTATCGCCGGTTGCCAGGCTCTGACCGGAACGCCATTGTTTCCTGAACCGGGATGGTTGAATCGGAGCATGAAAAACGGCGCGCGGAAGATATTGCGTCGTTAGTGGAAGGCGTAAAGAAAATAATCAACGACCTTCAGGTGCAGAAAAAACCTGCGCCCAAACCGGAG
>CAVUZH010000009.1:0-30136 GCA_963745835.1 uncultured delta proteobacterium
GCGCCGCTTGCCCAGCGCCACCAATCGGCGCTTTCTTTGAGTCCCCATTTCTCAGGTGCGAGAGTGGTCGCCATATGCCGTCCTCCTATTTTTTCCGATTTGAGCGAATGACGCTTCCGAAATTAACCCTGGCCTCCGGTTCTGCGCTTGGCCAGCAAGCTTTTCTACTGGATCAACCGTTTTGCTTTTACATCGATGCCACTGATTTTTGGCCGGCTATCCCGGCTAACTCACCCCGGAGGGTTTCACCAGACCAAGTTCGATTAGCATACCGAGCTCATCCCGGTTGACCCATTCTTCCGCAATCTTGCCATCGCGAATGCGAAAAATTACGATTGCTGGCCAGCTGACTGTCTTTCCTGCTACCGCGTGCCGACCGAGGCGACTAGTCCATTCGTTACGGTTTACCGCGCGGTGGCTCAATCTACATGCCACGCGATCTTCCTCGGCTATTAGATCGTGGATCGTTGTAGTGAACTCGCTATACGCCTGGAGAATCCTTTCCAGCGCGTGCTTGAATGCTTCCAGTCCTCGGATCGGTTCTGACGCTTCGGGCCGATGTATAATGCAATTTGTGGTAACGATTTCGTCAAGGACATCCAGGTTTCTCTTATCGAGCGCTTCTTCAAAATAGCGACGCACAGTTGTTTTATTGGCCGCAATGGACATCTTGATCTCCTCACCGAAATTCCGCGGCTGCGGATGGTCAATCCTGTTTTTCTCTAATTCTTGATTGTCTGCGAGATAGGTCGGATCGTCATCGGGACCCGCCATGATTAAAAAGAACGACTTGCTATAGAGCGCATCTCATCCAAGGAAATGGAGCCCAGGAAAACTCGTCACATCACGCCGCGGAAGCCAGTCGCCCAGACGACCGAAGAGATACCTGCGACCTTAAAGAGTTTCCAGTAAGGAAGTAGTTCATCGCTGTATTGGCCACGTCAAAAACAAACGGAGATAGATATTACGTCCGCACTCAGGGCCCCAAATACCCTTCCGGCGGAGGGGAATAAAGGTCGGACGTTACCTTGGTCACACCCGGCACATTTCTAATTAGCCTTAGGACTTTGTCTTCCGACCCATAGTCGACCATGCCCTTAACGTGAATGTGGCCGCCTTCAGCGCGAACTTCGAGTGCCGATCCCTTAATATCGGGTGATGCAAACAAAGTGGCTTGGACGCGGGATGCGAGAGCAAGATCGTTGAACGCCTGATTGGATGCGGGAGTGGGCTGGAACTCTTCGAGCTTCGCCGCCTCGATTATCACACGCTTCGCTGACTCTCGGCTCATCTTGGCCATATTGAGAATCAGATCGTAACGATCAGGATCGCGCCAATCGGCGCCGAACATCGCCATGAGCCGGCGGCTGCGGGCCTTATCGACCTCCTCAACATAGTGGCGCGCCGCTGCTTCAGTGAGACTTTGCCGCACCCGGATTTGCTCGATACGAAACTCGAGGGGCGCGGTCAGAAGTACTTTCAGCACGTGCCCGATGCCGGACACAAGCTCATGACCTAAGTGGCCGTGGTAAACAATCTTGCCGTCATGAGCCAGTTCGCACAGCGAAGCTTGAAGCGCAGTCCGATAGGGCCTCAAATCTTGCAGCAGACGCTCCCACCAGTGAGGCCCTTTCTCGACCACCGCGTTGAGTTTTGCTTCAGGTATGCCATAGCGCCGGCAAGCCTCGACGAGCACCTCACGCCCGATACAACGATACCCAAGAGCTTGGGCCACGGCTTCGGCCAGTTCCTGACCTTCGCCGGAAGCGCCTTGATAGATTGTGATAATCGGCATGAGAAGCCACCTTCCTCGGAGGTTTAAACGTTATCCAACTCCCACCAAAAATTCTGAAAGAGACGCCGAACCCCACACTGCCTTTCAACAAATGTTCTGGAAACTCTCGCGCAAATGCGAATCGCTTTCCAACCGGTCGCGTGCTGTCTCACACCTTCTCTTGCCTGGTCATAATGGCACTATGCGACACCGGGTGGACGAAGACCTTCACTCTTCTGCGCGGCCTGGTCCATTTCTTCGGGGGTGATGAGTACCGTCGCTTTCGCATGAACGGCTCCGGTAGAATTTGCAGCCAGCGAAATCGCCGCGGCGCTCACATTATCAGGGAAATCGACTATCGCAAAAACGTCAGTCTCGCCAAATGCGAAATACAACGTCTCCAATTTGCCACCCGCGGTACCAAAGAATTGATCGACCATTTGACGCCGCTTGGTCCCGCCTTCTTTGGTAAGTCCTTTAGTTCCCTCTCGGGTAAAGGATACCTGCATGAGAAACTTAGACATAAAACCTCCTTGTCACGGAACTTTGTTATCCTGCTCCTCTCGTCCGTCGAGAAGGTTCGCGTTTCTTCAGTGGATGTCGTCGATTACTGTCACTCGACGTGGGTCTTGGCACCAACTTTCCTCAAAACAACCATTAAAAAGGCCAGCACACCCTGGCGCTAATAGCACCCGAGCGGCTGGCCCCAAACTCTTCTTATCATTTTCCCCCTCCGAGGAACGGTTCACGTTCCATCGTCGGCCTCAGATCAAGCCTTATCAATGATGGGGGAGGCTTATTACCGGGCAAGCCATATCACATGAACAGAGTCTGTCAACGAATTTTATTCAAGACAGGACCGAATTAAACGGCGCTTCAGATTTGATTTGAGTGAAGATTGAGTTGAAGGAGAAAACAGTTCAATTAGACGGTTAGAGCTGGGCTCAGATACCGCCAATAGCCACACAGGAGAGGGAGGCTATTGGCGGTATCCTGTAGGCGAATGTTAGGCACGAACTGGACGAGGAGAGCCAGGGTTCATGGAAGTTCGACCCTGTGGGTTTCTCAGTTGTAGAACAAGTAGTCGGCCGTGTAAGGGACCGATGCCCTCTTGCCGACGTCTGTTGCCAGCGCACAGCCGGTCGAAGGCGCGATTCCTCCGACGGTGTTCAGTCGCTGGATGAAGGCGGTTGAAGTCAGCCTGTGGCCACCGGTTGGTCCGTCTTGGGCGCCAACCACATCGAGCAGGAGCCAGGGAAGCGCATCCGGCGCGACGAAGGCGGTGTCGGAGGAGGCGGAAATCGCCATGGCCCACACGGTGCTCGTGTCCCGGGAGTCCTGCCACGTGGCGCGAATCGTGCCATCGGCCATTACCCCTGCATTAGTATTATTCTCAACCGGATTGGGGCTGAAGAAGTGGGTGATGACCTGCTTATCGTTGTCCGTAAACAACGTGGCCTGCGGTGTAAAGAGTATCCAGGCGAAGCCGGAGGCGTTCGGACACATCGATGTCGTGGGGTTGGGGCACGGCACGCAGATGTAGTCTTGGGTACCGACGGCGTGACCCTCGAGGAATGCCTTGCTCCCCGCTGGCACCTGAATGTTGGAGGGTACCGGTGGCGGTTTGACACGGTCAGAGTAAGCAGGCTGCGGCAGCGCGATCGTAAAAGCCACAGCGAGAGCGGTGGCGCACGCGATGAGCAGAATACGAGGCGTGGTCTGATGCTCCGATCCGTTGCAGTTCTTCATACCATTCTCCTGGTGCACCTTTACAAACTTTAAGGTGAGGTGTGCAGAGCCTTCAGCGATTACCCTCACCGCTCATTCCGCCATGAACCAGCATAGGGTCGCGATTCCATCCGTCGAAACCGATTGCGCTGCAAATATCACCAGCTAAGCCAACTTGTCAACGTTCCGTTGGTCGTCGGTACTGAAGTCGCCCAAGGATTGAAGTGAAAATTGTGTTAAAGGCTTCGCGATGACGCACTTTACACGGAGCGCAGAGCGGCGACCGGACGGTGTCTCTGTCCATTGCGTTGCCGCCATTTCGTCCTTCACTCTTCTAGACGTTTGCGGCGCTGCGTCGTTTAGACTCTCTGTCGATGAACTATCAGCCTGGCTCTTCACCTTTGGCGCCATGTACCCCGTTTATGTGCTAGATGTTCACGGGGTGAGGACCAATGATTGCGAGGCTTGATGGAGCACGTTCATGGAGGAAGCAGCCGCGAATATCGCTAAGAAAATGACCTTTGGCGATGCCGTACTTCTATGGGAGGCGGAAAATTATCACGCTGAAGCGATCATCACCTGGAACACAAAAAACTTCGGACGTCGCACCCGGCTGACTGTTCTCAGTCCAACGGCTTTTCTGCGCCAGCATTGAAAAGATAATCTTTACGAATTTGTCGCCTCGACGGATATGCTATGGGCGACAAGCCCGTAGCATCTACGGAACTCGAGCAGATGCCAAAATCAAAGATGAAGTGTAAGGGCGCAGCATACTGCGCCCTTACCGTAGAATACTTTACCTAATGATGCGCCGCCTGTTCGTCCAAAGACAGATTGATGTGATGGTGCGATTTGGAAACCGGGCCGATGCCGCTAACGATTGTCTGCCAATGCTCGCCTTCGTCATCGCTGTAAAAAATATCGCCGTCGGTCGTGCCGGCAAATAAAGCATAGCCCCCGTTCCAGACATCCATCGCCATCCCTTCAATGTTGGCGCGAATGTGTTCCGGCAAGCCGCCGGTCAGAATATCCCAAGTCTTGCCGCCGTCCCGGCTGCGCGCGATGCGCGCGTCGGCGGTGTGCAGTTTGCGCCAGGTGCCTGGGCCGGTCTTGGCGCCGGCAACGAACAAAAGATTCGGATCCGAAGGATGGACGAAGAATGGGTCGACGTAGCCAATGCGAAAATCTCTCGGCGTCATGCTTTTCCAGCTCTCGCCGCCATCTTCGCTGACGCAAAACCCCGCGGCGGTTTCAGGCCCGCAATTGGTCGTTGGCGCAGTGCCGTAGAGCTTGCTCGGATCATTGGTCGGAATCAGCACCCGATGCGCGTCGGGGTTGATGTTGTCGACCGTGCTCCATGTTTTACCGCCGTCCGTACTCTTGAGAAATCCGCCCACTTCGATGGCCACGTGGATGATGTTTGGATCCTTGGGGTGAAAGGTGATGCTCTTGGCATGCGCCAGGTGCGGTGGGCCGGGGAAAGTCCACTTCTCGACACCGGGCACTTGACGGAGTCCCGGCAGCTCGGTCCAGCTTTTGCCGAGATCGTCGCTGTAAAACAGATGCGCCGGCTGGGTACCTGCGTACAGCCGCGGCTTGCCGTCAATCACTTGGGTCGCAAGAGAGTAAATCTCCTTATCGTCTATTCCGTTGTCACGTTGCTCCCAGGTCTGGCCATGATCCGCGCTGGCGTAAATCTCACCGCTATAAGTACCGCCGAACAGCGTTTGGGTTATCGGCTCGAAGACAATCGAGCTGAAATGCTTTCCCGGAACCATGGTCCCCTGACCTTCCCATGAGCCATTGCGCTTGTGAAAAGCAAAAATGCCATCCACCGTGCCGACGAGTAGTTTCTCCTTTGGCGTTTCGCCCTGAGTGATCGACTGCCCTCCGGGTGATAGACAGATAAACATAGCGTCGCCTCCTTTAATGTTCGGAAGAGTAGGGTTGAGTTTGTTCACTTGAAGCCACTCTACTGAACCACGCGCGGCTTCGTCAAGCCGGATCATCAGCCAGTCCGACGAACGTTTTCCTTGTGGCGCCGAGATAAAGCCGGCGGCTGTTTCCTCGCGCGACGCTGTGAGTGGACTACCGATTAAATGTCCCCAAGACTTTCATTAAGCGCTGGTGATCGCCGGCGCGGCACCATCAAGCGGCAAAACGCGGTGCGTGCTTATCCACATATTGTGCCTGGGGTAGTCGGTCAAAAATCGAGACAACGGGCCCAGCTTCGAAGATCCGACTCTGAAGCCGCAAACATAGCTTTGAAGAGCGTTGGAAATTTACTTGGTGATGACAACTTCTTTTTGTCTGATTGCCATCCAGAAATCGCCCCCGCCTGGACAGGAACGGAGCGGCGATCGTTTGATTAGAGGGACGGAAGAACAACCAGTCACGCACCGATGCGGGTGCGTTTCAGGGCATTTAATAGAATCGACGGCCTCGGGGAAGGTTCAGGAATTCCGTTGAGCAAACGGCGAATAAAAATCTGCAAGCGTTCACGGTCATGATACTGAAAACGTAAGAACTCGATGCCGATTCTGTTTCTGTCAATCTCGCGCACCAGTGCCGCCTCGACACCGATCGGCGCTAGCTCTTCGGACATTTGCAACGCCATGCGCACGATACTGCCTTCGGCGATGGTCGTGTCAGCCTGGAGCGTGCAACCGTTTAGTGAAATGTCGATCACGTGACCGGCCCCCTCTACGCCATCGCAAGCAAACGAAACCGGAAAACTCGCGGGCATCCGGTTATACTCGCGACGATCTTCCTCAACTCGCGTGTACCGCACACCCCACTGCATGAAACTAAAACGGTAACCGCACAGCTGGCACCTGAAAGGATAGACATAAATGATGCTCAGCAGACGTTCTTTGAACCCGATCCGCGAAACCCGTTTGGTGTAATCGCGCGAACAATTCGGACATAGCGGTTGAAGCATTGACTCTTTTCCCGTCCTTGACCTTGTCTTCCATGGCCTTCACAAGGGTAAGGGCGTGCCAATGCAAGCCATGTTCCGCCAGATACAACGCGGCCCGACGGCAAATGATTACAAGGATTCGGCAGAATTGCGTTCGCAATCGCCTAAGAACGGATTGATCCCTCGTCAATCCGCAGGGGGAACAACAGCGCGGCGGGCACGCTCAATCGCCAAGTAGCTTCTTCATGCGCTCGACAACCTCTCGAGGTTGATTGACCGCCTCTTTGGCGATGGTCTCGAGCTGTTCGCCGAAATCTGGATCGGTTTCCAATTTTCGGGTTTTCACATCAGCCAGGAAAGCCGGATCTGCCATCGTCTTTTGGAAGCCGTCGCGGAGAATCTTCAATCGATCGGCCGGCAGATTCGGTGGCGCAATAAACGGTCGTCCCAGGTCTCCGGAAGCCAAGATCGCGGTCACCAGTGATCGAGTCTGCACCGGTGTTTTGTACTCTTCCATGAGGTCATAAATAGTCGGCACGTCAGGCATGCGCGAATCACGTTTGCGGCCGGTTTGCATCAGTATCCGGACCACATTCTTCTTGCGCCAGGTGATAAATGGTTCACGGGCAAAAAAGGTTGGAATGCTCAGCGACCGGCAAACGACCTCGCCTCTTTCGAGCGCCAAGTCCTGCTCTGCGCCTCCTTTATAGCCCATCACCATATCGAATTTGGCGCCGAACGCCTCCTCGAGCAGCTTGGGAATAAAATGACCGCTCGTGCCGGTGCTGGTAGCTGAACACTTGGGAGCCTGAGTTGCCTTGCGAATGTCTTCAATGCTCTTGAACGGCGTGTCTGCTTTCATATAGAGCAGCCACGGCGTGTTCTCGGTCGAACCGATCCAGCCAAACTTTGCCCAATCGAAACTCACTTCCTTTTTGCCGATCAGTTGATCGAAATACAGCGACGGCCCGATGGAACCCATCATCGTTCCATCGGGCTTGGCAACGTTGTAGATATAATTGGCGGCGATCATGGAGCCGGCGCCCGGCATGTTCTGCACGATCATGCCGGGATTACCAGGGATGTGCTTCGGCATATGGGCCGCCAGCAGGCGCGCCCAGATATCGTACCCGTCACCAGGCAGGTAACCAACAATGGTCGTAATGGTTTTTCCCTGGAAAAACGGAGCCTGTGCATGTGCCGCTGCTACACTCGAGACGACGAACGTTAACGCGAGGAAGAAATTTTTCATAAGTGCCCCTACTATTTTTTGACCGCGCGACATGCTTGAAGTGGACTCTCGATGCTCGCACGGAATCCAGCTATAGCCGACTAAGACTTAAACCGCTGAACCCAAACAACGAACGCTTCTAGAAATTTCTTGAGGTGCTGGCGGGTGTTATCGTCGGTCAATCGGCCGGACGAATCAAAAAGCGGCGCAGCTGAAGGTATCTTGATCTCCGGCTGAAGCATGACGTAGGTCTCCGTAAACACAAACGTCTGCCGTAAAGCGTGTTGCACTCGTATAGTTCCCCCTAGTCCGGGGGAGCACCCCATAATAGCCGCCGGCTTGCGATTCAGCACAGACTTGCCGGCCGGGCGCGAGGCCCAGTCGATGGCATTCTTGAGCACGCCGGGCACACCATAGTTGTATTCAGGGGTCGAGATCAGAATTGCATCGGCCTCATTGATGGCGGCTTTCATCACCGCCACTGGTTCGGGATCTCCCTTAGCAAAAACGTCCTCGTTATAAGGCGGGATATCTCCTAAGCCGGTATAAGTCTTGATCTCCATCCCTGCCGGCGCAAGCTCTACGGCCGCCCGCAGCAGGCCCTTGTTTAAAGATCCCTCTCGGAGACTACCTGGTATTCCGGCGACGCGAATGCTCATTCAACCTCCATTATTGTGCCTTGTTAAAGTAATCTTATCGGCGCCAATCAAAGCTTCAGGCGCGCCTGTTGTCGATTATTTCCGTCAGTGAAGATAGCCCTCAGTAATCGATGCTTGGGATTGCGCCAGCGTGAGGTTCTGCTGCACCGCGTGCAGGTGCGGATGAATTTCCAGAGCCCGGCGAAAACAGATAACGGCTTCGCGGTATTCATCCAGCGCCATATGGCACAGCCCCTGGCCGGCCGAGGCGCCGAAGTGATTGGGATTGCGTGTTAAGGTTTCCTGACAATCACCGATGGATGCGGCGAAATTCTGTCTCAAATAGCGTACGGTCGCGCGCTTGTTCCACCCCTCTGCAAACTGTGGCGCCATCTCGAGCACTTTGCCGAACAAAGTCTCTGCCAACTCGAGCTCGCCTCTTTGCATGGCATCGACACCGTCACGGAAAACTCGATCCGTTTCCAGGTCGCCCGATTGACACCAATGGCGCCAAAGAAATGCCTCCGCATTAGCGGCCGAGAGTCGGTCCTGCCCTTTTAGGGCGCTCAGCGCTTCTTGTTCGCTTGAAAACATGAAAGAACCTCTCAATCACAAAGAGATCTCTCTTTGGTTATCACCTAGCCGAACCAAACCGGAGACAATCCATCCAGATCATCAAGTGCTTCTGGCGGCCGTCCAAGACGAAGTCTTTGCCGCGACTTCGTCGAGCACTTCACTATCGGTGCGGCCGGAACGTTTGGCCATATGAAGCGAATGATCGCCGCCTTCGACGACGAAAACCTCTGCGCGTCCATCCAATTGAGCGCAGAGTGGCTTTAGCAGCTTGAGATCAGCCAAAGCATCGCGCGAACCCTGGATAAAAAGCATTGGCACCTGAACATCAGCTAGATGTTTGCCTCGTTCCGCCGACGGCGCTCCCGGCGCATGGAGCGGAAAGCCAAAAAAGATCAGGCCATGCAGCTTGTCCATGGGCGCTTTCGCTAGTGTTAAAGATGTCATTCGGCCACCCATTGATTTGCCGCCGGCAAAGATCGGCAGGCCATCGGAATACTTCTCAGCCGCGGTCAACGCGGCTTGAACCGTGGCGATGAGAACTCCTTCGGAATCGGGCCGTTTAACTCGCTTTTCCATATAGGGAAATTGGTAACGCATGGTAGCGACGCCAAGTCCCGCCAGTCTTTGCGAGAGGTCCTCAATAAAGCGATGACGCATTCCGGCTCCGGCTCCGTGCGCAAACACCAGCAAGGAGACAGCGTGCTTAGGCTTTAACAGAAGTCCGGACATAACCCCCGCCGTTTCACTTACAACAAAATGAATTTCTTTAGCGCCGGATCGCTTTTCAGCCATCCCTATCCTCCACTAGGTTAGAATTTCGAACGCGCCTGCTACTTCTTTGCTCGCTCCCATTCGGAAAGTATAACGAAAGCGGCACCGCGGCAACGATAACGGCGAGCGCACCACCCGAGCCGCTAAGATCAGCCAAGAAATTCGAGTTTATTTCTGACCGAGGTGCGGTTCCGAGCGATCCTGCTCGATCTCGCTCAAACGTCTTGATCGTGATAGCTTACAAATTCTTGTAATCCACGCCTCACTTTGTCATTACGCGAGCAAAAATCGATTTAAATTTTTTCGACTCCATGACTAACGAAAAATCCGCCTCCATTTGGACGCGCGCGTTTGCGCTACTCTGTCTGGCTCAATTCTTGGGATATGCGCAACATTTCATGTTGGCGCCCGTCCTGCCGCTTTACGTGACCGACCTCGGCGGATCGCCGTTCGTGGTTGGACTCGTCCTGGCTTCTTTCGCGGTTACCAGCGTTGTCATCCGGCCTCTCGTCGGCCACTGGGCCGATCGCTGGAGCGAGACCGGCGTGCTTATCAGCGGATTGCTGTTTCAAGGCGCCAGCGTATTTCTCTGCTTAATTCCCATGATTGAAGCGGTGATGTTAGCCAATGCGCTGCGAGGCCTGGGCTGGGCCGGTCTCAACACCGGCGGCTATTCACTATTGGCGCTCACCGCTCCCGAGTCGAGGCGCGGCGAGGCATCGGGCTTTTACAGCGGCGTCCAGGGCGCCGCGTCGATAATCTTTCCAGCGGTCGCGCTCTGGCTAGTGACCGCATCCTTCGGTGGATTCAATGTGGTCTTTGTCACAACAGCACTGCTCTCAGTAGTGGCGGCGGGCGTTGGAGCAATGATGATGCGGTATTCACCGCGCATAATCCGGGCCCCGCAACTCGAACAAGCACGGCCGTGGTGGCGCGAAGTGTTCCACTTTGTCGAACCCGAAATCTTGCTGCCGTCGGTTTTGCTCCTTTGGCTGAACCTAGCATTGCCGAGCATGACTAACTTCATCGTCCTATACGCCCGAGAACTGGCCGTACAAAATTTCGGCATCTACTTTATCATCTGTGGTGTAACCACTCTGCTTGCACGTCCAGGCTTAGGGCGGCTGTCCGACAAAATCGGCCGCGGCCGCTCCATTGCAGCAGGATTCATGCTGCAAGTGCTCGCGTTATCGTTGATCACTCTGGTCTCGAGTTTACCCGGGATGCTGATTGCCGGAGTGTTATATATGCTCGGCAACTCGATCGGCAGCGCAACGATTTTAGCGCTCGCCGTTGAACGTGCAGACCCGCGCCGCCGCGGCAAAGCTATGGCGACGTTTTCAATGGCCTATCCGCTCAGTTACGGAGTCGGTTCGCTGATGACTGGCAGCACCGTCGAAGTCGCCGGCTACGTCGGAATGTTTTTAATTCTGGCTACGGTCGAAGCCGGCGGCTTGATTTTCGCGCATGTAAACCGGCGAACCCTCAAATCTGGCGCAATTTAGAATAGACTCGACGCAAAGCTTCGCTCCCGCACTGGAGTTACTTAATCGACGGTTTCGTTGATTGATGAAGGCGCGTCTCACTTCTGCCATGTTCGGTCCGTATCGAGGGATAGCAATTGACACCGGATGGAAAGGGGAGTTATAGGGCTGCTTACGGGCTTGCCTCGAGCAGCGCCCAAGAGGTCGTGTACTGGAAGAAGCTCCTAAAGGATGGACGGAAGTGATACCAAAGATGAAAGCTGAAAGCGGAATTATGAATGACGACCTTGAGGCGAGGATCAGAATAATGAATCTGAGCGATCACAAACCACCACTCATAACGCACTGGAATCAACGTTTGTTCAGCTTTCCGTTTTCAGTTTTCAGCCTTCGGTGCATTTCACCGGCAGTTCCGGTGTGATAACTGTGATCTAACCAAGGAGGGAATTTTATGGTTGAAGCTGTGAGTGTCGATATTCCCTATACGCCCGACACCGGTGAGAAGCTGGTCAACGAAACCTTCGGTCCGAACAATATCCGTCGCCGTAAAACCGGAGCCGACGAGTTGAAATCAATGACCGTGCACAACGGCCGGCTGCTCCTTGACCGGCTGTCGCTGGATGAGCAGGGTTTTGTATTCGTCGAACACAAGACCAAGGTTGCCGATTTCTTCGACCCTGACCAGTTGCAGTCGGTTTATTACCCCGAGGTCGAAGAGCTGATCAAAAGCGCTTCGGGCGCTGCGCGCGTGGTGATCTTCGATCATACTTTGCGCTCCGGCGATCAGAGCGAACGCGAGGCAAAGCTCATCCGAGAACCGGTACTCTCGGCGCATAACGACTATACCGAATGGTCCGGCCCGAACCGGCTACGCGAGGTTCTCCCCGATGAGGCCGAATCGTTGCTCGAGCGTCGTTTCGCGATCATTCAGGTGTGGCGCGCCATCAACCAGCCTATTCAGTCAAATCCCTTGGCCGTTGCCGACGCCAAGAGTGTCGCGCTCGACGATTTTATGATCGCCGAACGCCGTTATCCTCATCGAGTAGGGCAGACTTACCGGTTGAAGTACAATCCAAAGCATCGGTGGTTCTACTTCCCGGAGATGAGGCGAGACGAAGCTCTGGTGTTTAAGGTTTACGATTCCCAGACCGACGGCCGGGCACGGTTTACGCCGCACACATCGTTCAAAGATCCCGCCACCCCGCCAAATGCTCCGGCGCGCCAGAGCATCGAGGTGCGCGCTTTTGCTTTCTTTTGAACGTCATCCAAAAGAAACGGGCCACGTAATGGTAAGGTACTCGTGATAGGGTAGTTCAATCGAAGCGGAGAAGCGGACCGCGAAAACACCGTCAGGTCCGCAATCACGCCGCTTTTCCCGGATAGGAACACGGTGTTTCTTTCAAACACACGATCACCCCATCATGTGATTTTGTTTTTCGTATTCAGCTTTCCAATTGCTTCTTTCCCCTGATTGCCCTTGACGGCGGAGAGCGCCTCGACTAATTTCACCCTCCTGAGCAACTGGGTTGTCGACAACGAAACACGGGGTATTTCGATGATGCGCAAAGGATCATCCCTGCCGCTTTTCCTTGCTTTGACATTTCTGTCTCCAGCATCTGGCTCTTGGGGGCAGAGCTACCAACCGAGTAAACCGGTCGAATTGGTCGTACATAGCGCAGCCGGCGGCGGTTCCGATGTATTTGCTCGGGCGGTGGTCGAGATGGTGCAAAAGGAAAAGCTCCTGCCGCTGCCCCTACGTGTGGTGAACAAGACCGAAGGCGCCAGTATTGAGGCACTGTCCTATATGATGGAAAAGCCAGGCGATGATCACACGCTTGCGATCTTCACCAACACCTGGGTAGCAACTCCTCTTACGAGTAAAAGTGCTAAATACACCGCCAAAGATTTGACTCCACTAGTTCGCCTTGTTTTGGAACCGACGATCGCCGTGGTTAGAGCGGATTCGCCTTACAAAAACATGAACGATTTTGTCGAACCGGCAAAAAAGAGATCCCGGAGTTCTCAAACAGGCCGGCGGGTCGGCAACCGCGATCGAGAGCCTGACCGGTCTCTTGATCCAGAGCGCCACGGCTGCCAAATGGGCGTTTGTTTCAACGCCGTCGGTTAAGGACCGCATCGCTAACCTGCTGTCAGGAAACGTGCAGATCATCATTCCACAGCCGCAAGACGTGAACGAGCACATTGCCGCCGGGAAAGTGCGGCCAATCGCAGCGCTCACCGACAAGCGTCTCACCGTCTTGCCCGACGTTCCAACTATAAAGGAGCAGGGAATCAACGTTCCGATCATCGCAAACGCGAGAGGTGTGCTGGCGCCGCCGCGGATTGCCAGCGATGTCGGTGGATATTGGGAAGACTTCTTCGTGCGCTTGATCAAGACGCCTGGCTGGAAAAAGTACGTCGAAGAAAACCAGGTCGAGGACGTCTTCCTCAGAGGCGCCGAGCTCAGCGCATTCCTGGACGAGCAGATCACGGTCATGCGTTCCGTACTGCAGATGGCCGGTGTTTCGGTCGCGCGTTAGGACAAAAGAAGCCGCTCGCCTGTTCTGGCTACGTGCTGTGATCGCCTAAATCGTTTGGGAGGAACGCCACACGTCGAAGTACGAGTAGGTTCCACGATCATGTAACTTGCCTGCAAGGGATTAAGGATATTCTCTCAACAACACGACCACGTGATCACGCAGCGTTCATCGTCAAGAAAGAAGGGGCAGTTATGAAAAAAATCCTGTGTTCCTTGTTTGTCTTTGGGCTTATCGGCGCTGTCGCGCATGCGAGCTCGCACGAATTTTTCAAAGGTAAAACCGTCAGGCTGGTAATTGGCAATTCCACCGGCGGCGCCATGGACGATTGGGGCCGGTTTGTGGCTCAACATTTGGGACGGCACATTCCCGGAAACCCTGAAGTCCTCGTGCAAAACATGCCGGGCGCGGGCGCGATCGTCGCAGCCAACTATATTTACAACATTGCCAAGCCCGATGGGTTGACGCTTGGGTTGGTCAATCCCGCCAACTACACGGATCAGCTTCTCGGTGCCAAGGAAGTGAAGTTCGACTGGCCCAAATTTTCCTGGATCGGCTCGCCGGAACGCATAGACCAGGTTCTTTTTATCCGCACCGACGTGCCCTATAAAACCTTGGACGAGATGCGCAATGCTAAAGATCCGCCGAGATGCGCGGCATTGGCGCGCGCCGGATTGGGTTACCTTCTACCCCGGCTGTTCGAGGAGGCACTCGGCGTCAAGCTCAACATGGTGCTCGGCTATGGCGGCGGCGGCGAGATGAACCTGGCTATTGAGAAAGGCGAAGTGCACTGCCGTGCCGGAACCGTTTCGGCTTACGTCGGCCGGGAACCAACCCGGACATGGATTAAGAACGGAGTTGTTCGCGCTATCACCCAAAGCGGCACAAAGCGTTATCCGAAACTACCGGATGTTCCGACGCTCTACGAATTAATGGACGCGCATAAAACTCCGGATGCCACAAAGCGGGTCGCGCGGGTATTGCTTTCATCCGGCGATCACGGCCGCCCCTTTATCGCGCCACCGGCGATGCCGGCGGACCGGGTCAAAGTTTTGCGCGACGCTTTTAACAAAGCCATGACTGACCCGGCGCTGATAGCCGACGCGCAGAAAAGAAAATGGGATCTAGATCCTCTGACGGGCGAAGAGTTGGAAGCAACCGCCAAAGAAATCATGGTGCAGCCGCCGGAAGTCATCGAACGGATGAAGAAGCTGTTGGAGAATTGACGCTGGCTATAAAGCGCGCCTCTATGACTGACTAGCTTAGCTCGACGATCGCTACTTCTTGCGGCCGTAGAGGCTGTCGATGTATCCGCTCTTGTCGAATTCTTCGACAAAACGGGCGTCGATGAAGTCCTCCGGCTTGGCGACCTTAGCTTTAGGGTTGGTGGCGGCGATCTGATCTATAATCGTCTTTAGCCCGGCCACCGATGGGTACTGTTTCGCCGGCAGCTTCTTCTCGTCGATCGAGCTCTCGTAGGTTCTTTGCAGCAGCTCTTTGTCCTCGAGCCGCAGATATTTGGCGGCAATCTTCAATCCAAATGCGCGATCGCTTTTGAGCCGATGCACGGACTCGATATATGATTTGACGAAGTTGCGGACGACGTCCGGATGTTCACGCAGGTATCTTTTAGTCGTAACGCCGCCTTGATGCTGGTATGCCAGGCCCAAAGACGCGACATCCGCGAGCAAATGAAAGCCCTTCTTTTCTGCGGTAAACATCGCCGGCGGCACCAGGGTGCTACCGCTAACCCGGCGCGACTCCATCGCCGCCAATCGTTCCGGCGTGCTGCCGGTTTGCACGATAGTCACGTCTTTGCCGGGAGTAAGCCCAAGCCGAGCAAGCGCGTAGCGCGCCACAAAATCGGCTGCGCCGCCGAAACGGGCCACTGCGATGGTGCCGCCTTTGAGCTGTTCCGGCGTTTTGATTTCCGGCTGAGTCATTAGCCAGTAGTCCAATGTGGTAATGCCGCCAACGACGTAGATTGGCTCGGCGCCGGCGAGACCGGCGCTGACGATTCCCGGTCCGGACGCTTGAATGAGCGGAGTGTCGCCGGAAATCATCGCGGTAACGGATGTGGTGCCACCGGAGAAATAAACGGTTTGCGCATCGATGTTGTTTTTGGCGAAGATGCCGGCGTCTTTAGCTACCCAGATAACGAGCTGATCCGCGCTGATTCCGCTGTAACCGATGGCGACTTTGGTCAGCTGCGCCGAAACAGATGCGCTCCAGTGCATTACGGTCAAGACGAGTACCATTCGCATCAGCGTTTTGTGCTTTTTCATGTTGTTTCCTCCGTGCTTCCACAGGTGACGTTCGCATCCTGCGCTGTTGCCCGGACCCGTCGATTTAATCGCCCCGCGGCGATCTCGGCGCCGTTATCGTACTCTCGTTAGTGCGCAAGGGCTTGCGTTCGAACGCAGGCAATTACCTTTACTTCTCGTTGTGCTCGCTATGTTATGAACGGTAGTGGTCGTATGGAGAGTAGTCTTACCAATTCAGGAGCTTCAATTTGTTCTTTGCGCTCTTGCCGATTTTGGTGCGCGGCGATTTGGCGGCGACGTGGTCCAACAGATCCTTTCCGAGGTTACGCTCTTGGCCCGATCTTTCGACAAGACTAAAGCCCAGCGCGAAATACTCCTCGGGAGCAAGACTCTTTTCCTTCTTTAATGCTTCATACAGCGGGAATGCCGAGTTACGGTACAGATCGGTGAACAGATCGAGTACCGGGTGCTGTCGATGACTGGCCACTGAATGAGAATGTAGTTTGAGCTGCGCCAAAGCGATTTGAAATTTGTGCTCCGGCTTGAACCCGGGAAATTCTTTGAGCGGGTTAAGAAAGGCCAAGCCTTCCTTGTACCTCTTGGCTTTGATCAGACGCGCACCATGCCTGGCAAGCTGATCATAGGTTTGATCAACGTCGGCTTTCTTCATCACATGCAAGAAAGCGGTTTGAATTCGATCTTCGGCGTTAATGGCTCTGTGCAATCTGTTCCAGAGCGCGTCCAATGTATCTTGGCGCCACTTGCCTTCTGACGAAGCTAACAACTCGGCGATGCTCCACGCTTTGCTTGGTTCCTCACATGCCAGAAGCTCCTTGATCAACGCGGTGCGGGCCTCCGGCACCTTGCGCAGGGAACTTGCCGCCACATCGCGACGGCGGTAGTCGGTGTCACCCAACTGTTCGATCAACGTCCGGACCGTTCCCGGCGTGCCGAAGCCGGCCATTTTTCGCAAAGCAAATTTTTGCACTTCCGGATGGCGGCTTTCCAACAAGCGCGTCAATAGCGATCTGGAATCGTCCGGCAGCTCGTGTTTATCGAGCAGCTCCAGGGCCAAACGGGTTACTTCCGTCATCTCGGCCTCTTCGAGTAGCGGAAACAATTTGGCGTATTCGTCTTTGTGCAGGTCCTGCTCGCGCAAACAGCGCAGCAAAGCCACCAGTGCGTGAGAGCGCAGCACCGGATGGTGTTCGGGAGCGATGAATTTAAACAGCCAGCGACGGCCATCCACGCGGCCAAGCTGACCCAGCAAGCGGAGGCACGAAACCAGCGCCGGTCGCTGCTGTTTCTCGTCCAGCTTCTTGCCAAACCCTTCGAGCTCATCGTAGAAAAGCGCCTGCTCTTTAACATCCATTTCGCGGATCGCCGGAGTCATCAAATCGCAAACTGATTTATTAAAGTCATCGCTTCCCGCCCGGAGCATTTCCAACAACGCCAGCCGCGCGCTCGACCCCTGAATGGCGCAGAGAATGCGCGCGGCATTGAACTGCCAGGGTCGTGACGCGCCGACAAAAGTTTTGATCAGCGGATCGACCACAGCGGTGCCCGCCTGACTCAACAGGCGAACAGCCCGTTCTTGTACGTCGCGATCCGGATCGTCGAGAAGTTTTAGAAAGCGTGGAGTTCCAGCCTTGGCTTGGACCTGCTCGAAATAACGCAAGGCGTAATCTTTGAGGACGGGATTGGCATGCTCTAGCATCGCCCCTACGGTCTTAGTGATTTCCGAGCTCTGTAATTTCAGAGCTCCGAGCACCAGCAATGACGCGCAACGCTGCTCAACGGTGCCCTTGTCGGCCAATCCGAGTATTTGGTTCAGAACTTTGTCCATAGTGACGGTTGAACGTCATCCATGGCCAAAAGTCAAGAAATCGGCTTGACTGGCGCGAGAGCACAAAAAAAGGCCCAATCTCGCATGAGATTGGGCCTCCGGAAGTCAAGTTGAAGCCTGTTTGATCGGATGAATTCTTGACAGCCAGCCGTTAAGCGAACTCTCTCGGGCGGTAATTACGACGCGGGACGCCCGGAGGTCACAATGAACCGAGCACGGCGGTTCTTTTCCCAACACGAATCGCTGTTTTCTCTGCACACCGGGATTTCTTCACCGTAACTAATCATCGACAGCCGGCTTGCCGGAACACCGAGGGTCTCAAGATAGTCCTTGCTTGCCTGGGCGCGCTTGGAACCCAAAGCTAGGTTATACTCGACCGTTCCGCGCTCGTCGCAATGGCCCTCGATCTGCACTTGGGCCGCGGGATTCGCCTTGAGCCAATCCGAGTTTGCCTTCAGGATCGAACGGGCATCTGCCGATAAATCGGAGCGGTCGAAGGCGAAGAAAACATCTTTCAGCGGGCCTGAACCGGCCATGCCTCCTTTTTGTAAATCGTCGAGGCTACCACCAGAAGATTTTTCGGCCTTGTTTTCAGCTACCGGTTTTTGAGCGGCCGCAGCCGTTGATTTTGCAGATGATGATGCGCTCGGATTTTCGGTCGTCCACTTTGGCTCTGGAGGATTTACCGGGTTTCCGCAACCTAGCAAACTAATCATCGCTATTAGACTCCAACTGCGAACAGACATTTAGACTCTCCTTTCGAACTCGTGATTATTTGGGTTGAGAAGCCGGACAAGCAGCTGAAACGGCTCGAATTGTGATGCATTACATTAGAAGTGTCAACTAAATTGTTTCCAGTAGCGTTTTAAATTTTTTCTCAGTGAGGGGATAGATGCTCCAGGTCGATGGCTCCCCGCACGACTGGCTCCAAGGACGAGGGTCGCGCCTTTGTCTGATCGGGGCCATCGACGATGCCACGAGCAAAGTCATGGGAGCCTTTTTTGCCCCGGCCGAGAGCTCCTGGGGTTACTTTCACCTGTTCTGCGAGATCTTCAAGCAGCATGGAGTGCCCCAGTCGATCTATACCGACTGTCACTCGGTATTCTGGACCGACCGGGAACCGACGTTAGAGGAGCAGTTGATCAACAGAAAACCGACTACCGAGGTGGGCCGAGGGTTAGAAGAGCTGGGGGTGACCTTGATCCTAGCCCATTCCCCTCAGGCCAAGGGAAGAATCGAGAGACTGTGGAACACTTTCCAGGATCGACTGGTCAGTGAGCTGCGGCTGGCCAAGGCCAAGACCGTGGAACAGGCAACCGTGGTCCTGAATCGTTATCTCATCGTTCATAACCGTAGATTCGCTCAGCCCGCTAAAGCAGAGCCGGCCTGGAGAAAACTCAGTGCGCTTAAAATCGAAAGGGCTTTGTGTTTCAAACAACAGCGTACCGTGGCCAAGGACAACACCGTGACTTTCGAAGGTTCGGTCTTGCAGATCCCTAAGACCTCGCCCTTTCGCTCCTATGCCAACAAGAGAATCGATGTGCATGTGCTTCTCGATGGCGCGGTGGAGTTTTTCTACAACACCGAGAAAATCGCAACCTTCGATTCAAAAACAACGCACACAATTGGCCTATATCGAACGAACGGTACGAAGGTGGGGTTCCGCTATGGTCCGCTTTCTACGCTGGCGACTTTACCTCAGGTGTCACCCTGACATTTTTACGTTGCTGTTAACATGACATATTGACGTTGCTACGACACTAAATTGTTTCCAAGTAGCTCGCATTGGAAATCTATAGGCCGCGCTTCTGGTAATTCGCCGCCATCCTGAAATAGAGTACACAAGCGGCCTCAGCCGCTAATCAATATATATACTTAGGGAGGATGTACTTATGTACGGATGGCGCGCCCGCATCGGCCACGTGGCTCCGTCGCGCGGAGACACACTGGTTTATGAATTCTATAAGATGTTTCCCGAAGGTTTCATGATGTTGAACACCACCGGAACCGTGCGGCAATTGGTAGATAATGATTTCGAGAAACAATTGCAGCGCATCGAGGAGGCGGTGCAGGATCTGGTGGATAACAATTGCGATTCGATCATTTTTAGCGGATCACCTCTCTTTACCCGGCTTCCTTTCGGCACAGACCGCGAAATGGGGCAGAAGCTGACAGAGAAATTCGGCGTACCGGTGGCCGCCGGACTGACAGCGGAGGTCGAGGCGTTAAAGGCAATGAAAATCAAAAAGCTCGTTGTCGGCACGCCCTATGAGGAAGAGATCAATCAGAGATTGAAACGGCATCTGGAAGCCTCCGGGTTCGAGGTGTTGCAGATTGCCGGTTACGGCGTCCGGAAAAATGCCCAACTCACCGACCTTCCGGTTCATGCCTCTTACAAAATCGCCAAGCGACTTTATGCCAAGGGCCGCGACGCCGACGGCATTTTCATCCCGTGTCCCCGCTGGCCGACGATTGCGGACGTAGCATTGCTCGAAGAGGAGATCGGCAAGCCGGTGATCACCAGCAGCCTGGCGTGTATCTGGCACGCGTTGAAGCTCATCGACATCAAGGAAAATGTGAGCGGTTATGGACGGCTGATGGCAAGTCTTGGAAAATAAGGAAGTCTTAAGTAACCGCTATGCCGCCGCGGTGCCCCAGACTTTTGCCGCCGTCTCGACCATCACATCGAGCTTGCGGAATTGTTCGTCTTCGCCGAGAAGATTGCCCATGATGCTTGAGGCAAAGCCGCATTGCGGGCTCAACGCAAGCTGCTCGATGGGGATATAGCCGGCGGCCTCGTCGATGCGCCGCCTCAGTTCATCGACGGTCTCGACCCGGCCCACCTTGGTGGTAATGAGACCTAAAACAACCGTCTTGCCTTTCGGAACCAAGCGCAGGGGCTCGAAGCTGCCGGCGCGTTCGGTGTCGTATTCGAGCAGCAGGCGTGAGTGATTCAGGCCGTTGAAAAGCTTCTCCGCAATGGCATCGTAGCTGCCTTCGCGGTGCCACATGCTTTGGCGGTTGCCCCGGCATAAGTGAATTCCGAACGTGATATCAGGAAAATCGGCAATGACTTGATTGTCGGCTATGATCGACCGCTCCATATTCCGCTCCGGATCTTCGCCGCGCGCGCTCATGGCAGCCAACGATGGACCATCCACGTAGGCGGTGTAACCCGGAGCATCGATGCCGACGTAGCGACAGCCCGCTTCGGCCAATTGGCCGATCATTTGGCGTTCGACCGCAACCACATCCGCAACAAAATCGTCGATCGAGGGATAGACCGAACATGAGCTTTCGCTATCAAAGCACTGCGTGATTCTATCGGGTCCGATCAAGCTTACCTTTACCGGTCGGCGGGTCAGGCTCTGCGCGAAGCGATAATCCTCGAGCAAGCGATTGCGCAGCAGCCGTAACCTTTGTGTTACACGCTTGCGATTGAGAAGAATGGGATCTTGTCCCTTCTCTGTTTTCGACCCTTCGGTATCTCCACGAGCGAGAATGTTGTGGTAAGTCTTTACGCCGCTCTGCCATTCTTCAACGCCGGCGACCACCGAGAAACTCTCCATAAAATTGGTCCGACGAAACTCGCCATCGACGACCAGAGGCAAATGATGCGCCTCTTGCGTGACGATGACTTCACGGATCGCCTCATCTTGAATTTTTTGCAGCTCCTCTTCCGAGATCTCGCCGCTACCCCATTTAGAAAATGCTTGTTTCAGCTTGGCGGGCCGGAGCAGGCTCCCAACCAAGTCGACACGCAATGAATTCAAATTCTCGGCTAGCGAAAGCGTCATATTCTATTTCCTTTATGGTTCGCCAATATCTAGCATGCCACTACCATGCGCCGGAACAATTGCCAGAGGGGCTGCTCTTGAAACTGCCTATACCTCGCATAGGGACACCGACCTACTCTGCGGCATTGCCGTGTAGAAGGCTAGGATGATATGAACCGATATATACTAAATTGCGGCAGTACAGTAGTTTCGCCTCCTGGTGAATATTCGGCCTGGCCGGGCGAATACGTCGGACTATAACTGCTAGACATTGGTTAGGTTTCGCCTAGCACAGGCATTCGACAGTACGTTCTTGAATTTTTATCCTGCGACGATCGACGGCTTGATCAGTCCGGCGGAGTTAAAACTTAATACCTGATGGACACCGTTCAAGCCTACTACTTACTTGCCGCGCTGCTGGTCCTCGCCGGTCTGGCCGGTCTCGTACTTCCCGGGCTGCCAGGATCACCGCTGATCTTCGCCGGGCTTTTTATCGCCGCTTGGGCTGAAGATTTCACCTACGTCGGCATCGGCACATTGATTGTCCTGGCGGTGCTCGCGGTCCTTACCTATGCCGTCGACTTCTGGGCAACTATGTTCGGCGCCAAGAAATTCGGCGCGTCCAAGCGCGCTGTCTTCGGCGCACTGATCGGCGCCATAGTCGGCCTATTTCTTGGTCTTCCGGGTATTATCTTCGGTCCCTTCATCGGCGCGGTCATTGGCGAGCTTTCGGCTCAACGCGGCATTCAAGACGCTGCCCGCGCCGGCTTTGGTGCTACGGTCGGTCTGGCAATTGGCGTCGCCGTCAAGATGGCAGTGGCATTCTCGATGATCGGAATCTTTATCTTCGCTCGATTTCTTTGACGTTCGAAAACCCAAATCGGCAATCGCTTAATCAATTACGAAACAAGCACGACCGCGGCTGTTGCGCGTGGAACTGTCGAGATACTATGTTGATGCGCTATTGATGTGAAAAGGAGATTGGGAGAATGCGCACGCTAAGAATGTTCTCCGCTTTAAGCGACTACGATCGAAATTGCCGCCGGATGAGCCGATAGCCGTTCTATCCGACAAAAATCTTGTAAACGACTGGAGATGCGCCTCACTGATCGTCGCGATGAACAGTGTCGGGCGAAAAGGCCGGCAGGCAAACTGCAATGTATTCCGCGCCCGCGGCACCGGGCGTGCTGTAGCGCACCCACTCACCGGCATTGACGATAATGGCTTGCCTGGCGGAAACCTGATGCACAGCGTCGCGCGTCTCCACTTGCAGTTGACCGCGCAAGACGACGGTGAACTCGTCGAACTCGGGCGTCTGACCTTGCTCACGCCACCCTGACGGGCTGGTCATCCTGGCGACGCTGAGTTTGGACGTTGCAGAATTCACCCGGCCGATAAATTCTTCGATAATCTTGGGAGGCTGCCCCGCCGCCGGGATAACTGTCGGTGCTGTAAAGAGTCTTGCCATGATAAAAAGCTACATGCAAAAATCGACAAGCGCAATTGAGTTGATGCAGCGTAATTTAATCCGCTTGCTCCGGTGGGATAATAGCCCGCTGATCCTGAACCAACTTCTGCGCGAAGCGCCGGCGCGGCAACAGCCGGAGTCGATCCTGAACAACCGTGGAAGAGTCAAAACAGCGATGAGCGATCGATGGACAATATAGCGCAATTTGCTTTGGTGTCGCTGACGTCGCTCCTGTTTATCGTCGACCCGGTTGCGGTTGTGCCGGCTTACCTGTTTATCACTAGCGATGAGGCAGCCGAAGACCAGCGCCGCACTGCTAAACGGGCCTGCATCGTGATGACGATTCTGCTGATATTTTTTGCCGCGACGGGTAATTTGCTGTTCCGCGCATTTGCAATCACGCTGCCGGCGTTTAGAACCGCCGGTGGATTAATTCTCTGGTATGTTGCCATGGACATGCTGCGCGGCGAGCGGCGCACCCAAGGAGGACAAGAAGAAGTGCTCGAGGGCCAGACCAAGGAAGACGTAGCCATTACACCGCTTGCGATTCCGATGCTCGCCGGACCAGGCGCAATTTCGACAGTCATTGTACTTTCGTCCCAAGCACGAGGTCTGCTCGAGTTGGGAGTCGTCTACGGCTCGGTGGTCGTGACGGGGCTGGTTTCGTATTTCGTCTTGCGGCTCGGCGAAGTGTTACTAAGGCGGCTTGGCAAGACTGGCATCAGAGTTTTGACTCGAATCATGGGGTTGATCTTGGCCGCAGTGGCAGTTCAGTTTGTTTTGAGCGGAATCAAGGAGACTTTCGGCATTTGATGCTCCGACTTTTTAGTCTAGGAGGGTGCTTGCCGCCGCAAACATCGAGTATGCCGATGAACCGGTTACTCGAGCAGGACGTTAGCTTATTACCCCGTTCGATTACGACGACAAGAGGAGAAAGAGACCCATGGAGTGGATATTTGACCCGCAGGCATGGATTGCCTTCGCCACGCTGCTCGCGCTAGAGATCGTTCTTGGCATCGATAATGTCGTTTTTATTTCCATCCTCGCTGGAAAACTACCCGCCTCTCAGCAAGCCAAAGCCCGTTATGTTGGCCTTGGTCTGGCCATGGTGATGCGCATCATTCTGCTTTTTTCCATTTCCTGGGTCATCGGCCTGACGGCGCCGCTCTTTACTGTCTTTCAACAAGAAATTTCCGGGCGCGACATCATCCTGCTGGTCGGCGGACTTTTTCTGATCGCAAAAAGCACGCACGAAATTCACCAGCGGCTTGAAGGCTACGAAGAACACGCTTCAGCTAAGGCAGCGGCGAGTTTCAGCAGTGTGATCATTCAGATACTTCTGCTCGATATCGTTTTCTCTCTCGATTCGGTCATCACCGCAGTCGGCATGGTCGACGATATCAGTATCATGATTTCCGCCGTGGTTATCGCGGTGTTATTCATGATGGCATTCGCCGGCCCCATTGGCCGGTTCGTAGAACGGCATCCAACGGTGAAAATGTTGGCGCTGAGCTTTTTACTTTTGATCGGCATGACTCTCATCGCCGAAGGGTTCGATCAACATATATCGAAAGGTTACATCTACTCCGCCATGGCGTTCTCGGTATTTGTAGAAATACTCAACCTCAACGCCGAAAAAACAAAAGCCGCGCCGGTGAAGCTACACCAACGATACGCGGAAAAATGAGCGGGATTATGAAACATAGCTACAGATCCTGCGATGCCGGATTTGCATAAGCTGTGGCAGACGGTCGTCACGTCTACATCGCAAGAAACCGCGCTGCCCTGAATCTGTGAGCGACTTCATTTCCCGGTCCGAGAGGATCTCGGCGTAATCCATGCTTGAGTCTCTAGCGAGCCTTCTCTACGGCTTTAACATCGCGCTGCAGCCGCAAAACCTTCTTTATTGCTTCATCGGCGTCACCATGGGAACTCTAGTCGGGGTTCTGCCCGGAATCGGTCCGACGGCTACAATCGCGCTGCTCTTGCCTGCCACCTTCGCGCTCAATCCGATCTCCGCCATCATCATGCTCTCCGGCATTTGCTACGGGGCCATGTACGGCGGCTCAACCACTTCAATCTTGCTGAATATCCCTGGAGAAGCTTCTTCCGTCGTTACTTGTTTCGATGGCTATCAGATGGCGCGTCAGGGCCGAGCGGGCGCCGCCCTCGGGATTTCCGCATTCGCATCCTTCATTGCCGGCACGTTCAGCATCTTCGGTCTCATCCTGCTCGCGCCGACGCTAGCTAACTTCGCGCTCCGATTCGGCCCGCCGGAGTATTTTGCCCTGATGGTAATGGGTTTAACGGTAGTCGCTTATCTGGCGAGAAAATCGATGGCCAAAGCTCTGCTGATGGCGGTTCTCGGCATCCTGCTCGGATGCATCGGCCTCGATCCGATCACGGCAACGCCGCGGTTCACTTTCGGCCTGCTGGAACTGGCGGACGGCATCGGCATAGCGCCAGTGGTCATGGGCCTCTTCGGCATCGCCGAAGTTCTGGAGAACCTCGGCGTGCAACGCAAGACCGAAGTCTTTGCCGAAAAGATCAAGGGGCTTTTCCCCAACCGTGAAGACTGGAAACGATCCGCCGGCCCCATGGCTCGCGGCTCGCTGTTAGGATTTTCTCTCGGGCTCTTGCCGGGTGTCGGAGCCATCGTGCCGCAGTTTTTAAGCTATGCCCTGGAAAAGAACCTCTCGCGGTATCCCGAACGCTTTGGCAACGGCGCCATCGAAGGCGTCGCTTCGCCGGAGGCCTGCAACAACGCTGCGGTCGGCGGCACCTTCATCCCGCTCCTCAGTCTGGGCATACCTTCTACGGCGATGACGGCGATTTTACTCGGCGCGCTCATGATCTATGGTCTCACCCCCGGACCTTTGTTGATCAAGAATTCCCCCGATCTGTTTTGGGGCGTAATCGCGAGCATGTACATCGGCAATCTTATGCTCTTGATTCTCAACCTGCCGCTGATTCCCCTGTGGGTGCGTGTATTGAAAATCCCTTATGCTTACCTTTCGTGCTTCATCATTCTCTTTTGTCTGATCGGCGCCTACAGCCTCAACAACAGCACCACCGATATCTATGTCGCAATCGTCTTCAGCATAGTTGGACTTCTCATGAAAAAATTCGCCTTCGAGCCCGCGCCGCTGGTGCTCGCATTCGTATTGGGTCCTTTGCTCGAGACCGCTTTAAGGCGCTCGCTAATCCAATCAGACGGCAGCCTTTTGATCTTCCTGCAGCGGCCGATCTCGGCAGCGTTCATTGTATTTTCCATCGCTGTGCTCATAGCGCCGTTGTTTAGCCATATAAGACTGGGGCGTGGACTCAGTGAAGAGGACTAAAGCAATCGCCGCGAGCGCCGGCACGCTCTTCTGGATTGCCGTCGGACTACTGACATCTTATGGAGCGACCCGGCTCGGAGTAGGAAGCATCACCGACCCGGGCGCTGGTTTTATTTTCTTCTGGTCGGGGCTGGTTCTGATCGTCTTATCGCTTATCGTCTTTGTCGATGCGACTCGTAGCTTCGAAAATACTGTGCGGCAAATACCGGAAATAAATTGGCCGAAGATTGTTCTGGTACTTTTTGCCCTCTTGTTATACGCCTTCTTCTTGGAAAAACTCGGGTTTGTTTTTACGACATTTGTTCTTATGAGTTTTTTACTGGGCTGCATTCAGGACGCGGGCTGGTTCCGATCCTTCGCGGTAGCGAGCGCTGCGGCGCTGACGAGCTATGCGATGTTCGAGCTATGGCTAAAGATCAGGCTTCCGAAAGGGATCGTCGGTTTCTGATTCGAAAGGAGAAAAATATGGCTCCCTCGTACGATAAAATCTTGCTGACGCTCGCTTTGGTGCAAGCGATCGCTCTTGGTTCGGCACCGTCACAGTCCTGGTCACAGGAAAAATATCCTTCAAGGCCGATCGAGATGGTCGTGGCATTTCCCGCAGGTGGTTTCGCCGACGTGACCGGCAGAATTTTCGCCGAAGAGATGTCGAAGGTTCTCAACACCCCCATTGCGCCGATCAATAAAGGCGGAGCCACCGGCAGCCTGGCCGCCACATCCATGCTCAGTGCAGCGAAGGATGGCTACAGCATTTTGGTAAACACGCTAGGCGGCATGGTTCTCGCGCCAGTTACCCTCAAAGATATCAAATACGACACCAACAAGGATTTTCATCCTGTCGCCTTCATCACGTCCGCGCCCGACGGACTGACCGTGCGCGCCGAGTCGCCGTATAAAAATCTCAACGACTTGATCGACGCGGCGCAAAAAAATCCGAATAAACTATCCTACGGAACAGCGGGCACCGGCGTCGGCGGCCACTTCAATTCGCTGATTCTATCACAGGTCACCGGCATCAAGATCAAACATGTCCCATACAAAGGCGGGGGCGAATACATTCCGGCGCTCTTAGGCGGGCATCTGGATTTCGTCATCGGCACCGCAATCGCGACCCTGCCGCAGGAAAGCGCGGGCAAGCTCAGAACGTTGGCGCTCCTGGGCGGTAACAAGATGAAAGGATTGCCTTCGGTCCCGAGCACTGGCGAGCTGGGCATCAAAGGAAATTATCTCGATAGTTGGTCCGGTGCCTTCGTCACTGCCGGCACTCCCAAGCCAGTCATCGATACCCTCACAGCGGCGGCCGAGAAGGTGATCAAGTCAAAAGAATTCGGCGCCAGAATCGAAAAAACCGGTGGTATCGTTCAATATATCGCGCCTGCCGATTTTCGTTCGATGATCGAGCGCGATAAAAACACCGCGCTGGAAATCGCCAAGAAGGAAGGACTGGCGCAGGCGGGAAAGTGAGAGAGCAAACATCACCGCGGATCGGCTTTGAACAACCGTCCAATATCCCAATACACCGCGGGCTGATATCCTCATACACCGCAGGATTGGCGGTGTTTGTTGGAATCAATACTCCTTAATAATTTCCTTTACGTTAGAATATTGCACGTAATTTTGTTTTTGAGATCGGGGGAATTAACCCTAATACACTGCGGGAATTGCGGCAGTAGACTCAGTAGTTAGATTTCACCACTCTCCGAAACTGCTTCATGACGACGAATGTACTGCTTGTCGGTTGCTCCTATTCCGGGCCGCCGATCGAGGACGCGAACATCGAGGTGCTCGGGCTTTGTCGACCTGATATCGACAGGGGCCGGGCCGCGTACGCCCTCTATGAATACGATGTGATCGTCATCAACCCGGAAAGCTACTCGCACTTCATGTTTGGACGCGCGACGACGCACTCTGCGTCCGACCGCGAGCTGTGGGACTTGAAGCAGGAGAACAATTCGCTCGACCTGGACACCGCGTTTGATCAGTACGACAGAGCTAAGGAACTTTCTGCGGCGATCGCGCAGGGAACTAGGGTCGTTTGGCTCCTTCAACGGCAGAAACATATCAATTTTTTCGGTCGTCGAAGCATATTCGTCGGCTATGTGAGCGAAGCTGCGCAGAGGCTGGTCGAGTCGGGCACGCTGCACGATAAAAAGTCGCGCCGACTTACTACGACTGCGGATGTCGGCGAGTTCAAACCATTCTTCGATCACATCCAGTCCACTGGCTGGTCTTTGTGTCTTGCGGACCACAACGAGTCGCTCGAGCCATTCGCCGCAACGCCGGAAGGTTATGCCTTAGGCGGCCGCGTCAAAGTTGGAGCGTCCTATGGCTGGCTACTGACCCCGCCACAGGATCAGGAAGGCATGAATCTCCTCATCCGAGGTGCGCTTGGCCTTCCCCTTGCCTCGGTTCCGCAGGTGGCCTACCACGGCATATTCCTTAGTCATACCTCCACAGACAAGCCCTTTGTACGCGATTTGAAAGCGCGGCTTGAATCACACGGCGTGAAGGAGGTTTGGTTGGACGAGGCGGAGATCATGGTGGGGGACTCACTCACCAAGAAGATCGAAGAGGGACTCAAGAAGACAAAGTACATCGGGGTGGTTCTGTCGCTTCAGTCCATTAAATCCCCTTGGGTGGAGAGGGAGCTCGAAGTCGCGATCAACCGGGAAATCTCGACTGGGGAGGTCGTTGTGCTTCCACTTCTCTATGAAAAATGCGAACTCCCGTCTTTCCTTGTGGGCAAGATGTACGCCGACTTCACGTCGCCCGCTCAATTTGACGAAGGTGTGGAGAAGCTTCTGCGTCGGCTAAAGGCGAAATGAAATCTAACAGGTCGATCGACACGGACGTCCTATCGGCTGGCTTCGCCTGCCTACTGTCCGCCGGTCATCTCCGACGTTAGGCGTTAAACCTTGCCAGCGAGGCAGGAGAACAAACCTATAGCGTTCGCTGATTCTGAGGGAACACGGATTTACTACGATGACCCTACGCTGCCCCTATCCTCTGAATTCTTCTGGACGGCCATCTTCACCCAGGACTTTTTTGTTGACGCAAAGCGGCTCCAACTATAAGAATAAGTTTCACTATACTTCGTGAGACGCCGATTTTTCGAACCCTGATTTTGCAATATTCGATGCAAAGAGACCATCATCGCCAGAACTTTGGCTTATATTCTTGCGTGTAGAATACAGTAATGCCGAAAGTAAAGATTGGTAGTTTGCCGCCGCGTCATTCGCTGCTATTAAATTCTCATAAGAATGTGCGTTTGAGCAAGTGTCTGAAGTGTCAAAAGCTAACTCACTTACGAAAGTTCGCGTTCTTCATTCACATTGATGGCTGGGGACCGATGGCGCTCGGTAAAACCTGCCGTTATTGTTCCCGTTGCGAAGTCGTGATGGTGTATCGCAAAGAATTAGAGGCGGAGTTAGCGCGCGGTTTAAGCCGGATGGCTCCCGAAGTGATAGGGAATGACTATTTGGTGCTGGGCACTATCGAGAAAAAGATATGGCAGCAGGAGCTTGGAAACCCCGGAAAACCAATTGCCGAGATGTTAAAGCACGTCACTGACTTCAAACATCAATACGATCTGGAGTATAAGCCTGGCGGTTGGCACCCTGTCGCTCAGGAACCAAGATGAGAGTAAGTAAAGCTACAATGCAACGCATCGTCCATCATGATAAAAGGCGAAATGCGAAATGAAAATTGATATCGACAAACTCAGCGAGGAAGAATTGATCGACTTGAATAACCGGATCATGGCTCGGTTCCGGTTTTTGAAT
>CAVUZH010000010.1:0-8053 GCA_963745835.1 uncultured delta proteobacterium
GGGGAAAGCTCATTTCTCATTCGACTGACTTAGCCCGTAGAGCATTGGTTCACCTCATCTTGCTGCAAGGGACTTCATGATTGAGAAATCGAAAACGGCGTCTCTCGAAACGCGTTTGTCTGTTCCGATAACCTTTAACTCGAAATCGAGGACTTTGTCCTGAAACTCGTCCGAGATCGTGCCGTCGGAAACGTAGAAGGGAACGCTGGCATCATGGGTCCTGAGCGCAGCTTCATGCGACAGGCTCATGTATTTGGCCATGATCTTGGCGGAGCCTTCACGGTTTGTCCGAAAATATTTTAGTCCCTTTAACGTCGCTCGAAGAAATCTCGCCGCGGTATCTTGCCGCTTTGATAGAAACGACTCGTGCACCGCGACGCCGCCGGTCAACGCGCCGACTTCATTTTCGAAAGTCGCGAGCTGGCTGTAGCCCGCTTCTTTGGCTATCAGATTGCCCGGGTGGCTCAAAACCGCCGCGTCAATAGAGCCGGAGAGCAGGGCTCTGATGACGACGTCTGACGTGCCGATGTAAACGATCTGTAGATCCTTCTTCCAGTCTATCCCATTTTTTTCCAAAACAAGTTTTAGCAGGCGGTCGTTCGTGCTGCCCGGCGAGCTGCTGGAAATTCTACTTCCTTTCAGTTCGGCAAAGCTCCGGATGTTCTTTTTCGAATACAACCAGTAGGACGGCTTGTCGTTGAATACCATGACGATCTTGAGCGGCACTCCACGGAGAATGGCGGCTAGTGTGGTCGGGCCGACGGTTTGGGTTGCATCGACCGTTCCGCCCACCAACATTTGCACGCTGGTCGCCGTCCTCACGCCGGACACAATGCGAACGTCGAGCCCTTCATCGACATAAAAGTTTTGCTCCTCTGCGATTCGAAAGGGCATGGCATAGGAGCTTCCCGCTCCAGGGCTGCTGACCGACACGATCGGGCGGGCCGCCGCCGCATGGGCGAGCGCGGGAAGCAGCACGAAAAATAACCAGAGAAAGACAAGTGTTCTTGGCGCCGAGAGAGTCTTAGTCATAGAGTCTCCATTCGGAATCCTTTTTATCAGACAGGCTTTTTCGGAAGTAGGCCTTATCGACAAAGCCGGGACGGAGAAATTCTCTCGGCGGCGTGCTGAGCCAAATCCTATGACCCGACTATCCCCAAAATCCCGCGGAGCATCAGCTCTCTACGGCTTTATTCCCTGTGCCGCGAATGCTTTATCGATAAAGCCGCTATCATCGAGTTTCTTGACCAGGCGCGCGTCGTTGAGCTCATCGAGGTTCACAGCACCGATTTTTGGATTCTGCGCTTTCATCAAGCGCTGCACATGGACCATGCTTTCGACCGACGGAAGCGGCTTGCGCTCCAAGACGCGCAATAGGTCGAGATAGCCCTCTTCGGCCCCCGCGGCATTGATTTTCATGCGCCGCATCAATGTCTTGATCGCCGCCGCCTTGTTCTTGGGTGCCACGATGTAGGCTACCGCTTCGATTTCAGCCTTGAGCAAGGCCTCTAATGTGTCGCTACGCTGCTGCAAAAAACTTCGTTGTACCACCAAAGCCTGGCTGAGGAATTGATGCTTGAGATCGGAGTATTCGCCGATGACCGTGAATCCCTTGGGTTTGATTCGGCTCGAGTTGATGCCGTCCAGGACCGCAGCATTGATTATACCGGCCTCAAGGGCTTGCACCGTCAGCGCCTGTTCGCCGAGCGCCTGGAGCTGCATCTTATCGCGCTGAACATCGAGGCCGAAGTGCTCGAGCCAAAGCAGCAATGCCATCCAGGTAGTCCCGCCGATGCTGGTGAGCCCGATGCGCTTGCCGCGCAGGTCCTCTGGCCGCTTGATGTTGGGTTGAGCCATCAAGTCGAAGTTGTTGCGGCTGCCAAAGGTCGCGATGATTTTTAAGTCCTGCCCGCCGGCGACGGCGGCGAGCGTCGCGCTGCCGCCGGTGCTGCCGACCTGGATGTCGCCCGCCGCCAGCGCGGCGACGAGAATCGGCGCGCCGCGGATAAACACCGCTTCGACATCGACGCCGTATTGGTTGAAAAGTCCAACATCCTGCGCCACCCAAAACGGCAGGGCGCGGCCCGGGCTGGCGTAGCCAAGAATGATTTTCCCGGCGGCCGCCGCGAAAGCAAAACTACACCATGAAGATATTAACGCGAGCGAGAAAATCGCGATGAGCAATCGGCGATGCATGGCGACCGGTTCTCAAGTCGAACTTGCGACAGGGAAGAAATTCAGAACATTTTTTCGAGCGCAGATATATCGCCCGCGCGCCGAGCCTGTCAAACACGGCTAGCTTTGGGAATCACGCTTCTTCAATTTGCTCCTCAGCAGCATCTGTGCGCTCAAAAGCTTTCTATCGCTTCAGGTTTTTTCGTCAGTCTTTCATATCATGGCAGCAGGCTCATGCTGTCTTCGATACTTTTTCTCACCCTCGCCGGCAGCGCCTTCTCGGCGTTGCGCAAGTCGTAGGTCATTTGCAGGTTCATCCAGAATTCCGCCGAGGTTTTGAAAAATGTTGCCAGCCGGATTGCCGTGTCCCCGGTGATACCTCTTTCATCTTTCAGGATCGCCGTGATCGGGTTAGGCGGCACCCCGATCGCCTTCGCGAGCGCGTTTGCCGTCAAGCCTAGCGGCTTCAAAAACTCCTTATTGAGAACTTCACCCGGCGGCACCGGTTGCATTCCATTCTTCATGTCGATGAGCCTTGACTCGGGGCCACGGACTTCCGGGCCAGGTCTTGCAATACTAAAACACCAGCTCGATCCGTTTTGAATTGTTATTCCAGAGACTCTGTTCTCGCTCTCTCTGCGGTTAACTGATTTACCGCAGATCCTAAAGTCAAGATTGGACTCCTATGCTTCACTTGGAGACGATTCCAGTCGGCCGCTCGTGTATGGATGCATTCATGTGGTTTTTGCATGACATCCGCGACTGAAATGACAACGGTCACAGCCGCCGGATAGCCCGGAAGAAAGGGCTCTCCGGCATCGGCTGTGAGCGAGAACATGCCGATTCAGCGTTGATGCACTACTTCACTTCAACGAAACCGAACATGCCGTTTTCGAAATGAGTACGAATGTTGCAAATCACCAGGTAAGTCCCCGGTTCTAGGAATGCTACCGATTCCACCCGATTTCGCGCGTTGGAAGGATCGGCCGTACCCGGAGTCTGGAGCGGACCTCCGGCGGGGACGATTCCTGCATAGAATCGGTTGTTCGCGTCATTGATAAACGTCTCGCCTGCGCGAACTGCGACATCATCATCTGTCTTACCCGGATTATAGATCACGATTTCGTGAAACCCGGCCACTAGAAAATGCACGACGCCATTTTGTTTGAGTCTGACGGTATCCGGAATCATTACCTGATTGGCTGGTTGATTCGCCGCAATATTTAATCCTCGCCCAAAAGCGACTGGGATGCTTAACTTATTATCGTCTGTCGCATGCACCACGGCGGCGGCAACCGCTAAACAAAAAGCGCATGCTGCAGCGATCATCGATGTGGTTCTCGAGCGTTTCATCTATCTAGTCCTTCCCCTCTTCAATTTTGCGGAATTAAGTACCCATCCTGTGGTCCGCATGACCACAAGGCGAAATAAGACTTACGTTTCCCTCAGGGGCGGCCCTCTCGGCGCTGCCCTGGCAGAATAAATGAGCGACACAGGCATCGATCAGATCCTTATCGGCTCGGTACCGTCTCCGGCAGCAAGACATTTTGCAACGCCGTTTCGAGCTCTCGCGCGGTCACCAGCCCTTCGAGCCTCGCCCGGATCATCCCTTGGCCATCGACGATGAAAATCCACGGCTCGGATTCGAGGCGCCACTCTTCAATAGTCGAAAAAACTTTCTTGGTGGCGAAATCCTGCCAAATCTCCTGATGTGTGAAAACCACCCGTTTGCCGTAAGTCGGCAGCAAGGTGCGCACGATCTCCACCACCGGCCCGCACATGCGGCTGGTGCAAAACTGCGGCGTCGCGAACACGATGAGCTGCGGCTTGCCCTTCGCAATGGCGTCGGCGATTCGCGTTTGATGCAGGCGAGGGTCGGGACGCACGCTGGTAGAGATCTGGCGCAGGTCTTTAACGTCGTTGGCAATGAGATTGCGGCTTCGAGGCGCGGGGCTGCCGACCGCCGGCGTGGTCGGCGTTTCGCGAACAAGGACCATCAGCCGCGCCGTCTCGGACGATCCGTTCGGTTGCCGTGCCACGAGCTCAACGCCCCATTTGCCGGACCGTGTAAAAGTGAGCTGGGTCACGTAAACGCCGCGCACTTCGGTCGCTGCGTCGTGCGCATGAAGGCTGCCATCGGCGTGACGATGAACTTTTTTTTCCGAAACCGGATTTGCCACCGGCCGAAATGGCGCGTTGGTTTCGGCTGTGAGATGCGCTTCGGTTCCTTGCAGGTCGAATACCCGCACCAGAACGTCCGCGCGTTCGATGAGCTCGCCCTGTTTTGCAAGCCCAAAGGCGAAACGATTTTGCCCAACGATGAGCTCAGCGGTCGTAATCAGCGGCTGGAGAGCATCATCCGCGCCCATAACATCGGCAGCGCCGATGATTTGTATCGCAAACTGAAGGACGGCTGCGAAGATTACGTCAAGACGCAGTCGCTTCATAGGCTGTCCTCGTCGGGTGGAGCTATGAATCATTTCAAAGAAGCAGAAGTCGCGCTGATCCGGGCATTCTAGATTGCCGCGACGCGACAATATCAATCGCACTGCCTGTGAGTCAATGATTTGCCGGCGATAATGTAGTAGCTAAGCGAAAATGTCACCCCAAAACTGCTGAGCGATTCTGTCACCCTGCCGGGTAGGATCTTCTCCCCAAGAAGGGAGTAGATCGGATGAGAGAGCAGGAGTTCAGGGTGAGTCAGAGAGAAGGGTCCACGGCAGGGGGTCAAATCTTTGTTGATAGTTCTTTAGTGATACGCTCTATTTCGTCTCTCGATGAACGTAGGCCATCAGATGCAGCAGTCAGCTGGTCTTTTTCATTTGTGCTCTTTACTCTTACGCTCGTTCACTTCACGAACCAATTACAGGTCAACTAGAATGTTGATCAGCTCTTCATCGAACTTCTCATCCGACATCATTCTTCATCGACTGTGCTTCATGATTTCGAGCCATCGCTGGCCGTGATCATGTCTCAGTCTCGTTCTCCTATACTCAAATACCCTCTTGTTACGACAACCAAGCACCACTCCGACCACTCCCCGTCGAATGACGTAAAAACTGTCAGGATCGTCATCTGGAGCTGGTCTTATGACCGAAGCAACTCGTTTCAGTTCCACTCGCCACTTCTCAGGCAAAGGCTCTAGTTTATCTGCGAGAGCATCACGAGCCTTGTTGAGCACACTACACGCGTGATGTTCCTGTTCGGATCAATCCTAATGCTCGTGCCAAGCGGAGTTTAGAATAGAAGTCTGCCGTGCAAAGCTGAAGCTTGGGGTCAAATCTTGATTTTAATCATTCACGCGGCACCGCGAAAGTTGGGGCGTTTCTCTATCACCATGGTACCCGCCTCGCTGTTGTAGCGGCCGCGCGCGATGTTCTCTAGATTTGTCCCGGTGACGCGGATGAAACGCCCTCCGGCAGGGTAGGCGATGGAGTGGATGGCGCGGTTCTGGAAGATACCGGCCTGGCCGCGCTCCATGCGATAGGTCTTCGCCTTTTCTATTTTCGCTTTGCCGGAAACGGAGCCGTCATCCATACGCTTCCACTCGCTCATGTCGGTATGTTTGACCGCCTGGCCATAAATTGCCCAGGAATCACCATGATCGTGCGGCCCGCCGGCATAGTCCCGATCCATGATATGCGCCAGGATCTGGAAGCCTAGCTCGGGGTCCTCATAGAGTAGATTGCTGCCGACGCTGGCGTTCGGCCCGCAATGGGCGGCGACGAAATCGTCGTTCATCAGCAAGTCCTGCAATTTTTTTCGCACCGTCTCGCGCCCCGCCGGACCCGCGTCGGCCTCGAGGATGCGACGGCAGTCGGCGGCGAACTCATCGAGCGTGTAAGCCATGCTTTTTCTCCTGACGTCTAGGAAATTCAATCCACTTGTTTTCTGACGAGAGCATTTAGTGATTTACTTAGCCTTGGATTTTCATTTCCGAGGCAAGAATCTTACCGTCCGGTGAGCCCTTCCAGGTAACGTTTCGCTGCACGCCGTAAAGTTCCGCGAGCGTATAGAGCGGCGCGAACGGCACGTCTTCCATGAGAATGCGGCCGGCCTGATGGAGAATTGCGATGCGCTTCTTGTGATCGCCGGTGCGTTGTTCCTCGTCGATGAGCTTATCGAATTCCGGATTGTTGTAGTTGATGCGCTTGGAGCCGCCGGTGCGAAAGTATTGATCGAAGTAGACATCGGCGTCACTGCCATTGCTGCCGGCGTAGTAGAACGGCAGCTTACCACCGTTGACGCCGTCCCTGCCCCAGTAGATGGCGTACTCTTGCGGTACCAGCTCGACTTTGATGCCGACCTTGCTCAACTGATCGGCGATCACTTCGCAGACCTCTCTGCCTTTTAGATGGCGGTCCGGCGCCAAATAGAGCTTGATCTCGAGTCCATTCGGATAACCGGCTTTGGTTAGCAGCTCGCGCGCTTTTTTCGCATCGTAAGGATAGCGCTTGATCTTGGGATCGAAGCCCACCCAATTCGAGCCCAGCGGCCCGTTCACCACCGCGCCGTGGCCCTCGTAGATGTGCTTTAGCATGACGTGGGGATCGAGGGCATAGTTGATCGCCTGGCGCAGGAGCTTGTTGTCGAAAGGTTTCATCTGCACGTTCATGCCGAGAAAATACATGCGAAAGCCGACCACCTTCTGAATCCGAACGCGCGGATGCTTGGCGATGCGGTCGACGTCCTCGATGGGCACATTGCTGATCAGATCCGCCTGCCCCGCCAACAGTCCCGCCACGCGCGCCGCTTCTTCCTTGACGCCCTTGATAATGACCTCGCGGATCTGCGGCTTTGGGCCCCAGTATTCGTCATTGCGCCGCAGCACCAAGTTGCCGCCGCGCTGCCAGCTGCCGTATTTGTAGGGTCCCGTGCCCGCCGTGGCGCTGTCCAGATCATCGCCGTATTCCTTCGAAAGAATGAACCGGGTCTCCAGCCTGGTGGGCAAAAGCGCATTGGGAGTCTTGGTCGTAAGCACCACCGTGTAATCGTCCGGTGTGTCCACCTCGACACCTTGTACGTAGGCCCCCTGCAAGCTGCGTTTGTCGTTCTGCAGTTTGTCGATGGAGTAGGCGACGTCCTTCGAGGTGAACGGCGCGCCGTTGTGAAAACGCACGCCTTTGCGCAGATGAAAAATCCACTTGCGCCCCTGAAATTCCCACGACTGAGCGAGCACGCCGACGTATTCATTGCGGTCGTAATCCATTTGGATCAGCGGCTCGATGATGTGGCGCCAGATCCCCGTGATGCCGCCGCCGCTGTAACCGTAGGGGTGGAGCGAGTCGAGACTGACGCCTTGATAGATGACAATGCGATCTTTAGTTGCCGCCCACGCCTTTGGAGTGAAGGCAGGCGCGAAGAGAGTTCCCAGTCCTAGGGCTGCGCTCTGCCGCAAGAAACGGCGCCGATCGATCGCTGTGCCATGTGTACGCATTGAAGTTCTCCCGCGCTAAACTGAGCCCGTTATATTCAGCCTGCGACGAACCTGTCAACAATGATTGGCATCCATCCTACGTCAGCCGAGCGCTGAGAGTTATTAGACTTAAGGAGGTCTGACACAGTCGCGATACGGCTGCGACACGCGGTCCTACACCGTTGCCGACGTGGTGGCGGAACGGTGAACCGACTAATAATAAGTTGAATCGCGACTTGACCACGTTATCCTGTTTGCTATCGACACAAACAAAGGAGGGCTGCTTAATGCCGTTGAACACGCGAGCTTTATCGAGCAAGTTCGGTGTCGCCATTACAGGCACAGACTTATCAGAAGAGCTGGACGAAAAACTCTTCAATGAAATTGTCGATGTCTTCGTGAAGAAGCAGGTCTTGGTTTTTCGCGATCAACATATTGAGCCTCAACATCAAGTTGCCTTCA
>CAVUZH010000011.1:0-13087 GCA_963745835.1 uncultured delta proteobacterium
GAGCGGAGTCAAAACGCCGATCCGGAATTCGCTTGTTCCTTAGTACCCGTACGGAGCTGCTCTTGACCCCTAATGGCAGAATGTACTACATACCTCGCCCGGTAAAGAGACCGGTTTTAGCAACCGCGGGAGGTACTCGCTGTGGCTTACGAAGTCGACCTATGAACAATCGATCTGGGGTAACTAAGCGGCTCATGGGAACGGTGTTTCTTGGCTCCTGTGTATTGGCGTGGATTGCATATATTGTCACCCCGTTATCCAGCGCAGCAGCAGCTCCGGAGACACATTGGCCGGCACAAATGGCAGCAGCATCCGGCCCAAATTCCGCCCACCAAGTCTCCTTCCAAACCATCGCCATGGGTTCACGCAGCGGCGTCCGTCAGCCCCTGCAAATCGTCCTGCGCACACAGGACGAATGGGCCGCGCTGTGGCAAAAGCACATTGCCGGCGAGATAAACTCCCAGCCGTTGGCAAGCATCGACTTTAACAAAGATCTCGTCGCGGCGGTGTTCTTAGGGGAAAAAGCTACAGGAGGCTACGATGTCGAGATCGTTCGCATCGAGCGCAGCGGCACTGCGCTCGTCATCGACTATCGAGAAAAAGCCCCACCGACCGGCGGTATCGTTACGCAAGCGCTAACGCAACCTTTTCACATCGTGAAAGTTTTGGCGGCGAGCAATCTAACAGCGTCCTTCAGGAGGGCATCATGATCAGGCGTCTCAGTTTCACTATATCGCTTCTACTTGCTCTTTTCGCCCTGGATCCGCGATCGGGCTCGCACCACGCCGCCCAACCGCAATCCCCGCAGCCTGAATTCGTGGCTGACGAAGTCATCGTTAAGTTCCGCGACGGCGCCGATGAATTCGACAAAGACATGGCCCGCTTCCGTGTCTCGGGAACCCGTAAGAAACTCTTCAAGTACGTGCCCGGGCTCGAAGTCATTAAGCTACGCCGGGGCGTGTCTGTCGAAGAAGCCATCAAGCTTTACCAGCAGGATCCCAGTGTAAGCTATGCAGAGCCGAACTACATTCTGAAAACCCAATTGGCACCCAATGATCCCAGATTTGTGTCCGGTGAAATGTGGGGACTGAACAATACCGGACAATCAGGCGGCGCGGCGGACGCCGATATCGATGCGGTGGAAGCCTGGAACCAAACCACCGGCAACGGCAACATCATCGTTGCGGTCATTGACTCCGGCATTAACTACAACCACCCAGATCTCGCCGCCAACATGTTTCGCAACGAGGCCGACTGCAACAACAATGGCATCGACAATGACGGCAACGGTTACATCGATGATTGCTACGGCATCGACACGCACAATGACGATTCGAATCCGATGGACGACAACAACCACGGCACGCACGTCGCAGGAACGATCGGCGCGAGGGGCAACAACGACGCCGGCGTGACGGGAGTCAATTGGAATATCAAGATCATGGCTTGCAAGTTCGTCAATTCAAGCGGGTCGGGAACAACCGAATCAGCCATCGATTGTCTTGAATACGTCAAAACTATGAAGGATCGCGGATTCAACATTATCGCGACGAGCAATAGTTGGGGCGGCGGGGAATTTTCTCAAGCTTTGTCCGATGCCATCGATGTCCAGCGACAACGGGGAATCTTGTTTATAACGGCGGCAGGCAACGGTAATTTCTTCGGCGCCGGCATCAATAACGACAGTGCGCCGTTTTATCCATGCACTCACTACCTATCCAATGTCATTTGCGTGGCCGCCACGACGCGCACCGACGCGCGCTCGGGTTTTTCAAACTACGGCCGCAGGACGGTCCACATCGGCGCGCCAGGAAGCGATATTCTCAGCACCACGCGGAATGGGGGTTACGGGTTTTCGAGTGGAACCTCCATGGCGACGCCGCACGTTTCCGGCGTAGCCGCTCTGCTCAAAGCGCAAGATCCCAACAGGGATTGGCGCGCGATCAAAAACCTGATTTTGGCGGGCGGCGATGACATAAGTTCCATGGCTAGTACAATCACCGGAAAGCGACTCAACGCCAACGGAGCGATGACCTGCTCCAACAAGGTAGTTCAAACGCGCCTGCAACCAATCTCGGATACAGTCAATGGGGCGGTCGTTGGCGAACCAATCAATCTTGCCGCACTCAACATTAACTGTGCCGCCTCCAATGGAGATCTCACAGTGACAGTTAACCCAGGCGGCGAAAGCGTAACTCTCAAAGATGACGGGCTACTGGTAGATACGAACGCTGGTGATGGGATTTACTCAGGACAGTGGGTTCCAAGCGTTGAAGGGAATTTCACGCTTACTTTTCCTCTTGGTGATCGGGTCTCGGTGAGTACAGCCAATGTATTAATTAGTATATCTCCTTCGGCGATAGACTTTGCTGGAGTCAGCGTTGGGACTTCAGCACAAAGAACCATCGTTGTGAAAAACATCGGAAATCAAAGTTTTTCTGGACAGGCGACAACGGAGGCGCCTTTTTCAATAATTTCGGGAGGATCCTACAGTCTCAGCCCTGGACAATCTCAATCGGTCGTTATTGGTTTCACACCTCCTTCTCTGGGCACCTTCGAAGGCGATGTCACCTTCACTGGCGGCATTGGTGCCTCCGCTAGTGTTACCGGCATTGGCGCCAAAGTTGACACCATTACGCCCAACCCCGTTGATTTAACCTCAAAGCCGTCAAGCTTCGTCATTCAAGGTAGTGGGTTTGCAGATTTGGGTTTCGGTCTGTCGGTAGCCAACTTCTATCGCAACGGCACTCTCATCGCTCAGGGCCGGGCTTCGTCGGGTACCAGCACGTCGCTTACTGTACCTTTCCCGACAACCAAAGGACTCTTTACCACTCTTCCCGGCCTCAGCGTCGGTAATGTCACGGTCCAGATCTATAACCAATTCGGATCAAGCGGCTGGAGTCTCGTGGGCAGCGTCGGCCTCTCCATCATTCAAAGCACCCCTCCCACATCCGTAACTTCCATCTCTCCAAATCTCGTTGACTTGGCCACTCCACCGCCAAGCTTTATGGTAATAGGCTCGGGTTTTACAAACTTTGGTTTCGGTCTGCCGGTAGCCAACTTTTATCGCAACGGCACCCTCATCGCCCAGGCCCGAGCCTCGGCGGGTACCAGCACTTCTCTAACCGTCCCGTTCCCGACTACTAAAGGTCTTTTCGGCACTTTGCCGGGTCTCAGCGTCGGTACCGCAAGCGTGCAGATCTACAACCAAACCGCTTCAAGTACCTGGAGTCTCGTGGGCAGCGTCGGCCTCTCCATCATTCAAAGCACCCCTCCCACATCCGTAACTTCCATCTCTCCAAATCCCGTTGACTTGGCCACTCCACCGTCAAGCTTTATGGTGACAGGCTCGGGTTTTACAAACTTTGGTTTCGGTCTGCCGGTTGCCAACTTCTATCGCAACGGCACTCTCATCGCTCAAGCCCGTGCCTCGTCGGGTACCAGCACCTCGCTTACTGTACCTTTCCCGACAACCAAAGGACTCTTTACCACTCTTCCCGGCCTCAGCGTCGGTAATGTCACGGTCCAGATCTATAACCAATCCGGATCGAATATTTGGAACCTTGCGGGATCCATTCCGCTTGTAATCAACGACACCAGAACTTTGACCCATGTCGTTACATCACAACAGTGAGGCGAAAAAATAAGATAAACTGTCTTTGGCAGTTACACTTTCAAGAATGAGTACATGAAAAAAAACAGATAAACATCACCGCATAGCTTGACGCGATTGGCGGTGAAATATCATATCGAATCGTGTTGTGATGATGAAATTTCCAACCGCAAGGACATCGGCCGTAATCTTTACGCAGGCTTCTGGAAATATGCTCCTTGCCTACCGATTTCGCGTATATCGATTCCTGAAATGTGATTCTCTGAAAAATAATCCGAAACGGCGCGCCTACACCCAGGCCACAGTCCATAATCGTCCAGAACTACAAAACCGCCGGGCACGATTCGATCGTACAATACGTCCAATACTATCTTTACGGAGTCATACCAGTCCGCATCAATATGCAAGATAACAATATCCTGAATAGGTTCGCGGATTAATGTTTCATTAAACCAACCTGGTACGATCTTCAGTTTCTCTCTGGGATATCCAATTCTGGTAAAAATTTCTTGCACTAGTGTGATGTCGCCTCTATTCCATCCTGGAAAATAGTTCCGTTTTTCTAGATCCCCATCTTTTTCTCCTGGAGGCGGGAGCCCTTCAAAGGAATCAAAAAGCCATATCGTTCGCAGTTCTTCTTGCGAGGCTTCACCGATACTCGCCGCCCCCATAATTGCTGCTGAACCGCCGTTCCACACGCCACATTCCACGATATCTCCAGCTATCCGGCGTCGATTAACTTGTCCGACCAAACTATAGAGAGTTCGAAGATTTTGATTTTTAACCATGGTAAACTTTGGTTTGACCTTCAGTACGAGACGCGCGAATCGCAAATTTTGCTTATTCGGTTCGCGCAACAATAAACGGGCGAGATCGAGCATCGATTTCACACCGACAAGCGCTCTACCCAGATAAAAATCCGGGCTAACCCACTTCATGATTTTGAGTAGCGCCATCTTTCGTGCGTTTTCAAAAAAGTACCACGAGTGGATGTAGCGAAGAATTCTCGCAAATTAGCAACATTTTGACCTTTTGCGAGCGTATAATTGCGCATGGGAAGGAAACCAGCGCTTGCGATGCAATTCTTTTCCAGATTTCCGCGCCGTCGATTATCTTATTCGTTCATAGATTTGGTAACGCGCATAACTTTGTAACAGACGAAACGCGCCGCCCTTAAGAACGGGCTCGTAAAGTCTCCACTGTTGACTATGCGGTCCCACGACTAGGTAATCAGGATTTGTCGCTAACGGATCATAACGGATGATAGTGCCGTCATCATACAGAAAGGTGCGCCGAATTAAGTCGACGTGTACTTGATCAGGAGGATAGTGATAATCACGGTTCAAAAGGAAGAACAGCTCACTATCATACGTCTCGATCAAGGCTCGCGGCGGAGTTTGTGAATTTAGAAACTCGGCTGTCTGCTGCACTGACGTATCGGCGTCTAGGATATATGTCTTGTATAAAGCCATCGCGGTTCTAGGAATCGATGTTGCTAGTAACACTAATACCAACAGCGCACCAATCGGTTCTTTTTTTAAAACCTGACCTTTAAAGAAGGCGCGACTTTGTTGACCAACGTAAGCAACATCATAACCGCGCGTAAGGTCGTACATCATTGCCGCCACAAAAATACTGCCTATAAAGGTCGCTGGGAAGATATAGCGCGTCCAACCAACCGAAAGCACCACGAACCAAGCCATCCAGCTCAATGCAAAGAACAATAACGCGAGTTTTACTTGATCAGGAGGGGTCTGAATAGGATGGTCTTTTTTGAGACTGTTCCAAAGTCCATAACAAAGCCCTACGAGAGTAGGAAGGCCAAACAGCACGGTCACGGTTAGAGCAAACATTCGCGACGGAACCGACCACACCACACCTGTCACTTCGTACAAACCACTGATCGGATCGGCGATATCTGCCTTCGCCTGCAGAAACAATCCCCAGAATATCGGTAACAGACGCGCTCCTAAAAGTGCTCCAACAAACGCCAGTGTCCATAAAAAAGCACGTCTCCAGTTGCGCTGAAAAACACTTAATGAGATGGGCGCCAACATTGAGCACGACCAGAACGGCACAACTTGGAGCTTCGTGCTAAGCGCCATTGCCCAGAACAGTACGGCTAACGACACTGCCCATCCCGGATAGCGTGACACGTATAGAATAGACACATACCCTGCAAGCAGGAAAAACATCGCGGGTATTTCTCCCAACACTTGTCTACCGACATAAACGGGGAACAAACCAATGTAAGCCGGAAGAAACGTGAGTACCAGGACAGTACCTAAAGCAATGGGCTGATTGTAGATTCGCCGCGCAAGATGGTAAAGCAGCCCTAAAGAAGCCAAGGAAAACACGACACCCACCATCCGAGCTTGGATAACTCCAATACCGAACAAGCTAAAACTCAAATAAACGCTAGCGGTAAGAGTTGGCGCTGCTTGTAAGCCTGCAGGTACTAGCTGCCCGGTTAATAACCGTCCGTAATGCCCGAGTTCCAGCCAATTGCGCGCAACGGCCAGCGTCCAACCTTCGTCCCACCACAGCGGCGGCACCGCATCTAGCCGAAACAACGACATCGTCGCAAGCACAATCAACAGAGCAAGTCGTACAAGCAGATACATCGTACGAAAGTGACTGGGACGGCCAAAGTTGGCTCTGCCTATCTACGGTTACTGAAGCGAACCCATCATCACAATTTGCAGGCGACTATGACGTATGCTCCGCATGTCAACTCGTCCCTACTGTAATCCGCCAAGCTGCTCTCAATCTGGGGAGTCAGTAGATGCTCACCTTCTCGCAGGGCGCAATACTGCTTTAAAACATCGAAATGTTTTTTAAACTCATCGACATACTGGCTCAGTCGCCATTCATTTAGCGGCACATGAAACGACACGCGGCGCTCGCGTAGATGATCCCACGGATCTATGCAAGTGGGAATCGTGCGAAGAGGGACTTCCGACAAACTGACATTGTGGCCTCCGGACAGGGATGAAAACAAATGCACTAATACCCAAATAACCCCCCCCGGCCTAAGCACACGATACGATTCCCTGAGTACCGCGGGAACATCAAGGAAGTGCTCGAAGGCTGCGACCGAAGTCACTAAATCAAATGCTTGATCTTGAAAAGGCAAGTTCGATACATCTCCACAGATCAATGCCTCGTGGGGCATTGAGCAATTCCGCTGAAGATCTCGGGCATATATCCGGCGAGCAGCCTTGTACGCACAACTTTGCCAGTCGCCATTAGGACGATTCACCATGTCGATTCCATAGACGTGATGCCCCTGGCCTCGCAGTATTTTGTATTGTGGTTGTAATTGGCCGTTGGCGAGATCTAGGATTCTGACAGGATTTCCCTGTCTCTGAAGCAACGGCAAATCGTTACGTCGTAGATCCGCTATCCAGCGTTCGTGCTTCATGCGCCAACCGCTCACAAGTTGCCAACCAAATCGAATGTAATCTTTGCCTTTTTGGATCACGTCTGGACTTTCAGCAGCTGCAATCTTTGCTAACGGTAGCAAGGACGAATATCTCATCTCCGCGCTTGTACGAATTTAAGAGAAACAAAAGGTAAAGCGTTTGCGCGATCAATTTTCTCACGCTACCGAACTCACCGGTCGTCCCCTTGCTATCGGTAAAGTCCAAAAGGTTTCGATACAACGGCGAATAAAATGGAAATCCCCACTCCAAGACCGAGAGGACAGTAAAACCACTCGATTCGATTTTCTTAACCAACTCACCTGGTGCATAGTTGCGAACGTGACCAACTTGCTTTTCAAACTCACGCATCCTCCCCTGGGGACTGGAAACCAGCAGATATCTACCAGTCATCTTCCTCAGATTTCGGAGAGCTAGTAGATCGTCGGGGATATGCTCCAAGACTTCGCTACAAACGACGAGATCACATTGGTGGTCTAGAGATGCGTCCGTAACATCCAACACACGAAAGTGGCCATCGGGGACACGCCTGCATGCCAGGTTGATCGCTGTAGATGAGATGTCTATCCCATGCGGGATGATATCGGGAAACTCCGCTTGCAATTCTTGTAAAAAGGAGCCCTGCCCGCAACCGACATCTAATACTGACGTAAAGTTCAACGGCCGAATCATACTCTTGATGATTCGGCGAAGATGGCGGGAGAAAGGGCCGTACCTTTTCATGTCATCCCATTTTGACTCCCAGCCTTCATTGTAGTCTGCGATTGGCATTTCCTGCATATTGCTGACCTGCTTAACGGGGACAAGCCTAAGCGTTATGTCCCACCGGGACTTTCTCGAATACAAATTCGTTGCAACCTGTAGGTACCGAAGCCGAAACAGATTGCCTGAGCTGCAATCCAGCTCGACTAAGAAAGGTTACGACCTCGTCCGCCGTCGCATATTCATAAGGATAGCCGCCTACCCAATCGATCACGTCGAACCAAAAGTCCATGCCTCGTTCTTTATTCAACGGGTTGGTTCGAGTGACGAGAAATTTTGCAATGTAAATAATTCCCGCGAAAACGACGATCATTGATTTTTGAACACAACCGAGGCGCCTGATTGTAGGTCCATTTGATGGCGCTCCATACCGGCGATGTGATGTGCTTGTTATAGATCGCCAGCACAAAAGTACCACCGGGCGCAACGCAACTCGAAACATTGCGAATGGCCTTCCACATCGCCCCTGTATGATGCAACGATCCCCACGCGTACACGAGGTCGAAAGTCCCGAAACGCTTGAGCTGTTCGCTCTCCAAGGCCGACGCAAGAGAGAATTCGACCGGCGCGCCCGGCGCCAGTTGGTTGAGATTGGCTTGAGACACTTGGATGCAACGGGGATTGACGTCTACCCCGACGACTTTCTTTGCGCCGAGCCGATGCGCCGCGATCGAAAAAAGCCCGCTGCCACAGCCAACATCGAAAAACGTCTTGCCTGCGAGATTTTTTTCTTCCAAGAGTGACTGCAAAGATTCACAAGCCATTTCCAAGCGGCGGGTATCAATCCGCTCGCTCGAAAAATCGGCCCAATTGGATCCAAAGTCGAAATTGCTGGGCATCATGTCGCAAGGAGCTGGTTCGACCACACCGCAAAGATCAGCAACGCCCAGAGCTTCTTGCCGTGATTGAACTTACCGCGGTCATGCTCATCCAATAGGCGGCGAACCTCGGCTTGCTGAAACCATCCGGAGCAGTACTGGTTGCCGAGCAAGCGTTCACTCGCCCACTCGTGAAGGTCCTTTTTGAGCCACGACCCAATCGGCACGCCGAAGCCCTGCTTGCCGCGCGCGCAGATCGCCGGCGGCAACATTTCGCCGAACGCGGCTTTGAGCAACCATTTGCCTGCCATGCGTCGCACTTTGAGCCGCTCCGGCAATCGCGCCGTCCATGCGACCCATTCGACGTCGAGAAAAGGGGAACGCGCTTCTATCGAATGAGCCATGGTCATACGATCGGTCTTGGGCAGGAGATCGCCCGAGAGATACGTGAGATGATCCGCGTAAAGCGTGCGATCGAGCAGACTCGAGGCATGCGCTTCATCATACGCGCGGGCGATCCAATCCGCTGTGTCGATCTGCGCAAACTCGTCGCGCCAGCGATCGGTATACAGCGCCAGCTTGTCGTCGTGCGTGAAATAAGAGCCCCATCGCACCAGTGAAGCTTTAGGCGTCGTCGCGGAAAACTGGCCAAGCCGCTTCAGTCCAGTGATCGGGTTGCGGTCTTCGGGTATCCAACTCGGTTCCGGCACGCAGCGCATCATCGCGGGCACCGCGCCTTGAGTGATCCAGCTTGGTAGCGCTGTATACGGTTTAAGTAAGCCGTCGAGGGCATAGCGACGATAGCCGGCCAGGGTTTCGTCGCCGCCGTCGCCGCACAAAGCGACCGTTACGCTTTGCCGTGCTTGCCTTGAGAGCTCCAAGAGCGGAAGCGCCGCCGGATCTGCGAGCGGCTCGTCCGCCGCCCTGACCGATTCTTCGATTACTCGAACGAGGTCCTGCGCTCGAAAAACAAACTCGTGGTGGTCGGTCTTGTACTGTTCCGCGACCTGGCGCGCGAAATGAATCTCCGAGTATTTCGGTTCTTCAAAGCCGATCGAAAAAGTCTGCACGGGCTTACTGCTTCGCTGCGCCATCAGCGCGACGATCGTCGAGGAATCGATGCCGCCGCTAAGGAACGCACCGAGCGGCACTTCCGCGATCAACCGCCGTTCGACAGCGGCGCTCAACCGTGCGCGCGCTTGTTCGATAGCTTCCCGGTCGTCGATTTGCCATTTAGGCTCGAACTCGAGCTGCCACCAGCGCGAAATAACCGGCTCTGCGCCTGACTCGACGACGAGCTTGTGCGCCGCCGGAAGCCGGTGCATGTCTTGGAAGATCGTCAGCGGCTCCGGCACGTATTGCAGCGTGAGATAGTGATGCAACGCGAGCGCATTGACGCGCCGTTCCACCCACGGGGCCGCGAGAATCGCCTTCGCCTCCGAGCCCCAGAGCAGCCCGCTCTTGGACCGGTGCCAATACAGCGGTTTTTTTCCCATTCGGTCGCGTGCCAAAAGAAGCCTATGTCGAGGCTCATCCCAGAGCGCCACGGCGAACATACCGTTCAGCCGGTGTAATACTTCATCGCCCCATTGCTCGTAGCCGTGGACGATCACTTCCGTATCACTGCGCGTTTTAAACTGGTGCCCACGGTCTTTAAGCTCGGCGCGCAATTCACGAAAATTGTAGATCTCGCCGTTAAAAACCACGACGATGGATCCGTCTTCGTTGCTGATTGGTTGCCTGCCGCCGGCGACATCGATGATCGCGAGGCGCGATATGCCAAAGCCGACTGCGCCTTTGAGGTAGTAGCCTTCGCTATCCGGGCCGCGGTGGCGGATCGTGGAGTTCAGCCGCCGTAAAAGCTCGCCGTCGACACTCTGCGCCGGATCGAAAGTGAGTTGACCGCAGATGCCGCACATAAGTTAAATCTTGTGCTTCGCTTCTAGGGGAACCCGGCGCTCGGATGGTGAAGAAGCGTCGACTAACTGCGTGAATATGTCACTGTAGCGTTGCGCGGCTGTCTCCCAGGAGAAATCGCTCGCGCGCCGGCGCGATGCTTCCCCCATGCGCCGCGCAAGCGCCCGGTCGCGTGCCAATCGGCGCAGGTGCGCCGCCAATTCGGCAACGTCTGCCCAGTTAAAGATCAATCCGTTGACTTCGGGCTGCACCAATTCCGGCGTGCCGCCTGTCGGGGTCACGAGCACCGCGAGCCCGGCAGCCATCGCTTCGAGCAAAGCCACGCTCATTCCTTCATTGTAGGACGGTAGCACAAACACCTGAGCCGCGGCGTAATGCGCCGCAATTTGCTCGCGCGGAACATAACCGAAGAAGCGGACCCGCTCGTTTAACCCAAGCTTTGCGACTTGACCTTCATTAGTAGGTTGGGCGTCGCCCGTGCCGACGAGATCGAGTTTGACGTCGATTCCTTCATCGGTGAGCCGTTTCACCGCCTCGATCAGATGGTGCTGGCCCTTCCGCTCGATCAGCCGCCCGACGCAGACCACCCGAAGCGGCCCGTCATCGGGCACGGGCGGAGCCGCTGCAAATCTGTTCAGATCGACTCCGTTCGGGATCAGCAAGCAGTCGACGTTGGGATCGACGGCGTGGATCATCTCGATTTCCCGCGCTGATTTCGCGATCAATTTGTCCGCCGCGCGCCAGACTCTCCGTATGACAGGCGCTAGAAATAGGTGAATCGTTTGGTAGCGCTGCTCGAAACCGGGAATATCGGGACCGCAAACGCGCACGATGTAGCGCAGTTGGAGGATACGCTTGAGCGCCAGCGCCACCGCTCCGGCCGGCACGGTGCTCCAGGCAAAGGAAAGATCGTAAGGATTTTTGCGGTGCAGCTTGATCGCAAGCCAGAAGGCCCGTGCCGCATATTCGATCAGCTCGCGATTGGATGAATGATGAATGTCTTTGTTGCGAACCGGAACTTTGTGGATTTGGATCCTATTCGTGAAAGGTTCTTTCTCGGACAGCTTTCCCAGGGCGGAAGTGATGAGATCGATTTCCAGTCCCGGAAGGCAAGCGAATCGTTCCAGCACCGCTTGATTAGCGGTTCCCGTTCCGCCTCCAAGCGGCGGAAACTCGTTGTTGAGCATGAGGATGCGCATTAACCAGCCCTGGACACGCGCCGCAAAACATACATTGGCCGTCTCTTCGCCTCTTCAAAAATCCTGCCGACATACTCGCCGATAACGCCCAACGTGACGAGCTGGATTCCCGCCAGAAAGAAAATCGATACAATGATGCTCGCATAACCGGGAGGGTTCAGACCATAGATGAGTTTCTTGACAAAGAAGAAGACCGCCAGGATCAACGACGCCAGGGAAACGCTCAGGCCAAGAGCCGTGATGATTCGCAGCGGCACATAGCTGAATGAAATCAGTCCATCCAAGGCGAGGAGCATCAACCTGCCGACCGTATACTTCGACGTTCCGGCGGCTCGAGCGTGGCGCTCGAACGGGATGCCCACCTGATTGAAACCGACCCAACTGCGGATGCCGCGAACAAAGCGGCTGCGCTCAGGCATCTCTTTCAACAGATCGACGACGCGGCGGTCCATCACGCAAAAATCGCCGGCATCGAGCGGGATCTCGATATTCGACACACGACGCAGTACGCGATAGAACGCCGCGTAGCTGGTCCTTTTGAGCCAGTTCTCCTTGCGACGCTCGCGAATCGCGTAGACGACGTCGTAACCCTCGCGCCACTTGGCAATGAACTCAGGAAGCACTTCGGGTGGATCCTGCAGGTCCGCATCCATGAGTGCGATGGCTTTTCCTCGCGTGAAATCGAGCCCGGCGGTGATCGCCACTTGATGCCCGAAGTTGCGGGCGAGTTCCAGGACGATCACGCGCTCGTCGGCTGCGGCAAGCTCCTGGAGCTTTTTGACGCTTTCATCTCTGCTGCCGTCATCGACGAAAACGATCTCAAAACTATTTCCGACATTCTCCAGCACTCCCACCAAGCGGTCATAGAGAACCGGGATGTTCTCGACTTCGTTATAGATCGGAACGACAACCGAAAACTCCGGCGTCGAACTCAGCGCCGGCGACCCGGCTAACTGTCCAACTGCAAGATTCTTCTGCTCCGTTTCACCGAGCGGGCTTTCAATTTGCCGTGCCAACGCGCGACAAAATCGCAGCGCCGCCTCGGCGTCCTCAGTCGGGATCTGATCAGCGCAAGACCCAGCCGGAATATTCCGGTCAGCGATACGTGAAGTGGCTTTACTCAAGAAATACTGCCCCCGAACAGAAAACCCATACAAATCAATATTTTAATAGAATGACCGCTTTATCGCCAGCATTATTTTTTAAGCCGCGAATGGCCGAGGCACGAGTTCCAGGATGGACGTGATTGTTTCAGCCCGAGCTCTTTTCTAGAACTGGAACAGCGAACGGCATGCTTGCGTGAAAAATGGCTGGCGCAACAATTCTACAGCTTCA
>CAVUZH010000012.1:0-20046 GCA_963745835.1 uncultured delta proteobacterium
CATAGGCCATCGAATTGGGGGCGATACGGTTCGGCGCGCCGGCAATCAGGCCGATGAAAATTTCGCACTGCGGCGAGGGCAGACTCCCGGCAAACTCAATAATTGAATTCAACGCTCCGTCGGCAAGCTGTGTGAAGTTATGGGGAACTTCCAATAGTTCCTTGCACCGGGGGCGAGCAAGGGGTCGAACGCCTTCTGCCAGTCGGCGTAGAGACTGAGCCCCGATGTGCTCGCCGAGGACATCGCCGAAGGCGCGCACGGACGATGAGTGTCTCCCCTTCCGCTACGGCACCGCAGTAGAAGATAGGCAACACGACCACTTCTTTGCCGTGCACGTTTTCCGGAAGAAAGGGCAATGGAGGAGCCTGGCGCAGCACGGCCCAGACATTGAGCTCCTCGGGTGCCGAATTTATGAATTGACGATACTCGGTGAGTATCTGTCGGGCCTGGCTGAACGGAAAAACTATCAACCCCGCGAGAATTTTGGGCCCCACCGGAAAGAGTTGGAATTCGAATTGGGTGACCACGCCAAAGTTTCCACCGCCGCCTCGAAGTGCCCAGAAAAGATCCGGGTTTTCTTTTTCACTCGCGCGTATTTTCTTGCCATCGGCCGTGATCATATCGACGGAGACAAGATTGTCGATGGTCATGCCGTATTTGCGAGTCAGCCAGCCGAAGCCGCCGCCTAGAGTTAGTCCGGCAATGCCGGTGGTGGAATTAATCCCCACCGGGGTGGCCAGACCATGCACCTGGGTCGCCTGATCCAGATCCGCAAGCGTCGCGCCAGGCTCGACATACGCGCGCTTCTTAGCGGCGTCTACCCGGACGTTCTTCATGTTCGAAAAGTCGATCGTCAGGGCGCCGTCAGAGAGGGCGTTCCGGCGATATTATGCCCGCCACCGCGAATCGAAATTTCCAGTTTGTTCTTCCGCGCAAATGCGATCGCGGGTGACACGTCGTCAGCCTCGGCGCACTGCACGATCAGCGCCGGCCGGCGATCGATCATGGCGTTCCATATCCGGCGAGCTTCCTCGTATCGCGGTTCATCTGGAATTAGCACGGGGCCTTTGACCGTGCCGCTGAGCTGGTCTTTCGCGTTTGATGCCTGCAGGTTCATAATCTTGATCTCCTTGTTAGATTTTCTCGCCTTCAGCAAAAAGCCGGCGCCATTTCTTCAATCTGTTTGCGTGCCCCCGGTTTGATCGCCTCGACTGTGGCGAGGAAGTTCGGATGCGTCATGCCGGTACCGAGATAAGTCCAGCGCATTCCCTTCAGCACAGCATTCTTGACCTGCTCGCGCTCGGTGCTGGACAGATCTCTGCCGGTCGCTTGCACGAAACTCTCGACATCGAACTCGGCCTGCTGCTGAATGCCTCTATCGAGGAATGCTCCTATATCGGCGTATTCGGCAAAAGCCTGGTCAATCTCCTGGGCGGTGGAATTGACGACGACTTCCTCAACCATCAGGGTATCGAGCTTGGTGTGTTGGGATTCTTCCAGCCAATGATGCTTGAGCAGGCTCTTGAACTGAGTGTCAAGTTCCTGGCTGTCGCGCACGCCTTCGATATAGTGCCTGAGGGTAATCCATTCGATGTGGAGGATCGCGATGCCGGTCCCGAGAGGGCTGTGCGACAACACAAAACGCGAGATATCCTCAGCCGGTCCGATGAAGTCGCACTTGCTGCCGAAGCCTGCCTCGAATTCTTGGCGGAAGCGCTTGAACAGGTGAATGTGCTTGGCTTCCTCGCCAGCAAATTGAAGCAGCGCGCGCACGCGGTAGTCATCGCCAGAAAGCTGCGGACGGGCATGATCGACCACGTAAGGAAGAATAAACTCCTCGACCAGACCGAACATCGACAGATACTCATGTCCGCGGATCTGGTTCAGTGTCACTTGCTGCTCTGGCGTGAGGAAGGATAGCTGCTTTACCTGCGCCAAGGATTCGGGCATGAACGGTTTGGTGAAGTCGAGCTTTTTATCGCCGCCGATAAGGTCGTCCACTTTCCACCCTATGCGCTCCGATGCAGCCAGTGCCAATTGATATGTGTAGTTGTGTCCCATTTTTTTCTCCTTTTCAGAGCAGTTATCGATCTCTAGCGCAGCTTGTGTGCCAGATTCTTATGCTTCGAAGTTGTGGAATGATATCGAAGGGATAGCTAGATTAGAACGATTCATGATTCACTGTGAGATCTCGCAAGTTATGAAATCTCACGGTGCTAGTTGTGAGATCTCACACCCGGTATCTCGTTTCACGAACCGGCGGAACGAATCGGCAGTCAGTTTAAAGACGGGTGAAAAGTCAGGTTCTGAAATGGAACGGCGCGGCACTCTGCCGAGTACGCTGAGCCAACAAAGACGAACACTTACCTCGGGCGTTGTATTCCGAGAGCGCGGATGCGGGAATTGAGAGTAGACGGATTGATTCCGAGCATGCTCGCCGCGCCGTCCCTGCCGGCGACACGCCAGCCCGATGAGTCGAGAGCGCGCAAAATGTTCTCTCGCTCCAGTTGCTGAAGCTCGCGAATCGGCAGAATTCGCTGCGCCGGCTGGATCACGCTTTCAATGGCCGGTACCGTTCCAGCAGCGACCTCCGAGGGGATTTCCGGCAGAGCCCGGTCAAGGTTGATAGACCCATCCCGGGAGGTAATCACAGCCCGCTCGATCACATTCTGTAACTCACGCACATTGCCCGGCCAGGAATAAGCCTTCAAACGTTTCTTGATCTCTTGTGAAAGAGACTCGATGCGCTTACCCATACGCTGCGCGAATTTGGCGGCAAACTCCGATGCCAGAATCACGACATCTTCGTTTCTTTCACGCAATGGCGGCATATTGATCGGAAACACGTTCAAACGATAGTATAAATCCTCGCGAAAACGCCCTTCGCGTATCGCCCTTTTGAGGTCGCGGTTGGTTGCCGCGATGACACGCACATTCACTTTGCGCAGATGGGAGCCCCCGACGGGAGTGAATTCACCTTCCTGCAAAACCCGCAACAGCTTGGCCTGTAAATCGAGCGAAAGCTCGCCCACCTCGTCCAGAAAGATCGTGCCGCCGTCGGCCAAAGCAAAACATCCCTCGCGTCTCTGCGTCGCACCGGTAAAGGCGCCCTTCTCATGCCCGAAAAACTCGCTCTCCATGAGCGCGGCTGGGATCGCGGCGCAATTGATCGTGATCAGGGGTTTGTCGGCGCGACGGCTGGAGCCTTTAATCGCCCTGGCGATCAATTCTTTGCCGGTGCCGGTTTCGCCAAGAATCAGGACCGTGGTGTCGCCGACCGCGACTTGCTCGACATCCTCCAGCACCGTCTTAAGCGCGGCGCTTTGCCCGATAATTTGCTCAAAGCCGCCAAGCTTGTTAAGCGCTTCACGCAGATATTCGGCTTCGGCGGTGAGAGAGTTAATTTTCCGGTCGGCTTCGATTCGCTCATTGATGTTTCTCAAGATCACGGTGTAGAAGGTTTGCCTGCCAATTTCGAAGCACGAGATGGTGGCTTCTGCTGGAAACTCATTACCACCGCTCGCCACTCCGCGTAATCCGCCCGGAACCCATGCAGAGCGGCGTTCCGGGGGACACGGCTTGAACTCATCGATGAGCCTCAAGATCGTTTGATAGCTCTTGCTTGAAACGAACCGACTGAATTCACCGCCAACTGCCTGCCGCGCCGGACACTGAAATGCCTGCTCGGCGGCGGGATTCACTCGGGTCACTTTGAGATTCTGATCAAGCTCGATAATCGCATCCATGGCGCTGTCAAATAGGCGCCGTAACTTCTCCTCGCGCTCTCGGACCTGTTTTTCGACGCTTTGCCGTTGCAACTCGGCCGCGGCTCTGGCGGCGAAGATTCTAAATAGAGCCTGAACCTTGGGTTCTTCTGGAATTGGCCGTCGATCGATCACCGCAAGATGGCCGAGAATTTTGCCATCGACGTCCTTCAGGGGCATTCCCAGATAGCTCACCGCGTTGATCGCGGTTATGTCCGGATCGTCTGGAAAGAGTTTAAAAAGATTATCGGGAAAATGAACTATATCGGCGCTGTCGATCACTTTTTCACAAGGGGTGCCGGCAATATCGGTTTCGTAGTCTTTTATCCATTGCCCATCCATCCAAAAGGCAAGGGCGCGCAGCCGGCGGCGTTCCTGGATGTATTCAGTGACCCAGGCGCCGTGAGTGCTCAGCGCTCGCGCCAGATTTTCAACTAGCGCGGCAAAAAACCGCTCGCCGGTCTCATTTGCGGTGCCTTCCAGTATCGTCCGGAGCGCGAACTCTTCATCCAGCGCGGCGAGGGGGGTTATTCCAGGATCTTCGTTAATCATAAAAACACCTCGGCAACCCTCGGAAGGGTAATACCAGCCTGGGCGCCTAGTCCTCAGAACAGCCGTAATATCCGGGACCCATTTGCTTGTGTCAAGCGCTGGAACTTCCGTCTAACAGCGCTCAATCGGCTGGATCAGATTCTTGACCGTAATCACCGGCTGGTAATCGTCACGATGCCTGCGAACATGATAAGCGCGCCAAACACGATGCGCCGGTTGACCGTTTCCACCTTGCGCAGGAAAAGAACACTTAACAGCACGGTAAATAGCGGTGTGGTATTCAAGAGCGGAATAATCACCGACAACTCGCCTCTCCCTAATGCGACAAAATTGAGGACTTGAGCTGCCGTTGCCAGCAGCGCCGCCGCGAGAAAAAATGAAAAACCCTGGCGTTCCATGCGCAGCGACTTGGCTCTGCCGGTAATCAGCACAAAAATCAAAAACAGAACCAGCGACACGGTGGTGACGATCGCTACGGCAACAAACGGATCGGGTAAAATTTTCAGCCCTTGCTTGCGCAAGCTTTGCGAGATAGCAGAAACCAACGCCGCGGTGATCGGGAAAGCGGTATCGAGAAGTCGCCACTTTGCCGCGCCGTCGTGCTGACCAGAGATCAACCAGAGACTTGTCATGATCAGTATCGTGCCCATATAAACCAGCGCGCCGGGCTCTTCGCGCAAAAAACTCACGCCAATAATCGTCGCAAACAACGGCTCTGTGCCGCGCAGCGGACCGGCGCGAGCGACGCCGATTCGGGTAATTCCTTCATAGAACAGGGCTCGCGCCAGCAACGGTTGCACGCAACCGCTGATGACAAAATAGATCATCGCCGGCGAGGACAGGAACTCGAGCGAGGTGGTGGCAATCAGGTAGCTCCACATGCACGCGGTCGAGACCGCGAAGCTCATCAACATCGCTGCGAAGATGTTGGATCGCCGTAAGCCCAGCCGGACCAGAACAGAATCGGACGCCCAGCCCATCGCGGAGAAAATAGCTGTGATTTCAGCAAGTAGAGACATGGGCGCGCCAAGATGTGGGAGATCCAGATAAACCCACGTCCTGATTATTTGCAACCGCCAAAATTCGGCATGAAGCGGCGTGTTTCTTCGATCGTGTATTGCACAATAGCGACGACCTGACCTAGAATCGTGCCCGGTAGCGATGGAACAACCAACAACTAACAGGAGGGGTTATGGAAAACGGCAAACAAACCGAAGCAAAAGTGGTTATGTTGCGAACTCAATTGGTGAAGGAGGGGCACACGCGCAACCTGCTGGCGGAAACAGATTTAATGACATTGCGTATTCATTGCTACGCCCCGGGCATCGGCGAGAACGCGCTCCACTCCCACACCAAAGAGGATCATATTTTCCTGGTTCTTGAAGGAACCGCTGAATTCAACACGGGTCGCGACGGCAAAACCGTTCTCAATGCGAGCAAGCATCAAGCGATCGTTCTTCCAGCGGGTTGCTACTATCAGTTTCGCAATTCCGGAGATACCCCTCTGGTGATGACTCGAATCGGCGCCGGTCCGGATAAACAGGATCAGCGTCTGAACCCGGACGGCACACCGATTCCTGGAAGAACTCACGAGCAAGGCGCGGCAAAGCCGGTGCTGATTGAAGGAGCCTTTTTCGAATAATGTGACGGAATTTACAGAAGGCAATTACCCGCAGAAACCTAGACGTGAACTGCGGCATTGCGGCGATGCCGCAGTTCACTATTCAAGCTATTTTCATGCGCTCGATGGTAACCTGAAGCTCCCTCAGCTCAGTCACCAACCATTCGTCCTTCAGCCGGTGCCGGGCAAGATGCGGCTTCAAAAGTGAACTGGGATAAATCTTGGCGCCACACTCGGCGCACTTTGCCGCATGCAATTTCTTGTTGGCGATTGATATCGCCACCTGGTTGCTCGCCAGTGCTGTTCGCATGTGCAGTCTCCTTAGTTGAAAAATTTGGAACGGTCATTGAGCAATGCTGATGCCAATAGCATCTTGCGAACGAACGCAACTGGTGATGCGGGTTTTTGATTCCATTAACGTTATATCCGGTTCTTCCACTGCTCGATCTGACAGTAATCGTTTGACATCGTGACAACCTGTCACGACTCGATCCTGGCCGCGCTTCAATTGATAAACGCGGATGCAGTTACCGAACGGGAACGGTTGGTGGCTAGATGCGCGGCGGCGCTCAAGAATGAGCAAATAACTTCTTCACTGATTGGACAATTCGCTTCTGGCCAGGGAGAAATTCTTTCTCCAATGCCGGGCTGGCGGGAACCGGAGCGAACGGAGCCGCGACACGCAGAATTGGCGCGTCCAGATAGTAAAGCGCATGTTGTTGAACAGCCGCGGTAATTTCCGCGCCCACCCCGCCCTGTTCCACGGCTTCGTGCGCGACAACCATGCGCCCGGTCTTTCTGACGGATTCGACGATAGTTCTGATATCCAGAGGTGCAACGCTGCGCAGGTCGATCACCTCCGCGGAAATTCCGCTGGCGGCCAATTCATCGGCTGCTGCCAATGCCGCGCCCACCATATTTGCCAGCGCGACAATAGTGACTTGTTGACCGGCATGCAGAACCGCCGCCTGGCCGATCGGCACCAGATGATCGCCGTTCGGCACGTCGCCGCGGGCCCAGTACAAACCACGATGCTCGATAAAGACCACCGGATTGTCGTCACGAATGGCGGCCTTGAGCAGCCCTTTGGCGTCGGCGGGATTTGACGGCATCACAACCTGCAATCCCGGAACGTGCGCCAGCCACGACTCCAGGCTTTGTGAATGATGCGCGCCCATGGCGCCGCTGATGCCGCATTGCACGCGCACAGTTAACGGGATCGCGAGCTGGCCGCCGGACATGTAATAGAGCTTGGCCGCATGATTAACCAGTTGATCGAGAGCGAGCGTGATGAAATCGATGAACATGATCTCAATCACCGGGCGCAATCCTGCCGTAGCGGCGCCAATGGCCAACCCCATGACCGTGCCTTCGCTGATTGGCGTGTTGACCACGCGTTGGCGCCCGAAGTCTTCCGCCAATCCTTTGGTGACGCCGAAGGGTCCGCCGAGTGAAACGTCTTCGCCGAAAACGTAAACCGCCGAGTCGCGGCTCATCTCTTCGTGAAGTCCGGCGCGAATCGCTTCTAAAAACGTCTGCTCTGACATATTCGATTTGGTTCCAAATGTTGAAGAAGAGGTTGCTACTTCCACGCGCGTTTCGTCGACGACATTGTCTCGGACCCTGGGAATCAACTAAAAAAAGGCTGGGAGTTAATTGTGGTAACTTGAGTCGCGACTTCCTCGCTGGCTGGCCACGATGATGAGAGGGAAAAGCTGGCGGCTTCTTCAACCCGGGCGCGGGCTTCAGATTCAATCGCTTGAAGTCCCCTATCCGTCATCATCTTCTTGCTTTTCAGCAGGCGCGCGAATCTGGCAATCGGATCTTTCTTCTTCCACTCGGAAAGCTGCGACAACTCTCGATATTTGGCGGGGTCGCCTTCATAATGGCCGCGCAGCCGATGCGTTAAACATTCGATAAATACCGGTCCTTTGCGTGCGCGTGCGATCTCGAGCGCCTTGCTTGTCGCCGAACGCACGGCTAAGAGATCGTTGCCGTCCACCGTGCTGCTGGGGATCCCATAAGTCTTTGCATGCTGCGCCAACCGCTCGATCTTCGTATGCGCCGATAGCGGTGTGAATTCCGCATAACCATTGTTCTCGCACACGAAGATCACCGGTAACTGCCACAAGCTGGCGATGTTCAAAGACTCATGAAACGGACCCGCTTGGCCGGCGCCATCGCCGAAAAAAACCACGGCGACTTGGCCTTGTTTTTTTTCCTTCCCGGCGAATGCTGCGCCGAGCGCCAACGGTATCGTTCCACCGACCACCCCGGTGGCAGTGATGAAGCCCGCATTCAGCGCGACGATGTGCATCGAGCCGCCCTTGCCGCCGCAGTAGCCGGTGGCGCGACCGGCGATTTCCGCCATCAGCCGATTGACTTCCGCTCCTTTGGCCAGGGCATGACCGTGAGAGCGATGCCCGCCGAATACGAAATCGTCCGGGCGCAGCAAACCGCAGACGCCGACCGCAACCGCTTCTTGGCCGATGCCCAGGTGAAGCAGGCCGACAATCTGCCTTTCGGCGTAAAGCGCCGAAACTTTTTCCTCAAAAGCGCGAATCAACCACATGCGCCTCAGGAGATCGACGAGATCTTTTGAGCTTTCTTGTTTGCTGGCCATGGATGATCAGGAGCTGGGTAATGTCAAACGAAGGTCGGAAGGAGATAACTACCGATCACGAAGTGTGTCATCAGTTTACACTGGCCCACACAGAATCAAATGAGTACGTCCTTCAGGCCCTGATTCTCTGAGGAGTCTGTCATTCCCGCATGCTTCTAGCGGGAATCCAGGCGGAATTCGGACTGGACCCCCGATTAAAACATTCGGGGGTGACGGTCTTGGGTAGTCGCATCTCTTCACCTTCGCCGAAATTTTCGAAGGAGTACCACGAAGGTTTCAGATTCATTTGTTTTGACTTCGTACTCTTCATGGTGAATTTGATGTTTCACAGCTCGCAAGTTGCTGCTCAGTTTTCTGCAGGAATAGCAGATCATGCCAACGCTGCGCGGATCGCATCGACGATGCGATCGTCTCGCGGCCCGATGTATTCTTCCAATGGCGGGCTAAAGGGCACCGGCACATCCAGAGTGGAGACACGGCGAATGCGCGTCTTCAACTTATCGAAACCGCTCTCGGCGATGCGCGCGGCGATTTCGGCAGCGACTCCGCAACTCTGATGCGTCTCGTCGACGAGCACCACGCGATGGGTCTTCTCGATTGAGGACAGGATGGTTGCCAGGTCGAACGGCACCAAGGTGCGTGGATCGATGACCTCGACGTCGATGTTCTCCTTGGCCAACTGCTCGGCAACTTTGAGGCAGCGCTGGACGGTGTATGAGGTTGCGATCACCGTCACGTCGCCGCCCTTGCGCTTGATGTCTGCAACACCGAATGGAATCGGCTTTTCGTCTTCGGCAACTTCACCGCGCACGTCCAGAAGCTTAACGTGGTCGACAAAGATCGTCGGGTTGTCACTGGAAACGGCTGTCTTGAGCAGGCCTTTGACATCGCGCGGCGTGGATGGAAGCACGATCTCCAAACCAGGCACATTCCACAGCATCGCCTGGGGGCTGCCCGAGTGCTGTGCCGCGCCACCACCGCGGAGTCCGTGAAATAGATGGAAGACCACCGGCACCCGGGTCTGGCCACCGGACATGTAATAAGCGTTGGCCGCTTCATTGGCGACTTGCGGCCACGCCTCATAGATGAAACTACCGGTGCTCAGATCGACGATGGGACGGAGACCGGCCATCGCCGCTCCCGTGGCCAGCCCGCAGAAGCCAAGTTCGGAAATAGGCGGCGAGATCATGCGCTCCCGGTATTTCTGCAGAAGCTTCTGATAGACGTGGCGGTGCGGGCTCAGGCTCAGGAACGTGCCATTGATCAAGTGCACTCGCCCATCGCCGGCCATAATTTCGTCCAATGCCTCGAACTTCGCTTCGTAATAGTTTAGCTCTCTCATATAAGGTCCTCAGGCTGCTGAAAAACACCCATATGCTTCGTTGGGCTCGATTTCCTCGCTCCGACGTACAAAAAAAGTACGCCTTCGCTCGTCGATACTTCGCCCGTCTTGCATCTGGGTCTTTTTGAACAGCCTGTCAACATTTCTTAGAAGTTAAATTAGGCGAAGAAGTCGCGCTCTGCTTCTTCGGGTTTCGGATAGGGACTAGCCACTGCAAACTCAAAGGCGGAGGCGATTTCGTCTTTGACTTGCTGTTCCATGCCAGCGATCTCTTGACGGCTGGCGTGATTGGCATCAACCAATTCGCGAATGTAAATCAGCAACGGATCGCAGGTGCGGTACCATTCGCGCACTTTCTCCGGAACGTTGCTGACATCCCACGCCAGCGAGCTATCCGTAGGCTGCGCCACTGCCGGCCAGTTGGTCTCGCTGCCTGGCCAGCGCACAGTCTGCGCCTCGACAAATTGCGGCCCTTCGCCATGGCGAATTTTTTCCACTGCTTGGGAAATTGTTGCATGCACAAGCCCGGAATCCAGGCCGTCGATCTGCTGCGCCGGAATTTTGTAAGCCGCCGGTAAGTCGGTTAAAGGATACGTCGCCATGGATGACGACTGCGCCGCGGCCGTGGCACGACCGCTGCCATACTTGCCGTTGTTCTCGCAAAGGAAGAGCACCGGCAATTTGTAGAGTGACGCGAGATTGAACGCTTCCGGCGCCGCTCCTTCCTCCAGCGCGCCGTCACCGAACAGGCAAACCGTAATCCGGCCGTTCTTCAGCGCCTTGGCGGCGTAAGCGGTGCCGGTTGACAGCGGGATTATACCGGCCACCACTCCCGAGCTATGAAGAAATCCCAGAGAGGGCGCCACCGAATGGAAGGACCCGCCTTTGCCTTTGTTGAGGCCGTCGGCGCGTCCCAAAATTTCGGCGCACAACCGTTTGGGGTCAGCGCCGCGCGCCAATAAATGGCCGTGGTTCCTGTGGGTAGTGAAGAGATAATCATCGGCACCCAGGCAGGACAACGCCGGCACGCCGGTGGCCTCCTGACCGATGTACAAATGATAGTGACCGCTAAAAACACCTCGATCATGCAGGGGCACCAGATTTTCTTCAAAATGACGGATCGTGAACATCCGCCGGCACAAATCCAACAACGCCTCGCGCGGTAAATTGGGTAACATGAGCCTGAGATAATCAAAAGCCTTTGCTTTGTCAATGTCGAATGATTGACAACAATTTAATATCGCGACTATATCCGAATAGATGAAGTGCTCAGGAGGAATGATCGATGGCTCGACATAGGATGTTCGTGTCGCTCAGCATCTATTTTATAAGTCTTTTCGTGCTCACTTCGTCGCTTTTCGCTCAAAGCAAATCGCTGAAAAAGATTCATGTCGGTGTGCCGGCGATCAGCATGGGCAATATGATCATCTTTTTCACCAAAGAGGCGAAGCTGTTCGAAAAGCATGGACTGGATGCCGATGTCGTCGTTATGAGCGGGTCGGGGATTTCTTCTCGAGCATTGGTCGGTGGCAGTGTGGAAATATCACCGATTGCCACGCCTACCGTGATGCTTTCGGTAGTGGCTGGATCGGACATGGTCATTCTCGCCCATACCATGCCAGGAGTGATTCAGTCGATGATGGTGCGGCCCGATATCAAGAAAGACGAAGATCTCAAAGGAAAAATCATCGGCGTGACCACCTTTGGCTCCCTAACGGATTTTCTTGTGCGTCATCTTGCCAAAAAGAAAGGCATGAACCCTGACAAGGATTTTGCGCTGTTGCAAACCGGCGGCGACGCCGAAAGACTGATCGCGCTAAGGCAGGGCAAAATCCATGCGGCGACTCTTTCCCATCCGGCATTCATTCTCGCGCAACGAGCCGGCTTTGTACCGTTGTGGGACTTTTTCAAGGAAGTTGACTATCCATGGAGTGAGATCGTGTCGCGGCGATCGACGATACAGAAGGACCGCGATCTGATCATGCGCTACATGAGGGCGCATGTCGAAGGCATCGCCTTGTTCAAAAAAGATCCTGATTTGGCCAAGAAAGTTATCAAGAAAACCCTCCGTCTGGATGACGACGGCTTGGCCCAGGAATCTTGGGAGGTCTTCGCAAAGTACCGCCTGGCGGCGCCTTATCCAAATACAAAAGGCATGAAGACAAGTTACGAATACGTTGCCGCGACCCGGCCGGACGTTAACAAATACAAGCCCGAAGAGTTCGTCGATGCTAGCTTCGTAGAAGAACTCGACAAGAGCGGATTCATCAAAAAGCTCTACTGAAGATGCTGCAGCGAAATGAAAGTCAGAATCGGCATAACTCTCGGGCAACTTCTAGACACGGATAGAAAGCCCGAGGAGATTCTCGGCTTTGTCGATCATATCGAGGCTTTGGACGTCGATTCGTTATGGGTTAGCGATCGCCTGGTTTCTTCCGCTCTGTCGCTCGAACCGATCACTTTTCTTTCCTATATCGCCGGACGGCTGCCTCGTATGAAGTTCGGCACCAGCACCTTGGTACTGTCGACCCGCAACCCGGTGATTCTCGCCAAAGAACTAGCGACGTTGGACTTTATCTCGCAGGGCCGTTTTTTCCCCGCGGTGGGACTCGGCAGCGATGACGCTAAAGATTTCGCCGCTGTGGGTGTCAGCAAAAAGGAGCGAGCCCCACGTTCGGATGAAGCCATCGTTTTGATGCGACGCTTGTGGACTGAAGAGAACGTCACCTTCGAGGGAAAATTCTACTCCGTCCAGGACGTGACGCTTACGCCACGACCGTGGCAGAAAGGCGGCCCACCGATTTGGATCGGGGGACGGAGCGAAGCCGCGTTGCGCCGTACCGGACGCCTAGGCGACGGGTGGCTTGTATCCGCGGTCGCTGCCGGGGAAGTTGCTGCGGGGATCAAAGGCATTCGCGCCTACGCTTCTGAAGCCGGTCGGGCGCTACCGGAAGATCACTATGGCGTTTTGCTGCCGTTTTATTTCGCGCACACCGCCGATGAAGCTTATGAACACGCTAAGAAATCAATTCGTCCGCGTCCAGACCTGTCGCCATTGGAATTCACAGCCCTGGGCACTCCCGAACAAGTGCGTGAAAGAATCCAGCAATACCTCGACGCGGGTGCAACCAAGTTCGTGATGCGCCCGTGTGGTCCATTTGAGAAGTGGCGAGAACAGGTTGGACTACTTGCGCGGGAGGTGATTCAGCCACTGCAGACCCCGGACAACCATTAGGATGCACGTCAGTTTTGACCCGGTGACAAATTTACACAAATCCTCAGCTGTGAGCATTCCCTCTCGGCTCGGCGCTCGCCCCTTTCACAAGCGGTGACTTACCAATTGGATGAAAGGCCGATTCACGCCATAGACGGATTGCGCTTACTCCGGAGGGCTTGCTCCTCGACTCCTATTAATAATCCGAATTGGTTAGCAGTACCGCAGCGCCGTTAACCTGACCCGATCGCAATTTCTCTAGAGCTTCATTGGCCCGTTCCAACGGAAAAGTTTGCACCTCTGTGCGCACGGGAATGCGCGCCGCGAGCGGCAGAAATTCTTCGGCGTCACGGCGGGTCAAATTGGCGACCGAACGGATCGACCGTTCCTGCCAGAGAATTGAATAGGGAAATGACGGGATGCTACTCATGTGAATGCCGCCGCAGACTACAGTTCCGCCTTTTTTGAGCGCGAGCAGAGCTTGCGGCACGAGCTCGCCCGCCGGTGCAAAGATGATCGCGGCATCAAGCTTCACCGGCGGCAGCTCGCTGGAGCCTCCGGCCCAAACGGCGCCGAGTCGGCGCGCGAATTTCTGTGCCGCTTCATCGCCGGGCCGGCTGAAAGCGTAAAGCTCGCGGTTCTGATACTTTGCCACCTGCGCAATTATATGGGCGGCGGCACCGAAACCGTAAATCCCTAGCCGTTTACCTTCGCCTGCCTTTACCAAACTGCGGTAGCCGATCAATCCGGCGCACATCAGCGGCGCGGCTTCGGTATCACTGTAGGAGTCCGGAATGGCGAAACAAAAGCGCGGATCGGCGACCGCATAATCGGCGTAGCCGCCGTCGAGAGTGTAGCCGGTGAAACGCGCCTGATCACACAGGTTTTCGCGGCCGGATCGGCAAAACTCGCAGGCATCACAGGTCCAACCCAACCACGGCACGCCAACCCGGTCGCCAAGCTTGAAACGACTTACCCCGTCGCCGATTTTCTCCACCACACCGATGATTTCATGCCCGGGGATCAGCGGCAGCTTGGGTTCGTTTAGTTCACCGTCGGTGATATGTAGATCGGTCCGGCACACGGCGCAGGCTCGCACCCGGATCAGAACTTGTCCCGCGCCAGCTTGCGGAGCAGTCAGCTCTGCCGAGCGCAACGGCTGGCCGGCTTTCTCAAAAAGCATCGCGCGCATAGGGTCAATCTATTCTTATCGTTGCCAGTTTAGAAGCGCGCAGACTGGCCAGGTCAGGCAATCATTAGGAGCCAAGAGATCTACGGCATTTGAAACTTGGTCAAAGCAAGCGTATGCACCTAAAGTTAACCTCTACCAGGGCAGCTTCTGAACTTCGAAAAATCCGGCTGTCAATATTACTGGCAATTCGACTGGATTATTATTAGCAGCAAGCGTTAACAAAAGATCAGAGCCAGAGGAAATATCTTGAAGTTACTATTGGTCGCGCTCGGCGTTCTCATGATACTGGCCACCGTGCTGCCGTTTTTGAAGAAAGATGAATGGTGGGTCAGAATCTTCGATTTTCCTCGCTTGCAGATTACTTTGATAATCGCTGTGGTCTTTGCCGCGTACCTGCCCCTCAGAGGCAACTCCATCGCCGATTATGCGTTCTTAGTCGCATTGATACTGTGTCTGACATACCAAAGTTACATGATGTATCCGTACACGCGCTTGTCGCCCAAACAGGTGCAATGGAGTAAGAAGGCGGCGAAAGATTCGAGCATCAGCCTGCTGTTTGCAAACGTGCTGATACAAAACCACAACGCGGCTCGTTTGAAAGAAATCATCAAAAGAGCTGATCCTGATCTTATCTTGACTGCTGAAACCGACGACTGGTGGCGGGAACAACTAAAGGAATTCGATCAGACACATCCGTATGTCGTCGCGCAACCGCAAGACAACAGCTATGGAATACTCCTTCAGTCCAGACTTGAATTGATAAATCCGCAGGTCAAATTCCTGGTTCAGGACGACATACCTTCCATCCATACGCGAGTCAAATTGCGGTCAGGAATGGAAGTTGAGCTGCGTGGGCTTCATCCGCGGCCGCCGGTTCCAGAGGAGGATGGCAGGTCAACCGAACGCGATGCGGAGCTGCTTGTCGTCGGAAAGGAAGTCAAAGGAAAAAAGGATCCCATCGTGGTTTTGGGCGACTTAAACGATGTCGCGTGGTCGAGAACTAATAACTTGTTTCAGGACATCAGCGGACTATTAGATCCACGAATCGGGCGCGGCTTTTATCATACCTTTCATGCCAAATACCCGTTCATTCGATTTCCATTGGATCACTTCTTCCATTCGAATCATTTTCGCTTGGTGCAACTCCGACGGCTGCCGTACTTCGGTTCAGATCATTTCCCGGTCTACATCAAGCTGAATTACGAGCCGGATGCCGAGAAGGAGCAGGAAGAATTACATGCGGATCAGTCTCAGAAAGAAGAGGCCGAGGAGAAGATAGACCAGGTCAGGTGAATAGGTCCCTGGGTATTGCCGGATCTATCGGGCTGGAATTTGAATAACTATGAATCGACGCGAAGATCCCAGCCCGCCTTCGAGCCGATGTAAGCGGGCAGGACGACAAAGCGTAAGCCAAGAGATTGCGGAGAAACTCTGATTGCAGGCTGCTCAAAAAGATCCAGAGGCGAGGCGCGCGAAAAAATCGACGAGCTAAGGCGTACTTACAGTACGTTGCAGCGAGACGATTTGAGCGGAACGAAGCATATGGGTCTTTTTCAAAAGCCTGCTAGTCCAGATCGATATCCTTGATTGGCTTGGTGATCGGCTCTTCTTTTGCCTTCTTGAACAACTCTTGAAATTTGGCTTCTAGCACCTTGGATTTATTTTTTTCAGCGGCCGCAACCTGTTGATATTTTTCATCCCGCTTGGTCGCTTCAGCCTTGACGTACTGGACGGCATCCTTCAGATGATCTAACAGTTGTGGTTTGGGCGGCAATTTATGATCGAGAACGGCTGAGAGAACTGGATCGATCGTCAATGTCGCGCTGCAACAAGGACACGTTACCACAATATTGGAACTTTTCTCCTCTGACATTTTCAGTCCTCCGGTTTCTCCCCAAGTACCAGCTTACTCATCGATTTTGGATTTTGGATTGCCAATTTTGGATTGAATTCAGAATCCGAGATCGGCAATCCAAAATCCGAAATCCAAAATGCGTCATCCCCGTAGTTCGATCTGCTCGCCGTCGGGCCCGGCGAAAACGACCCGACGCCAGCCTTCTTCTCGCGCTTCCCGAGCGGCGGTATCATGGGGCGCGCGGACTAATTGGACACCATTTTTTTTCAACGCTGCGACGGTTTGATCGAAGTTGTCGGTTTCTAAGCAAAAGTGAAACCCACTCATGGCGCCATCGGATTTATGCGTCAGCTCCAACACCGAATCTCCCAATTTCAAGTACGCGATCTGCATCCCTCCTGTGGCGGCATGCTGGAAGTAGTGCTTGAAGCCGAAGTGCTTTTGGTAGAATTCGATGGAGCGGCCAAGGTCTTTGACGTGGATCGCTACATGGTCGATGCGCTTGAACATACTGTGCTCCTTAGCTGAAGGATAGCCTCGTAGTGCGACGGTTTGCAAGCGAGTGAAAAAGCGCCGGCAAGAGAGTAAGCTAAAGCGATGTTAAGCCGCTGGTTGTGAATTCCGCTTCTCCTGACTGGTATGAAGCCCAGGGAAACGAGTAATGTTTAGTAGACTTTCTGTTTAGTAGACTTCAATGTAGGCTGCTCAGAAAGATCTCAGAGGCGAGGCGCGCGAAGTTCGGCGAGCGGGGGCGTACGTTTTAGTACGTTGGAGCGAGCCGGGAAAGCGCAACGGAGCAAATGAGGCTTTCAGCAGCCTTACCAGGCTGATGGGATGCCCATTTTTCGACTTGTCGACGAACCGATTTTCCCGCCGCCCGATTATGCCGATCCTAGCGGGCTCCTCGCGGTTGGCGGCGATTTATCGAGTGAGAGGCTGCTGGAGGCTTATCGGCTGGGCATTTTTCCATGGTATTCCGACGATCAGCCGATTCTCTGGTGGTCGCCGGACCCGCGCTTTGTACTGCAGCTGGAAGAATTCCATATCTCAAGGAGCTTAAGAAAAACGCTGCGGCAGGGTCTTTTCCGGGTTACGATCGATCGGGCCTTCGACGAAGTCATCGCTGCTTGCGCTGCCGTGCCGCGGATCGGCCAGAGCGGCACTTGGATTACTCCGGAAATGAAGGAAGCTTATAGTAACCTCCACGGGCTCGGTTATGCGCATTCGGTGGAGACCTGGTTCGACGGCAAGCTGGCCGGCGGAATCTATGGCGTTTCTCTCGGCAAAGCATTCTTCGGCGAGTCTATGTTTCACCGCAAAACCAACGCCTCAAAGGTGGCGCTGGCCGCTTTGGTTGAAAAGCTGAAACGCTGGAGTTTTCATTTTCTTGATGCGCAGATGAGCACCGAGCACATGATGAGTTTGGGCGCGACAGAGGTTTCCCGACGCATTTTTTTGAAGCAGCTTCGTTTGGCGTTGGAGCATCCCACCAGACGCGGCAAATGGCGCATCGAAGACTAGCTGCGTGCTGAACAGGTCATTGACGTTGCTCCGGTGGCTCGAGCTTCTGAAGGACTGCCGAGAAAGATTTCTCTGAGGGAAATTCCACGATCAATAGGACCAGCGCCAGCGCCGACAATAAATACTGGTCAAGCAAAAAGCGGCCCACCAACGCCATAATCATACCGTAGACCGCAATCGCTTCGATAATGGCAAAGAGCACGATCTTGCGGATGACGTAAGTCGAAATCACCGCAGCGGCGCGCTCTTCATCGGCGCCTTTGTACTCTTCCAACGCACGCAGCCGTTTGCTCTTCTTGGCGTCGCGCTGCACTGCTTCCGGCGCCAGATAGCGCTTCCAATAAACGTAGTAGCCGAAATCAATTAGCGCGAGAAGCCAAAACACGGCTCTGGCAGCGGCAGCATAAGAAAACCCGCGCGCGAAATCGGGATTCGCCAGCAGGTGACGTGAGATGAAAAGGTAGATGGCGATGGATATTACAAAGAAACTCCAGATGATGACGGCCGCGCCGCGCTGGTCCAGCAATATTGTTTTGAATTCGGGACGAATCATTCGGGTAATATCCTCGTGCGGGTCGATTTAGTTCTTCCTTCTAACTTGCCGCGAAGGTCCCGACCCGCCTAATAGAGTACGCAGTTACATTATTCTTCCGCGCATTTCCTGTCCATGGAAAAGCTAGAGCCATGCAGCGGCCGAAGTCCAAACAGCGCGCGCGTCTTGTCGGATAAAAGCTGCGATGCTATAGCGGCAAAAGCGATTCTATACTGGAGGCGAAATGGCTGAATTCGATATTGTCATTCATGGCGGGCAGATAATCGACGGAACCGGCAACCCTTGGTTCTATGCCGATATCGGAATTAGAAATGGCAAGATTGCCGCCGTCGGCAAGATCAGTCCGGAGGCTGGCCAGCGGGCCGTCTCGGCTAAAGGCTTTGTTGTGAGTCCCGGCTACATCGACATGCACACCCATAGCGACCAGCCCGTCATCGCCGACGGCAATGCCGAAAGTAAAGTGCGCCAGGGAGTGACCCTCGATATCATCGGCGAGAGCCAGACAGTGGCGCCGCTTGAAGGCGCAGTGCTCGAAGAATATCGACTCGAGCACCGCCGGCGCAATGGCATCGAGGCCGACTGGAAAACTTTCACCGATTACTTCAATAGGCTGATGAAGGACGGGACTTCGATCAATGTGGCTTCCGGCGTCTCGCCGCAGCAGGTTAAGCGGGTGGTATGCGGCTTTGAAGAACGCCCTGCCAGCGCCAGCGAGCAAGAGAAGATGAATCGCCTGGTGGCTCAAGCCATGGAGGAAGGCGCTCTCGGGCTCACCGCTGCATGGCATGCAAAAGGCCCTGAGAGTCCGGAAGAAGTTGTCGAGATGGCCAAAGTGGTCAAGCGCTACGGCGGCTACTACGGCGTTCACGTCGGCAGCGAAGGTTTCGATATGATGGAAGAGCTGGCGAAAACGCTGCGAATCGCCCGGGACTCCAAAATTCCAATCCATGTTTATCACTTAAAGATGCGAGCAAAGGCCAATTGGGGGCGCATTCGCCAGGTCATCGAACAACTCGAGGAGGCGCGCCGCGAAGGGCTGGAGATTACCGCGAATCAATACCCCTACACCGCCATGCAGCATCCCTGGCGCAGACTGTTTCCACGCTGGGTTCAGGATGCGCCGATTAATGAAACGATTTCACAGTTTAGAAGCGCAGTGTTTCGCGAGCGAGTCATGAACGATCCTGAGTTTGATCAATACGTCAACGAACATGGCGGCTGGGAAGGCATCGTTGCGGCGCGCTTGGACACCGAGCAGCTGAAGCATTTCGAAGGCAAAACCATCGCCGAGATCGCCAAAATCCGCGGACAGGATCCGGTGAGCACATGCTTCGACATGATCTACGAAGAGGGCGTGTTCATCCACGGCGTGCATCACACCATGTCGGAAGAGGACGTAAAGACGGTGATGCGGGTACCGTGGGTGTCGATCGGTTCCGACGGCAGCGCTTTGAATCTCAAGTTTCCCGGGAAGCCTCATCCGCGCAGCTTCGGCACCAACCCGAGAGTGCTGGGCAAGTACACGCGAGAGGAGAAAGTGCTCGGGCTCGAAGATGCTGTGCGCAAAATGACTTCTCTGCCGGCGCAAGTTCTCGGCTTGAAAGATCGAGGTTTGTTGCGCGAAGGTTATTGGGCCGATGTGGTCGTGTTCGATCCCGATCGGGTCGCCGACATGGCCACGTACGAAAATCCCAAGCAGTACCCGAAAGGCATCGATTACGTTTTGGTCAATGGCGCAATCGTCATTGACAACGGCCATCATACCGGCGCGCGGCCCGGCAGGGTTGTGTACGGGCCGGGAAAACGGGA
>CAVUZH010000013.1:0-918925 GCA_963745835.1 uncultured delta proteobacterium
TAAAAAACACTAACACATCTACAGGCCGAGTAAGCTTTCTAGTCCGCTAATGAAATTTGTTGATTTCTTTGCATTGGTTCCTGGACTCAATCTGGTGGCCAACCGCTACTTTCAATATCAACTGCGTGAGAGTCGGATGATGTTAACAATGTTTGTCCGTCAAGCAGCACATGTCTCCCCAACGTCACGCAAGTAAGCACAACTCCAGCTTTCGAAATCGAAAATGGCAACAGGCCTCAGTTTTCCTTCCATGCTAACGGGTTTTAATGTCACATTGGCCGGTGATTGCTTCACTTCAGATGACGTTCGTTTCCAAGTGTCTTCAGACTCTGGCAGCACATACAAGTATTACAACGGCACCGCATGGACAACAGTGACAACCCCAAGCTGACCATACAATGAAGCGGCAAGGCTTGCAGTAACTCAAGCCAACATTGGTTCACTGGCCAGCAGCGGAACTTTCCGTTTCAAGGCTCTCGTGCCAAGTCAGTACAACAAAACCTGCGACCTTTCCAGCCCATCTTATTAACTGGTAAAAAGGTGCCAGGTCTGGACCTGGCAACTTTTTTACCAGTTTCTCACGCAGTTTCCCTCCATTTTATTGCCAACGGGAATGTGAGGATTAACTAAAAGAGATGTGAAATTGGGATACACAACTAAGTCTAGAGAGTTGTCTGCAGACTCTTTGAAACAGTGGCTCGGTAGAGCTCGCCCGGCTGTAGCAATTCGTTGGTGATCGTTTCCGTGTGTGTTGTGCCAAACTGATTGATGGTGACTGAGTCACCTAAGTGATTTCCTTCCTCAGTCAGCGTAAGTTCGGCAAAAGGACTACCCATGAAAGTATAGCTGCAAACCAGCTCAGTCCCAAAAGTTTGCCCTGCATTAAGTCAGGTCGGGAGTGTTGGACGCTTGGAGGCCATTGAGATCGAAGAGAGCATGGTGAAGAGCAATTCAAGAAAATAATGATTTGATTTGATTTTTTTTCAATAGGCATTAGTTATGCTAGCTTCATTAGTTTTAAAAATCCACTTCAATAATACTGCAAAAAATTATTTAGATTTCTAAATGCGCTGAGAGTCTTATGAGTTGTCAAAAGCGAATCAAAGCTTTGCCTTTATCGTGTTTAAAATTTTTCAAATTTCTTTACAGTAGTAACAGAAAGTGAGGGTCATCATGAATTGTCCTGCATGTAAAGATACTGTGTTGTCCATGACCGAGCGGCAAGGAATTGAAATTGATTATTGCCCCAGCTGCCGCGGAGTTTGGTTGGATCGTGGTGAGCTTGATAAGATTATTGAAAAATCAGTGGTGGCGGAAGCGCCTGCTGCTAGAGTGGGTGAGAACCCTGCGTATCCGCCTTCATCTCCATCGCCCGACCGGTATTATAAGGACCAACACAAATACAAGCGCAAGAAATCCCTTTTGGAAAGAGCCATTGAATTCCCCTTAAATAGTTTCTTCTCATTAAAAAAATTAAGATTTTCATTTAGGTTTTAGCCTAATCAAAGCGATATGGCTTTAGCCTAACTTGCAGCACTTCGCTTCTAGCCTAGGTTCAACGGTGGTATTTTCAGGAGATTTTGAGTAACATCCGTTTCCTTGAATGAAGTGACTTTTGAAAGTCTTACCCCCTGTTTTTCCGCCAGTGCTGAAGTGACAACCTACCAGACTCCATCCTGGGTTGCATTTTGCTCCCCAAGAACTCCCTGTCGTTTGAGAATCAACTTTCGAAAATACAGTGGAGTGCTCGGGTTCTCCAGAGGAGCCTGACTGAAAAGTGAGGATGCTGAGCGGAGAAGTCAGGAGAGTTGCACAGTAGATTCTCTTTAGGGCGCCAGGAGAGGAGTCGTCAAAATTTATCTTGTTTACGTTGATAGGCGGAAATTCTGCAGGTGAGTTTGAATACGATTTTGAAGCTCAATTTGAAGTCGAATTTGAAGTTGCAATGGCGAATTTTACGGAAACCTTGATTAAAGGGTTGGTGCAGCCTGGAGGACATTCGAGCGCTGCGAAAGCTTGGACAGAAATAGGACAATTGTTATCAGGCTTTTTTTCGCTGAAAGTTCCACAGCTCTCGCTATTTTTCGTAAAACCAGAAGTTGGTGACAAGTGAAGAAAGGGAATGCCCTCCGCATCTAGAATTGCGTATTCCACCCTGAGTCTTGGTGGGACAAGTTTCCACCTGCGACAAGCACTTAAAGAGCTTTTGGTTTTCCGGGTAGGCGGTCGTCAACTGCCAGGCCTGCGGATTATCGATTAGCGCATGAATCGTCTGACTCAAGGAATTCAGGTGCAAGCGTACCGATTCCGCCTGCGGTTTTCTTTTCGATGATAGTTTACGAGGGCGAAAGAGCCCATGCATAGTATTAAGGTTGCAGAGATCACTCCGAGCACTACGATAAAAGCTCACCTTTTTCCCGTTCTGTAGTGGCTTTTTCGTCAGGTTTAAGTTCAGGCGCAAGAACAAAAGTAAGTGCAAACCTATGAGCAAGTGTAGATTCATGCCGACCTTATAAAAATTTGCAGCAGGTTAAGCTGATGTTTGAATTTGCGAGAAACTCTTCATTGTCACTCATACAGCCATTTTTACTCATAAAAACGTCCATATCGGTAGCTTGCCCACTGGCATTGTCGATCGAGCAGCCCATGACTTCCCACCCAGTGGCGCAGAGGGCGCCGTAGTTGCCGCCTTCTTCGCTTGGGCTAAGGAGTCGAAGAGGTGTACAATTTAAAGACCTCACCAGCTTTTTCGTAGGGAATATTAGATTCTCCTGCAGAGTATCGATCAGGAATAATGCTCCCGTCTTTGGTCATTGACCCGTGGACACATTTAAGTCCCGAGTCATTTCTCACGGCCCGATCCAAGCTGAAGGCAAACTTTTTAAAATTCATAGGTCCTTTGAACACACTAGCTGTGGAGTGCAGATCACCAGAGATTCTCAGGGTGGGGGATTTGCATGGGTTTTCTCGCAAATTACCTTGGCCATCACTTCTAATGAAATGGACATGCTGCATTTTTGCCGTCAAAGGAGGTGCAAGTTTGCCCGGAGGCGGTGACTCCATCATGGCTTTCTTTTCCGAGAAGGACAGAGCCGCTAGATTCTAGGATTGAAATGCGAGCCTCGGCTCCATTGACACAGTTGCTGGGAGTTGCATTCAGGCAGGAGAAAAACTCAGAGTTCTTTTCGTGAGACATTATCTTTTTCCAGACCTCTTCGTTGCGAATGGCTGAAATGGCTTGCTGGCGCAGGCTCAATAATGAGACTCCGTGGCTTAGGTCAGAGGTGCTGCTGATGATGGACATTAGGAAGGTCATCGACGACATTATGGATATGCAGGAAAGGCCGGCGGTTAGGATCAATTCGGCTACCGTGAACCCACGCTCGCATTTGAACTTGACCAATCTCTTCCTCCCCAAAAAATCAGATGCGTGAACGGCAGGCAGGTCAGAGGGTTTCAAGGTGAAACACTCAGTGGGCTTGCCTAAAGCTTTTGCGCCTGATTACTTTTTACAAAATATACCACTTTGGGCAGTGTCCCTGAACTTTCAATTTGTGCGTGAAGTTTCCAATGACGAGACAAGAAAACGAAGCGAGATGATACATTGAGACACTCTAAGTTTCATTTCGAAATATGGGAGTGGGGTCGGGCTCTGGAGCACTGGTTTGTATTCAGCCATTTTCTGCCCAAATATCACGCACTACTGACTCCAGTGAGCTGACAGAGGATTCTACGTACCTCCTAGACAAATCCGAAATTTATCCGTATTTACCTCAGTTAACTGGTTCAGGCTGTGACCTGCCCTTGCAGGCAGTCAATTGCAAAAATGCAATGGTCAATACAAGTGTCGGAGTAATTTCTCTTCGAACGCCGCGGAGAAGAAAAATATGAAACAGCGTACCCACAGCGGCGCGAAGAAGAGAATGCGTTTGCTTCCGGGCGGGAAAATTAAAAGAAGAGCACCCGCCTTCGCTCACTTGAACTCACACATGAGTTCAAAAACTAAGAGACATTTGGGCAAAACCTCCTATGTGGATGATGCCAACCTTTATCAAACCCGTAGAACTTTGGTATTTTGAGGTAAAACATGACGCGTAAAAAGTGGTAAAACCAATAAAGCTCGTCACAAAAAAGTCTTAAAGGCCTCAAAAGGTCGTTATTCAGCCAACAGCCGTTGCTTCATTCATGCTCGAGAAAAGAATGACCGCGCGATGGTTTATATGTTCCGAGATCGCAAGGTTCGTAAAAGAACTTTCCGCAGACTCTGGACTCAAAGGATCAATGCAGCAGCTAGAATGTTTGGCACCAATTACTCTCGTTTGATTGGTGGCTTGATTAAAGCAGGCATCGAGATTGATCGAAAACAGCTTGCAGATCTGGCCGTTCATGATCTGACAACCTTTCAATCTTTGGTGTAAGCACACTTTGGCCTAAGAGCGAAAGCTTAAGTAGGAAAGTGCAGACTAGCGAGAGATTGCAGGAGAAAGCACCAGCAAAAGGGCAGGAAAAGTGGCAGACAAATTGACTGATACTTTAACGGAACCTTTAACTGGTGTTTTGACGAAAGCTACATCTGCGAATCGAGTGCGAATTTCGACACTCGAAAATTCGACACTCGAAAATAGATCATCTTCGCTTGTCTCTTGATCCACAAAATCAAAGCTTTGAGCACGGCGATCTGCACAGGATTGAGTTGCTTAATGAGGCGCTACCTGAGCTTGATTTTAGTGAAATAGACACAACTCTTAATTTTCAGGGGCACACACTTAGTGCCCCTTTTCTTATTTCCTCCATGACGGCGGGTCATCACTTTGCTGTCGAATTCAATCGTCTCCTCTTTTACATTGCAGAAAAGTATCAAATATTATTAGGCGTGGGTTCCCAGCGCCGCGATTTGGAGGCTCTGGGAAGGGCTCGAACGGGATCTCAGGCAACCAAAGAGTTGGTAAATGAGTGGGCGATTCGGCGTGAGTTTCCGAAAGCTCCGGTGATTGCCAACATTGGCATTGCTCAGCTGATTGAGCATGGTGCTGAGAGGTCCTATGAATTGGTGGGCCTGCTAGATGGCGTGGGTATTTTCGTTCACCTCAACGCTCTTCAGGATGCCTAGCCCCGAAGGCACGCCTAACTTTCGTGGTGCGCTCAAGGCTTTGCAGGATTTGCAAAAGATGGCGAAGGTGCCGATCATTCTTAAAGAGGTGGGCTGTGGCATCAATGTAAAAACGCTTCAGAGATTGCGGGCGGAGTGTGGGATTGAGTATTTTGACCTGAGCGGTGCGGGCGGCACTGATTGGGGCCGAATTGAAGGCGGTCGGTCGACTAAAGAGCAAATCCTCTATTCGGCAGCAGAGACTTTTAGGAATTGGGGACAGAGTTTGAGTTACTGTCTAGAGCAAGCAATCAATTCTAGTTTACCGGGCATTTGTGGGCCTCGGGCGGCGTGCGCAGTGGCCTAGATGTGGCAAAGCTGATCGCGATGGGCGCAGAGGTGGTGGGAATGGCCAAGCCTTGGCTGGATGCCATGATTGAAATTTCTGCGAATGGTGAAGTGATTTTGAAAGACAATTGTGAAAAAAACCTAGAGAATCTCTATGCAAGGTTACGATTGGAGTTGGCCATCGCCATGTTTTGCACAGGCAGCAAAGACTTAAAGGCGTTGGCGAAAGCACCTTGGATACGGAGGACGACATCGTGAAACAAGACGTGAAGCAAGAGTTGAACAACATGGACAACATCAGCAACGTCAACAGCAGCAACGTGAACAGCAAAAACAGAGATAGCAGCTTAGACAAAGTATTTAGAGGCTTTTCAAAACTGTCTTACAACGACAGATTGCAGGCGCTTTCGCGCGGCTGGATTGTTGGCCGATGAGGGTGGGCAGTATCTGCGCGAAGGTGGCATCAAGGATATTTCCTTGGGTGAAAAATTGATTGAAAATCTGATTGGTTATTTTCAGGTGCCCCTCGGAGTCGCCGTGCATTTTCGCATTGACGGAATTGATCGCTTTATTCCCATGGCTGTCGAGGAAACCTCCATTGTGGCGGCCGCAAGTAAAACAGCAAAGTGGATTCGCGAATCGGGATCGATCACCACCCACAGTTCGGGCTCGGCCATTATTGGCCAAATTCAGATCGCAAAAATTAAAAATGTCGAAAAATTACAGGCAGCCTTGCAGTCCCACGAAGCCTATTGGGTGCAAATGGCCAATCGAGAAGTGGCCGGCAACTGGTTTGGTCCAGCGCGGAGGTGGGGTTAAATCCATCGATCTGCGCATTTTGCCGCGACCAGATGGCCTGCAAATGGGGGTCTTGCATGTGCACATGGATCCTTGCGAGGCCATGGGTGCCAACTGATCAATCAGGTTTGCGAATATTTAAAGTTCCTGATTGAAGTGGCCAGCGGCGAAGAAGTCACCATGTGCATTCTCAATTTCGTCCACACCAAGCTCACTACGGCAGAAGTGGTGATTGAAAATATTGATCCGCATGATTGCCGAAAAAATTGAAGAGGCCTCTTTGTTTGCCGAACTCGATCCTACCGAAGTGCCACCAACAACAAAGGTGTTTTGAACGGCATGGACCCCATCTTGATTGCAACGGGGAATGACTGGCGAGCAGTGGAGGCAGGCGTTCATGCCTATGCCTGCAAAGAGGGGCAGTACCGCAGCATCACCAAGTGGCGACGCGAAGCTGGCGACCGGTGGTTCTACTACGGCGCCCATAGTGGTGGGCACGGTGGGTGGAGTGACAACTCTGCACCCTACCGCTTCGCTGTGTATGAAAATCCTGGGTGTGTCTGGCTCACAAGATCTTTCGCGAGTGATTGCGGCGGTGGGCTTGGTGCAAAATCTCGGAGCTTTGCGCGCGCTGGTGACGGACGGGTATTATCGAAGGCCATATGCGACTGCACATCAAGAACTTGAGCTTGGGTGCGGGAGCTAACGAAGTGGAAATGCCTGCTTTGCAAAAGAAATTGGAAGATATTTTTTCGTTGCGAAAGCGAATTTCTCTTTCCCAGGCAAAAGAAGCGCTTACAGAGCTAAGAGCCAGCGAGTTGAGTGCTGCTGAGCGAAGACTGAGCCGCGACGAAGTGATTCAGTAATTTTGTAATTTAGTAAACAAGTAAATTAGTCACTCAGTAATTCAGTTTGGAATTTCACTATGGAATTTTCGATCGCCATCTCGCTGAAAACTTTTGTGCTTGGAGAGTATTTGGCTCTCCAGGGCGGGCCGGCCCTGAGAGGCCGCCTGCTCGGCGTCGGCGGTGGTGGCGGTGACGAACGCGCCTTTGTTCTTGTCGAGCAAATCGTAGAACTCGCGCGGGATGGATTGGCGGGTTTCCTTCGGGTCGGCGGGCTTCAGGATTTTCGCGGCGGACATGAAGTCCAGTTCGGCGGTCGGTTGTCGCCGGATGCACCGAGGAAGAATTTGTCGAGCCTGCCCTGACGGAAGTAGGTGAGCAGCGCGGGAAACTTTTGGACCGCGGTGTCGGCCGACAAGATCCGGGTGGAGCGGGCCTTCTTGGGCAGGCGTTTGATGCGCTCGAAAAGTCGGGCTGCTTGTCGCGACGGCCCGAATTTCGGTGAGGAACTCGAGTTCGCTTTCCTCCTTCTCGTCTTCGCCGGTGATGGTCTTCTTGGAATTCCACTTGGCGAACAGATCGTGTGATACGATCTCCTCGCCCTCGGTCAACAGCCGGGCATCCGCGCCGAGCATTTGGATGAAGGCATGAATCTTGGCCTCGGCGGCTTCGCTGGAGCTTGATGAGGTCGTTGCCTTCGTCGGTCGGGAAGAAGTTGTAGGTGTGAATCGTGTCGAACTTGGTGTCCACGCGGTTCACGCGCCCGACGCGCTGGATGAGCCGGGTTGGATTCCACGGGATGTCGTAGTTGATGACGATGTTCGAGCGATGAAGGTTCACGCCTTCGGAGAGAACTTCGGTGGCCACGAGGATGCGGTAATCGTCCTTGGGCCGATACGCCTTGGCGTCGAAGTTGGCGATGACGTCCTCGCGGACGCTTTGAAGCGATTCGCCGGTGAAGAGCAGGACTTTCGGGTTCGACTTCGTCGCGGATCTTTTCGGCGAGATAGTCGGCGGTTTCCTTCGATTCGGTGAAGATGATGAGCTTGCCCGTTCTTGAGCAGCGGAGTCTTTTTCAGGATGTCCCGGAACGACTTCCCACTTGGATCGCGGGTGATTTTCTTCCAGTGGCTGCGAATGGCTTTCGAGAGCCTTCAGATCGTTTTCGAGATCGGTGATGAAGTCGGGCCGGAAATCTTTGGCGGCCAGTCTCTCGGCCTTGTCTTCTTCCAGCAGCCGGTCGATGCCTTCCTGATCGTCGGATTCGAGCAGTTCAAAGATTTTCCCGATGTGCTTCTTGCTGATGAAGACATGGCCTTTCTGGAACTCGGCGATGACGCGCTCGTAGGTGTGGATGAAGCGCCCGAGCGTGGACGGAACGCGGTGAAACTGCTTTCGAGGCGCTTCACCGTGAGGATCTTCATGAACTTGGCGAGGTTGCGCTGGCTCTGGATTTCGTGCTCGTCGCGCTTGCCTGTGTAGTAGGCCAGCGGCGTGTAGCGGGCGTATTTGAAGTCGTGCGTCAGCGAACGGATGGTTTCGTCGAAGACTTCGCTCTCGGTCTTGTTGAACTTGTAGAAGAGCGGTTCGGGGTTGGCGACCTCGGGAAACTTCAAACCCTGCTGTTTCAAATCGTCGCCGTAGTATTTCTCAATCTCGGTGCGGGTGCGGCGGATCATCAGGAACTTGAGAATCTTCTCGCGGGTCTGCCGTGGCGTTTTCCTGTACAGTGCGGAAATAGTCCTCGCGGTCGCGCTGGCGGTCGAGTCCTTTGAGCCGTCGACGGAGCGCGCCGAAGAAGGCTTCAAGATTGCGGACGTTCGGGATGGTGCTGTTCTTGCCGGGCTGAAACAGCTTGATCTGGCTCAGGATGTCCTGCGGCGTGTTGTTCAGCGGCGTGGCGGAAACCAGAACGACGCGCTTGCCGCGGCAGATTTGCGCGAGCATCTCGTAGCTCTGCGTGTCCTCGGTGCGGAAGCGGTGCGACTCGTCAATGAAGACATTGGTGAATTTCTTGAGGTCGCGGTCCAGCAGCGATTCCAGCTTGCCAAGGGATTCGCACAGGTAGCCGCGCACGCCGAAATCGCGAAAGACATTGGGCCACGAGCCGGGATTGTGTTCGTCGAGCAGGTGCGGCGGCGCGATGACGAGGCACGGCTCGTTGAGATGCTGGGCGAGCAGCGCGGACATGTAGGTCTTGCCCAAGCCGACCACGTCGGACAAGAATGCGCCGCCGTATTCGTCAAGCACCTTGCGGGCGTTCAGCACGGCCTCTTCCTGATACTTCAGTTTCTTGAAGCCCGTGGGCAGATACATGTCCTCGATCTCGTCGGGCAGGTTGAGTTCGCCCCGGAAATACTCGTAGAGGAACTTCAGATAGAGTTCGTAGGGCGTGAACTGCGCGAAGGGCGACTTGACTTCGATGGTCGTAACGTAATCCTTGGTCACGTCCACGGACTTGGCCCAAAGTTCGTTGAACTTCTGGATGCGCGAACTCGTAGTCGGAGCGGTTCTTCAACTCGACGTTGAACTCCAGATTGTCCTGCAAGCCCGCTTCGGTGAAGTTGCTCGAACCGGTGATGACGCGGCCCTTGTCGCGGTCGCCCTCGTGGAACGTCATGATGTAGAGCTTGGCGTGAACGCGCTCGGACGGATACGCGCGGACTTCCAGTTTGCCGGACTTGATCCATTCCACGAATTTGCGGACGCCGTCTTCGATTTCGGAACTGTCGCCGGATTTCTGGAACTCGTCCAGGATTTCGCCCGGCAGCGCTCTCGGACTTGGGCGTGGGATTCCAAAACAAACTCCTGCTGCTTCTTTGGCGGTCTGAATCAGTTCGTAGGTCGCGCCGGTCGGTCTTGATGCCGACGAGAATGCGAATCTTCTCGGTCTTCGTCAGCGCGGGATGAAGCTTGTGAAAGCCGCTGATGAAGAAGTAGCCGACGAGACAATCGAAGAGGCGCGTGTCGTCACCGAGCAAGACGCCGAAGCGGTCGCGCTAGATGCTTGCCCTGCTCGTTGGTGATGAAAGTCAGGTCGGAGGAAGTGGCATTGGCGGCGTCTTTTGTAGCCGCGCTTAGGCAAGACTCGATCTTCGTGGGTAGAGTGGTTTCCGATAGGCTAGGATACGTGTGTCCAGCCGCCTCAGAGCGAGCAATCTGAAGTCATCCAGGAAAGCCAAGTAGCAACGGGTCGTTCTTCTTGAAAGCCACGCATCAGCTCGTCTGGCCAGCAACTGGATGGGAGCTGAAGCAACAACCCTGCGATCTGTTCGTATGGTTCGCTCACGGGACAGCGGCTTTTGTACCTGACCCAACGGAGAGTGGGTGATAAGCCGCAAGGCTCGAAGTGAGTTCATTTACTCGGCCATTCATTTCCTCGAATTTCTTATCCACCAATGCTTCTCAAGTGATTGAAGCTATATGATCTCGGTACCCTCAGGCGCGTTGTTTTTTTTGTGCCAGAATGCAGGGGTTCTCTTTGTACTTTGCGGGAGCATCTGGGCCCCAGTCCTCGTCGTCGGCCCGTACTATGACAGTTAGCGCAGAGAGCAATTAAGTTCGCAACACGTGGACACGCGCCTCGCTCCAAGGAATTACGTGCGCGTGCTCAAGAGGTAACGGATTACAGCAGACTGCGCAATGGTGGCGGGCCTCGAAAAGGACCTCGCGCCTAATAGCTATTGGAATGGCGGGCTGGTCGTTAGGCATGTTCACTGCCACTTAAAGGTGCACAAGCTTTTGACGCAGATTCCACGCGCATGCTCTGTGATAATCAAGCTTCGGCGGCCATTGTTAGCATCGCTGTTACCGATGGGTTCCGAGATTTACATGGGCTGCTCGCTGGGTCTCCAACTATGGATCTCTTTTGAATTTGGCCTGTTCGGAATTTACGCTAAGAAGATTCGCGGGGATCGAAGTTTCTGTATCCGGATCGGCGCTGCCAAGATACTAGTCGAACTGCGCTGATATGCCAAGGAAAAACTGAATACTCAAATCTTTGGCTGGTACAACCTTAACGCGCCTCATGTTTGGTTTACCGCTCGCTATTCAATAGGAACCCCAGACTAACATGTTCGATCGTCGCTCTGCCTCACCGATAGAACTATCTGCTTGCCCTACTCTGTGTCATTACCAAAGGTGCGCATCCTTCTTTGAGTATTAAGATAACTTGTTTGGGGGGGTTACTGTCTACTAGTGGACAATTTCGTAAAGAAATATCCGCGATGACGCATCGCTCGGGTCGCCGTGAGCCATTGAATTAGATTTCGAGATTTCCGAAACGTCGAAAATGACAATTCGAGCACCTACCAGGACCTTGGAACACCTCTTGACGTGCCAAGAGATCCAAGCTTCATGAGGATAGTAGTTGGGGCGTTGCGGCTGTCGAATCTCCTTTCCGTGATATGCAACGACCCATTCCTGAAATCCCCTCTTGCTCATCGGCCAGTGTTTTTCGGAGACGATGACGGACATGGAGTCGGAAATTGTAAACATGCCCCGGTCGAAAAGCTTGTGATGGAGCGAGCACAGGGCGAGGCCGTTGCGCTCCTCGTCGGGACCGCCGGCTTGATGCCATTTGATGTGAGCGGCCGTTGGGTCGTTTTAGCTGACCAACGAGCCCGAGCTTCTATCCGGACGTGATCGCAGTGTGCGGCCGAAGCTTAATCGGACGTCACGAATGTGAGTTATTTGGGAGGAACTCCCACGTTTCGAGAGTTCCCGAAACGTCGAAATGAGACCGGCACTAGCGCCGCCCGTAGGCAGCAGACTTCTCTTGGACCAGGAACCCAATTTTCCTTCTTCTTCGGCTTCGGTCGTGGGGTAAAAAGGGCGTGGTCGTAATGGTCCGGCGAGATCCGTTTGGAAGGAAGGACTACTGTGAGGGTGATTGGAAACCCCTGCGGGGCAATTATCGCGTCTTGCTCGTAGGCAGAAAACCGCCGGGTTTCGAAGCCAGGTCTATTTGCTGCCAGTTAATTCTGCTTCAAACGGTCGCTCCTTGCGAAAACGGCTGACGCCGAGAATGCTGAACCCAACCACCTGTCCCTGCTCGTCGACTCGCTCCATCAACGCGTCATGGGTGGTTTCGCGCATAAAGCCGGGCACGTCGCTGAACCGTACTTCCAAAAAGTCGCCTTCAGGATCGAACCAAACTTTTACTTTTTCGGCCATACGATTTCTCCTGCTTTCACCGTATCCGTCAGGTATGCGGTAATGACAAACGCGTCATCTGGCAAATACTTTACCACCACACACAACCATTTCCTACGCACTCGGGTTTGCGCGTAAAATTCGTAGAAGAGCCTTACGTCATCATCGGAGCGCGACCGTCTCACCTCGCTCGGCACGCGCAATACCCGCTCAAGCTCGTCTTCCATGCCGGCCAGTTCGGCGTGTTCCAAAATATGCGCAAGTCGTTCGTCAGTAAGCCTGACTGATTGGCCAAAGCAATCCAGGATCACTTTCATAATCGCAAGATACGGCAGTGAGCAATTCGACGCAATCACTTCAGGTCGAAGCTCATCGTATCGAGACTAGGTCTGACGGAACGTGCTCATCGTCATCGGGTCAAGCGTGAGTTATTGAATTATTACGATAACTATTCACTTCGAGGATTTTCGAAGCGATTCCTCCGGGGGACGATCGCGGAAAGGGAACGCTTGAATACGCGCATTACGTCAGCCGATCGGCCGAATTTTGGCTGGTCTTTCTAGCCGACCATAGGGAACCCGAGCCTTACCCGAACGTCGAATGCATTGTGCGGCGCGCAATCGGTGCTTATTTTCTGGAGAGGCGTAAGTTATACTGGTCGGGAACTTCCACGTTTCGAGAATTCCCGAAACATCGAAATGACAGTTCTAGTACCGACCAGGACCTTGGAATACCTCTCGGACGTGCCAGGAGATCCAATCTTCATGAGGATAGTAGTTGGGGCGTTGCGGGGGTCGAATCTCCTTTCCGTGATATGCAACGACCCATTCCTGAAATCCCCTCGTGCCATTAGCGCTTTCGGAGACAATGACTGACATGGAGTCGGAAATTGTAAACACGCCGCGGTCGAAAAGCTTATGGTGGAGCGAGCATAGGGCGAGGCCGTTGCGCTCCTCGTCCGGACCGCCGGCTTGATGCCATTTAATGTGAGCGGCCTCGACAGCGATCAGAATATTTCCGAGCCGAACATCGAAACCGCACACCGCGCAGCTGTATTCGTAGGCTCTGAGAACCCGCTCTCGAAATTCCGGATCGCGTGCAATCACGACCCGCGTATCCATTGAAAACTCTATTCCAACCGCATCCAGAATGTCGCGATGTATGGTCTCAGGAAAATGGGCGTCCAGTAGGTCCTGAACGATCTCGCGGGCGAGGCCATTGTTGCGCGAGAGTTCATCAAACACCTCGGCTGGAAAGCCTCCTTGCACATTATTACTCAGCAAGGTTATTTTCGTCGGGCTGTTACTACCAGTCCGTTTCACGAGATCGCGAGTATCGCTCAACTCCCATAAGCCATCAGTCTGCAGATGCCAAAACGGAAATTCGGGGTGATAGGACTTCCTGCGAGGGCCGAACTCGATGAGAATTTGCGAAGATCGCGATCGACCTGGGCATACTCGATCATGCGCGGTTCGCCGCGCAGCGCCCGTCCAATGGCATAAAGCGCGAGCAACGGCTTATGCGGCGCCCTCTCCCCGCCTCTTTTCCAGACCGTGATCGCGTCGAACTTTTCTTTGATTTCTGTCGGTGTCACTCGTCCTTCCGATTTTAAGATTGTTTCGTTTACTACGACTGAGAGCAAAGCGCTATAGCTTTTTAGAACGACAACTCAGAACGCACGCTCCCGAGGGGCCGCAGCAGGGTGAGTCACTGAGTTGTTCCCGTGCAACTACCCACTTAAGTTTTTGGAACGATGTCTTTCGGGGAACGACTGCGGCAAGGAAGCTTGAGCGCGTGAATATGGAGTGAATCTGTAATTAATTGGCATGGCGAAAGGCTGGTTCAAACGTTCAACGGTTCGATGGTTCCGGCACGTTCACCATGAGCGGGATTGTACAACAATAGCCGGTCGGGAACTTCCACAATCGAGAATTTCCGGAACTAGCGAGTGAACAGCATAAGCAGGTGCTGCTATTTTGGATCTGGGATACCGAGCTGGCGGCAAATCTTGCGTGCGAGGAGGTCGGCGATTTCTATATGTCTTGGAACGGTGGTAATGCGGCGGGGATCGGCGAGATTGACGTACTTGCTATGTTTTGACCCCTCCTCAGCGAGCGCACATCCGAAGCGTTCCAAATGCCGGATGAGCTCGCGTCGTTTCACCTACACCTCGAGTTGTTCGATCACAATTTTGTTTTTAGGTAGCTTAGAAAGATCAATCGGCTGGCGCATCAGTCGCACCGCATCTATGAGATTCTCCCGCGCCTCTTCCAATGAAGCCCCTTGTGTCAACGCGCCGGGAACATCATCTGTCCATGCAACCCACCATTTTCCGTCTTGAACAAAACTCGCTTGAATCTTCATAAAATCACCTCTTGACTGGAATATTACGCGAAACTGCAAACCGAAGCCAACCCGCGAGCACGTCGCCGCAGACACGATGCTCCGGGGGATAAGATAGGAACCAGTCGAAATAAGCAGGGGTCACGTCGAAATAAGCAAGGTCAGGCGTGAGTTATTGAGTCGTTTCCCCTGTAACTACCCCTCTGGGATTTTCGGAGCGATCTCTTTGCGAGGAACAACCCTCGGCAAGGAAGCTTTGAGCGCCTGAACATGAAGTGAGCCCCAACGACTGACCACACGCGCATTCCCTTAGCCGATGCCGGCCGGTTTGAGCTCCTTTTTTAGCTGACCCTACGGAACCTGAGCTTATTTGAAGGTGAGTGCAGCTTTGCAGCCGAGAGGTAATCGGGGGGCTGTGAGTTATATGGGCCGAAACTTCAACGTTTCGAGAATTCCCGAAACATCGAAATGAGACGCTGCCCCATCTCCTCGATTACCTCACTCTCCGCTTACAACTTTGACCCCTGGACACCTTTCACGTTTTCGCAATGCGAAAACATGATAACCATCGCTGCTGGTCTCTGATTCCGCCTTGTTCTCGCTATGCGGCTCGGGGAGTGACGATGATCCGAGATAGCTCCCGCTCGGATGCTCCAAGACTGATAAGAGATCGAATCAGCAAATCCAAGGAAACCGATGGATCGCCCGCTTCCATTTTGGCGACGCGCGACTGGCTCGACTGAAGTTTCGCGGCGAGGTCCAGCTGTGACAAGCCTTGTTGCTGCCGGCGCTGTCTCAAACCTCCCGCCAGCTTAATCTTTAAGTCGATATAAGCCGACTCCTCGTCGGAGAGACGCAGAAATTCTTTGACCGTACCGATCTTCCAACCCTTCGCCTCCAAACGTTTTCTCTTTGGCTTACGCATTCGCATAATCCTTCAGGTCGTTTTTACCAGGCTGTTGAAAAAGCCCATCTACTTCGTTGCGCTCCATCGCCTCGCTCCAACGTACACCGGAGTACGCTTCTGCTCGTCGGTTGGTCGCGCGCCTCGTATTTGAACATTTTTAATCAGCCTGAAGAGATTGCGCAGTGAAGCAAAAACCCCGCTTCCAATCTGGCTGTCGACGAGAATGGTGGGGTTTTAAATTTCCCCCTGCAGCCAAACGAGCGGTTTATTCTCTGAGGTCAATAACTAACTGTATGTCAAATATGACATCGCGTCAAGAATGACAGCCAGTTCGGCATCTGAGAGGAACAAGACAGTTTAGGTCCGTCGAGGAGTTAATGACTTGTTTGTCGGTAACCACCCATCACGCCATCTTGATCCTTGAAATAGTACCGCGGCACTTCGGAATTTTGTGCGGTTGACCCCGAATTGAGTCGAGCGAATAGCTTAAGACTCTTACGGGATCGGCCGAGGCTTCGATACCGGATATTGCACATCCAGACTTCAACGCACTGCTTTAGAGATCAGAAGCCGAGCGGGGGCTCCAGGGCTCGCGGAGTGGTGATGATCCGAGATAGCTTGCGGTCCTGTCGCGGATCGAACCGTTCCAATCCTTTCAGACGTTCCACCGCTTCGCTCCGTTCAGAACGTTAAAACCTGAAGACCGCTCGAAAGTTCAGGCGAACCCGTGACACGAACACGCCCGTCGCCGCTACCGGGTTCTTCGCTTCGTTTGCGATAGCCGTGGCTTATTTGCTACCAATTGTGAAACGAATTTGCGACGGAGTATCGAAGATGAAACTCGCTGAACTTCACTGGCCGGAAGTTGAAAAGCTCGACAGAGAAAAAATAGTCGCCGTGATTCCGGTGGGCTCGATGGAGCAACATGGCCCGCACCTGCCCTTTCAGGTCGATGTTTTTTGCGCGTCGCGTCTGGCCGAGGATCTCGAGCAGAAAATCCCGGACGTCCTGCTGGTGCCGTCGCTTTGGGCCGGTGTTTCGGCGCACCATATGGATTTTCCGGGCTCCATCACTTTGCGCGCCAGAGTCTTCATCGATCTTTTACATGACATCTGCGGTTCGCTACATCATCATGGCTTCCGCCGGATCGTGCTGTTAAACGGCCACGGCGGCAATCGCTCCAGCCTCGAAGTGCTGGGACAAGAACTCTTCGTCGAGTTAGGCCTGACCGTGAACACATTGGCTTATTGGGACCTGGTACCGGATTTGGTCAAGTCGCTCAAGAAAACCAAATCGAGCGGCATGGGTCACTCGGGCGAGCTCGAAACATCGCTGATGCTTTACCTCGCGCCCGAGTTGGTCGATCGGCAAGCTGTTCCGCAGGGAGTTCTCGGCATCGAACCGGCCGGCCCAACGAGCGGGATCAAACGTTACGTCAATATGAAGGAGCATTCGGCGCAAGGCGTAATCGGTATGCCGTCAGCGGGCACTCCGGAGATCGGCAAAGAGCTATACCATGGCGCGCTTAGCGCGCTCGAGAAGGCGGTTCGCACCCTGCAATCTCATGATTGATTCGAGCCCATCACTGCTTCATTTCTTGAAAAACTTTGCATACTTCTGAGTGAGCTGCTTGTAATCGCTTTCGCTGCGCTGGATCTCTTCGACGAATTTGATTTTATCGGCGTCTTTCAAGGGCGGATGAACACCGCGTAAATTGACGAACTCGCAATCCTTAGCGAGCGCTTCCATGCTCTCTCGGCTGTACCAATGGTCGATCCATAATTTGGCCGCGTTGACATTTGTCGACCTGGAGCCGATCGCGATGTAGTTGCTTTCTCCCAGATACGCGGGCAAACGCACGTAATCCAAAGGCGCGCCGACTTTTCCCATATCGCAAACATATTTAATGTAAGCGATGCCGAGCGGCTTCTCGCCGTTGGCGATGCTTTCCACCGCCGGAGTCAGCGAGCGGTGCAGCAGCGGGCGGTTCGACGCCAGGCGCTGAATGTATTCGTCCTCTTGGGTTTTATCACCCAACACCAAGTGCAGACTGGAGAGCCATTTAGCCATGGACGTATGCGAGGTCGGATCGGACATGGTGGTCTTGCCGTCCCATTTTGGGTCGACATAGTCCCAGTAGGATTTCGGCGCGTCCGACGGTTTGATATAGCGGGTATTGTAGACAAAGCCGATAATCGAGCTACGATAATTAGGGCTATAGAAATCGTGATGAGATCCAGAATCGAAGTTCTTGGCCGCCGGCGTTTGATACTTGAGAAACATTCCCTCGTTTCTCATTATCTCCATGGCATCGACGCCGGTGAAGAAAACATCCCAAGTAACTTTGCCGGTGCGGAATTCATTGATAGCGCGATCCATCACCGCGGTCGTTGATGCACGCCAGTAGACGCTTTTGACGTCGGGATATTTTTTGTCGAAGCTCGCCTGGATTTCCTTCATCACTTCGTCTTGGAGAGAACCAAAAATAGTGACTTTGCCCTCCTTTCGCGCGGCCTCGATAAGCGCTTTATCCTGGCTGTTAGCCGAGCGAGAAAGAACGAGCATCAACAGCGAAAACAAGGCACAGACCAAAATCACTCTCCGCTGAAGTGTGCTCTTATTCATAAGAACCTCCTTTGACTCGCAAGTTACTGCAAAGCTGATCGATCATATCATCCAAGTAGTTTGCCAGGCGCGGTCAGGACAAGACCTATCACGAATAGGACGATCAGGGCTAACACGCCATTGATCGACGCTTGAAACTCATTGCGCCAAGAACTCGGTGATTCCGGATCAAGCAGTTCAATAATCGGGTCAGGCGTGAGTTATTGACTTATTTCCTTTGCGATAGCCAGTTTGGAATTTTCGGCCCGATCTCTTTCCGGGAACGACTGCGGTAAGGAAGCTTGAGTACCTGATCATTGAGCCCGAACAAATGACGAGAACGTGCATTACGTTAGCCGATCCGCCGGATCTGAGCTCGTCTTTTTTAGCTGACCCTACGGAACCTGAGCTGATTTGAGCGGTGACGCAGCGTGCAGCCGAACGAGTAATCGGAGGTCACGGGTGAGTTATATGAGCGGAATTCAGTAGACACGGATAGTAACAAAGGTTAGCGGTAAAAGGAAAGACACAGACGCTGTGCTTTCCAAAGTTAAATGGTTCAACGACAGACGGAACTTCCACGTTTCGAGAATTCCCGAAACGTCGAAATGAGAGCGCTGCCCCATCTCCTCCGAACCTCACTCTCCGCTGACAACTTCGGCCCCTGGGTTTTCACGTTTTCGCAATTGCGAAAACATGATAGGCATCGCTGCCATCAACGGAGTGGCGCAGTTCGGTCAGTTCCAATGGTTCCAAACGTTTAAAGGCAAGGCTCGTTCAGCGTCAAAAGTTCAACCTCGGCGCGGAACTTCCACGTTTCGATCTTCAACCGCTACGCTCGTTAGGATGGTTCGACAAGCTCACACTTAACCAATGATACGAGGTTGACAATATACGGCGCTGACGTATAATCACGAGCACGTACACCTTCGTTGAAACCAAACAGTTCTCACGACTAGTTCGGGAGTATCTCTCGGACGATGATTATGCATCCTTGCAGCGCGCCCTGATCGCCAATCCCGCGGCTGGCGTCGTCATCCCTGGAACGGGCGGGCTCCGTAAAATCCGCTGGGCAGTGTCTGGTAAAGGTAAGCGGGGAGGCGTGCGGGTCATTTACTATGGCAAGATGCGCGCAGGCATCATTTGGATGCTAACGATTTACGGTAAGAATGTAGAAGCGAACATTCCCGCTCATATCCTGCGACGGATTAAGGAGGAAATGAATGCCTAAACGAAAAAGAAACATTGGACTGGAAATTTTGGAGGGAATCCGGGAGATAAAGCGCGGTGAGCATGGTCGCGTTATCAACGTTCCCTCCGTGTCAACCATTCGGGAAAGTACCGGTCTATCGCAGTCTCGGTTTGCACAGCTTCTTGGTGTGTCGGTGCGAACACTCCAAGAATGGGAGCAAGGCCGTCGCGCCCCCTCAGGAGCTGCGCGCACGTTGCTGATAATAGCGGCAAAAAATCCGCAAGCGCTTAGAGACGTAGCGTAAAAGCCCCCCTTCCTTTAATCGCGCTCAGTCTCGGGCTGTCCTTAGTTTTTCCTTCGTCTATGCGCGCCAACCGTACAACCTCAAACGTATTTGGCGATTCGAAAATTTCCCGGCTGCCAGATCAGGGCACTACGATCTTCAGCGGAATGAGCCGTTCCAAGCGGTTGCACCAGTTTCATCGCTTCCCTCTTTGTCGGATCGGTCAAGTTCCAATCGTTCCAGTGGTTCGATCGCTTCGCGCATTATCGGATCGAGCCGTTCCAAGGTTCCAATAGTTCCAAACGTTCAACCGCTTCGCTTCGTTCAAACGTCGGACCTAACGCCGTTTAAACTGCCGGTCTTGGACCTTAGACACCTTTCACGTTTTCGCAATTGCGAAAACATGATAAGCATCGCTGCCGTGGAAGAGATCACCTATAGGCAATCGCGGCTGTGTCGTCTGCTCGGTAACCCGGTGGCGTTTGCCGTGGTCGCCTTGCTCACCAACGGTAAAGACCTGAGCACCAGCAAGGGATTATGCGGCAGTATACTGCCGGATTTCGACCTGAATGCCAGAACGCGCGGCTTCTTCCGCCGATTTTAGCAGTCGTTCGGTGATATCTTCATCCACATAAGCCTCCCCGCAAATATTGCACACACGAGCCGGAACGCTCTTGAAGACCAAAGTGGCACCGTCCTTTTCCAGAGTTATCGTGGTCTTTCCGGGTTTGGTCGTTCCCTTTTTACAAACAACACAGTTCATGTCTCTTTTCTCCTTTTGAGGTCCGGCTCCCATTCATCACGATCCGGCTCATAAACTGTTACCACGATGTTTTCCTTATCGTGTGCATTGTCCGCGACGACGACATGTATCGGTCGTAAATCGCACCATCCGAGTATTAAACGACTGGGATAAGGGAAATCATTCGGATAGTCTTCAATTGTCTCGCCCGTTTGAATCACCGTATGCACTTCCTCCGCGGTGATGCTTCTCTGGTACATACGTTGAATGGCATGTACTCTGAACACTATCTTTTCAAATACCACATCCGAACCCCTTCCGGCGCGACTGTTGATCGTACAATGAAATTGCTTCTCAGGAAAGGCAGGCACAGGCCCAATTAAATGCTGCTCACGCCCGTTCCAGTCATCTCAGCCGTTCAACCCTTAGCTCCGTTCAGTCGGTCGGATTAAACCGTTGAATGGTTCAACCGCTTCGGTGCCTTATTGCTCGCCCGTTTTAACAGACTGTAGCTACTTCCACCGCCAGCCGCATCTCCGTTAGTCGGCCTCGCTCTCCCCTTACACTTTCGATCCTACTTTCATGTTTTCGCAATTGCGAAAACATGATAAGCATCGCTGCCGTGGAAGAGATCACCTATAGGCAATCGCGGCTGTGTCGTCTGCTCGGTAACCCGGTGGCGTTTGCCGTGGTCGCTTTGCTCACCAACGGTAAAGACCTGAGCACCAGTGAGATAGCAAAGGCTATCGGCCGGAGCGTACCGCGCACGAGCAATATCTTGGGCGCGTTGAGGCTTGCCGAGTTAGTGCGCTATGAGACCGAAGGGAGATACGCGCGGTATCGACTGAAGCATCCGCGCCAGATACGGAGAATTCTCGAGGCGCTTTCCGAATTTGTAAAAACCACATCCGTGGCGCGTCGTTGATCTCGTTTACCAGTTAAGGGGAATGCAAACTTCTCAATCTGGACGAAACTGCCGCGGATTTGCAAGCCGGGTTCAGTTCCAAACCAAGTGCGAGAAAATAACCGGATAAGTGATATGTTAATAGCGCAGTGGCAACTGACGGTATGGAGGCATCAAGATGGCTAAGCCTATAGACAAACTGGCAGCGGAGATTCGGAATCTTCCTGATAAAGAAAAGTTACAGCTCGTCGACGCAATTCTGGAAGAGCTCGTCAAGCCGGACCCGGAAATCGACCGCATTTGGGCAGAGGAAGCCCGGAAACGTTGGAACGCATATAAAGCCGGCCGCGTTCCCATGGTGTCATATGATACGGTCATGGCCAAACATCGGCGACCGTGAAGGTCAGTTTTTTATCGCTGGCGCAGAAGGAACTCGATGATGCTGTTGCCTGGTACAACGAACAGGTGTCTGGGTTGGGTATAGAGTTTCTCGATGAGCTGGACAGAGCTGTTCGGCGGGCCGCGACTTTTCCTCTGTCCTGTCCAGAAATCGAACCAGGAATTCGCCGCTGCCTTGTGACCCGTTTCCCGTACGGAGTAGTTTACGGAGTGGATGGTGAAAACATTGTAATAATCGCTGTTGCACACCTACACAGAGAACCCCGCTATTGGCTAGATCGTAAATAACTTCCCGATGATATTTCCCGTCTTCGGTCGCCTCAAATAAACTTCACTGATTCGAGTAATCGACAATCGCGGTCGGGCATGAGTTATTGAGTTGTTTCCCAGCAACTACCCACTTAGGATTTCGGAGCGATCTCCGTCGGGAAGAACCCACGGCAAGGTCGATTGAGTGCCTGAACATAGATTGAGCCATAACGGATCACGACAAGGCGTTACGTTAGCCGATGCCGGCCGGATTTGTTCGGCTTGTCTTAGCTGACTCTAGAGAACCTGAGCTTATTTAAACGCCGAGCGCCGCGTGCGGCCGAAGGCGTAATCGGAGGTCAGGGGTGTGAGTTATATGCGCCCGAACTTCCACGTTTCGGGAATTCCCCGAAACGTCGAAATGAGAGGCCTCAGGGCAGCTTGGTGAGATGATTTGATCAATTTGGCGATACCCAACACCTCTCCCGAATAACTTTAGGTCAAGGCGAATCGTGAATCTATCTGGAGGCGCTTCGATGAGACAGAACCTTGAGAGAAAACGGTTTGTGGCGACGGATCAGTTCGAAATCGGCCCGATTGAACGTAAACAAGTCGGCTCCGATGCGGCGAGCACACAGCGCCAGCAGGATACCGTTCAGCATCTGTTGGACTTTCGACTTCCTACTGGGCTCTTGCCGCGTTACTCGCGCTATGATCGTGCCCGCCTCTTTCCAGTCAGAAAAGCCGGGAGCGATCACACGGCCGGTTCTTTCAAGAGCTCCGACGTACCTTTCCACGAGACGGATGGCTTGAATGTTAAGTGCTCCCGCGTAGAGCTCCTCGACAACGACGCCAGCGAGGTAGGTTTGGAAAACCAGAGGCAGAAACTGGCGTTCAAATAACGCTGCGCCAGCCTCAGACTGTACGGCGTAAAGGTAAACATTAGTGTCCAGGAGAATGGCCACTGTCTAGTCGTAGACGTCCACGAACCGCCCGCGGCCTTTCCGTATCAAGTCCTTTAGGCTGGCTTGAATCTCTCGATTCGCGAGGGTTTCTTGGAGAGCCTTGGTCACTGCCTCGGTATTGCTTGAAGCCTTTAGAGTTTTTCGTGCCTTTCGAAGGAGCTTTTCACTTAACAGCACAGTAGTGCGCTTCTCGGTCGCCATTTCATTCCCTCCCGGCTGCTAAGCTACCATTGTCCCGCAAACCCTTCAATTCAATGCTTGGGAAAGTGATGGTGGTCGTGCCTTGTGGGATCGGGGAAAAGCCGTACTCGTTGGGTGTGATTCTTAGGAGATGAAGGAGAAGGGATAAAGGATAAGCCAGAAAAGGACGTGAGCGTGATGAACCGTGATCGTGTTCGGGGGTCGTGCTCGGAATTGGGGGCTCATGCTAACTCAGCGGAGTTTTCTACGTTTCGAGAATCCCGAACGTCGAGATGTCAATATTGGCGAATCCGATAATGGTACGAGACATTTTGCGCTTTACCCGCTTTACCAAAAGTCGATCCGGTTTGTGCTGGCGCAGGGTCGGCCTCTTTCCCCGACTTCCGGCAGGGTTTCGCGTGGTGGTTCACCACAGATCGAACTAAGCGGCATGCTCCAAAGCGAGTCCCTTGATTCGCGAACGAACCGGGCTCAGTTTCTTCACGGTAATGGAAATGAGCGGTTGGCCCTTCTTGGCTTGCCTTTTCGCCCATCGTGCGCTCCACTGATTGAATTTTTGATTCCCGGCCAATTTCATGAATACGATCGCATCGCGCGGAATCTTCTCCGTAATCTCCGGATGCTCCAAAACATACTTTTCAAACTCGAATAAAAGATCGAGATTCTTCTCTATCATCTTCTTTTCGGCTGACGTCATGGCCATTCTCCTCGCAAAAAGCGCCCTCGATATACAGACCAGTTTTGCTTGATCTCCCGTTCGGCTCGCATGAGCACTGCGCCACAACTCAGCGGCAGTCTTCGTTTTTTGGCGGCAGACTAAAGCTCTACCCGGAGCAACTCGCCCGAGCGGCTTTTCGCAATAGCCGCCAGCAGACTTGGGACAAGAGGAATGAGATCCTCAAGCGCATTGCTGGGTGCAATGAGCAGGATGATTCCGATACGTGATTGTGAGAGGTTTTGTTGAAACTCTAGATTGCGATCCGCGGTGACTAGAACCTCAAAACCCGCGGCCGCAGCAACACGAAGTAGCTCGCCGTTCTGAAGCCCGGCCCACCCGCGCTGCTGAACAGTGCTGACATCGTGCCCACCGATTTCTCTGGCGAGGTGACGCGGCAGTTGTTCATCGAGCAGCACGTGCATCGGCCGTCAAAACTTCGTGCGCGTTTTCGAGAACGGCGATCGCCTGTTCTTTGGAGACTGTAGGGAACGCATCAAGAAACTCATCGATACCGTGTCCACGCTCGAGATAGTCAAACAGGTTTCGCAGAGGAACGCGCGTGCCGACGAACACCGGAGTCCCTCCCAGGATTTCCGGGTCGCTATGCACTACCGAAAGTCTTTTAGCCATAAAAGCTCCGTTGAGAACATACCTCCGACCTTGCGCTTAACAATATATCCTATGCTCAGCGGCCCTCCAACTGTTCGAAAGAACGAGGCGTAATCTTGGATGACGGAACGAAGGCAACAGCACCCGCACGGGCTCAGCCGTCAGTTATTGAGTTTTCCAACTGCAACTATCCGCTTCCGGATTTTCGGAGCGATCTCCTTCGGCGAACAACCTCGGCAAGGAAGGGCAACATAAATTGAGCCATAACGAATAACGACAACCGCATTACGTTAGCCGATGCCGGCCGGATTGGGGTTCGTTGTTTTTAGCTGAGCCTGGCGAACTGAGCTATCGAAACGCTGAGCGCAGTGCGGCCGAGGGGATAATCGGAGGTGGGTGCGAGTTATATGCGCCCGAACTTCCATGTTTCGAGAATTCCCCGAAACCTCGAAATGAGAGACAAACCTGCGAGGGAAACTCTAACTCGCTTGAGCTAAAGGCTCTTGGTTTTGAATAACGATTTTGGGATTCGGGTTTTCGTTAGGGACCGGTAGCGATTGTTTTTTTAGCAGCTCGAGATGTTCCTCCATACCCCACCTGGCTTGATAAACGCAGTCTTCAATAGAGTGACCGATGCCGGTAAACCCTTCGAGATCCGGCGAGTAAAAGCCAAAAAACGTTGGATCATCCGTCGCTTCGATTACCAACGAATATTTTAGATCAATCACGGTACTTCTCCTCACTATCGCTTCAAACCGGCAGCTTTCAGAATGGCGTTGCAAGTTCCCGTCGGGAAAGCCGTTCCTATTTAGTCAACGGTAACTTTTATGCCATTCAAATTGAACGACCGCTTTTGCAATTACAATTCTCTTGCTGGATTTCGCGAGAGAATGATACGAGTCTCAAGTCGTAACTTGTTCTTCTCGCCCGATGCTCAGGAGACTTTGCTGGCGTGGTGCTTGCGGACTTCTTCGAGCAATTCATCTACATTGAATTGCGAAAAATACTCCCGCCGCCATTCCTGATAGTCGAAAGGCTCGCGGGAAACCAACGCGAGAAAACGCAACGCATCGACAGGGCCCAAGCTCTCGCTCAATGCCTGAACAGCCTGACGCCGCAACTCGTTTTCGGAAAGTTTTTTAGCCATTGCCTGCCACCTCCTGCAAGTATGCCACAGGGTTAAGAACCCGTAAACTCAGGTCGAGGCGCCTGGCTCGTCGCACCATTATGTCATCACAGGTCAATACGACTTCGGCGCCACCAATTTCCGCCGCTGCCAAATGCGCCGCATCCAAGGCGAGAATCCCCTGTTGCGCAAATTCCCGAGAGATCCCGCCAGACGTTTTCAAGAGTTATGCAAGGGATCGATCGACCACACTGCCGCATCTCTTCATTGGCCTTATCTCGGATTACAACTTTGACCCTGGACACCTTCCATGTTTTCGCAATTGCGAAAACATGATAAGCATCGCTGCCAGTCCCTAATTCCGCCTTGTTCTTGCTACGCCGCTCGGGGTGTGACGATGATGCGAGATAACTCCCGCTCGGAGGCTCCAAGACTGATAAGCGATCGAATCAGCAAATCGAGGGAAACCGATGGATCCCCTGCTTCCATCTTGGCCACACGCGATTGGCTCGACTGAAGTTTCGCGGCCAGGTCCAGCTGTGATAAGCCTTGTTGCTGCCGGCGCTGTCTCAAACCTGCCGCCAGCTTAATCTTTAAGTCGATATAAGCCGACTCCTCGTCGGAAAGACGCAGAAATTCTTTGACGGTGCCGATTTTCCAACCCTTCGCCTCCAAACGTTTTCTCTTTGCCCTACGCATTCGCATAATCCTTCAGGTCGTTTTTACCAGGCTGTTGAAAAAGCCCATCTACTTCGTTGCGCTCCATCGCCTCGCTCCAACGTACACCGGAGTACGCTTCTGCTCGTCGGTTGAGTCGCGCGCCTCGTATTTGAACATTTTTAATCAGCCTGAAGAGATTGCGCAGTGAAGCAAAAACCCCGCTTCCAACCTGGCTGTCGACGAGAATGGTGGGGTTTTAATTTCCCCCTGCAGCCAAACGAGCGGTTTATCTTCCGAGGTCAACAATCTAACTGTATGTCAAATATGACATGTCGTCAAGGAATATCAACGGATAGCGACGTTAGCCGATGCCGGTCGGATGTTGGCTCTTTTTTTTAGCTGACCCTGCAGAACCTGAGTTTATTTCAACGGTGTGCGCAGCGTTCGGCCAAGGGGTGATCGGCGGTCAGGGCTGTAACTTATCTGCGCGGGAACTTCCACGTTTCGAGAATTCCCGAAACGTCGAAGTGAGAGCACTCTCCCATCTTCATGGCCTCACTCTTCGCTGACAACTTTGACCCTGCATACTTTCACGTTTTCGCAATTGCGAAAACATGATAACCATCGCTGCCGTGGAAGAGATCACCTATAGGCAATCGCGGCTGTGTCGTCTGCTCGGCATCCGGTGGCGTTTGCCGTAGTCGCCTTGCTCACCAACGGTAAAGACCTGAGCACCAGTGAGATAGCAAAGGCTATCGGCCGGAGCGTACCGCGCACGAGCAATATCTTGGGCGCGTTGAGGCTTGCCGAGTTAGTGCGCTATGAGACCGAAGGGAGATACGCGCGTTATCGACTGAAACATCCGCGCCCGATACGGAGAATTCTCGAGGCGCTTTCCGAGTTTGTAAAAACCACATCTGTGGCGCCCGGTTGATCGCAACCCGTTCAAAGTTCAACGGTTCAACAGTTCAATGGCAGACGGGAACTTCAGCGAAAAGTTATTTTTCTAGACCTAGACGCCGGCGCAGTTCGCTGGCCGAGATGGCGCCCTGTTTTTTAACGCGGTTTCTGGAGCGCTCGATAATAGCTACAAATTTGCGGCTCATACTGAGCGCTATAGTTTCCTCATCCGCGTTGCGGAGCGGAATCACAGCCGCGAACGGCTTGCCCCGTTTGATTACGATGACCGGATCTTTTCTTGCCTTTTCTGCATACTCGGAAAGTGGCCCGGACGTTTTTTTGAATTCAACTTTTGTCATAATTTGATTGTCTCTCCGCCGATCCGCACCCGGCCCTTCTCTTTAATGCCATGCCTCCGCTTCGGCGAAACGAGCGTTACAGCGTCGACCGACTCGTCTAACCTGACGCGCTGACCTCAAGTTCTTCAATGCGCGACCGAATGGGTTGAATGCGCTTGATCTTCACGTACACAATCCGCTGTTCTTTTTCAGCTTGGCGTTGTGCGCCTTCTTGACTCCACCGATTAAATTCTTGATCCCCTTCAACCAACATAGCCACCAATGCATTCTCTGGAATCCGTTCGGCGAAATCCGGGTGCTCCCGAACATACCGGTCAAATTCAGTGACAAGCTCGGCATTTTTCTGCTCGAAAACATTCATGGATAATCTCCTCTTAGAAAGCGCTGTTGGTAAATATCCCAATTGTCGTTTATGTCTTTGTCCGCGAGATCCAGAGACTCAGCGTAACTCAACGCGATCTCTTGCTTGTCCTGATCACCCTTTAAGTTGTACCGATCACGATGAGCGAAGTCGTGGGCGCAATCGTACCAATCACCGGCTTCCAAACCCCTTCTTCGACTTCCACTTCCAGCTGCAACGTGAACGTGAGTAGAGTCCCTTTATCAGTTTTGTGATGATGGCGCTTTCGTGCATGTTCACCAAGACGAATGAGGTATTCCTTTTCAGCCAAGAGTTATCCGCTTTCCTGATGTTAGCATTGTCGGATTATACGCTGCCTCTATCTGAGGCTCAATCTGACATCTAAACCGCCGCGGGCAATCTATGTCCGCACGGTCATCGGGCCGTCAGGACGTGACTTATTGACTCGTTTCCGTGTAACTATCCCTTCGAGAATTTTCGGATCGACCTCCTTCGGGGAACAAAGTGGCAAGCGAACTTTGAGCGCTGAATAGAATTTGAGCCCTCACGAATGACGACGCGCATTGCATCCAGCCGATGTCGGCCGACTTTGGGCTCTCGTTTTTTTAGCCGACCCGAGGACCCTGAGCTGATTTGAGCGGTGAGCGCAGCGTGCGGCGAGGAATGGACGCTTCCAAGTTTCCACGAGGCGTCGCTAATGGCCGACTCTCGACCAATGATAAGATAGAAGCCGTTCCAAAGGTTTCACAGGTTCCAGCGGTTCCAAATGGCGAACCGTTCCACCACTGCGCTCTCCTCCGGATCGAGCCGTTCCGATCGTTCCAGTAGTTCCATCGCTACGCTCCGTCCAAAACGATGAGCTCGCAGGCTGTTAGAGGGTTCAAAGTTCAACGGTTCAACTGTTTAGCTACCGACGGGGCAATTCAGTTTCGAGAATTCGCGAACGTGAAAACGACTGGAGTAAAGTTATGACCGAGGGGGAAGGATGGTGAAGCGACCGATTCGAGACGGGCGATAAACTTGAAAGTCGCGACGATCCAAGGTGAAGATGCGGCGCAGCCGTTCGCGCTCGGCGACGCGCACCAACCCCGCATCCGCAAGGTCCATCGGCAGATCTCGGTACTTGCGCATCAGCTCTCTGATGCGCGGGATATCATCGATGTCTAGCGAAAGTATCTGAACGGCCCCGGACTGAATCATTTCCCAGAGCGCATCCTGGGCTCGCCAGTAGGCTCTTAACATAGATATGGCCTCCGTCACGACCGGCCATACGGTAACCAGCGAATCGTCCAGCGAACTGAAAGTCTCTTGACAGCTGAGGTGATAGGGATCACTTCGGTCCAGCAAGGCCACCAGTGGCCCCGTGTCAACGAGAACGGCGGGCACGAGCCCTCTCCCGCAAGAGCTTCGCAAATTTTTCGCCGGTCCAAACTTAAACCTGGGCAGTTCGAATTGGTCCATCGACGCGTTCCGTCCTCGAAGATCGCTGCCGTTTAAGGTTCAAACGTTCAACCGTTCAACGACAGATAAGTCAGATTGGGAACTTGCACGTTTCGAGAATTCCCGAAACGTCGAAATCAGATGCCAAGGAGTCGACTGTCAGCTCTTTCTCAGTGATAATCTTCTAGGACGGGAAGTGCTCGACTATGACTTGACCGACCTTCTGATAGTGCGCATCTGTGGTGAGTATCTGAAGACCATGTTCCATGGCACTGGCGGCGATCCAAATATCGTTAGTGGGGATCGGAGTTCCCGCTTTCCAGAGAGAATTCAGAATAACCCCGTATCTCTCGGCGGTTTCCTCCGTCACGTCGACAACATTGACTCGCGGTGAGCTAAGAAATCGGCTAAGCTCTTCTTGGTTTCTGGCTCGTCGCCGGCCCTTGATAAACCCGGCCGCAAGCTCCCCGAGAACAATCGCGTTTACGACGATTTCGTCGGCCCGTTGCAGGCTAGTCTTGATAGCAGCATGACCCCGCATAAATGCTGAATAGGCAGAAGTATCGAGCAAAAGGCGCATTACTTCCAGAGCTCAGGATCAATCGTCCGTTGCGCCGCCAAGGCTTTGTCAAAATCTGCGGCTTCCTTTTTGGACCACGATCCCGCCAAGCTATCGAGGTCCTCATGAACAGTTAATCGATTTTTACTCCGTACTGTGGCACGATTCTCCAGAAGACTAATGACCGCCTTATTGATGCTTGTCCCTTTACGATTGGCTTCCTGACGAATAGCTTTCGCCAGTTTTGCTGGAAGCTTTCTCAATGTTACGACTTTCATGGATTCCCTTCATGCAGCATGATGCAGCAGTCTGCTGCAATATAGCAAAAGTCCCTATGCTCGCAAAGAGCACGCTGGAATACCCGCGACTTTCAATTCCCGCTTCACAGATCAGGAGCCAAGTCTGCGCTATGCGGCTTGAGGATTGTTGATGATATCAGACAGCTCCCGGTCGATGCTCCGCTATAGGCAAGAGAGGTTCCAATGGTTCAAATCGTTCACCGCTTCGCTCTTCACTGGATCGAGCCGTTTCCAATCGTTCCAGACGTTCCACCGCTTCGCTCCGTTCCAATCGTTTTCAGTCGTTCAACGTTCAACAGTTCAATCGTTCAACGAAAGAGAGGAACTTCCATGTTTCGAGAATTCCCGAAAGGTCGAAATGATAGTCATTCAATTCAGCTGTAGCGTGAACCACCGCCAGCGGATCGAGCCGTTCCAGTCGTCCCAGTAGTTCCACCGCTAGCGCTGTTCCAGTTGCTTCAAACGTTCAAGAATGGATTCGGGCGTAGCCTCCACATGCTGGGCAATTCTCGAAACATTTAACGATAGCTGCTTCGGCGAAGGAGGGCTCTGATCTCGTTGTGGTTGCCGAGAAAGGAAACAAAAAGCTCCGCGCCTCGGTCTTGAAAGATAAATCGCAGATCGCGGTTGCCGCGGCATTCGAAGAGCTTGCCGCCTAATTTGCGGATCCCCAAGCCGCTGTGCACATGGGGCTGGCCAAAGCCGTCCACTAAATCACATAGAGCAAGCAGGCACTCTACCCTTTCGTTCTTTGGCAATTCGCGCAGGCGGCGGATAACGGTGGGGTCGATGGCAAGAAGCTTACTCAAGCATCTTCCTAAGCTCTCCAGTGGTTACCGAAATAAGCTTTCTACCCCGTTTCAAGCGTCGATACCGCTGGTCGGTGGCTTTCTCCAGGGCGGCGACCTGCTCGGGCAGAGCGCCATACTCCCGCTGAGCGTAATCGGTGGACTCGACCTCGACCTTCCTGAGTGCGACGATATCAGAACCGCAAACGATGCCGATATCTTCGCCCCGCGCCGCAGCGGCGAGCCATCGTCCGAGATTCTTCTTAGCATCGGTAATCGTTAAAGTCTTCATAAAGACTTTATATAGGCGATAAAAGAACTTGTCAATACTGCCGAATCATGGTTCCAGATGCAAGGCCACTTCAACAGTTCAACGAGAGACCGTTAGGAGCGGACAGCGCGGCGCTTGAGTTCCGAGGCTGTCGAGGAATCACCGCTCAGCAGAATGATCTACAACCTAATAACCGGAGTGGCAACTTCCACGTTTCGGAATTCCCGAAACCCTCTGACCGCGTATGAATCTGCCGTTTTCCAGTCAACTGTGCGCGCGAGTTTCCAACAAAAAGACATACGAGCAGCTTGTTCCAGACCGCCAGCCTGACGAAGTCACATCTTAACTGTCAATGAGAGGAACTGGTGCGAGGCGGTGAAGAAAATGTCTCAGTTGACGTTGAAAATTTCTCCATACAGCTTAACCAAGCCACGAATATCGGTATATCCTTCCGGCCGAAGCGCCTCGCGCTTGTAACCTCTCAAGAGCCGCGCCGGATCCGGTTCAACATCTTTGCGCAGCGGAATCCGTTTCATTTTCTGCATCGTGATCTGAGCCTCCCGCGAAAGCAGGAAGTCGATAAATCGCTTGGCGCTATTCGGGTGGGGAGCATGGGCGGCCATCATGATCACGCTCAGTTGCACCGGCACAGGCTCCAGTGTCACCCAGTCGATGGGCGCGCCGGCATGCTTGGCACTCTCGATGGAATGCGCATACGCTATCAGGATCGGATACTCTCCGGCGGCGACGAGCTGAACCCGGTGCGTGTTGCCGCGCATGGGAACCGGTGCTTGCGTGGCAAGCTTCTTCAAATACTCGATCGCCCGCTGCCGGCCCCAAGCATTTTCAAGACCCTTCAAAAGTCCAAAGCCCTCGTTGTCTATGGAAATTCTCCTCCCCTTCCATTTAGGATCGAGCAAAGCTTCGTAGCTCGTCGGAACTTCCTCGCTCTTGACGAGCTTCGTGTTGTAACCCAAGACAATGGGTTGGGCGTGAAGACCGCTCCAGATGCCGTCCTTGTCTTTGAAATCATCATCCAACATTGCCTGTTGTGGAGAGACATAGGAGGCGATCAGCTTCTGTTTCACAAGCTCCAGAACAAACTCGCCGTTGAAGTTCGCTAGATCCCATGAATGTCTTCCGACCCGCGCTTCCGTGACGATCTTATTTTGCAGAGAGGTTGCCCCCGTGCGAAAAAGATCCACCTCGATCGAAGGAAACTGCTTTTGGAATTGATCAGCCAAAACTTTGCTCTGATCGACCGGAACCGTAGTCCACCACACGACTTTATTTTCCATCTTGGCGGGTTCGGCGCGCCCGGCTTCAGCGGCCGCAGAGAGCTGTGCGTTCATCAGAACGAAAACAACAATCCCAAGAACAAAACCCATCTTTTGCTGCCTCATGGTTACGATTGACATATGTTTTCCTTACCTCCAAATTTTTTGCCTCTCCGCGTGGATGACCTAACCTATTTACCTTCGAGATCGACAAACAGCTCGCCGAGGCGAGATTTTTTTTGAAAGCAGCCCTTTTGCCTGAGAGAAATCGAGGAATTTTTTAGTGCGGTTGAGTTTTCAGCGATGCCGTGGATCCACGGATCTTTTCCCCATGATCTCCTCAACCTCTTCGAGATAGTCTTCCAACCAAGGGACACTGGATGATATCTCAGGACGTCGACTTTTTCATAAAAGTCGTTTTGAGCTCCTGGAGAATCAGGTGATCCGCTGGGATGCTATTTTCCTTTCGAGAAGAGTTTCCCTTAATACCAGAGTATGCATGATCGGGAAAAATGCCGTGCCGACGATAATAGTCCCTTTTCACCTGCGGACAGTTTCTGCACAGTTGTCGCACCGGGTTTCCGGTCCACGAGTCACCGCAGGTTTATGAGCGCACATAACCGTATCCAAGCACCCACAGAGCAGCATACCGAACAGGGTTTCGTCTGCCGGAATGGGAGTAATTCGAGCTGCTCTTTTCTTTGGGAGAGGGACTCGCTCCTTGCGTCCGGGTTCTTCGGCGCCGTTCGCTCCCACCTTCTCACTGGGCGCATTATTGACGGGCGAGCGGCGCTGTACTAGCTTCGGAGCATAGCGCATTCTCGCCGGCCACCTGCTTGCCGGTCGCATACTGATTGTGCCAAAGAGGAGCACTCATGGCCATTATCGATTTAGATTCGCATCTTCGCGACGGCTGGCTGCTCGACGAGATTTATCGATTGCCGGAACCGTTTGCGCACCACTCGCCGAGACGCATCGGCGAGGGCAAATATTTTTATTCCAAGTTCGAGCACGACCTCTCTCCCATGGACGATCCCGTGGCCAACGCGAATTTCAAAAAACCGGTGACCCACCAAGTTTTTTATAATCCGGAAGCAAACCAGCGCGGCAATGAGGTCATGCGCTGGCAGCAGGGCGGCTACGACATGGAATACCGCCTGAAGGACAATGCCCGCGAGAACATCGACTTTCAATTGATCTTCCCTACCGGTATCGACATTCCGTCGCAGAATGCCGGCGCGCTCGGCGCCGCCGTAGCGCGAGCCTACAACGATTGGGCACATAAGCTCGTGGCCGGCTATCGCGATCGGCTCTCGCCCGTCGCCATGATGCCCGCCGGGTGTCCGGAAGAAATGGCCAACGAGTTACGCCGTTGCGTCAAGGTTTTGGGCTGCAAAGCCGCCCACCTTGTCAGTTACACCAAAGACCGGCAGATGGATGATCCGGTTTTCTTCCCGTTCTATGAAGCGGCGCAAGAACTCGATATCCCGCTTTTCTGCCATCCGAGTACGCTCGGCGATATCGGCACACTGATCAATCGTCAAAGTCATTTCTTTCCGATGCATATTCTTGGCCGGCCGCTCAACTGCGTCGCGCCGCTGGTTGCGATGGTGCTCGGCGGGATTTTCGAAAAGTATCCGAAATTGAAAGTCACTTTCTTCGAAGTGACGGCCGAATTCCTGGTGTTCTGGATGCACCGCATGGATGACGATTACGAAGTCATTAAGGATGCCGGCATGTGCCCGCAGCTGAGCATGTTGCCGTCGGAATACGTCAGGCGAAACTGTTACGTCACCTGTGAAGCCGATGAGAAATGCCTGCCCTTGGCGTTGGCGGAGGTCGGCGAGACCCACGTTTTGATGGCGACGGACTATCCTCACTTCGACTCGACGTTCCCCAAAACGGTAAGCGGTATTCGCGAGCGACCCGATATTTCACCGAAACAAAGGAAACTGATCCTCGAAGATAATGCGCTCAATCTGATCCATATGTAGGTCGATGAAACAATCCAAACCCCAGAGCATGAACGCTTACGAACATGGCTCGGGCTTCGGATTCGTGGTGAACTTCTCATGGGGAGACCTTGTGATGATTCGTCCATCGATTTTTGCCTTGTTCATTAGCCTGTCGATTTCGTTTAGCGCCGCAGCACAAGACGCCATGCTCATCGAGCAGGCCAAGAAGGAAGGCGGCAAGCTGATCGTCTACGGCTCGTTGGAGTCATTTACCGTCGAGCCCATTGCCGAAGCTTTTCAAAAGAAGACCGGCATCGCGGTGGAATACTGGCGCGCTTCCGCGACCAAGGTGATGGATCGGGCGCTGAGTGAAACGCGCGCCGGCAAGGCGCTCTTTGACGTGATGTTGAACAACAGCGGCGCGATGCACGTGCTCAAAAAAGAAGGTTTGTTTATCCCCTACAGTTCTGCGGCAACCGCGGCCTTCCCCAAAGAAATCACCGATCCGCAACTGGGCCCCATCTACCGCAACACTCCGATCGGCATCGTCTACAATAGCGGCGCGATTAAACCCGCCGATGCGCCCAAGTCCCTCGAAGATCTGCTCAATCCTAAATACAAGGGCAAATTCGTCATGCCCGACCCGACGCAACACACAACGACCCTGCAGTGGATCGCCAGCCTGTATAAGATAATGGGTAAAGAGAAGGCGGAAAAGTTTACGCGCGATCTCGGCGCCACCAAGCCGCTTCTGGTGGAGTCTCTGGCGCCCGCGGCTGAACGGGTATCCACGGCCGAGACTCCCCTGGGCATCAGCTTGGTAAGATATGTGGTGACGTTTTCGGAGAAGGGCGCGCCGGTCGACTACGTCAGGCTCGGCAAGATGCTCAGCCTGGGGCAATACATCGCGCTCAGCAGCAAGGCGTTACGACCTAACAAAGGCAAGGCATTCATCGATTTTTTTCTCGGCGACGAGAGTATGCGCATGCTCGCCAAACAAGGCGAATTTGTAAATCGCAAAGGCATCTATCCGTCCCTGGCCGACGCGGACAAGATTCAAGCCGTGGAAATGGATGACTTCGATGCTCAAGGCTTTAAGGAAAAAACCCAGGAGTACCAGAAGATTTTTCTGAAATAGTAAGCGGGCTGAATCCTTTTACGGAGGATGATCATGAACGCACCCCTCAAAGTAAGCGGTATCGATCATGTGGTCTTTCACGTCAAAGATCTCGCACGCGCCAGAAAATTTTACGTCGATTTCCTCGGCCTGGAAGTCGAGCACGAGCGAGATTGGCAGTGCTTCCTCAAATGCGGCAAACAGGGCATCGCACTCTTTGAAGTCGATGACGGCGAAGAAGTGCACGCCGGCAGCGAGGTCAATCATATGGCGCTCCGGCTCGACTCGGGCGAATATGAACGGGTCAAAGCGATACTGGAGGAAGCCGGCATCGAAGTCCATGGACGCAAGGGCGATCCGCATTGCATCTACTTCCACGATCCCGATGGCCATCAGCTGCAGTTCTTAATGCCCAACGAGTAACCGGCCGCTCTAGCGGATCGAGCCGTTCCAAACGTTCCAATTGTTCGATCGTTTCGACGTTCATCATGGGGCGAGCTGCTCTTCATAGGATTGCAGTCCAAATGTTCCAATGGTTCCAATCGTTCCACCGCTTCGCTCCGTTCGACAGTTCCTCGAGTAAGCACTGAATTGAACTACGTTCACCGGTTCGATGTTCACCGTCGAAGGGGAACTTCCACGTTCGAGAATTCCGGAAGATGAGATCTTGGACCTACGGAGTCAGGTGAGGTACAAAGTCAGCTGCTGGCCACCGTTTTACTGGGTTGTAAGAACTGTCGATGCTTTGCGATCGCCTGGCCTCGGATAAAGTCACAGCGTGAACCGTCGCCGACTTATACGTGGCGATAAAGCCCGCGAGGTAGGAAGAGCGGAGCACGGGAATCGAGAGCCTATCCGAAACGGTGAGCCCATTGTCCGGATGACTGGGCGACTATTTCTTTTCCGGCGAGTAGTAGGTTTCCAGTAGGCGTCGGCTGATCGCCGACTCGCCACCCGGCAGAGCATCGAACTTTGTCGTACCGTCGGCTTTTTGCAGGATCGATTTTCCTTCGGGATCTTGATGCATCGACAGCAGAACCTTTTCCAAACCTTTGACCATCGACGATGCCAGATTTTTCCGAACAGAAACAAGATGGCGCGGCAAGCTAGCCGTTTCCCCCAGGATCGTTATCGGTGATTTTTTACTTTCTTCCAGTGCGGAATAATCATCGTTGCTGAACGCTCCGGCAGCGACCTTTTTCGTGAGAACCAGGTCAAGCAGTTTTCGCTGAGAAGTAGCGAAAACGTAACCGATTTCCCCCGGATGAACCTTGGCATCGATTTGACTGATCCGCGATAGCGTAAATCCCTTCCTCGTAAGAAATAACTTGGGTAGGAAATAGCCCGACGTCGATTGGGGATCTTCAAAAGCGATGATCTTTCCCTTGAGATCTTCGAGACGCTTCGTCTCACCGTCGGTTCTGGTGAAAATCAAGGCGTGATAGTCGGCCATGCCGCCTTTCCAACGCCTCAGAAGTAACTTCCCGGCCCCATAGACGTCATTGATCAAATAGGTCCGATAGGGACTCTCCATGTAAAAATCCGCCCTTCTCTCCGTAAGCAGGCTTGCGAGCCGGGCATGCGTTGGAGCGATCACGACCTTACCTGGGATCTCCGATGAGCCGGATATTTTGCTTCCGACATAGCGCACAAAATCTTGAAAATGCGCTTCGACCTGCTTCTGATTTGTTTCCGCTATCATTCCTAGAGTAATCGTCTTTGCTTCCAATCCAGGCTGCGTCTGCGCTGCCGCGCCGGAGCCCAGGATGAGCTCAAAAAAGAGAATGGTAGATACTATGCTCAGGCTAGTTGGGTATTTTGTTAAGATCATTATCGTCACGACAAACGCTCTCGGCGTAGGTATGATACAAACTCAATGATCTTGCAAGAAAAAACACGGCGCATGCGCCTTTCTGGTTCGTGATCAAGGATGAGATAGAAGCCGTTCCAAAGGTTTCAAGGTTCCAGGTGTTCCACATGTGATAGATGTTGCAATCGTTCAACCGCTGCGCTCTTCCCCGGATCGAGCCGTTCCAATCGTTCCAGTAGTTGCATATTCCGTTCAAAACGTTGCACATCACGGCCGTTCAATGTTCAACCATTCAATGGTCGACCGTCCCAGAAGCCTCACGGCAGGCTTCACTGCCGGCCTTCGTTCCGAGCCCCGTCGAGGAATCACCACTAGCGGGATGATCTACAAACCGAATAGCCGAGGCAGGAACTTCCACGTTTCGAGAATTCCCGAAACGTGGAAAGGGTAAATTTATTCAAGGCGGCTGGAAGCGTGAACCATCTTGTGCAGCGCGCCTTTAAGATCCCTGAATCTCGCCTTTATGCGTGAGCCAGTGGCGAACTCATTTCCAGCTGACGGTTCACTCGATGCTTAGATTAATCGAGCCGAGGCTAAATAACGTCACTCCTCGACGGCGATGAAACGGCACGGCGATGCGCCTCCTTGCTTGATCAACAGAGGAAGAATGATCATCTTCACCCGCGGTTTTGAGATCTTGTCGCAGTCGACCAGGCATTTGCAGCCGGCGATCGATTTTCTAATCAACGCGCCATAACTGCTCGGATGCGGGCTGCCATGCCGGTGAGCGCCCAGATCCAGTACCCGTTCCCGAGCTTCTGCCGAAGGCCATGGCTTCGGGTGCGGAACCATAGGAGTTTCGCCGCGAAACCAATTATTGCCTTGCACCCTCGGCGGATTTACCAGACCGCAATCCGTCATAAAAAATCCGCTGTCCATCTCGTCCATTTTCTTCGCCAATAAGGATGCCGCGTCGAAATGGATGCTTGGAGTTCTTTTGTAGTAGTCGATGCCAAGCTCGTAGGCCCGCTCGCGCGTTCCCCAACCTGTGCGAATCAGCACCTCGTCGCCTTTGCGGAAATCAGCGCCTTTGATCGCTTTGTCCATCTCCTCGACCGTAATCTCGTGCTGTTCAGGAGCCCTAATGTCGAGGATCACCGTGTCTCTAAGGATCAGTCGATCGAGCGGAATCTGGTCCAGCGTCCATGAAAACTTCGGGTCCGGCTGCAAAGGCGTCGGATCAAACGGCATACGCTGATGCGGGACCATGAAGGGACTGCCGGTTTCGCCATCGAGTTTCATTCGCGTCATCCTGAGGCCGTGCTTGTCGTAATACATGTACTCCCACAACCGCACGGAGGAATTGGTAAACGGCAAAATTTCTCCGTATCCCGCGCCTTCCCAAATCGGCATCGTTAAATCGATCATTTTCATGGTCACTCCTCCACGGCTACGACTCTGCAAGTCGAGCCTACGCCCCGGACAACGTTCAATGGCGACACAATCATCTTGATCCGCCGGCTTTTGATTTGGCCGCACCCGATGAGCTTGCGCACGGTCATGATGCCCATTCGGGCAAATTCCATGTCCACGGCGAAATCCTTTTTGGCTTTGTCGCTGTCATAAAGATGCAAATACATGCGCGCCTCCGGCGATTCTGCGCCCGGCGACGGCAGCATCGAGAACCATTCCGGAATGATATGGCTTTGCGGCAGTCCAAGCACTGCCGTATCGACCAAAAGCAAGTCATTGTCGTTGTCATGCATTGCTTGTGCTAGGTATTGCGCGGCCTCCAGAGAGAAATGCGGGCTACCAAGGACGTACTCGTTTCCCTCCGCCTGATCGTGCGGTTTGTCACCCCAACCGGTGACAATCAGAAGCGCGGCCCCCTTCGCCGGACGAGCGGCATCAAACGCCTGCTGCACATCCGACTTGTTTATCTCCTCTCCGGTCCCCTTTTTGATATTGGCAATGGCAGCGGGTCGCAAAAACAACTTCTCGATCGCCACCTGATCGAGCCGAGTAGTGTTGCGAAAATCGGCGAACAGCGCAGGCAACGCCAGGCTTGTCCCCGAATCGCTCCCCACGACCATGCCTTTTTCCTGATGGTTCTTAGGTCCTAGAAAAAACTTGATCGCCGTCGGCAGACCCTCATCCGGCATCCAGCGATGGTTTAACGGCATTGTCAGATCGACAAAATTCATATTTCCTCCACCTTTCTCGCGGCGCTGCTCCGGCAAAACCGTTACGCCGCCAACACTCTGATTCTATCGGCCGGCATCTCCAGCCAAACGCTTTGTCCCCTTTCCAACGGCGCAACGTATGGGTTGGTGTCGGCGCGCACATGATATTGACCGACATCGATGTCATACTCGATACGATTACCGGTAAACACAACTGCCCGCACTTGACCCGCCAACACATTGACGGGCGACCCGCAGGCTGCTGTATGGATCGATACCGCCTCGGGGCGAAACATGAGCGACACCCGTTGCCCTTGAAGGACCCCGTTCGGCAATGCGCAGCGCAGCTTTCCCACCGCGGTTTCGACGATTCCCCGCTCGCCGGCAGTCTCGTTATCTATGACCCGGCCCTCGAGCAGGTTGGTGGTGCCGACAAAGCCGGCGACGAATAGATTGGCCGGCTCCTTGTAGATGTCCATGGGCGGACCGAGTTGTACAACCCGGCCACCATGCATCACCGCCATGCGGTGCGACAACACCAAGGCTTCCTCCTGATCATGAGTCACGTACAAGGCCGTCAGCTTCAATCTCTCGAATAGATTGCGGAGCTCGTGACGCATCTCCACCCGAAGCTTGGCGTCCAGATTACTTAACGGCTCATCCATCAGGAGCAGTCGCGGTTCGGCCACTAGGGCGCGCGCAACCGCGACACGCTGCTGCTGTCCGCCGCTCAGCAACGAGGAAGGCCGAGCTGCCAAATCATCGAGTTGAACCAGATGCAGAATCTCCTTGACTCTCTTTTTCGTCTCGTTCCTCGGCAGCTTGCGCCGGCCGTGAACCAGCGGATAGCCGACATTCTGCGCAACGGTCATATGCGGCCACACGGCATAAGACTGAAACACCATGCCGATTTCGCGTTCGTGAACCGGCACCATGATGCCCTTCTTACTCGAAAACACCGGCTTGTCGTCGATCCAGATTTCTCCGGAATCCGGCGTCTCGAGTCCGGCGATACACCTGAGAGTGGTTGTCTTACCGCAGCCGGAGGGTCCCAGTAGCGAAAAGAATTCTCCGGTTTTGACATCGAAGCTGACATCATGCACGGCCTGCACCTGGCCATCGCCCGTGACGAAAGTTCGTGTCAGTCCCTCTACCGTTAACATCGACGACGACTTCCCTTAGCAGCCTGCTGAAAAAGACCCATATGCTTCGTTGCTCTCCAATCGCCTCGCTGCAACGTACTGTTAAGTACGTCTCCGCTCGTCGATTTTTCGCGCGCCTCGCCTCTGGATCTTTTTGAGCAGCCTGCAACCAGAGTTCAGGTGTGTTACGGCATCAACGGTTGCAGTGCCTTTCTGATCTTATCGCGTTGGCCGGCGAGCACCTCTTCGGGACTCCATTCCAGTACTTTGGCTTTGGGCAGGGCCTTTAGCGATTTGGCAAGCTCGGATCTTGGATCGACAAAGGTGCCCTCACCGTTGACGCGTTCGACGATCGGCAAGCCATCCTCGAGAATGAAAGCCAGATAGAGTAGCGCCAGATTGGGGCTCTTGGCGCCTTTGGGAATGGTGAGGCCGATCGAGCCGATCGCCATCACGTCTTCGAGGAGCTTGTTTTGTATCGGATAGCCCTCCTTGCGCAGACCTTCGGTGCCACCAATGTTTCCAGTGGCCGCGGCGACTTCGCCTAACGCCACGGCCATCCGCACATCACCGCTGCTTCTCTTGATCAGCGGCTTGTTGGCAAGCAGCATTTGCAGTACCTTCTTTTGCTTTTCTATGTCCCAGTGACCGCCGACGCCCATATCCGTGAGCGGGCTGGCGGGACCAATCGTATTAATGGCAAAATTTCCCTTCCATTTCGGATCGGCAAAACCTTTGCCTTCGGCAAATTCCTCATAGGTCTTCGGCAGGTCGTTGGCATTGGTTTTTTTCGTGTTGTAAATGATGCCCGATACCAACGTCGTCACGTCAACCGAAAACGGCCGCTTCCATGCGGCCACATTGCGAAGAACTCCTTCGAGACCTTTGAATTTCGGGCTGAATATTTTAACCAGCGGTGTCTCGATATCCTCGAACAGCGCCAGCCGATCGGGCCGGCCCGCGATATCCGCCGCGCCGGCGTATAACAAATCGGCATCGATGCGGCCGACCCTCGCCTCGGTCAAGAATCTGAGCAAAGAATCCGGATTGGTCACGGGCGTAAGATGAACTCGCGGCATGAAACCGAACCGTTTCTTGAAGGCTGCTTCGAACTGCTCGCCGACTCCTCTCTCGCCCGGCACTTCCCACCACAGCCGCAACTCAGCCTCGCGCTTGGCCTTGTCGAGAACCTCTTCATAGGTCTTGCCGAACACTGATTGAGCCAGCACAACTTTTGTTGAAAGGGAAAGTAGCGCACCAATGAGCGCAAGAAATAATAACGAGAGAAACGTTTTACTTGGTCTATCGACCCTGTTCATGTCAAACTCCTTTCGAATTTTCAGCCGCACCGGCATATCTATTAGAGATCTTCCCAGCCGGCTTTTTTTCTTTGTCGTTTGTCGAAGTAGCGCGCGGCCATGGTAACGAAAAAGAATCCGCACATATAAAGCGTTCCAAGCGCCGCGGTACCGGATATATCAGGAACATTCCACAAAACCCACATGGCCGACGGTAGAATCATGTTACGCCCAGTCATCAGAAAAATCGCGAAAGTAAAATCGCGCAAAGTCGCGGAAAACGCCCAGAGCCACCCGTTTAGCAACGCCGGAAAGAGCAGGGGCAGTGTCACCGTCCGGACGGCGCGGACGGTCGTCGCGCCGGTGACTCTCGCCGCTTCCTCGAGTTCCTTGTGTTGCTGCAAAAGAGCCGCGCTGAGAACGCGGGTAGTAAACGGCAGATGAGCAACGATATGCGCCATAATCAAAACCCAGATACTGCCGTGAATCGGCGTCATGACGTAGGTTAAAAATACTGCCAGCGCCAGCACTACGTTGGGAATCCCCATGGGTGTCATGGCGAATATCTCCACCCAGCGCATTTTGCGCTTCACCGAAAACCAACTGGCACAAAAAGCGATAAGCACCGACACTGTTGGGGCGATAACAACAAGGATCAGCGTATTGACCGCGCTCTGCCGCACTTGAGGATTCGTAAGTGTTCGAAAATAGCTCTGCAAACTGATCTGGCTCAGCGCTTCGAGAGAGGGCGGCTGATAAACTTTGACAAGGCTCGCCCACATCAAGATGAAAATCGGCAAAGCATAAGAAACAATCACCAGCATAACGAATCCCAAGGCAATATATTTCCAGGGACCTAACTTGAGCTGGCGCGGACGAAAAGATTTGCCCGTAACCACGCTAAACCTGTCCTGTTGGCGCGTTAGCCAAAAGTAAAGAAGCATCAGCAACAGGGCGAGCAGCAGCAAAACCACACCGAAGGCCGCGGCCAAGCCGTACATCGGTAAACCGTCTTCCGCTTTGGTGAGCAGATAGATGTGCACGCTCAGCACTCGTATGCCGCCAGGCACTCCGATGGCAAGGGCGGTCTCCATAACCTGTACCAGAACCATTCCGAAATAGATTAACGCCGACAAAATACCCGGCAGGAGCAGCGGCAGAGTGATCTTGCGCAAAACCGTAAGGCGCCGGCTGCCGGCCGTCTGCGCCGCCTCCTCGAACTCCGGATTCATCTGTCTGAACACCGGGCTGAGCATCAAAAAGGCATTGTTGCTGAGCCCGATACCGGTGACAAAGATCATCGCCGGCATCGTGTAGATGTTCAGTGGACCGCTGGGAGCTTGGAGACCGAGCCCACTGCGCAGAAGATGATTGATCCAGCCAAGGCCGGGCGACAGCAGGAGTACCCAACCAAAAGCTTTCAACATGGTGGGAACCGCAAGCGATACCAGCATCGCGGTGTAGATTACCGAGCGAAACGGAATGTCGGTCCGCTCAACCAGAAACGCAATCGTCGCACCCAAGCTCAGAGATAAGACAAGCGCGCCACCGCCATAGATCGCAGTATTAACCAAGACCTGAAACATTCGCGGACTTGAGAAAATCGCCCCGAAGTTGTCCAGCGAAACGCCAGGATCCAGAGGGAGCGCCGTTGGCGGTCGAAGGCTTGTAATGAATAAAATAACCAGTGGCGCACCAAGCAGCACCAGCACGATAGCCGCTATCACTGCCGTGAGCAGACGCCCCTGCGTTCTTGAAGTTCCTCTGCTTTGCACAAACGCGTTCATGTATTTGTTCTAATCACCTCAGGCGATATCAGTCTTTATCGCTTTTGAAAATAGTTACGGAGAATCGTGACTAAAACTGGCTGAAGTCCCTAGCAAGGAAGTAGGGACGATGGAGGTCCGAGATTGAGAGTTCGACGTTAAGCGCCGAGCTCCGTCAGCCGTTGACGATCGCAGCCGCTCAAACGTTCAATAGTTTCAACGTTCAACGACAGCGGGCACACTTCGAGATTGGAGAAATCCCGAAAGCTCGAGACGAAGGCTGGCACCTAGCTCTGTGATTTACGCTTCGCTAGCCTGCAGGCACCGGCTATGAGCCTGCGATTTTTCTGAAATTTTCTACCAGCTCGTTGTATTTTCGACCCCATTCCAGCTGCGGCACGATGTGGAGTTGTCCTGGCGATTCTTGCAGCCAGCGGACGTCCTTGTGTACCGTCCAATAGCCTAACTTCTGCGCCAGAATCTCCTGCGCTTCTTTGGAGAGATAAAAATCGGTCAGCAGAGCTGCCGCATGGGGATGTGGAGCCTTAGAGGCGATACCCAGCGCGGACGGCGGCTTGACGATCGTTGGATTCGTGAAAGCCAGTTCGACGGGTGCTTTCGCGGCTTTAAGTTGAACGGCATTTTGGACATAACCATCGACAAACAGATCATGCTCGCCGGCAGCCACCAGCTGGCTGATCAGCGTATGACCCCGCTTGAAAGCAAGAGCCTGCTCCTCCACAAGCCTTTTGAGAAGCTCGGCGGCTTTGCTCTCACCCATGACCCCGATCATTCCGGCAAAGATGTCGTACTCTTCCCGATCCATCACCAATCTTCCCTTCCATCTAGGATGTACGAGATCCTGGAAAGAGCGTGGAACTTCAGCGGCCTTGACGTTGTGAGTGTTGTAGATGAACGCGTAACCGGTTGAGTAAAGACTGGAGACGTATCCTTCTTTATCGGCGAAACCCGAGCGCATAACGCTCGCCATGGGACTGGTGTATTTCGCGACGACCTTTTTATCGATCAACTCCGGAAACAAGGTTCCCCGGATCGAAATCAGATCGGCGTTGTTCAAACCGGCTTGATACTCGGTGCTCAAACGGCTTACCAGCGACGGGGCTCCGAGCCTGGTGTAGCGGACCTCGATAAATGGATAGTGTTTATTGAATGCTCTGATGACATCTTGCGAATTGCTTACCGGAGCCGAGCCATAAAAGGACAGGAGACGTTCTTTTCGCGCTCCGTCAGTCAATATCCTGAGCCGTTCTTCGGCGGGTTTGCGGTTAAGTTCCGCCAATAGCGCCTCGACGTCACCATGGGCTCGAAACGGAATCGATAGGACCGCCAAAATGAAAAAGGCTAGGGAATTGATCCTGGATGATTTAATGGTCATGGCCTCGCTCCTTCCGACCAGATCACCGAATTGCTTCATCGATCATGCCTAATACCTGATCCGTGGTCCTGACCCGCGACATACGGGGGAAGATGAAATCCATGAGCGTGTCATGTGCTAGTTGGTTGTGGTTGGTCGCGCACGCGTCACGAACGACGATCATATTGTAATCCATGTCTCTGCCGGCAAAAACTGTCGCTGCCACGCCCACGTCTGTCGAGCCGCCGGAAATGATCAGAGTATCTATCTTCCTCGCGCGCAGAGCCAGATCGAGATACGTCTGGTAGAAGGCGCTCCAACGGTGTTTGGGAATATGATAGTCGCTCTGGTTAGGTTCAAGCTCCGGAATGACCTCCGAGCCGCTCCTCCCCTCTATCGCAGCCGGCAGGACCATGGTGACAATTCCCTCGGGCCACGGTTTCAAGGGGATGTTGGTGTCGGTTTTGAGCAGAACCGTCGTGCCTTCGTCTTCACGATGACTGCCCTTTGCAAAGAAAATCGGCATACCTACTTTCCGAGCTGTTTTCATCAAACGCACGGCGTTGTCTACCATGGGCTTTTTCTTCTGCTTAGCCGCGTCGCTCGCCTCGTGATAGTAGCCGTTCAAGACATCAAAAAAGATCAGACCGGTTTTTTCTATTTCGATCGTATGCAAGTCCATCGGCGACCTCCAATCTATGCTCCACTGCGCTACAATAAACCAAAGCCCCGTTCAAACGTTCAACAGTTCAAGCGTTCAACGAAAGAGGGAAGGTTGGTTTCGAGATATGCCCAAACGCACATCATCATCACAGCAATTTCCTACGGGGGGAGAACCGGCCGGCCCGGCGGCGTTTCAACCTCGAAGGCGTTGAGCGAGCATGCAAGCCCCACATAGGCGCCGAGGATGCCGGTCAACTCGACCAATCGATGAACACCGATGCGCTCTCTTAGCGCATCGCACGTCGCAGGCGTTATCCGGTGCGGCGGCCGGAGAAGCTCCTGGACATAACCTACCACCTCCGCCTCGCGTTCAGTGAGTCCGGCCGGCGCCTTGCGATTCTGAATGATCTTGATGCATTCTTGCCGAACTCCCGCTTTGAGCGCCTCATCCGCATGCGCAGCCCACTCGAAGGCGCAGTCCATCTCTCGCGCCACGGTACAGATCGCCAGCTCCTTTACATCCTGGGGAAAATCCGTGCTGAAAAGCGCATACGCGATCAGGTGCGCGGTCCGCGCCGCCAGGTCGGGAGCATGAAGGAGGTAATTATAGGGAGCGCCGATTGCCTTTCGGCTGGCGATAATCGAATCGTAGAATTCCCGCTGGTGTTCCGGAAGTTCATTTCGATTGGTGATCTCGGGTACTCTCACGATTGCCTCCTCCAATGACGCCAGGTCGGATAAACATCGGCCTTCTTTTTCTTGGCGCCTTTGCACCGACATTCGGCACTGCTTGTCCTTCGCGGCTCCTTCGAAAATTTCGGCTAAGGTGAAGAGATGCGACTACCCAAGATCGTTACCCCCGAATGTTTTAATCGGGGGTCCAGTCTGAATTCCGCCTGGATTCCCGCTGGAAGCATGCGGGAATGACAGACTCGTTAGAGAATTAGGGCCTGAAGGACGTACTCTATTTTGATTCTGTGTGCGCGGGTGTAAACTCATGAAACACTTCGTGGTGAGTCCCGCATTTCCTAAATCAGCAACTGCATCGCCGTCGCGGCGTAAATCTTTGCCGCATCGCGAACGTCTTTTAGAGGGACGGCCTCTTGATCCGTGTGCGCAAAGCGCAAATCGCCGGGACCGAACATAATCGTCTCGATGCCGTTGCGATTGAGAAATCCGGCGTCCAGAGCGGCGGGCGAATAAAACAATTCGGATTCCTTCTTGGTCAACTCGCGACTGGCCCTATCGATTGCCGCCACGATGGCGGCGTCTCCGGCAACCTCGGCGGGATACATGAAAGCGCCGCGCCTGACCGCGACGGAATAGCCGTGCAAGTCCCGGAGCGCTTCTTGAATTTCTCGAAACGCCGCATCAGGATCCTCACCGGGTAACAGCCTGCGATCGAGCACGGCGCGGCAAACATCCGGGATCGTATGGCTTATGTCCGGTCCGCTGGTGACTTGTGTCACCGTCAAGGTGGCGTTGCCGAGACCGCGATGGCCGGCCTTGAGCGGCAGTCGATCCAACCGTTCCATCACCCGGCGAAATCCGTCTACGGCGTTGATACCTTCTTCGGGCATGCTGCTGTGGGCCGACTTACCCCGTACGATGATTTCGACATCGATCCGGCCCTTGTTGCCGAGGCAGATTCGATTGCTCGTTCCCAGACCGATGATGGCAGAGTGTGCGCTGATGGAATCATTTTTTAAAATAAATTTTGCCGCGTCGTGACGGCCGGTCTCGCCCGCCAAGCTCACCGCGATAATTAGCGGCGCGCGCAAGTTTAATTGTGACCGCGCTACAAGCGCCGCAGCGTAGATCATTGCCGCCAGCGCTCCCTTTTGTTCGCATGCGCCTCGTCCGAGAGCGCACTTCGCCGCCGCACCGAACGCCTCACCGTCTACGAACGCGCCGGAGAACGGTTGTTTCATCGAAGCGGCCGGAAAGGTCATGGCGTAGCCCATCAGCAGCAATCCCTTGCTGGTTTCATCGCTCGCGCCGCCCAGGCGCCAGACCAAGTTGCCCATGGCATCGATTGCGCCGGCGCTTCCGGTCAACTCCGCCAAACGCGGCGCGACCATTTCTGCGATAAACTTTTTTACTTGAGGGTCGTCTTCGAGCCGCTCGGTCTGCGGAGAGGGATAACGCAGCAGATCGACAAGCAGCTGGTCGATCTCTTTGTCACTGGCAACTTGATCGACGGCAGTGAATGCTTGCGCGGAAGTCATCGTCATCGGCGCCTGCGATGCGCGATCACCAGGCTTGCTCCAACACTTCGAGCACTTGCTCCGTGGCGGTCACCGGCTTGGGATTGGTGTGAATGCTGTAATCATCCAGAGCATCGCCGGCGAGCTGTCTGAGACCCTCGCGCGGCACGCCCAGCTCACGCAGCCTGAGCGGCAGACCCATCCTTCGGTTCATGGTAAAAACATGCTCAGGAACGGCGGTGGCCAGAGCGTTTTCATCTACGCCTTCGATGCCGATCTCTCGGGCCATACGCGCGTGCGCCTCTACCGTACCATCGAGATTCCAGCGCATGGCGTAGGGCAGCATTAGAGCATGGATCTCGGCGTGGGGCGCTTTATAGCGACCGCCGATCACGTGAACAATCGCATGATGAATACCGGTCCAAGCGCTGTAAACCCCCATGCCGGAAAGACAGGCTGCCACCTGAAGGTGACTCAACGCTTCGAGGTCCCGGGAATTTTCCACGGCGCGCGGCAGGTAACGCGCGATTAGCCCGATACCCCTGAGACAGTAAGCGTCGGTAAGCGGCTGCGTTTCGGTTGAGTACACCGCTTCGACGCAATGGGCCAATGCGTTCATTCCCGAGGCTGCGAGCAATCTTGCCGGCGCGGTCGCCGCCGCTTCGGGATCGAGAATTACCACGCGCGGGGCAAGTTTAGGGTCGGCGACGATATACTTTTTGCCGCCTTCGCTGATACCCGCCGAGTAACTGTACTCTCCGCCGGACAGTGTCGTGGGGATCGCGATATGCGGCAGCTTCGGCGCCGGCATGGGCGGGACTTCTTTCTTGTTAGGCGGCGTAAAGCGCACGCCCAAGCGCGGCAAAGAGCCGCCTTCGGCCAGTAAAGCCGCGACCCCCTTGGCGCTATCGATGGCGCTTCCGCCACCCGCACTGACCAGCACATCGATGGCTGCCTGGCGCGCGCTCTCGACCGCTTTGGCAATCGACTCTGTCGGCGAATGCGGTTTGACCTGATCGAAAACCGCGACGCATTTCGCTCCGAGTCCGGACTTGATGCGATCGAGCAAGAACGTTTTGGCGACTGACGGCGAGATCACGAGCATTGCGCGTGTTCCGCCAAGCCCGTCGATCTCACCGGATAATTTTTCAATCGATCCCGGCCCGGAAACGATGCGCTCGACCCGCGGATTGTTAAAAATAAAAGTTGAAGCCGCCATTTTGCCCGCCTATTTCAGAATTTCTTTAAGCCGCGCGACCAGAGGGGGATCAAGACGAAGAAGCTCTTTGACGTTGCGCTCGAGATCTTCGCCCGATCCCGGATTGATTTCCAAATTGGCTTTGGCTGCCTCCTTGAGCAATTCCGGATCTTTGACAGTCTCCATAAAAGCGCTGCGCAGGATCTCCACTCGATCCTTAGGCGTCCCTGGCGGCAACACGTAAGGACGCACCGCGGCGCCATGAGCTTGGGCCACTGCCTGCATCAGTTTTCGCGCCTCGTCTGTCTTGGCGATGTTCATGGCCAAAGGCACCTTAGGAAGATCCGGATGAGGCTTGGCACTAACCTGAAGCACAATTATCACCTCGGAGTTATCGAGCTCTTTCCTCCACGTCGAGCGAAACGACTGCCACGAATTGCTCAGGCCGCCGACCTCGTCGCTGTTGAATGCCAAGCGAATCGGCGCGGTCCCTTTATAACCCGAAACCACCTGGATCGGCAGGCCGAGAGCGACTTCGGCAACCTTGGGAATATCATAGGTGCCGTCACCCGCCGCTATCGCGCCGAACTTGACCGCTGTCTTCGATGCCAACCATTGCTCGATGTCGGTGATGCCCGTGGTCTTGGCTACTCCAAAGACAAAATTGTCCTGAGCAGGCACCCCGACGTATTCGAATTTGAGCGCATCGAATTCAATGCCGGGCTTGCCGAGGAGCTGTTGAAGAAATTGTCCGCCAACGAAATGGCCGATGGTGAGACCGTCGGGTTTGGCCACCTTGAAGAGATGATTCGCCGAAACCAATCCGCCCGCTCCCGGCATGTTGTCAACGATGATGGCAGGTTTGCCGGGAATATGATTGCTGAAATGGCGGGCGATAAGGCGTGTGTAGGTATCGTACCCGCCACCTGGCGAGGTTCCAACGATAATCCGAATTGTTTTCCCTTCATAGAACGGCGCCGCGCCATGAGCGCGCTGGTCATTGACACCCACCGCAATCAACAGAACAGCGCAAGCGGTCGTTAAACCCCGCAACCTCACCGGCAAACGTCTCAAAATTCTGACTGGCATTTTTTCATTGCTCCTTTCGCAATGTTTTCCTCGACGAGTATAACGAGCTGCTGCGACATCGCCGTGATGACAAACAACCGGATTGCCGAGCTACCGACAACGACCCAACTCTCGGTAGCACTTGTCGTACATTCCGCCGTCTACGACGAGCCGCTCGTGCTGTCAAGGGATACCTTCACGTCTCAGAAGCAATCTCTGTTAGGCGTGAACTAAAGGAGCTACCCTGAATGGTGATCTCTTGCTAGGGCGATAGCTGATTTGGTAACAATCTCGAAACGATTCTCGCGGGGAGTGACGAAGCATGAAACTCGCTGAACTTCACTGGCCGGAAGTTAAAAAGCTCGACAGAGAAAAAATAGTCGCCGTGATTCCGGTGGGGTCCATGGAGCAACATGGCCCGCACCTGCCCTTTCAGGTCGATGTTTTTTGCGCGTCGCGCCTGGCCGAGGATCTCGAGCAGAAAATCCCGGACGTCCTGCTGGTGCCGTCTCTTTGGGCCGGCGTTTCGGCGCACCATATGGATTTTCCGGGCTCCATCACTTTGCGCGCCAGAGTCTTCATCGACCTTTTACATGACATCTGCGGATCGCTACATCATCATGGCTTCCGCAGGATCGTGCTGTTAAACGGCCACGGCGGCAATCGCTCTAGCTTGGAAGTGCTGGGACAAGAACTCTTCGTCGAGTTCGGCTTGACCGTCAACACATTGGCTTATTGGGATTTGGTGCCGGATCTCGTCAAGTCGCTCAAGAAAACCAAATCGAGCGGCATGGGTCATTCGGGCGAGCTCGAAACATCGCTGATGCTTTACCTCGCGCCCGAGTTGGTCAATCGGCAAGATATCCCGCAGGGAGTTCTCGGTATCGAACCGTCCGGCCCAACGAGCGGGATCAAACGTTACGTCAATATGAAGGAGCATTCGGCGCACGGTGTGATCGGCATGCCCTCGGCGGCCAGTCCGGAGACCGGCAAAGCGCTCTACGATGGCGCGCTCAACGCGCTAGAAAAAGCGGTTCGCGCCCTCCAGGCAGACCATTGATTTGAGCGCATCGCCGTTTCATTTCTTGAAAACTTTGCGTATTTTTCACCGAGCTGCTTGTAATCGCTTTCGCTGCGCTGGATCTCTTCGACAAATTTGATTTTATCGGCGTCTTTCAACGGTGGATGGACTCCCCGTAAATTGACGAACTCGCAATCCTTGGCGAGCGCTTCCATGCTCTCTCGGCTGTACCGATGGTCGATTCGTAATTCGGCCGACGCGATCTTTGGCCGAAATAGCGCCCTGTTTTTTGCCGGTGTGCTATTTGACCCTTAAAATCTTCTTTACCTGATTCACCACCTCGGCTGGCTGCACCATGATGCGCTCGGCTAAGCTCTGTAGCTCTTCGCCTGAAACCGGCTCAATCACCCAGCCGCCTTTCTGTGCCTCGGCAACGAGCTCGGGATCGCCGAGCGCTTTCGCATAGGCGTCGCGGAGTATTTTCACTCGATCCATAGCCGTACCTGGGGGAGCCATCATCGGGTGACCGAAGCCCTCTCCCGCCGCCAAAACCTCCATAGCTCGGCGGTTGACCTCCGGAGTTTTGTACCGATCCATCAGCTCGAATATAGTCGGCGTCTCTGCGGCGCGCGGATCGCGCTTGCGCCCGGTCTGCAGCAGGTGGCGGTCGAATCCTTTTGCGTGCCACGAAAGAAACGGCTCTCTGCTAAAGTGTGCTGTCAGTCCAAGATCCCGGCAGACGACCTCACCCCTGACAACAGCCAAATCAACCTCGTTGGCGCCCTGATAACCCAAGACCAATTCGAACTTGGCGCCCAACGCTTCTTCCAAAGCGACAATCAGGCTCGAGCTTTCCCAGCCGGTGCCGCCGCACTTGGGCGGAACTTTGCTTTTGATGACATCGTCAATGGTCTTATATGGAGTGTCCGCCCTGATATAGAGAATCGCGGGGTTTCGGTCGGGAGAGCCGATCCAGAGAAATCTCCGCATCTGAAATTTGACTTCGTCGTTGCCGACGAATTCGCCCATGTAGATTTGCTGCGTCGGCATGCCGACCGTGAGACCGTCGGGCTGGGCAAGATTATAAACGTAGTTGGTTGCGATTACCGATCCCGCGCCCGGCATCGCCTGGACCACGAAACTCGGATTGCCCAGGATGTATTTCGGCATATAGCGCGCGAGAAGCCGCGCCCAATAGTCATAACCTCCCGAAGGACCTACGATCACTCTGACCGTTTTACCTTCATAGAAAGGTTTGCTTTGGGCATGGACGGCAACGGGATTTATAAAGTCCAAGTTCGCTATGGGTCCCAACCAGGTTGCGGTGGAGAGCCAAAGAAACAAAGACAGCAAGACGAATGACTTCGATTTCACCAGGCACCTTCTCTCGTTAAAAGTTACGGCCGACGCGGGTCTTTACCGCTGGCTTCGGGTCCATCGTACACGGTGTCGACCTCGATCATCTCGTAGGATGCGACGAAGCGGTGCTTGTTGTCGCCGGAGTACGCCTGGCCGCAGTAGTGCGCCGGTCGGAGCTTGTTTAAGATCGCCCAGCCATCGTGATCGATGCAGTCCTCATCGACTGAAGCAGCAACAACCCTCCCGACCACCATCAGCCGGGTGCCAAACCACTCCTTGGTCCATTCGACGCGGCATTCAAAATGGCTTTTGTACTCGGCAATGCGCGGCGGCTTTACCACCTTTGACGGCAAGGCCGTGAGACCGGCTTTTTCGAGCTCGTTTACTCCGGGGGCAAAAGGCAACCCGAGTGTTCTGACTTTTTCCAGGATCTCGCGATCGAAAGACGGAATATTGACCACGAACTCGTCCGTTGCGAGAACGTTTCGATAGGTGTCCTTATGCGAGTCGACGCAGAACGCGATGCAGGTGGGCTCGTGATGCACTCTCACGCAAGTTGCAAAAGATGCCGCGTTGACTCGACCGGCTGGATCGACAGTCGTTATCGATACCACGCAAGCGACCGGGATAAACAGTCTGTCATAGTGCTCTGCCGGCACATCGACTTTGTTAATGCCAGATTTCAAAGTCGCCTCCAATTCGTTTGATTGCGCGATCCTATACAAATTCCATTCGAATTACACGCTTTCAACTTCTTGGAGCACAGGCGTTCAACAGTTCAAGTCGACGGTCGACGAGAATTTCCCGAAATGACGAGATAGGCGCAGTGAAGTCACGATCGACTTTGGATAGAACTGATTTGACCGGCAGCGGGCAACCTGCTAGGCAGTTCCGGAGAAAAGATCCGTCAGCAAAGCCGCCAAAGAAGCCATACGACACTCTGGAGTCAGCTCATGAGCTCGGCATTTGAATTTGGACTACTACTACACACCCGCGGCATGCTCGGAGACAAGGATAGCCCGCCGAGCTTCGACGAGCTCTGGGAGGACGCCGCTTACGCCGAGCAGATGAACTTCGACCAGATCTGGTTGGGCGACAGCGTCTGCATTCTCAACCGCGCGCGCGGTGACTGTCTGACGACAATGGCGGCGCTGGCCTGCAAAACCAATCGCATAAAGATCGGCACCGTTCCATTGATCGCCGCTTTGCGCAATCCCGTGTTGTTGGCGCATTCTCTTGCCACGCTTGATGTCATATCCAAGGGCAGGATTTCGGTCGCGGTGAGCGTGGCGGGGACGGCGGAGTACAACGAGCGTGAGTTCATCGCCTGTGGCGTGCCGTTTCATCAAAAAGCCGGGCGCCTGAGCGAATCCATCGTACTCATGCGCCGTCTCTGGTCGGAAAAATCGTTCGCGTTCGACGGCAGATATTATCAGTTCAAGGAAATTGGCGTGCTCCCCAAACCGATCCAGAAGCCTGGAATTCCGATCTGGATTGCAGCGGCGAAAAATGACAATGCGCTCAGGAGAGTGGCAAAATTCGCTGACGGCTGGGTAACCATCGCTCACAACCTGGAGGATTTCACGAGCCGTCGTCGAAAGATCGATCTCTATGCCGCCGAGCTCGGTCGCAGACAGGACGTGCGCGGCTCGTTACTTTTCGCTTCGCTCAATTTGGGCAGAGACGGGCAAGCCGCAAAAGAGGAAGGTTGGAGTTGGATGGAGCGCTTCTTCGGCGGCCGCGCCGGGAAATTACCAGTCAAGCGACGATCTTCGGCACCGTGAAAGAGTGCGCTGGAAATTCTGCGACCAATATATCGATGCCGGTCTTACCGGCCTGATCATACGCATCGCCTCCGCGGATGAGAAAACCCAGATGCAGCGGATTGATCGAAGAGTTGAAGCCGGCTCTATCGGCTCGATGAGTAATTTCTTAGTTACCGTCAAGCGGCTGCATACGTTGGAACGACCTGAGAGAGCGCGTTAATCCAACTCTAAAGCAGTGAATCCGGTTAATTCTCAATCATCATGATCGAGGTACGCAATCTACAGAGAATCTTCCATGTCGGGCAGCGGCAAGTAGAGGCACTACGCCGGGTCAATCAGGAAGTCCGCGAAGGAGAATTCCTTGTGCTTCTCGGACCCAGCGGTTCGGGAAAGACAACATTGCTTCGCTGTATCGCCGGCCTGGAAACTCCCGACGACGGCGAGATTCTCATCTCAGGGCAACCGGTGTTCTCCAAGAAAGACCGCATCTATGTGCCGCCCGAAGACCGTCAAATCGGCATGGTGTTTCAATCCTATGCGATCTGGCCCCACATGACCGTATTTGATAACGTCGCCCTGCCCCTGACCTATGGGCGCAAACGAATCAAAAAACATTTGGTCCGCGATCGAGTTCTCGATGCACTGCATTTGGTTCAGCTCGATGAGCTTGCCGAGCGCCCCTCGCCACTACTGAGTGGCGGGCAGCAACAACGGGTCGCTCTGGCACGGGCCCTGGCTGTCAACCCCAAGCTCGTCCTCATGGATGAGCCGCTGAGCAACTTAGACGCGCGGCTGCGGGAAGAAATGCGCGATCAGATCAGAGATCTCGCCAAGCGGCTGAAGATGACCGTGATCTATGTTACTCATGACCAAGTCGAAGCCATGGTCGTAGCCGATCGGATTGCGGTGATGAGTCTGGGATCGATCATTTCGATTGGCTCGCCGGAGGCGCTCTACGACGGCCCCGCCAATAGAACGGTCGCCGAGTTCTTCGGCTCGATCAATTGGCTGGAAGCAGAGGTTGTTACACGGGGTGTTTTGCAAACAAAAATGGGCAAGCTTTTGTGGGATGACGATGGCATAACAGGAACGATCGGCATGGTCGGACTTCGCCCCGAGGACATCGAATTGGGCGGCCGTGCCGCCGCCGGACAGGACAATGCGTTTTCAGGCAGCATCGTGTCGCGGACTTTTCTGGGCGACCTCAACGTTTACGATGTCCAAATCGGCGGCGTGAACCTAAAAATTAAAACCATGCAAAAGGGCGAGCTGGAAAATCCGATCAATGTCAGAATTCCAAAGGAGCGGGTTAAGTTTTTCGCGACATGACGGCAAACGTGAATCGTTGGTTGTTGATATAGATACTACGAGGAGCAAATATGGCACAACAGAATTTAATTCCCCTACCGTCCCTGATGGAACGCGATCGGCGCTATAAAAATGTCCGCGAACGGATGGCGCGGGAAGGACTCGACGTCTTGTTGCTGCCGGCAAATCACAGCCGGTGGGAACAGATGATGGCGGATTCGCGGTATCTAAGCGGCATCGGCGGATTTGCGACGGAGGTTTTTACTGTTTTTCCCGCCGAAGGCGATCCAACCGCCTACGTTTTCAACCGGGCCGGCTGGTGGAAACAAGCGCAGAACTGGACCGCCGACGTTCGCGATGGGCGAAATCGCTGGGCGCAAAACGCCATCGAGAAACTCAACGAGCTCGGGTTCAAAAAAGGCAGGATAGGAATCTCCGGACTGGCGGGCTTGGTCCGCGCTCCCGAGGGGATTATTTCCTATTCCACCGTGGAGGCGATTCGCCAGGCATTTCCGGACAGCGAAATCGTCAATGCCACGGTGCTCATGCAGGAGGCCCGCGCTCTCAAGAGCGACGAAGAGATCGCCTTTTTACAACGTTCGATGGATATCATCGAGGAGATGATTCGCACCATGAAGGAAAGCGCGCGGCCGGGCGTGACGGAAAAGGACCTTTACGCGGAGATGATCCATACCATGTTGCGCCATGACGGCGAGCTGCCGACTTTGTTTTTTCTCGGCACCGGGCCGCAAGCCACACAGAGTACTTTTGTCCCGACCACCCGGGTCATTCAAGACGGCGATCGTGTGGTCAATGAAATCGAAGCCAAAGTCGGCGGCTACGCCGCGCAGGCGGTCTGTCCGATGGTCGTGGGCCGAGCTAAAGACAACTACGAAGAGATGGTCGACCTTTCCGCCACCTGCTTTCATGCGATTTTGCAGCAGATGCGCCCGGGCGTGACCTTCGGCACGCTGTTCGATACCTATCAAAAAACCGTACAGGAAAACGGCAAGGACATGTACCGCTGGAGTCATCCGATGATGCATTCGCGAGGACTCGGCGACGACGCCCCGGCGCTCATGGGGGATAAGGATTTGGAACGTCTGGCGCAACGCCAACTGGAAAAAGGCATGGCGTTCATCTTAAAGCCTCGGGTCCGGCATGCCTCCGGTAAAGGAAGCGCCAGCATCGGTGACACGGTGGTGGTCGAACAGAACGGCGCGCGACGACTGGGACGGAGAGAAATGAAGCTGATGGTAGCCGAGTAACAGCTCGACCATGGCACTTTTACTCGCACGATCTGAAATCACCAAGCTGCTCGACCTGCGCTCGGCGATGCGGATTCTCGAGCGCGTCTATCACGACCAAGCCCAGGGTGGCATCGACGCCGTCCCGCCGCTTCGGCTCATGAATCGAGGGATCAGGCTGGTGGCCGGGCGATTGAATTTGCAGAACCGGGTCGGTGTTCGACTGAGCGTGACCGGCAGCAGAGCACTGGCGCTGATTTTTGAGATCGAGTCCGGCAAACTCTTGGCGATCATGGGCTACCCGTTCAGCAATCTGCGCATCGGCGCGACGGTCGGCTTGGCAATGGAGCGGCTGGTCAAACCCGGAATCAAAAAAGTCGGCCTGATCGGCAGCGGCGCCATCGCTCCCTGGCTGCTTCGTACCGCCGTGAGTCTTCGACCCATCGAAGAGATCAGAGTTTTTAGCAGGAGCGCCGAAAGGCGCCAGAAGTTTACCGCCGACATGACCCGAGAGTTGAATGTCACGGTAATGCCGGTAAACCGCCCCGAGGATGCCATTGAGAACGCCGAAATTATCTTCGTCAGCACCAACTCCCCTGGGCCCGCATTGCTCGGCAAATGGTTGAAACCGGGAGTGCCTGTCATCGGTACTGGGCGGCCTAACGAATTCGATGACGACGTTTATCTGAGAGCCAAATTAATTGTCGTCACTTCCAAGGAACATGAACTGGGTTATTACGACAAGGAGCTCGATAAGCCTTTACTCAGGCTCGCAAGCGAAGGCCGAATCAATTGGAACGAAGTCACCGAGCTCGGACAGATCATTGCGGGTCAAATCCACGTCGAACTCAACGCCACTGATATCTACGTCTTGCGCGAGTCACAGGGCGGTTACAGCGATGTCGCCCTTGCCGCTTGGGTGTTTCAAGAAGCGGTGCGACAAAAACTTGGACAGAGTTTTGCCTTCGATTAATGGTCGCGCGTGTCGTGAGCCGACTAAACGATGAACCATTATCTGCACTGTAATGGATCGGATTAAATGGAGGCGGTTATGAAGTTCTATGCCCGATCACGGAAAATTTTTCTCCTAATGCCGCCGGCTCTCGTGTTCCTTCAGCTCGCCTTAGTAGCGCACGCTAGCCAACCCGGAGAGGCGAGAACCCCGGCATTGCAGCAATTGATCGAGGCGGCAAAAGCCGAGGGCGGCCGGTTCATTGCGGATGCAGTCATCGACGATGCTCGCGGCCGTAAAGAAGCGGAAATTGCCATAGAGAAGCTATTTGGTTTCAAGGTCATTTGGGAAGCCGTCGATCTAATGAACCAGAACCAGTTTGCCTCGCGGCTGTTGAAAGAAAATCAAGCCGGCAGGCAGCCGTCGACGGATGTTTTCAACGGAACACAATCTACTATTCCGCGGCTGATGCAAAGCAACGCCCTCGAATCCGTCGACAATTGGCAGGCGTTGCTGCCGAGAATCCCCAAGGAAGCGATTGTCAGCGGTGGCGGCGCGCTCGCGGAACGCACAAGAATCGGCGGCTTCGCATACAACACCAACCTGGTTCCGGCCAATAAAGTGCCAAGAAAAATGGACGATTTTTTGGATCCGTTTTGGAAGGGGAAACTGGCATCGACCACCTATGCCGCGGTATGGGATCGCGCCGGGGTTAGGCAAGACGGCACGTATGACGCCGAAAAGGCCCAACGCATAGCCGATCTATTGACCAAACTCGTCAAGGAGAAGCACATCGTCGGGATTCTTCGTTGCGGTGACGAGAGCCGAATTTCCAGCGGCGAGTTCGCCGGATTGGCGTTGTTGTGCAGTCAGGACACCGTAGATCTGGCCCGGCGTAAAGGCGCGCCGATCCAAATGGCATTTCTCGAGGAAACCAGCAACCTGACGCATTCCTATCTAGGGCTTATGAAGAAGGCTAAGTATCCCAACACGGCCAAGCTGTTTATGGTTTTCATCCAGACCGCGGAAGGGCAAGCCTTGCTGCGCAAATGGGAGGCTACGGACACCAGCTTCTATCCGGAAAATGACATGTACAAACTGGTTCAGAGCTTGAAGAAAAAAAACGTCGACCCGCCTTATATCGACATTCCTGCATACTTGAAAGCCAGGGACGAAGTCGAAAAATGGAAGGACGTCTATCAGCGGATTCTCATCGGGCAGAAATAACGCTACGGATTCATGACGACTCATTTGAATGAATCGGAACACCAATCCTTTCAGGATGCCATCGTCGAGCCGTGATAGAGAATAACAAGTGGAATCGGTTTTAAGATCGGTAAGAGCGCTGATGCCTACGGCGCGCGGCAGCGAACTTCTGACAGCGCGCTCGACCCTTCTGTTTGCCAGCGCAGCGATTCTCTCGACCGTTCTATTGTTGCTCCTTATCGTCCTGGTGATCGCTTTCCAGGATCCAGTCGATTCGTCGATTTACACGCTGAAAAATTTCCGCCTGCTCTACCTGGAGCCGTTCGTCTATCATACCCTGCTCAATACCGCCGGTTTTACACTGGTGAGCACGGTGACCGCGTTATTCTTCGCGGTGCCGATTGCCTGGTTTGCCGAGCGCACCGATCTGCCGGGGCGGAGCACGATATTTCCGTTGATGATGGCCAGCACGATACTGCCGGGGCTCTTTGGCGCGCTCGGTTGGCTGTTCATGTTCCATCCGCGGATCGGCACGATCAACCGCTGGTTGGTCGATGCCTTGCCGTTCTTCGAAAACGCTCCGATCAATATTCTGTCGATTCCGGGAATGGGGTTTATTTCCGGGCTGGGCATGTCTTCGCTCGCCTTTATTATGCTGGCGGCGACCTTCCGGGCTATGGATCCCGCGCTCGAGGAAAGCGCGCAGGTTCACGGTCTTGGTTTCGTGCACCGGTTTTGGAAAGTCACCCTACCGTTGATGTGGCCCGGAATACTCGCGGTGGCGATTTACATCTCGACGATTGGACTGGCATCTTTCGACGTGCCGGCAATCATCGGCATGGCCAATCGGATTTTCACCTTCAGCACTTTCGTCTACATCCACGCAAATCCCGAAGACGGTCCACCGAATTTCGGTATTGTCGGCGCCGCCAGCGTGCTCATGATTCTCGTCGCCCTCATTCTCAGCTGGCTCTATGTTCGGGTCATCAAGCAATCTCATAAGTACAGTGTCGTGACCGGAAAAAATTATCGTCCTAGAATCGTTGAGCTTGGTCGCTGGTGGATCGTTGGCTGGGTATTTATCGCGGCGAAACTTCTGCTCGGCGTCGTGCTGCCGCTCCTGACCTTGATCTGGGCCTCGTTGATTCCCTATTTCCAGCCGTTCTCGATTTCGGCGCTGGATCTGGTTTCTTTGGAAAACTTTTATCGGATCCCATGGGACCGATTTTGGCAGGCGGCCACAAACACCGCGATATTGACGCTGGTCGTCCCCACTCTACTCGTGCTGATAGGGTTGGTGATCTCGTGGGTCGTGATCCGCTCCGGATCGAAATATGCCGGGCTGATCGATACGGCGGCGTTTATGCCGCACGCGGTTCCGAATCTCATTTTTTCCGTCGCCCTTTTAGTCGTCGCGCTCTTCTGGCTGCCGGAGTTCATTCCGTTTTACAACACGATTTATATTCTCATTGCCAGCTTCGTCATCGCCCGCATCAGCTTCCCGACGCGGGTCTATAACAATGCGCTGCTGCAGATTCACAAAGAGCTCGACGAAGCGGCTTACGTTTCCGGACTCGGCACCCTCCGGGTGTTGCGCCATGTGCTGATTCCGCTGCTGCGGCCGGCCACGGTCTACGCATGGATCTGGATGGCGCTACTGTCCTACCGGGAGCTGACTCTCGCCGCCTTTTTAACCGGACGGGAGAATCAAACCCTGCCGACGCTGATCCTGGGCCTGGTATCGGCCGGGCAGGCCACCATCGCCGCGGCAGTCTCGCTGCTATTGTTTATTTTCATGATTCCGCTGGTGGTTTTATACTTCTTGTTTGGCCGGCGGAGTTTTCAGGTAGGCGATCATTAATCACGAGAAAGAGCGCTGTCACGAATAGTGAATCCATGTTAGAGCGCAATAAACTTCAAGAGAGGTGAGTTATGGCGAATATCAGAACGTTTGATCATTGCGGTTTTGTCGTCGAGGATATTCCAAGATCGCATCAGTTCTACAACACGCTTCTTGGCGCGAAGCCCTTGCACATTCAGAATCTCAATACCCAGCGACTTTACCAGGGCGGCTTTCCGGTCATGTCGTTCGTCGAAATGGGCGGCCACCGCTTCGAGCTGTGTCTGGCTCAGGAACCGCTGCCGAAAGTCGAAGGCGCCGGCACTATGCCACGCATCGGATTTTCACTGAGTGATGAGATGATGGACCAGATGATGCAACAACTTGATGCGAACAAAATCCCGCACGAGGGCCCGATCGACTATCCTGATCCGGTACCTTTTAAGCGCACGATAAGAGTCTGGGATCCTGACGGCAACACGCTGGAATTCTGTGTGCGGCGATAACGGAGGTTTTCATGATTCAATACCAGGACATCAGCCATCTGGCGATGGAAGTGACCGATCTGGATGGGGCGGAACAGTTTTATGGCAAGGCCTTGGGTATGGAGACGGTCTGCCGCGACAACGGCGAGCTCGGCCAAGGCCGACTGGTGATGAAAAACGCAACCGGCCAGTTTTTGCTTCTCGAAAAAGTAAACAAGCTCTCTCAGCGATCCCGTTTCTGCGGCCCTGACGTGAATAAAGTGCCGGACCCCGGCGAGGGATTCCGTTACAAGGGCGCCCATCTCGCGATGAGCGTCGGCTCGCTTGAGGAATACGACCAGGTCTACAACAGATTGGAAGATAGCGGCGCTTACCTGGAGGGCGATTTACGCGCGGCGCATCGCAAGCCGGGCGAGAAGAGCGTCTACTTTTACGATCCGTTCGGCAATCGACTTCAGCTCATTATCTTGCCGCCGGCCCAGTCGTGATGGCGCAGTCTGCTGAAAAAGACTCATATGCTGCGTTGCACTCGTTCGACTCGCTTCAACGTACTGAAGCGTACGCCTCAGCTCATCGGATTTCGTGCGCCTTGCATCTGAATCTTTTTGAGCAGCCTGCATCCGGGTTTTTCAGCAGCTGCTAGGCTAAAGCTAGTGTGCCCTTTAAAAGGGTAAGCCAAGACGCATTTTGCCTGCGACCGCGAGAGACTGTGAGTCGCCCCACTCAGCCCGCCGCTGCCAGCTTTTTCCGCCATTCAGCTTGTTTGTGCACCGTGGTGGTAACCTCAAATTTACTATCGAAGAAGTGTTTGGTCGGATCGATCGGAACTCGCCAGCGCAATTTACTATAAAAATTGAGCCGGAGAAAATTCTCATCCTCCGGTGGAATGCTGATGACACTGTGCGAGATGCCGAGCGGAATGATCGTCACCTCTCCGGGGGAGACTTCAACATTTTCGAACTCTGACATGTCGAGCGCGTCCCCCCGGAATTGGATGCGGACCTCCTCACTTCGCAAGGCCCGATGAAATGCGAACTGCTCGTCCTGCATATTGTAAGTGCGAATCCGCATGCTGGCAGATTCCATGAGCGGCTGAGTGCCGGCGTCTTCGCGGCCCTTGCCAACGATGGCAGTGAAATGATCAAACGCCCGAAGCTTATGAACCGCGCTTCCCGGCTGACCGCGCCTTAGCCCGGCAACTCCAACGATAGAGTCGTAATCGCGCTCGACCAAAGTGTAGTCATCGGCACCATCATCCCAGAAATGCATCTTCTCGATCACGCGACCGTTGGCAGTCGGTTGAGCGCTCTGCGCTACGGTCCAATCGGGACCGCCGATGCGTTTTACGACGAAGCTGGTTTGGCTCGTGTACTGGTCTTCGCCCATGACATAGTCCACCGCCTCATGACTGCGGCAGAAATAACGCAGGCTATCATCACGTCCGATTGAGCGATGGGAGATGCCACCCGGGATCAAAATCACTTCGCCCGGCTCCATTTCATAGATGCCAAATTCCGTCTCCACTGTCGTGTTGCCGCAAAATTGAAAATAGACGATGTCGCTATCGATGTAGCGATGGAAGCTGTCTTGAGCTCCCATCACACTCTCCACCCCGATACGGTGGTTTTCGTTTTCGAGGATTACCAGCGACTCGTTGGGAGTGCTGAGCATATCAAAGGGCCGGAATCGCGGTGTATAATGTGTGCTCTTGGCCGTTCCCATCAAGCCGGCCTTCCTACGCTCGGCCCATGCCGCCAATCCTGGTCGGGGAAAGTCTTTCCATGTGGTCATGAACTCGCCGATACGCTCTTGTTTATAGACCTTCTCTTCCGTTGCCTTTGTTTCAGGTCTCCTGAACATAGTTCCTCCTGATCATGTTAGATTCACTTTTAGCCTATTTACCAAATTGTTCCGAAACCGTGCGCTTCGTGCAACACCGGCGCGAGCACTTTATAAGGATCGCCGAACTCAGCAGCCGCTTCGAGCACCTCAGGATGATGCAGCAGCGCGCGATCGAGCATGCCATGACGATCGACCACCAACCGATGGTCAATATAGAGCCGCGCGTTGAACACCGAGCCATTCCGATGTCTGAACTTGGGATACTTGCGCGGCGTTTCCAGCCCCGCCCACGGCATTTTACTAATCAACTCCCAATGCATCGGATCGGCGATCCCATACTCCGCCGAGGCCTTGGGATGGTAGCCGAACATGATTTCGATCAGGCGGTTCGATTCGGAAACTTCCTTGAACAAGCGCTTGCACTCTTCGCCGATTTCGCCGCCGCCGTCGACTTCAGTGATCAGGCTTTCTTTAACTTTCCAGCGCATCGGTTCGCGCAGCATGCCAGAGACACCCTGAACGCAGCTTAGATAAACTTCACCATTGGCTTCGCCGTCGCCGTTGAACACGCCGCAGCGGCCCCAGGGAAAGTGACAGCGTCCGGGTGAACGATAGCATCCCTGAAAGACGCAAGCTGATGCGAGGGGGACTTTAAAGATTTGCGGCTCACACCTCGCCTGTATATCTTAGCGTCAAAAAACTGACAAACTGCTGCTAACGCTCCTTGACATAGATGCGATGCATGGCCTAACGTTTCGCTAGTTACCTTAAATTTTGCAAAAGAATCCATCCCTCTAAATCATGCGAGGACAACCGATATGACCGAGTCGGAATCTCGGTGTACAAATTTGGTGGAGGTTATCTTATGGGTAAAAAAATACGCGAATTTATGACGCACCGGGAACCGCCGGAGCATATCTGGATGGAACGGGAAGAAAGTGCGGTCATCGGCACCGCCCGCATGGGGCAGAGAATGATCCCCAAGATCCGGCCTTTCGATTTGCTGCGCAGCACACCGCTCAGCGGCAATCGCGCGCGGGCGATGGTTTTCGAGGGCACCAGTTTACGCATCGCGACGGAGTACATCGCCGGGCGTGAAGCGCAACTCACTCGCGCCGCGGATCATGACGTCATCTATCTGCAGTTTTCCGGCCGCTCGAGCATCGAAAGCGAATCGGGGATCGTCGAAATTACCCCAGGTGAAATCGCGCTTGTGCCCGCGGCAATTTCGCACCGCACAGTCGGCTCGGATGAGTGTCTGCGCGTGCGCGTGGCGACCCAGGAGTTCGTGACCGAAGGCGTCGATCCGGAAAAGCCGGTGATGCAACGAGGCTTCACTGTGCGCGCGTCCGAGTCAATTGGCGTCAACGGGCCCGCAGGCGACGGCGGTGATGCCGGGCCGGTTTTGGAACATATTAGCTTTTGGGATCCGCAATCGGATCTCTGGGTCGAGCGCGACGTATCAGCGCTGATCGGCTGTAAACGGGACGGCGGCCGCATCGTGCGAAAATTGAGCGCATTCAATTATTTTACCGGTATGACCGGCAAGGGCGGCGCCCGCGCGCCAGTGCTTTACAACGGCAAAGAGTTCCGCGTCGATGTTTACAATCTTGAAGAAGAGCAGAACGGTTTCCATCGCGGCTGCGACGAAGACGAGATCTGGTTTCAGTTTCGCGGCCACTCGCTGAACCATACGGAATGGGGCGCGCTCGAACTCGACCCCGGTCAGATGACCTACATCCCGCGCGGTGTGGCCCATCGGATTACCGGCAGCGCCGGTTTTCTGCGCATGGTGCTCTACAGCCGCAAGCTGGTTCACCCGAAATCGTTCAACAACATCTCGGAACGCGAAACACGGTTCGATGTTCAGTAGGTTCGCCAGGCTTCACATTCGTTAATACGATTGATCTTGAGTCGAAATCAAACGCAGTGAAATAATTCTTCATGGAACGGCTACGCCTCAGCTTATCTTGCAACGAATACGATCGCACGCGCTTTCTGGTCGATGGTAGCGTTCACGCCGAAGGAATTGACCTCACCGTTATCCCTCTGTCCTCAGAAGAGCGCCACCGGCGGTTTTCCCGCGACCTGGAATTCGACGTGTGCGAACTTCAAATGGGCGTCTTTCTCGGTTGGATATCGCGCGGCGCGCCGTTCCGCGCGATTCCTGTGTTCCCGCACCGCAAGTTCTGCCACGGCAATCTGCTGATCCACGCGGCAAGCCGCATTCAACAGCCCGAAGACCTCGCCGGCAAAACCATCGGCATGCGCGCTCACTTCAATCCGGTTTCGCTCTGGATGCGCGGCGTGTTGCAAGACGAGTATGGCGTGCCCGCGCGATCGCTCAAGATTCGCACCAACCAGCAGGAGCAGGTTCCCGGGTGGCAACCGCCCGAATGGATGGTTATCGAGCGTCTGCCGAAAGGAAAAAAAATCGAAGATGTGTTGCCTGATGGTGAAATCGATGCGTGCATGCTGCCGGAGATCGCCCCCAAGCATTTTCAAATTTCCGGCGTACGCCGCCTCTGGCCAAACTTTCGCGAGGTCGAAAAAGAATATTATCTGCGTACCAAGATTTTTCCCATTCGCCACGTCCTGGTAGTAAAAAACTCCGTCTTGGAGCGCCATCCATGGGCAGCGCGCAGCCTCATCGATGCTTTTACGAAAGCCAAGGAGATCGGCATCAAGCACGTGAGCGACCCACGGCGATCTTTTCTCGCTTGGTACGGCGCCGAACTGGAGGAAGAGCGGGAGCTATTCGGTGATGATGCGTGGCCCTACAATATCAACGAAAATAGGCATGTGCTTGATACCATGGCGCGTTATGCGGAGATGGTTGGAATAACCGAGCGCAGACTTGATCTTAGGGAAATGTTTGCCGAGGGTGTGTTGGCGGACTAATTTGCGCAAGCGCTGTTACTCGCTCGGATCAGCGCCCGCGCGCGCCCACTCCGGCCGATGACGATCATCGGTGACGCCGGCCACAGTATAGCCGCCATCCACATAGAGAATCGTTCCGGTGATATAACTGGCGCCGTCGGAAGCGAGAAAAACACAGGGTTCGACCATGTCTTCCGCTGTTTCCGTCCGGCCCAGCGGTAGCCGGCGCACTCGTTCCAAAACTCCCGCGCTGTAGGGTTTGCGCGCGGTGTTGCCGCGAGCTACCGCATTGACGTTGATGCCGTAAAAGCCCAACGCATGCGCCGCCGCGCGGGTGAGCCCGTTGACCGCGCCGCGATCGGCAGTCCAGGAAGCCGCCTGCCCGGGACCGAGCACGCCGACGATGGAACTCAAGTTGATAATCTTGCCGTAGCGTTGTTTGACCATCTGCCGGGCCACTGCCTGGCAGGTGAGAAAGTAACTTATTACGCCGCGGCTCAAGGAATCGTCGAAATCTTCTTCCTTAAAATTTAGAAACTCCTGATTGTGCGACGCCATCGTCGTGTTGATAAGGATATCGATGCGGCCGAAGGCAGCGATCACTTCGTCGACCAAGGCTTCGATCTCTTCACGCTTCCGCAAATCGATAGCGACCGCCAGCGCTTGTCGACCTCGCTGCCGGACTTTCTCAGCGCCGGCGTCCGCACCTGCCTGAGTGAAATCGACGCACGCGACGTCGCACCCCTCGGCGGCAAATCCCGGCACGATCGCGGAGCCGAACTCACCGTTGCAGCCCGTGATGATCGCTTTTTTTCCTTGGAGCCTCATGATTTCACCGGATCGGCTGCCAGCCTGCAGCTTTCAACTGGGCGTAATTCTTTCTCGTGATCGTATAATCGAACGCGGCCGAGATGTCCGGAACCTTGGCGGCTTTCGTAAGCTCCGATCGAGTCGCCACTTCCTGCCGGAGCACTTCGTCGGGCAGAGACCCATCATCCGTCATCGCGGCCTTGGTCACGTCATAGTCGACCTTGATCGCCTCGATCGGCGTCGGGTCCCGCTTCGTGATAAAAGCAATCGTTTCCTCGCGGTGGCGACGGGCATATTCCCGGCCCTTGGCCACGGCGCGCAGAAACCTTTCCACCAGTTGAGGATTTTCAGCCAAGGTTTTATCCGACACAGCGACACCGTTCCAAACCAGTTGGATTTCTTTGCCCAGATCCGCCAACACTGTGTGCTTTTGGTCCTTCATCAAGACCACGTCTCGCATGGCCAGCGGGGAGGCATCGATAACGCCGGAACGCAGCGCTGGGAACCGGACCTCGTTGCGGCCGACGGTGATGAACAATACCGAAGCTGGATTGACGCCCATCTTCTTCAAGTAGAGAATCGTTGCCAGGTGGCCGGTATCGCCGAAACTGTTGACCGCGATTTTTTTTCCAATCAAGTCTTTCGCCGAAGTGATCTCCGGTTTGATCGACACCAATGTGTAGCTCGGCCGTGAAAGATTCGTATATACGACCTTGACCGGCCCGCCCCGGACCGCAGCGCTCACCGCCGAGCTTGCCGAGCTGCTGAAATGAAATTGACCGGAAAGCAGGCCTGGAGTCGCAACACCGCCCGGAGCGCGAATGACCTCGACATTCAGCCCCTCTTCCTTGAGATAGCCTTTGTCCATCGCAACAATGTGGTCCATGTACGCGGGACTAAGCGTCGCGAACGAAACGCGAATGGTTTCTTGAGCGAGGGCGTCAGTCGATGTCATGAACAAGAAAAAAACGCCAGCCCAAGCTCGCGTCAGAAAAATAGCAGAGCGGAGAAAAGGTCTCATTTACTTCCCCGATAGTTGCCGATCGGCTATCCCGGCGAGTTTTGCGCGATCGACATATTCCTCGGCCAGGCGAAGTGGATTTCGGCTGTAGAGGATGATCCGTATCGTTGCCATGTCGCCTATGTTACGATGCGAGGTCCCCGGAGGGATCAATAAAAAATCGCCGGTCTCAAGTATATATTCTCCCTGATCGGTCAGCGTCGCGCGCCGGCCGGAGAGTTGAAAAGCGACCTCGTCCTGGCCAAAGCCGCGGTGATAGATTCGCTGCGCATCGGAGCGATGCGTGGTCTCGATAAGAATGTCGGCGTTTTCAACCAGCTCAAAGTGCTTACCGCCGGAGCCGCCTTCCACGATGCTATCGAGCACCGTCCCCGGCTTAAGCAGTGTGCACTGTTTCTCCGGCACGACGCTTTCCCTGGCCGGATACCCTTGTGCGATTTGAACCAAATTGCGAGTGTAGACGATGAGCCTTGCTGTCGGGCCATTGCCGGCATGTTCGCGGCTGATATTTGGCGGCACAACAAGAACATCTCCCTCACACAATTCAAAATCGCCTTCCGACGTCTTGGTCACCCTTTTGTTCTGCACCTGAATCTGCGTTTCGTAAAAACCGACGGGCCTGCGTCCATCTTCCTCTTTGCTTGCACGGCAGTACATCAACTCGATCTTCACGTCATCATTGACGAAAATTGGGACTTGTCGAGTATCGCCATCGCCGGGAAGATCCCTTTCAAGAATACTCAGCGGTTTAATCAACTGGCAGGGCCTGCCAAACTTTTCTTTACAGCCGATGATGTCAATCTCCTCATCGACTTCCTTCCATACTCGCTCGGTCTTTGGGCCGACATTGCCGATAAATGAGAGCGTATTCACTTCTCTGAACTTCGTTCCCATATGATTCTCCCCGGAGAGATTACTGCTGTCCTCGCGGGATTTCGAATCTGCCCCAAGTTCGCCCCCATGCCGGACGAAAACTGTCCTCGGTCACCGCAGCATTCGAGTAGCCGGCATCGACGTAGAGACTCTCGCCACAAACAAAATTCGAATCATCGGTCGCCAAAAAGACCGCCGCGCCGACGAGATCCTCGGGTTTACCCAAGCGACCTACGGGAATGCGGCGCAACCGCTCTGCCGCCTCCTCAGCGGTGAAGGAAATAAAATTCATCGGCCCATAAACGAGCGCATTGACGTTGACGCCGTAAAATCCCAGTGCCTGAGCGATCGCCCGTGTCATCGCATCGACGCTGGAATAAGCGGCGCTATTGCCGGCCGATTCGCCGGAAGCCACGCGCGCGTCCGTGGTCAGGAGATTGATGATTTTCCCCGAGCGTTGCTCAGCCATCCGGCGCCCGACGGCCTGACAAGCGAGGAAGTAGGCTTTCGGACCGCGCTGGAGACACCGATTGAACGACTCTTCGGTAAAGTCCAAGAAATCGCCTTCTTGCGTAACGCCGGAGCAATTGAGCAGCACATCGATACGTCCAAACTCGCCAACGGCACGGCTGACGGCTTCGTCCACCTGCGTCTTTTTTGTCACGTCGCATTGAAACGCCGATGCTCGTCCGTTCACAGACTGAATGTGCGCCGCCAACAGTTCTGCTTTGCCGGCATCCTCGTCGACGATAAAACAGTCTGCTCCTTGGACGGCGAAGCCCGTAACGATTGCTTCAGCGCATGGATGTTGCGCACTTGTAATAAAAACGGCTTTGTTGAGCAATCGCATTGTAAGTGACGCGCTAGATTAGAAGGACACCCGTCTCTTATAAAAACCGGGTGCCAGTGTCAACGAGGCGGCAAGATGACGCGGGACAGAAGTCGGCAAACGCGTATCCTATCTCGGTCCATCACCGCGATCGACTTCCCAGCTATTTAATTCTTGGAATTTTTTAGCGTGATTCACCACGTCCGGCGGTTGCACCATAATGCGCTCGGCTAAGCTCTGTAACTCCTACCCTGAAACCGGTTCGATCACCCATTCGCCTTTCTGTGCCTCGGCAATGAGTTTTTCTCGGATTGAGTTTGGCATTACGCTCCTGGCTCGGCGCTGTGATCACGATCGGCGTTGCGTTGTGGTTTCGCCGTCGAGTCATCGGCGATGAAAAAAACTTAGCGACCAGGCTCGGCAAGCCTTACCAGGAGTATATGAAGACAGTGCCACACGGGATTTGAAAGAACAAAGCTGGAGATGAAAACGAAAGCGGAAAAGAAGGACGTGGGGGCGAGCGTGTCGTGCAGAAGGCGACATCAAGCGAAAGAGCGGAATAAAACTTCTAGAGCGGAATTGTCTTTTGCGAAACCCGAGTGTTCAGATTTGATATGGACGATGATTTTATGATCGCAGAATCTTAGAGCCTTCGGAGCGTGACCGATGGCGCATTAACATGGTCAGCACCTCTGAATCTAATCAATGATGTGGTGAGAGGCGGCTTGAGCCGCCTCTCACCAGTGAACCTGTGGAATAATCCCTAATTGACAAGCGCACAATTCAACTACAAATCCTAACGACCGAAACGATCGTTGTTCCACCAGCTGTACCGGCTGTCACGGTGGTTATTAGACCATCCACTCCGGCCGCGATCCCAACGATCGCGATCGTTCCAAGAACCATACCTTCCCTGATTTCCGCGATTGTACCAATGATTGTCATAGCCGAACCTGCGTAAATCACCGCGCAGTTCAGATTGGTCGCGTCTCTAGTTCGCGCCGGTCCCGCTCTATTTCTCTCAAGTCGCGCCTGATTTCAGATTTTCCCCGGGCAATCTCGTGCCGCGGGGCTCCCCGGCGTATGTCGCTCCGCAGCTCGGCGCGATCACGCCTGAGTTCAGCGAAGTCGTTGCGCAACTCCGCGCGACTCCTTTGAACATCACGGTGACTCTCCCGGATTGCGCCGCGCCCGGCACGATGCGAACGCCCGCTATCGGCGGAAGCCGAGTCGCTGAGCAGTAGCGCTAAAAGGAAACCAACCCCCAGCCAGACCAGAGTTTTACCAGTTTGCATGATTTTTCCCTCCTTCAGCGCTTAGACGTAGCCACATGGTGAATGTTAACGGGCAACGGATCCGATTTGAAAGACAATTAAGTACGGATCCGAAAAGGAAAATGTGCTGAGCAACTATCCTGTAATCCCGTGTGTAAATACCTCTCACCCGCTGGCCAAAGTCGCTATAGTTTCGGTTATAGAGTAAAGCAGCCGATCTAGAATAAGCCTGACGGTCACGAGACAAGAACCACTCACCCGATCGGAGACGTTCACCTCGGCTGCTTTCTCACTCCGACAGAATACCGCCTTCGATACTAACACGCCTAGAAAAGACCAAGGCGGCTACAATGATGAGAAGGATCTACGCTCCCCGGACCAACTATCACATGCCTTTGTTAGCTGCGAGAGCAGAACGTCGACTACAAAAGCGTGACGTGCTCGCGCTCTTGCCTGACACTAAATAAAAGCGGTCAAGGATTGCTCAGGATATGAAAGAACTTGGGCGAGGTTCCCAGTCGCTCAAACGGAGCAGTCGAGATTTAAATGCGATCTCCGAAAGGTGACCTGTTGGGACTTCAGTCTAGCCGGTAATCAAATTGATCAAGGAGCGGAACGCCACCGCTGAATTCGATGCAGATCTTAGCCAAAAGCTATCGCGACGAACCATCTGATAGCAGAAAAGTAGAATTGTTTAAGTCTTTCAGCCGGTAGTGGCACTGGGCGGTTCAAGCCATTCAAGGCGCTACTAATCTGTTCGGTTTATGCGCTTGAATCGCGCGCAACATCACCAAATAGGTTGTGCTATGCTACGGCGCCTTTGTAAGCATGGCCGTTGCAATCTACGGCGCAAATCTCGGCCACCGCATCTCGATAGCACAGCCAGCTCGTCAGTGCTTCCTGCATGGCTCTGACCACCGTCCCACGCCTTGTCGGCTTGACATAATCGAGAATCGCGGCCCAGGCGGTAGCCCGGTGATTTCCCTCGACCTGCCGGTGCGCTTTGGTGAGCGCCAAATGTTGGATCGGCAGGCCGTAATGCTTGACTAGCGGATGCTCCTCCAGCGGCGACGGCTCGATGGCTATTGTTGACTCAATTGCACGCCGTTCGTCTTTCGATCCTTCGACAAAGATCGTGACGATCGCCGCAGCGATCTCCCAGCCATAGAGCTGAGTTGCGTCATCGAGGTATTGCCGATAGCTCTTTGCCGCCGGCAACAACGCTACGTTAGCGAAACGGCTTAGATCCATTTCCAGGCCGCGTGCATATTCGAGAAACAGCTCGGGATGGGGCCTACCGGCGACCAGTCCACCGGTCTCTTCTTCGTAAAGATTCTCTGCAAGACTGCGGCGAACTTGCGGGACCGGACAGCGTACATATGCGCGCCCGACCATCACAGGAAAATCGCGAACGTAGGTGGCATATTCCTGTTCGAGGTGATGATGGAGAAGATCTTTGCGAACCCGCCCGGAGGTAAATGCCGGCCAAGCCCAATGGTCCTTGCCTTCCATCACAACTAGGAGCTGTTCGCGAAAAGTTGCTCGATCCATATTGCTCCCCCTTTGCGAATAAAATCGTCGCAAGGGTGCCGAGAGCAACTACCATGCCGCCCAAACCGGATCCGTAGTTGTAATCTATTCGCGAATTTCACTTCAATAGCAAGGTTGTCGATGTTTGTCCGATAAACCGCTAGCGGGGCGAATGGCTCGGCGATTCCAGCGAGATTTGAGCCGGGCACAGACGAGAAATGCGTCAGAATTGCCATTCTCGCGGGCAGATAAGCCAGTGAAGACCGAATTCGGTATTCAGCGCTATCGTGTTTTAGTCCGCATCGTCACGAACTCTTCCGCAGCTGTCGGATGGATTCCGATCGTCGTATCGAACTGTGTTTTGGTCGCGCCGCAGTTGACCGCAACGGCTAACCCCTGAATGATTTCTCCCGCTTCCGGCCCGACCATGTGGCAGCCAAGCACTCGGTCGCTGGCGCGGTCGACTACTAATTTCATCATCGTCTTCTCCGCGCTTCCGGTCATCGTGTGCCGCAACGGCCGAAACGAGCTCATGTAAATATCGACCTCGAATTCACGGCGGCGCGCCTGCTCCTCGGTTAACCCGACGGTGCCGCAATTAGGCGCACTGAAAATCGCAGTGGCGACGTTCTCATAATCGAGCATGATCGGTCTGTTATTGAAGAGCGTATTTGCCACGGCCGTGCCCTCGGCAATGGCAACTGGAGTGAGCATTAAGCGGTCCGTGCAATCACCGATCGCATAGATACTTTCAACGCTCGAGCGCAAGTACGGATCGACAACAACCGCGCCGCTCTGTCTCAGTTCGACACCGGCGTTTTCCAGGCCCAAATCTCGAGTCTTCGGCACGCGGCCGGTGGCATAGAGAATCTGATTGGCGTTGATTATGCTGCCATCGATTAGCGTGGCATTCAGTACGTCCCCGTGCTTTTCGATTTGGGCGATATCGGTCTTGAAGCGAAGATCGATCCCTCGCTTGAGCATCTCATCCGCGAGCGTGAGCCGGATATCGTTGTCGAAGCCGCGCAGAAACAACTCGCCGCGATACAGCTGCGCCGTCTCTGCGCCGAGCCCATGAAAGATTCCCGCGAACTCGACGCCGATGTAGCCACCGCCGACGACAATCACTTTACTCGGCAGTTCGGCAAGGTAAAAAGCTTCGTTTGAAGTGATTACGTGCTCGGATCCGGGAAATGTCGGGATCGAGGGCCAACTGCCCACGGCGATCAGAATATATTTTGCCGTGTAACGCTTGCCGTTTACTCCTATGGTGTGCGGATCGAGAACTTGCGCGCGGCCTTCGATTATTTCTACGCCGGCATCATCGAGTAGCTTCCGGTAAACGCCATTAAGCCGGTGAATCTCATTATCCTTATTGGCAATCAGTTTTGCCCAATTGATGCTCTGTTGCCCCACTGTCCAGCCGAAACCGGCAGCGTCTCTAAAATCGTCCAAGTAATGAGAGGCGTAAACCAGAAGTTTCTTTGGGATGCAGCCGACATTCACGCACGTGCCGCCGAGAGCACTTTCTTCGGCAACTGCCACCTTCGCGCCAAATGCTGCGGCAACGCGACTGCCCCGGACACCGCCAGAGCCGGCGCCGATGGTAAACAAATCATAATCGTATTTAGCCATGAAACCCGCCTTTCAAGGGATGTCCGGCTATGATAAAAGGTACATCCCCATTCCTCAACCGTAAGACTGCTTCACTGTAACGTCTTTGACACTTTACGGAATTTGATCGAGAATGCCGCACTTGCTCGATTCTCGTTTGCCACTTGACCATGTCACCACCCTCTCAGAGCACCACCGGAAGCCGACGTTTACTCGCAGCTATGAGCGCGCTGCGCCATCGCAACTATCGTCTCTACTGGTTCGGCCAGCTTTTTTCCGTGCTCGCGCAAAACATGGAAGCTGTCGCCCAGAGTTGGCTCGTGCTTGAAATCACCAACTCGCCGCTTCTCCTCGGCCTCACCGGATTAACCTTCTCGATTCCTACGATCGTGCTGACACTGCTCGGCGGGGCGGTGGCCGATCGCACGGACCGCAAGCGGATCATGATTTTCTCGCAGATCGGCTCGGTCGTGATGTTCTTGTTATTGGCGCTTCTGGTCATAACTGAACGGGTGGCGCTCTGGCACGTCATGACCTTGGCCTTCTTCTCAGGGTGCGTCAAAGCTTTCGACCGGCCGAGCCGGATGGCTCTACTGCCGCAGATGGTGCCGAAACACGATATTCCGAACGCCGTCGCAATTGGCGGCACCATCTGGCAGTTAAACAAGCTTGTCGGCCCGGCGCTCGCCGGCATGCTGATTTATCTGATCGGCATCGGCGCGACTTATCTGTTCTGCTGCGCCGCTTCAGCAACCGCCATCTTCCTTTGGTTCGGCATCCGCCTGGATAGCCAGCGGATCACAACATCTGCAGGCGGCCTCCTGCAGAACATGCTGGATGGGCTAAATTTCATTCGCAAGAGTGAAATCTATTACACCTTCATCGGCATGACGTTTTTTAACAGCGTCTTTGGCATGTCTTATTTGATTTTGATGCCGGTATTTGCGCGCGACATTCTGTCGGTGGGCTCCGAAGGCTTCGGTTTTCTGCAGAGCGCAGGGGGCGCCGGCGCTCTTTGCGGAGTTTTACTGGTCGCCTATTTCGGCCAAGCGCGCGGCAAGGGCAAACAGGCAATCAGCGGCGCTCTAGCTTTCGGCGCGCTGCTGATTGTGTTTGCGTATTCCAATTCGTATGCGCTTTCGCTTGCAATGGCGTGCTTGCTCGGGGTGGCAAGCCAGTTCTACATGACGACCATTCACGCGATCCTGCAAGTAAACCTGCCCGATCAACTGCGCGGGCGCGTCATGGGCATTCATGGATTGGCCTGGGAGCTCATGCCTGTCGGCGGCATGATCGGCGGGGTTATCGCTGAAGTTAGTGGCGCGCCGGCGGCGGTCGCCTTTGGCGGCGTGATGGTTGCCGGGATGGCACTGGCAGTGGCGATATTCCTGCCGAGCATCCGGCGGTTGGAACAGTAACTCCGGTGTGTTAAGCAAGCCGAACAAGTGACATGACGGAGAAGAAAGCCAAAAAGAAATCCGGCGCACCGCGTAAGCGACGTAAGCTGGCGGGAAAATCCACCGGACTGATGCCGAACGAACTTGCCGGCACAGCTCCCCCGGCTATTGAAAGTCTGCAACGCGCCGTCGAGGAAGATGGCGGCAGAGTGATCAGCAGTTATCGCGAGCCGTTTGGCGGCCAATGGTTGATCATGGCTTCGTTGCCGATCCAGCAAGTCGAACCAACGCCCTATCAACGCAATCTTTCCGATACTCACGTGCGCAAGCTCGAAACCGTCATCGCCAAGCTCGGCCGCTTCCTCGATCCGATCATTGTCGTGCGCGGCGAACCGAACCAAGACGGAGTTCGCTATTGGACCCCCAACGGCAATCATCGTCTATCGGCGCTGCGCACTTTGGGCGCCAAGTCGGTCACTGCGATAGTAGTGCCGGAAACTTCAACCGCTTACAAAATTCTCGCCTTGAACACGGAAAAGAGTCACAACCTCCGAGAACGAGCCCTTGAAGTGATCAAGATGTATCAAGAACTGGCGACCCTCGATGAAGCGGCCGAAGATACTTATGCGCTTGAGTTTGAAGACGCGGCGCTCATCACCTTGGGCTTGTGTTATCTTGAACAAGGCCGCTTCAGCGGCGGCGCCTACCACCCGATTCTTCGGCGCATTGATGGTTTCATAAAGAAGCCTTTGCAAGCGGCCTGGGAAATCCGCCGTGAGCGCTCCAAAATGTTGATGGATTTGGACAAGAAGGTTTGTGAAAGAGTCGATACCCTTAAGAAGAGAGGTCTAACCAGCCCATATCTTAAGAGCTTCGTTGTCGCCCGCATCAATCCAATCCGCTTCCGGCCAAAAGACGCTGCGCCGCTCAGCTATAATGAAGTGCTGGAACGAATGATCAAAGCGGTCGATAAATTCAACCCGGAAAAGATTAGGATGGAAGATTTGGCGAAGTCAGGCGGCGCGCCTGAGGACTAATAGTGAGAGTTGCTAATGCAGGGAAATTGTTGCTTGTCCGACTTATTTCCTTGCGACTCATTCTTGACAATTCGTTGCGCAAGAGGCAGTGGCTCTCTTTGCTCGGTGGCTTGCTGTGCAGCGTAAACTGCCACAGTACTAAAATATGGTCCCGCTTGGGAGAAATTCTGGAGAAGGATTCGGGACTGAGCTAGCGTCCGCTATTTTGCGTTAGATGGTCAGAATCGAATGAAACTCGGCGGGTAGTATAAACCACGACAAATCACCAATGTTGTTCGCAGAGCCGGAATATTCGAGATAAGTTAACAACCGTGGTCCTTGCCGGCACGCCGATGCGAGTTACCAGCGGCGAGACTATTGTCACCGCATGTACTCATGACAGTAAAGGCAGTCAACCCAACGGGCAAGCCGTTATAAGCGAAAGATCCAAATCCGGGGGAGGGGCACATGACACGCGAAGAATCGCCGGCTCCCTGCACGACAGCAGCCATCACAGTCGGAACACGAGGGGTATAAACCATGCCTGAGATTGAGAAAGAATATCTTGTCGGAACCGTCAGACCCACTAACCGGCCGGAGGCCGGTCAAGAGATCGATCTCGACGAAAGAATTCCGGCAAAGATCAAATTCGTTAGCCTGACCATGAATTTCACACAGGGCACTGACGAAGAGTTCAGCACGTCGATGCCGGGCTATGAGGCGAAGTCTGCCGAGTTGGCGAAGATGGGCGCCCACTTGGTGCGCCCGAGCGGCGCGCCGCCGTTTATGCTACTTGGTTACAAAGGTGAGCGGGAAATCATTAACAGTTGGGAGAAGAAGTACCGCGTTCAGATGTTTACTTCCGGACAGAATCATGTGCGCGCACTACGTACAATGGGGATAAAGAAATTTGTCGGAGCCAGCTACTTCCCCGAGAAGATGAACGCGATTTTCGCACGCTACTTTACCGACGCAGGTTTCCAGGTGTTAGCTATGGAAGGAATCGATTCTCCTTTCGCTGAGGTTCCAAACGTTCCACCGGAAAACATTTTCCAATTCATGAAAGGCATCGCCGCTAAGCACATAGATGCGGACGGCATCTACATGCTCGGTTCGGCCTGGAAAACTCTTGACATTATCGATCCGTTAGAGAAGGACCTGGGGTTACCGGTTATTCACGCCGGACCGGCACGATGTTGGGAGACGCAGCTACGACTCGGTCTGCGCTATCCCATTGAAGGATACGGAAGATTGCTGGCGGAGATGCCGGGGTTATCCGATGGATGAGCAGAAAAGCCGATCTTGGAACCGTTAAATATCCACGATGCAACCTTCCCCCACGATAGACTTGGCGATATCGCGGTAGACCTCCTCACTACGACGTCAATTTTCGTTAATGAACTAAAGCTCCCCAGACCCGCGATCACGGCCGCGGATTTATCTATCACGACTCCGATTCGGGCCTGCAGCTTTCATTTAGAGTGACCTAGCTCCTCGTCTATAATCTGAGCGAAAACCTCTAACGGCTGTGCGCCGGACAGCTCCCGACCATTAATGAAAAATGCCGGAGTTCCGGTTAAGCCCAAACTAGCGCCCTCGTTCATATCTTTTTGAATTGCCGCTTGATATTTGCCGCTAGCCAGACATTTATCGAAGACCTCCTGATTTAACCCGAGGTCCTTAGCGTACAACTTCAGATCTTCTGGAGCCGCGTTAGGTGACGATGCATAAAGCTTGTCATGATACTCCCAGAACTTGCCCTCATCGTCAGCGCAGCGAGCCGCCTCCGCTGCCTGCCGGGCCTGCGGGTGGATCTGATCTAATGGCAGATCCTTGTGAACCAGTCGGACCTTACCGTCGTAACGTTTAAGCACCTCCTGAAAATTCGGCTGAACCGCTTTACAATACGGACACTGAAAGTCCTCAAACTTTACAATCGTGACTTCCGCCTTTTCGGAACCCTTGGAGGGGGCGCCATTGACGGATAAGTCCACTCGTACGAGCTCTGGAGGCTTTAAATAAGTAGTCACCTTTCCGTTGATACGCAGCGTTTTAAAATATTCGATTTTTCGCTCGGTGATTTTCTGCTCGTGCAAATAGTTGCGTATCTGATCGCGAACCTTCTCGAATTCGACCGGAATCCGCTCTTTGTTCTTGTCGTACAAACCCCGTATCTCCTCTTCGGAAGGCGGCTTAACTGAATTGTTGACCTCCTGCTCCAACAGAGTCGCCACAGACACGCCTCGCTTCTTCGCCTCTTGTGTTACCAGCATCGCTCCGATGTATTCGTCGAGTTTCTGCCTCTCTAACTGATATAGTTGTTGACGCAGCGATTGGAGCTGCTTCCCGCCTGACTTATCGATGTCTATGCGAGTGACGATAGTTCCATCAATCTCTGCTAGGCGTTCCGAACCTCTGTTGGTTTGACAACTCGATGCCGCCCAAACAGATAGGCAAAGAAGAAGGATGCTAATCCTGTGCATAATGAAAAAGTACGAAGTGGCGGGATGCGGAACTGAACCATGCCACGTCCCTTAGGGGACGTGAAAGCCCTGCTCAGTTGGAGACTCAGTTCACTAGCTAATATCCTTTGCCAGGTTCCCGTACTAGCCTATGGTTAAAGCATAGATTGCCATCGATAAACTCGTTGCCGTACTTCGGATCACAGACGACTTTAGCTGTGATAGTTTTCGGATTGCCCTGACTGGAAACTGCTGTCGGGTAGATTTTAGCCCAACTCGTTATCTTGGTCGGGTTGCTCGGGTCACAGTTCCCGCCGCCGCCAATGACGGGCACGAGCCACCACCTATTCGGATGGTCCTTCGTGAAGAAATCATCGGCTCGATTCAGTGCACTATTTGCCTGGCCCCTATTTTGGCAAATCGGTGTGCCGATCTCGATTGGACCTAGATTTGCCCCGCCACCCGAGCATTCCTCGGCGACCTTGAACAGTGCCTTGATATCCTTGGCACCCGATGAGCAATCCAGAAAAGTCGTCCAGCAGGAGTTTTCACTATTGGTATCGTCCTTTTGATCGGGGTGTTGCATCTTTATTTCGGTAGTTTTTTCTTCCCCCACGGCGCCGCAGACGTTTGACCATAGGGCTATGGGGATCGCGGGCTTAGTTGATATCGTAGCCACGGCGCTGACGTTCACGTTCTGGGTCCCCGGTGTGCTCATTCCCAAGAGATTCATGAGCGGCGTCAAGAACATCGGCGTTGTAATGCCGTGGCCGCCCTCGCGTGCGACCCTGACGCCATTGGCCGTGGCGATCGGCTCATTGTAACGCTCAACATTATTGGTCGTGAAGTTGTAATAAACGTAACTCACGTCGGTCGATTTGAGCGCATCGGTACCGCTCGCCACATAGTCATTCGTTGCATTAAAGGCGACGGCGCGTGCACTGACCTGATTGGGATCTCGCGACGGCAGGGCAGATACGGCGGCCAGCGCGGCGGCGTCAACAGCCGATTGTCCTTGGTTCCGAGTATAGGTTAATTGGCCTGTGTCCAAACCAAGCCCAACGATAACCATGAGAAGAACAATCATTAGCGTTACCAGAACGATGACGGATCCGCTTTCGTTTTTTACAGGTTGCATAAACTTCTCCAAATCACCGCGCTATGAATGTGTGCCACTGGCTGTGATTGCCGTACACAGGCCAGTATTTGTAGTTGGCTGTAGCTCGTACGACATTCTGGTCGTCCGCCTAATCGCAATCGGATCAGGAGGTGTAAATCCTAACAGCCCGATCAGGCGGTAGAAGAAAAAGTTATAAGTTCCTTGAGCTTGCACTTCAACGAATTTTGCACAGTTCGCTGCCCCCGTCGCATAATAGTTGACCGTCGCCTGCCTGATTGCTGGCGATCCCGTCACCAGACGCTCCGGCAGGTTATCGTAAACCTGGGTTGCCAGGTTTGTAGCCTTTGCATTAGTCATGGCATCAGTAGTTGAAGCTATTCGCGCAGCATCGCGTACCGCATTCTGAGTGATATGACCGGTAAAGATTGAGATTCCAAAATCGACAGGAACATATAAAGCAACTAAGATTAACGGGGTCATCAGCGCGATTTCGACTATGCTCTGTCCCTTGCAATTTAATAAACGCATATGACCTCGGCCAAATTAAACTAGCATTGATGTTCCCAACGCATGGAGGTTTCTCGGGTAATCGATTGGGTATTTAAATCGGCCGTGACACCCATTAGATGCAACAACTGGTAGAAAAAGAAATTGTAGGTTCCCTCCACCCTAACTTGCACCAACTGGTTGCAGCTAGGTCCGGAAAGAGGATCCACAGTAATGATCGCCCCGGGAAGTAACGCACTGGAGAGTCGATTTGCAGTTTCCTTTAAAATAGTGCCGTCTGCTAACGAAAAGCAGGCCGGCAAAGTACAATTTCCTACTTGAGTCGAGTAGCTAGGATCGGCAGCACCGATTCTCGCCCCCTCGCGAGAGGCATTTGCCGCCAGCTGGCTGCTAAAAAAAGCCAAACCGAAATCAGCGGGAATCCAGGCGATCACTAGAAGCAGGACAAAAATTAGAGTGAACTCTACAACCGCTTGCCCCCTCATATTGGAGGTGAAGGAGAGGAGCAGCCTCCAAAACTGACAATCCGTCCGATTTGGCTTTATCGAGGATTGTCCTGGCTTTTTGTTAAGAAAGTCCACGCCATTTTTATCCTATTTCAGTTAGCCGAGTGTCCCTTAGATCATCTATCCCGGAAGTTTCCACCAGCGAAATTTCTAATTGATCGCCAACTTCAGTGTGAGATTTTTTGATCGTACCGTTTGGCAGCTCAAGCACGCTATATCCCTTCAGCTGAATGCCGCTGATTCTGTAAGGCACCATGCCGGAAGCAATTCCCAGTACGATATTACTCTTATCCAAGAAGACCACGTCGATGGGAAATTTCATCCCGATCGTGTGTATGCCCTTGCTCGGCATCAGCCACAAGGCTTCCTCAGGACCAAGAGTTGATCGCTTGAGCAGCCCTACCAAGCGCGTGACAAAGTTATCTGCTTTTCTGATCTTCGTGGCCAGCCACGTGTTCTTTGTTAAATTGATGACCGGCACAGACTTACCCCGTAGGATCTGCTAGCGCTTTCATTATTTGCAACCCGGCAGGTCCAAGCAAAATGATAAAAATTGCCGGAAGTATAAAAAACACCAGGGGAAAGATGAGTTTGATTACCGCCTTGCGCGCAGCTTCCTCGGCAGATTGGCTGCGTTTGTCGCGCATGGTTTCGGCGTATATTCTTAAAGACCGCGCGATACTACCGCCGAGTTCTTCGGTTTGAGTCAGGAAAGTAACCAATCCACGAATTTCCTCTACCCCACACCGTTCAGCCAACCGGATCAACGCATCTTTGCGCCGGGCACCGGCTTGCATTTCCTGTGTCGCCAGCAACAGCTCCTCACCGATGGCTAACTTCTGGCTATTTTGCTCGTTGCCAACCCGATTTAACGCGGCGTCGACACCCATACCTGCTTCCACGCAAACTACTATTAGGTCCAAGGTATCGGGAAGTGCTTCGCGCATCGCGAGCACGCGAGACTTAGCTTTCCGAAATACCGTAAGATAAGGCAGCATGTAGCCGAGGGCGCCGGCGGCGCCGCCTAAGAGCAGTACATCTTGCAACGACGCATTCATTGAAAATGACAAAAGCAGTCCGGTGAGGGTCAATGCCAAGGCTAAAAAAATACGCAGTCCCCAATAGATCCGGATGGCACGAATGCCGCGATAACCTGCCTGATGCAATCGTGTGCCTGCTCTTGAAAGATTCTCCGGTATTTCCTTGCTGCCGAAGAAGAAGTCGGCTACGCGCTCCCAAAAGGTTTCATCTTCACTATCGTACAGACGAACAGGCGCAGCCGCGGTTCTTGGGCCGGAGATGGTTTCCAGCCGCCGTTGAATCATATCCTCTGCGATTGGCGCTTTGGGTGCCAAAACCAGGTACATGATGGCGCCGACAACTCCAAATACTGCAATTGCAATTAGTGTTTCCATAGGATCCCGTTAGATATGAATCTTTATGAACTTTCGAAAGACCATGATGCCGATAACCTCGAGAACCAAGGCTGTTGCTAGCATTGCGCGACCGCCGGGATGTACCAACATTTCGTTCATCATCACTGGCTCGCGGATAAACATAAACACCGCTAAAAATGGCGGTATTGAACTTACCGTCCAGGCACTCATACGGTTTTGCGCCGTCAAGCTCTTGATCAATCGCTCAATGCGGAACCGATCGCGAATGATATTTGCCAATTTGGTCAGTAGTTCTGAGAGGCTGCCGCCGATCTCACGCTGAACAAGCAACGCGGTATTGAACAGCCGAACCTCAGGGAGGGACATACGTTGTTCAAATTTTCTCAATGCGTCGTTAAGAGGCAATCCTAGGTTCACCTCCTCGATGAAAACAGAAAACTCAGTGCCGATTGGATCCGGCATCTCCTTAGCGACATAAACCATTGCTTGTGTTAGTCCCTGACCCGCCTGAAGACTTTGGCTAATCATCTCGAGACCATCGGGCATTTGTTCGAGAAACTTACGTAAACGTTTCCGGATCACATATTTTAAATAGACTGACGGGATTACCAACGCGATACTTGCAAATAGTAGCGCCATCCAAGTTGGCTTTCCCACGATCATTAACATGAAGAACGTCACGAGACATGCTCCGCCGGAGCACAAGAGGAAAACACTGGGGCTCATGTCAACGTTGGCTCTTTCAAGATTCAAACCGATTTTCTGCACGAGCGGAATATTACAAAGGAGATTATTTAGCCAAGGATTATTGCTGTAGACCGGTGCTTTGAGGAGGCTTTGAAGCTCCGATCTTGAGGCATGCGTCATGTGACCGATGGTCGTGAGCCGGCGTTTGATCCTGGCTTGCGCAGTATCTTTGACTGCCATCGGTAGCATGAAAAGTATAACAATCAGCGACATCGCTGATAGGAAGACGAAGATGGCAATGAGAAATAAACTCATAGTGCTCTTTTCCTTGCTCCCAACGGAACCGGCATGAAATGGGTATTAGGAATTCGAAACCCATGCCGTTCGAGCCGATCCATGAAGGAAGGCATGACTCCCGTAGCTACAAACTCCCCAATCACCTTGCCATTTTCCACACCGCGCTGGTCGAATTTGAAAATAGTTTGTGTGGTAATGGTCGAACCTTCCATGCCCGTCACCTCGGCGAACTCGACCACTTTTCTGCTGCCATCGCTTAAACGCGTGAGCTGGACAATGACATCAAGCGCTGATGCCACTTGCTCGCGCAGAGCGCGTTCCGGGAGATTGATGCCGGCCATAAGCATCATCGTCTCCAAACGAGACAATGCATCCCGGGCGCTGTTCGCGTGAACGGTGCTTATGGATCCGTCATGACCCGTATTCATCGCTTGCATCATATCCAAGGCTTCGCCGCCGCGGACCTCACCGATAACGATCCTATCCGGGCGCATACGGAGTGCGTTACGGACCAGATCACGCGCGGTCACCGCGCCCTGTCCTTCAATATTCGCTGGGCGCGTTTCGAGACGCACGATATGATCCTGCTGAAGCTTTAATTCAGCCGAATCTTCTATGGTAACTATTCGTTCGTTATCAGGAATGAAATTAGAGAGACAATTTAACAGGGTTGTTTTACCTGCGCCCGTACCTCCCGATACGAGCATGTTCAACCGTGATTTGACACAAGCCGCCGCCACCTCGGCAATTTGAGGAGGAATTGAATTAAACTGAATAAGGTCATTCACGGTGAGACGTTCGACACCAAACCGCCGAATTGATAGGACCGGTCCGTCTAGAGCGAGCGGAGGGATGATCGCATTGACGCGCGACCCATCCGCGAGACGAGCATCGACCATCGGAGAGCTTTCGTCTACTCTTCTCCCCACCCGGGTAACAATTCTTTCGATGATCTGCATCAGATGGGAGTCGTCACGGAATCTAACGTCGGTTTTCTCCAGCTTACCGTAACGTTCAACAAAGATCTGGCTGGAAGAGTTCACGAGTATGTCGGAGATCTCTGGGTCCTTCATTAGGGTCTCTAGCGGGCCAAGACCGAAAACTTCATGTTGGACCTCCATCACCAGGCGGTCTCGATCGGCGCGACTGACGGGGATAGCCTCAGCCGCAACCATATCTTCCAATATACGGCGTATTTCGACCCTCACCCGCTCCATTTCCAAGTTTGAGAGCTTAGTTAGGTCAAGAGTATCGATCAGTTTCCGGTGGATACGAAGCCGAAGATCCTGCAAAATGGCTTCACTATTTCCAGGCTGCATCGACCTCATCGGCACGCGCAGATTATCGAAGCCCGCACCTTTATCGTTGTCCCACTTGTCTTTGTTGCTATCTGCTAAAGATGGGTTTTTCATCATTATCCTTTAATCACTTGAGCAATCCTCGCACTGGCATCCAACGATCAAGTAACCCAACCCTTTTTTCATCCGCCTCACGCCGGCTAGCTACAGCCGTGGAGAATGACTCGACCACTGCGTCTGCAAGCCCCGAATAGCTTCTGGCAATATCGGATCTGGGATCACAGTCTTGTATCGATAATCCCTGATTTACCGCGGCGATCGCTGTCGGGTAATTGTTCGGTAAAGTCCAAAATACCTTCGCTCCCAAAGCCTTCTCCGCGGATTCAAGACTCATAAGCTTGCTTTTGATAAATCGGTTTAAGACCAAGCGGATCTTCTTTTCGTAGATTCCCATTCTGCTAAAGAGCTCAAACGCTCGGTGGGCGCTTTTCAAGGAGGGAACGTCCATTTCGGTGACAAACAAGATCATGTTGGCTTTGTCCAAAACGAGCGCGAGACTTTCATCGAATTCCTTCGGCGTATCAACCACGACAAAATCGAAAGATTGCGACAGAACCTCCAGAATCTCCTCAATATCAGCCGGTGTAATGCGCCGGGCATCCTCGGCGTAAAAAGGCTCGGCCAATATCCGAATGCCGGATGCGTGTTTGACCAAAGAACCGTCAAGAAACATTGGATCGATTTTTTTGAGGTTCTTTACCAGATCTAGAATCGTGTACGAAGCTTCGAGATTCAAGAAACTAGTCACCGATCCAAACTGTAAGACTAGGTCCACCAAACACACCGACTTCTTATGAGCCACCAAGCAGGCCGCAAGATTGGTTGCCACTGTTGTTGATCCAACACCGCCTTTATTTGACGAGACAGCAACTATTTGGCCCCTCTCGACTGTCCGCGCCGTATGCACATCTACTTTATTTCTAATGGCCTCTAGCGATTTAATTACCTCTGGCCAGTCAAACGGCTGTGTGAAAAACTCTTCTGCCCCCGATCGCATTGCACGCAGTATTTCATTTGGATTATGCGACGGGGATGTCATAACTAAGCGCACGTGCGGAAGTTTCGATTTCAATTCCGCCGCGACGGCATACGCGGTGTCGGGATCACGGCTCAGATCCATCACTGCAATTACAGGCCCGGTATAGCCCCGCAAACGTTCCAACGCATCGCCATGAGGACAGACTCTAGACTCTACGGCGTACGCCGCTTGCTTTTCTAGCTGTTGCCTGAGCGCGGCGAGCGTTTTGTTATCGTCTCCTATCAGACAAATCGGTAGCTTCATGTTGTTCGTGATTGCGCTCGCTTATTCGCCGCAGTTTCCTTTTGTTCGGAATCCTTTGTATAAGCCTACGTAACTTTTAGATGCTAAGGAATGCTCGCGCCCGGCCTGACGGTTTTCGAGCGTTCCGCTCCACCCGGAACCGGCACCTGTCGAATGTCGGGGTCGTCGTATTTTTCGATCGACGGAAGTCGCGGCTTTTCACCGGGCTTCATTGTACCGACAACGCGCGGAGTAATAACGAAAACCAACTCGCTTTCCGAGTTTCTAAATCGCGTGCTACGAAACAAAGTTCCAAGAATGGGAATGTCTCCTAAGACGGGAAATTTTGTAATGTCTTTGAGAATCCGGCGGTCGAGCAATCCTGCGATCACCAAGCTTTCACCTTCCTGTAGTTCGACCCGATTGACCGTCCGACGCACCTTCAACCCCGGAACTCCGTTAACCGCTACCGATTGATCGATTTCGCTTACTTCCGGAAATATTCGGAGATCGATCCGGTCAGACCAAGTCAACGTCGGTACAAAATCCAACCTGACACCAAACGGCTTGAACTCGACTTCGAACGTATCGCTAGAGACGCCGACGACCGGAAACTCTCCACCAGCCAGGAATCCACCGGTACGGCCATTTTTCATGACAAGGCGCGGTTGTGCCAGTATCTCGGTAACATCTTTGTTTTGGATCAGACGATACAAAGAAGTAAGGGCGAACGAGCCGTTTACGTATCGTAAAATACCAGTTGCCCCAGCGCCAAACGGAATCGTTCCGGTCCCCGCGCTGATGTCTGACCCGCCTGGCAACAGAGGGCCTGGAAAACCAGAACGATCTCCCAGAAAAGTCCCCGCGATCGGAACATTGCGCGAACTTGTAACCCAGTCGAAACCAATGTCCCGCAATTTACTTACCGCGACCTCTGCGACTATCACGTCCAGCTCAATCTGCCGAATCTCTTTGATTACGAGTAAATCGATGATTCCAGCGATGCTTCGTTTGTCACCCCATCTGTTCACGTCGTCTAGGGAAGATTCTTCATCGAACGCAATCTGCCCACCGCCGGCAATGCCGAATCCAGTGACGTTAGGACGATTTTGCCGCCCGCCCCGGACATTAATATTGTTCGTTGTTCCTGCAGGAGCGACAGCAGCCGGTGGCTTAGGTGGGAGGTACGTCTGCACAATTTCCAGCACCTTGTCGTATACAACCTCATTGGAGACTTCACCCCTGAGGAGAACGGCAGGCCCTGATGTCGACACCTCAACCTTCTCGTTGGGAAGGACTACCCGAAGCTGGCTTCGTAAAGCGATAACATCCGGCACAACAATCAAATCGTAATTGGCAACTTCACCCTTTTCGTCGAAAACGATCAACGACGTGGTACCGACATTCTTTCCGTTGATCAGAAGTTGGCTGGGAGCAACGACAATTACGTCCGCCACTGCCGGCTGCGAAACCGAAACCCGCTTAGCTCTCTCAGCCAAGCGAAAGACCATCGATTTATTAACTGTGACTGAAATCGTCGGCGCTACCTGCTGCTGAGCGGCGCCTTCGAACAAAGGTACAAGTAACAAAGCAATAAGCGCTACCCTGAACCTGCCCGATCGCCGCCAAAGTGAAGAAATATATCTCATGAGCCGTTCCCTTCCTGCTAGAATTCCACTACGTTTCTGTTGGTGCCGTGAATTACCTCGACCTTATACTTATCGGTTCCCTGTTGGACCACGGAACGCACTCGCGCAGTACCTATTGTCTTTCGGACACCTAAAGCCAACAAATCGTTTTTGTTACTTCCGATGGTTTTTGGTTCGGCTTCGTCGCCCACTCCTCTGAGTGCCAATACAATAGGTCCTTCCTGATAGGCCAGCGAGAGTTTTTCAGCTTCTTCAGGACTCACCTCGAGAGTGATCGACCGCGCCACCTGCGGCTTGCCATCTTTCTGCTCGGTGCTTTGTGCAACGGAGAGGACACGCTTATTCTGAAGAACAATTTTTGAAAGTCTCGCATCCTTATTATCAGCAGTTCCAGGAGGTGTCGTCGTAACTATGACGTCCACACGGTCATCCGGCACAATAAACCCGCTCACCCCGATGATTTCATCGACTCGAACGGCCATGGCTCGCTTACCCGGCTCCAAACGAACAGTTAATCCGGCACCCTCACCGGATAATCGAGATTCCAGAATCGGCTCATTGGCCATAATTTTTACTCGATTGACCTTTCCGATCACCTCTTTGGGAGTTCCAAACGCGCCGGCCGGGACCGAAGCCTTCGGCCATTTGATGGCTCGCACTGTGCCATCCTTCAACATTGCCTCGGCGATTGTGCTCCCTGCTGGGATATCCTTCGCCGCGATCACAACGTCCTGCGTTTGAGTTCGCAGCGCCTCAGCCGCCTGCCGTTGTTGGCGCAGGAAGTTAAATATTCCATATGCGGCAATGAGTCCGAAAAAGACGGCGACAACTAGTGCAATTTTGAGCCTATTTTGCATACAGTTTCCTTTTTTGTAAGGTTAAAATTTCTCATCTCAAGGGGAAGTCTTACCGTTAGTTCCGCAATTTACTTGGTTAGTACTAAAAGCCCGCCCACGTCCCCGACGGGTCGAGATAATATGCCATTATTGTACCAGCACCGATTGCGACACCCCACGGCACCGAGTACCGACCGGAGTTGACGGCCGTACTATTCAGGAGGCCGATTCGCAAAGACAAAAACATAAACTTACAATCGGTCCAAAAATGCTTGAAAGAGATTTGCCGGACCTGGCCCAAAGCCATAGCTATTAAAGCTATAACGCCAGCAACAATGCACGAATAGAAGAAAATCCGTGGCAGTGTTTTGTAACCCAAAAGAGCGCCTACAGCGGCAAAGAATTTAACGTCGCCGGCTCCCATCCATCCGAAGGCAAAGGGAATCATCAAAGCCAAAATACCAGCGACAAATCCGGTGACGCTAAAAATGAATTGCGTGCTACTCTGGAATGCTCCGAGAAGGACTCCAACGATGAGCGCGAACAGAATTATCCAGTTCGGGATTCGTCGCTCTTTAATGTCAAAAAATGCTGCGCCACCGATGACGGCAAACAATGTAAAATCTAGAACTAAATCCACGGCGATCTTTAAAGAGAACTAGAAGATGATCCGATTTGCTGGGTTATATTCGCGAAACGTGAGCTTGGGGTGGAAAAGGCTCTGTCCACCCCAAGCTCACACTGAAAAGGCGGTTCGATATCATGACCCGCCGCAAGCTGTGGGATCTGCGAGACAGGTTGAAACATCGCCCCACGAATCGGTAAGCTGATTGCCAATGTTCGTTGATTTAACGGCAACCCAGAAGACCAATGCTACCAAAAGAACGATTAAGGTGTATTCGACCAAGCCTTGACCTTCCTCTTCGACGACTAAGCGTTTAAACAAGTTTATCATTATTATTCACCCCCTTCCTTTTTAGTATCGTAGCAATCGAAACTGTAACCGCGAGGGAGCAGAGTTCATGCCAGATATTAATGAGCTGTTTCTTCCTGTACTTGCGCTTGTTGATACAGATATGCTCGATTTCGTTTTGACACTGCTGTCATTTTCAAAAGCTTAACTGTCACAAGGACGATGACAAACCCCAAATGCGCCCTTTACTTTTGGTATCTTTAAAGAAAACTGATAGCATCTACATTTCGTATCAGCGCCCGGCCGAGCAAGTCTCTGTCCAGTTGCGACACCTAACTGGGGGGACCAGGTATGAGTTTTGCGTGGAGATTTCTTGTCACTGCTTGACATTGCTCGACTCGTGAGGCCGAGCGATCGCAGCAGCACTCGAGATTAAACGTTCTCGTATTCGACCGGAATTCTAATGGAAAATACTGAAAGTAAATCCCAATTATCGATCCTAATTATCGAAGATCATCCGGACCAGCGAGATCTTCTAGCCATCGTCCTTCAAAGAGAGGGCTACAAAGTGGTGACCGCCGCTAACGGTGTCGAAGCTCTGGCCAAATTGGAGCAGGAGGAAGTTCAGATCGCGCTTTCCGACATCATGATGCCAAAGATGGACGGATTTGAACTAATCAATAGGATCCGGAGCAATTCTGCACTAAGGCACATCTATATCATTCTAATCACTGCTCGCATTCAGGAGGGCGACCGTGTGCGCGGCCTTGATCTCGGCGCGGATGATTACATAACTAAACCTTTTTCATTCTCCGAACTGCTGGCGCGAGTGCGTGTCGGCTCCCGAGTTGTGCAGTATCAACAGCATCTTGAATACCAAACTCAGATCGACTCGCTTACCGGGCTGTTTAATCGCAGAGCTTTCGAGAAGAAGATACTCGAGGAGTTCGAACGATCCAAACGCTATGAACATCCATTATCGGTGATAATGCTCGACATCGATAACTTCAAGAAGATCAATGACACGTACGGCCATCACGGCGGAGATGCCGCCCTGGTAAAGATTTCAGAAATTTTGCGTGACAAAAGCCGCCGTAGTGACTTTCCCTCGCGATTTGGCGGGGAAGAGTTTGTTCTGGTCCTTCCGGAAACAGATCAAGACAGCGCTATCCAAGTAGCGAGGAAATTTCACGAGGAGATTAGAACTTGCACCTTCGGCACCGCCGATAAACCTTTCTCGTTAACCGTGAGCATGGGACTCACTTCAACCAACAAAAAGCAGTATTCAGATTGGCGCCAAATGATCGACGATGCTGACTCCGCTTTATATCAGGCAAAAAATAGCGGCAAGGATCGCATCGAGATTTGTTTACCGAACGAGCACCACAAAGTTCGTCACGCCGCTGCGCATTAACAGCCGATGCGATTCCGCCATTTACTGACCGTCATTCTTGTCCTCTCGTGTACTTTAGCCTGGTGGTACTTGCTTGTGCCACAGAGCCAAATACTTTCCTCGCGCTCGACCGTGAGTCCGCTCTCAGTTGGTTTGCGATTTACCGCGGGAATAGTAGAAACACGGTTAGCTCCTCCGTTAAGGGCGGAATTTACCGAAGCTATTGGAAATAATCTTATTTATATTTCGCGACTCGTGAGTGCCGACAAAGAATTAATCATTTACGCCGGTGCCGCATTTTTTGGTTTGTTCATGATGGTTCTGGCACTGAAGAATCCGAATCCGGCCCGCCCTCGAACAGCAGATGCAATGCTTGCCCTGCTAAAAGAGGAGAAGGAGAAGGCTGAGAATCTCGCGCGATTGAAATCGGAATTCCTGAACCAGGTTTCGCACGAATTGCGTACTCCCCTTGCCGTAATAATTGGGTACATCGAATGCCTCACCGATGGACTGTATGGGCAGGTCGAGAATAGACACCATGATATTCTGCAAATCGTCGCAAAGCAGTCGACTCATCTGAAAAATATGATAGATCAGATCCTCATCTATTCGCGCCTAGAAGCCAGCAAACAGCCGCTTCGCATTGAAGAATTTAGCCCAGTGAACGTTCTACTCGATCTGCGGGATACCTTTGACTTTCTTTGCGCTCAAAAGGGGCTGCAGCTGAAGTGGGAGCTTCCGCGAACGGCGCCAGGAATGAAAAATGATCCTCAAAGATTTAAGGAGATCGCTAGTAACCTCTTGCAGAATGCAGTGAAGTATACGGATCAGGGGCTGATTGTTGTGATGCTCCATGACTCCAAGATGCCGGATACCATTATTTTGGAAGTAAGCGATACGGGTGTCGGCATACCGGCGAACGCGCTCAGCAGTGTATTTGACCCGTTCATCCAAGTTCACAAAACTTCCACTGAACACTCCCGTGGAGGGATCGGGTTGGGGCTCAGCATCGTCAAGAAACACATCGAGCAAATGAATGGAAAGATTGCTGTCGAAAGCGAACTCGGGAAAGGATCTAAATTTAAGATTACGTTTCCTCGGAACTACCAGAATCGCAGACAACGCAGATATAAGTTCTTATCAATGCTAATGCTTCCCTTCTCAAAAGCGAGGCCCACTGGTTTGTTCTTGCACAACACTTCAGCAAGCATGAGTGAACCGGCAAAACAAGCACGCGATTTGCCAATCGTTTGATGCTGCCCCTGCCGATAAGCCAACAGCGACAGTTTTCATCACGCAGTCTCTTGTGCTTTCAACCCAAAGGATGACTGTGCTCTTGTGAAGCAGTGGAATTTGCTGCCATCCCCGGCAGAAATAGTCTTTATTTCCATTTTTTTGAGGCTCGTATTCAACCCCGGGATATTGCTAAGTGACGGCGATACCGGATATCACATACGTGCCGGTGAAATTATTATACAGACTCATGCCGTTCCAAAAACCGATATCTTTTCTCTTTGGACGCCTCCCCTTAGCTGGACGGCTCACGAGTGGTTATCTGAAGTACTTATGGCGCTAGTCCACCAACATGCCGGGCTCCTAGGAGTTGTTGTTCTTTTCTCGTTAACCATAGCGATGACCAATGTCCTTCTATTTAAGATGTTGCGAGGCGATAGTGAGGACGTTCTGATGCCACTACTCCTTACACTGGTGGCCGCAACTACCTCTTCCATACATTGGCTCGCCCGACCTCACATCTTTTCTCTTATGCTAACCGTGATTTGGTATTCGGTCCTAAATCGATTTCACTATCGAGGTAAGAACCAGCTCTTTGTCCTACCCTTTCTTATGCTCTTATGGGTGAATTTGCATGGCGGATTTATCTTTGGGTTGATGCTCCTCCTAGTCTACTTTTTGGGAAATTTGGCAGCTTTATACTTCAGTGAAAAAAGCGAAGCACAGGAACATCTTTCCAAATTAAAATCTATTGTGATAATTTTTGCAGCTTGCCTGTTGGCATCATTGTGCAATCCGCAAGGCTATCGCATCCTCATTTTTCCCTTTGCTTTGGCATCTGATCCGTTTTTAATGAACAATGTTCGTGAGTTTCTGTCACCGAATTTTCACCAGCCAATAGCATTTAAATATCTACTACTATCAACCATTGCATTGTTTGCCTTTTCACGCGTCGCTTTGAATTGGATTGAAGTTGGACTCGTTATCCTAACCACGTATATGGCGCTGTATTCAGCGAGATACATACCGCTTTACGCAATCATAACCGCACCAATTTTATTTCGGCTAGTAGATCGACTAAAACACGACCTTCCACTAAATGCCATGAAGTGGCTAGATCGCCGGTCGGCGAGTTTTAGACTGATCGATCGAGGAAGCATAGGGTGCCTCTGGCTAACTGCAACGATCCTCGTTGTGCTCACACTCGCATACATGAGCAGACTTCATGCGGAGTTTGACGATAAACTTTTTCCGAAAAAAGCTGTGGACTTTATACTGGCGGAAAATATTTCCGGCAATATTTTCAACAACGAGGAGTTCGGAGATTACATAATTTATAAAGCCTGGCCTAAGTACAGGGTATTTTTCGACGGCCGATCGGATATGTATGGTGCGATCTTAGGAGGTGAATACCTTAAAGTAGCCCGCACGCTTCCTGGATGGCAAGATGTACTCCAAAACCGCCAAGTGAATTGGGTGTTTTTTAATACTAACTCCACGCTTTCATCGGTGCTCAGCATGAATCCTGATTGGCAATTAATATACTCAGATCCGGTCGCAAGAATTTTCGTCCGAGATAAACCCGAATATCAACATCTTATTGCTAAGTATAGTTCTAAATTGTGACTCGCTGTCTACCGAAGGGTGCACAGGTTAATCGACCAAAACTAATTACGATTTGCCCGTCAGATAGTAAGATACTTAAGAACTTCAAATACACTATCAAACGACCAGGGTGAATACATTTTTGTCCGGAGTGCCACAGATTGTTCTGAGTCGCCAGGTGACCTTTGACGCTTAACATTGCAACTCGACAGTACAAACGACGTTAAAGGTGCGAAATGGGTTGTTCCTATGACGATATAGGTCAAACAGTATAGTGCCCAACAAGAACTAGATATGGAACCATTGTCTATAAGTGTAACATCATGGCATGCACTTTGCGTTTAGCAAAATATGAATAACCGCCGACTGTATACAACCATGCCAATCGATAAAACGTTATCTGCAGATAGCTAGCCGCAAGAGATCAATTATGACTCAGAACATAAGCGATCTATCTGCCGATGCTGTATTTCAGCTACGGCTACAACAGGCAATATTGGTTGCGCAGCATACCGTCAAGCAAGTGGGTTTATTACTCGTCGGATTCGACTGTCCAGACCATTCGACATCCGATCTCATGCGAATGCCAAACTTTTCGGACTCAGTTTGGGGTCGATTGAGGAACACTCTGAGGGATTCTGATACTGTCGTGTGCCGGGAAAGTGGCGAAATGGCAGTACTGCTTCCCTCTGTAAACAGTCCCGATGACGTCGTTGTAGTCGCCAAAAAACTTCTCGGCAGTTTACATGAACCTATATCCATACACGGCCTAAAGACCGATATCCGACCGCGGGTGGGAATCTCATTGTTTCCCGAGCACGCGTCCAATGCCGTCACGTTGATGCAACGCGCGGAAAACGCCTTAGACTTCGGCCGGCGTAATAAAAATAGTTACACTCTGTACTCTCACGTAGGCGGCACTGTTAAACGAAGCACTCTGAGCATGGGCCAGCTTAGGCAAGCCATCGTTGCTGATCAACTTTTTTTGCTTTACCAACCTAAAATCAGCTTCAAGGAGCAGTACGTCTCGGGTCTGGAAGTGCTTACGCGATGGCAACAGCCTGATCTGGGACTCATCTCGCCCGACGAATTCATACCGGTCGCTGAACGTACCGGTCTAATTATTCCACTGACCCTCTGGGTTCTGAAGCAGTCGCTCCTTCAATGCCGCACCTGGCGCGAAATCGGAATCGACATCGGCGTTGCTGTAAATCTTTCAATGTGGAATTTAGATGCGCAGGAACTGCCCACCCAAATCAGTAGCCTGCTCGAAAATACCGGGATCCCGGCGGATCGTTTAGAACTCGAGATAACTGAGAGCGCGATCATGGGCGATCCCCAACGCGCTATTCGGACTCTCTCTCTGATTCGCGATTTAGGCGTTCGATTTGCAATCGATGATTTCGGAACGGGCTACTCCTCACTCGCATATCTGAAGAAACTTCCCGTTAGTAGTATCAAAATAGATAAGTCATTTGTGCGAAACATGGAGCACGATCGAGATAATGCGATCATTGTCCGATCGATTATCGATTTGGGTCACAATCTGGGGCTTAAAGTTGTAGCTGAAGGTGTCGAAACGAAGGAAGCGCAAGATATGCTCCGGAGTTTCGATTGCGATGAAATGCAAGGATACTACTATAGCCGTCCAATACCGGCGGATGCGGTCACTAAATATCTCAAAACACCACCCTCTCAATCTATACAGTCATCAACTGTGGACGATCGGAGTTCCGCGGGAGCTCCACTATCGATCAAACGGAATGTCATCGACAATCCAAAATCACAACGCCTGCCATAATTTTCTAAACTGCTCCTGATATGTGGCAGATCGCGAATCAAGCCTGACAATTGTGGTAAGCTCCCCTAACCAAATCCGGCCGATTTTGCTCACGATGTTTTAGCTTCACTTAGCCGCTTTGCGTTTTTTAAGCTCGTCCATCAATTGCGGAATGACTTTGAAAACATCGCCGACTACACCGAAATCCGAGTACTGAAATATTGGTGCATCCGCATCTTTATTGATTGAGATGATCGTCTTGGAAGTCTTCATTCCGGACAGATGCTGCACGGCTCCGGAAATTCCACAGGCTATGTACAAATCCGGTTTAACTGTTTTGCCTGTTTGGCCGACTTGCATGGAGTAAGGCACCCATCCTGCGTCGACTGCAGCTCGGGTCGCACCTACGGCACCATCGAGAAGTTCGGCTAAATCTTTCAAAATCGCAAAATTCTCCTCACCTTTAAGTCCACGCCCGCCAGAGACTATAATTTTCGCGCCGTCGAGCTGCGGACCCTCGCGTTTGACCGTTACTCGATCCTTCACTCGAAGCTTACGCAAGTAATCGCCAGACGCAACCGGGACTTGTTCGATAGCGAGCGCTTGCTCATTGATTCTCGGCTCGAACGATTTAGGACGCACCAGGAGAAGTTTGGTTCCATCATTAGTCAACGTACTGGTATTTTGATAGCTAGCGCCGAGGGCGGGAATTGTGGCTTCCACGCTGCTGCCTTTCAGCTCAAAATCTCCGACATCACTGATGGCACCGCAGTCAAATCTGGCGCTCAAACTCGCGACTAAATCACGTCCGCTGTAACTCGACGCAAATAACATCACCGCTGGTTTATATGTGTCAATCAGTCTGGCAACCGTTTCGACAGCAGGCAGCGTGAGGTAATCACCATAGATCGGATCAGCGCAACGATATATTTTGCTTGCTCCATACTTCGCAAGTGTTTCGACAGCTTCTTCAGGAGCAGGGCCCAAGAGCACGGCCTCCGCTTTAGCAACGTCCGCTGCTTTGGCAAGCATTTCCAAGCTTGTCGCCGTGATTCTATCGTCACTTACTTCCGCGTACACCCAAATAACGTCTGCCACTTTAGATCACCTTGATTTCAGCAAGAAAGTCTGCGATCTGCTTGCCGCCTTCCCCTTCATCGACGACGACTTTTCCAGCCTGGCGCTTCGGCGGTCGCCCAACAGTCAAAACTTTTTCTCGCGCACCCTTCTCTCCGACTTGATCAGGCGGCAACCCTAAATCAGCCGCCGTGTAAACCTTTATCTCTTTCTTTTTGGCTGCCATAATCCCTTTGAGTTGCGGGTAGCGTGGTTCATTAATGCCGCTGCTAACCGCTACAAGAGCCGGCAAACTGGATTCAACCAGATCATAACCGCTCTCACTTTGACGCTTGATGGCGATACGATCGTCGTCAATGAGAATTTCTTTCGCGAATGTCATCGGCGGAACTCCCAACAAATAGGCAATTTGACCGGGAACTATGCCAGAATAGCTATCGCTGCTTTCCGTGGCGCAGATAACCAAATCGAACGGTTGTTTTTTGACAGCCGCAGCAAGAATCTTTGCGGTACCGAGTGTATCCGAACCGGCAACCGCATCATCTAAGATGTGCACTGCCGAAGTCACACCCATGGCCAAGGCATTACGTATTCCAATGGTGGCATCACTAATGCCCATGGTCACCAGCGTTACTATACCGCCGTGTTTTTCGGTCAAACGAAGGGCTTCCTCAACTGCACTTGCCGCCGCAGGATCCAACTCGTGCGGCACACCCTTACGCACCATTCGTCTCGTGTTCGGATCAATTTCGATGCTTACCGAGCTGGCCGGAATGACCTTACCACAGACAACAATGTTCAATGTTCATGTTCTCCTAAACTATTTGAGCGATGATAGACAAAGGCGCCTAACTGATGGATTAGGCGCCTTTGTAACTTAAATCTGGGTACCCTCAGTTAGGAAGTTAAGACACCCACTCCTTCACATTACCCTCAAGGACGACATCCAAAATCTCTTTACAATCCGCGATTGCCTGATCGACGATTTTCGGATCGTCTTTGAGATGGGGCATTGCCGTCCCGACCGCTTTTTGAAGGGCCTGGATAAACTCTTTAAATTGCTGATCTAGTGCCTCAGTATTTGGAGCTTGCTGCATATTTCCCTCTAGCCTACGTGTAAAGACGTCCCTTATTAGGATCCGGGATGGTTAGATTCATCTTAGTAAGAAGACCGTCCACCTCGTCCTTATATTGCTGACGGGCTACCGCATTCGGCCGCCTCTTCAACCCCCACTGCATGTAACGCTCAGATCGATAGGACTTGCTGTTACCAAACATATCCAGTCCTTTGACGTACCAGTAGTCCACCGCTTTCTGAATTCGTTCTTTCGCTTCCCCGCCTTTGGCCGCGTACTCAGCAGTTTTATTTGTCCCGAAATCTATGTGTCCCTCTTCTTCACGAATTACATCTGGATCCTCAACAATCCGCGCCAGCGGTAAATAGGTGCATCCGATAAACTCCTCAAGTTGAAAACGACCAACTCGATCAATCAAAAATCCGAACACAGCATAATCTTCCCACGTATCAATGGAACCCCGAAACGCCTCGACATATCGCTCCTGGTTGGAACGGCTCAAAACGTACGATACGTCGAGCCCAATATCCCCCGCTAGCCGGGCCATCTTTCTGTAGTGATCCATCTCCTCAGCGGCCGTGCGCGCGACAATAAGCTGATCCAGTTTGGTTGGAGCTGACGGTAAAATATTCCTAACGTAAAGATTCGGGCCACCAATCTCACAGTCGGCCTGAATCGCAAGGACCCGTTTAAGTAAGTCCTGATACTCCGGATCTTGTTTCTCAAAATCTTCGAGATCAACCTTGTCTGTAAACATGCTACGGGGCCTCCTGTGACTCGCTAATTATGCGCAATTATTATAAAAATCATTAACAAAACAGTCCGAACAAATCAATAAGCGGCGATGCTTCAGACGCAAAATCCGGCTGTTTCGACGTCTGGGAATCAGTCAGCAGGAGAACGACTTATGGTGTCCCATGAATCACTGGCGCTATTGACGGATCTCTACCAATTGACGATGGCGCAAGCTTATTTCAACGATCACAAAACGGAGCGAGCTACTTTCAGTCTTTTTATCCGATCTTATCCGCTAAACAGAGGGTTTTTCATTTCTGCAGGCCTGCATGACGTTCTCAAATTTTTAGAGAACTTTGCACTGGACGAGCCAGCCCTAAATTATCTCTCAATGCAGAATCTCTTTACGCATGACTTTTTGAAGTTCTTGGAGAAATTACGTTTCACCGGAGACGTTTGGGCGCTGCCGGAAGGCCAGTTGTTCTTCAAAGACGAACCCATTTTGGAAGTCACTGCCCCTATCATTGAAGCTCAGTTGGTCGAGACGTTTATCATCAACCAAATCAACCTACAGTCGCTCATTGCCACGAAGGCGGCTAGGTGTGTTCATGCCGCAGGCAAGCGGGCCGTTGTGGATTTCGCTTTACGCCGAACCCATGGAATCGATGCCGGGATGAAAGTCGCCCGATCGAGTTATCTTGCCGGCTTCGCCGGCACCAGCAATGTGTTGGCAGGCAAGAGATATGAAATACCGACCACGGGAACAATGGCCCACTCTTTCGTCAGCAGCTTCGTAGATGAAATAGATGCCTTTCGGAGTTATGCGGCAAGCTTTCCCGAAACCGCAACTCTATTGATCGATACCTACGACACAATTGCCGGCGCGCGCAAAGCGGCCGAAGTAGCCAAAGAGATGGCTGCCCGTGGTCAGCGCCTGAAAGGCGTCCGTATAGATAGCGGCGATCTTGCAGAGCTGGCAATCAAGGTGCGTAAAATTCTTGACGACGCTGGATTTCCGGACATTAAAATTATCGGAAGCGGCGGCTTAGATGAATACGATCTCACCGAGCTCTCCGGAGCGCAAATTCCTTTCGACAGCTACGGCGTGGGAACCAAGATGGGCACCTCGAGCGATGCGCCATGGTCAGATATGGCCTACAAACTTGTTGAATATGGCGACAAGCCGGTTTTAAAGAGAAGCCCCGGTAAGATTTCCTGGCCGGGCGCTAAACAACTATTTCGGCAAAGAAACGATCAAGGACAATTAGAACAGGACATCATTGGATTGCGCGATGAACGTATCGCCGGCACGGAAACGCTGCTGGGAAAAGTGATGGAAGGCGGCAAGATAGTTGGAACCCTCCCTACATTAGCCCAGAGCCGAGCCGGTTTAGCTAAAGAGCTCGGGCATCTTTCCGATTTGACAAAGGCAATCCGCAACCCAGTTCTTTATCCGGTCGAGTTCAGTCCTGCACTCGTCCGGTTGCGTGAAGAGACTGAGCGAAAGCTAATTAAGCTTTAACCGTGTCAGACCCTTTACTAGCTTCGGAAAAGTCAGATTTCGTCTGGAGACTCAGCTCCAATTAAACGATCGGAGGTGTAAATAGTTAATGGTTGTGTAGATGAAACGGGAGCGGTTAATTGAGCCGGTGGAAATTGTTAGAAGATGTTTAACGAGTCAAAACTTTATCACCGCTGCGCCCCAGGCAAATCCCGCACCAAATCCATTGAGCAAAACGACATTGCCCTTCTGAATCCGGCCCTGACGCTTGGCTTCATCCAGGGCTACTGGAATAGATGCTGCAGACGTATTCCCGTATTTTTCGAGATTGACCATGACTTTGTCCATCGAAATACCCAGCCTGTCGGCGAGTGCAACGATGATACGACGATTGGCCTGATGTGGAATCACCAGTGAGACTTCATCGATGCCGACACCCGCCTCTTCCAGTGCTTCGCGGCTGATATCTTCCATTGAACGCACCGCAATCTTAAATACCTCTTTCCCGTTCATAGTGATGGTATGCTCGTTTCTCTCTACAGTCTTGCAGTTGGCTGGTTTAAGAGAGCCTCCCGCCGGGACATAAAGAGTTTTCGCGTACGAGCCATCGGTGCGCAATTTGGTGCTTAAAATACCGTTGCCGTTCTCCGAGGCGCCGAGTACCACGGCACCCGCCCCATCGCCAAACAGTATACAGGTTGTGCGATCCTGCCAATTCAGCAGCCGGCTTAGAGCATCAGAACCGACGACGAGAGCGTTACGGATTTTACCGAGCCGGATAAAAGAATCCGCTACCGATAACGCGTTGAGAAATCCCGAGCAGGCAGCGCCGACATCGAAGGAGAAAACTCCTCTGGCCCCAAGCATATCTTCAAGCACGCAAGCCGAACTTGGGAACGGATAATCCGCAGTGACCGTTCCCATAATGATCGCGTCCAAATCACCAGCGTCCAAACTCGCATCATCGAGTGCTCTCGTTGCAGCATGGAACGCCATGTCCGCATTACCCTTACCCTCTTCAAGAATTCGGCGCTCTTTTATCCCAGTGCGGACCGTGATCCATTCGTCACTGGTCTCGACCATCTTCTCAAGGTCATGGTTTGTAATGACCTTGGACGGCAGTTCAGAACCCGTTCCGAGAATCACGCTGCGCCGCTGCCCTCCACTCATTCCGCCCTCCTCAATATGACACACGCATTCGTTCCACCGAAACCGAACGAGTTCGAGAGTACGACCTTGAGATCCGCCTTACGGGCTTCGTTGGGCACGTAATCCAGATCGCACTGTGGATCAGGATTATCATAGTTGATCGTCGGCGGAATCAGACCGTGATGCAGGGAGAGCGCTGAGAACACGCCTTCAACAGCGCCGGCCGCACCGAGTAAATGACCGGTCATAGATTTAGTGGAACTCACTGCTAGTTTGGCCGCCTGTTCGCCGAATACCTTTTTGATCGCCATTGTTTCGTTGGCATCGTTGTATTCTGTGGACGTCCCATGTGCGTTGATATAATCGACGTCGGTGGGCGCGAGCCCGGCATCTTTTAATGCCAGCCTCATACAGCGAGCCGCGCCTTCGCCCTCCGGTGCCGGCGCAGTCATGTGGTGCGCATCGCCGTTTGCCGCATAGCCAACCACTTCGGCGTAAATCTTCGCGCCTCGTTGGAGAGCTCTCTCTCTTTCTTCCAGAATGAGAACACCGGAGCCTTCGGCAATCACGAATCCGTCGCGATCTCGGTCAAAGGGACGGCTGGCGCGTTCTGGCTCATCATTGCGGGTCGAGAGCGCCTTCATGGCGGCGAAGCCGCCGACGGCCAGCGGAGTAATAGCCGACTCAGCACCCCCGGTAATCACCGCATCCTGTAAGCCGCGCCGGATCAAGTGATAAGCCTCGCCAATGGCATGTGTACCGGACGCGCATGCAGACGTGGGTGTTAAGTTGATTCCCTTGGCACCATGACGGATCGCGATCTGACCGGGAGCCAAGTTAGATATCACTTTCGGGATGAAAAAGGGAGATATTTTTCTCGGCCCGCCCTGCAATATCGCCTCCTTCGTGGTCTCGATGGTATCAATGCCGCAAAGGCCAACACCAATGATAACACCCACCTGCTCAGCCAACTCAGTATCGATTTTTAAGCCGCTATCGGTCATCGCCATCACTGCCGCCGCGACCGCATACTGGATAAAAAGATCCATCTTCTTGATCTCTTTAGGCTCGATGAAATCTGTAGGAGAAAAGTCCGGCACTTCCCCGGCGATCTGTGAGGGATAAGCTTCAAGGTTGGAAAATCGGCTGATTCGTCTGATCCCGGAGCGCCCGGCGATCAAAGCATCCCAATTCTTTTCAACGCCAGTCCCCAACGGGGTAACCAAGCCGATGCCTGTTACGACAACCCTGCGTTGTTCAGGTGTATTCACATTCTTACCGACCCTTTAGAAAATTTAAACCTTAACTTGAACGCTAAAATAGATGACTCCAAGTGGAGGGTCAATACTTTCAGTGAAATTGATCGTGCGTCCGCAAAACTGCACGAATGAGAGGATCTATTTTCTCGCCGCCAACATCGGACGGAAACTTGTCGCCGCCAGATTGTTGGAGCCTTTCCAGAACACCGGCAACGGACGACCTAAGGGCGGTGAGATCATAGCCGCCTTCGAGCAAGAACGCTATTTTACCGCCGCAGTAAACTTCCGCTAGCTGCAGCATCGCTCGGGCCATCTGCGAGAATCCAGCTTCGGTCACATTCATTCCTGCCAATGGATCCTGACGATGCGGATCAAATCCGGCCGATACTAAAATCCACTGCGGTCCGAAACGTTCGAGAGCCGGGATAACGACGTCTCTAAAGACTCGCAAGTACTCCGCATCGCCGCAGCCGGCCGGGAGCGGAACGTTGATCGTAAAACCGGCGCCCTCTTTCACTCCCACTTCTGCGACTCCCCCCGTGCCGGGGTAGAAAGGATATTGATGGGCTGAGACAAACAGAACCGAGGGATCATTGTAGAACGCCTCTTGGGTGCCATTGCCGTGGTGCACATCCCAATCAACGATGGCAATACGCTTTGCCCCATGGGCAGTCTTCAGATACTGCGCACCAACAGCAATGGTATTAAAAAGGCAGAAGCCCATAGCTCTGTTTCTGAGCGCATGATGTCCCGGCGGCCGTATCATGGCAAAAGCGTTGGACGATTCGCCGGCAGCAACGGAGTCCAACACTTTCAGAAAACCTCCTGTCGCAAGCAAAGCGACAGCGAAAGAATCCTGACTAGTGATAGTGTCTCCATCCAAAGCATACTGGCTCAGGCCCGCGGTCGATTCCACCAACTGGACATATTTCGGATCGTGACAAAGCTCGATTTCCGATCGCGAGGCAGCCCTGGCCGGCATCAGCTGAAAACGAGCGGGATCTAGGGTCTCGGCCAGGTCTAGCAAAACCCGCAACCGCTCGGGTCGCTCAGGATGACCCCGACCTGGCATGTGCTTGAGAAACTCTCGATCTATCAAGATCGCGGAACGTTTCATTACATTAAACTAGCATTCGGTGCTCCCGGTCACAACGTTGTGAGCCGCGCCAAGCGACAGCAGTCGGGTGGAGTAATCCGCCGCTGGCAGGACTCGGTGTCGAGACATTTAGCTTGGTTGCCAACTGATAGAAAATCGCATAGCTTGACGCTGGAGGACGTAGCATGTTTGGTATTGGGATGCCGGAGCTATTGCTGATTTTAGCTTTGGCGCTGATCGTCTTAGGTCCCAAGAAACTGCCTGAGCTCGCCCGGGCGCTCGGCAAGGGCATGGCCGAGTTTCGAAGGGCTACTGATGATCTCAAAGACGAATTTCGTCAATTGGAAAATGAACCACCCGAATCTCCGGTTAAGGCGACTCAAAAAGACGATTCGTTGCTAACCAAGCAAGCTGATGCCTCGGCCGCTTCCCCCGCGGCTGATAAACAACCACGTGAGTAACGAGCCCGTTAAAAGGCATTTGGACAACGTCCAGATGCCTTTTAGCTCTCATTTAGATGAACTCCGCACCAGACTGATTCGCTCCGTCCTTGCCGTCGCTATCGCGTTCATCTTCTGCTTCTATTTCGCTGACCAGATCTTTTTTGCTCTGGCGGAACCACTCCGGCGGTTGCCAATACCGGATCTGACTCTGATCGGCACGGCCGTGACCGAGGCCTTCTTCACGAAAATGAAGATTTCGTTCTTTGCCGCGCTGATCGTCGCGCTGCCGGTGCTGTTGTGGCAAGGGTGGCAATTCGTCGGACCGGGACTATACGAACATGAGAAGCGTTATACCCGCAGCTTTGTGCTTTTTGGCTCGTTTTTTTTTCTCGCAGGCGTGGCTTTTTGCTACGGCATCGTTCTCCAGAAGGGTCTCGCTTTCCTGTTAAAGCGCTATCAGGTGCTGCAGATCCAGCCGGCGATTCAAATCGGTGACTATCTTTCCATGGTTGCCAGGCTGGAATTGGCATTTGGAGTAATGTTTCAATTGCCGGTGCTCAGTTTCTTTCTGGCTCGTGTGGGTTTGGTGGATCATCGGCTATTGATTCACTATCTTGGCTACGCAGTCATCGGCATGGCCATCATCTCGGCCGTGCTAACCCCGCCTGATCTGATTTCGCAGATCTTGTTGATGGTACCTTTGAGCTTGCTGTACGGCGTGAGCATAGGTGTGGCATACGTCGCAAGGCCGAGAAAGACCCGGTAATCCGTACAGACCTAACCGCGTGGACGCCGTGCTGCGGCGAGTCGATTAATTTTTAAAATCAATTTTAGTTGTCGTCGTTTACGAAAGCGCAGGCAGCGAACACGGTGGTCCAAAGACCATCTTTATTACCGATGGCGGATTGCGTGATATTGGACGTACGAACGATTTTGCCGGACATTTTGAAGAGGTTTTCCCTCTCATCCCAAGCGGTGTCAGGATCGAACTCAATACCCAGCGTTGTCGCAAGCATGCTGGCGGCTAGATCTTCGGCATAATCGCCGGCTTTCTCTTCGGTTTCTCCGAATGAATGGTGCTCCGAAAGATAACCATGCTGCTCTTGGTCCGCTGGAATAGCGACACCGACGGAGGCAGCAACCAAGCGGTTCGGTTCGTTTGTACTCTCACGGTCATAGACGCAGAAAACGATTTCGCCCGGGCGTAACAGTTTAACACCCTCTTCTTTGGAAATGCGTTTGCAAAAAGGCGGATAGATGCTCGAGACCAGAACTAAGTTGCAGTAGGCTAGTCCTGCTGATCGCAACGCCAGCTCAAAAGACGCCAACTTCTCCTTATGGACGCCAACACCTTTTGTGAAAAAACATTTTTTCGGAATCATTGTCCGGTGTCTATAACATTAAAGAAATTTGCTGACAACTTCGCATTTAGAATTTCTTCCGCTCAGGATATTATTCAACGATGAGCAAAACTGCGCCCCCCTCGACGGTTTCGCCGGGAGTCACTTTAATCTCTTTCACCTCGCCATTGATGGGGCTGCGCACTTCGTTTTCCATTTTCATGGCTTCGACGATGACCAGTCCCTGCCCTTTTTCGACGGCATCGCCTTCGGCCACCAGCACAGCAATCACCTTACCGGGCATCGGCACTGAAACCTTCTGGCGCCCTTGGAATTCGATTCCCGATTGGGTCCCGCCGACACGGACCCGCCGCTCATCCACCAAACTTACATGATAGTTGCGACCATCCACTAGTACTTGATATTCATCTTCCGTGTGATCCACTTCGATCTCAAACGATCGATTGTCGACGATCAACGAATAATTGGTCCGCCCGGTTTTTTTCCCGTCGATCAAGAACTCGTTGCCATCGATCGAAACCTTGTAAACAGACTTGCCGACTTCATCGATATCGACCGTGTAGGTCTGTTCTCCCAGCTTTGCAATGAAAGCCATAATGGACTAGCTATAACCGGCGCCAACCCCGCGAGCTAAATGCGGGCTGTAGACGCAGCGCATTGCGTTTGCCGCGCTCGCGCCATTTTGACGGTTCGGCAGCGCCTTTGGCTAGCAGCCCCAGCGTGCTTTCCTGTTCACGATGCTTGGCGGCGATGGCCGCCGACGCCAACGCAATTTCCTTATGCGGAAAGACCTCCTCCTTGCTGGTAGAATGATACTCCTGGTCGATAAATCCGGTATGGACTTTGCCCGACATGAAATGAGGGTGACGCAGAATCCATTGATGGAACGATATGTTCGTCTTGATGCCGCGAATTTGATACTCCCGCAGCGCTCGACGCATGCGCAGAATTGCCTCGACCCGGTTTTCACCCCAAGTAATCAGCTTTGCGATCATTGGATCATAATAGATAGGCACCTCGGCGCCTTCGTAAACGCCGCAGTCGTTCCTTAGGCCGAGTCCCTCGGGTAAGCGCAAACCTTCGATTTTTCCCGGGCAGGGCATAAAATCGTTTTCAGCGTCCTCCGCATAGATCCGGCATTCGATAGCATGACCCGTTTGGGTGATGTGACGCTGTCGCCAGGGAAGGTATCCGCCCGCCGCTATCTCGATCTGCGCCTTCACCAGATCGATGCCAACCACTCGTTCCGTCACCGCGTGCTCCACCTGTAACCGCGTGTTCATCTCAAGAAAATAGAAATTCTGCTCCTGATCCAGCAGGAACTCGAGGGTGCCGGCGCCAACGTATCGAACCGCCCGCGCGCCTTGGATGGCAATACGGCCGATGCGCCGCCTGGTGCGATCGTCCAGTCCCGGAGCGGGCGATTCTTCAATTACCTTTTGGTGGCGCCGCTGAATAGAGCACTCGCGATCGAAGAGGTGCAGGACACGGCCGTAGTTATCGCCGAGGATTTGAATCTCGATGTGCCGCGGTTTCTCGATGTACTTCTCGACATACAACCGCGGATCGCCGAAAGATGATGCCGCCTCCGATCCTACCGCACGATATGCCGATGAGACTTCGCGTCGAGAACGAACCAGACGCAAGCCCTTACCACCGCCACCCGCCACCGCCTTCAACATACAGGGATAGCCGATGGCTTCTATGGTACTTAAGACTTGCGCTTCAGACGTCAGTATCCCGTCAGAGCCCGGAACGACCGGCACTCCTGCCGCCTTCATGATCCCTCTGGCCTTCACTTTATCGCCCATTTGATCGATAACTTCAGGCGAGGGCCCGATAAAGACAATTCCCTCGGCCAGGCATCGCTTTGCAAACTGGCTATTTTCAGCCAAGAAGCCGTAGCCCGGATGGACTGCCTCAGCGTGGCTCCGTTTTGCCACCTCGATCATGCGCTCGATATTCAGATAGCTCTGTACCGAAGGCGCCGGACCAATGGCGTACGCATAGTCGGCATATTTGACGTGCAAGGACTCGCGATCGGCCTCTGAATAAACCGCAACGGTTTCGATGTCGAGTTCCCGACAGGCTCGGGCGATACGAACCGCGATTTCACCACGATTGGCTATCAAAATACGTTTAAACACGTGTGAATTGAATTATTCGCGGATACTCAGCCAAGTCAGCGTACCAGTTTATAGAGGAATATTTCCATGCTTTTTGGGCGGGTTGTAGTCTTGTTTATTTTTCAACATTTCAAGCGAGCGAATCAGCGTAGGCCGGGTGTCCTCGGGATAAATGACTGAATCGATGTAGCCGAACTCCGCAGCCTTAAACGGATTGGCGAAGGTGTTACGGTATTCTTGCGTCATTTGATCGCGCGCTTTGCCTGAGTCCTGCGCCTGTTGAAGCGCTTCACGAAAAACAATGTTGATGGCGCCTTCCGGACCCATGACCGCGATTTCAGCGGTCGGATAAGCTAAATTGATGTCGCCGCCGAGGTGCTTGCTCGACATGACGATGTAACCGCCGCCGTATGCTTTGCGCGTGACGATGGTAATCTTGGGGATGGTAGCTTCAGCATAGGCGTAGAGCAGTTTCGCGCCATGGCGGATGATGCCGTCAAATTCTTGCGAAGTGCCCGGCAAAAAGCCCGGCACGTCAACGAAAGTTATCACGGGGATATTGAAGCAGTCGCAAAATCGGATGAATCGCGCGCCCTTGACCGAAGCGTTGATGTCCAGACATCCGGCCAGTGCCGCAGGCTGATTGGCGACGATACCAACAGGACGGCCGCCTAGACGAGCAAACCCGATGAGCAGATTCGGCGCGAAATCTCGCTGCACTTCGTAAAAATAACTCTCGTCGATTACGGCACCGATCAGATCTTTCATGTCATAAGGACGATTGGGATTGTCCGGAACCAAATCGCGCAGCTTTTTATCTCGCCGCAATGGATCATCATTCGTCGGATGAAACGGAGGATCTTCTTGATTATTACTGGGCAGGAACGCGATCAGCTCACGGATCATCAACAAGCATTCTTTCTCTCCGTTCGCGGTAAAATGAGCCACGCCACTCTTGGCGCCGTGGGTCTCGGCGCCGCCCAATTCATCTTTAGTAACTTCTTCGTGAGTAACCGTTTTTATAACATCAGGCCCTGTGATGAACATGTAGCTGTTGGTTTTCACCATGTAGACGAAATCGGTAATCGCCGGAGAATAAACCGCTCCTCCGGCGCAAGGCCCCATGATGGCTGAGATCTGCGGGATCACGCCGGATGCCTTCACGTTGCGCAAAAAAATCTCCCCGTAACCCGCAAGGCTAAGCACGCCTTCCTGGATACGCGCGCCGCCCGAATCATTGATGCCGATAATCGGCGCGCCGTTTTTGACCGCCAGGTCCATTACCTTGCAGATTTTTTCCGCTACGACACCGCTGAGACTACCGCCGAATACAGTGAAATCCTGTGAATAAACATAAACCAGCCGGCCATCGATGGCGCCATAGCCGGTAACGACAGCGTCGCCGAGAAATTTCTGTTCTTGCATTTGGAAATCAGTGCAGCCGTGTGTACGCAACCGATCCAGTTCAACGAAGCTACTGGGATCGAGAAGAATGTCCAGCCGTTCACGCGCTAGAAGTTTTCCCTGTTCATGCTGGCGACGGGCCCGTTGTTCTCCTCCGCCAGCCTCGGCCTTTTGATTTAACTCACGAAGTCTCTCGAATATTGTTGATGGTCATGTAAGAAACGTTCCTTAGCCGCGCAAAGTCAGCGGGTGGCGGGGTTCACGAGTTGGAGCATAATAGCAAAAGTGCCTAGTGTGTCAACAGAATTTGGCTCTAGAACGCTTGTCTTCATTGAAGTTACATCGTGAACTTGTTACCGTATGGTTCTTCCGAATAAGAATTCGCCTGACACTGGAGAAAATGCTTCAAGTCAAATTCAACCGGTCCCACAATCAACTCGCTGCATCCTCGAATACTGCCAATCGATCATTGAAGGCAGATGATGCGTTGCTTCTTGTCGCCGCCAGTGAAGGCGACTCGAACATGCTCTATGCTGTGGGATTCTTTGTCCCGGATCCATTCATTTTTTTTCAGCACAAAAAAAAGAAGTACGTGGTGATGAGCGATCTCGAGCTTGATCGCGCAAAGCGACAGGCCACGGTGGACCAGGTGCTTTCGCTCTCTGATTATCAGAGAAAGCTGAGGAAGGCGGGCAGCCCTACGACAATGATCGGCATTCTCGAACTGCTGTTTCGCGAGCGCGGCATACGATCCCTGATGGTGCCGGCGAACTTTTCAGCGCTTTTGGCCGACCAGTTACGGAGCAAAGGCTTCAATTTGGAAGTTATGCTAGATCCCTTTTTTCCTGAGCGTGAAATCAAACGCGCGCAGGAAGTGCGGCACATAACCGAGTCGCTGCGTGTGGCCAAATTGGGCCTCGATGCCGGCATCAGGATGCTCAAAAGGACCAAAGCCCGACGCGACGGGTACTTATATCTAAACGGCTCGAAGCTCACATCCGAAACACTGAAAACCGCCGTGAATACCACGATTATGGCTCAAGGATGGCTGCCCAGCCACACGATCATTTCATCCGGTAATCAGTGTGTCGATCCTCATCATGAAGGAACCGGTCCGATCAAGGCGAACACTTCGGTCATCTTCGATATCTTTCCCCGCTCGCAAAAGAACGGTTATTTTGGAGATCTCAGCCGGACGGTGGTGCGTGGACGAGCATCGGATAAGCTCAAGAAAATTTACGCGACTGTGCAGGCCGGACAAAAGATCGGCTTCGACCTGATTCGCGATGGACTCAATGGTAGAGAGATACATCAAAAGATTCTCGATCTTTTTGCCCGTGAAGGTTTTCCCACCGGACAAATCAAAGGTCGCATGCAGGGATTCTTCCATGGCACGGGACACGGACTCGGTCTGGATATCCATGAGGCGCCTCGAATCGCGCCGGTCGATGCCACGCTCAAGAGCGGGCATGTGGTAACGGTAGAACCCGGACTTTATTACCTCGGTATTGGCGGCGTACGACTGGAAGATGTAGTGCTGGTCACCGACAAGGGCAATAAGAATCTCACCGACTGTCCTCAGTTTCTGGAAATCTAAATCGATCTCTTACGCGGCCACCAGATTCTGCGCGAACTGCCCGATCTATAATCAGGATTGAATAATGGAAGAAGCAAAGCAGATTGCCGAATGGCTTGACGCGCTGGACCGGCCCAACAAGCAGATGCTTCGCGCCGCGGTGGACGGTTTAATCGCGGCGTTGCCGGACTCACCTGAAACGGGCAAGAATTTAAAGGACCTGCTGCGCGATTCACAGCGAAGAAATCGCTGGCCTATCGCCTACATCCTCGCCCACTTGCCTCAACCACCTGCCGAATCATTGGAGATCCTGCTCGATGCTCTTGACGATTCTGACCCAGACGTGCGCTGGGCCGTTATCTTACTCTTGGCACGCTTGACGAAGCCACAAACGTCAGTAATGGAGCTTACAACATCCCTAATGGCCACCGGCACGGCGACGCAACGCCGCATGGTCATCTATTATCTAAAAGAGTTGAAGCGTCAGAACGAAGCTGTTCGACAGGCGCTGTTATCCGCGCTCAACGATTCGGATCCCATGGTTAGAGTTGCGGCAGTGATCAGCTTGAAAGAACAGGATGTGGATTCGGACGGTAAAACAACTTTATTGGACTTGCTGATGCGCGATCCTGATGTTCGGGTACAGCATGCGGCGGCGATCACGCTCGCAAGCTTAGGGTCACCGTCCGAAGAATTTTTATCGGCTCTCGATCATGCCACGAAAAGTGCACAGGGGCCGTTGAAGAAGGCTGCCGTCGCCGCGCAGCGTATCCTCCAGGAAAAAAAAGAGGTCCGTCCCATTAGGCGACTGACGTCGCCGGTGGGACGGACCCCGAGTTAACTTCGGTAGACTGAGGGGGATTGCTAGGCTTCAAGCTAGAATCCCCGTCAAAGATCCACTTGAAGCCTAAGTCTCAGTCACCTCGCAGACAAAACAATTATCATCAATCATGTCTGGACCACCTCCTTTCCCTGCTGATTTTTAGTTTAAGGAGCAAGGTGTCGGCTGTCAACAGGGAAGTGTCGCACGCGGCCAATTTTCACACGCGGATGAATCGCGAGGCGATAAAGAACTATGCCGACTGCCAGCCGATGAAACTGATCTGGCGGCCGGTTTCTTTTTTTTCTCGTCGATATGAAAAAAATTCATCTTTGGCACAGCTAGTACACGGACCGACTCGAAAGATTTGGCTTTGAGGAATGCCGGCGCGATGCAGAATGGTTTCATTTAGATTACGTAAATGAAGGTAACTCTTATTATCTCTGGTCTCAATTGAAGAAGTTGCGAGTTCAGCCCATTGTTCGATCAACGGCTGCGCTACATCACGACCGATCTCATAGCAACACGAGTCAATTGACGGGCCAAGGGCAACTTCCAGCTCCGAAGGCAACACACCATAATTTTCCAGAAAGAATTTGACTGTCTTTGCCGGCGATTCCTTTCAGGGTTCCACGCCAGCCGGCGTGAACGACCGCGACGATCTTCTGTTCCCGAGCCAGGAAAAGCATAGGCACGCAATCTGCTGTTAGGACCCCCAGAAAAGTATTCTGCTCGCGCGTCGCCATCCCGTCGGCCTCGCCGGCTTCTTTGAGGTGTGTGTCTTTGACCTCGATCAGGCAATCGCCATGAACCTGCCTCATAGTAACGATGCGGCCATCATGGATTCCAACGGCGAGCTTCATATCACAGACGTTCTGGCTGACGATCTTGGCATCGTCACCGACGCGATAGGAAACATTGAGCCCGGCATAAGCTCCGACGCTTTTGCCACCCTGCCGCCCCATAAAGCCGTGCAGTAAACCTCTGTCGTTTTCCCACTGCGGGACTTTCAACCAGTTGATTTTCATACCGGGTATTATGTTTGGATCGTCCGCGCGACGCAAGTCGATGAAGAAACCCCGGGCCAGTTATTCACTCTTGCATTGTGGCCCAATTTCGCCGAAATATACCCCGATAGCTTCGGCAGTGCTACATGACAAACGGACGATACATCGGCACGCTCAAACAAGCCGGCTTCTTCGCTTTTTTTTGTACCCAATTTCTCGGCGCCTTCAACGACAACTTTTATAAGATCGTCGTATCTCTGGTGGCGCTCAACGCCGCAAGCCCGCAAAGCGACAGCTTATATGTCGACCTGATCGCCTTCCTCTTTATCCTGCCTTCCGCGCTCTTCTCCGGCTATGCCGGCCATTTAGCGGATGTCTACAGCAAGCGCTCAATTCTTGTCGCGGTGAAGTGCTTCGAGATCGTGATCATGGGGATGGGGTTTGCGGCCTTTTTGTCGGGCTATGTCGAGCCTATGCTGGTCATCGTTTTTCTCATGGGCCTTCATTCAGCGTTCTTCAGCCCCGCGAAATACGCCATTCTGCCCGAGATGCTGCCCGAGACTGAACTCTCGCGCGGCAATGGCTTGTTGGAGATGAGCACCTTTATGGCGATCATCTTGGGAGTTTCTCTTGGCGGGGCGATTTACTCGATTTGGGAGGACCAGCTTCCCATGGTCGGTCTCATCATGATCGCCATCGCCGTACTCGGAACATTAGCCAGTTTGAAAATATCTCCGGTGCCCGCGTCGGGCTCGACAAAGAGTTTCAATCTCAATCCGTTCGGTGAAATCTGGCATGGCATAAAGCGGCTTTATCCCGATAGGCCGCTCCGCCTGACGGTGATTGGAATATCGTATTTTTGGTTCTTGGGAGCTTTGGTCCAGCTCGCTATGTTGTTTTTCGGTAAAGAATTGCTCGAGCTCGATGAACTCCACATCAGCCTGTTAGGGACTTTCCTGGCCATTGGCATCGGCATCGGCAGTTTGGCGGCCGGAAAGCTATCCGGCGATAAGATCGAGCTCGGCCTCGTGCCTCTGGGTTCGATTTCGATGGGATTTTGTTTATTGCTTGTGTCGTATTCCGCATCATCCTATTTTTATACTTCGGCGTCTCTCGTTCTGCTGGGCTTTTCAGGCGGGCTCTTCGCGGTGCCGCTCAACGCGCTACTGCAACATCGAAGCGGTCGCGAGGAAAAAGGGCAACTGATCGCGACCAACAACTTTTTCAATACCATTGGCATTATTTTGGCTGCGGCCATTCACTGGGTGTTAAATAGCGGCCTTCAACTCTCGCCCGACTGGATCGTCTTTTTGATTGGAATACTCACCCTCATGGCCACGGCCATTGTCTTACTGGTTCTGCCCGACTATTTCGTGCGCCTCGTCGCCTGGTTATTGACGCACACGCTTTACCGAATACGGATTGCGGGCGAAGAAAATGCTCCCCTACGCAGTCCGGCGCTGTTGGTGTCAAATCATGTATCGTTTGCCGATGCCCTCCTGATCGGCGCGTGTCTGCCCGGTTTCGTTCGCTTCATGCTGCATCGCGATTACTATGAGAACCAATGGCTCAACTGGTTTTTCCGTTTGATGAAGGCGATTCCGATCCGGGCAACCCATCGCCGCGACGTCGTCAATTCTCTTAAGCAAGCTCGCCAGGAGCTCGAGGCCGGACACGTCGTTTGCATTTTTGCCGAAGGGGCAATCACCCGCACGGGCCACATTCTTCCATTCAAGCGCGGCTTCGAAAAAATTGTCGAGGGCACGGGCGCGCCGATTATCCCGGTTCACTTGGACCAAGTCTGGGGCAGTGTTTTTAGCTTTCATGGCGGGCGATTTTTCTGGAAATGGCCCAAGCTCTTTCCCTATCCGGTCACAGTCTCCTTTGGAAAACCGCTGCCGGCCAATTCGACCGCAAACGAAGTCCGCCAGAACGTCCTGGAACTCGCCAGCGAAGCGGTGCGGTATCGCCGCCAACCGGCCGATTTGTTGCCCGCCAAATTCGTTCAGATGGCTAAACGTCGATGGTTTTCCTTCTGTATGGCAGACACCACCGGCACCGAACTTACTTTCGGCAAGGCGTTGATCGGCAGCATGATGCTGTCCCGCTGGGTGGGCGAGCATTGCCAGGAAGACAGGATGGTAGGGGTCATGCTCCCGGCTTCGGTCGGTGGCGCGCTGGCGAACATCGCGATCATGTTGGCGGGGAAGGTGCCCGTAAACCTCAATTTCACTGCCGGGCAAGATGCAATGTTATCAGCCATCAAGCAATGCGGCATCAAAACAATTCTGACTTCGCGGCTATTTCTGACCAAGGCAAGCCTGGACGAGATGCCCGGAATGGTTTTTCTCGAGGAAGTTAGAAAGACATTCACTGCCGCGCTAAAAATAGTAACCGCCGCCAAAGCAGCGTTGTTGCCGGCGGGTTACTTGAACCGAAACGTGACGAATAATGCGGCGCCTGAAGATCTCGCTACAGTGATTTTTTCTAGTGGCAGCACCGGCGCCCCTAAGGGAGTGATGCTCTCCCATTCTAATATCCTCTCCAACGTTGAAGGTATCTGCCAGGTAATTCAGTTCACGAACAAAGACCGCATCATGGGGATATTGCCTTTGTTTCACTCATTTGGTTTCACTGCGACAATTTGGCTGCCGCTCCTGGCAGGCTTTGGCGTGGTTTACCATCCAAACCCGATGGACGCCAAAACCATAGGAGAAACCGTGCAGAAGCATCAGGCTACCTTGCTGATCAGCACGCCAACTTTTTACGCGGGTTACCTGAAGCGCTGTAGTCCTGAGGAATTTTCCAGCCTGCGCTATGCTATCGCCGGCGCAGAGAAGTTACGCGAACAGATCACCCGAGGTTACAAAGAAAAATATGGAATTGATCTGCTCGAAGGCTACGGCTGCACAGAACTCGCGCCGGTGGTCTCGGTTAATATTCCGGACGTAATCGACGGCGACGAAAAACAGATCGGTCACAAGCCGGGTAGCGTCGGACATCCCATTCCGGGGATTGCGGTTAAGGTCATCGATCCTGACACGGAGCTGCCCTTAGCCTGCGGGCAAGAAGGTTTGCTTCTCGTTAAAGGCCCCAATTGCATGCTCGGCTATCTCCACCAGCCTGAGCTCACGGCGCAAGTCTTCAGGGATGAATGGTACGTAACCGGTGATATAGCGACAATCGACGAGGATGGGTTCATACGAATCACGGATCGAATGACTCGGTTCAGCAAAATCGGCGGTGAAATGGTTCCGCATATGAGGATCGAAGAAATAATAAATCAGATTCTTGGTAGTGCCGCAGCTGTCGTCACAGCCCTACCGGATGAGCAACGTGGTGAGAAGCTGATCGCCTTTTACACGCATAACGGCATTAGCAGAGACGAACTCTGGAATAGGCTTAACCAATCAGCACTACCGAAACTTTGGATACCGAAAAGAGAGAATCTCTTCACTCTCGAATCCATGCCACTGCTCGGATCGGGGAAAATCGATTTGAGACAAATCAAATTGCTAGCTCAGCAACAAGCTGAGAAAGCCGAGTAAAGCCCTCCTGCCCGCCAGTGATCATCGATTACAGCCAGGCACACAATTTAGATATTCCAAGATCTAGGAGTTCCCCTCCCGGATAAAAACCTAAGATTTGCAAGGGTTTCAAACGCATGCTAGAAATTGCCACACCGGAGGGATGAATGGATTTTGGGAAATTCGCTGATAAGTCGCTTCAAGGAGAGCTCTTGGAACGGGATGAGATGAAAGCTGTGCTCAATGCAGCCGATGAACAGATTCCGGAGCTGGTCAGCGCAGCTTTTAGAGTCCGTCATCATTACTTCGGGAAGCGGGTGCAGATCCACATGCTGCAAAATGCCAAAAGCGGTTTATGCCCGGAGGACTGCCACTACTGCTCTCAGTCGTCGGTTTCCGAGGCTGCCATCGAGCGCTATCCGTTTCTTTCCAAAGAACAGCTGGTGGAAAGCGCCAAGCGGGCCAAAGAAGCCGGCGCAGTGCGCTACTGTATTGTTAACAGCGGCCGGGGTCCCACCCATAAAGAGATCGAGCAGATCGCCGAAGCAGTTAAAGAAATTCGCGCAAAAGTCGGCATCAACATCTGCTGCTCATTGGGTTTGATGAGCGAGGATAAGATTCGCAGCCTTAAAGAGGCCGGCGTCGGCCGTATCAATCACAACCTCAATACCAGCCGCGAACACCATCCCGAAATTGTGACAACCCACACCTACGATGACCGCGTTGCGACTGTTGAAAACGTCAAGTCCGCAGGTGTCGGCACGTGCTCCGGCGGCATCATCGGCATGGGTGAAAGCGACGACGACATCATCAATCTTGCGATTACTCTCCGCGCCATGGATATCGAGTCAATCCCGGTAAACTTTTTGCATTCCATCCCCAAAACTCCTTTTGAAGCCAAGAGACAGCTGACTCCGCAAAAGTGTTTGAAGACGCTTTGCCTGTTCCGCTTCGTAAATCCAAGCAAAGAAATTCGTGTAGCCGGCGGAAGAGAGATCAATCTACGCTCGCTTCAGCCGCTGAGTCTCTATCCAGCAAATTCGATCTTCGTCAATGGTTATCTAACGACTCCGGGTCAAGAAGCGTCCGATGCGCATCGCATGATCGAAGATCTCGGCTTCGAGCTCGATCAACCCGCGCCAATTTAAGCATAGCGCATTGGTTCTCGATGCTGCCGATGAATTCCACGGTTGATTGCGCATAGCTCATCGAACCCGAGTTGGTTATTTGCCGGTGACCCTCGGCGCAATCGAGACGCCCTGAACACCCGTTTTCTCGAGCGCTTGGGCAACCAGCCCGGAAGCCTTTACATCCTCGATGAATTCACGAAGGTAGCTTATGCCGGCCTCACGCCCTTTTGGAATGCCGAGCGCCTGCTGAATCGCCATGAACCGGCCGTCGAGCACACGGGATCCGGGAAGCTTCGCCGTGTTCGCTACCAGATGTTGTCTCACACCGCCGAGCGCGTCAACCTTGCCTGCGAGGATTAAATCAAACGCCGCCTCAGGGCTGGAGGCTCGCACCAGTTGAGCGTGTTTTAGATTCCGGCTCAAAAACAAGTCGTAGGCGCTCTTACTTGAGACACCAACCCGAACATCCTCACGGTCAACATCTGCAATGGCGACAAGCGCCGAGCCCGGCGGCAGAAGGTAGGTACCTTCGATCTCTATGTAGGGGGCAGTGAAATTGATTTCCTGTTCACGTCCGGGGTCGACCGCCAGGAACGCGACATCCCAAGCAGCGGCTTGTAATCCTTCAACCATTTTTCCGGCCGATTCAAAGCCAACCAGCTCGACCGGCAGATTAGTCCGTCTGCCAAGTTCGCGTGCCAGATCAACAGCTACGCCACTCAGCTGCCCGCTGGTCCGATCTCTCGTCGCCAGCACCGGATTTCCATAGTTGATGCCGACGCGCAGTTTCCCTGTCGGCGCGAGATCAAGATGAAGAGAGGATAAATTCATAGAATAGCCGCCTTTACCTTAGTGAATTTGCTGGACGAAGTTACTGGTTACGGGAAACGCGGTCAAGCTCGATAGTGTCGTCTGATGAATGATCATGGAACAAAAGTTGAAAATGTCCGCTACTGAACTGCTCGTAGGATGCTCTCGATCGCGCGATTTGGTCGCGTTTGGCGTGATTCAATGAGCAAGAGCATTTTTACGTTGCGGTCGCAGCTTATGTTTAACGTCGAGCCTTCGCTGCTGATACTGAACTGAACTCGAAACATTGAGTTCGATCACCTCAACTTATATGCTGGTCGCGTGCGCCCGGACGGACAAATTTGAGGTAGTGAGATGCAGCTGGAACAATTCTCCGCGCAGATACGAAGCCACCGCAATATTGTATTTTTCACTGGCGCGGGCATCAGCACCGAGTCCGGTGTGCCAGATTTTCGTAGCCCGGGGGGTGTCTGGACCAAATACCAACCGGTTTATTTTCAAGATTTCTTAGCCAGCGAAGCCGCGCGCATTCAGCATTGGCGGTTGAAGAAAGCGACTTACGAGCTCTTCAAGACCGTCAGGCCGAACATTGGCCACCATGCGATCCGCGACTTCGAACAGCGCGGGCAGCTACTCGGCCTGATCACCCAAAATATCGACGGGCTGCACAAGCTCGCCGGAGTTACCGACGAAAAGCTTGTTGAACTCCATGGGACCGATCGCCTGGTCACCTGCCTCAAGTGCGGCAAGCGCTTTGCTCCCGCCGACGTTTATGAAAATTTGGCAGAAGTGTTCTCGGCGCCTACCTGCGACGCCTGCGGCGGCTTTCTTAAATCAGCGAATATTTCCTTCGGCCAACAAATGCCCGCCGAACCCATGCGTCGAGCGCAAATCTGGACCGAGGCGGCGGATGTTTTCATCGTCGTCGGTTCCTCGCTCCAAGTCCAACCCGCCGCCTCTTTCCCTGTTATCGCCAAACGCAACGGCGCCTTGCTGGCGATCGTCAACCGCGATGAGACGCCTCTGGATGATATTGCCGACTACGTTTATCACGGCGGCATCGGCGAATGGTTCGGAAAACTGGGTCCGTTGTTAACCGACGCTTGAAGCCGATATATTCAGCTTTAGTTATGCGAGCAATATTTGTCCTTACCCTCATATTGACTGTGGCCGCTTGCGCAACCGAGCGAACCGTTCTGGTGAACAGTCAAGGCGACCTGCTTACCTGCGAAACCAGCGGTTCGGGATTCTTCGGCGCTATCTCGGTTCGCAATCAGCAGCAACAATGCATCTCCGATGCCGAGACGCGCGGCTATCGGGTAAAGAATTAGCGATCTCGCATCCTTGTCGGCGCTGACTCCGAATGCGTCCGAGAACAATATTCTTGCCGAACTCCGACAGCCTCTCCGCGCGCACCGCACTCGATCCCGCGGCGCGGTTGCTCGCCCCAGGAGTGCGATCCTAATTGTTGCTGCTCGCGCCAGCGTGAGATCGCATGAGAGAATTCGGAGGAAGATCGTATTAGGGTTTCCAATCAGAAACTTTGTCTCCAGTTCAAGACGCTGATGTGCGTTATTGGAGGGCATTGCCGTGCAATCGGTGAGCACAATAGAAGGAGGTTGCCTATGCGGCGCGGTTCGGTATCGCGCGTCGGGTCAGGCCTTCGGGATAACTCATTGCCACTGCCGGACTTGCCGGCGCGCCAGTGGCGCTCCGTTCATGACATGGGCCGGATTCGATAGCGATAAATTCACCTTTACGCAAGGTCGACCCGCCTCGTATAGATCCTCGGCAAACGTCGTGCGAACGTTCTGCCGCCGCTGCGGTACTGCGCTAAGTTACCAGCGCCTAGATCTACCGGCTTCCATCGATGTGACTCTGGGAAGTATGGACGATCCGGAGAAAATAACGCCGGAAGATCATACCTGGACGGAGAACCGGATCTCCTGGATTACACTAGATCAGTTACCGGCATACCCACAGGAAAGAAAGACCGACTGATGCGGCTGTCACCCTTCAGAGGCTGCGGTTCTTTCACATGATCGACGCAGGATAAGGAGGGCAAAATTATGGCCGGTGCAAAAGAATTCATGAAAGAATTCGTGAATGACGTCTTCTGAAATCACCGAACGCGAACAGCGCGGTTTTCCCAGCCCTGGAATCCGAAGTCTCAATTGATCGGGGTGCATTCGGTCGCGCCCTGGGCTAAAGCAAAGCGGTGTGAGCATCGGGTGCATACCAGCCGGGAAGGAATCGTTTGTGTGATGAAGCGTAACAGACCGCTTGAAATAGTTTGGATCTTGCGCTCCGTGGGCGTGGAGTTTTGAAATCAATCCTTCTTTGGCTCTTGGTTATCAACCTGGGCATCGCGTTAGGCGCCGGGCTTTATGAGACGCGAGTCGTTATTCCCCAGTATGCCAACCTGCCCCCTAAAGATTGGCCGAATACCGGGCCTCTTGTTCTGGGCCTACGTGACGACTGTCCCGCTTACGCTTCTGGCGCTTGCAAACCTCATCGCTGCTTGGTTAGACAAAAGCGTAAGACGCAAATGGTGGTTGAGCGCGGTATTCATTGTCTTAATAGAGAGGCTTACAACTTTCTCCTATTTCATACCGGCTATGCTCAATCTCGCCGCTTCGGATTTGCCCCATGCGGAGATCGCTGCGAGATTATCGCAATGGCTTTTTTTCAATCACGCGCGTCATCTCCTTACCCTCGGGCTGGTTGCTGGCGCTCAAAGCATTGTCGTTAGCAACGACGACCAAGTGTAATGATCGCAAAAGCACCGGCTAGAAAAGTAAGAAAGGTGCAATCATGAAACTGTACTACAATCCTAAGAGCCGAGCCGTGATCGCGAAATGGATGCTCGACGAGTGCGCCGCAAAATATGACATCGTGCCCATCGAGTTTGAAAAAGGCGAGCACAAAACACCGGAATTTCTCAGGATCAACCCGGCCGGAAAGTTGCCGGCCCTAGTCGATGGTGAGTCGAAGATCTTTGAGACTGCGGCGATCTGTCTTTATCTTGCCGACAAGTTTGCCGAAGCCAACCTTGCTCCCAGGATCGGCGCGCCGGAGCGCGGCCGGTATCTCTCGCTCATGGTTTATTCAACGGCTCAGCTCGAGCCCGCTTTGGGTGACGCAATGCTAGGCCAGACCTCGCCGCAGCGCGGCTGGGCGGATTTCGAGAGCGTGCGCAATGTTATCGAAGGCGAACTCGGCGAGGGTCCCTACCTGTTCGGAGAGTGGTTTACCGCCGCTGACGTGATGATCGGCTCTATGTTCATGTGGAGGCGAATGCTGGGTGGCCAGCCCGATCGTCCCAGGCTTGAAGCCTATGTCGATCGCCTGATCGCGCGCCCCGTGGCTCCAAAGCTGGGCGGCTAACTCTCCAGCATCTCGAGAAGAAGCAGTGCTCGTGATTGTCTTGCCGCCACGACGAACATCCATATCCGTAGCCGACAGAATCGTTTCTGGGAGCCGTTAAGCCAAACAATTTTAGGAGGAGAACGATGAGTAAAGTTAGTGTCCGATACATCGTCGACGATGTCGATGCGGCGATTCCCTTCTATACCGGCATGCTCGGCTTTAAACTCGACATGCATCCTGCGCCGGGTTTCGCGAGCCTGTCGCGAGGGGATTTGCAGTTGCTGCTTAATCGACCCGGCGCGGGAGGAGCCGGCCAAGCCATGCCGGATAGCCAACGCCCAGCACCGGGTGGATGGAACCGAATCCAAATCGAAGTCGGCGATCTCGAAGCCACCGCCGAGAAACTGAAGAGTTCCGGAGCACGATTTCGGAACGAGATCGTGACCGGCAACGGAGGCAAGCAAATCCTCGTGGAGGATCCGTCGGGAAATCCGATCGAGCTGTTTCAGCCCTTCTGACTTCGGTTAACGCGAGTCTGGACGCGTGACGGTTGTAAAGAGGGTGTCGTTTAATAATTTAACCGGCATTAATTTTCGATAGATAAGGAGATACGAACATGGCCATCCTCCTGGATCACACCATTGTCCCGGCAAAAGACAAGCTCGCGTCTGCCACGTTCTTCGCGGAAATTCTCGGATTGAAGGTGAAGCCGGGCGAAGGATACTTTGCGCAAGTTCAAGTCAACGACAGTCTAACCTTTGACTTTGCCGATGAGACGGAACCTCAGAGCCATCACTATGCCTTCCACATCAGCGACGCGGAATTTGAGGCGATTTACCAACGGGTGAAGGCCAAAGGACTGCCGTACGGCAGCGGGCCGTACAACCACACCGATGGCAAGATCTACACTCGTCGCGGCGGCCGCGGCTTTTACTTCGAAGACCCGAACGGCCACCTGCTCGAAGTGATGACGGTGCGCGAGACGGGCAGTTGAGTTTGATTATTCTTGGCCGAACAGCGGCTGAGTGAAGAGAATATGGCGACCATCCACAAAGAAATCGCAATCGATCGGAGTAAAGAAATCGTTTGGGACGCTATTCGAGATGTTGGTGCGATCCACAAACGCTTGGTCCCTGGCTTCGTAGTAGACTGTGAACTAGAAGGTGAGTGGCGAACCGTAACGTTTGCAAACGGCATGGTCGTACGGGAACTCATCGTCGCTGTCGATGAAAAAAACTGCCGCCACGCTTGGTCGGCTCGCGGCGCGCCTCTCACTCATCATAACGCATCCGTACAGGTATTCCCGGACAGCGACGAAAAGTGTCGTGTCGTCTGGATAGCGGATTTGATGCCCGATGAGGTGGCCGAAGCTATCGCGGAAATGATTGAACAAGGATTAAGTAGAATGAAACAAACGCTCGAGGCCGCTCCAACCGCTAGCTGACTCCAGCGGAAAAAGCGCCGCAACTCGTCAGAGGACTCTCGCCAGGGCTCTTGTCGTTGGAAAGGGCAAGGCCGTGAGATCATCCATTTAGCTGTTCGGGCGAATTAGCTGTTCGGGCGAATCGCCATGTCGGCCTAAACATCGGTAACGCAGATAATTTGAGTTTACCGTAAAAATTCGCCGGCGGCTCGATCTAACTAACCGCGGATCCCGATACGTCGACCATGACGTTGAATCCGCCATAGACCATGCGCTTAACATCGAAAGGCATAGACTTCGGATCCATCGAACCTGCCAAACGCCGATCTTTCATGACTTTTGCGTTAACCCGGTCGCGATCGGTTCGCGATTTGAATACAATCCAGGCAAACACTACCGTCTCGCCACGCTTGAGCTTTATTGTTCGCGGAAACGATACCAGCCCGTTCACGTTGAGGTCGTCACCGGCGCATTCCCGATACTCGAGCGCGCCATGCTCGCGCCAGATCTTTCCAGCCTTTTGGGCCATGCGCCGGTATGCCTGGAGATTTTTCTTGGGCACCGGCAATAGAAAACCATCAACATAGCGCATTCATCGATCCTCCATTGTGATCGAATAGTTCTTTAAGCCAGATCAGCCATAGGAGTCATGCTTTCTGCCTTGCGACAGCGCTCCAGGAGACGAGCGTCTCCGAGCTGCTGCACGCAAGCGGCGAATCCGTCAGTTGGTCCACGCCAGCGGAGCTCGTCGATATTGCGGAACAGGCACGCGTCCGTCCTGAGCGTCGCCAGCTTCTTGAACAGTAGCGCCATCTCGCGATTATTTCCCAGTACGCTAGATGGAAAATTTTCTATCATGCCGTGCCGATTGAGCAGCCGTGCAGCCGAGATCGGCCCAATCCCCGCAATGCCCGGAAATCCATCCGCGCTATCGCCGACAAGAGCGAGCAAGTCGGGGATCAAAACCGGATCCACCCCGAACTTCTCGCGAACTCCGTCGGCATTGCGCATTTTTTGTGTGCGACGCTCCACCTGCACTATCCGGTCCCCGCGGACGCACTGCGCCAGGTCTTTGTCGGGCGTCCAAATGCAAATTTTTTCCACGCCTGCGTTTCCGGCGGCGATCTGCGCAGCCGAGGCAAGCGCATCGTCAGCCTCCAATTCAATCATCGGCCAGACAGCCACGCCCATTGCGGCCAGTGCTTCTTCGAGCGGATGGAACTGAGCAAGGAGAGCGCGCTCGATACCATCGCCGGTCTTGTATCCAGGCCAGAGACGATTTCGAAACGACTCGATCACGTGATCGGTCGCCACTCCCACGTGCGTCGCTCCACTCTCAATCATCTGCAGTACTGTATTGAGGACGCCAATGACGCCCCCGAAAGGTCGGTCCTCGCCCTTGTTGAAACGGCGCAAGCCGTAGAAGTGGCGGAACAGCTCGTAGGTACCGTCTATGAGATGGATGATCATGGTTGAGGTGAAGTGGCATCCTAAACTGGGCGCGTAACTACAATTGTAAAGCGTGATGCTTTTTTTGCCTTACCCTTCAGCCCGCTAAAATTCACCCTCGAGCTGTATGCCGAGCAACGCATCGGAATTGCATACGAACATACTCTTCGGATGCATGCTCACTCGCCGCGATCTTCACTCGGAAGTTGACCGCCAAATCTTCGGACAGCACGCGTCCTTGCTTTAGCAGCCTGTTCCTGCCGAGTCTTCGGGGCTGTTGTCGATTCTAATGAAGCCAGAAGGTGCTTTGAGATCATCGCGACCTCATCGACGGCCGAAAAAAATACGGTCTCGTTTGCTTTCGAGGGCTTGTTGTAGCCGCTGATTTTCCGTACAAACTGCAGCGATGCTGCCCGGATTTCCGAGTCGGTAACCGGCGGCTCAAAATTGAATAGCGTTTTGATGTTTCTACACATGGCGTTTGACCTCGAAACGTGCGCTCGTCCAAAACTTCGGCGCGCGTTCAATCGCAAATCGGCTCTGCCATTAGATAAGGAAGCATTGTCATGCGGTGAAAAGTCCTCGTCGAAAAGCGGATCTCGATTTCGCGGTTTTGATCTTCTGCGCCGGATATTTTCCTTGGCGTTCTGCTCTGCTCGAATCTAGGTGCGCTTTGCGCTTGGCTGAAGCCGCGACGGCTGAGCCGATCCGGGATACGGCGTCAGACGCCAGCGCCCGTAGGCGACAAAAGCGCATAAAAGACCCACAACGAGCGGCATCAGCGCCATGGCAATATCGCCAGCGAAGATTGTGAAGATCACGGCTCCGATCATGATGATCACCAGCCCGGCAGCTGCCAAAGGTGTCAGACCCGGGCGAATTCCCGTTAACCAGGGAACAATCAGGCCGATCGCACCTAGCACCTCGATGACGCCGGTGAGACGCAAGAACCAGCCTGGCAGCGCTAGCGGCATTTGCTTCAGCATCTCCTCGATCGGAGTGATCAGCTTCACGCCACCGGCGAACAGAAATAGGGCGGCAAGCAACACTTGAAGGATCCACAGTGCAACGTTCATGATTGATCTCCTTCGTCCTCGATTGTAACCCCCTTACATGGAACGCTCTGGCAACCGGGAGCTTCGGTCGGGCATTCCTCATGCGGAAGTCGAGCCATGCGGGACGGTTACTCGGCGATCTCGTCATAACCGCGCCCGACAAACTGCACAAAACAAAAACCATGGCCGAACGGATCAGCCATAAGCGCGAGCTTGCCCCACCCGAATACCTGGATGGGCTTTTCTAGCACCGCTCCGGCTAAGACAGCTCGCTCTACCGCCGGCTCGATTTCATCGACGACAAAATCGAGATGCACCGGCGTCCAATGCCGCTGATAGGTTCGGGCCACCGAAGTTGTCTCCGCGGGCGCGGTTGCTGATCTCTCCAGGAGATATATTGGAGACGAACAGCCAAGCATCTCCAATCCGACGGCGCCGAGGCGGCGGCCGGCTCTCAGTCCGAATACAGAACTGTAAAAGCGCGCCGCCTTATCAAGATCATCAACGTCCAAATTCACCAGGAGATCGCTCACGCCGTCGCCTATATGCCGCTGGACGCATTCACAACGACCGCCCGTCGAAGTTCTGAACCGGAACGCTTGCCAGGTCAATCCCTTCGATGCACCGAAGATTTATGGCGGCAATCTTGTTTCCGTTGGGATCGATGCCTTCACCGTATGGATGGATGCCGCATGTCTGACAAAAGCGGTGTTTGATCACCTGCTTGTTGAACGTGTAGGTTCCGATGTCCTTTTCCGGCGTGAGCACAGTCAACTGTTCGCGGGGCACAAACCACAAGAGCGATCCCTTGCGCGAACAGATCGAACAATTGCATGCCATCGCCGCTTTAATTTCGCCTTCAGCTTCAAATGCAATCTTACCGCAGTGACAGCTGCCCTTATACTTCACATGAGCTCTCCTTATTCGGCTTTTGACGTCATTGTTATCCTTTTATTGAAAATAAGCTTCGGCAGCATCTCTCTGCCAGCGACTCAATGGTTTAACGTTATCCCGCTCTTGTTCGATGCCGACTTCGACAACTGATTTCATTTGCGCTAAACCCTGCTCGAATTGAGCGCCAATCATTTTGTCCATGTTCATGAACAGATGGATAGCCTTGGCCATGAAATTGTTTTTGCCCGTCATGCTCCATGTCACCGCTGTTTGATCGCCCTCGGGTCTAAATGTGAATTCCGCAACGTTGGTGGCTGCAAACGGTCTGAAAAACTCGAGGTTGATCCGGATCAGATCGTTCGGACGGCTCTCAATGATCGTCATGCGTCCTTCTCCTACCTCTTTGTTACCAGTCCAGGTGTAGACAGCGCCAGTCCCGGCGGGGGCGCCCTGGTATGTTTGCTTCATCGTTGGATCCAATTTCCCCCATGGGTTCCATGCTTCCCACTTATGGAAATCATTGACATGGGCAAATACCGCCGGCGCCGGCGCACGCATCTTGATCGTCCGCGCAACACGAAATTCCGAAGATTGCAAAGCCACGATGCCGGCAAAAACGACGACAACAATTGGCATAACCATGAGAATTTTAGTCACCATAAGATTCCCTTACCGGCGGCGCCCAGCGCAACACCTGGATGAACGATGTTACGTCCTCAGTTCCTAGTTGATTGCCCTTAGCGGTTCTTTTACCTCGGTTGGCTCCATGTAGACCAGCTCCCATATGTGACCATCCAGATCCTGAAATCCGTGAGCATACATAAAACCATGGTCTTGGGGTTCATTGTAGGTTGAGCCTCCGTCGGCGACCGCCTTCGCAACCATTTGATCGACTTTTGCCCGGCTCTCCAGAGATAAGCACACCAGCACTTCTGTATATTTACCAGCGTCGCAAATCTGTTTGGGCGTAAAGGTCTGAAACTTTTCTTCAGTTAACAGCATGACGAATATGTCCTCATTCACCACCATGCATGTGGCAGTCTCATCGGTATATTGTTTGTCAAAACTGAAGCCAAGTTTGGTGAAAAACTCCACGGACCTGTCTAGGTTCTTAACCGGTAGATTCACAAATATTTTAATCGGCATGTTTTCTCCTTCTGAAGGTTGTACAGGATCGAGAGTCATCAACGGCGTCAAGCCGATGCTGCCGGCTGAAAACGGAGCCCAGCCGCGGGCCGCATCCGCTAACAATCGAACAATCAGCCCACTCAAACCTCAGCTAGCCACCGGCAATGGCACCCACGATCATAAAAGGCTGCGCTCCGGTGGCGATCGCCTCCGGCAGCGGCGTATCCGGCGACTCGTGAGACAGGTCCTCCCCGCAGGCGAAGAATCTAACGAAGGCACGGCGCTTGCCGTTGGCGTGGTCTCGAATAGTTCCACGCAACATTGGATAACGCGCTTCGAGCGCATCGAGAATTGAGCGCTGCGTGATCTGACCCGCGATTTCGAGGGACACTTCGCCGTCAACGTGGGCGAGCTTGCGCAGATGTGCTGGCAATACAACTCGTATCATGACTTATTACTCTCCTATAATAAGAACTCCGTTTCCCGCGAGCGCTCAAAATGCCCCTTCCAGCAAGGCCGCAGCCAAGGAAAGCGCCGGAAGCGTAGTCTCTGAGCTACGTTGAGGACGCTTTCGAGGCGAGAACGCCGCTGGAGGTCATTTTCAGTGCTCGCTTCATGGCAGTGTCTGCACTTCCACGGAGAGTACCGGCGGCAGATCTCGGACGATAGGGGCCCAGCTGTCACCCGCGTCGACCGATGCGTATACCTGTCCGCCGGTGGTACCGAAGTAAACGCCGCACGAGTCGAGCGAATCGACCGCCATCGCATCGCGCAACACGTTGACGTAGCAATCACTTTGCGGCAGACCTTTGGTGAGCGGTTCCCACTCATTACCGCCTGTGCGGCTGCGGTACACGCGCAGTTTGCCGTCAGGGGGGAAATGCTCCGAATCGCTCTTGATCGGCACAACGTAGATGGTATCCGGCTCGTGCGCATGCACGTCAATCGGGAAACCGAAGTCGGTTGGTAAGTTGCCGCTAATCTCACGCCATGACTCACCGGCATCATCGCTGCGCATCACGTCCCAGTGTTTCTGCATGAATAACACCCCGGGCCGGGACGGATTCATTGCGATGCGGTGAACACAGTGGCCCACCTCCGCCGTCGGCTCAGGAATGTAGAGCGAATGGAGGCCGCGATTGATCGGCTTCCAGCTTTTGCCCGCGTCATCGGTCCGAAACGCGCCCGCCGCCGAGATGGCGATGTACATCCGATTCGGATCGTTCGAATCTAAAAGGATCGTGTGCAGGCACATCCCACCGGCGCCGGGCTGCCAGGAGGAGCCTGAGCCGTGGCCGCGCAATCCGGCAAGCTCGTGCCACGACTGACCGCCATTGACGGAGCGGAATAAGGCGGCGTCTTCAACACCCGCATATATGACGTCCCGATCGGTTAGCGACGGCTCGAGATGCCAGACGCGCTTGAACTCCCAAGGTCGCGCTGTGCCGTCGTACCATTGGTGTGTGGTGAGCGGTTTGCCGCTGTCAGGCGATGAGTCATAAACGAAGTTGTTGCTCTCGCCCTTGGGCGTGCCGTCCGGAGTGGTGGTCGGTTCGCCGGGCGGTGTTCCAGGTTGATGCCAGGTCTTGCCGCCGTCATCTGAGCGTTGAATGATCTGCCCGAACCAACTGCTGCATTGCGATGCAAACAGCCGGTCCGGATCAGCCGGAGATCCCTTGACATGGTAGATCTCCCAGCCCGCAAAATGTGGACCGCTAATGTCCCATCGTTCGCGCTTCGCGTCCGCCGTCAGGACGAACGCCCCTTTCCGTGTACCAACCAGCACTCGTACTTTGCTCATTCCCTTACTCCTTTCTGAATTTCGCGCCTTTGCACGGAATTTCCACGACCAGCGCGTTTACGCGTGATTCTTACAATGACTTGCCTTGTTTCATTAATATGACGAATGAGCGCGTGCTCACAGGACAGCCGTTCTGATTTTTTTGGGTCTTCTATCAAATTTTGCAGGATTAAAAGAAAAATTAAAGGCACACGCAGGTGTTTTCCCACCGGATCAGGCGACTCGATGCATGGAGCAAACGCTTGGACTTCGGTCGTTTAACACTCCTTCTGGCGCGATGCAGCGCGTCTAGCATGGCTATTGAAAAGCTCATAGGCATCGTTGCGCCTAATTACCTGGAACATGTTCGTGTTCCTTCGGAATTCTCGATCACGTTTTCACGGCCATGATCACGAGGATTGCGCCTTGTGTTTGAAGTCGTTCTGAGCTGCCTGTAATCAGAGATTCAGCAACTGCTAAAGCGGCGCTCCCCCCGCAGTGAAGGGGCCGCCGAAATCTCTCTGTTCACTGCCTTATTGTTCGGTGCCGTTTATCAGTTAAACTAACAATAAAGATGATTGTACCGGATGAAAATGAACTGCTGATAAACCGTGATCTATCGTGGCTCGAATTCAATCGCCGGGTATTGGAAGAAGCCAAAGATCCGCAGGTTCCGCTGCTCGAAAAACTTAAGTTTTTAGCGATCTTCAGTTCGAATCTCGATGAATTTTTCATGGTCCGCGTGGCAGGCCTTAGGCGCGAGGTCCAAAATGAAGAACCGAACCCGGATTCCGATACCGCCAATCCGGCGGCGGTATTGGCGGCAATCTCGGAAAAAGTCCATGAGCTAACTGAAGCTCAGCACGCCTGTTTCCTAGATAATATCCTGCCGCAGCTAACGACCGAAGGTATTCATCTCGTGCGTCCCGAAGAAGTGAACGGAGCGCAGCGTCAGTTTTTGGAGGAGTTCTTTCATAAGACGCTTTACCCTATTGTTACTCCCTTGGCTGTTGATCCGGGTCATCCGTTTCCATATCTCCCCAATCGGTCACTTTCTTTAGTGGTAGCGCTGCGGGCTAAAACGGTTTCCCCATTGCCTCATTCGGAAGTGTCGATTGTCCATATTCCCGGTCACGTAGTTCCGCGATTTATTCAACTGCCGGCAACCGAAGGACGGTACGCGTTTATTCTGCTCGAGCATGTGCTGCGCCGTTATCTGCCGCGTCTCTATCACGGTTTCGAAATTCTCTCCACACACGCGGTTCGCGTCACGCGCGATGCCGACTTCGGCGTCGTGCGAAAGCGTAACGAAGACCTGATGATGACTATCGAACAAGGCGTGCGAGAACGCAGGATGGGCGATGCCGTGAGACTGCAGTACGACCCGGATTTACCGAAGGAGCTATTAAGCCAGCTGGTCGAGGAACTCGAGCTGAGTGGCGCCGATCTATATCCCGGCAGAGGTTTCACCGCGTTTACCGACTTGTTTCAACTTTATCAAAGCGCGAACGTTCCCCGCCTGAAGGATCGCGTTCAGGTACCGGTATCGTTTTCCTGCTTTGGGCGAGATCATGATCTCTGGAATGCGATTCGAAGCGGAGACGTCATGATCTTTCATCCCTACCAGCCGTTCGATGCTGTAACTCATTTTGTTGAAGAAGCGGCAAAGGATCCCAAAGTCCTGGCCATCAAAATGACGCTTTATCGGGTAAGCGCCGATTCGCCCATCGCTCAAGCGCTTGCGCGGGCCGCCGAAGCCGGCAAGGAAGTATCCGTGCTCGTGGAACTGCAAGCGCGCTTTGATGAAGAAGCCAATATCGTTTGGGCGCGCGCCTTAGAAGAAGTCGGCGCTCACGTGGTCTACGGCTTGATAGGCTACAAGACCCACTGCAAACTCTGTTTGGTGGTACGCCAGGAATCCGACGGCATCCGGCGCTACTGCCACCTGTCCACGGGCAATTACAATGTCCGTACCGGCGGCATCTATAGTGATCTTAGCTTATTTACCTGTCGAGAAGATTTTGGCGAGGATCTCACGGAGGTCTTTAACCTTCTCACCGGCTACACCCGTCCTCAAAGATTTCATCATGTGTTGATGGCGCCGATGAAACTGCGCGAGCGCTTCATTCGCATGATTGAACATGAGACCGAGCAGGCGCGTGCCGAACGTCCCGCGCGCATCGTTGCAAAAGTAAATAGCCTTATCGACCCTGCTGTTATAGAAAAGCTCTACCAAGCCAGTCAAGCGGGTGTGCAGATCGACCTTATCGTCCGCGGAATGTGCAGCCTGCGGCCCGGCATCGCTGGGAGCTCCGAGCGCATTCGTGTGATTTCTATCGTCGATCGTTATCTCGAGCACGCGCGAATTTTTTATTTCCAGAACGGCGACCCTCATTCTTTTTGGCTTGCGTCAGCGGACTGGATGCCGCGCAATTTTGACCGCCGTATAGAGATCGCTTTCCCGGTCATCGAGCCGCGACTGCAAACCAAGCTGAAGGAGATTTTGGAACTGCAACTGGCCGACAACGTTAAAAGCTGGTTGATGCAGCCTGATGGGAGTTACAGCCGAATCAAAAATAACGACAAACCCGCTTTTCGATTTCAAGAGCGGTTCTACGAGATGCTGCAAGCCGAGGAGCGATCATCGTCCGCGAGCGGCATTGGCGGATCGAATTGGCACAACTGTCAAGCAGACGACCTTTCCTATGCGTTCGCGACAGCGGATTCTGATTAAGGAGCCAGCCCATCAAGATCACACTGATACATAACCCTGCAGCCGGCAAAGGAAAACAACCTTCGCGGGACGAGCTGCTTAAACTCCTACGCGCGGCTGGACACAAAGTAGAGTATCAATCGTCGAAGGAAAAAAAGTGGCATAAAATTCTAAAAAACCCAGGAGACGTGGTCGCGATTGCGGGAGGCGATGGCACGGTCAGCAAAGTCGCGAGACGGTTGATCGGCAACCCGACACCGTTGGCGATCTTGCCCTTGGGTACCGCTAATAACGTCGCCTGCACGCTCGGCATATCGGGCCGGACCTTGAAGGATCTTATCTCCGGATGGAAATCCGCGCGCTGCGTGCATTTTGATGCGGGTGTGGCTAAAGGTCCTTGGGGTTCGAAACATTTCATCGAGGGATTTGGGTTGGGGTTGTTTGCCGAGACGATGTTTCAGATCGACGCCTCAAACGAAAAACAACTGGCGCACGCAGACGATCCCGAGGAAGAGATAAATTCCGTTCTCAAGATACTGAAAGGACGACTCCGAGATTTCAGAGCCAACGAGTTGAATGTTCGACTTGACGGCGAAGAACTCTCCGGTCGATACGTGCTTTTGGAAGCGTTGAATGTCAGATTTATCGGTCCGAACCTCAATTTCGCGCCGGAGGCGGATACCAAAGACGGGCTTCTGGACGTTATTACGGTTCCCCACGGCGAACGAGCTGAGCTGAGCCGATACCTGTCTGGGCGAATCGATGGCACACAGTCTTTGCTCAAGTTGCCCCGTCGTCGAGGCTCTCATCTGCAGATTGAGTGGGAGAGCTCTCCGGTTCACATTGACGACATGCGCTGGCCTGAAGATCATAAGGATGTGACGGTTAAATCGCACGCTATTACGATCAAAGTCGATGCCGGCGCACTGGTGTTTTTGATACCGCCGGTTAAGAGAGGCCGACCTAAGGACCTCGTATGAACGCGCGGGCTCCTCAAATTTCCACGCCCAATTATTGAACTAGAACCAGGCCACGCACGGCTCGCCGGGTGTGTGGTTTGGTTTGCCCGTGAAGTTCTTCTAGCCCGGCTTCCGTCGTTCAAAACAAGCGGCAAGCCCTCCGAGCGAAGACCAATAAGCCAAGTCCTTGCTGCGCTCGGACTCTCAAATTTCAGATCTCAGATTTCACCTTTGTCATTTGCGATTTGAGATGCCGCAGAGCGGCCCGCTCCTCCGGGCTCATCCCACGATTACTATATAGGTGGCCATACTCTGCTGCGGAATTCGGGCTTAATCGAGAGTATGCGACTCAATGCCTTGCTCGGCGGGCGATAGCTTTCTCCGAGCAGTTTTAGAAACGCTCTCATAGCGCCGTGAATGTATTTATCGCTTCTAAAAACCAGGCAGGAGTAAGCTTGAAGCTTTTCGCCCATGACGTGCAGACTCTTTAGGCTGCCTCGCCGGATTTCCTCGCTAACGAATCTTTGCGGTAGCAGAGAGATACCCAATCCCAGCTCAGCAAGCTTTTTGTGCAGTTCCAGTCCGAGAACCTCTACTTCTACTTTGATCGATTGACCGCGTTCTTTGAGCCGTCTCTCAACATAGCCGCGGTAGACGCATCCATGATGATTCAAAATCCATGGCGCCTCTTTGAGGTCGTCCCAAGTAAGTCTTTCTTTCTTGGTTAACGGGTTGTTGGCCGCTACAACAAACGCGAGATCCGTTGTTGCAAGCGGCACGAACGAAAGCCGCGGGAATCCATCGAGTTTCGGCGCAACCAGAATGAGCAAACCCAAATCCAGAGCATGAGATAAAACCCGCTGGGTGATCTCCGCCGACCAGGCCGATTCGATTAGAAGATTAATTTTGGGGTAAGCCGCTCTATAGGCTTCAATCAGTTGCGGCAACTCGTAAGTAGCGATGCTATGTGCAGCGCCGATCGAAAGTCTTCCCTGACGAAGATCCCGCAGATCTGAAATCTCTTCTTTGGCGACGGTGACAATGCGCCTTAATTGTTCCACATGCTTGAGCAAAGCTGTTCCGGCCAATGTGAGTTGCGCGGTTCGACCGCGTTCGAACAATCGCTGCTCGAGTTCCGTCTCCAGAGCTTGAATCTGTTTGCTGACAGCCGGCTGGGTTAGTGACAACAGTTCCGCTGCGCGCCGAAAACTGTGGGTGGTCGCCACGGTTTGGAATGTGTGAAGCTGGTCCAGAGTCATGGGAAGTATTCCTATAAGTTATCAACCCGATAAGAAAATACCATTTGTGATTATAGAAACTACCACCCCATAATCGGTGCAAACAAGGATAAAATTCGAGAGGCCGATATGTTCAAATTCGAAACAAGCACTGCCAAACGCCTATCTCCAATCCTGTTGTCACGGGAAAGTCTTCGTCCACTGCGGTGGCGCACAGTGGGTTATTGGCTAGTGATACTGTTGTTTTTCATGCTGATCATTGCCGCATGGTTGCGACCGGAGTTCAACCGCCCGAAGGTTGCCGATTGGAAGTCTATCCTCGCTCGCGCCGACCACGCTTGGGAAGCAGGCGATCTACAGCGCGCGAGACACCTCTACCTAAAAGTCGAAAGAATCGCATCTTGGAGCCGTGATTGGCAGGGCACAGTCGCTGCGGCGTGTCGGTTTAAGCAGCTCGATGGGGTGCCGGCCCGCTACTGGAAGGCTCACACATTACTGATACGGGCAGGGATTTTTGCGCAAGAGAAACAATCCCGTCAAGCTATGGCGACGATTGCCGAGGCGTTTAATATGCTGGGGCAGCCCCAAACAGCCTCCTTGATTCTAGCTCATATCGGCGCCGATTGGCGCAGTGAGAGCTCGGAGCCGCTTGGATTTCTGTTACAAGCTTGCTCGGCGTGACGCAGATTACAGCCAGTACTCAGGCGGCCCAAGGGCGAAGAATCATGGTTTTTGCTCGATGAGCCCTGCGTCCAGTGACACGAAGATAAACAGTTGGGAGCTAGCAGAGTGCTGAAAAAAGCCTCTTGCAGGCTGCTCAAAAAGATCCAGAGGCGAGGCGGCGCGAAAATCGACGAGCGAAGGCGTACTTACAGTACGTCGCAGCGAGGCGATCGAGCGGCAACGAAGCATATGGTTTTTTTCAGCAGCCTGCTAGGGCACAATTTCGTCGGAACTCTGGCAATTCTTGCTTCTTTCCAGCTCCGCGCATTCGGCGCAGAGCCGTTCCGATGGCGGATTCACAGCGCTGCTGATCTCGTCGAAATCCTTGGCCGGCCAGTCTTTACAGTTCATACAGAAATGCCAGAATGCGCTGCCTCGTTCTTTGCGGTAAGTGGCTTGCGTCGGCATACGAACATTTTACCTCCGGCAAGAAAAATTGTGATTTACGAGTCCTCTATTTTAGTCGTAAATAAACTTGACCGGCTTCAAAATCGAGCTTATGAAAGTGCAGCAGAGACGCTGGTAGGTGGAAATTGATGGAGGCAGCGAACATGTTTAGAGTATCATGGCTGGCAGCGGCGATCATGATTAACTTCTTCATGCACGCAAGCGCCGGGGCGCAGACGCTTGAAGTCAAGCGTTATAATTATGCGGAATGGACCAAGGGGCGTTTCACTGAAGTGGTAACCGTCACCGGCCCGGGAAAAATGATCTTCCTCGCCGGAGTCGGCGCCGAAGACGAGGACAAGCCCCAGGGTTCGATCCGCCACCTTGGCAACCCCTACCTGCAGTGCAAATACGCCTACGATAAAATGAAGCGCCACTTGGCCAAGCACGGCGGCACCCTCGCCGATGTCGTAAAGCAGGTCGTGTATGTCACCGACATCAGATATCAGGCTGATGTCGGCAAATGCCGGCGCGAAGAGTACGGCGAAAAAGGTCCGATTCCCGCCAACACGTTTCTTGTCATCTCCGGACTTGCCATTCAGGGAATGCTACTAGAGATCGACATTACCGCAGTGGTGCCGCAGTAAAAGGCGACAGATTCTTAGCCGATCTAGGCACAACGATTCTGCCCATCCTGCGAATCCTACGGTTGGTATCAGCCTTACGACATTTCGTGCGACAGCGATCGAACAAACCACTGTGAGTCTTTGGTATCTACAGCAGGCCTAAAGATAGAAGTCTGATATGCATTCGCGGGATCAAACTGATGAAAAATTAAATGTAATTACATGGATAACGCCGCGGTTCAGCCGCGCGAGGTACGAGCGTCGGCTGGAACCGCCAGTTATGCAGCATGCGGACGCCCCCCTTATTCTGGAGCCGCTGAATACTCCGCGAATACCTCGGCTCCGGTCAGGTTCTTCGTTTGGTTTGCGAACGAATAGAACGACGGCTTTTCATCGATAAAAATCTGTTGATCAAAGACCCATTGTTCTCCGTCATCGAGTAGACCAACAGGAACCGCGTAGTGCCCTTCTTTCTTTAGGCGGTAGAAAAGATGGCTTCCACACTTACTACAGAAGCCACGCTCGGCCCAGTCGGAAGAACTGAAGACAGATATGCTGTCATTGCGATCAAAATGAACGTCGCTACCGCACTCAATGAAGAGCAAAGGCCCACCTGTCCATTTCCTGCACATACTGCAATGGCAGGCACCCACACTCTTGCTGGTCGTCTTTATTGAAATACGGACTGCCCCGCAAAGACAGCTTCCATCTCGTTTGGTTTCGCCTGCCATATCGTCCTCCTCAAATTGCATAACTATTAAGTAAGCCGCCGTAGGAGGCGACAAAGGCCGATCGGCCTATCTCGGAACACAGCTCGGATTTCGAATTACAAACGGCTCGCAATCTCGTCCACTTGAACCAACTCATCAAGAAACATTTTGACCGCCAAACACCGCGCGGCATGGCGGCCTATCTACTGGCTCGCAGCCTATTTCGTGCGCTAGATTAGAGTCAAGCTCTGTAATCAACGTGAGATTGAATTTGATCGATTGATCCGTCAGTTCGATTCAGCTCGCCTTTAATGTAAAAGAAGATGACGGGATAGGTTGCAGAGGTGCTATTGGATCCGGAATACTGGATGTCGTGACGCTTCGGCAACAAAATCCGGCAGATTCGACTTCGGTGTTACGTCAAAGAACGGCCGTACCACAGGCACTTGAGTCAGATACTTCTTTAGCACCGGGGCGGCGTCCTCCGCCGAGAGTTCTAGAATTCTTACGTTCTCAAATCTCCGACCCCGTGTTAAGGTTATCTGCTCGGCTGCACGAGCGTTTCGCACCCAGCCCACCTCACCATACGGGGCCACTAGCCAGCGTTCGCCGGCCCGTTCCACCAGTGTCACGGGCGTTGAGTAGGCGTGACCGCTCTTTCTGCCTCGCACGGTCAGAAGATAGGTATGCGGAGGACTTACGCCAAGGCGCAGCAAGACACCAATCATCCAATTGATTAGTCGGCGCCACAATCCTAACCGATATGCTCGAGCCATTGTGATCTTGTGTTTGCAGGAACCCGAAAACCTCAACCTCTTGCATCAAGAATTTGTGAAAGGAGAAATCAGTTCAACATAGGGTTAACGCTCCGGTTGAGTCGCGCGAGTTTTACGGCCGTTGGACTTCAACCGGTTGTTGGGCAACCGTGTCGATAACTCAAACTGGCTTATTGCGTTCCTTTTTTCTCTTCCGGACGAGTTTGTTCACAGAGCACCAGCCGTCGCTGTCGCTCTAGCGATCTCCTCTGCACTGTACCTGTAGGCGCGGAATACTCGATTGTGTTGCGCGTTTGACGGTCCGCCAAAATAGGGATTCACATATTCCCAAACCACTTCTCCATTTGACGTAACCTCAAAGAGTCGACCGAAATCGCCTTCGCAGATCAGTGTGTTGCCGTTGGCTAACCGCTGCGCATTGGAAATCCTCGGACTGAAAAAATCGCTTTCTCGTTTTTCCCTATATTCCCAGACGATTTGCTTGGTTGCGGGCTCGACCTCAATGACCCGCGAAAAAGGCATCGCATGATCTAGCCGATGAGGCCCGTTGTCGAAGATGAGCAGGTTGCCACTGGGCAGCGGCGTGGGCGCATGTTGGCCGCATAGCGGCGGCGCGCCGAGTTTCCAGATAATCTTCCCGGTTTTTCGGTCGATAATGATGATGGTGGAGATCGTTCGAAAGCTCACGACGATGTCGCCATTAGGCAGCTCGGCCACGCCGTTGCCATGCGCCCATTCTTCTCGCCGTTCTTGAACTGCCGTAATGCAATCAATCTCGGGATCGAGATGTTCCCAAGTGCGCCATTCCCAAACCACATCGCCTTGGGTCGTCATCTCGACCAAATAATCCGCGTACATCCCACCCTGGTGCTCCGTCCCGGGCATGCCCCCTCTAACTTTTGCGACCAGATGCTGCGGAAGGCGATCCAAGCAGAGCAGCAGAACGTTGCCGTTGCGCAATCGTATGCCATCGTGATGATGATCCGGATGACGTACTTCCCAGAGAACGCGTCCGTTCCAATCTGCTTCGAGCACGGCGCCGCCCTTCCACGGTTGCCCGCTGATGAAGCGTTCTGAATCCTCCGCGGTCTTTCCATTGTAGAAGAGCGTGCCTCTCTCAGTCAGATAACCGTAATTACCTGGAGGATAAGGCATCTGCCAACTATGAATTGCCTTCCCATCGAGATCGATGAGGTAGACATTGCCCCCGCCGCTCATCGGCGCGAACAAAGTCAAGCCCGGAAAGGCTCGGTCGTGATCTACCGCGCGCAAACCAGTACCAGCGCGCTTAAGCTTGTTCTGTTCCACGACCGGCATAAGTCCTTCCCTCCATCATTTGTCGATCCGATTACGTTGTGCTTCTGCGAATTAAACGTCTGCTGGTTTGCCAAACGCAAAACTCCAACGGTTTCCTTGGACGACCTCGGTAAGTTTTGCTTGCCGATTGCAGTTTCGGATATCGTCTTTCCTTCCAAGACCTCCAGCAATGATTCTACGATAACAGGCGCTTGCCGCCGGGCACCGGCGCGTCAAAGGCATTCAAGGTCATGGCTACCATGGTGTAGAACCCGGCTGCGGCAATTAGCTCGATTAGCAGGTCCAAGCCAAGCGCCGCGAGAGCGCGGTCATAGGTTGGCTGGCTCAAGGTGCGCGTCTCATTCAGCTCGGTAATTGTTTCATAGACTACGCGTTCATCTTCGCGGGCGAACTCCGGCGTCGACCGCGTGCGGATCGCATCCACAACCTCCTCCGTGAGCCCAGCCTTCAATCCATTCTTTTCGTGCACGAACCACTCGTACTGCGCCGACCAGTGGCGCGCGACGACTAGCACCATCAGTTCAAAGAGCCGCTTGTCGAGCTTGCCGGATAGCCTGAATGCGTTGCCGAACTGATTGGCCCGGTCCGCGAGTTCAGGATTTCTGAGCCATATGGCGAACGGACCGCGCACGACACCGCCGCGAGCGCCGCCGATTTCCTGGTAGACACGCCTTTGTTCCGCCGTCATTTCTTCTGAGGCTACATCAGGTACACGCGCCATCGAATCTCCTTATCTCGTACTCCGTCCATATTCATCCGTTAAATAACCAGAGTCGTTTCTAACATGCCGTGCGGCTATGATGAAGATCGATAACCGGAGAATCGCCGAGCTCCTGTTGATTCACATGTCTCTTACTGAAAGGCTGCGAGACATGCTCCGACACGATTAGCTCATCAAGCTAGCATGGTTGAGGCAATGACAAAAAGATGGGCATGCACATCGATCTTCATAGTAAGGCCCTCCAATAAACAAAAAGACTAGCAGTTTGATTTCCAGCCGGCACAACTGAAAAGCGATCAAAGAGGAGATTGGTATGAAGCAGCGGCGAGTATCTACTTTAAAAAGTTAACCAGGCCAGTTCTGAAAGCATTCGCTGCAACTCACGGAAATCGACCGGCTTGACTAGGTGAGCGTCAAATCCCGCCGCTAATGCGCGTTGCTTGTCTTCCTCCTGGCCATAGCCGCTTGTGCTGATTAAATGAATTTCCGACAACTCGGAGCATTGGCGTAGCCGTCGAGCGACTTCGTAGCCGTCAATTCCTGGCAAGCCAAGATCACAGAGCACCACTTCCGGCCGAAACTGCTGGACAATAGCAATGCCTTGGATGCCATTGTGGGCAATTTCAGTTTGATGCCCAAGTTCATTCAGTAGCATTTGGGTGCTCCGGGCCGCTATGACATTGTCTTCGATAATGACCATTCTGAAAGGACGAATTTTAGGTAAATACCCATGCTCCCGAGAAACCGGTGAGATGCTCGGAGCATCGAGCGGTAGCCGCAATGTAAACGTTGAGCCCTTACCAACGCCCTCACTTTCGGCCTTCACTTCCCCACCGTGCAGCTCAACTAATCCTTTTACTAGCGCAAGGCCGAGACCGAGTCCCCCTCGGTTACGGTCAACGGCCCGGTCGGCTTGAATGAACGTCTCGAATATCCGGGGCAGCGTGCCGGCATCTATTCCGATGCCGGTATCCCGTACGGTCAAGATGGCGCTCTTACCATCCGAAGTTGCACTAAGGCCTACCGTCACCTTGCCCCCGCTCTCCGTAAACTTGGTCGCGTTGTGCAGCAGATTGCCGATGACCTGTTCGATCCGCGTTCGATCGCCGGTAAAAAACAATGGCTGATCCGGAAGTCTGATTTCCAGCAACAATCCACTAGCTTTGAAACTCTCGTGGTAAGCAGTCACAGTCTCTGAAATGATGCCCGAGAGCTCGCAGCGCTTCTTCTCCAGGTGAATCTTGCCCGTCGTTATACGGGTTACATCGAGCAAGTCATCAATCAAACGCCGCATATGCTGCACCTGCCCGTCGATCATGTCACGCAATTCGAGCGATGCGTCAGTCACGTCTCTGCAGCGCATAAGCTCAAGCGCAGTTGTGATGATTCCCAATGGATTTCTAAGTTCATGGCCTAGCATCGCCAGGAATTCGTCTTTATGCCGGTTAGCTTCCCGCACCGCTGTTTCTGCTTTCTTGCGCTCCGTTATGTCGAGGTTGATTCCGCTGAAACGCATCGGCTGCCCTGTCGGGTTTCGTGAAAGTGTGCCGACACCCATCACCCACCTTTCGCCGCGTGCCGGATGCATAATGCGAAACTCTATTCGATATTCGGATTCCGAGTTGAAAAACTCACGTCCATAATCATCGACTCGCTTACGGTCCTCTGGATGCACCAAATGGTTTAACCATAAATCATAAGTGAGCCGAACATCCGGGGCGAGTCCATACAGCTCCCGATACTCCGGTGACACATAGACCACGTCCGAGGCCACATCCCAGTCCCAAACTCCGGCACCCGCTGCGCGTTGGGCGAGCGATAGGCTCTCATTCGTCCGCCTTAACGCTTCCTCGACATTCGCGGACATGGTTTCAAAAGTTAATTTACAATCTGAAGTATTTCCGCTCGTACTCATGTTTGCGCCCCACGAAGAGAATCAACAGGCATGTTCATTTGTTGGATTCAATATAAAATGCGCCTCTGCAATATCAAAGAAGGGCGATGGATTTTTCGGGGCTTAATCATGACGTGATTCATCGCCAAGTTCTCCGAGTCAATCGCAGCTAACGCTTCTAAAGCAGAGCAATTGTTCTTGGAGCAATGCAAAGGACAAGCATTCTCTCCCACGTCTCGTTCGAGAGCCAGATTAATCAACCCTGTCGTTGGTGAATGAACTAGGGTCTGGTATCTGTTAGTCGGACGAACTGGCGATCTTACCAAAATTGTTACAGGGGAAACTCAATTCCAACGAACCTATTCAAGATCACCATCGTGATTGGCCGGGAAAAGGATTGAACAGTGAACAGACCTCTGAAACAGAGTCTGGAGAGCGACTAAGATTAATTTGATAATGCCACTTCATCACCGACGCGAATCTGGCCACCGGCGCCAGTTGGCAGCATCGCCACGGCGAAGGTTGGGTTCTCCTGGCCTAACTTCTGGGTCAAGGTCGTGAGAATTGGTAGATCCCGTTGGCCTGTTGTGGGATTCGCATGAGTGGCGAGGCACCTGGTTTTCGGTTTGACGACGTCAAAGTCGACGGCGCCGATGCGGACCTTTCGACCTATCCAGCTTTGCTCCTCCCAGGCTGTCAGCCCATCAATCGCAATGTTCGAGCGAAAGCGTAGCTCGCTAACCTCGTCCCCAACCGCAGCTTGTACTGCTTCAAGACTTGCCCGTCCGTGCAATGTGACCCGACCTGCCGGTTCGTCGTGGTATCGCGGTGAATGGCCGTCGCCGATCACGCGTAAAGGTAAACGCTCCGGGTGATCTGTGAGAGGATTCACGTCGAGTTCGATCACGTAGGCGGCCAACACTGCGGCGAGGCGCTGCCTGCCTTGCGAATTCAACTCTTCATCGAACAAGACCGAAGTTCCCAAGCTGACGTGCAACCGAAATGATTCTTGGTCAAACCTGACGTTGAGACGGGCTAAACCCGGCGTATTTATCAGCGCCACCATACCGGATTTTCTGCTCCAGGCATCATCGGCCGCTTCCGTATCGGCAAACCTTACACCGAGGACTCGATCGCCGGCGATTCTCCCTTCATCGAGTACCGTCAGAGTATCGCACGCTTCAGGCGTGAAACCCTTTACCGGATAGCGGTACAGCGCGACAACATGCGGCATCGGCAACTCCTTTTCTGAACTTCGTTCATGACACCTCACAAGCTATTGACGCAGTTATGTCCTCTGCCCACTCGCCTGTTGACGTAATACGCTGACACTCACAGTCGGATGGCTCAATCGCCGAGCAAATTATGCAATCCCTCACCCGATTTCGGCGACTAATTGCTCAACCCTACATCGCACTTCTCGATAAACCTCGTCGGCAGATTCATCAGTCATGCCAACCGGGTCCTGAATATCCCAGAACAGGACTTTGTTACATTCTTGCAAGTAACTTGGCCATCTCTCCTTCTCCGCGATGACGACGACTAGATCCGCTGTGGTAATCATTTCAGGGATCAGTTGTTGTTTTTCTTTCTCGCCGATGTCTCTACCTAACTCTCTTCTGACGTAGCGGAGTGAACTCTGGTTCGGATTGTCTTTGAGTTTTTTACTGGCTAGCTTCATTGCTGCGAGCCTTTCATTGACCGCGATTCCCGCGCTCTCGCAATCGTGCTTCGATAGTTTTTCGAAGTATGCATGAGCTACCTGACTTCGCCCGACATTGGCATAACAGATAAATAGCACTTTCATAGTTTTTGCTGATTCTCGGAACGTTCGGGACAGTACTCGTGTATCGGTTCCCCCGGCTTCTATTATTGCGCCGCTTGTTCAGCGCTCCACCTACCAGCGCTATCTTTGAGAGCCGATTTTGTAGCTCGCTGAGTATTTGTCATATTCGCTGCTAGTTTTTATCGGCGGGAGTTTAAGGCACCACGCCCCGCACGGCCCACGCTTTGGCCTTGAGCGAAAATGGCCCGTCGGAACCATTACCCAAGACCTTCTGTCGCAGCTTTTTTCTCAACGCCTCATGACCATCTGCCGATAGACGCTTCATGTACACACCCGAAGGACTGTCGCCATCCAAACAACGTTGCCAGAGTTCATCAAATGAAGAAAACTGGCACGCCATCGACAAGTCTGTAATCTCGATTTCGGTCAAACCAGCGCTATTCCAGAGCTGTGAAAGTGCTTCGGGAGAACCGTACGATTTCCGCCTCTCAGAGGGCCGTTTCGCTGTCGGATCGGTCGCTTCGGCGGCATCCCAAAAGCAGCCGTAAAGCTCATTATCGTGGCTACGGTCCCACATGGCGGTTGCGACGACACCCAGTGTTTTGGTAACGCGGCGCATTTCTTTCGTGGCCTTCGGGGCATCCGGAATGTGATCAACCGCGAGCAGAGCCACGCATACGTCGAAAGTGTGGTCTGGGTAACGCAAATCTTGCGCGTCGGCGACTTCAAAGATTACCCGAGGATCGGCAACTTGCATTCGCGCATATTCAATGAACCCCTGAGAAGGATCTATGCCGACGATCTTTGACGCTCCCGTGACTTTCGCCAAAGTCGCTGAAAGCGATCCCGTCCCACAGCCAGCATCGAGCACCTTCTCACCATCCCGAACACCGACAAAGTCCACAAATAAGGGCGCTAACTGGCGGCTCCATCGCCCCATCCTCTCTTCGTAAGCTTCAGCGACTTCAAACATCATGTCCTCCGGTTGGCGGTTGCAGATTAATCATCATCAAGTTCGTCGACTGTTCGACCAGAAGATCGACGTCCGAGTAACACATAAAGACGAGCAGCTAACGCGCCTTCACCGCGCGTTTTCCATGGCTATCCTGCGGTACGCCGCGGGCCAACGACATGTGCGAATGAACGCCAAGCCAGCGGCCGTCCGGCTGCCTCGCCAGAACTATTGTGGCCCGGCCCGGACGGTCGAAGGCTGTTCCATCTTCATGGAAACCCGTGCTCGTCCAGGGCGCGATCGCGACTGCCATCGCGCCGTCCGGCGCGGCCATGACCATGGTGTTTGCCAAGTCGAAGCGGAACTCCGCCGTGCGCGGCCAGACATTGTCCCATTGCCGTTCCGTCCAGGCCGATAGACTCTTCACCAGTTCCTGATACGTGCCGAAGATGACAATGTCGGGGTGCCAGAACGGTCGCGCCGCCGCGTAGTCGACCTCCCGCACGCAAACGGCGAAATGATCGAGCCATTCTCGCGCACCGCGGCGGAAATCTCGGAATTAGCCTCTGGTAAGGGCAAGTTCATCTTGCACCTCTCGTCATCTGGCTGGTCATTAGCGAAACTTCTCCGGGTTACCTCCGAAGCGACTCAAAGGCCGATAAAAGCAACCAGAGAATAGCGCTATACCGAACTGAATAATTCTGTGACGAAGTCTCACTTGATCACCTTATCAGCACGGGCAAGGACAGTCGGCGGAATCGTGAGGCCGATCTGCTTTGCGGTTTTCAGATTGATGACCAGCTCGAACTTTGTCGGTTGCTCGATGGGAAGGTCTGCTGGCTTGGTGCCCTTAAGAATTTTGTCTACGTAATGTGCGACGCGGCGATACATAAAAATGTAATCTGCTCCGTAGGACATAAGTCCACCAGCTTCCACGAACTCCCTATCTGCGTACAGGGTTGGAAGGCGGTTCTTTACTGCAAGCTCTACGATCCGTTCGTGGTGATTAGCGGTAAGAGGGTTCCTTAGTAGGAGCACTGCTTGAGCGCGTCCCTTGCTTACGGCTTCAAACGCGGGTTCAATTTCCTTCGCGCTCTGTACCTCAAGGTATTGAAGCTGGAGTCCCAACGCCGCTGCCGCGAGTTCCGACTCTTTTAACCCTTGTGCGTTGGCCGGAGCGGTCGAATTTCCGAAGAAAGCCACGCGGGAGAGTTTGGGGATAACCTCCTTCAGAAGCTCCAGCCTCTTCCCACTTAACTCAGGGGAAAGAGTGGCCAGTCCGGTGATGTGTCCACCAGGCTTCGCAAGGCTGCTGACCAGCCCTAATGCTACAGGGTCGCCAACATTGGAGATGACGATGGGAAGTGTTTTGGTAGCATTTTTAGCGTGCGGAACTGCTGGGCCAACTGCCCAGATGACGTCTACATTGAGACGCACTAACTCCTCCGCGAGTTTGGGCAAGCGGTCAACTTTTCCTTCGGCGTAGCGGTACTCGATGACGATATTCTTGCCTTCTAAGTAACCAAGATCGCGCAGTGCCTGCTGAAATGCCTCTACCGAAGGATTCGGCGACGAATCGCCTCGCAGAACGCCTACCAGAGAAACCTTCGCTGATTGCTGCGCGTCAGCAAAATCGATATTCACCACGATAAAGCCGATCAGCAAAAGAACAGTCTTCATGCGCCGATTCTTACCGCTGTTCGATGGGCTTTGTCCAGAAAGTTCTACCGGTGAGACCATTAGGGTCGATTACTTTTAACGTTCGTGAAGGGATCTTTTCAAAAAGCGCGTAGCGGCGTTACCTGAAGCGCCAAAACATTTGCCATGCTGATATCCTTTTTACCTAGTTTAAACTCTCTCGCGCTTCCGTGAGAATCGAAGGATCTGCCACTTCATTCAAGGCGGCGCAAAACTTCTACACCTGACGCTTGCACGGTTGATGCGCCATCGTCACAGCTCGTTCAGTGCGCTACGACGCGAGTAGTTCCATAATCCTGGACCTCAAAGCTTCGGATCGATCTTCGATGTCTCTGACAGCCAGGTCCGGTAGCTGCATAGAAAGCAACAACAAGACCGCACAACGAGCGTAGATAGCCTTTGACTTCACTGCCGCATGGGAGAGATGTTCGTCAATCCAACACCGACCACTGATGAAGCCGAAACACAACGCTTGCTCTTCAGTCTCGAAGCTCTGATTGAGGTTCTTCATTTCATGATAATAAAAGTTGTTCTGGTCACCATCGATGAAAACGTCCTGAACAACACTAGCGTAAGGCATCCAGCCTTCAAGCTCATCATCGTAGTATGGTCGAGAGAACAAAGTATGTTTTCTGTACATTGAGGCAGTCATGCGCGGAACTCCCATGTTGAGGCTCTGGCTGGCCGATTAGAATAATGGTCCATAGGCTTTGTTCCCTCCACACACCACCCTGCGCCTACTCAATGATTGATTGCTGTCTAAGATTAGACACTTTCTAACGGCCTCCTTCTGTTTGCATCTGGGGGATCAAAAAGCACCGATGGGCTTCCGAGGTGGAAGTGAGCTGCTGGTTTAATCTGCTGCACTGCGCTCAGCAGTGTGTCTTCCGGACACTTGATTTCCACTCTCGGCAAAACTTCATAACAGACGCAGGATGATCTCGCACAAATCTGTTCTCGCGCTTAAACGGCCAGCCAGAACCGGTAGCTTGAAATAGGAGTCCTCGATGGCCAGTCTGCTCTACAAATCACCATATTGTCATTCTACAGCTCCTCAATTCACAAACCGATGGGGCTGGTCGGTTGTCGCCTGATGGGTTGAGGATGATCGCCAGAAGTTGCGTCCGATCAAGAATTGGTTTCAGCAAGTTGAGTTGATCAGCAGCTACTCAGGGTCGGACGCTCGCCAACCCTCACCGTAGCGAAGCTCGGTGAAAGCCAGTGGCTCAGCGCGACCTGGCTGCCGGAGCAGATGCCAGAGGTGGTCGTATTCAGTGCGCGGGTAGCAGCTATTATCAGTGCAGGGTACGCACATGCTGCCTGGAGTGCAGGACTGGCCATGCGACGCAACCGGGATGCCCAGTCGATTCAGAATTGCAAAAATATTTTCGCTGTTCAGCGCCGCAAGCGCGACGCTCCCGGGCGGAAGGTTAAGCAAGGCTGCTGAGATCGGCTCTATCGGGGCTCGCCGTGAGGTTTGCTCTGTGACCGGTTGCGCGTCGAGGGTTGAGCCGGGCACCGGCAACTGGATCACCGCGAGGCCCTGCGCTGACGCAATGGCTTCGACCATCTGGCGAGCACGAGTGGTGTGGCTCGCGAAGATGTGCGTGAACTTTACGCCGCGTACCGTCTGAACCAATAACTCCGCTCTCTGGCGCCCTGCTGCGGTCAGCGGCAACGCCGGCAGCGAACCATCCGTCTCGGAGTGCCGAACAATGAAAATGGAAACAGGCTGCGCTTGAGCGTGCGGCTGATCTGGCGGCAAGAATTGCGCGGCGATAATGAGAAATGCGGTGACCAGAATATTGCGACCAATTTTGCGAATGCGCATATAGTACCTCCACTGTGTTGATGACTGCGTCGCGAAACGTTTCGGGTGAGCGGTGTCCGCGCGCCATCTAACCCGGTGGTTTGGCGTCCCGTTCAGTTCCGTCGTTATTTTCGGCCGATCTCGGGCTCCCACTAAACAGCTCGGCCTCGACCGATCCACGACGGGGAGCCAACGCAAATCCGAAGCGCCGAAAGTTTTGATGCGGATGAAGTTCTCAAGCAGCGCCTAAGAATGTTCACCATATAAGGCTCGGTAGCGAATGCTGTCTACTAATGGACAACTAGAAAGATTATCGTGGAAATCGATCTACTTACGTGCCGTGCATGCGGGCTTTACTGGAGCGCCCGACCGCTGATTTAAGACGATTGCCCTGATGGATAATTCAATGCGATCTCGTGGCTAAAATAAAGCTAGAAACAATTTTATACCTATGTTTACTGGAACAGTGCGGCACCAATCACGGAGATGACCCAACGATTGCGCCTCGTACGTGTCCAGCAGGTAAAAAGTCGCACCCAGTCACAGCAATGCTGCCCCGCGGAATCTGCGCGCTCATATTCCCCGAACCTACAACGCCGCGGTTATCGGCAGCGAAAAAGTAAAACTCGATCCCTTGCCAACCTCGCTCGTCAGCCAGATTTTGCCGCCGTGCAGCTCGACAAACTTCTTCGCCAAAGTTAATCCGAGTCCGGTCCCTTCGCTCTTGTGCTCGTAATCGGAGCCTACCTGGCGAAACTCCTCGAAGATCCTGGGCTGGTCCTCAGGCGCGATCCCGATGCCTGTGTCAGTTACCGAGATCTCCACAGCACCGTTACTTTGTATCGCGTTAATTTCGATCCGGCCTCCCTCCGGGGTGAACTTCACCGCGTTAGACAGCAGATTAAGAAGGATCTGCTTGATCTTTCGCTCGTCGCCGATGAAATCCCCGAGGCGCTCGTCAATCGCGACATCAACCGTGATGCCATGCCGTGTGGCGCGCTCGCGGACAAAGGTGCGCGCATTGTCTATGGCTAAAGGAAGATCGAATGTAGCCAGCTCCAGTTCCATGCGGCCGGCCTCGACCTTGGCGAGATCGAGTATCTCATTGATGAGAGATAAAAGATGGCGGCCGGAGGAAAGGATGTCTTCGGTGTACTCGGCCTGTTTTTCGTTTAATTCACCGAACAGTCTTTCGCCCAATACTTCGGAGAAGCCGATGATGGCATTGAGCGGCGTGCGTAGCTCGTGCGACATGTTGGCGAGGAATTCGGATTTGTGCCGGTTCGCCGCTTCGATCTGCCGGCTCTTGTCTTCGATCTCGCGGAATAGCCGGGCGTTTTGAATCGCCAACACCGACTGCGTCGCAAAGGTTTTCAGAAGCTCGATGACTTCGGGGCGAAACTCGCCGGTCGATTTGCGCCGTACCACCAACCCGCCGATGATGCGGTCTTCACGCAGCAAGGGAACGGCCAGGCTGGCACGGAAACCGAATCGCTCGAGCAACTGCCGCATGCGCGGCGCGTAAGCGCGCTCTTCTAAGATATTGGGAACTTGCACGGGTTCACGGCTCGCCGCGGCCCGTCCGACCACTCCGTCTCCTAACCGTGGTGGATGGGCGCGCAGCGCAGTGATGAGTTCCTCTTCCATATGATCGGTGGCGCGCAGGAGAAACTCTTCCGAGGGCTCGTCGTATTCGTAAATCGCCCCGCCGTCGGTGCCGCTTAACTGAACCGCATGGGAAACGATTCTCGTCAGCACGGTTTCGAGATCTAGAGTCGAGCTTACCGCTTGACCGACTTCGCCGAGCGCTTTCAATTCGCCTACCGAGCGAGTCAATTCGTTGGTGCGTTCATCTAATTCTTTGAACAGTCGGACATTCTCGATGGCGATGACGGCTTGAGCAGCAAAAGTTTCGAGCAATTTGATTTGTTTGTCTGAGAAGGGTCGAACCTCCATTCGCCTAATATTGATTGCGCCAATGGGAGTTCCCTCTCTGAGCATCGGCGCGCTAAGAAATGTCCGGACTCCCCGGCGTACGCCCTCGCTGTCAGGGAATTCCGTTTTAACTTCCTGGAGATCATGAATATGTAAGGTCTCCCGAGTAGAAATCGCTCGGCCCGTAGGGTTTCCCGGTATGGTGAGCCTAAACTCCGGGGCTGGGAGAGTTCCAAACGATGCTGCTAATCGTGTTCCGTCACCCTCAATCAGACGAATCTGTGCATCAGTTGCTTCGCAGAGTCGGGCGGCATTTACTGCCACGGTATCTAACACCGGCTGAATATCGGTCGGCGAACTGGCGATGACACTGAGGATCTCGCTCGTGGCAGTTTGCTGTTCCAGAGATTCCTTTAATTCGGTGAACAGCCGGACGTTCTCGATGGCGATGACCGCTTGATCGGCGAAAGTTTTGAGAAGAGCGATTTGCTTATCGGAGAACGGGCGGACTTCGGTTCGGCGAATCAAAATAGCTCCGATTGCAACCTCTTCGCGAAGCAATGGTGCAGCCAGGAGAGTACGAATACCGAGTGGTTTAGAGAAAGCATAGCCTTCGGGAAACTCGGCCTGAGCCTCAGGCGTCAACACGTCAGCTAGGTGTATAACCTCGCGGTCAATCATAGCTCTGCCTGGAGGTAGACCCCGGATGAGAGGTCTAGCTGAACCGCTTTGAGCAATAGGCATCGTTCCATGAGAGGCCACATGCCGATAGCCGCTGCCGTCAATACGGTAAATAATGGCATCGGTTGCATCACAAACTCGCGCGGCATTTTCTGCAACCACATCAAGACAGGCTGAATATCCGTCGGCGAGCTGGCGATCACGCCCAAGATCTCGCTGTCGCAGTTTGCTGTTCCAGGATTCTTAGTTCGTGAACAGCCGGACGTTTTCGATGGCGATCACCGCTTGGTCGGCGAAGGTTTTAAGAAGAGCGATTTGCTTATCTGTGAACGGACGAACTTCGGTTCGCCGGATCAAAATAACTCCGATTGCAACCTCTTCGCGAAGCAGTGGTGCAGCCAGGAGAGTATGAATACCGAGTGGTTTAGAGAAAGCATAGCCTTCGGGAAATTCGATCTGAGCCTCAGGCGCCAACACATCAGCTACGTGTATAACTTCGCGGTCAATCATAGCTCTGCCTGGAGGTAGACCCCGGATGAGAGGTCTAGCTGAACCGCTTTGGGCAATAGGCATCGGTTCCATAAGAGGCCACAGGCCGATAGTCACTATCGTCCATACGGTAAATAATGGCATCGGTTGCATCACAAACTCGCGCGGCATTTTGTGCAACCACATCGAGCACGGGTTGAATATCGGTCGGTGAGCTGGCGATCACGCCGAGGATCTCGCTGGTCGCCGTCTGCTGTTCTAACGATTCTTTGAGTTCTTGAAACAACCGCACGTTCTCGATGGCGATGACCGCTTGGTCGGCGAAGGTTTCGAGAAGCTTGATCTGTGCCGGAGTGAAGGGGCGCACCTCAGTGCGGCGTGCGAACAATCCTCCAACGACTTTTCCATGCTGACGGAGGGGAGCGCCTAAGAACGTGCGCCATCCGCTGAGAGAAGGGACAGGTGGAAGATCGTTTTGAGCACGGACATCGGGCACGTGGAGCACGCCATGCTCGCCCATCCAGCGAATCCATGGTTCGTCATCATGAATCTCGATGTGTACGACGGGTATGGACCCAATATGAGCTCGCGGAATCATGGTGTTTCCGTCCCTGCAGGCGCAGCAGCACGTCATCGATCCCACAAACCCGCGCCGCGCTTTCGACAATGGCGTCGAGGACCGGCTGCACGTCTGTCGGCGAGCGGCTGATGATGCCGAGCACCTCGGCGGTTGCGGTCTGATGCTCCAGGGCTTCGTGCAACTCTGCGTTGCGCTCCTGGAGTTCTTTGAACAGCCGCACGTTCTCAATAGCGATCACTGCCTGGTCGGCAAAAGTCTTGAGAAGCGCGATCTGTTTGTCTGTAAAGGCACCAGGGTACGATCGGTTTACCCCGATGGCTCCGATGGGCCGTCCTTCGCGGAGCAGCGGCGCGGCTAAGAGAGCTTTGACCTCTCCGGCATTCTCCGCGTGCAGTCGGAAATCAGGATCTTGTCGTACGTCGGGTATGTGGATCACCGTGGAATCCAGAACTGCACGTTCCATTGCGGATTCTCTGGTTGGATGGTGCGGGAATCTTCGCCGCATGGCATCGTGCGCTTCCGCCGAGACATTATGCTGGGCAGCTAAGTGGACCATCTCGCCATCGAAGCGGACCACGCTGCATCCTGACCCCTCGCACAATCGAGCAGCGTTCTTGACGATAGTGTCGAATACTGGCTGAACATCCGTTGGCGAACTGCTGATAACAGAAAGAATCTCACTCGTGGCGGTCTGTTGCTCCAACGATTCGGTGAGATCGCGGTTCCGAATTTCGAGTTCCTTGAACAAGCGGACGTTCTCGATAGCGATGACCGCTTGGTCGGCAAAGGTTTTGAGGAGCGCAATCTGCTTCTCGAGTAAAGGACGGACTTCGGTGCGGCGGATCATGATCGCTCCGATGGCGATACCTTCGCGCAGTAACGGAGTAGCTAAGCATCGTGCGAATCGCCATACTGTGCGACGATACTCCAAGCTCGGAAATTCCTTCTACACGCTCAGCATCATGTCTGCATGATGGACAATTTGCCGGTCCACAACCGCACGGCCGACTAACGGACATCCGATCTTAACGGTCGCGTCCCGCCGATGGCAAGATCGGCCACGGAATATGAACCATAGCTGCAGCTTCAAGACGGATCATTCGCCTTCGACACGGTCAGATTGTCGCATCGTTTGCGTCACACAGACGCGCGCCGCATTCTCGGCGACCGTATCCAGCACAGGCTGAATATCGGTCGGCGAGCTAGCTATGACGCCCAGGATCTCGCTGGTCGCTGTCTGCTGCTCCAATGCTTCTTTCAGTTCTCGGAATAATCGCGCGTTCTCGATCGCTATCACGGCCTGGTCGGCGAAGGTTTCGAGGAGCTTGATCTGCGCCGGGGTGAAGGGGCGGACCTCGGTGCGACGTGCGAACAGTCCTCCAATCAGTTCGCTTTGCTGACGAAGGGGAACGACCAGGAAGGTCCGCCAGCCGCCGGTAACCGCCATCCGTGAATCGGTCTGGTCACTGGCGTCGGGAATGTGCAGCGTGCCATGCTCGCGCATCCAGCCAAACTGTGGCTCATCGATACTGATTTCGACGCGGTTGATAACTAAGGGACCAAAATGAGCCCGACAAACCATGGCGTTGCCGTCTTGGAGTCGCAACACCACATCATCGATCCCGCAAACCCGCGCGGCGCTCTCGACGATCGCGTCGAGCACCGGCTGCACGTCCGTGGGCGAGCGGCTGATGATGCTGAGCACCTCGGCGGTGGCCGTCTGATGCTCCAGGGCTTCGCGCAATTCGGAGTTGCGCTCTTCTAGTTCCTTGAACAGGCGCACGTTCTCGATGGCGATGACCGCCTGGTCGGCGAAGGTTTTGAGGAGAGCGATCTGTTTTTCCGAAAAAGGACGTACTTCGGTTCGGCGAATATGAATTGCCCCGATCGCAAGTCCTTCGCGCAGTAATGGAGTAGTTAAGATAGTTCGGATCTTGCCGGTGTGAAAACTATCTGAAAATTCCGCTCTAAACTCCGGCACCAAAACGTCGTGGATGTGCACGGTTTCTTTGTCGATCATCGCTCGGCCGCTCGGAATCGAGCGAATCAGTGGCCGACGCTTCTCGGAATCGGCCACTGGAGTTGAACCATGCGCCGCGACAAGCCAAAATTCATCGCCGTCAGTACGCCAGATCGCCGCATCGCCCGCATCGCAGAGTCGCGCGGCGGTCTTGGCGACGATGTCGAGGACAGGCTGAAGGTCCGTCGGCGAGCTGGCGATGACGCCAAGAATCTCATTGGTGGCGGTCTGTTGTTCCAATGACTCCTTGAGCTCGTTGAATAATCGTACGTTCTCAAGCGCGATAACAGCCTGATCGGCGAAGGTTTCAACAAGTTTGATTTGATTGTCGGTGAATGGCCGCACTTCGTTGTAATGAGAAGTGACGATCACCCCGAGCAGCGTGTCTTCTTTGAGCAACGGCACGGCTAAAGTGCTGAGCCGGTTCTCCCTGCGATACGCATCGGTCTGGTAAGCATCGAAGCCAGCCGCGGCGACAACATCAGGCACGTGAATGGTTCGTCGCTCCAGAGCCGCGCGTCGGCTTGCAGTCTCTGTTCCGGGCCGGACCGAGTAGTTTTCCATACGCGCCATATTCTCAGGATCGAGATTGTGTCCCACGGCGAATCGCAGAAATTCGCCATCGAACCGGAATAACGCGGCGTTCTGTGTGCCGCACAGACGTGTAGCGTTGGCGAGGATCGTCTCGAAGACCGGCTGCAAGTCGGCCGGCGAACTGCTGATCGCGCCCAGAATCTCACTGGTCGCAGTTTGTTGCTCCAGCGCTTCGCTCAGATCGCGGTTGCGATCCTGCAATTCTTTGAACAGACGAACGTTTTCGATGGCGATGACCGCCTGGTCGGCGAAAGTTTTGAGAAGCGCGATTTGCTTGTCTGAGAATGGACGAACCTCAAGACGACGGAAATGAATAACTCCCGAGCGCGACGCCTTCGCGTATCAACGGGACGGCAAGAAACGTTCGCGCGACAATCTGACGGCGAGTTTCAAGCATCTCTGGATATTCCGACTCAATCAGCTGATCCACATCCTCATGATGGATAATTGCCTGATCCATCACGGCTCGCCCTGGCGGTGATTGCCGGTTGATAGGGCGTTCTACCGCTACGTGGGGTATTGATCCGTAATGAGCTGCCAAGCGCAGCACGTTTCCATCCACCAACCGCAACACGCCGTCTTTCGCGCCGCACACTCGCGTGGCACGCTCGGTGATGGTTTCTAAGGAGTAACGGCTTGCTGCATGGGTTCCGCGTGTTGAAATTCGTTTTCAATATCCGCGGCGAGCTCATGGATATGGATCGTTTGCCGATCGAGAATTGCTCGACCGGCGGGCCGTCCACGAGCGATCGACATTCCACCCCGGCGAACTGATGGGCATGTAACCATAGACAGCCGCTACTCGAAGAAGGTTACCGTCAGACGATGGATGACGGCCTCTCTGGAATCACACAGCTTCGCGGCGTTTTCAGCGACCACGTCCAAGCACCGGCTGGATGTCCGTCGGCGAGCTAGCGATGACGCCCAGGATCTCGACTGGTCGCTGTCTGCTGCTCCAATGCCTCTGTGAGTTCTTTGAACAGCCGCACGTTCTCGATCGCGATCACGGCCTGATCGGCAAAGGTCTCGAAAAGCTTGATCTGCGCCGGGGTGAAGGGACGAACTTCGGTGCGACGGGCGATCAGCAATCCAATGAATTCGCTTTGTAGTCGAAGCGGTGCGGCTAAGAAGCAGCGAAAGCCGCTGGCGACACCAAACACTGAAAAGTCATCCTGCGCGGCGCGGGTGTCTGGAATGTGGAGCGTGCCATGCTCGCGTATCCAGCGAAAATGTGGGGTGCGGTCAATATTTAGCTCAACACGGCCACTGGCTATGGATACCGGACCAACATGAGCCCGCGCAACTACAACGTCACCCTCACGCAGTCGCAGCACCACGTCATCGATACCGCAAACCTTCGCGGCGCTCTCGACGATGGCGTCGAGCACCGGCTGCACGTCCGTCGGCGAGCGGCTGATGATGCCGAGCACCTCGGCGGTTGCGGTCTGATGCTCCAGGGCCTCGCGCAATTCCCTGTTGCGCTCGCCGAGTTCCTTGAATAAGCGCACGTTCTCGATGGCGATAACTGCTTGATCGGCGAAGGTTTTAAGAAGAGCGATCTGTTTGTCCGTGAAGGGGCGAACTTCCGTGCGACGGATTACGACATTTCCAATCGCATCGCCCTCTCGCAGCAATGGCGTAGCCAGGATCGTGCGCACGCCGGTACGTTCGTAAAGTGTTCTGGCTCCCGGAAATTCAGTATCAAACCCTGCACTAATATCGTGGATGTGAATCGTCTGCCGATCGATAATGGCTCGCCCGCCCACATGGCCTCGGTTGAAAACACTCGCTTCGTCGGGCGTAGCCATTGAGCCATAAGAAGCCACTCGACGAAGAAGATCACCCTCAACCCGATTGATCTGGGCATCCGTTGCACCGCACAGCCGAGCGGCATTCTCCGCCACCACATCAACACTGGCTGGATATCCGTCGGCGAGCTGGCGATAACCTGGAGAATTTCGCTCGTGGCAGTCTGCTGCTCGAGATTCCGCATTCCGAGTTGGAGATTCACTCGATTTTTTTGCTGCGAGTTCTTCAAACAGCCGAGCATTCTCAATCGCGATCACCGCCTGGTCCGCGAAGGTTTCCAGTAACTTGATCTGCCGCTCTGTAAAAGGTCGAGCCTCGATGCGGCGGAGCAGTATCGCTCCAATCGGAACACCCCGTCTAAGCAATGGCGTTGAGAGTACAGTCCTATTGCCGTGGCGCTGCGCAAGTTCCCGTGCCCGTGGATACTCCGATACTGGTGTATTCAAGATGTCGTGAACGTGAATCGTTTGTCTGTCCAGCATCGATCGGCCCGCGACACTGCCCCGGTCGAGCGGCACACGTTCCTGGCGGGGAGTGACAGAAATCGGACCATAAGAAGCCACGGCCCGATGTCCCTCATCATCAAGACTCAAAATTTGCGCATCGATAGAATTGCACAACCGCGCTGCGCGCTCGGCAATCGCGTCAAGCAAATGCTGAAGATCGCCTGTCGCCGTGGCGATCATCCGCAGGATGTCATTGGTGGCGTTCTCCCGCTGTAACGATTCCGCGAGTTCTCGCCGCACCTCGGCAATCGTTTGCGCTTTCTTAGATACTCGGCGCTTTCACTGCCGCACGGCGGGGTTTTACTTTATTGCTCTGAGAACCTTTTTTAATGTTCTTTGGCATAAGCAAAAGAGCGAAACTGAGATATCGATCGGGGAGAAAAAGTGCGTGGAGAGGATCGGGGTGCGCCGCGGAAAACAGCTCCCCAGCGGCTCAGCTAAGTCTTACTTCAGGTGGGCTGGTGGCGTCAATCAAGAAATCACCTCTGCGAGCATGGCGCACCGTCAGTTTGAGATCTGCGGTTTTTGCATCTTTGCGCCAGGATTTCGCATGGATCTTTGTTACCGCCAGACGCGCCTCACTCCGGTATGCTGTGGTATTGGTCCGTTGGAGAACTCATGCCTTTGAGGCTGTCATTTAATTATCTGATCCGCCCGTGCAAGCAGGTTCGGCGGAATGGTGACGCCAATCTGTTGGGCAGTCTTGAGATTGATCGACAGATCGAATTTGGTCGGTTGCACCAGAGTTAAATCTTCCGGCTTGGCGCCTTTGAAAATCTGATCGACATATTCTGCGGCGCGCCGCGACAACTCCGCCAGGTTCGCCCCATAGCTCAGCAGTCCACCGGCTTCGACAAAAGCGCTTCGATCGTAGATCGCCGGCAGCCGGTGCTTGAGGGCTAGTTGGGCAATCCTCTCGAGATTACTGCTGAACATGGCATCGGTGATGACCAAGAGAGCGCTTGCGCCTCCCTTGGAGGCTCTTCCGATGGCGCTGTCTAGCTCGCTGCTGTTACCGGCGCTCACCGATTGAAAAGTCAGCCCCGAAGAACGCGCTCCGAGTTCAGCATCCTTGAGGCTCCGGCGATGACCCGGATTATTTGGGTTTACCAAGGCATTGATTTGAGAAGCTTTGGGAAGAATTTGCTTGATCAGTTTCAATCGATCGTCAAAAAAGTCGGCGGACAATCGCGCCACCCCCGTGACGTTGCCGCCCGGATACATGAAACTTTTGATGAGTCCCGTCTCCACCAGATCGCCGGCGCCGGCGACAACTATAGGAATGGTGCTCGTGGCTTTCTTGGCGGTGAGCGCAACCCGGGTGCCGCCAACCACGATTACATCGACTTTGTCTTCGATCAGCTCGCGCGCGAGTTGTGGCAAGCGCTCGATCTTTCCTTCAGCGTATTTGTATTCGATGACGAGGTTTTGCCCCTCGACATAGCCGCGGCTCCTTAATCCCTGGCGCAGAGCTTCATCACGGTCCTCATTCATCGATGGTGAGCTTGAAGCCAAGACACCGACTTTCCAGATCTTCCCCGGCTGTTGTGCCTCTGCGAGTTGGAGCCAACCCAGAGCTAAGTTCAGGAATAGAAACAGCAAGATATTTTTCTTCATGTTCTTCTGGCTCTCGCCTCCATCACGTGCCTTTGCCTTCGTCATTTTGTTATTTCGCCGCAGGCTGCCTAACAAGAATATCGCCGTACATGCTTCGCCGGATTTCTGCATCTTCTCACTCCTACTTCGACTCCAGAATCTGTTTAACTCGCTTGACGATCGAGGGCTCGATTTCATACAAGCCCTGCACCATCTTCTCTATGCCGGGTCCATCGATTGAGTCGATCTCGAGCTTCGCCTTTTCTGCCTCAGCCTTAAGCTGAGGATCCTTGAGAGTATCGATAAAGGCTTTCTGCAGTATTCGCACGCGCTCTTCGGGGACTTGTGGCGGAAGCGAATAGAGCCTTTGTTTGCCGTAAAGCTCGCTAGCGATCTGAAGGAGCTTTTTGCTTTCGTCGGTTTTGGCGTAATCGACAGCGAGAGGGACACCCTTCAGCTCGGGATGAGATTCAAGCATCGTCTGCAGCACAACGTGAACCTCTCTTGCCTTCAGCGCGTTGGCCCAAGTCACCTTCGCCGATTGCCATCCAAAGGCGCAGGTCCCATCGACTTCACCTGTTTCCGCGGCAATTCTGATATCGGCGGTACCCTTGTACCCCTCGATCAGCTGCAGGGGAAAACCTGTGGCGGCGGCGAGGAGCTTGGTATCATCGGTTCCGCTTGTGCCGGGGCCGATGGCCCCCAGCTTGACCGGTGTTTTAGCCTTGCGCCAATCCTCCGCCGTTTTTATTCCGCTGCGTTCGGTCGTGATGCATATGAGGGAATCCGCCGTCGGCATGCCGAGCCAGCCAAACTTGCGCCCGTCAAATTGCACCGCGGGGTTACCCATCAAGTGCTGCAGAATGAGAGGACCGGACCAATGCCCGATGACTGTTCCATCGCGAGGAGCGCTGTTGAAGACGAAATTGGCCGCAATCAGCATGGCTGCTCCAGGCATGTTTTGAACGACTGTGGAGGGTTTGCCGGGAACGTATTGAGAGAAGTAGCGCGCTATTAGCCGGGTGTAAGTATCATAACCTCCACCGGCGGATCCACCGACGATGAACTGAATTGCTTTGCCCTTGTAGAACTCCTCGACCGAGGCAGCAATCGCCGACGTGACCAGCGATCCCGAGATAAAGATAGCAAGCAAAAGTCCACAGAGTGCTTTGGTCATGACCTACCTCCGGGTGATTTGTCTATTCTGGCCGGAGGCTAAGTTGCCCGCGGGGCTCATGTCAAGCGGTTTGAGAGAAGCTAATCAAAGAGACGCCATATGACACCGAAGCAATTAGATTTGAATTGATCGACGCTTCAACTAAATTCAAGAGGTCTGATGATAGGATCAGATGGTCGGTTCTAACTTTGAATGCCCCCACCACTTTTGTTAACGTCCGCAAATTTCCGCGGCGAATGCGCTGCCTTAAAAACGTTAATGGAACTGTAGCTAAATAGTACTGCCTATTGGCAGCCTGCAGATGCAGCGAAATATGAAAACTTTCGACAAGACTACGGTCGGGGGATTTACAGATTGGGATCAAAATCGATGACGATCTCAGAAGATGCTTCGGGGTAAAGTTTCTTCGCCCATGCGAGCAGATCTTCTGCGCTTCTACGCTCGCATTGAATGTTTACCACCGTATAGTCGCCTTCCGCATTGCTTACGTCTGTAATTACCCCGGCTTTCAAAAGTTGATACTCGTTGCTGACGCTTTTGCAACGGCTCAGAAGGCCATTGTAAAGCTCTATTGGGATTGTGACCAGAACGCTCATATTTCACGACTTCCAGTTAGTCGACTGACCAAGCCGCGCCAGCTGTTACAGGTGCTAAAAAGTTACTTCTCAAGCCGGTTGTTGGACGGCATCAAACTTTAGCCTTCAACTTTGCTGCCCATTGTCGTCCGAGATCCGTTAGCGCAACTATATCTGCAATGTCATACACCCCATCTGATTTGAGCTCTCCAATATTCCGGCCACTGTGCTTTCGAATCAGTCCTATCGAACGGAGATGTCGCAGTTCTGAACGGACAATACCACCGCCTTTGTAGCCCCTCGTCTTGCCATCTGCGATATTTAGGAGGTGCTTCTGCTCTGGTTCTGGGATCAAGACTGATAGCACTAAACCTATGTCTTGCGGGTTCGGCACCGCCGCGTCATGTAACACTGCGTGCTTACGAATTGTAGTACGAATATCGTGACACGCTGGGCCCAACGCGGCTTGAAGTCGATCGGGTCGAGAAGGCGGCTGGAACCTCGCGGTCGTAATGCCAAGCAAGTCAGTGGGCAGGTGGAAGTCCGCCGAATCTTTCGGCATCAATATGAAACTACGGTCTCGACCAAGACGTCCGATGAAAAGACCAAGTTCAAAAACAACATTGTCCCTGGCCGTCACCATTTCCATGCCACGTATTTTGATCAGGTCATCGGGACCGAAAATGAACAAGCCGAATTCTGTGTCTTCGAGCGCCTCCAGTAACGATTCAAGATAGGACTTGGTCAGCTCAAAGATACCTTGCGTCCATACAATGACTTCCGCCACGTCCTCAAGGTTTTTCTGAGCTGCGTATGCCACGTCGAGACTCTCAGACGAAGATCCAACAAAAAGGGCTGGTTTCATCGACAGTACCTTTCTGCTGCCGTCTAACTATTAGGTGAGCCGACGTAGGCAGCGAGAATTAGCGGTCAGCCTATCTCCGCGACGGCTCGGACAAAAATGGTCCAAATCATTCGCAATATCCATCAGGTAACCGAGCTTTGTCAACGTAAGTCTCCGCGAAAAGCCGACCGGCACGGCGACATATCTACTTAACAATCGGCGGCTTATTTCGGCCAGACCATCGCGAAAGCCCGGGCAGGATTGAACTGAACGACGCTTCAATTTGATTTCACGCAGATTGGTTTGATGGAGAATTCAGTTCAATGCTGGCATCGCAGAACACCGCCGCACCCGCTGATTAAGAGTTCTGCCGGCGTAATCAAGTGGCCCAAGAAGATCCAAGCAGGCCCAATGATTAGAGCGCTCCGATTGCTTGATCATTGAGTTTGTTTGGGTCTCTTGGGGGAGCAGTTCTCGGGCAAAACACGGACACTGTAAACTCTAAATGGTTCATCAATTTCGCGCGAAACCGACCGTCTTCCGCAGAGCTCTTGAATGCCTTCAAAAGCCGATCGTCACTAGAACCTAAACACGCCGTCAAAAGACAATAGAACCAAGCCCCGAGAGCTTTCTTTATTGGAAGGTCTTGGGGCTTGTTGTTTCTGCTGTACGGACAAAAGGCGGACAAGAACCGCTTTTATTAGGATTTGAAGGTTTCATGAAGCACCTCTGCAGTACAGTAAGCAGGGTACAGCTCTAGAGGAGACAACTAGCTATTATGATGATTAGCCTTCGCATCATCCTTCCGCTGATAGTGAGCTACCGAGAAAATTTCGTATTAACTTCAGCTTCGCGTCGGTGCCAATGCGACAAAATCGGTGTAGCAGGAATAAGTCTGCGAAAAAGGATCGCCGTCTGATCCGAAAATAATAAAAGTCACGAGCGAACCCCCCCATATAGAGACTCTTGCTTCCGATAAAGATATTCCGAGTAGTTTTATTGACGTCTCCTCCTGCATTTCCCAGGAGCCCCTGGTCCATCTTGGACTTTGATTAATAAGTATATTAACCCTCCTGCTCAATACTAAGTTCGAGCGTTACCTGCATCTGACTGCCGCCCCAGGTTCCTTCCGACAACGTTCGCGCGCCATCCGCCAGTTCCACGGAAGTTTCCTGTGGAAAATAGATACGCGAATTTTCAGTCAGGTGCATCCAAGGGCATCTTGTCGTGAGTGGGTACCTGTCGAAATCCATAAAGGCGATGATCAGGCTGTTTCGATCGGCCGAGTAGTAGGGGCTGAAGCTGATTCGGGATTGCGCGGAACCAGCGCAGGGAATTGGGATTGTTTTCCATCGGACGGAAGCCGGAACTAGCACATCGGTACGCTCGTACCATAGATTCATAGTGAATCTCTCTTCCCCTTCCCAGGAATCCTCGTATACGACATTACTGATTTTCGCTGTCACTTTCACTTTCAGGTGTCGTAAACACGGTGGCCCCATTTCATCCAACAGCTCTCGGACAGCCGAGCCGGCGGCAATTTTCAGAAGTTTTCCTCGATTAGGGTAGCGATCGAAGCGGTCTTCACGAACTTCACGCGTTATGTCACGACCCGCCAGGTTCGCTATCACTCTAATGCTCATTTCGCCGCTTTGGTCTAGGCGAGGGGCTTCAAAGCTAACTACGAAGCGGATATTCGCTATATGAGCGAGCTCGTCGGCTGTCTGATTGATCGCGGGTTCATCAAGCTGGGGTTTCTTAACGCAGTTCCATCCTGGCTTCGTCAGCTGATACTCGATCTTTGTGAACAACTCTTCGACGATCGGCTGACGCTCTGCGGCAGTTAGACGAAGAGCCTCTGAGTCTATTCGGATGGCGGATAACAACTGCTCTGCCGTAACAGGCCGCTCAAGAAAGATAAGAACTCCAAAGACAAGAACAATCCGCGCGACGAATAATCTTGGCGGGCAAGAGTCGAATAAGGTTTTAATGTCCATTGTTTAACTCCCATAAAAGATTGCTTTGCCGCTGACATTTAGAGCATCGTTTTTTCTTCTGCGTTAGCTGGGTGGAACAAGAAAAATTGTTCCACCCAGCGCTCGGGTTATGGCATTACTGTTCGACACGTTTGGGATCCGAACTCGTCGTCATTTCAAGAGCCAGCTTGAGCTGAGCTGACGTCCCTTTTGCATTGCGGTAATGGATTATCAGAGCTCGAGGTTGCGGAGTAATAGGGAAAAACAGAGCGCCGTCAAGAGCAGCATTGCCACCTAACCTGAGCGGTGTCGTCAAGCGTCGCCTCTTGAACTCTGCTTCGATTGCTTGGCGATCTTTTACTTCTCCGTTGTCTCCATTTTGGCCCATGATCGAGACCAATGGTCCCAGCTGGCTCAATCCTCCGAGTATCGGGATCATTCCCGCCCCAGTGCTACCTGCCATGGCTCCTGACATCGCTAGTGCGGATCCAGCGGCTGTCACTGCCGCGGCTGTCATAGGTGCCGCATAGCTTTTTGCCAGAGAATCGCTCGTTGACTCTAACTGACTTAGCGACGCATAGTCCGATCCCAGATAGACACCTCGATGGTCAATCAGTTCAAACTTTTCGAGTGTCATGTCCGAATCCATAAGCGTTCTCAGACTCACCTTCATCTCAATCCACTTGGCGCCCTTGACCCATGACCCTGGTCCGTCCGGCTGAACGATATAGTTTACTTTAGTCTCAAGATCCTGATTGGCTGCCTTCCAGCCCATGTCGGTCGGAGCCTCAGCCGGGGCGCTAACAAGCCGGCTGCCTGCGCACCCAACTAACATGAGTCCGGCGATAGCCAATGCTGAAGTCGTTTGCGTAGCGTGTTTGCGAAACATTGTTGATCTCCTTTATTCTATTGTTGCTCTCACAAATTTTAGTTTGCGTCTTAACAGACACACCGCTTCCTCATCTCATCTGTCCGCTTCACTAGCCTGTGATCACTATCAAGTTAGCTTGAATACTTTGTCGTTCATGAACTGTGCACCTGAAAGAGCAAACAACGTTCCAGTGGCGCGATCAGTATTAAGTGGCGCGCTCAGTATTATTGGAGGGGCTGAACCTGAGACAAGGAAAAAAAGGCAGATGAGAATGGGACCAACTGGGTTGGTGCGGCTTTTAGAGGATTGTTAAAGATCCTTTACGCATTGAAATCGGTGGGGGCTCGAGCGACGCACTCTGGTGCATGAGGAGATCGCGCTTATCAGGGAAACTCTTTATTATCGGCCAGCGTCTATGCGGCAAAGAAAAACCTCTAACGTGTGCACATCACGTTTACTCATTCTTTACTGTATCTATTGGATGCGACGCTTGTCACCTTTGGATACAGCAATGCAACTTTGGTTGTTTAAGCACAATATACTCCCAGCGAGCGAAGCGAGGAGATTCAGTGCGTATTCGGGCTTAAGATTTTCGCAACGCCAAAGTCGAGATTTCCACTTGGCGACCGATCTCCGCCCTATCCCCTAACTTTTCCGCGAGGCGGCGAACGATCTTCGTTCAACCAGGTTATCTCAAACAACACTGAGCTCGTGAGAACCTGATCTGTTCGATTTCAGTGTCTGTGCGTCTGTTCGATAGGTATAAAACGCTGGCACAGCATTTGCCGGTACTAATAGATTGTTGGCAGGCTCAATCATATTGGCGTGCGCATTTTCTTGGATCGGGAAAAACAGTGGAAAAGGACGTAGGTCGCAGCCTCATCGGATCAATCCTAATCATGGCCTGTGCGGCGAGTATTCTTTCTAGTCCCCTAGAGCCCGCAGCTGTTACCCCCGTCCAACAAGGTAATGCGGTAATTCGCGGCGGATGCATAGATAGAGACCAAGGCCAGCTGTTGGCGCGAACCGAACTCTACTTTGGACGGGGCAAACCGGATGGCTCGTCGGTGACCGATGATGAATTCCGCACCTTCCTCGATGACATCATCACGCCCCGATTTCCCAACGGATTGACGGTATTGTCTGGCGCCGGACAATACCGCGGCTCCAGTGGGATAATTCGGCGTGAACGATCTATGTTTGTCATACTGCTCTACCCTGCCGGCGAAAAAAGCAGCAGCGCGCGCATCGACGAAATCCGAGACAGCTACAGAAAAACCTTCGCACAGGAATCGGTGCTGCGCGTCGATGACGAGTCTTGCGTAAATTTCTGAGCCGCCGTATAGCCCCGTTTCCTATATTCCAACATTAGCGGCCATCCCTCCAACACGACGGAAACCCGTGTGTCAGAGTGCCAACTCGACTACTGACGGAAGAAGGGATCAGGAGAAAGCGTAAGGTTGAAAACGGTCAAGCTTCGAGTACGGTGGTGGTTGAGCACACGATGAATCGAGTTTGTGTATCCAAACAGCAGCCGGGGAAGAGAACGATTGATTGGCCATCAAGTGGTCCGCTCTAAGGTGATTCGGGGCGAGCGATTTTGCACAGCTGTCCGGGAAATGCGCGAGCCGTGATTGCAAATTTCCATTCCAGGATTGAACTGAACGACGCTTCAGTGCGATCTCAATTCCAAACAGCTTCGTTTCAGATCAGCCCCGAGATTCCTTTACCGCGATAGATCACCAGATGATCCTGCAGCTGTACCAATGGCAGGCCGCGGCTCCACAGCTCCCCATACACCCACTCGATCACTTCGCGCTGCTGCGCCTCGCTGAACTGGTGAACGTTCGGATGCAGTAAGATCATCCACACCACCGCCATAAAGATCTCGAAGTCTTCGACGAAGAAGTCGACCCGGCTCGACCTGCTCAATACCTGCGCGTCGGCAAAGCGCGGGTCGGCGCTCAGTTCCTCGGCGCACGCCTTGAGATCCTGATCGTTGTGGCAGCCGAAGAACCGGTCAGCGAAATGGTTATACAGCCATGTCGTGCTCGCTGGGTCGTCGCTGCGACTTGCCATCAGCACGGCGTGGATCGCCCCGGACGGCCCTGGAGCTGGCTCGGTCGCCAGCAGGTGCTCGTAGAGATTTGCAAGCAGATCGCCCCAGGAGGTTCTGGGGCTGTAGTAGAGCGAGTGATGGAGCGTGATCAGCGTCATGCGCCGGCCATCGAGATGCTCCCCACGGAAGCACAGCACCGACTCCGCATCGCGCAGTGCCTCGTGGTAGTTGCCGTGGATGACCCGGACCTGGTGGGTGTTCTGTCGCTGGACGCGCTCCTCGACCACGGCCAGTGCGGCGTCTTCGATGTCGAGCAGGTAGAGCCCGCCGCGGAAGGCCGATTCCAAGATGCGGAACTGCGGCTCGTTACTGGAGCCGATCGACAGCGCTCTCAGCGGCTCATCTAGCGGCAGCGCCTTGTTAAGCGTGCGGAGTACGCGAGCCAGGGCGCCAGCGATATCCACTTTATCGTTGCTGTAGCGCGACCAGATCTTGTCCTGCTGGTACATGTGGCTGCCCGCAGCGCGCAGACCGAGCCGAGTTCGTTCCTCGACCGACAGAACGGGCATCGCTCGAAGCATGGGATTCCTCCTCTCAGAAGCTGTTTGAAATCCGGGCGTAAGATTAATTCGTTGGAGAAGGCTGAGAAGCGCGAAGCGGCTTTGTCTAGCCGTTGGTTAAGCATTGTCAACTAGTCTGGTCGGCAGTATATCCCACATCGGCGGTGGCGTATATTCAATATACCGTCACGAAACGCCCTTCTCCTCCGCAGGATTGAATTGATTCGACGCTTCAATGTGATGTGACGCGAAATCGCGCTGAAGGAGAATTCAGTTCGATCTCGGCGGGTAACGCATCACTCGGCCTTTATCAGCAGATCAGTCTAAAGGGTGAAGTTAAGACGACCTTCTGCGTAATATTTGATTCCTTCGAGGCATACATTTCGATTACACTTACACCCATCACAGATCTCGCCTAACCGCCCAGCGGCTCTCCGGAAGCTTGGGCGGTCCACGCTTTATTTGCTGAATTAGAATGGCGATAAAAACTCAAAGGCAGCGTAATAAAGCCAGACAAGAGCGTCGAGCGTTAGAAAAGCGCCAACGAGAGCTACGAGAGAATCGAAGATATACCATCGCCAAAATCCGAAAGCGGTTAGCTCAAATACTTTCTGGCGGAGCATTTATTTTGGGTATTTATGTTGGTGTTTTATTCCTAGTGCCAAAGTATCGCCATATCGCCATCTGCTTCAGTAAGCTCGGACGATCCCTTTGCACTCATTTCTCATTAAGAATGAGGGCTATTCTCGCTTTAGTATTATAGTATGACTGCGCCTTATATGATTTTAAGTTTAAGGATTCGGCATTTAAGCGTTGGGCAAGAAAGAATGTCCTTTTTTCCACAAAGCCAAAGTTAGCCACACCGAAACTAAAACCTAACGAATCGACAACAATCCTTTGCGATTTCCGTGCTTTTAGCATGCAGGCGTGTCTGTTGTTCCGATGAATGATGGGGACATGGCGATTGTTGCTTTCTTTCGTCCCCATTTCTATTTGGGCGACGAGAATACCGACAAAGGTTTACTACGACGATGAAATCGGCAAATGGAATATTGTACTGGTACCCACAGGCAGATTGAGTTTCAAACGGAGCCGTTAATCTAGCTCTGGCCCTCTCACGGGCGCGCTTGTCTCGGGCTTACAGGCACTGCGCGCCGAATGACGGCGCTGTTCCGTTGCGTTTGATTTTGTTCTGTCTTCGACTGCTTTTGATACAGTCCTATACACTACGATCAATAATTTTGACGGCATTGTCTTTGCCGGTGCAAAAGGCCATATGGGGACTTAGTTGACGTTTATGGCTCAGCGGGCTATGCTTTTATTGATTTCCTATGACTACCGCCAAAGACACCCTTCTCCGGCGGGGCCCAAAGGAGGCGATTTGGCACGCATCAAACGATTAGTTATTCGTATCGTTGGGTCGAGGGCTTTTAATCTGAGGGTTGTCGGCGCTCTTGATGCTGGCGGTCCCGATGACATAGCTTCTCCGAAGCCGGTGCTTCATAGATTGGGAAGATAGTCCAAAACAAATTGTGGCATGAGAGTTGCTTAACAGCGACGCCGTTTTGAGAAGCGATCGTTGAACCGTGTCGTTTGTTAACTCTCGATGAGACGGCTGAGTTTCTGCAGGTTTTTAAGCGAACAGTACGGCGTATGGTCGATCAGAAAGAATTTCCGGCATTTAAGGTCGGCGGACATTGGCGTGTCCGTGTAAGCGAAATCTCTGATTGGATTCAAGGACTCTCTTATATATAGATGCGAAACGCGCTCACGCCGTTGATGCTCTAAACCACCATGGAATGATCTTGAATGGTGTGCCTAGACATTCCCCAATCCGGCTGCACATGCACGCTAGTCAAACGACGATTCGTCAATATGCCACGAGTGTATTTTTCATTCTCGGTTGCGCTCATTGTTAAGCTCACCGTTAACGGTGGCCAAATTTGATCAAATGCCCTAATCTGTTTCGTAGCAGATACGGGCTGCGGCTTTTGCGATCTCAGAAGACTGCCAACTAGAGACGTTGTCAGTTCCTGTCCTGGAAAACAAACAGCTTCTTCCGCAAAATATCGTTGAAATCCATAGACCCACTGAAGATGCACCGTCGATTGTACGACCGTGTGCTTTGACGAATGATGACGTGCGCCGGCTTCAGAGAGGTTTACACGAAATTGGCTTTGAGCCAGGTACAGTAGATGGCGTCGCCGGTGCAAGAACGAAAGCGGCTTACGTTCGACTGGAGAGCGGCTGTTCGAAGTTCGGTCCACGGCTTGAAGAATTAAACCTGCACACTGCAGAAGGCCATTTAACTGCGGGAGCTGCGGCTGGGTACAAGTTCCAAGCCGTCGGGAGACACAAGAAATTCAGGGGCAACTTCGTGAGGCTGGATTTTATCCCGGTCCAGTGGACGGGGTCTTCGGCAGCAGGATGCAATTGGCGCTGCGGAAGTTCAAAGCCGGCTGCCTCATGGCCAACGAATTTAAAGAAATCTTACACGAAACTTCGCCGGCGATGTTTCCGGAACTGCTGATATCCGGCCAGAGAAAACCTCCATTTCCTCGTCGAAAGCAGAAGCTCACCCGACGCGCAGCGCTCACGATCAGCAATCCTCGACTGTACAAGCGGTGCGAGCTCGCGAGCGGGTTCGCATTCTTCAGTTGCGTTTACGCGACGCGGGATTCGATCCCGGAGAGGTTGATGGGCTCATGGGGCCGAAAACGCAATCAGCATTGGCGCAGTACGAGGCGAGTCGAGGCAGCGAAAAGACGAAGGCAAATTTAAGGCATCAGACGGTCCGCGACTATTAGGCATTTGAGATTTACTAGATAGATGCGCGTTGCTTATACTCGCCGGAGGCGTTTATTTAACTACGCTGCTATCGCCGGTCTTGAAGCCAGTTGCTTCTAAATTGAGAACAATCAATGAACTGGAACCTATCTCGTTGGCAACTGGGTAACGGTTGCAACAGTTTCACCGGAGAGTCGATCCTCGCCTGCGCGCCGCCCACTTCGGGCGTCTATGGTATCTTCAACGGCGCTCGCACAATTTTCATCGGTGAGTCGGCAAATATGAGGGAGGCACTTCTATGCCACGAACAGTGTGCTCGATTTTCGCCACTTAAAACCGATGGCTTTCACTTTTGAACTTTGCGTGCCCGAATTACGCAAGCTCTGGGTGGCGGAGCTCATCACAACATTTCGTCCCTTGGCAAAATCAGAGGCAGCCTTGAGAGAACTCCGCTGGCTGTCAGATCGGCCGGCACTAAATGAACCTGACCGGGGTGGTTGGGAACTGGGAACATACACCGACCGTCCGGAATTCCCGGTGCACGAGAGTGAAGAGCGCCCGAGATTTCGTAAGCCATTACCCGTAAAACGAAACTTGGCTTTAGCGTTAGTGGAGGTGTTCGTGGTCACGACAGCGGCTTGGTTTTATTTTGGCCTGCCCGCCCAATTTGTCATTTATAAGGACATTAATGGAGTGAATTCCGCCTTGGCCCAAACGGAGATCGCTTTGGGACCTTCTAACACACAGTTGAATGACACGGCTGGCCGATCCACGAACCAAAATGCTGGGGCGATTTCAGTAACGCCGCCCATCCCACCCTGGAATGATACGGCGCAACTTTCCGAGGTACATTCGGCCGCAACCGAAGGTGTTGTTCAATTGGAAAAAGGTCCAGGCATCGGCGCTGCGACAAGATCTGAGTTTCGGAAAGACTGGTCGGTCCAGATTTCTGCGGCACCTGCAAAAGAGATTGCCGATGGCTTAGTGCAACAACTGAAAGCCAAAGGCTACGATGGCTATATCGTGCAAGCAACGGTAAAAGGACAAAACTACTACCGCGTGCGCGTTGGACGTTTCAACACGCGAGAACACGCGGAATCTATGCGTCGGTCGTTGGCGCGCCACGAAGGCTATCACGACGCATATCTCGCCTCCGATTGAGCGACTGCAAAGCTAATTCGCGTTGTATTCGCCTCAGCGTGTCCTTTCGGTCATTCTGTCTGACCTTGACAGAACACTGCCAGCAGTGATCAAGCGCCCGTCCTAGCTACATGCTGAAACCTCATCCACGCCTGATTTCGATAACGGAAATCGCCAATGAAAAAGCCCAGGCAAGCAGCTCGGCAGTTGAAAGCCGGCGCCCAAGGCACGTCGTCCGTGATGCGGGCACGGACAAACCCCGCCAGGAGGAGGCAGCCTCGCTACAAGGGCTCGGCTATTCAGTCGAGGGTTAGTTCGATGGCCGGGAAGATTGGGTTGAAGGAGAAATCAATTCAATCCTGGGGTTTCAGACCCTAAGAAATAATCCTCAAAAATCGTCTCTGCAAAGCAATTTTTCTGATTGCTTCTTCCGCTCTCGCTAGCATTTCCAGCGCGGAGCGGTCCATCGTATATTAATCGTGGAGATCGGATTTTATCATCTCAGTAGAGGTAACTTCGACTACAATTGCTCAGCGACTACCATAGGCGATAAGACGCCGCTCGCGCTCGATTTGGTGAAGCACGGCAGGATCGTTCGCCCATAAGTGACCGTGCCCACGGTTGAACGATTGCCCGAGATCCACGCTCGCCTTTAGGTAATGCGGCAGAAATTCCTTCGCGTTCGTGCCCTCGACGTGACGGTTGTCGTAGTTCAGTTCGAAGAAAACTCCCTCATTGCTTAGGAGCTCCGATATCTTACGGGCGTAATAGCGGATCTGCACTTCGGACATCTCGGACAGCGACATCGTGTTGACGACCAGAACGACCTTGCGCCCCTTGGCGCTGAATTCCTCGAAACGGTAATTCGGCAGCCCAAAGATACCCTCTCCGGAACAGGACCGGGAACATTCCGGGTGAATCCCTCGCCACAGTTCCGGTCGGGTTACCGAGAGATACATCGCGGCGACGATCAGGGACTCGGGCAGGTCGCACGCCCAGTAGCTCGCCGTCGGCAGTATCTCCGAGAAGAAATAGGTAAATCCCCCGTAACCGCTGCCGATCTCCAGCACGGTGACCGGCTTCCCGGAAGTGGCTCGGTTTTCCAGCCAGGGAAGCACACCAGCCTGATACAGAATCGCGATGATGTCCTGGTATGCAGTGAGGTCGCGGTTCACCACATAACCATCTACGTCCCAGCCGATCTCGCCCATGATACGCGGCACTTTGACCAAATACTTGTTCGGGATCTCTCTCGGATTTTTTTGAAAGCCGCAACACTTATGTCGGGCGGAGCGCCGCGATGCTTGGCGTCGTACTCCGCAGCGGACACGACCTCGGGCGCCGGGGGATGCTTCCTAGGATAATCGAAGTTATAGAGGTCCCATCCCGTGAAGACCTCCATGTGGAATCGAAGCTGATCCACCTTTTCGCGAGTGGGCTTGTTCGCTAGGAACGCCCTAAACGGATTGGACGGATTGACCACGTCCTTCCACCCCTGGCCTGGAAGGAACGTCGCTTCGTCGAGTCCATTGGATTTCATATATGTCGCACGCTCTTCGTCCGCCTTCTTTCCCTGGACCCAGGCGGCCGTGGCTCGCTCGTATTCGGCGTCCGTCAAAGGTCGTTGCTGCTGCAACAGAACGATATCATGGGCGGGTTTGTTGCAGCCGAGAAAAAGGAACAGCGCCAGAGCGAGAACCGTCCGTGTTGCCGTACCAGTAGCTTGGGGCCGTGTACGCATAGGCAGTTCCTTTCGAGCATCATTAATCGCGCAGAACGAAAAGATTTGTCAAATACGCTGTGCTAGTGCACCCTAAGATTGAATTGATCGACGCATCAGTTCAAACATCGAGAGATTGCGGTGCTGGAACCCAGTCAAATTGTCTCTATGCTTCTATTCGCAAAAGCCTCCTTGCGGCTCTTCCAGCATTATCAACAAACTGCGGGAGCACGGTCTTGTTAATGAATGACTGGCTAACCACCTACACCCAGACTGATGTATAACCAACGAAAGCTTATGCTGGTAAAAATATTTCTCGCCCTAAGTAGTATCTCACCACACCTTAAGAAATTGCTGTGGAAGCAATGGTATCAGTTTTTAGCCAGTCACTATCCGACCAAAGACTGGTCGTTCATGAATTACGGCTACACGCCAATAGACGATCACTCCGAGATGCTGAGGTTGAATGAAGCAGATGAGCCTGACCGTTATGCCATCCAGTTATATCACCACGTGACGGGTACGGTCGATTTAACGAATCTAGACGTATTGGAAATCGGCAGCGGGCGCGGTGGGGGCGCATCGTACGTTGCACGATACTTGAAACCCAAAACGTTGACCGGCATGGATTTTTCAGACAGAACCATTGAGTTCTGTAAGCACATTCATGCCGTTGACGGACTCTCATTCATCAAGGGCGACGCTGAAGCATTGGCTTTTGATGCAGGAAGTTTTGACGCGATAATCAATATTGAATCGTCGCATTGTTATGGTTCGATGGAAACTTTTCTTGCAAATGTGAAAAGAGTGCTTCGTCAAAATGGATATTTTTTCTACGCGGATTTTCGCAACAAAAATGATCTCGCGGTTTTACACAGTCAGATGGAGAAATCGGGCATGAAGATTCTCAAACGAGAAGATATTACAGCGAACGTTCTCAGGTCATTGGATCTGGACGATCAACGGAAACTGATACTTATACGAGATCTGTTTCGGAAAGGGCTACTGAAGCCATTTCAAGAATTCGCCGGCGTAAAAGGTTCGAAGATCCATTCCGGCTTTCAGAGTGGCAAAATGATTTATTTGCATTATGTTCTGCAGAAATAACCGGCAGACAGGAAACAAGAAACCGTGGCATATCACACCTCCGGGAAGGTGTAGTTCGATAATTATAAACTATAAGCACGCCGCCCGTCGATTTTACGCGGGCCTCGCCTATGATCTTTGAGCAGTTCGCTTTGAGCAGTCTCGTCTCCTTCTGAGAGTATTTCAGCGGAATACTAAGTAAGTGATTGACCCCGACCCATTGCTGTTTTTGAATTTGCACGGAATTGGTGTTCGTCGTATCGTTGAGGCAAACGATTGACGCGGACCAGGTTCGGTTCGGACTTCAGTAGAAGAGAAAATTTCATGGAGGCGCATTTGGAACAGAAGCTCATCGATGCTGATGGTCACGTGCTCGAAGACGAGACTCTCCTGGATTTCCTTGAGGAACCCTATCGCAGCTGCAAAGCCCAGGGTGGAATCATCGGACCGATACGTAACGTCCTGGGCAATGTATTTCCGACTCTGGATTTTCTTCACCTGGCCACGTTCAAGCGCAGCGAGCGGGCCTTTGGCGGCGGTAAGCGTGTCGGTCCAGATCAGTGGCTCGAGTTTCTCGATGTGGCGAAGTTTGAATATGCGTTTCTTTATCCGACCGTCGGACTCGCCATGGGCAATATCGTCCATCCGGACTGGGCGTGCGTGGTGGCGCGTGCTTACAACAACTGGATTCACGACCGCTACATGAAACGCAGCCCGCGGCTTCAGGGCATGGCGCTTCTTCCCATGCAAGACGTGAGCGAGGCGGTCAACGAGTTGCGCCGCGCGGTCAAGGAGCTTGGCATGCCTGGAGCGATGCTGCCGTCCCGCGGCTTGCCTTTCGATCTTGGCCATCGGACCTACTGGCCAGTCTATGCGGAAGCCGAGAAGTTGGGTTGCGCGCTCGCCGTCCACGGCGGCTGTCATCACGGAATGGGTCTTGACACCTTTGAGACCTTCGTGCCGATCCACGGACTAGGCCATCCGCTTTCCTTGATCATCGCCTTCTCGGGTATGGTCTATCACGGCGTGTTCAATGAATATCCGCGGCTGCGAGTCGGTTTTCTCGAGGGTGGCGCCGCCTGGGCGACTTTCTGGATGGATCGAATCGATCGTTCGCATCACTACTTTGGCGAGTTGAATAGGCAGGGGAGATACAAGGGGCCGTCCATGCAGCAAAAGCCCAGCGAATATCTCAAGAGCGATAATGTTTTCATCGGCTGTGAGGGTGGTGAGGAGGGGCTGGATTATCAAATCAAGCGGACGGGAAACTCCCACTTCCTTTTTGCCAGCGACTTTCCCCACGAGATCGGGCCTGAAGATATCCTGCACGAAATTGAAGAGGTGCAAGAATACCCGGGTCTCAGCGAGGAGGACAAGGCGGCTATTCTCGGCGGCAACGCAAGACGATTCTACCAGGTCCCTCAGGGGCAATAACGGTGCGATCAATAAAAGATCCACGGTGGAGTTTCCGTTTGCGGCGCGCTCGGCGGTTGCCGCCGTCATCCAGTCAAGAAGTCGTGCTGAGACAGGGATGCGGGTTTATGGGAGTGCATGTACGGATCGAAAGAGACTCAATCATCGAGGAAACCGCACTGAATAGGAGGGCGTATGGAAAAACGAAATATCCGCTTCCGGACAGCGTTCATCTTATGGGCATTGTTTTCGTTCTGTCTTGCGGGACCAGTCAGCGGAGCCAAGATCGACTGCGGGCCGGTGACCAATACCAGTAACGACCTCCCGCGCACAGCCGCTATAGGAACGAACCCTGCCGGTACCGGAGCGCACTCGGTCGGGAGCGGTCTTGCCGCGGTCGGCAGCAACACGACGCCTATCTCCGTGCGGGTCCAGCCGTATAACGGTCCCAATGCCTGGATGCCGGTCCTGCAGGGCGGCGAGATCGAGTTCGGCATCATGAACATCCTTGACGCCAAGATGGCGCAAACCGGCACCGGCAATTACAAGAGACCAAACCCGGAGCTCCGTGTGGTATCCGGCGGCGTATTCCCATTTACCGTAGGTTGGTTTGTCCGTGATAAGTCAGACATAAAAGAGACTAAAGATCTGAAGGGCAAACGCATGGCCTGGGATTACGGCGGCCATGCCATCACACAGTCATTGCAGCTAATCTTCCTGGAGGCCGGAGGCGTCAAGCCAACGGATCTCATCCAGGTGCGGGTTTCGAACATCAACGACGGCGCCAGGGGTGTCGCCGAGGGAAAGATCGACATAGCTGAAACAGGAATCGGAATTGGACTGGTGGAGGAAGTGAATGCCGCGGAGCCGGTTCGGTTTCTCAGCTTGCCCAATACCGATCAGGCCAAGGCCATTCTGGCGAAATCCGGAGTTAGCTTAGTCAAGTCCGACCCGGTAACCGGAATCAAAGGCGATACTTACGTGATTGGTTATCCGCTTCATCTTGTGGGTTCCACAAAGGTCAGCGAGAAAACCGTATATAGCCTGGTGAAAGCCTGGTGGGAAAACTTGAGCGAGCTACAAACCAAGCATCCATTGTTTAAGAAGTGGACAAAGGAAATGCAGGCGCTAACGAACTTTACGGTCCCCTATCATCCGGGCGCCATCAAGTTTTATAAAGAAGTAGGGGTCTGGACCCCTGTGCATGAATCTCGTACGAAGGAAATCTGCCAGTAAAAGCGGTCGTGCTACATAGCAAAAAACTCTTCGAAAATTTCGGGCGGAAGGAAATGCGAGTGGGAAGCCTTGGCCGGATTATTGGAATAGCACGATGATTTACCTACATTATGTTCTGCAGAAGTGAATACCAGCCAGAGATCTTTTTGTGATAGAGCATCCGACTTTAAAGCTGAACGCCTTGACAGCTCTCCAATCCGCCAAGCAAAGTCGCCTCGAAATCTTACTAATAGGCAAGCCCGATAAGTGATCGCGGCCGGCATGGCCGCTCGGCAGTACGCCTCAGCAACTCGTGCGCGGTCTGCCAGACCGGAATCTAAAAAACCTATAGCCCGTCGTGGATGCAGCCGATGATGCGTCAGCTGTGGATGCTAAGCCCCTGGTGGCAGCCAAATCACCTGGAGATGCAGAGTTCCAGTTGCGGTCGACTGTATACGATCGGATAGCTGCGTAAACGGAAGGAACACCGGTCGAGCTATTTTCTTGGCCTCTTGGTTCCAGGCGCAAAGATAACCTCGCGAAATCAGACTTGATACGGATCGCACACCCCGCTCGCCAAAACGGCACGTAGCTTGCGCTAGAGTTCGGTCATCGAAGACCGTGTAAACCCGGCACGCACTCCTCGATACGACCTGAACTCAAGGAGGGCAAAATGGCGGACTCTATTCTAGTCGCTCTTGACGAAACCCAGCACATCCACCGCTTCATGCCCCATCTGAAATCGACCGCTCGGCCGGGAGAGACTATTATCTTTCTCATACGCACGGCGACATCAACCTGGGGTGACGTGGAAACTCATCTGCCCATGGTCGAAACCGGCAACATAACCTCGCGGGAATACCGGGGTAGCGCATGGCGATTCAACGTCGACCAAGAAAAACAGAAAGCAGAACGCAACTTAGAGTTGATCTGCGAAGCGCTCCGGCGCAAGGGGATTAACGCAGAAGTTAAGATGTATGCAGGCGGGTTGAGCAAAGCAGTGCGAGAATGCGCAAAAACAGGCGCTACTCGCTTAATTATGATGCCGGCGAATTACCCAAGGATCCAGGTGGTAAAGGCTTTTTTAGCTGCTCTGAAATTATTTAGCCATCACATGCCCGCGGTAGCGTTGCTGCCTCCCAGTTATATCGAGCGATGATCTCTGACAGTTGCTTGGATGAAAGCTGGTGCCTGGGCGAAACCTAGTTCCGGACACCTCTCCTTACCAGGTGTGGGCCGAGCCAATCTCGCATAACATTCGCGTGCTCTCGGGTAGTGACTTCTCGGTCGATTTAAATTTTCAAAGCCAACTGCGATGCGCTTTCTCCGGCCAAGATTCCCGTCACCAGCGCTTGCATCAAACCGCCGGTGTAGCCGCCGCGATAGCCGCCCATCAGCCCGCCTATGGCGTCCCCGGCAGCGTAGAGGCCGTGAATCGGCTTCTCGTCTTCGTTCAGAACTTCGGCGCGTCCATTCACCAGGATGCCGCCCATGGTGAAAGTAATCCCGGGAACGACTCGCAGACCATAGAATGGCGCGCGCAGCGGTCTCGGCTTGCCGGTGCGCGGGATACTCAACGCGCTGAGGTTATTCGAACGGATGGCGCGATTATAATCGTCGAGCGTCCGAGCAAGTCGCTGATCATCGACACCGAGGATTTTCGCCAATCCCTCGATCGATGAATCCTTGTAAATCTCACCCTCTTTATCGAGAAGCCAGGGATTCGGCGCGGGCGTATTCACTGAATTCGAGACGGCATCGGCTTTTGCCGCGTCCCAGCTTTGCTGATCGAAGATGAGAACCGCCCCAGTCACGTCATCCACTCGCGCCAACTCATTTGCCAGCGCGACATCGCCCCGTCCCTCATCGATAAAGCGTTGACCTTCGCGGTCAATGAGAATTCCTTCATCAACGAACGAGTCCAAACGGGGGTAAGGCCAAAACCGGTCATCCGTGAGAGCCTTTCGCGACAACAAATGGCCGTAAAAATACTTGAGATTGACCGCCTTAGCACCAACGTCGATGGCCATGCGCAAGCCGTCGCCCGTGCATTGCTTGGAGCCCCGCAGCTTACATTCGTTCGGCGTGAGGTCCGATATATTTCTTCACCAGTTCCTTATTTGCGCTGAAGCCGCCTGTACAGAGCACGGTTGCGCCAGCCCGCAGTTCAATCTGTTCGCCCGCCCGTGAGCCGATAACTCCGCAGATCCGACCGCTTTCATAGATCAATTTTTCTCCTTTGACGCCGCTTACGTAGCTTCCGCCAAGTTGGTTCAGACTTTTTTGAGACTCGCGAGCGCGTGCGTGCCGACATCTTTCTTGTAAACCGGCGCGAGCGAGACCTCCCCCGCCTGATCCAGCCAAACTCTGCCGGCCGCGCTTTCATTGACGTTAACCCCGCTGCTGATCAACCAGTCGACCGCGCGTCCGCAGGTCAGCGACCAGGCTTTGACAAGGTCGGGGTAACCGACGCCTTCCGACATGACAGATTCATACAATTCCCTCGAACTCGTCCGCGGACTCTTGCCGCCTGCGCGCAAACTCCCGGAAGCCATCAGAATATTGCCATCGCCGAGCGGGCCATTGCTTTTATCGGTCAAGATGACTTTTGCGCCTTTCTCAGCGGCGCGAACGGCGGCCGTGAAGCCGGCTAGTCCGGCACCGACGACAAGAATATCAGTCGATAAAATTTCCATTGGCGTTACGGCAATTTGTATCCCAATTCTTTGGCTACTTCGGTTGCGAGTCGTTCATCCGCGACATCGTTTAAAGCAACTCTCCGATCGGTGAACCGCCCTTGAGCTTGGAGCGAGCGCACCAGATTGTCCATACCCGCTCGATTGGGAATACCGGTCGGATTAAGCGTAGCTTGAAACGCATCGTAGGTTTCCGAGGCGGTTTCTTTGTCCATTTTCAAAAGACGAATGATCAACTCCACCGTCTTCGGCTTGGACTTGCGTACCTCGTCCTTGGCCGCCTGCAGAGCATGGATGACTCGCTTCACCTCAGCCGGCCTGGATTGAATGGTTTTGATCAGCGTGGTCAAGCCGCCTCCAGGCATTTCTACCATGGCACCGACATCCAAAAGTTTGTTGAAGCCTTTTCTCGCGGCGCTGAACGTATGCGGTGGCGACAGCAACGCGGCCTCGACAAAACCGGATTCCATCGAATAAAGAACTTGGAGCTGTTGTCCCGGGATGCCGACCATTACGTAGTCTTTTGGATTAACGGCTGACTTCTCCAAGGCAATTGACAGTGCCACATGGTTTGTGCCGCCCACTCCTCCCGATATCGCAATCTTTTTGCCTTTGAGTTCCTGGATCGTCTTATACTGCGGCGCAGACTGCAGCCAGTACGATACCCTGTCCGAAGAAAACCAAATCGCGCGCGATGGCAAACCGGTAAGCGTCGCCGCAACCGAAGCGGGTCCGACACCGGCAACATAATCGATGTCGCCTTGCGCGATCGCCGCGGCGGCAAGGGTTGGACTCATGACGATCAATTCCACGTCAAGTCCATTGGCGCTAAACACACCCCAATCCTTAGCCGCGAGGAGCGGAAGTGCCGTGATCGTGAATCCGGCATTGGAAATCCGAACTTTGACGCGGCGGTCCTGGCTGGCAGCGTCCTGTGACAACAGGACGATCAGTCCCACTGCCATGATCCAACCAACGCACGTCAACGAGTACAGCCGCAAAAATTTCTTTTGCCTCATCGACTCTCCTGGCGCCTTCCCCTTACCTCAGGCGGACGAAAGATGTTAGAAGAATGCATTCGCGCAAAACCCATCCCGCTACCTTCGACGCACGCCCGTGTTCGGCAAGCTATGGGATCTTGTAACCGAGCTCTTTTGCCACTTCGGTTGCGAGCCGGTCGTCGGCGATCTCATTAAACGCTACTTTGCGCTCGCCGTGCCGGCCCTGTGACTGTACCGCCTTGACGAGTGTCTCCATACCGATGCGGCTGGGAACTCCCGTCGGGCTTAGGGTGGTTAAAAATTGGTCGTAAGTTTCGCTGGCTGCTTCCTTGTCCATTTTAAGAAGTTTGGTTATCAATTCGACGGTTTTCGGCTTGGATTTTTTGATCTCGTCTTTAGCCTGCTGCAACGAGCGGATAACTCGTTTTGTTTCGGCCGGCCGTTCCTGAATCGTCTTTACCAGGGCCGTCAAACCGCCGCCTGGCATCTCCACCATGGCGCCGACATCGAGCAGTTTGTTGAAACCTTTTTTCTGCGCGCCAAATGTCACCGGCGGCGACATCATCGCGCCATCGACGAATCCCGATTCCAGCGAATAGAGAATTTGGATCTGCTGTCCTGGAATGGATACTAGAACGAAATCCTTCGGATTGGCTCCGGCCTTTTCCAGAGCCATGTTCATCGCCACATGGATGGTGCCGCCCAAGCCGCTGACCGCAATCTTTTTTCCCTTGAGGCTGTCGATGGTTTTAAATGGCGGTTTGGACATCAGCCAATAGGAGATACGGTCGGAAGAGAACCAGATCGCCCGCGTCGGAAAGCCGCTCAAAGTGGCATTAACCGATGCAGGCCCCACCCCCGCCTGATAATCGATATCCCCTTGGCTCAGCGCCGCCGGTACGATCGATGACTGCATCAGAATGAGTTCCATATCGAGCCCGTTGGCGGTGAAAAATCCCCATTCCTTGGCGGCGAGCAGCGGCAAAGCGGTGATCGTATAGCCGGCGTTGGATATCCGCGCCTTGGTGCGTTGTTCTTGCGCGCTAAAGGCGGGAGTGGCTACAGCAATCCCGGCAAGAATTGCCAGCCAAGAAAACCATGAGTTGAGTATGATCGATGGGTTGCTCATCGGATATCTCCTCCGTCTGCCAGAATCGCCGGTTAAACTCTTACGTCAACGCCTCTTGCTTGACAAGGTTTTGGTTCCTTGAAAGGATCGCAAATTGTCATGGCAAGGAATCTATTAGAAGTTTGTGAAGAACTCTCTTTGCAGGCTGCTCAAAAAGATCTCAGAGGCAAGACGCGCGAAGAATCGAAGAGCGTAGACGTACATAGCGAGTACGTTGCAGTGAGGCGATCGAGCGCAACGAAGCCTATGAGGCTTTTTCAGCAGTCTGCTAGATGAAACCGATGAGTATGCCGGTCACTGCTCAACCAGCAATCGATCCAATCACCCTCGAAGTTATTCGCCACGGCATCATTTCCATTTGCGATCAGATCGACGCGAACATGACGCGCACGGCATTTAGCCCCTATATCTACGAATACAAGGACTACGCCGTGGGATTTGTCGGCGCCGGCGGCGAACTATTGGCGCAATCCACCGGCGGCATGCCCGTATTTGTCGCCGACTCAGTCGGTATGGCGGTAAAAGATGGTTTGGCGATCTATGGGCGCGACAATTTACAAAATGGCGACGTCATCGTCTGCAATCATGCGGCGGTGCAGGGGCAGCATCTTAACAATACGGTTATGTACACGCCGGTTTTCGCTGGCGCGCACAGCAAGGAGTTGATTGGTTTCTTCGCGGTTAACTGCCACTGGATCGATATCGGCGGTTCGGCCATCGGTTCGGTATCGTACTCGTCCACCGACATCTTTATGGAAGGCTTACAGCTGCGCTCGATCAAGATCTGGTCCAAGGGCGAGCCCATGGAAGAGGTTTATCGCATCATTGAAAACAACACCCGCTTTCCCTTGGAGTTGCTGGGTGACATCGAAGCGCAACTGGGTGGCTGTCTATTGGGCCGCGATCTTACCCAGACGATGGCGGACAAAGTAGGCGCCGGCGTATTTCTGCACGCGCTCGATATCATTCTCGACCAGTGCGAAGCCGCCACCAGGGCAAAGATTCGGGCCATCCCGGACGGCGTCTACCGACATGAAGCGTTCTTGGACAACGACGGCGTGCGCGATGAGAAGATTCCGATCAAAGTAAAAATCATCGTCGCCGGCGATGAGCTTACCATCGATTATTCCGAGATGTCGCCGCAGGTGCGGGGTTGTATCAATTCAGGATACTACGGCGGCGGCCGCACCACGGCGCGGGTGGCGTTCAAGTATTTAATCGCCACCGACGAGCCCGCCAACGAGGGCACCTTCCGGCCGCTCAAGATGATTTTGCCCGAAGGAAAATTGATCAGCGCCGAGCCGACCGCGGCGATGGGACTGTACAGCATTCCGTTTCCAACGATCATCGATTGCATTATCAAAGCGTTGGAACCGGCCTTGCCCGAGCGGGTGACCGGCGCTCACTTCGGCACTTTTTCGTCATTGAGTTTTTCCGGCAAACGCACTGACACCGGCGCTGTGTTCAAGGCGAACGACAGCGGACATGGCGGTTGGGGCGCGTGCGCGACACATGATGGCGCGGGACCCTTTCGCACCATGGCGCATGGCGACACGCGGTTGATTCCCATCGAGCTGCAAGAGTCGATGTATCCGTACCGGGTCGAGGAGTTTTGTTTGCGGCAGGATTCAGGCGGGCCCGGCAAATGGCGCGGCGGCCTTGGATTCGACAAGCAGTATATTCTCCTTGCGCCCTGCGAACTGTGGGCAAACTTCGACCGCATCGGCTGCCCGCCATGGGGCGTGCAAGGCGCCAAAGCCGCGAAGTCCGGTCAGGTGTTGATCTTCAAAAACGGCAACCAGGAACCCGAGCGGCTTTACAAGACCGAGAATTGCCCGTTAGAAGCAGGCGATCGCGTGCGCATGTCCACCGGTGGGGGCGGCGGCTACGGCGACCCCGGCGAACGCCCCATCGAACGGGTCAAACAAGATGTTATCCGCGGCTTCGTTTCTCTCCAAAGCGCGCGCGACGATTACGGCGTCGCGATCGATGCGAACGGGAGAGCGGCACGGATGAAAGCGGAAGGATGAAAGCGGCAAACAGAAATAACAACGTTCGGCTTTCCATTTTCAGCTTTCGTGCTCTCATACCGTGCCATCAAGAAGAAACGAACATTTGATCAAGCCAAAGGTAGAAGATTGCGTTGTTCTTCGACCGAGGCGTGATTTCCGCTTTCAGTTTTCAGCTTTCATATTTGGAGATTAAATGTCCTACGCCATCGCCGTCGATATCGGCGGCACGTTTACTGATTTAGTTGCTTTCGATCATCAAACTCAAAAAGTGACGTACGCCAAAAGCCCGACCAACTACGACAACTTGGTTGAAGGCATCCTCGATTGTTTCAATAAAGCCGCTATCAGGCCCGCGGAAGCTTCCCTGGTCAATCACGGCACGACCTTGGTGATTAATTCCTTGATACAACGTAAGGGCGCGAAGACCGCACTGGTGACCAGCAAAGGGTTTCGCGACATTCTGGAAATTGCCCGCGGCAACCGGCCCGATCCGTTCGATTTGCATTACCAGCGCGACGAGCCCTTGATTCCGCGGGAGCTTCGCCTGGAAGTTCCGGAGCGAATGAGCAGCAAAGGGGAAGTTATCACGCCCCTCGATTCAAAGACGCTGGAGAAACTTGCCGCCGAAATCAAGACGCTCGATATCGAGTCGCTGGCGATCTTCTTCATGAACTCGTATATCAATCCGGCGCATGAGGAAGCCGCAGCCGCGAAGCTGAAAGAACTGTTGCCTGACACTTACGTGACCTTCAGCACTGATTTGACACGCGAGTGGTACGAGTACGAGCGCTGTTCGACGGTCGCCGCCAACGCCTATGTCGGACCGCAAGTCAGCAGTTACATCGGACAACTCGATCAAGATCTCAAAAGTCAGGGCTTCAACGGCGCGCTCTTCATGATGGGCTCCAACGGCGGACTGCTGTCTGCCGAACGCACCTGCCGCCAACCCATTGGCTTGGTGGAATCCGGTCCCATCGGCGGTTGCATCGGCGCCAGCGCCTATGCGGAGAAGCTGGGCTTCAACAATGTCGTCGCCTTCGATATGGGCGGCACCACTGCCAAATGCGCTCTGGTTGAAAACGGCCGCTTTTCGGTCAATTCCGTTTACTACGCCAACGGCTATGTAAAAGGGTTCCCTATTAAATCGGCGGTCATCGATATCGTCGAAGTCGGCTCCGGCGGCGGCTCCATTGCTTGGATCGATTCGCAAAATCGCCTGCATGTCGGTCCGCAAAGCGCCGGCTCAACACCCGGTCCGGTCTGTTACGGCCGCGGCGGCACCGAGCCGACGGTCACGGATGCCAACTTAATTCTTGGGCGCTTGAACGCCGGCAACTTTCTCGGCGGCGAAATGGCGCTCGATGCAAAAGCCGCTGAGGCGGCGATCGAAGAGCGTGTCGCCAAGCCATTGGGGTACGCCGGACAAAGCGGCGCAATCCAGATGGCTGACGGCATTATCTCGATTGCGACGGTGATCATGGCCGGCGCGATACGGAAGGTTTCCGTCGAGCATGGCCTCGACCCGCGCGATTTTATTCTCTTCAGCTATGGCGGCGGCGGACCGCTGCATGCTTGCGCCCTGGCGCATGAGCTTTACATACCGGAAGTAGTAATACCTCCGGAACCCGGAAACTTTTCCGCCATCGGTATGTTATTGGCCGATGCCCGTATCGATACATCGAAAACTTTCGTTGGAATTTTAGACGATAAGACCATCACGACCATGGCGGAGATTTTCGCGGCCTTGGAAAAAGATGCGGCGGTGGCGCTTGCCGCTGAGTTTAGCAGCAGCGAAACATTTTTCGAACATCACGCCGAGATGCGCTTCCGCGGCCAACGACATAACATCAAGGTTCCGGTTTCGGGTCTTAAGGACGTTCAGCAGATCCGCGCCGCCTTCGAACGCGACTATAAGCGCCGCTATGGCCACGCTGACGCCAAAGCGCCGGCGGAATTTCAAGCGTTGCATCTCTCTGCCTTCGCAAGGTTGAAGCAACCGCAGATTGCTCGGCTACCCCGCGCGGCAATCAAAGCCCAGCCGGCGCAGAAGCGGCGCGTCTATATAGGAAGCGCCGGCGGCTGGGCCGATGCGCAGATTTATAGCCGCGATGCGCTGGAACCGGGCTTCAGCGGCACAGGCCCAGCGGTAATCGAAGAGTACGGCTCGACCACGCTGGTCTGGCCCGGCGATAACTTTGAGATTGGCGAACTGCATGAGATCAGAATCAAAATCAAAGCTGAAAGATGAAAGCGGAAATGGCTCAAAAACGACCGGCTTTCTTTCAGCTTTCCGCTTTCAGCTTTCATCCTTAAGCTCTTATCGGTGATATGCTGATGAAAGCAAAGGCAGAGCTCACAGCACCGCAGCCACCCGTCGATCCCATCACCCTCGAAGTCATCCGTCACGGCATCGTTTCGATCACCGACCAAATCGACGCGAACATCGCCCGCACGGCCTTTAGCCCTTACATATACGAGTACAAAGATTTCGCCGTTGGGCTGGTAAGTGCGGATGGTGATCTCATCGCCCAATGCACCGGCGGTATGCCGGTCTTCGTTGCCGACTCGGTCGGCATGGCGGTGCGCGATGGCCTTGCCGTCTATGGCCGTGAACGCTTGCAGCATGGTGATGTGCTCTTGTGCAATCACGCGGCGATTCAAGGACAGCACTTGAACAACACCGTTATGTATACGCCTATTTACGCCGGTGCCGGCAGTGGCAGCCTGATTGGCTTTTTCGCCATCAATGTCCATTGGATCGATATCGGCGGCGTCACGCCGCGCTCCAGCGATATTTTCATGGAAGGTTTGCAGTTGCGCTCGATCAAACTGTGGTCGGAGGGCGAACCGATTCAAGAGGTGTATCGGATCATCGAAAACAACACGCGCTTTCCAGTGGAGCTTCTAGGCGACATCGCGGCGCAGCATGCAGGTTGTATTCTCGGTCGCGATCTAACGCAAAGCTTGGCCGAGAAGTACGGCGTCGAGACTTTCTTAACAGTGGTAAAAGCCATGCTCGATCAGAGCGAAGCCGCGGCGCGTGAGCGCATCCGCCGCATACCGGACGGCCAATACAGCTATGAAACATTTTTCGATAATGACGGCGAAACCGATGATGCGCTGCCGATTCGAGTCAAAGTAATTATTGAAGGCGACGAGATCACCGTCGACTATTCGGGGATTGCCGAGCAGGTGCGCGGCTGCATCAATTCGGGATATTACGGCGGCGGGCGCACCACGGCGCGGGTTGCGTTCAAGTATCTAATCGCCAACGATGAGCCCGCCAACGAAGGCACTTTTCGGCCGCTCAAACTGATTCTTCCCGAGGGCAAAATCTTGAGCGCCCATCCAACGGCGCCGATGGGAAATTATTCGCAGCCGTTTCCAACGGTGATCGATGCGATTATCAAAGCTTTGGAGCATGCCCTGCCCGAGCGGGTCACCGGCGCGCATTTCGGAACTTTCTCGGGCGTACGTTTTCGTGGCAAGCGCGACAACGGCGCTCCGTTCGATTGTCATGACAGCGGTCACGGCGGCTGGGGCGCCTGCGCGACTCACGACGGCGCCGGCCCGTTTCGCACGATGGCGCACGGCGACACGCGCATCATTCCCGTGGAACTTCAGGAGTCAATGTATCCTTATCGCATCGTCGAGTTCTCACTACGTGAAAATTCGGGCGGGCCCGGCAGATTTCGCGGCGGCCTTGGCTATCGCAAACGATACGAAATCCTCGGCCACTGCGACCTCCAGGCGATGTTCGATCGGGTCAAGTATCCGCCATGGGGAGTGCATGGCGGCAAAGCAGGCCAATCAGGGCAGATCACCGTGATCAAAAAATCCGGCGATCAGGAAATCCTCTACAAGAGTAAAGCTTATCCGTTGGAACCTGGCGATTCGATCATCGTTGAGACCGGCGGCGGCGGCGGCTACGGCTCGCCCCATGAACGCAAGCGCGAATTGCTTGAACGCGATCTGCGGCGCGGTTATGTATCCGTAGAAGCCGCTCGGCGCGATTACGGAATTGCCATCGAGCGGACTCGCTAGTTCCGATCGACCCGCTGTCACCAATCAGGAATGAAACACCGAACCGATCGAATATCTTCAGCTCGCCGGTGCCCCGGTAACTACCGAGTAAGACGTGAACTTCCTCAGTTTGATCTCTTCGACCTTACCTTGCGCACCGACTGTCCACACAATCTCGGCTAAGCAGTGAATTAAGGATTCGCCATGAAACGAGAAAGAATATCAACTAACTTGATTATGATTTCCTTCTTCAGCGGAACTTTATTACTGGTTAATTTCCATCGGACCGCGTCCGCCCAAGAACCGCCGACGAAAATACGCATTTCCAACTCCGCACTGAGCGTAACCGCTTTGCCGCTGGTCGCCGCGCGCGAATGGAACTTTTTTCGTGAACAGGGATTGCAGTCCGAGATCATCATGATGAACCCCGCGATTTCGAACCCGGCGATTGCGGCCGGCGAGATCGACTATGTCGCCGGCGTCGGGCCCGGCTCCGTGGCAGCTACTTTGGCGGGACTGCCGCTGCGAGCGGTGTGGTTTTCTTCCAATCGGATATCCTATTTTGTAACGACTTCGCCGCAAAACAAGTCTCTTCAAGATCTAAAAGGAAAAAAAATCGGCATCACCGGCGGCATAGGCGGGACCAATCACGTCGCGTTGGTCGTCGCCCTCGAGAAGCTGGGATTCAATCCCAAGGATTTCATCATTCTGACGACGCCCACGCCCGAGCTGCTCCGGTCTTTGGAGTCGGGATTTGTCGACGCTGCCTCGCTCAATCCACCAACGGTGTTTTTTGCCCAGCGAAAGGGGTTTCACCGGGTGCTGGATATCGGCTCTTTAGTAGAGATGCCAGGCGGCGGTTTAACGACCTTGATCAAAACCATTACGAGCAAACCGGATGAAGTCAGAAAAGTGATTCGCGCACTGCAAACGGCTAAGGACGCAATCCGAAAATCAAAAGATAAAACCCTCGAGCTCATGGTTCGTGCACTGAAGATGGATCGCGACATCGCCTCCTCGACTTACGATGTTTATCTCACCAGCCTGAGCATCGATGGGGTGCCTGCGCGCGAAGGCATGAACAACCTGGTTCGGTCCGTCAAATCACAGGCACGCTTTGCCGACCGAAACGTATCCTTCGAAGAGGTCGCTGACGACAGTCTGGCCAAGGAAGTGGCAAAGGAGCTTGGGTACAAAGTGAAGTAATATGAGAATGATTACTGCACACGCTTTCCAAGCACGAGGACTCGCATCAGGAATGCCATCTTTCTAAGTACGTTTGCCTGCTCTGTTTAGTTTGAGCAGGCGCTAATACTCAGGGGATGAAGAAGATTCGCATAGGCTCTCGATGTATTGGCATTCGCAGGCCATAGCTTGGTTGCTAGAAGCGAAGGTTTTAATGAACATTCAGGCAATCCAAAGATTAGACGAGCACAACCGAAAACCACGATTTGGTTACACTTATGCCAAGATCAACGAGATCCATCAAGAACATTAAGGGCGAATAAGACCCGACCATACCCTTTCTTGTTACCTTTCCAAAGCGGAACCGGCACAGTCCCCTTCCTTTTACCTTGACTCTGATCTCTCATTATCGATATAGCAGCGGCCATGGCTGCTTATGAGGCGGGGCTAGCGTCTTTGATAGGAGGGTTAGTGGGCGGTTGGGTTGCTTACCTGTTCAGTCTCCGCAAGCTCATGGTCGAGCGGAAGAGTGAGTTCGTAAAACGACAGCTATCGGAACTGTATTCGCCACTTGCCGCCACTCAAAAACACATCCGTGGTAAAAGCGCACTTCGATTTAAAATTTCCGGAGAGCTGGACAAGATGGAAGAAGGACCGGTTCGGTTTGAGGCGCGGAAGACTTCTGTCAGCTACAACAATAAGGAGCTCTCCGAAGAACTGATACCGCTCTATCAGAAAATGCTCGACGTTTTTACGGAGAAGTACTGGTTAGCCGATGCCGACACCCGTTCTTTCTACCAAGAGTTTTTGGAGTACGTTGAACTTTGGAAGCGGCCAATCCCGCCGGACATCGGTGAGGCTATCGGGCACGATGAGAGCCAGCTTGAGGCCTTCTACCAACACCTAGAGATCAAATTAAGTGACCTCCAGAACCAGATCAAAGACGAATACTTTTGGCGACAGAACATCTAAATGGAGGAGTATGTCATAGATTGTTCCGGTTGGACTAGGTTGCCGAATCTTCGCCAGTCGCCTGGTAAAACTGTGAAATAGATTTGGGCTTTTCCCGACGATCACAATATTTTTTCTTGATGCCGGCACCCGCTCGCGATAATTTTGCGGCTGCTGTTTGACAGATTTTTCGAGCTATCGACGCGGCGAGACCGGGAGGCGACATGACTTTTACATTGAGCAAAATCGACACACTCTTGCTTGCGCTGGTGGCGTTTCTCTGCTCATTTTTCGCCACCCAACCAATTTTCGGCGCAGACAAGATACGCATCGCCTATACTTCGCCGGGCCCACAGCATGGTGTTCTCTGGATCGGTGATGTCGCTGGAGTGTTTAAGAAAAACAATCTGGACCTCGAGATCATTTACATGCCGGGAAACATCTCGATGGGATCGCTGATATCCGGCGAGCTCAATTTCGGGCAGATGACCGGCGCGCTCATGTCACCGGCCCGGCTGCAAGGAAGCGATGTCGTAATGCTGGTCAGCATCCAAGAGTTGCTTGACGATCGCTTGGTGGTCCGGCCCAACATCAAGACGCCGGAAGAGCTTAAGGGCAAACGCATCGCGGTTTCCCGTTTTGGCGCCGCTTCGCATATGCGCGTGCTCAATATGTTGCCGCGCTTCGGCTTGACCGATAAAGACATTACCTTTTTGCAGATCGGTGACACGCCGGCGCGGATCATCGCTATGGTGGGAAACTCAGCGGACGCATCGAGCTTCTCACCCCCCGATCATCTCGCCGCAGTTCAATCCGGCATGCGGGTCCTGCTCAACATGGCCGAGCTGAACATTTATTATCAAGGCACCGGATTGGTGGCATCGCAGCGTTACATTGCGAAGAATCGCGACATCGCCAAGCGCATGGTGAAAAGCTATGTGGACACAATTCATATCGTGAAAACCAACCCGGAGCTGGCCAAGCGGGCATTCGTCAAATACCGCAAGACCAAAGACGAGAAGCAGCTGGAAGATGCCTATCAGACCTTGCTAGAAATCGTTAAACCCAAACCTTATCCCAACCTGGAATCGTTCAAGACCATCTTCAAAGATGTCAGCGATCGGCTGCCGGCCGCCAGGACGGCAAATGCGAAGGAATTCGTTGACACGAGCTTTCTCGAAGAGCTGGATAAATCCGGGTATATCGACGGGCTCTACCGCTGAGCTTGGCGCGAACGCAAAAAAGCCGCCGTGCATTTTACGCACGGCGGCTTTTCGAAATACATCGTTTGTCTATTGACCCAGCAACTTTTTGATCCGCGCGATGATTTCAGGCGGCTGGTTCATCGCATCTTTGACGATTTTTTCCAGCTCTTCGCCCGGCGATGGATCGAGCTCGAACTTTCGTTTTTCCAACTCGGCTAGGAATTCCTTATCCTCCATCGTCTTGTTGAAAGCATCGCGCAAAATTTTCACGCGATCCGCCGGAACCCCCGGCGTGGCCAGCATCGGCCGGCCTAGCGCGCCGGATGCCAACATCACAGTGGCGAGACGCCGGCTCGCTTCCGGCGTTTTATACTTGTCCATGAGCTCCCATATGGTCTCGGTATCGGGCAGCTTGCTATCGCGCTTCTTGCCGGTTTGGATAATGTTGCGAACAAAACCCTTCTTGCGCCAGGTATGATAGGGCTCGCGTGAAAAAAACGCCTCAATGGTAAAAGCGCGGCACTGGATTTCGCCTCTCTCCACCGCCAAATCGATTTCCGGCCCCCCGGGATAACCCTGCACCAGGTTGAACTTTGTGCCGATCACTTCCTCAAACAGCTTCGGCACGTAGTAGGCCGTGTCCGATGTTCCCTGCGCTCCGCAGCGTGGCGGTTCCTTGGCGTTGCGCACATCATCCATCGTTTTGTAGGGAGTGTCGGCGCGCATATACATCTGCAACTCTCCCTGCACCGGGGAACCGATCCAGACAAATTTGGCCCAATCGTATTGGGCTTCCTTGCGCCCGACCAGTTGGTCGAAATACAACGTCGGCACGATCGAACCGATTAAGCTCAAGCCATCCGGCTTGGTTGTTTTATAAACATAGTTCGCTGCGATCATATGGCCAGCGCCAGGCATATTCTGCACGATCACGTTCGGGTTGCCGGGAATGTGCTTGACCATATGGGTTGCGAGAATGCGTCCCCATTGATCATAGAGCGCACCCGCGGTCGTGCCGATGTATACGGTGATGGTTTTGCCTTTATAAAAATCACTCTGCGCCAATGCTGGAGCAGCCGATAACAAACTCGCGAGCAAGGCGCCGGCCAAGGAAGCCAAAACAGAACGCTTGACTGAATTCATCGCAGATCCTCCTGAAGCGGAACTAACTAACCTAACAGTTTGCTGAAAACTCTGGTTGCAGGCTGCTCAAAAAGATCCTAAGGCGAGGCGCGCGAGAAATCGACGAGCTAAGGCGTACTTAGAGTACGTTGCAGCGAGGCGATTGAGCGCAACGAAGCATATGGGTCCTTTTCAGCAGCCTGCTAAACTAAATTGATGACGGTGTACGTTAACATGGACGACAAACCTGTCAAGGATCGGATATCACCGCCTCAAGGCATCGTCGAACTGAATGACATTCAATACGCCTCCCGAACCTCGAGACGAACAACGCGCAATAATGACTGTAATTTTTCCGGTGCAGAAAGTTTTTTTCCTCATCGCCGTCACGTCAATCGAATATTTTTTATAGACGAAATTTACTTTCGATATTAACATACGGCCAAAAATTTAAACGGAGGAATTCATGGCGAAATTCGCATTGTGCATTGGTATTAATGATTATCCAGGAACAGGAAGCGATCTGTCCGGCTGTGTCAACGATGTTCGAGACTGGAGCGTCCTGCTTCAGAAGAAGGGATTTGCCGTTCTGCAGATCATTGATAAGAAGGCAACCGGCAAAAATATTCGAAGCGCCATCGAATCGACGATCGGCGGAGCAAAAAGCGGCGATGCCGTCATCATTCAATACTCCGGACATGGATCGTATGTGCCGGATGAAAACGGCGACGAACCGGATGGCACCGACGAATGTATCTGCCCCTATGACATCAATTCAAAAGGTCCGATTACCGATGACGAGCTCTTCGAACTCTATAGCAGCAAGAAGACCGGCGTTAAGCTCCTGGTAATTTCAGATTCCTGCCATTCGGGAACCGTCGCGAAGTTCGCGCCCATCACCACCCCGCCGACGATTAAAGGAAGGGGCGCGCCCACTCGCAAAGTGCGCTTCTTGCCGCCGGCAACTTTCTTATCAAAACGCGACATCGGCAAACTCGGCATCGGCCGCGGCTTACGCCGTTCCGCTCCTCCAGGACGTTATGCAGCGCTCCTGATGGCTGGTTGCCAGGATACCGAATATAGCTATGACGCTTCCTTTCAGGGGCGTCCCAACGGCGCCTTCACATTCGTCGCGATCCGCGCGCTCTCCGGTCTCTCGCCCAAGGCGAGCTACAAGCAATGGTATCAGGCCATTCGCAAAGCGCTTCCTTCACAGCAATATCCGCAGTCGCCCAATCTCTATGGCACTTCGCGTATGAAGGCATGGAAGATATTGGCGTAGAGCTTCTGGCAACACTCGGATGCCGATTGCCGTGAGATCTAACGGTGCGCTCAATCGCATTGGCACATTCGTGTTCGTGTTTTCGTGTTCGTGCTCGTTCAGAATTCTCGATCACGTTTTCACTGACACGAGCACGACGTTCCGTGTCGCCTTTGAGGCTTTTTGAGCAGCGTGTGATCAGAATAAACTGTTAGTCAACTCTGATCGACAGAAGGATTTAAAAGATGCCGACGAAAACCATCGAGATTGCCGGCCGGCCAATTACGCTGGATGCGCGACCGGATCGTCTTGACCTGCGCGACTTACCTTATCGCCCATCGGTCGTCTCCTTGGCGCCGATTTATCCGGGCGAAAAGGACATTTCGAAGCTTTTGCCGCGCTATCTCGCCGCCGGTCTCGTTCTCGATCAAGAATCAGAAGGCGCCTGCACCGGATTTGGTTTGGCGGCAGTGATCAACTATTTGTTGTGGCGCAGATCCGACCTGAAGCTTAAAAGTAAGGACAAGGTTAGTCCGCGAATGCTTTATCACTTGGCGCGTTTCTACGATGAATGGCCTGGGGAAGGTTATGAAGGGTCGAGCTGCCGGGGAGCGCTCAAAGGTTGGCACCGCCACGGCGTATGCAGCGACATTCTTTGGCCCTACAGAGATGAAAATGGGGCTCATTTCATTCCCCCGACCGAGGGATGGCACACCGATGCGATTGGGCGACCGCTGGGGGTCTACTATCGGGTCGACCGTCAATCGGTGGTCGATATTCAAGCCGCGATCTATGACACAGGGGCAGTCTACGTGTCGGCCAACGTGCATGAAGGTTGGGACGTGAAAGCGAAACAAGGCGCAGTAACTCACAAAACCCTGCCAGTAATCGATGCCAGTAACAAAGGATTAGGCGGCCACGCTTTCGCTCTAGTCGGTTACAACGATATCGGTTTTATCGTGCAGAACTCTTGGGGCGGGAGATGGGGCGCTTCGGGTTTCGCAGTTCTTCCTTATGATGACTGGATAGCCAACGGGACGGATGCCTGGGTTATGTCACTGGGCGCGCCGGTTCAGAATCTGCGCCAGCGACAATACTTCGTCAGAAGTAGCGGCGGCCTTTCATCAACACCGACGAGTTCCGGCTTGATTGGCCCGGCTCTCGCCCGGCGCCAATCGTCGCAGATGTGCTGGTCTGAGCAGGAAGCGTATTGGCACACCATCGTTACCGGAAACGACGGACACGTCGTTAACCGTCTGCCCCACGTTGCCGATGAAAAGGGCAATATCGATTGGGTCAGCTATGAGCAGCCTTTGAAATGGTTCAAAGCCAACGCGCGCAATGCCCCCTGGCGCATCGCTATTTATGCGCACGGCGGTCTCAACTCTGAAGGCGATTCGATCGAGCGGATCCGTCTCCTGGGACCCTGCTTCCGTGAAAACGGCATCTTTCCCGTGTTCACGACTTGGAAGAGCGGCTGGCACGAGACGTTTGGGAGTATGTTGGCCGACGGCATGAAGAATTTATTTGGCGATCAGATCGTGCCCCGGCGCGGATTGGGGGACATGCTGGTGGAAGCCTCCGACCGCGCTTTGGAAGTATTTCTACGCGGCGTGGTCGGCAAAAGCATCTGGTCCGAAATGAAAGAGAATGTGACTCGTTCCATCGAGGCGGGACGCGGCGTCGACCAGCTCGCGGAACAGGTGAAGCGATTGGCCGCAGATTCCGGCGGCAAGTTGCAGGTTCATCTCGTCGGTCACTCGGCGGGATCGTTTATTTGCGGCCGTTTGTTATCCGAGCTCAGGCAAAAAAATATCAAAGTAAAATCCTGCACGCTTTACGCTCCAGCCTGCGACCTCAAGTTCGCGCTGGATCATTTCAAACCGGCTATTGAAGACCATCAACTCGCCCGATCCGAGTTTCGCATCCATGTTTTATCAGACCAGCTGGAACGTGATGACAGCGTCGGTCCGTACCAAAAATCCTTGCTCTATCTGGTAAGTCGCGCGCTTGATCGATGGCACAAAACTCCGGTGCTCGGCATGGCCAACGCGTTCGACGGTGCGCGCGTCACGGAAGAATATTGGCATAGCGATACCCTGGACCAGGTCAAACAGTGGCAGAAGTTTTTCTGGGGCGGTTCGGTCCCCAAAGGATTCGCTGGCGACGGCAAAGCTAAAGTAAGCGGTAACCTTCATGTTCTGTCAGCATCGCAGGTCAACGTCGGCAGCCGCTACATCAAGAGCAGCCACGGCTGCTTCGATAATGACCTCGACGTGATCAGGCCGACCTTGAAAAACATCTTTGGCAGCGATCTACGCCGGGAGATCATCGATCTGGATTATTGAAGTCAATCAGATCAAGGATCGGTAAGACATCGAAGTTCTCGGACCGGAGAGATCCTCTGCTGCCGCGCTGACTTGGTCCTTTTCGCCTGCTAATTTCATACTTCTCTCTCGCCTCTATAAAGACGGCCGCACCACTAATTCTTCCAGTAATCTGGTTCGAAGTTTCGTGGTGACTCTGCGGTGTTCGTCGGCGAACCACATAAAGTTCCACGGTAGGGAAAACTACCTTTGGGTGTATCGCCGTCTGGCTTAAGACGCACGTTAGTGAGTGAGTTACTTAGGGACGAGTTTGCATCGTGCGACCGGAACAAGCAGACGGGTTCAATTTAGGGTTGGACAGTTGCGCTTTACTCTCGACAAGCGATCCTGTCTTGTGTCGGAGATGCACGTCGCGCCAATTCTCGCTTGGTAGCTGCTTTCGTCGAGGGCACACAACGGACAAGTTCAAGCGGACTTCTCTTGGGCACCCCGAGGACGCCATCGTAGAAGCCAATGCTCGATGGCTTCTGCCGCCACGAAAAGAATCAGAACGAAGAACATGATGAGAAATATGAGCCCCATGGTCAGCGCTGCGTTATAAGTGCTCTGCGCAAACTGAAGCAGATAACCGAGACCTCGAGTCGCTGCAACAAACTCCCCAACGACGGCACCCGTGAAAGCAAAACCGACAGCAACTTTGAGACTGCCGAGCACCCAGGCAGTGACGGACGGAATATAGACTTCTCGGAGCAAGATCATACGTCCGCCGCCAAGCGTGCGTACCCGATCGACCAAGAGCTGATGGACATCCTTGATTCCGCTATACACCGCGAAAAACATCAGCACTGCGACGAGAACGACCGCAAGGGCGATCTTGGAAGGAAGTTCGATGCCAAGCCAGATTACGAATAACGGCGCCAGGATAACCCGTGGTATGGCGTTCAAAAGCATCATGACCGGCTCGAGGACGTCGGCGACAAATGGAATCAGCGCGGCGGCAAAACCAAAGAAGACCCCAAGCACTAGCCCGATCACAAGCCCGGCCAAGGCGGCGGTGAAGGTCGCTTCCAAATGGCCGAGAATCGTTCCCTCGGTAAACAAGGAAATGACCACTCTTAAGATTTCACTCGGAGCCGGAGCATAAAAGGGGTCTATGGTTCCGAACTGCGCCAATGCCTCCCATAAAACCGTGAGCACCAGTAACGAAAGGAGACGACGCACCCACACCTTTTCTATGTAGGGTTTCATCTCGCGTCCCTAAACTTGCGGCGAGCTCATAGCGTCGGACATGTCATTCCATAGCCTCTCAAGCAGCGGGACAAAACTAGGATGTCTGCGACTGGCGAAGATATCCCGAGGACGAGGAATCGAGACTTCATACGAGGTTTGGACTCGCGCCCTTGGACCTTGCGAAAGCAAATACACCGTGTCGGAAACGGTCAACGCTTCTTCAAGGTCATGGGTCACCAACAGCACGCTAAGATGCTCGCGTTCTACCCAGTTTAGCAGTTCCTGGGTGATTCGCGTTCGAACAATCGCATCCAAAGCGGCGAAGGGCTCGTCCATGAGCAGCAATTGCGGCTTCAAGGCGAGCACCTGGGCGATAGCGACGCGCTTTCTTTGCCCGCCCGATAGTTCGTGGGGGAAACGCCGGCCAAAACCGTCAAGTGAGAGTCGATTCAGCCAGCCGTCGGCCTCGGTTAGCGCCGTGGTTTTCGAAACCTTTCGAATGCGCAGACCCAGTGCGACATTTTCACGGACAGTCCGCCAGGGCAAGAGCGCATCGTCTTGAAACAGAAACCCGACCGACTCTTGGCCATCGGTTAGATCGACACGCCCCGAGTGAGGCGTGAGCAGGCCAGTTATCGCCCGCAAGATGCTCGTCTTGCCGGACCCTGACGGCCCGACAAGACTGACGAATTTGCCTCGGGGGACTTCGAGGCTAACTCCTTCCAGTACGGGTTCTTCGCCATAACCTAAAGCAAGATCGAAGACGCGAAGCACTTAATTCCCGACTATGGATAGATCGAGCAAGGCTTTGTAATCGACAGATGAAGCCAGCAGGCCTGCGCTTGTATGCGCTTCAGCTACGCGATTAGTGGCAGATGGATCGATTCTGACGTTGTCAGGATAGAGAGATTTGCGGTAACGCTCGAGAATCGTCGCCAGCCGGTCCCGGTTAGCGCCGGTGATTAGCTCCTTGGGCAGCGCAGCCACAGCTTCTTTCGTAGGTATGTTACGCGTGTCCTGCAGTCCCTTGGCGAGCGCGCGGGTAAGGCGACCCATTTCCTCGCGGCGTTTGTCGCGTTCTTCGACGCGCACGGCAACACCCATAAATTCGTATGGCCCGCCAAGATAACGGTTTGCTTCCTCGATCTCCATTATGTTGGCGATCACTCCACCACCGGCGCCGGTGACTAGCGTCAATGCCGGCTCTTGCACCATACCCGCAGCGACCTGTCCGAGCCTCAACGCATCGTAAAGATTGGGACCAAGAGTCGCGAAACGAACTCGGTCGGGATCGGCACCCGCACGCTTCATAAGGTGAATGACTAAGATATGGTCGGCGTTGCCCAAGCCCGAGATCCCCACGGTACGGTTCTCGAGATCCTTAAGGCTCCGTATCTCTTTTGCAGTCTTCGGACCCGTTGCGAGGGCAAAGAGCGGCAATCTCCCAGTCGAGGCGAAGCGGGCTATTTTGGCGCCGTGGGCAAAAGCCTGAAGCGCAACATCAAAAGACGTCCCCGCGTAATCCACCGCGCCACCGACCAGCGCCTGCATGGCGACATTGCCGCCGCGGGTATATACCAGCCTCACATCGAGTCCTTCCTCCGCAAAATGGCCGCGCGCTCGCGTCACCTCGTAGGGAACGACACATAGCAATTGACCACAAAAAGCGAGCAGGACTTGACGGCCTTGACCATAGGCATTTCTCTTCGAGACGAACATAATGCCGCTGGCCAGGCCCGCCAACTGTTTCAAGACGGTGCGTCGATTGATTTGCTTATCGCTGTCGGGTAATTCAGGTTCGCTCGAAAAATCGGGAGTCAACTTTTCACAGCAATCCATAGTGGCCTCCTTGGGCGAGCTCTCAACCCCGCACACGATTACCGTTCAGTTGAAGTACTATACAGCGAAGAGGTCATTAAAATACAACAAAGAAGTGAAAAGAGAAATAAACCTGTAAACAGTTCGGTGTCAAATCAGCCGATCCTGTTGCTTCCATTAGCGTAGGCGCCGAGCCAATATCCTTGTTGTTGCCAAAGTTGATAACCGATTGTAGAGTTCGATTCATCAGACTGGTTCTGATCGATTGCAGTACCCGATGCCTCATGGCGCCAAATATGGAGAAGGAGTCCCAATGAGCGATTACAAAAAAATAGCCGATGGTTTGACGAGTTCATTGCAGTTGTCACAGCGGCCGATTGCCATGTCATTCACGAATGTGCCGCCTTCCGGCGTTCACGCATTCAATGGCGTCGTTCCAGCCGGGTGCTCCTTTTGGCAGCTAGCGGCGGCGAGCATGTTTTACACATCCGCGAAGGATCACGAGCTTTGCTCTATCGGCATCCACACACACCACTTGGCGCAGCCGTCGCCCTCCTACCAATCCGAGCTGCAGGACGCGCTACAAGCGATGAGCGGCCTGGATTATATCCGACCAGACGAAGTCGCGGCGATCCCTGTGGTGCAACATGAAGTCCGTTACGTCTTGTATGGTCCTCTTGTTGAATTCCGCACCGATCCGGACGTGGTCCTCTTGTTCGCTCAGGCCCAACAGAGTCTGGTTCTCAGCGAGGCGGTTAGTCGGGTCGACAAAGGGATCCCGCCTGCAATGGGACGGCCTGCCTGCGCCGTTGTCCCGCAGGTACTCAATACCGGCCGTGCGGCGATGAGCCTAGGGTGCTGCGGCGCCCGCGCCTATCTTGACGTGTTATCCGAAAATATAGCGATGTGGGCATTTCCGGGGCAAAAGCTGGAGCAGTATAGCGCGGCAGTCGACGCGCTCGCCCGCGCCAACAAAACCCTCTCTGCGTTTCACGCGCAGCGCAAAGAAGACGTCAGATCTGGCGCGCGGCCAACCGTGCGCCAGTCTCTCGATCGTCTGGCATCGTAGGTGCAACTCGGCGGAGATCATGCAACTTAGTTGGTAAGGTTCTCTATGCAGCATTTCTCGTACTCGGTAAAATGACACTTTTCATTGATTGTAAACCTTGTCGGATGAAGCCGCTCTTATCCAATTCGCACACGATGCTCTCATGCACTAAATCTTCAACGTAAGACGCGCGCCGGGCCTGCGGCTGATTGCTTCTTTGATTTGCGTTCGGCCAACGTTGCCAGGAACTGATCATAGAGTTTAGCGCTCGCGCTGGTGGCGGCTTCCGAGTAATCCTCGTGATTGATTCTGCTGTGCTTGGCAATGATTCTCTTGCTCTGCTCCTTATTGGCGAAGAGTGGAATTCTCATACAACGTCCTTGAGGATTTAGTCAGGAAAGCTCGGCCCGCTAATCTCTTTCCTTTGATGCGCTTAATGTCTATCGCCGGAAAAGACGAGCCGCCACGATGTTTTTAGCTTGGAGACCCTTGCTTCAGAACCATCTTTCGATGAGCAATGCCGGCTTCATCGAAAACCGGACCGACGCAGCGGAACCCCGCGGATTCATAGAATTTGATAACGGCGACTTGCGCGTGAAGATAGATTTTCTCCGCGCCCTGCTTCTTTGCCGTCGAAATGGCGCAGGTCAACAATTTCTTGCCGACCTTTTTTCTTCGGTGAGTTTTGAGGACGGCCATGCGGCCGATTTTGGCTTGGCCACCACGCATCACTATCCGAGCCGTGCCCACCGCCCTTCCCTCAAGAAAGGCCAGCAAGTGAAGGGCTCGTTTATCGTCGTCGTCCAACTCAATGTCTGCGGGCACGCCCTGCTCCCGGACAAATACCCGGATGCGAATTCGCAAGGCCTGCTTCAACTCCTTATTAGTCGAGATTTTTTTGATGATGATTCGTGGTTTCATTGCGCTGCGCATGGTATCAAGATCGACTGCCGTGCAGCTATCCGCCTTAGAAGACACAACGTATAACAAAAGTTTCTGACTTCGAATTTAGAACATTACGAATTCTCTTCTCAGCTTTGAACCGATGGGAGCCAAACTCGCGATGCTATCTGGTGCCGCTTCGTGTTAGATTGGACACATGGCCTCCGACTCCGGCGCGGCAGACAGCGATCCAGTACTTCAAACAGGCGTCTGCTATGTGCTCTTTGCCTATGATGCGGCGCGCTCCATCGATCTCGACGCCGCCGAACGTCGCATCCACGAAACGACCCAGCGCCAGACGATTCAGCACAAACGCCGCGCTCCCAGCTATCTTGAATATCAACCGCCACCGCTGAGATTAAGTCAGGAGATCCAGCCGATCAACATCGGCGAATGTAAAAGCCATCGAATGGTGAACCTGGTTCTCTACGATTTCGGCGCCGTCTCTGTGATCTATAGTATTCCGATTCAGGGGCCCTTTGCGGCTTTGCTGGCGCTCAGCGAAGATCTGTACGACAACGAGATTCTGCTTACCGAATCGCGCCTGCGGGTGGAACAGATCGTCAGCGCTGTGGGTGACGCGGCGGTAAACGTGCATACCGTTAGTGTTGTGGAAGATTACGTCATTTTCCGTATCGCCGCTCTGGACCCGCCCGCGAGTCCAGAGGCTTTTTGCGCGAGCCATGCGCGCGACATTGCAAGAATCCTGCGCGCCGAACGGCAGAGTCTTTCCTTCCAGGAAGTTGAGGACGCGCTGAGCGCCCGGACTTCTTATGGCGCCGACGATTTAACCATCATCGACTGGAACGCCGCGCTGCTCGTCGATCGCGAAGGCGACGACGTTCAGACGGTTTTAGAGTTTGCCAATGTCGAGTTATTGGAAATGCGCTACCTCGATCAGAAACTCGACCGCGCGTTGTTTGAAGCTTACGAAACGCTATCGAAGCGGTCGTGGAGCTTGCCACGATTTCTCGGCTATTACAGCGCTGATTTGCGCCGTGTAGCCGAGCTTCAAGTCGACAATGCGCTGTTGTTCGAAGGCGTCAACAACACGCTCAAGCTTCTCGGAGATCAGTATCTGGCGCGCGTCTACCGCCTGGTCAATCGGAGATTTCATCTGGCTGAATGGGACTCGAGCATCATTCGTAAGCTGCAAACGCTCGAAAGCATCTACGAAAAAATCGCCGATCAAGCGGCCACTCGCCGGTTGGAAATTCTTGAGTGGGTGATCATTCTGCTGATCGCATTTTCCATTTTGCTGGAATTTGTTCCACTGACCGGATCGCACCGGTGACGTAACAAGATGTGAGGTGTTGCCGCTCTCGCAACTCTTCGCGATTCGCTATTTGAGCAAGCTATACAATCTGGCATCTTGCGGATTGCGTGATTAGAATTCGTTGTTCCGGTGGGTGCCATGCAGCAACGTAGGGGTCGTGTCGGCCACCCCTATTCCTCGGTTAGGTTTTGCGCTAGGATCGATTTACCTCATTCGAAGATGCGCCCGATCAATCACAAGGATCATCGAATAACCGTTCACCCGAAATGGAATGCCGAGACCCGATCTTGGGCGTGCGACGCCACAGTTTACATAACTGAGGCAGGTCGCTCAAAAATCATCCCGTTTTTTGACCCGGTGCGCCGTTACAAGATCAAGGCATCTGCGGTAACTGCTATCCTAAACGCGATTCGATGCTGGATCGATCAGGGCAAACCCGAACAGCTCCCTGAGCAATAGGGCGAAATCTTTGCTGCGCATCGAATAAATGCCGCTTGACCTCTGTGCATTTTCTTAACTGATCTTGGAACTACCAACGTGGCTTTCAAACAGTCGCCGTATTAAAAATTTGCCAAAACGCGCTAGACTAAAGGTGAAGGTCGGCCGGCGGTACCAAGAGCTAAGTTGAGTGCGCGCCGACTGCTTGGGTGAGTTGGAAGCACTTAAGTGAGAGACTACGCTGATATAGGAGCTGGAGCAGCTTTAGCGTTAGCGGTGTTCCTGGCGCTGGGACTGATCCTTCACTGGTTTTTTTTCGTCTGCGCCCTTCCGGCGTTTGGGCTTTTCGTCTTTAGCGAATGGGCAACCGCTCGCCAACAGGCGCGCACCCCTGGGTACCGTTATAACTTCGATGAAGACGGCAACATCGAGGCCATCCAATGCGAAAGCTGTGGAAGAGCAAGTCACAGCCGACATGATATAGAGGCAAAGTATTGTAGTTTCTGCGGCCGTTACCACAAGCGACATGGTAACTTGAAAAAAACCGCCGGAAGTTCTCGATCATGATGGCGTCACTGAACATCGCAGCTGCCGGCCCATTAAATTTTGTGAACAGGCGTAAGATCATTTTTTTTCTTCTACTTTTGGGCGGGCTGACTGCCCTAACAAGTCCAGCTTTGGCTTCGGAGAGTACCAAGCATTCCAAGCTCTCAAATAAGGAGCTTAAGAGTCGAGCATTGACCGTAGTCAAGGCCGTTAGGAAACTCGTTTATTCCTATAATGACAAAGATCGCGATCTAACTAGCGACTTTGACGCAGAATATTTGACGACGCGAACAACCGAACGAAAATCTCTGCGAGATCAATGGCACAAAAAGGTGGAGGACGCGCAGGCGTCCTCGGTACGCGATTACCGGCAAAACTATGCATCAGACGCCGCCCTGTTGAGAGAAGAACTGCAGAGGAGACTGCCCAAAGGCCTGCAACGGCGAGACTTGCCGAAGCTCTATTCAAATCCGACGAATGTGCTGGCCCTTGAACTGATTGCCGACGAACTGGAGCTCCTTGCTAAATCACTTCCTGAGACTTGATCTTCAACGGAATTACCAACACCCAGCTAACTTGACCTTCTTAGGCGCTTACGCGGATTCTCGGGTTTCATCAAGGCTGAGCGTATGAAGTAAGGGTCCACATTTATGAGCTGACAAGCCCATATAAAGCTGCCGACTTCGTCGTTCGACGAGGCAAGCCAATGTTTAGCGTAACGTTTGTCCGATGGAGCTTTCGACAAAGCTGGCGCTTCCGAGTCGCGAATCGCTTGAATGATGACGTGCGTCCAAAGCTGTGCTTCAGGCAACATAAATACTCTCCTCAGGAGGTTTCACCCGCCAAAATGGCTTAAAATAGAGATCCGCTTTTTTAGGCGTATACGGGGCATGAAAGCCGGATCGCCACACCAGGACCAATCATCCGAAGGAGTTTCCACGTTGATAACATGGCCTTTGCTGGTTGGCTTCTCCGGCAACCCGTACAAAAAGCCCCATCTATCCATGCCGGTCAATAATCCGTCATACGGAGAGATCTGCTGCGCTTCCCCGATCTCATTGGGAGATGGATTACTCTCGGGAACATCGCTGCGCAAGGTAGTCCATGTCTCATGCCCCAGTAAGGACCTCACGTCCGACACACTTTCTTCGGAATACGATCCATTTTCCTCGGTCCATAGCCGATTCCGGCGCCAGTGAGTTCCGGTTTCGAATTCAGTGACTTCAATCATTAAGCTCCCTCGCTTCCAATCATATTTCGTTTGCGATCATCCTTACATTGAGCAACGAGGAGACCAGGAACGTCTGGTAACAAGATAAGATTCGCGGGAATTCTCGAGAAACATGCTAGTCCCGCATCCGAGAATGGACCGCTAGCGCCTGTCGCACGAGCGAAACAGAATGGGGCGAGTTCAGGCTAATCCCATCGGGTTTGTCCCGAGACATCCGCCCGTCTTATCAGTGTTGATGGCATCCTTCTCCCGAAGCTGCGCGTTAAATTATTTATTGCGGTTAAGATGCCGGCTGGATTATGATTGGCTATGGGCAAAAAAGAAAAGAAGCCGATCTCTATAGGACCGCAGTTCTACACACTTCTCTCCCTTACGGATACGATCGTTGCAGAACTGCGCTGGGGTAAGAAGAAAAATAACCGATTAGCTAAAGTTGCCGATCCGTTGACTGCAGAACCGCGCCTGATAAGAAAACGCCTGAGCGGCAAGCTAAAAATAGAGCGGCTTTAATCAGCTCCGTAAGTAATCCGCCAACCTTGATCGTTGTGTACGAACTTGATTGAGAGGCGACATGGGAGAGTTCTTACAAAACAACCTCGACTGACTGGCGTGCTGCTAACCCCACGCTAGCAAACCGAAGCGCCTTAACCTTTATTTTACAGGCCAGCGAACCAGCTAGCATCGCCTATCTAACTAAAGATATTCGTAACAACTCACGAGAGAACGTCAAGTGAGTTGATACTTCGAAACCCGCCAAACAATCGTAGCCCTGCCGTCTCTCCCCTGCACCGATAATCAGGACCTTTTTGGCGGCGATCCTTCCTCGTGAAACCACTCGCATTTGCCGTCACGATGCTTCTGAATACAGCCATTGCAGAAGCTATACGGCGGATCCGAGCTGTCTCGTTGCTCGTAGCCCGATTGAGGCCAGTGCTCGCAGTTTCTGCAAAAGTGCCATACGTTCTCCCTGGGTAGCTTTCGATACAAGGTTTTCGTCACGGGATCACCTCGAAGTCCGTCAGGATGTTTAGATCTCGCAGGGGTTAAATGATGCAGGGGACTAGCGATTCTTAGGGTTATGCTGTCGGAGAACGAAAACAGGCAGATAGATAACAAGGGATTAACGGCAATCAGCCGCTGTATAGCTCTCATGTTCTCGCCGTCGGGCCGATGATCCAGCATGTAAACCGGGGCGGTAATACACCTCGGGTACGCCTCTGTCAACACCTCTGTCCGTACGATTTCATAGGCAAGCGGTTAGCCTCCGGCAAGGGGCTTTGCCTAGCAGAAGTATAGTCTGAGGAACCGAAATTCAACGAATGCGGCGCGAAGAGAGCTTCAACCGCGAAAGCTGCCGGCCGGACAGATCGCCAGACTGGATTAAACTGAGGTTAGCGATGGACTGGCTCCTCGCAAATTGTTATCGATATTGCTACAGAGAAACGGGTGCCCACCTAAAAGCAACAGGCTTGCTCTGGAGAAGGAAGGTGCCCGGTGGTGCCGCTGGTCTTCAAAACCAGTCTGGGGGCCGTAAGGTTCCCGGAGGGTTCGACTCCCTCCCTTCTCCGCCAGATATACCGTCACTCGTCATGCGCTCGCCGTGAAAACCGCTTGCAGGATCTGCCAGGCTTCGTCTTGGATTTGCTTGAGATGTTCCTCACTGCGCATGCTTTCTGCGTAAATTTTGCACAGGTCTTCAGTTCCCGATGGGCGCACGGCGAACCAGCCGTTTTGTGAAACGACTTTAAGCCCGCCGATCTCAGCATTGTTGCCTGGCGCTCGCGTCAGCTTAGCGATGATCGCTTCGCCCGCCAATTGCTCAGCCGACAACGTCTCAGGAGTGAGCTTTTTAAGCGCCGATTTTTGTGTCGCGGTTGCCGGGATATCGCTGCGCGCGTAATAAGGTCTGCCGAGATCTCCAACAATCTCTTCATAGCGTTCGGCGGGATCTTTTCCCGTCCGCGCGATGATCTCCGCCGCGAGCAGGCAGAGAATAATTCCATCCTTGTCGGTGGTCCAGACCGACCCGTTGCGGCATAGAAAACTGGCCCCGGCGCTTTCCTCGCCACCGAAGCAAATCGTGCCGTCAAGCAGCCCTTGTGAAAACCATTTGAAACCGACCGGTGCTTCGAAAAGCTTGCGCCCGCGTAAATCCACTACTCGGTCGATCAGTGAACTGCTCACCAGAGTTTTGCCGACCGAAGCGCGGGGACTCCAATTCGACCGGTTGGCTAGGAGATAATCAACAGCCACCGCCAGATAGTGATTGGGATTCATCAGCCCAATGCCCGGCGTGACGATGCCGTGGCGGTCGGCGTCGGCATCATTGCCCATAGCTACCTGGTAGTGATCCTTCAGATTCACCAAGCTCGCCATCGCGTAGGGGCTCGAACAATCCATCCTGATTTTCCCGTCGTGATCGAGCGTCATGAACTTAAAAGTCGGATCGATTTGCGTATTGACCACCGTCAGGTCCAACCGGTATCGCTCGCCAATGGCTTGCCAGTAAGAGACTGCCGCACCGCCTAGAGGGTCAATGCCGATATTTACGAGACTTGCGCTGATTGCTTCCATGTCGACAACTTCGATCAGATCATCGACATAGGGCGTCAGCAAATCTTCTTGATGAACGTTGACTGCACGAAGCGCAGCATTATAAGAGAGCCGTTTCGTTTCCCGATTGCCCTTCTTCAATAGATCGTTGGCGCGCTGCTGAATCCAGTCGGTCACGTCAGTATCGGCGGGGCCGCCGTTGGGCGGGTTGTACTTAAATCCGCCATCCGCCGGCGGGTTATGCGACGGTGTCACGACGATGCCGTCGGCAAAACCATTTTTTTTATTGCCGTTGTAATTCAGAATTGCTCGGGAGATCGATGGCGTCGGCGTAAAGCCATCGTCGCGCTGGATCACGGTTTCGACTTTATTGGCCGCGAGAACCTCGAGGGCGGTGCGCTGCGCCGGGCCGGAAACCGCGTGAGTGTCCTTGCCCATAAAGAGCGGCCCGGTTATTTTCTGGGTGGCGCGATAATCACAGATTGCCTGAGTCATCGCCAGGATATGCGCCTCATTGAGTGAGGTATCCAGCGCGTTTCCACGGTGACCGCTCGTGCCGAAACTCACTCGTTGCAATGGATTATCAATGTCGGGAGTTCGGTCGTAGTATGCCCTCTCGAGTTCGCCAACGTTGATCAGAACTTCCTGGGGCGCGGGTTTTCCCGCCAAAGGATGAATACTCATCTATCTACTCCTCCTGCCACCGAATTGATCCCACACCACTGCCGAACAAGACTTAATTTAAACGTTTAGCCGGGTATGCTCCAGAGGCTAATTTTTTTGGCGCAGGGGAGCCGCCGCCGGCCCGGGACTACTCACCTTGGCGAGTGATGTCGGTCAACCACAAAACACAGTTGCAACAAGGAAGCATAGAGAAAGAAAGGCTAGGGGATGGCGACCATGGTCACCATCCCCTGGGTGTCACTGACAATCGGCGTGACCGCATTCACAATCACCGGAATCCGATTGGCTGGCATCTGCACAGTGCTCGCTGCAGAAAGTTTCTCCGTGGCGGGAAACGCCCTGTCCTTTCTCCAGCGCACAATCACAATCTGGATGAGCGCAGCTCTCTTCCGCCATTTTAACTCACCTCCTTTCTGTCCGGCTTTTTCCCGACTAAATCCAACCTCGGTCTATGCATCCGAGCGATGGGTCGTTCTATAGCGTTGCCCTTCACCAGATCGGACGCAGAGATCATGCCAGTGACAGGCAGCGCAAATTCAGAGTATTCGCGCAAGAATGATTAAATTGTGACGTCGTGACTCCGCTGCTGTGTTGATGTCGGGACAAAACTTTATTCGGCTTACCTGCGGTTATCTAGACCACCGTGATGCTTTGGTTAGAGTCCCAACAGTCTGGCGGCGCGCAGGAGCAGAAATCATGGAACTTAGCTTCGCAGTACTATCCGGTTTTATCGCTGCTCTGATTGCACCCTCGCTAGACCGAATCGCGCGCGACTCCACCGGCTGGCTGCTGGCTGTTTTTCCATCGATCTTGTTCGTGTAATCTTGTCTGTGCGCGCCGCCGAGCACTTGATGGATACAAGCGAATACATTCGAGCCGTTCTCTCCCAACAAATTAGAGTACAATCGTGAAGGAGGTGAAAGCATCTGCCTGAACTTATTTTCGCTGCGCAGAGCTTGCTCTCATCGCAAGAATGTTGAACTCTGCTCGGGGAGCGACGAAATATTCCGGCCGCCGTTATCATTAGTGGTGACGAATTGCTTGGCCGATCACGATTAAGGAGGATCGCATGTCTAAAAGGAATAACGAAATCAGCCGGCGAAATTTTTTAAAAGGATCAGCCGCGCTTGGCGCAGGCCTCATCACCACCCCTTATCTGTTTCGCAATGCTTTTGCCGCTTCCAGAGACCGCATTACGATCTATCAGAACACCGTTGCCGATTCGATCAATCCCTACAATCAAAGTTCCGGCTCGATCTATGGCAACTGGCAGCACGTCATCGAACCGCTGGTGGAACTGGATTACACAAAAAAGACCTGGGTCGGCGTCCTTGCCGAGTCCTGGGAGTTCAAAGGAAAACAATGGGTGTTCAAGCTCAAAAAGGGCATCAAATTTCACAATGGCGCGCCACTGACATCCCAAGACGTGGTGTTCTCGGTCGAAAGGATGCGCGATCAAAAGGGCGGCAGCCTGCAAGCCTCGAACTTCAATGATGTCACTGAAATACAAACGCCGGATGATCAGACCGTCGTCTTCGTAACCAAGCAGCCTCTGGCAGTTTTCTTGGACCGTTTGAGAAACCGCTTCATCGTCAGCAAGGTTGCCGGCGACAAATACGGCGACCAGCTGTATCAGAATCTGGTCGGCACCGGTCCTTATAAATTCGTCAGCTTTCAGCGCGGCGGTAATCTGGTTTTCATCCGCAACGACGATTACTGGGGCGGCAAAGCGGCGATCAAAGAAGTTGTTTTTCGCAAGGTCACCGAAGACGCCGCGCGCCTTGCGGCATTGGAATCAGGCCAGGCCGATTTCATTAACGCCATTCCGGTCCATGAAGTCGGCAGATTAGAGCGTCATCCGCGCATCAGGGTCGATAAGATCGAAGGCCTGGAGATGTATTTTCTTATGATGAACGTCGCCTACAAGCCCTTTGACAACAAGCTGGTGCGTCAGGCTGTCAATCACTGCGTCGATGCATCGGCTATTGTCAAAAACATCTTTGACGGCATCGGTTATCCGATCGACGGCCCGGTCGGACCGCACGTCATCGGCTCTGATCCGAAACTCAAACGCTATCCCTATGATCCCAACAAAGCTAAGGCGCTATTAGCGCAAGCCGGATACACCGATGGCTGTGACGTGCAGCTCTATTATTCCGCCGGCCGCTATGCCAAAGACAGAGAAGTCTGCCAGGCAGTGGCGGCTCAGATGGTCAAAGGCGGCTTCAGAGTCGAGCTCATCTCTCAAGAATGGGCTCTGTTTTGGGGACAGGAAGGAGTCAACGGCGGCAAGCTCCCCTTCTATTATAACAATCGCGGATCTTTGACCGATGCGGATACCTTCTACGACCAGTATTTTCGCACAGGCACCACCAAGCGGTGCAATTACAGCAACCCGTCTTTCGACAAGATCATCGATGAAGAGCAAATGATCCCCGACATTAAGAAACGGATCGCGTTGCTGCAACAGGCGGGAAAGATTCTTATGGAAGACGCGCCGTTCGTACCGCTCTACAATCTCGCATCCATCTACGGCGCGGCGAAGAATCTGGCTTGGCGGATGAGACCGGATGAGAAGGTGCTCGGCTGGGATATGAAGATCGTCTAATACGGCTGCATCGCAAGCTCGATCACGAGGATTTACAGCGGGACGATTTAGTCGGGCTTACGATAGGATGTTTTGGAATACTCACCTGTAAAACCCCGCTGTGTTTCACTGCTCAACTCGGCGCTTTTGCGCCTTCGCGCGAGATATCCCGCCTTACACTTGCGGCAATGACGCGTTGGTTCTTTATGGTGACAAATAGGTTGGCCAATCACTAGCGAGGAGGATCGCATGTCTAAGAAAAGTACATTAACCAGCCGTAGAGATTTTCTGAAAAAAAGCGCGACAATAAGCGTCGGCGCCATCATGGCGCCCTACATACATCGCCATGCCTTCGCGGCTTCGAGAGACCGGGTCACCATCTATCATTCGACGGTGGCCGACAACGTCAATCCCTACAATCAAAGTTCCAGTCCAATCTACGGCAACTGGGAGCATGTCATAGAGCCTCTCGTTGAATTCGATTACGCAAAAAAAGTCTGGATCGGCGTGCTCGCCGAATCGTGGGAATTTCAGGGAAACCGCTGGCAGTTCAAGCTTAGAAAAGGGATCAAGTTTCACAATGGCGCGCCACTGACGTCCAAAGACGTCGTCTTTTCAGTGGAAAAAATGCGCGATGCAAAAGCCGGTAGCTTACAATCGTCAAACTTCAAGGAGGTTACTGAAATACAGACGCCGGACGACGAGACTGTTATATTCGTGACCAAGCAACCTTTGGCAATTTTCTTGGATCGGTTGAGCAACCGATTCATTAGCAGCAAGGTAGCTGCGGACAAGTACGGTGATCAATGGTTTCAAAACCCAATCGGCACCGGCCCGTATAAATTCGTCAGTTTCCAGCGCGGCGGTAATTTGGTCTTCACGCGCAACGACGACTATTGGCGCGGCAAAGCAGCGATCAAAGAAATTGTCATCCGGAAGGTTACCGAAGATGCGGCGCGCCTCGCGGCGCTGGAGGCAGGCCAGGCCGACTTCATCAATGCTGTGCCGGTCCATGAAGTGCCGCGATTGCAACGTCATCCGAGGATTAGAGTTGATAGCATAGAAGCGCTGCACATGTATTTCCTGATGATGAATGTCGCCCATAAGCCTTTTGACAACAAGCTGGTGCGGCAGGCGGTTAATTATTCTGTCGATGCCCCAGCGATCGTAAAGAATATCTTCGACGGCATCGGCCATCCGGTAAATGGGCCGATCGCATCGAGTATCATCGGCTCCGATCCGACACTGAAACGCTATCCTTACGATCCCAAAAAGGCGAAGCAACTATTAGCACAGGCAGGCTATACTGAGGGCTGCGATGTGCAGCTCTACTATTCCACTGGTCGATACCCGAAGGACAGAGAGGTATGTCAGGCAGTCGCGGCCCAGATGACCAAAGGCGGTTTCAGAGTGGAGCTGATCTCTCAGGAGTGGGCTCTGTTCTGGGGATCGGAAGGCGTCAACGGCGGTAAGCTACCCTTTTATTACAACAATCGCGGCCCGCTAGTTGATGCCGATACGTTTTACGACCAGTATTTTCGCACAGGCACCACCAAGCGATGCAATTATAGCAACCCGGAGTTCGACAAACTCATCGAGGAAGAGCAAAAAGCAGGTGACAACAAGAAACGTGTCGCCTTGCTGCAACAGGCCGGAAAGATTCTCATGGAGGATGTGCCGTTCGTGCCGCTCTACCATCTTGCAAATATTTATGGCGCGGCAAAAAATTTAGCGTGGGAGATGAAACCTGATGAGAAAATTCTTGGCTGGGATATGAAGATCTCATAACGCGAACGGGTAGATCAACCAGGAACGAAAACTAGCAAGAAGGCGTCTAAAGATAACTCTATCACCTACGGCGAGAACTTCGGATTGCGATTGTTTTTATCTGAGACTGATTCGGACGGCTAGTTTTCATCCGACGATCAAGGCCGCTGGTCATTTCTTTAACTTGGCGCGCTCCAGCGCCAAGCCGATTGCACCGGTCGCTTCTGGCGTGGCTCGCCTAAATGGCTGGGGACGCCGCTCCGGAGCCCCGTTTTTTGCATTAGCGTTCGCTTCGACGTGTACGTCAGCGATACGCGAGACAGTGCTCGGTGCGCTGTCGAGCCGCATGGTTAGGGAAATGCGCTGGCGCTTCAAATCGACTTCCATCACCTTCACTTTGACGATCTGACCGGGCTTGACGATTTCGTACGGATCTTTGACGAAACTATTTGACAGCGCCGAGATGTGGACGAGGCCGTCCTGGTGCACACCGATATCGACGAAAGCCCCGAAAGCCGCCACATTGGTGACAACTCCTTCGAGAATCATGTTGGGCTGCAAGTCAGAAATAGACTCGATGCCTTCCTCGAATGTAGCTGTTTTGAATTCGGGCCGGGGATCGCGGCCGGGCTTTTCCAGCTCCCTGATTATGTCGCGTACTGTCGGCAAACCGAACTTCTCATCGGTAAACTGCGCCGGCGAAAGCTCCTTCAGCGCCGCCGACTGGCCCATCACCTCGCCGATGCTTTTGCCTATGCGGCTCAGAATGCGCTCGACCACCGGATAAGCTTCCGGGTGCACCGCGGAACGATCCAGTGGATTATCGCCGTCGTTGATCCGCAGGAAGCCCGCAGCCTGCTCGAACGTCTTGTCGCCGACCCTTGGCACCTTGCGAATGACTTTACGATTGCGAAACGGGCCGTTAGCATCGCGGTACTCAACGATGTTGTTGGCCACGACATTATTGAGCCCTGAGACGCGCGACAGGAGCGGCACCGAAGCCGTGTTGACATCCACCCCCACCGCATTGACACAATCCTCGACCGTCGCATCGAGAGAGCGTGCCAGCGCGCGCTGGTCGACATCGTGCTGATATTGGCCCACGCCGATGGCCTTAGGATCGATCTTCACCAGTTCGGCCAATGGATCTTGCAAGCGCCTGGCGATGGACACTGCGCCACGCAGGCTCACGTCCAATTGCGGGAACTCGGCAGCGGCAAACGCCGAAGCCGAATAAACCGACGCGCCCGCTTCGCTGACGACGATCTTATTTACTTTACGGTTCGGCATTTTGGCCGCCAGCAGTTTGATGACGTCGGCGGCGAGCTTGTCGGTCTCACGACTGCCCGTGCCGTTGCCGATGGCAATCAACTCGACCTCATGCTGCGCCACCATGCGCGCCAAGGTCGAAAGCGATCCCTGCCAATCATTGCGCGGCTGCTGTGGGTAGACAGTGGCCGTTGACAGCAGCTTCCCGGTGGCATCGACCACCGCCAGTTTGCAGCCGGTGCGGATCCCAGGATCGATGCCGAGCACAACCTTGGGGCCTGCAGGCGCCGCCAGCAATAGCTCATGCAGATTACGGCGGAAGATCTTAATCGCCTCGGCTTCCGCGGTTTCGCGCAATTGCATCAGCAATTCGCTGCTAAGATGCGGGTGGGCCTTGACCTTCCAGGTCCAAGTACAGACGTCGGCGAGCCACTTATCGGCGCGGCGGCCGAGATCTTCAATGCCGAACTGCGCTGCGATCATCGTGATACAGGGATGCGGCACCGCAGCTTCGAGTGGTTCACTTAGCGCCAACTCGACCTTGAGCACGTCGAGACTGCGGCCGCGAAATATTGCCAGTGCGCGATGCGACGGGATCGTCCGTATCGCTTCGGAATATCCGTAATAGTCGCGAAACTTTTCTTCCTCAGCCGCTTCCTTACCCTCAATCACCGTTGATGTAACAATGCCCTGCTCCCAAAGCCGGGCGCGCAGCTTGACCAGCAGGTCGGCAGTTTCGGCAAAACGCTCGGCAAGAATATCCCGCGCGCCGTCAAGCGCTGCTTTGACATCGGCAACGCCGCCTTCGGCCGCCGGTTTATCATTGACGTATTTCGCAGCTTCTCCAGTTGGATCGAGAGTTGGATCGGTGAACAACGCATTGGCGAGCGGCTCCAGGCCCGCCTCGCGCGCAATCTGCGCGCGGGTGCGGCGTTTCGGCTTATACGGCAAATAGATGTCCTCTAAAGCTTGCTTGGTGGCGGCAACTTCGATGGCGCTGCGCAATGCGTCACTGAGTTTGCCCTGCTCTTCAATGGAACTGAGGATAGTCGCCCGCCGTTCTTCCAATTCGCGCAAATACAGCAATCGCTCTTCGAGATCGCGTAGCTGCGTATCGTCAAGATTACTAGTAACCTCCTTGCGGTAGCGCGCAATGAACGGCACGGTTGCGCCTTCGTCGAGCAGCGCGACTGTAGCGGAGACCTGATGCGCCGCGACATTGAGCTCCGTGGCAATGACTTGATTGATTTTTAACTGAGCAGTGTCTGAAACAGTATGGGTCATAGAAAAATCTCTCAATATTGACCAATGCCGCGTTGATCAAACTTTATGATCGAGCGGCTATTAGCGATTCTAGGTACGATCTTCTGATTAGAGTAAATACATTTAACTCGGAAATGATGATTGAATATTCAGCCGCTACGAAACTTCACGACGGGACCAAAACCTGCCATGCTGGGGTTTTGACTGCAGACGGCTATTCTCGATTGCGACACTGTTAACCAACGAGAAGTCTTAGTATACATGAAGATCTATAATTAGACTGCCATTGCAAACTTTATTGTGGAAATCCGCGACCGACGGCGAAATATCGAATTCTATCGGTGACCCTACTCGGCAACTTCTGAGAAGGCTTTGATGCAAAGCCACGAATGTGTCCCGCGCACAATTTTTTGGGATTGCGACTGTCGCTTTTGAAGTACAGGAGGTTTGCTCAGATCCCAGAACGTAACTGGCGAGCTGATGGCATCTTCCTTGCGGAACGTATGTGCGACAGAAACTATTGAAGAGGAGCCGGAAAATGCCGAATATTTTCATTTTTGGCTGAAGCGCCGGCTTCTTCAGGGCTATTGGGTGGAGCCGACCGTGGAGTTCAAGCGGGACGGGCCGGGGGTCTCTTGGGCGGATCGTTTCGCAAGGCAGCTTTCGCCGGCATCGCCGCTATGCTTGTCAAGCGAATGCTGCGGCGCAAATCGTTTGAGCGCCATCCGAGCTGCAGTCTCTTGAACGTCAGCCCTCGACGCACCTGGGAGAAGCCCGTTCGCTCTTGTTGAAACAGATTCGCTCCAATCGTAAGCCGGAACAAGCGATGCGCCGAGTGGTTCTTTGGGTGTGAGACAGCTATGGCCGTAGAGCCGGCAGTTAAGGCCCCAGCTTCTGGAGATCCCGAGCAGGAGAAGCCGACGGCTGCTCCTACAGCACGTCAGACTCAATCCTTACTCGTGGCGCTGATAGTGCTAACCTTCAACACAGGGCTGATCGATGCGGTTAGCTATATCGGACTCGGACGTGTGTTCGTCGCCAACATGACGGGCAACGTTGTTCTCTTGGCATTCGCCGCAGCCGAAGTTTCCGGCCTATCGGTCACCGCGCTTTATCGTCCCTTGGCGGCTTTGTTATCGGCGCGACAGTCGGCGGAAAGCTCGGCACCACCCTGGCGGCCGAGCAGTCGGCTCCCGTTGATCCTTAGCGCAGGAATTATAGAAGCACTCTTGATCTTTGCCGCGGCCGTGAGCGCGATTCGATTCGATATGCGGTCTTCGGCGCCGACGCATCAACTGTATGCAATGATCGTTTTGACGGCATTATCGATGGGACTGAGGAATGCTACGGTCCGGCAACTCGGTGTGCAGATATCACGACTACGGTTCTAACCCTGACATTGACCGGCTTGGCCGCGGATCGTCCGTCGCCGGGGGCAGTAACCCGCGGCCGGCGCGCAGCATCTTCTCAATAATCGCCCTGTTCATCGGCGCGCTGTCCGGTGCTTACCTTCTGCGCTATGGAGTAGCGTTACCGCTCTTCGTCACCGGAGCTTGCGTGCTCTTCCCACCGCGGCATATGCCGCCATCGCCGCGACAGCGGAAAAGGAAGCTAGCAGGCTGCTGAAAAAGACGCATATCCTTCGTTGCGGTCGATCGTCTCGCTACAACGTACTCCCTAAGTACGCCCCCGCTCGCCGATTACTCGCGCGCCTCGGCGCTAACTCTTTTTGAGCAGCCTGCAATCTGCGTTTTTCATCACCTGCTAGGCTAGTACGCAGTGTGAACGACGGTCAGCCGCTTGCCTCGGAATCGCTGATGTTTGCCGAAACGAGGTCAGGACGTCTTTTTTCGTAGAGCCTCATCAGTGGCGTGACTGAAATTCCATGAACTAAGACCGACACCGCCACGGCCGTTAAGGTCACGCCTACTAAAGTCGTCGCCAGCTGCGGCGCTAGACCATGATTGATGGCGTAGGCCAAGTAATATATCGATCCGATGCCGCGTATGCCGAACCAGCCGATTAGGTTTCGTTGAGCCATAGAGGTTGATGAGCCAAGCAGCCCAGACCAGACGGAAACGGGACGAACTACAAGCAGCAGCACTAAAACGAACCACAGGGCATTGAAAGAAAGAAAGCGCGCCGAAAGCATCCCCCCGACCAGAACAACGACGGCGACCTCACCGATACGCTCCAACTGTTCGTTGAACCCGAGCACTGCCTGAGCCATGTACGCGGGGGCTCTTTGAGGATCGGTCGCGAACTCCTCGGCTTCTCCGCTCACAGACATACTTTTGATTTCCTCGGGGGAACCTTCTGCGTGATAACGCTCAATGCGCCGCAACGCGAGCCCGGCGGCGAACACGGCAAGAAATCCATACGCGCCGATCAGCAATGCTGAGCCGTAGGAAAGGGCGATCAGGCCCAGCGCTAGAAAATCGTCGGTACCAATTGCCTCCTTGTGTTCGCGGCGGAGATAAAGAACAAACCTTCCTACCAGGTTTCCCAGTAGACTGCCGATACCTAGGCCGCCGACAATTGCCCACAGAACGTCGATTGCCAACCACCGCCATCCGAAATCTCCGAGCTCGTGCAACCCGAGCAGTCCCAACCCTAGCATCACGAAGGGAAAGGCGGTTCCGTCGTTCAATCCGGCTTCTCCCGTCAGGCTAAACCTCAAACTATCGACGTCCCACGGATGTTCGGTCTGCACGTCGGAAGCAAGAACGGGGTCCGTTGGAGCAAGGATGGCACCGAGCAGCACAGCGGCGCCAAGCGGAAGATTGAGCCCTACGACACCGATTAGCGCCACCAATCCAACGGTTACGGTCATGGAAACAAGCGCAAGCCTTACAGGCAATCGCCACCCCTTCCCTGAGAGAGGCAACCGGAGCTTCAGGCCCGCGGTAAAAAGCGAGACGATGACCGCGACTTCTATGTAAGCCCTTCCAACAGCGAGGAGTGCTCGACAGGATCTAATTGGATCAGCCCTAGAAAAAATGGTCCGAGCAAAATACCGACGGCTAGATACAACAGCGAAGTGGTCAGTGGCAGGCGCTTGAGCAGCGACATCGAGACCGCCATCACGACCAGAAGCGCGCCGATGATAACGTATACGACTGCAACCTTCACGAGAGATCACGGTTAGGAATGAATGTCCGGTTGTACCGTGCAGAATAACCGCGCGAATTGATCATCCTCTACTTTAGCACGGACACGGCCGGTAAAGGAGGTTGGATCTTAAGTGACCGAACCAGTATTTCCCAGCTTAAAACCCTGAAGATATGGTGGCAGTAAATGACTTACTTGATAGAGGCGCTTAGGCAGAAGAAAAGACAATGCGAGTCAAAGAGCTTGATCACCTAAAAAGATTGAATAAGAGCCAAGCCAGTGGGAACTGCTCGTGCAACCAACTCAAACGGATAGTCAAGAATCGACCAGGGATTTTCCGGCTCGTTCCTTTTTGCTCGCTTGAGTTAATGTCGGGGAAGTTTTTTGTTCATTGCATTAGAAATTTTCTTTTACAGGCTGCTAGTTTACCGTTGCATTAGCAAGAGAGACTATGGAACTCTTTGGTATGTTCCTTGCTGATCCGCACCCGCCATGGAAATCACATGGAACCTTAGTCAACACTCGGAGCAAACAAACGCCGTCCGCGGTGAGGCAGATTATTCCGCCTACTCGCTGCGAGAATTATTTAAATTACGTTACTGGTCTGATGCCGATCGCGAGCGCCATGGAGAAAATCGACTCGAAGCCGAAATTCGAAAGCGATGCGCGCATATTCAAGAGCGCACCAACCAGAGAAAATCTGCCGTCGATGACTCGGCTCATTGCTACAGACCTTACGGGCTCATCTTCGGAGTAGTTTTCATTGTGCTTTCTAGCGGGCCGTTCGTCGCCGTTAAATTCCTCGACGCGCTGAGCATCATGACTGACGTTAATGGAGATTATGCGCTGTTAACGGGTCTTTGGGCGGTGCTCACGCTTCCATTCGCGTCAATGATCTATTTGATCGGCGGCATGATGGATGCGGAGCGGGTCGTAAAATGGTTCAATTTGTAGCCTCATGACGTCCTGCCTTTTCAATTCTGGTAAAATGATCCGAGGGAGAAATATGCGGGAAACTCTGCTGCTCGAACCAAGTTCAACAAATTGCCTCGTTCTCGCTTCATCTAAACTTTCGCCTTCTCACATCCAGAAGCTTTCGTTCCGGCTCATGTAGCCTGATCTCGTCTGAATATTATTTTGCGCATTTCAGCCGCTGGTGCTGGCATCTGAAGAGATCAGCATGTTTAAAAAAGTAACTGCCTCCGAACCCACCTGCCTGCCGGCCGTGAGTCCGCTTGAACAAGCTCATTCCTGATCATTCCTAATCTCGTCGATAGAACCGGCGGAGACCTGGCAATACCTGATAAAACGCCGCCAGGACTTTTCACATTCGTTCTTCTGTGGTGTTTTAAGAGATATGGCGCAGCCTAAGCTACCCTTACCGCTGTCTTTTGAAGAAATCATGCAGCGCCATCAGCGCGAAATCATGCGCTACCTGCTGCGCCTGTCGAGCAATCCCGAAGATGCCGCAGACCTGTTCCAGGAAACCTGGTTGCGCGCCTACCGCGCCTATCCCAGACTCGAGGTCGAGGACAGCGTGCGTCCGTGGTTGTACACGATTGCGAGCAACCTGTGGCGCAACCGCGTACGTGATTCCGCGCGCCGCGCCCGGGTGCTCATAGCGGATGAGAAGGCAGTACCCGCAGCGGATTTGATCGCAAAGGATCATCGAGTAGATCATGAAACCGAAGGCTACGCCGCGGTTCATCTGCGCGAGCTAATCGCTGATCTGCCGGCGAAACAGCAACAGGCGCTGCATTTGCGCTACTTCGCCGGCCTTAATTATGCGGAAATAGCCAATGCCATTGACTGTTCGGAAGAAAGCGCGCGGGCAAATGTTTCCCAGGCTATCGGAAAGCTCAAGAAAAGATGGTGAAAGTTATGAAAATGGAAACTCTCATTGGATCAGCCACGATCGACAGCCCGGAAGAAGTCATCCAAGGATTGTTGCTTCGCTCTTCTGCTAAGCTCGACAAGGCGCTAGAACGGGTTCGCAGACCACAAGCGGCGGTCGGTGTTGTGAAATCAAAATTGGGCGATCTGCTGGTAGCCCTGAGTGCCAGCGGCATTGTGCTTAATCATTACATCGAGCAAAGTAGCGATGTCGCGGCGGCCCTTTCAAAGCTGCGATTGCAGTTCGATCCGGTTGAGGATCGGCGGGTTGTCACGGCAGTCGGCGAGGAGGTTGACCGCTATCTCACTGGTGCGGCTAATGCGCTGCGCCATCATGTTGATTTGACTCTTGTCGGCAATCCGTTCCAAAAGAAGGTCCTGGACAAGCTCGAAGCGGTCCCGCGCGGAGCGCTGATCAGCTATCAAGGATTGGGGGCTGCCATCGGTTCCGCAAGTAGCGCTCGGGCGGTCGGCAATGCGCTGCACAACAATCCCGTGCCGATTTACGTTCCATGCCATCGGGTGATTGCATCAGACGGACGAATCGGTGGATACGGTGGCGGCCTTGGGCGTAAACGCCAGTTGCTGCGCAGCGAAGGTTTTGCGCTCGGTGATGGCGCTCTAAAAGTTCCCGACAACGTGGTTTGGGGACACAGGATAACCCAGATTTTCTGTCGAGCCGGCTGCCGCGCTGTGGCGCGGGTGAGTCGTGGACGAATGCTTTTCTTCGCCGATCAAAAAGCTGCCCGGCAGGCGGGGTTACGCCCATGCAAGATTTGCCGGCCCGACTAGCAGTTTGATGAATAATTTTGCAGGGGCACTAACGAACTTCGGATGAGAGCGCAATCCATAGAAACGCCGGGTCGTTTGAGCAACAGCGTCAAGATGAACTTGCCTTTCAAAACGCCCTACGATTGGCAGGCGATCATCCAGTACTTTCAGTCACATTCCATCCCGGGAGTCGAACGGGTCACGGCCGATTCCTTCGCGCGCGTGTTTCGCGTAAAAAATAAACTCGGCTTCGTCGAAGTTCGACCGCTTCTCGCCAAATCGCAGCTGAAAGTTTGGATCGCTGTCTGAAGATCCCAAAACAATATCCGAAACGGCGCGCCGGATTCGAAAAATGTTCGACTTGGATTGCGATCCTGTGCTGATTGCGAAGAGCTTCGAGCGCATTCCGGTGCTGGCGGCCCTATGCCGCCGCTTTCCCGGTCTCAGAGTGGCTCGCGGCTGGGACTGCTTCGAAACCGCAATATGTACGATCTTGGGGCAACTCGTTTCTGCCGGGCACAGAGAACGTCTGATCGCTCAACTGGTAAGCAACTATGGCGAGGAGGTAGTCGATCCCTCGACATCAAAAAGAGCATACTTATTTCCCGGCGCCGGAGTCCTGGCTAGCTCGGATCTAAGCGCGATCGGAACGACCAGCGCTAGGCGAGAGGCCATCCGAGATTTCAGCCGGCGCGTGCTGAGCCGGGCAATTTCTTTCGCCGAAGATCAGGATCCCGCCGCGTTTCGCGAGGCGCTTCTCGAAACCAGAGGGCTCGGCCCGTGGTCGGCTGAATATATCAGACTTCGAAACGGTGATACCGACGCGTTTCCCAACACGGATTTAATTCTCAAACGAGTTCTCGATCTTCATTCGGATTTGGATTTAGAACGAATCAAGCCTTGGGGATCGTATGCGGCGGTTTACCTGTGGAAGGAATTTGCCCAAACGCTCTCCAGGAAGGGAAAGAAACAAGCATGATGCTGTCCTATAAAGAATTGGAATCACCGGTGGGCAAACTCAAGCTGGTGGCAAATGCCAATGCTCTCGTCGCAATACTGTGGGAGCGGGAACGACCCAACCGGATCAAGCTCGCGATGCTCAAATACAATCCGCAACAACCGATCCTGGTAGAGGCTGAACGGCAGCTACAAGAGTATTTCGCCGGCACAAGAAACGAGTTCCATCTTCCGCTTGAGCCCGCTGGGACCGAATTCCAGAAGAAGGTCTGGCGGGCGTTGCGAGAAATTCCCTTCGGTCAAACCAGGAGCTATCTGGATTTAGCCAAGAGCATCGGCTCAGCGAAGGCCGTCCGCGCAGTTGGCGCCGCCAATGGCAAGAATCCGTTGTCGATCATCGTGCCGTGTCATCGCGTCATCGGCGCGAATGGAGCACTGACCGGCTTTGCCGGCGGGGTTGAAGTCAAGGCGAAGCTCTTGGCTCACGAAGGATGCCGGAGCTTTTCCGCGCGCTTCTAGGAAGAACATTCATGAGCGCCCCAGCGGCAACTGGAGAAAGGAAAATCGACTGGGAGCGGGCATGCCCTGTCCTCGACGAACGTGGCTTTGCGGTGCTCCCCGGCGTGCTCACGCAGAAAAACTGTCAAGAGATCGTTCGCTACTACACCGATGATCATCGGTTCCGCTCGCGAATCGAGATGGCCCGTTATTCTTTCGGCCAGGGCGAATATAAATATTTCAACTATCCGCTACCGTCTATTGTTCAACAACTCAGGTCTTCCATTTATCCGCATCTCGCCGCGCTTGCCAATCGATGGGGCGGCCGGCTTGGAAGTAAATTGCCTCTTTATCCTGAAACGCTCGCGGACTTTCTTGACCAGTGTCATCGGGCCGGCCAAAGCCGTCCAACGCCATTGCTGCTGAAATATGGCGCCGGTGATTTCAACTGCCTGCACCAGGATCTTTACGGTGACAGCGTGTTTCCCTTTCAACTCACCTTTTTCTTGAGTCAACGCGGCTCCGACTTCACCGGCGGTGAATTCGTGCTTGCCGAACAGCAGCCGCGCCGGCAATCTCGGGTGGAAGTGCTCTCTCCCGAGCAGGGCGACGCGGTAATCTTTGCAGTTCATCATCGACCTGTTAAAGGGGCGCGCGGCTACTACCGGGCCAACCTTCGTCACGGCGTCAGCACGATTCATTCCGGGCAGCGATACACCCTGGGGATCATTTTCCATGACGCGAAGTGAGAGTGAGCGGCTGCTCGAGTTGATCGATTAATGTGGATCTAAGGCAAGACGCGGGCTCGATACTTTTTTCGCGATGCTTGTGAGCTTGCGAACCAGGTTCACCTTCTCCAAGCACTAGATTGTTTCGTGAAAGAGTCGCCGGTCGGGCAATCCCGAAGCCACGCCTCGTTGTGGCCTTAGGTTTTGCTTGGATCGAAGTATTGGTCGCCGCCGCGGGTTCTGATGAATGCTTCGAATTGGCCCAGAAGATCCGTCGGTTCGTTCGCCAGGATCAGTAATGAGCGATGCTTCGGCTTGAGGAAACCATGCTCCACCGCATGATCGAGAAACTCGATGAGACGATCGTAGTAGCCGCCGGTGTTCAAAAGGCCGCAAGGCTTGCGGTGAATGCCTAGCTGAGCCCAGCTAAGCACTTCGAAGAACTCCTCCATCGTGCCAATGCCGCCGGGCATCGCGATGAAGCCGTCTGACAACTCGGCCATCATGGCTTTGCGTTCGTGCATCGATTGTACAATGCGCAATTCGGAGAGACCGCGGTGCGCGACCTCTTTATTGACCAACGAGTCGGGGATTACACCGGTGACATGGCCGCCTAGGTCCAGGACAGCCTCGGCAATGACCTTCATCAGCCCCACATTACCGCCACCGTAAACCAGGCTATAATTGCGCCCAACTAACTCACGGCCCAGTTGTCGCGCCGCCTCTGCATATTGCGGATTGCTTCCGTGCCTGGAACCCGTGAATACGCAGATTCTTTTAATCGGGTGGATCATGCTCGTATGTACGCGCTTATTTGCCGGACCGCTTCCGCCGATATTCCCGGCAACCGGAGCTTACTTCCACAGCCGGTTAATGAATCCTTCCTTATCCAACTCCTGAAAAAAACGGTTGTCGATGAACTGCTCGGGTGTCAGTTTCGCGACCCGCGGATCGGTTTCCGCCATTTGCTGCATCACGGTTTTGAGTGCCTCCGCCGAAGGACGCGGGATCCTCGGAATGTTTTGCAGAATATACAGATCGTAGAGGTCATTAAAGATCGCCGCATCGCTGCTCCGGAGATACTTTTGCATCACCTGAATACTGAAAGCGCGCTGGGTCTTGCCATGGTGCACCCCTTCAACAAAGCCACGGATAAACTTGCGTACCGTATTTTCCTGACGTTTGATAAAAGAACGGGTGGTGACAATCGAAGAGGTCGGAAAATTAAGTCCCATCTTGGCGATGTCGGCCAGCTCCCTGAAGCCCTCCTTACGCGCGACAATCGCCAGCTCCGCATTAACCACTGCAGCATCGAGCGCGCCGGCCCTGAGCGCGTTCAAAAGATCCGGCATGCCACCGAGCTGCAGCACGGCAAAATCCCGCTGCCGCTTGACCGGCCATTGATCTTCGACATAGCGCAAGCCGAAGTCGGTGGCCGAACCGAAACGTGAAATGCCGATTTTCTTTCCCTTCAAATCTTCCGCGCGACGAATCTCCGGCCGTGTCATTACGGAAAAAGTCATGACATTCATCGAACTGCCAATTACTACCAGATCGCCGCCGGCAAGATGCGAGTTGATAACCGCGCCGCCGGTGAAGATACCGATGGGAATTTCTCCCGATTGCACGACCTGCGCCGCGCGACCACCGCCGCCGACGTACAGCAGTTCTACATCCAAGCCATGCTTGCGAAAAATTCCTGCTTCGTAAGGAATCCAAACCGATGCCTGCGAGCCGCCAATGGCGCTATAGGTCACTCTGAGCCTCTCAAGCCCCGGCTGAGCGTTCGCTCGCGGGACTGCATTTGCTAGAAGCAGCCAGAGAACCGGTAGCAGATAGCTATGGAGTTTCCTCACGAAACCCTCCCTCAAGCCGCAAGACACGTCAGTGCCCGGGAATACACGTTGCCAACTATTGTTGTTGCATCGGAAGTAAGAATCGACAAAAAACTGGATTATTTCTCCGCCGGATTATCGGTTTCATTCTTGTTGGCACCTCTGATATTCATGCCGGCAAGGATCATCTGCAGTATCACCATCGCCCAAGCTCGAGCGTACCAGCCCCAGACAATCCAAAGCGCATTGCTCAACAAGAAGCACCAAAACCCGATCATCCTGCGAATCTTTCGCTGCGAGCCAATGAGCCAGGCAGCGATAACCGTCACGACCATCGCCGGCCACTGAAGAGCATCTAGCCAATCCATCGATAATGTCCATTGCTTGAGACAACGACCAGACCTGAGTTCATCTTTGATCAGCAGCAGAATCGTGATTCATAGATCCGATTTTCTCAAAATACGGTGAATCGGATCAAGGATTGTCCGTGCCACGTCGGCTGAGCGGGTAAGATCTTGAATGCGGCTCTTAGTCTTCGGACGAAATAGTGTCCTCCTCAGACTTCCGAGCTCCTCTGTTTAGGATGTGTTCCATTTGGCGCACCACCGAGAGCGTCATCCAGGCCAGAAGGGTTGCCACCAGCGCCAGGCCAAACCGGCCCAGGCCGACCGCGACGCCCAATGCCGCGGTCATCCAAATGCCCGCGGCCGTGGTTAGTCCCTCGACGGCTCGCTTATCATAGAGCTTCAGGATCGCGCCGGCGCCGAGAAAGCCGATTCCGGTCACCAGACCCTGTATGACACGTGAAATGCTGTCGGCGTTCATGCCAAACTCGCCGCTCGCGATAACAAAAACCGCCGCGCCTAAAGCGACCAGCATATGGGTCCTGAGCCCCGCCGGTTTTCCAGCCCGCTCGCGTTGAATGCCGATCACCGCGCCAAAAATCATTGCAACGATTAGCCGGACGGTTATCCGGGCCATTGCTTCCGCCTCCGGAAATCCGGCTGCTAATTCTTCCCAGACAACGTTCATAGACGCTAGCTATACTCTAAAAGGCCGAGCATGCGCGCAGCAAAGCTATGATCCAAAGTAGCGGCAGAATTTACTTAGATTGCTGCTCCTCAAGCTTGCGCAGTCGCTCACGCATGGTGCGCTCTTCGTTCCAACGGGATGTATCGTCTCTAACGATAGCAGCGATCACCTCGGTCTGTCCGTCTGCGCGCGCTAAAAGCGCTACAGTAAATGCAATCGATAAAGGCCGGCCATCTTTGTGCCGAGCCGGCACGCGCAAGACTTCCGCGCCGTATTTGGTTTGCCCGGTGCGCATCACTTGCTTGTAGCCGTCCCAATGACGCGCGCGGAACCGCTCCGGAATAATCAGATCAAGGCTTTGTCCCAACGCTTCCTGCGCTGCAAAACCAAAGATCCGCTCCGCTGCGGGGTTCCACGAGAGGATCCTCCCTTCCGGATCGGCGGCGATGATGGCGTCGCCGGCGGCCTGAACCAGCCGTTCAAAATCTATTGCATTGCTCATTGTCATCTCCACGGTCACTATCCTATCATCCGCTGCTGTGATGAACGTCATGACCCGGGCACCTACGAGTGTTTTCGGACACCCGGCGGAACTAAGAACCACATCTACAGCATTCGCTCGTAAGATTTTGCGCTAGTCTAAGTCAAAGTCAAACTTGATCCCTGATTGAACGCGAAACTGTAGGCAGTCTACTCAACTGATAGGACGCAGACTCAGGACGCGCCTGGCGCTGCGTGTTTTATCTTCGTCTGCCGTAGCCGAACGAACGCTTACCCGGCGCGCCGGCACCGCGGCCGCGGCCGAAAATGGGCTTCGGATTGGGATCGAGAAGTCGTGTATAGGAGTAGTTAAAATTCTCCAGCTTGACCCGTGGGATCTTCTGGCCAATGAAGCGTTCGATGGCGGCAATCTCCTGGACGTCTTCCCCGGTCATGATCGTAAAAGCATCGCCGACACTCTGCGCGCGTCCGGTGCGACCGATCCGATGCACGTAATCTTCCGGATGATGCGGCACATCGAAGTTGATAACATGGCTGATTTGAGCCACGTCGATACCGCGCGCGGCGATATCGGTGGCGACCATCACCTCATAACGGCCGTTGCGGAAGCCATCCAACGCGTGCTCGCGCTCGCGTTGAGTTCGGCGCGAATGGAGAACCGCGACCGCATGTCCCTGCTGATGGAGCTTGCGCACGACCCGGTCGGCGCCGTTTTTGGTCCGGCAAAATATCAGCACCTGATCGTAATCGGTGCGCCGGAGCAGTTCTTCCAAAAGTTCCTGCTTTTGTTCGCTATCCACCGGGTAGAGGGCGTGGGTGACGGTTTCCGCGGGAGAGCGCCGCTGGCCGATTTCGATCTTTTCGGGTTTATTCAATGCCCATTTGCAAAGCTGGTCGATTTCCGGCGGAACCGTCGCCGAGAACAACATAGTCTGACGATTACGGGAGCATTTTTCCACTATCTTGCGGACGTCGGGCATAAATCCCATGTCCAACATTCTATCGGCTTCATCCAGAACGAGTATTTCAATTTTGTCGAGTCGCAGCATGCCGCGGCCAATCTGGTCAAGCAAACGGCCTGGCGTTGCCACGACGATGTCGGCGCCGCGACGCAGTGCTTGGTCCTGTTTGCCGTAACCCGTGCCGCCGTACAAAACTATGGTTCGGAGGTTGGTAAACCGGCCGTAATCGCGAATCGCGGTTTCCACCTGCGCAGCCAGTTCGCGAGTCGGCTCTAAGATGAGCGCGCGCAGGGCACCGCGTTGTCCTAACCGCGAAATTATCGGCAGCGCAAAGGCCGCGGTTTTTCCTGTGCCGGTTTGAGCCGAGCCGATGAGGTCACGCCCGTCCATCAGGATCGGTATCGCACGCAGTTGAATGGGAGTGGGATCGGTGTAGCCGGCAGCGCGTACGCCGTCGACAACCTTGGGTGAAAGTCCAAGTTTAGAAAAGGGCATAGTGCTTTATCACATGATATCGAAGAGTTAACAATCGCATGACATAAGTCGAGGCTGGCTCGGCGGCTTGTTAGTGCGAGTTTCGGTCTTTACATTGGCAAGCCGGACAAAAAAGGAATGTTAGTTGCGGCCGCTAAGCTCGCTCCTGATTGGCCGTTCTTGTAAGCAGGGGGTACGGATTGATCGCGGTTCCGCCGAGCTCGTACACGCCATAGTGCAGATGATGCGGCGTTCCTCTGGCGTTGCCGGTATTACCGACGTAGCCGATGATATCACCGGCCATCACCCGGTCACCAGTTTCGAACGCACCAAAATCTCTCAAATGCGCATAGTAGTGCGTTTGCCTCCCAGGCCCCATTACCCAGATTACATTACCGCCTAACCGGTTTTGTCCCAGTCTGATGACTATACCCTCTGTCGTCGACCGAACCGGCGTTCCCGGCCTGGCAAAAATATCAATGCCTTGATGATGACGACCGCCATCTCTCGGAGCACGCCAACTATTACGGAGTGCCGATGACCGAACGCCGTCCACCGGAACCGGCAAGCTCGCCGGCGATTCGGCCAAGGTCAATTGCAAGACTACGATCGGATGTTTGATAGACGAACCGACGACAAGCAGAACGCCAAACGCCAAAAACGCGATTATGCTCCCTACAGTCTTCGTCACAGCTTTTAGCAGCAGTTTCCATTCATGGTCATCATGCCGGCGCTTGCGATCCAGTGCCGTTACATCAGCAACGCATGAGCGACCGAACGAAGATGCAAACCGCGTCTGTCATTTGCTTAGTGGGATCAGCTCACTGTGATCTGCCGCGCTTTGGCATGCTCCATTTTAGGCACGTAAATTTCCAAGATGCCGTCGCGATAAGTCGCCTGGATTCCATCCTGCTGAACTGTTTGAGGCAGATAGAAAGATCGTGAGAACTTCCCGGCAACTCGCTCAACGCTGCGGTATCGGACGCCGCTGACCGGCTCTTCGAGCTTGCGCTCGCCACTGGACCGTCAACATTCCGTTTTCACCTCTAAATTGAAATATTCCTTGTTCATTCCGGGAAGCTCGGCGCGCAACAGGTACGAATCCTTACTTTCCAAAACGTCCACCGCGGGGTACCAAACCGTTCCAGCCGAACTCGCGCTGCTCCGCGCTCGACCCAAAGTCTGATCAAATAGCTGGTTGAATTGAAAGTTAAAACTCCCTAACCCCGCAAACGGGCGCCATATCGTAAGTTCCATAAAAAAATCCTCTAGATTCGTGTCCAGCGAAAAAATTTAAGGTCGGCCGTGGATACTGTCAACTCGCTCTGGCAATACGAGGCAGGCCGATTGAACAGGCTGCCCAAACCATATGCGCATTCAATCCGAACAGGGCAAATCGGATTCGTCGATCTCGACCCAGCTCACACGGCTCGACCAATGCCCATGAGCTGTCGGTTTGGTCATGGGTTCCTCATCCAAAGTACCGGCTGGGATGATGACCCGCTGGCGATCGCGTGACGCATGAGGCACCGGACAATTGCAACGGGTACATATTTGCCGGGCGAAACTCTTTGCCTCAGGCAGGTCGTAACGCGCGATCAGCTCCTCTCCCTGAGTCCAACGAAATTGATCGATCGGCACGGCAATGTTGGTGGCTCTCACGCCTCCGGTCGCTTTCCTGCAGCGTGAACAATAACAGTGAGAAAATCTCATGAATGGCGGTGTCACCCGATAGCGCACTGCTTTGCAAAGACAACTTCCATTAAGCTGTTGATCAGGCATGCTGCCTCCTTATGATTCTGATGGCCGCTTCCACTACTATTTGCAACTCACAGGCGGCGCAAGGCGGCGCAGTCTACGGAGGGCAACGGCTTGCGCCCAGTGAAGATCACCCCAGCGGATAACGCGCCAAGGCCGCCGTCAATTCCTTTTCGTTGGTCAGGTCGAGCCGCAAGGGCGTTAGAGAGACGTAGCCTTGCTCGACGGCCCAGCGATCGGTCCCCTCTTCGGTTTCTTCCACCGGAACGACATTGAACCAGAAATGCTTGCGTCCAAACGGGTCTTCCCCGGTGGCGATCTTACCATCGTAGTGGCGCACCGACTGGCGGGTCCATCGAAGCCCTTTAGGCTTTTCATCAGGAAAATTCACATTGACCAAACACAAATCCTTGTTGTCGTTCAAAAGAAGCTCCAAGACCTCCTGCAAGGAAGGCTTCAAGAGATCGAAGTTCGGCTCATCGATGGTGACGGTCGAACTCAACGCGATGCCCCGTAAACCTAGCAGCGTTGCCTGCTTGGCGGCAGCCAAAGTCCCCGAATGCCATGTGGAATTGCCCAAATTGCTGCCGAGATTTATCCCCGAAAGTACCACGTCGACTTTTTCCCAATTGAAGATTCCCAACGCCACGCAATCGGCCGGTGTGCCGTCGACCCGATAAGCTTCGAAATTGCCGATCGGAGTGCGCCTGTACGAAAGCGGCCGCATGGCGGTGATTGAATGTCCGGCAGAAGAACGTTCCACGTCCGGCGCCACCACACGCACTTCGCCAAACTTGGTTGCCACTTCGGCCAAAGCGGCAATTCCCGGGCTGTAAATGCCGTCATCATTGGCAACCAGGATACGCATGAAAGCAAGCCTCCTTCTGAGCCGCAACTGACAAACTATCGCAGCAGTGTTAATATGAGTATTTCACATTTGCGGGCTTCAGCAAGATAAGGAAATTCATGAAAGTTACACTAATTCATAACCCTGATGCCGGCAGCGACGATCAAACGTGCGGCGAAGATCCGGTCGAATTGATTCGCCGCGCCGGTCACCAGCTCGTTTATCAATCCTCTAAGGACAGCAATTGGAAAAGCGCGTTGGACCGACCGACAGATCTCATCGCGGTAGCCGGTGGCGACGGCATCGTTGGCACAGTTGCCAAGCTCATGATCGGCAGAGGAACGCCGATCGCGGTTTTACCGCTGGGAACAGCCAACAACATCGCCAAGACACTCAACCTCATGGACGTTTCACTGACGCAATTGATCGAGGGATGGAGCGCCGCGACGCATAAGAAGTTCGATGCCGGCGTGGCCAATGGTCCATGGGGTTCGGCGCATTTTGTCGAGGGCCTCGGCATCGGCTTGTTCACCGACATGATGACCCGGCTCGACGCCAGAGGCAATGTTGACTTGGCCCATTTGACAGAACCTGAGGAAAAAATCACCTCAGTTCTGGAAATGTTGCAAGCCCGGCTGCTGACATGTCCAGAGATAGAACTCCACGTTACAGTCGACGGCCGCGATCTCTCGGGCGAATACATTCTGTTCGAGGTGATGAACATAAAATCCATCGGTCCGAATTTGTTTTTAGCGCCTAATGCCGATTCCGGCGATGGCTTGTTCGATGTGGTGTGTCTGACCCGAGGCGCGCATGATACACTTGATCGCTGTCTCGAGGAGTGCAAGGTAGGCAGCTCGGCGCCGACCGGCTTGCCCGTTCGAAGAGGAAAGCAAATACATATCGAATGGGAAGGGACCCCGATTCACATTGACGATCAAGCATGGCCCGAAAGCGACAAAAATTATCCGCCCTCGTTAACGGTAATCGATATAAACGTAGAGCCTGAAAGTCTGGAATTTCTGGCACCGGCCTGAGGCTTACACGCAAGCAGGACAAGTCTAGTTCAGTGCCGCGCGATGGCCGACGATTGCATCAGCCGTCTCGCTACAAAACCTCTCCTGAGATTCACGCCTGTCGGAAGCTTCACACGGAAAGTATCAGGCTTCCTGAATCAACCGAACTGCCGCAGCAGAAAGCAAATAACAGATGCTGAGTTTGAAGTCTCTGAACTGACGGAAGGCTTTAGTGAAATCGGACGCTTGTTTGTCCGGGGGGATAGTAGAAATTGAATAGATCATAAGGACGGCGCGGATCCTTGTTCAGGTTTTCAACCCTCTGCTGGGGAATATAAATTGGCAAGCTCTCAGCTCGTACACCTATGGGTTCCTGGTCTCGATCTCTGCATAAGCGCGCTATAGCCATGATGATGGCAGCCGAAAAAAGGATTGATTTCATCGTGATTCTCTTTCTATGAATGGCGTACCGTGACCGAGTTAAGGCCGTACTCTATGTCGCGTAGGACATGCGGGCAGTGCTGCTTCGCGGCTTGATAGAGGTCCAACGCTTCCTCTTGACTGCACTCAATGACAACACACATTGAGAAGGGCCTTTCATCGGCCCATCGGTCAAGCTCCGGAGAACGGCGGAGAACACTATAGGCGGAATGCTGAGGGGAGATGTCGTGCAAGAGTTTTTCGTAGTCGGATCGCGCTAGCCCAATGATGACTTCCATAGTATTTAGAACACTGAGCGTGCAGGAGAGAGCAATTAGCGAGCCAACTTGTGAGTTTCGAGATTGTCAATAACACTACCGATAGGGTGAAGGACGCAGACGCGGATAGTGCAGACCTGGACGAAGCCCGACATGCAGTGCAACACAAATGCGCAGAATTGGGGCCTCGCTAGCAAACCCGGCAGGAATTTTCAGAAGCACTCATTGTTTTCCGCAGCGAATTCTCACGCCGTCATCATCGCTATTTTAGAGGTCTCGACATGTACCAGGTGGTCGTACCGATGACCACTTCCTCATGCTTAACCACGAAGCCGAATTTTTTGTAGAACGAGACATTTTCAACTCGATCGGTTTCAAGATAACCGATCGATCTTTCCTGCTCGAGTTCCGCGATATAAAGATCCATCAACGCGGTGCCGATTCCCTGTTGCTGTTTTCCCGGAGCTACACCGATGGGCCCGAGATGAACGTGCGGCTCCTGTGGATCAAGGTGGCACCATCGAGCAAACCATTGAATGAATTTCGGCACCGCCTCGCCCATGGATTTCAACAGTGTTGCGGCCGCATTAGGAATCTCCTCCGGCGCCGGCAGACAGTAAGGCCAGGCGCGGAAATGAATATAGCCGCAGAGCGCCCCGTCGTGTAACGCGACGAAGGCTTGACCGAAAAACATGTTGCGCAGGGCGAGTCGAAAGAAACGCCGATTCTGGTCGATACGACCATTGCCGAATGCGGACAAGTGCAACGGGCTGGAAACGAACGCGTCGGCAAGGACCGACACGCAATCATCCACATCAGCCGGAGAGTATTTCCTCAATACAAGGTTCATTGGCACGAAGACGCTGTCGAAAGTCTACTACGAGCTTTATCTCGGAGAAAACATTATTGCTCCGGAATTCTCTCTGCCGCGCGTTGCCTTCGATCGTGCCCTCTGCTCTGGTTTAAAATCATCGGGCGCGATTTGACATTACTCTGCGGTTATCGCAAAGATAGGCGCAGATTCGCACTGGAGGGAGCACACCGTGAAGATTCTACGATTTGACGACGATCGGATCGGGGTTATCAAGAACAACGATAGGGTTGTCGACGTCAGCGATGCCATCAGCGCGCGCAAGGCCAAGGGGCCGCAACGGGTAATGGAAGAGATCATCGAAGGCTGGCGCAAATACCGCCGCCGCTTTGAAAAGATCATGAATGAGCAGGAAGGCGTGCAATTGAGCAGCGTCCAAATTCGCGCGCCTCTCCCACGTCCGAGCAAGTGCATCGCGGCTTTTAGTAACTATATCGATCGTCCGGAGCGCACGGCCGATAATTTCCCCAACGAATATTTCTACAAATCGCCCGACCTCGTCGGCCCCGACGGCGCGGTGGAATTAACGGACATCCCCGCCGCGGTAGTTTATCAACCCGAAGCCGAGCTCGGTTTCGTCATCGGCAAGCCCGCTAGAAATGTTTCGGAGTCCAAAGCATTAGATTACGTTTTCGGGTATGTGCCTTTCTTCGATATCTCGACGCGGGGCATGGTGCGTCGCACGCAGTTTGTTCCCAAGGGGCAGGACACGCATGGCTGTGTCGGGCCGTGGATCATCACCAAGGACGAGATCCCCGATCCGCACAACCTTAATGTAAAATCGTGGACCAACGGCGAGCCGCGACAAAACTATAATACCAGCGCGATGGCGCACAAGATCCCCAATCAGATTGCCTGGCTTTCCCGATTCGTAAAACTCAATCCGGGAGACATCGTCGCCACCGGCACTTTTCATGAAGGCTTGAAGCCGGTGAATTCCGGCGACACTATCGAGATCGAATTTGCCAACATGGGCCGGGCGAAGTTTCAGGTCAAAGGCAACAGCCCACGCAAGGATGCGGACTGGTTGCCCGGGAAAAACCAACCGCAGCCTCCTCCTGGCGGCGGCATGCACAAGGTCTAAAAGAACGGTAAAACCGTTGGACTAATGGAGCACTGGAGTAGTGGTTCTCCGAACACAATTCGTCCAACACTCCAATCTTTACGCACCATCTTTCATCCTCATCAATCCCACGTGCCACGGCATGACTAGCTTGTAGAGCAGATTGAACAGTTGATTGAGCGTGTAACCGAGAATCGCCAAGGTAAGCATCCCCGCATACATCTGCGCTACTCTAAATCGACGCTGTGAATCGAGAATAAAGTAGCCGATCCCGTCGGTGCTCCCGACCATCTCAGAGATGACCACCAGGATGAGGGTGATCGGCAGGCTGACCTTCAATCCCGTAACAATCTGCGGCGAGGCAGCCGGCAGAATAACATTCCAGATGATCCTCCACTGTGATAATCCAAACGTACGGGCCGTGTTCAACAGCACCCGATCGACATTACGCGCGCCATCCAGAGTATTGAGCAGAATCGGCCAGGCGCAGGAAAAGAAGATGACAAAAATCTTCATCTCGTCTTCCAAGCCGAAGAACAGCATCGCCACCGGAATCATCACAGGCGGCGGCACAGGCCGGAGCATCTCGACGATGACTTCAAAGAGACGATAAACAGTCAGCGAGAGACCCATCAGAATCCCCAGGGGGATAAACACCAGAGCAGCCATAACATATCCTGCCGCCGCTCGTTTCATGCTGGCCGCGATTTGTAGCGGAATCTGGCCCGACCAGACTAAATCGGAGAAAACTCGGAAAATCCTGCTCAGCGGCGGCACGATCAAGGGATTGATCAATCCGCCTTGCGCAAGCAATTCCCAAACGATCAGCAGGCCGAGAAAGAACAGCAAGCCATTAAGTTTGGATTCGCGCATCTGTCAGAGGGCCTCTCGGGCAAGCATGCCGCGGCGCCAATTCATCGCCCAGCCTTCGCCAATGACAAACAATCGGTTGAGCAGATATCCAAGGGCTGAAACTAGAATCACACCAGCGTACATGTTGCCGCTGTTCATGGAGCGCTCTTCGTCAAGGATGAAAAAGCCCAGCCCTTTGCTGCCGGCAATCATCTCGGCAGTAGTGACCAGGATCAAGGCAATCGACAGACTGATGCGCAGACCGGTGATGATGTAGGGCGCTGCCGCCGGCAGGACGACCAGCCAAAGAATTTTTCGCCGATTAAGACCAAAGGTTCTGCCGGTATCGATCAACGTCCGCTCAAGGTGCCGGACCCCATCGATGGTATTGATCAGAACCGGCCAGAGGCTGGCGTAAACCGTGACCGCAATAATCATCGCGTCGCTAATGCCGAGCAATAAAACCGCCACGGGAATAATCGCCACGGAAGGCATGGGGCGCAAGAACTCGATCACCGCCTCAAACAGGTTGTGCGCCAAACGGAAATATCCCAGGACTGTTCCCAGGATTACAGCTATCGAAGCGGCAAACAAATAACTCTGAAGAAAGCGGCTCAAGGTGATCATCAGATGACTGACAATCCGGCCGGAGAGAATTAGCTCGCCCAAGCTGCTGAAAATTCGGCTCACCGGGGGAAGGTAGGGTTGCAGCGCCGGATTGTTGCGGGAGCCGAACTCCCAGATTAGCAAAACAAGCGCAAAAGCGATCCACCCCGGCCAATTAAAAGCTCTGCCAACGTTCACGAAAGCGCGCTTTCGTTATGGATACGTTGGTAAATACGATTTCTGATTTCCATAAAGCCCGGTTGTGCCCGGGTTAACATTTGATTGCGCGGCCTGGAAAAATTTATTGGCAGTTCCTCGATAATCCGCGATGGGCGTTGGCTGAGCAACAAAATTCGGTCCGAAAGGTAGATGGCCTCTTCGATGTCATGCGTGATAAACAAAATCGTCGTGCCCAACTCCTCCCAAAGCTGTAAAAGCGTATCCTCCAACTCCAGACGGGTTAGCGCGTCAAGAGAGCCAAAGGGCTCGTCCATCAGCAAAACTTCGGGCTCGTACGCAAGCGCGCGGGCAATGGCGACCCGCTGCTGCATTCCGCCCGAAAGCTCCCACGGGTAATGATTCTCGAAACCTTTGAGGCCGACAAGGTCGATCAGCGAGCGAGCTTTGCCGTCGCCTTCGCGCGACTGGTTTCCCCGCGCCTCTAAACCGAAGCGAACGTTTCCAAGCACGGAGCGCCACGCGAACAGAGATTTATTGAAATCTTGGAAAACCAAGACCAGGTTCGGAGGTGGCCCACTCACCTCTTTTCCGTGAATTACGACTTGCCCAGCGCTGGGAGCGATCAGTCCCGCAATCGACATCAACAAAGTGGTTTTGCCGCAACCCGAGGGCCCGACGAAGCTGACAAATTCGCCCGTCTCGATCTCGCATGAGATCTCTCCGATGGCCACGGTGGTCTCGCCGCCCATCTGCCGATAGGTCTTGGCAAGGTTCTGGATCTCTAAAAGAGGCATGAAAGCGGGTAACAGCTAACCATCAAGCCGATAGCAGAACGAGGAATAAACCAATCACCGGAAAAACCGACCACGGCATCGAAGTGTTCGGTGTTCCGTAATCGTCAATTTTCATTAGTGATGCGATGGCAGGTTCCCTCCCGTAGCAGAGAAAGTGTCACGGGCGGCCGGGCCGTTTCCCTGCGTATCTTCTAACCTTTAGGCGCCACATCGCTGATGACTTCCCGTGCTTTGATGGCGCGGGAAATCAATTTATATTTGTGGGTCAGATCGATAGTGGACTGGAGATCTTTTTCCGATAATGTTTTATCGAAAATGGGCAAGCCGATCTTGCCGGCGAGACCGGGATTCAATCCGGCCCATTTTATCATCGCAGCGCGGCTGGCTTCGGGATCGGCCTCAATGGCCTCGGCGCCCCGAGCGATAGCTCGAATGAAAGACTGAGTCATTGGCTTGTTTTTCTGTATCCACTTCTCGGAAGCGAACCAGCCGGCGATGTGAAACCGCGCGAGCACGTCGCCCCAGGGATGGGCGAGAACTCGGGCCGTGCCCTTTTCGATGGCGGCGGTGGCAAACGGCTCATGAATGCTGACGGCATCGAGCTTGCCGCCATTCAATGCCGCTTCCATCTGCGGAAACGGCACCTCGACGAATTTAACCCTATTCGAAGCGCCGCCGTTCTTGTCGATCCAAGCCATTGCCATCAGATGAACGATATTGTTAAGCGTATTGACGGCGACGGTTTTCCCCTCCAAATCTTTGGCGCTTTTAATCGGCGACGCTTTAGTCACAAGAATGGCATGACTCTCGTTTTTGCCGCGGCCGTTGCTCGCGCCAGGCGCCACAAGCTTGAAATCGAATCCCTCCACATAGGCTTGATAAAGCGAAATGACGTTGGTCCAGCCGATCTGCAAATCGCCGGAGGTAACTCCTTGCACGATCACCGCCCCGCCTGCCATGGGCACTGTCTCGAGCTCCAAACCTTCTGACTTGAAAAATCCTTTCTCCATCGCCATGAACATCGCCGCGACATCGACGATTTTCATGTAACCGAGCTTGCCTTTAGTCTGCGCCCAGCTGAAGTTGCCGAGCCAGGGCACTGCCGCCAGGCCAATAACGATTTTGCTAAGAAAATGTCGCCGACTAATAATCATTAAAGTCCTCCAAAGGCAGAAAATTTGACTCCTTGTTTAACAATGATCATTCTATGCGGCACAGCCGGAACTCAATGCCGGATTATCTTTCGCAAAGGAGCTAAGCAAGAAAGCAACACTCGGAACTGAGCGTCTTGGCGGCTTCGCGCGAGCAAATTCTCGTCCTAAAGACGACTGTTTCCGGTGTCGCCAACGGCAATTACATAATCCGAAATAATCCCATCCTGCAACAGCAGATTGACTTTGATTAAGCCCTGCCCAATGATGAGCTTTTCAACTGAATGGCGGCAACTGTGCCAGAGCAGGAGCAAACACCTTGGGAAATTTGGATAAAAGATTTCTTCTTCACCTGGATAAACCGATTTAGCTTTTTTCTCGCGCATCATCTCACTCGCCCGATCCTGCCGCTCTATCTTGTCAGCTTCGGCGCTTCTTCCACAGTGATCGGTGCTGTCATGGCGGTCTTCACCATCACCGCCACCGCTACGCGAATTCCGGTGGGACTACTCATCGACAGAATCGGCAGGAAGCCATTTCTCATCGCCGGCGTTGCCCTCTTCGCCGTCGGCAACTTCGGCTACCTATGGGCCCCAGGCATTCTTCTGATGCTGCCGTTCCGCATGCTTCACGGTGTTGGCTGGTCCGGCTGCACGACCGCCGTGGCGACATTGGCAGCCGATATCGCGCCGCAGAAGCGGCGCGGCGAGTTGATCGGTTATGCCGCCATGGCAAGCAGTCTGGGCGGAGCCATCGGCCCGGTGGCGGGGTTCGCGTTGTTGCAGCGCTTCGACTTCTCCGGAGTTTTTTTCGGTGCGGCCGCCTTGTTGTTTGTCAGCCTGATTCTCGCCGCGTTCGTTAAGGAGCCGGAGCACGGCCCGCGAAACAACCACCGCCAAAGATGGATTGACCGGCTGGTGATTCCCGAGACCCTACTGCCTGCGGTAGCCGTCGCCTTTCTATCGTTCGGCCACGGCGGCATCCTCACCTTTCTACCTATCCATGCACTGAAACTCGGCCTTGAAAATCCCGGCCTTTGGTTCGGCCTCTATGCACTTTGCCTGCTGTTGAGCCGGCCAGTGGCCGGACCGCTTTCAGACCGGATCAGCCGGCGCGCCGTCATTATTCCCGGATTGATTCTAAACCTGCTCGGGATCGGCATTCTGGCGCTGGCCTCTTCACCTGCATGGCTCATGGCGGCGGCAGTGGTCGGCGGCTTCGGCACCGGAGCAGCCCAGCCGGCGCTCATGACGGTGGCGGTGGATCAAACATCGCCGCAGCGCCGCGGCCAATCCATGGCGCAATATCAGTGCTTCTACGATCTCGGCATTGGCCTAGGCTCGTTGACACTGGGAGCGTTTCTCGATTTAGTCGATCAGAATTTTTCCCTCATGTATGCGGCGACCGCCGTCGTGGCGCTCATCGGTTTATGGATTTACTGGAAGCGGAGTTGATCTCTTTATGTTGATCGATGCTCATGTTCATTTGGACAAATACGGCGATTTACTTGGCGATGCCTTGAGAGAAATCGAACGGGAAAATATTTTTACCCTCGCCACGGCGATGGATGTTCCGTCCTATCAGGACCTTCAGGAAATCGCGCGGCGCTCAGAGCTGGTGCTGCCGACGTTCGGAATTCATCCTCGACGCGCTCCGCAATATGTCGATCGGCTGCGCGAGCTCGGCCAGTATATCGAGATGAGTCCCGCCATCGGCGAAATTGGTCTGGACTTCCACTGGGTCAAGAATAGCTCCGAGTATCCGGCTCAATTGAAAGTCCTGGAATATTTTCTCGCAGCCGCCCGCGAACAGAAAAAAATCGTCAACCTGCACACCAAGGGCGGCGAGAAACCTATTCTCGAGCTGTTAGAGCATTACGACATAGCGCGGCCGATTATTCATTGGTACTCCGGCCCTCTGGATATCCTCCGCGCCCTGGTCCAATTCGGCGCGTACTTTACCATCGGCGTCGAGGTCCTCTATTCAGAGACTATTCAGACAATCGCGCGGGAGATTCCGGACCCTCTGCTTCTCACCGAAACCGATAATCCGGGCGGTTTAAAGTGGCTGAAAGGCATAGTCGGTATGCCGTCGGAGATTAAAAAAGTGATTGACCACCTGGCTCGGATCAGAGCCTCTACGCCGGAATCAATGTCCCGGATGATTCAGGCAAACTTCCTCAAATTGATCGAAGCCGATCCGTGGCTGCGGCAAGTACGCACCTTGCTCTCCCAGCCATAACAATACTCAATAGTCGGAAATGCTCTAAAGACCCGCGTCGAGGAGGATAGAGAATGTTTGGAATCTCGTTCGAAGCCTATCTGCCGAAACTGATCGACTTCAGCATCAATTTCGCGCAGTCGTTATTTGGTGTTCTCTTGATCGTCGTAGTAGCGTTGCTCGCGATCAAGTTTCTCCGCCTAGGGCTTAATCGGTTGGAAGTGATCCTTGTGCGGGCGCGCGAGGCCTCGGAATCGGTGCCGGGAGCGGCGGCGATGCGCATCCGAACCTTGATGAGCGTGCTCTGGACGATCGTCGCGGGTCTTGTCTGGTTCACGGCAGTTTTGACAATCCTCGGGCAAGTGGGGGTGAACGTCACGCCGATTCTCGCCAGCGCTGGAGTGGTCGGACTTGCGGTGGGATTCGGGGCGCAGAATCTGGTGAAGGATTTCGTCAGCGGGTTCTTTTTGATCCTGGAAAATCAGATCCGCGTCGGCGATGTCGCGATCATCAATGGAACCGGCGGTCTGGTAGAGGCCATCACGTTCCGCACCATCGTGCTGCGCGACCAGGCCGCCGTAGTTCACGTCTTTCCAAACGGCTCGATCAACACGCTGTCCAACATGACCAAGGACTGGTCGGCGTACGTCATCGATGTCGGCGTCGCTTACAGGGAGGATACCGATCGCGTCGTCGAAGTGATGCGTCGAGTCGCCGGCGAGTTGCAGTCCCATCCGCAATACGGTTCGGCGATGCTCGAGCCGATTGAGATCATCGGCGTGGATGCGTTCACGGATTCAGCGGTCATCATCAAGGCGCGGCTAAAGACACTGCCGATAAGGCAGTGGATGGTCGGTCGCGAGTACCGCCGCCGGCTGAAAAAAGCCTTCGAAGCCGAAAACATCGAATTTCCATTTCCACAGAGAACGGTCCTCGTGGGGGAGGCCAAAGCACCGTTGCCACCGGCCGGCAAACCGGCGGAAGGGAATTAGAACGTTGGCAAATCAAGATTCACGATGATGCTGCTAGCGAGCCTTCCCATTTTGGGCAAAGCGTGTAAATTGGACTGATTATTTTTCCCGGATCCGGGATTTTGGAGCTCGCGCAACACATTGACTGACAATCATCACTCTTTTACCCGCGCTGAAATCGGCCCGGTGATTGTCGTCAGTCTGATATCCGCATTGCGTTTACTCGGCATCTTTCTGATCCTCCCCGTGTTCAGCGTCTATGCTGTTCATTATCCCGAAGCCAGCCTTGCCATGGCCGGCATTGCCTTCGGCGCCTACGCTCTGACTCAGAGTATCTTGCAAATTCCGCTGGGATGGGCCAGCGATCGCTGGGGACGCAAGCCAATATTGCTGATCGGCCTGGCGCTGTTCGGAGTGGGCAGCATCGGTTGTGGCTTGGCGCAGAATATTTTCCAGCTCATCGTTGCGCGAGTGATTCAAGGCACCGGCGCCATCGGTTCGGTAGCGCTAGCAGCGCTGGCTGATCTTACAAGGCCGGCGGTTCGCACGCAGGCATTTACCGTTACCGGAATTGCCATTGGCTCTGCCTTCATGATTGGCATATTGGGCGGACCGCTGTTGGCGGCAAGCATCGGTCTCAGCGGCTTGTTCTATGTTTTGGCCGCGCTGGCTTTTTCGGCAATGGTCCTAGCGGCGATCTCCTTTCCTAAAAAAAATAAATCCGCCGACAAACAGCCAGCGATGGCTTTTAAACCGATCCTAATGCACGGCGAACTGCGGCCGATTTTTATCGCCGCCTTTGTTCTTTCTTTCACCCTGAATCTTTTCTTTTTCACTTATCCGCTGAGCTGGGCGGACATAGGACTCGATCGCGCCGAGCTTTGGAAAGTATATCTGATTATCTTTTTACCGAGCGCGTTATTGGTGTTCCCTTATATGCGCCGCGCCGAAAGACTGGGCCGTTTTCGCATGCCAATCATGATCGGCTGGTTAACCGCAATGACAGGCTATGCCGTGTATTTGGTCGGCGCTCAATCGGATTTGCTGTTGTATGTCAGCGGCGCGGCTTTCTTTTTCGGTTACAGCTTGTTCCAACCGCTGTTGCCGACATTTCTGACCCAGCGAATTCCCCAGGCGGGCCGCGGCACAGCCACCGGTGTTTATACCTTCTTTGGCTTCATCGGCTCATCGCTCGGCGGCATACTCGGCGGGGTGCTGATCCATGTCTATCCGTCGCTGCCGGAATTTCTCGGTGTGGTGCTCTTGGTGCTGTGGTATTTCTCCGGCCTACCCACCGCGCCGGAGAATGCTGCCTGATAAAGCCGTTGCTCTCATCGATTTAGATCCTCGATTTACGTCTATCTGATCCGCATTGCTCCGGACAGTACCGTTGCGTATAAATACTGGAGGATGCGAAATGCTAGGTAGTTAGATTGCCGCGCCGCGCTATGACAGCTCGTCCTCAAATTCTTTTCCTGCTAGCAATGATTGCGATTTTTGCCAGCTGCAATAAATCCTATGACGAAAAAATCGGTGGCGTGGAGATACCGATACCGCGCGGGATGAAGAAATCCGATGGAACGGGGGTTGAAGTTGCCCTGCTCGGTTTCGGTGGTGGTCAAAGTTCATTTCGCGGTCAGCTGGAACCCGAGAAGGTGATCGAGTTTTATGAAAAGGAAATGCCGTTACGTGGTTGGCAGCCCAATGCCGGCGTCGTATCGAAAGGGGGAATGCTGACCTACGCCAAAGACAACAGAACCGTCATCATTATGGTCGGCGGCAACAACGACGCTGCCGCTATGACAATCACTGTCGGCGGAACCGGTCGTTGAGTTCTTGGAACGAGGCACAGCTGCACCAGATCGATGAAATCGGCAATTAGGATTATCTAGCGCAACAGATTAAAAAGGACTCGCAGTGGGAGATCCCTAACCGTTGTCCTAAACAGTGGCGCGGGGGACTGCCTATCTACAGATTCTGCATCCAGAAACTTTGATAGCCACGGCAGCAAGGTCCAGCAGGCTGTTCAAAAACACTCAGAGGGCAAGACGGGCAAAGTTCGATGAGCTGAGGCGTACTCTTCAGTACGTTGAAGCGAATCGGGCGAAGCGCAACGAAGCATATGAGGGGTTTTTCAGCAGCCTGCCAGAGGCACGATCACTCGCGCCTGGTTGGGAAAGCAGGCGGGACGATACCCTCAGTGCTCCTGCCGTTCCAGTCACGAGTTGCCCAGCCATCCCACGCGCGCTGCGCGCCTGCGTTTGCTTGAACAAATAGCTCATCTTCGTCAATGCGCGTCGACCGGCCGTCGTCGATGACGATTTCACCATCGACAATCACCGTTTCAACATCGGCGCCGCTGCCGTACTCGATTAACGCGTTGATCGGATCACGCCATGGCCCGTAACGGGTGGTGCGCAGATTGATAATTACCACGTCGGCTTTGGCGTCGGCAGCAAGCCGGCCCAGATCTTTCCGGCCCAGAGCATCGGCGCCGCCAATGGTCGCTGCGTTGAAACAATCGGCCGGTCGCGCGCCGGAGGCGTTGCGGTCGATCAGGCGCGAAATCAAAGACGCGTAACGCATCTCGGCAATTATATCGAGCGGATAGGTATCGGTGCCAAGACCGATCCTGACGCCGGCGGCCAGGTACTGATCGAAGGATTCCAACGCAAAAGCCATTTTGGCGCATTTGTGCGGGCAATGGCCGACGGTTGCGCCGGACTCCGCGATCAGTTTCAATTCGTCGCCGCGCGGGTAATCGATGCGCGAATGGCCGCCAGTGATCGCCATGTGGCCGAGGGTCGTTCGCGGCCCGAGAATTCCTGTCCCGGCGAGATATTCCACCACCGGCTTTCGGTAGGTATTCAGAATGTGCAGAAACTCGCGCGCGTTGCCGCCGGCATGAAGGTGAATCGGGACATCGAGCTCTTTAGCGGCAGCGGCAGTTTCCTTGAGCAGCGCGGGCTCGCAGGTTTCGGCTTGCGCGGGATTTAATATTCCTTGAATCCTGCCGTTATGGGCGCCGTGGTATTGCTTGATAAAAGCAACGGCTCTTTCGAGGCCGGGACGCCCCTTATCTTCTCGTTCCTCATAGTAAAGACGGCCTTGCGCATCGGTAAAGATATCGCTGCTGCGGTATGGCGGGCTGAAAAAAACCCGTCCTCCCTGTTGGCCGACGATGGCGACGTACTCGTCCAAAGCGCCGGGCCCACCGCCAGGATCGAGGACAGTGGTCGCGCCATTTTTCAAGGCGCTAAACAGCGCGTATTTCCGGCCGATTGCCACTGCCGGCGCCGGCGGCGGAGTAAGTTTTTCCTTAAAAGGAGCGCCGAAGACAAACCAGTTGGCGGTTAGATAATCCTTCCTGGTCACATCGGCGAGCAAATAATCGCCGACGTTCAATTGCGAATGAACGTGAAGGTTAACGAACCCTGGAGAAACAATCTTCCCGGAAGCGTCGATCACTTTGTCGACGGCTTGAGACTTATCCTTCCCCACGGAGCGAATCGTATCGTTCTCTATGAGTACTGAACCATCCGGAATGATTTCATGGCCGGTGCCGGACCAACCCACGACGACACCACCATCAATGCGTATTTTCATTACTCGATCCCTACCGAATTCCGCAACAGAGAGGTCAATACTGTTTTCCGATCAAGGGGCGAGACCGGAGGAGCGAAGGCACGGAAGCGAACAGTCCAACGTCGTTTCCAATCCACGGCCAACAGTTGATTCCTCGACAGGCCGACCGGTCAAGCACGAAGTTTTGCACATCACTACGAGCCACAGACCCATTGCCTTCGATCCGGAGGGCTCGTCCCTTAATCCCGCTGTTCCTTTGAACTGCGAAATCGAGGCTGCTAGACCTTAGCCTGGCAGGCTCGGCGTATCATCGTGTTTACCGTGCAGCGCGTACCAATAAATACCGTTCATATAACGCCACCGCCGGATGGTCGCCTCTTCCACCATCTGGATTGCCAGATCCTGGAGCTCAGGCGTGTTGCAATACTTTTCGACGATGGCAAATCCTTTGGAGCCATGGATCTCGTCAGCGTAGATATGCTCTTCGAAAAATCGGATCTCCCGCGCATGCGGCGCAAAACCATAATGTTTGTGCAGAGCGGGAACGATCTTTTTGCAAATATCCAAAAACTGGGACTCAAGGCCGATGAACATCCCGGCCAGCGCGGCCTGCCAACACCTTTGATAGACCATGCGCCAGCCCCAATTCTGCAAACCCTCAGTGGCGGCGAGAACGATCGAGCTTTCCACGCTGTCGCGATTCACGCCGCTAGCGGCGACGTAATCCTTGAGCATGTCCAAATGACGATCGTCGGGATTCTCTTCATCCCCGAGGTTTTCGAATAAATAATTTTTTACATCGCGCTCGCGAATCTGCGAGCCCTGATATGCAAGCCAGTTCAAAAACTCGCCGACGAAATGATAGTGTTGCGTGCAGTAGAAGGCGGTTTGCTCCCGGGTCAGCTTCCCCTGTGCCCATAGTTCGAAAAATGGATGATTTTTGCTGTGCTTGCGATCGCGGGTGGCGACCAATCGATCATGAAAGCTGCTGCTCATATAATCCTCGCAACGGTTTACAAGTCTACGACTTATCGAAAGCACCGCTTTTTTCTAGCTCATCGACATAACGACTATCCATCATCTCCTCAGCTTTGACTTTCTTGGCGCGCCCATCGGTCTTGGCAATGTCGTCCAGAATCGCCTGATACGGCTCGGCGCGAAGAGATAGCCGCGGTTCGAGCGCCTTTATCTCGCCATTATAGGCAGCGTCCAAAATCTTTCGGTCGGTGAGCCGGAGCTGTTTGCCAAGAACCCTATAGACGAACTCTCTGTCGTTGTGGAGAATCCTGGACGACTCCGCCATCGCGCGCATGAATTGACCAACTACCGCGGAACGCTTGGCAATGACAGCGCGACGAGTCACGAAAACGGTTGCCGCATAGGGGATTTTCAGATCGGGTCCGAAGATAACGAAGTTGTAACCCATGGCGGTGGCTTGGGTGTCAGTGGGCGCGGTCAAGGCCGCCGCGTCGATCACTCCCGATTTCAAGGCCGCCAGCGTTTCGGGTGCGCCGCCCGTTTGAATGAAAGTGACATCCTTGCTTGGATCCAACCCTTTCAGTCGCAGGGCCTGAATCGCGAAATAATGGGGATTGCCGCCGAGCCGGGTTACTCCGACTTTTTTCCCTTTCAGATCCTCGGGCCTCTTGAGCTCCGCCTTGCCCATTATGCTATGAGTCAAGATGTTTTTTACCGCTCCGATAAAAACGAAGTCGCTGCCACCAGCCAAGTTGGCGCGAATCATACCCTCGCCTCCGGTGAGCGCTATCTCACCGTCGCCACCCAACATGGCGGCGGTCACCGCGGAGGACGCGGGAATGAAAACCATGGGAAAGTCCAGATTGTGTTTTTTAAAGAGACCGGCATCTTGGGCGATCCAAGGCATCGACTGGGAAAGAACTCTTGCCGAATGGATACCGACGAGTTTATCGGCTGCTTGGGCTCGAGCCGCAATAGTTAGGCAGAGCGCGAGGATGAAAATCGGAAGTCGGCTTTTCATAATGTGCCGATAGGCTAATCAAATCTGACCGGCGATTGAAACGGTGCTGTCTGTTTGCGCTGTAGTCGCTGAGGGCAGGCGCGGGGGCCTGCCCCTACAACGAATTTTCCTTAGCCGATGGTTTTGAAAAAAATTAACCCTCGCCGCGCTCGACGATCTGCTCTACCGGCTTGAGACGAATATCGAGCAAGGCGACCTGGCCGCCAGCCACGGCGCGCAGGCCACGCTCGACTGCTTTGCGCACCTCCCCGGGGTCTTCGACCTTTTCGCCATAGCCGTCGAAAGCTTTGATGATCTGCGCATACTCCGGACACGGAGCGATGTGCAGGCCGGAGAAATTCTTCGATTTCACCGCCCAGCCTTCAGGATAGTACTTCGGGATACCGGATTTCTGCGACAGATAACCCTGGTTGTTAAACATCACCGTCAGGAACGGCAGGTTATGCTCTTGGGCAGCCCCGTACACCGCTGGCGCCGGATCGTAGTTAAAAGATCCATCACCGATCACGCACACCACAGGACGTTTGGGATTGGCCGATTTCACGCCCAGCGCCGTCGAGAGGCCAGTGCCCAGGCCACCGACGCAGCCTGCGAAAAACGAGCCTGGCTTGAGTGCATCGAAATAACGATGAATAGCTAAACGATGCGTGATCGTCTCTTCCACGACCATGGCGTCGGCCGGCAAGACCTGGCTGATTTCATGCGCTACCCAGCGGGTGTCCATCGGTTTCTGATCGGCAAGGGCCAGCGCCTCGTCGCGCCAGGCTTTCCTTTGGGCGTTGTTTTTCTTGCCGATCTCCTCAGCGCACTGCTTGCGCGACGAATCGCTGGCGGAGACTTTACTCTTCAACGCGGCCAAGAGCTGTTCGAGTGAGCTTTCGATCTCACCGGTCAAACAGAGATCGGCCTGATAACCATAGTAAGGCATATCGTGCCGCAACGGATTTTCATCCAGAATCGCCACGGTCGCCCCCGGCGACGGCGTCGCCGAAGCCGGATGCCACGGCGCGATTACCGCCAACAAGAGAATCGCGTCCGCGCCCGCTAATGCCTTGCGTGGATCGTAGCCGCTGTGCAGCGGATGAGTGCGTGGAAAATTAAGCGCGCCCGTGCTGCGGGTTTCGACAACCACACACCCCAGAAGTTCGGCGATCTCGACCAGGCATTGCACCGACTTTGCCGTGCGCCCCGAATCTTCGGTGACAATGACCGGGTTTTTGGCGCCGGCCAGCAACTTGGCAAGCTCCTCGATGCCCTTCGGATCGGCGGTCGCTCCAGGCGCAAAGCCAACCGAGGGAACGTCTTTGATCATCTTGTCGAAGAGATGCTCCATCGACAAAGATACGAACGTCGGCCCCTTCGGCGCGGCCATCGCGAGCTGGCAGGCGCGTTGAATCGTCGCCGGCAAAATCGCTTTGTTGTTAACGCCGAAACTCCATTTCACCGTTTGCTCGACCATCTTCGCCGGGCCGCCAATGTTGGAGAGATGACCCAACCACTGCCCTCCCGGATCCGGTCCTTCGTCTTCGCCATAGCCAATCGATTCACCGCTGAATACTACCATTGGCACCTGTTCGCGAATCGCGCCACGCATGCCCATGGTCGCGTGCAGCGAGCCCACTGTGGTGTGGATCATGACCGCCGGCAGTTTGCCGGTGGCTTTGGCGTATCCGCTTGCCATGCCGACGGCTACTTCTTCGTGGCGCGTGCTCAGATACTGCGGCATGCCTTCGACGCCCGGTTCCGCGAGCGCCTCCCATACCGGCGACCATTCGGATCCCGGCGACGCAAAGATTTTTTCCACGCCCATTCTTGCGAGGACGCGCAGCATGGATTGCGCCCCGGTTAACCCTTTAGTTTGAATCATATGTCTTCCTTTCGGTTAATAAGAAATCGCCGCCGGTCCGCACCAGAAATTTTCAAGACCGGCGGTCGCTTTAAGCGCTACGAAAGATTGTAAAATCGCTTGGCGTTATTTAGCAGAATATCCTTTTTAGCTTCCACCGACAGGTCCTCACGGTTCCACACAATGCTCGCCGATTCAGGCCAACTCATATCCCAGTGCGGATAATCGGAGGCATACATCAAAGTCTTCGAGCCGATCTCGTTGACAACGTAGCCCATCATCTTCTCTTCCGGCTCGCAACCATAATAGCTGTTGCCGTTGGTCAAATACTCGCTCGGTTTTTTCTTGCACAGCGGAGCTTCAGCCTTGCCGCGCTTTTCCCATTCTTCATCCATCCGCTCCGCCCAATAGGGTATCCAGCCGCATCCCACTTCGAGGTAGCCGATCTTCAGGTCGGGGAAAAGTTCGGGAATACCGCCGAAGACGATCGCGGTGAGCTGGCGTAGCACCGGAAATGGATGACCGGTGGTGTGCAGGCAGATGAACTTATCGAAAATTTCAGTGCCGGGCTCATCGCCGCCGAAGGCATGAATCGCGATCGGCGTATTGAGCCGCTGCGCTTCTTCATAGAGCGGGTAAAACTCGGGGCTGCCAAGATTTTTCATATGAGACTGCGCCGCCAACATGCCGCCGCATAGCCCGAGTTTGGTGACCGCGCGGTTAAGCTCCTTGGCCGCTTCGGCGGGATTATTGACCGGTAGATTAGCCACTGCCTTGAGGCGCGGCGACGCCTTGCAGTAATCCGAAATGTAATCGTTATAAGCCCGGCATAGCGCCGCATTAAACGCCGGATCGCGGATGGCGCCGATACCCAAGCCGCTCGTCGGATACATAACGGCGCTCTCAATTTGCTGCGTGTCCATGGCAGCCAGACGTTCTTCGTGTTTCGCCCCCGAAAAGCCCAACGTCCCGCCTAGATTGCGGTCGTAGGTTTCCCGCAGAAAAAACGGCGCTCGCTGGCTGCGATAGGGTTCGTCCAGATACGGCCGAAGATTTTCATCGAGATCGCGCGCATGAGCGTCCGAATCTAAAACTTTAAGTGCTTCTCTCAATTCCATAATTGCTCCTCTATTTGTAAAACGTGTCATCTTGTAAAACGTGTCATCTCAGGCGTGCGCTGCCGCCGCGGCCACATGGGTCTCGGGCAACGAAGCCGCTACCTTGATTTGATACAGCTCGGTAACGTTGCTATTGAGCAGCTTCTCCCGATCGGTAGGATCAAGATGACCCATATCACGCGCAATCACATCCCGCGAGTTGGGCCAGGTCGAATTTTGATGTGGATAGTCGTTGGACCACATGAAGTTATCGCAGCCCCACCATGAGAACAATTTAGCGCCGACCGGATCGTTAAAGAATGTCGCATAAACCTGGCGGCGAAAATATTCGCTGGGCAGCTTATCGATGGTCAGCTTCTCCGAATGTCGATGCCGCTTGAACGCTTTGTCGCATTGACCGAGCCAGAATGGCATCCAGCCGATTTCATTCTCGACCGACACTACTTTAAGCCGAGGATAGCGCTCCAAAACTCCGGTAAAAATGATGTCGAACAGAGCGTCCTCGATTTCGCGAGTCTGTTGCACGCCGATACGATAGCGCTTGATGCCGTGGCTGGTCTGGCGATGCATGCTGTCGCCGAAGCCGGTCAGAATGTGCAGATGAACCGGCAATTGGAGATCCTGGGACGCCGCCCAAAATCGTTCGTAGTGCTCGGCGGTAAAAGGCAGCTTGGGATGGGGCACTTGCCAGATCATCGTGCCGACAATCCCATGCTCCTTGCAGCGCTTCATTTCGGCAATAGCGTGATCGATATCGAACATGGAAATAAGCGCGATGCCAAAGAGCCGGTCCGGCACTTTTTGACAGTATTCGATCAGCCAATCGTTATAGGTTCTAAACAGCGCCTCCTGAAGCGCGGCATCCTCGAGACAGAACAAACCGAGACCGAGGCTGGGATAAAGCACTTCGGCCGCGACGCCGTCTGTGACCATGTCTTTCATCCGCTCGAGCGGATCCCAGCCGCCGGGGCGGGCCACGGAGAAACCGGCGCGGCGGAAACTCTCTACCTGGTCCGGGCGCTGCCCGGCCATGAACAAGCCGCCCACCGCTTGCACAGGCACCTCAGCCGAGCCGAACATCCAGGCATCGCGCTTTTCATCGAAAAACGCTTTCGGCGCACGCTCGGAAAACGATGACGGCACACCCTTCTCCCACAAGTCCGGAACCTCGATCACATGCGAATCCGACGAGATAATGGTTTGTTCCATGGCTCCTCCTCGAACTATTTTTTAGCCCATAGCTGATCAAAAAATCCGCTCTTTTCCATTTCATCGAGATAACGACGATCGATGAGATCTTCGGGTGAGACTTTTTTAGCCCGCGGCTCATTCGGAGCGATTTCGTCGAGAGTCGCTTGTATCGCTTCCGTCTTGATCGCTAGCCGCGGCTCGAGCGCCTTGATCTCGGCGTTGTAGGCGGCATCGAGAATCGGTTTTTCCGTCACCCGTAAATATTTGCCGAGCACCTTGTAAACAAATTCTCGATCGGTTTGCATTAGCTTGGCGGTGTCGGCCATGGCGCGCATGAAATTACCGATGACTTGCGGACGTTTGGCGATTACCGAGCGCTTAGTCACGAACGCCGTGGCCGCATAAGGGATCTTCAAATCGGGTCCGTAGAGTACATAGTGGAATTTATTTGCCAGAGCTTTGGCGTCGGACGGCGGCGTCAGCGCGGCTGCCTCAACGTTGCCGGTCATCAAAGCCGCGAGCGACTCGGGATCGCCGCCGCTTTGCATGAAGCTAAAATCCCGATTGGGTTCGAGGCCGTGCCGCCGCAGAGCCTGGATCGTGAAATAATGAGTGTTGCCGCCGATGCGGCTGACCGCGATCCTTTTCCCTTTGAGATCCTCGGGTCTTTTGAGAGCTCCGCCCGCGACCAGACTCTGAGTCATGACGTTTTTTACCCCGCCGACGAAAACCACATCGCTGGAACCGCGGACATAGGCGATGACGTTGCCGATACCGCCGGTCAGAGTCATCTCAGCATCACCGCCGAGCAACGCCGCTGTGACGATGCTGGACGACGAAATAAATACCAAATTGAAATCGATATTGTGTTTCTTGAACAGCCCGGCCTCCTCCGCCATCCACGGCAAAGACTGCGACATCACCCGGGCGGAGTGGATACCCACCAGCTTGTCCGGGGCCGAAGCGGCATGAATCAAGACCGGCGCGAGAAGCAGAAAGTAAATCGCGGGAAAAATATTTCGCATCATAGCTCCTTCTTTTTCCCCCAAAGTTGATCCATAAATCCGCTTTTTTCCATTTCGTCCAGGTAGCGACTGTCGATGAGTTCTTGCGGTTTGACTTTCTTTGCCCGTGGATCGGTTTGGGCCACTTCGTCGAGAATCGCCTGCAACGCCTCGGTCTTGATCGCAAGTCGCGGCTCGAGCGCTTTGATCTCGGCATTGTAAGCAGAATCGAGCACGCTTCTATCGGTAATACGCAGGTACTTGCCAAGTACTTTGTAAACAAACTCCCGGTCGGTGTGCATGATCTTCGCCGTTTCCGCCATCGCACGCATAAAATTTCCGACCACCTGCGGCCGTTTTGCGATCACCGAACGTTTGGTTACGAAAGCCGTGGCAGCGTAAGGAATCTTCAGATCGGGACCATAGATCACGTAGTGATAGCCGCGCGAGATCGCAAGCGCATCGGTGGGCGGAGTCAAATTGGCGACTTCAAGCGACCCGCTCATCAGTGCCGCAAAGGTCTCCGGATCACCGCCGGTTTGCATGAACGAAACATCGCGATTCGGATCCATGTTGAATTTGCGCAGCGCTTGAACGGTGAAGTAATGGGAATTGCCGCCGATGCGGCTCACGCCGATTCTCTTGCCCTTCAAGTCTTCCGGTCTCTTGATGTTGCCGCCGGCGACGATGGTTTGGGTCATAACGTTCTTGATGGCGCCGATGAAGACCACGTCGGTGGAACCGCGGACGTAAGCATTGACGTTGCCGACGCCGCCGGTGACCGTCATCTCGGCGTCGCCGCCGAGCAGCGCTGCGGTGACAATGCTCGAAGATGAAATAAAAACCAGGTTGAAATCGAGATTGTATTTCTTAAATAGCCCGGCTTCCTGCGCCATCCATGGGAGCGACTGGGACATGACTCGCGAGGAGTGAATACCGACCATTTGGTCAGGAGCGGAAGCGCCGCGCGCGGGAATTTCGCCTGGACCTAGCAGCGCTACAAGAACCAATGCGAGGATCAATAGTTTGCTTTCTCTCATCAGGTATTCTCTCCTGCTAAGAACGGCGGCTATCAGTTTTCGATTCGGTGATTCTTCTCAATATCTAGCCTTCTATCGCTTCAAGGAACCGATTGTCAAAAACAATGGCGTCCAGAATCGTTCGGCTCGAGGTTCACGACCCAAAGCGCTCTTTCCAGAGCGGGATCGCTTTGGGATTCACTACCGTGTCAGGCGGCTTGCCGTCGAGAATCGAAAGAATGCTGCGTGCGGCAAGCCGCTGACCCGCTTCCAGCGAGCCCGGATTGTTGCCGATGATGTGCGGCGTCATCGTCAACTTGGTGGGGTCGACCTGGCGCAGGGGATTGTTCATCGGCGTCGGTTCTTCATCAAAAACATCCAACGCCGCTCCCGCGATGATGCCTTCATTAAGAGCTTGCGCCAGATCCGCCTCGTCGAACACTTGACCACGGGAAGTGTTGACGATGTACGCGGTCTTCTTCATCATCTTGAGCTGCGCTAACTGGATCATCTTGCGCGTCTCCCGGGTGAGAACCACATGAATCGTCACCAGATCCGATTGTCCGAGCAACTCTTCCAATGAGACCATCTTGATGCCGAGAGGCGCCACTGTTTCCTGATCGACATACGGATCGTAACCGAGAAACTTCAGATCCCAGCCGCTCAGCCGCTTAACGACGTTACGGCCGATGCGGCCGACGCCGATGATACCGATGGTGCGGCCCGTCATCAGCATGCCGCGGTTCTGCGGCTCCTTCCAACCGCCCTGGCGCAGCAAAGCTTCGTTGAACTTCAGGCGCTTGAAAAGCATCACCATCAATCCGACGGTAGCTTCGGCAACCCCCAGGTAATTTTCCGGCGTTGGGCTGTTGCAGCAGAGAATGCCGAGGTCGGTGGCCGCATCGACATCGACGGTTTCTATACCGATGCTCGACTTTACGACGGCTTGGAGGTTGGCGCAGGAATCGAGAATCTCGCCGCCGATGATATCGCGGCCCGAGGGAAATACCACCGCGGAGTCGCCGATCAATTCGACCAGCTCGCGCCGGGGGTATTTGTACTCGCGGAAGTCGTCCTGGTTTTTCCCCATCACCAGTTCACAACCGGCGCCACGCAGAATTTCTTCGGCGACTTTGAGCCGTGTCGGACCGGTAAAGCAAACTTTTCGTGTTGTTGCCATAGGTCGGGTCTCAGCTGAGGTTGTAAAGTTTTTTCGCGGTCTCAGCGAGAAGCCATTTCTTGGCCTCGTCGTTGAGATCCTTTCGTCTGGCGAGGTGATCGATGTTTTCAGGAAATTCAGTGTCCCAATGCGGGTAATCCGAAGCATAATAAATGACGTTGTGCGAAATCACCTCAGTGGTAGCGCCAATCAAAGGCTCGTAATCCTCGGCATGGAAGTAGATTCGCCCTTCCTTGAAGTATTCCGTTGGTTTCTTCTTGCATTTGGGAGCTTCCACCGCACCCCGCTTTTCCCACTCCTCATTCATTCGCCCGAACCAGTAAGGCGCCCAGCTACAACCGGCCTCCATATAAGCAACACGGAGTTTGGGGAATTGATCAAAAACGCCGCGGAACATCATGCTCGTGCACTGCATCATTTGGGCAAAGGAATGAGACAGCGTATGAACTTCGATAAACTGATCGAACATGTCGGCGGCAAAATAATGCGGGCCGCGCACCGTGGCATGAATCCCGACCATGCAATCGAGCCTCTCCGCTTCTTGGTAAATCGGCCAGAAGCTCTCGTGCCCTAATGGCAGTCTTAAGCCCACTGCCGGCAGCATGACACCGGGCAGCTTGAGTTCCGTTACCGCGCGCCGCAGCTCTTTGACCGCTTCAGGCACGTCCTGGAAGGGAATCAGCGCCACTGCCTTGAGACGTGGGCTGACTTTTTGAAACTCTTCCGAAACAAAGTCGTTCCATGCCTTGGAATAAGCCACCGCCACATCGGGCTCGCGGATCCAACCGACGCTGAGACCATTGGTGGGATAAAGCACCGCCGTCGAAACACCGCCCCGATCCATCGCATCAAGCCAGCTTCTGGCATCTTTAGCGCGAGTCCCTAATGTTCCGCCGATCGAACGGTCCCAGCTATCGCGCGGCGTCAGTGTAGCGGCCCGATCGCGATAACGCGCGTCCATATACTGTTTGAGCTGGTTATCCTCTTCAGTGATGTGACCGTCAGCATCAATGACTTCAAAATTGTGCGCCATAATGACTCATCCCTTTCTTTTTGGATTCCTCTCAAACCGTCTACGCCTCAACAGACTTGTGTGTCAAGAGAACGGTGTACCCAATAAACGATTCAGGCTATTCTGTGAGCGCGCTTCGCCAGCGGTCGCAGCCGGCGGTTTAAAGGACAGAAGAGCCTATGAAGAAATACTGTTATTGGGGAGTTCTGATCGCCTGGGTATTGTGGATCCGAACTCAGAGCCCCACGAGTGATAGTTGGAATGCCTTACCGGGTTTTGCAAGCCGCGAACTGTGCGCCGTTAATGCAAAGGAGAAGGTGGCTGTGTGGCGGCAGTTCAAAGATGCCGTGATCCGCGACAATACCGTTACATTTACGGACAACAACACTACCATGACCTACATTTGCTTGAGCGACGACGATGATCCGCGGCGTAAGCCGAAGCCGGCGGCACCCAAGCAGCCGGTCAGTTAGCCCGCTGATTAAAAGTCTCATCGTTCGACACTGCGACTTGACCCAGTGCCGGCAACGTTCCGACTGGCCCCCTTCGTGTTCGTGCCCGCGTGTTCGTAATCATTCGGAATTCCTCAATCACGTTTGCACCACACGATCACGAGGACTCGGGCTACCTTCAGAGCTTTGAGAGCAGCGCGCTGCGGAGCTACAGAAGCAATCTGTCACGTTCCCCGAAATGATCACGCGTTCTCTATCTTGCCAATCACTCCCTGCGCCAACCATTCCATCCGCTCGAGGGTCTCGGGGGCGCTGGGACGGCGCACGTCAAAGATCAAGGTATCGACACCAGCATCACGATAGTCTTGAATATCGCCGATGATCTCATCATCGGCACCGACAAACCTTCGTCTCTTGCCGGGAACGGTTTGTTTTTCGCGATCGTACAACGAACCTTTGAGCGCGACGAGAATAGCGTCCGGATTTCGACCGGCGGCTTGAGCAAAGCTTCGCAGAGTCTCTACATCCTGCTTTAGATCCTCGGGTTCGAGAGGAATGGTGGGAACCCCGCCAATGGGATGCCAACCATCGCCGAGTTGTCCTGCGCGTCTCAAAGCTTGCCTGCTGTGCCCGCCTATCCATATCGGTATGGCCGGCTTCTGCACCGGTTTGGGCAAAAAGATGATATCGGAAAAGCTGCAATATTCTCCCTGAAAAGACGGATTATCCTGCGTCCATAGCTCTCGAAACGCGCGGATATATTCATCGGTCACCCGCCCTCGCTCCGGGTATGGCGGCGCCCTTAAATTTTCAAATTCTTCCTTCATCCAGCCGACCCCTAGTCCGACAATGATCCTGCCGTTGGATAGAACATCGAGCGAGGCGAGCATCTTGGCGGTAATCACCGGATTGCGATACGGCGCGATCATAACGCTGGTAACGAAACGTATGCGGGTGGTTGCCCCGGCGAGAAAGCCAATGGTGGTCAATGTCTCGAGATGATAGCCAGCGCCCGGGTATTTGCCGTCGGCTGTGTAAGGATAAGGAACGGAGATATTCTTGGGCACGATGATGTGATCGGCAACCGTAATACAGTAAAACCCCAGCTCCTCGGCGCGCCGGGCAAACCTTACCAGGTCTTGTGACGTCACGGTGCCGGTCGAAGCCGGTAAATGGAGTCCAAACTGCATAGGCTTTTCCTCTTTGAATGTTTGCCTCTAGCGATTGCTGGAAAACCTTGCTTTGCAGGCTGCTCAAAAAGATCCAGAGGCGACGAGTGCGACAAATCGACGAGCGGAGACGTACTTACCAGTACGTTGGAGCGAGGCGATAGAGCGCAAGGAAGCCTATGGGTCTTTTTCAGCGGCCTGCAGCGCGATTCGATCTCCGGTGTGAATGACACCATCGCTGAGAATCGCCGCCTTCAGACCGCTGCGGTTTTCCAGCGCGCGAAAAATGCCGGAGATATGTGAAACCTTCTCCAAATGGGCACAGGGCTCGAACAGGCGAATGCCGCGCATGACCACGTTGCCGACCATGAAGTCTCGATCGAGCAGTTCGATCAACGGCACACCGCGGGTGATAATGTTGCGCCTAGTCTTATCGCCAGCAATCGTTACGTGATGTTCCGACGCCGCCATCTCGAGAACTTCCTGTTCGATCAGACTGACAGCTTTGTCGGGCCGCTTTGCTGCTGCCCAAGAGTCGCGAAAGAAACGATCGCCTTCCAAGCCGCGATCGGCGAAGGCCCGCACCTGCGCCGCCGAAATCATCGGACCGGCGGGCTCTGGAGCGATGTACAGGTTAACCACGCTTCCCTTCCAAGCAGCGCTGGGCTTTAAGCCGCGCCATAGTTCCGGTGGCGTCTCCCACGTAAATGCCGTTTCTCTTCGCGACATAAAGTACCCCTAAATAGTTATCAATTGCTGATTTACTCCGTTTTGCAGGCTGGCCAAAAAGGCTCAAAGGCAAGGCGCGCGAAGTGCGATGAGCTGAAGCGTACGCTCCAGTACGTTGAAGCGAGTCTGGCAATCGCAACGAAGCATATGAGCCTTTTCAACAACGTGCCAAAACGACAATGGCCACTGATTGGTATCAGTGGCCATTGTTATCTTACATTTCAGCTCGCGTAAACGCGTGCGTTTGCGTCTATCCCGCGAAATCAGCAAAAAAGCGCGTATCCTCGATAGGCTCTATGGTTTTGTTCTCGGCGGAGTATGCCGGTAGCGGCTTGCCATCGGGGCGCACCCGCATTTCCTCGCCGCCTTGCGGTTTGCCTTTGATACCGGCACCAACACGGATTACTACGAGATTGTCCGGGCCAGTGTTGTGGTAGCGGTAATAGGCGCCCTTGGGAATCATGACGCCTTGATACTTGCCGACTTTGAGCTCGTTGCCCTTTTCATCGAAGACACTCATCTGCCCCTCGAGAACGATGAAAGAATGGTCCTCGTCGAGATGGGTGTGGATCTCATTTTCACCGCCTTCGTAATTGATCTTGGTGTGAATCCACATATTCTCGGTCTCCGCCACCAGCTGGGTGATGCGTCCCTGCTTCATGTACGGAGTTCTGAGGGAAAACAGTTTGGTTTGCGGCTTTTCCTCTTTATCGTATCGTGCCGCCGTGGCGCTTGCTTGCATAGTGATTCTCCTTTTCGTTGATATTCGAATTAATTATTGATGCCGTCGATTTTGAGATTATACAATTTGATCACGTTGTCGCGGACAACTTTGCGTAAAATGTCCTTCGGCAGATGTCCCAACTCCCTGGCGATGACGTCGCGCGAATGCGGCCATGTCGAAGCAGCATGCGGATAATCATTGGACCACATGAAGGTATCCTGGCCGAAATCTTCCATCAAACGGCCGCCCGCCGGATCGCTAAAGAACGTCGCATAAACCTGTTCGGCAACATACTCGCCGGGCAACTTTTTCATGTAAGGCAACGGCATCTTTGGGCTGTGGCGCACGAAATACTTGTCCCATTCATGAACGAAGAACGGGATCCAGCCGACTTCATTCTCGACGTAAACAATTTTCAGCTTGGGAAAGCGTGCTAAAACTCCGCTGAAAACGATGTCGAACAAAGTATTCGCAGCGTCATATAGCTTGGTATTGACGGTGGCTTTGTAAATATCCAAGCCCTTGCGATCAAAGCGGCTGTAATTGAACCCGGTGAGAATGTGAACGTTGGGCGGCATCTCCAGGGCCTCGGATGCTTCCCAAAAAGCATCGTAATAGTCGCTGGTGAAAGGCAGATGCTCGGGTGGCACCTGCCAGATCAAGCTGCCGACCAGCCCGGCCTTCTTGCAACGCTCCAATTCCTTGATCGCGTTTGGAATATTGTAGAGCGAGATCATCGGAATGCCGACCAGGCGGCCTGGCGCCGCGGCGCAGTAATCGATCAGCCAGTCATTGGCGATCTTAAAGCAGGCTTCTTGCAGTTCCGCGTCTTCCAACGCGAACAGCCGAAGCCCGTGAGTCGGGTAGAGAACTTCGGCGCTGACGCCGTCGACGGCCATCTCGTCGAGCCGTACTTTGGGATTCCATCCGCCGGGTTTCTCGCCCGCAGTGTTGCGAGGAGGAAATTTGGGGAATTTGGCTTTTAGGGAAGGGGGTAGATTTTTTTCCCAGAGATCTTCAGGCTCCATGATGTGTGAATCTGCCGAAACGATACGTTCATCTGCAAGTACCGACTGGGCTGTTCGCGCCGCGGCGGCTGTGCTCATAAGGTTTGCCCTCGCTTTTTTGTTTATTGATTACTTTTATTTCATCTAACCTGGTTTGTCCAGCTCACCCAAAGTCGCACGCCCAGCCGCGAACAAGTGATTCTGGGTGAGGTTCGTCGATGAATAAAAAAATTGGGCGTGAAATTGTCCAATTCAAGGTTCGGTGCTAGATTCGCCCTTGATGCTGGCATTACGTAAGACTTTAGTGTTGTTTGTCGCGTTGGCAACGCCCTTAGTAGGCTGGGCCGGCGAAGCGCAGAATGCATTTAACGAAGGCGTTAAACACCACCAGGCCGGCAAATTCAAAGAAGCGATCGCGGCTTACGATCGCGCCATCAAAATATCCCCTGACGCCAGCGAAGCCTACAACAACCGGGGCCTGGCCTACCATAAACTCGGACAGATCGGCAACGCACTTAAGGATTACGACCAGGCGATTAAACTCAATCCTAACTTCACCGACGCACTGTACAACCGCGGCAACGCCCTGTTAGCGCAGAAACATTACGAGGGCGCTATAAAGGACTTCGACCAAGTCATCAAGCAGAATCCAAAGATGCCGAAGGCCTATGATCAGAGAGGACAAGCCTATTCAGGCCTGGGACAATACGACAACGCCATCAAGGACTTCAATCAATCGCAGAAACTCGATCCCAAAGACCCCGACCTCTATTATAGTCGTGGGCTCGCCTACCGGCGGCTCGGCAAGCATGATTTGGCGGTACAGGACTATTCCGAAGCTATTAAACTCGAGCCGAAGAATGCCGAGGCCTATAACAATCGCGCCAATGCCTATTCTCTGCTCGGCCAGTTCAATCACGCGCTCAGAGACTACGATCAAGCCATCAAACTCGATCCTAAAAACGCGCGGATCTATGCCAACCGCGGCATGATCAAGCTGCGCCAGGGCAAAGGCGAGGATGCCCAAGTCGACTTCAACAAGGCGATGGAGCTGCAACCGGATCTGAAAGAACAAATCCAATCGATCACCAGCGATCGGAAAGGCGTTCCAACAGTCAAGAAACCGTAACGGCCATGCGTCATACCGGGATCAAAGTTTTTGTCTTGTTGTTGGCTGGGTTCATTTCTGAAACCACTTGGTCCGCTCAGGTCATTGAACCGCTCAAAGAGGCGCTGCAGTTGCACGAGACGGGGAAAATAAAGGAAGCCATCGTCCTCTATGACAGGTTCATCAAAACTCATCCGAAACGGATCGAAGGATACTTCAATCGCGGCAACGCATACTACGATCTGGGACAAAATCAGCGCGCGGTAAACGACTATAGCGAAGTGATTCGTCTGTCGCCCAAGGACAGCGAGGCTTACTTCAATCGCGGCAATGCCTATCGGCGACTGAAACAAGAGCGGGCCGCGCTCGACGATTACAGCGCCGCCATCAAATTGACCCCGCAAGATAGCAGAGCATACATCAACCGCGGCAGCATCCACTTCGACGCGCGTCGTTATGACGACGCGGTGGAGGATTTCTCCGCGGCCATCCGCATTAGCCCGGAAGACGCCGACTCTTATTTCAACCGCGGCAATAGTTATCTGGCTCTCAACAAGAAGGACGAGGCGATCAAGGATTATACCGAAGCGCTCTCATTGGAAGAAAAGCTGGTTGATGCTTTTTATAATCGTGGCATTGCATATTCGGATTCGGACAAAATCGACGCCGCCATAGCTGATTTTACAGAAGTGATAAAACTCAATCCAAAGTTCGGCGACGCTTATTATAATCGCGGGCTGGCGGCCGCCAAGGCCGGAAAGTACCAGGCGGCGGTCGAAGACTACAGCGAATCGATTCGTCTTAACGCGAAGGATCCGGAAGCGCCATTCAATCGCGGCATCGCCTTTCTGCGCCTGGCGAAATACGATTATGCGGCAAGAGATTTCAGCGAAGTTATTCGCCTGCAACCGCGCAATGCCGAAGCTCACGTTTATCGCGGTATAGCGCGCATCTATCAAAAAAGACAACAGGAGGCCGACGGGGACTTCCAGAAGGCCTTTCAACTAGATCCGAGTTTGAAAAAGAACCTTCAGCCGCTCATCGAAGAAGCCAAGGCGCAGATCAACAGTGAGCCGGAGAAGTAACGGCGGCTCTCGCCGGTTCAACTTGCTAATTTCGTGTTGATTGCGCCGCTTCGTCCAAGAGCTGTGAGAAAGCTAACTAAGACCTAGCTCGCTGGCCGGGAAGTGACGCTTCCCATGACCCGCATCGTTCACGAAGATAGCCGGTCATGAAATGTCACATTAAGATTCAACCGGGCAGGAATTCGATCATGATACCTTGCCAGATTCCTCCTCTCCCGTTAGCAGAAAGGCGCCGTAGATATGACCAAGATCAAGAAGATCCTCGCTCCCGCGGATATGTCCAATCTGTGCATTTCGGGAATTCGTTTCGCTCTCGAACTGGCGCAATGGCAGCAATCCGAGGTGTTGATCTACAACGTTCTTACCGTCGAAGAGACTCCTTTTCCCCAAGGCACTGAAGAATGGGTTGCCAAGCAGACCGAGCTGCCGAAGCTGAAAAAAATTTTGGATCAACGGAAAAAGACGCTGAATGATTTCATCGCGAAAGAATTCGCTGATCTAACCGGAACAACCAAGGTCCGGCAGGAAGTAGAAATTGGCACACCTTATAGGCGGATCGTCGACAAGGCTGCAGCCGAAAGTGTCGACATCATCGTCATGTCCACTCACGGGCGCACGGGGTTGGCCCACATGTTGATCGGAAGCGTCACCGAAAGAGTCTTGCGCCGCGCCTCGTGCCCGATTCTTGCCGTGCCGGCGCCGCGGCGGAACAAACGATTATCCAGACGGATGAGTAAGACCGCCGGTTAGATTTTATCCCGGCCCCAGAGATCGCCCTGTTCGATATTGGGTTGATCCAGCGCCGGGAATTCCAGACCCTCGATTTCCTGTAAGGTCTTACCCGCAATCGCTTGAAGGTCGCCATACATGCCAACGGTCGCTTGCATCACACGCTCGATTTGTTCCTCTCGTTTCGCCCATTGCTTGATAATCGCCCTCTTCTCTCGATCGAGATCCTCGCGCATGCATGAAAACGCTTCGACAATGGCTTGCACCCGCTGACGAAACCGCTGCCCGGTCAAGTACTGATAGACCATTTCCATTTTGGTTTGTTGTCCCTCGGATGACTGGCGAACCGCGGCAACCTCGAGCAGGGTCTGACGCAATACCACCGCGACCGGCACTGCTGCTCGCGGATGCGTCACCCATACGCCTTCGACAAACTCGAAGGTTTCAACGTCCTTGGGTAATGCCTGGCTGACAATCACAGCAATCTCAGCCTTGGCGGTTCGCTGATCTTCGCGCAGTTTAACAAGCCACCCGTCGCTCCAATTCTTGGTCCGTTTGCATTCCCAGAGAATAAATCCGCACGACTGGCCGAGAGCTCCGTTGACCCGATGGAGCACGTCGCCGCCGAATTCACCCTTGGGCACCGGCTGGATCGAATCTCGTGGGAATTTGGTTCTTAACAAGTTCTCCAGCTCGAGCTCCTGCACCTCGCCCTGCAACTGTTGAGAACCCTGCTCGGCGCGGCGCTTGAGTTCTTCGATCTGGCGCTGCATAGAGCTGATTGTTTGCTCCTTTTCGAGGACTTTGAACTTGAGCTCTTCTTCGGTCTCTTTGCGAGCCTGCTCTCGGGTGGCGGCGAGCGACTCCTGCACCCGCTTTTCAATAGTCAGCTCCGCTTCCCGTTTCAGATCATCCAGCTCACGCTGTTTTCTCAGCACTTCCGCTTGAGACTTTTGCGCCTCGGCGAGCTTGATCTCTCGCTCCTTCAGGACCTCTTGCAGTTCGGCAATCGCTTTGGCTTTTTGCTCGAGATCCGTGGCTAACGACAGTTTTGCCTTGCGCGCTTCTTCGGCGGCAATCTTGCCCCGCTCCTGAAGCAACTTAGCAGCTAGCTCCTGATCGATTTGCTCTCGGGCACGAGCGATAGCCGCTTCGCGATCGCGCAGCATCGTTTCCTTTTTGGCAACATCGGCATCCTTTTGCGCCAGCCGTATTTCGAATTCACGCCGGGTCGCTTGAATCAGCGGCGCCGCTAGCGACTCCGTCAGCTTAATTTCGATGTTACACTGCGGGCACGTAATAGCAGGTTCGAGCACAATCAACCTCCGGATTTGCAACGAGAGTGTTTTGCGATAAACCAATTCATAAATCCACCTTTTTTTAAATCCTGCAACATCGCATAGCTCTAAGAAACGGCGATGGTAACCATCGCTCTGGAACGCTGTGGCATTTCTCTGGCTGATTACAAGCCTTGACGATAAACCACGGGGTTGGTATTCCGAGCGAGGGATGAGACGATATATCTTCGATGCAGTCGAACTATCTCGCGGCAAACTAACGGGTATCAGAACCTAGCATGAGAATTTGCCCCAGAGCCGTCACCCCCGAATGTCTTAACCGGGGGTCCAGTTTCGGTGCCGCCTGGATTCCCGATAGAAACATTCGGGGAATGACAGATTCTAGAGGTCCGGGAATCACTCATACGGCGCAAGGGCGTTGGAATCAAACCCGCAGTGATTGAAGATGTTTGCGGCACTACCAACTGCTTGCAAAATCAGCCTGGCAATGACGCACTCACGGCTGATCGCCGGCAAACAGTAAACAAAGAGAATATTCATTCATGGGTGAGACTCGCGTCGATCTACTGCACCTCCTGGAAGATTTGCGAGATGCGTACCCTGGGTCTATTGAAGAAACCATTCTCACTGAGATAATGGCCAATGCGCTCGACTCGGGCGCTACGCGAATAAGTTTTGAATGCGACCCGACGCAAAGCATACTCATCGCTGTCGATAACGGCTGCGGCATGCAACGGCGGGAGCTGGCGCGCTATCACGATATTGCCGCGAGCACAAAAACCCGTGGCCAAGGAATTGGCTTTGCCGGAGTCGGAATAAAACTCGGATTGCTCGTTTGCAGTGAAGTTTTTACCGAGACCCGCCGAGGGAAAAGCCACATCGCGACCTCCTGGCACATGGCTTCGCGGCATCGCGCGCCCTGGAAATGGGTGCCGCCTGCCGGTCTAGTCTCTGAACGCGGCACTGCGGTTCGCCTGAAAGTTCAAAACGCCTTATCTCCTCTGCTCGACCCCGGTTTTCTCGAAGGTGCTTTGCGCCGTCATTTTCAACCTTTGTTCGATCCAAGTTTCGACGAGTTTCTTGCCGAACAATATCCCAAGGGCATCGCAATCTATGTCAATGGCGAGCACCTAGACAGGCATGTCTGGGCTGCGCCTCTCTCTGCGCCATTAACAATTCGGTTATCACGAAAGCGTAAGCCTTCGGCTCTCGGTTACTTAATTCGCCAGGAGAATTCACTGCCGGAAGAAAGACGCGGCTTAGCGATCAGCACTTATGGCAAAGTAATTCGGCGCGGCTGGGATTGGCTGGGTATGACGCCAATGTCTCCGGAGCGGATCGGCGGACTTATCGAAGTGCCGGAGCTGACGGCTTGTCTGACCTTGAACAAAGGCGACTTCATTCGCACTGGCGCGCGCGGCGCCACCTATCTCGCCTTTCGAAAGGCCATTCAGGAAGCCGTTACCCGGCAACTCGCAACCTGGGGAGATACCCGGGCATCGACGGATGAAGCGCCGCCGCGAGAAGTCCGCCCTTTGCAACGCGACTTGGCCCACGTGCTCGAAGACCTCGCCATCGACTTTCCTCTACTCTCATCGCTGGTAGAGCAACGCTCCGGTGGGCAGAAAAAACTCCCTCTCGGGCGGGCATCGAAAGCCGCTGTGTCGCGCGCATTTGTGGCAGCATCGATAGCCGAACAATCTGAAGCTTATCCGAATCCGCGTGAAGCCACGTTGTCGCCGCAGGACCGAAACGGCGATGCCAGTCCTCACCACACGTCGGTGACTGAACCGGTCGCGGCGCCGGGTCGCGGCTTGCTGCTGCCGGCGAAAGACGCTATGCGGCGGCCCGGACATTATGGACTCGATATTCAGTTTGAGGACCAACCGGAGACGTTGGAACTGGCGCATTTGATGGAATCGACGGTTTGGGTTAATCGCGCGCACCCAGCCTATCGTCGAGCAGTTGTCTCGCGTTCCATCGGTTATCACATCGCCCTGGCGGTAGCGATGGCCCTGGCACCGCTCGCCGTAGAGTCCGCCAACGAACACGCCTTCGTGAGCGCATTTCTCTTTCGCTGGGGTGAAACTATCGGAAACACAGCTACACCCAAACAGAAGAAGCGTTAAAGGTGTGATAAGCGGGAGAGCAGGCACGCACGCCTGCATCTAGAAAAAAATAATGACCCGCATCGCAATTGGAAGCCGCTGTAAACACTTAACCATGGCTCCGGTTTCTAACGTCCACTGAACTCCGCGAGTAGCTTTTCCAGATCTTTCAAACTAATCGGCTTTACCAGATAGGCGTCGAAGCCCGCGGTCTTGGCGCGTTCCTGATCTTCCTCTTGCCCATAACCCGAGACCGCGATCAAGAACATTTTACTCGAACCCAGTTCCTGCCGCAGTTGCCGGGCTACTGAGTAGCCATCGAGTCCCGGCAGGCCGATGTCACAGAGAACTACCTGCGGCAAAAACTGCCGTGCCTTTTCTAAGCCTTGCGGGCCTGTGACCGCGAGCTCAACCTGATGTCCTTTGTCTGACAAAAAGATCTGCAGCGTACGAGCTGCCAACGAATTATCGTCGATCACCAGAATACGGTAACAGGCCAGCGCATCAGCATCGGCTATGGTCGATTTAGGAGCTGGGTCACGGCTATCGGCAAACTTCTGGGTTGGCAGGCGAATAGTAATTTCTGAACCGTGCCCGGGACCTTCACTTCTGGCATGCACTTCTCCACCATGCAGTTCAATCAATCCTTTGACCAGCGACAAACCGATTCCAAGCCCGCCTTTGCGTCCCACACCTGGATCAAACTGACTGAACGGCTCGAAAATACGCGCCAGGAAATCCAATTCCATACCGATGCCGGTGTCACGAACGCTCAGGACCGTGCAATGCTCGTCTGGATTGTCGACTAGCTTTACCGTCACCGTATCCCCGGCGCTGGTAAATTTGCCGGCGTTTTGCAGGAGATTGCTGATCGATTGCGCCAGTCGGGTGCAATCACCTACGACCCACACAGGGTGGCTCGGCACGTCCAGTGCTAGCTCCAAACCGTTTGACTCTAAAATCGCTCGATAGTCATCCACCGTTTGCCGCACGATAGCAGCGAAGTCGCAGGGCTCGCGGGCGAGTCCGATCTGGCCGCGAGAAATACGTGAGACATCGAGCAAGTCATCAACCAAACGGCTCATGAGGCCGATCTGCCGGCCGATGATGTCGCGAAGTTCCTGAGATACCGGCTCCGGCGTTTGCGTTTCGGGGAGAATATCAAACGCATTACTGACAACCCCAAGAGGATTTCGCAGTTCGTGCGCTAGCGCAGCTAGAAAATCATCCTTCTGACGATCCGCATTGCGCAACTGTGCCACCAGCTGACGATTTTCCCGCTCTCGATCATAGAGACGCAATAGCGCGTTGACCGTAGCCAAGAGCTCGTCCGCCTGAACCGGCTCAATCAGATAAGTGTCTGCGCCGCATTCCAACCCGTGAATTCGGTCAGCCCGCGTCGTGTGCACTGCCGAGATTTGCAGCACCATAATTTGAGCGCTCAGTGGATCGCTCTTGATCGTGCGGCACAGTTGGGTGCCATCTACGTCCGGCAACTTAACATCGAGTAAAATCAGCTGTGGCTTTGCTTCTCGGATTAGCCGCAAGGCATCCGCCCCAGTAGCAGCCTCAACCACCCGGTACCCGGCCAACTGAAGAATGCGGCTCTTGGCGTACCGACCCGCGTCGTGATCGTCGACATTCAGAATCGTGTACTCTAGGGTAGGGTTTGTCATTTAGTTTTTGGCGCAACGCCATGTGCCAGTCATTGATGCGCTTTCAAATACAGAATTTCCTCCTGATCATCAAGTATATTCGCAAAACCGTTCGATTGTGGTCATGCTCCTCGAGCCGAACCCATCTAAGTAGCGGGATACATTGTAAGCGCGCGCCACCGAGCAGTTTCGATCTCATGCTAAGCCATAGAAGGTTCGGGGATTCTGGCACAGGATCTTCTCGACTAAAGCGCCGGGCACATCCTCGCGACCGCGCAGATTGGCGACAAACTGCGGCTCCTTGGAAGGATCGTTATGGCCGTAATCGGACCCAATGATCAACTTATCCTCGCCGAGAAACCGCACCAGGTGCGGCAACTCTTCATCGGCCTCGCAGGCTACCCAGAAGCGATACTCACGAAAGAGCTCCTGCGGATCGCTAAACCTCCAATTGCTTTGCTGCCGCCGCAACACATGCCAGATGTAGGGCACCCAACTGGCGGCAGCTTCGATGAAACCGAAACGCAAGCTCGGGAATTTTTCCGGAATTCTATTGTGCACCAGATCACGGAACGCAAAAACCGGCAGCACGCGATTATGCGCGAAGGTGTGATTGCGTTCGATATCGAAGAGCTGCATCAAATAGCGGCTGCCTGAACCGGTGTGAATACAGATAGGCAGATCGAGCTGCTCCGCCTGGGCATAGATGGAAAAGAAATAAGGGTTATCGAGCGTGAGATTGCCTTCCATGCCGCGAAAGAATATACCAACCGCGCCACGCTCCTTCGCCCAAGTCATTTCTTTCACCGCCGAATCGACCGCGCGTAACGGCAGGATCGCCACCCACTTGAGCCGTTCCGGGGCTTTAGCGCAAGCATCGGCGACAAAGCGATTGTAGGCGCGGCACAGGGCTATCTCCAACTGCGGATCGTCAGTGAGATACACCAGAAAAAGTGTCGGATAGATCACCTGTACTTCCACAGCGATTCTGTCCATGTCCTTCAGACGCGCGATGGGATCGGTCAATTCTCGGACCGCCAGGTGAATGTCTCCCCTTCCGGCTTCTCTCTTGGCCGCCGAAGGCGTGATCAAACTAAAGCTGCCCTTGCCCGCCGGCTTGGGAAAGATCTCGCCATCAATCAGCCAAAACGCATTTCGATCTTTGTACCAGGTGTCGTCGGGAATCTTCGCCAGGATAGGCCTGCGCGGATACATCTCTCGATCGATAAATTCCCACATCGCCTCCGACTCGGCGATATGGGTATCTGCGTCGATCACACCAGCCATGATTTCACTCCCATCTAAGAGTTCGTTGAAATCGTTCAAGTAGTTCAAGCCGTTCAAATCGCAAGAACGATCGCGCGACTTGATACATCAACATCTTCGGCAGATTATCCGAGCTACTGGGCTATTTTTTAAACTTGTCGATAAATCCGCTTTTCTTGATTTCTTCCAAGACGCTGCCGTCCAGGAGCCTCAGGCTCTCCGGCGTCTGCCCCTTGGCTTTGGCATTCGTGGCGGCCACCTGTGTAATGATAAATTCCAGGCCCTTGCGGTCGGGCAACACCATCACGCCGTCACCGTATTTGGCCAGGTAGTAGTCGTAGCCGAGACTGGCATCCTCATCGCTGACGCGGTTGTATTTCTTCATCAAGGACACTGCCAGCGCTTTGTCTTTGCGCAAAACGAAGTAACTCTCGATGATCGCTTTCATGGCGTTGACGATCTTCGGACGGTTGGCCTCGAAGTAGCTGCGCTTTACGATAAAGCAATTCTGCGGGAATGCCACACCGCTCTCGGCCAGATCGATGAGCGAATTTAGCTTGAATTCTCTCATGCCGACTGTGGTGTGCGGTTCGCTTAACAAGGTCGCGTGCACGGTCCCCTGGCTCAAAGCCGCCAGCCGCGTCATATTGCCACCGGTCTGGACGATGGTCACGTCCTTGGGATTGATGCCGAGTTTTTCCAACGCCACCTGAGTTGCGTAATCCGATGCCGAACCGAAGCGGCTGATGGCGATTCGTTTGCCTTTCAAACCTTCCGGCGTTTTTATGTCTGGACGAACTAGCAGCTTGTTGGGAATGAAGTTGATGCCGCCAGCGATAATCGTCGCATCGGCTCCCTGCAGATTGGCGGTGATGGCCAGAGCTCCGGTGGTAAAGACAATATGCAGCTCGTTAGCTAACAACGCCTGCATCGCCGGCGTGCCGCTCTCCAACGCCAGGTACTCGCCGTCGAGGCCGTATTTCTGAAAAATTTTCTTCTCGTAAGCGAGCCACAGCAGCGCATGGATCGCAGTCGAAAAACCGCCGCTGGCGGCGCGGAATTTTTCCTGGGCGGCAGAGCGTAGCGGCAACGCCAACCAACATAACGCGAGAGCGACAGTTAAAATCTTTTTCATAGAATTCCTTTATTCAAGCTCCACCCAGTCAGGTTTGAACACGGACAGATTTCACTGTCAAGATAACTCGCCGCAGGCGGCGAGTGCTGCGCTTTAGGGTCGGCTGATTTCTATCAACCGGGCTCGTATGTTGACTTCTTACAGCCGGCTCACGTAATTAGGTGTAGATCGCGCCGCATGAAGGATCTGTGAATGAAGCGCCATTGGGAAATCGTTCTCTTGAGCCTGGCCATGGCCCTCTGGCCGTTGTCAAGATTGGCCGCGGCGCAAGAACTTGAGAAGCTCGCCATCGGCCATTCTAACCTGCGCAACGATATCGCCGCGCTCTGGATACCTAAAGACCTCGGCATCTTCCGCAAGAACGGCTTAGATGCCAACATCGTCCTGATTACCGGCGGTCAACGCATGACTCAAGCGCTCCTCTCCAGTTCCGCCCCGCTGGGATTTACCGGAGCCACACCGGTGGTCACAGCCGTTGCCGGCGGCGCCGATACCGTGATGATCCTCGGCATCAATAACAAATTGACTTACGACATTTGGGCAAAGCCCGACGTCAAAAAGCCGGAGGACTTAAAAGGCAAGACTCTCGCGATCAGCAGCTTTGGCAGCTCATCGCATGTGGCATCGTTTCTCATGCTGCAACACTTCAAACTCGATGAGAAACGCGACCGCATCACATTTTTGGCCATCGGCGATGAACCAACTCGGGCGCAAGCGTTGATCGCTGGAAGAATCGACGCTACGATTATAGACCCGTCCGTCTCGCTGCAGATCAAAGACCGCGGTTTTACCTATCTCGGCAACCTCGAGCCCCTGGGAGTTCCCTTCGTCAACAACGCGCTGGTGTCCACTCGCGCATTCCTAAAAGAAAGGCCTCGCGCGGCGGAGGCTGTCGTCCGATCCATCGTCGAAGGCAATGCCTTCATGCTCAACCCGGCCAACCGGGCGAAAGTCACCGAGATCCTGGCCAAGCATCTCCGGCTAAGCGGCGAGGAAGCCAGACGGACGTATGAAGACTTACTGCCCAAGGTCGAAGCCAGGCCTTACCCGAACATGGACGCCGTCAAAGCGACGATCGAGATCATGGGTTCGCGCAATCCCAAGATCGCCCGGTTGAAACCGCAAGATGTCCTCGACACTTCGATTCTTGAGCGCCTCGAGCAAAGCGGATCGATTCGCTCGGAATCGGCAAAACAATAGGAGCGAACATGATTTTTCTTACCAATGCTCACGTTGAGCAGGTTCTCGACATGCCCACCTGCATTCAAGCGATGGAGGAGGCATACCACGAGCTTAATCAATTGCGCGCCGGTTACCGGCCGCGGATCGATTTCTATGTTCCGCAAGAACCTCACTACTATCGTTGGGGAACCATGGAAGGCGCATCGCGCAAGCTTGGCGTCTTCGCCATCCGCATGAAATCAGACATGCTGGCGTGGGAAAACAAAGACGGCTTCATCGTCGAGGATAAATACTGCATCGAGCGCGGAACCTATTGCGGCCTGATATTTCTCACCAGCACACGCAACGGCGAGCCCTTGGCGATCATCAACGACGGTTACCTCCAGCATATGCGGGTCGGCGCCTGCGCCGGGCTGGGAACCAAATACCTGGCGCGGCAGAACTCGAAAGTATTGGCGATGATCGGCTCCGGCGGCATGGCGCGGACCTATGCCGAAGCGATCAAACACGTCAAACCCATCGAAGTCATGCGCGTATTCAGCCCGACCAAAGCCAACCGCGAAGCTTATGCCGCTGAAATGACCGAGAAGCTGGACATGGAAGTGATCGCCGTTGACTCGCCGGAAAAAGCGCTTAAAGGCGCCGACGTGGTTGCCCTAACCACCGACTCGCTGGTTCCGGTGATCAAGGCCGACTGGCTCGAGCCCGGAATGCATATCAATAATGTGCGCAATAACGAAGCCGGTCCTGACGTTCTAAAGCGGGCCGACGTGATCGCCCGCCTCGGCACATCCACTCTGTTCGCCGACCGCAACGCTCCGGAAGTAACCACGGGCAGCGACGGCATGTTCGGCTACATCGCCGGCAACGCCGAGGAAAAAAACAAGATTCCCTCGGCGCCGCATTACGAAATCGACAACCCGGGGATCGGCACCGTGCCCGATGTGATGGCCGGCCGTTGGATTGGCCGCGCCAATGATCAACAGATCACGTTTTTAAACAATCAGGGAACGCAAGGCCTGCAGTTCGCCGCCGTCGGCGGCACGGCTTACAATCTGGCGCGCGCTAAAGGTCTTGGACATCCGCTGCCGCTGGAATGGTTCACGCAGAATATACGGGATTAGAGAAAGTTGCAGTGATGGAGAGCTGGAGTTATGGCAAAAACACTCGAATCTATTTTCTGATTCCCAGCGTTTCTCCCTGACTCGGTACTCCATCTCAAGGAGGATTCATTTATGGCGGTTCTTCGCTACATCGCTTATCTCAGCGATGATCCGGAAAAAACAAGCGACTTCTATCGTCGCTTTCTCGGCACCGAAGAACTGGGCCGCTCAGGCGAAGGCGAAATCTCGATTACCGATGGATTCTACAATCTGACGTTTTTCAAAAGGCGCGCTCAATTAAACGAATTGAAAATGGAGTGCGGCCTGCATCATATCGGTTTGGCAGTCGATGATCTGGAAGAAAGTAAAGGACGGTTTCTAGCTCTGAATCCGCGCGGCATGATCCTCCAGGAGCCCGACGATATTCATCACGGAGAGATCAGAATTCACGACCCCGAATGTTTTCCGGTTAGCTTGTCGACCCGGCAATTCGGCGTGCCGGCTGAAAAAGAAAAGCAGTTCCCCCGGGTCCGTCATATCGCCTACAACGCTTTGGATCCGGAGATGATGCTGCGCTTCTACACTCAAGTCTTCGGCATGCGCGAGGTGCCGTCAAGCTACCAGCGGCGGCAGCAAGGCCGGGGCAACCGGTTTTGCGGCGACGGCCAGACCAATCTGGCAATACACCCGTTCTACAACCCCATCGAAGGCCATGAGGCGAAATTCGGCATCAATCATGTCGGGTTTCTCACCAACACGATGGAGGCGACCTTAGCCGAATTGCGCAAAGTGTTGAACATCGCGCCTCGCCCATCGACCCGACCCTACGCCGAAGTCCGATTCCGCGATCCGGAAGGCAACGCGCTGGATTTGTCGCAGACCAAAGGCTGGGAGGTGGATGTGAACAAATGGGTCAGTGCGGCCTAGCGCTCATCAACGTTCAAAGTTTAACCCTTCAACGTTCAAAGCCAGAATTGAATCGATCCAGTAGCATTGTGGTACGAAAGCTAATTTGTTTTAGCCCGGATTCCGCAGTAGAGATGGATACCTTAGAGTGATCGAGGGGCGAGCATGGAGGAGCGAAGGCACAGAAGCGAACAATTTCAAAGCCGTGTATGGTGCTTGCCCTGGGCTGGCAATTTTTTTCAAGCGTCCGCTAAAGCACTGGAGCTTGCAGGCCACTATCAGCCACAGACCTATTGCCTTGGTTCCGGAGGGTTCGTCCCTTGATCGCTGTGTCATCCTGAACTGCGGGGATTCGGGTGTAGTTCAACTCCATCGGACAGCCTGCATCACTCGATTTAACGTTGACTGCATGCGCGCACTCTCATCATCGAGAAAGTAGGAGATAACATGAAAGGCACAAGAACCATTGCGGCCAGTTTGACGATGCTGCTTTCGTTGCTGTCGCAATTTAAAATTTCTATAGCAGCGTCCGCACCTTTAGAAAAACTTACCATTGGCTGGAGCGCCGTCGCCGGCTCGCAGGCGCCATTTTGGATCACCAAGGAGGCCGGCCTGTTCGAGAAAAACGGCCTTGACGTGATCATGATCTACCTCGACGGCGGCTCGCGAGCGACCCAAGCGATGATGTCCGGCGATCTGCCCATCGCCCAGGTCGGCGGCAACGCCCCTGTCGTCGCCAAGCTTCGAGGAGCTGACGTAACCCTGATCAGCGGGCTGCTAAACGTTCTCGCCTACAGCATGGTGGTTTCGCCGGAGATTAAACGGCCAGAGGATCTGAGGGGCAAAAAGCTCACAGTCAGCCGTTTCGGATCCAATTCGGACTATGCCACCAGAAAGATACTGCTCAAATGGGGCCTCAAGCCCGACGTTGATGTGGCGATTTTGCAGATCCCCGGCGGGCAACCCACCCGGCTCGCGGCAATTCAAACCAAGCAGGTACACGGCATGGTCGCGCAACCTCCAGTAACCAACATGGCTCGTAAATTCAATATGAACATTATCGCGCAACCTGAGGATTTCGGCGGGGCTTATCCCACCACTCCTGTCGCATCGCGGGTTTCCTACATCCGGGAAAGGCGCGACACTGTGCGTAAATTCACCCGAGCCCTGCTCGAAGGCATCCACCTCTATAAGACCGACAAGGAATTCAGCAAAAAAGTGATCGGAAAATATGTCAAGACCAACGATAACGACGCCTTGGAGGACAGCTACCAATTCTTCTCTCGCCTGGTGCCGGAGAAACCGTATCCATCACTCGATTCCGTCAAAGAAGCGCTGGCGGAGCTCGGCGAGAAAGACGCCAAAGCGCGCGCCTCGCGTCCGGAAGATTTCGTCGATATGAGTCTGATCAAAGAGTTCGATGACAACGGTTTTATCGACGGGCTGTATAAAAAGCGTTAGTTGGCAGGGTTCGAGATAAGCCATTTAGTACTGTTTGGTAGCGATCTGGCGTGCAATAACGACCAAGGTTTGGACTCAATTCCCTGTCCATCCGGTTGAGATTACATCTTTACAACCCATCCGCCGCGTTATAGAAAGTGATCTCCTTACTGGTTATTGCTTCAGTTAGCTATCCTGCAGTGATGTCGGTGAAGATATCGACCGGATCAACCGCCCAGGCGTCAGAACAGCTTTCCTGATGCTGTGGATGTCATGGGAGCTTAGATGTCGAGCATGCTTCTAACCGTCAGCCCAAATTCCATAGACGGGGCTGCCCAATCATTTAAGCGTCAGTTGTGATCGGTAAAATCTCGCAAAGGCGATACCGATGAACGATCATCGAAGTGCAGAGTTAAAAGATCAGCGGCTATCTGTCGATCAGGTACTGAACACTTCCGAGCTGTTTCGGCGTACCTCGCGCGCGCCCGAATATGCGGCCGAGAACCGCGCGCTGACCGCGTTGGCGCAGGCGATGAAGCAATCGTCGCGGACTTTTTTGCAAAAGTTGGCGGACATCGCGCTCGAGCTGTGCCACGCCGACTCCGCCGGGATCAGCATCCTGGAAGAAAGCGAGCGCGCCCGCGTGTTCCGTTGGTGCGCCGTAGCCGGTCGTTATGCGCCGAACATCAATACGCGGATGCCGCGCGACGGGTGCCCGTGCGGAACCGTGCTCGAACGGGACTCTGTCCTTCTATTCAATCGCCCTGAACGGCACTTCCTCGCCCTGCGGGAGATGAACTTACCGGCCTTCGAAAATCTCTCGGTGCCATTTCACAGCGGTGGCGAACCGGCGGGGACGCTGTGGGTTCTGGCTCATACTCCAGAGCGGAAGTTCGATGCCGAGGATGCGCGGCTGCTGACCAGCCTGTCCCGTTTCGCATCCGCGGCATACGCCATGATCGGCACCGTCGAAGCCGCCGCTTCCAAGCACACCGACGAAGAGTTGCCTGAAAGCGAAGAGGAATTCCGTGCGGTGTTTGAGCTCTCGAGTGTCGGCCAGTGCCAGGTCGATCCGATCACTGGACGCCTCGTCCGAGTAAACCGCAAAATGTGCGAGATGACCGGCTACTCCGCGGAAGAATTGACTCAGCGCACAACCGGTGAACTGACGCATCCGGATCATCGCGAGACCACCGCGGTTTTACTGCAGCAGCTATCGCGCGGCGAGATCCGGGCGATCTCTATCGAAACCAAGTTGCTACGCAAGGATGGCTCGACTTTCTGGAATCACCTCAATGTGAGTCTGCTGCGGCGCGCTGCGGGGCACGCGCCTCGTGCCACCGCGATTTTCCGCAACATTTCGGCGCGCAAGCAAGCTGAACAAAAGCTGTATGAAGCGGAGGAGCGCTTGCGACTTGCCACGCAAGCTGCCGGGGTGTTTGCGTGGGATGTCGATCTATTGACCGGTACGATTAAATACTCAGAGAACATGGCACAGGTGTTCGGTTACGAGTCACTGCCGGAAAAATACTCATATGCGCACGAAGCAAAGACAGTGATTCACCCGGCCGACCGTGAGCGGGTCAAACAAGCGTCGCAACGTGCCTACGAAGAAAACGGAACGTTCTCGGCTGAGTTTCGCGCCGAAGCCGCTGGCGGTCGGTATGTTTGGGTCCAATGTAACGGAACGGTTTTGCGCGATGCACACGGCAACCCCGTACGCTTTGTCGGCATTGTGCAAAACATCGACGACCGAAAACGAGCGGAACAAGCGTTGCAAGCATCCCAAGAGCGCCTCGGTCGCGCGATACAGATAGAAACCGTAGGAGTCACTTTTTTCAAGACCGACGGCACCATCACTGAGGCCAACGACGCCTTCCTGCGTATGAGCGGCTATAGCCGCGGTGATTTGGAACACGGGCACGTGCGGCGGGACAGGATGACTCCGCCCGAGTGGATGGGGCAATCACTGCAGGCGGTGGAGGAGTTCAATACGAGGGGCCGCACGATTCCCTACGAGAAGCAATACATTCGCAAGGACGGATCGCGCTGCTGGGCTTTGTTCGCCGCCACGCGGATTGCGGCAGATGAGGGCGTCGAGTTTCTTATCGACGTCACCGAAAGCAAACTGGCGCAAGAAAAATTGCGCGAAAGCGAAGAACGTTTTCGCACGATGGCTGACAGTTCCCCGATGATGATTTGGGTAACCGATGCCGCCGGTCGCATCGAATTCGTTAATCGATCCTATCTGGAGTTCTTCGGGATTAGCCGTGAAAGAGCCGCGCAGCTGGACTGGTCGGAAATTATTGATTCCGATGATCGAGAATACCTAGAAGAATTCAGGGTTGCGCTGCGTGATCGACAGCCGCTGCACGCGCGGGGGCGGGTGAAACGGCATGATGGTGAATGGCGCTGGATCGCATCGCGTGGCAATCCACGCCTCGGCCCCGCGGGCAAAGTGACCGGCTATGTCGGTAGTTCGGCGGATGTCACGGAGCTGATCAAATCACAGGAAGCATTGCGGGAAGCCGACAGACGCAAGGATGAATTTCTCGCGACACTCGCGCATGAGCTGCGGAATCCGCTCGCGCCTATTCGAAACAGCCTGCAAATCCTCAGGCTCAGAGGTTCTACCGAGCCGGCCACTGAGCAGGTTTACGAGATAATGGAACGTCAGGTGAATCAGATGGTGCGCTTGGTCGATGATTTGCTGGAAATATCCCGCATCACGCGCGGTCAAATCGAACTACGCAAAGAGCGCGTTTCACTGACAACCGTGATCCAGAGCGCGGTGGAAGTCAGCAAACCCCTGATCGAGGACGCCGGCCATCATCTCGCGATCTCGCTGCCGCCTGAGCCGCTCACGTTCGAAGCCGATCCTGTGCGGCTGGAGCAGATCGTTTCGAACCTCCTCAATAATGCCGCCAAGTATACCAATCCTGGAGGGCGCATCTGGCTCGCCGCGCAGCGCGAGAGCGATCATGTAGTGATCTCGGTGCGCGATAGCGGCATCGGCATCTTGCCGGATATGTTGCCCCGTATCTTTGAAATGTTCACGCAGATCGAGCATTCGACCAACCGAACTCAGGGCGGGCTGGGTATCGGACTCACTCTGGTTCGCAGCCTGGTGGAAATGCATGGTGGCAAGGTCGAGGCTCGAAGCGAAGGTCCGGGTAAGGGCAGCGAATTTATTGTTCGCCTACCGCCCGGTGAGAACGCCCGAAGCGAAATTGTTCGTGACGGTATGCGGCACTTCGGGAAGCTATCTTCCAAGCGGGTGTTAGTGGTCGATGACAACCGGGATGCGGCCAATAGTCTCGGCAAGCTGCTCAATTTGGCAGGAGCCGAAGCTCGGGCGGTCTACAATGGCTTCGCAGCGCTGGAGCTACTCCCAACGTATCAGCCCGGCGTGCTGCTAGTCGATATCGGCATGCCCGACATGGACGGATACGAGTTGGCGCGCAGAGTTCGACGAATCCCGGACTATGGAGATCTCACGCTGATTGCATTAACAGGCTGGGGCCAGGCCGAGGATCGCCAGCGCTCGCAAGCCGCCGGATTCGATTTCCATCTCACCAAACCCGCCGACTTTGAAACGTTGCAAACGTTGCTTGATTCGCTGCAAGATCCGCAAAAAAACCGAACGAGACACTGAGCTGCGTCCACGCGCGCACCCGCGGAAGTTCCGAGTCCCTTCGGTTTAAATGGCCGGTGAGCAAACTAGCTCTGACAAGACCTATGCGTCGCGCCAGAAATTTGTCGTTGACAGTTCTCCATTCCGGCTTATCTAGAGCTTCGATTGTCTGTAGGTCGTTCCGCGCAGCAGCGGATCACTTTCGCGGCGCTTTTCATTCGTGGAATCGGCGAGTCGCGACAGCGGCCGCTTCTTTGACCTGCGGCAGAGGACAGAAATTGTTTGCCTCCACTCCGAACACTGGATTGAACTTGCTACGAAAATTTTCCAAAGCAATGACCGCCGCTAATTCCACCAATTCCTCGTCGGTGAAGTGTTCATTGAGCCGATTGAAGAACTCATCCGTAACCCGTCGTTCCGTGTAGGTCATCCGCTCGGCTAACTCCAGCGCCAACCGCTCGCGCAATGAAAACAGCGGATTCTCCTTGTAATCTCCCAGCACTGCTTCGACTTTCTCCGCGGAAGCCCCATTTTGCATCGCACTGGATGCGTTACTGTCAATTCAAAATGGGCAGCCGTTGATATTGGCGGTCTTAACACAGAGAAGGTGCTTTAATTCGGGCGAAATGAGCCCTGACTCCTGAATCCCTTGAGCCAGTGCCTGAACTCCCCTCTGAATTGTCGGTCTTAACGCATAGACTTTCGCAGTATTCGAAACCACGCCCAGGCGCTTCTTCTGCGCTTCAAAAACTTCTCGCACCTCGTCATTCGCTTCACTTTCGGTTATGCCTTTGATTCTCGCCATACTCCCTCCGCGCTCGATATCTAAATTGTGTTTCGCAACACTGTTACACGAAATCCGATGGTCTTCCACAAAGATGCAAATCTCGCCTGACTCGATTTAGCTCCGACTGCTGCAGCTGGAGCGAATCTATCATACGGTTGCGCTGGATAGTTAACGTGTTTCGAGATGACATCTAGAATAACAATTCATCCCAGCAGCATGAGAGTTGTTGATCGCGGATGAGTCAACTCGCCGGCAGCCCCAACGCAAAGGCAATTTGCCTGAGCACATTTTTCTCGGCGTCTGAGATGCGTTCCCCGCCAATTCCGAAGATACCGCCTTCGTTCGAAGCCTCGGCGACGCGTTCGCCGACGGCTAGCAGCCATTTTTTGAACTCATCGGCTTCATCGGCTTTGGCCTTACGGCTAACGATATCATTTACCGCCCTTATGTGATTCAACGCCAACTCCTTTGCCTGCTCCGGATCTTTGATGCCCTGAGGAGGCTCCGGTTTGGTTTGCCGCTCTTTCAAATCCGCAGCCAACTCGGCAATCAGCGGATTGGAACTGCCCTTTTGCAGCATCTCCGCCATAGCCATTCCCATCGATAACATCTCCTTCAGCACCCCCCAAGGCCCGTTGGGGCTGGCACAGGTAACCGCTAGTCCGACCATTGGCGCAGCGGCAACAATCATTTTCCATTCTTCCGTAGTGAAATCGCTTTTTCTTGCCACTGGAATTGCCTCCTGGTCTAAGAGTCAGTTGTTGTGTCGCTGAGATCATGCGGCGATGAAGTCTGTAAACAACATGAAAGATATTAGGCTGTCACCTGGCATCCTCCACCCGAACCAGCTCGATGACCCACCGTATTACCGCATTCGGCGGGATCCGGCCGTCCCTCGTACCTTCTCGATACGCAAGGTGCGGACTCACGCGCGCCTCCCTGGTTCCGCCTTCGCGCATTCCTATGACACTAGTTTCAAGCATGGCGGTGGGATCCCGCCGCCCGACTTCGAATCGATACTCGTCGCCAGGTTGATCATCGGAGCTGGCTATTTTCTCGCCTCGGTTTAGAAAACCCTGGTATTTGATCACGGCAAAGCTTCCAGGCTCTGCCCCTCGACCGGCGCCAATACTAAGATCCCTAATTTTGATGCCCTTCTTTTGCTTTAGGTTCACCAAGAGAGAGCCTGAGTTAGGATCGTGGTGCGCGTCAAATAAAGTGAAATCCGCCGTCGACATTCAATAGTTGTCCGGTCATGAAGTCGCTGTCTGGCGATGCCAGAAATAAGACGGTGCCGACCAGGTCGTCTTCGATCTGAGAGCGCTTGATGCTGCGTTGCTGAGCGCGGATTTTTTCGTATTCGGGATCAACCTTCCGTCCTTCGGTGACGACGAATCCCGGACTGACGGTATTCACATTGATGTTGAAATCGCCAAGTTCCCGCGCCATCGCACGGGTCATGGCGATGATCGCGCCTTTGGAAGTGACGTAATGGATGTAGTTGGGATTGCCGGTGAGAGCGACGTTGGAAGAGATATTGATGATCTTGCCCTTGTTTTGCTTCCGCATGTAAGGTACCGCGGCTTTGGCGCACAACCATGAGCCGCGCACGTTGACTGCCATTGCCTTGTCGAATTCATCGACCGTCATCTCCCAGAACGGTCCTTTCCAGACTGTCATGAAGTAAGCGGCGTTATTGATGAGAACATCCACCGTACCGAATTGTTTGACGGTCTCGTCGACCATCGCCTTGACGCTCTTCTCATCGGTCACATCGCACGCCATGCTGATCGCGCTGCCGCCGATATCGGTTACGGCTTTCACCACATGATCGGCGCTGACGATGTCCGGCAATGCTACCTTGGCGCCTTCTTTAGCAAAGGCTACTGCATAGGCTTTGCCGATCTTGCCGCCGCCGCCGGTAATGATCACGGATTTATCTTTGAATCGCATCTACAATCCCCAACAAATGATAAAAATAAAAACGGAAAGCTGAACAGATACCTCATTCAGCTTCCATTTTATCCGATAAAATTCGCGCCGCCATCGACGTTCAGCAATTGTCCCGTCATGAAGTCGCTTTCGGGCGAGGCCAAAAACAGAACGGTTCCTACTAAGTCGTTTTCAACCTGGACCCGCTTCAGAGAGCGATTTGCCACGCGGCTGGCACTAAACGCCGGCTCGACCTGGCGGCCTTCGGTCTCGACAAAACCCGGAGCCACCGTATTAACGCAGATATTGTAATCGCCAAGCTCCCGCGCCATGGCGCGGGTCATCGCGATAATTGCTCCTTTGGAAGTGACGTAGTGAATATAATTCGGACTGCCGTTCAAAGCGGTGCCGGAGGAAATATTGATAATTTTGCCTTTCCCTTGCTTCTTCATATGAGGAAATGCCGCCTTGGCGCATAGCCAAGATCCCCGCACATTCACGGCCATCGCCTTGTCGAATTCATCGACCGCCATCTCCCAGAACGGCCCTTTCCATACTGTCATGAAATACGCGGCATTGTTCACCAGAATATCGACCCCGCCAAACTGCTTGGCGGTCTCGTCGACCATCAATTTGACGCTCTTTTCATCGGAAACATCGCATGCCGAGCTGATCGCCGTGCCACCCATGTCTTGAATCGCTTTGACCACATGATCCGCGCTGGCGATATCCGGCAACGAAACCTTGGCGCCCTCTTTGGCGAACGCCATCGCATAAGCTTTGCCAATCTTGCCACCGCCGCCGGTAACGATCACGGATTTATCTTTGAAACGCATGGTCGAGTCCTCCTGTGGGAAACTATGAAAACAGAAAGCGGAAAACTGAAACAAATGCTTGCTCTAAGATTATGCAGAGGCAAAGCTGAACCAATGCTTCCTAATGCGACTTGTTTCCGTTTTCAGCTTTTATAATTCAGCTCTAACAAATGTTGCCCCTGCCTTAACACCGCCTCCGCGGCGTGTCAACGAACCTGCCATTTCATTGACTTGAGCCGGCGCCGCACTTATGATCGAAACCAGATAGAGCCGTGATCATGTCGGTGACCACGATTTGAGAATTTTACGAATACGGAACACAAACACGATTTTGAGCGAAGCGTTGAGCACAACGAAGCATATGAGGCTTTTTCAGCATTCTGGAAGGGGATTACATGGCGAAACTGAAGCTCACGATGGCCTGCGATAGATACGACTATCTCCAGCCTTTGCGCGAGGGCCAGGTCGAAGTCGAGGGCATCGATCTCAACCTGATCACGGTTGAAAGCGGCATTCGCCATGAGCGAATGTTCCGATACGGCGAGTACGATGCCTGTGAGTTCTCAATGTCTTCCTATCTGGTCGCGCGCGGCCGAGACGTGGATTGGTTGCAAGCCATTCCGTTTTTTCCGCGCCGCATGTGGGGGCACAAATTCTGCTTCATTCGCTCCGGTTCCGGGATCAAGAAGCCCGCGGATCTAAAAGGCGGCCGCATCGGTTTGCGCAGCTATGAAAACACCCTCGCCCTGGTCACCAAAGGCATGCTGATGAACAGCTACGATCTGTCGGTCACCGATGTCACCTGGGTAATTGTCAACAAAGAACACGTTGGTTTTAAACTTCCGCCGAACATCAAAGTGGAATTCGTCGACGGCCAACGGAAACTGGAAGATTTATTGGTTGAGGGCAAGGTCGATGCGGAGGTTGAACCGGATTTACCGCAGCGCTGGATTCGCGACGAAGGAAGCATCGAACGGCTGTTTCCGGAATTCGAAAAAGAGGAGAAAGAGTACTATCAGCGGACCAAGGTTTTCCCGATCATGCACCCGATTGTCATCAAGAAAGAAATCCTCGACAGCGATCCCTGGGTGGCCACCAGCCTCTACGAAGCATTTGTGGCGTCACGTCAAGCGTACAACGAGTTTATGGAGCAACCGCACCGGCTCAGTTTTGCCTGGGCACGCTCGTATTTGGAAGAAGAACGGAAGTTTTTCGGTAAAGACCCTTTTTATCAGGGCTTCAGAGAAAACCATCACGACGTGCAGAATTTGATTAAGTTTGCCGGCCAGCAGGGCATGCTCGGCCGTCAATTGACTGTTGAAGAGTTGTTTGCTGAGAACACCCACGGCACATGATGGCATCGTCATAGTGATAAAAGAAGATTCCGGGCGCTCGCTTTTTCGGATTAAATTTTTGTGAATAGCACAGTTGAGAGAGGAGACTAAGATGGCTGAGTATCGAATTATCGATGCGGACGGGCACGTCATGGAGCTTGACAGCGAGCTGCGCGAATTCATCGGCCCACCCTACAAAGATCTGGAATGGCATCAGAGCTATTCCTTTTGGCCAGGCCTCACCATGGACGGCTACTTGCGTTCGTTGCGTCAGAAAGGCGGCTGGGCCGGCGGCGGCGACGGCCCGAAGGCAAATCACTGGCTCGACTTTCTCGACAAGAACAAGATTGAGCTGACGGTTCTTTACCCGACTCAGGGGCTCACTCACGGAGCGATCCAGGATAGAGACTGGGCCATTTGCATGGCGAGAGCCTACAACGACTGGCTCTATCACAAATTCATGGCAGTGAGCCCACGCCTCGTCGGCGTTGCGCTTTTGCCGATACAAGATATCGCCGAAGCGGTTAAGGAATTGCGCCGTTGCGTTAACGACCTCGGCATGGTCGGCGCCGTGCTGCCTGCTGTCGCTCCTGCCGGCCGGCTTTACAGCGGTCCTGAATTTTACCCGCTATGGGAAGAAGCGCAGAGGCTGGACGTACCGGTTTCGACTCACGGCGGCCTAAGCATGCCGTCGCTGGGCCTCGATATGGTGAACAATTTCACCATCGGACACACACTGGAACATCCGTTCGCCCAGATTCGCCAGTTCACCGCCTTGATGTTCGAAGGAGTTTTCGAGCTGTTCCCAAACTTCCGCTTCGGCTGCATTGAATGCGGCGTCGGCTGGGTGCCTTACATGATGGACCGAATGGACGAGGAACAGGAGCGTAAAGGTCACTATTCGCCGCGGTGCAAAATGAAACCCAGCGAGTACGTCAAGAAAGGAAATATCTTCTTCGCCGTCGAAGTCGAAGAGTCGGCGCTACCGCTGGCCGCGCAAGTCGCCAATGACAATGCGCTCATCTGGGCTTCCGATTATCCGCACGAACGCGATCAGCGCGACTTCAGCCAGGACATTCCGAATTTAATTAACCGCAAAGATGTCAGCGATGAGCTCAAGCGCAAAATCTTTTGGGACAATCCGTTGAGATTCTACCCGCGGTTGAAGGAACGCGTGGAGAACGCTCAGTTATCAAAGAAAGCTGCCAGCGCATAATTCACAGTCGGATAATGGCATTCCGATGATACATGATTACGTTTAGCCCAAAATGCGCTAGACCGGGCTCGATAAAGAACAGTTTATGAACCAGGACGAATTCATCGCCGAATTGTGGGGCTATGCCGCGGAGGTTCCCACCGAGCAGCACCCATGGTTCGACGGAATCATCAAGCACCGCTGGAGTAAGGAGCAAATTATCCTCGGCGAAGTGCAGCACTATCTGCGCGTCCGCACCAACCCGATCTTCTTTGGCTATATGGCGGTCAACGCCGTATCCGCCAAAGAGTATGCGGTGATGGACACGGTTCTGGAAAATTTCATGGAAGAGCTGGGCGGTAAACGCACGCACATGGATATCATGCTGCAATTCCTCGAGGAAGGCGGCATCTCACGGCAGGAAGCGGACAACGCCGAGCCGGCGCCGGGAACCATGGCGGCGATCGAAATGATCATCGGCTGCTGCCAAAGACGTTCGGCGTTGGAAGGAGTGGCCATGCTCGCCTTCGTTGAAAGCCAACTCGGAGGCGCGGGCAAGGTCTCCGAAAAGGTCTATCGTGAATTGACCGAGCACTATGGCTTCTCGGCCCGCGCCGCGGAAACATATCGGCTGCACGCCGCGCAAGACGAGGGACACGGCAGCCGCCAGATCGATGCGATTCGCTTGCTAGCCAATAATAGTGAAACTCAAGACAAAGTACGCGCGGCAGTGAAGCTTGGCGTGACGGCTTTCACTCTGGAATGGGACGGCCATGTTCAGGCAATGACCGGCAAAAGAGAATTCTGGGGCGGGGTCGCCGATGTAAAGCTGCGGCAACCAAAGGTCAAGTTAGCAAAGTAGTCTTGAACTTTTTCCTAATGCTTGTTGGTCGCCGAGTTATTCGTTTTTAGGAACCTAGATATAGGCTTCGCGGGTATGACCTAACGACAGTCGAAACCGAAAACCCGACACCCGCATCACACCGGCCAATCCTGTGGTAATTCCCGACGCAATTTCTGATACTCCGGGTTGTCGGTTTGCTCGCGCCGCAGGCGAGCCAAGGCCTCAATGATTTCCTTTTGAACTAACTTAAGCGAATTGGAGACCATGCCCGTGGTCTCTTCGAAGCCGAGGCCTCAATTGCTGTATCAGCCGCTCATGCGGGTCAGGATATAAAGATCCTTTTCTTTTCTCGTCATTGCATCACCCGTCAATTCGGAACACCGGAGAACCCAACTTGCTGCACGGTGATCGACTCAGTTGTCGTCTGCGGCTGTCCTTGTTCATTAACCATTATCCGTAGTCGCACGAAAAATCTCCACTGATTTTCCTGCCAGCTCACGAGCAGAATCAAGAATGCATTATCGACTATGGTATTCGGCGGTTCCTCACAAGCGACGGCGAGATCGAGAATGAAATGGTCTTGCGCTGCGACTTTTAACGGTGGCCCAAACTTGAGTTCCTCAGCCTTGAATTTTCCATGCGGCACCCGCACGGAAAGCAGGCTCATCGGTGTTTCGGTCATGTTTCGCACCCGCCATTTGAACAACCACCGCCCCGGGTCCTTACTCGTGCCGCACTCAGCCTGCTCAACTTCAATCTTCGGCCCCCCATTCTCCCCACTCATTACGGTTGAACCAAGCGTTAGCTGGAACACTGGAACATTTGGAACGCCGTGATCAAGGTTTTAATTTTCCTTCCGCTCTTAGCTCCTGCTGAGCTAGCTTGAGAATTCGATCGTTGACCACGCGGTCCAAAGTGAAATTCTTGTCCACCAAGCCGGCGCGAATGTCCTCATCGAGCATTTGCTGGAGGCCTGCTGTGGCAATGGACAGGTCCGAAGTAAGGCCGGGCGCATAGAGATCCCAGGCGGCGCTGACGATGTCCGACTCGCCCTGCAAGCCTGCCTCGTATCCCGACTTGATCGCTTCCTGCTTGTTGAACTTGGCGAGATTGATTCCTTGTATATAGGCCTTGAGCATACGCTTGCTGGTCTCGGGAAACTTCTCCAGCATCTCATTGCGGGTTACCAGAATGTTTTGCGGAATACCTAAGGACTCGCTCATATTGCTGATGACAGAATAGCCTGCCTTGATGAGCCGAACGCCGTCTTCTGTGGAAAACGGCGCTGCAGCGATGATCCCCTTTTCGATTGCCGCCGCCCGCAAAACCGTGCCGCCAACCGCGCGCAGCACCACGTCTTTGTCGGGATTGATGTTGTTCTTTTTGAGGAAGGCTTTCATGGCAAACTCGGAATACGTTCCTGCGCCGGTTACCCCAACGATCTTGCCTCTGAGATCTTCCACGCTGCGCGTCTGCTTGTTACCAAGCAAAATGTAATTCGTTGTGCTCGAAGTGCATCCAATGATAGCCAAATCCAAACCGCGCGCTTTACTGCGAAAAACTGCCTGAGCGCCGCCGATGGCCGCAAAATCCACTTCACCGGAAACCAGAGCGGCAATCGCCGCCGGACCGCCACGGATGAGAATCGGTTCGACTTGGAGCCCCTGCTGCTTGAAGAATCCGCGCGCTAGCGCTGTCCGAAACGGGATCTCGCTATTCCACGCCAGGCTGACGAAAACCATGCGGAGGTTCTTCTTTTCTTGCGCGAGAGCCGCCAAAGGCTGTGCCAGCATAAACAAGACAACCAATGTTAAGCAGAGCGGGCCGACATAGTGGGAGAGGGTTGGAAGCTTCATTCAGGCGTCTTCCTTTCCTGAGCGCTGCTGGCACCAGGTGAACTATTGAACGGCTTGAATTTTGAACACCTAAGCACGTTTATCTTATCGCGTATACTGAAGTACGGCCTTGCTTGTCAAAACTGATTACGTCGTAGGCTGCGGATTGGCTCCTTCCATTCCCGGTGAGCCAACCGGCATGCCGGGCACCGCCAGACCCGCCACGGCCGGCCTTTCTTTGAGCAGGCGACGAATAAGATCTGCCGGCACATGGCCTTCAATCACATAGCTTTGAACCAGCGCGGTATGACACGAATAGAGTTTCTCCGGTACGTTGTATTTCATTTTAACGTCTCCGAGTTGCTTGCCCGTGACGTCCTTCTTTTCGATTCTAAAACCATTCGATTGCGGGTGCCCAACCACGCTGAACAGCATCCTCAGCCGGGATCCTGATGACCGTGATCGATGTTGTCGCGGATTTCGGTTGCGCATAGCTGGCCGCGCCGCTCATGAACAGGAAGAGGAAAATAGTGGCATACCGCCAGCAAAACGAGTTCCTTAAAGGCATTAATCTTCTCCTGACCTATAGAGGTGATGCCTCAAATTACCAGATAGCGTAGGTGCGGCAAGCGCAATATGCGTGACGCGCGTTGACACTGAAGCTGGGACTGCGGTACCGATAAATTAGCGGATTTGCTGAAAGAGGTGGTTCATGAAAAATGGTTTCAAGATTCTCGACAGCGATATGCATTTGATGGAGCCAGTGGATCTATGGGAACGCTATATCGATGCGAAGTTCAAGGCTGATGCGCCGCGCGGCCTGACCAGCGATAACGTTCGCGATTTACGCATGGCGCACCCGGACGGCCGCTACTGGGGATTACCGGCAAGCCACAATCGTAACTCATCGCACCATCGAGGCCACAACTTCAGAAAAAACCAGACTATCTATAGATCGCATGCCGAGCGTGGCTGGACTGCGGACGTTCAGCTCGAGGCGATGGACATCGAAGGCATCGATGTCGCAGTGCTTTACCCGACGCGTGCGCTGCAGGTCCTGAGCGAACCTAGAATGGAACCGAAGTTCGCCGCCGCTTTGGCGCGGGCCTACAACGATTGGCTTTACGATTTCTGTAAAACCAACCCATCCCGGCTTCTCGGCGCCGGCATGATATCGCCTTTCGACATCGATGAAGCCGTCGCCGAAGCCAAACGCTGTGCGACCGAACTCGGTTTTCGCGCGGTTTTCATGCGCTCAAGCATCATGGAGGGACGAAACTGGTTTGACGAATACTTCGAGCCGCTGTGGGCGACGTTAGAAGAGTATGAACTGCCGGTCGGCTTTCACGAGTCGTCCTCGTCTGCGGCACGGCAGACTGGTGACTTTTTTGAACCGAATTTCATGCTCCGGCGAGCCGTCGCTCAACCGATGGAGCAGATGCTCGGCCTAGTGAGCCTATGCTCCGGCGGAGTCTTGGCGCGCCATCCCAAGCTGCGGGCCGCGTTTCTGGAAGCGAATTGCACGTGGCTGCCGTGGCTGTTGTGGCGTCTGGACGAAGGTTGGGAGCGCGAGGGCGATATCTGGGCGCAAGACTTGACCATGAAACCGAGCGAGTACTTCAAGAGACAATGCTTCGTATCGGTGGAGCCCGACGAGGATGGCGTCAAGTACGTAATCGATTACATCGGCACCGGGCGGCTGGTATTCTCCACGGACTACCCCCATGGAGATTCCAAATTTCCAGATGCAGTCGAAACTTTCCTCGATCTGCCGATCACCGATAACGACAAACGTAAAATTCTTTGGGACAACTGCGCTGAGTTCTATCGTCTCGGTGCATAGAAGTCTTGGAATTACAAATCCAAACCTCGGCTTCTTTATTCTCGCGCAGACGCTAGCTTATGCTGTAACACTGCCGGCTTGGGTCGCTGGGGCTTTTTGGCCGGTCAGATTTGGCGTTATCGAAATATTCGGTGATCAAGCAACCGTCCGGGAAGTAAGCAGCGGACTCGAGCCGCTCGCTTCGAAAAAAAACCTGAGAGGACGACGGGTCAGGTCAACACGGAGTAATTTATCGAAGGTTTAAGCGGCGGTCCCATCCTGGGGAGGATTAGTGGCTGAGCAGGAATTTTCTTCGACCGAACTTTATGATGCCTGGACGGTCCTATCGCTCGAGGACAAACTCGAAGGATTTAAGCTCTTGCATCCAGAGGAGCGCGAGCGTTTTTTCAAGCAATTGAGCGCCCGGGACGAGGCCAACTTGCTCCAAGCTTTTCCGCCGGGAGAGCGACGGTTTTGGATCCGTCTCTTGGCACCGGAAGACGCAGCGGATCTTATTCAAGAAACTGCCCCGGATAAGCGCGAAGAAATAGTCTCGTTGATCGACGAGCCGTTGAGGAGCGAAATCAAAGGCCTGCTGGCCTACGCCGATGATCAGGCTGGCGGTTTGATGAGCCCGCGCTATGCCCGCTTGCGCCGCAATATGACGGTCGATGAAGCGTTCAGTTATCTTAGGCGCGATGCCCGCGATCGCGAGAAAAAGTTCTATTACGCATTCGTCGTCGATCCGCAAGAGAGGCTTCTTGGAGTCGTTTCCTTTCGAGATCTGTTCTCGGCCCGCGGCGATCAGTCGATCGAAAGTGTCATGCGTACGGATATCGTCACCGCGCGCGACAATATGGACCAGGAGGCGTTGAGCGATCTTTTCGCCCGGCACAACTTGATGATGATTCCGATCGTCGACGCTGACAGGCGTATTAAAGGAATCGTGACTCACGACGACATCATCGACGTTCTGCGCGAGGAAGCTACCGAAGATATTCAAAAAATCGGCGGAACCGAAGCTCTCGACGCGCCGTATCTGCAGATTCCGTTGACGCAGATGATCAAAAAACGCGCCGGATGGCTTGCAGCTCTGTTTATTGGGGAAATGCTCACGGCCACGGCGATGGGTTATTACGAAGATCAGATTTCGCGAGCCGTTGTCCTTGCTCTGTTCGTTCCGTTGATTATCAGTAGCGGCGGGAACTCCGGCTCGCAAGCATCCACCTTAGTGATCCGCGCTATGGCTCTGAAGGAAATCCGCATTTCGGATTGGTGGCGGGTGGTTCGGCGTGAATTCAGCGCCGGCATCGCTCTCGGCTGCATCCTCGCGATAATCGGTCTGATCCGAATTTTGGCATGGCAGGGTCTTTTTCATTCCTACGGCGATCATTACATGCTGATCGCACTGACCGTCGCCTTCAGTCTAATCGGAGTCGTCCTGTGGGGAACGCTGGCGGGCTCCGTTCTGCCGATTGTTCTGCGTCTACTCGGTTTCGACCCGGCCAGCGCCTCGGCGCCGTTCGTCGCCACCCTTGTAGATGTCACCGGATTGATCATTTATTTCACGGTCGCGACCCTGGTTTTGACCGGCAGACTGTTGTGAACAGGCCAAGCGCTTGGATCTCACAGAGCTCACCGCATTCCGGAAGTTGTCGCCAGTTTTTGATTGAATTAGCTATTTCGGCGGGGCGTAAAGCTGCAGCAGATTGCCCTCGCTGTCAAAAAAATAAAAACCGCTGCCACTCGGACGATCTACGGCGGGCGTGGTGTGAATTCTCACTCCCCAATCTCCCATTTTCTGCTTGGCCAATTCGAAATCATCGCGGCTTACAGTAAACGCCTGGTGCGTCGCCCCTTCTCTTTCGATGAACTCACCATCCAGCGGTTTCGGTCGCTGAAACAAAACCACCATGCTCTCGCCGGAGCGAAGATCTGCGCGCGAGAGCCCTTTGCCCATGTCGTCGCGGTTAAGTTTTGCGATGCTCATGCCGAGGATCTCAGTGTAAAACTTAACCGCTCGATCTACGTCGTTACACGGAATTCCGATATGGTAGACACCCGTCGTTTTTATCATCGCAGCCTCCCGCACAGAAAATTAGCATTACCTCGCCGCACCGACGATCACAATATGAGAAACGGCAGCTTTTAGATCGGCGCTACCCCAGGCGTTAAAATCGACGGCTGATCACTGAGAACCAAGTCGCCACGGTCGCGCGAAACAAGGACCCGCACTATCGCCTCATCCGCTACTTGTCCCGTATTCTTTCGTTATCTTGAGCGCCTCGTACACTTTCTCCGCAGTTATAGGCAGATCGGTAATTCTCACTCCGCAGGCATCGGCAACCGCGTTGGCCACTGCGGCGGCCGTCGGCGTATTTGCCACCTCGCCAATCGCCAAGCTGTTGTACGGGCCCGGCCCATGCGGCACATTTTCGATAACCGAAGTTCTTAACGGCGGGATGTCCATGATATTGGGAATCTTGAATTCGCCAAAATTAGTAGTCACGATTTTGCCATTGTCGAAAAGAATTTCTTCTTGCAACGCATAACCCAAACCGAACACAACCCCGCCATCGATCTGCCCCTGATGCATTAACGGATTAATCACCTTGCCTGTGGTATGCGCCGATACCATCTGCTTGAGGATCACCTGTCCTGTTTCCGGATCGACTTGCACTTCGGCGATTTGCGCCGAGACCGACGCGTCATGGGATTTTTCTGAACTCTTGTAATAGCCTTTGACCGTGATCGGCGAGCCCTTGGCTTTAATCACCTCAGCAAAACTCATCCGTCGTTTCGATTTACGGTGAATCACGTGGGCATCGGCAAGCTCGAGCTCTTCAGCCGGGACCATTAGCTTTGCTGCCGCGACGGCGATTACCTCTTGCCGCGCCGTTACCCCTGCTTCGTAGGATGCGTTGCCGTAGACCCTGGTGGCGCGGCTGCCGCCGACACCGCCGTCGCTGGGCACGGTCGTGCTGTCGAGCTGGGCGAGCTCGATCTCGCCGGCCGGCACACCGAGTTCCTGGCCGACGCATTCGACGATAACCGTCAGAACGCCGGCGCCTTGATCCACCACCGGCGAGGAGACTTTCACCTTGCCGTCTTCTTCGATTTTGACGAAAACATTGCCTTCGCCGCCGCTCGGGCTCCACTCTGAAAAAGCCAGACCGCGGCCGACATTCTTCGGCCTGGGCCTGTTATAACCGGACAATTCGATGGCCCTCTCCAGTGCTTCCACACCTCTGATATGCGACACGTGGCCGCCGATCGGAGTTTCATCGCCGTCGTGCATCAAATTTTTGCGCTTGAATTCGGCCGGATCCATGCCGAGCTTGTGCGCAACGATATCCATCTGACTTTCGTTGGCGAAAAATCCCTGAGGGTCGCCCGGGGCGCGCATGTGCCCGCAGGGAATTTTATTGGTGTAAACCATGCGTTCTTCGATCAAGCAGTTGGCAATCTTATAGGGACCGGCGCAAGTCGATGCGCCAATCAAATACCCTGCCGGCTTCATCGATCCGTAAGCGCCGCTGTCGAATATGAAATCAAGATGATGAGCGACGATGGCGCCATCTTTTTTCACGCCGGTTTTGGCCCTGATGATCGCGGCATGACGCGGATTACCGGCAGTAAGTTCTTCGCCGTAGTCCATCACCATCTTCACCGGTTGACCGCACTTGAGCGAAAGAAAATAGGCAACCGGTACATCCATGAACCCGCCCTTGCCGCCAAAGTCCCCGCCGATATGCATCGGATGGAACACCAGCTTTTCCTTATCGATACCGATGCAATTGGACAGCTGATTGCGAACCGCAAACGGTGTCTTGCTGCACGACCAAATCTTCGCGCCGCCACTTGGATCGGCACTGACCACGCAAGCATGGGGCTCGAGATAGGACTGATGAGTGACTTGGGTTGTGAAGGTGTTTTCGACGATCACGTCCGCCTGCCTGAAACCGGCTTCGATATCGCCCTTGCCCCATTTCAGGTAAGCAAACACGTTGCTGACCTTTTCCACCGGCACAGGAAGGCCTTTATACGAAAGCAGGTCGGGATGAAGAATCGGCGCATCTTCTTCTATTGCCGCGAGCGGATCGAGCAACGGTTCCATTTCATCGTATTCAACTTCAATCAACTCGAGCGCCTGCTCCGCCGCGAGTCTGGTTTCAGCGGCGACCGCCGCAACTTTTTCGCCGATGAAGCGCACCAATCCATCCGCGAGAACCGGGTTATCGTAGATGCACCTGCCGATTCTCAATCCAGTTACATCCTCTCCGGTAATCACCGTTTTGACGCCCGGCACCTGGCGCGCCTTTTCGGTGTGGATCTTGGTAATGCGACCGGACGAAATCGGGCTTCGCAAAACCTTGCCCCAAAGAATGTCCGGCAGCTTGACGTCGGCGCTGTAAAGCGCCCTTCCGGTAACCTTTAACTCACCCTCGATGCGCGGTGTTGGTCGCCCCACTACCTGGGTCATCTCCTACCTCCAAGAACTGTTCTTCAGAACAACGGCTGCTTGATACGAGTCATTTCTAGGCTTGAATGTGTTCGGTTGTCCAGCGATAGCAGAGCGGTTATTTCGATGAGCACGCCGATCAGTGGAGATAACTCCTTTGCAATCGACGCTGACGAAGTTTTGGCTGCAGCTTACCAAGGCCGATCGAGCGCTCAGACTATAATCAATAATCTTCTGCAGTATGCCCGCCGAGCATGATTGCTCGGCTAAAGGGCTTTCCAATGACGAGGAATCGCCGGAGCTGAAGCTAAGAATCAGGCAGGCGCTGGTACTTTCCTTTGAAAAAAAGCAGCGGCCGGCCGTCCGTCGCATTGGCGTTGACGATTTCGCCGACAACGATGGTATGATCACCGCCGTCGTAGCATTGAGTAATTTTGCACTCCACATAGCCGAGCGCGGCATCGAGAATCGCTGCCCCGTTCTGGCCGGAGTGCCACTGCAGGCCGGCAAACTTATCAATCCCCTTGGTCGCAAAACGACGCGACACCTCTTCCTGATCTTCGCTGAGAAAATTTACCGTGAAACCGTTCTGCAAGTTGAAGCACGCATAGCACTGCGCGCTTTTGTCAACGCTGATCAAGACCAGTGGTGGATCTAAGTGATAGCGACATGAAAGCGTTGGCTGTGAGTCCGTTTGCATTTCCGTCTTTGTCTTGGGTCGTAATCACGGTAACGCCAGTGGCAAAATGGCCCATGACGCGCCGGAGCTCTTGTGGTTCGATCGACATATTTGCTTTTTGGGAATTTTTTAACTGCTACCAGAGTCAACCTGATGCTGTCAATCAGGGTAGTATAACCTGATTGCGGGCGGCGGACGCAGGTGGATGAGACCTCTAGTCGTCCAATTGCCAGCGGTTCGCAGAAAGCAACGCCATTCTTCTCATGTGCTAGACGGTTCCTTACGGAACATGGTAAAGATGAAATTCAAAGGAGGTGCCCAATGGCGGTACAAGAACGAAAAGCGGAGAGTTCGTTTGACAGATACATCGCCGAAGTTCGCGCCGTTTGGGGCGATGGCAAAGATCCCCAGCTGCCCCACCAGATAGCCGCGTTGATGGAAAAGTTGTTTGCCAGTACCAGCGCCGACGATCCTTGGATGGCGCAGATCATTCGAGAGGGCAAGCCCTCGCGCGAGCTCTATCGAGACACCGAGCACGGGTTCATCCAAATGGGCCATGTGCACCAACCCGGACATGGCAATACGCCGCACGACCATGGCCCATGCTGGGTTGTTTACGGGGCCTTCAGCGGTCTCACTGAAATCACTAAATACAAACGCACCGACGACGGTTCACAACCAGGCAGAGCAATTCTTGAAAAAGATGAACTCCATCGGCTATCCCCTGGCACGGTCAAACCCTATCTGCCCGGCGAAATTCATTCAACCCATGCCGTCGAAGGACCTGGCGTGGTCTTTCGTTTTCTAAGCTATGATTTAGATAAGATCCACCGCAGCCGATATAACATGGAAAAAGAAACCATCATTCCTGTTCCTGCTAACTGACCGGCCGACCATGAGCGCAGGTAATATCATTTTCGAGCAGATCCGGTCGAGCGGGTGCCTGTCCTATCTCCTATGCTGTCCTGAGAAAAAAAAGTGCGTCGTCATCGATCCGGAGCTCGACAAGGCCGAAGAGTACATCGAGCTGGCTAAATTTTTTTCCTCGGAACTGCTTTACGCGATAGATACCCATACCCATGCCGATCATAACTCTGCGTGCAAGGTGCTGCGCGAGAAGCATGGCATCAAGGTGATCATGCACGAAGCCACCGATGCGCCCTACATCGACGTGGCGGTCAAAGATGGAGACGTCATTTCTTTCGGCAGCCAGTCGATCAAAGTGATATATACTCCCGGACACACTCAAGACGCCATGTGCCTTTTATGCCGCGACCGTATTTTTACCGGTGATACGCTCCTCATCGGCGGCTGCGGCAGAACCGACTTACCCGGCGGCAGCGCCGAACAACAATATGAGAGCTTGCGCAAGCTGCGCGCTTTTGGCGATGAGATTCGGGTTTATCCCGGCCATGATTATCGCGAAGCGGTTTCAACTCTGGGCGATGAAAAGCAAAAAAACACGCGCATGCTATTTCCGAGCAAAGAAGAGTTCGTGCAGTTCATGACCTCGCGCAAACCACCGTTGCCGCGAAAGATCGAAGGTGCTCTCGAATGGAATCGCACGCCGATTCAAGGCACGCAGAGAGGTATGGGCGAAGGGATTTAGCAGGCGTTGCGCTCGCCCGACTCGCTTCAACGTACTGAAGCGTACGTCTCAGCTCATCGAACTTCGCGCGTCTCGCCTCTGAGATCTTTTTGAGCAGCCTGCTAGTCTTTGGACGAGTCATCACAGCGTTTGAGAAATCATGAGCTGCGATCTTTCACTTCGCTCTAACAGCTGTCCCCATTCTCCCGGATTGCTTAGTGACTTCTGGTAATTTTAGCATCTCGTTGATTGATCTCTATTTTTGCAAAAGAACATGAACCGGTCCAGAAGCTGGTCAACAGCTGACGTCCTCGCCACGATTCGCCGCTACTGGGGATACTCCGAGCTACGACCGTTGCAGGAGGAAGCGATGCGGGCCGGTCTTGATGGCCGCGATTCGCTGGTCGTCATGCCTACAGGAGGCGGCAAGTCGTTGTGCTATCAAGTTCCGGCCGAGCTTGCCCAACGCACCGATATTGTGGTCTCGCCGCTTATTTCCTTGATGAAGGATCAGGTCGATGGCCTGAGGGAGTGCGGCTATGCGGCGGCGGCACTCTACAGCGGCATGCCTCTGCACGCAGTCCAGGAAACCGAAGAGCAGGTCGCCGCCGGGCGCTACCGGCTGGTGTTTGTCGCGCCTGAACGGCTACTGACGGCGCGATTTCTCCACCTCATCGCGCCGCTCAAAGTTCGCGCCTTCGCCATCGATGAAGCGCACTGCATCAGCCAATGGGGTCACGACTTCCGGCCGGAATATCGCCAGCTGGCGGAGATCAAGACACGTTTTCCGCAGGCAAGCATTCACGCATACACCGCGACCGCCACGCAGCGCGTGCGCGCCGACATTATCGAGCAGCTTCGTCTCAGCAAGCCAGTGGTGCTGGTCGGCACTTTCGATCGTCCCAACCTGCTCTACCGGATCATTCCACGCATCGATGCACGGGCTCAGGTGCTCGAAGCGCTGCGGCGTCATCCCGGGCAAGCGGCCATCGTCTACTGCCTCAGCAGGAACGATACCGAATCGATGGCGGAGGCGCTAAAGGCCAACGGCTTGCGCGCAGCTTGTTACCACGCTGGTATGGAAGCGGACGCGCGGCGGCAAACCCAGGAGGCGTTTTCGTCAGAAACGTTGGACGTGGTCGCGGCAACGGTCGCCTTCGGAATGGGGATCGATCGTAGCGATGTCCGCTGCGTCATTCACGCCGCCATGCCGAAATCCATCGAGCACTATCAGCAGGAGACCGGCCGCGCCGGGCGCGACGGCTTGGAAGCGGAATGCGTTCTCCTATACTCGGCGGCCGACGTGCTCCGCTGGGAATCGCTGATCGAAAAGAGCGCTGCCGAATCCAACCCGGCGCCGGAGAGCATCGCCGCAGCGCGCGAGCTCCTCGCACAGATGCGCCGGTTGTGCACGGGTGTTCATTGCCGGCACCGAACGTTATCCGAATACTTCGGCCAAAATTATTCCAAAGCCCAATGCGGCGCCTGTGACGTCTGCTTCGACGAGGTCCAAGGTTTAACCGATGCGACGCTTACGGCACAGAAGATTTTATCCTGCATAGCTCGAGCAGGACAGCAATTCGGCGCCGAACACATTGTCGACGTGCTCCTGGGCGCCCAGACCGAACGGGTGCGACGCTGGGGTCATGACAAACTCACCACCTACTCTTTGATGAAGGGGACCGACCGCAAGTCAGTCACCAACATGATTTATCAGCTTCTCGATGAGGGCCTGCTCGAACGAACTGGCGATAATCGGCCGGTTCTCAAACTCAACGACGCGTCGTGGGCGGTGCTACGCAGCCAGCGTACGGTTCAACTGCTGCAGCCAAAAACCAAAGCTCGTAAGAGCCGCTTTGAAGAAGAATCATGGAGTAATGTTGACACTGATCTGTTCGAAAGTTTGCGGAGCTTGCGGCGCGAACTCGCCGCTGAGCGCGGTGTTCCGGCATATCTGCTATTCAGTGACGCAACGCTGCGCGACATGGCGCTGGCAAAACCAGGATCAGCCGCTGCGCTCTTGAGCATCAGGGGAGTCGGCGAACGCAAACTGGCGGATCTAGGGGAGCGTTTTCTCGAAGTGATTGCGAAGCATGGTCGAGAAAACCGCTTGCCGCTGGATGTCAGTTGAGTTTCCGGAAACCAACGCGTGAACATGCCGCGGAAAAAGTGTCGCCTCATCCAGGCATTTTTGCGTCTTGCCGTGCCTAATCTTTTACTTGGACGATCATCTCAGTTTCCACCGGAGCATCGCCGCCAAGAGACGCCACGCCGATGGCTGCTCGAGCATGCCGGCCGCGCTCACCCCACAGCTTAACGTATAGATCGGACTCGCCGTTGATGACTTTAGGCATGTCCTTGAATCCGGGAGCAACGTTTACGTAGCCGGTGACCTTAACAATACGCTCGACGCGATCAAGATCGCCCAGTGCGACCTTGATAAACGCCAGGTGATTGAGGGCGCAGAATTGCGCCATCTCGTAGGCCTGCTCGACTGTAACGGCATCGCCGACTTTACCCGTGTACTTCCTTTTTCCGTTGACTGTGCCCGTATTGCCGCCCACAAACAGGATATTGCCGACCTGTACACTCGCGATATAGTTTGCCACCGGCGTGGGTGGTGTCGGCACCTCAAAACCAAGTTCTTTTAGCTTTTTTTCAATTTCCATCCTTCCTCCTGTATCAAGTTAGTTGAGAATTTCCTTTGATTTCGTTAGCAAGCTAATCCAAATTTTGCATTTGCGCGTTCGCCCGTGGATTTCCTTGTTTTGGCACGAGCACAATATTCTCCGGCGAGAAATGGGCGCAGATCGAATCTCCTCTCTGAAAAACAAACTTCGGCCCCGTCTTGGCCCGGATTGTCAAATCACCATCGCGGAGAACATATTCTCGGTGGTCACCGAAATAGGCAGCCAAATCCACCTTCGCCGGCCAGGTATTTTCCGCAGGCAATTCTTGAAGTGTTCCCAGCTGAACATTTTCAGGCCGAATCAGCAGCAATGCCTGTGTCGCGTTGGCGACCCGTCGGTCGATGGTGATTGTCCGACCGTTCCCCAGCACTTTCAGTCGACACCCCTCAGCCTGCGACTCTTCCACGACCGCCTCTAGTAAATTGGCCACGCCGATAAAATCGCTGACAAATTCCGATTGCGGATGTTCGTATATGTCCCACGGTGTACCGACCTGTTCGATGCGTCCTTCGTTCATGACGATGATTCGATCCGAAAGCACCATAGCCTCGGCTTGATCGTGAGTCACGTAAAGCGTCGCGATACGGAAGCGAGTTTGCATTTCCCGAAGTTCAAATCGCATTCGTTCCCGGAGCTTGGCGTCAAGATTACTAAGGGGCTCATCCATGAGAAGAATCGAAGGATTGCACGCCAACGCCCGAGCAATGGCCACGCGCTGCTGCTGGCCGCCGCTTAGCCGGCTGGCCATTCTAAGCCCGAGCTCCGGTAAGCCGACCATCATGAGAACTTCTTCAACTTGTTTGCGGATTTGATCCGAGGGAAGCCGACGAACCTTTAAGGGAAATGCAATGTTTTCAAAAACCGACATGTGAGGCCAGATAGCGTAGGACTGGAAAACCATCCCGAGTTTGCGTTTTTCCGGTGGCACAAATTTGCCCGCGGCGGGGTTACTTACGATTTGGTCAGCTAAAACAATCTCTCCTTCATCGTTCTCCTCCAGCCCCGCGATTAACCGCAACGTGGTCGTCTTGCCGCATCCACTTCCTCCCAGAAGTGTAACGAACTCGCCCTGCTCAACTTCGAAGCTTATACCCGCCACGGCACAAACGTTACCGAAGGATTTTCGTAGATTATTTACTTTGACCGTCGCCATAGCTTTACAAAGTTTTTTAGAGCCGACCGATTTCCGGAGGGACTCTACCCTCGATCGCCTCCGGGCGCTCTTTCTCGATCAACAAAACTCGTTGAATAGCAGAAAAGCCCGTTAACACAGCCAACATGATAATCGCCAACACACTGACAACCTGCGGCGGTTTTTCCGCCCAAAATTGCAGCAAGACGATGCTGAGCACTTCGGTGCCATATCCGTACAGCAGAATCGGCGTACTAAGATCGCGGATAGCGATGAAGACAAAGAAGATTGCGCCGGAGAGCATGCCGGGTCTGATCAAGCGCAGTACGACAGACCAAAGCGTTCGCAGCCAACTTGCGCCATGCACCCGAGCGCAATCCTCAAGTTCTTGGTGAACTTGCACCATCGTGCCACTGAGGGCACGGACGCCGAGCGGTAGCCCTTTGATGATATATGCGATGAATAGAATCCAAAGCGACCCATAGAAGATCCACAGTCCGGGAATCGTGAGATATGCCCATAGCATACCGGTAGCCAGCACGATGCCCGGAAGCGTCCACGGTAGCCAGCTCAGCAGTTCGAGCCATCGTTTGCCCCAAAAATTCAGGCGAGTCGTCACGTAGGCGATAAGCACGGACAAGGTGACGCCGCCTACAGCCGCAAGGACCGCGAGTATGAGAGTGTTATAGAGCGCTCGCAAAACCATGTCATCTCGAAATGCTTGATAGTAGTGTTTGAGCGTGAAGCTCTCGAACGTGAGCACGCCGACGCTCGACTGGAGCGATGAAAGCAGAAGTTGGCCGATAGGCAAAACAACCGCAAGTACGATATACAGCGCTCCGAATATAAAAGCGGGCCATCTCCAGTGTTTTAGACGCACGAGCCTGGGATTGTAGCCTTTTCCGGTTATGGTGAAGTACTGGCGATCGCCTTGAATGCGCCATTGCACATAGACCATGGCGAACGTCAGTAGCACAATAGTTATTCCGAGAGCCGTTGCGACGCCGTATCGCGCCGGCTCAAAAAAGGTTATGGCGCGGTAGATTTCATTCGTGAACACATAGATTCCTGCGGGTGTGCCGATTAAGACAGGCACCTCAAATGCCTCGATGCCTTGAATGAACGACAAGATGAAAGCGCCGCCAATCGCCGGAGCGACAAGCGGAAGGGTCACTCGTACGAGCGTTTCCAAAGTGCCTGCGCCGCACGTACGCGCGCTTTCCTCGAGGGACGGGTCTAACGCTCGAAACGCTCCGTAAGTTAGGAGGAAGATGAACGCCGTGGACCCTAGCGCCATAACAAAAATCATCCCGGTATACGAGTAGAGGTTGAAAGGCGCCGATTCCAAACCGAACGCGCCCATGAACAGTTGATTGACGATGCCGCTATGGGGATTGAGCAGCATGAGATAAGCCAGAGCGTTGAAGATCGCCGGAATAAAGAACTGAACCGGTATGAGCACCTCCATAGTGCGGCGCAATGGAACATCGGTCCGAGTAACCAGCCATGCGAGAACAACTCCCCAAATGGTGGCTAGGGTGGTCTTCACAAACGACAGGAAGAAACTATTGGCAATGACTTTATAGGTGTACGGCGAACTGAACGCATCGATATAGGCCGAGAGCGAAAGCCGGCCGGGCATCCCTGGAGGCGCCCCCCAGATGCTACCGACGAACAACATCAGAAAAGGCGGCAAGACTAGAAAGGCAACCAAGATCAATAGACCGGTAGCCAGTACGGTTCTCAGGCGAATCACGAAGTTTTTCAAAAAGTACCGGCATCAACAGAATTCAAAAAACTACTCTGTTGATCACACGGTCCTGAGAATACCGATTTAGCGGACGCCGTAAATGGCTTCGGACAAGCGATACAATTTGTCTCGTTCTTCTCGAGAGTCGGTGCCCGCGAAAGGGAGCAATCGGACCTTGTCAATTGACCATTCCTCGCGGGCCGCTTTCACGCCTGTCCTGGCGGGAGTAACATTCTGCGCGGCGGCAATGCGCTGAAACTCTTCCGAGAGCGTAAACTCCAGAAGCAACTTTGCGGCGTTTGGCCTGGGAGCATTCTTTACCAAAGAAGTGGCCATAATGCTGTGCGTGGCTCCTTCAGGCAGGGGTAGCCATTTCACTGGAGAACCCGCATACTCCACTAAAGCTTCGGCATCCACCGGAAAGCCGATGGCAAATTCGCCTTGGGCAACGCGCGAAGCGATCTGTTGATAGGTTCCGGCGCCGAGAAACACCGGCTTGTTTTGAGCGAGCTTGCGGTGGAAATCTTCCCCGAGTTCCGGCTGAAGCAGTGTGCCGACAAATAGCGCGTGACCTGCGCCGGCGGAGCGCGGATCGTCCATCAGGATTGCGCCCTTCCATTTAGGATTAGCAAGATCCTTCCAAGACTTTGGCTCGTCTTTGGCGGAGACACGGTTCCGATTTATCAGTATCGATCTTAAGTTCACGTAATGCGGCGTAAACGGTAACTGCGGCGCGCCGATCATCTTCAAGATATCCGGATGCACGACCTTAAGGGACGGCGGCACCCATCGATCCAGAGCATCGGCACGGAACACATTGGGTAGTGTGATGTCAGCCCCCGCCTGAAGCAGGTCGGCGTTCTGCCTTTTGGTTCGGACTTCTGTTTGTACCCGCTCTCCGACTTCTCTGGCGCGACCCGTGAGAGCTTCGACTTTGATTCCATAGCGCTCTTCAAAAATAGGTTTTGCTTTATCGAGAATTTCCCGGAACGAGCTCGTTCCGTAAACAACCACTTTGCCTTCCTTTTTGGCTGCAGCGATCACTGCATTCCAGTCCCTTTCCTGACCTTCGGCATTCAGCGGCGCGATACTAGCAACAAGAAGCACGGTTAATGCCCCAGCACAACGAATTCGCTGAAGGCTTAATCTCACAATGGCACCCACGTTCGCATTCATTTTGCTTATTTCCTCTCGACAAGTTTAACGGAGATTTAGGCGCGCTCACAAATATATGAATATGGTACAACCTTCAAATAGATTATCCACCGAAGCAAATTAACCTAAGAGCGTGAAATGGTGTAAGCCGAACGCGAAACTGTGTCCATCGACACAGCCGGACTTTGTGATCTTTGCCCGCTTTGCGCGAAATTTTTTGATGTTCATCCTTCATCCTTTTTTAAATAATAGGCCTCTAACGCCGGCTTGTATGAGCGGGGCAGCCAGTAAGGGCGGCGCAGATTGTCCGGCCCCGGTGCGGGGCGGGTTTTCAGCAGCCACTTTTTGTAGACCTCGTGGGATTTGTTGGTATCGACGAAAACGTCGCCATACTTGTCACCGGCGCCGGGTTTTGTGACGCGGACCTTTTGATGCCAGCAGTGCTGGCCGCTGATGAAGTCCGGCTGTACCGGGAACGTCAGATTCTGATGTACGCCGCCGTCTTGCCAAAAAATTCTTTCCGAATCGGGATCCTCGCTTTTGAAAGGTTGCACGCCGTGAACGTGGCGCATTAACCATTTGCCCGGTTCTGTTTGTTGTAAGTCGACCAACGCGGTGGACCAGCGTTCGCCGCCGGAATTTTCCTGCAATCGCCAGCGACCGAGATGATGAGAACACGCGATCACACCGGGCTTGATCCCTTCCGTCACCCAGACTTTGTCGACAAAGTAGCCAATTTCGGTGTTGATCTTAAGAAGATCGCCGGTTTTAACGTCAAGAACTTCCGCGTCTTTGGAATTGAGCCAGATCGGGTTGCGATGAGAAATTTCATACAACCATTTGGCGTTACCGGAACGGGTATGGATCAAGGTCGGCAAACGGAATGTCGGCAACAACAACATCTCACCGGCATTAAAATCGATATTGTCGGGGTGAACGTGGCTTTTGATGTAACCCGGGATTGCGTATTCCGGCCAGCTCCAATCTTTTAATGTTTTTGAAAAGAACTCCAATTTGCGCGATGGTGTCGGAAAACCGGCGCATGCTCTGCCATCGATTTCTACGCCCAGAGCAACGCCGTTCTTGGCGACGATGCTTGTGGCCGGATCGATTGTGGCTCCTTCCATGTCCTGCGGCTTGATCCCTGTCTCATGAACATTGTAAACGTCGTCTTCGATCAAGAAGGCGCCGAACCTACGCATGTACTCTAGCGGCGTCAATCCTTGTTGTTCCGCGGCCGCGGGAAGGCCGGGGACGCTGTTCTCAAAAATCCAACGATAGTAATCGTCCACCGTCATCTTTTTACCCGGCTCGTACGGTGATTCGAAATACTTTCGAATGCCGAGAGATCCGTCGGGATCAACCCGCCATGAGAGTTCGATCCAAAATTCGTCTTCTTCCCAAACCTCACCAAGCCCAGCTTCGGCATGGGCCTGGTAGGTAAAATCGAATTTTTTACCTTCTTTTTCTAAAGCCACTCTCAACACCGGTTGGCGAAAGCCAATCCAGCGCGCGGCCTGGGTTTCCTGGGACATGAGATCGTGCCGTTCGGACGCATGGCCCATGGGCAGAACGTAATCGGCAAACCAGGCAGTCTCGCTCCACGTTGGTGTCAAACATGCATGACGTTCGACTTTACTTTCATCAGTAAGCATTTCGATCCAGCTCATGCCGTCGGGATTGGTCCAAACAGGGTTGTAGACGCGGGTAAAGTACATCGCCAGTTTGCCGCGACCTTCTTTGATGAAATGGGGCAGGAGAAAACTCATCTCGAAAAACGCCAGCGGATACTCCCGCGGCAGTAGCAGCTCGTTCCAGACTTTTGCCGGCGGCGGCATCAACGGCGGCGCAGGTATGTACTTATTGGTGGCATTTGGCGCCGTGCCGCCCGGAGTTCCTACAGCCCCGACGAGCACCACCAGAAACTGCAGCGCGCGCGCCACCTGCCAACCGCCAAGATTGCCGGCGGCGGCATTGCGCCACACGTGCGACGAAAACGCCGAGCCCGCGCGAGCGATTTCATGGGCGACTTCGACGAGAACTTGGGGATCGACACCGGCTTCTTTAGCGGCAAACTCGGGCGTGTAAGCGGCGTAGATCTGCTTCAAGACTGATACAAAGGAGAGGAACGTCTGGGGCTTGTCGGGATGCTCATGACGCAAATACTCCTCCCAATTGACCCATCTCCTGACAAAGTCACGATCGAAGAGATCTTCCTGCAGGAGAACATTGCACAGCGCGAGAAGAATCGCCGCCTCGCTGCCCGGCCACGATGACAGCCAGTAGTCTGCTTTCGACGCCGTATTGGATAGCCGTGTATCGATCACACAGATCTTGGCGCCACGCTCCTTGCCTTCGATGATGCGCTGGGCGTGCGGATTGAAATAATGTCCGGTTTCAAGATGAGAGCTGAGCAACAGCATGAAGCGAGCATTGGCGTGATCCGGCGAAGGCCGGTCGATGCCCGACCACAAGGCATAGCCGGCGCGAGCGCCGGCTGAGCAGACGTTGGTGTGGCTGTTATGGCCGTCGATGCCCCACGAATGTAAGATCCGCTGATGGTAGAGCAATTCGTGACCCGGTCTGCCGACGTGGTACATAATTTCGTTGCGGCGCTCTTCTTGAAGCGCTTTGCGCACCCGCGCCGCAATATCATCGAGAACTTCGTCCCATGAGACCCGTTCCCATTTGCCTTCGCCTCGTTTGCCAACCCGCCTGAGTGGATACTTGATGCGTTCCGGATCGGTCACTTGATTAAGAGTTGCCGGACCTTTGGCGCAGTTGCGTCCTCTGCTGCCGGGATGTTCAGGATTACCTTCGAAGCGTCGAATACGATGGCTGTCTTTCTCGACGATCGCGACCAGACCGCAAGCCGCCTCGCAATTAAAACAGATGGTCGGAATGATCCGGCAGTGTTTCTCAACTTTTCTTGGCCATTGGGCGGTGTCGTATTCCACCCAATCGTCCCATTTCTCGACAGCGGGAAAATTGGCCAGCCCGCTACTCGCGCGTTCGAGGTTGGCTGCAGCCGGATGAAGTGGGGTACGAGTGTCATTCATTTGAAATCCTTCTTAGCTTAAGGGTAGCGCCTGGCCCGCCTTGATCCACAGATGCTCGTACATCCACAAGCCAAACAGCGCCAAAACTGCGGCGATCACATTCGGGAACACCGAACCTATCGGCAATAGGATCAACAGCACCGGCAGGATGGTGCCGAGCCCGATCACGAATATCCAAAATGATTTTCGCAGCGCTCCTTTGGTCAACAATTCGCCCGCTCGCACTGCGTCGTCGGCGCCATGCTTCAAAAACAGCTCGGCAAAAATCATCCCGACGCTGACGAGCAGCGAGATCACGAGCAAGTTAGCCAGCCAGTAAAACATCGGCACGGTGACTCCGGTAAAAACGCCCACCAAAGTAAGCATCGCCGCGCCGGCTATGATCGCCTGCGCCAGCAGATGCCAAAACAGCAGCGGACTTTGCCAGAAATCTCTTCCCCGAGCCTGAGCGAAGAGAAATGCCGAATACCCAGCTGAGGCGATCGCAAATAACGCCGCCGCCCAGATCACGACGTTGGAGACAGTGCCGGTGAGAACTCTTTGCCCCAGCCATAACGCTGCCAAAGCTCCGAAAATCATCAGGACATAGCCGCCTAATGTTAACCACGAGTTCAAATTGGGTTTAGTCAGCAAGAAAAAAAACCGCGACGGTTTTTTGAGATCGAATACCAGCAGCAACATCGTCGCAGTAAGAAAAATTAACGAAATGATCGGGCTGAAGAAATTCAGAACCAACTCGTCGTGTTGGAAACCCATGTTCAAAAACAACGTCGAGAGTAGCAGCACACCCGCGGCAATGGATTTGGTCCAAAGGTAGGTCGCGATCTTTTTCCCCCAGGGAATCATATGCGGCACGTCGTAGACCTCGCGGGCGCCGCCCGGGACCGGCCTGTCGGCTCTGCCACTGCCTAATGCATAAAGGTCTTCGCCAGGCGGCTTCTCCGCCCAGAAATGGCTCGACTGCGGTTCCATCATCGCCGGGGTGAGCAAGTCGCCCTCAACGCCGGCGTAGAAGAGTTTTGGTTTCGTCCCTTTCTCCGGCTTGCGAACCGTGACTTTGTCCATGGCGATGCGCCGGCTGATATCGCTCTGCGGATCGTCGAGATCTCCCGACAGGATCGCTTGCGTCGGACACACCACTTCGCAAGCGGGCTTATAGCCCATCTCGACTCGAGATGCGTCGAAGTTACACTTAGCCGCCGTGTTACGATCCGGATCGATATAAAGCGCGTCGTAGGGGCATGCTTGCATGCAGGATTTGCAACCGATGCAGCGCTCGTGGTCGAAGTCGACAATGCCGTCGGGCCGGCGAAAAAGTGCCACGGTCGGGCAGATCTCGATGCACGGCGCATCGTCACAGTGATTGCAGCGAAGCACGGCAAAGTGGCGCCGGGTTTCTGGATAAACCCCTTTTTCGACGTACTTCACCCAAGTCCGGTTCACTCCGACGGCAATATTGTGTTCTTCCTTGCATGCCACCGTGCAGGCATGACAACCGATGCAACGGTTCTGATCGATGACAAATCCGTAGCGCATTGAGAACCTTTCTAGTGAATTCGGAGAAAAGGTGGCCGCGTAGCTTGATTTTGATAGCAGAGAAATTCGCAAAGCGTCAACCGCTTAGCAAAGATATCGAGTAAATGAACTCCTGCGTTAATTTTTTCGGGTCGAAAATGCCGGAGGGATGATATCTTCGTTGTCCTTCCCGCCCAATCACGCCCCAGCCATCCCACGCTCGTTTCGTGCAGGCTTCAGCTGTCCAAAACAATTCTCCATTATCTAAGTTCTCGCTTGAGAAGTGAGCATTGAAAGACGAATAAACCAGCGGTAATTTTCGCAGCATTTGGGCAAACGAAAGAGACGGACTACAGGGGACAAAGAGCAAAAAATCAAAATAGCAATCAAACGATTCTTGTACGGCATCTCAATATCCGTAGCTCTCTACCCGTCAATTCGAAGACGGCTTTGCAATGAGTGTCACTATAAGTCTCTTTCCTAATCGCGGCCAAGAGATTCGGATCAGACTCGCGTTGTCACGGGCTCGGCACGAATGACATTACAGATACGTTGAATCGATGAGACGATACTAGATCCCAGTCCCATAATTGTACAGCTCAGCTGATACGGAACGGACGTCTATGTCGTAAAGTCTGTAAATATTCATACGGCCAAGTGGCGGCACGTATACGTGTAACGAAATCGCGTCACACCGTCCTGGCTGAAGGTTCGAAACCTGATGAATGGTGGACGGCTCTTCAATCTGAACGTCACCCGATTGGTAGTCAGTTGATGCCACCGGCTTAATCATTCCGTTAAGGGCTGGCGTAAATAGACTTTCAGTTAGTATACCTCGAATTATTTTTACGCCGCCCAAAGAATCTCCATGATCATGAATCAGAGATCTTTGACCACTTTTCCAACAAATCATCAAAATCTCAAATTGCTTATCCCTCACGACTATGTTTCTCGAATAACGATCCTCACTAAAGGACGCATGCTCAGATATCTCCTCTTCTGTAACGATCAACCTCTGGAGTACTTCGATCATTCTAGAACGCGTCATGACAGAGACATCTCTTTTCAGTAGTCCAATCAAATCTGTTAGTGAAAGTTTCGCAGTCGATTCGTAAGCCATTTTCAATATCTGCATTTTGGGTGTGCTTTGATCAATTAACTTATTTGATGGTTTCTTAAGCCTACGATGTTGCTCCCTTCACGTGTCCTGGGTTCTGGGATGGACTCTCTTAAATTGATATTATAGAATTCGTCTTCATGTGATGCGTTCCTCGTTAAAGAGCTTGCGCAAAACGACGACGCCTTCTCCATTCGTCGCACAAGCTCGTTGACTTTGATTCCCGTCATCGCGTGTTCGAGTGCCTGAACCGGACTCTGCTCGTTCGGCCCGCCTAGGCAGACCACTAGCCAAGCCCGCCCGTTGGTGATCACGTCCAAACTCGCCCATTGCTGGGCAAAAAGAACCGGGTGCCGATGAACAACCGTAACCATGCCCCCACGGCCAGGCGCACCTTACTCGTGACGGCCGCAAGTGCGAACAAAAGAGTTACAGATTCAAGTCGAGGTTTGGCCAGCAGACTGTCCCCAACCCATACCGTGTCGAATACTTCCGAGCTCTCGGCGCGCTGGGCCATGTCAAGGAGATCGCCTACTTTGATTGCACAGATAATGACACGGTTGGCTAAAGTTAGTCCAAAGGATGTAAAACATCGTTATCCTTATGATTGCTGCCCGTAATTCTCTGGTCTACGGCAGGTCACCCACCAATAGTTTGATCTCACCTAAATTAGTACCCATTTCAGTAGGGCGTAGCCACTTGTCAGCCTATTTTCAACGCAGAATCACCCGTTCTTGCGCAAGAGCTGAAAAACGACTTCGTAGACCATCGCACGCTCATCTTTTTCATCCTCTGCCCTCAAATGTGTACCCACATTGGTTCCCGACCGCAAAGTTTCTTTTCCTTAAGTGCTTTTTTCAGCAGCCTGCTAGGCTATAAAACTGAAGAACTCGGATTCAAACTGATCAAAGAAGGTGATTTGTTCAAAGCCCAGTCTTACCCAAAACAACAGTATGGAAAAGATATCACATATGGTGGGCACTCTTTATATATATCTAACTAAGAAAGGGCAGGTTGTCCATTTTGAAAAAGTGATTTAAGCGCGGCGCGAGACGCGTGGCGAGGCTCAGGCTTTCTAACCTACAATTCGCTCTGTTTGTTTTTTCAGCCTTGCGCGAGCGCCACTCCGCGATGAACATTTCTCTACCGTTGGGCGAAGTAACCAGCCTGCTCTAAGGCCTTAATCAAACTATGATCAAGAAAATCATTGGGGTTGGTTATCTTGGCGTTGGGGTGTTCGCTTTGCCTTAGAATTTCCGCGATGCCTTCGTGTGTGGAGTAAGGCGGACGCGCAGTATAGTCCAGACCGTACTGATAGGTAGCTTCCAAAATCTCATCCTCCGTGTCGCGGTTGTATTTTTGCAGAACTTTCTTGGCGAAACCCTTGTCGATTACCATTCGGTGGATTCCTTCGGAGTACCCTTTTAAGAAGTTAAGCACGGTTTCTCGATTGGAGTGCAGATAGGACCGGCGAGTAAAGATGCTTGAATGGGGAAAATGAACGCCTGCCTGGGCCACATTGATTAGGACTTTAGCCCCGGCTTTCCCGGCCCTGAGATTGGTGGGGGGGGTAAAGGGTGCGGCGACAATAAGTCTCTTAGAGATTGCCGCCGCCAGCTCCGCCATGCCACCGACTTGCAGAATGTTAACATCTCTGTCCGGATCAATTTTGGCATTTCTTAGAATGTAACGGGTGGTGAAGTCCGTCGAAGAACCAAAGCGAGTTACCCCTACAGTCTTACCTTTCAGTTCCGCGACGGACTGTATCTCCGGCAAGGCCATAAAATAAAAGGCCGGCGCATTGGCTACACCACCGATGATTACCAGGTCAGCACCGGCCAAAGTCGCGTCCACTACCGGTTTGCCTCCGCCGACTCCAATCGCCAACTCCCCGGCTAGTAGAGCGCTTACGACCATAGACGCACCGGGGATATAAATAAGTCTTACGTCAAGTCCGTATTTTTCGAATATCCTTCCCTCCGCAGCTACCCACAGAGCAGTGTGCAGTCCACCCACGGCCGGGTAATTGACGTTCAATCTGACTCGACTGGCCTGAGAAAGGAGAGGCGCTGGATAGAGAAGAAGAAGAAACGTCACCACAAGGAATCGCATCATGGTGCACTCCTTTGTCAGGTGACCTATGTCGGGATATCCTGTAGGAACATCTCGCGAGGCAACTCAGTCCCTATCCCTTTTTGACGGGCACCCTCAAAAATGCGGCCGCCAACGCTTGCGAACTGGACTCCCTGGATGCCGGCGCTCGGTCCGATCTCACCTTCGAGGGTGCCGAAAGACTGAGTCGCCAGGGTGGTGATCTCGTCATTGCTGGCGCGACGATACGGCTCTCCCGTCTCCCAATTGACGCAATCGACATAGCGACCGTAGGGATAGCGCTGACGCTCCTTGATGCCCTGCGTCACCCAACTGCTAAGTGGGATCTTAGCTCGCTCCTCGGGCGTTCCTGCGGTATAGCTCATGACGTTCATACGGATGGCGAAGTCGTCGTCAACGTAACCTGCTACAGAAGGCGGCGTCCGTCTGAGCACAAGACCGACGGTATTGATGCGGGCGCATACGTCCGGGCCGAGTTCCCATGACATAACATTGCTGATGTGCGTTCCTGGTTCTAGCCAGTCCCCTTCGATGACAGGTGTCATCGAGTTAGTGCAGGCGGCAACAATATCTGCGTCGCGAACAGCTTCTTTCGCGCTGTCAACAGGCACCACTTCGCAGCCAACCTTTGCGGCTATTTCCCTGGCGTACTTTTCCCCGTTTATCCTTGTTGGACTGAATACTTTGATGGTTTTGATCGGGCGCACAACGCTGAAGGTCTCTGCAAAGCTTCGCGCCATCCCGCCTGAGCCAAGCATACCAAGGACCTTTGCGTCCGGCTTTGCCAGGTACTTAGCCCCGATGGCAGCGTTTGCAGCGACGCGCAGGTGCTGGATATATCCGTCATTCATAATCGCCAGCAGTTCTGCATTTTCTACGCTGTAGAGCAGCACTAACCCGCCGTAAAGTCCGGGCTTGTAGCAGTAGGTGACCCGACGAGTAACCCCATTAATGATGGGCCAGGAGAGAATATCGGGCTTGATGCGCAAGGCGTAATAGCCTGGCATCCGCATGCCACCTTCCATGGAGCTAAAGGAGAAAAACTCATCCGGACGGGAGGTGGGTATGAGGTTGTCGATGCGTGGACGTCGAATGCCATCGCCACGTGCAAGCTGACGAATACCTTCTTCCAGGCCGTCAATAGCTTCCCGCGCTGTGATCGCTTGCTCTTGGTCTTGGTTGTTCAGAAATAGTGGCATAGCTTGTTCCTTTTTACTTTGTCGATGAGTCACACTTTGGGATTGTTTGTATACTGGGCGTTTTACCCTTGTCAACCGCCGCCGCTCTGCCTTGGCCGCCACTTCCACCTCCGTTAAAGATTTCGCCCGTTATTTCCTGTTTCCACCTTCCATTCCTTACTCGCCCTACACTAAACTATGGACGGGTAAGTGTGTCATCCACAATGGCAGAGAGGGGTGCCAGGTCCAGTGGCGTTAAGATCAAGTCACCTTCTTCCATTGGAAATTTTTCTCCCTCAACGACCGTTGAGGCCTGCCTCCCATGGGGGACAAACCGAATTGCCGCTAAGTTGTGCCGATGAGCTCGCGCGATCTCGCCGGAATTGACAATGGAAAATGAAAAATGCAGATTCCGCGATGTGGAATTTCCCGGAACGTTGGGGCGAGTTCCCACGTGGTTGGAGCAAACAATTCTTCAGGCTCCATTTTTTCGCGCAAACACCGAGATCATACGCATATCTAAGAGAAGTTTTTAGGACATGTCGGTTCTTGCCCAGTCCGTAAACCCACGGGTCGACTTTGAAGAACTCTTGTTCTTTATCGACATAGAAATCTCTCCACGCCAAGGTATGACTTCCTTCCGCCTGTAACCGCTCGTAAGCAAGTTGCATGACACGTACTTGACACGGGCTATGGGGGTTCGTTAAAAACTACGGCTGTACGAGTTCATTACTCGGAGATTTCTCATGCGACTCATTCCGCAGTTGTTAGATTGGACAATGCCTATACTCTGGGCAAGGCCATCTTTCGGCTCGTTGCCGTCACATTCGCCTTGGCCCATTATCCAGCGCTTCTCCTCTTCCCAGCAGCTACTGGCTACGCCGCTGAAACATTGATCCCGTTAAAGGTTGGCTATCTCTCCATCGCAGCAGGCCATTCCGTTCTGTGGGTTGCAAAGGAGGCCCGGATCGTCGAAAAGAACGGTCTAAGCGTGGAAACGGTCTATGCCCCATCGTCTGCGCTCACGCAGGCCATGCTTTCACGGAGCATCCCGCTGGGTATTACTGGGCCTGTGTCGCCTCTGGAAGCGAACGTAAAGGGTGCAGATTTCGTTATTCTGGGAACCCTGAGGAAAACTCCGACCCCTGGTCTATTTGGTAAGCCACAAGAAGATTACGAGCGTCAAGCAGCTACGTGGAAAAAAGCTTGGAGTGGGCCGGTTCGGGAGCGCAACCGATAAAATCCTTATTATGACGCTCAAAAAATTCGGAATCGAGCCTAACGAAGTTAGCCTGCTGCAGCTGGGCAATTCGGCATTGAGAATGATCGCCTTACAACAACAGGGAATTGACGCAACCATTTTGGCAGTCGAGGACGGACTTGCCGCCAAGCGGCGTTGTTGAAAATCAAGGTCATAGAAAAGGCTTAGGATCGGTCGGCATAGTAGGGGGTGGAAATATCAACAGCGCCTCAGGGGTCGATCAAGTAGCGCTCCTCCATTTGGTATCGAGAAGATCTTTGTGACTAGCAATAGTGCCGGTAGATGCCGTCGAACTTGCCGAGCTTAAAGCGCACCGCGTACTCCGCGGTTTGCCGTACCAAGTGTTCCATCACAGGGGAATCGGTATAGCGCGCGATGATCTCGGAGGCCATTTTGATGTGATCCTCGTCCGCTGCCTTATGCACAGTGAAGAACTGGAGGGATGAGTCACCAAGGTTATAGTGCTTGCGCAAGGATTTGTCGAATTCCTCGGAGTAGCGCTGTACCATCGTTTCATCCACCAAGCCGGAGACCCGGTTCTCCGCCGGAGAGCCCAACAGCATTCCGCGAATGGTCTTGCTCGTGTGTGCGAAGCATTCGAAGATCTGGCCGCTCTTCTGAAAATCATCCTCTTTGAGCCCTATGGCGAGCCCGAATCGCTTGGCGAGGTCCGGATGGCTTTGCTCTTCATTGAACTGGTAGTTGAAATAGTTATACAACTCGGGATTGTGAGCGTTTTTTACCATGCAGAGCGCAAAGCCTTTTAGCAGCGCTTTGTTATGAAGGTAGTGTTGAATCGACCACCCCTGAAGGCGGCGAATCGACAACCGGCCTTCCCGCAGCTCCGAAAAAAAAGCACTTTCCATGAGCTGCCGGACTCCCGGTTGAATGATCTCTTGGGTGAGGGAATCGACGAAAGCTTTATTTTCCATGGCTTTTGCGTTCTCCTTTCCTTCGTGCGAGTTGACGCTGAAAAGAGCGATCTGGATCAGGCTTCCGCTCGATAGAGACCAGTCGCCTCCATCAATGGCCGATCGGTGATCGAGAATAACAACGCTTCGTTGCCAGACTGATTCTCATGATGATGCCATAGCCAAAGCGGGATGACAAAAGAATCTCCCTTTTGCCATTGCAGGAAACCTTCACCCACCGCCGTCCGGCCGCGTCCGCGAAATACGTGGTACAAGGTTGAACTTGTGTGACGATGAGACCGGGTCCTTTGCCCGGGTTTGAGCAGTTGCATCGCACAGAACATCGTCGCCAGCGTAGGCCCACCGGATCGTGGATTGACGAATTGAACAAGAGAGCCGTCGTAGGGGTCGGCTTCGGAGCCATTGATGGCTTGTAAAGCCGCATAGGTATCTCCCCACGGGTAACGAAACGGCATCCCGACGGGCTCGGAATTTAATCGCTGTGATGCGGGGGGCCAATCCCAGGTGGCGCGTGGAATCTCCATCCGCCCGCACGACCGTTTGCGCTTCCTTCTCGTATTCCTCGAAAAAGAGCGCGTTCAGGGTATAGATGAGCGGGCCACCTAATCCGTCCAACCAGATGATGGGCTCCCCGGAAGCATTGAAATGATCATGCCATGTCCAATTGGGAGTGAGAATCAAATCACCTTCCTCCATGAGGAAGCGCTCACCTTCAACGACGGTACAAGCACCGTGACCTTGGACGACGAATCTGATAGCCGCCATGTTGTGCCTGTGCGCCCGGGCGACCTCGCCAGGGTTCACAATCGAAAAACTGAATTGCAGCGTTCGCGAAGTTGATTTAGAAGGGCTGTACGGGCTGATCAGCCGGATCGATCGGCGCTCGGCCAGCTCGAAACTTATACTATCCTTGGCTCTTAGCAACCCTCTATGGCGCGAGATTGAATGGTGCGTCGCGTCTGAGGAGCCCATCAAGTTTACTCTGCCGGAAGGTCTCACGCCGAGAAAAATCTCGAAGGGAAAGAAATTGGGGCGGATGTTGAACATCGTTCCGTTCAAGCGAAAGGTGATCTCCAAGAGGAATACGGAGTCCCATGATAGGGTCGTTTGAAAGGTGATGAGTCCGGCCTTTCGTCCGATCAGGTCTTTCGGGGCGCGAATCGATCCATCAGCGTTAACCCAAATATGTGACTGACTGAAGAGGCGGCGCGGAAATACCGGGATCGCCGTAAAGGGCAAGCCTTGGCCTTTTGCCATAATATAGGACGAGAGCGAAACCTGACACGCATCAAATTCCCGCTCTGCCAGCATGCGGTAGTGGCGGTTGAGCCCGTTCCTCAAAGAGTTGGACTCACCCACGGCCAGCACCTCGAGATCAATATCCCTAATACCGACAGTCCCATCGAAAAAACGGGATATGGCGGTCATATAAAGATAGCGCCATGGTGAGTTTTTGCCGGCCCATAACCTGACTCTGTTTCTCTCGATGCTCCTTCGGTCCACGCTTAAAGTCGCTCTAAAAAAACTGTGGACTATTGTGAGCCAAGTACCATCAGCGTCACCCTGTTGTTAACTAAGTCTGCAACCGGAAGATAGGCGACAAAATCAACCCCAGCATTCATCCACCCTTATCTCGCGGAATAGAGTGTCAAACTATTCTTGCTAATCTTGCTAAAACAAAATCTGAGGAGAGACCTTGTTATCTGTTTTTCATTGAGGTCTACACCGTTTTCTAATTGACCTCCCCACCGTGCTCAATTCTTCCGGGTTGGAAAAGCCGGGGGGATGATGTCTTCCGTGCTCCTACCATTCCGATCGCGACTCGCCCAGGCATCCCAAGCACGCTGGGCAAAACCGTATCCGCTTGAACGACAGCTCGTCTTCGTCGATTCGAGTGGATCGGCCGTTCTCAATCGCGATTTCACCATTGACAATGACGGTTTCGACGTCCGCACTGCCGTACTCAACCGAGCGTTGATTGGATCGCGCGCCGGACCGTATCGGGTGGTGCGCAGATTGACGATCACCACATCGGCTTTTGCACCGGCGGCAATGCGCCCAAGATCTTTGCGGCCCAGAGCCTCGGCGCCGACGATGGTCGCAGCGTTAAAAACGTCGGCCGGGCGCGCGCCGGGAGCGTTCTTATCGACGAGGCGCGAAATCAACGAGGCGTCGCGCATCTCGGCGATAATATCGACAGGATAGGTATCGGTCCCTAGCTCTATCTCAATACCGGCTGCAAGATACTGATCGAAGGACTCCATGGTGAAGGCCATCTTCGCGCATTTGTGCCGGACAGTGTCCGACGGTGGCCGCCTGACTCGGCGATGATCCTTAATTCCTCACTATCGCTCTGCGGATCCTCGTGTTCGTGTCCGTGAAACGTGATCGAGAATTCCGAACGAACACGAACACGTACCACGAACACGATTCGAGCGAGACGATTGAGCACGAAGCATATGAGGCTTTTTCGGCAGCCTGTTAGTTCTTCCCTAGCGACACCATGAAGATTCCTGCCACCACCATGGCGGCGCCGGCAACTTTGCGCCGGGTCACAATCTCTATCTGCCGCGCCATCAAAGGCGTCAAGATGAGCACGAATACCGCGTAGCTATTAATCAGCGGAGCAATAATCGTGACCCGCTCCATGCTTAGGGCAACATACATACATAGGAAAGACCCGCCGGTAAAAATCCCCGACCAGACAAACCAGCGCGCGGCATTGGCCGTAGGCCAACAAAATTTTTCGCCATGAAGATAACGCGTGATTAGAAAGATTTCGACCGTCGAGGTGAGCGCGGCGATCCCCGCCGCCAGGATCGGCTCGCCGCCGCCGTCGCCGAGGCCCCAACGCACCGTGACGTCCTTGCATGCGAAGATCAGGGCGCAGAGAAAGGGAAAGATCAATTCGATTTTATGATAGGAGCTCGTCGCTCCGGTCCACGAGACGGTGACCAGGCCACAAACGGTCACGAAAACTCCGGCGATCACCCATGGGCCTGGCCTCTCGCCAAGAAGCAGTATCGCCAGAACCGTGGAAAACATCGGCGTCGTATTGATGATGGTCGATGTAACCGAGCTGCCCATGGTTCGAATGCCGCGGAAACTCAACACACGGGTTACGCCCGGCACCAACAAACCCACGGCGACAAAAATTAAATTGTCAAAAATGAAAATTGGCGCGAAGGGGCGAAGTAAGAAATGCGCCGATAATAGAAACACGGTATTACCGGCAATAGTGATCCAGGCGCCCCATGGCGCCGCAGCCAGGTGATAGCCGCGCTGCGCCAAGAGGCTGGCAATGGCAAAGCAAACCGAAGTCAAAATCCCGAAGAAGATCGGCAACACGGAGCTTTATAAGTTTCCTTCGAAAGCGATTTCGTCTAGAGTGCCCGTTATATCCGAATTTTTTCACAATCGCATTCATGCCTCCAACTAATCTCGCCCTGATCCGCCGCAGACTACTCGGTTGGTACGAAAAGAACAGGAGAGATCTTCCCTGGCGCAGGACCTCGGATCCGTATGCGATCTGGATTTCCGAAACCATGCTGCAGCAGACGCAGGTCAAAACCGTTCTTCCTTATTACGAAAGGTTTCTCAAAGCGTTTCCGACCATCACAGCATTGGATCGCGCCCCGCTTCGACAGGTCCTGCGTGCCTGGTCCGGGCTAGGATACTATCGGCGCGCGGAGAATTTAAAAAAATCCGCATCGGCGCTGATGCGCCGGCACGGCGGAACTATGCCCCGAAGACTACGAGAGTTTGCGCGCGTTGCCGGGAATCGGCGATTACACCGCGGGCGCCATTCTCAGCATCGCCTTCCAGAAATCTTACCCGGCGGTTGACGGCAATGCGCGGCGCGTATTGGGCCGTTTGTTCAATATGGCCGGGGCGAAACAGTTACGCGCCGCGGCAGAAGAGCTCATCTCGAAGTCGAACCCGGGCGATTTGAACCAGGCGATCATGGAACTCGGCGCAACCATTTGTCTACCCGCAGAGCCGCTCTGTTTACTCTGCCCGCTCGCCGCGCATTGCCGTGTGCACAGCGGAAGCGGAACCTCCAAGAAGCCGGCGTCCCGGAAAAAACTGAAGTTTACAAACGTCACGTGGCCTCTAGCGATTATTCGCCGCGGCGAAAAAATTCTATTGCGGCGCCGCGCCAATAGAGGTTTGCTCGCCGGAATGTGGGAGTTTCCAGGCGGTGAGAAGCCGGGAAACGACGGGAGCCTGAGAACTTTATGGCGTCATCTGCACGAAATCGGGCCTCTTTCAGTTGTCCCTCTGGGCATCGGCGAAATCCGTCATAGCATTACTTACCGCCGCATTCGCGCACCGATTTTTTTATTCGATCTCGCTGGTAATGACACCATCGACTTGCCTCCCTTCAACTGGCGCTGGGTAGCTCCGGCCGCGCTGAACCGTTATCCAGCATCCTCCATGACTCTAAAAGCGGCCCGAGTTTTAGCAAGCTATGAAAAAAGTGCTTGTTAAAAGCCTCCTCATCTCGGCGATAGTCGCATCCCTGGTTTATTTTTACCTTGCCTTGCCCAATGTTTCGCTCTTGAAGAACAGAAATCCTCAGACCTCTGCGCTTATGGAACTACGCGACCAGGAGAACAGAGAAAAGAAGTTGCGGCTGTCACGGCAACAAATTTGGGTGCCTTACGGACGGATTTCAGATCATCTAAAGAAAGCTGTTCTGCTCAGCGAAGACGCTTCTTTCTTCAGTCACAACGGAGTGGACTTCGCCGAGCTCAAGGAAGCATTCAAAAGAGATCTAAAAACGCTCAGTTTCAGACGCGGCGGCAGCACCATCACGATGCAGCTAGCAAGGAACTTGTATTTAAATCCGGCAAAAAATCCGCTGCGGAAAATGAAGGAAATCATTATCGCTTGGCAGCTTGAGCAGACTCTTTCTAAAACTCGGATCTTCGAGCTTTATCTAAATATCGTCGAATGGGGCCGCAATATTTACGGCGCCGAAGCAGGATCCCGTCACTATTTTGGCAAGTCCGCCGCCAGTTTGGATCCATTGGAAGCCGCCACTTTGGTGGCGCTACTGCCGAGCCCGCGAACAAATCGTGAAAAAAGCATTCTTCAGAGGCGAAACCTCGTGTTAGCAAGACTCGCCAAGGTGGGCCACATCAGCGAAAAGGAATACCATCGCGCTAAGGAAGTTCCGCTTTTCTACAAGGCAAAGAAGGACACTCCCCGGCTGCTGCAAGATTAAAATTCAGCGCGGCTACCCCGCCGCCAAATTACCCCTGATTCGCAGTACATCCTTTTTCTTCCCAAATCGTCTAAGTTTTGAGGCATAATCTCCGGCGAATGATAGCCTCCACCCTGATCGCCGAACACAATCGAACAGTTTTCGCCGGACAAAGAAAGGGGAACGAATGGAAAAGGGCACAAAAAAGCTGGACACCACCCTGGGCGAGCTCATTGCGGCGGCCAGCGAAGTTGCTTTTGAATACTCCGATAATGACAGAGACGCCTACAAGCTGGCTCAGGCAGCGCTGATCGAAATTCTCAGGAAAGCTTCCCATGCTGGCAGCTTGGACGATTTTGGTGAATCGCCGCGCCAAGAAAAACCTATCTTCACTAAGCCTACCATCCGGGAGGGGCGGAAAGTCCGCCCCTCGCTTCGTTTTGTTACCTTAGCTCCGGGAACTTTAAACCACCGCCGGACGTTATTCATTCAGTATTTGGGCGCAACCAAAGTGCGCGATGGATCATCTAAATCGAAATGCTGAACGTTATACTGAGTTGGCTTCTAAAAGCACAGCTGCCGATAATCCAGATGGAACACTGTGTCTGAGTTGAACCGCTGTTGCTGGATAGACAATTGGAGCGCGATTCGCTAGAGAAATACCGGCCGGGCCTCGAATCACCGCACAAGACGTGCCATTACAGTGGTTCGTACCTCGAGACCGGCGAGAACACAAAGCGAGGGGTCATGCTGATCAAAAAACCGGATGATATCAAGTCCTCAGAGATTACTCCCAGGGAGCTGTATCTTAACCGTCGACAATTCATGCTTTCAGCCTCGGCTAGCGCTGTCACCGCAGGCGCGGCTCTCGCTGGATTCGATCTCTTTCGGGGTGCAAGCCAAGCTCTTGCCGCCGAACAGATTGCCAACTTAAAGAAGAGCTCCTACAGCACCAGCGAGAAGCAAAACTCATTTAAAGACATCACCAACTATAATAATTTCTACGAGCTTGGGCCCGACAAAGAAGATCCGGCGACAAACGCCAAGTACTTGACTCCGACTCGGCCCTGGACGGTAGCGGTGGAAGGTGAGGTCAAAAAGCCCAAGACCTACGACATCGATGCTTTGACCAAGCTAAGTCCGCTGGAGGAAAGAGTTTATCGACTACGGTGTGTCGAAGCTTGGTCCATGGTGATCCCGTGGATCGGCTTTCCTTTAAACGCGCTAATCAAACTCGCCGAACCTACCGGCAACGCAAAATTTATCCAGTTCGTGACCTTGCATGACCCGAAGCGCATGCCCGGCCAGAAATTGCCGATCATGGAATGGCCCTACGTCGAAGGCTTGCGCATGGACGAAGCCATGCACCCGTTGACGATCTTATCGGTGGGCTTGTATGGCCAGGTATTGCCGGCGCAGAACGGCGCCCCGATTCGCGTGGTGGTGCCGTGGAAATACGGTTTCAAAAGCATCAAGTCCATCGTCAAAATCCGTTTCGTCGAAAAACAACCACCGGCGTCTTGGAACATGATGCAGCCCCAGGAGTACGGATTTTACTCCAACGTTAATCCCGAGGTCGACCATCCGCGTTGGACCCAGGCGACGGAGCGGCGCATAGGGGAGTTTCTCCGGCGCAAGACGCTCATGTTCAACGGTTACGGTGATCAGGTCGCGCAGCTATACAGCGGCATGGACCTTAAAAAATTCTACTAGGAGCGAAGTCGAATTGGCGTTTAGCGAGCTGCGATAAAAACCGAGATCACAACTATATTCGCGTATACGCGCCGGCGATGATAACTTGCACTGTCTGTCCTCCAAGCTTGCATTCTTCTTCCGAGAAAATGCCTTCTAAGCGCTGTTTGACTTCTATGTAGTTAACCCGATGCGCTCCTGGATAAAACCTGCGCTCTTCATCGCCTGCCTGATCCCGCTAACGCAGCTCGCGTACGGATTTTATACAGAAGACTTGACCGCCAATCCGATCGAGTATATCACCCGCTTCACCGGGTCGTGGGCGCTCATCATTTTAATTACCAGCCTGGCGGTTACGCCTTTGCGCAAGATGTTCGGCTGGAACGCGCTGATCAGATATCGGCGCATGCTGGGTCTTTTCGCGTTTTTCTATGCGGTCCTGCATTTCCTAACCTATATGGTCTTGGACCATTTCTTCGACTTTCAGGCGATTGCCAAGGACATCTACAAGCGCCCCTATGTCACCGCTGGATTCACTTCATTCGTCTTGATGATTCCGCTGGCGCTCACGTCGACGGCGGCAATGATCCGGCGTCTGGGCAAGCGTTGGCAACAGTTACACCGACTGGCCTATATTGCCGCAGCCGCCGCAGTTCTTCACTTTTACTGGCTGGTTAAATCGGATATCCGCCGCCCTGCGCAATACGGCGCCGTGTTAGCATTGCTCCTCGGTGTCCGAGTTGCGTATGCGTTACTGCCGGCGGCGTCAAAACGCTTCGCCGGGAAAGCTAAAACGGTCACGCCGCAAACCGGCGGCTCTCGGTCGACAAGCGCGCGTTAAGCATTCGCCGAGCTCTTTTCTACTTTTATGCCTAGCTTTTTACATGCGCGGGCGTAAGTTGTTGGGATTTATGCCGAAGATCTCCGTAGCGCCCTTTTACAGTGGACGACCCGACTGCGCCGTCTCTTGCGTCTTGACTGCTTAAATATCCTCGTTAAAGGCGCTGCATTGTTGATTCGTTCGACCATCTAACAGTCGATGACAGATGCGTGGAAAGCCGCTGGTTGGAATAGCTGTTAAAGGCGCATGTCTCGGCCACTTCTAGTAACGCCTTTTGCGGGTCGTTCCTCCACCGAAAAGCGAACCGAGCACGCCGCGGATGATCTCACGGCCGACCTGACTGCCGATGGCGCGGGCCGCGCTTTTACCCATGGCATCGAACAAACCTCCCGCTTCCGCTTGCCACGAGCCGCCTGCCGTCTTCGCCGTCGGCTGTTCGAGCTGCGGCGCTCGAGATTTGAGCATTTCATGCGCCGACTCGCGGTCGACTAATTTTTCATAGTGGCCATAAATGGTCGACTGTTTCACGATACTTTCTCGTTCGCCCGCTGCCAGCGGCGGCAACTGGCTTTGCGGCGGGTAAATCAAGGCGCGATCGACGATCGTGGGCCGGCCCTTTTCGTCCAGGAATGAAACCAGTGCTTCACCAACGCCCAATTCGGTGATCGCCGTTTCAACGTCGATGGCGGAGTTCTGGCGGAATGTCTGGGCGGCGGCTTTGACAGCCTTTTGATCGCGCGGCGTAAACGCGCGCAACGCATGCTGCACGCGATGGCCCAATTGACCCAGCACGACGTCGGGAACATCCAACGGATTCTGAGTGACGAAATAGACGCCAACGCCTTTGGAGCGAATCAGCCGGATTACTTGCTCGATTTTTTCCAGCAACACGGCCGGCGCATCGTTGAACAAGAGATGTGCTTCATCGAAAAAAAATGCCAACTTGGGTTTTTCCGGATCTCCCACCTCGGGAAGCTGCTCGAACAACTCCGACAACAGCCAAAGTAAAAATGTCGCATATAGCTTGGGAGCGTTAATCAGTTTGTCGGCAACCAGGATATTGATAGTGCCCCGTCCTTGACTGTCGGTTTGCATCAGGTCATCGAGATCGAGCGCTGGCTCGCCAAAGAAATTTATCGCCGCCCTGCTCTTCCAGCGCCAGCAGGCCGCGCTGTATGGCGCCGATACTTGCTGCCGAAACGTTGCCGTACTTGGTTTTAAACTTTGCGGCATTGTCACCGACGAATTGCAGCATTGAGCGCAGGTCTTTGAGGTCGAGCAGCAGCATGCCGTTGTCATCGGCGACTTTAAAAACCAGGTTGAGTACGCCGCTTTGGGTTTCGTTCAAATTGAGCAACCGCGCCAGCAGCAACGGCCCCATATCCGAGATTGTCGTGCGCACCGGATGGCCTTGTTCGCCGTACAAATCCCAAAAGACCGTCGGATAAGGGGCAAAGTCAAATTCTTTTAGGCTCGAGTTTGTCGAGTCGCTCGCGGATTTTCGGATTCTCTTGACCGGCCCGGGCGATTCCGGACAAATCGCTCTTTACGTCTGCCATGAATACCGGCACGCCTATACGGCTAAAATTTTCGGCGATGACCCGGAGTGTTACCGTCTTTCCAGTGCCGGTCGCACCGGCGATCAAACCGTGGCGATTGGCCATCTGCGGCAGTAACGAGTGCTCGCCGCTGCCTTTAGCAATGCGCAGACCTTCCGCCATGAGATGCACCTCCCTCGGTGAGGTAAAAGATCATACTTCGTCCTATCTAGCGAACTATTAGTCAAAATAGGTCACTTGATGTATAGACCAGCGCGGACGTGAATTAAAGCACAGCGTCACACGTCTAAGGCATCAAGAACGAACGAGATGAGCTCGAGCCGAGCCGGAGGGCGGCGCGTTAATCCCGGCGTTCTTAAACCAACAACAGATAAATCATACTGGAGGATCACACCATGAAACGTTTCCTTAGCGTGTTAGTTGCTTCAATGTTTATAGCTTCGGCAGCTTATGCCCAGACCGGGAAGAGTGAAGAAAAGAAGAGTTCCGGTAGAATGCAATCCGAGTCGGTAAAGACCGATGGTAAAGAAAAGTCTGACTCGGTAAAGACGGAAGGAAAAGCAAAGGCAAATCGAAAGCCGAATCCAAAGGCGAAACCGAGCACTAAATCGACCGATGGCAAAGCTACAAGTGAGACCAAGCCCGCCAGCAAATCCAAAGCCGCCAAGTAAGCTTTGATTCAGTTCAAGCCAGGTGTCCCTCCGCACCTGGCTGCCACTCGCCGCCGCAGTTCCACAAGCTAAATAGAATAAGCGATAGAATGAACACTCGCCAAGCTGCGATTTCAGAAAGCGATGAGAATTCTGCTAAAGAGTCACTTCCGAAGTATGGCATCGCGGCTCAGTCAAGCCACCACCGCTAAAAACATGGGGAATGACGGAGAAGATCCACCATCAGGCCGCAAGCCGAGATCCGCGCGATTATTGTTTGATTTAGCGGCGCTAGCAGGTTGGCTGTTGCTTGCAATTTCCCCACTGTGCCAATAAGAATAAGTGATTGGTTTATTTGCGTCAGTGAAAGTAGGATCTTCTCTATGTCCCGAGACCAACACCCGGAAGCGGTTATCGTTCACAGCTCTGACTTGCATCTCGGCACCGACGACAGCTTCAGCGAGCGCGATTCTTTAGCGGTTCTTCCCAAAGTTCTCAGCGCGGCCATCGAAGCTCGCGCCGACATCGTCGTCCTCGCTGGAGATACTTTTGACAATCACCGCCAGCCTGGCGACCTTCTTGAACGCGCGGCGCAAATTTTGCGCGATTACGGCGATCCCATCGTTATTTTACCCGGCAATCACGACCCACTGACACCGGATTCGGTCTACCGCCGTGGCGGGCTTGCGCAGATTCCCAACGTTCACATAATCGGTCTCAACGTTGATCAATCCGTGATGTTCCCCGAATTCGAACTTGAAATCTGGGGCCGAGCGCACCTCGACTACACCGATATGTCGCCGCTTGCCGACCCGCGGCCGCGCTCGACCCGCTGGCAACTTGCCGCTGCGCATGGGCATTATGTCGACGAACAGAGAGATCCGAATCGGCTGATCGGCTCATGGCTGATTCACCGTGAAGAATTGCTCGCCACCGGCGCCGATTACGTGGCGCTGGGCCACTGGAATCAGGCAACTCCCGTCGGCAGCGGCGAGATTACCGCCTACTATTCCGGTTCGCCTGAGTACGCCGGCACTGTGAATGTCATCCGGCTCACAGTCCAGGGGCGCCGTCGAAGTTAGCCAGGCGCCGCTGAACGGAATTCTCCGCTAGCAAATCACGGATTCTTAGGACAGTTCATTGACCGGATTCTTCGGTCGTTTCCCCTCCAGAACTCGAATCACCTCTTGCGCCGCGCCCCATTCGCCGCGCGCCGACGCTTCCATCGTCACGGCGCCCAGGTGCGGCGTCCATAGGACATTGGCGAGGTTGAACAGCGGATGATTGTTAGGGGGCGGCTCGCTTTCGATGACGTCCAATGCCGCGCCGGCAATTTTGTTCTCTCGTAAAGCTTCGAGCAAAGCTTGCTCATCGATGATACCGCCGCGCGCCGCATTGATCAGATAGGCGGAAGGTTTCATCAATGCCAGCTCCCTCGCCGCAATCATCCTCTCCGTTTCATCATTCAGCGGACAATGGATAGTCACGAAATCCGATTCCGCAAGCAATTCATCCAAGCTAAGCCACCGGCCGCCGAGCGCCGTGACATGGGATTCGGGAATATAGGGATCATAGACAATGAAGGACATTTCGAAGGCCCGGGCGCGCAGCGCCACCCGCGCGCCGATGTTTCCCATGCCGATGATGCCCAACGTTTTTCCCGCCAATTCGGTGCCGAGGTATTTGAGGTAATCGCCCCAGCGATTTTCTTTCACGGCGCGATTGGCCTCGTGCGTGTGGCGCACCAGGGCAATCATTTGGCCGAACACCAACTCGGCGACCGACACGGCATTGCTGCCGGGCATATTGGTGACCCAAATCTTGCATTGTCTCGCCGCAGACAAATCGACCCGCGACGGATCGACACCGACGCCGGTGCGCGCGATGATCTTTAACCGCCCGCGGCTCTCTTCCATGTGATCGCGTGTGATTTTTCCCTTGCGGCTTATTACCGCATCCGCGCGTGGCGCCTCCTGGTCCCATCGCTCCGGCGCTATCCAGGGATTGACCACCACGACTTCCGCACGCTGCCGCAACCACTCGAGCACATCGCTTTGAAATTCTTCGACCAACACTCGTCCGAGAAACATTTATTGCCTCCTGTTTCCGTTACATGGTAGGGATAGCCATGTTGACAGCTTTGACTGTAATTTGTCTCGCGCGCCACGGACCTCGATTAGTTATATGGCGCAAATGATTTTTTCGGAATACGCGGAGATCTATTGGATCCTCGGGAGGCGGGCATAAAACGATGGATGCTGTTTAGAACACTTCTCTGGCTTTTGCCCTTATTGATCACGGCATTATTGCCGCCGGCATCGTCGGCGCAAGAGAAAAAATCCCTGCGCATCGTCTTCGTCAGCCTCTCATGGAACAACCAACTGCCCTTTCGCATCGCCATCGCCAAAGGCTTTTTCAAAGATCAAGGCCTCGCCGTGGAGCAGATCTTCGTGCGTGGCGGCCCTACGGCGATCGCGGCGCTGGTTTCGGGAAATGTAGACTTTGCCAGCATCGGCGGCGCCCAAGCGCCGATCCGCAGCAATGCTCGCGGTCTCGATCTACAGATCATCGCCTCGCTATCCAATTACACGAACTACGCGCTTCTCGGCAGCAAGGAAGCTAAAAGCGTCGAGGAATTGCGCGGCAAGATCATCGGTGTCACCGGAGCCGGCGCGTTCTCCGACTTCGCCATCAGGATTTTTCTCAAGAGAAACAACCTCGATCCCGACAAGGACGTCACCCTGCGGGCGATCGGCGGAACCGCATTGCGGGCCATCGCGCTCGAACGAGGCATCATCGCCGCCGCGCCGTTTACCGCCGAGGATACGATCCGATTGCTGGACAAAGGTTTTCCAATGATCGTGAATATGAACGAGGCGCTGCGAATCCCGCAGAGCATCTTCGTCACCCGGGGTGAGATGCTGCAAAAAAATCCGGAGACTACCAAGCGCTTTCTGAAAGCCGTAATCCTGGGAATGCAATTTGCTAAACAGCACAAAAAAGAAGCGCTCCAGACCGGCTTTGCCGCCGGACTCACAGGAGATCCGGATGTCGCCAGCCGTTCCTACGATCTCTTCAGTCCGGGCTACGCCGCCGACCTGGCGGTCGCCCAAGACGGCATCCAGATCATGCTGGACGAAGACATCCGCGCCGGATTGGTCGATAAGAAATTCACTCTCGACCGCGTCATCAACGACCGCATCCTCAAACAAGCGCAACAGGAGTTGCGAAACGAAGGGCGTTTGAAACCGTGAGGTAGATCGAACGTAGCTCAGTAAATAGTTTCACATCCTACCCGATAGTCGTTTAGCTCTGTCGCCGCCAATCACAGCTAGAAAACGCCTCAGCTAGTGAGTTAAAATACCCGCTTTTATATACTCTCGACTGGTCGTCTTTCGAAAGTCTCCTTAACATTCGTGCCAACTAGGAATTTTTCCCTCACGATGCTGGCAAATGAGTAAGATTGAATGGTAACTTCTCACCTGAGAATTGGCACGATATGCGAGAAGAAGCAGCTTCGAGTCTAGATCGGGTTAGCTCCGCTTTTCTAGCTATCGCTCGTATTTAAACCCAAGGCAGAACCTGCTCGGCCAATTCGATTTCCGATTAGCTGTTGGCTCAATAAACTCCGCCACCTTCTAATCCGACGTTCTCGTGCTGAGCAGATCCCAGTTGGTTTCAATTGCAAGCGAAACAACATGAAGCAAACAGAGTCACGCAAGCCGCGCGTCAGTCAACTCGAGCTGTTCCTGGCTTTTTCTCGAATCAGCCTGTCGAGCTTCGGCGGCGCGATTTTCTGGGCAAGACGCGAGCTGGTCGACCGGCGGCGCTGGCTCACGGATCGGGAGTTTGTCGACGTCTTCACGCTCGGACAGCTTCTGCCGGGACCTAATGTGCTCAATCTGACGGTGATAGTTGGTCATCGTTTCGCCGGCTGGACCGGCGCCGCTGCGGGCATCGCCGGGTTCTTGGGTTGGCCTTGCCTCATGGTGGTCGGCATGGGCGTGCTGTACCAGCATTACGGAGCTCTGCCGTATGTGCAGCAGGCACTCACGGGTATGTCAAGCGTAGCGGCAGGGTTGCTGCTCGCGACCGTGATCAAGTTGGCGGCGGTGTTGCCTCGAAATTGGCGGCCCTGGCTGTTCGGCATACTCGCGTTCGTCGCGGTCGGCATCATGCGCTGGCCGCTCCTATGGGTCATGGGTGCTCTCGCGCCATGGGCTGTGTTGGCGGCCTGGAAAGAGCCCGAGTGATGGATCGGCTTGATCTGGGCGGTCTGTTTGTTCATTTTCTCATCCTCTGGTTCATCGCCATCGGCGGTCCGTCGACGATTCTGCCGGACATTCACCGCTACCTGGTCGAAGTGCACCACCTGCTGACCAACGCGGAGTTTGTCGAGATTTACACGTTGGCGCAGGTCGCACCCGGCCCTAACGCCATGTACGTTACTCTGATCGGCTGGCACTTGGCGGGCTGGAAAGGCGTAGCCGCGACGACAATCCCGCTACTCGTGCCAGCTACCACTCTCACATTGTTAGTCGGCCACTTAAACGAGCGCTATCCCAATGCCCGGGGTGCTCGCGCCATTCGCCGAGGTTTGATGCCGATTACAATTGGGCTTGTCTTCGCGAGCGCGACGATATTGATGCGCGCAGTGAACCACGATTGGCGCGGCTACTTGATCACGATCCTCACCGTCGCCGTCGTCCTGCGCAAGCCATGGAACCCCCTTTGGCTTTTCGCCGCCGGCGCACTGGCGGGCATGGTCGGATTTGTCTGATGCGCCGCCCGCGGATTGCTTTCAACATACTGTCAAAGCCCTTTGACGACGCTGAGGCCGAACGGATATGTACACGAAAAGCACGATCCTGAACCGTTTCGTGCTGAGCACATTACGAGAGTTTTCATACAGTCAGTCGCTGTGGAGGGAACGCGGCTGGATCGCTGTGTCATTGTGAACTGCAGAAACCTGCTTCAAGCCGCATTATTGACTCGTTGTCCGAATATCGACTACTCTCCGCAACAGCAGACTGAGGTTGCGCGATTCCGGCTCGTATTCAAGCAAGTAACAGATAGATTTTGGAAACATCATCTCGATTCATCGGCCGTAGCATCAAGCCAGATAAATCCAATCGCTTCATCACTGGAGACGGCATGTACGTTGGCGATGTTCGACTGCCGAACATGCTTCATGCTGCTTTGGTGCGGAGCGTTCACGCGCACGCGCGTATCCGCGAGGTCGATGTCCAGGAAGCTCGTGGTCTGGACGGAGTCGTTGGCGTGTGGACCGAACGGGAGATCAAGGGTCGAATATCCCCGTTTCCGGAAAGCTTCGAGATCCACCCGGCGCGCTGGCTGGAAGGCGTAAAGCCGGTGCTGCAGGGTCCGCGGCCGACCGCTTTGGCACAAGGGAAGGTTCATTATGTCGGCGAGCCGGTGGCCATCGTTGTTGCCGAGGATCGCGCCAGAGCGGAAGATGCCGTCGATGCCGTTGCAATTGACTATGAAGAGTTGCCGGTCGTCGCCGACCCCGAGGAGTCACTCCGGCCGGGCGCACCCCTGGTCCACGAAGGATCGACGAGTAACGTTGTCTTCGGCTTCTCGATCGCTAAGGGCAATGTTGACCAGGCGTTGGGCGCTGCTCCCTATCGATTAAGCGAGCGATTCCGTCATCACCGCTATTGCGCCGCGCCTCTGGAATGCCGCGGCGTACTCGCCTGGGTCGAGCCCAAAACAAACATCCTCACGGTCTGGTCCTCGACGCAGATGCCTCATCTGGTACGGCGGCAGATCGCCGCACAACTCGGTCTTTCCGAAGAGGGGGTGCGGGTGATCGCGCCGGATATCGGCGGCGGATTCGGCCCCAAGGTATTCGCTTATCCGGAGGAAATGCTTGTCCCGTTCCTGGCGCTTGAACTCGGCCGTCCGGTGAAATGGATCGAGGATCGCTCGGAACATTTCATCAGCACGGCGCACGGCCGTGACCAGCTCCACGATGTCGAGATGGCATTCGACGAGACCGGCCGGATCCTGGCGCTTCGCGACCGGTTCCTGCTCGACAACGGCGCCTACAATCCGATGGGATTGACGGACGCATACAACACCGCCGCTCATATTCAGGGTCCCTACAAAATACCCAACTTGTCGGTCACCGGCACCTGCGTTTCAACCAACAAAGTGCCCAATGCGCCCTACCGAGGCGCTGGACGGCCTGAAGCCGTATTCGTGATGGAGCGCTCGATCGACATTATTGCGGCGCGCCTGGGACTCGATACTGCCACGGTGCGCCAGCGCAATCTTGTTCAACCCGAGGAGATGCCCTACGACGCCGGAATCTTATACCGCGACGGCGAACCGATCTGTTACGACAGCGGGAACTTTCCTGAGACACTGAAGCGCGCCCTGGAGGCGGCAGATTACGACGAGCTGCGCAAGCGACAACGGGAAGCGCGCAAACACGGCCGCTATCTTGGCATCGGCATCGGCTGTTACGTCGAGGGCACCGGTGTCGGTTCTTTCGAGGGCGCCAAAGTGCGCATTGACTCATCCGGGCAACTGATCATCGCCACCGGCGCCACCGGGCACGGCCAAGGTCACGAAACAGTTTATGCGCAAATCGCCGCTGATCTCTGGGGAGTGAGTCTCGACAAGGTCAGCCTCATTGAAGGCGATACCGCGTCGATACCATTCGGCTGTGGCACCTTTGGCAGCCGCAGCACCGTCAATGTCGGATCCGCTATTCATGGCGCCTCCATGCGCCTTAAGGAAAAAGTGCGGCGGCTAGCCGCGCACATCCTGGAAGCCAACCCGGATGATTTGGAACTAGACCGAGGAAAAGTTTTCATCCGGGGAATGCCGCAGCGCTCGATTTCATTTGCCGAGCTGGCGCGCGCGGCCGTGCCAGGATGGGCCTCGAAACTGCCGGAGGAGATGGAACCCGGTCTGGAGGCGATCTTTTATTTTGTGCCGCCCACGGTTACATGGGCCAATGCCACCCACGTTGCGGTGATTGAAGTCGATGTACAGACGGGTGCCATTAAGCTCCTCGACTATACCGTCGCTCATGACGCTGGCAGGTTGATCAATCCGTTATTAGTCGACGGGCAAATCCATGGCGGCGTAGCGCAGGGAATCGGCGCCGCGCTCTATGAAGAAATCGTTTACGATCCGAATTGCCAAATGCTGAGCGGCAGTTTCGTCAACTATCTTTTGCCCGGGTCCATGGAGGTGCCGTCTATCAAAACGGTTCACCTGCAATCGCCTTCACCGCTAAACCCTTTGGGAGTCAAAGGATTGGGTGAGGGCGGTGCGATCGCCCCGCCGGCGGCGATTGCCAACGCCTTAGCTGACGCGCTCCTTCCACTGGCGGCCCGGGTGAACGAAATCCCCTTAACGCCGGAGCGGGTGATGGAGATTCTCGCGCGCAAAGAGGTCAACGTTGAAGCCGGCGCCGTTTGAGTACGTGGCCCCTGAAAGCGTCGAGGAAGCTTTGGCTGCTTTGCAGCAAAACAATCCTGACGGGAAAATTCTCGCCGGAGGTCAGAGTCTGTTGCCGCTGCTGAATTTGCGCTTGACCAAACCGAAACTCCTCGTTGATCTGAACGGCATCTCCGGCCTTGACGGCATTCGTGAAACGCCGGAAGGTTTAGCGATTGGTGCGATGACGCGGCAGAGCAAGCTTGAGCACTCGCTGCTAGTGCGCCAGAGGTGCCCGTTACTTGCCGAGGCGATCCGATACATAGGTCACGTGGCCATTCGCCACCGCGGCACGATCGGTGGAAGCCTTGCTCACGCCGATCCCGCCGCCGAGCTTCCCGCGCTAGCTCTAGCCCTCGATGCGAAGTTCGCGATCGCCGGCAGAGGAGCCGATCGCGTCATTTCCGCCGAGGAATTTTTTCTCGATTTCCTGACTACCGCTCTGGCTCCGGATGAAATTCTTCGGCAAATCGTTTTTCCGATCATTCGACCTTCTTCCGGTTACGCGCTAGAAGAAATCGCCCGGCGTCATGGTGACTTTGCAATAGCCGGCGTTGTCGTGATCGTCGATCTTGATGACGCCGGCAAGATTGCCGAAGCGCGTGTCGCGCTTTTCGGATTAGCGCCAACGCCGGTGCGGGCGCGCCAAGCGGAGCGCGCCTTGGTCGGACGAGAACTCGATGACAGAGCGATGCTCGATGCAGCTGTGCTTCTCGAAGAGGTCCTGGAGCCGCCCGGGGATATTCGCGCATCGAGCGCCTATCGCAAGCATGCCGCCGCAGTGCTGTTGAGCAGGGCGCTCAAGAGAGCGGTGCAAGTCTGTCACACGAGACGCATACCATGACAGCGAAATATCCCATCGCGATCACCGTCAACGAAAAACGCTACGAGGCGCCCGCCGAGCCCCGGATGTCGCTCGCTGATTTCCTGCGCGATCAGCTCGGGCTCACCGGGACTCATCTGGGCTGCGAACAAGGAATATGCGGCAGCTGTACGGTTCTTTTCAATGGCGAGACGGTTCGTTCCTGCCTGCTTCTCGCCGTGCAGGCAAACGGCGGAGTAATCCTTACCATCGAGGGATTGGCTGCACGGGCGGAGGCCGGTCAACCGCTCCATGCAATCCAACAAGGATTTCTTGAGACCGGCGGCTTCCAGTGCGGCTTTTGCACCCCGGGCTTTCTTATGACCGCCTATGAGTTGCTTAACGAAAACTTGTCTCCTTCGGAAGATGAAATACGCGAGCGCTTGAGCGGCAACTTGTGCCGCTGCACAGGTTATCAAAATATTGTTGCCGCCATCCTATGGGCGGCGGAGCGCCTTCGGCGCCAGGCGAGCCGGTGATGGCGACCATTTTGCGTCTCAGGGATCTCGGGAAGATCTGGCACATCGAGCGAACCAAAGAGCAGGTGGTGGCGCTCGGAGGCATCAGTCTGGATGTCGAGCAAGGCGAGTTTCTTATTTTTATTGGGCCATCGGGCTGTGGAAAGTCGACCCTGCTTCAGATCATTGCCGGATTGGAGGAACCTGCCAGCGGCACTGTCGAAGTCAGCAAATCTGCCGATGGTCAGAAACAAACCGGAATGGTGTTTCAGGAATACGCGCTTTTCCCCTGGCGCACGGTCCTGGAGAATATCGTGTTCGGTCCCGAAGTGAGAAGCGTGGCGAGACACCAGCGAGAAGCCAATGCGCAGAAACTGATCGAGCTAGTTCATCTCAGGAGCTTTGAACATCGTTATCCGCACGAGCTGTCGGGCGGCATGCGCCAGCGCGTAGCGCTGGCGCGCGCTCTCGCCAATGACCCGGCCATTTTGCTGTTTGACGAACCGCTCGCTTCTTTGGATGCCCAGACGCGCAAGGTTTTGCAAGTAGAGCTCGTGCGCATTTGGCAGGAGACCAAACGGACCTTCATCTATGTCACCCACGCGCTGGAGGAGGCTGTGCTGCTCGGCGACCGCGTGGTTCTTTTTACCGCTCGACCTGGCCGCATAAAGGAAATTGTGCCGGTGCGGCTGCCGCGGCCGCGAAGCATTACCGGGGCGCGCGAGGTCGAGCTGCTCGAATATCTTTCGGAGCAAATCCGTGAAGAGGTGGAGCAGGCGCTCAAGGCAGAAGGTCTCACATAATGGAAATTGGAGTATTGGAGTAATGCAGCACTGGGTAAAATCAATACTCCGCTATCCCGCATTTCAACCAGAGATCGGAATGATATCCAAGTAATGAACTATTGGAATTGAAATCCACCACTCCAATACTCCACACTCCAACCGTTAGTAGTTCTCGGGAGGTTTTATGAAAGCTCTGTGGAGACGCTATCGGCCGCTACGGATCCTTTCCCCAATCGCTTTCCTACTGATCTGGGAAGGCGTCGTGCGGCTCGGCGGAGTCAATCAGCTCCTCGTGCCCGCGCCCGGCGCAGTTCTGCGCACCATGGTGGAATTGACGCTGAACGGGCAATTGCCGTGGGCCATCGCCGTGAGTCTGGTTCGCGTGTTGCAGGGGTTTATTTACGGTTCGATTCTGGGAATCGTATTGGGGTTGCTAGTGGGCTGGTTCCGCGCCGTCGAAGACGCCGTCGACCCGCTCGTGGGCGCGATCTATCCAATCCCAAAGTCGGCATTGTTTCCGCTGTTCATCCTGTGGTTCGGTCTCGGTGAAACCTCGAAGGTCATGACCATCATGATCGGTGTAGTTTTTCTGGTGCTTATCAATACTGTCACCGGAGTGAAAGCGATCGATCCGGTGCTCCTCAAGGCGGCGCGAGATCTCGGCGCAAACCAACGGCAGATTTTCATGAAAGTCGTTATTCCAGGGGCCTTGCCCAATATCTTTACCGGCCTCAGGCTTGGCGCGGGTACGGCGTTGATCCTGGTCTTCATCACCGAGATCGAGGCGACCAAAGCGGGCCTCGGGTTTCTACTCTGGGAATCGTACCAGTTGCTTCTCGTAAAGCAGGTATTCGGCTGCACCATCGCCTTCGGCATTCTCGGCATTCTGAGCAGCTGGACGTTGCAGTGGCTCGAGCGGATCATGTGCCCATGGAAGCGCTCCTAGCGCGCCGGTGAAAAACGCCCATCTACTTCGTTGCGCTCGTTCGTCTCGCTTCAACGTACTGAAGCGTACGCCTCAGCTCATCAATCTTCGCGCGCCTCATAGCTGGACCTTTTTGACCAGCGCGTTTTGGTCGATGCTCCGAGCAAAGATGAAAACGGAAAGCGGAAAAGAGAAATTCATCTTTCAGAATTCAGCTTTCATCCTTTCTTTCCTCGATTGCATTGACACCTGTCGAATGGGCGTGGTACATGCGGCTTGAAACGCCTGATACCGGAGCCACGAAAGATATCGTCTTTCAAGGAGGGGAAATGGCAGGGGAAAAAATCACAAATATAAAGTCACTCCGGCACATGGCTCTGCTCATCGCGCTGGTCGCATTACCTTCGCCGGCCCGAGCTCAGTCTGAAACCGTGAAGCTTGGAGATCTGGCGGCAATTTCCAACGCTGCCGTTTATATCGCCGTCGAGAAGGGATTCTTCAAGGAGCAGGGCGTCGTCACCGACATTACCAACTTCGCCTCGGCGGCAAAGCAGGTTCCTGCTCTGGTGGCGGGTGAGCTGGAAGTTTCGGTCGGCTCAGCCAGCGCGGGACTTTTTAACGCCGTCGCCCAACAAGCGCCGTTTCGCATCGTAGCCGACAAGGGCCAAGCGCGGGAAGGATACGGATTTTCCTTATTGACGGTGCGCAAGGACTTAGTCGATTCAGGACAAGTAAAAAGTTTCAGAGACCTTAAAGGAAAAAAGATCGCAATACTGGCCAAGGGCAACATCCAACACTATCTCGTCGGCAAGATGGCCGAAGAGGTCGGGCTCACAATCAATGACATCGAGCTGACTTTTCTAGATGCCGCTAGCCAGGTGACGGCTTTTGAGACCAAAGCCATTGACGCCGCCTATGCGGTGGAGCCCTGGGCAGCCCGCTTTGCCGAGCGCGGAGTCGCCGTACCTTTTCGCACTCCCGATCAGGTCAAGGGCCTGGGTCCGGTCCAGGTCGGCGTCATTATCTATTCGGGCAAATTCATCAAAGAGCGCAGGCCCGTGGCGCAACGTTGGATGAATGCTTATCTCAAGGCAGCCGAGTTGTTTCATAAGAACGGAACCAAGAATCCGGAGATCGCGGCGATTTTGGAAAAATACACGAAGGTACCCGCCAAAGTCGTTCAAGCGGCTATTTCGCCGTATCAAGAGCCGCGGGGTAAGCTGCTCGTGGAAAACCTGGCGGATCAAGCCGAGTGGTTCACCAAGAACGGCATGCAGCAGAAAATCAGCGTTGACAACGCGCTGGACCTGAGTTTTTTGAAATGAAAACGGGACACGCCATTTGGGCTTGAATCGTTGCGGCTCCGCGAAGCGGTCAGCCTGTGTTCCTGGTATTTCCTGGATTCCCTCTTGCGCGCTGTCGCCGGCTCGGCTGGAATGACACAGACCTATGCTGCGAATCTTTCGTAGAGGTCACACTATTTAGGAAGGAATGCCTGTGGCAAAAGATTTAAGGCAATTCTTGAAGGAGGTGGAAGCAGAGGAGCCGGATCAGATACTGCGAGTGAAGAAGGAAGTTGATCCGCACTTTGAAGTGACGGGAGTGCTCGCCCAATTGGAAAAGGAGCGAAAATTTCCGATCGTTATCTTCGAGAGGGTGAAAGGCTCGGCTCTGCCGGTCGTAACCAACGTTCATGCCGACGCCCAGCGTTTGTTTCGAGCCATCGGGCTCAAAAACGGAACGCTGCCGGAATTCATCCGCGAGTACTCCGCCCGGGAGGATTCTCCCATGTCGCCGGTATTGCTCAAAGAAGCGCCCGTACAAGAGGTCGTCGTTACCGGGAAAGATGTAGACGTGACCCGTCTGCCGATTCTGACTTACCATGAAAAGGATGCCGGCCGATACATAACCGCGGGTTTCGGCATCATGCGAGATCCGGACTCAGCGGTGCGCAATGCCGGCATTTACCGGCTCATGGTCCACTCTCAAAATACTTTCGGCGTCCAGCTATCTGAAACCGCGCACGGTCACTATATTTGGCAAATGTACGAGCGGCAAAATAAGCCCACGCCCATGGCGGTGGCGATCGGGCATCATCCGGCTTTTTATGTCGGTTGCCTTTCCTTTACTTCTCTGGAGACCGACGAATTCTCGGTCGCGGGCGGAGTCATGGGCGAGCCCGTAGAGCTGGTGCCCTGCCGGACCATCGATTTAGAAGTTCCGGCTCAGGCCGAGATCGTGCTCGAGTGCGAGATTCTTCCCCATTTGCGCAAGCCGGAAGCGCCCTTCGGCGAATACCCGGGAACTTACGGACCGCAGCGCAATAACCCGATCGTCCAAGTCAAAGCCATCACCATGCGCCGCGATGCGCTCTACCAATCCAGCTTCGTGGGTCACGCCGATAATCTCCTGCTCTCGGGCATCGTTCGCTCCACGGTCATCATGAAAATAGTAAAGATGGCGTCGCCTAAAGTCCGAGCGGTGCACGTCCCGACGTCAGGCAGGTGCCGTTTCATTTGTTACGTTTCCATAGAGAAGATCATCGAAGGGGAGCCCAAGAATGCCGCCATGGCAGCGTTTGCCGCCGACCCGTTTCTCAAATACGTTGTCGTGGTAGACCAAGATGTTGATATCCTGAACGATGAGGAAGTGCTGCACGCGATCGCAACCCGAGTCCGCGCCGATACGGATATCTTCATGGTAACGAATGCCAAGGGTTCACCGCTCGATCCCGCGTCTTACGACCCGGCGGGAGGTTCTCATCTTGTGACCAAAATGGGAATCGACGCCACCCGCAAGGCCAACTATCCCGAGGAGATCCGCGTTCCGGGATCGGAAAACATTAGGCTCGAGGACTACATTCCCGGCTGGCGTTCAACGCATTAGCGGTCTGTTGAAGAAATTCCATATGCTCGTTGCGTTCAATCGCCTCACTCCAATCCGTGTTCGTGAAACGTTTCGCGTTGGGTTCAGAATTCTCGATCACGTTTTCACGGACGCGAGCACGCCAATCCGCCTCCCCTCTGGACTCTGAGCAGCCAGTGAACGCGGCGGCTTGTTAGCCGTAGAATCAGCCGCGCAGCGCCGGCATGACTTCGCGGGTGAAAAGGTCGAGTGATTGTTGGCAGGCTTCGCGGCGAATTCCCGGCACCGAGAATCGGCAGACGAGATATTTGATTCCTAATCTTTCTTGGAAGCGAATGATTTCCTCGAGGCAGGTTTTCGGGTCGCCTAGAATAATCCGGTCTTCGGCAAGTCGCTCGATTGTGAGTTGCCCCCGAGGCCGTTTGACGACGGGGTGCGGCCAGCGGAAGTACATCCTTTCAAACGCATTGATAAACGGATCTCCTGCCGCACTGATTGCTTCCTTCGTGCTGCTCGCTACGAAGACGTAGCGAAACAAGGCCACCTCGCCTTCACCCTTTCCCGTCTCCTCGCAAGCTTTTCGATACAGCTCTGCGCACGGCGCGATCTCTTGGAGATTAGCCGAAGGCCCGACGAACCAGGCATCTCCAAGTCGCGCCACCCGCCGGATCGCCGGCTCCGCCCAGGCGCCGAACCAGATCGGCGGGCTTGGCCGCTGCACCGGCCGGGGCGCCACCGTGGCATTTTCCAGTTGATAGTATTTTCCGCGATGAGTGACGTTCTCTTCGGTCCAGAGCCGACGAAGTAGCGCAGCGCTCTCCTCCAGCCTGTCGCCCCGCTCCTTCAGTGAACAACCAAAGGCAGCGAATTCCTCAGGCGCGTAGCCGGCGCCAACGCCCAGGATCAAGCGCCCGCCGGAAATCATGTCGACCATGGCGCCTTCTTCGGCAACCATCATCGGGTGATAGAGCGGCAGTAAAAGAACGCCCGTGCCCAAGCGGATGGTTCGTGTGCGGCTGGCAATGGCGGCGAGTCCAATGAGTGGTGCCGGATACAAAACCGGATTGTTGTGGTGCTCGCCCAGCCAGATCGAGTCAAATCCGGCGATCTCCGCTCGTTGGCATTCCCGGAGGGTCTCCTCAAAGCTCGCTTGTCCCTGAAGAGGGCTTAGACCAATTTTAATAGCACGCACCATGTTCATCACTTTCCCTTTTTATAATTGCGCTTTCATTTCACCCTGCAACTTCTCGATTGCGATCATACGCCTGTGCTTACCACGGTAAACCAAAGCGTCACAACCGCGACTATTTCAAAACAGAACGGCCTGATTCGCCAAATTGAAACTGTGATTTTTCATCTCACCCGTATAACTTCGAGGCGCGGCGTGCTATTTTCTCCAAATAGGGCGTCAGACAATGCGCTGGGATTGCAAGCCTCGTTGATGATCCGACTGTTAAGACCGCGTGATGCCGGCATCGAAATCCATCGGGACTCTGCATGAAAATGATCGATAACCCATTCTGGACCGTCACCTTGCCGGAGATGCTCGACGTCGTCTTTGTCGCTATTCTCCTCTACACAGCTATTGTTTGGGCGCAACAGACCCGCGCCGCTTTTGTGGTTCGAGGAATTTTAATCCTCGGTTCCATCTACATTATCGCCAAGTACCTCGATCTGCAGATGACCGCATGGATCTTTCAGGGTTTCTTCGCGATTTTCTTGATCATGATCGTAGTGATCTTTCAGGAGGAATTGCGCCAGTTATTCGAGCGCATCGCGGTCTGGAGCCTGGCGCGGAGAACCCCGACTTTGGGTTCGAGCACTTCAGACGTCCTGGTTCGCACCGTAGCCGATCTCGCCAAGGAACACGTCGGCGCGTTGATCGTCATCCGCGGCAACGATCCGCTCGAGCGACATATCACCGGCGGAATCCCTCTGGACGGCAAAGTAAGCGCGCCGCTGCTGAAGAGCATTTTCGATCCCCATTCACCGGGGCATGACGGCGCGGTTCTGGTGGACCAAGATAACATCTCGAGATTCGCGGCTCACCTACCGCTATCCAAGGATCTCAGACAACTTGCCAACGTCGGCACCCGGCACTCGGCGGCTTTGGGATTGGCGGAACTAACCGATGCCCTATGTATCGTCGTGTCCGAAGAGCGCGGCACAATCTCGGTGGGCAGAGATGGCAAGCTTCGCGAGGTGCAGAATATACAAGAGCTTGGCGCCGTTCTCGAAAACTTTTTGCAAACAAAATTTCCGTCGTCGACGCAAAACAATATCGCATTGCCGCTTTTTCGCGAGAACTGGATCGCCAAAGCCATCGCCATCGCGCTGGCAATTGGGTTTTGGTACATCTTCGTGCCCGGTTCTAAGACGGTCGACGTCAGCTATACGGTTCCGGTGAGCGTTGAGAATCTTCCCCCCGATCTTCAAGTCGAAGACATCGAGCCGCCGGTGGTAAACGCTACCTTTCGCGGACCGCGGCGGGCTTTTTATCTGTTTAATTCGAGTAAGATCAAAGTCGCAATCGACGTTTCCATGGCGGAGCTTGGGCGGCGAACCTTCACGATTTCAGAGAAAAACATTCAATATCCGAAAGAGCTCACGTTGCAGGACGTCAGCCCTTCGACCCTCAGGCTGTCGGTGCGAAGGGTTCCAAACGCCAATGACACGAACCGCGGCTAGCTAATGATCTCCGGCTGATGACGACGCGATTACTTGATCGCTCCGCGCCGAGACCAGCAACACGGCCAATACCGATGAAGGGCAGATCTCGGAAGGTAAAAGTGCTTTCGCAATCGTTCCTTTACAGAAGGGATTCAGCGACAACACGGAAAGAAGCAGTGCGCTTATGATCGAGTTCGAAGGAAGAAAAATACCTGTCGAGTTAAGTGAAATCGTTGACCCGAGCCGCTCGGTACTGCTGGTTTGGGACATGCAAAACGATCAGGCCGGCGGTGCATTCAACAAACAAGATTTAATACGCAACAGCCCGCCGGTAATTGCCGCAGCCGCTCATAGCCGCATAAAGACGATCTACACGCGACAAACGCCGTTCTTGTGGAAGGACGAGGCGCCAACCTGGATCCGCCGCGGCATGAAAGATCAAAAGGTCGATGATCCAAGCCAACTGAAACCGCGCCGGCTCCACGGCAGCTTTGGCTGGCAATTCATGGAACCGTTCAAACCGGATGAGAGCGACGTGGTCATCGACAAGCGGCGACCGACGATGTTTATCGGCAACGAGTTCGAAACGATTCTCAACAATCGCGGCGCGTCGACTGTGGTGATGATCGGCTGTACGACGGACGGCGGCGTCGAAGCGACGGTTCGCGATGGCCATAATCGCGGTTACTTCATGGTTGTCGTGCGCGATTGCGTCGGCACTTATACCGAAGAAGGTCACAATGCCGCGCTTAAACGCATCGAAAGATTCGGCGATCTGGTGGATTCTTCCAAATTGATTGATCTCTGGCGGAAATAGACTCGGCGGTGGCAATCGACATCAGAGAAATTTTGGCAAAATTTCGTAGCGGCGCCGAAGAAGAAGCTTTTTTCGAACTGCTGTAAATGCCGGGCGAGGTCATTCCGTATTTGATCGGCTGCTTTCGCAGCGAGGCGCTTCCGGCAGCGCGAGCTTTCTCGTCGAAGTGGCTTGGAAGCGCTCGTGACGAGTCGGTCATTCCTTTTCTGGATGAAGCGCATAGGGATTCAGCAGAGGACGTTTGGCAGGAAGCTCTCGACGGTTTGGTGACTCTTGCCTCCGCCGAATCGTTGGAGGTTCTCCAGTCGGCCAGAAGTCGAGAGTTCGCCGATGGAGCTGCAGAAAAGTGTTTCTGCCTTTGGCTGGAAGAGGCGATTGAGCAAGTTGAATTCGAGTTATGAATCGTCAAGGCGGTTCCGCATCGATCATCTCTGTTGGTCAGCACTTTTTCGTTCATATTCTCATGATATCTCTTCTGGCACAGCGATTCTGCTACCTTGTCCCTCGCCGAAGAAGGCAAGGATGAGGGTGAATTAATTAAATCTCCTCACCTTTGCGAGGGATAGGAAGTAAACCCAAGCTCACTTGAAGATGCCGCTAAATCTTCGTACCAATTGCTGTTCCTTTGATATCTTTGATCCGGTTGCCAACTCGGCCCTGAACGAGTTAAAAGTGTCTCAAAAAGTTCGGTGCGGCAAGCCAAAAGGAGATTACCCATGACGCAGTCTGACGGTGCGAAAAAGGCATTGCATGTCGCGACGCTGTCCGGTTGGTATCGTTTCGAACAGGACGGCAGGGAGTGGAAACAAACCAAACGCGATCTGTCGTACTGGAGCCTGACCTGTATGTCAGTTGACCCGGAGAATCCGCAGAAGATTTACGCGGGCACCGAGCATTCCGGTCTGTTTTACACCGATAATGCCGGAGCGAGTTGGAATCGCGCGCAGCCCAATGTCCCCAAAATGATGTTGTTTGCCATACTCGCGTTAAATGGGCGAGTTATGGTGGGAACGATTCCATCAGCGGTTTACCGCAGCAGGAACGGCGGCTGGGAAGAATTGGAAGGGGTACGGATCAACAGCGCGGGGGCGAATTTTCCGCCAAGTCCCGAACTGCAATCACGGACCCGTTATTTGACATTCGATCCCGCTTTTCCCAACCGGATCTATGCCGGAATCGAAGTCGGCGGGATGCTCGTTAGTGATGACGACGGTGAGAACTGGCAGCCTGCCAATGAAGGGCTGACCGACATGGATATCCATGAAGTTCTGGCGTCTAGAAATAGTGCAGGATTGGTGATCGCAGCTTGCGGCGAGGCTGCGTTTCGCAGTTTCGATCGTGCAGCCCATTGGGAAGCTATCACTCCCAAGAGCCATGACTACGGCACTTCCGTGGCTGAAGACAACGATGGCGTCGTATATCTCGGCAGCGCCAAAGGACGGCCTAATGGATGGGTTCGTAAAGAGGGCGCCATGGCCGCTATTTTTCGCAGCCGTGATAAAGGATCCACTTGGGAGAAAATCATCGACAATCTAAAAGGCGGCGTCATGCACATGTGCCCGCTGCCGGACGGCAAAGGCATGATCGCCGGCACTTCCGACGGGAGTCTGCTGGTTGTCGATGACGCCGGCGCGCGCGAGATTGTCACAGGTCTGCCGTTCGTCACATCGGTCGAGTTAGCAGCGTAAAAACTGCCGCGCGTCATAGTTTCGGGCAGGCTGCAGTAGTCCGTGCAGGCGCCCGCCAATCGGCTATTATCGAAGCGAATATTACTGAGGCTCCCTGACAAAGGTCCAAGATGAAGCTCTATACATTTTTTCGCAGTTCGGCGTCCTATCGCGTACGCATCGCGCTTAACTTAAAAGGTCTGGATTATGAGCAGGCGCCGATACACTTGCGTCGTGGCGGCGGCGAGCAGTTAAAGCCGGCGTACAAGGCGATCAATCCACAGGCTCTAGTGCCGGCGCTGGAAGATGAGGGGCAAATTTTTTCACAGTCTTTAGCGATTATCGAGTATCTGGAGGAGCGCTATCCAAAACCGCCTTTGCTCCCCAGCGATCCAGCCCAGCGCGCGGTCGTGCGCAGCATGGCGCTGCTGATTGCCTGCGAGGTGCATCCGATTCAAAATCTTCGGGTGCTGAACCACCTCAAGAGCGATCACAAACAATCCGATGACGACACGATCCGTTGGGCACGCCACTGGATCAATCTTGGGCTTTCAGCGCTCGAACAGATGATAATCTCTGTAACCGAACCGGGAGATTTTTGCTTCGGCAAAACGCCGACCATGGCCGATATCTGCCTAGTGCCGCAACTCGGCAATGCGCGCCGCTTCGGTGTCGATTTGTCAGCGTACCCAAAACTGCTCGCAATCGAATCTGCCTGTATGTCCCTTCCTGCGTTTGCCGATGCCGCGCCAGAACACCAACCCGACGCGGAATAGTTAGCAGTCGCGATGATCAGCCGGCAGTTCGTTTATGTTCTATATGGACGAGCATACTCCAGTTATTGATCTATGCCTTTGCTCTTCAGCCTTCTGATGACCATCGATGTTCGTACTTAAGCAGTTTCTGAAAGCGCTCGTTCTACCGCCAACGCCATGGCTGCTGATGCTGCTGGCGGTGCTGATATTTTGGCACCGGCGCTGGGCCCGTAAGTTACTTCTGTTGACCTTGGTGCTGATCACCGCGTTGCACAGCAGCTTGGTTGGTTATGTGTTGCGCTATCCCCTTGAGTCACGCTATGCGCCGCTGCTCGATCCGGGCGCTCTCTCTTACGACGCCATCGTGGTCCTCACCGGCAGTATGATCCCGGCCGAAGGGCTGATTCCTTTGTCGACCATCGACGAGCATATGTTTCGCCGTCTCGATGAAGCCTGGCGTCTTTATCGAATCCAACCCAAGCCGATTATCTTATCCGGCGGGCACGTCAATCCGTTCACCCCTGATAAAGACGAGAACCGGATCGGTCGCGAATATCTGATTCGCTGGGGCGTGCCGAAACACCATGTCCTTGGCGAGGGCAAATCCCGAGATACCTTCGAGAGCGCAACTGAAGTGCAAAAGCTTCTCAAACGGCGGGGTTGGAAGCGCTACTTGCTGGTTACATCAGCACTGCACATGCCGCGCAGCATGCTGGCATTCGAAGCCAAAGCCCCGGAACCGGTTCCGGCGCCGGGCGATTACACGCTCGGCAAGCTGCGACTCACACCACTGGATTTTTTCCCGCGCGAAGGCGCCGCTCGCGGCATATACGCAACGGCGCACGAGTACATCGGCCTCGCGAACTATTACTTGCGGATTCGATTTGATTCGTAGCGCACCGCTGCGATCATCGAACGAACGCAGCCGAACCATTGACTGCTTGGTTCCGATCGTTATCAAGTAACTGCCGGTTGAAAAACCATCCAGGAGTGATAGCGTCCACGGCTGGCGGGCTATCCCGGGTGCGCCTCGATGCCATCGCTGTACGCGTGGAACCAGTCGCGCAGTTTGATTCAAATCCGTTAAGCAACCGACACCGATACATTTCTCTCGAACTAGTGACTTTTGAAACCGGCCTCAAACGTTAATCCGACCTGATTCGAAACGAGGTGAACCATGCGAGTTGTTGATGCCATCAGCCAAATTCTTAAACGTGAAGGTGTTGATTTTCTTGCTTGCTACCCAACCAATACCCTGATCGAGGCTGCCGCGGCGGCGGGGATCAAACCGTTGATCTGTCGTCAAGAAAGAGTCGGTGTCGGCATCGCCGACGGTTATACCCGGATCTCAAATGGCCGGCGCATTGGCGTGTTTACGATGCAGGCGGGGCCCGGAGCGGAAAACGCCTATTCAGGCATTACTACTGCCTATTCCGACTCGGTTCCAGTTCTGCTTTTACCGGTCGGGCACGCTCGATCCACTTCTCAGGTTCATCACTTCTTTAGATCAACGCAATCCTACGCGACGGTAACCAAGTGGACCGAAGAAATTGCCCTGGCTTCTCATACCAGCGATGTCATGCGACGCGCATTCAGCCTTTTGAAAATGGGCCGGCCCGGACCCGTGCTTGTTGAGATTCCGGCAGACGTAGCGACTGAGGAGATGAACGATAACGAACTCATATATGCCCCGGTCAGACGCACGGTTAGTGGAGCAAATCCTCAGGATATCGCTGAAGCCGCGCGGATTCTGGTGCAAGCTCATTCACCAGTTATCATTGCCGGACAAGGCGTACTCTACGCCGAGGCATCGGATGAATTGGTCGAGCTTGCCGAATTGCTGCACGCGCCGGTGACCACGCCGCTCGAAGGCAAGAGCGCATTCCCGGAAACTCATCCATTGTCGCTCGGCACAGGCGCTGGGGTTATGCCCCCGACAGTGCACGAGTTTTTGCAGGCGGCCGATGTCGTATTCGCTATCGGCGCGAGTCTTACCCGGCATAGCATTGTCGCTGCGCCTATTCCTCCCGGCAAAACCATTATTCATGCGACCAACGACGAGCGCGACCTCAATAAACACTATATCGCCGACGTTCCGATCCTAGGTGATGCCAAGCCGGTGCTCAGTCAACTGATTGAAGCAGTAAAAGATGCTCAAGGCGCGAACCGACCAAAAAAAGCGGATGCGGTAACCGCGAAGATTAAGGAAATAAGGGATCCCTGGCTAGAGCAGTGGATGCCTAAGCTCAGTTCCAAAGAAGTTCCGATTAACCCCTATCGGGTTTTTTGGGAGTTCATGCGCGCCATCGATCCCAGAGACGCGATTATCACTCATGATGCCGGGAGCCCGCGCAATCAACTGGTTCCGTTTTATCAAGCGCCCATCCCGCGCAGTTACATCGGATGGGGAAAATCTCATGCGCTTGGCACCGGACTTGGGCTCATCATGGGCGCCAAATTGGCAGCACCAGAAAAATTCTGCGTCAACTTCATGGGCGATGCTGCCTTCGGCATGACCGGGCTGGACTTCGAAACGGCGGTCCGATGCAATATTCCGATCCTAACAGTCGTGTTGAACAATAATTTCATGGCCGCTGAAACGCGCCACATGGCGACCTCGCATAAACTTTTTGGCACGCAGAACGTCGGCGGCAATTATGCGGATATTGGTCGGGCGCTCGGCGGTTGGAGCGAAAGAGTCGAGGATCCGGATAAAATCGCGCCGGCCTTCGAGCGCGCCAAGAAGGCCACACAGGACGGTAAGGCAGCGCTCTTGGAGTTCATCACCAGCCGTGAGCACCAGTATTCACGGATGGGCGAGTAAAGAGATTCGATGCGCACGACCTAGGGGTTGAATAGCTGATTGCTGTGATCGCCACTGCCACGACTCGCCAACCTTGTCAGGTTTATTGACTAAATGAAGATGAATTGATAGCTGCATGTGGATGAAGGCGGTGATTTGTCACGGGGTGGTGGTGATTTTTTTTCTCTTCGGCGGATTAGCCGTGCATTCTTTCCAACCCGAAAGCTATGCTCAGAGCTTTGCCGAAGATTTTGAGGTTTTTGACCGACAAGACGATTCGATGAATTCCTCCACCATTCGCAGGCTTCGTGCCGGCAACCCCAGATTAGGAACGCCGCCCGCGCGAACAGCGACGGCCAGCGAAAATTTATTTCGAACTGTCTTTCTTAACCGCACAACTCCTCTGCCCACCCACAGTAGCAAACAAGATCTCCACACTTTTGACGTCGTTTTGCGCATCTAACACCACCGCTGCTCTAAACCTTGCCTGTATTGAAACCAGGGCCTCCGATTGCCCGCATAAGTTAGACGTGAAGGGATATACAATGGATTCGCAAGTGTTGTTGTGGGTCGTTTTTAACATCTTTGTTTTAGGCATACTGGCCATCGACCTGCTAGTGCTCCATCGCAAAGCGCACGCTGTTTCATTGCGGGAGGCCTTGGCTTGGAGCTGCGTCTGGGTCTCCCTGGCCCTTCTTTTCGGCATCGGAATCTACTTTTTTCGCGGTGGGGAAAAGGCGCTGGAGTTTCTGACCGGCTATGTCATCGAGTGGTCCTTGAGTGTGGATAATCTTTTTGTTTTCCTGGTAATTTTTTCATACTTCGCAGTTCCCTCTATGTACCAGCACCGAGTCTTATTCTGGGGCATTTTAGGGGCACTGGTCTTGCGCGCCATCTTTATTGCCACCGGGGCAGCCTTGCTGGCCAACTTTCACTGGATGATTTATGTCTTCGGCGGCTTCCTCATCTTCACCGGAATCAAGTTGCTGTTTGTTGGCGAAGAAAAAATTGAGCCGGAAAAAAATCCGGCTGTCCGTTTGGTGCGGCGCTTCATCAACGTGACCCCGGAGTACCACGGACAACAATTTTTTATCCGTAAAGATGGCAGCCTGTGGGCCACCCCTCTCTTCCTGGTGCTTGTCGTCGTCGAGACCACCGATGTTATTTTCGCTGTCGATTCAATCCCGGCCATCTTCGCTATCACTTTAGACCCGTTCATCGTCTATACCTCTAATGTCTTTGCCATCCTTGGACTTCGGGCTCTTTTCTTCCTCCTGGCGGGAGTCATGGAGATGTTCCGCTATCTTAGGGTTGGTCTAGCCTTCGTGCTCTGTTTCGTCGGCGCGAAGATGCTGATTGCCGAGTTTTACAAAGTCCCCATTGGCATGTCGTTAGGCGTGGTCGGCGGGATCTTGCTGATTTCCATTCTGGCGTCTGTGCTCAAGCAACACCAAGAAGACAAAGCGCTATAGTCATGCCTCGGATTTGCCCGGGTTTCAGAGCAGGCCAGCCGCAAAGAATTATAATCGGAGCATTGACCCGTTGCGCTTGATCACGTCACGCCGACCAATGTATGTTGTGTCCGCTATTGACCGGACTCTCTGGCCTTAGCGTATGGCAATCACGCCGCGGCGGTGTGTTAGTTTAATCAATGGGCAGGTAACGTCATAGTGGGAAATAATAAAATGATTCCATCGATCGCAATGAGATCAAAGCTGGTTCTCTCGATCAGCTTGATGCTTTTCTGTTTCAGCAATGAAATTTTGGCTCAGACACTCGATCAGGAGGCGGCGAAAAAGGAAAGTAGAATTGTCGTCTACGGCACGACAATTCCGAACGTCATGGCGCCTATTCATACCGGGTTTGAAAAAAAATACGGAGTTAAAGTCGATTATTGGCGCGCATCGGCCACCGCCGTTGTTGACCGAGCGATCACCGAGTGGCGTGCCGGCAAACCGGGCTTCGACGTTCTATTTGCAATCAACGGAACGATAGCTCTGCTTAAACGCGAAAATGCGCTGGCCAAGTTTAACGCGCCAGCAGCGGCCAAGTTTCCCGCCCACTTGAAAGACAAGGATGGCGTGCTGACTGCCTTTCGCCATACTCCCGTGAGCATTCTCTACAACACAGAACTGGTGAAGCCCGCCGATCTGCCGAAAAATTTCGATGATCTCTTGAATCCAAAATGGCAAGGCAAAATCGCCATGCCCGATCCTTCCAGGCACACCAGTACCGCGCAGTTTCTCTGGAACATGCAGAAAGTTAAAGGTGAGAAGTGGATGGATTACGCCAGAGCGCTTGCGAAACAGAAGCCGTTTTTGCTGGAGTCGTTCGCGCCTGTGCCGACTGCCTTAGTAAAGGGTGAAGCGCAACTTGGGATCACTTACGCGCAGTATATTACTCAGGTGAAGGGGCCGCTCAGCCATGTCGTTTTCGACAAAGTCTTGACCGATTCGACCGATCTCGCTCTCAGCGCCAAAGCTGCGGCTCCCAACGCGGCCAAGCTCTACATCGATTATCTCTGCACCGCGGATGCGCAAAAGATCATCGCCGACAGCGGCGACTTCCCGATTGCTCCCGGCATCTATCCCAATCTTAAAGACGCCGAGCGAGTGGTGGCTCATGCACTCTTCATGGAAAATCCATCAGACGAACAGTTCACCAAACTCAAGGAAGACTTCCGCAAGATTTTCTTGACGCAGTGAGGAGACTTGAGCTTTTCTCACCTCTGAGCCGGACTGGTGTTTTCAGCGCAGCGCATGACCACTCGCGACTAGTCATCGGTCGGTGGAAGCCCAAAAAGGTGGATTGCTTCTGAAGATATTCTTAGGAATTTTGGCGTAGACAAGATTGACGATGTCCACCGCTTCACCGATTCCCAGATCCACGGCCAAGCTCGACAACGCATACGCATCGGCGGCGGTCAAACCTTTTTCAGCCTGCAGAAAGTCAACGGTTTCTTGCACCGCGATCCGAGTCGCCTCGTTAAGATCAACGCTAAGCCCCGTCAACAAATAATCCGTGGCCGTTTCGGCCCGCGGCAGCTTGATAGTCTTGCCTTTATGAAGAAGGAATTGCAGCTTCGGCGCCAATGAGATTTCGATGGCGCCGCCATCAACCTCACCATCGCCTTGCACGGCGTGACCGTCACCGGTAAAAAACTGCCCTCCGTTGTTGAACACCGGAAGATACAGTGAGGAACCTACACCCAGAAATTTCAAATCCATATTGCCGCCCCAAGCGCCCGGCGGCGTTGAAGATACCATACCAAGGCTGGTCGGCGGCGACACCGCCATGATCCCCATGAACGGATTGAGTGGAATTTCGATTTCGCTGGAGAAGAGTGCGACTCGCCGCTCGAGATCGAGCCGGATCAGCTTGGCCGACTGTTCTTTTAGCAGCTTGGGCAGCACACCTTTACCAGGCCCGGTATTGTTCACTCCATAAGGCACGCGGAACCTGATATCGAGCACGCGAACCTCCAAAGTATCGCCCGGCTCCGCCCCTTCGATGTAAATCGGTCCGGTGAGAATATGAACACTTGCCCCTTTTGGACGCTTCACACCGGAGAAGACCGCCTTTGCGTCAGGCAAAACTTCCTCGCCTGGTATACCGTAGCTGGCGAAAAATCTTTCAGGATCCATCTGCGTCGTCAGGCCCTGATGCGAGAGCGCTTCGATCTCGACGACGGCGCCGGATTTGATACTCAGCGCCGGTGGCAGATTCGCCGCGATATAGCCCCATAGGACGGTGTCGGGCCCGGAACGAAGCGTAGCATCCGTAACCGACTGTTTGATTTGTTGATTTGTGTGAGTCGTTATGTCCTCGCTCATATGCCACGGCACCCTAGCGGAAACGAGCGCAGACTGTCAACGAAGATGGGCGAAGTCATCAATCTGAACGCTCAGTGATTCGCCCCTTGAATGAATGTCAACCGGGCGCTCACGGATAGTAACCAACGTGCGAGGACTTGCACAGAAGCGCTTTGCGTTCATAACAGGCCTCCCGATGCCTCAACGGCAACTCCGGCGGCTTAGCTGACTTCGGCTACTCTCATCGACGTTCATTGTTCTCAGCCCCTAAGCATCGCGGGCGTCGACATCACCTGTGTCAGTGATGCCACCGGCATTGGGCAGCCCTGTCAAACGACCTGCCCTAAAGTTCTTTTGATTACAAGTAACTACTAGCTTCTGCCCTGGAACAAAGTATGCATCTGCCTGCGAACCTGAAAGAAATCGCTAGGCAAATTTTGCGACATCTGGAGTTTCCAATGTATAAGAGACTAATCGTTTTGTGCTTTGCGCTCGCGAGCGCTACTCCGGCTTCGCCGTCACCAACTCAGGCTCACGACGGACGGCTGGATCAATTCGGGTGTCATCACGATCAGGATCAAAAGTACTATCATTGCCATGATGGCCCTTATAGGCGGCTGAGCTTCGATTCCAAAACTCAGATGGTTCAAAGATTGAGAAATCAGTACATCGCTTTGGGGCGCACGTGGCCGTATGCAGATGCGACAACGACCCCCGAGCAGCCGGGCGCGATCGTAGAAACCACCCTTGAGCCGGAAGCGGCTCCATTCGATGTGATCAAGGAAGCTCGTTCAGTGAATCGTGCGCAACCCAACAACCGAAGCCAGCACATTTCTCGTAAGGAAATGGCTAAGCCGACCAATCCTGAAAACTCTCAAACGCATCACAAAATAGAGACTATTGCGAAAAAAGCGCCGGCGCCGCAATCTGAAATACGTCGAAAGCGAACCGAACCGGAACTGAAGGTATGGGTGACTCAGATTCGAGCTGACGGTCGCCCGATATTCGAGAGTAAAGAAGGGGAACGTTTTTTCTTGGATGACAGTGGAACCAAAATTCTGCTAGAGCGCCGCGAATCCTAAAACTCTGGGAGCGAGGAATCCATTGATCCAGTCGCTTCCCGCTCCATTATCTGCACGATCCGAAGATCATTTGACTGACGCACGCATTAAAACACGAACGCCAACAGTATCAAAAAAACCCCCAGTAAAGCGGAAGCCGGAGCTATAAAAGGCACATATCGAAAGCGGCCTTCCAATTGATCAAAAAAAAGATCGATTTGCTCAAATCGCCGCCGAAGATCGCGCACCAGGAAAAAAGCTACCCCTACAATAATCAGTCCCATCCCCCACGCCGCCAGCAAATCCGATCGCGTCACAGCGAATTTTTTAACATAATCCGCATCTGAAGCAAACTAGGACACGACCACGACGCACTTTGTTACAAGACAGCGGGTTCATCCTAAGGTGAGCTAGTGACAAGTCTGGAGTTACTTGAGGCGTTCAGACTACTTGCGACTCCTTCCGCCAAAATCAGTCTCTGCACGTTCGAATTTGGATCCCGTTTACTGCTACAATAGTCTCTTAGTCTCCTACAGCTCACCTCAACCAATGCGCAAATTATTAAACGTAGACCAGGTCGCTCAGCTCTTCGGCGTTTCTAAGCGGACCATTGAAGGGTGGATAAGGGACGGCAAATTACCAAAGCCGACAAGGCGATTCGGCATCCGTAAATGGAACAGCGAGCAGCTGGAGCCGCTCCGTAAAAGCGGACGAAGCAGTGAGCAACACGATTGAGCAGTTGGGAAACTAGCGCTATGAAGCTTGTCTGTTCCTCGAGTAAATGGCCGGCTTGCAACTCTTACCGCATTCTGAGTCCTTGCGCTTGGTACACGAAGGTGTAATTTCTGATTTCTCAGCGGCCGCTGAATTTCGCTCCTGCTTCATTCGCCCGCTGAGTTGTCAGCAAAACGGCGTGGCGGAATGGTCTCCGAATCGAGAATGAGGTTCGCATCTTAAAAGCTGCGCCGGTTAATACCGTCCGAACGCACCAACATCTAAACCGCACTTCACTATTTTGTCCTTCGAAGATCAGCCTCGAGCAATCAGCTCACCCGAAGAAAACACGGATGTTTACGTGATGAACCTGGCGGGCGAAAAAGCTTCGGCCTTTTTGCCAGCTCCAGCAATTATCAAGTCTGCTGCGAGCGCACCCACCGCCGAGCTGGTCGTTACTCCATGCCCGCCGAGCCCCACCACCCAGAAAAACCCCTCAAGGTAGGGATCCCAGCCAATGACAAAACGACCATCGCTTGAGATCGTTCTAAAGCCAGCCCAGTATTTGTGAATCGACACGCCTTCCAGTGCGGGCATGTAGCGCTGAATCTTTTCCGCAAGCAGTTCACCAATCGTCGGATCCAGTGGCGGGTCACCAGGGGCCAATTCCTCCTGATCACAAGCGCAAAGTAGCAGCCCCTCGCCCTCGGGGCGAAAATAAATATCATGTGTCACATCCCAGACAAAAGGCCACCGCGAATCGACCCAAGTTAATGGCGGCGAGGTAAATAGATGGCGGCGGTAGGGACGGAGCGGTAACGCACTAGCTCCGGCCATTTGCGCCACGACATTGGCCCACGCGCCGCTAGCGTTTATTAGAATAGGCGTAGTAACCATTTGATTCTTGGTGCGCAGTTCGAAGGCACCATCTGCCGTGCGCCGGATGGCGCAAACATCAGCCCCATAATGAACTTTCGCCCCATGAGCAGTGGCGTACTTCAAATAGCCCGAGAGCAGTCCATGAATATCGACAACCCCATCGGTAGCGCACCATATAGCGCCGTCAAACTGCGCATCCTGTAAAGCAGCGACATGCCGCCGCGCCTGGCCAGGCGTCCACAGCTCCACCTCCACCCCTAAACTGCGACCGATCTCGGCTTCCTTTTGCAGCTTTTTCCAACCGTCAGCGCTACCGAGCAGGAGTGAGCCATTCTGTTTGAACTGCACAGGGTCGGGCCAGTCGCCGGGCAAGTTACGCAAGAAAGCGGCGCCGTCTCGGGTCAGATCAAAGAGAGCAGGCTCAGAGACGCATTGACGAATCATCGCCGCATTTCGACCCGACGAATGAAAGCCGGGGATAGCTTCTTGTTCCAGCAGGATCACATCGGCTACACCGCGACGGGCGAGATGATAAGCGGTGGCGGCACCGGCAAAACCAGCACCGATGATTACACACTCAGCGGAAATCATACTTCAGATCGATCCTTCGAAGATATTCATAGCGGATTCTGGTTGATTCGGCCATACGAACAGATCCTTTACGCCTCCCATTTACCCTTTCATTCGTGTGCAAAATAGGGTTTTTTTCACTTATGAACTGGGCTATAGTCAAGCCATATGAGAATCCATCGCTATACTCACTGGGATGGCACGCAACAGGTTCTCTTTCCCACCACCGAAGATCTACTCAAACATTTATCTGACAACCTTCTCGAGGAAGAAGGAGTGCGGCGCGCCTTACGCGATCTGATGCGGCGCGGCCTAACATCGGAAGATGGCCAGCGTTCGGTCAAAGGCATGCGTGACTTTCTTCGCCAAGCCGACGAGAAGCGGCGAGAATTGCTCAACAAGTATTCTCCCGACTCATTCAAATTAAGCCCGGAAGAAACCCAGCAACTCAGCGACAAGCTCAACAGCTTGGCTGAAAAGCTCGAAGCGTATCACGATAAAATGCGCAACTTTATGGAACGTCTCTCGGGTCGTTATGCCGACAGCATGGATGAGATGAACCGTAAGATGCAGGAGGCTTACCAGCGTTATCAAGAATTGCAGAAACGTTTGAAAAATCAGATCGCAGACCGCAGCAGTCAACAGTCGAGCAATCCCGGCGGGCAGGATTATCAGGGCATGATGAACATGCTGGATCGGATGAATAAGCTGCTGGAGGATGAGAACTTCCTCAAGAACCTGCCCAATATGCTCGATGCCGCGGTCGATGATCTGGACAATATGCTGGACAATCTCGACTCACTCACTCAAGAGCAGTTGCAGCAGCTCAGTGACATGATGAATCAGATGCAACAACTTGAGCAGCTGATGAATCAGTATCCGTTTCAGGGTTCGCAACGGATGGGCATGGGTGAAGCAGGCCAGATCCTCGGCCAACTACGCGGTTTGGAAAAATTTCTTCGTTGGGGTCAGCGCGGCATGGGCGATCCGTCCGAGCTCGATCTGGATGAGATACGCAATATGTTAGGCGAGGATGCCTACGAGCAGCTTAAATATCTCAAGGGCGTCGAACAGATGCTCGAAGAAGAAGGGTACATCATACGGACCGGTCACGGCATGAGACTCACACCGAAGGGGATGAGAAAAATTGGCGATAAGGCGCTGCGGGAAATCTTTCACATGCTCAACAAGAACCGCTGGGGTGATCACTCTACCTCGGCGCGCGGCTCTCAAGGTGAGCAGCTGGAACAAACCAAGCCCTATGAGTTTGGTGATCCGCTCAATGTAAATATCAGCGAGACACTGATGAACGCGCTGGAAAGCGGCAACCGCAGCGTTCCGGTGCGGTTAAGACCGGAAGATTTTTCGGTTCATCGCAACGAGTTCTCGACGGATAGCGAAACTGTCCTGTGCATCGACGTCAGCTACTCGATGCTAATGAATGACGCGTTACACGCTGGCAAAAAGGTCGCCCTCGCGCTGCATCGCTTGATTGAAACGAAATTTCCCCAAGACAAGCTCCATCTGGTGGCATTCCGGTCTAATGCGAAAATAATCAGAGCCGAAGATTTGCCATCGATTGTCTCACTGACGTACTTCATGGAGCATGGCACCGATATCAAAGAAGCGCTTCGTTTCGCGCGTCAGCTTCTCGGTTCAAACCGCTCGGCAAATCGGCAAATCATTCTCATCACCGACGGCGAACCCACTGCCGCCACTCTCGATCAGGGCGGCAGATTGCACAGCGGCTGGGGCTCAGCAATGCTGCACGGTCGTATTGTTCGTGAAACTCTCAAAGAGGTCAGGCGTTGCACCCAAAGCGGGATCAAGATCAATACCTTCATGCTGGGCGCAGATTTTTACCGGCAGGGTTTCGTTGACCAGCTCTCCCGCCTCAACGCTGGCCGGGTTTTTTATACCTCGCCCGATCAGATGGGCAACTACATCGTGGTCGATTATCTGGCGAATAAACGCAAGCGGATCGGCAGCCGCTAATTAGAAGCAATAATCCCCTCTGTTTGGAGAGTATTAACCGCGTCTGAAATGTCGCTTAAAGTCCGCTCCGGATCTCCTTTCTAAGTTGCCGATCAATTCGCTTCTGCGATCAGCGCCAAAACTCCTGTATAGGCAAAAAGATGGTTCGCGCCACCCAGAGGCGCAAGCTCGTATCCACCAAACATTCCGATCAAAGGGAAATCCCCCAGAACCTGCCGAATGTAAGCGCTGTCGATGCCGGGGATGCCGTACAGCGACGCGCCGCGCGCGCAACAGTTGAAGTAAACACCGAAAACAGGCTTTTTGCCGTCCAGGCGTTGCGCCTGACGCTTGAGCATTTGTCCCAGATCGTCGCGCGCCCTTTGCCCGTCGCGCAACGTGAAAATCATCGCTTGTCCTTCAGTTACTTCGTCCGCGACACCGATGATTTTTTTCTCGGAATCCAAGCCGATGATGTTGCGTACTAAATACTCGCCTCCGCCCACGCTATTCCTGCGGCGATCAGCTGGCACGCCGACAAATACGTACATCAATGCCCGCCTGAGATCTTCGAGCAACGGCCCCTTGAGCACAGAGGTAAAGACCTCAAACGCTGGACGATTATCGATCTCATAGATGATATTTCCATCGGCTCTGGTGATCACCAGCGGCTCAGTAATCGGCTGGCAGCCTTGCGTAATATCGATAAATGACTGAAACGAACCCGACAAATGGAGACCCGTGACGGCATTGGTGGCAACCTTGTCGTTGCACAATTGAAAAGTCGCGCCGGCAACACCACTCTCCGAAGAGCCTGCTCCGATTACCGGCGAGTAGCCGATCTCGCGCTCCATCGCTTGCAGCATTTCCTGCGCCTGGCCATTGTAGCTGTCAGGCATAAGCACCGTGAGGAGATTGCCACCGAGGCCAGGTCCGGTGAGTTTCGCTATTCTCGCTCCCGCTTCGGCATCATGCCCGCGCAGCGGTTCAAACAAAAAAGCGTTCGTTTGCAGTTGATCGGAAGCAAGCGCAAGTACTGCAATCCCATGACTGCCCTCGACTTCGCCCTCGCCCGTGAGAATACCGGCGGCGCTGGAGCCGACCACGACGGCGTGGTTGGACGCGTGAGACACAGCATCTCGAAGTCTTTCCTGATCACGCATGTGTTCCGCCGTAAAAACAATCAGTGCCATATCAGCCTGCCTGATCTCTGCCTGGGCAAGAGCCGCGGCAAAAGCTTCCTCGACGGCTTTCTCAGTGGAGGCTTCGGTGGACCGTCCTACTCCGGCGCGAATCATAATTGAGTATAGAGAGCTTGTGAAAGCAGGGTCAAGACAAGGACCATAGATTCTCCTGGCCTGCGGCTCCCTGGATGGCTCGGGAACGATTTGACCCCCTTGCTTGATTTCGCATAAGAATGAAATCAGTCATTTCAAATATAAAAAGGATCTTCTCATGCACATAATCGTAATCGGAGCTGGTCCCATCGGCGGAATTATCGGCGGCCGCTTAGCGCGCGCCGGCCATGACATCATGTTCGTCGATGTTGATAAAGAACACGTCGAGGCCATTCGCGCCAATGGATTGCAGGTGGACGTGCCTGACGGCGCCTTCAACGTCAAAGTTAACATTGTTTTTCCGCAAGAGATAAAGGGCAAGTTCGATATCGGCTTTATCGCCGTGCGTTCGAACTATACTCCTGATGCGCTTGCAACGGTCCTCCCTGCCCTTAACGATGATGGGCTGCTGGTCTCGATGCAAAACGGCATCAATCCTCCCCTGCTCCAAGAAAAGGTCGGCGCCGACCGCACCGTGGGTATCGCCATCCGCATGGGTTGCCGCAGGCTTGCTCCGGGTCATGTCCAAACTTCCACCCGCGGGCATCTGTATATCGGCCATTTGCACGGCAGGACCACGCCGCAGCTGAGTCGATTGCACAAGCTGCTGGATTCAGTGATAGACACTGAGATTTCCGACAACATCCTCGGCGTGCTCTGGAGCAAGCTCACGTATACATGCCTTGGCTTCTTTGGGTCCCTTGCCGATGTCGCGCTGGCGACCACTTGCGCCGGCGATGCTAACCGGCGGTTACTCGCCGATTTCTTAGCCGAAGTGGTCGCAGTAGGGACTGCCGCCGGGGCACGCTTTATTCGGCTCGCAGAATACAACCCACCTGATCTTCACCCAAGTATTCCCATCGAAAGAAGGCTCGGTGTCATCAATGAAATGGCAAAGTCGTGGAAAGACGATGACCGCAAAGGGCCGCTGCGGCAGATTCAAAAAGGCGTCCCAACCGAAGTAGACTTCACATTGGGCTATGTGGTTCGCGAAGGCGAAAGGATGAATCTCCATATCCCCTTATGCCGAAGAGTATTAACAATGATTCACGAGCTTGAATCGGGAGAAAGGCAACTTGGGATGGGAAATTATTAGAGCTTCAAGCAGGCCGGGAGTAGTTAGACCGTCCTCACTACGGGACAAGGTTTTAATAATAAGCAATACTCCCAAAAGTAACTATCAGCGATCATCAGTAGAGCGGCATTCCCATTGCCCGGCGGGCGGCGCTGTGGCCATCCCGACCGCCGTGATCGCGAGAAGGCCGGTCTTAGCACACCAAACGACAGTAACGGCGTTGACAGTGCGTCACCTTCGTTGACAGCGTTTTTGCTGATGTGTTACTCAGAATTAGATGGACGAACCCGCCTCGCCCTCTTCCGAAACACGGGCGCCTCGCTTGAATCAGTTGCGGACGGTCCTCAACGCCTGCAAACGAATGACCTCCGTAGGGGATGTCATTTCTCTTTTGGAGCTGATCACCAATGAGGCCGCCGCGCTTCTTCAAGCCGACCGGGCAAGCATTTTCCTTCTCGATCGCGAGAAATGCGAGCTCTGGTCGGTCATCACCCATGAAAAAGAAAAAAGAATTCTGCTGTTCGATGCGCGGCTGGGGATCGCCGGCGCAGCGGCGATGACCGGCCAGACGATCAATGTCGCCGATGCTTACGAGCATCCGTTATTCTTCAAGGAAGTCGATCAAAAGATCGGCTATCACACCAAGACACTGCTTGCCGTGCCGATCAGAAATTCCCTAGGTGAAATCATCGGTGTCGGCGAAGCCATCAACAAAAAGAGCGGCATGTTTACGAACGAGGATGCCGAGATCCTTCAGTCACTCGCCTCGCACATCTGCGATGCCATCGAGACTACACAGATCGATAGGGCAATACCGAATCCACAAGGCGCTGAGGCAGAGAAGGAAATCGGCGGGGAATTTTCGACCCGAAACATCATCGGCATGAGCCATCGCATTCAGTCGGTCGTGCGCCTCATCGATCAAATTCGCGACAGCTCGGTCGACGTGCTCATTCAGGGCGAGAGTGGAACCGGCAAAGAGTTGGTGGCCAAGGCCTTACACTACAACAGCCCGCGAGCAAAACATCCGTTTGTCGCTGTCAATTGTGCGGCTCTGCCTGAGAGCATCGTCGAAGCGGAATTGTTCGGCATCGAAAGGGGTGTTGCTACCGGCGTGGATCGACGCATGGGTAAATTTGAAGAGGCTCAAGGCGGCACATTATTCCTCGACGAAATCGGCGATCTCAGCCTGCCAGCGCAAGCCAAGATTCTGCGCGTCTTCCAGGAACGTTCGGTGACCCGAGTTGGCGGGCGCACGACGCTGCCGCTGGATATGCGCATCATCGCCGCGACTAATAAAGACTTGGAAGCTGAAATCAAGGCCGGACATTTTCGCGTCGATCTCTACTACCGCTTGAAAGTGATCCACATCGAAACCCCGGCTTTACGGGAAGTACCTGAAGACATTCAGCTTCTGGCAAACCATTTTCTAGCGAAGTACAGCAAATTGATGAAGACCGAGCCGAAGCAGTTTACTCCGGCGGCTTTGGAGTGTCTTACGAGCTATCAATGGCCGGGGAACGAGCGAGAGCTGGAAAACGAAATTAAACGCCTGGTCGCTTCGGTGCGAGGAAAAACTATTGCACGCGGAACATATCGATCCGTCGATTCGCAGTTCGGAAAAGACGCTTGCAAGCTCAACGATCCCAAGCGCATTGAAAACGCCGCAGACGGAAAACGCTCCCGAGACATCCAGGTCTCTTAAGTCGTTGCCCGACGCCGTCGAAGCGCTCGAGCGCCGCATGATCGCCGAAGCGCTGCGCGAATCGGGCGGCAACAAACAGAAAGCGGCCCAAGCCCTAGGCCTGAGCCGGCAAGGATTGATTAAGAAGTTGAAGAGGCTGGGGATGTAAACTCGCGAAAGGCTCTGTTTCGATTGTGGACCAAGTGATAGTGATGCACGATTCTGCTGATAACAAAGTTTCAGTCCGCCACTTATTCGCCTTTGGATTCTCTCCAGAGCTCAATTCCACCAGACGCCATCGGTACGCCTCAGAACATCGTGTAGAGAGCAACAGGTAGGACAAGAGCGCTACGCTCTTTAATTTCTCCTTTCCTATGTTTTTCATTCCACTCTGACTTCTTCTAAGGGCATCCGTCATGCCAAGAAGAAGGTTGTAAGCACTCGGACCGAACCGGCAATCACGATCATCAAGAGCTGCGACAGCATGAGTTACGTCACAGATCGTCAAAGGTGGTAAAATGAATCGTGGACCATATCATTGGACGAGACATTGTGTCAGCTTCTTTGATGAAAAGCCTGGCTGTTGCGGCCTGATTTATGGGTTTGAAGGCAATTCTGAAAAACTCACTCTGACGGTTCGTCGCACCGCAGTGGGAACAGACTCTTAAACCCAGACGCCGCAGCGTCGCAAAAGATCGAATCAGGCAAATTCACGGCCCCGAGATTGCGGGCAAATCATGACGGGGATCAATCCCCCGCAAGTTTGCATCGTATCCAATTGCATCAAGATGGACTTACGGTGGAAATGGAGGGGAGTAAGCGGCGGGGTGTAGTACCCGGCTATGCGGAAAGCAAGTTACAGCATTGTTTCATATTGATGCCGTGGGACGGAAAACGGCAGCATCCCCTGGATCGCTACCAGAGTAGTTTTTCAGCGTATTCCTCGATTTATTTTGTACAACCTATCGATGTAACCACTCTCGTCCAACTCGCGGATAAAGTAATTATCGATAAAGCTTGCCGGGTCAATGCCTTTTTGCGGTCCCAGGATCGTCTTAATCCCTTCAGATGAAGGGTATTGTTTTCGCGGCAAGATTCGCGCATCCGCCAGGTTCTTCCAAGTCGCCTCAAGTACTTCGCGATCAATGTTTTTGCCAAAATATTTCACCAGGACTTTGACCGACGTTTCCTTGTCTGTGTAAATTCGGTGGACAGCTTCCACCTGCGACTTGACGTAGCGCCTGACTATATCTGGACGCTCGCGGATATACTTCCTGGTCGTAGCGGCCCCGGTGTGTTGGTAAACAAGCCCTTGCTCCGCAAGATTGACCAGGCTCACCATGCCCTGTTTCTCCGCGATCACGTTGGCGGGAGGGTCTAACACTACACCTTGAATCTGGTTGGCCATTGCTGCTTCTATTCTTCGTGGCGCATCGCCCATCTGCACGATCACTACGTCTTTCCCTGCTTTAAGGCCTATTCTTTCCAACGCCAATTGCGTGATAAAGTCACTTGCCGAACCGAACCGGCTTATCGCCACGATTTTCCGCTTGAGCTGCTCAGGGCTTTTGATTTCCGGTCGCACCATCAAGTAGTAATTGAGGGATGTCATGCCACCGGCAACATAGACGACATCGGAGCCTTTCAAGGCGCTGTTGACCACGGCTGGTCCCGCCACTTGGCTGATCGCGAAGTTGCCTGAAAGCAGGCCCATGACCGCAACGTTCCCATCCGCATTAACAAGCTCCACGTCGAGACCGTTTTTCTTGAAAATGCCAGCATCCTTGGCAACCCACGCCGGAAGCTGATTGCCAGCGATAGCGGAGTAGCCGACCTTGACCGTTTCAGCAAAAGCGAGTGCTGGCACGAATAAGATCAGCACTGAGAACAAAGAAGACTTTCCTAGTTTTTCCATTAGAGTCTCCCTTCTTTTCAATTTCTTTCGACCCGATTCATAACTGTGCGCTGATCTTCGGCAGGACTGCGCTCTTTTGGAATTCAGAGTGACATTCTAAGCTACTGACAACCTCAGGCCCTACGGTCGCACCAACATGAGCGCGATCGCTTTTCAAGGGCCGGCCACCCCAATCGCTCCCACTGGCGAATTGGACAGCCAGCTAGCCACCACCGCCCACGTCTAGGCAATGCTCGTGAACAGTCTTTGATTAACGGTTCTCTGGAGAGTGCGACCAACGGCTAGCCGCTAGCTGAAGCGAAGCGACCCAAGAAACAAAACTCCCGCGGCCCATCGCGCACGCGCCGCAAACCCATCCGCCACGGTGGAGGCCCTTAAGCGCCACGTGACCGAAGAAGCGCTACGCGCCTGCCACGGCAAGAAACAAAAAGCGGCCCAGAGTCTTAAGCCTGAGCCGTCAGAAGTTGATCAAGAAGTTAAAGAGGTTGGGAATTGAGTGTCCCCCTCTTCTGTGTTCACTGTGCCGGTTCACTAACAACAACACATAACCAACTAATCGTTACGACGACGCTTGGTAGATGTAGTAGACTTTCGTTTTGAAGATGAACCGCTCGTCGCCTTGAATTTCCGAAGAACGTCTTTTTCAACCTGAACCGCGATCGCCGCAGTCACTGTATTTCGAACAGGTGCGATTTCGGACCCCTTAAAAATGACCTTGTTGATGGCCTTGCTCAGCGCATTGCGTAATTGCCTGCTTCTTTTCGGGTTTTTACTAGCAGCCCTGATAACTCTTCTTAACGCTGCACTGTCGTCGCGATCTGTAGTCGATTGAAGAGCCGTTCCCATATTTCCTCCTTGCGTGCTAATACAATACTTATGTTTGACGTGAACCTAGGAAATTCTCGGAATTTAGTCAAGCCAATTGTGCATGTGGGAGTTTCTGTTTACTGCCAACGCGTTTTTTAACTGCCTGTGTTGTTATAGTATCTTTTAACGACGGTCGGATTACCGTGTCAGTTGCCGCAGCCGTCTTCACAGTCATCGTTGTGTGGTCGTTAGCGTCTAGAAATCCAGATGGTAATTCCTTAATACGTGCCGCGAATGCTTTTTTCAGAGCGCGTACAATTGGACGCCTTTGTAGCGAATCGACACTCTTGCCGCGCAGGAAATCATGTATTAATTTGTCTCTCGTGGATAGAGCCCGCTCTTCATACGCGAAGCTTGCTTTCCCAATCTTTTTCTTTTTTAATTGGACTTTCAGGATACCTTCCATAGACGTGGGCAGATATGGCAAAGCCATCGAATGCCCAATGCCAGGAAATTCGACGAGAGCGCGTTCGCCGGTTAGAGCTTCCTCGAAATAGTACTCTGCCTCACCTTCCTCAGTCACCGGATCAGCACCGCCCTTAAGTATTAGAGTTGGTTTACCATGCTTGTAGGTGTTTGGATCCCAGGGTTTCGGTCTTTGTTCGTTTTGTGCCCCGACCAGGAAGGCGGCTGGAACCGTGCCTTTCACATGGCTCAGCCCGCGCACACCCGCAACACCGAAGAACCTGTCGTTCAGTCCATCGTAATAGGAAAAGATGTGATAAGCTCGGGCCGTATTTTGCGTGCTTTTGCCTCCCAGGAGTCGTTCACCATCCGCCAACTTACTTTTCACTACACCGTCTGTAAGGAGCTCCTCAACATCAACTCCTACTCTTCGCAGAATGGCTTTGGCAATAACAAGCCCACATTGGACCTGCGTGTCGTCAACTTTAGGCGTCTTGATGGGTCTCGCGTAAGGCACGTTTAGGGGAAGCCAACCGACGCTCTGCAAACGACGTACAGCGCCAAAAAAAGTTGGGCCACAATTCAAACCATCCTTCCGAAGCACTTGTTTCAACTTGTCGTAATTGTCACCTACCGACTGAACACTCCAATACTTGTCCTCCACTGCCTTCACAATTTTACGCACTTTCCCTAGTATATACTCCCTTGCATCACCCTTCACACGTTCGCGAACAGCTTGTCGATCGAAAAACTTAAACTCCGGAAGTCTATATAGCTTTCGCAAAATGTCAAAAACCAACGCACCTTGAGTTTGTTCGTTGAGATTCGGTTCGCCTGTCGACGCGCGGAGAGCTCTCATAGGCGCCATGGGAGCGGATAAAACAATTTTTCTCACATTGTCGGGGTACTGCCTCGCATAATCCTGAGCAACAACGCAGCCATAACTGTGTCCTATGACTGCATCCCATCTTCTCAGGCCCAGATCCTGGCGGATCTTCTCCATGTCTTTAACTACGTACCGTGTTCGTAAGAATTGGTAGCGTCCACACCGTCAGGAACTTGACTGAAGCCGGTACCGCGAAGGTGGAAATAGACGACCCTATAGCCAAACATGTCGACAAAATTTGTGGTGTCGGGTAGGATCATTTGGCCCGGACCTCCTGCGGCAAAGAGTATTGTCGGTTTCACTTTATTGTCGAATGTTTGGTCTTTGATAAAGTAATACAGCGAGAACTCCGGCGCCTTCTGCGAATATGGGTCCAAGTACTGTTGCACTAGGCGTTGTTCATAAAAACTACCATCGTCAAAGCGAAAGAGCATTCTGGCGGATCGTTCTTCAGCCGTCCAAATATTCGTCATGGCTATTCTCCTTTTTTTCAACTATAGCGCGAGTATTACTGTACTGCCGATCTTGCAACCACCTCAAACATGCTTATTCGGTTTGAGAACAATGGAGGGAGCCAAGCTGCCGACCGCCACGGAAGACGAGATCGAAGATATTGAGATCATGACCTGCCTCAGACAGTCGACAACGTGAGCGGCTACTCCAAGATGAAACACATCGGTGCTATATGTTACGGATCCCGTCAAATTACTTGAGAACTCCTTGACCCGAAACGTGACATCGTACAGCGTAGGTGTGGATGCAACATGTTGTATGGGCTCTTGCATACTCAGAGGCGCAATACTAATTGCATTCGGCGTGGGCGCTTGAGCCGTTGAACGCTCGTACATCACGATCACACGCGGGCGCCAGTTCCGGTCGGATACTATTTCTGCAGGCAATGTGCGAGCCAAAACCTCGAATGGGACGGCTTGATTGTGTTGCGCCGCAAGTATCGTCTCTCGAACTCGCTTAATCGCTTCGTCAATAGACAGATCTCGCCGGATTCGCGTTCTCAAGAGCACTGTGTTGGCAAAGTTCCCGATTGTTGCGTGGCAGCTTAAAAAGCGCCGATTTGAAACAATCGTGGCAACGCGTATGTCTTCCTTACCTGTAAGATAATGAATTAGAATCTTAAGAGCTGCAATGAACAGGATGAAAACCGTGCAGTTTTGATTGTTAGCTCTTGATTTAAATAGTTCGAAGCGCCTCCCGTTCAGCTCGAACTGTTGCTGCGAATTGTAAACTTTACGATGAGTTATCCTTTTATGCCGTCCGGACGGGATTGCGCTCGGATGAGGATTGGCAAGTTGTTCTCTCCAGTATGAGAGTTGGTTGTCGAGCAATCCACTATTCAATATGTCTCTCTCCCAAACGGCATAGTCTCCGTATTGTAAACTTGGATTCGAAAGAGGCGATGGCCGACCGACGATGAAGGCTTCATATAAGACAGTTAACTCCTGCCTGAATAACTGCATAGACCAAGCATCGCTGATGATGTGATGCACAGTGACAACCAGCAAACTCGCTGGAACACTCAGCCGAAGGAGGCATGTTCGTAGCAACGGACCAGTCGCGAGATCAAACGGACGCTCTCTCTCCTCTAGAATCAACTTCGCGGCACGTTGTGATAAGCTTTTTTTTGAGCTTTGGTGCAAATCGATATGGGCACAATGAAAGTCGGTTTCATCCTTGATGATCTGAACAGGGCGCCCATCAACAACAGCAAAAACCGTTCGCAGTGCCTCATGACGCACAACGATTTCCTTCAGAGCTTTTTCGAGCATCTCAGAGTCGACTGCGCCGCTCAGGTGGTAAACGTATGGCATGTTGAACAAATCCGTGCCCGGAAACATTTGATCGATCTGCCAAATGAATTCCTGGTTAACTGATACGGGTGCAGGACCGCTACGCGGCGCTCGCACAATGGGCGGCAATTCGGGGACCCCGGTTTCGTTCAGCAGCATTTCAATCTTTCTGCTCAGTTCTGCAACTGTCGGCGAATCGAATAGCGCGCTGAATGGGACCTCTCGGTCAAAACATTCTTTCAATTTGGAAATGATCTGGATGGACAGCAGAGAGTGCCCCCCCAGATCAAAGAAGTTGTCGTGAATTCCAACACCTTCGTGCTGCAGCACGTCGCGCCAGATTTGCAGCATACACTGTTCTATTTCATTTCTCGGCTCCACATCGGCATGGATCGGTTTAGGCACTTCGATGTTTGATAGGCGCAACGCGTTGCGGTCAACCTTGCCATTAAACGTAAATGGCATATTAACGACAGGAACAAATTCCGATGGAATCATGTAAGTTGGGAGCTTTTTCTGAAGAAGGTTTCGCAATTCGGTTCCTGATGGCGCATCCGCTTCCGCCGTGTAGTAGGCAACTAACACGCCATCACAGTTTACCGTCGACCGCTGTTGAAGAATAACGGCGCACTCTTTGATACCCGGATTGGCGCTGAGGACCGCTTCAATTTCGCCGAGCTCAAGGCGGTACCCGCGAACCTTCACCTGGTGGTCGATTCTGCCGAGGAACTCGATCTCACCGGTGCGCGTGTAACGGGCTCGGTCTCCTGTACGATACAGGCGCGCTTTTGGGCCGTCGACGAAAGATTCTTTAGGAAAATGCTCGGTTGTTAGTTCCGTTTTATTCCAGTAGCCGAGGGCGACACCAGCGCCTCCGATGTAAAGCTCGCCCGGAACTCCCACGGGTACGAGTTGCAAGAAATCGTCCAAGATATAAATCTGAGTGTTGGCGATAGGTCGGCCGATCGTAGTGGGACCGTCGGGAGTTCGGAGTGTAAACGTCGAGTACGTGGTTGTCTCAGATGGGCCGTACAGATCGTAAACCTTATTCACGGTTCCTAATTCATGAATTCGCTTCACCAGTTCACGATGAAGCGGCTCGCCTGCCAGGTTGACGGTTCTGACGGAGCGCGGCAACGCGGCGACGGATAACAGCGCGGTCATCGCCGACGGGACGGTGTTAACCAACGTAATGCCGCTCGTATTTGCCAGATCTACGAGGCGCAGGATGTTGTCGATCAACACGATCTTCCCGCCCCAGCAGAGCGGCACGAACATTTCAAAGACAGAGAGGTCAAAGCAAATCGACGTCGAAGCCAAGACCCCTTCCAGGTCCTCATTGCCATAGACTGTTCTACCCCAGTATAGGAGATTCACCGTGTTTCTATGCTCGATGTTCACGCCTTTCGGCCGTCCCGTCGAGCCGGACGTGTAGATGACATAGGCCAAACTTCCTGAGCTGGCGTGAGGATGCGGGTTCGCCGGGCTCTCAAGCTCAATTACTGGCCAATCACGATCAATCCACACGTACTGAAGCTGATCGGTGAGCGCTGACAGCTGGCCGCCCTCAAAATATTTCTGCTGCGTTACGATCACGCTCGCCTGCGCATCCTCTAACATGAACCTCAACCGCTCTTTGGGATAGGTAGGATCCAGCGGAACGTAGGCGTTCCCCGCCTTGAGGACACCGAGGAGCGCGACAAGCATTTCCAAAGACCGGTCTACACAGACCCCCACCGACGTTTCGGGCCCTAGACCCAAACGAATCAGGTAGTGGGCGAGTTGATTGGCCCGCTGATTGAGATCTCGGTAGGTGAGCTGCTCTCCCCTGAATTCAACCGCTATTACCGCCGGCGTACGTTCAACCTGTTCCTCGAATAACGTATGTATGCACTTGTCTATTGGATACTCTGCGGCTGTATCGTTCCATTCGATAAGCAATTGATGGCGCTCCGCTTCTGTAAGGAGCGGCAACGTAGAAATACCTTGATCTCTGTCTGTGACTACTGCCTTCAGGAGAGTTTGAAGGTGCCCCGTCATCCGTTGAATTGTGGAGCTATCGAAAAGATCCGTGCTGTACTCGACATGTCCGATAAACTTGCCATCGCGCTCTCTGAGATAAAGCGATAAATCAAACAGCGATCGGCCGGTTTCGAATTCAATCGGCTCAATCTGCATGCCTTCGAGTGCTGATATGCCTCTGATTGCATTCTGCAGCGCGAACATGACTTGAAAGAGCGGATTGCGGCTCTGGTCACGTTCCGGCTGTAATTCTTGGACGAGCTTCTCGAAAGGAAGGTCTTGATGCTCTTGCGCATCAACACAAACCGCACGAACACGGGACAGCAATTCTCTAAAGGTCGGATTACCTGATAGATCAGTCCGCAATACCAGCGTGTTCACAAGAAAGCCAATAAGAGGCTCCAGTTCAGGCCGGACGCGATTCGCGATCGGCGAACCAACAACGATGTCCTCCTCTCCGGTATACCGGTAGAGCAAAAGTTGAAAGGCGGCGAGCAAGGTCATAAATGGCGTGACGCCGCATTCATTGCTCAATTCATTGATGGCCGCGGTTAGCGATTCCGGGAGGGTTATTGACAGTCTCGCGCCACGAAAGCTCTGTCTTAGCGGTCGTGAGCGGTCGGTGGAAAGATTAAGGATCGGCAGATCGGCTAGCTGCTTTTTCCAATAGGAGATCTGCGAGTTAAGCACGGTTCCTTGCAACCATTCGCGTTGCCAGATGGCAAAATCCGCGTACTGGATCGGCAGTTCTTCGAGCTCAGACGATTTGTCCGCAGTGTACGTTTTATACAGAGACCAGAGTTCCCGTGACAGAATCCCCATCGACCACGCGTCGGATACGATATGATGCGTGGCAAGAACCAGGATGTGCTCGTCATTGGCAACCCGAAGTACTTCGGCTCGAAGAAACATTCCTGCAGCAAAATCATAAGGGTTCTCGGCGGTTTCCTGAATTCGCCGTCGTATCTCTGCTTCACGATCAGCTTCAGGCGTTTGATGGAGGTCAACCACCGCGAGCTTAAAAGTAGCGGGAGGTTGGACAACTTGGAGAGGTCGCCCGTCTGCCAACTTGATCGTGGAACGCAGGACCTCGTGCCGCCGCAGGATCTCATTGAGGCTCCACTCCAACGCGGCGACATTGAGGCCTCCAGCGAGGCGCCAAGCACGGCACAGGTTGTAAATCGTGCCGCACGGGTCCAGTTGCTCCACGAACCAAAGCCGCTCCTGAGAGAATGATAACGGCGCAGGGCCGCCGTCAGTTCGCCTTGTGATAGGTGGAGGTATAAACCGGGCTGATGGTTGAAAACTGCGCAGGAACTCGAATAATTCCTGTTTGCGGGCCGCAATTTGCGACCGGAGTTGTTTGGTCAGTTTGTTTTTCGGGGCGCTAACGCGTAGACGTTCACCTTTCGCGCTAAGCCTAACATCTTGAGTCTGAAGATAGGCGACGAACTCCGCAGTATTTATATCTCGATCTCCTCTCGGTCCGTATCCTCCGTGCCAGATGTCGTGTCTGATTGTTCTATTCGAACGTCGATCTCTTTTGCAAGACCGTCAATGGTGGGAGACTCAAAAAAAGTGTGCAATCCAAGCTCCACACCAAAAACGTCTCTGATACGCGATATTGCCTGCGCCGCCAACAACGAATGCCCTCCAAGCCGAAAGAAGTTCTCTTCTATACCGACCTGCTCCCGACCCAGGACCTGACATAAGATAACGGCGAGCTTTGCTTCGACTGCGGTTCTGGTAGCAGTTGTTGCGCTCGCCGGCAATTGTTGAAGTCGCCTAACAGGCGGCAGCGCTTGATAATCAATCTTTCCGTTAGGAGTCAGCGGCAGCTGTTCCAATATGACCATATGTGCCGGAAGCATGTAATCGGGAAGTCTGGTACTCAGATACCCGTGCAACAGGTCCGCCGTGCTGGAAATTGGGTCATCAGCAGCGACATAGGCAACCAAACGCTTATCGGATTTTTGATTTTCGATTTTGGATTTTGAATTCTCGGATATGCACTCGTTGAATTCCCTTACAACCACGGCTCCGTTTTTAACTACTGGGTGCTTTTTGAGAACGGATTCAATCTCCTCTAGCTCGACGCGAAAGCCGCGGATGTTAACTCGGCGATCGGTTCGACCCGCCCACTCAACGTTGCCATCGGGCAGATATCGGGCCAGCTCACCGGTCCGGTAGAGCCGGTCATTCGAATTACTCGTGAATGGATTCGCTAGAAATTTTTCGCTGGTGAGGTTTTCGTCTCCTACATAGCCGGCAGCTAAATGCGGGCTGCGAACGTGAAGCTCGCCGAGCTCGCCAACGCCGGCTAACTGCCAACTCTTGTTGAGCAGCAATAGCTGAACGTCTTTGATACCTTTGCCCAAAGGAACTGGCCGATTGGCATCGGTGTTGGTCAGGGTGAAATCCCTGGGAATTTCGTAGTAGCCCACCGCGCGTTGGGTCTCCGTCGCGCCGTAGAAACAGCCAATCGTTGCGTTGGGCACCAGTGCTCGGATGCGCGCCACTTCCCCGCGGGTTAAAACATCGCCTCCAAAGAAGACCCGACGTATCGCAACTAGCGGCTGGTCAGCGGCGGCCAACAAAAGTTGGCCAAGAGCAGGGGTGAGATGCAGGACTGAAATTCCGTTCACCCTCAACCATGCGGTCAACTGCGCGGGTTCTCTGACAATGTTGGACGGCGGGACGTAGAGCGTGGCTCCAAGATAAAGCGCCGTGAAGATGTCACGATGGAGATGATTGTAGGCGAGCCCGGAGAGCAGGCAAAAGCGATCCGTTTCACACAGTTCGAACGCTTCCTTTTGCCACGACAAGAAATGCGTGATCGGCCCGTGCCTACCGCGCACGCCTTTCGGCTCTCCCGTCGAACCGGATGTAAAGGCGATATACGCGGGATCATCGGCACCGACAATGACCTCTGGCGCGACATTGGGCTGCTGACTGACAAGGTCGAGAAGCGCCCGTTTGCCTCTCGGTAATTTCAGACGGAACGAAAGATTGTGAGTGTCCAGATACGTCCCGAGCTCTTCTGGTAAATGCCCTGCCGCCTCCATTTGGATCCAGCCCCATGAATCCGAGATTCGTAAATAGGCAGTCAATCGGGCGGATGGGTATGCCGGATCGAGAATGACGAAAGCCGCGCCGGCTTTAATTATCCCGAGCAAGACTACGACGAGCTCAGAACTCCTTTGCGCATAAATGGCAACGACATCCCTCGGTTTAATCCCTTGCGCGACCATGTAGTTCGAAAGTTGGTTGCTGCAGATTTCTATCTCACGGTAAGTCCAAGTTTCTTCCCAATCGATTGCCGCCAGCCGATCCGGCGCGCGTTCAGCCCATTGCGCAACATACGCATAAATAGGTCCGTGCCAGGTATCATCAAGGGGCTCAGTCGGATCGGGAACCTGCGGCGGCATTGAGGGCAGCAATAGCGTATATTCGGCGATGCTCACTTGAGGCCTTTCTGCAAGTTGCGAGAGAAGATATCTGAGTTGCTCGAGCATTATGCAAATCCGAGATTCAGAGAACAGATCTGCGTTGTACACGATCGCGAGTTCTATCGCAGCGTCTTTTTCTGGCGCATAAAGAGTGATGTCAAATTTGGCCTCTGGATCGATAAACGATTCCTTTTTTACTTCGCAGCCAGCAAGTTGCAGCACCCGTTCCGTCACGTCGGCCATGTTGAACATGATCTGGAACAAGGGATTACGGCTCAAATCACGGTTTGGATTAATCGCCTCGACGATTCGTTCAAAGGGCGCATCCTGATGCGTGTACGCGCCTAAGCAGACTTCGTGGACACGCTTCAATAGTTCCAAAAAGCTCGGGTCGCCCCAGAGATCGGTGCGCAAAGGCAGCGCGTTGATGAAGAACCCGATGAGCCCCTCGGTTTCAGCACGGCTGCGCCCCGCGATGGTTGATCCAATGACCACATCATCTTGTCCGGAGTAACGCGAGAGCAGAAGTTGGAATGCGGCGAGCAGTGTCATGAAAACAGTGATACCTTCCCGCCGGCTTAGCTGTTTGAGTGAGTCAGTCAATTCCTTCGAAAGAGACAGACATTTGCGAACTCCACGAGAGGTTTGCATCGCCGGTCGCGGGTAATCTGCCGGAATGCAAAGTGGCGTCAGGTCAGCAAGTTGCCGTTCCCAGTACTCCAGTTCTGTCCCTAATACGGCGCCATGGAGCACGTCCCTTTGCCATATTGCATAGTCAGCGTACTGGACTAGCAGTGGCGGTAACGGATTCGCTTGACCGCTGATGAAAGCCTGGTACAAAGTTCCAAGTTCCTTATAGAGCACGGCCATAGACGAGCCGTCGAGGACTGTATGATCAAAGTTCAAAAGCAAGTAGTGTTTGTCTTGATCGACTCTTATTATCTTTGCCCTGACGAGTGGCCCGTTTCGAAGATCGAAAGGCTTACGTGCCTCTTGTAATAAGATTTCGCGCACCGCCACGTGCCGTGAATCCGGGCTGAGTTCTGCAACCTCGGAACTCGACAACTCTAATCTAAGAGAAGGCCTAATCTTCTGAATCAGGCTGCCATCTACCAAATCAAATGTCGTTCGCAGAATCTCATGGCGAGCGACAATGGTATTGAGAGCAGCTTCAAGAGCGGGAACGTCGAAGGGCCCGCGGATGGAGAATGCGGCAGGGATATTGTAAGCGGTTGAACCAGGATCCACCTCGCGTAAAAGCCACAGGCGCTGCTGCGCAAACGAAGCAGGGATCGGACGATCCCGAGAAACCGCGACGATGGGCGAGATCCTCGTGCCACTCTGATCCTGAAGCAGGATTTTGAGATGATTGGCCAATCCAGCAACCGTCGGCGATTCAAAGAGTTGTCGCAGGGGAAGGTCCACCGCAAAATTATTCCGTAATCTCGCGACCACTCTAGTTGCAAGCAATGAGTGACCGCCCAAATCGAAGAAATTGTCGTGCACGCCGACCAGATCCAGCCTTAAGAGGTCGCGCCACACCTGAGCCACCATTTCCTCGATCTCAGTCCGAGGCGTAACAAGCTCACGATCTAGTTCAGGCCGTATGCCGTCTGGTGGTGTCAATGCAGTTCGGTTTACTTTGCCATTGGGCGTGAGCGGCAGGTTGTCAACGATTATGAATGTTGATGGAACCATGTATTCGGGCAGTTTTTCTTTCAGGTAGCCACGCAATTCACCAACAGAAGGTGCCGCTTGCTGCTTTGCCACGACATACGCAATCAACGATTTTGGATTTTTGATTTTGAATTTTGGATTCTCGAAAAGATCCGAATGCGCAATGACTACACTGGTTTTCACAGCCGGATGTTGATTCAGTGCCGCTTCGATTTCGCCCAGCTCTACGCGATGACCGCGGATCTTGACCTGGTTGTCGAGCCGACCGAGAAATTCAATATTACCGTCGGCGAGATAACGCGCACGATCCCCCGTGTTGTACAATCGTTCTCCTTGTACGAACGGATTTGGTACAAACTTCTCCTCGGTCAACTCCGGTCGATTCCAGTAGCCTCGCGCTAAGCCACCGCCGCCGATATAAAGCTCGCCTTGAACACCAGAGGGCACCAGCTCTAAGTGGGTATCCAAAATATAGCTCTGCGTATTTGCTATCGGACGGCCGATGGGAACTGCGACGCCGCCGCTTTTGACCTTGTGAATCGTACACCAGATGGTACTTTCGGTTGGCCCATACAGGTTCCAGACATTGCCGCGCACAAGCAGCGCATCCGCCAATTCTCTGGACATCGGCTCACCGCCGCAGAGTATTTTGAAGGTCTGGGAACCTCTCCATCCCGCTTCAATTAATAGGTCCCAGGTGGACGGTGTCGCTTGCATGGTTGTGGCCGAAGTTTCTCTAAGGCGATGCAGCAACTCACTTCCGTCGCCCGCTTCTTCACGCGCCGCCACGGCGACGGTGCCTCCAAAAAGCAGCGGTAAATAGATTTCCAATGCAGCTATATCGAAAGAAATCGTGGTGACCGCTAATAGCACGTCCCTCTTCGTAAACCCGAGCCGCTCGGCCATTGAATGGAGACAGTTGACTATGGACCGGTGTAATACCTGAACGCCCTTTGGTTTCCCCCTCGATCCGGAAGTATAGATCACGTAAGCGAGATTATCCGAAGTAAGCGGCACGTTTGGATTCTGGTTGCTGCACGCTTCTATTGACGCGCAATCACGATCCAAGCACACATAGACAGGCTCCGCGCTGATGCCTGATAGCTCACAGCTCCTTATCAGCTTTTCTTGTGTCACCACCACGGAGACGTTGGCATCCTCCAACATGAAAGCCAGGCGCTCTTTCGGATAGGCCGGGTCTAGCGGCACATAACCAGCACCCGCCTTGAGAATTGCCAATAATCCAACAACCATGTCCACTGATCGATCGAAGTAGATCCCAACCAGCCTCTCTGGGCCCATCCCTAAACTGATCAGGTGCCATGCGAGCTGGTTGGCGCGAGCATTCAGTTCTCGGTAAGTCAGCTGTTGCTCTTGGAAGGTGACCGCAATTGCATCAGCAGAATTCTCGGTTTGCTCTTCGATTAGCTCGTGGATGCATTTGCTTTTCGGATACTCCCGGCCGTGTCATTCCACTCAATGAGGAGTTGTTTCCTCTCCGCTGCAGTAAGAATAGGATAGTCCGAGATTCGTCGATCTGGATTGTCGCTTACTTCCTTGAGCAGGGTTTGATAGTGGCCTACCATCCGTTCGATCGTATCGGGCTTGAACAAATCAGTGCTGTATTCAATCGAGCCAACTAGATGTTGATTTGATTCTTGCAACGATAAGGTCAGGTCAAATTTGGCCGTTCCGTTTTCTAGCTCTAAAGCTTCAGTTCGGACGCCATCAAGGCATAGCTCTTCAGCACCTGGTTCCTGCATTGCAAACATCACGTGAAATAAGGGGTTCCGGCCCAGATCCCGCGTTTGTACTGTTGCCTCCACGAGTTTCTCAAACGGGAGATCTCCATGCGCAAATGCCTCATGGCAGATGTTGCGAACCCGCAGGACTAAATCTCTAAACGAAGGATTTCCAGTCAGGTCCAGCCGTAGGGCCAGCGTCTTTACGAAAAATCCTATTAACTGCTGCAATTCTGGCTGGTATCGATTGGCAACCGGAGAGCCCACCACGATATCTTCTTGTTCGCTATAGCGTCGCAACAGTGTCGCAAATGTTGCGAGCAAAATAACAAAAAGAGAAACATTTTCTTTTCGGCTAAATTCTTTCAGGGCTGTGGTTAGACGACGATCGATGGCCAGTGACCACCTGGAACCTCGGAAGGATTGAACTTTCGATCGCGCTCGATCTGTCGGCAGGTTTAGCAGCAAAGGCGGTGCAGCAAATCGAGGTTGCCAATAATCGAGCAATGATCTAAGTCGGTCCCCCTGCAGCTCATTCCTCTGCCACCAAGCGTAATCACCGTACTGAATCGTCAATTTGGCTAGAGTAGGTTCTTGACCCATGTGAAATCGGCCGTACAGCGCCTCTAACTCTCGGTACAAGAGGCTGACAGACTGTCCATCACAAACAATCTGATGCAGCGAAAGAAAAATGAGCCACTCTTCGTCGTCCATTCGTAGCAAAACGACTCTGATTAGGGGCCCATCGAGTAAGTCGAACGGTTTGTGTGCTGCGCAGTAGCGATGCGTGAGCCTTCGGTTTTAAGATCCTGCACAGGAAGTTCCGGAGATCGAGCACGGAAACATCCAAATGGACGCTTGGTCAATTACCTGTACAGGTTTTTCGCTGGCGCTGGAAAGTGTCGTTCGCAGGACACGTGATGGCGAATGATTTCGTTGAGACTTTGAGTGAGCGCATCGACGTCACGGTACCTTCGCAAGCAATGGAATTTTGGAAATATTGTAGACGGGACCGCCTGGCTGTAGTTGAAAAGAAACCACAGTTGTTGGTGACGAAAGGTAAGATGCTGGGTCATCCCCTAGCGATGTTGTCTCTATTTTTCTGGGCTGCTGCTCCGTGAAGAACCCGTGTTCCTGTTGCAGCAAGATGAATAGAGTTCGCGTCCGGCGAGACGATGTTCTTTCGAACATTGTCCGACGAGTCATCAGGCACGACCTCCAAGCATCCCTCTCCGCTCCTCCAGTGGTTTCTCTATCTCGTTGGAGTCAGCCACCCTCGCATCCCGGAGCAAAATCCGAGGCTGCCAGAGTCCGCCGCTTCAACCGGTTGGACTTCATGCATGCTGAGAAACTCCGCAAGCTGACTAACGGTCGGCAGTTCATAGGTGTTCACCGGCCGTCTCGGCGCGAACTTTTCTATGATCTCAGATGCGAGCTGCGTTGCTAGCAGCGAGTCGCTACCGAGCTCGAAAAAGCTATCGTTAATGCCGACCCCATCGATTCCAAGGACCTCGGCGCAGAGGTTGCAAAGCGCCTTTTCCAGATCCGTCCCGGGCTGAACGTAAGGCGTTGCTAACTCCGGACGAGAAATTCCCGGTGAAGGAAGGGCGCGGCGATCTATCTTCCCACCGGGTGTGAGCGGTAGTGAATCGACGGCAACATACCAAGAAGGCAGCATGTACGGCGCCAATTTGGCTTGTAGCAGACCGCGCAAATCTCCGGTACTAAAGATCCCGCCATCCTGAGGCACAACATAAGCAACCAACCGATTGGCGCCGCGGCTGTCTCGCCAAGGCACAATGACGCCTTCTTTCACCTGTGGGATCTCCAATAACGCCCTCTCGACCGCTGAAACTTCGACGCGGTGCCCCCGCACCTTAACCTGGAAGTCTCTTCGCCCGACATGGAAGAGACAGCCGTCGGACGTCCGGTATCCCAAATCTCCGGTGAAATACGTGCGTCTGGTTTCGTCTCTCGGGTCGAACACAAACTTCGACCGCGTCAGTTCCGGCTGATGCCAATAGCCGACCGAAAGATAGCGGCTTCGAACCGCAATCTCGCCAACCTGATTGGCACCAACGTCATTTCCATCCTCATCGACTATCAAAATTTCATTGCCTTCGAGCGGATATCCCACGGGAACGTGTTCGCCGATGATCTCAGTATGCTTACGTATGAAAAGAGAACGCGATAGTTTACTCTTGCTTAGACCCAGACGAGTAACAAAAAGACATGAGTCAGAAAAATGGTTTTTGAGGAGGACAATGTTGTTTTTGGATATCGGCTCTCCACCCACGTGTATCAAACGCAACTGGGGAAAAGAATTTTAATCCCCTTGACGTTCTTGACCGCCAGACGAAAGACCGACGTCACACACGTAAAAGCAGTGATGTTTTCTTCCGCGAGCCAACGCCCCAAATCGGTTGATCCATCTTTCAGGTCAAGAGGTAATAAAGTAGCGCCGTTGAGTAAGCCGAGCAACGCATCGCGCGTGGCTCCGACATTGTTGGAACGAACCAAACTGATTCGGTCATCGGGCGTAATGTGTAACGCATTCGTGTTCGTCATGATGTTATGAATCTCGTTTCGATGATTCGCCATGACACCCTTCGGCTCGCCGGTAGATCCCGAGGTGTAGTGAATATACGCAAGATCACTTGCAGCGATCGCCGGTACCAGGATTGGCCTCCGAGAGCCCTGTGTCCAAATTGTCGATATTGACAACCGTCGTGGACTGCGCAGCTAGCTGATTTGCCAAAGCCAGATTGGCCTGATCGCAAAGAGACCATTTTTGTTAGGCGCAAAATCTTGAAGTATCCGAGTCAGTCTTGCCGGGGGAATCGAGTATTCGATGAACGAAGGGGCGGCGCGACTTCAGCACCGCGAAGCTGGCTATTATGGATGACACTCCCGGTTGACAGAGCACCGCCACCGGATCGTTGCTCATCGGATGAATAGGCAAAATCGCGTGAGCTGCTCTATTCACCGCCCGATTCAGCACCTCATAAGTAAGCTGCCGATCGCGAGTTCTTAAAGCTAGCCTCTGACCGTGCTCGCGTGCTCGTTGTTCAAAGCAATCTGCAATGGCTCCCTCGAGATAATCCTTTTTGAATTCTACAAACGGATTGGCTGGACCAATGCGCCCATCGGCAATTATCGGCAATTCCGTTTTTGTGTTACTCATGACACCATCGATGAGTTTGCGATTTTTGCGAGGCTTGCTTGGGCCGGAACAGACCAATGTGTCATTTTCATCGTATCGTAAAGCTCAATTGCCGCGCACAACTCCTCGCGCGCGAGTCGGGGCTGACCTTGGCCTAGTTTAAGATTACTCAACCCGGCGTGACAATGCGCCTCCAGTGGACTCATGCCCAATTCGTCAGCGAACGCTAAGGCACGCCGATAGTAGAGTCGCTTCATCGTCGCAGGCCGGGTGCGAACGCGCGGCAATATCGCCAAGAACTTTTAACGCCCATGCTTCGTGTCCTCGCTCCTTATGGGTTTGCGCAAACTCGAGCGCACGTCGCGCAACATCACCTGCCTCTGTAATTCGTCCTGACAACAAATACCCTTCACTTAGCCACACCATGCTAAGCGAAAGAAATCCGACCCTCCCCACCGAAGCGGAATTACTTACCCCCTGTTCCAGATAGGGTAGAGCCTCGGCAATTCGTCCCCCGGTGGCGTAGGCGGCTCCCAAACGGGAGGCGACGAAGGGCACGTACACAGGAACTCCTGCCGATTGGCAAATTTTCAAACTGAGTTCGAGTAATCGGACGGCCTTTTCGCATTCACCGCGCAAGAGGAAAAGAAATCCAGGCTCAATTCGCATATATCCGGCTGACAGGATGTTCGACTTCATTAGCAATGCGGATACCCTCCTCTCCGTCACGCATGCCTTGATCAAACTCACCGGTCGCAGCAAGGCATTGAACTAAATGGCTCCGGCACACAACGGAGATCACAAGCGTTGTTCCGAATCGTTCATGCCTTAGCTCCGCTTTAATCCCTTGCAGACCTCGCTTGAGGACGTCAATCGCTTCTCTGTAACTTCCCATCTTGTTATAGGCAGCGCCCAAGTAATAATGCGCCACCGCACCAATAGACGGATCAACGCCCACGATCGGCAAAGCCAGAGCGCGCCGCCCGTATGATACTGCCCCATCAGGATCGCCAGCGATGCCCGCATAACTACACAAGAAATTAAGAACTCGCCCGATTCTGGGTTCGTCGCCGAGTGTTTGAGCGAGCGTTTCCGCTTCTTTTAGATATTGATGGAGCTTCCTAGAGTCGCCTAACAAGAATAGTGCGTTACGTAACTGTAAACGCAAATCGATAGCCCATTCCAGTTTTGACCGCGAATCATTCACATGATCCAAAGCCTCTAGGCCTCGCTCTAGGAACGATACGGCTTCTTTGCACGCAGAACATGCTAGAGCCTTTGCCGCAGCTTGACTCAAGTATGGGACTGCCTTATCCCACAACTCCCCGCGAAAAGCATGACGCGCAAGCGTCTCAACATAGTCCTGCAGATTGGTATCTTGGATCGCTTCGAGCGCGCTCACAACCCGTGCGTGGAGAGCAACCCTTCGGTCGTGGAGCAACGCGCCATACGCAACTTCGTTGGTGAGAGCATGCTTGAACGTATACTCTAGTTTTGGAAAAAGATTCGTTTCATAAATAAATTCAGCGGACCTGAGATGGGCTAGATATTCAAAAAGCTGGTCGTCTGGTAGCTCCGAGACCGCCTGGAGCAGATCAAAAGGAATGATTACTCCGATCACAGCGGCAGTCTGAAGAAGATGTTTCTCTTCGACGGGCAGACGATCGATACGATCCGCTACAACGTTTTGCACCGTGCTTGGGATAATGAAATCATCAATTTTCAGTCCAGGCCGGTAAGCCCCTTTCTCTCCGGTCAAAACCCCGGTTTCCAGCAAAGACCTCACGCTTTCTTCAGCAAAGAAGGGATTTCCTTCAGTGCGCTTGATTAATAGTTGTTTGAGGGACAAAAGGTCAGGATTATCTCCGAGTAGCTTTGATAAGAATTCTTCGACGCTACTCGTCTGGAGCGGATCAACGCGAAGTTGAGTGTAATAGCTTTTTTCCGACCATCCGTGATTATACTCGGGCCGATAATTAACGAGGAGCAAGAGGTGGGCCATGGGAAGACTATCAACCAGACCGTCAAGAAACGATTGGGTTTCATGATCGATCCAGTGGAGGTCTTCGAAAACCAGCAGCAGATTTTGTCTTTGGCTTTCCCGGAGACACATCCGTTTGAGTGCATCTAAAGTTTGACGGCGACGCTGCTGCGGATCCATGGAGTTAAAGCGTCGGATGGACTCCTCGATATCTTGGAGCGGTACTAGCCAGTCACGCTCCTGCCCGGGGTCGGTAGTACCTGCATCCGGATAGGCGCCGAGCAATGAGAGGACTGGCGGGATTGCATCTTTGAGTGTGCTGTCCAGTTCTAATATACGCGTCACAACTTGGCTTCGGATGTTCTCGCTCGATTCCCCACCGTTAATTCCGAAATAGCGCCGCAACATCTCGGTCAGTGGGAAATACGGCGTTGCCTTACCGTAAGAAACTGATGTGCCTTCGAGCACCAGCCACCCTGTGGGCAGCTGGTGACGAGTAAACTCGTGCACCAAGCGCGACTTACCGATACCGGGTTCGCCAATCATCGCCAATACTTGACCGCTGCCAGCGCTCACACGCTGGACCAGTTTGTTGAAGATGTCGATTTCTGCGTTGCGTCCCACTAGTGGCGTCAACCCGCGAGTAGCGCCAGCTTGGACGCGCGTCCGTGCTGAAGTGGCACTGACGAGATCGTATGCTTCCACAGGCTGCGAAAGCCCTTTGGCTTGGACCCCGCCGAGTGATTTCACTTCGACAAAACCTTCGACCTGCCGCAAAGTAGAGGCCGTCATCAGTATTGAGCCGCGACCTGCAAGCCCCTGCATCCTGGCTGCCAAATTCGACGTGTGGCCTAAAGCCGAGTATTCGATATTGAGATCATTGTCGATGGACCGGACCACGACCTCCCCGGAATTCATTCCAACACCGATTTGTAATCCCGATTCTTCCGCTTGGCCGAGCCTCTGGCGGTAGCGTCGCATGTCTTCTTGCATAGCCAATGCCGCATAACACGCGCGCAACTGCATGATCCTCATGAGCCAACGGTGCGCCAAACAGCGCCATGATGCCGTCGCCCAGATATGATTGACGGTTCCTTCATAACGATGCACCGCGTCCATCATGGCTTTTAGGATTGGATCTAGTAGCTTCTGTGCCTCCTCGGGATCGAGCCCTTCCACGAGGCGTGTGGAATCTTTAATGTCGGCAAATAAGATCGTCACCTGCTTTCGCTCACCTTCTAAAGTGTGGCGCTCAGCGAGGATTTTTTCGGCAAGGTGTTTGGGAATAGGTGGCTGGCGTGCTGAAGTGTTCTGCGATGAAGTCTGAGTTGCAATCGCTGGTCGGCTAAGTCGACTGGCCGCATTTTTTACAAAACTTTGCCCCCCGGCGATTAGCCTCACCGCAGCTTGAACACGCGGTTTCCAGCGGCGTGCCGCACTCATCGCAAAACGCCGCGGTGTCAGGATTCTGATTCTTACAACGAGGGCAATTCAACTTCAGCTTCTCCGTGCTTCAGCTAGACCGTTGTGTCAGATCGCGCGGTAGTTCGGTAGGCCTAAAGAAGAAGCTGTACGATCTTTTAATCTATTCCCTATTCAATATTCCGACAACTGGTTCATTTCCATTCCCGCTGTTTGAGTCCCATTGGCTAACATGCATCCGGCACTGCGAGCCAGAGAAAACAATGGCGGCAGCGTAGCCTGCTACAGATTCTATATCCTCCATGTACCAGCGGGACGCTTCTTCTGAAGCCCCTCTGACGTGTAACAATCTTGCCGGCTGCCCCGGCACTAGCGAAACATCAAAATCCGATAAAGGACAACTCAGTCCATCGCCAAGAGCCTTTATGAAGGCTTCCTTTCGGGTCCAACACTTAAAGAAGGCAATTCTCTGCATGTCTCGCGGCAAGCTGCGGAATGCTGCCACCTCAACCTTAGAAAAAAAACGTTCGGCAACACTCTCGATCGGAAATTCATGATTTACCAACTCAATGTCTATGCCAACAGGACGATCTCGTGTGATCGCGTAAATTGCCGTTCCGGCCGAATGAGCCAAGTTGAATTGAATCGCCGGTCGACCTTCCTGTCTTCGTATGCCGGGTTTGCCGTGGCTGCCATAGGTGAAGATAATTTCATTAGCTGGCAGTCCAAGGTAAGGGCTCAAGATTACCCGCAACAGGCCTCGTCCAGCGACAAACCGTTCGCGGTCCTTATGAAAGCGAAAGCGGTTCGCTCTGTTGGTTTCAGCCTCGGCAAGAATGCTTTCAAAAAACCTGAGTTCCGATTCCCGCCGGTCCAAAGAAGCGATGCGGACATGTACCTCACCTTGGCCCAAGGGCGCCACTTCAATGCCTGTCATGTTGTCCTGAGATTGCCGCCGATCGTAGTATTCTCGCCAGGGGACTGGCCTCTCCTAACATAATCCCAGGCAACCAATCAAACGAAATGTTTTGCTCTATCATGGTGTTAGAGCTGCGATAAAACGAGCGCAATCGCAGCAGCATCAACTCGAACCCTTCGGACATAACGACGGGCACAAATACCATTTGAACCGAGAAATGATCGTTGAAGAAAAGAAGACTGCGAATAATTCAGGGGAGGGCTTTTCCCTCCCCTGAACTGCGACTCATCGTTTCAATCACCGTCAGCGAACCCGCGCATAAGCAGCTGTCTCTGAAAGCGGATCTCATCTAATCCCAACGGGTCGTGATCGCACGAGCCGTAGAAATCAATGCTGTTGCCGGCACTCTCGTTCAGCACCGGGTTACCGGAGAATAGTGACTCTTCGCTGATCGGGGGGAACTTCATGTGGCAGTAGCTGGTGGTCTCGGCAGGCACCGTGAGCATTACTTCCTGGCTGCCCACTGTCGTCACTCCCCAGAACAATGTCGAAGAGATAATCAAGTTGGTTAGAAGCGATATAGTTTTCATCTTTCTCACCTCCTTTCTCATCTAAATTTCACTTGCTGCATCATCTTCATTGCATCGCTTGTGCCAATGGCGGAAAGCTTCTGTGACCATCATAGCCGGCCCGTTTGGTTGAGCTTTCATTCAACCCGCGCCCTAAACGGCTACCGCAGAGCATCGGTCAGAATGCTATCAATCAAAAGTAGCAACATAGTTCACAGTGAGACCCGGAACTTGGTTAACAGTGGGTTATTCACAGTTCATCCAATTGAGATGATCAGACAGGTAGTGATGGTTGCGGTGAGGCGGAATTGATCCTTTTTGGTCTGCGAGTCCGAAAACAGCGGCAGTTGACATTGAAGACCGTAGTAAATTACGTTCCCGGAGGACAAAGTGCTAATCAGATCCATGGAAGGATACATATGATTGACACCGGATATAGGGGATTCCGCCTTGAGGAAATGGAATATCAATATAATCCGCGCGAATCGGTGCCGGAGTATCCGCAGCTGGCGCAGAAGCGCGCCGAAGAAGCGCGCAAGGTACGCGAAAGCGCGAAATCTTGGTTGGGGGTGCCTTACGGCAGTTCGCCGCGTGAGAAGCTGGACATTTACCCCGCAGATCAGCCGGGTGGCCCAGTTCTAATCTACATTCACGGCGGCTATTGGCGCAGCGGCAGCAAAGAGGATAACTGCAATTTCGTCCCTGTATTCACCAAAGGCGGCGCATCGGTCGTCCTGATCGAGTACGATCTCTGTCCTGCCGTGACCGTTTCAGACATCGTCCGCCAGATGCGCTCTGCCATCGCCTGGGTTTACAGGAATATTTTACGCTACAGCGGCAATCCTGCGAGAATTTATCTCTCGGGTCATTCCGCGGGCGGGCATCTAACGGCGATGGCGCTGGCGCACGATTGGGCGAGCGAAGGTCTCCCTAGAAACCTCATCAAAGGTGCTGTCGCGACTTCCGGCGTCTATGACCTCGATATGGTGATGCGCATCAGCGTCCAGGAACAGGTCAGGCTCACGCCCGAATTGGCGAAAAGGAACAGCCCATTTCATCATCCGCCGCTATCCATTTGTCCGGTCATTGTGGCGGTCGGCGGCGCCGAACCCAAAGGCTGGCAGCAAATGTCAGAGGATTTTTTCAACCTTTGCAAAGAGCGCGGCGTAAATTGTGAATATCTCATCATCCCCGGCGCCAATCATTACACCATGTCGGAGCATTTAGCCGATGCCGATAGCCCGCTGGCGCAAGCCATGCTGAGACAGATGGAACTCTAAGTTCCGTTGTTCAAAAGGTTCAAATCGTTCGATACGTTCAAGCCGGTGGAGATCACCCTAAAGATGCACCCGGTAGGCTGATCCCGGCGGGATGTGGGAAAAATGCTTCAGCAGTCTAATAGGTGATATTCATGCCCAGAGGGAAAGCTACGAACTGTGTCGTCGAGGGATGAGCCTAGAGAAGTGAACGCATGGCAACGAACAGCTTCAAGGTTATCGTTGATGTTTGGATTCAGGATATCTTTCAAATTGCCGAACAACGACTAGTATGCACAAGCGCACTTTGTAGCAGCTCTCAAAGTGGACCCTAAGGCAATGGAGGCTTAGCAGCGCACTTAAGGAAGACTCATGGTTCCAGTGCGATCGTGGAAACGGCGTTAGCAGTGCTTTTTGGGACGTGGGGCTCTCTGCGTCTCGTTTTTAAGCTGCCGGTTAATCATGAACAATCCGCCTTAGATCACCGCGTCATCGTAACCGGCATCGCCGGTCTGCTCCGGCCGAAAAAGATTCCACGACTCGATCCACCTGCGTGTGCGCTCGAAAGCATCTTGCGGATAAGGCTCGAATACCAGGCGCTCACCAGGACCGAACCTACGAACATCCACCAGCGGGTGATATCTCTCCGGCAGCTCACGCAAAAAATAGTGCTTATAGAGCTCCGGCGATAGATCGATATCACGCTGCGCCCGGCGCAGAGCCTTGAAGTATTTCTCGACGTTCTCGCGATCGGCACTCTCGGTAGCCAAATGGCCGATCATGAAAGTGGTGTGGACAAGCTTACGAAAACCAAGCTGTTCCACGACATAGAAGGGCACGCCAAAGAGGCTGGCCGCCGGCACAAGGCGATCAACAAGCAATGCCAGCCGATCGAGAAGCAAGCCGGCAAAGTGGAATTTGATCTGGTCGCGCCGAAGAAACGTCTCAAGACCCTGAAGAGTCGAGAAATGGCTACCCGAGTGATAGCCGAGGTCAAGGGGTGCATGTCAGGTCTAAAGCAAGTGGACACCCGCGCCGCGATTCGTTAAGTGTAGCTGTCAAGAGAATACCATGCCCTACTGCTATCCACCGGATCCAAATACCAAAAAGCCGCACTTCACTCCGCCAGCCGAAGCCTGCGATACTCATTTCCACGTCTTTGGCCCGCCGGAAAACTTCCCGTTCGTTTCGACCCACGAGTACACTCCCCCGGCGGCGCCGCTGGAGCATTATCAAAAAATGGCCTCGATCATCGGCATCCAGCGGGCCGTGGTCGTGCAACCAAGCGTGCACGGGCTCGACAACTCGGCGACACTCGATGCGATTGCCAATTCACGCGGACGCTTCCGCGGCGTCGGCCGTATCGACGACAAAACCTCCAAGGCCGAGTTGCAAAAGCTGCATGACGGCGGCATACGCGGCGTCCGTTTCAATTTGCTCGACCGTCCGCGCGGTAACATATCACTCGATGTCTTCGATCGCTGTGTGGAGCACATCGTCGCGTTGGGCTGGTCGGTGGATCTGCACATCGATACCAAGAATTTACTGGAACAGGAGAAGCGGATTCGCGCACTGCCTTTGCCGGTTGTTATCGACCATATCGCCCGGATCAAACCGGCCGAAGGTTTGAATCAGCCGGCTTTTCAGCTGCTGCTGGATCTAATGAGAGAAAAACACGTCTGGGTAAAGGTCAGCGGCGCCGACAAAATCTGCAATAGCCTAGTTCACGACTACTTCGGACTGCCGTTTGTCGAAGTGATTCCGTATGCGCGAGCGGTGATCGCTGCGGCGCCGGATCGTGTCATCTGGGGTACCGATTGGCCCCATTCCAACAATTTCGTGCCGGGCCACACGCCTAACGATGGCGACCTGGTGGATCTGCTGGCTGAATTCGCGCCGGATGAGCAAACGAGAAGAAAAATTCTTGTCGCGAATCCGGCAAAATTATACGGCTTCGAGTAGTTTTGAAAACGACAGCCGCCTTCCAGGAGGAATTCGCCATGATTAAAATAACCGACGACATGAAGGACCGAATCAACAAGGCCTTCGATGAAAAAAAGTACTGCGTCTGGGCAACGACGTCCAGCGATGGGTATCCGGATCTCAGTTTCCGAGGCAGCACTCATGTATTCGACGACGAGCATATCGCCTTCTGGGATCGTTCATTGGGTACCAGCAGCACCAATCTCGAAAACAATCCTCATGTCTGCATGCTCTACTATGACTCCGCCGCGCGCATCGGCTGGCGTTTTTATGGCACCGCGACAGTCTATAAGGAAGGTGACTTGCGACAGCAGATCATGAAGCGTGTCGTGAAAGGCGAGATCGACAAGGATCCCGAGCGCAAAGGCTATGGCGTGCTCGTTCGCATCGACAAGATCCGCGGCTACAGCGGCTTCAACATCGTTCAAGAACGTGAATAACAACGATGAGAGCAGCAAGCGAAAGATGAAGTTTTCGCCTGCCGGCGCCGCTGACGTACCGAGTCTCTTTGGCCTTCTTACGGCTAACATATGCCTTGTAGCCTTGCTCGCTTCCGGCCTGGTGATTTCAGAAGTAGAAGCTCTGGACAAAGTTCGTATCGCGGTGTCGAACCCAAACATGCCGAACTTGACCGTCGCCATGGCGCAGCAAAAGGGGCTCTTCAAGGATGAAAACATCGAGGCTGAAATTATCCGGATGAACCCCAATGTCGCCGTTACGGCGCTGGCCACCGGTGATGTCGACTATTGCCAACTGTTCGGAGCGGTTGTCGGCGGAGCTATCGCCGGCTTGCCGATCAGAATCGTTGCCGGCTACTTGGACAACTGGCCAATGACACTGATCGCGCAGCCGGAATTCAGAACGCTTAAGGATGTCAAGGGTAAGACACTCGGCATCAGCAGCTTTGGCGCGACCCCGGACCTTGCGGCGCGCTTGATGCTTAAGCAAGTCGGGATTGATCCGGAGAAAGAGATCAAGATTCTCGCATTGGGGTCCGATGCGGCAAGACTTACCGCGCTGAAACAGAGGGTAGTGGATCTCATCGTAATTTCGCCACCTGCGGACACCCAGATGGAAAAACAAGGCTATAAGATTATGGCACGAGCTTACGAGCTATTTAGCTTTCCCTACCTCGGGCTCGGCACGCACACAAGAAAAATCCAAGAGAGACCCGATGAGATCCGGCGGACTATTAAGGCAACCATTCGCGCCAATCGCTTTATCAGGGATAATCGAGATGAAGCCGTGCGCGTCCTGGTCGGGTGGGGCAAAGTCGAGCGTGACTTCGCCTACGCCTCGTATGATGCGTTGCGCAATCTCTTCAATGCCGACGGCGCCGTTCCGGAAGACGGACTCAAGCTGGTCATCGACCAAGCTCGGCGCAGCGCAAAGATCGCTCGTGAAGTTGCATCCGCCGATGTCGCTGACCTGAGTTTCTTGCGAGAGGCGCAAAGCGAGCTCGGCATCAAAGGACGTTGAATTTTATTGGACATGAGGCGTGGGCCGCTTAGGATCTGTTCCTGATGCGCTGTCATTCCAATTCACCGGTCTCCAACCCCCCCTTCTTGACAGGCAAGCTCCGCGTTGGCTGGTGAGGACTCGCGTCGATCTGAACCCAACACACGATATTTTAAAGGCGTTTTGAGCTGCTTGCCGCACCCGAGTTGACAGTCTTCATGGCAGGGAATATTGTTCATCTCCTGCAAGCAGCTCTGAAAGGAAACGTTATGGCCCTGTCGTACGAGGATCTCATCGAACCGGCAATCGTCAAGCAAGTGTCCAAAACCGTGGCCTATTGCCGCTGCACCCGGACCAAAACCCCGCCTTTCTGCGACGGTTCGCATGCCGCGACAAACATAGAACCGCACATACTGGAATTCGCGGAGCCGACGACCATTGCCATCTGCCGCTGCTGGAGGTCAAAGGATCACCCTTACTGTGACGGCACTCACGGCCGGCTGGTGAAACCCAAAGAACGTCCACAAAAGCAGCACGTTTAGAAACCATGTCCTAGCAGGTTGATCAAAACGTTGCAGCTACCAGGCGGGCGATAATCGATGAGCCGAACGTACTCGGCGCAAATTGGAGTGAATCGGACAAACAAAACGAATTAAAACGAGCGTTTCATCGGTCTGTAAATTTACGGGAGGGACGATATGGTCGAGATGAAAAATCTGGTAAAAGAAGCCGACGCCAACCCGGGCATCAATCACCTGAGCCTATGGCGAACCGATCTGGCTTACTTCTGGGTAATCAACTGCGAACCCAAGGTTCAAGACGACATGCACTATCATGAAAACGACGATCATATATTCATGGTGATCGAAGGCGAATGCACCGTGCGCACACCGCGTAAAGAGTTCGTTTTGAAACAATTCGATACAGTGCTGTTAAAATCCGGCGAATCTTATCAACTCTGCAACACCGGAACCGGCAGAATGCTTCTCCTGGGAGCGGGCAATGCCGGCGTCAACGGCCAACCGCGCACGCGCGTCCCAAAAATTCCCAGCCATATCCCGCTGCGCGAACCCATCGTCGCCTAAACGCTAGCGATCGCTCTTCCCCCTCCCCTCCGTTATCGGGGGGGAGGGAGCACTCCTGGTTCTTGTAACACCTCACGCCGCCGATATGTCGCATCAGGGCTAAGGAGACGGGACGTTAGACACCGGCCCTCGGCGGGTGACGAACAGCAATGCGGATGCGGCAATCGCGCAGACAGCGCCGCAAACGCCAAAGCTCCAATTGACGCCGATCACCGAGGCGGCTGTACCGATAATAACACTACCCAGAGACCACAAGCCGCGATCCATAAAGAACAAACTTAAGACTCGCCCCAGCAGATGCGGCGGCGTGGCAACTTGTATAGCCGTGTTGGACAGGGCGCGTTCGGCTATCTGGCTAAAACCTACCATCGCTAGAAAAATCAGTGACAAGACAAATGACTGAGAAAAGGCGAACAGAATCAGGGAAAACGCAAACCCCAGAACACAGTAACAGATCGCGTGAACGCCAACACGCAGCTTCTTCACCGTAGCAAGACTCAACGATGCTACGGTGGCGCCAAGTCCAGGCGCAGCCATCAGGAGACCGAATCCGCGTCGGCCCGACTTGGAGTATGTTGGTGGCAAACACTGGGACAAAGCGATTATATGGCGCACCGAACAGAGCCACTACATAAGAGATACCGACAATGTAGAGGATTCGGCGATTGTCCCTGACATACCGGAATCCTTCTCCGATATCCTCCAACAAGCTTTGCTTATCCTTGCGTTTCTCCCACGGCGGCAGATCCAATAGATAGAGATTGAACAGAAGCGCGACGAAGCTCAGCGCATTGATCAAAAAACAGCCGGCTACGCCGATGAACGAGATGATCACGCCTCCGACGGAGGGCCCTAAAATTTTGGAGAAATTGAAAACCGATGATTGCAGGCCGATGGCATTGAGCAACTCCTCCTTCGGCACCAGACTGTTGACCAGCGACTGCCGCGCCGTCTGATTTATCGTATTGACCACTCCCAAAAAGAACGCCAGGCCTGCGATGTGCCAAAACTCAATGAATTCGAACTCCACCGCGAGCCAGTAGATAATCGCCTGCATCATCGCCAGCGCTTGAGTAACTTGCAGGACCCGGCGACGATCGAAGCGGTCCGCAATCGCGCCACCGACCGCGCCAACCAGAAGGCGGGGAAGGGTATCGAAAAAAGCGATCACCCCGAGCGCGACCGGCGAACGCGTCAGCTCCCAGACGAGCCAGCTCTGGGCGATGTTCTGCATAAAATCGCCGGAACTCGAGATCAAGGCGCCTTCCATGAGCAGACGGAAGTTACGATGTCTGAGCGAGCGCAGGGTTCTAAAATTCCAAAGGCGTTGCACGGTAATTCTATCAGTAAAAAGTTTTACCAGTTTGACGCCTTCGTGGATGCAATGCAAAGACTCGGTTCAAATCTGCTTCAGCCGCTTCGCAGCACTCAACACGGATGCGGTTGCAAATTGTATCGGGCCGGCGATAGGCCTATGATACTTTCTGTGACCGCCGCCAAAGGAGAACACCGATGGAGAAGATGCCGATTGTGAATTTACTTGAGCAGACACGGCAGCTGTCGGAAAGCGGCCAACGCGTTCGAGTTCTTTGGCAGCATCCGGACACGTTGGTCTTCATCGCGCGGGGCCGGGAGTACCGCAGCGAGTTTCACATCAATCCGAGTGACGAAACAATGTACATGATCAAAGGTGAAATGCGATTACATTACCGCACGCCGGAGGGCAAAGAAGAAGTTGCCGTGATCCCGGAAGGAGCGATGATCTATACTCCTGCCGGCACGCCGCATTCTCCCCGGTTTGCCGCCGATGCCTTTGCGTTGATTTCAGAACGGAAGAGGCGCGAGAGTGAGACTGACCGCTTTCACTGGTACTGCCAGAAATGCGATGCTTTGCTCCACGAAGAAACGTTCACCGTGAAGGACTATGCCGACGACCCGGTCTCCAAAGCGTACGATAAATTCTTCGGCAGCAAAGAATTTAGAACCTGCAGATGCGGCGAGATCATGGCAGTACCGGGGTCGATCTGATCTCGATCGTTCAACAGTTCAACAGTTCAAAGGTTCAACGTTCAACGCCTTAATCCGAATTAGATCTCAGGACAGCTTCTCTTTCTTGCAGCGTTGTGAAAGGCGGAGCCGCCGGGCTGCCCATGCGCCGAATAGAGTCGCGAAAGGAGCCTTTTCTAACGTTGAACATTGAACTGTTGAACTACTTTACCAATCTTTCAGATATTCAGTTCTTTCGAGCGATCATAATCATGACGCGCGCCCCTGACGGCGCCTTTTCGCGGGAACAGCTTGTCGATTTCAGCTATCTCATCGGATGTTAATACGACCTCTGCCGCAGCAGCATTTTCTTCTAAATGCGCGATCCGGCGCGTTCCCGGAATCGGCACGAAATTATCTCCCTGATGCAGAGTCCATGCGAGAGATAGCTGTGCCAAGGTGCATTTCTTGGCATCGGCAACTTGTTGTAGACGACTGAGCAAGCGAGCATTGTGTTGGAAATTCTCCTCGTGGAACCGCGGCGCTTTGCGCCGGCTATCTTTCGGGTCTAAGTCAGACACGCTGTTGACTGCGCCAGCGAAAAAGCCCCGGCCAAGTGCATAGTACGAAACAAACCCGATGCCGAGCTCCTTAACGACTGGAATCGTGTCGGTCTCATAATCGCGAGTCCATAGAGAATACTCGCTTTGCAGAGCGGCAATTGGATGAACCCCATTGGCTCGGCGAATCGTGTGCGGTCCGGCTTCGCTCAGCCCTATGTGGCGAATCTTTCCTTGCTCGATTAATCGAACCATGGCGCCGATCGTTTCTTCGATCGGAACCCGCGGATCGACCCGATGCAAATAGTAAAGATCAATGGTTTCCATCTGCAGCCGTCGCAAGGAGGCTTCACAGGCTACCGACACATACTCGGCGCTAGCATTGACGTCGCGTCCCTTTGCCCAGGGCTGCCCGCGCAAATTGCCGAACTTCGACGCAAGCACGACCTGATCGCGCTTGCCTTTGAGGGCTTTGGCTAGGAGTTCTTCATTGTTACCGTTGTTGTGATCGGCTGTGTCGATAAAGTTGATGCCCAGATCGATGGCCCGATGGAGCACATCGATGTCTCGCCTTTCATCAGCGGCGCTGAGCTTTCCTTGAAATGTTGGACAGCCATAACCGATGGCGGATACTTTCAATCGCTGCTTGCCCAGATACCGATACTGCATACGACGATGCTCCTTCCTTCTGCGCAACTATTGTCCTTGCCGGCGCTGCAATGCAAGTTGCAGCGGGAAGAATATTTCTGCTAATAATCCGAGATTGTACGGACGCTTGCGAAATTTCACTGAAGGCCAACTGCGTCGATCGAAAATGCACAAAGGAGATCTCATGATCCACAGGCACGTTCTCTGGACCGCGATATCGGCGACGTGGTTTCTCATATTTACACCGGCGACGTCAGCGACGACGCAGGAGTCATTTTATCAAGGCAAGACAGTCAGAGTCATCGTCGGCGGTTCCGCCGGCGGCGGCTATGACACCTACACTCGCCTGATCGCGCGCCATCTCGGCAAGCACGTCCCCGGCAATCCGAACTTTGTCGTTGAAAACATGACCGGCGCAGGAACTTTGATTTCGGCGAATCACGTCTACAAAGTCGCCAAACCGGACGGTCTGACGATCGGCCATTTCATCGGCGGTTTGCTTCTCCAGCAGGTGCTTGGCAAGCCAGGCATCGAATTCGACGGGCAGAAATTCGAATATCTCGGTGTCCCGGCGCAAGACAACACGGTGATCGGCATCAGCAAAGCGAGCGGCGTAAGCAGCATCGAAAACTGGTTGGCAACCAAGACCAGCCTGAAATTCGGCGGCGTCGGGCCGGGATCTGCCACCGATGACATCGCCAAGGTTGTGCGCGCCACCGTGGGCGTGCCGATGCAGTTAGTAAGCGGCTATAAAGGCACCGCCGATATTCGATTGGCGATCAACAGCGGCGAGTTGCAAGGCGTCGCCAACTCCTGGGAATCGTTTAAATCCGGCTGGGTCCAGGAGATTCAGTCCGGCTCGGTTATGATTGTCTTACAGATGATACCCGAGCGGCGCCATCCGGATTTACCCAAGGTGCCCATGATTACCGATATCGTTAAGAGCGAAGACGCGCGAAAAATCATCCAAGCAGGAATTTACGATTACGCGGCGATTGCTCGTCCCTACGTCTTTCCGCCGAACACACCCAAAGATCGCGTGCTCATGCTTCGCAAGGGTCTCGTTGAAACCTATAAAGATCCCGAGTTTATCGCGGATGCGCAAAAGGCACGACTGGACATGAGTCCGCTTACCGGCGAAGAGTTGGAGAAAGTGGTCGCTCGCACTTATAAACTCGAGAAGTCGATTATCGAGAAGTTAAAAGAAATCTTGAAGTAGTTTTCTCGCATCTAAGGGCGCGACCAAAATTGGAGGTGGCCATGGAAGACATATTGACGACACTGAAACAGAAGGTAAATCCAGAGCATGCTGCCGTGCTCGTGATCGATATTCAGAACGATTTTTGCCATGAGGACGGCTATCTGCGCAAACTCGGTTTGGACATCTCTGCCACACAGTCGATGGTGCCGCGCCTCGTGCGCTTCATTGATGAAGCACGGAAAGCTAACGTCAAGATAATTTTCGTTCAGGGAATCTACAACAACCGATATCTTTCCGGACCATTTGTTGAAAAGGACAGAAAACACGGCCTCAACAATGAAAGATGCCTGGAGGGGAGCTGGGGGGCCGATTTTTATAAAGTGACGCCGCTCGCAACCGAACCAGTGATCCGAAAGCATCGCTACAGTGCTTTTGTCAGGACGGAACTGGATCAGATTCTGCGAGAGGCAGGCATCAAAACTCTGATTCTAACGGGCGTTACGACCAACGTGTGCGTCGAGTCGACGGCGAGAGACGGCTTCATGCGTGACTACTACATCGTTTTTCTCAGCGACTGCACCGCCACATTCAGCCAAGAGGTTCATGAGACAACCCTTGGCAATATAACAAGACACTTCGGCACGGTTGCCACATCGTCCGAGACCGTCGGGGTTTGGCAGGGATATCAGGGGAGGTCACGGTCAAACCGGGACAGGCATATAGCCGAAGTACAGGTCATCGGTAAAGCTTGTCGATAAAGCCGCTTTGATCGATTTCGCGTAGGTATTGCATGTCGTAAAAGTCCGCGGGCTTGAATTTTTTGATCGCAATATTTTTTTCGCCCAGCACTTCGAGTACGGCTCTCACCGCGTCGTCGTCACTAAATGGCTTGGCTGGATAAAGACGGAGAAAGAAATCATAGGTGTCTTCCAAAGACTCGCGGTCCGAGTTCCGAGTCCACTTACTGAGAACGCTCAGAGTCTCTTCCTTGTTTTTGCGGAGAAAGGCAATGGCTTCGGAAAATCCCCGCATAAAGTTGAGGACACTGGTCCGATTTTTCCGTCCATAATCGCTAGTGATAAAAATCGATCCGTAGGCAAACTTAATCCCCGCGTCTTGAAAACTCGTCAAAAGATTGAAGCCAAGTTTTCTGGCGGTCAGGGTGTCCGGCGGCGAAATTACCGTCGCATCGACGCTGCCGACCTTTAACGCGGCAAAACGCGCGGCGGCGTCACCAATCCCGAGGATCACGGCGTCCTTAGCCGGATCCACTCCGAGATTCTTCAGTGCAAGCCTTAGCGCGATATCCGATATTGCACCAAGCCGGCTGACGGCAAACCGCTTGCCCTTAAGTTGATTGGCGGATTTGATCCGGTCGGAAGTCACCAGCGTGTATGGCAGCGTGTTCATGTAGTCCGTAATCGAGATCATGTCCGCTCCAGCTAGTTTCGCTTCAATACCGGAGGAGGTTCCCGATGCCGCGTATTGAATCTCACCTGCCAGAAGTGATTGAATCGCCACAGACCCGGAACGGACCATGATCAGTTCGGAATCCAGACCATATTTTTTAAATAGCCTTTTCTCCTGTCCAACATAGAGCGGCAACAACGTTCCGCTGATGCCTGGGATAGCAATTCGTATCGACTGCGCCGATGCTGTCCCGCTAGAAAATACGGTTAGCAATATGAAGATTAGAATAGCGGCTGACTTAAGTGTCATGTCGAATGCCTCCTAGCTTTGTGCCGTTGCATCGGCAAACCATCACGTCAGAGTGGCCGGATCACAATCGAGCGCAATCCTTCAACCCAACTATCTATACTTCATGTACAATCCGCTTCAAAACGGCGTGCGATACCTGGTGATATAGTTCATCGCGCAAACAATCTCATTGGTCAAACAAGAGTTTGAGGAATCAAGGGGCGAGAATTTAGGGCAACTGAGTTTATCCGGGATCTTGCCCATGAAGCAATTGACAAATAGCTCGGACTAATCGGCGTGATGATGCACGTTTTCTGCAATCTATTGATCCAGAGCTTCACGCCTTCTTTGTCGATATGTATCGTCAGGTAAGCACCTGAACCGTTCGGCAAATAGCGAGGTCGCATTGTAATTCGTAATGCAGTCGGCCTCGCGCAGGTTGCGCGGCTGCAGCTCGACGAATGCGTGAGACCGGCTCCTTGATCCAACGGCGCCCACACAGTTGACGAGAAGGATTGGAAGTGGCGGTAGGGCGAACGCTGGCACCCCGGGGTGAGGTCTACCTGATTCAGCTTGATTCCGAGGCAGGGCAGTGAGATCTGAATGAACATCTGCGCACAATTATCGTCGCGCCAATGACGACTGGACGGCAACTGCCCATGGCGCGTCCCATGTCGCTTTGGAGGCCGCAGTGGATTTGTTGCCACGGACCAACTTCGTACGGTTAATATCGAGCCGCTAGCGAGGCGACTCGGGCGCTGGCTCCCAGCTCTGTGACTGCGGTATTGACGGTTCTGCAGGAGATGTTTGCGCCTTGATCAAAGTGAGGGGTATCTGACCGCTTCAATCAATCCCCGAAAAGCGAGCGGCTGAGAATGAGCGTTAGCGTCGCTACGCATATTGAATATAAACACTTCGGTTTAAGGTGGTCTCTGGCACCATTACCATGCATTGGCCAAACTATTAGATGAATAGATGAACGAGCTGACTGCAGTCGCACAGGGGCGCTATTTCAGCAGATAGCCAAATTTCTCACGAGCCATCCTTACTACTTCCTGGCTCGGCGTGTTGACCATGGGAAACTTATCCTTCCATTCGTAGGGTCGGGTCGCATCGACTACCATTCGGGAGTTGGTAAAGTCTCTTTTCTTGCGCTGTTCGGGAGTAAGTCGAGGATCGGCAGGAGTGCTGCGCATGCGGCGCAAAATGTCTACGGAGGTTTCCGGATCGTAGCGCGACAGCATTGCCCACATCAGCTGGTCCAAATTCGATACGTCGATATCATCGTCCACCACGATCACCATCTTGCAACCGTAAACGCTGGCGCCGCAACTTGCCGCCAAGGCGCCAACCTGTTTGGCGTGACCCGGATATCGCTGTTGAATGGCCAGCGCGATCAGCATTCGAGATGCGCCGATCTCATGGGCCCATACCTGCCTTACGTCGGGAACGCCGGCGCTCTGGAGTTGTTGTTTGAGCATGGCCGAACGCATGATCGCGCGATAACGCGCCATTTCGTCCGAGCCGCCGCCGATCGGCGGCACACCGAGAATGATCGGGTCGTTGCGGTGATAAACGGATTCAATCTCCAGCACCGGCTGCGCGCTTTCATCCGATGCATAATAGCCGGTCCACTCCCCGAACGGGCCCTCGTTCTTGCGATTGTCGTTGTTTAAGTATCCTTCGAACACAATTTCCGCACTGGCGGGAAACGGTAAGCCGGTGAGCGGGCCGCGCACGACCTCTACCGGTTTGCCTCTCATTCCGCCGACGATGTCATACTCGCAGAGGCCGTACGGATGTTCGGTGCCTGCCATGAAGAAAAACAGCGGATCACCGCCAATAACCAACGCCAATGGCATCTTCTGACCGCGCTTGAAATATTTCTCGCGATGCATGTAGCCATGCTTGCCTGGCACCATCAGCAGGCTGACGGTTTTTGCGTCCTGGATCATCGCACGGTAGCAACCGACGTTAATCCACTTCTCGTCCGGGTCGATGGTCACTGAGTAACAACCTGTGCCGATATACCGGCCGCCGTCATTCACATGCCACACCGGGGTTGGAAACTTCATGATATCGACATCGCCGCCCTTGACGACATTTTCGAAAATCGGCCCATCCTTTACAAAGACAGGCGGCATATGATTGGGAGTTTTCTGAAAATGATCGAAGTAGGCTTGGCTCAATTCCTGTTTGGACAATCCTTGGGGAAAGCCGAAGGTCATGGCGCGACGTTTGCCGGCAAAAGCGTTGATCAAGATGCGGAACCCTTTGGGACAGCCGGGCACCTCGTCGAAAACCACTGCAGGTCCATCGTCGGGAGGAACAACGACATCCGTGGCCAAGCCGATGTCCTTCTGCCAGGACGCGCCAAAAACGGTTTTCAACTCACCCAGCTTTTCAGCTTCGCGCATCCATTCGCGCAGGTCGGTAAAAGCAATATGCGGCTGAATCTTTGAGCTGTCAAACATTATCGCTCCTTGCAAAGGTTTGAATCACGCTCAATCTAACATAGTTGTCGTACCCAATGGAACGGCTCTGGCGGAGAGAAAATACCAATGATTTCACCGTGTATTGTTCCACTGAAGGAAGTGCGGCATTGGTTCTTCATATCCGAAACTCTCATCGCGGCGTTGCTTGAGGATGGAACGAAGCACGAACGCGGAGCCTCCGGATATATTTGCAGACTAACCAACCCCGTGAAGCAAGCGCATTAGTGCCGGTCGACCCAATCCCCGATAATCTTGTTAGTCTCCTCCGGCTTGTGCCAGAAAAAACCGTGGCCACAGCCCTCCACCACCGCGAATTCGGCATTGCGAATATTATCGCGCAGATGCTCCGAGGTGATGACATGGTTGCCGGTATCGGCATCGGCCTTATCTTCGCCGCCCACTAAAACTAGAGTCGGCGTGGTAATCTTGTTCAGTAATTCACCGGTCTCATGCTGGTTGCGGGCGATGACATGGCGTAAATAGGGATCGAGCTGCGGCCGATTGTCCCAGAAACTTTTAAACAATATTTCCAAGACTTCCGGTTGCGCTTTCACAAACTCCGGCGGAAAGAAAAACTGGCTCTTGAAGTGGCTCAACATGTATTCCCTATAGCCCTTCTCGATCATGCTCTTCAGACTATCGACCGTCAGCCAGCGCGGGTACTCGGGATTGCCCATCGAACCTGAGCCGGACGCCGCTTGAATCATGCTGCGCACCTTGCGCGGATAATCGATGGCAAGCCACTGGCATACTCGCCCGCCCATCGAGTGACCGATGATATGAGCCGACTCATTGATGCCAAGTGCGTCGAGCAAGTTAGCCGCATCTTGAGCAAACTGCCGCGTCGAGTAATATCCCGCAGGCGCATCCGACTTTCCCACTCCACGATGGTCATAGACGATTACCTGATAACGATCTATGAACGCCGGCACTTGTTTAAGCTTCCACGGCTCACCCGGCCACCCAGTGCCGGAGACGAAAAGAAACGGCACTCCGCGGCCGAAGCTTTCATAATACAAACGAACATCACCTGCTTGGGCGTACGGCATCTAGGATCTCCATTGCATACGAGGTGTCATTGGATTATCCCAATGTTTTCGATGGTTCAAACGGTTTATGACATACGCGATAAATCAACCCGTTCGGTCGGCGGCTACTCTGCGCTTATTGGTTGGTTTTGCACATCTTAGGATCGGCTGGAGTCTAGTGGTCGATATTGCTTTGACTCTAGCGCACGGCTTAGGTGCGGCCCCTCTTGACGAGGCAGCTCAGGTTGATGTGACCGACTCCGATCAGCTAATCTCCGGCAGAATAGCGGATTGACTGAAATACGCGTTCAGAGGCTTATGATATGCAAGGAAAAGAGGACATGTGAAATGAAGACCCTGAGTGTCGTGATTGCATTACTGCTGGGATTCGCTGAGTTGGCGGTTGCCCAAGATTCGTTCTTCAAAGGCAAGACCGTGCGGATCGTGGTGCCGTTCGCTGCTGGGGGCGGCTACGATATCTATTCCCGGATTATGGGCCGGCACATGAGTAAATACATTCCCGGCAACCCGGTTTTCGTGGTTGAAAACATGACCGGCGCGGGCGGCCTGATCGGCATTAACCACGTCTATAAAGCCGCCAAACCGGACGGCCTCACCATCGGCACGCCGATTGGCACTATGTTTGTCGATCAACTCATCGGCAAACCTGGTATAGAATTCGACGGCCGCAAGTTCGAGTATATCGGCGCGCCGGCGCAGGACACGCAACTGCTGATCGTGCACAAGCGCACCGGCATCAACAGCGTCGAACAATGGTTATCGCATCCAACACCGGTGAAATTCGGCAGCACCGGGCCGGGATCAGCCAACGAATCGATTCCGAAGATTGTCAAAGAGGCGCTAAACCTGCCGCTACAAGTTGTTTCCGGCTATAAAGGCAGCTCGGTCATCCGTCTGGCATTTACCGGAGGCGAGGTCGACGGCGTCGCCAATGCCTGGGAATCAATGGTCTCGACCTGGCCCCAAGAACTTGAGAGCGGCGACGCAGTCATCTTGTTGCAGGCGTCCGGAAAACGCCACCCGGATTTAACCAAAGTTCCATTGGTTATGGATTACGCAAAAACGGAGATGGCTAAAAAGCTGGTGCGCGGCGTCATCAACAATTTCGGCGCTACGGCACGGCCCTATGTAGTGACGCCGGGCACACCGAAAGCGCGTGTGGAAATATTGCGCAAAGCGTTCATGGATACCATGAAAGATCCGGACTTTGGAGCTGAGCTTAAAAAGGCGAAATTGGATCTGAATCCACTCGACGGAGCAACCTTGGAGAACAATATCAAAGAGCTGTTCGCATTGGATCAAGCGCTCATCCCTAAGTTGACAGAGATCTTAAAATAAGAAAGGATCGACACCGGGTTTGCATCATTTGGAGCCACAGTAGAAGGAGCCAACCATGATTGTCGATGCTGATGCCCATGTGGTCGAGACCGAACACACCTGGGATTATCTCGATGCTTCCGAAAAGAAATTCCGGCCTCAACTGTTTCAATCGGCCGACAATCCCAATGCGCAGTATTGGTTCGTCGAGGGCAAATCGATCGGCTTTCGCCCCCCGACCTTGACCGAACAAGAGCTGATCGCGCTTTCCAAGTCTACCGGCCGCGAACTCAAAACAGCCCCGGAGGCCCGTGAGCTCCGCGATGTCGAGCTGCGCTTGAACCACATGGACAAGCTGGGCATCGATGTTCAGATCCTGTTCAACACCATGTGGATTGCCCGCGTTGCCGACAAGGCTGAAGCAGAGATTGCACTTTGCAAATCCTGGAATCATTGGATGGCCGATCTCTGGAAGCAAGGTAAAAACCGTCTGCGCTGGTCGTGCGTCGTCCCGGCAATGACCATTAACGAGGCGATCCAGCAGATGCGCTTTGCTAAAGAGAACGGCGCGGTTGCGGTGAGCCTGCGCCCTTTCGAAGACGATAGGCACCTCGTCGATCCCTACTTCTATCCGATCTACGAGGAAGCGACCCGTTTGAATTTTGCGGTCGCGGTTCACATCGCCAATGGGAGCCCGCAGCTCCTGGACCAGTTTAAACCGCGTTATGACAGAATGGGCGGCTTCGCGCAATTTCGTATCCCTACGGTAATCACCTGTTTGTCTTTGATGATGAGCGAACTGCCGCAGCAATTTCCGAAACTGCGCTGGGCTTTCGTCGAAGCCTCGGCTCAATGGGTGCCGTGGGTTGTCAAGGAAGCGATCCGTCGGACCGGCACCAAAGGATTTCCCGATCTGCCTTTCAAGGAATTTCGGATCTACGTCACTACAGAAACAAATGATGACTTCGATTTCGTGCTGCGCTACGCCGGCGAAGATAACCTCGTCATAGGCACCGATTACGGCCATACCGATGCGTCGAGCGAAGTGGACGCCCTCGATATTTTCCGGGCAAATGATTCATTGCCAGAGACGATCAAGAAGAAGATCCTAGACGATAATCCGCGCGCGCTATACACCTTGTAGATCTTTTCGAAGGTCCGCACCGGCCGTCGCGATTAACCACACCGATTGATGCCCAAGGATCTACGCAGCTTTATCGCTGAATTAGACGCTACTTCACCCGAAGATGTAGCGCGGGTTACCAAACCGGTCTCGCCGCGCTATGAGATGTCCGCGATTCTCACCCATCTGGAAAAGCGCAAACGCTTTCCACTGCTGTTTTTAAAAAATTCCAATAATGGACAGGCGCCGGTTGTGATCAACGCTCAGGCTAGCCGCCGGCTCATGTCCATCGCCTTAGAATGTAAGCCGGAAGACTTAGCGCGCGCATTTAGCGAGCGACAATCAAAACCTTTAGCGCCGGTGGAGATGATCAACGCGCCGGTGCACGAAATCTCCAGAACCGGCGATGAAATCGATTTAAACGAAGTGCCGCTGCTGACCCACTATGACGTCAATGTCGCTCCTTACATCACCGCCGGTATCGTCGTAGCAGTCGATCCGGATACGGGAGTGCGCAATACGAGCTATAACCGGCTAATGATGGCAGGCAAACGCGAGCTGAGAATCTTCATGGCCGTCGGCAGGCATCTGTGGACGCTGCACAACAAGCTTGAGCGCCGCAACCAATCGCTGCCCATCGCCATCATCATTGGTGTTCACCCTCTTTTTTCTCTGGGAGCACAAGCGCTCACGCCAGCGGATGAAGACGAGTACGCCGTCATCGGCGGCATGATGAACGAACCACTTCGTCTCGCACGAGCGAAAACGGTTCCGATTCTCGTGCCCGCGGATGCTGAGATGATTATAGAAGGCCAGATCATGCCGAACCTGCGTCGTCTCGAGGGCCCATTTGGCGAGTTTACCGGTCATGCCGTGCCGCAGGACCAACGGCAAGTCATTGAAGTCACCGCTATTACCCACCGCGACAATTACATTTTTCAGGACATTCATGCCGGGTATACCGAGCATAAATTGATGGGCGCGGTGCCGCGCGAAGCGGCTCTGTTGAAAGCGGTTCGCCTGACGGTTCCTACAGTCACGAATGTGTGCATGCCGGTGTCGGGTAATTGCCGCTTTCACGCGTACATTTCGATCGCTAAACGAACGCCGGGTCAAGCCAAAAACGCCATATGCGCGGCGTTCGCTGCCGATATGCTGCTTAAACACGTGGTGGTGGTCGATGACGACATCGACGTCTTCGACGAGGAACGGGTTCTGTGGGCAATCTCCAATCGCTTTCAGGCGGATCGCGGGCTGGTGGTCATTGCAAATGCTCAGGGCAGCGAACTTGATCCCTCCGCTAACCCGGGAGGTGTTAACGCCAAAATGGGTCTGGACGCAACCAAACCGCTCACTGGATTTCCGCCGGAACTCAGAGTGCCGGAAGAAGTTTTAGAAAAGATCAGCCTCGACGACTTCCTTCCTGATTTCGCAAAATGATGACTCCGCGGTTGCTCTATAGCTCATGAACTAACCCCGGTTCGGCTGGGGTTAAAATTTTAATTTACCGCCCGGCTATCCGTATGCCCTTCTCCCCCTCGCATGCGCTAGCATTTGACAGGGCGATTCATCATCGGCTAACCTTGCACATCTTCGATCCTTTCTTTGAATGATCAGTCAAGCTACCTCAGTCGAATGGCCAGCATAGAGCAGGACAAACTCCGCCTCCTCAGGGGCGCAGTCCAAGACAACGTTGACCTGCTGCGCGGAATCCGAACCCATACTCGGAGCCGCCATCGAAAAATCGAAGGACCCTGGATATGGAGTCCGTTTTTACTAGCCGTTCTCGCAATTCTCTGGCAGGCTTCGCCGGTCATCTCGACCAGGCCCACGGCTACACCACAGGATGCCAAAGCGGACACCAAACAGGCTCAAGCGATGGCTCAATTCGGTGCGCTGGAAGTTCAAACACCGGCACTCACGCCGCATCCGCTCGATCGCGCGGTTATTCCGCTCGGGGTTAAGAGAATCGTCATCGATGCCGGTCACGGCGGCAAGCAGCCGGGGGCGATATCCGAATCCGGTGTCTCCGAGAAGGACATCACCTTGGACATTGCGCTCCGTGTGCACCGCCTCCTTGACAACGCGCCATTCGAAGTCTTGATGACGCGTCAAGATGACCGAACTATGACGCTGGAGAAAAGAGTCGCGTTCGCTAACTCGAACCGAGCGGATCTTTTTATTTCAATCCATATCAACTGGACCGAACCGCGCGAGATTCGTCCGTTGGAAACCTACTTCGTCGGGCCCAGTGACGACCCGGCAACGATTAAATTGGCGAGCATGGAAAACCAGGAATCCGGCTATTCATTATCGGAGTACCGACGGGTGTTGGAAAAAATCTATATCGATACGCGACGCGATGAATCTCGCAGTCTGGCCAAGAACATCCATGCAGAATTGTACCAAGCCCTCAAAGCGGTAAATCCGACGCTGGACAATCGAGGTGTTAGAACGGCGCCCTTTTTAGTTCTCGTCGGCACGGAGATGCCGGCTATACTCCTCGAAGTCTCGAGCCTGTCAAACGAAGAAGAAGTAGAGTTGTTGATAGACCCCGATTACCGGGAAAAAATCGCGCTGGCGGTATCCAGAGGAATTGGCAGCTACGCGAGCAATCTTAATAGGTCAGCTGAGAAAGGTAGCTAAACGTCAATGGAAGAAACAAATGATACACTTTGCGTCGGAATCGATCTCGGCACCTCGCGGAGTTCCATTTCGGCATCCAACGGCGAGCGCCACGTAATCGACAGTTATGTCGGTTGGCCGCTCGATATGGTCGCGCGCAAGCTGATCCAAAAACCGATTCTTGTCGGTCGTGAAGCATTGGATAGTCGTTCGATGCTGGATCTTCGCCGTCCCATGGAGCGCGGCTTGATCAAGGATGGATCAAAAAAGGACGAAGAAGCCGTCCAGGAGATCCTCCGGCATTTGATCACGCAGACCGGCTTGAAACAGAAAAATAAGACGCGTTCAAAGGTTCGCGCCGTGGTCGGCGTGCCCGCGGAGGCTTTCAGGAATAGCAAACAGCGCTTGCGTAGTGCCATGGAGGGGGTGGCCGACAGCGTCATGTTGGTGTCCGAACCCTTCGCTGTAGCGTACGGATTAGAAGCTTTACTGCACGCCCTTATTATTGATATCGGTGCGGGAACGGCTGACTTTTGCGTGATGCAAGGGCGTTATCCGACCGAGGAAGACCAAAGAACCTTACCCAATGCCGGCGACTCGATTGACGAACAACTGCTGAAATTAGTGCGCGAGCACCATCCCGAAGCGCAAACTTCGATTCATATGATTCGTGAATGGAAGGAGAAATGGAGCTTTGTCGGTGAGGCGAAACAACCGGTTTTAGTTTCTGTTCCGGTCAAGGGGAAGGCCACCGATTTGGATGTCACCGCGGAGATGCGCGCCGCCTGCGAAAGCATCTTAGCGCCCGTTTGTGAAACCATGTTGGACCTGCTCACCAGAGTCGAGCCCGAATACCAAGCGAAGGTTCGCAATAATGTTATTCTCGCCGGCGGCACTTCGCTCATCGTTGGACTGAGCCAAGCAATTGAGCAGGCGCTGGCCGAGCTCGGTGGCGGCCACGCCACGGTTGTTAAAGATCCGGTTTTCGCGGGTTCCGATGGCGGCCTGGCGATCGCCCAGGATGCATCGAGCTCGGATTGGGAAAAGTTGTCACTTTAGATAATCCCGCCGCTCCGATGCCGGCTTCTTGGATGCATCACTTGCCGATAAACGCCTGATGGAATGTCAGTGATGACTGCTCTTTAAGGTTCTTCTCGAACCGTCGACGTTTTCTAGGCGTCAGGCAAACGATGGCGCGACAGCGAAAAAGCTAATCGCGAATTGCCAGCGCGCCGCCATCGACAGGCAGGTCGATGGCGTAGATGAACTCGGACTCATCTGAGGCAAGAAATACTACGGCTTTGGCAATATCCATCGGAACGCCGCGCCGGCCAGCCAAGTTTTTGACGAAGCGATTTTCCGGAACTTCTTCCTGACCAACAGGCGAGCCGATTCGATTCGGCGATACCGAATTTACGCGAATGCCTTCCGGCGCCAATTGCACCGCGATCGATCGGGTGAGATTAAGCACACCCGCTTTGGCGGTGGTGTAGGCCGTCGCTTCCTTACGTCCCCAATGGCCTGAGGTCGAAGCGATGTTGATGATCTTGCCTTTGCGCTTGTGATCGATCATCACCTTGGCAGCCGATCGCGTACAGTACCACACGCTCCTAAGGCACACGTTCATGACACGGTCCCACTCTTCTTCGGTAATATCGAACAAGGTTTTGTGATCGGTCCAAGCGGCGTTGTTGACCAAGATGTCGATAGCGCCAAATTGCTTCACTACCGTCTGAACCATTTGATCTACCGAATCAGCCGATGCGACATCGCATACGACCGAGATAGCCGACCCTGGCTTGGTCGCGTTGATTTCACTAGCCACACGGCTGCCTCTTCCCTGATCGAGATCGACTACCGCCACCTTGGCGCCTTCATGAGCAAAAAGCTTGGAGACGTCTTCACCGATATTGCGCCCTGCGCCGGTAACCACCGCGACTTGATTCTGCAGTCTCATCGTTTCCTCCATCATCAATTTTTCTGCTGAATAACAGAACCTAGATTAAAGGTCCAGCTACCGGGAGGGACTACCGACTAAAGAAGAGCTAAGGGAGGAGCGATCTGGTTAAAGACTGACTTTCTCGACGTACAGATCTTTCAAAAACTTGCTATTTTTGAGCTCCTCAAGGAAGCGCGGTTCGATGACGTCGTTCGGCTTTATCGATCCAGTACGCTTATCGACAACAGCGCCGACATCAACCAGCGCTTGAAGCGACTCGGAATTGAGCTCCGGGAGCGGCCGAAGCTGGGAGGAGAAACTATCGTACATCGACTGAACAGATCCCGCCTGGGTATCCGGAAAATACTTCTTGATGATTGCCAGGCTCTCCTCACGACGGGTCACCAGGTGATTAATCGCCGCGGCATAGCCCTTCATAAAGCGCCGGATCGTTTCCTCGTCTTTCTTGATAAACGAGCGGGTCGTTACCAGCAAATCTGTCACCACAGGCACCGCCTTTACTTCAAGGGTCTTGATGCCTAACTTTTTCGCTTCTGCGGCAAGTTCTTCGCTCAACGGCGCGCCTTGCACAAGGTTCTTGGAAATTGCCAAAGCTCGCGCCGGTGCGAGCCCGGCGGCGACGATTTCAACATCTCTTACCGGGTCTAGCCCGGCGCGCCTAAGTATGACCCGTGCAATCAGGTCCGATCTCGAACCTAGTGCAGAAACAGCAACTTTCTTACCCTTCAAATCCTTAACCGAACCGATGGATGACGCGACTCCCATTCCATAGTGGTCCAGTCTCACGTGAGAGCCGATTACGGTAATATCGGCGCCGTTAGCCATCGGTTGAAGAATCGCCAATGGACTGCCGGAGCCTATCAGAAGGTCAACTCCCAGGAGCGCCTGTATTCCGGCAGACATGTTGTCCCTGATTGGAATCTCCTCGACCTCGATATCATATTTTTTAAAGAGCCCGGCATCCACCCCGACATAAGCAACTGCAGTCCCCAATTCCCATCCGGCATAGGCGAGGCGTATTTTCTTGGCGCCATCAGCGGCAAAAGCAAGGCCCGCCAGAGTAGTGACAAACCAAAAGACCACAATGAAACCCAACGCTCGCAAATTGAAAGACTTTCGCTTGCTCATATTTTGACTATAGCTCACCGCTCCAGCGCTTCCAAGTGGAACGTAACGGGACCACGCGTTCGGCTCTCGAAGCGATTGATGCCTCGATTTCATGTTGATATCTTCAGCGTAAGCCCATCGCGAGTCTTGGAGGCGCTAATGAGATTTCTCCACACGATGATCGAGTTAATAATTTAGATGAGTCCCTAAGGTTCTACTGTGATGTCTTAGGTATGAAGCTGATTCGACAAAGAGATTACCCGTCCGGCAAGTTCACCCTCGCTTTGGTGGGATTCGGTCATGAGGTACAAAACACGGTCATCGAATTGACATACAACTGGGAGACTCATCAGTATGACCTCGGTAATGCCTTCGGACATCTGGCGCTGGGGGAGTGGAAGACATCTATAAAACCTGCGACGACCTATGGAGAAAAGGCGCAAAAATTGTTCGCGAACCTGGTCCGATTGAAGCAGGCGGAACCGAGATCGCGTTCATCGAAGATCACAATGGGATATAAAATCGAGCTGATTGACCTAAGCCGGCGCGGGCAAGCCTAACCGCCCGATGCGCTATGCAAAGTGCCAGCCGGAGAGCTAGATTAGTGCGGCGAGCAAGATTGCAACCGCGTCAGATTTAATTTACGATCATGTGATTTTCACTCCAGTCCAAACCCGCTACATCTAGGAGGATTGCTGTCATGGCTACGATGATTACTAATGAGTGTATAAACTGCGGCGCATGCGAGCCGGAGTGCCCCAACAACGCTATTTCACAGGGTGAAACCATCTTTGTCATCGATCCTCAGCTTTGCACCGAATGCGTCGGCTTCCATGATTTCGAGGCTTGCGCCGCGGTTTGCCCGGTTGATTGCTGTGTAACCGACCCGAATAACATCGAAACGGAAGAAGCGCTGATCGCACGAGCTCGCGCGCTTCATCCTGAGACCGACATCGGCGACAACTTCGAATCCCGCTTCCGCAAAGGCGAAGGGAAATCAGCCGCTCCAACTGCACAGAAACCCGCCCCGGCGGCAGCTTCGGCGGACTCAAGCGTCGCTGCAGCACCGCTTACCACCGCAACCGCACCGCAGACGTCAGGTTACGCCGAACCGGCTGACAATTTCATTTCTTTACCCCCGATTGATGCTTGGGAGATTCCGCTTCGCTGCTTTAAATGCGGGCAAACACATCCAGAGCCCGTGCGTAACTTCATGATCGGCAATGTCATCTTCTGCCCTCAATGCCACAAATCAATGGTCGTGCGCGACAATCTTAATTATCACATTCGAACACTGCTAACCGATTCTTATGACAAGTGGCAAAAGGAGCAGGAAGCCTACGTCAACCGGAGAGAAACCGAGCTGGCGGAGTTTATGGAGAAGCGCGCCAAAGACGCCCAAGGGTTCGAATCACATCAGCAGCGACAGCTAGAACACATTCGCGAGCAGTTAGCCGGGCTGGGGGAAAATTATGACGCGCCCGGGAAACCGATCAAGAAGGGCTCGCGTTTTGGTTGGGGATGATTCCGGCCGATTTTGACTCTGATGCTCAATTCATGGCTTCACATTGTCGCTTTAGTTGCTTACCTCGGCGCCATTCTCGGTCTCGGGTTTATGCTTTTGCCTTCTTTGTCCTCCGTTGAAGAACACGAGGACAGGGTTCATTTCCTTGCTCGGGGTCTAAAGTTCTACAATCCTTTACAAGTAGGCGCGTTGGGTCTCGTGCTATTTAGCGGCGCATTCGAGTTAACCCATCTCAAAGCGATCTATCGTGAAATGTTTTTGAAGCAGTTGGGCTACAATCTGGCAATGAAGCTCACCTTCGCTTTCCTGCTGGTCTTCTTTAGCGTCTACCAAGCCATGGGAATTGGCCACCGTTTCGTCAAACGTCGCGAGCTCGGTGAATCCATTACACCGACTGAGCTCGATTCAGTCGTGCGGCGCCTAAGCGGGGCAAACTGGCTCATCTTATTTCTCGCCGTCATTACCATTTGGTTGGGGCTGCAGCTCCAATCCTGAGAAACACACACGATGCGCTCTTAAATATGGCTACCCCTGGCCGCCCCCGGGGTCGGATCGAAGAATTACTGCGCCATACGTACATCAAGAAACTTTCGTCGATGTTCCCGGAGAGCTTGGCAGCTCGTGGCGCTGTGTCTCGAAATGGATTCGGACCTGTCACCCGTTCAACGGGAGACTCTTAGGAGCATAGCTGCTGGAGGCGGGCAATAAAAAAGGCGGGGTATCTCTACCCCGCCTTTTGACACTCACAGGTAGTTTTTACTGCCGTTTGCTCAAGGTCTCCGATTGTGGTGCCGGTGAATTCGTTTGGGGCGTCGCCGCAACGGCCTCCGAAGTAATACCCTCACGGTAGACCAAGATTTCAACGCGACGATTCTTGGCCCGGTTTTGTGCATTGTTGTTTTCCGTTAGCGGAGCGCTTTCTCCATAAGAAACGGACATAACTTTGAGCGGATCCATTTTCTTCTGCGTGATCAGATAACGACTAACCGCGTCGGCTCGTCGCTTTCCGAGTTCATAGTTAATGTCGTCGGTTCCAACGTTATCCGTATGACCGGCGACAACAAAAACCGTGTTACCGGCGCCTGACGGATCGCCCTTGAGATCGCTGAGGAAGCCATCGATCTCTTTTTGAGCTTGATTCGGCAAGTTCGATGAACCAAAGGCGAAGTTAGCACCCTCTTTCATATCAATCACAAACCGCCGCTCAAGTCTCAGGTTCGAGAGAGCTTTCAATGCCTTATCTGCCTTAATATCTACCTGCCCCAGTCGTCCTTCGAATTGGCCGAGTTTGCCTTCGATTCCCGTGATCCGGTTGTCGATCGCGCCGATCTGCTTCTCGCTCTGAGTCAACCGTCCTTCACCCTGTGTCAAACGGTCCTCGCTCTGCGATACCCGATTGGTTACTGGGTCCATTTGTTCCTTGACCCAGTCGCGAGTCGCGATACATCCCTGTGCTAACAGTAGAGAACCTAAGGCACCCACACTCAAAATCGTATTAAACCTCATGACCAATCCTCCTTCTTGACTACCACCTTGTTATTATATCAGTCCGTTTGTTTTAAAATCGCTCGAAATTTGCTACTAGCCACCAAGCGAATCGTGTGCCAACGAAACGAGGCAATCTTTTCAGGAACTTGCAATTCTATAGATGTTGTTTGCAGGAAATTCCTACATCTTCTTTGTAGGCGTTACGCCACGGCAAGCAATCTGTAGGGATAGCAACCCGTATTCCTATCTAGCACTCTTACACGATGCGATCGGCGGTCTTTGGCCGCGGATTAACCTCGCGATCGTCACTCACCCAACCATTCATTGACGCAAGCAAGTCGTTTCGCGAAAATGGCTTGGTTAACACCAGTGCCCCGTATTCTTTTCCTTCGCTTATGAGAGCTTCCCGATACTGGTTGATTGCCCCGCTAATGTAGATTGCCTTAACGTTTGGGTTGATGGTTCGAATACAGCGGATCATTTCTAACCCATCTAACTCCGGCATCTGGATATCTGTAAGAACGATTTCCGGCTGCTGGTCGAGATATCTCAGATAGCCATGCAAGCCGTCATCTGCGGTTTGCACTTCATAGCCAGCCGCAATTAGTGTTTCCGCCATGATTTGACCGAAGTTCTCATCGTCGTCCACAACTAAAACTCTGTAAGGAGCAGTCATAAAATTCTCCCAACTTTGTTCGCTGCGCTTTGTTGATGATCCACTCGCCTGCTAATAGTGCAAACGCAAATCACATACCAGCCACTTGGAAGGGCAGACCATTGGCCCGATTTGGTTTGTCCGTGAAGCTTTAAAGAAGGTTGTCGCAGGGATTCCCTACAATGAGGAGAGTCATACGCGTAGGGATTTCAGGGGAATGTACAAAGTAGATGAAGACGCCTTTAGCTACCAAGTAGCATAGAGCCAACTCGCGGTCGAATTTGAAATTTAGCCTGCGCGAACGAATGAAGTCTGCTTTAGCTGGATGCGCTCGCGGCAGACTTGGTCTTTTTAAAATCGTCCGCTTTGAGGTCGTGCTTTTTCAGCAAGTCGTAAAAATCGGCTCTGTATTTGCCGGCCAGCTTCGCGGCTTGACTTACGTTGCCATCGGTCATCGAAAGCACCTGCACTAAATAGTCTCTTTCGAAGGCATCGCGGGCATCTTTTAAGGGCCTCAGCGCATCATCGGAGGCGGTTTGTTTATCATTGACGCCGGCCTGCGCACCGTCTGAGGATGAGATCTTTCCTTGGAGGATATATTCCTCAGTAACAAACTCCTTCTGCGTCATGGCCACGCTATATTCAATTGTATTTTCCAGTTCGCGCACGTTTCCCGGCCAATCGTGCAGCATCAGCTTGCGCAATGCCTCTGGGGTTATCCCTTTAACGTCCTTCTTCATTTGTTGACTGCACTTCTTTAAAAAATGCTCGACCAGCGGAACGATGTCCTCTTTGTGGTCACGTAAGGGTGGTAGATAAATTGGGATAACATGGATTCGGTAGAACAGATCGTCCCGAAAAGTGCCCTTCTTCACGAGTTCTTCCAAATCTTTGTTGGTGGCGGCGATGACTCGGACATCGACCTCTATGGGGATCTCGCTCCCGACCGGATAGAATTGCCGCTCCTGCAAGACACGCAACAGTTTCGACTGAGTCGAGACCGGCATGTCGCCGATCTCATCGAGAAAGAGTGTCCCGCCGTGAGCTTGAGTAAAAAGTCCCCTAGTGCTTTTAACAGCGCCGGTGAAAGCCCCTTTCTCATGGCCGAAGAGTTCGCTCTCCAGCAATGTTTCGGGTAATGCGGCGCAATTCAAAGCAATAAACGGTTTATCTTTTCTATCACTGGCGAGATGGATGGCTTTGGCAATGAGTTCTTTTCCAGTGCCGCTTTCGCCGTGGAGATGGACTGTCGAGTCGAGTCTCGCAATGCGCATCACAACATCCAACACCGATCGCATCTTGGCGCTGCGGGCGATGATATTGGCGAAATCGAACTGCTCGTGCAAAAGCCCCTTGAGACGCTTGATCTCGGAGTTGAGCTTGCGATTCTCCAAAGCTCTTTCGATCTGCAGCAACAGATCGCCTGGCTCGAACGGTTTGGTAAGATAGCTGTAGGCGCCGCGGCGCATCGCCTCCACGGCATTTTGAATGCTGCCGTGCGCCGTCAGAATGATCGTCGGCACTTCAGGGTTGACCGCGCGGAACTCTTCCATCAGCGTTATGCCGTCACGGTTGGCGAGCATCAAATCAACGATGCAAAGATCGAAGTTCCCCGCCTTGAGCTCGACGACCGCATTATCCTCTTCACGCGCAGCAGTCACCTCGTAATCCGCCGATTCCAGCCGCATTTTTATCAGCTCAAGGAGATTTGCGTCATCGTCGACGATCAATATTTTGCCTAATGACATGGTGCCCGTTCTCTACTTCCCTCGGTCGCGCTTCTTTTGTTCGATTTCAAGGTCGATCTGGTTGGCTCTCTCCAGAGCTTGCCGAGATTTCTCCATCTCCTGTCTCGTTCTATCAACTTCCTGCTTGGATTTCTCAGCAGCCAACCTAAACCTTTCCGCGTCCTCTCGCGATTTTTCGACATCTTGTTTAGATTGTTCCATAGCTTCCCGGGTTCTTTCCGCTTCTTGTTTTGAATTTTCCACCTGCTGTAGCAGGCCCACCCACATTCTTGCCTGCTCCGCCCAGGTGCTTTGCGCGTAGTCGCCGATCACCTTGCTGAACGCTTCGATCGCTTTGCGATGATCGCGTTTAGGATTGCTGGGATGCGCATAAATCAGGCCGATGTTGTAAACGGCTGCATCCCCGGGAGGATGATCCCCGGCCAACACTAAGGCCTCGCGATATTTAGCAAACGCTCCGTCGTAGTCGCCGTCAACAAACAAACTATGGCCCTGGAGCATCGAATCGCGAATCTGGCGCTGCTCGCGCCAATCTCTTAGAAGGCTACAGCCGGACGAAAGTACAACTAACAGCGCAAGACAAACACAAAGGTGCTTCCCCGCCCTACCTGACTCTCTGCCCATATTTCTCCACCATGGGACTTGATGATATTCTTGGCGATTGCCAAGCCTAAGCCCGTGCCATTTCTGGTATGTGCGCCCTTGTGGCTCCCCTGACTAAACTTTTCAAAAATGGTAGTCAAGCTCTCGGCCGGCACTCCAGGTCCAGAGTCTGTCACAGAAACTTGCAAGTTGCCATTTACAGATGCCGCAACAACGCTAACCCGGCCCCCTTTCGGAGTAAACTTAACGGCGTTACCGAGCAGATTGCGCAGCACTTGCAAAATTCTCTCGGGGTCCAGCCTGAGCGCCGGCAGCGACGGATTCACGTTGCTCTCAAGTTCAATTTGCTTGGCCTCCACCAGCGGCGTAATCTCGGCAATGGCGCGGCGAATTAGCGGATCGATAGTGACCAGATCGAATTCATAGCTCATCATACCGGCTTCCATTTTGGACAGGTCGAGCAGGGAATTAACGACAGCGATGAGGCGATTGCTTTCCTCGGCAAGAATGGCCAGAAGTTTCCGTTGTTTGTCCGTGGTCTGACCGCCGACGCCGTCGAGAAGCAGTCCCGTGCCCTCTTTGATGGAAGTCAAAGGCGTGCGCAGCTCGTGCGACATCGATGAAAAAAAGTCGGCCTTCATGCGCTCAAGCTCTTTCAATCGCTCGCACATCAAATTGAACGCTGCCGCCAACTCACCGAGTTCGGGCGGCGATTTTATGTTTAGTCCTCCTTCGAAACGGCCCTGCGCGATCTCTCGTGTCTTGGTCTTTAAGATCGCAATCGGTCGAGTAATACTCCGGGTTACAATCAGCGACATCGCAACAATCGAGATCAGACACGCCACGGTGATGCTAACTGAAACCTCACGGGCGTGTTCGGCGGCTTCCGCCAGCTCTCTCACTTTAGTAGACATGGCATGTTGCTGATCAGCTCTAAGCTTTTCCAGTGAAACCAGTATTCGATCGACGATTTCGTCTTTTTCTTGCTTGAATTGCGCCTCAGGATAGCGCTTTTTCGCGCGCAGTAGCGCAGATTCTTCCACCACCAACTCCTCGTAGTTGCGGTAATCCTGTTGAACTTTGCTTAAAATCGCTCCCGCCGCGCTGTCTCCGATGGTAATGGCGGTTGCAAGTTGAAGGTTGAAGTCGCGCCTTAGACGGAGAAACTCGTTATATAGCGCCTCATCTCTGCTGATGGCAAATTTCTGCTCATAACGACTCTGAGATAGTAGCAGATCGGCGAGGATCTTTTCGTAATCGAGAATTCGGTTATCGACCTTGAGTACAGAATCGGTAAGCTCATCAAAACGATGAAGCTGGAAAACAGCGTACGCGCTCACCGCCGTCACCAGAAGGAAGATGGCGAGGTAGCCAAGAGCCAACCGCGAAAACAAACTTAACCGCATGTCGAGACGTCGCCCCTGTAGAAACCAAACAGCTAGACAGGTTTTTGATCGCCCGGCCCAGTTTGCAACAATTCGCTCTGCCCGGCGTTTGCCGACACCAGTTTCTGCCCCAACTGCTCGACCCGTTTCTCAGCACTTTGGTAGCTGGATTGGGCGTGTCCTAGATGTTTGCCGAGCACACCAAACTCATCGCGAAGACGAGTAAAGTCGCCTTGCAACCGGCTCAAGCATTCGATGATTTCTTTCGCTCGCTGTTCTATTGTCATGCCTTTAAGGCCGAGCACAATCGCCTGCAGGTATGCGTAAAAGCAATTAGGCGAAACCGGTACGACGCGTTTGCTCATCGCATAAAAGCTTAGGCTTTTCTCTTCTGTGGAATCGTCTTTTATAATAATCTCGTAATAGACATTCTCGGCCGGAATATACATAAGCGCAAAATCGTAGGTTCCTTCGTCGGGCAGAATGTATTTTGTCGCGATGGCGTCGATATGCTTCTTAACGTCCACAGCAAACTGTCTCTTCGCCCGAGCTCGATCCTCCTCGACAGTGGTGTCTATGATTCTTTTGAAATTCTCCAGCGGGAACTTGGAGTCCACCGGCACCAGCGAGCTGCCCAGCTTAATCACCGCGTCAACTTTCTCGCCGCTGCGAAAACAGTATTGCGTCGCGAAGTGCTGTGGCGGCAGGATTTGCGCTAACAAGTCCTCGAGAAAGAACTCGCCTAATCCGCCGCGCAGCTTGGGTGAGCGGAGAATTTCCTGCAGTGAAGCGATGTCCTTGCCGACTTCGTAAATTTTTCTGTTGGCTTCCTCGAGTCCGCCGAGGCTTTTCTGCACATCGCCAACCACTCTGGCCGCATTGTCCAGCCTTTGGCCAACGCTCTGATGTGTTTGCTGCAAAATTTCAGAATTCTCGCGCAAACGCTCGTTGACGTGGCCGATCATTTGTCCCAGCTGTTGCTGGATTAGCTGTGTGCTGTTATCCAGCACCTGTCCGAACTGCACGCGAAGTTGGTCAATTTGTTGCTGCATTAATAACCAGGCCTGATCGTTTTGTGTTGCTCGTAGAATGGCGCGCATGCGGCAGAGAAAAAACCAGCCGAGAATCGTCAAGCCGGCGAGTAACAGCAAGACCAGCGACAGGGACTTTGTAAGTTCCACGGATCGGGGTTTGGAGTTAGAGAAGCCTCAGAGCGTATTCAAGAATCTCGCTGAGTTTGCGAATTTGCGTTGCTCTCATCGAACGCTCTTCGCGAGGCGAAGAGAAATAATCATCGAGGCTCTTTTTCAAGTTCCACTCAAGCAGCTCAACGCATTGCTCCATGCTGACCTTTTCGGAGCGACGACGTCGCGCCTGATGCAGGTCTCGGATTTGGATGAGTCGCCCCATAGCAAAGCTAAGAATAAGTTCGGGATGAAGAAATTGTCAAGCCCTGGACGTAGCGATCAGCGGCTCTTGCTGCGTCACACAATGGATGGCGCCGAGACCTGCAACGACGTCGGTGCAACGAATTCCGACGACTTTTCGGCTCGGAAACAACTCACCTAAAATTCCCAGCGCTTTGTGATCACCAGGGTCATCGAAAACAGGCACGAGAACTACTTCATTGGCGATGTAGAAATTGGCATAGCTCGCAGGTAAGCGAGATCCCTGGTAAAGGACAGGACGCGGAGACGGCAAAGTGACCAGATCGAACCTACTGCCAAGGGCATCGCGTGCTCCCTGGAGACGCTGAAGATTCTCTTGCAGAGGAGCATAATTCGCATCTTTCGGGTTTTCTTCAACAGCGCAGAGAATGGTCGTGGCGTCGACGAAGCGAGCGATATCATCAATGTGGCCGTCGGTATCATCGCCCGCAACTCCCTCACCCAGCCAGATGATTTGACTGACCCCAAGCGAGTCTCGCAAAAACTGCTCTAACTCAGCTCGGCCCAGATGCGGGTTACGATTCTTATTGAGCAGACACTGCTCGGTGGTGAGACAAATCCCCGCGCCATTGACCTCTATGGCGCCACCTTCAAGGACAAGCGCGTGGACGAAGACCGGCACACCGAGCAACTCGGCAATACTCTTGGCCACCTGATCGTCCCGTTCATAAGCTTTATACTTGCCGCCCCAGCCGTTGAAGATCCAGTCGTTGAACGCCAGTGGGTCATCCGGTCCGTTGCGCACTACAAACGTCGGGCCGTAATCGCGCATCCAAACATCGATGGTGGGAATTTGGATGACTTTGACATTTTCAATCACCGCACCGGCCGTTTTCAGACGGAGGGTGACATCCTGTCGCATCGGATCATCATTGACCAGAAGATAAACCTTCTCGTGCGGCGACAACGCCAGAATCATCTGGACCCAAGCCTCCCTGACGCGCTCGAGTTGAACGGGCCAGGTTTCCAGGTTGTGCGGCCAAGATAGCCAAGTGGCCCGGTGCGGCGCCCACTCCGCGGGCATCGAATACCCTAGTTCGCGCGGCATCGGCGAGCGGTTGTTCTGGTCCGGCATGAGATGGAGTGAAACTAGGTGCCGCCGGGCGAATCGATGAATCGCGATTGCAAAGAACTATAGGCATCGATTCGCCGGTCTCGAAAGAAGGGCCAGCTCTCGCGAATATCATCGATCTTGCGCAGATCGCATTTGGCAATGAGAATCTCTTCACGGTCGCCAGCAGCGACGCTCAAGATTTCTCCAGATGGGCCGGCGACGAACGAATGTCCCCAAAATTTTAAATTTCCTTCCCTGCCGACGCGATTGACAGAGGCCACAAAGACACCATTCGCAATGGCGTGGGCGCGCTGAATCAGCTCCCAGGCGTCACGCTGTTTTTGCGCCACCGGGCGGGGTTCCTTGGGTATCCAGCCGATCGCTGTTGGATAGACCAGAATCTCCGCGCCGGACAACGACGCCAGGCGAGCGGCTTCTGGAAACCATTGATCCCAACAAACCAGAGCGCCGATTCTCGCATAACGGGTTTGAAAGCTTGGAAAGCCCAGATCACCCGGTGTGAAGTAAAACTTTTCGAAATAGAGGGGATCGTCCGGAATATGCATCTTGCGATATTTTCCGGCGATCGAACCATCCGCATCGAGCACCACGGCAGTGTTGTGATAGATGCCCGCCGACCGCTTCTCGAATAGCGAGGACACGATGACGATCTGCAGTTCGCGCGCTAGGGCGCCCAAACGATCCGTGCTTGGGCCGGGAATAGTTTCAGCCAGGTTGAACCATCGCTGATCCTCGCTCTGGCAAAAATAGCGAGAGCGAAACAATTCCTGCAGGCAGACAATCTGGACGCCTTTCTTCGCCGCCTCGCGTATGCGCACCTCAGCCTTTGAGAGATTGGCTTCCGGGTCTTCGCCGGCGCTCATCTGCACCAAGCCAAGAGTTACGATGTCTTTATTTTTCTTCAATCGAAGTGCCGACAGGATTGATTGCGACTTTTAATATTCAGCGCAAAAGGATCCGGACGTCCTCGCCGCTGGGCCATTTAGTTCTTCGCTACTTTAGCTTCGCTACTTTAAATGTTGAGCAAAAAATGTTTTCAGTTTTTCCCACGAATCTTTCGCGGCGCTCTCATTATAGCTCGGCCGCTCATCGCAGAAGAACCCGTGCGTTGCATCCGGATAAACCTTCATCGAGAAGTTCACTTTTTTATGAGTTAGCTCTGTGTTGATCTGCCCGACTTGATCCATTGGGATCAACGGATCTTTGGCTCCGAAAAAGAGATAAATCGGACAGGTGATTTCACCCGTGCGCGACAACGGGCTCGGATCTCCCATCGGAATGCCACCGCCATAAAAGCACACCGCCGCTTTGACGTCCTTGTTATGATGCGCCGCCGCAAGATAAGTATAACGGCCGCCCATACAAAAACCGGTGACGCCGATGGCGGCAGATTTGAGGTTGCTCTGCCCCTTCAAATGCGCGATGGCCGCGCCCACGTCATCCATCACTTTGGGATCCTGCAAGCGGTTCATAGTGCCGATTGCCTTTTTCATGTCACTGTACGGAATGATGCGCTCGGATTCTCGATGATAGAGATCCGGGGCAATCGCAACGTAGCCTTCTTGGGCAATCCGCTCGGTCACTTTCTTGATGTGATCGTTAAGACCGAAAGCTTCCATCAAAACAACGATGCCGGGATAGGACCCGCCATCTTTGGGCCGCGCTTCGAACGCGTCCATGTTGCCATCGGGCATACTCAATTGAAGAGTTGATGTGGTAACGTCCATGACGAGCCTCCCTGCGAATATTTATCGTATGAAACCGGAGTCTTCCTACAAGATTTTCTATATCGGTCCATCCGCACGAGGTCAAACTCCGAACCTATCGGACCGACTGTGCCGGCTCATGACTGTTGGCGAGAAAACTCGATTATTCTGTCGCAAACTTCACGGGTGGTCTGCTCCAATGGCGACACATTCCAAAAGCTCCCATTCGACAACAACTCGCGGAGATAATGCGCCGCAGAAGTGGCGTGGGACGCGTCGTCACCGGGAATGATGAGAGCCGGCGCGCTAATGCCAATAATCTCCTCGGGTGCCGCGCCGGTGGCAGTGTCGCGATCGAACAAGCCTCTGCCGCTGACAGCAATAAGTCCGAGGTAACGATTCAAATCCGGACGGACAAAGTCCTCGGCAAATGATGGGTCGCGAGCAATCACGGAAGCCCAGGGACCGGCTTCGGGATCCATCCAAAAGCTTTTGCCGATTCTCGCGCGCTCGACAACGCCGGGCAGACCATGGCTGCTGGCGTAGCGGTAATGGCGCTCAAATCGATCGCGACCGGTGGCTTTCCACCGAAAACCACCGACCGGCCAGTGCAGCAAGAGCGCGCGGGTCGCCTCCGGGTAATCAACCGCGAATGCCAGTGCCACCGAACAACCCAAACACCCGCCCAGGACGAGCGCAGATTCAATCTTGAGCTGATCCAGTAACGCTTTTGCCTGCCGCGCATAGGTGCGCCAGCTGAGGTGTTCGACTCTTCCTCCGGATTGTCCGGATTCGCGCCGATCGTAGACAATCACTTGAAATTGAGTTGCCAGCGCATCCAGGGCATCGATGCCGGTCCAGGCGCTGGCGGCGCGCCATTTCTCTATCGTTGCATCAAATCCGCCGGGGGCAAACAATAACAGCGGAGCACCGGACCCGGAGACTTCGTAACGAACCTCCAATCCATCGATGGTTGCAGTTGACATTGATTCACTCCTTCGATTAAGGCTCTATTTGTATTAACCCGGCATTGCCACCGGAATCATTGCTTAGCAACGTAAGATCTAACACGCTGCTTCAAGCAATAAAATTCCGTGCCGCTCCGCTTCTCGGGGAGGTTATGTCCGACGACAAAAAAGCTGGAGAAAAGTTTTCCGAGCTCTTGGAATTGATGGCCCAATTGCGCGGAGAGAACGGCTGCCCGTGGGATCGAGAGCAGACGCACCAAACATTGAAGTCGTTTTTGTTGGAAGAGACCCATGAGCTTCTCGATGCGCTTGCCGGCAACGATCCCGCCAAAATTGCCGAAGAATTATCCGACCTGCTGCATCAGATCGTCTTTCATTGTCAGATCGGCACCGAAAACGGCACATTTACCGCCAATCAAGTGATTAGCAACTTAGCGGCGAAGCTTATCCGGCGTCATCCACACGTCTTCGGCGGTGACGCCTTGCCTGATGCGGACGCCGTGACAAAACAGTGGACACAAATCAAAGCGCAAGAAAACCTTAGCGGCACGGCCAATTCAGCATTGGGCAGCCTGCCGAAATCCATGCCGGCGTTGGCACGTGCTCAAACTATTTCGGAGCGCGCCGCGCGGGTTGGTTTCGATTGGCCCAAGATAGAACCGGTGTGGCAAAAGGTGGAGGAGGAATTAAGTGAACTCAAATCCGCCTGTGCCTCCGGCGATCATCAACGAACCGGAGAGGAATTGGGCGATGTGTTTTTCTCATTGGTTAATCTTGCGCGCTTTCTCGGGGTTCAGGCAGAAGAGGTTGCCAGTCAAACCACCGATAAATTCATTGAGAGGTTCAATTACCTAGAGGATCAGCTGCGGCAAGCGGGGAAATCCCCAAATCAATCCAGCCTGGAAGAAATGGATCAGTTGTGGGATGAAGCAAAAGCGCTCGAGCGGCGCGGGCGGCTTCGACGATGACTTTGCCCAAGATTGTTTTCCTCGATGCCGCCACGTTCGGCGATGTTTCACTGGAACGCTTCGGCGAGATCGGCGATTGCAAAATTTACCAAGTCACCAAGCCAAGTGAGACCATTGGTCGATTGGCCGGTCAAGACATAGTGGTCACCAACAAACAACCCATCTCTGAGGCGGCTCTCGCCGCGCCGGAGTCGCAGAACTTGTCGTTGATCGCAGTGGCCGCTACGGGTACCGATATTATCGATCACACGGCAGCCCGTAAACGTAAGGTCAAGGTCTGCAATGTCCCGGGCTATGCCGCGCAGTCCGTGGCGCAGTTCACGATGGCGTTGATCTTAGAACTGGCTACTCACGCGGGCCGGTACGCTGCTGACGTCAAGGCCGGGATGTGGCAAAAAAGTCCGGTCTTCTCACTGCTGACGTATCCGAGTATCGAGCTCAGCGGCAGGACATTAGCTATCATTGGCTACGGTAATATCGGCCGCGAGGTTGCCCGGATGGCACGGGGATTTGGTATGGAAGTGCTGGTGGCCGCTCGCCCGGGAGCAGCCAAACCGCCTGCCTCGCATCGAGTTCCCCTAGAGCAGTTGCTGCCGCAAGCTGACATTGTATCACTGCACTGCGCACTAACGCCCCAGACAAAAAACCTGATCAATAATGAGACGCTTAGGTTGATGAAACCATCGGCAATCCTGATCAATACCGCGCGCGGCGCTTTGGTTGAAGAAACAGCACTGATTCAGGCGCTGCGCGAGCAGCGCCTGGCCGCAGCTGCCTTGGATGTGATCACTGAGGAACCTCCAGCCGCGGATCACCCGATCATCGTGGCAGCGAGCGCACTGGACAATCTGCTGGTGACCCCGCACACGGCGTGGAGCGCCCGTCAAGCGCGAGAGCGGCTGCTAAGCGAGGTGGCCGAGAACATCTCGGCCTTTTTAGCTGGTAAAGATAGGAATCTGATCGGATAGGGACGAATCCTCAAAACGGTATGTCGTCATCGAAAGGTGGCTGTCCACCGCCAGTTGATATTTCCTCGGTGCCGCCACCTTCGACCTCCGGCGCCATTCGCGTGCCACCGCCGCCGCCAAGAAATCTAATGCGTTGCGCAACGATCTCGGTCACATATCGCTTGGTACCGGTCTTGTCGTCATAGCTCCGGCTGCGGATGCTGCCCTCGACAAAAACCTGCCTTCCTTTGGCGAGATATTGGCTGCAAGATTCACCCTGCTTACCCCATACAATAATGTTATGCCATTCAGTTCTTTCCTGCTTGTTGCCGTCGCGGTCGTTCCAAACTTCGGAAGTAGCGATCGGAAAGCGCGCTACCGCGCTCCCCGTTGAAGTGAAGCGAAGCTCGGGATCTTTGCCCAGGTTTCCAATGAGAATTACTTTGTTAACGGACATGAAACACCTCCAGACCGCTACATTGCGGCAGCAAACAGTGCAGCCAACTTAGCGCCCGCGTTATTTATAGTCAATGATAGAATCGGCATGCATCGGGTCTCCGCTGAATTGCAATTTGCTCATGCGTACACTAGACTAAGCTAGCGTGTTTTCGCGGTTTTGCACTCGCCAAGCTTACTTTGATCTTGATGTTTTATCTGCTCAAGCTGTCGGTTTTTATGCTCATCACCGTACCGGCTGCGGTGCTGACAATCTTTCTTGGCCTATTCGATCGTCATGGCAAAGTCGCCTACCGTGCAAGCCAGATCTGGACGGCTTTGATCTTACGCATGGGCGGGGTTGTATTGCGAGTTAGCGGCGGCGAACATATCGATTCACGACAACAATATGTTTTCATGGTCAATCACCAAAGCAATCTCGATATCCCAGTTCTGGTGCACAGCCTGGTAAGTTTTCAGTTGCGCTGGATCGCTAAAAGAGAGCTTCTTTGGATTCCGTTTTTCGGCTGGGCGATGTGGGCTTCCAGGCATATTATAATCGATCGAGCGGACCCTCTCACTGCTGTCAAAAGCTTAAAACGCGCGAAAGAGCGGATGGCAGCCGGTATTTCGATTGTTGTATTTCCGGAAGGGACGCGCAGCCGAGACGGAAAACTGCTGCGGTTTAAGAAGGGTGGATTTTTACTTGCCGCCCAGGCAAACCGACCGATTGTTCCAGTGACCATCAACGGCAGCCGGCAGATCCTGCCAGCCGGTGCATGGCGGTTGAGGGGCGGAATCGTTGAGGTCATCATTAATGAACCGATTGCGGTCGATGGTTTTGGCCCGGGCACGCTCCGCCATCTCTCGAACCAGGTACGACAAGCAATTGAAAAGCATCTGCGAAGCGAGCCTGTGGATTCGGCCTCGGTCGCAGCAAACTCAGGCCATAGCATCATCACTACTAATCGTCAGTTGGAGAAACGGAGCATTTAAAGCAGCATGGAATCCGTAAGAATAATACCTTTAGGCGGTCTCGGTGAGTTTGGCCTCAACATGATGCTGGTCGAATACGGCGAAGCGGCCATAGCCATTGACTGCGGCCTGATGTTTCCCGGCGCGGATTTGCTCGGCATCGACCTGGTCATCCCCGATATCAGCTATCTTCTGGAAAACAAGCACAAGCTCAAAGCGATTGTTTTGACCCATGCGCATGAAGACCATATGGGGGCGGTTCCCTATGTTCTCGAGCGCCTCTCGGTGCCGATCTACGCCACCCGTTTGACGCTGGGTCTGCTCAGCAATCGAGTCAGAGAACACGGTCTGGAAGATGTCGCCGATGTTCGCGAGATCACCGCCGGCAAACTGTGGGACTTAGGCCCTTTCAAGCTCGAGGGGATTCGTGTCACGCATAGCCTGATGGACTGCCTGGCCTTGGCAATACAGACGCCCGTCGGTACGATCATCCATACCGGTGACTTCAAGATCGATAACACACCAATGGAAGGCGAGATGTTCGATTTTCAAAGATTCGCCGCCTATGGAGAAAAAGGCGTTCTTCTGCTCTTGTCCGACTCAACCAACGTTGAACGGCGTGGCCACACCGGGTCTGAACGCGAAGTTGGAACGAACCTGGAACAGATTTTTCAGCAATCAAGCGGCAGGGTGCTGGTTTCGACGTTTGCTTCGAGCATTCCAAGGATCCAACAAGTGCTGGAAATCTCCGAGCGGTGCGATCGCAGAGTCGTGCTCAGCGGTCGCAGCATGGTGCGCAACAGCCAGGTCGCAGCCGACCTCGGCTATCTCCGGCTTCCAAGAAGCTTCATGACGGAAAATGATCGTTGGCAAGATCTTGCCCCCGATCGCCTCACGTTTCTGACCACCGGCAGCCAGGGTGAGCCGCTATCGGTCTTGCACCGGGTAGCTCTCAACGACCACAAGACAATCAAAATTCAACCCGGCGATAACGTTATTCTCTCTTCGAAGTTTATCCCAGGCAACGAGAAGATCATTTCGAACTTGATCAATCATCTCTACCGCCGAGGTGCAGACGTTCACTATGAAAAGGTTTCCGAGATTCACGTCTCGGGGCATGCCAGCCAAGAAGAATTGAAGATAATGCTGCAGCTGACTCGTCCGCGCTTTTTCGTGCCGATTCACGGCGAGTACCGCCACTTGGTGCGCCATCAGCGGTTGGCTCAAGACGTTGGGGTCCCGGAGAGTAACTGTTTTATTCTCGAAGACGGCGACGTCTTAGAACTAACCGCCCAGGGCGCCCATAAGACAACTCCCGTCCAAGTGGGCAAAGTGTTCGTCGATGGCAAAGGTATCGGCGATGTCGGGCCGATTGTGATTCGCGATCGGCGCCATTTATCAGAAGACGGAATGGTGCTCGCGGTACTGGCAATCCACCAGCAATCCGGCGAAATCGTCGCCGGACCGGATTTGATTTCTCGCGGATTCGTTCGTGATGAAGAAGGCGAAGAGATTTTCGAACAGGCTCGAAAGGTCGTCTTGGAAACCTTTAGCGGTATGAACCGGGAAACGCGCGCTGATCGAGCCGAGTTGCAGGAAGAGATTCGCATTGCGCTGCGTCGTCATTTCCGCAAGAAACTAGAACGGCGACCTGTAGTTTTGCCGTATATAGTTGAAACTTAAGGTTCGCTTTACTGCCATGGAAAAAGGCCGGCTCAACCGGGAAGTCTGGGGTGTGGTCATTAGCCTCACCGCTCTTCTGATCATTATTAGCTTAGTCTCGTATAGTCCAAATGACCGTTCGCTCAATACGCCTTCTGGTTTGATCGCTCGTAACTGGGGAGGCTTTGTCGGCGCTTTTTTAGCCGATCTCCTGTTGCAGGGCCTCGGCCTATCTGCCTACTTACTGCCGATTTTCCTCGGCCTCGCTGCCTATCACTTATTTCTCCCCGGTTTCAAAGGACTTCGCGCTACCAAGGCAACCGGCTACGCAGTGCTTCTCCTCGGCATAGCAGTTCTTTTGAGTCTATGGATCGATTCTGAAGACGCGCGAGACTCCGGTGGCATCATCGGAGGCTTTCTTACGGAAAGCATTCTGGTGCCGTTGTTCGGACGCATCAGCGCAACGTTGATTATCCTGACGACGGCGCTTCTGGCAATCATGACAGTTTCGCAGATATCGCTGGCGGATCTTCTTGATCGCAGCGGCAAACGACTGCTCCAGTTCAGGAAAACTATCATACCGAAGATCGGCTTGAGTTTGACCAAGCTCAAACAGCAGAAAGACAAAACCAGGGGGGAAAACATCAAGAACGAACGGCGCGACTATGTGCCGCCGCCCATCGTTGTAAAGACTGACCCTAAAGAGGAATTGATCAAGAAAGTCGTCAAAAAGCCGATTGCCCCGCAAGAGCAGTTTAAACTCCCGGTAGTTGGAGAAGGGTACCGCTTGCCGCCTCTCGACCTCTTAGACCCACCCGATCCCAATCAGTTAATCAAAGTCGACACCAACGGCCTGCACGCCAACTCTCTCATCCTGCAAAAAAAACTGGCTGATTTCGGCGTCGACGGCGAAGTGGTCGCGGTCCGTCCCGGCCCGGTCATCACCATGTATGAGTTTAAGCCGGCCGACGGCGTAAAGGTACGCCGCATCGTCATGCTGGCTGACGATCTCGCAATGGCGCTGCGCGCTGTCAGCGTGCGTATTCTCGCGCCGATTCCGGGAGAATCGGTGGTTGGAATAGAAATCCCTAATCCCCGGCGCGAAACGGTTTATTTGAGAGAAATCATCGAGAGCGATAGCTATCATTCCGTCGATTCAAAAATCACCTTAGCTCTAGGAAAGGATATTGGCGGGATACCGTTTGCCACTGATCTGGGGCGCATGCCTCATCTGCTGGTTGCTGGCGCCACAGGAACCGGCAAGTCGGTGTCGATCAACGCCATGATCCTGAGCATTCTCTTTAAAGCGACGCCGCAAGACGTGCGATTCATCATGGTGGATCCGAAAATGCTGGAGCTGACTGTTTACGAAGAAATTCCCCACCTTCTTGTGCCTGTGGTGACGGATCCAAAAAAAGCCGCCGCCGCGCTTTTCTGGGCCATGGACGAGATGGATCGACGTTATCGGCTCATGAGAGACAAAGGCGCGCGCAATATCGACAATTACAATCGAACACTGGAAAAAGAAGGCGCCGTAAAGAAACCCGTTATTGAGCTGACGGAAGCGCAAGCGGACGAAGATCCGAATGCACCGGGTGGGAGCCTGGCAAAGGAAGCGCCGCTGGTGCATGAGCGTTTGCCGCGGATCGTTATTATCATCGATGAATTGGCCGATCTGATGATGACGGTTGGACGCGATATTGAAGAATACATCACCCGACTTGCGCAAAAGGCACGAGCCGCGGGTATTCACCTGATCCTTGCCACTCAGCGCCCTTCTGTGGATGTCATCACCGGTTTGATCAAAGCGAATTTTCCGGCGCGTATCTCATTTCAGGTGACCTCGCGAATCGATTCGCGCACAATACTGGACTCGATGGGCGGCGAGAAGCTTTTAGGCAACGGCGACTTGTTGTTCTTACCGCCGGGCACGGCACGACTGACGCGCATCCATGGAGCCTTCGTATCGGATCAAGAAGTGCGCAAGGTGATGAAGTTTATTAAGCAGCAGGGACGACCACAGTACCGACCCGATGTTTTTGACGTCAAAAAGGATATCGAGAACGCCGGCGCCGACGAAGAGTACGATGAAATGTATGATCAGGCGGTGGCGATTGTCACCGACACTCAGCAAGCTTCGATCTCTATGATTCAACGGAGATTGCGGGTAGGATACAACCGGGCTGCGCGGATGATTGAGCAGATGGAACGCGATGGCGTTATTGGCCCGGCAGACGGCGCCAAGCCGAGAGAAGTGTATGCGAGAAAACTTGAAGCTTAAACGACTGCTTGGGGCTCTGGTGATTGCCTTGTGCTTGACTGCGCAGAATTGGATTACCGCGGCGGAGCCGAAAAGCGCCGAGCAGGTCGTCGACGCGCTGCAGAAGAACTATGACGCTACCATCGATTTCATCGCTGATTTTCAGCAGGAAACCGAAGTCAAAACTCTTAACCGCAGCTTGAAAGCGTGGGGGAAGTTGTCGTTCAAACGCCCGGGCAAAATGCTGTGGCGCTATGACGAACCCAAGGGGCAGATCGTACTGACAGATGGAAGCCACCTCTATTTTCTACAACCTGAACAGAACCAGGTGATTAAGAGTCCGTTGAAAAACGCCTTTCGCTCGGATATTCCGCTGTCTTTTCTACTTGGGCTGGGCAACTTGAAAAAGGATTTTAATGCCGTGCTCAAGGCAACTGAAAAGGACGAATACATTCTCCGTCTAGAACCCAAGGGCGAAGCTGGAGGATTCAGCGAAATCCTTCTAGGAGTCAGTCGTAGCTCAGCCGATATCGTCTGGGTAAGCATTCGTGACGCGGCCAACAATCTGACAAGCTTGCGTTTTTCCAATATGAAGAAAGGCCTTGGGCTTAAGGATTCGCTGTTTCGAATAGATATTCCCGAGGGGGTCGACATAGTGGAGTTGGGCCAGTGAAGCAACCAAAGCAGAAGTTTAGCATGATCAGCTTAGGATGCGCCCGCAATCTCGTCGATTCGGAAGTGATGTCCGGACTACTCGTCCAGGATCATTATGAAATGGTTCAGGAACCGGCCGAGGCGGATGTCGTGTTGATCAATACATGCGGCTTTATCGATGCCGCTAAAGCGGAGTCGATAGACACAATCGTCGAGATTTCCCGACTCAAGCAAGAAGGAGCGCTGCGCAGGCTTGTGGTTGCGGGGTGTCTGTCGCAACGGTACCCGCAAGAGTTAGCAACCGAATTGCCTGAGGTCGATTTATTTATAGGCACAGGGGAAATTCCGCGTATAGTCGATATTCTTAGAGAACATGAACGAAATCAAAGCCGCAGACACTACGTCGGCATTCCCGAGTACCTATACGACCATGTAACACCCCGGCTTCGCCATACTCCGTCTTACACTGCGTTTGTAAAGGTCTCTGAAGGATGCGACCACAAGTGCGCCTTCTGTATCATTCCTAAGTTGCGCGGCCCACATCGTAGCCGCAGCATTGAATCCGTGGTCAAAGAAGCCACTATGCTGGCCCAAAGCGGTGTCAAGGAGATTAATCTTATCGCCCAGGATCTCACCGCGTACGGCAGAGATCGCAAAGACGGGACGACTCTCTACGGTCTGTTAAAAGAGCTGGTTCATGTGCCCGATCTCGTATGGATACGGCTACTCTATGCTTATCCCAATTTTCTTGACTCGCCGCTGCTTGATCTGATCGATACGAGCGAAAAAATTTGCAAGTACATCGATATCCCTTTCCAGCATGTCAGCGCCGGTATCTTGAAGAGCATGCGCCGAGGCAAAAGCGGCAGTGCTGTACAGGCTACCGTAGAAAAGCTGCGTGAATCCATTTCTGGTTTGACCCTTCGAAGCTCGCTGATTGTCGGGTTTCCCGGAGAAACCGAAGAGGATTTTCAAGCGCTGCTCGATTTCGTTGAAAGGACCAGATTCGAACGTCTCGGCGTCTTCAAGTATTCAATCGAAGAAGGCACCGCCGCAGCAAGTCTTGCCGATCAGGTCGACGAAGAAGAGAAAGAACGACGCTGGCAAGAGGTGATGGATCTGCAAGCAAGCATCTCGCGAAACAAGAATGAGGCCTTGATTGGGTCTATTCAGCGGGTTATCATCGATGGCATCGACGAAACCGGGCAGTTGATCGGACGCACACAAGGTCATGCGCCGGAGGTCGACGGCGCTGTATACTTGCAAAACCCAGCTTCCCTTGAAACCGGCGATTTTGCCGACGTAAAGATAACCGAAGCTCTTGAGTATGACTTAATTGGTGAAATACAACATGTCTAAATCGGAAAGTCTCAAAGACGCAAAAGCCAGAAAAGATTTCCTCAAAAGCGCGGCGGAAACTTTGCTGGAAATGAAGAAGCAGCTTCATAGAGAAATGCAGGTTCGGGTCAAAGGCGAGACCGAAGCTGTTAAGGATGAGGGTCGCGACACCTATGATCTAGCTAGCGATGAACGGGATCGGGAAATCAATTTTATTCTCAATGATCGAGAACGGGAGAAACTGCACGCGATTGACGAAGCCCTCGAGCGCATCAAAGACAAAAGCTACGGCATCTGCGAGAGTTGCGAAGGCGAGATCCAACTAGGACGCTTGAAAGTGCTGCCCTTTACAAGACTTTGCGTGAGGTGTCAGGAAGAGAACGAGAAGGAAAGCAAACGTCAGAAAACGCTTGAGGAAGAGCGAGGCTACCGAAAACTTGTTCTGACTGACTTCGAAGAAGAAGGCTCTTAGCTGACAGACCCGCTCCGGCTCAAACCCTGACAGCGTCGATTCAAAAGCCAAAAAAAGAGGGCATGGTTTGGAACCATGCCCTCTTTTTACGTCAAGGTTTGACGATCAATCGCCGCCCTTTGCAGGGGTAAACTCGATCCCGCTAACGTAATTTTTTTCGCCTTTTTTCGTATATTGCACCGTTGCCGATGACCCTAAACCGATATCGGCCATCTTTGCATCCTTAGCCTTAAGTTCGGTAACTTTGGTCTTCTGATCGAAATCAACTGTGACCAACTTGCCTTCCTTGGTGACCACGATCATATAGTTCTTTTCAGTATCCAATAAGCCTATATCGCCGGAAACTTTTTCCGCTTTGGCTTTCTCAGCCTTTTCACCTTCGGCTTTCTTTGCGCCTTCTGCCTTCTTCTCACCTTCCTGCGCCAAAATTGGCGAGGCCAATGAGAGTGCGCACAGAATACTTAGAGCCCGCACTGCGCTTTGTGTCTTCATAAAATCGATCCTTTCCAATCATATATTACACAGACCGTAAGAGTTGCAGTGGCTCAATCCCCACCCTTGGCTGGGGTGAATTCCACGCTTTTGGCGAGATTTTTATCGCCCTGCTTGGTATATTCAACTGTTGCTGAAGAGCCGAGTCCGATATCCGCTATCTTGCTCGGAGTAGGATCGATTTGAGTCGCTTTCGTCTTGGCATCGTAATCCAGCGTGATCAGCTTACCTTCTTTAGTTACTAGGATCAGATAATTTTTCTCGGTATCGAGTAATCCGATATCGCCTCTCGCCTTCTCTGCCTTCGCCTTGGCTTCACTCTTATCGTCGCCTTTGGCTTCGCCCTTTGCCGTAGTAGTTTCAGCTTTCGCCTTGGACTCAGCTTTTGCCGGCGGCGCCGCAGGTGCCGCCGCGGGCTTGGAAGCCATGTCGTCTTGTGTTGAACAAGAAGAGATAGCAAAAGCTACCGCAACCGCCGCCGCAGCACTACTGATCGAAAACAAATCCTTCATTGTTGCCTCCCTAGAACATATTTACGGTAAAAATAGATTCGATAATTATCGTGAGCGTTGATTCATCTCAATACGAAATAGGTATGGTTTTAATCGCGCCGATCCGGCTTGCTGGCGATAAATTCAAACTATAGTCTTAGGACGACACGGGTGGGATTACCACGTTGGCATGTTAGTTTATTTCGTGTATTTTCGCTTGGCGTAGGCAAATGTTCCCTAAGGAGCGAGTGCAATGATGCCGATCAAAGTTGTGATTGCTGATGACCACGCGCTTTTCAGAGATGGACTCAGACGGATCCTTTCGCTCGAGAAGGACATCCTTGTCGTTGGCGAGGCAGCCAACGGTGACGATGTGATCAAAGTCGTCGAGCGGACAAAGCCGGATATCTTGCTCCTGGATCTGAAGATGCCCAAGGGCGATGTTGTTCAAAATTTGCTGGAAGTCGGCGCTAAATACCCGTCAACGCGGGTAATCATTTTGACCGCCTTCTCGGACGAGGAAAGTGTTTTGAATGCGGCGAAAGGCGGCGCCAAAGGTTTCGTTCCAAAGGGCGTGCCCTCCACTAGCTTGCTTCAAGCAATCAAGGCGGTGCACCAAGGCGCTTCTTGGACCGATAAGGAGATACCGTCATGGGAAACTTTCGAGGAGATTGCTCAGGGCCAGTCACTTGCCCGTGAAGCGCCGACTCAGTTCGATGAGAGTATTAGAAGTCTTACTAAACGAGAAATGGAAATACTCCGGTTAGTGGCCGAAGGTCTTACTAATGAGGAGATCGGCAAGAAAATTTTTATTAGTGAGAAGACGGTGAAGACTCACCTGACCAATATCTTCGATAAGTTGAAAGTTAATAACCGCTTCAAGGCTGCTCTGATGCTGATGGGCCAGTCAGGTGACACTAATACAGGGAATTGGAGTAGAAGCGGTCGAGGCCGTTAAACGATCTCGAACTTCAAAACAATGTCTCGTGCCACGCCCTCCACAGGGGATACCATTACTCCCGAGGAAGGATGGCTCTTACAACGAGAGAAACTCTTGGCTTGGCTCCGGGTGGCTTTCGCCATCGTTGCCGTAGTCGTCATACAGCTTAACCCTTCGCGCACGGCGCGCTTTCCGACACTTTCAGTTTTTTCCCTGTGGTCCTTCTTAGCCTATAGCCTATTTGTTTTAGAGTTAGTTCGGCGGCAAAAGGTAGCCTCCAAGAAGATTGGGATCATTACCGCTTGCTTTGATTCGGTATGGATTTTTTTGATCGTGTTTTCCACCGGTGGTACCCGAACGCCATTCTTTTTCTATTTCGCGTTCCCGATCCTCTCTGCAAGCCTACGCTGGGGAACCAAAGGAAGCGTCTTCGTCGCCTTGGTCGGGGTTACTCTCTATGGTTTGATCCGCTTTAGTATGGCTGCGGAAAGCTTTGAGACGCCGATGGGCATCGACACCTTGCTCGTGCGCAGCCTCTATCTCATCGTTCTAGCCTATATCTTTGGTTTTGTCAGCGAATTTGAGAAGAGGCAGAACCGAAGGCTGCTCGCGCTCTCCGACACAGCCATCAAGGCTGCGGCGATTCAGGAGAGGCGCAGAATCACATACGAACTCCACGATGGCATTCTGCAATCTCTAGCGACGATTATCCTCAGACTTGAAAGCTGCCGCAGCCGGCTTATCGACTCTCAAAAAGAGTTGCGCCGGGAAATCGAAGACATCGAAAATTTCACCAGAGACTCAATGACGGAAATCAGGAATTTTCTGGCCGGCAAAGAGACCCAGCCGTTAACCCCGGGAACGCTGATAGAAAAGCTTCGAGACGAACTGAAATTCCTCCAACAAAGCTTGGGATTGGAAGTCATCCTCGAGAGTAAACCAGAGGACCCGAGTCTGCCGCATCACATCGAGCGCGAGGTCTATTACGCTCTAAGGGAAGCATTGACCAACGTGACCAAACACTCGCATGCTTCTCGGGTTGAGATTCAAATCAGCCAGGGGCCAGACCTGCTCGAGGCTTCGCTGAAGGACAACGGTGTGGGATTTGATCAAGACAACCAGAAAAACCGCAGCCGACTGGGTTTGTCGGGCATGGGAGACAGAATAAAAAAGATCGGGGGACAACTAAGCATAAAGTCATCCCCCGGTTTAGGGACTACGGTTATGTTCGCAATCCCCCTGGTTGAAACAAAAAAATCTATCGAAGGGTCAATCGAAACATTGTCAGACAATTAAATAAACGGGCGCGAACTCGTGACTCACTTGGACTTGCGCAAGAACTTATTCAAGGGAGAAACCAGCCAATCTTTCTCGGTACTTAATCCCCACCCTTCTTAACTACGTACTCAATGCCACTGAGATAGTTTTTGTCACCTTTCTTGGTGTATTGGACCGAAGCCGCCGAACCTAGGCCGACATCCGCCATCTTCGCAGGCTTCGGCACCAGCTGTGTAACCTTGGTCTTTTCGTTGAAGTCCACTGTCACCAACTTGCCGTCTTTGGTAACGACAATCATATAGTTCTTCTCGGTATCCAATAGCCCGATATCGCCCGCAACCTTTTCGGCCTTAGCTTTTTCTGTCTTGCCCTTTTCTGCATTCTTTTCCTGGGCCGCTATGGGAAACGCGACAATTAACACTATGAAAATTCCCAAACCAAACATGCTCTTCGATCCAAGTCTCATAAAATCCTCCTCCTTCGCTCGTTCACACGATGATTAATCGCCACCTTTGGCGGCTTTGAATTCGACCCCGGTGGCGATATTCTTGTCTTTCTGTTTTGTATATGTGACCGTCGCTGACGAGCCGAGACCTACATCCGCGATCTTAGCGGGGGTTGGAGTCACTTCCGTCACTTTGGTTTTTTGATCGAAATCCAACGTGACCAGCTTGCCTTCTTTGGTCACGAGAATCAGATAGTTCTTCTCGGTATCGATGAGGCCAATATCTCCTTTAGCTTTTTCGGCCTTAACTTTAGCCTCAGCCTTTGCCTCGTTTTTGGTTCCGTTATCCGTCTTAGCTGCTGCAGCTTTGGCTGTAGGTGGAACGGGGCGTTGTCGTTGGTTTGGCTACCCGCTCTTCTTGAGTTGAGCACGATGCCAGAGCTAACAGCATAGCCCAGGCGGTGACTCCAGTTACCGGAAACACACTTTTCATCTTTCTATCCTCCCGTTTGTCAGACTAAAGTCGAATGAGTAAACCATTAGTCGTATACTTTACGATGTGATGCCTTGTCAAGCGATTAAGGTAAACTCTAAGGAATTTTCGCGACGTCCGAGCGCGGCAAGCGCCGGGCCTAGGCTACGGGCGGAAATGTGAGCTGGCTTACGTTTAAACCAGACGACGATGGGGATGGGCGATGAATGTTAGTTCGACAGTTTGACGCGGCACCGAAGTCTCGGCTTCTTGCGATCTGCTTTAAAAGTTTACTCAGGATCTTCGCCTATAAGCCAGGGCTCTTCTCGGTTCGAAAAAGCGTATAGACAGGCAGCTCAAAATGGAGGCTTTTTTTCGCAACAGTTAGGATGCCCAGGGCCTTGGCCGGCCCAGGCACCGATCTCAATCGCGTCTAGCGGCTCGATGAAGAAGGGAATGGGATCGACGTCGGGATTGTTGTCCAAAATTTCATCGCGAATGTTTTGATAAATTTGTTGATCTCTTTTGCCTCTGTCGATGAACTGCAGGCGGTACCCGTCGGACGCGCTTGATACCATGGACAACAGCAGCGAGATTACCAGCTGTTTGAAATAATTAGCAAATGTGCCGCCGGCATCATTTTGAGACACAAAAAAGGGGAGTCATTTCTGACTCCCCTTTTTCGTTGCGAGCGGTTACACGTCCTAGAACGTGTAGCGCCAGTTTAGGAACAGTGTCTGCCAGTCGCCGCCTTTACCGTTTCTGCAACCAGTAGCAGGGGTAACATTCGGCGTATTGCAAACTCCGAGATTATGCGCGGCCTGGTTGGCCCCGTTACGCAAGTTCGACGCATCGTACCACAGCCAGTTGACACCGATGCTCATGCGCGGCGCCAGAAAGTACCACAGATCCACTTCCCGCAGGAGGATCCTGTTGCGGTGAAATTGATTCAGCATCGCATTTCCGCCCGCAGCCACGACGCTGGCGCAGGTGATCCCGGTATTGCCATTACAACCCGCTTCCATGTCAACGCGCTCGAAGTGGGTGCCGACTAGAATCGATCCCGCGGTATTGGCAGAGCCTGTCAGGAAACCCTTGGGGCTCCACAGAAAGAGATCATGACCGATCAACCAGCTGTCACCTTTCTTATGTCCTCGCGTTCCGCCCCGGTCTTCACTTCTCTGGCGATGCGCCATGGCGCGCAACGTATAGGGACCGATGTTCCAGATAAAGCCGGGGGTTAGGCCGATATGAAGCCCATCGCCAATGGAGCCGGCGCCAGTATCAAACAATGCCTGGCGACCGCCATCGCCATGATCCTGAATGCGGTAGCGGTCGCAGCCATTATCAATTGCCCTATTATCGGCGTTACAGAACCACGCGCCCATTTCAAAGGCCAGGCCGCGGAGCCAGACGCTTTTAAGTTGCGAGAAGGGCTGAATATTAAGGTAAGCATTAAAGTCCTTGCGATCGGTAAAGCTGCTCAAGCCGTCGTCACCCTCACCGATATTGCCCATGCCAAGGTTGAAACGGCTGATCCGGCCGGGAATGCCGATGCCCGACAGTGACCTGTCGTCCCAGAAGAGTGAGATACCATTGCCGGTGCGGCCGGTGTTGAAACCGTTGTTGCGCGTATGCAAATCATATTCAGCCTGCGAGCCCATTGCGCTGGACCCCTGGCGCGCGGTGCTCATGCTGTTCTGGACCTCCATGCCCAGCTGCACCGTCGGCAAAAATGGATTCAGGTTTTCGAGATGGAAATTAATAACGCCACGCTGCAATATGGAACCGACATCGTCACCGGTGGCATTCTTCGCATTGCCCGTGCCGAAACCATCCATATCAATAGTGGCCTCGAGCTCCCACAAGCAGTTGTTGATGCAGAAGAAGAACCCCGGCCGGAAACGGCGGCCCATGATCTCGCCGTTGGTGCGCCCTACATGACTGCGTCCTTCTTCGAAAAGCATCCGAAAATAAGTTTCCAACGGTTGCACGGAAAGACCATGACTTGTCCGCGGCTTCGATATCGAGACCGTTACCCGGGCGATAACTAAAAGTCGGCATCGCTGCTGCCGCTTCAGTTGCCTCCTTCTTCAATTCGATCTGCTGCTCTTTTAACTGCATCAGCTCTTGCTCAAGCGCTTGGATCTTTTGATCCACATTTTGCGCAAGGGCGGGGACAGCCAAAAGAAATGCAGAGAGCATTCCCAAGCCCAAAAACGTCTTCTTCATTTTACCTCCTTTTGCCTCCTGGTTTTTGTGGTACATCGTTAGTACTACTGACCGCGACTTTTAACTTACTCACCAAACCCTGTCAAGCCTAAAGTTGTACTTTAGCGAATGCCGTAGGTCAGTGATTAATACATAAGTAGTTAATTGGCAGTATAGGTCGGAGGCCACGATCCGCAGTCGGCTCGGGCCAAAGCTTTAGGTCTCCAGTCGCCTGCGGAATCGCTCCGGGGGCTGAGACATAGGATTGTCCTGACTCACGGCTATTCAACATCTATTTTTTTAACGCGTTGAGATTTCATTACCTGCCGGTTAGAGTCGGCTAGTATGCTGGCCAAAAGAATCATCCCCTGTCTGGATGTGAATGAAGGAAGAGTTGTCAAAGGCGTGAACTTTTTGGAACTTCGCGACGCCGGAGATCCGGTTGAGATTGCCCGTCAGTACGACAAAGAAGGAGCAGATGAACTTTGCTTTCTCGATATAACGGCGTCGCACCAACAGCGAAGAATCATCCTCGATGTCGTCGCGCGAACTGCCGAACAGGTTTTCATGCCTCTCACCGTTGGCGGTGGGATCAACTCCTTGGAAGATATTCGCAATTTGTTACATGCCGGCGCCGATAAGGTTTCGATCAACACGGGAGCAGTCAATCGTCCGGAATTTGTTCGAGAGGCGGCGGAAGTATTCGGCAGCCAGTGCATCGTCGTTGCCATTGATGCCAAGCGGGTTGACGATCATTGGGAGGTCTTCACTCACGGCGGAAGGAACCCCACAGGATTGGATGCCAGTGAGTGGGCCGAGCGGATGGAAAAATTCGGCGCAGGAGAGATTCTTCTTACCAGCATGGACCGCGACGGCACCAAAGCCGGTTACGATCTTGGCTTGACCCGGGCGATTTCAGACCGTCTGTCGATTCCCGTGATCGCCTCGGGCGGCGTAGGAAACTTGGATCACATTTACCAGGGATTTGCCGAGGGAAATGCCAGCGCGGCGTTAGCCGCCTCAATCTTTCACTACCGGGAATACTCAGTGGGAGAATGCAAGAAGTATTTGCGCAGCCGCGGCATTCCCGTGCGGCTATGAATCGCTACCGGGTCTTCACACGTTAATTCCACTGTTCTATTTGCCTCCTTAACAGGAACCGGACGCCTTAAGCGGCTCTTTGGTCGAACCAGGAGGCGATGTCTTACTAGTCCAGAGTGTTGCTAGTCCAGAGCAAGAATGAAATAGCCAATTATCGCGATCCCAAACACTGCTAGGAGCACATTAGTATATGCGCCTATATTGACCCAGTATCCCTCTGGAATTTCAACCGGCTTGAGAGTCTTTAGCACGCTTCGGTACTGAAGCACGGAAAGCACGGCCACCACGACGCCAAAGAGAATGAAAGAAGCACCTACCCAGAATGATCCGTTTCGCCGCACATGATCGCCTTGAGCTAAAAGGAACATGTGCAGAAAAAGCCCGAAGCGCTCAATGGCAAACCCAAAGGCCATCAATGCAACCGCCGTACGCGTCCACGCCATTAGAGTGCGTTCAGCGGCGAAGAACACTCTCGGATCATTCAAGTCGGACATATCTCGCCCTAATAGATTTCAATTGATAGGGATAAGTTCGTGAATGCTCAAACGTGACTGGTCAATCCGCTCCGATTGCGACGGCTATCCGCCGGGATTTATGCAGCCCGCAAAATCATACTGCCGCGAACTGTAGCACGTAGGGCCACTTCAGATGCAGCGACTTCTTACGCCGTTACCTGGTACATGTCGCCAGGCAAATATCGTGTCTCGTTCTCCGTTGCGCCCATAGATCTTTTCATTGACATACCCGACATTGGAACTTACTCGGATAAAGATCTAGGAACTTCCGATCTAAAGCCGTCCAGTTTAGAAGAGCATGCGCTTTCTCGGCGGGTCAAAAAAAGGCGGCTTCACTGTAGAAACTCTTACTTTTTTTCGCTCGTACTCCACCGTCGTTTCCATCTGGAGCATGGTTCCGGGCTTTGCGTGTTCGCTCTTGATGGTTGCCAAGGCGATGTATTTTTTCACACTCGGCGACCACGCGCCTGTGGTCGCTTGTCCGACCTGAAGATCGTCCTTGTAAAGCGGAATGCCGCCTCTCCAAGCGGCTGCTGGGACATGCGGCGGAAGTCCCACCTTCTGATAGAGCTCTTCGTAATGGCGCCAATCGACCTCTACTCCGGTAATCTGACGTGGCGCATCCTTGCCGTCCGAATGATGTAGCTGCTTGCTACCGACAAAAAAATTCTTGGCAAGATCCACCGTCCAGCCCAGACCAATCTCGAACGGAGAGTATTTCTGCGACTCAATGAGCGCCTTTTCCGCGCCGACATAGTCGACTTCGAGCAAAATGAAACCCGCTTCGAGCCGAGCGACATCGAGCGCTAGCATTCCCGCTGCTTTGAGGCCGTAGGGCTTGCCTTTATCGGTGAGGACGTCCCATACACGCTCTGCATCAGCGGCAGGCAGCCATATTTCATATCCGAGGTCACCAGTGTAACCGGTGCGGGAAATGGTGACCGGAACTCCGGCGAAATCGGCTGGCCTTAAGCGGAAGAACTTCAACTTACCCAGATCGGCATCGACAATCTGGGTAAGAATTTTCAAGGCATTGGGTCCCTGCAACGCAAGCGCCGCTATCCGCTCCGATACTTCCTCGATTGAAACCGACATCCCTCCGGCGTTGAGTTTCAGCCAACGCAGAGCGGGGTCGGCCAAGTGAAAACGAAACTGATCCTCACCCAACCGAAACACCGTGCCGTCCTGGATGACCTTTCCTTCGCCGTCACACAAGCAACCATAAACGGCCTGCCCTACGGCGCATTTGGCAACGTCTCGCGTGATCACCCGATTGACCAGCTTCAATGCATCTTTGCCCCGGACTTCGTATTTGAACAGCGGTGAGATATCGATCAGCCCAGCGGTGTTTCGTATCGCGTGATATTCGTAATCGTGCACCACATCATACGAGCTGGCCGCGAAGTATCCCGACCAGGTGCGCCAATTCTGACTGATGCAGAGCGCGGACGTACGTGAGTGGAAAGGAGTTCCAATGGGCATGGGAAGTAGGGACAGGTAATTGCGGCCGAGAAGGATAGTCGCTGATACGATCGCGCTTAACTTCGAGCGTTGTTAATCCAATCTAATCGATGCTTCTTCGCCTACTCTCCGTCTCCAAGGCCTGTGAATTAAGTCGGCTCGTTGACTTCGTAGAGAAATTACCAAATATGTTCGTTTAAGCAAATCAATAAAATGACGACTTACGATGCGATTATCATTGGCGGCGGCCATAACGGTCTTGCTGCGGCCGCTTATCTTGCCAAAGCCGGAAAAAAAGTGCTGGTGTTGGAGCGCCGCCATGTCCTGGGTGGAGCCGCGGTTACCGAAGAACTCTATCCCGGTTTCAAATATTCCGTCTGCTCCTACGTAGTAAGCCTATTGCGGCCGGAGGTGATCCAGGAGCTCGAGCTGCCCAGATATGATCTCGAGATCATTCCTCTGGATAGCACGTTTACGCCGATGCCCAACGGCGACTATCTAGCCCGCTGGGGCGATCATGCCAGGACACGTCGTGAGATCGCGCGTCATTCCGCCATCGATGCGGAAGCCTACGAAGAGTACGGCAAGCTCATGGTGCAGATGGCCATGGCGATCAAACCGATGCTTGGCCTGATTCCTCCTGAGCCGACTTCGTGGAACCCCAAAGAGCTTTATGGACTGGCATCGCTGGGCAATCATTTTCGCCGGCTCGGTGACAAACTAATCTATGACCTTGCAAAGCTCATGACCATGAGCTCCGCCGATTTTCTTGACGAGTGGTTTGAGACCGAAGTGCTCAAGGCCACCATGTCCGCCAGCGGCATCATCGGTACTTTCATGGGGCCAAGATCACCGGGCACAGCCTACGTGCTGCTGCACCACTACATGGGTGAGCTCGACGGCGCGTTTCGATCCTGGGGTTTTGCCCGAGGCGGCACTGGTTCCATCAGCCGTGTGATCGCCGAGGCGGCGCGCCACTATGGCGCAGAGATCAGAACCCAGGCTCCGGTCGATCAAGTGCTAATTAAAAACGGCCGAGCGGTCGGCGTAGCGCTCAGCACAGGCGAGGAGATTCAAGCGAAGGTAATTGTCTCCAGCGTGGATCCGAAACGAACTTTCTTGAAGATGATCGATTCCGGTCATCTGGAGACAGAGTTTTTAACCAAGATAAACCAGTTCAAAATTCGCGGCTCGTCGGCAAAGGTCAATCTCTCGCTTGATGCGCTGCCAAATTTCACCAGCCTCCCTGGTGAAGGACCCCATCTGTCGGGCGCGATCTCGATCAGCCCCAGTATCGAATACATCGAGCACGCCTACGACGATGCTAAGTACGGCGACTACTCACGACGTCCCTATATGGACATCATTATTCCATCGACTCTGGATCCTTCGATGGCGCCGCCGGGTAAACATGTCATGTCCGTGTTCGTGCAGTATGCCCCTTATCATTTAAAAAGTGGGACTTGGGCCGATAAGCGCGAGCAATTCGGCGATACGGTGATAGACACGATTAGCGAATACGCTCCCAATCTAAAAAATATCATCTTGCATCGCCAAATCGTCACACCCTGGGATCTCGAGGAGGAATTCGGCCTCACCGAGGGAAACATCTTTCAGGGCGAGCTAACCCTCGACCAACTTTTCTTTCTAAGACCGGTACCGGGTTGGAGCAAATACCGCACGCCGATTAAGAATCTCTACATGTGCGGCGCCTGTACGCATCCGGGTGGAGGAGTGATGGCCGCATCGGGCCGGTTGGCAGCACTTGAGATCTTAAAGGATGTAAAAAGGAGCTTCATCTAAACCGCCGTGCAGCACTATGACGCGATCCTCGTCGGCGCCGGCCATAACGGACTGGTTACGGCGGCTTATCTAGCCAGATCAGGTAAAAAGGTATTGGTTTTAGAGCGCCGATTGGTTGTCGGAGGTGTCGCCGCCACCGAAGAAATCTTTCCAGCTTTCAAGTGCTCTACCGGCGCTCATATTGCCGGGTCATTTTCCCGCGAGATCAGCGCCGAACTTGAACTTCAGAAACATGGACTAAAGCTTCTCTCTCTCGGTCCACTGGTCTTCGCGCCGCAATTAGACGGCAATTCGCTGCTGATTCCACAAGATCCGGCCAAAACCGTCGAAGAAATCTCCCGGTTTTCGCGCGCGGATGCCGAAAAATTTCCTTCATTCTGCTCGCTCATTAATAAGCTCGCCGGTTTCCTGCAGGAGCTAAACGGGCTCCCCCTACCCGATGGCACGAGCGCCGGCAGTTTCAATATTTCGGAGCTGGTTAGAGTTGGTGTGAAATTTCATCGTCTCGGCAAGAAGGAGATGTATGAGTTCCTGCGCATTCTGCCCATGAGCATTGCCGACCTGTTGGGCGAATGGTTTGAAAACGAAACCCTAAAAGCAGCCATAGCCGGGAGCGCCATTCTGAATTCTTTTGTTGGTCCGCGGGCTCAGGGAACCGCTTACGTGCTTCTGCATTATTTGTCGCGATCCTCCCACGCTGTCTTTCGCAGCGCCGGCTTCGTTTCCGGCGGCATCAATCAGTTGCCGCAGGCATTGGCGCGGGCGGCTAGGCAGCATGGCGCGGAAATTCGCACCGAGCGCCGAAGTCGCTCAAATCATCACCCAAAATGGCTCCGCCAAGGGCGTGGTTCTCAAGAACGGCGATGATATTTCAGCAAGCGTGATCATCTCCAACGCCGATCCAAAGCGGACTCTGCTCCACCTGGTGGAACCGACATATCTCGATCCGCACTTCTTGCTGCAAGTTAAAAACATTCGCGCGCGCGGCACCGTCGCCAAAATCAATTTTGCATTGGATACGTTGCCTCAGTTCAAGCCCAAGGCCAATGCAGCTTCGGGGGCAGAACTAAGCGGCATCGTTCACATCGGCCCTACCGTTGAGTATCTCGAGCGCGCCGCTGACGATGCGAAATATGGCAGATTTTCCAAGCACCCCTTTTTAGAAATAACGATTCCGTCCCTCGTCGATCCAACGCTGGCGCCGGCTGGAAAGCACGTTATGTCTGTGTGGATGCAATCGGCGCCCTATCATCTCAAAGAAAGCAATTGGAATGATCAGCGCCAAGCGCTTGGTGACAGTGTGACCGATATAATTGAAAGCTATGCGCCCGGATTTAAAAATTCCATCTTGCACAGGCAGGTGCTAACGCCCCTGGATTTAGAACAAACATTCGGCGTCACCGGCGGTCACCTTGACCACGCGGAACTGGCCCTCGATCAGATCTTTTTTATGCGCCCGGTTCCGGGCTGGGCGGGATACCGCACGCCCATCGACAATCTCTACTTGTGCGGCTCCGGGACGCATCGCGGCGGCGGAATCTCGGGCCTACCCGGCTATTATGCGGCAAAAAAAATCCTGCAGAACTGGCCGCGACAGAACTGATTCTTGTGAGGATTCACAACCCCCTTCTTCTATCTTCGAGAGCCGCCCTCGGCGTTACGTAAACATAGCAAATAGAGTTGCCGAAAAGCGACAGATTCTCGGTAACCTGAAGGCAGGTAAGTTTAAAGGGACAACGACTCACGGGACGCACTGCAGAGTGTAACGTGCTGTGGAGCAGCCGTTGAATGCTTTCCCGGAACCCAAACAACTATATGACAGGCACTAGCGGACCGAAATTTGGCAACTCTGGTGCTTGCCGCGGGCGATTTCGGCCGTCCCTATGTGATGCCGCCGAACACACCGGCGGAACACATCAAGACAATCCGTGAGGCGCTTGCGAAAACTTTAAACGACGAAGCCGTCAAAACCGACGCGGCGAAGAAGAAACTAGAACTTGATCCCGTCCTCCGCTAAGGAGCTAGAAAAACTCGCGAAGGAAGTGACCAGCCAGCCGCCAGATATCATCGCCAAGATGAAAACGCTGTTGGCAAAATGATCTGATTGTTCATCCGGAGACCCGCTGCGATGCCGCACGGTCTCCGACTACGTTGTGGAGCGCAGATTTGAACAGGCAAAGAGCGTTTAAACCTGTGCGCATAGGCGCATAGGTCCCACAGCCCGGCGCCGATCTCGCCCGGTCGTCTCATCCTAAGATATCCTGACGAGGCACTGCCGATTTATTTAGTCGTCGAGTCAGAGCTCAGCTACCGGGCTTCGAAGCGCCCGGAAGCTTAAACCGACCAATTACGGTAGAGTCCCTGGCGGCTCTGGATTCAATGAATTGATCGCGAGTCCAAAACGGTTTGGCTAACCGAGGAAAAGCTGTTTTCGGAAAGATCGGTGACTGGCATGCCGCGGATGATGTCATTGATTTTTTCTGCTAACATTTGAACGATATTCACTAGATGGAAACATTTTCGCCGTCGGCCAGCTTCATGGGCTATAACTTGCCTGTCAACGAGACCCTCGGCAGAGTTCCCTTTATCGAAATAGCTATCCCAATCCAAGCAATATTTCGCATTCCGAAACGTCCAACCAGAATGGATTATTTTTGCTTGATCAGAAATTACCTCGGGATCCTAGCTCTCGTTCCGCTCCTGCTAGCCGGAACTCAGTTTGCCGATGCCGCATCTGCATCTGCCGGTGAAACTCAAAAAATAGAGGCACTGATCCAAGATGTGAGAAACTTAAAAGACGCGACCTTTATCCGTAATGGCTCTAGTTACAGTTCCGAAAGCGCGGCTATCTTCCTGCGGCGCAAATGGCAAGCCAATCAGTCCGAAGTAAAAACGGCGCGTGATTTTATCGATAAAGTCGCCAGTTTTTCCGGGACATCCGGGAAGCCTTACTTAATTCGTTTTAAAGTTGGCAGAGAAATCCACAGTCGCGACTTTCTGCTCGCTAGACTAAAATCCGTAGAGGGCTGATAATGTTCAAGTATGTCGGTCCTGGTGAAAACCACATTGCTGCTCGCAGCCTCGAACGTCTTTATGACTTTCGCTTGGTACGCCCACCTAAATAATCTAAATGATCGAAAGTGGTACATTGCCGCCATAGCCAGTTGGGGGATAGCCCTCTTCGAATACCTGCTACAGGTGCCGGCAAACCGGATCGGCTACACTCAGTTCAGTCTCGCACAATTAAAGATAACTCAGGAAGTAATCACGCTTTCAGTGTTTGTACCGTTTGCGGTGTTCTATATGCGCGAGCCGATCAAGCTCGACTATTTATGGGCGGGCCTATGCTTGTCAGGTGCCGTTTACTTCATCTTTCGGTCTTGATGCGGTTAATTCTCTTGTGTGCCGAGAAATCTCTCCGCATCGATGGATGCCATACAACCGGTGCCGGCGGCGGTAACGGCTTGGCGGTAAACATGATCCTGCACATCGCCGCACGCAAACACGCCAGGGATATTGGTCTGAGTGCCGTCATGAGTCAAGATATATCCGAGCGGATCTAGTTCTAGTTGCCCGACAAACAGCTTTGAGTTGGGCTCGTGGCCGATTGCGATAAATACCCCGTCAACTTTGAGGTCCTCCGACTTACCGGTCTTGAGGTTCTTAAGCCTAACGCCCTTTACGCCACCGTTTTTAGGGTCGCCATAAATCTCATCAACAGCGCTATCCCAGGTAAATGAAATTTTCGAATTCTTTTTAGCGCGATCCTGCATAATTTTTGACGCGCGCAGAGCGTCGCGTCGATGCACGACGTTAACGCTTGACGCAAACTTTGTCAGAAACGTTGCCTCTTCCATCGCTGTATCACCGCCGCCAACGACTACCAGGTCCTTGTCTTTAAAAAAGAACCCATCGCAGGTGGCGCAGGCCGAGACGCCATGGCCCATCAGTTTGCTTTCAGATTCTAGTCCCAACAATTTGGCGGTCGCGCCGGTGGCCACGATCAAAGCCTCGCATGTAAACGCGTCCCGACCGGCGACGAGTTTGAACGGCCGTTGTTTGAGATCGACCGAGGTGACCTCGCCGAATATCACCTCCGTTCCGAAACGCACGGCTTGTTTCTTGAACGCTTCCATTAGCTCCGGGCCCATGATCCCATCCGGAAACCCAGGGTAGTTTTCAACATCGGTCGTGATAGTGAGCTGGCCTCCGGGTTGAACCCCTTCAATAACGAGCGGCTCGAGATTGGCGCGGGCGGCGTAGATCGCGGCAGTAAGACCGGCGGCGCCGGAGCCGAGAATGATGAGACGGTAGTGACTTTTTTTCTCCATGCGGTTTCTGTAACATAAAAGCCCAAGGGGAGAAAGCAAGCGGATCATGAGAAAGTTAAGCCACTTAGACGAGCAGGGACGCGCCAGAATGGTCGATGTCAGCGACAAGGCGGTAAGCCGACGAATCGCTGTTGCCCGTGGAGCAATTAAAATGCGGCCGGAAACTTTGGCCCTTATACTGGAAGACAAAATTGAAAAAGGAGACGTCTTTTCCGTCGCCAGAGTGGCTGGCATCATGGCCGCAAAAAAGACTTCAGAATTAATCCCGATGTGCCATCCGCTGAACATCACCTCGGTGAAGATCAACCTAAACCCACAGGAAAACCCAGCTCGTGTCGAAATTGAAGCCGCGGTCCGCGTCGACGGCAAGACCGGCGTCGAAATGGAGGCGATGACGGCAGTATGCGTGGCTGGGCTGACGATTTATGACATGTGCAAAGCCGTCGACCGCGAAATGTCGATTAGCGAAATTCGCCTGGTAGAAAAAAGCGGCGGAAAAAGCGGCGTCTTTATTCGCGACGAACAGCCATAGACCAACTGTTACTTGGCGCAACGCCGGTCAGAAACAATCATAGCTCTCCTACTTCTCGCCTTATTCTGATAGCCATTTCGAATCTTTTACCCCATGCAGCGGATCTTTTTAAAAAAAGGCCGAGAGGCTCCCATACTCCGCGGGCACCCGTGGATCTTTTCGGGGGCCATCGAGAAAGTTGAAGGCGACGATGAAAATGTCGGTGTAGCCGATATATTCGACAGCCAGAAAACCTGGATCGCCCGCGGTCTTTCGAATGTGAAGTCGCAGATCCGGGTGCGCGTTGTGACTTGGAAAAAAGAATCCATCGATCGAGCGTTCTTTTCACGCCGCTTATCTCAGGCTCTTTCTCTCAGAGAGAGATATCTTTCCGCTACAACCAATGCGTACCGATTAATCAACGGCGAGGGGGATTTTTTGCCGGGCTTGATCGTCGATCGTTATGACGATTTTCTTGTCTGCCAATTTTTCACCGCCGGCATGGAAATGTTCAAAGCTGATATCATCGACGCGCTTAACGATCTCGTCGATGTTAAAGGCATCTCTGAACGAAGCGAGGGCAAAGTGCGTGCCGAAGAAGGTCTCGAACCGGCTGTCGGCGGGTTGGCCGGCGAAACACCACCCGAGACGGTCTCGATTGTGGAGAACCGGAAAAAATTCCTCGTTGATGTGAAGGGAGGACAGAAGACGGGCTTTTTTCTCGACCAGAGAGACAACCGCGCCTTTCTTTTAACCCTCGCTCGGGATCGGAGAATATTGAATTCTTTCTCCTATACCGGCGCTTTCTCGGTGTACGGCTTTGACGGCGGCGCAAAAAGCGTTATCACGCTTGATTCCTCGCGCCCAGCGCTCGAATTGGCTGAACAAAATTTGGCTCTTAACGGATTTGATAGCGCCGAAGGAGAGCTTCTTAAAGGCGATGCATTTACATACTTGAAAGAATCCGACTTAAACTTCGATCTGATTGTTCTCGATCCTCCTTCTTTGGCGCCCCGGCGTAGCGATATCAACGCCGCCACGGGTGCTTACAAATTTCTCAACCTTCACGCGTTGAAGCACTTAGATCCCGGCGGCATCCTTCTGACCTTTTCCTGTTCACAGCATCTCACCGCGGACCTGTTCCAGAAGGTGGTCTTCGGCGCCGCCGTCGATGCCGGACGTAAAGTCACCATTCTAGGAAAGCTTGGCCATTCCATGGATCACCCCGTAAGCCTGCATCATCCGGAAGGAGATTACTTGAAGGGGCTTGCGTTACGAGTGTTGGACTAGTACTCGGGCGCTGTGCTAGAGCTGCGTTGCCGGTCAAACAACATCCAGCGGCGAGGTGTCATGGCTCCTTACCAAACCATCAAAGATTGGCCCGCGGAGGATCGTCCCAGAGAAAAGCTCCTAGCCAGAGGACCGCAGGCTTTGAGCAATACCGAGCTCTTGGCGATCATCCTACGAAACGGCAATGCCAGCACCGGTGAGAGCGCCATCGATCACGCGCGGCTGCTGCTCGACCGATTTGGCGGTCTCAAGGGAATGGACGAGGCAGCCGGCAGCGAGTTGGGTAAGGTCAAGGGAATCGGGCCGGCAAAGATAGCCCAAATCAAAGCCTCCTTGGAGCTTGCACGCCGCATCGGCGGTCAGAGATGGGAGCCCGGTCAATCGCTGCGCTCATCCGAAGACGTTTTCCGTCATTTTCGCCACGATCTGGAAAGAGAGAAGCGGGAACTTTTCTACGTCGTTTTATTAAACAACAAGAACAAGAAAATCCGCGACGTGAAGATCTCTGAAGGCTCTCTAACGGCATCACTGGTTCATCCACGCGAGGTCTACAATCCGGTCATCCGCGAATCAGCGGCTGCCGTCATATTTGTTCACAACCACCCCAGCGGCGATCCGGCGCCAAGCCCTGAAGACATCGAGATAACGCGCCGCTTAAAGGAAGTCGGCGATGTCATGGGCGTGCGCGTCCTCGACCACGTCGTCATCGGTCAAGACCGATATTTCAGTTTCAACGACAAAGGAATGCTCTAGCCGTTCTTGACATTTGAGCGCAAAGCTCCATCCGATTCAGAGCGAATCGACCAACTTTATGTCTTAAACCGTAAAGTTTCGTTGACAAGATCATGCCAGCCGTTTATTTTGTTGCGAACAACTCTTTCCAAACTGCTTAAAAAGTCTATTGAATGAGCGCTCTTGAAATCGGCCGCCCCCCCAGACGCGCTGCCTTGCCCGGCAATCTTCTTGTTGTTTTACTTGTCGCAGGTCTGATCGCGGGTGGATACTTTCTCATTCCGCGCTTTGAATGGAAATCCCCGCAGATCAAGCTCACTCCTGACGCGGAAACCCTTGGGCTTGGCGATCTTGAAATTGATATCAGCGAGCAAGGCACCGGTTTAAAATCTGTCAGCGCTTCTCTCACCGCCGGCGGCAAAGAGCATTCTCTGGCTGCGGAAGAATACGATCAGCCGTTGATGCAGAAAAAGATTACTATCGCGCTATCCTCGAAGCTAACCGGCCTCAAGGAAGGGCCGGCGATTTTGCGCGTTAGCGCCCGTGATCGATCGTTATGGAGTTTTTTTCGGGGCAACGAAACCGTGCTGCAAAAAAACCTGACGATTGATATCACGCCGCCGACCATCGAGCTGATTGCCGATGACGCCTACGTCAACTTTGGCGGCACCGCACTAGTGGCTTATAAACCCTCAGCAGACACGGTCAGCACCGGCGTAAAGATTGGTCATCATTTTTTTCCCGGATACAAGGGGCAAACAAAAGATCCCAGCATCTATCTGGCTTTCTTCGCTCACCCTTACGACACACCGGAGACCGAGAAAGCAACTCTTGTGGCCACCGACAAGGCCGGCAATGCCCGACAGATGGCGCTTGGCTATACACTCAAGGGCGTTAAGTACAGGAAGAGCACGATTCCGGTTTCAGAGGAGTTCATTAACGGTAAAGTCGCGCCGTTGATCAATGATGTGGGTGCCCGGCAAGGCAGCGCCAAGGAACTGTTTGTCAAGGTGAACCGCGACATTCGTAAAGAGAACGAGGACAAGATTAAAGCGGTCACCCAAAAAACCGCAGGCTCGATGCTCTGGAGCGGCCCATTTAACCAGCTAACCAATTCCAAGGTTGAAGCGAACTTTGCCGACGCCAGGACGTACGTTTATAAGAACGAGACCATCGACCATGCGTATCACCTGGGCTTTGATCTGTCGGTCACCAAGAGATATCCGGTGGAAGCCGCCAACAGCGGTGTTGTGGGTTTCATCGGTGATTTAGGAATTTACGGAAACACCGTGATTCTCGATCACGGCTTGGGGCTTGCGACGCTTTATTCACACCTGAGCTCCATCGACGTCAAACCGGGTGAGCAAATCAAAAAGGCACAAATTCTCGGCAAAACCGGTGAAACCGGCTTGGCAGTCGGCGATCACCTGCACTACGGCGTCTATTTAAACGGCATCGCCGTGCTGCCATTGGAGTGGTGGGACGAGAAATGGTTACGTGACAACATATATCCCAAGCTCCAGTCTTCCACTGCCGAGAGCGATGTTGTAGCAAAAGCCGAAGCCAAGCCTGCCGCAAAAAAAACCAGCCGCCGTCGGCGCTAGCCATTCCACGTATCGGGTCCAACCAAGCGCTGTGTCGATCAAGCTCAGGCGCCCGCGTTCAGAATCGACATCGGACAAACTGGCAGAGTTTGTCGCAAGCCTGAGCGCAAGAGAGCTTCCTAAAGCAATCAAAGAAGCGGCCAAAGAACATCTGCTCGACGGCTTTGCGACAATGCTTGCCGGCGCGGCGGAAGGCGCGAGCCAGCGCATCGACGGTTATTTGCGAAATTTTTTCTCCAGACCGGAAGCAACCGTTATTGGATCCGCCATGAAGGTCAATGCGCAGTATGCCGCGCTCGCCAACGGCATTCGTGGACACGTGCTCGACTATGATGATGCCCAGTTGGCCACTCTGCGTTCGCGGCCCTACGGTCAACTCACCCACCCAACCACACCGGTTCTAGCTGCTGCTCTTGCCTTAGCGGAAAAAATCAAGGCCACGGGTTTAGAATTGTTGGCCGCCTATATTGTCGGCGTTGAAGTAGCGTGCCGGCTCGCCGATGCGATTCACCCCGATCATTATCTTAAAGGCTTTCATCCCACCGGGACAATCGGCGCCTTCGGCGCTACCGCCGCATGCGCACACCTGCTGAAATTGGATTTTACCCGGACGCGCTGGGCTGTGGGTATCGCCGCAAGCCTGGCCTCCGGACTGCGAGCTCATCGTGGTACGATGGCCAAATCGTTGAATGCCGGGCATGCAGCCGAGAACGGTGTCGTTGCCGCCACTTTGGCTCAAACCGGCTTTAGCGCTTCTACGGATGTATTTGACGACCCGATGGGTTACTTCGCTGCGGCGTGTCATGGCATGGTGGAACGTAAACTGATCAAGTTCGGCTCGCCGTATTTTCTTGTTAACCCGGGGATCGCCATTAAAATCTATCCCTGCGCCGGTGTACTACATCCGGCACTCGACGCAATCATCGATGTAGCCAAGGAACACGATTTGCGATCGACCGATGTCAAAAGAATTCGTGTCAGCCTCGGTCCTGATGCGGCTTTGCCTCTGGTGTATAATCGTCCAAAGACTGCCCTTGAAGGAAAATTCAGTCTATCCTTCTCCGCCGCTGTGGCTCTGGTCTATCGCAGAGCCGGTCTCGAGCAATATAAAGACGCGACTCTTCTGAATCAAAACATTACCGCCGTGATGAAGCGAATCGAGCTCGTGCAAAATCCGAGGCTTCGGTCGCTGGGCAATCTCGGTTGCCCAGCTGAGATCGAGATTCAATTGAATAACCGGAGAATTTACCGAAAACGCGCCACCGTGGCCAAAGGCCATCCGAAGAAACCCCTGACACGAGAAGAAATTCAAGAGAAATTTCACCAGTGCGCCGGCGAGCAAATACCAAAGAAACGAGCCAAAAAGTTTGTCGAGGATCTCTTGTCCATCGAAGAAGTTGATGTGCTGGCGCCATGGCTTAAATTGTTGCGGCCCGCGCGCCGTTGACTTTGATCCAGTGAACAGAGAAAGATGACAACAACCCTGGCTTGAAAGGATCAACTAGCATGCGCATCGTCGATCTCAGCATGACCGTACAAGAGTGCGACTCAGCACCGTTTGCTCCCGATGAAAACTATTTTAAGCTCAGACCGATTATCAAATGGGAAGACAAAGGGTTTGTTTCCAATGTCGTGCAGATGACCGTTCACGTTGGCACCCACATCGACTCGCCGCATCATTTTTTTCGCGACAAGCCTTCTATCGAGCAACTTCCGCTCGAGCCGATGGTCGGCCAGGCGATCATACTGGATCTAACCGCTAAGGGGATTGCCCGCGCAGTTATCACGCCCCAGGATTTAAGCCAAGCCGAGGAGAAGCTCAAGCAAGAAGGTATTGAGATTCCTCAGGGCGGCATGCTTTTTCTTAGGACCGACTGGCCTAAAGGCCACGATACGACGGACCCTCAATGGTGGAACGATTCGCCGTATCTAAATAAGGAGGCAGCTCAATGGATTGTTGCGAGGAAGCCGGCGGTTGTCGGTTTTGATTTTGCGCAGGAAGAAAAGGGAACTGATTATCAAAGCGCCGATCAAATTCTCCAGAGCGCCATGCGCGTGCACCGGACCATTCTTCCCAAAGTGATTTTTCAAATCGAGAATCTGATCAATCTCGATCAGATCGGCTCCAGCGCTCAAGTCGTTGCTCTGCCGGTAAAGTGGAAAACCGAATCGGCGCCCGCGCGGGTCATCGCCCTGCTGGACAATTAGGCCTGACACTCATGAAAGACTCTGATTATCGTGCTGCTCAAAAGAGCTCATAGGCGAGGCGGTCAAAAGTCGACGAGCGAAGGCCTACTCTTCAGTACGTCGACGCGCGGCGATTGGGCCAACGAAGCATATGGGGCTTTTCAGCAGCGTGTTAACTGACTGATGAGAGCAGTCCGTGTACATGAGCTTGGCGGCCCGGACGTGCTCCGCTACGAGGAAGTTCCGGCGCCACAACCGAGAGCCGGCGAGGTTTTGGTCAGAGTCGCTGCCGCGGGCGTCAACTATCTCGATATCTATTATCGTTCAGGGTTTTACTGGGGCGGCCATCATGGCCGTGCGCTCCCGTATGTTCCCGGCGCTGAGGCGTCCGGCACTGTCGCCGACTTAGGCGCGAACGTTACCGAGGTCAAAGTCGGTGATCGCGTCGCCTACGGCATATCCAATGGGTATGGCTCATATGCCGAGCTGCACGCGCTGCCTGCCTGGCATCTTTACAAAATTCCGCAGTCGATTGCATTTGAAGACGCGGCAGCGATCATGCTGCAAGGCATGACGGCTCATTATCTCACGCACAGTACTTATGCAGTAAAACCGAATGACACTGTTCTCATCCACGCCGCCGCCGGCGGCACCGGGTTGTTGTTAGTGCAACTGGCAAAGATGCGCGGCGCGCGGGTCTTTGGGACGGTCTCGACCGATGCGAAAGCGCAGCTCGCCCAAGCGGCCGGCGCCGATTGGACGATCAACTACGCGGAACAGGATTTCGCCGCCGAAATTAGAAAATTCACCAACGGCAAAGGCGTTAATGTCGTCTATGATTCAGTTGGCCAGGCGACATTTGAAAAAAGCCTGGACTGCCTCGCCCCATTGGGCAGTCTGATCATTTTCGGTCAAGCCAGCGGCCCGGTGCCGCCCTTCGATACTTCGATTCTAAACGCTAAGGGATCGCTGACGTTAGCCCGTCCGAGCCTGACACACAACGTCGCCAGCCATGCCGACGTGCTTTGGCGCGCCGGCGATCTATTTAACTGGCTTGCGCAAGGAAAGCTTAAAGTTACGATTGGAGAAATCTACCGGCTTTCCCAAGCCGCGGGCGCGCACCGGCAGTTGGAGTCACGAAAATCAACCGGCAAGATTCTCCTGGTCCCTTAGAAAATCATGTACGGCTGGCGCGCAAAGCTCGGACGCATCTCCCCTTCTCCTGAAACCGTGGGCGCTGAGGAATGGCGCCGCTCCATGCCCGAAGGCGTCTGCCTCGTCGAAACGCGCACACTCCTTCACGACGTCACCGTGGACGGCCTCAACGAAGCCGCTAAGCAGGTTGAACGCGCAGCCTTGGAGTTGGCTTCCGCCGAAGTCGACGTGATCTTACAGGCCGGTACCGCCATCGCGTTCTTCCGCGGCTTTGGGCACGATCATGAATTAAGGCGCCGCATCCATGCTGTCACCGGCATCCAAGCGACCACATCGCTCACCGCCGTGGTCGAGGCGCTCCGGGCACTAAAAATTCAGCGCCCCGCAATTGCAACCTCGTACCTGGCCGACATCGATGCGCGACTGGCCGAAGTCTTGGAAAAGTCCGGCTTCGAAGTGGCGGCGATTCGCGGAATGGGCCTTAAGAAGAGTATCGACATGGGCAAAGTGACACCCGAGGAAACCTACCGCCTGGCGCGAGAGGTCGTTCGTTCAGCGCCGAAGGCCGATGGGATTCTGATTTCGTGCGGTAATCTCCGGAGCTTTGAAGCCATCGGACCTCTCGAAACCGATACGGGCTTGCCGGTGATAACGAGTAATCAAGCAGGCCTGTGGCAAGCGCTGCGGATGGCGGGAATACAGGACCATTTAACCTCTCTGGGCCGGCTTCTTAGCGACCACTAACAAGTATTTTATAAAATCGACAAACCCTTAGCAGTAAAAAGAGCTTCGTTCTTGAGGAGGTTTCTACAGTCCTCTGGTGCTCCTCCAGACTGATCAAAAAGGTCCAAATGCGAGGCGCGCGAAGATCGACGAGCGAAGACGTACGGCTAAGTACGTTGCAGCGAGGCGGGCGAGTGCAACGAAGCAGACGGGCCTTTTTCATCAGTCTGGACGTTCAGGAGTGCTCGTCCTGGGAAAACCACTCCGTTGGCAACTCTCTTCCCAAGCCCTTCTCTCGCGCAAGCTCGTACACTCTCGCCCCTGCGGCCGAGAACTGAAGCCCAAGTCCCAAATGATTGAGCATGCAAGTTACGTCCGAGTCTTTATCCCGGCCTTTGACTTTACCGGCAATTATTTCTGAAAGCTCCGGTTTATCACGCCAGTCCGCGGCGGTTTTTTCTAGCTCTGCGCGACCGTAATCGCCCTTGCCAAATTCCGGAATCGCGCTCTCCTGCCCGGGTAAGGTGAAGAGTTGTGCAGCTTGGCGCGTCGAAACAGCGATAAGATCGCAACCCAACAGAGCTTCAAGCGTCATCTCGCTGGGCCGTACCGTGGTGATATGCATTCCTGCGCGGAGCCAAGATGCGGGAAAAAAAGGGTCCAGAGCATTGGTCGTAAGAGCCACGACATCAGCGTGTTTAGCCGCATCTTCGGGTGACGAAACGGCGATAATATCGGCAGCAATGATGCGCCGCATCTCAGCAGCAAAATTTTCACGGTTGGCTGGCGTTGGGCTATAAATCCTAATTTCGCGGAGCGGCAAAACCTTGCACATTGCGAGCACTGCCGGACGCGCTTGCCAACCAGAGCCATAAACCCCCAGGACCGAGCAATCGGACCGGGCCATGTATTTCGCGGAAAGCGCGTTGGTAACCCCGACCCGAATCGCCTGGATAAATCCGTCGGGAAAGATGGCCAGAAGCTCTCCCGTCGACGTGCTAAAGACAAACACGAGACCGACATACTTCCGGCCCATCGCCAAAGGAATCTTTACGCGGCGCTGCCGATCTCCAACAACCGGCCAGGTGAGAATATCGGAGGTAAGCCGCATCGTCGTCACACCGGATTGCGGCAAGGAAGCGCAGGATGTTTTCAAGCCGTGGTAACTACCGTCTAGCGGCCCCGGGACCAATAGATCTTGGCGCGGCATGTTCACCGCATTGCCATTACCGAGATCGCGTAGCGCCGGCTCCAAGACTTTAAAGCATTCCTCGAGCGTAAACAGCTGCTCGATCTCGTCATTACTGAGAATGAGAGTCATCTCTGTAAATCGTTTTAGGGATCAACGACAGGCGCGGGCCTGAGCAGAACAAGGGTGAGGACAGAAGCCGAAAATGGGAAGAATGCGATAAAAATCAACGCCGCAGGCAGGCCATAAGCATCGGCGACGATCCCGGCGAGAATCGGTGCGAGAAACGATACCCCCATATTCGCGCCATAGATAAAAGCGATGATACTGCCGGTCAGATTTTGCGGTGCGGCTTCCATTGCCGCCGATACTATTACCGGTCGCAAAGCCCAGAGGAGCGCTCCGAGAGCCGCAAGACCGCATCCTAAGACAAACCCCGATGCGAGATACGGAATTGCGGTGATGGCGACTACGCTCAGCATCGAAAAAATAACGATCAAAAGCTTATGGCCGAAACGATCCGAAAGCCAACCGACCAATGCCGGCGCCGCACCAGCGAAAAGAAATAGGATAGACATATAGGCGCCGGCTGCTGCGGCCGTGAGCTTTAAGTGCAACAACAAATAGAGCGGCAAAAACACCGACAGCGCGGTTTGGCCCATGGCGCGTAGAGTCGAGACAGCTACGAGGGCGAATACGGTTTTGTTCTTGACCACATCTTCCCACAACGCCCGACGGTAGTCGCGGCCGCGCGCCACTGTGACATCCCCTTCCGCACCGAAGAGCGCATACAGCAACCCAACCGCCAGTCCTGGAATTGCCCAAATCTGCAGTGTGGTGCGCCAATCAAAAAAATTGAGCAGCAGCCCTATGCTAAGCGGGCCAAGAACCTCTCCCAAGTTCGCGCTGCTGTCGTGAACGCCGAGCGCGAATGCCCGCTTGTCACGATAGCGGGCGGAAAGTATCGCTAAGGATTGCGGATGAAAACCGCCCCCGCCCAAGCCACCGAGCCCCATGAAGATCATCAACAAGGGAAAACTCGACACAGCGCTCAAGCCGAAAGTCGCCATTCCGATCATGCCAATGCAAATTCCCAGCAGGAGATTGCGCCGACTCGCTAGATCGGCCAAAAAGCCCGACGGAAAGCTAGCCACTCCAGCCATCAAGGTGCGGGCTGAAGCCAACATCCCGGCTTGGGCAAGGGTTAGCCCCAGAGAGGCAGTGATCAGCGGCAGGATGACGGCAATAACTCCGTTGAAGAGATGTTCGGTGAGATGAGCGCTCGAGTTAGCCGCCAATCGGCCCCAATGACTTAACGGATTGCTTAATACTTGCGCAGTTTCGGCTTTCGACACTTTTCGTCCTTTAAAGGTTTAATGCTTCCAATAAGCTGATTTTCCGCGGAGCGCAAACTCACAGTAGGTTAGTCGATCTCGACCAGCTTTTTTCGGGAAGATTGACCGCGAAGAACTCTCACGGATGATTTAGGGACGGAGAAATATCTCGCCAGCAGTTCGACAACCTCTCGGTTGGCCCTTTCCTGCCACAGGCGCGGCATGTACTGAGACTCGATACTCCTGCTGTGAGATTTTTACGATGTTTTCTTTCCGAGCTTGCGTTTTTACCTGAACAGAAATCCTAAACGACATGGCAGTACGATAACGTATGTGGTTTCAAAGGATCAAACCCAATGTACTGGTAGCGAAGTCAGCATTAAAAAGGCTGTGATTGGACAACCCAAATTGGATCGGATAAGTCATAACGTTAAAAATAACGACGCGGAGGAAAAGCGTGACCCTGATTCTCAGCAATGATGACATTCAGAAAGCGTTGACGGTTAAGGAAAGCCTTGCCGTGATGGAAGAATCTTATCGTGAACAGTCTGCCAGCCGCGCGGTCAACCGCCCCACCTGCCACTCATATTTGCCCCACTCGCTGCCCAATTCGACTTACAGTTTTAAATCGGTGGACGGCGGCGTCGGCAAGTATGGCGTTCTGGCTTTGCGGGTTACCTCGGATATCGTCCAGGAGCAAACGATCAACAACACTGTTCGGTTGGAAAAGATTCCACTCGCCGGCAAAGGTTTGTTTCTCGGACTAGTGCAACTCTTCAGCGCGGAAACGGGCGAGCTTTTAGCAATCATGCCGGACGGCTTTATTCAGCAGACCCGTGTCGGCGTCACCAGCGCACTGGCGATGAAATTCATGGCGCGCAAAGATTCTAAAACCCTCGGATTAATCGGATCGGGCGGGCAGGCGCGCGCACATTACCGTTATATGAGCGCCATACTGCCGATTGAAAAAGTAAGAGTCTTTAGCCCCAACCCCGAACACTGCAGAACGTTCACTGAACAAATGTCCAAAGAAACCGGCATTGCCGGCGAACCGGTTAACAGCCCTGAAGAAGCCGTCAAAGGGTGCGACATCCTATGCAGCGCGACCAATTCCTCCCGACCGGTGGTGAAAATCGAATGGCTCGCTCCCGGCATGCACTACAACTCAATTCGTGAATTCGAGACAGACATTGGCGCTTTGGAAAAATGCGACGTGGTGGCCATCCACACACAATTCGGCGGCATTTATCATTACCAACCGCCCGGCATCGTCGAGGATATGCCGGGTGTGCGCCGTGAAAAGCCGCGCGATTGGTCCCGCTACCCGGAAATTTGCGACATCGTCGCAGGGAAAGTCATTGGCAGAAACAACGACCAGCAGATCACATTCTTTTTAAATAACGTCGGCACCGGCGTTCAATTTGCCGCCATGGGCTACTGCGCATATAAGGCGGCAAAGGAGCAAGGCTTAGGTCATGAAATCCCCTCGGAGTGGTTCCTCCAAGACATCAAACCCTAGAGATTAACCAGCGTTCAGCACACGCTTAAGCATATGGCTTGCCGTTTAACAATGTTATTCCTGCGATCGGCCAATCAAGGGACGAATGCCGACGACACTGAAGAGAAGTTCCCTGGTGGAAGCCTTCTGCGTCGGTCTAACCTCGCGAAAGGAACGCGCGAGCAGCAGATAAAAACCTAGCCTGCAGAAGCACGAAAGAGCAAATAGGCTGAGCAAGCCGTAACCTAGCAGTGGCGGCAGCTGGGAGCCAAGAAAACCGCCGAGAGCGGAGCCAAAAAAAAGCGCGGCGCCATTGATAACGTTGAAGTACGCAATGCAACGGACGCGTTTTTGTGGCGTCACGGCGTCGTAGATAAAGTTGGCGGCGCTTAGTGTAACCCCGCTCCAGGCAAACCCACCCCAGATTTGAACCAGCATCAGATACGCAGGGTCGTGGGAAATGAGCCAAAAGGCGGGAATGAGCGCGGCGAGGAACGAACTCAGCCGCAGCACTCGGACGTTACCGACGAGGTCCGCATGCCTTCCCCAGAGCGGCAGCGCAACCAGCGAAGCAAATGAGGAACAGACCTGGAGACCCATATAGGTCAAGTAACTAAATTGCAGATCGCGCAGCATGAAGACGGCGAAAAACGGCGCCGATAAGTAAGTCGCAAACGTCAGGCAGGCGCTGAAGACCACGAATTTCAAAAAGTTGCTTTGCCTGAATCGAGCGATGAACATCAAGAACGTAAAATCGCTTGCGGGATCGCTTCTATGCGGCGGCTCATCCATGCGGCTAATGAAATAACCTGACGCGAAGCGGGCCAGTGCTGCCGAACCGAACAAGAGGCAAAACCCGGCGTTGTAAGATATTTCACCGAATGAATATAGGACCAGGCCCGATATGATGATGCTGGCTAAGGTCACTGCGCCAACCGTCCGATTGCGCCAGCCAAAGTATCGGCCTCTTTTACTCGAGGGAATGTAATCGGTGATTAAGCTACCCCACGCCGGCCCGGCCAAGCCGCCGCATACCGCGATCAGGATCAGTAGAGCGGTCAATAACTCCACACGTTGCCCGGTGTCGAGCCAGGGTAAAATGGCGATGCCAAGGATCAACGAAGCTTGACATAATACTAAACGCACCAGCAATTTAAGCCTGCCGCCAATCCAATGAATTACGCGGACTGCAAGGAACTGCGAGACGGATGCGAGCAGATGAGGCAGCGCGCTGATCAAGCCCACCTGTTGAACCGTGGCGCCTAAGAAAAGCGCCAGAGGGGTTGCGTAATGTTCGGTGACGCCAGCCATGAAGGCGGCAAAGATCCCGTCCTTAAATGACGATCGGAGGCTCTCTCTAACGTCGACCCTTTTTCGTCTCATTTTGGGTAGAAAAAGGATGAGGTATTTTCGGAGAAATTGCCAGCTAGGAATGCGCGCCAGGTTATTTACAACTTCTGGAAACTGGATTTAAAATACGCTGTCGCGGGGATTCAGCTTGCTTTCAAACAGCCCGAAAATAGAAGAGCTAACTATGGCACGGAACGTTATCATCAACCAAGGACGAGCAGCCCAAGATAGTTCAAAGATCACCAGTCATGCTTCCGTCCCACTTAATGCGAGCCAACGCGGCCGCTGTTCGTGCAGCGGTGGATAATGTTACAGATTGCGAGCGGCACCTAAGCGAATGATCAGCAAGCGTCGGCCATTATGAAGATTCGTTCGCACCTCCTGTTTCTTGTACTTGGCACCCTCCTTCCAATCCTGGCCTTTTCGGCCGCGATGACCGCGGTCTTTTGGCGTGAACAACGTCAAGCTCTCGAGCAGCGCTTTGTCGACCGCGTGCGAGGAATGACCATCGCGCTGGATCGAGAGATCGATGGCAACACTCGTTCGCTCCAGATGCTGGCCGAATCACCACATCTCCAATCCAATGATCTACTTAGCTTCCACGAACAGATCATGCGCGCTCGCTCGACGCAGAGTACTTGGGCAAATATTATCTTGAGTGATCCGGTCTCGGGTAAGCAAGTGATCAATGTTCGATATCCCTTCGGCAAACCGCTGCCGGAAACCTTGATAGACAAAAGCACACTTGCGTCAGTGGTAAAATCAGGGCGTCCATTTGTAGCGCCTATTTCGCAGGTACGCGTAGGTGGAAACTACATGACAACAATTGTAGTTCCAGCCAAAACAGGCAGCGGGCGCCCCTATACACTGATGGCCGTCATTGATCCGTCGAGCTGGTTACATTTTTTGTCCAACTACCCAGTTGCCACCGATGCAACACTGACTTTACTGGACCAAAACGGCATCATCATCGCGCGCACGCTAAATTCTGAACGATGGATCGGTCAACTTCCCGCAGAGGGGCTGACGGTCGAAGCGCGCAAGGCGCCTGAAGGCTCATCGATAACTCAAGGATTAGAGGGACAATGGTTCTATACGGCGCATAGCCGCTCGAAGCTCGCAGGGTGGACCTTGGCTTCAGGCGTTCCCAAGGAAGGCGTTGAAGCCGCACTGCGTCAATCGGTGCTGCTGATGGTTGCCGGAGTCGCGGCAACTGCGATCTTAGCGATCACGCTTGCTGGCGTCTTCGGCAGACGAATCGCTCGGCCTATTTCTGAGCTGGCGCACTCCGCTCAGGCTCTGGCCACCGGCGAGCGCGTGAATGCTCATGGAGCCACCGAAGTTGCGGAGGTCGACGACGTTCGGGCTGCGTTCTCCTCGGCTGCGGACCGGTTGCGGGCTAAAGATTCAGCGCTACGGGACAGCGAGGAGCGTTTTCGCAGCATGGCCGATACAGCGCCCGTGCTACTCTGGTTATCGGATGTCGATCAACAATGCACATATATCAATAAGCCCTGGCTCCATTTCACTGGTCGCACACTTGAACAAGAGCTGGGCGCGGGCTGGATGGAGAGCATTTACCCTGAAGATCGCCCGCGGTGTCTTGAAACGTATCGCACATCCTTTCATCGCCGCGAGCGCCTCGAAATGGAATACCGACTGCGACGCTCCGACGGTGAGTACCGCTGGGTCTTGAATCGTGGTGCACCGCGAGTGACCGACAATGGCGAGTTCATCGGTTATGTCGGCTCCTGCGTCGACATTACCGAACGTAAACGAGTTGAGGAATCTCTGCGTGAAAGCGAGGCGCGCCTGCGGCTCGCGATGCGAACCGGCAAAGTCGGTGTCTGGGATTGGGACATTTTGGCCAACCGAGTGGTGTGGACCGAATCTCTCTATGCGATTCACGGCGTGAAACCCGATGAGTTCGTTACCACCATCGAAGCTTTTGCCACGCTGCTCCACCCTGAGGACCGTGATCCGGTTTTGCACAGCCTTCAACGCGCTCTGGAGCACGATGCGCCCTATGAGCTCGAGTTTCGCGCGATTCGACCGGATGGGCAGATCATATGGCTATTTACCAACGCGATGATATTGCGAAACGGCGGCGAACCGTTCCGTATGCTCGGCGCCACCATGGATATCACGCAGCGCAAATTGGCCGAAGAGACAGTGCTCAGGCTACTTCATATCAGCGAACGGCTTAACTCCACGCTCAATGTCGACACGCTGCTCGATGTTTTGGTCGGCGAGGCGATCCGGATTGTCGACGGCGAGAGCGGCGTTTCCGGCCTTTATACCCCGCAGGGAATGGTTTGCCGCAAGTATTTACACAAAGGCAAACCGGTCCCATTCGATTATTGCTGGCGCCCAGCAGAAGGATTGCCGGGGCACATCATCAACGAGAAACTGCCCTACCTGACCAATGAGGCCAATGCCGACCCAAGGACCGCTCAAGAGTTCTACGCTCGGTTTGAAGTCCGCAATGCCCTATCGATACCGATCCTGAATTTTCAGCGCGAGCTCATCGGCTTCTTCGAGATCCATAACAAAAACAGCGCCGGCGGATTTACGGATCTGGACAAACGCACCCTGGTGGCGATCTCGGAGGCTGCTGCCACAGCGATCCAGAACAGCTTGGCTTACCGCAGAGTGCAGGAAGCCGAGGAATCTTTGCGTGACGTCGATCGGCGTAAGGATGAGTACTTGGCGATGCTGGGGCATGAGCTACGTAACCCGCTTGGAGTCATAAGCATAAGCGCACAGTTATTGCGCGGGCAAGAGCCGTCCTCGCCCGAACTGGCCGAGCTCCGCGATATTGTGGACCGTCAGGTGGAACATATGACCCGGCTGCTTGATGATTTACTTGACGTATCACGAATCTCTCGCGGTCAAATGAAACTCAACCAAACTTTGTGTGATTTTTCCTCACTTGTCCGGCAAACCATGCAGGATTATCGCTCCAAGCTTGAGACCAACAACCTGCATGTCAAGATGGATATACCTGACCGGCCAATGTGGGTCATGGGAGATCGGACCAGGCTGGCGCAAACCATCAGCAATATCCTGCATAACGCGGATAAATTCACCGGCGCCGGCGGAACAATAACCGTTGCGCTCGAGGAGGAAGCTGCCGCCAAACAGGTCATCCTCACGGTGCATGACACGGGCATCGGCATGGAACCAAAACTCCTGGCGCGCGTTTTTGAGCCATTCATTCAGGGCGATCACGGTATCGATCGGCGACCCGGTGGACTTGGACTGGGATTGCCGCTGGTCAAGGGAATGATCGAGTTGCACGGCGGCCAGGTGCGCGCATCAAGCGCTGGGCCGGGACACGGATTCCAGATCACCATCCGGCTGCCGCTGCGAGATCAAGCCGCGGCTACAATCCGACGGCTGAGCTCCACCCCTGTTCACGCGAGCGCCTGCCGCATCCTGGTGATCGAAGATAATAGAGCGGCGTCAAGAACAATGAACCTGTACCTGACCCATCAAGGCCATACTGTGGAAGCGGCGCACACCGGGCGCGAAGGTATTCAAGCCGCACGACGGTTCCAGCCTGATGTCATACTCTGCGATATCGGCCTGCCGGAATTTGACGGTTACAAAGTTGCCCGGCAAGTGCGGCAAGAGCCGGAACTCAATCGCGTGTATCTGATCGGAATTTCAGGCTACGGACAGGAACACGATAAGGAGCGCGCCTGGCAGGCCGGCTTCAATGCCTATCTGGTAAAGCCTGTTGATATGTCGGAGCTCGAAACCTTGCTGGCGAAATTTCAAACCGATGCGGGTGTACGCGGCATGATGTGATTTGCACATCCAACGCTGCTTAGGGCGGAACCTTCGCGTTACCAACAGTGGTCTTGTGACTTCTGGACAAACAGTTCGCTCTTCCCTGGTAAGCTACAACAGGAAAATGTCAGACGCTCTCGGTCACTTTAAAGTCTTGCCTACTCCGTTCCTGCTCCCCTATTGAATCCATGCCCAGAGTGGTCAGTATTGAAAAAGAGACAAGGGGCGTCTTCCGTTCAAAGAGACCGTCAGAGTCGTGAATCAGCCGTTTCTAATCGGAACCTCAGGTTATTCATACCCTGGACCGCCGCCCAGCGGCTGGCGTGGTGCGTTTTATCCGGAGCCAAAACCCAAACGCTTCGATGAACTCCATTACTATTCGCAGATATTTAATACAGTGGAGATCAATTCGACGTTTTACCGGCCTCCCTCGACCACCACTACTGCAGCATGGGCGAAAAAGACTTCATCCGACTTCACCTTTGCCGTAAAGCTGTGGCAGAAGTTTACCCATCCGGTAAAGATTGGGCGGAAAAAGTCGGATGAGAAATGGCAGCCTCCGACGCAGGATGATGTCGATCAATTCCGCACCGGTCTTGAACCCATCGCCGAGGCGGGTAAGCTCGGTGCGCTTCTGCTGCAATACCCCGCGAGCTTTCACTGCACGCCCGAGAACATGGAGCGAGTCGAGAGAACGCTACAACTATTCTACGAATATCCGAAAGTGGTCGAGCTTCGGCACAATACTTGGACTGAGCAAAGCGCCCAGACCAAAGTCTTGTTGGAAGGCAATAGAGCCAGCAGCGTCCTCATCGACGAGCCTAAATTTTCATCCTCCATACGCCAGGGCATCGAGACGATTGGCGAAATTTTTTACTTCCGCGCTCATGGTCGCAACGCCAAGGCTTGGTGGAGACCCAAGGAGTCATGGGAGCGGTATGACTATTTATATCCCCGCCAGGAAATCAAAAAAATCGCCGAACGAATCGATAGCGCGACAAGCGCGCCGGGGATAAAAAAGGGGTTTGCATTTTTCAATAATCACGCGCGCGCCAACGCCGCCGCTAATGCCATCATGCTCTCTCAGGAACTTGGGCTCCGCCCCAAAGCTATGCCAGGTGAAGCAATGATCTCTAAGTTTCCTGAGATTGTGAATGTCGAGCCGTCATCTACTTGATCGATGCGCATGCCGGCGATGGGTGTTTAGCTTACGAGCGGGCCGATAAGAGATCGCCACATAAATCAACACGACGGCCAACAATAAGAATTCAAACATGCTGCGTCTCACCTTCCGAAAAATTCGTGCGCTGGAGCATCGGTCTAAAAGTTAGACGAATCGAAGGCAAGACAGTTGACAGTGTGTTAGCATCCCATCAAAAAAATGAATTCGTTTAACGTCATTTCCCGTTTCTCTCTGCTCACGAGCGGCGGTCATGAACACGGCGCCTTTTACAACCGCGGTGTCTTGACCATCACGCTCGAATCGATGCTCGCGATGGTCGGCCGGCCGCATTTCGCCATAGTAATTTCCATCTCTTCCCGAAGTATATCCAACACTCGCATTACTCCCTGCTCGCCATTAACAGCGAGACCCCAAAATAGCGGACGGCCAATGAACACCGCCTTGGCTCCTAAGGCCAGGGCTTTCACCACATCGGCGCCTCGCCTGATGCCCCCGTCGAGAAAAAGCTCTAGCTTTCCCTTCGCGGCGACAACAGCTTCAGAGACGACTTCCACCGGTGCCAGAGTATTGTCCAGGTGCCGGCCGCCGTGATTAGACACGATCACCCCGTGTATTCCTATTTCCGCGCACAACTCGACGTCCTCGCCTGTCATGATGCCTTTGGCAACAACCGGCAGGTTGGTTTGCGATTTGATCCATTCCAAGTCTTTCCAAGTGGCGGCAGGATCCGATCCCCCTTCGGCGCCGGCAGGCCGCGGCGCACTGCCCGGCGCTAAAGATTGTGCCGGATAGTTAACGCCCCGCGTTCGCCGATAGTTGTTGCGAATATTTCGCTCCCGCTTGGGCGGCCACTGAGAATCCAAAGTGACACAGATTGCTTCATAGCCCGCTCCTTTGGCGCGATCGAGCCAGCTTTTAGTCAGGCTCCGATCTCGAAATGGATAGAGCTGCAGCCACAGATGGCCGGAAGCCGCTTTGGCCAATTCTTCAAAGGATGAGTTTGAATTGGCGCTGACCGCCATAATCGTGCCCCGGGCCGCCGCAGCGCGATAGGTCGCGAACTCGCCTTCTGGATGAGCCTTTTTATGCCCGCCGCACGGCGCGATCAGCACCGGCAGGCTCACCTTGGTTCCGAGCACGGTAGTCGAAAGGTCAAGCGCGCTCACATTGCGCAACACCCGCGGGCGCAGCGCCCACGACTCGAAGGCGCGGCGATTTCGTTCGACGCTGATCTCGTCGGTGGCGCCGCCGGCAATATAGTCGTATTCGTCTTTCGGCAGGCGCTCCTTGGCAATCGCTTCGAAATCAAAAAGGTTGATCGGCATCGAACTGGTGCTCATTTTACCCTCCAACATTAAACTCTGCTTTGGGTGGACGATTGATTGAAAACGGCGCGTGAGCCTTGACGGATCTCTCAACCTGCAGACTGATTTGTTTACCCGGCTATTGTTTAGCTTTTAGCTGTTGGTCATTGTCTTTGAGAAAGGAACGGATCTCCTCGGCATGGTCAAGAAGCCTGACCCACTGCTCCTTGTAAAGAGTCACGGGAAACCTGCCGAGGCCATAGAGCGATAGGCCGCCTTTTTCGCTGACCTTCAGCCGCAACTGACCGGGCTTTCGCTCCACCTGTTGGCGTAGCGCCCGATTTTCGGCCTCGAGCCGCGCCAGCTTCTGCTCCGCTGTTTCTTCTGCCATAATTCCTCCGATACCTTTAGGGCTGTAAGTGAAAACCGTTACCTTATGAAACCGATCACAGGACAGCTGCACGTTCTCAAAAACAATTTCTTATCTTAAAGCGCCGGAGAACGCGAGATCGATGCGTCACTTCGTGCTGTAAAAACCCGCAAGGCGGCTGCCTAAGAATTTTCGGGACGCTTGAAAAATAAGGACTCACACCATGATTGCTTCAATCAAACCCGTGATCGTGGTCGAGGACGATTCGTTTCTACGGGTGATCAAGCTCGTTCTCGACCCCACTGCGCCCGGCGAGCTATTCGAGGCCTTCGCTCATTTCTGCGCCCATGATCTGCCGGATTTTCGCGCTTGGTGCGAGCAAGTCCGCGCCAATGTGCGTCACTTGTATCCGGCAGATATCCGGCTGGTGCGGGGCTGCGACGAATTGCTGGCAAATATTCCTGGAGCGAACGCGCTGGTGGTCGAAGCGTTGCCGGTCGGCGTTCAAGAGATTGCCGCAGCGGGCGGCACTCTGCGGCTAATCCAGAGATATGGCACCCTTACTCGTAACATCGACGAAGTCGCGTGCAGTAGCGCCGGGATTCAGGTAAAAACTCTCCGGCGCCGCGCTAATATTTCCACCGCCGAGCAAGCGCTGGCACTGATGCTTGCTTTGGCCCGCCAGCTCAATCAGAACGCGAATTTAATCAGCATCGAGCAGTTAGAGGCAGCGGGCTATACACCGACTCAGTATGACCGCGAGCGAACCCCCAACGGCAACTGGGCGCGAATCACCGGACTCAAAACCCTTTTTGGTCGGCAATTGGGCATCATTGGATTCGGGGAAATCGGCCGTGAGCTCGCGCTACGGGCATCGGCGCTAGGCATGCGCATCATCTATCACCAGCGCCATAGTCTCGTGGCCGCAGAAGAACAGCGCTATCAGGTGAACTATTCGTCCATGGGACTGCTTCTCGAAACATCCGACTGCATCAGCCTGCATCTTCCCCGTGGAGCGGAAACTCGCGGCATCATCGGACGCGCCGAGCTTGAGAACATCAAACCGGGCGCGCTGCTCATCAATGTATCACAACCTTCTCTCATCGACCGCGCCGCTCTATTGGATGCTCTCAAATCTGGCCGGTTGGGCGGTTTCGCAATGGATAGCTTTTATGAAGAGCCTGCAGATCCCAATGATCCGCTGATAAAGTTTAGAAATGTCATTATTACCCCTCACCTGGCTGGTTCACCCAGGTCGAATTCCCTCGACGATATAGCAGAGTTGCTGGACAATCTGGCGGACGGCTTGTCATAGTCAGCGCTTTGATGGCGAGTTCGAATTAGAAGTACCGACAAGTACGAAGCGGATTGACGCTCTCCATTAGATGAAGACAATCTGGCGGCGAACTTGATACCCATCTTAACTCCGGTTTATATATAAGCTTCGAAAGAACGGACCCGTTATTTCAGAAAAGCCCTTTTGTTTGGGCGTTACTGTTTTCGACAGTGCTGATTGTTATATTCATAGGAGGATGCATGAGCAGCTCACTGGCAACCAGAATTATTGACGGCGACGGTCATATTATCGAGGACCATGCGGGAATTATCGCGCATATGGAGACTCCCTATCGGGAAATCGCCAACCGCAAGGGCATCGTATTTCCGCCACTGGATCATCTTCATACCGGCCGGGCCGTGGAAACACCGCCACAGCGCGATCAGCGCCCTAACGTTGGACCCAAAGGGTGGCTCGACTTCCTGGATGATGTCGGGATTGACTGGACGGTGCTTTACCCGACCACGGCTCTGTCTTACGGCAAGATCGTCAGTCTGGACTATGCTGTTGCCGCTGCGCGCGCTTACAACGATTGGCTTTGCGAAACCTACGTCAAATACAATCCGCGGTTTAAGGGCATGGCGATCATTCCCATGCAAGATCCGGACGAAGCCGCCAAAGAGCTGCGCCGCGCGGTGACGGAATTGGGAATGTTGGGTGCCATGATGCCTTCCAACGGTTTGCCGCAGCCGTTAGGCGCCAAGGCGTACTGGCCGATTTACGCCGAGGCCGACCGACTCGGCTGCTGCCTTGCTGTCCATGGCGGCGCGCATGATCGTTTCGGCATGGATCACATGAATATGTATGTTCCGGTACATGCGTTAGGTCATCCGTGGGGATTGACCTTCAACTGCGCCAATATCGTTTACAACGGTATCTTCGATCGCTTCCCGAGAGTGCGCATCGCCTTTCTCGAAGGCGGGGTGGCTTGGCTCCTGCTATTATTGGAACGCCTCCATGCATCGCACGAGACCCATTTTCAGTATATTCCGCCGTCCGAATTCGGCATACGAGAAGAAGACGATCCTGGCAAATACATTAAAAAACAAATCCAGGAAGGGCGCTTTTTCCTCGGCATCGAAACCGAGGAACTCACTCTTCCTTTTGCCATCAAGATCGTCGGCAATTCGCCATTTCTCTACTCTTCTGATTTTCCCCACGAGGTCACCAACGAAAGCTGCAAGCATGATCTTGGCGAGCTGATGGAGAGTGATGAGATCAGCGCGGCAGATAAAGCCGCAATGCTGTACAAGAACGCCGAAAGGTTCTACAAGCTCCCGCTATAGATGAGAGTTACTGAAGCGAGACCCTGAAGTTCCGTGAATTACACGGCGAAGCTATTCTGAGTCGGCGCTGAATACCGGCGGATTCTGTAGGTGTATTGCACAGCAGGAACTTTCTTATTTAATCAATCAACTATCCCCGCGAAGCTGGAGGTTTGCTATTCATGAGCGACTGTCGCGCTGCCGTTGTCACCGCCCATAATCAACCACTGACGATTGAGCGAGTGCCGATTCCTGACCTTGAACCCGGAGCGCTGCTGGTCAAAATCGCCGCCTCTACTCTGTGCGGCACGGACGTACATCGCTGGCATGGACCGCTGGGAGAGGGGGACAGCTTGCCGATCATCACCGGCCATGAACCCTGCGGTTACATCGAAGAAATCAACGGAGAACGCACCGATATTTTAGGTCAACCGGTGAAGCGCGGCGATCGCATCGTCTGGAGCTATGTCGCTTGCGGGAGCTGCTACTACTGCACCGTCGCGTTGCAGCCTTGCATCTGTCCAGGGCGCGCCTCCTGGGGGCATAACCGCAGCGATCAGTATCCCTATCTGCTGGGTAGCTGCGCCGAATATATGTATGTGCCGCCTCCTTGTCTGATTATCAAAGTGCCTGAAGAGGTGTCATCCGCTTCGGCGGCGGCTTCCGCTTGTGCGTATCGCACCGTGATGCATGGCTTTGACCGGTTGGGGGCAATTAAGAGCAACGAGACGGTGGTGATTCAAGGCAGCGGACCCTTAGGCAACTTTGCGACCGCAGTTGCCAAAGATCATGGCGCCAAAAAAGTATTGGTTATTGGTGCGCCCGCGGTTCGTCTGGAAGTCACCCGTCGCATGGGCGCGGATGCGGTATTGAACTTGGAGGAGGTCACCGACGCCAAAGACCGTCGGCAATGGGTGCACGATCATACCGACGGCCGGGGCGGTGATGTTGTGATCCAGGTCGCCAACAATATGGCGGTGCCCGAGGGACTCACGTTGCTTCGCGGCGGCGGGCGCTACTTGAATATCGGCGCCGGCGGCAAAGCCAATATCGCGGTAGAGCGCCTGCCGCAAGAAATGACGCTAGTGACCGTCAGATCCGCTGAACCGCGTCACTGGTTGCAAGCCATCGATTTTTTGGCGTCGCGCAGGGATCGATTTCCGTTCGAGGCGATGATTACGGCGCGCTACGATCTCGAACACGTAAACGACGCGCTTCAAGCCATGGCGAGTTACCAGGTGGTAAAAGCCGTCATCGATCTCAACTGAGATTACGGCGCGAGCCGACTTTTACTTTAGATCGGACGGACTTTCATCTCAAGGTAAGAAGAATGTAGATCGAAGAGGCAGTGTCGGTTAACCAGCAGCCTGAAGCGGTCCGGCGGCTAAACCATAGCCGCCGGACCGCTGCTTCAATTCATTCATGTAATTGAAAGTCAGACTGGCGGCGAACGCCTGCCCATGACCAAGCTCACTAAAAACAGAACCAAGAATACCACGAACAGAATCCAGGCAATCTGAGTTGCTGCGCCAGCAATGCCGGAAAGACCTAGAAGGCCAGCGATCAGACCGATGACTAGAAATGTGATACTCCAGCTAAGCATAATGTTCTCCTTTTCCCTTGGGTTTCCTCAACAGCACACCCCGACACTTCCTCGAATAGATAACGTTGGTTATCAACCTGCCTCTTCCGTGCCAGCTTCCTGATACAACGGTTCGATCCGAACCAGTGTTAAACCTGACTCGACAAAGCCCAAGGCGTTAGCCGCCGCACGGGAGAGATCGATGACCCGATCGCCGACATAAGGTCCGCGATCATTTATCTCTACCTCCACACTGTTGCCATTCTCCAGATTTGTGACTTTTGCTTTTGTGCCTAGGGGAAGTGTCTTATGTGCTGCCGTTAGCCTACCCTGGTCGAAAATTTCTCCGCTAGCGGTTTTCTTCCCGTGAAATCCGGGCCCATACCATGACGCTTGGCCCCGTATTACTTTTTTCTTCGAAGTCTCACGACTATTTGCTTGACGCACCGCTTTTCCTTGAGCCCGCTTATTCTTAGCAGGCACAGCTGCATCCTCCAGGGTCGCCGCTTCCGCCGATTGAGGTTTTACACCCATCAGAGATCCCGGCAAAAGGCTGCCACCCTGAATCAGTGAGGAAGCCAATAAAAAGACCATCCCCAATGAAGGCTGGTTTCGACAAGAATACGCGTCGTTGAGTTCTTCAGACGAAGGCATATCTCTTCCCTCCAGTTGTGTGATCGTTTCCATGGTGACCATGTCGTGCTTGAATTTTGGGCTAGCCTGAACGAAGACTAAGGCAAGAGGCGTGCCGGTTGACGAAAAAAGTCACATAAGCTATCGATATTTAAGCCATTTCCGAAGGCAGCAGATCAGGAACCCGACAATGCCTGTACTGAATAACCTACAAGCAGCCGCATGGACGGGTCATCAACTATTGCTCTTTGCCCTCGGCCGAGCTGCCGGTGAGCAAAATTGGCACAGCGAGCCTGTTAATTTACCTACTGTTAGGCATAGAAATTCGAGTGCTAGTCAGCGTTGCCGCCAACTGTCTTGGAAATGAGACACAGATCAGTGGGTATAACGGTTTTGTTGGACGGGGTTTATCTTAAGGGATCTTTGCAAATAACGTTGAGCATCGCCTGGCGCTTTTCTTCCCCTACGACTTTCAACGCGCGCTTTAGCGCGCCCGGGAGCGCTTCCGGTTCTTCGACACGCTCGGCGTACGCGCCGCAAGCTTGCGCCGTTAATTCGAACTTTGGCGACGGACTCAAATCCGTTCCCGGAAAGTTGCCGGTCTTTTGAGCGATACCGTCAGGAAAGAGTCCGCGCGCAGCGTTGAGGCTCGCATTCCAAGCTTGGTTGTTGTAGACCACCGTTAGAAATGGAACGCGATATTTCTGCGCCGTGAAATGACATGCAGTTGGCGCGCAGAACATATAGGAGCCATCTCCTTCTGCTGCAATGACGGTTGCTTCAGGAGCTCCCAACTTTACACCGATCGCCGCGCCCAGACCCCAACCGAGATGCCCCGCTAGTGGCGTGCCGAATTGAGAACCTGGGCGGTTCAAATGAATAACATCGGCAAGTTTCGACGTCACGGTTTCGTTGACAATGATAGTCTTTTCATCGACCACATCACCGATACACTTTGACACCCACAACGGACTGATCGGCTGTTCATTTTTAACTGCGTCGATGCTGGCTTCGACTTGACGCCACATCGCATGATGCTCGGCTTCTATCCTCTTGCGGCGTTCTTCGAGATGATTCTGTTTCGTCTTGCTCTTTTGGAGCTTCAATCTAACCATCGAGGTCAGCGCCGGCAACGATATTTCCGAGCAGCCCGTTATCGGCAAGTCGGCAGGGAAGCCCCAGCCGGGAATGCCGGTGAACAGCGGATCGCGCTCAAGATGGACGATTTTCGCATCGGATCGGATAAAACGCCGGCTTGGCGGTTCCCATGGCACATCGGTATCGATGAAAAAAAGCACATCGGCTTCTTTGGAATGCTGAATCGTTTGCACTCCGAGGTAGAGCGGATGATCGGTGGGAAAATTGACGTAACTCATTTGTTGCACCACCGGAATGGCGAGTAGTTCAGCAAGCTCTACGAGTAGCGGCACCGCTTCGGGATTGCGCCCAAGATACTTTGTCACGATCAGCGGACGTTCCGCGGCTATGAGAAGTCCAGCGGCCTGCTCTAACGCGGCATCATCAGCCTGCATTTTGGTGGAGGGCACCAAAGAATCCGATGACAACTCCGTCGACTCCAACGCTTCGCACAGCCATTCCCGGGGCAAGGTTAAATAGACCGGACCGCGCGGCTCGCTCATCGCGATCTTAAAAGCGCGCGATACCACGGCGGCGAGGTTCTGATTGGTTCTCACCTCGTAATCCCATTTGACGAACTCGCGCACGATGTTTCCTTGATCGCGCGACTCCTGCCGCCAATGAATATTCTGGCTTTTGCCACCGCGCAGCTCTCCTTCGGTGATCGGTGTTCTGCCCGCCACCAGCAACACCGGAACGTTTGCCGACTGAGCATTGATGATCCCGCCTAGGGCATTGGCGGTCCCCGGCAACGTATGCACCAAAACCATTTGCGGCTTCTGCGTGACGTTGTAATAACCATGCGCCATGGAGACCGCAGCCAACTCGTGCGGGACGACGATGGGCTGAAGATCGTTAGGATCTTCGGTCGCGGTTTTTGCCAGAGCTTCTATGATCGGGCCATGATCAGTTCCGGTGTTGGCGAAGAGATAGCGGACCACCCCAAGCGCGCGCACGTGCGCCAGGAACGCCTCAGCCCCGGTGGACACCGGCATTGACTTTACTTTGTCTTTACTCATGAGTAATTTTTCCTTCCCCAAGTATCGGCGGACAGGCCCGCCGGTGAATCGATAACTCAGAAAACTCTAGCATTCATGCTTGGCTGTCCGGCAGATTACATGGGATGTTTGGAGAGCGTCAAGTACGCAGCCCCGTCCCGCGCAACTCGCGCTCCACGCTGCGCCAACGAACTTGACAAACTTTTCATAAATGAAAGATTAAAATGATCCATTCAGGATGGATCGCACTCTCAAACAGTGATCAGGAGGAAGGACAATGGAGACGTGGAGACCGGAAGAGATCGGTGCCACTGCAGGAAAGGTATGGAACTTTTTGCATAGTCGCGGTGAATCAAGCTTAAGCGCGGTAGAACGCGGAGTGGGCGCGCCGAAACAGCTGGTATGCATGGCCGTTGGTTGGCTTGCGCGGGAAGGAAAAGTTGCGCTACGGCAGGAAAAACGCTCGTTGCAACTGTGTCTGACCGACGGCGAGCAAAATTCTCGCATGCAGTAACAATGGCGACGGAGTGTCGCGCGTTCACGCCCGTAAAGACGCATAAACGAAAATAATTTTCTCAACAAACAAGCAAGAGCGTTGGAAGCTAAGGCTTCGCATTCATTCTGAGTTAACCTCGGCCTTTAAAACTTCACCTTGCCTGCATACCCGGTCATTTCGACATAGCCTGATCCGGCGATGGGTTTGTTTCGGAGCGTTCCTTTAACTTGCACAGCGCCCTCCCAGTAAGTAACCCGCGTGCTTCTATTCGTGATCAGTTCTTGTTCCGCGAAGTGCGGAGCGATTTCTAAGTCGATTTGCTCACCAGGGATGATCACTTTCCATTTTATAGGATACTCAGCAGCACTCGTGGGACTTTGCCAACGCGCGAGGACATCTATTCGATAGTCCTTCAGCGCCAGGTGCCGGGTTGTACCATCGGCATAAACAACCGTTCCATGTGAGTACGGATCGACGGAGCCATCCTTCCGGCGCATGAGATAAAGCATAATTTCGCTTCGATTCTCGAGCTGAATACTAAACCAGTCCCAGCCGAGCTGATCTTCGCCGAGCTGGTTGCTGCCAAACTCGTGATCCATCCAAGTCAAACCGCGAACCTTCTCCCGTTTGCCGCCGACTATGAGTTCTCCTTCTGCCTGCATTCGGGTCAACGAATAATAATATGAGGCCCGGCCTTCCCCCTGGCCTTTTTGGCTGTATCCATTTTGACCATGCAGTACCGGTGGCTTGAGCGACTTTAGCTCCAGCTGGAGTTCGGTGCCGCGGTCGTTCACCGAAATTTTGTGGTTATCTCGATCGCCTTCCACAGACCAGTCTTCGTTCCAAACAAAGAACCGGTCGGTCTTGGCGCCAGCCTTGTCGCCAATGCCGCGATTGATGCGCTCGCGAAAAAGAAAATTCTTGCCCGAGATGTTCGATAGAGCGAAATGCGCCATGTACAATTCAGTAAACAGCGGAGTCTCTTTGATATTGGACTGTCGATCCCGGACGCCGAATCGGAAGAATGTGACTTGATATCCGAAGCGCTGACCGCTTTCCGCTTGAAGGTGACCGGTGTAGTACCACCATTCGGTTTTGAAATCAGGATGTGAATAGTGATCAGCGGGAAATGACAGGGTTCTGCCGGGGAGCGCGAGTTGATAACTGAAAGTGGAAGGAGTCTTTTCACTCTGAGCCCGGCCTTTTACCGGAGGAGAGAGGGTAAAAACGAGAAGCAGGATTAGAAACCCTATCTGATGGAGAATTCTTTTGGCTTTCATATCGTTTCAATAATTGCGGATTCTTTTCGACTAATGCTATAGGGAGAGTATGGAAAAACAATACACACGAGAAACGCTCCTGATAACTGCCGAGGCGCTAAAGGGTAAGTCGGGTTCTGAGGATCTTTGTTTGATCGATGTGCGGCCGGCCGAGGATTTTGCTCAGGGCCACATACCGGGCGCGGTTCATTTTGATTTGTTCGGGCTCAGTCTCATCGATACGACTGAGGCGCCGCTGAAAGCTTTTATGCACATGATCCATCACGTACTGGAACTGCGCGGCGTTAGCGAAAACAAAGAAGTGGTCGTCTATGAGAATAACTCGGGGATGCGCGCCGCGCGGGCGCTCTGGTTCCTGGACTACTTCGGCCATCCCAATGCGCGCATGCTCGACGGCGGCATCCAGGCGTGGAAAGCGGCGGGGTTTGCGACGACCACGGAAGTAACTTCCCCCAAAGGTGCCGGTTTCAAAATCAGCGAGCACCGCGAAGTTCTAGCTACCGCTGACGACGTCCTTCAATCGCTCAACAAAAAGGATGTTTCAATCCTTGACACCCGAAGCCGCGCCGAATACGTCGGCGCGCAAATTCGAGCGGCCCGAGGCGGAGCCATCCCTGGCGCGATTCATATCGAATGGACCGATAACCTGGACGCCAGCGGCAAATTCAAACCTGATGCCGAGCTGAAAGCCATGTACAGCCGGGCTGGCATAACGGCGGACAAAGAAGTGATCTCATACTGCCAAGGGGGCTACCGGGCCGCGCATAGTTACGTTGCGCTCCGCTTAATCGGCTTTCCGAAAATTCGCAACTACATCGGTTCCTGGAAGGAATGGGGTGACCGCTCCGATCTTCCGATCGATCAGCCGTCCGGGCAGAAGTAAATAAAATTAACTAAGTTGCAGGAGGTCTATCAATCCGACAGGGATGCAAAATTTGCGTACCAAGCGGGATAAGCGTGACCGCTAGTGCGACTTTTCACTGATAGGCTACTGATTGTGGTATTTCCCAATAGTACAACGTGTGCACGTCGCCCGCTCCATCACGATAGGATTCGGTAATCTTCGGCGGCCAATTGCCCATGTCGAAAGTGTACGAAACGACGCGCGCGCCGGGCTGAAGTTGGCGCATTAGAATCGGCTTGAGCGCTTGATTGCCGTCATGAGAGAGATACAAGGTCACTATGCTGGCTAACGCCAAATCGGCCGTCATGAAATTCTGATGGCGGACTTCCACCAGCTGCTCTAGATTTTCTTGCTTGATCTTCTCACGGGCCATTTTTACCAAGCCCGGATCCACCTCAAAACCTACTGCTTTGATTCGATATTTTTTTGCTGCGGCGATCAACACCCGGCCATCGCCGGAGCCAAGATCATATAGGAGATCGCCAGCTTTTATCCCGGCGAGCGCTAACAGCCGGTCCACAACTTCGTACGGCGTGGGATCGAAAGGCGCCAGTTGTTCGGGAAGCGTTCTTACAGAAGGTCGCTCCAACAATGGGGCGGGAGCAAAATCCTCTCCCGGAAGACTGGGCACAACCGAGGTAGTCCGTGAATCAGATGAGCTCGGAACCTCGATGATTGACACTCCGGGGTGGTAGGAGCGGTATGCGTATGGACCAAACCATGGAACATACGGATAGGGGTGATAATAAATAAACGGCGGGTAAAATCGTTTGGCAACTACTCGCCCCGGCAAGATAAACCGGACCAACGGTGGGCGCCCAAAGTGAGCGCCACCGACACCCGGACTCGGAATAAAAACCCGATGCCCCGTGAGTGAACCATCGAGCCGGCCCAATCTCGGCCTTACGGCGGAAGTGGCTCCGGATCTAACAAAACCGCTGAAGCCGCGGCCAGCCCCACGATTGCCGCGGATGCCTTGGCTCCAAGCCTGATCCGGGGTCAATAAGAATACAGCGAGAATAAACGCCACAACGTGCATTCTGTTGAATCTTAGGAGCACTCATTAGCGTAAGTCAACTAGCTCAACAGGCGGCGGGTTTGGTCCATAAATCCGAATAGATTTTTCGCGACCCGCGCCTTAACCTCGAGGTATAGAGGCGGTGCTATCCCTAGTTCGTTCGAGTAACGAGTATCGCATCATCTAAACGAACATAGCCTGGCGGTCTTCCCTGCTTGGAACGAACTTCGAGCCAATTTCCTACCGCGCGCACCACCGTGATCTTTGTACCCTTATCGATCTCTGTGACCCTGCGGGCTGTGGTCGAAGGCTCTTCGCGCACTGTCGTAGCCCGGATGACCTCATAAAGCCCCGGCTCAGCAGAACGGCGGGCCGGCGGCGTCTGCGAAGGCGGGGTTTTGGCCGAATGCGCCGATGATACCGGCGGTGTCGGCGGGCGCTTTGCTGCTATACGGGCCGTTTCCCGTGTCGCGGCGGTTAATCGCTGCTGAGTCGCGGACAGTTCCTTTTGGTTTTCTTGAAGTTTTGCCGTGAGCGACGTCAGCTCGTTTTTGTTTTTATCTAGTTCTTGGCGGAGCTGTTTCAGTTCTCCTTCAAGTATCCTGATTTTTTCCTCGCGTTCTTGCACCTGCTTAGAGTTGGCATTTTCCAGCTGGCGAGTATCGTGTCTTTGCCGATATCCGGCAATCAAAAACACACCGAAACCAAGCCCGATCATCAAACTCGCGGCCAGTGTCGCGATCGCGGGTTTCCTCCAAGACCGGTTACCAGGCTGGTCACCGCCACGAGCGGGTTGGCCAGGCATCTCATCGCGTCTGGGCCATTGAGGTCGTTCCTCCTTGCTTCCAAACTCCGCCTTGCAATAGGGACATTTGACAGCATTCTCCTCAATGCTGTTGGCGCAGTGCGGGCAAAGACGTGCGCGGCTCATGTTTGCCATCACCAGTGCTCTGCCATCCTTGGTGCAGAAACTGATGTTGTCATCATATTCAACGGAACAATTGGGGCAGCGTTTCATGCCAGACATTGTTAGATGATTAATCTTGCGGGTCAAGAGAAAGCATGCTGGCGGGTGCTTGCCGCGAGCCTCAGCATTAGAGTTCTTACTCTGTACGGCCATCAGAGATAGCCATTGTTTGTTGCCGAGATCCTAGCCTTGCGCTATAGAACGTTGGACAAACTCTGGGACAGCTGCTCAAAAGACCTCAGCGGCAACGCGCGCGAAGTTTGATGAGCTGAGGTGTACGCTTCAGTACATCCAAGCGAGGCGGGCGCAGCGCAACGAAGCATATGAGGTTTTTCAGCAGCCTGATAGAACGCATGGAGGATGACGACGAATATGGCCTTACTCATCGGTGAACCACAAAGCAAAAAGCTCATCAATATGGCGCGGGCGGTCGATCTTCTCGATAAAATGTTTCGAGATCGGGCGGCCGGCAAGCTACGCGGTTTGCCACGCCGCCGGCTCAAGGGAAACGAGAAGCAAATTAACATCATGGCTGCCTGGCATCAGGGTTACGACCTATTTTGCTTGCGCGCCTACATCGCTCAAGCAAACACAGTCACGCTCTATAATGGCAAGAACGGGCAAATCCAGGCAATCATCAATATGGGCTATCTCAGCAGCCTGCGGACCGGCGCCGCTACGGGCGTCGCCGCCAAGTATCTGGCGCCGCCGAATGCTACTACGTTGGGAGTTATCGGGCCGGGCTGGCAAGCCACTTTCCAGGTGGAAGCAGTTGCACACGCGTGTCGGATCGAACGGATCGTGGTCTTCGGAAGGACTCCCAAGCGGCGCAAACAATTCATCAGACAAATGAGCCAAATAGTTAAGGCGGACTGGCGCGAGGCATCCTCTGTTGAAGAGGTTGAAGACGAGTCGGATATCATTGTCGTCTCGACCAACTCCACCACTCCGGTTGCCGACGGCAAGAACCTTAAAGCGGAGTCGCTGGTTGCATCCATCGGTGCAAACGGAGCCTTCAAGCACGAAGTCTCGGGCAACTTGATTCGGCAAATGGATCTCATCGTTGCCGATGACGTGGCCGCTGCGAGAGTGGACAGCGGTGATTTGATCGATGCTTGTCAGTCCGGCATCGCCCGTTGGGAGGATGTCGTCCCTCTGGAAAGATTTGTCGGTAGCGGCGCTCCGCAACCGCGGCCCAAGAGAATCTTTTTTCAATCCAACGGTATCGCTGATGAGGATCTCGCAGTGGGGCGCTACGTGCTGGAGCAGGCGAAGCGAAAACTGAAGCTTCGCCAGATCACAGAGATATAGCTTGCTTAAGCCGCTGCAGATAGGCCGCGGCGTTAGCACCAGCTTCGAAGGCAATTGCGAATTGGTCGGATCAGATCATTAGCCGCCGCGGTCTCGCTAGACGGCTCAGCTGCATTTAGTCCCGTTGCCAACGCCTTGTATTTGCTCTAGGGTTTCTGGAAGGCCAGTACGAAGCGATCGCTCAGATTTCGCTCTTTGTTTACGTTGAAGTCCCGTTTATCTTCCGGCCGGCTAAGCATCGTCCCTTCTTTTGCCAGCTTGAATCCTGAACCGGTTACTTCCTTGATGACCCACAGTCTATCGATGCGATGAAGCGTTTTCACCGCCTCGTTGCCGCTTCCTTCTTTGGCTGAGTGATCGACGATACCATAAACACCGCCTCGCTTCAGAGCGCCAAGAATTCTTTTGTTCATCGCGATACGCACTTCGGGAGAGAGATCGTGATAATTCAAATGTATCAAGGCGAAATCCAGCGAGCCGTCCTGCGGCAAGCCCAGTTTATCCAACGGGCCTTCGACTAACCGCACGTTGGCGAATTTCGGATTTTTCATGCGTTCAGTCAGTTCCGGCCGAGGTGCCGGAACCACAGAGTAGACCATTCCCTGGGGGCCCACCACCTGAGATAGGATGGCCGTGTAATAGCCGCGCGCGGCAAAGATATCGGCGACTTTATCGCCGCTTTTAACGCCATAAAACGCGAGCACCTCTTTTGGTTTGCGGGTCGAGTCCAAGGCCTTTTCAGTATCCGGCCTTTCTTTATCGGCGAGGATGGATGAAAAATCCTGTTGCGGCTGCGTTGTCGAGCAGCCGCCGACGGCGATGATTGATATTAGGACGAGAAGAAAAACTCGCTGCGAGAACACGTTGAGCATAACTCCCCCTTGCTTTTAAACAGTTGGCCTCATTGTGTCGACTGCAATGATTCTATGGTTTACCGATAGCCCCACGCCTAAGCTAAACCAGAGCAAATCTCGCCTGGCACACCGATCGTGTCGTAACAGTTATAACACACTCCGATCGACCACAAACACTGCAGCCGTGTTGTCTTCATAAACCAGTCGGTAACGCGCATCACCGCGGATTAGATGCGTCAACGGCTTACCTGTTTGTGCTATGATCAAGCGGGCTCGCAGAAGTTCAGGGTCTTTATTCCAAGCGGCGCTACCATTCCACGTCGCCAGCGAACTGGCGATGCGTTCATCACCGTGTAAGTTCGTGCGGCCATCCATCGCAACCGGCAACTCGGGCAGACTCCAAATCAGATAGCCTCCCCAATCGAGAGAATTATAGAGTGGCCCTGGAAGCTGACTGGATCTGATGAACTTCACTGCCTGGGCCGGAAAATGCAATTCAACGGCTTTGGCCAAAGAATTTTCTGAAACATCGCGAATATGGCTCAGCCCGTACAAACCTAGGAACAAGGAAAAAATCACTGCCGCTACTCTTTCCTTGGTGAAGTCAAAATACCCACTGTACTTTTCTGTACTGGCGAACTCGCTAACGATGCCCGCCACCACTAAAGCCATGAACCATACATCGCGCCGCGCGCGAAAGGCAAAACAAGCCGCCGTCACGAACAAAGCCAAATAAAAAATGTTCCAGCGTCTCTGCCAACCCAATACAAATGCCCCGATTAAGGTTAAACAAAGAACCAACCAATCTGCGAGGGAACGAAAGAACATGGGATGCAGCTCAGAGATATTCTGGAAAGCCCCGCTCTGTGTAACATATTCAAGGATCGCCAGGTAAACACGGTAGTGATAGGGATTTACCAGGGTTGCAAGCAAACATGATCCAAGAAGCAGCAAGGAATGGGTGACCGACAATGCCTGGCTAGCGCTTTGCGGCAAACCGGATCTCGTGAAACGATTGAGGAACGATTCAAGTGCCAAAAAACCTAAGATAGCTAATCCATAGACAAACTGTATGTGCAAATTGGCCCAGAGGACAAATACCAGAGGCAAAATTAAGGCGGGAAGAAGCTTCCATGAGCGGCGCAGAATAAAGACAAGTATCAGCTCTATGGCAGTGAATAAAATCGTGAAGAGCCATGGGCGCGGGCTTAGCAGCGGTTTTAGGCTGGCAAAAATCACCGCCAGCAGGAGGACTTCAGCGACAAAAGGCAAGCGGGCTCGGCGGAGCAGTAGATGGATCGTCACCGCTACCAGGAGGGACATCGTCACGGTAAACGCCACCAACCCTGTCAAACCAAAATATCTGTGCACGCCGTAAACCAGGATCTCGAACAACCAGCTATAGGCGATCCAGCGCTTTCCCGCGCCAAAAATAGAGAATGGGTCTTCGACCGGAACATGGCCATGAGCAACGATCCACTGCCCGGTTCTTAAGTGCCACCAGATATCCGGGTCCTCGATCGGCAGCATCGCTTGGTAGGCGGGAATCAAGTACACCAGAGTCCATATGAACAACCGGCAAATCGTTTCCTTGTTCGGAACTCTTGTCATTCGTCCTAGTCGATTTTCGGCGTCTAACGGATCAGCAGCGGATCAGGAGCACGATATAGACGAGGTGGGTTGCTAAGCTTGCGGTACGGCCGCAAGATACTCTCAAACAGAATTTTGTCGCATCGCTTGATCGACATCGTAGCGCAGCAGGTCCCAGATCTTTTCTGTGCATCTTGCAAAATCGGGATCCTTCATGCTGCGAAAGTTGCGCGGCCGCGGCACATCAACCGTGATAATGCTCTTGATTAACCCGGGGGCCGAGCTCATAACCGCGATACGGTCGCAGAGCATGACCGCTTCATCGAGATTATGCGTCACCAGAACGACGGTTTTCTTGTCGCGCTCCCAGATGCGCAGCAGCTCTTCCCGCATCAGCAGTCGGGTCTGAGCATCGAGCGAGGCGAACGGCTCATCCATGAGAATCACTTCAGGATCATTGGCAAGGGCGCGAGCGATGGCGACTTTTTGTTTCATCCCCCCGGAAAGCTCGTAGGGTCGGGCCTTGCCGAAGTCGAGCAGGCGAACTACCTCCAGAAAGAACTGGCTCACCCGTTTCAACACCGAGGGGTGCTCATTGCGAAACTCCGCGCCGAGCGGGACGTTTTCCTCGACGCTTCGCCACGGCATCAGCGCCGATTCCTGAAAAACCATAGAGACCATCGATTTGGTTCTTTTCTCGCCGACGAATTCGACGGATCCCGTTGTCGGTTGCTCCAGGCCTGCGATGATGTGCAATAAGGTGGTTTTGCCACAGCCGGTAGGTCCGATGATGCCAAAGAACTCCCGGTCGCGCACCTCAAAATCGACCCCGCCCAAGGCACGGACGTTTCCCGATCCCGAGGTAAACTCTTTAGTTAAAAAACGGACAACGATTTTCATCGACGAGCTATCGGTGACATTTAACTAACTGTTGCAGCTTGAACGGCTGAACGTTCTTGGCTCCGGGCGCTATCGCGCAGCGAAGATGTCATCGAACATTTTGCCGTACCTTGAGAAGTCTTCAAGAACTTCGACCGGCGCGAAAGCCGGCTTGATGCCTTCCATTAAGCGTGCTTGTGCCGGCGGCGTATCCGTCCGATCGGGAATCCTGTTCATTTTGCGGACGATTTCTTGGCCCCCTTTAGATAATACGAAATCGATGAACAACCGCGCTGCATTGGGATGGGGCGCTTTTGCGGAAATACCGGCGGGATGGATGTTGGCAAAGACCGGATTTAAGTAAATCCAGTCGACCGGAGCACCGGTGGGCTTCAGCACTTCGAAGGTCTGCGAGTACGCACTCAGCGCTCCCTTGAATTCTCCCGCTGCCACGAGCTGAGCAAGTAGCGTGCGCCCGGAACGCAGCTGCGTTTGCTTGGACAACTCACGCATGTACGCTAAACCTTTTTCCTCACCCATGGCTCTAAGCATCGTGCCGAACCACTCGTAGGCTTTACTATCGATGCCGATGTTATTCTTCCATTCGGGCTTTAACAGATCAGTGTAGGACCGGGGTACGCTACCTTTGGGCACGGTCCCGGTATTGTAGCCGAAAGCCGCGTAGTTGGTATAGACCGATGTCCACGCGCCATGCGGGTCTTTGTAACCATCTTTGAAAAACTTGCGCTCCGGTGAATCGTAGGCGGCAAACAGACCTCGTTTGGTTAAATTGTGACCGTAAAAGCTTGTCGTCACAGCGACGTCCCAGAGATTCTGACCGGCGCGATTTTCGGTCAAAATCCTTTCCATGATAGCTGCGTCGGTGCCACGGTAAAAAGCTGCTTCGATCTTCGGATATGCTTGCTTAAACCCATCGGTCAGCATCTTTGAATCAGCGGCATTGAAGGTGGCATAAAACATCAGCTTACCTTCAGCTTCGGCCTTTTCCTTTACGCTCTGGGCCAGAACAGGCGTTGCAGCGGCCAACAGCCAGACCGCCAAGACGAGAAAACCCTGCACAGAACCAAGTTGCCTCAGTCCGAAACTCCAGTGCCTTGATCTCATGGCATCTCCGCCAGAAGGCGGCCGTAACCGGTTACCGGTTCGTTGAGGTGCAGGATTTTCTTGGTGGCCCAGACTTGCGCGGGGATGCTCGAGACTACCGTGGTCTTGAGATCACGCTCGAGCATTTCGATCACCGGCAGATTATGCCAACCGGCGCCGAGCATGTAGATGCCATCCGCCGGTCCGTGCTCGATAAACACTTTCTTGGCGAAATTATAGATCGCTTCCGGCGCAAGCTTCCCGGCGTCTTTGAACGGCACCTCGATGCCTTTCATCGCTCTGACCTCGAATTCGTCGTCCTGCAAAAACTTTGCGAACCGCTGGTTCATATCGTCTTGAAAATAAGTAATGCCGACCAATTTTTTCATTCCCAGCGCCCGGAACGCATCGACCTGAGCGATCGTCGCAACCGTCACGGGAATTTTATATTTCTTCGTCAACGAATCGGCGATCGCACGGTCCGCACCATGGCCGCGCACCATCGTCGGTGGTGCCCCCATGATCATCACCACGTCCGCACCCAATTCCGCCAAGCGAGCCACTTTCTTTTCGGCAACCGTCAAAGCTTCTTGCAGCTCCTGTTCATTGCCGGCGCGAATACCTGCGTGAGCGGGAATGAAGCCGACGCCTTCAGGCATGAGCTTGATGAAGCTTTCCATGGACCCGGGCCGGTAAGTTGGCTTCACCAACCCGACGATTCCCCGCGCACCGTAGTACATTCGTTATTTCTCCTTAACTCTGCAGCTGATCTTTCTATGCCGCGGCCTGGAGCCCGTGGCCGTTGCCGCTCCCCAGCACGCTCCCTGGCAGCGCCCCAGTGTGATTGCCCTTATCAACCAATACTTCGCCGTTGACGATCGTCATTTCGATGCCCGTTGCTTTTTGGATGAAGCGTTTTTCGTTACCTGGCAAGTCTTGCACCATTTCCGGGTCGCACTCACGGATCGTCGCCGGATCGAACAGAACTAGGTCTGCGGCCATGCCGCGGCGCAGCAAGCCCCGCCCTTGCAGGCCGAAGATTGATGCAACCATGAACGTCAGTTTGCGCACGCCTTCTTCCAGACTCATGATTTTTTTCTCCCGCACCCAGTAACCAAGCAGGCGGGTCGAGTAGCCAAATCCCGCATCGTAGATCAGATGCGCGCCGGCATCGGACTGACCGACGAGAACGTAGGGGCTGCGGATGATCTCGGCCACCGCCTCTTCGTCACCATTGGTGCTGGAGGTTTGAAACTCGGTGTCCAACCCTTCCTCGAGCGAGAGATCGAGGAAGGCGTCGATCACATCCTGACCGCGTATTTTGGCGATCTCCGCCACGCTCTTTTTTTCCAGATATTTATTCGCCGGAGTCGCGGCGTTGATCAGATACACCAGATCCCAGCGTCGCGAGAAACGCGACGACTTCTTCTCCTCGACCGCTTCATAGCGCATCTTCTTGCGCGTATCCGGATCTTTGATCGCTTCGATGCGCGCTTCCAACGGTAAGAATAGAATTGTCTTCCAGGTCGGCAGGTCATCGAACACCTGAGCGTTCTTCATCGTGAGCCGGTTATTGAACAAACGGGCATTGCACAACGGATAGGACTGTACGCCTCGATCGATCGACTCTTTGGCGAGATCCAAAAGCTGGCGCCATTCAGTGGGCTTATCCCAACGGTGCGTGATGCTCTGCCAGATCACCGGCCGGCCGGAACGGCTGGAGATTTCGTCGAACAGCTGCACGCTCTCGCGCATCGGCACCGAAACACCCAATGAGCCCCGGGAAATCTGCACGGCGCCCTGGTTGATCTCGCCCAGCGCGCAGGCGAGCTCGATAATCTCTTCGTCGGTGGCAAAGCGACTCTGGATCGGCGTGCCGTCGGCGTACATGTGAACGGGATTTTGATTGGTCGAAAAACCGGAGGCGCCCGCGCGCACGCTGGCCTTTAGCACTTCTTTCATCTGATGAATCTCCGCCGCGGTCGCGGCGCGCTCGATGGAGGCCTCGCCCATTACGAATTGGCGCAGTGCGCAGTGGCCCACCAGCGATGCGACATTGATACCCAGGTTACCGCGCAGAGCGTCGAGGTATTCGCCGAAGGCAGTAAAGCCCCACTTCACTCCGGCTTTCAGAGCCGGCAGCGTAATCGCTTCAACGCGCTCGAAGCTTTTCAATATTGTCTCACGGTCCTGTTCCTTACAGGGCGCCAGCGACAGCCCGCAATTTCCGGGTATGACGGTGGTCACACCGTGGTAGCAGGAAGAGGTGGCCAAGGGATCCCATAAAAGCTGGGCATCGAGGTGCGTGTGAAAATCGATAAAACCTGGCGACACGGCAAGACCATCGGCATTCACGATTCGTCGCGCGCTGCCGCTGATCCGCCCCATTTCAACAATGCGACCATCCTTAACCGCCACATCACCGAGGTAGGAAGGCAATCCACTGCCATCGTAAATGCGGCCGCCTTTGATGAGTAAGTCATACGACATGAGAAATCCTCCTTGGTCGATCCAACCGGCTGCGTGAGCTTATAGATAGGGGTATACAAAAGTCAATCAAGAATCGCTAACCGGGCTCCAGATCGAAGAATCCGGTGACTACAATGATCTAACTTCTCTGTGCTGTTGTGTCTGGCGACGGGAAGAGCCGATCGATTCAACACCGAGACACGGACAGCGCTTAGTCGGCGATCTCCGTAACTCAAATCGGATGCAGCATTGTGTAAGTCCAACCGTTATGAATAAGCTATGACTTAACCTTTGAACCGTTAAGCAAAATGTCTCAGGAGAGTAAGAGCTCGAGATCTTCGCGGGTTAGATTGTGCAGTAAGCTGTTATCGGCGGTAATGATGGCATCTGCCAGATCGCGTTTACTTTTCTGCAGCTCCAGCACCTTTTCTTCGACAGTGTCTCGCGCAATCAAACGATAAGCAAAAACCTGGCGGGTTTGGCCGATGCGATGGGCGCGGTCAATGGCCTGAGCTTCTACGGCTGGATTCCACCAGGGATCGAGAAGGTAGACGTATTCAGCGGCGTGCAAATTGAGACCCAGTCCGCCTGCCTTAAGGCTGATGAGGAACAACTTGATGTTTGGATCGTTTTGAAACTCCTCGACCCGCGCCTCACGCTCGCGAGTGCGGCCATCCAGGTAGGAATAAGCGACTTGATCACGATCGAGCCGATCACGGACAATGGCAAGCAAACTGGTGAACTGTGAGAAAACCAGCGCTTTATGTCCCTCCTCGCGCACTTGCTCGAGTTGGGCCATCAAAGTGTCGAGCTTGGCGCTGGGTTCGGCAACTTTGCTCTTGTCAATCAGACCGGGATGGCAAGCGGCCTGACGCAGACGCAGCAGCGCCTCGAGCGCCTGGAACTTGACTCGGCTACGGTCTCCATTTTCGAAGTCCTTCAACAACCGCGCACGGTAGTAGGCGCGCAACTCGTCGTACTGTTTTTTTTCGCGCCCCTCCAGATCGCAAAAAATAGTTTGCTCGGTCTTATCCGGAAGCTCGCGCGCCACCTGGCTTTTCGTGCGCCTAAGCACAAAGGGCCGCAGCGCGCGCGCCAACAAACTACGGGTGGCGGGTTCGGGGTTGCGCCCGGCACGGCCAAATACGGTGGCACTGCCGAAGAGACCGGGGTTGAGAAATTCGAACAAACTCCAGAGCTCGCCCAGATGGTTCTCCACCGGAGTGCCGCTCATCGCCAGGCGGTGGTCGGCGCGTAGCAAGCGCGCCGCTTTGGCCGACAATGTTCCGGCATTTTTGATCGCCTGCGCTTCATCAAGAACACAATAGTCGAAACGCTGTGCTTTAAATTCCAAGGCATCGCGCCGAAGCGTGCCATAGGTGGTAATGACAACATCATAGTCGCTGAAATGTTCGCCCGGCTTTGCGCGCAATGATCCGGTATGATCGAGGAATTGCAGTTTAGGCGTAAATCGCGCGGCCTCTCTCTTCCAATGAAAGACCAGCGAGCGTGGCACCACGACTAATGAAGGCCGCGGCGTTTGACGCTCGCCCCGGGCATACGAGTCGCGACGCGATTCCAACAACGCTAATACCTGAACTGTTTTGCCGAGCCCCATGTCGTCGGCCAGGCAACCACCCAACCCGAAGCGCTGCAGAAAACCGAGCCAGCCCAAGCCCTCACGCTGATAGTCGCGCAAATGCCCAACGAAGTCGTCTGTCGGATCGGCAGCCTCGAGCCCTGCGAATGAGTAGAGTTCTTGCCGTATGCGCTCAAACCCGGCATCGACAGCCACATTCTCTTCACTGGCAATTAGCGCATCGATTAAGCCGACTTGCTTTCGGCTAAACCTCAGCTGATCGCCATGCATGCTGCCCAGGCCGGCCAGCAACCGGTATTTTTCCAGCCAATCTTCCGGCAAAATGCCGATGGTTCCGTCATCGAGGCGGACGGTCTCTTCGCCGCGCTTTATGGCGCGCAGCAGTTTCGGCAGCGCCAGTTTGACTTGATCAAATAGGGCGCCGCCCTGAAGCTCAAACCAATCAACTCCCGATTTAACATTGAGACGCAGGGCGCTCGCCGGACGATAAATTTTCCCTTCGGCCTCGACGCGCCAGCCGGCGCCGCTTAGCGCGCGCACGACGCTTGGAAGACGATCCGGTGAGAATTCGAATTCGCTCTCAGAGCCGGGCCAATGCCGCCGGCGAAAGCCAAGCTCTTTCAAGCGATTCACCGCCGCATCTTCCACGGCAAAGTCGCGATTGATCAAACGGCGACGATTTTGTTGATGTATGGCCTGTCCGGGGTACCTGTGCGGCACCAGGGTGCCATCATACTCAAAAGAAAGATTACCGATCAGACGAGCATTTACCGATTTGCGCTCACTTGGAGAGCTTATCGTTAAACCCGGATTGGGACGGCAGGTGATTTCTTCGAAGCTAAACTCCTGCGGGAGTTTAAGCCGTGGCCGGCGCGGCATACGCAAGATCTCATTGACAAATTCATCGCCCTCTGTTTTGGGGACAGACATCGGTCCGTGGTCTCGCAGAAGCTCAATCCAGCTAAACGCGCCGAAATTGTGCAAACGAGCGATGCGACCGTCATAAACCAGCAGGCCGCCGGCAACGATGAGCTGCGGATTTTTGAGGTCCATCTCTACGTCTTCGCGCCGCAACACGCCGCGCACGGAGTACTGTTCTCCGGATTTCTCGACGGTCATTTCCACGCCGAAGTCCCAGGGCTCACCTTGGTCCCATACCAGTGGCTGCTGATTTTGGTCACTTGAGAGACCGAGTACGAATCGCTCTGTGGCGCACATCAGCGGCAACAGCAGATCCCATGAAGGCTCCGCTAGGCTAAAGGTCGACTGAACCGAATCGTAGTACGGCGAGTAACCGTAGCTGGTTTCTTCCCGCGCTCCAGCCAGTAGCGCGAGAATCCGTCTGTCGGCCGGATCGGGGAGAGTAGCGATTTCGTTGAGGCGGATTTTCTGATTCTTGAGTTTGCCCCAACTGCCATCGGCTTTCCGGGCGCGCTGCGCCACTTGGATCGTCAGCCGTTCGCTGTCGACGCAACCGCTCATATCGATGGCATAGACGAAGTAGCGCTCGGGGCCGTCATCCAAATTAAACCGGCGATCCTGTGCCGCCATGCCTACATCAAGCCGCTGAAGTTGCCGCTTCCAATTTACCTCAGGTGAACGCGAGGTTGGGCTCCGCTCAGCTGGATGATAATTAAACAATCCCGGTATCTCTTCTCTAATTTCGCCGGGAGCGTGATCGCCTAATCCGTCGAGAAAGCCACTTCGCTCGGCTGCCAAAAACACCGCCCATATGTGTTTGCAGGTGACCAACTCTCGGTCGTAGAGGGGGCAGCTGCACGAGACTTGGAAAAAATCCTGGGCCCGAAGAATGATGACTTCGTAGCGTCGCGTACCTTGGACCGTCGCCGCGACCCGCCAGGCGCTCCCTTCGATGATGTTGACGGCGCCGTCCAGATAATACCGTTCGCCTCGCTCGCGAAAGGTCCGGCTGACACACCCGGATACTGCTGAGGTTAGGGATTTAAAAGAGTTTTTCACAATCGATCACTAATTACCGGTCGCCCTGAAACGCTGACGGCGTTGTTGGACGCGCTTTCATCGCGATAAAGTTGCTTGATCGAAGTTGGCAAAGCCTCATAAGGACGAAGACTTAATGGTATTCGCCGTGATTTGAATGTTCGGCACAGCGCTCGGGTCAATGTCGCAGTCACGTACTGACCTTAAAAGCCACCCATCAAGGTAACCTCTGAGATTAACAGCCGCAAGCACGAAACTACAACTCCCCAGCATCTATTTTGGATAGCATGTACCGGGAGACTAACGAGCGATTATAGAAAATCCGCTCGCGCCTTGAACCATGCTTTACCTCCGTTGGTGCGGCACGAGCGCTGGCAACGCTAGATTCCGGTCACGGCTCGGCTAGCGCAGCGTGGAAGGGGTACTCAATGGATCGGAGGTGTGAGCTGATTGCAAGCGGCTGTCATCAACGCTCTGACAGCACCGCTTTCACAAACCCGCTTTGATCAAGCTCTCGGACCAGGCGGCTGTCGGAAAAGTCTTCGGGCTTTGCGCCCTTGGCCTTAGGATTTTGTTTCTCCAGCCCCTGTAGCAGGCTGGCGATGCCGCTGATCGACGGATACGGCGGAATCGCAAAGTTGGATTTCACCACGGCGTTATAACTCTCTTCGAGGATTTCCCGGTCGTCGGTTCGGAAATATTTGGCCATCGCCTTTAGAGCAAAGTTCTTGTCCTTCTGCGCTCGCGCCGCGCCCTCGATGTATGCCCGCAAGAAGCGTCTCGCCACATCCTCGTTGGTCTTTAGATACCGCCGCGTCGTCACCACTCCGTTGATGTGGTATTCCGCATCCAGCTTCGACATATCCAAAAGCTCTTTGAGTTTCACTTTGCGCGCTTGCAGGGTCGCGGGAGGAGTGATTGCCGCGGCGTGGACCTTTCCTGCCGCCATCGCGGTTACGGTTTCTGCCGGTCCTCCCGTCTGAACCATAGTGATGTCTCGTTCAGGTTCGATCCCATAGGCGCGCAGTGCGAATCTGGAAGCGAGATCGGAAAGTGTTCCAAACCGGGTTGCGCCAAATACCTTTCCTCTTAGATCCTCCATCCTATCGATGCCCGGCCGGGCAAAGATCGAGAACAGAAACTTTCGCACGATCGTGGCGATAATCACAGTGTCGGCGCCGGAGAAGTTGGCTTGAATCGAGGCAGCGCCGCCAAGTTGGATAATCGGCAACTCACCTGCGAGCATCGCCTGAAGAGCCAGCGAACTGCCGGGAATGCTGATCGTCTCGGCATCCAAGCCGTGCTTCTCGTAATAGTTTCCCTCCTTGGCAAGCCACATAGTCATCTGCGTCGCCGACGCCGAGCCTCCGCCGAGCCTGAGCTTGTCAAGTTTCCTTTCTTGCGCCGGCGCAGCGCAAAATAGAGCTAGGGTGATGAACACGGCGCAAGGCAATATCAGGCGATTGATGTTCATGTGACTCTCCTTTTCACAGCTACAAGTCGTGCCAAAATAGAGAGACACCAGCCTAGGTGTCAAGCGATCCCGGCTGAGTGGTCGCTCAAGAGAGGCGCAAAGACTATGAGCGGTGGGTCTCTTTTTCTAGAAGCGCCTTCAAGCTCGCGGCGTTTGTTAGCGCGTGGCCATGCAAATCATTATTGAAATAAACGTAAGCGTCCAGTCCAGATTTTAGATAGCCTTTAATTTCTCGGGCGTAAACACCAAGGGTTGCGTCATCGTAGTTGCCGTCGTAGCGGCCGCCGTGGAATCGGATGTAAACCCAATCGGCGGTAACCTCTCGGGGGTGCTCGGGGATCATGTCGTGGATGCACAAAGCGGCGCGATAGCGACGCAGCACCTCATAAACTTCGTTTATCAACCAGCGCGGATCGCGAAATTCCACCGTCCACCGATGTCTCCGTGGAGCGGCTGCAAGAAAGTCTGCCAATCGTTCTACGTTGACATTCCATCTTGGCGGCAGCTGGACGAGAATCGGAGCCAAGTGATCCTCAAGGCGCTCGGCGCGTTCGGTGAATCTACGGATGGTGTCCGCGGCATTCTTTAGTTTCATTACATGCGAACCATAGCGGCTGAATTTCAGGGCGAAACAAAATCCTTCCGGAGCGCCGGCCCTCCAGGCATCGAAGTAAGTTTCCGGCGGCAGGCGGTAAAAAGTGTTGTTGAGCTCAACCGTGTCGAACTGCGCGGCATAGTAAGCGAACCATTGCTTGGAAGAAAGATTCTCAGGGTAGAAGATTCCCTTCCAGTGCTTGTAGTGAAAACCGGAGGTGCCTATACGGTAGTGACCGGAGCGTCTACCGGTCCGGGGTTGCTTTGATGCAAGGTCTGTCATCGGCAGAGTTGCCGTTATCTGATCGATGTACTATGGGTCAAAATCTCTACAAAGAGCGTAACCTCCACAACGACCGAGTCAACCGAGACTCTCATAGACTGACATAGGGATCATACCGGCGGGTAAACAACTCCTGAGCCGGGACCAAGCGGAATTCCCAGGAGCAGCCAGGCGATCAGGAGGAGGGTCCAGCCGATGGCGAAGCTAACCGAATAAGGCAGCATCAGCGTCAGCAAAGTTCCAAGGCCGATAGATGGTTGATATTTTTGCGCGAACGCGATGATTAGCGGCATGTAGGGCATGAGAGGCGTGATAATATTGGTAAAGGAATCGCCGATTCGATAAGCGCCTTGGGTCATCTCAGGAGAGAATCCGAGAATCATCAGCATCGGCACAAACACAGGTCCGATAACGGCCCACTTGGCCGACGCGCTGGCAACAAATAGATCGATGACGGCGCAAACAAAAATAAACAAAACTATCAGTGGGATTCCCGACAAGCCCGAGCCACGCAACAAGTCAGCGCCGCTGACGGCCATTATCAGGCCGAGGTTGGACCAGCCGAAGTAGGCGACAAACTGGCTTGCCGCAAACGCCAAAGCGATGTAGCTCCCCATGGTGCCAAGGGTCTCTTCGATCATGCGCGCGACGTCGCGGTTGCTTGTGATCGTTCCTGCCGCCAAGCCATACGCAAGCGCCGGCAGCAAGAATCCCACAGCCATCAAAACCACCATACCTTGAAAGAACGGCTCGAGAGTGCCCTTGGCATCGCGCAAGAGTGCGTCCTCCGGCGTTACCAGGAAGAGCAGTATGACGAGCTCGAAAACGAGAGTGATCCCCGCAGCTTTCAAGCCGTGCTTTTCTTGAATCCCCAGGACTGCCGAACCGGGCTCCTCTTGCATTCGATACGGACCCAATCTCGGCTCGATAATCCAGTTGGTTACGATCGCACCGATGCCGGTCAGCAAGAAAGTCGAGCCAATCATGAAGTAGTAATTTGCCGTGGCCGGGACCACGTACTTCGGATCATAGAGTCTCGCTGCCTCCTGGGTAAGGCCAGCCAGAAGCGGATCGAGCGGCGTGAGAAACAGGTTGGCGCTGAACCCTCCCGATACTCCAGCGAAGGCGGCAGCCAACCCGGCAATCGGATGGCGGCCGACTTGCGCGAATAGGACCGCTCCAAGTGGTATGAGGATGACGTACCCCGCATCCACCGTGAGACTGGCGTTGACCCCGGCAAATACCAATGCGGTCGTAATCAGCCAAGACGGCACACTCCGTACGAATCCTTTGAGGGCGGCAGAAAAAAGGCCGCCCCGCTCCGCCACACCTACCCCGATCATCGCGACCAGCACCGTGCCTAATGGAGCAAAGCCGGTAAAATTTCCCACAGCCTTGGTGATGATGTTCTGGATACCCTGGCGATCGAGTAGGTTAACGGCGGCGATCTGCTTACCCGTCAACGGATGAACTACTGCTAGTCCCAGAGTATGGGCGAGGTATGAGATAATCAGAATCATGAGGGAAAAGAGTATAAATAGATTGAACGGATGCGGCAGCTTGTTACCCCAGCGCTCGATCCTATCGAGCAAGCCTGCGGCAAAGCTTCTCGGACGCAGCTTGGTCACCATCGCCTTTGCATAATACTCTCCGCTTGAATGAGTCAAGTAGATAGCGCGCCCTGCCCGCTGCCGGGCGCGGACCAGCTCAGCCAGTTGAACGAATGTGATGAATGCATCGATCATCGTGCGGCGATCAATCGAACAATTCGCGCGTATTGCAGATTTTGCAGCCGCACAGATTCCATCAGGCGCACGACTATCAAGTCGTGGCGGTTCCGGCGCTTCATATGGAGAAAAGAGCGCTGTTCAGCTTGCCAAAGCTGATTGAAGACCCAGGGGATAAATGTTAGACGGAACACCTATGGCGAAGTACCGAGTAACCGTCGATACCGGAGGAACATTTTCCGACTTTGTCTTTTTTAACGAAGAGACCGGCGAAATCAGCATCACCAAGTTGCCGTCAACGCCACGGGAACCATTTCAAGCGGTGTTAAACGGCGTCAAGGAATTACTCGAACGCGGAGTGGCGGCCCAAGATGTTTCATTTTTCTGCCATGGTACCACCGTCGGCACCAATGCGCTCCTCGAAGAAAAAGGCGCCAAGACCGGCTTGCTCGTGACCCAGGGCTTTCGTGGCATTTATGAAGTGATGGAGCAAACCCGAGGTTATGGCCCCGCCACCTACGATTTATTTTTTGAAAAGCCGCGGCTCCTGGCTCCGCCCTTTTATACCGAAGAAGTTCCCGAACGGGTCGACTTTCGCGGCAACGCGTTAAAACCCATCGACGTCGAAGCCGCGCGCCAAGCGATCAGCCGCTTGAAGAAAAAAGGCGTGCAGTCCGTGGCGGTATGCTTCTTGTTTTCATTTTTAAATCCGGATCATGAGCTCAAGATCAAAGAGCTCTTCGCCGCAGAATTTCCCCAGGCGCAGCTGTCGCTTTCGTATGAAGTGCTGCCGCAGATTCGCGAGTTCTATCGAATGAGCACCACCATCATCAACGCCTACATCCAGCCGGTGATGGCCAACTATTTGGGCAGTCTTGAGAAGCGCATGCGTGAAATGGGGATCACCACGCCCAAGCTCTATATCATGCAATCCAACGGCGGCGTTTCGACGTTTGCAGGCTCAGCCAAAAAGCCGGTGGCTACGGTTCTTTCCGGTCCCGCCGGCGGCGTCATCGCTTCAATGGGAACTTGCGAGCGCGTTGGCATCAACAACATCATCACCTTCGACATGGGCGGTACCAGCTGTGACGTCGCGTTGATTCATCAGGGCAATCCGGTCATCACGACTCAAGGGAAAATCAATTTGCGGCCAATCGCGCTGCCGATGCTCGATATTCACACAGTCAGCGCCGGCGGCGGCACCATCGCCCGGCTTGACGCGGTTGGCGGTTTACAGGTCGGCCCGGATAGCGCCGGCGCCGATCCGGGCCCGGTCTGCTACGACCGTGGCGGCGAAAATATTACCATCACTGATGCCAACATGGTGATCGGTGTTTTGGACCCTGAACACTTTCTCGGCGGCCGCATGAAGCTTAATAAAGCAAAAGCCCAGCGTCTGCTCGAGGAAAGAATCGCCAAACCTTTGACAATGGATTTGATGGAAGCAGCCCACGGGGTACTCGACATCATCAATGCCAAGATGGAAGAGGCGATCAAGGCAGTATCGTCCCAGCGGGGTTATGACATTCGCGATTTTACTCTAGTCGCCTTTGGCGGCGGCGGGCCCATGCATGCTGGCAGGATGGCTCTGGATTTAGGCATTACTTCGGTGCTGATTCCGCTCACGCCTGGCGTTCATTCAGCGCTGGGCTTGCTCATGTCCGATGTCAAGCATGACTACGTCCGCTCCAAATTAGTCGGTCTCGATGATCTGGATTTGGACGAGATCAATCGGATGTTCGGCCAGCTCATCGATCAAGCAAAAGGCGATCTTCACGGCGAGGGTTTTGGCGACAGCGAAATCAAAATGGAACCCTATCTGGATCTACGCTACGCCGGTCAGGGTTACGAGCTGACCGTTCCCTGTCCCATGCCGCCGCTGACCAAGGACGACTTAACGCTGATGCGGGCTCGCTTCGATACCGTCCACGAGCAAAACTCCGGGCATAAAGCCGAGACCGAGCCGGTCGAACTGGTGAGCCTTCGGTTGATTTCACTTGGCATCGTTCCTCAGGCCAAGCTTTCACCCGGTAAAGTTTCCGGCCGCACGGTCGAACAAGCAACGACGGGAACGCGAAAAGTATTTTTTGGCAAGCAGCACGGGATGTTGAACACCCAGGTATATAGCCGGGAGGCGCTCGAACCGGGTCACAGGCTCAGCGGTCCGGCAATTGTCGAGCAGTTGGATACGACAACCGTCATTCACCCGGAGCAGGAAGTCACGGTCGACGATTACCGAAACCTAATCATGAGAAACAAGCAGTAATAAGGCTCCGACGACTGGAACCACTTGAACCATTTGAACTACTAATTCCATCAGTTTCAGTGAGTCCAATCGTTCCAGCCGGATCTACTAGCAATGAGTTCGAAATCTATGAATGTTGATCCAGTAACCCTGCAAGTGATTCAGGCACGTTTGGCCGGCATCGTCCAGGAGATGCAAAATTCACTCTTTCGCACAGGCTATTCAACGATCATCCGCGAATCCCAAGACGCCAGCTGCGCGATCTTGAATCGCCAGGGCGAAGTCGTCGCCCAGCATGTGGTATTGCCGCTGCACATGGGCGCATTTCCCGCCTGCGCCGCAGGCATTTTAAAAAATTACAGCGCTGAGGAAATTCACCAAGGTGATGCCTTCATTACCAATCACCCATATCTCGGCGGCAGCCCTCACGCTCCCGACATGGCGGTGCTGTCGCCAATTTTCTTCCACGACGAGTGGGTCGGTTTTGCGGCAAATCTCGCGCATAAAAGCGACATTGGCGGTCCCGTGCCGGGAAGCTGCTGGAGCCAGGCTCGAGAGATCTATCAAGAAGGTCTGCACGTTCCGCCGATCAAGTTCGTTCACAGATATCAAACCAGTAAAGACATCGAAGCCGTTCTCGGCGCCAACAGCCGCACTCCGGAGCTGGTGGTTGGAGACCTGCGCGGCCAAGTCGGCGCCGCGCGGCTTGGCGAAAATCGCTTCCAAGAGATGATGGAGCGCTACGGCAAAGAAACGATCCTAAGCTCGTTCGAGCAACTGTTTGCATTGACTGAAGCCAAGGTGCGCGCGGAAATCGCCTCCTGGCCCGATGGCACCGGCGAGGGCGAGCGATTCGTCGACAGCGATGGGATCGATCTCGATACGCCCGTGCGCCTGCATGTGCGCATGGAAAAGAAGGGTCAGGACCTGCTCTTTGACTTTACCGGTTGCGCCGACCAAACCAGAGGTCCGGCGAATATTCGGCCGACCATTGTGCGCGCGGCCTGCTGCTATCTTCTCACCTGTCTGGTGGATCCAGCGCTGGCCATCAACTATGGATTGGCAAAGGTCATCAATATCAAAGTTCGCGAAGGCAGCGTCGTCAACCCGCGCTTTCCCGCGCCGGTAAACACTTATAACCCGACCGTCCATGCGTTGGTGGAATCATTACTGGAAGCGTCAAGCCAGATCACGCCCCATAAAAAGGTGGGCGACGGCTGCAGCAGCCGGTCCATCATTATCGGCGGACGCAGTAATAAAACCGGCAAAGGTTACGTGCAGTATGAAATCTTCGGCGGCGGCTCTGGCGGCCGCAGCGGCAAAGACGGCGTCTCCGGCACCAATGTCAATCAATCCAACGCCAAGATCGCGCCGATTGAAATCATCGAGTCCGAGTTCTCTACACGTTTGCGAAGATTCCAGCTGATCCCCGATTCGGGCGGCCCCGGAACATTTCGCGGCGGCTTGGGGTTTGTCCGAGAATACGAAGTCTTGGACAATGACGCGCGTTTCTCCCTGCGATCGACCAAACACACGGTCGCCCCTAAAGGCATTGACGGCGGCGCCAATGGCAAGACCGGTCATTGCACGTTGAATCCAGGCAAGCCAGACGAGCGGGCGATCCCGTCGCGCTTCTCGGACTACGTACTGCATCCGGGCGATGTTTTTAGCCTGGAAACGCCCGGCGGTGGCGGACTCGGCGATCCGTTGCAAAGAGATCCTCAACGAGTTCTCGGCGATGTGCGCAACGGTTATGTGACCCGAGAAAAGGCGCGAGAAGTTTACCGAGTGGCCGTTGATGAAAAAGACAGCGACTTCATCCTCAATGAAGCCGAAACACGCGCGCTACGGAGATCGCGCTAGCTGTGCCAATGTTCACCGACAGCTCGGGGATTGGAACTGTTGGAACGCTGGAACGTAACGCCGCAAATTGCAAACGTTAAAATCGTTCGAGACGGTCCGGCTCTAATCGCACCGGCGGCTAACTGATACTCATGGTCGATCCGATCACTCTCCAAGTCATCCAGGCGCGGCTTGCAGGCATCGTTCAGGAGATGCAAAATTCGCTGTTTCGGACCGGTTATTCCACCATCATCCGCGAGTCACAAGACGCCAGTTGCGCGGTCTTAAATCGCCAGGGCGAAGTGGTCGCGCAACATGTTGTGCTGCCGCTTCACATGGGCGCGTTTCCAGCTTGCGCCGAAGCAATATTAAAGACCTATGCGCCCGCTGAGATTCAGGAGGGGGACGCCTACATCACCAACCACCCCTATCTCGGCGGTAGCCCGCATGCCCCGGATATGGGCGTGTTCACGCCGATTTTTTATAAGGGAGAATGGGTCGGCTTTACCGCGAATATGGCGCATAAGAGCGACATCGGCGGGACGGTGCCGGGAAGCGGTTCCGGCAGTGCGCGTGAAATCTACCAAGAGGGGCTTCATCTGCCGCCGATAAAGTTGATGTCGCGGCTGCGGTCGATCCAAGAGATCGAGGCCATAATCGCTGCCAACAGCCGTACTCCCGGGGTGGTCATTGGCGATTTGCGCGGCCAAGTCGGAGCAGCCCGCCTGGGTGAGCGCAGAATCGCCGAGCTCATGGAGCGTTACGGCAAACAAACCATACTGGACTGTACCGCCGTCCTTTCATCGAACACAGAAAAGCGCGTTCGCCAGGCGATCGAAAGATGGCCTGACGGCGAATCCCAAGGCGAAAGCTTTGTCGATCACGACGGCATCGATTTAACCCGTCCGATCCGCATTCATGTGAAAGTAAAAAAGACCGGCGATAGGATTCACTTCGATTTCAGCGGCAGCAGCGATCAAACTCAGGGTCCGGCCAATATACGGCCGCCGCTTGTGCGCGCCGCATGCGTCTACTGTCTGGTGGCGCTGGTTGACCGTTTTTTGCCGATCAATCAGGGTCTCACGCGAGTGGTGGAGACAACATTTCGCGCCGGCAGTGTCGTCGATCCCTACTTCCCCGCATCGGTGAACACCTACATGCCGACCGCGTTGACAGTGGCCGAAGCCGTCCTTAGGGCGCTGGCGGCATTCGTTCCCGAAAAGCGGATTTCGGGCGGATCGGGAAGCGCCGCGCTGGTGCTAGGCGGGCGCGATGCTCAGACCCAGCGGTCCTACGTACACTACGAGATCTTCAGCGGCGGCACCGGAGCGCGCTGGAGCAAAGACGGCGTATCCGCAACGGCATTTCACCTGAGCAACTGCAAGACCGCGCCTGTCGAAATCATCGAATCGGAGTTTCCCACCCGCGTCGAGCGATTTGAAATGATACCGGACTCAGGCGGCGCCGGCCGATGGCGCGGCGGTTTGGGCTTTGCGCGCGACTATCGGATCCTAACCGACGAGGTTCGCTTTTCAATGCGCACCGACAAACATGCCATAGCGCCCTTCGGCAGCGACAACGGATTGTCCGGCGCCCAGGGCTCCTGCATCGTCAATCCCGATACCGATAAAGAAACGCGCTTGCCATCACGCTTTGGCGATCAGAGGCTCAACAACGGGGATCTCTTGCGGGTCGAGCGTCCCGGCGGCGGCGGACTCGGAAATCCCTTGGATCGCGCAGCCGAACAAGTACTGGAAGACGTGCGCCAAGGTTATGTGTCAGTCGAGCGCGCTAAGTCCGACTACAAGGTGGTCGATCAGTTACAGCGATAGCCGAGCCCTGCTTAGATCGGGGCGAAACAGCAAGTTCTTCGAGGGAAATTGTAAAAAAATAAGTAGCAAAAATGGTCGGGCCTCTGGTATAAGCACTTTAATACGTGCGCCCCTTGAAGGAGGAAAAATGGCGACAGCAAAGAAAAAGACCCGCAAACCGAATGCAGCGTTTATGAAACCCGTACAACCGGATGCAGCATTGAGCACGGTCGTCGGGACAAAAGCTATCCCTCGCACCGAGGTAACCAAAAAGCTTTGGGCCTATATTAAGAAGAATGGGCTCCAAGACAAAAAGAAAAAAACCAATATCAACGCCGACGACAATCTTAAGGTTGTTTTCGGTGGTAAGAAGCAAGTCACGATGTTTGAGATGACCAAGCTGGTCAGCAAACACCTCAAGTAAACAGTCCCTCCTTATTTCGCAAGAACATAGTTCGCAGTGATTAAGATCGGTGATTTTTTCATCGATCTTGATCACTGATCGAATGCTGCGGCTTCCTGGTTTCGGCTAACGACCTAATGGGCCGAGACTGACTGTTGTCTGTTTTCAGGCAACCTGATCATCAGCTCCCCGCTGTCATCTACAGCAGAGCCTTCTTTGTCTTCTGGGAATAGCAAAGCATCACGATCATCTAACAGGCTTCGCGCAACTCTCTCAGCGAGGTCACTTATCAAGGCGACTCGGCGGATTCGCTCGCTAAGGCGACCGAGATGCACGGAAACAGCCTTATCGTTATGACCGATGCTGTAGCGCATCGAACAGGTGAAGTTGGCGTGTGTGCCCTTCATCTTCGAAATGAACGGGATAGTTGCCGCTGAAACACGCGTCGCAGAAACCCTGCCGGTTTCCATCGAAATATTCATACATGCCTTCATTGCTGAGATAGGCGAGAGTGTCGGCTTCGATAAAGCGGCGGATCTCTTCCAGTGAACTGGATGATGCAATCAGTTCGGTACGGGTCGGCGTGTCGATACCGTAGTAACACGGACCGGTCGTAGCCGGTGAACTGATGCGCATGTGAACTTCTTTTGCGCCGGCATCGCGCAGCATGCGAATGATCTTTCGGCTTGTCGTGCCGCGCACGATGGAATCATCAACTACAATGACGCGCTTGCCGTTAAGAACTTCCCGCTGAGCGTTGAGTTTTATTTTCACCCCGAAATGACGAATGGTTTGCTGCGGCTCGATAAACGTTCGGCCGACATAATGGTTACGAATCAAGCCGAACTCGAGCGGAATCTTCGATTCCTCGGCATAGCCGATCGCCGCGGGCACACCGGAGTCGGGCACCGGTGTTACGAGATCCGCGTTGACAGCACTCTCCTTCGCCAGTTGGCGACCCATAGATTTCCGCACATTGTAAACATTGTGACCGTACAGCGGTGCTGTCCGGCCGTGCGAAGTAAATGTATTCGAAAATGCATTTGGCGTGGGGCACCGGCGGAAATGGCTTTAGCGATTCCATCCCGGCCGGACCGAAAGTAATGATCTCCCCGGGTTCGACCTCGCGCACATAGTCCGCCTCGATTAAATCCAGCGCGCAAGTTTCCGAGGCGACGACATAGGATCCACTATTCGGTCCCTCGCGAAATTTTCCTAGAACCAGCGGTCGGAAGCCATACGGGTCCCGGGCGGCAATCATCCGATCCGGCGTAATGAAGAGCAACGAATAGGCGCCCCGCACGCGGCTGAGCGCTTCAACGATCCGTCCCATGAGCGAAATCTCTTTGGAGGTGGCGATCAAATGAATAATCACTTCGGTATCGGAAGTCGACTGGAATATCGAGCCTGAGCGTTCGAGCTCATCACGCAAAATCGCGCCATTAACCAAGTTGCCGTTATGCGCGATGGCGATGGGGCCCTGCGAATACTCAACGACAAAGGGCTGCGCGTTTTTAAGATGACTTTGGCCTTGAGTGGAGTAGCGATTGTGGCCTATGGCGCTTTGGCCTTCCAAGCGCTTGATGACATCTTCCTTGAAGACATCGGCGACCAGACCCATTTGCCTGTGTGAAATCAGCGCCTTGCCATCTGAAGACACGATACCGCACGACTCCTGACCACGATGTTGCAGCGCATAAAGACCGAGATAGACCATGTTGGCGGCTTCCGGGTGGCCATAGACGCCCATCACCGCACATTCGTCGTGAAATTTATCCATCAATCCTCGAACAATCCTCGATAGCGTGAAATTCCGGGCTTTTATAACAGTTCGACAGCCGCAGTCGCCGAGCCGCTTACTTAAGCCGATCGGCTCAGCGTTGACGACCAAATCACCTGCAGCTCATCCACGGGCAATTGCAAAATCGGTTGAATGGAAAATCGCGAACCGCCGACTGCGCCGATGACCTGGAGCGGCACGCCATGCCCGGAGGCAATTTCTTGCAGCTGGCTTAAATCCTTCTCCTGCAAGGACACCAGAATCCGCGACTGAGATTCGCTAAACAGTAAAGCGTCGCCGCGGATCATTTCACGCATCTCGAGCTCTAACTCCCAAGGGTTTATCCGGACCGCCGATACAGCACTCCGCCAATGCTACAGCCAAGCCACCGTCGGATATATCGTGCGCCGAACGGAGGATGCCGCTTTCAATAGCTTCGATACAACAGTTCTGGATAGCCTGCTCCAGCTTGAGATCGATCCAAGGCGGTGTGCCTTTAACGATATGATGAATAAGCTTTGAGGTATTCACTACCACCGAGCTCTTCACGCGTGCGGCCTAGCAGCACCACGATATCACCAGCTGCTTTAAACCAGGGAGTTATGACTCGGTTAACCTTTGGCAGAAGACCGACCATCCCGATGGTTGGCGTTGGGTAAATGGGAATCCCGTCCGTTTCATTATAGAAACTTACATTACCGCTCACAACCGGCACTTTGAGCGCAACACAGGCGTCGCGCATGCCTTGAATAACGCGCGCAAACTGCCACATGACCGCTCGGATTCTCGGGACTGCCAAAGTTTAGACAATCGGTGAGCCCGATCGGCCGGGCGCCGACACAGGCCAGGTTGCGCGCCGCCTCCGCCACGGCTAGAGCGCCGCCAACGTAGGGATCGAGAAAACAATAACGGCTGTTGCCGTCGACTGTCAGTGCGAGCCCTTTATCCGTCCCTTTGATGCGAACCACCGCCGCGTCGGCGCCGGGCGCCACAACGGTATTGCTGCGCACGTAACAATCGTATTGCCGATAAACCCATTCCTTAGAAGCAATATTGGGCGCAGCCAGCATCAGCTTCAACGTCGCTCCGAGATCTCTCGGCTCTGCGATTGCCGACAAATCCAGTTGCTCGAGGGCGTCTTGACTCTTGGGCCGCTCGGCGGGCCGGTGATAAACCGGGGCCTCTTTGGTTAAGGCGCTGATCGGGATGCACGCGACTTCGACGCCATTGAACAGAGCGCGAAATCGGTTGTCGTTGGTCACCTGGCCGACGACCACCGCCTCAAGATCCCATTTGTCAAAAATTCGCTTGATCTCCGCTTCCGTACCCGCTTTGGCAACTAGAAGCATGCGTTCCTGCGACTCGGACAGCAAAATCTCGTACGGTGTCATTCCCTCTTCACGCAAAGGCACCGCCGATAGATCGAGCTCAATCCCGGCACCGCCGCGACCGGCCATTTCTGTCGATGAACTGGTCAATCCAGCGGCGCCCATATCTTGAATACCGATCAGGTAATCGTGCTCCATCAACTCCAAACACGCTTCCAAAAGAAGCTTTTCAGTGAATGGATCGCCGACTTGTACCGTGGGTCGCCGCTGCTCTTTTTCCTCGGAGAACGATTCAGAGGCCATGGTCGCGCCGTGAATGCCGTCGCGGCCGGTCTTGGAGCCGACATACATCACCGGGTTGCCGGAGCCCTTCGCCACCCCGGTGTGAATGCGCTTCTTCTTGGTGATTCCTAACGTGAACGCGTTGACCACAATGTTGGCGTCATAGCATTCGTCGAAGTAAACCTCGCCCCCTACGGTGGGCACGCCAATGCAGTTGCCATAGCCGCCGATGCCCGCCACCACGCCGGAAACTAAATACCGCGTGCGCGGATGATCGATGCGGCCAAACCGCAACGAATTCAATGAGGCGATGGGCCGGGCGCCCATGGTAAAAATGTCCCGCAAGATACCGCCGACTCCGGTAGCCGCCCCTTGATAGGGTTCAATAAAAGATGGATGGTTGTGGCTTTCCATCTTGAATGCCACTGCCAAACCATCGCCGATATCGACCACCCCGGCGTTTTCACCGGGCCCCTGCAGAACATGCGGCGCTTCAGTGGGCAGGCTCTTTAAGTATTGGCGCGAGCTCTTGTAGCTACAGTGCTCCGACCACATAACCGAGAACACGCCGAGTTCGGTATAGTTAGGTTCTCGTCCGAGAATCTGAATAATTTTCTGGTACTCATCCGGCGTGATTCCATGGCTCACAACCAGCTCAGCAGTAACCTGTGGCTGCTTAGAAACGCTCTGATCAACCATGCGCGGCGCTCTTTGAATCGCAGGCGGCCGCAATCGAGGAGAAAATCTTCAGTCCGTCATCGCTGCCGAGGAGCTTGTTGCAGGCATCTTCCGGATGGGGCATCAACCCGAAGACGTTGCGCCTTTCATTGCAGACGCCGGCGATGTCATCCACCGAGCCATTGGGGTTGGCAGCCGGCGAAGTTTTTCCTTTCGCATTAACGTAGCGAAAGAGAACCTGGCGATTCCGCTGTAATCGCTCTAAAGTCAGTTCATCGGCGTGATAACGTCCTTCGCCGTGCTTGACCGGGATTTTTAGCAGCTGCCCTTTTTTTAGCTGAGAAGTAAACGGCGCGTCGGTCTCTTCCACCCGCAGCCAGGTTTGTTGACAAACGAACTTCAGGCCGGCATTGCGCACCAGCGCTCCGGGGAGCAGTCCCGCTTCACAGAGGATTTGGAAGCCGTTGCAAATGCCGAGCACGATGCCGCCTTCTTGAGCGAATTTCTCAACGCCGCGCATGATCGGTGAAAAACGCGCCACGGCGCCGCAGCGGAGATAATCGCCATAGGAAAAGCCTCCCGGGAGCACCAGACAATCGAAATGTCCGGCAAGCTCATCCTTGTGCCAAAGAAACTTGACCTTCTGGCCCATCTCTCGTTTGAGACTATCGAAAACATCCTGATCATCGCACGAGCCTGGAAAAACAATCACACCCCAACGCACACTATCGCTCCTCTATTTCTAACTTTGAGACAATCGAAAACATCCTGATCGTCGCACGAGCCGGGAAAAACAATCACGCCCCAACGCACGCTTCGCTCCCCTATTCCACTTTGAGGCCCCGAACCATGCCGGTCGCCGCACGAACTATCAGCCTTCAGATATTTCATAATGGAAATTTTCTATGACCGGATTTGCCAGCAGCTTGTCGCACATCTCACGGATGCGACCTTCCGCGACTTCTCGCGAACAAGCCTGTAAATTGAGCTCGACAAATTTGCCGACTCTAACATCCTGAACCTCTTTGTAGCCCAACGTATGCAGCGACTGCTCGACGGCTTTACCTTGGGGATCGAGCACGCCGTTTTTTAGTGACACGAATATTTTGACCCGCATTAGCACCTTCGGCCGGTCTTCTCCGGCTATAAATCTAACGGAATACCCTGCGAAAGATGAAGTCTACATTGGCAAGATGATGCTTTAAACCCCACACCGCTTCCACCTCCCGCGCCGACAGATAACTCGTGATCTCCCGGTCTTTTAGCAACTCGTCTTTTAGCTCACCACCATCTCTAGCGATTTTCAAGGCATGGCGTTGAACCATGCGGTAAGCCGCATCTCGAGAGACGCCCTTGTCGACCAGCGCGAGAAGCACTGCCTCGGAAAAAACCGCTCCACCGCTTTTTTCCAGGTTGCGTTTCATATTCTCCGGGTAGACACAGAGCTCTCCCAGCACATAGGTCATGCGCCGCAACATAAAATCGATCGCGATCGTTGCATCCGGCGCAATCACTCGTTCCACCGAAGAGTGGCTGATATCTCGCTCATGCCAGAGCGCCACATTTTCCAACGCCGCTAATGCATAAGAACGCATCAGCCGCGCCAATCCTGTTACGTTCTCGGACAGAATCGGGTTGCGTTTGTGCGGCATGGCCGATGAGCCCTTCTGCCCTGCCGTAAAGGGTTCTTCGGCCTCCTGCACCTCGGTCCGCTGCAGGTGACGGATTTCAACAGCAAACTTTTCTAACGAACTGCCGATCACTGCCAATGTGGCGAAAAAGTACGCATGGCGGTCGCGCTGGATGATCTGATTGGATACCAATGCCGGTTTAAGTCCGCTCTTCTTACAAACATAGGCTTCAACTTTGGGAGAGATCTGGGCGAAGGTACCGACGGCCCCCGAAATCTGACCGACGCTAATATCTTCCACGGCTTTCCTCAGCCGAGCAAGATTCCTAGCCATCTCTTCATACCAAAGTGCAAACTTTAAGCCGAACGTGATCGGCTCCGCATGCACGCCATGGGTGCGGCCGATCATCACCGTTGATTTATACTTGTAGGCCTGGCGGCGTAGAACCTTCATCAAGCTCTGCACATCTTCGACTAAAATCGCCGAGGCTTCTCTGAGTTGAATCGCCAGAGCCGTATCCATCACATCGGATGAGGTCATACCGAGATGAAGAAAGCGCGCATCATCGCCGATGGATTCGGCCACAGAGCTTAAAAATGCGATGACTTCGTGCTTTACCTCGCGCTCGATCTCGCGAATACGCCCGACATCGAAGCGCGCGTTTTTCCTGATCCGGCTGATAGCTGCTTTTGGGACTTTGCCCATTTGGGCCAAGGCCTCAGCCGCCAGAATTTCGACGTCGAGCCATTTCTGAAAATTATTTTCTTCGGACCAGATGCGACCCATTTCCGGTCGCGTATAACGTGGGATCATGTTCGGCAGTAAGCCTGTAGTTTGATTATCGGCTGATGGTGAATGGAGTGAAATGCGCCCGAGGCTCAACGTTTTCGGATCTCATCGGTATGGCCAAAACCTCCCGCCTGCCGCTCGGAACGAGGCAATTCGCCGACTTCCTGCCACAGCGCGCGCACAACCCGTTGAATTATCATTTGTGCGATCCTCTGTCCCGGCCGAATGATGATTGAGTCCGAACCCAAATTGATGGCGATGAGCTGGATTTCACCCCGGTAGTCCGCATCGATCGTTCCGGGGCTGTTGATTAGAGTCAGCCCTTCTTTTAAAGCAACCCCGCTACGCGGGCGAATTTGCGCCTCGTATCCGAAAGGCAGCGCGATCGCAATTCCGGTCGGAATCAGCGTTCGCTGGAGAGGTCCCAATTGGATATCGTGAGATAGGTCGGCGCATAGATCCATGCCGGCCGCCCCTTCTGTCATATAAGCTGGCAGTGAAGCCGGCGCGCCGCCAGAACGCACTCGCTTGATCGCTATCTGAATCTCTTCCACGGCGCCCGAACTCCGATCGAGGAGTGACTACCGACCGAGACCGAAGTTTTTGATTTTGAAATTTTCCTTGAAATCACCAAGCAGGGAAACTGCCATTGCCTCGGGCCGAAACAAGGCGCGCGCCAATTCGATGATTTCATCGCGGGTGACAGAACGAATACGTTGACAGATCTCATCTGTGGTGATCGATTTGCCGAAGTAAAGCTCATTGCGAGCGATATGACTCATCCACGAGTCCGTGGATTCCAGGCCCAGCATGATATTTCCCACCAGTTGCCCCCGGGTGCGGCGAACCTCGTCTTCTTTAATCTCTCCGGCTGCCAGACATTTTAACTCCCTCAACACGAGATCGATGACTTCCTCAACCGCTTCTAAACTGGTCCCGGCATAGATGCCGAGATAACCCGTATCACTGTAGGTGGACATGAAAGAATAAACGGAGTAGGCCTTGCCGCGCTTCTCACGAATCTCCTGAAACAACCGAGAACTCATGCCGCCGCCGAGTATTGTGTTTAGGATATAGCCCGCATGTCGCTGCGGATGGGTCTGGTGAATACCAGGCATGCCTAAACATAGATGAACCTGTTCCAAAGGCTTAGCATGGGTAAAAAGGCCACTTTTGGTTTGCGGCAAGAGCTCGGCATCGACTCGACTTGGAAGCGCTGAAACAGACTGTTTTGCGCTGCCAAGTCGCGCATTCAACTCCTTCACCAGCTTTTCGTGTTGGAAGTGGCCGGCGGCTGCGACAACGACTCTGCTCGGATGATATCGTTCGTGAAAAAAATTGACGAAGTCTTCCCGACCAAACTTCGAGACAGTACCAACATGACCGGCAATCGGTCGGCCTAGTGGATGATTCTGGAAGAAATCCAAACTAAACAGATCGTGCACATAGTCATCCGGAGTGTCTTCAGCCTGAGAAATCTCTTGAAGAATAACCGATCTTTCACGCTCGATTTCTTCGCCGTCAAAACTTGAATTGAGAAAAATATCGGTCAGCAGATCGCTCGCCAGCGGCAGATCTTCGTCAAGCACCTTGGCGTAGTAGCAGGTGTGTTCCTTGGAAGTAAAGGCGTTAAGGAGGCCGCCCACGGCATCCATTTCCTCGGCGATTTGCGCGGCGGTGCGTGTCGTCGTTCCCTTGAAAAGCAGATGCTCGATGAAATGGGAGATGCCGTTCTCATCCGGCAACTCATGACGGGAGCCATTCTCAACCCAGATCCCCAAACTCACCGAACGGTGATCGGTCATCTCTTGAGAGACAACTCGGATGCCATTATCCAAAACGCTTTTAGCAAACATAATAAAAGTACAAACCTGAAGGGTTATTCTTCACGAGGACCATCCGAGCCGCCGCCAAGGTTTGTTTGTCCCCCGCCGGCTTCTTGGAGGGCCTCTTTTCGACTGAGCCTGATCTTGCCTTGGCGATCGACCTCAAGGACTTTGACCATGACTTCGTCACCCTCTTTAAGCACGTCGGCGACCCGACGGACATGCCCAGGAGCAAGTTGTGAAATGTGAACCAGACCATCGGTGCCGGGGAAAATCTCGACGAACGCGCCGAAATCGACGATCTTCCTCACGGTGCCTTTGTAGATCTTCCCAACCTCCGCTTCGGCTGCGATATTCTGGACCATTTGTATAGCTTTTTGTGCAGCGGCTTCATCGCTAGAAGCGATGGTTACGGTGCCATCATCTTCGACATCCATTTTGACACCGGTTGCTTCAATGATCCCGCGGATAACTTTGCCGCCCGGGCCGATGATTTCACGGATCTTCTCGGGTTTCACTCTGATAGTGATGATCCGAGGCGCATGGCCCGAAACGTTCGTGCGCGGCACCGACAGAGTCTTGCCCATCTCGCCAAGAATGTGCATGCGTCCTTCCTTGGCTTGATAAAGAGCCTGGCGCATGATGTTACGATCGACACCGCTGATTTTGATGTCCATCTGGAGCGAAGTCACCCCCTCAGCGGTTCCTGCAACTTTGAAATCCATGTCGCCCAAGTGATCCTCATCGCCGAGAATGTCCGAGAGGATGCGTACATGCTCGCCTTCTTTGATCAAACCCATGGCAATGCCGGCAACTGGAGCGGAAACCGGCACACCCGCGTCCATCAAGGAAAGCGATCCTCCGCATACCGTCGCCATCGATGTTGACCCATTCGACTCCAATATCTCTGAAACTATCCGTAACGTGTACGGGAAGCTCTCCTCCGGTGGTAACACCGGCAGCAAAGCACGTTCGGCAAGATTGCCATGACCAATCTCGCGCCGGCCCGGGCCGCGCAAGAACTTGACCTCGCCGACACTGAACGGCGGGAAGTTATAATGAAGCATGAATTTTTTGAAATGCTCGCCGATCAAAGCGTCGACCCTCTGCTCATCGGAAGCGGTGCCGAGAGTCGTCACCACTAATGCCTGAGTCTCACCGCGTGTAAACAGGGCGGACCCGTGGGTACGTGGCAAAACCTCGACTTCGCAACTGATCGGACGAATATCCTTTAATCCACGACCATCAATGCGCCGCTCCTTCTCTATCACCAAATTTCGAAAGCAATTTCTTTTAAGCTCCTCAAAGGCGCCTTTGATATCCTTAGCCTTGTCCGGATGTTCTGACAGCGCTAGCGGTACAACCTCGCTTTTCACTTCTGCGATGCGCTTGTAGCGTTCCAACTTTTCTGGGACCTCGAGCGCTTGCTTTAGTTTTGACAGAGCCAAACCTTCAATCCGTTGGGCCGCGGCCTTGTCGAGCTGCGCCAGGGGCACTTGACGTTTGGCCTTCCCGACCGCGCGGCGAATTTCCTCCTGCATCTCCAACAACGGTTGAATGGCCTCGTGCCCGGCAAACAGCGCTTCTAGAATCTCATCCTCGGGGATTACCTGGGCGCCACCTTCAACCATGACGATAGCTGCGCGACTCCCTGAGAGAAAGATATCCATATCGCTGTCTGAAAGCTGACTCTGCGTAGGATTCATGACTAGTTGCCCATTGATCCTGCCGATTCGAACACCTGCCAACGGACCGTTGAAAGGAATGTCCGAAACTTCTAGGGCAACGGACGCTCCAAGCATGGCGATAACGTCGGGATCGTTTTCGCGGTCGGCGGAAAGAACTGTGGCAATAATCTGGGTCTCGCAACGGAGTCCTTCCGCAAACAGCGGACGAATCGAGCGATCAATCAAACGACACGTAAGGATCTCCTTTTCCGACGGTCGCCCCTCGCGCTTGAAAAACCCGCCGGGAATTTTTCCGGCGGCAAACGTTTTCTCCTGGTAATCGACCGTCAAGGGAAAGAAATCCGTGTCCAGTTTAAAATCTTTGGCAGCTACAGCAGTGGCCAAAACCACCGTTTCGCCGTAGCGAACCAAGGCCGCACCATCGGCCTGCTTTGCCAGGCGACCGACCTCGATGGACAAAGGTCGACCGTGAAAATCCAATTCAATTTTCTTGATCATAGACGCTCCTCTAAAGTGAGAGGTGCTTGACGGAGGGTAAGGATGGAGGGCAATCGGTTAGGAAACCATTACTTCCTTATTCCAAGTCGTTGGATTAGAACCTGATATCGTTCGAAATCGGATTTCTTCAGATAATCAAGGAGCCTTCTCCGTTGGCCTACCAGCTTCAATAGGCCCCGACGGGAATGATGATCTTTAGCATGAATCTTGAAGTGCTCGGTAAGATATTCGATGCGCTGACTCAAGAGCGCGACTTGCACTTCAGGAGAGCCGGTATCGCTCTGATGGACCCTGAACTGCTCGATAACCCCCTGCTTTTGCTGTGGAGCAATTCCCATGTTCTCCGCTTTTTCTCTCTTTCCTTTTTATTATCGACATTTTCTAACATAGTGACCTGATATTGTAAAGCTGCAACTACGCCGAGCGGCCTCGCGGCGCGCAGTTGGCACGGGTTGAGGTTTTTAGCCCGCAAATCGGCGGATCCGACATCTAAAACATAGTAAAAACGTTTTTTGTTTTTTTGTCAGATGGTTATGGTAAAATTCGTCCATGAGAACTTCGATCGCTGCTGCGCTGTTACAAATTCTGCTCCTCGTTTTGATCTCTCCCTCGCATGCAGCGGATTTCTTTCGTTGGATCGACCAGAACGGGGTGGTCCATTTCACCGATAATATCCATAATATTCCGGAAGCACGCCGATCAACGGCAGTTCGCATCAAAGGGCAAGAGCCGGCCAGACCCGCGGCGCCTTCCAAGGTTTCGCCAGCAACCGCTGCCAAGGCATCCATTCCTTTTGAAAAACGTGGACAGGTGGTTGTCGTGGAGGTGATGCTTAATAATACTGTGCCCGTCAAATTGGTTGTCGATACCGGCGCCACTTATACAATGATTTCAGCGGCGACAGCCAAAGAGTTAAGCATCGATCCGCAGAGCGCTCAGCGCACGATGCCCTTTCAAACCGCGAACGGCGTCATCCAAGCACCGCTTGCCAATTTGGAATCGGTGATAGTGGGCGGAATGGAAATGAAAAACCTTACCGCAGCGATTCACGACGCTGTCCCCAGCGCCCAAGTCGCCGGTCTTCTCGGTCTTAACTTCCTTAGCAACTTTCGACTGGACATAGATACCGAGAAAGGCATGCTCCATTTGGAGCGAAAATAATCAGAGCCAGCCACAGTGAAGTTTGGTCGATTACTGGCCCGGTACCATTTCTCCGGGTGGACCGCGCTTGAATACCTGAAAACGCTTTACCGACCCCGTTTCTCAAACAAAAGGGGCGATGGATTCAACCACCGCCCCGTGTTTCTGCCATCCCCGAGACGGGCAATCTCAGGAACAACCGCTGACAGCACCGCAGTTCAGGCACTTATAGCAAGCGCCGCTGCGAATCATGATGGCACCGCAATCCGGACAAGGTGGCGCATCTTGCTGGTAAAGGCTGGTGACACTGCTGATACTCGTCACCGGCGCCCCACCTCGAGGCGTCTGAGGAACAATCGACACCACCCTCTTAGAAACCGGGACTTCCTTTTCTTCGGTCTCTTGCTTGACGACACCGATCTCCCGCTGGGCTTCGCCGTCGAGAAACTTGGTTGCCAGCCACCTGAAGATGTAATCCATGATCGACTTGGCCATCGGGATATCCGGATTTTTGGTAAACCCCGAAGGCTCGAAGCGCATATGGCTGAACTTGTCCACCAACCCTCTTAGCGGCACGCCGTATTGGAGTGCTATCGAAATCGCCGTGGCAAAGGAATCCATCAGCCCCGAAATGGTTGAACCCTCTTTGGACATGGTGATGAAGATTTCTCCGGGCTGGCCGTCTTCGTACATGCCGGCGATGATATAGCCCTCATGACCGGCGATATCGAACTTGTGTGTAATCGAGCGCCGTTCGTCCGGCAGCTTGCGCCGCAGCGGCCGCGTCTCCTTGCTTTCAGCCGTGCCGCTTTTTGTGCCGTCCTTGTCCTTCGACGTATTGAGCGGCTGGGTGCGTTTCGAACCATCCCGGTAGATCGCCACCGCCTTCAATCCGAGCTTCCAGGACTCCATGTATGCTTGAATGATGTCTTCTACCGTCGCCTCGTTCGGCATATTGATCGTTTTAGAGATCGCCCCCGATATAAACGGCTGCACCGCTCCCATCATTCTGATGTGCCCCATATAATTAATCGTACGAATGCCATTGGCCGGCTTGAAGGCACAGTCGAAGACAGCGAGATCTTCGTCGCTTAGGTGCGGCGCGCCCTCGATGGTCTCATGCTCTTCAATGTACTCGACGATGTCTTGAATTTGCTTTACGTCATACCCCAGACGCTTAAGCGCCCGAGCCACTGTGTTATTGACGATCTTCAAGAGTCCGCCGCCAACCAGCTTCTTGTATTTGATCAGAGCGATATCCGGCTCCACTCCCGTGGTGTCGCAATCCATCATGAACGCAATCGTGCCAGTGGGAGCGAGCACCGAGATCTGCGAATTTTTCACGCCATGCGTTTCGGCCTCTCCGCAGGTCTGATCCCACGACTCGCGCGCCGCCGTCAGAAGATCCAACGGCACGTGCGCTGATGAAATCTTGTACGCATGAGAGCGATGTTTGTTGAGCACTCGCAGCATCGGCTCCTGATTGACGTCATATCCCGCGAAAGTTCCTGTGGCTCCAGCGATGCGCGTCGATTGAAGATAACCTTCTCCCGACATCAGTGCGGTCACGGCGGATGCATAGCCGCGACCGGCATCGGAATCATAGGGCAGCCCCAAGGACATCAGCAATGCGCCGAGATTAGCATAGCCCAATCCCAATTCGCGAAAGGCATGGGCATTGGCTGTAATCTCCGGGGTCGGATAAGAAGAATTATCGATCAGAATGTCTTGCGCAAGCACGATGATGTCGACCGCGCGGCGAAAAGATTCTGTGTCGAAAACGCCGTCTTCACGCAAAAACTTCAGCAAGTTCAACGAAGCTAGATTGCAAGCCGAATTGTCCAGATGCATGTATTCCGAGCACGGATTGGAGGCGTTGATCCTGCCGGTGCCGGAACAGGTATGCCAATCGTTGATGGTCGTATCGTATTGCATTCCGGGATCACCGCAGAAGTAAGTGCTCTCGGCAATCATGCGCATCAAATCACGGGCCTGATAGGTCTCGCTGACTTCGCCGCTTTTGATGAAGCGAGTCTTCCATTCACGATCCTCTTGCACGGCCTGCATAAAGTCATCAGTGACACGGACCGAGTTATTGGCATTTTGAAAGAACACGCTACCGTAGGCCGGACCATCCAAGCTGGAATCGTATCCCGCTTCGATCAAAGCCCAGGCCTTCTTCTCCTCTTCAACTTTGCATTTAACAAACTCCTCGATATCGGGATGATCCACGTTGAGAACCACCATTTTCGCGGCTCGCCTAGTTTTACCGCCTGATTTGATCACCCCGGCGGAGGCATCCGCCGCTTTCATGAAGGAGACTGGACCGGAAGCAGTGCCGCCGCCAGCGAGTTGCTCTTTAGCGGAGCGGATCTTCGAGAGATTCACGCCGGAACCAGAACCGCCTTTAAAGATGATTCCTTCCTTGCGGTACCAATCGAGGATTGATTCCATCGTGTCATCGACAGAAAGAATAAAGCAGGCCGAGCACTGCGGCTTCTCTTCGATGCCGCAATTAAACCAAACAGGGCTGTTGAAGCAGGCCTTCTGGTGGACCAGAATGTGAGTTAATTCATCGTGAAAGCTCTGGGCATCCTCATCCGTGGCAAAGTAGCCATCTTTAGTGCCCCAACGCGTGATCGTATCGACCACGCGGCCGATCATCTGCCGCACGCTGTATTCCCGTTGAGGACTGCCGATCGGACCACGAAAATATTTTGAGACCACAACATTGGTGGCCATGAGCGACCACGTTTTCGGAATTTCTACATTGTTCTGTTCGAAAACCACCTTGCCCTTCTCGTTTGTGATCGATGCCGAACGGATTTCCCAATCGATTTCGTCGTACGGGTTGACACCCGCGCGGGTAAAATAGCGGCTAACCTTGATACCGCTTTTGCGCTTGGGCTGGGCCGGATTTAAGCTAGGAATATCGGTGCTTTGTGGCATCATGGTCGCCATGGTAGTATCTCCCTTCGGTCGCTAAATATCAATATGTAGTATGAGATGCGGCGGAACGCACTAGATTTTGTATAGTTAAAATTTTTGTCAATTTTTGTCAAGAAATTTTTTTGATCGCTTGGTTTCACTAGAATTTATCGGACTTCTGTGACACTGCCGGTAATAAAAACGCTATAATCGCAATTATGCTTTGCTAAATTCGCGGCTGGGTTATTCAAAATGGCAAGAAAAACACCGCCAACAATAGATCGGGTGGGCGAGGTTCTGGGAAATTCGTTGAAGCGCCTCGATCTCTCCTATCGACTCAATGAATACAGTATATGGCCGGTATGGGACGAAGTCGTCGGCAAAACTATCGCCGTAAACGCGCAGCCCGAAAAGATTCGCAACGGTACATTGTTTGTCAAAGTGACAAGTTCCGTTTGGATGCAGCAGTTGCAGTTCATGAAAGAGATGATCGCGGAAAAATTAAATAACCGGCTCAACCGAGAAGTCGTCAAGAATATTTTCTTCGTCGTCGGCCGGATTGATTCACCCGGACCGGGAGAAACCCCGAGTACGGCTGCTAAACCCGCCATTGATGAGGAGCCGAAAATCGACGAGCAATTTCTCGAGTCGGTGTCCGACCCCGAGCTACGTCAAGCCTTCAAGAAACTGGTAAAGAGTTATTCGCGCCGGCGCGGGCAAGGGTAAGCAGCAGACGCGCAATCCCGACACCTGATTCACAACCCACAGGCTGATCCACTCTAGAAAGGACTCTTACGCCCGGCCGCTATCGCGTTCAGTTCCGCGCTATAATTCTTGGCGGAATCGTAGATGATTAACGGCGGCAGGATATCGACGCCTTTTCGCCCGCCTTTAACGGCTTCGACCAGAACCATCGATGCCTTGGCATCGGAAAAAGCATGAACGCTTCGCAAGCGCTTCGGTTCAAGCCCGAAGCTTCGCATCGTGCTCACTAAATCGACTGTGCGATCTCCCAGATGAATACATGCAAAGCAGCCTTTATTCTTTGCCAAGAACGCTGCGGCCCTGACAAAATCATCGAGACTGGCTTTGATTTCATGACGAGCAATTTGCTTTTCGCAAGAAAAGCTCAAACGGCCGCTACTGGCTTGCCTGTAAGGGGGATTACAGACGACCACGTCGAAGCTTTCAGGTTTGAAGCGCTCCACAGTCATTGCAATATCGATTTGCGCGATTACGATACGATCTTCGTAGCCGTTGAGGCGAATGTTTCGCGTCGCGCGATCCGCCATCTGCCCCTGAATCTCGACTCCTGTAAGCAAGATCGACGGATAGCGGTAGGCCAAGATCAGCGGCACCACTCCGTTACCAGTGCCCAAGTCGATCACTTTATTTCCGGATCGAATTGTCGCGAAATCGGCCAAGAGAATGGAATCGACGGAAAATCGATAACCCTGCTTCTTCTGATATAGCTGCAGGGCGCCGCCGAAAAGCGCATCCAGTGTCTCATCACTTGCCGGAGCCACCGATGAAAACGCCGCAGCAGAGAATCGACCGGGCCGCGCTGGTTGTGCGTCGGCATCTATCTCGCTCATGCCAAAAATCTTTTTCATGCTTGCAAAGCGCAGCAGACTTCTATATTTAGTCTGAATCCACTAGCATCGTTCTTCCTCAACAAAACGCATGGTTCCGTTCCTAGGCCGAATCGGCCGTTATGCCATCGATCAGATTGCCGGGATGGGAAGAATGTTTCTCTTTCTCATCTCAGCCATCCTGCAAGCCTTTCGCGCGCCGGCAAAACTTCGTCTGATCGTTTACCACATCAAGACCATTGGCGTGGATTCTCTTTCAGTCGTCGCTCTATCAGGGTTTTTTACCGGCATGGTGATGGGCTTTCAAGGCTACTACAGCTTGAGGCAGTTCAACGCCGAGAGCTGGCTCGGCTCCGCCACCGCACTAAGTTTATTACGCGAGCTCGGCCCCGTTCTCTCGGCATTCATGGTCACCGGAAGAACCGGCTCCGCGATGGCCGCGGAGTTGGGCACCATGCGTGCCACCGAGCAGATCGATGCTCTTTATTCCATGGCGATCAATCCGATCAAGTATCTAGTTACTCCGCGCATCGTCGCCAGCCTAATCGCCATGCCGATGCTCACGGCGATTTTCAATGTCATCGGAATCTTCGGCTCGTATGCCGTCGGTGTCGGAATCCTTGGTGTCAGCTCGGGCAGTTTTTTTTCCGGCATGGAAAACAGTGTCGTTTTTCACGACGTTTACAGCGGAATGATCAAATCGGTCTGTTTTGGTCTGATCATTACCTGGATCTGCTGCTACAAAGGATTTCATGCTCCACCGATGGCGACGGGAGTGAGCCAGGCCACCACCGAATCGGTGGTTCTTTCTTTCGTCTTCATCCTGGTTTGGGATTACTTTCTTACGTCAATCATGTTGTAGCCCGATGATAAAGGTCGTTAATTTACACAAAAGCTTTGGCCGGCAAAAGGTTCTCAAAGGTGTGAACCTTGAGTTCTCCACGGGAAAAATCACCACCATCGTCGGAACCAGTGGTTGTGGCAAGACGGTACTGTTGAAACATTTGAACGCCTTACTCCTGCCCGACGCAGGTGAAGTTCTGGTCAACGGGATCGACATCACCAAGCTCGGCCAAAAGGAATTGTATCGGATCCGGGCCAAATTCGGTGTGCTTTTTCAAGGCGCTGCGCTACTCGATTCGATGACGGTCTTCGACAATGTCGGTTTTCCATTGCGCGAGAAAACACGGATGAGTGAGAGCGAAGTGAAGACCAAAGTCGCCGACCGGCTGGAGCAGGTCGGATTGGGCGAAATGGGACATAAGCTACCGGCGGAACTGAGCGGCGGAATGAGAAAACGCGCCGGCTTGGCGCGCGCCCTCATCATGGACCCTGAAATCGTCCTGTTTGACGAGCCTACCACCGGTCTCGACCCGGTGCTGGCAACAGGCATTCACCAACTCATATCAAGAACTCAAAATGATTTCGGCTACACGGGGATTATCGTCAGTCACACGATTCCACAGGTCTTCGATATCTCCGACTACATCGTTATGCTTGCCGGCGGCGTTGTTGAAGAGGTCGCCCCGCCGCAAGCTTTCAGCGCGTCCGAAAATCCGATTGTGCAGCAATTTATTCACGGCAGAACTGAAGGGCCCATCGAGGTCTTGTAGGAGATTGAAGTGAACCATTCACGCACTGACATCATCGTCGGTATTTTTGTGCTCGCCGGGGCCATCTGCCTCGGCTATCTCGCCATACGCCTCGGCAAGGTAGAATTGTTCGGCGCTACCGGCTACGTCGTATACGCCGACTTCTCTTCGGTCGCAGGATTGAAAGTCGGTGACCCTGTAGAAATCGCCGGTGTCAGAATCGGCAAAGTAGAATCGCTCGGTTTGGTTGACGATCGCGCGCGTGTCGCTATACGGATGGACCCCGATGTGAAGCTCCAGGACGACGTCATTGCGTCGGTACGCGCCCGCGGTCTCATCGGCGACAAATTTGTCTTGATCGCACCGGGAGCTTCGGATAACATTATCCCGCCCGGAGGCAAGATCAGAGAAACCGAATCGCCCCAAGACATTACGGATCTCATCGGCAAGTTTGTCGGCGGAGATCTCACATCCAAAAAAGACGAACAATGACGAAATCATTCTGGCATCTTCTTGTGCTTTCATCGCTGATGTTTTTAAGCGACCCCGTATCATCTATGGCGGGACCACCAACCGATCAGATCAAGGCGACGGTGGATAACGCTGTTGGGCTACTCAGAGAGGCCCGGAACACGACCGCGGAGACCAAAGACCGTCGCGAGCAGCTGAGACAAATTCTTTTTACCCGGTTCGACTTTTCTGAAATGGCCCGGCGCGCGTTAGGCGCTCATTGGCGCCGGCGCGCTGCCACCGAGCAACAGGAATTCGTCCAGCTATTCACTGAGCTGCTCGAACGTCAATACGCTGGCATCATAGAGTCCTATACCGATGAGAAAATCGTCTACGTCGGCGAAAGAACCGATGGCGCGTTTGCCGAAGTAAACAGCAAGATATTCACCGCCAAAGGTCAGGAGTTGTCGATCAACTACAAGGCTCAGTTGGTCGGCCAGGAGTGGAAGGTTTATGATGTTATCGCCGAAGAAATCAGCCTGGTCAACAATTTTCGCTCTCAATTTAACCGCGTAATCTCCAGCTCCTCCTACGAGGAGTTGGTCCGACGGCTTAGGGAAAAGCAGGCGGACGTGATCCCTGTCAAGAATTAGGGGCCGATCCGCTGTACTTTCACCAAACTTCTTAAAGCTCACGCAGCCAGGCGCTCATCGCGCCTGCTGCTCTGCGCCTCTTTCACCGAATCACCCTATCCAGTATGCTTGGAGGGGTTGTTTTTTCGAAGTAGCAGATTATAGATTTGACTGGAAGGGAGCTCTCGCATGGCAATCAATATCGATTGGCATTCGCATCATACGGCGCCGGAAGTCTCCGATCGAATCAAAGACCTAACCGGTAAGCGTCCGCATATCGACGCCTTGGATTCACCGGATTTCTCCAAACGCGTCACGGAAATGGACGAAGCGGGTGTCGATTTGCAGCTCATTTGCCAGGGCGCCGGCGTTTATGCCGACCAAATGCCGCCGGAACAAGCGCTCGAGATCGTGCGCATGTCGAACAACGTGCTTGCCGAGCGACTCGCTGGTTACAAAGATCGGTTGATGGGCGTCACGGCTTTGTCGCTAAAAAATATTGCCGCGTCCGTCGCGGAAATCGAACGTACGGCAAAACAAGGCTTTCGCGCTGTACTGCTCTATCCGCACGTCGACGGCAAGATGCTCGTGGACACGCCAGAAATGGACCCGATCTTCGCAAAAATTTCCGAGCTCAACCTGCCGATCTTTCTGCACGGCGCCGGTACGGCGCAAGATCCATCCTTGGCGCGTCTCGAAGACGGCGGCGCGGGAGTCGCTTATGCGGTTCTGTCTGATGGTGAGGTCGCGGAGTGCTGCCTGCGCATGATTGCCAGCGGCTTGTTCGATCGTTATCCGAATCTAAAAATCGTTATCCGCAGCTCCGGCGGCGGTATACCGCTATTGCTTCATCGGTTTTTCTGGAAGCATAAAGGGCCTAGCGGGGAGCGGCGCTACTCGGAAATTTTTCTTGAGCATTTTCTCATCGATTGCGCCAGCTCGGATGACCGGACACTGTCGTTCTTGATAGACAAGATGGGCGAAAACAACATGGTTTTTGGCTCTGACTACTGCGGCGGGCTCGACCGGCTGAACAGAAGTTTTAACGCCATCCTGGCGCAGCCCGATCCCGATCACATCAAAGGTTTTATGGAAAAAAATTCCCGGCAGCTGTTACACATTTGACTTGGAGCTCGAGCCTCTACGGCTATTCGCCCGGGCGTGAACTGATGGTTGCACTCCAATGAAATCCTATGGCATCTCTGTATGACCTGACGATCATCGGCGGTGGCATTCTCGGTCTCGCCACCGCGTTGAAAATCACTGCCGTCCATCCCGGCCTGAGACTATTGCTGTTGGAGAAGGAACCGGATGTCGCGCGGCACCAAACCGGCAACAACAGTGGCGTGATCCATTCAGGCCTCTACTACCGACCGGGGTCGCTAAAAGCGCGCACCTGTGTTGCCGGACGCAGAGAGCTGATCCAATTCTGCGACGAGAACAACGTGCCCTATGAAATTTGCGGCAAGGTCGTCGTCGCCACGACTGACGAAGAGCTGCCGCGTTTGGAGGAATTGCGCCGCCGCGGAGAAGCCAACGGCCTGGGTGGACTCGAAACAATCGGCGCCGAGCGCTTAAAAGAGCTTGAGCCACACGCCACGGGAATCAAAGGCCTCCACGTCCCGGAGACCGGGATCATTGACTACAAGAAAGTGGCCGCCGCATATGCCACTAAGATTCGCGATTCTGGCGGCGACATCCGGCTGTCGCAAAAAGTCGTAGGCATACTCGATCGGCCCGATGAAATCGTGCTGCAGACTTCCGGTGGGGATTATCGCACCAAGCATTTGATCAATTGTTGCGGACTGCAATCGGACTTGATTGCAAAAATGGCTCGCGGCGCTAATCAGGACCATGAGCCGGAGCACCGCATCATTCCGTTTCGGGGCGAGTATTACAAGATCGCGCCGGAACGGCAGTTCTTGGTAAAAAATCTGATTTATCCGGTTCCCGATCCGACTTTTCCATTCTTGGGTGTTCACTTCACGCGAATGGCCAAAGGCGGCGTGGAGGCGGGTCCTAATGCGGTGCTCGCTTACGCGCGCGAAGGTTACAGCCACAGGCAGATTAACCTGAACGATCTCTGGCAAACAGTTTCGTTCAGAGGATTTTGGGCGATGACCGGAAAATACTGGCAAACCGGTTTCGGCGAGCTTTACCGCTCACTCAGCAAAACAGCTTTCGTGCGCGCGTTGCAACAGCTGGTGCCCGAGATCCGCGCGAGCGATCTGGTTGCCGGCGGCGCCGGCGTGCGCGCCCAAGCGGTCTCAACCAACGGCGCGCTGGTGGATGACTTTGTGATTAAACAAGGCCGTAACACTATTCACATCCTCAACGCCCCGTCGCCGGGTGCGACAGCCTCGCTCGCTATCGGCCGGCAGATCTGCGAGATGGCGGAAAAAAACTTCGACCTTAGAAACTAGTTCAGCGTTGCGTTACACCTAATATCGCGCATCACTTCAGTAGCCTACCCTGCGCCTTCTCACTGCGCCGGCTTGAAGGTGTCGCGGAATAGGGTGACGTACTTGTCGAAGTCATCCATCACCGACTGCTCGAAAGGCAAAAGCTTGTATGGCTTCAGATAAGTCGCGGTCACATCCGGTCGGGTCGGAATTCGGCGGCTGGCGCGGATTGTTTCCATTCCCGAGCGGGACAAAAGAAAATCGTAAAACAACGCCGATGTGTAGACGTTTGCGCCCGTGCTGGTGATTGCCGCGGCGACCTTCGAAATCGGAATCACTCCGTCCAGAACTGCCCATTCTACCGGCGCGCCCTGGGCCTTGGCGCGCTCGACTGTGTGTACCTGAAGCTCGGAAGCGATGGGAAACTCGCCCGCCGCCATCAGCTGGCCGATCAGCGAATGGCCTTTGCGCCACTGTATCTGCTGGGCCGCGAGTTTTTTCATGTAATCCAGTGCCGCCTCCCTGCCGTCTCGCCGTTCCAAAAAGCGCAACGAAACGACGAACCAGTTATACGGCTCCGTATCCATAGCGATTGAACCCTTCCATTTGGCGTTCAACAAATCTTTATAGGTTTTCGGCGCTCCATCTTTATTGACCATTTTGGTGTTGTAAGCCGCTACCCACGCTGATGTGTAAAGACCCGTCCAATAACCGCCCGGATCTTTGGCTTCCTCAGGATAAATCGAGTTTTCCAAACCTTCATAACGCGCCAACAGCTTGCGTTTGATCATGATCGACAGTTCCAGCTCGGGCAAGGCGACGACGTCGGCCTTGAAAGCATTGGCGCGCGCCTCGGCGAGAATCCGTTCGAGTAATTTCTCGCTCGACGAGCGCAAATGCTGGACCTGGATCGACGGATGCTGCTCGTTGAATTTCTTAATCAAAGCCAGCGCATCTTCTGCGGTCGTGCTTGAATACCAGACCAATCCGCTCTCTTTTTTGCTTCCTTCGACAAGCCGCGCCTGTCGTTCCGCCGGCGGTAATTTCATCACAGCCGCAAGCACCGCCTGACGAGTTTGGGCATCTGCTATCACGGGCAAGCTGGTTAACGACAGATAGACAATTATCAACAACAAAGTTGGCATGTTGTCGCCTCCGATTTTGATCTGAAACGTTCGCGCGAATAGAAGCGCCAGAGTTCATAAAAAGCTGCCACTGAATTAGCCAGCTTCGCCGAGTCTGTCAACTACGAAGATCTTTGAATTCACGGCCAACCTTGATTTCCACTTGCTCGTCAAATATCGTGGCGAGATATTCTGCGGAGGAAACCATCTGAATGATCATCGAATATAAGGGCAAGAAACCGGCTGTGTCTCCCAAAGCCTTCATTGCGCCCACCGCAGTGCTCATCGGTGACGTTAGCGTCGGCGACGATGCCAGCATCTGGTGGGGCGCGGTCCTACGCTCGGATCAGGGCGGCTATCCGATCGTGATCGGATCGCGCACCAGTATTCAGGACAACTGCGTGATTCATTCGGGCGAAGCTGCCACGATCATCGAAGAAGACTGCACTGTGGGTCACGGCGCGATTATGGAAGGATGCGTAATCAAGCGCGGCGCCATAATCGGCATGAATTCCACAATTCTGGAAAATACCGAGATTGGCGAAGAATCGCTCATCGCCGCCGGCAGTGTCGTTGTTCCGCATACCAAAATCCCGCCGCGTGTTCTTGCCGCCGGCACGCCGGCGAAAGTGAAAAAGGAAATCGAAGGCGAAGCTCTCAAATGGATAAAGATGGGCGCATCGACTTACGTCGAACTCTGCCGCAGCTATCTCGGCGGCGACTACATAATCGTTGGCTAGTTTCCGAGATCATCGAACAGGGGGAAAAAAGCGTGCGCATCATCTTGATTGGACAAGCAGCGTTTGCGGAAAAGACTCTCGATAAACTGGTCAGTAACGGGGAAGAGGTGCTCGCCGTCTTTTGTTTTCCCGATACGCCCGGCGGAAAAATCGATCCCGTCAAGCAGAGGGCTCTTCAGCTGGGTATCCCGGTGCATCAACACAAAACGCTCAAAACGCCTGAAGTCACCGAGCAGTTTGTTTCTCTCAAGGCAGACTTGGCGATCCTGGCATTTGTCAGCCAGATCATTCCCCCGCCGGTATTCAATGCGCCGCGCCTCGGCAGTATTTGTTATCATCCTTCCTTGTTGCCCAAATACCGCGGCAGGACCGCGATCAATTGGGCCCTGATCCGCGGAGAAACCGTGACCGGTTTGACAATTTTTTGGTTGGACAAGGGCATCGATACAGGGCCCATCCTCCTGCAAAAAGAAGTGCGGGTTGAACCGGACGATACCACCGGCACGTTATACTTCAACAAACTGTTCCCCATGGGAATTGAAGCGATCGGCGAAGCGGTGGACCTGATTAAAGCCGGCAATCCGCCGCGGATTGTGCAAGACGAATCAAAGGCGACATACGATCCGCCGTGCGGCGACGAACACGCGAAGATCGATTGGTCCAAACCGGCTCAGGAAGTTTATAATTTAATCCGTGGGTGCGATCCCCAGCCTGGCGCGCACACGACCTACCAGGATAAAACTTTGCGCCTCTTCGACACCCGGCTACAGAAGAACCCAAACGGCGCCGAACCGGGCCAAGTTACCGGTATCGGCGCCGAAGAGATCACCATAGCGGTCACCGGCGGCACGCTGACGGTCAAGAGAGTGCGCGGCGAATCCGGAAAAATCAGCGGCGCGGAATTCGCCAAGCAGGTTGATTTGAAAGTCGGTGATCGGCTTGAGTGATTTCACGAGCACAGCCTTTCACGCGAGGGTTCACGGGTCTAACTGAGTTCCCGCAAGTACTCTGGAAGCGGACACGCATGAGATTGTCAGTACTCGATCAATCAACCGCGTCCAAGGATAGAACGCAGGACACTGCGATTCGTGAGACGCTCGAGCTTGCGCGACACTGCGACGCGTTGGGTTATCATCGTTACTGGGTGTCGGAACATCACAACTCCGGCACCATCGCCGGCACCGCGCCCGAGATACTCATGGCCGCGATTGCGGCCACCACGGCTCGTATCCGCATCGGCAGCGCCGGTATTATGCTGCCGCACTATTCCGCGCTGAAAGTTGCCGAGCAATTCCGCGTTTTGGAGGCCATCGCGCCGGGTCGCATCGATTTGGGAGTTGGACGCGCCCCCGGATCGGACCAGATGACGTCATACGCGCTCAATCCAAATCCGCAGAACGTCCTCGACCAATTTCCCCGACAAGTTCAAGAGCTGCAACACTGGGTATCGGGGACTCCCCTGCCTGAGGGTCATCCCTTCAGAACGGTCGTCGCGCAGCCCACCGGTCCAAGCAGCCCTGACCTATGGATTCTCGGCAGCTCGGACTACGGCGCTCAGCTCGCCGCCTATTTTGGCCTGCCTTACGCGTTCGCTTATTTTTTCAGCGAGGGCACCGGCGTGGAGCAAGCGCTCGAGCTTTATCGCAAGAACTATCGCCCGAGTGAAAATAATCCCAAGCCGATCGCGACGATTTGCGTCTGGGCGCTGGCGGCAGTTACGGAACAAGAAGCCTTGCATCAGTTAAAGACCCGCGAACGCGCGATTATCGATCGCAGACAAGGCATCCGTTTACCGCTTATGCCGCCCGAGGAAGCAGAGCGGCCATATTCTTCCGCGGAGATGGCAACTGCGCAGAAGCTTCGCCGCAAGGCGATTGTCGGCTCCAAAGAACAGGTTGCCGAGCGACTGAAAGAACTTGCAAAGAGTTTAGAACTTGACGAACTGGTCGTAGTCACATGGACTTACGATCCGGCTCCGCGCCATCGCTCTTACGAGCTACTGGCGCAAGCTTTTGCGCTGGAACAAACAGACCGTCATTCGGCGTAGTCGGTTAGTCGATATTTGTCTGACCCGTGTCAAGACACGCACATAAGCGAAAAGAAGATTGACATGTTAGAAGATTGGCGTTTACTCTCGCCCACTGACAGCGTGACGTTCAGGGGCGCGCGCTCTTTGGATTCAATCGACAACTCAGGAGGTGTTTCCATGATGACTCTCTATTTCAGTCCTGGCGCTTGTTCGTTGGCTTCTCATATCGGTCTTGAAGAAGCCGGCGCGCCATACGAGATCAAGCCTATCCTGCTGGCCAAAGGGCAGCAGAGAACCGAGGATTATTTGAAGATCAACCCGCGCGGGAAAGTCCCGGCGCTCAGCGTGGACGGCAAAATTCTGGTCGAGAACACGGCGATCCTCACATACCTCGGAAGGCGTTTTCCCGAAAAACGGCTGATGCCAACGGATCCGGCCGAAGAGGCGCGCTGCATTGGGACCATGTGTTGGTTCTCAAGCGTCGTGCATCCCTCGTACCAACGGTTTCATCGGCCTGAGCGTTTCGCCGAAAGCGAAGCCGCGCACGCCGGGGTCAAGGAAAACGGGCGGAAGTTGTTCTGGGCCAATCTCCAGGAGATCGACTCCATGATTCAAGCAAATAATTGGGTCATGGGCCCCGAGTTCACCGCCGTCGATCCCTACGCCCTGGTTTTCTACGGCTGGGGCGAACGGAGCGGATTTCCCATGAAAGAGCTCAGCGCCTACACGGCGTGGCAGGAGCGCATGATGAAGCGCCCGACGGTTAAGAAAAGTGTCGAGAGCGAACAGAAAGCCGCGACATAATGTGATGACCGAACTCGGCGGGCAACAAGGATGACAACCGTTGGCGGCACCGAACAGGGGCCGGAATTCACCGTTCGACCAGCCATTGCTTCAGCTTAACGGTTCAGCCGCAGATCTTTCACCGAGTCAATCCTGCTTGCAGTAAAGTGGCGACGTCGATCGTATGTCATGCACAGCTCGGCCAAGTATCATTGCTGGCCCGAGATGCTGAAACCGCTGAACGCGCGACTTGAAGTCAGCGTTTCATCATGTCCGAACCGCAGCGAACTCATCCGCTTGCAAGCATGACCGGGCTGTTTGCGCTGGTCGTCTGGTCTTTTTACGCGCTGTACGCTGCGTTTAGTTATCCGGCGAGCCTTACCTCGGTGCGCGTCGCCGCCTGCTTCGGCTTGATCGCTTGCCTGGCCGTGATCTTTAATTTCGCCTATTGGCGTGCCGCGGTTTTACTGGCTTCATTTGTTTATTTGCTGCTCTACGTGATCCGCATCGTTCGCATGACGGCGATCGCCAACCACCTGTCATTTTTCTCCGGGCTTTCCTTCTATTACAGCATTTCATGGCGGGTGACTGCCGGCTCGTTCGAAGAGAAAGCTCTGCTGGGCGGCTTACTCCATGCTTATCTGGAATTCGTCATGCCCGTGCTGGACGTCGGTCTCATCCTGGTTATCCTCATATCCTCGCGACACAAGCGCAGCATTTCGTCAATCGACTGACACAGAGAAAGAGATACCGCGGTTTTGAGCGTGATCGAGTTCTCTGAGCATACCGGCCGAGCCAAATCCCCGGAAGCCAAACTGCCGGCCAAAAATTCCTGCCAATCGTCAGAAGCCGCAATTACGAAATTATCACCGATTTGTTTGTTGCAACGACACGCCTATTCACATTGATCGTGCGATTGACCAACGGTCGGTTCGACGGTATAGCTCTCATAAGCGATCCATCTCGCTTTCGTCTTCGTGCTCATGGTAAATTCGTGCTCTCCATGTTTTCGCTGCTGTTCTTCTTTAGTACGACCGCGCTGATCTTGGCTCAGGCGCCTGCCACGGCGGCGGCGTCCACTAGCGATGCGTCGGCGAAGAAACTCAACTGGGACGAAAAATTCGAGGGCGTGGTCCACGACGCCAACAACATCGCTGGGTTTGTCGCCGAGTACCGTTGGCTGAGTAATTATTACCTCTGCAGAGTCGAATGGGACGGCCGCGTCTACGGCTCGGCGGAGGCGGCCTACCATTCGGGCAAGTATCCGGTGGCGGACCGTGACGTGTTCACTCGGCTCGATCCCGATCCGGCGCGAAAACTGTCGCGCACCAAACGCTATGACACCGCGGCCTGGGAGATCCGCAAGGTGTCGACGATGCGCGCGGTCGTATGGGCAAAATTTTCGCAGAATCCGGAGCTTGCGACAAAGCTCCTGGCGACCGGAAGCCGCCACCTTGAGGAAACCAATTGGTGGGGTGATAAAATTTGGGGCGTTTACCGAGGCGAAGGGCAGAACCTCCTTGGCAAAATCATAATGGAAACCCGCGCCCGGCTCGCAAGGGCGAGCACCGCTGCACCGGTCAGAACGAAATGATCCGCCGCCCGCGCGGCACCCTCTTTACCTTCGTCCGCGTCGAGGGTAATCACATCCAGTGGTAGCCGGTCTGTCCTGGAGTATGAGTTGAGCACGAACACCGAACGGCCATTGAGCTGCCGTAATTGAGTCAAGTCTACGAGGCTTGTCGGCAGCCGCTCAGCTCGCTAGGGTAACGGCGTCTTCAGTCCCAGCTCGTCGGCCACCGCGTGCTCGACGACCGTGCCTTTGAAGAAATCCAGATTGTTGCGCGTGTGTAGGCGCGCGGCGTTGCTAAACGTGAATTCCCGGAAATCCTGCTCGGTCACGAAGCCTTTTTCGATCAGCTCGAACGCTTCAGGCATCACCTGCCTGAAATCGGGCACGTCGAAATGCGTGAAGTCGGAGCTGAACACCGGCCGAAGCCGGACGCCCATGCGCGGATCGAAGGCCCACATCGTTGCGCGATCGTCCGCCTCGCAGCCGAAGTAAAAGTTGTTAGAGAATACCGCGCGCACATCCTCCTTTGAGTTGATTCCTGCGGCTTCAAAATCATCGGCAACATGCTCAGGCCGGCTCAGCTCTTCCAGGCTGCACTCGGGGCGGAATGCGTCCAAGTTGTTCATGATCGCGGCGGCGTTGGCTTTCAGTCTTTGATCGCCATATCGGTCGATCAGCCGGTGCATCTCGGCAGTGCTTGTTGCGCTCGGATACTGCAGCCCATCACGGCGGCGCTTCTCCCAGTGTTCGATTAAGTCGAGACACAACTGACAGGCCCAGCTTACGCCGCCTTCCATGAAGCCGAAATTGAGGGTTGGGTAGCGGCGCGCGAGGCCACCCAGAAAGACACCGCGGGCGAAGGCGTGATTTGATTCGGCAAAGTGGCCGACGTGATTGTAGGTGAAATTGCTGATCGAGGCGCGATCCTGCCAACGGCCGCTGCCGGCGTGTTGAGTTACGGCCACGCCGAGCTCGACGCAGCGCCGCCAGAGCGGCTCATAGTCGTAGGGGCTGTCGAGAGCAATGGTATCGATGTACCAGGCGGCCTTCTGCCGGTCGATTCCCTCCGCCGCGCTTGGGATCGGTCGCTCCTCGTTGCCGCGCAGCATGATCGCTTTGAAACCTCGCTCTCTAACGGCGTATTCCAACTCCTCAAGAGCTTCGTCCGGCGTATGGGAGGGAATCATCGCTACCGGCGCAAACCTTGCGGCAAATGGCGCGAACATATCAGCCGTCATCATGTTGTAGGCACGGATGGCGGCCCTGTGCAGGTCGTCCTGAGCAATGCCGTTGATGCTGAGCCCGAAGCTCGGATAGATCAACGCGAAATCGATACCCAATTCGGGCAGACGCTCATTCAACAAAGCCGGCAGCAGCGCCGTGGCTTTATCGAGCGTATTGCTGGTCACACCCCACCAGATCGTGCGACGCAGACGTTTGTGCTGCCGTTCCGACCAGGTCGCTCCATACCAACTTTGATTGCGCTGCCACAGCCCTCTAATTTGATCGACAGATCCAGCGCCGCCTACTTCGCGGAGGTATTCGAGAAAGATCGGAATCGGCTCCATCCAGTGTCCGTCACCGTCGATCACCGGATGCTTGAGCGCATCGTGTATTTCTGCTGCTCGATTTTCCATGGTCACCGCTCCTCTCGCTAGTCTCTTTTCTCTTTTAGCGACTAGCCAGTAAGTCGTCAATCGCAATTGCCTGGAACAAAGATGCGTTCCAACCGTTCCACCGCTGCGCTCCGTTCCAGTCGTTCCAATCGTCTAATGAAACAACTTTGTTTTCGTGCGTTGAACGACTTGAACGATTGAAACCAAGCAGCGATTGCCACGACTGGAACCGTTGGAACGGTGAAACGGCTTGAATCCCTGGAACGAGCCTAGCGAATCGGACTTGAACCTTTAAAGGTCGAACCTTTGAACCCCGGTAGGTGACTTCATCTTGTTTCTAGTGCCTTGGAGTCGTGGCGCAACAATTTTCCTTTACGAGCCAAATTGGAATGAAAATCGGCAAGGATAAGTTAAAACTTGATTGTTTTCAGCCATTCGGGATAAAACGCTATGCGTTACCATGTTTCTGAGACGTGGTATGTTCGCCACATTGACGAAGTTTAGTCTGAGAGTCGTTATTCCAAGCGTTTGCCTCATCGTCCTTGTGAATGTGCTTCTCTCCGAACATCATGAAAGCAATCCACAAAAACGTATCGAAGTGGCGTTGGCCTCAAGAAATAATGCCGGTGCAAAAGCGGAATACCACAAGCTGATTGAGGACAATTTCTTTAAGGTCGAGTATCACAGAGGCTATATCGGCAGCCACCTCGGGCAACCTCGGCGGGGAAGCGCTTTTTCGGCGCAAGCCAATCAGGATATAATTGAGGGGTATCGACGTTACGCGTCGTCGAGCATTCCCGAAGTGTCTGACATCGGGTACTACGGACTTGGCTATTTCTACAGTCTTCAGAGAGACGACGAGCGGGCAAGAGAGAATTTCCAGAAAGTTCGCAATACTCAACTCCCCTACCTGAACAACTCTCTTGGAGCGGTCTATCGCAGGACGGGTCGTCTCGATCTGGCGAAGCAATACTTCCATCGAGAGATCCAGGTTGGAGGTAATGTAGCGGGAGCTTATTCGGGCCTTGCTCAGATATTTTACGCCACAAAGCAGTACAGTGATCTCAAGCAAATTGCTGCCCGTGCAGAAGCAAAAAACTCTTTTCCACCGCGTATCCGACGATTTCTGGCGCTGCGAGAGGGAAGGTATGCAGACTATTTATGGGAAGCTTCGGTTTTCCGCCGCGTGACTGCCTACGGTCTCCTCGGCGTCGTGCTGATACTTGGCACCTGGTTTGTCTATCTGCAGCAGATCGAAGGGTTCGAGCCGAAACGCCTTGGCTACACCGTAATAGTCCTGGCCGGAGGGATGATTTTTTGTTGCTTTGTAGTGCCGCTCTACGATGCCTTTGCCTTCGGATCCCGCGCCAACGGCACGGACCAAAAGGATCTCCTTTATTACGTATTAGTCGTCGGGCTCATTGAGGAAGCGTTAAAGATCATTCCCGTGCTCCTGGTCATGTGGCTGACCCGTGCGATCGATGAGCCTTTGGACTACATCATCTACGGCTCTATATCGGCGCTCGGTTTCGCCTTCATGGAAAACCTGCTCCCCGGCTATGAATGGAGACTCGGAGCAATCTCCTCCCGCGCATTGGGGGCTGTTGTCCTGCACATGACATTCACTTCATTAATTATGTACGGACTCTTCTATAGCAGGTACCGCGCCCAGAAGAAGCCGCTTCAGTATTTTCTTCTCGCCTTTGGAGCAGCATGCGTCCTCCATGGGATCCTTGACTTCTCAGTCGACAGAGGCTGGAGCATTCTCGGTCTTCTAATATCGACTTATTGCATCCGGCAGTACGGTGTCTTTATCAATTCCACCCTGAACCTTTCCAAGCGTAACCCGGAGCGGCCGAAGCGACAACTTGAACTCACCGAGTATCTCTGCTATTCGCTGGCCGCCCTCGTGATGCTGCAGTATATCGCAATGGCGGTAAAGTACGGCCCGGGCAATGCAAACTCAACTTTCTTCTGGACAGCTTTTTTCTCGTATTTTTGGCTGTGCGTAATTCTGGTAAACCTCGGGACCTTTGACATGCGAAAGCGTCCATGGCTGCCACTTTTGAGGAGGAAAGCAACTTCTCACGCATGACTCAGCAGAAATGCAGAACTTGCGTGATTGTTTGACGACTAAAATGGTCCCTTTACTGCCTGTTGCTCCTGCCTGATGTCTGTTTGGTTGAACGGCTTGAACGAATTGAACCCAGCAAAACGCACTGGATCGGTTGGAACATTTGGAGCGGCTTAAATCCCTGGAACGAGCGCAGCGAATCTGACCTTGAACTTTTGGACCTTGAACTGTTGAACTCCCGTTACATCTGCTGCCCTTGACTACTTCTGTCTGTTTGCCTAGTGTTCGGCCCAATCAGTGCTGGCAAGCTTAGTGCTCACGAAAAATCTTCGATACCAGGAATCGCCAAGGAAGTGGAGATCCTACATGCCAGGGCGGCTCTTTCCCAGATCGATTGAAATTTTTGTACTGATCGCGTGTGTCCTGGCGGCAGTCCCTGGACTATCGGTGTCGGCGGAATCGCCGTCCAAAACTATTCATTCCGTTACTAACGTCAGGCTGGCCACGCCTCCACCATCACTCAGCTATTTGCCTATCCATGTGGCGCTCCAGAAAGGGTTCTTTGCAAAACGCGGCTTTGATGTGGAAGTCATTCAGATGGCTGCTGGACTCGCAGCTCCGGCACTGCTCAACCGGTCCATCGATTATACGACGATACCGAGCGGACCGGCTACGGCTGCCGCTCGTGGACTGCCCCTTAAGGTGGTTTGCTTCACGTCGGTAAAGCTCCAGCATGTTCTTATTGGCCGCCCGGAGATCATGAGCGTGACCGATCTTGCGGGGAAACGGATTGGTGCCGGAAGTCTTGGAACTCTCCCCGCCTATCAGGTTCGGTTCATCATCGATAGATTCCGGCTTGGAAGCGACACGATTATTGTCCCTTTGAACTCGACTAACGACCGGATCATCGCCACGCAAAAGGGCAACGTTGATGCTGCCGTCGTGTCAGCGCCCTTCGATTTGAAGGCTGAGGAACTGGGATTGAAACGGCTCCTGCAGATCGGGTCGATACTGCCGATCCCGCAAGCAGGACTTGCCACCACCGAAGAAAAGATAAAAACCAGACGGCACGAAGTCATTGAGTTCCTCAAAGCTACGAACGAAGGCCTCGATTACACTTGGAGCCAGCGGGAAGGCACTATTGATATCATCGCGAAGTGGATGAACTTAAATCGATCGTTAGCTGTAAGAGTCTACGAATCCGTGCGCGACACTTACTCGCAAAACGGCATCCCTTCCCAAGAGCAAACCAACGCCTATATAGCCATGCTGAGTGCGACGGCAGCTCTGAAGGGAGACGTCTCCAGCGCTTCCATTTTCGATTTTACCCTTGCCGCCGAGGCGGCCAAAGAAATGACTGCAAAGAAGTAGAGGGAAATAACACCGGTGGTGGAAGAGAATCTTGCCGATACCAAACTGCATGTGCAACATGCTCTGTGACATCCTCGAGAGGCAACCGGTGTTTGTACGCCAAGATGATCGGCCACTACTGACGCCAAGATTCAAATGCATTCGCAACTAACCAACTTCGGACTTCTCTGATCCGATCGGTTAAATATTTTGAACGCACCGATTGAATTTTTTTGGTTTAACTCGGAGCAAGCTATTTTGAACGAGTTGAAGCCACGAAAACACTGGAGCGATTGCAACGACTGGGAACCGTTGGAATGGTTGAAACGGGTTGAATCCACTTAGCCAAGTAGCAGCCAATCTGATCTTGAACTCTTGAACTTTGAACGTTGAACCGCTGCTACGTGGCAACTTTCTGTCGTTGCCCCGTCTGTGAAGCGCGCATAATCGTATCCAACGTGCGATGACGGCGCACTGCGTGATCGAAGTCGGTCTCGATAGCCGAGCCGGTGCGTATTGCCTCGGCAAACTTGACCCACATCTGGCCCACTTCGTAGGCGGGACCGTCCGTGCGCACGGTTTCGGGCACCCACTTGAATCGCTCCGGCACGGTCAACTCCTGCAGTACCTTGTCGTCTTTCCGTCCGCCCATAATTTTACGCTGCTGCTCCCCGCCACCCTCGCCGCCGCCGATCATCGCCAGCGTGCCCTCCCTGCCGTAAATCTCCAGCCGATGCCCGCTACCGTGATACGGATGCACGCCGCAGTAGGCATTAACGATGGCGCCGTTTTCGAAGCGGCCGTGAACCGCGATGTTGTCGGGTGAGGTGACGTCCACGTATCTTTTGGTGTCGCTCTCGAACCATTGAGGGACCTGCGTACTGACCATCGCCGAGAGTTCGGCCAGTTCGCCGACCACCATGCACATGGCGTCGAACACGTGGCCGAACGTAATCGTCAGCGTGTTCGCGCCCAAGGTGACATCGCGCTGCCAGGTGCGGTCCGAAGGGCGGGTTAACACACCGCTACCCATAAGCGTCATATTCACAGCCAGCATCTGCCCGACGTAATCTTGCTGAATCAACTCGCGCATGTACAGATAAGCGGGCGACGCGCGGCGCTGCAAGCCGACCATGGTGCGAAGGTTTTTCTGGCGCGCCAGCGCCGCCAGATCTTCGGCCTCTTTGGTATTCGCGCCGAGTGGCCATTCGCAGAAAACGTGCTTGCCCGCTTCAATGGCGTGTTTCGTGAGTTCGTAGTGCGCCGGCACCCGCACTGCGACCGCCACAACTTCGACCTGCATATCCGCATTTAGCTCTTTGTCGTTGCCGTACGCGCGCATCACGCCAAACTTATCGGCCGCTGCGTGCGCGGTATCCGCATGCGCCGTGCACACGGCGTAGAGCTCGGCTTCGGGCACGCCCGTCAACGCCGGCGCATGCGCTCGCGGTCCCCATCTGCCCCCTGCTCCAATGAGTCCTACGCGGATTGGATTGAATTGGGTCATGGTTTCCCTCTTGTAAAATGAATTAAATTTATCGGCGCAACGCAACGAAATCGGCAAAGATGTCACAGCGCCAGTTCAGACTCTTACGTTATATCAAACTTAGAAAAAAGTCTGAGCTAGACGCGCGCCGTTACGTTGACTAAACTTGTCACAGACAGCGTGAGTTGTAGCTCGGCAGCGATACGGAACGAGTCCGGAAAAATCGCGTCGAATTTTTGGCTAACCACCATATCGATAATGCGAACCGCTAGAACCGCCCTTCTTTCTCCATCCTGCGCACCGCGCTGTCTTCGATTAACTCTTCCGCTTTAAGGCGACGAATCTTCTCGTTGTTGACGCCCAGCAGACGGATGACATTACGAATGCCATCGGCGCTGGGGTAAATCTTACGTTCGTACAGATTGACCATTGTGCGATAGCCATCTTCGGCATCTTCGATCCGTCTAAAGCGCAGCGCTTTGGCGAGACTCTTGGTAACCTGGCTCTTGTTATCAGGATTGCGGATGAACGCGACGCTATCCAGTAAGGCTCTGAGCACACTGTCCACTGCGGCGGGAGACGACGTGACGAAGCTCCGCCGCGCCATCAAGCCTGAGCCCTGATAGGGTATCGGCAACTTCTCGCTGTCAGCGAGGACGGTGAAGCCTTTGCCCTCGAGCATCTTGCCGAAGGTGTAACCTAGGAACGACGCATCTACAGTGCCGTTGAGCACACCCTGGGCCATCACCGCCTGCTCGCCCAACGTTCTGAATTGAATTTTGTCTCGCTCGGGGACCAACCCCCAGTAATCCAGCATCAACATCGAGAAAATCCATCCGCCGCCGCTCAAGCTGTTGACCCCGAGACTCTTGCCCTTTAACTCTGCGGGCGTTTTGATCTTTGGATTGGCCACGAACATGCCTGACAGCCGGTTAATAAATCCGGCAACAAACACCAGGTCGGCCCCTTCGGCAATCGCGCCCAGGTTCGCGCCGGAAACCGAGCCCCAGTGAAATTGAGTTTCGCCCGAGCTCAGCGCCGACATCGCCACCGGCCCATTGCGGACCTGGACGAAACTCAAATCGACGCCGTGCTTGCGAAATAAGCCCTGGTCCTGAGCTACATAAACCGCGCCATCGCGCTCGCTGGCCGATCCCGAGGTCATGATGATCTTGTATAACGGCGCAGCGCCTTCAGCCGGTTGAAAGGAAGGAATAAAAACAAAAAACAAGACGAGCAAATAAACCGATCGAGTTTTCATGAGCCTGCTCCCGTTTGAAATAGGATGATTAGATCCGCCTGCTACTCTGCGATCGCAGCCGATCTTGGCAAAGAGTTTATCCTGCGGCAAGCGCTGAATGAGTCAATTTGTTAGCGGTTGAAGCCACAGGCAGCGCTCGCGGCATCGCGCGAGTTTTATTGATAGAACGAGGCATAACTTCTTGGCAAGCCCCGCCTATTTCATGCTATTGATCCATTATATTTATATTCGGCGTATTCCGTTTACCATGTGCACCATCGATCTATCGCTTTAACAGGCCTATCAGAGATTGTCAGCAGAACGCACGATCAAGGAGGAGCTTAAGCGATGAAAACTCTTTACCTTTCGATCATCACAGTGACTGTAGCCGTGCTCGGCATCACATGGGTCACGGCTCAGGACCGAGACACATCGATGAGTTTTTTTGTCACCAGCGCTGGTCCTGGCAACGGCGCCGACCTCGGCGGACTGAAAGGAGCGGATGCGCTTTGCCAGAAGATGGCCGCGGCTGGTGGAGCCGCCAGCGGTAATTGGCGCGCCTATCTGAGCGTCAGCGCCAATGATGGGAAAGCTGCGGTAAACGCGCGTGATCGCATCGGCAAAGGTCCCTGGTACAATGCCAAAGGAGTTAAAATAGCCGACGACGTCGAGAACCTTCATTCGGATAAGAACAATCTAAACAAGGAAACGGCCTTGGACGAAAAAGGTAATCGGGTTAATGCTCGCGGTGACAAGCCGAATAAGCACGACATCTTGACCGGCTCTAAGAGCGACGGCACCGCCTACCCGGCAAGTCCAAACCTAACATGCGAAAACTGGACAGCCGGCAATTCAACCAAGCTCCCCGGAGCCGCTCAAGTCGGCCATCATGACCGCGAGGGTAATTCGCCTGAAGGCGTCTCTTGGAATTCGGCGCATGCCTCCCGCGGCTGCGGTCAAGAAGATCTCAGATCTTCCGGCGGCGATGGCTTGGTCTATTGCTTTCTTGGACGGTAAAAAATACAGACGGAAAGCGTAGCAGGCGTGTGACCGTTCTTAGAGAGTTTATTCAACTGAGCCTCTGGGAAGTACGGGACTCTAGCTGAGTAGTTCGATGACCATCATAAAGGCAAACGGCGCCATGGATGTTCCTCCACCTGACTTCAGGCACGCCTTATACATTTCGCGGTATTCCTGCCACAGTTTTTCGGGCTCCGCATCAGGCGCCAGACAGTCTGCCGGAGAAAATTGCCGTTTGACCGAACTGATGCCGGTGTTAAAGCGTTGAAGATGGGTAAAGCCCTGCTCGAAAAGTGGCAGCGCATCGGCATAGCGCCCGGTTTGGTGATAGGTAGCCGCCAATGGAAGATTGGTAAAGTATTCATCTGGTTCTAATCGGAACGCCAGCTTCTGCACAAACTCCGCCTCTTTATATCGCCCTTGCGCGTGCAGTTGGAAACCGAAACGAGAAAACAAACAAGCAATCTCCGCGATTGCCTCGTCCAAATCGATTCTCGTCGCAAGCTCCGGATAACGATCTCTCGGGTAGCCGTAATCTTCGGACAAGGTGATGAAACGCATCACGTCTTCCTTGGAACTAAGCCGCGAGACGATGGCCACGAGAAAACGATGAGATAGTTTTTCCCAATCATTGCGAGTCACCAGAATTTGCAAAAGACAATCTCGTTCTGAAAGCCCGGTTTTTTCCAAAGCCCGGTAGCGCCTAAGCATAGCGGTGACTCTTGCTTTAGGAGTGAGATGTCGCCGCGCTAATAACCGATAGATGATGATTCCCGCGATTAGAGAAATGAGCCAGAACATCGGATTGTCCATTCTGACCTCCTCGCTGATGAAAAACACGCAATGCCCCGCCAGGTCAAGTCATAGAAAATAGTCAAAGTGGCGATCACCGGCTAGCAAGCACGGCTCCGGCCATCCAGGTAATATTTTTTAGAGAGATCGTTTACGCGCAGCTCTGCCGTACCCGATCAATCCTTTCTTTTTGCGCTTTCATCCCTGCTATAGCAGCGCTCGTCGACCGGTTTGCTAACAGAAGGCGAGAAAATGAGTCTAAGTAGATCAGGAGGAAGTCATGAAAACATTGCTCTTACTGCTACTTCTAGGAAATTTAGGTCTGGCCGGCTGCGAGTTCGTCGCCGGAGCCGCTACCGGTGCTCTGGCCACTGGAGCAGGATATGAAATCAATGCCAAGAGACAGATGGACAGGCTCGATGATGATTACCGCCACGAGCGCATAAGTCGCCGTGAATATGAACGCCGCAGAAGTCAGATAGAGAGAGGTTCCATCGTGTACTGAGTTCGGCAGGGGATTGTCCGGCGCGAATAACTGGGTCCAGCGCCGGTCGATTCGGATTGACGTTGAAATATATCGCCCACAGGTGTTTGATCGCCCTAGTAGGAGCCAAACGGTATCCTGCTCGTGCCAAGAAGCCCGCATCCGGTCCGCTGAAGTTACAGCATTGAACCGGCAGATTCTTAACTCAATCCGGCGCGGCCGTATAATCAATTCTTGGCTCGTCCAGGTTGCTTGTATTAAAGTTTTTTCGTAACTTTCGCGGCCATCATCAAAGATCAGTTCTCCCTGCTCTTTCTCATCTCAATGTGCCTTTCTATTCCAGCGCCGCACCGACGGTGTATATTGAAATAGAGGCCGATCTACTCTGCCCCGCAGCTTCAGGATTCCATCGAGCGCGTCTAATTGTAAAGAAGTAGAGATGCGCCGATCCTGATCATTAACTAGAAAACCGCGTGCGAAAGGAGGAGGAGGATGCAGTATAGAGATTTCAACATTTTTCGGATGATGTTCAGAGCAGCATCGCTTCTGCTGATTGCCGTTATCTTTTTCGGCTGCACATCTGACATTATTCCCGCCACCGGCGAAAGGCGCTATCTGGGTTATACCTGGCAACAGGAAACCGAGCTCGGCAAGGAAGCCAGCAAACAAGTCGCCGCCTTGTTCGGTGTTTACCGGGATCCTAAACTGGAGCGCTACGTCAACGATGTCGGTAGTCGGGTTCTCGCAACCAGCCACCTGCGCCGGCCGGGAACAGAGGAGCAGTTTCAAAAAACACCGATTACGTTCACGGTACTCGATAGCCCGATCATCAATGCGATGGCTCTTCCCGGTGGGTATATCTATGTCACTCGAGGAATGCTCAGCCATCTTAATAACGAGGATGAGCTAGCCTCGGTGTTGGGGCACGAGATCGGCCATGTCACCGCGCGCCACGCAGCGCGCCAGGCATGGCAACAACAATTGGGGCAAGGACTGTTGCTCGGCGGCGCGATCTTGGGTCAGGGGCTTGGACTTCCCGCCCAGGAAATTCTCAATGTCGGCGGCATGGCGGCGCAGCTACTGTTTCTTCGTTACAGCCGTGAGGACGAATTGGAGTCGGATCAATTGAGTGTCGAGTACAGCTCACTTGCCGGCTATGACCCGGCCGAAGTGATCTCATTTTTTCAGACGCTCAACCGGATCCAAGAAAAGGAAGGACAAGGAATGCCCAATTTTCTTTCCACGCATCCCAATCCAGGCGACCGAGTGCAACGCATCAAAGAATTAACCGATCGCCGGCGTGTTGAACGACCGCCGCAGCCCACCGTCGACCGTTATTTAAATGCCATTGAAGGGTTGGTAATCGGTGAAGACCCGCGCCAGGGTTTCGTGGAAGGCAATGTCTTTTACCATCCCGATTTGCGCTTCCGCTTTCCGGTGCCACGGGGTTTCAAAGTGCTCAACCAACCGACTCAGGTGGTGATGGTCGAGAGCCAGAACCGAGCAATCCTGGGATTTACTTCGAGTCCGGAGAAGACAATAGAATCTGCCGCTGCTAAATTCATTAATCAGCCGGGACTGCGGGTCATCCAACGGACCCCGACGCGCTCCAATGGCTTGCCGGCACTGTTGGTGATCGCCGATGGGCAGATGGAAAAAGGTCAGGTGGTTCGGCTGATGGTTTACTTTATTGAATATCGCGGCTCGGTTTACCATTTTCTCGGCTACAGCGCGCCCCAAGCCTTCAGCATGTTTCAAAAAGAATTTATGCAGACCATGCAGGGATTCGGCGAACTTCAAGATTCGCGTCTCGTCAATAAAGAACCGGTCCGCCTCGCGCTCGAGCGTGTTTCGCGACAGGCGCGCTTTCAGGATCTAATTCCAAAGAATTTGCCCGCGCCGCTTAAGCCCGAAGATCTGGCGATCATGAACCAGGTTCAGTTGAACGACGAAATTCAACCAGGGAGAACGATCAAGTTACCAAGAGCGCGTTAGCAGCAAGGTTGTGGGTTTTGGCTTTTCCAACGCATCGCGCATCTGAGAAGCGCCCGGTAAACCCGTGTAGCATGGATGAGACAGTTGGAGCAGAAGAGGCTCACTTTAGAAAATGAAAGCGGAGGAACTATGCAATTAGCTCCTCCGCTTGTACTCGGTAGAAAACGTTAGTGGCTGTCGATTTAGAGCCTGCGCCTTACCGATTCCGCGGCATCTTGCGTCTTTTCGCCGCCACGCTCAATATCGCGTCCCATTCCTTTTACGGTGTTGCAACCGATAGAGGCCAAAATACCAGCGAGTGAAATCGCGATGGTAATTATAGAAAAACGTTTTTTCAGTGACTGCATAATGGAACCTCCTATGTTGAAAACTCTGCTGATTACCTACAGCAAAGCCTGTACCAAAAATCAGTCGAGTCTCGCAGTTTGATCGAGCGGTTCACGCAACAAGAAAGCAAAACCTGAAGATTTCAGAGAGCGGAATCTCAATGAAAGAAGAGATCGTTATCTTAAATATTGAACGACACATTGGCGGACATGCCGGAACGCATTCATCACTTGCAGAAGAAACTCAAAACCTGGAAAGCGTTTTCCGAGGAATGGGCCAAGCTCGGGCGATCAGATCAAGGAACAGGACGCGGTTAGTACAGAAGTCGCGCGAAGAGGGATGGTCTTTCCGCAGTGTGCGCCCGGTGCGTTTTGATTCTACGTTCCCCCAAGCCGTCTCGCCAGGTGCGTCGGGATATTAAATGAAGCTTAGGATCCCTGGGCTAGTTCTCCGTGATATCGATAAATACTCCGTCGGGATCGGAGAACTGATGCTGGCCGTGCCGGCACGAAGCGATTAAGGCCAACCGGCGCTCTCCCTCGCTGGGCTCGCTGACGATTCTTTCGCGCATGCTCGCATCCGACTCGCGCAAAGCGGCCAGTTGTTTCTTGACCAAATCGATGCTTTCCACTTTGAAGCCCAGGTGTTCTAATCCAGGCCTGTCAATGCCGGCGCCTTCGAAGTCGGTCATCTTCCAGGGGGCGACGATCAAGGTAACCTTGCCATCGGTGAGATAATAATTGGGATCCTCCAGCGCCTTTTCTTCTTCCTTTAACTCGAACAGGTCGCGGTAAAAGGCCGCGATCGCCTCGGCATTCATGACGCGCAACTTGATATGATGAATCCGCCTAGGGTCCTCGCGAGCCTGCTCGACGTATACATCGCGCCGATTCTGCATGCCTTCCTGGGTGAGATCGAAATAATTGCCCTCGGGATCATGAGCGCCAAAGGTCGCGAACGGTCGGTTGGAGGGCCGCTTCAACACGGCTACATCGGGGTATTCCATTTTAACGCGCGCGCAAGCTTCCTCGACGTTATCAACGTCGATACCAAAATGATGGAGCCCCGGATTGTAGCCCGGTTTCCGGCCGATAATCGTCATGCCGACGTAGCCGTCGCTGACACTGACGGCATAATTGGTCTGGATCGCCCTTTCCTCTTCGGCGGAGCCCGGCTTGGATCGTCTCATGCCGAGCACGGCTTCGTAGAATTTGGCTTCGCGCACGAAATTTTCGCTGACGATCGCAACGTGCTGGATTTTAGATAGCATAATGCCTCCGCTTTCACTGAGTTCCAAATGTTCCAATCGTTTGAATGCATGAAGTGACAGAGCCTCCGAGCGCTTAAACAGTTGGAACGTTTGGAACCACTGGAACATTTGGAACTTGCATCACTTTCCAGTGATGCGCTTGAAGAACCCCTCTTTCTCTAATTCATCGAGAGTGCTCTCATCGACATACTTGCTCATGTTCATGTCGACTTTGGCGGCAGGGTTTCGCTGCGCGACCATCTCCAGAGTGTTGCGCACACCTTGCTGGGCTATGCGCGTCGGAAATGAAAAGCTGGTCGCGATATAGTCGTAAGTTTCCTCGACGGCCTTGGGGTTTTTCTGCTGCAGTCGCTTGGTCAGTACCGCGATCGCCTTTGGTTTATCGTTCAACAGCTGATACGTAGCCTCGGCGTAGGCTTGCTGGAAGCGCTTGACGAGCTCGCGGTTCTTAGCCAAAAAAGACCGGCGCACCACCATCGCGTTCATTGGAAAGGCCGCTGTCTGCATGTCGCGCATATGTGCGAGCACGTTCATGCCCATGCGGATTGCCTCGCCCAACTCCGGTTGTGCCAAGACGGTTGCGTCCAATGCTTTAGCCGAAAGCGCGACCAGCCGCTGCGCAGCGCCGCCGCTCTGAATGATCGTCACGGCTTGCCTTGGAACATTCCACTCCTTGAGCGCGAGCACGATCGCCAGTTCGTTAGCGCCGCCGAACCCGACTATTCCGATCTTCTTGCCGTTGAGATCCTCGGGCTTTTGGATCTCCTTCTGTGCGACGAAACTGAAGGGGAAAGTGTTGAGCGAACCCGAGATCATCACCAGGTCCGCCCCCTGATTGATCGCGTTGATCGTCGTTACCGCATCGACCTGAGCGAAATCAACGCTGTTGCCGATCAACCCTTGGATCTGGCGGGTCGAGCCCGGCAACAGAACGACATCGCCGTTGATGCCGTACTTCGCCAGCAAACCTAGATCCTTGGTCGCCCAGACCGGCGTCTGAAAACCGGCAAAGCCGGCGTACGCGATATTATAGCGCTCCTGCGCGGGAAGAGCCGTCGGCGCCAGAATGCACAGAAAGACAACCAAACCCAATACGTTTTTCCAGGTCATTTGAACGTTACCTTTCCACGGAATTCATCCGATTTCACAGGGCACCGTCAGCGACTGCGAACGCGCTCGATGGTCGCGATCCGCGCCCTCGTATGCTGCTTCCAGTCAACCGAGGCGTCAATTATCTCCGAAAATACCTGCAGGTGCGAAAACCGGTTCGATGCCGGATCGCGCAGTACGTGCTGCGGGTCGCGGCCGTGCTTGACGTCATTGATGGCGTTCAACAACAGCTTACGCGCGGCAATGATCGCTTTGTCCGAGGAAACCAGATGCTCCGACGTGCGGTCTTGAATCGCACCCTGGCTCTCGGTGGCAAACGCGTCATGCGCTTGAAAGTTGTAACCCATGCCCGTAAACGTCTTGGTTTTCATTGATTCGCGGTCCTGCTGATATCGATTGACGCCGGTGCGAGTCAGGCGGAAATCCGCACCAAGCTCGGCGCGGCTCTTGTTGACCAGTTCTGGCGGCAGCGCCTTTTCGCGGCTAAACATGAAAACATATTTCCAATGGCTGGTGTCATCGATGGGCACGTGCCAGTGAACAGAATACCCTTCACCCACCGTGGAACCGCCAAAGGCGGCGAGGTTGGGCATCACGAAGTTGGTAACACGCAAATAGGTTTTATCTTCTCCGGATGCTCGCAACGAACAAATTCTCAAACCGAAATCGGTGAGCTCGACTTCGATCGTCGGCGCGATGTCTTTGCCGAGTAATGTGTTATCCGTCGTGTCGGTGCCCGGCACGACCCGTCGCAGCGGCATCGGGGCGTCGGCAAGAAACTGGTGCAGGAAGGATAAATGCACCGGATCGATGTTGCCTTCGTTACCCTGCAGATAATTGCAGTTGTAGAAAATCTTTGTGACTGCGCGCTGCTCTTCCGGCACGGAAAGAAATTCATAATCGGGCAGCAGCGGCGGCTCGCCCGCTCCCATGTACGTTAAGATCACGCCGCCGCTCTCTCTGCAGGGATGCGCCCGATGACGGATCTGATCCCGGTTTGCGCCCCCGCCGGGCTCACCGGGCTGTTCGATAACCCGGCCGCAAACATCATAGAGCCAGCCGTGATAAATACATCTGAGCCCGCCGTTTTCGATCCGCCCATAGCTGAGGTCGGTTCCGCGATGGGAGCAATGCAAACCCAGTAGACCCGGTTGTCCATGATCGTCGCGAAACAGCACCAACTCCTCGCCCAGGACATTCACCCGCAAAGGCGCGGCGCCCTGCGGCAGTTCCTCTGATAAAGCGATTGGTTGCCAGTAGCGGCGCATGAGCTCTCCACACGGAGTTTCGGGAGCCGTTTGAGTTAAAAGATTGTTTTCTTCTCGAGAGATCATTACGGTTTGCCCCTAAACTCGATCGACTCGTATCTTGCTATTCGCCAACCGCCGAGTCAACATCTGCTTTTGTCCGCAAATACGGCAGTTCAAGGTTCAACCGTTCAACGTTCAACGACAGAGTAACTTGAGCAGATCGGCCAGGGTAGTATTCCGGGGATGAACACATCAATCCTCCCTCTGACGTTGAACCTTTGAACCGTTGAACGGCTCCCGTCCACCTCAAACGCTTGAACACTCCCGTTCACCTTGAACCTGGAACGTTTGCTATAGTAGGTTAAGCGGACTAAAGCACAGGCATTCGCATAGGAAGAAAGAAGCCATGGCTAATCTCGTTGGTTGTTTTGCGATGTCACACGGGCCGCAGTTGATGCTCGAGCCGAAGCATTGGAACCTCCTGCGCATGCGAGAGGCGGAAAAGCTGCCGGAGAAGCCCGAGCTCGAGAGCGAGACTGACGAGGTCAAATGGCAGAAGTGGCATCACTGCATGGACGCAATCGCCAAGCTCCGGCAAAAATTACAAGCTTTGCATCCGGACGTTGCCATCGTTATCGGCGACGATCAGCACGAAAATATCCTCGACGACAACACGCCGCCCTTCACGATTTTCATCGGCGATGAAGCGGAAGCAACCACCAGTCTCAGGTATCTCAATCAAGCTAAATCGGATAATCGGACTCGCTATGACATCGACAGCGAACTGGCCAAGGGTCTGTTAGCCGATCTGATGAACAATGGATTTGACCCCGCCTACTCAAAGATGACCCGCTATGACGGCGGCTTGGGCCACGCCTTCGCGCGGGTGCTCAAGTTTCTGCTTCCTGACACGAGCTGCCGGGTCGTTCCAATCATGGTCAACACCTATTTTCCACCGGCGCCATCGGCCAAGCGTTGCGTCCAATTCGGTCGCGCATTGGCCGCGGCGATTCGCCGTGATCCTGGAACTCAACGGGTCGTGATTGTCGGTTCCGGCGGGCTTAGCCACACCAAAATCGATGAGAGACTCGACGCCGAGTTTCTGGAGTTCGTCAAACGCAACGATTTGCAGTCGATGACCGCAATGCCTTCAGCTTTGTTTGTCGAGGGGACATCGGAAATTCTCAACTGGATTGCCACGGCCGCCGCCGCCGACCACCCGGGCGAGATCATCGAGTACCAACCGTTGTACCGATCCAGGACCGGCGTCGGTTGCGCCATGGGCTTTGCCTATTGGGATCTGCAGTAATTTCGCCGGCTGATGCCCCTGGCACGAAGCCTACCAGTCACTGAATGACGACCGATTCATCTGAACCGAATCCGCAAACCGTCGGCCGCCTCGCCGCATTTCGGTATCGCGACTTCCGACTTTTTTGGCTGAGTCTGTTTGTCTCCAACGTCGGTACCTGGATGCAGATGACGGCGACCAACTGGCTTTTGTATCAGCTCACCGACTCTGCCTTCCAACTCGGCCTCAACGGCCTCTTTCGCGCCGTGCCTGCAATCTTTCTGGGCTTGATCAGCGGCACGTTCGCCGATCGCTACGACAGGAAACGTCTGCTTCTCTGGACCCAGCTCGCCTTGGCATTGCTCACGCTCGGACTCGCTGTCTTGGATCATTCTGGGAGCATTCAGGCTTGGCAGATCTACGCTTTCACGTTCATCAGCGCAGCTGTCGGTTCTTTCGACGGTCCCGCGCGCCAAGCACTGTTCCCATCTCTGGTGCCTCGCTCTGCATTGCCCAATGCCGTCGCGCTGAATTCAGTATTGTGGAAAGGCGCAGCGCTAATTGGGCCTTCGCTGGGCGGCATCGCCATTAGCCTGCTGGGAACCAGCGGCGCATTCTACGCCAACGCTGCAAGCTTCTTAGCAGTTGTCATTGCTTTGATGATGATGCGCAGTTATACCCCGCCGGCTGAGAGACCTCACGATTTCTTCGGCGAAATGAAAGACGGATTCACTTACATGCTTTCAAAGCCAATCATTCTTGGGGTACTGGTCATGGAGGCGGTTTCGTCACTATTCGGCCTCGATAACGCCATGCTGACGATTTTTGCCAGCGATGTCTTTCACGTCGGCGCCCATGGTTTCGGTTTTCTACAGTCATCGCGCGGTCTTGGCGCTGTGATCGGTTCGAGCCTGTTCATCGGCATGGGGCAACAACCGGCGCAGGGAAAGATTCTGACCATCGCGGCGATTCTTTACGGCGTCGGTTTTGCGGCTTTCGGGGTTGCCCCTTCGTTTGTATTGGCGATCATCCTCCTCGCCATGGTCGGCGCCACCGACGCAATCTGGTCGGCGGCGCGCGGTACGATTCTTCAATTAACAACACCGGAGAGATTTCGCGGCCGAATCATGGGTCTGTTTCAACTGAGCAACCGCGGCCTTCATCCGTTGGGACAAACGGAAACCGGACTGATGGTTCCGCTGATCGGCGCGCGGGAAACAACTGTAGTGGGTGGGCTACTGGTTTCGGCGGTTACTCTGATGATTGCTTGGCGCATACCAAGCATCGTCCGTTTCCGATTGAATGAGGGCGAGGAGCGCGATGGCCGTGAAGTTTTCAGGGAAAACAAACTAGCAGACTGACAGACGATGAAATCTGTTCTTGAATGAAAAATATCGAACCAGCGAGATTAGGAGCACGGAGCAAACGTTTGCAACAAAGACAATCCGTTTCTGCATCTTAGAAAGCGACAGCTGTCAGTGCGCCGCGGGAAATAACGAGCAGGGGCATCAGCTTTATCTTCATCACTCACTCTAAAGATAGGCAGAATAGAAAAACCACATGGATGTTAGTAGCGGACTTGTATTGACTCTACTAGGCCGCTGCTTTCGCCGTGCAGCGCGGATGTTGTCCGCCCATCGCGCACTGGGCGCCAACCTTCACGAGTTCCTGTTCGAATTCTTTGTGAATCTGCGGATCCTCGTCCTCGTACTCCATTTGCGAGCCGCCTTTTTTAACGTCTTCATCCACGCCGTAGAGTTTTCTCAGGCCTTTGAACTTTCTGCCGCTGGCGCGCAGCGCTAAATAGCGCGCCGGCTCGTTCCCCGCGTTGAAATGTTGGTGAAACCAGAAGTCGGGCGGAACGACGATTGAACCGGGCTGCCAATCGAAGCGCTTGATCTCCTCTCCCTGAGGCCACAGGCACGAGTAGCCCTTTCCGGCGATGATGATCACATGCGCGCCGGGACCATGTCGATGTGCCTTCTTGTAAGTGCCGACCGGAAACTCGGAAATGTGGGCCCCCATGGTGTTTTCCGAAAGCTCCAGCATGATGTTTTTGCCGCCAGCGCCGCGCTCTTTCCAAGCCTGAAGCGCCATTGTGTGCACGTCGGGAACAAAATTCGTATCCCAGATCCTTCCGGGAAACGAGTCGCCTTTGCCGGAAAAATATTCTTCCTCGCCGGAGAAACGATCTGAAAACACATAATTGTTGTTGAAGACAAAATCGGCGTTGTGAAATAGATTCAACAGCACAGGCGCGTTGGTTACCGCCAGCATGCGCGCCGGTTCCGAACCGCTGCCGTTGAAGTGCTGGTAGTGGCAATTGATCGGCGGTGAAAATAGACTGCCGATTTGCCACTCGAAGGTTTGTTTTTTTCCGTTGGTTTGCCAAATCGATGTCGCCCCGTGGCCGCTGATCACGTAGATCATTTCTTCATAGAGATGGTGTTGCTCTCGGCCTTTTTGGCCCGGAGGAATTTCGTAGATGTAAGCGTCGTTGGCCTCTCCGGTGCCGATGAGATTCAAGTAAGCCCCAAAGCCGCCCATTCTATCCCACGGCTCTAGCGGAACTTTCTTAATATCCTGAATGAAAAACTCGCGGATAATCGGAATTCCTTCTGTTTCGACCCACTGCTGATAGGTAGACTCATCCGTCCATTTAGCTTGTTTGCTGGGAATCATCACTCCTCCGTTTCATGATTCTCGTGCATCGATGTTTTCAATTAGAATCGGGTATATCCGCGGTGATCACTTTGTGCAAGAGACTCTAGCCAGCTCGACCATCCAAGAACCAGCGGTCGAAATTCGTCGCAATCAGCAAGGTCGTTCCATTGCTTGCTTGAGAGATAACGCCAGGCGATACCGCTGTCCGTCGTTCATGTTGCTAGCCTAAACACCCGGCAGGGAGGGCAATAGCAGGTCACGGCGCCGTGAGGAAAGCTCATATGATCTAAGCTCGGAGGCGGGAGAGGTGAAGCTTACGAGATAAGAGCAGTTGTCGCAGTTCGCGTTTCACTTGCGCCACCACCGGCTGCCAATCTTCCGCCTGCTGCTGTCGAAACAAACGCATGGTCGGGTACCACGGGCTATCGCTCCGACCGCTCATCCAGCGCCAGTCCGCATCCTTTTGCAGCAGTGTCCAGGTTCGGACGCCTAATGCGCCGGCCAAATGAGCCGGCATGCTATCGATCGATACGACCAGATCGAGCGCCCGCATAACCCGCGCCGTCGTCAAAGCGTCGGCACCGTGCGGCAAAATCGTTTTGAAGCTTGGATGATGCTCCAATGCGGTCGCCTCTTGTTGGAGCACGTAGAAGCTAATCTCGTGAAGCTCCGCGAGTTGAGTCAGCAGATCGAATGGCACATCCCGTCGGGGATCCCAATCGCCGCCTCTCCAGACCAGACCTACCTTCATCTTACAATCGTCGAGGGCAGACGCCTCGACGTGGAAATAGGGAACTCGAGCGGGTATCGTTTCGACGGTCGTGCGAAACACGTACGGCAGTTCCATCACTTCCACGTCGGCGTCGTAGTCGCAATCCGGAGTTCCGTCGTGGAGCGGAATCATCCGGTCAATCTCCCCGGCCGTGCTTAGCAGCGCTATCAACGACGGCTGCGCCCAAACTGTTACTTGCGCGGCAATGGTTTTTAACAGAGGAATGTAGCGGATGAACTGAATGGTGTCGCCAAGGCCATGATAGCACCGCACCAGCACTCGTTTGCCGTGCAGCGATGCGCCGTTCCAGATGACCTGTTGATGACGTGGCACATCGGTAGCCGCGCGTGGCGCAGCCAAGTGGCGCCGCAGCAGTATGTCGCTATTGCGCCAAGCCTGATCGAACTCGCCTCGCCGCATATGCTCCATCCATTGGGCAGTCAAATCGATCAGTTGATTTGGATTGCGAACCACTAACTGATTGAAACGCGATTTTCAGGCGCAGACAAGCGACAAGCGTTCCAGCCAAGATTCCTCAGCCTAGTCAATCAGCATGTGCTTGCCGGAGCCGGATGCGACTGACGGGCAATCATTCGAGAAGACGCACTTGGAACTGTGGATTTATTTGCGCAGCAAATGCGCTGAGAGTTAGGGATTGATCAAACCCAGTCAACGTCCTGGCGCAACTAAGACGCGGTTTCGCGCGAGCGGCTCGGTGCTTGGAACGGATCAGAATTCACGCGCGCGATTTCTCCGCTTGCATTCGCAAGTTCACACAATCGCAGCGCAGTAATGCCCTCGCCGGTTGGCGCCTGAATCTGCTGTTCCTCGCTTACGTGCCTGTCAGGACCAATGTCCGACGGCGCGAGAGTACTCGCGATGGATCTAGCGATGATTCCCAACCGAGGCAGTCTTTAGGAATTCAGCTTAGCCGACGGCCATCCGTAGATCCCTAAGGTCGATTTTCCCGCCATGAGATCTCTCTTGGTTTGATCCTCTTTGGCTTCGCGCTTCTGCGCCGCTTCAAGAGTTGCGGAGATCTCGGCTGCCGGGATGACGATCACGCCGTCTCGATCGCCCACCACCAAATCGCCAGGGTTGATGGTAATGTCGCCGAGTAGGATCGGCCAGTTGATGTGCCCGCCGCCCTGCTTGTCTGTGCCGCGCACTGATAAGCCGCGCGAGAACACCGGCAAGCCAAGTTGTTCGATCAAATCTGCGTCGCGCACGCAACCGTCGATCACCAGACCCGAGATCTTTCGCTGCTGCGCCGCAATCGTCATGATCTCGCCCCAATAACCGCCTTCGTATCCGCGATTTACCTCCGCCACTATGATCGATCCAGGTTCAGCAGCGTAGATCGCCTGATGCAGCATGAGGTTGTCCATCGGTGGGGAACTGACCGTCACCGCCGGTCCCGCAACCTTCATCCGCGGCGAAATGGGTTTGATGTGATGGGGCAAAGCACCCTTCCTGCCCATCGCCTCGTGTAATGTTGCCGTGCCGAAGTGGATCGCACGGGAGATAACTGTTTCGTTTAATGAAGGAGCCATAAACCTTTCCGTTAATTTTTTATCTGACGTTATATTATTCGCCGTTCAAGATGTCTCAATCGATCGGCGCCAAAACGATCTATTCCGCTTCATATCTCATCTACCAGAACCGTATCTGGCTCACGATGAATTCCCTGGCGTCGTTTAGCCGGTCCATCCTCTGCAATCAACACACTCGCCGCGATCTTGAGCTTCTGACGCCGGGCTCCTGCGTGTTACTTTCCTTTACCGGCATGGAGCATCCGCTCGTAACCAAGCTTCTCCAGCATCTCGAGACTGGAAGAACCCTTGCGAATTCCTTCCGCCATCTGAGCTTCCTTCTGAAAAACCATTTCCGCCGCGTCGAGCACCTCTTCTTCTTTTTCCCTTGGAATAAACACAACACCGCTACCGTCGGCGATCACCAGATCGCCGGGATGAACCTGAACGCCGGCGAATTGAATTTCCTGATTGAAGGATTCCTGCATCACCCGCCCGCGCGCGGTCATAGGCACGACGCCGCGGGCATAAACAGGAAACTCTAGATCGCGCGCCTCATCGATGTCTCGACAAGCGCCATCGATAACCGCTCCGCTCAGCCCTTTTAATTTCGCCGACAACGACAATAAGCCGCCCCAGGTGGAAAACTGTCGCTGCCCGCCATTGTCGATGACGATGATATCCCCCGGCTGGGCCGCTTCGATGGCCGGCGTGCCGAGATGCTGGGTGGGCTGCTGTAAACCAACAGGCTTTATCTTAACTGTCACGGCGCGACCGACGATGCGCGGGCACTGCCATTGCGGCCGCACTCCCCATGTAGCGCCGGCCAGTTTCATACTGTCCAACCCATCGGAAACCGAGCAAGTATCCAGCTTCGCCAGTCGTTCGATAATCGCTTCTCGCTGCATATCTCCCCGAGCGAGCTTGTTCGATGTGAAGCTTGGGATCAACCAGCAGCTCGTTTGCCGCTTACGCAGGCTCACTCGTCTACGAAACGTCTATCTGGAAAGCTCGGAGTGTGTCAAGGGAGAGACGATCAAACGGGACTACTTGAGACACGAAGTGCCAGTAATTGTTATCTTTAAGCCCCAAACTATTCGGTGAAACTTGAGCCGTTCATCACCAAATCATCTGCAGCGCGCAATTGTTCTGCGTGAGTGATGAGCCAAATACGCCAGGTGAAATGCCGGTTGCTCGGCATCGTTTTGTTTAGCGGTAGTTTGAGACTAAGAACCAACCGTGTAAGCGCTTGAACGATCCTCTGTTATCTTGGTTATTAACCGTAGTCCCATCCGGCAATGATATGATACGATCTGCGTCGATGAACAACCTTGACAATTTCTGGCTTCGCTGATGATCGCGGGAAAAATCTGCTAGAGGGTATTGCATACGCCCTGAACATTTGACCAGTTCATCCATGCCTGTTTCATGATTTCCTCAACATGACGATGCCCTTCCGGCCGCGCTGGTATTTCTTCATCGCGTTGGTCTTGATCACCTTCATCGGTCCGCTGTCAATCCATCTGTTTATCCCGGCCATGCCGACAGTCAAGGACGAGTTTGGCGTCTCGACCGGCATGGCGCAACTCACGCTATCGCTGGCAATGTTGTCGATGGCGTTCTTCACCGTTGCCTATGGCGGCTTGTCCGATCGCTACGGACGCAAGCGCGTGCTCCTGGGCGGGCTAGCGTTGTTCACCTGCGGCGCGGCGAGCTGCATGGCCGCCGCCAACCTGCCGATGTTGCTCGCCGGGCGCATCTTGCAAGGAGCGGGAGCGGGTTGCGGTGTCGTCCTGGCGCGCGCCATTGCACGCGACGTCTACGGCCAAGAGCGCGTCGCCCAGGTGATCGCCTATCTCACCGCCGCGTACGTGCTCGGGCCGATGTTTGCGCCGCCGATCGGCGGGCAGCTGACGACACTGTTGGGCTGGCGCGCGCTGTTCGTGCTAGCGTCATCAGTTGGTTTACTGGTGATCTTCGCGGTGGCTTTGGCGGTGCCGGAAACCCGGGCAGACAACGCTGCCGCGCCCCGGAGCGTATTCTCCGGCTACAAGTCGCTGTTGCGTCGTCGGCGGTTCGTCGGTTTCATGCTCCAGCCGGGACTGATGTCTGCGGCCTTCTACACACAGGCGACCGCCGCATCCTTCCTCGCCGCGGAGCATCTCGGCGCCGATGCTGCCAACATCGGCCTGTGGTTCTTCGCCTTCCCGATCGGCTTCATGGCCGGCAGTTTCAGCTCGGGCCGGATCGGGGCCAACCGTTCCATCGAATTCATGACCACTCTCGGTGGCATGATCGGGGTCGCCAACGGCGCGCTGCTCGTGGCTTGGCTTTATTTCGGCGGAGTATCAATGGCCGCGCTCTACATCCCGGGATTCTTCGTCAGCCTCGCTCAGGGCCTCTCGATGCCTTACGCTCAAGCCGGCGCGATGGCAGTCGACACCGAGCTCGCCGGTTCGGCCTCGGGCGCGGTGGTGTTCTCGCAATTCTTCTGGCCGGCCGCGCTGCAGCAGCTCACCGGGCTGCTCGCCGACGGCACCTGGGTGCCAATGGCGTCGGTTCACTTTGCCGCAGTGACCGGGGCCCTGCTCGCCGCCTGGATGGCGGCGCCGGCTAAGCGCTAGCTTTTTTAAAAAGAATTAACCCGAGCTGTCTCTCGAAGGCGTCTAAGATTGAATGTGAGACGGACACCAGCTCTGATTCGTGACAGGGCGCCGAGCATAAATCCTTCTATTTCAACATTTCGAATTTTCGTCAGACGAAACTCCCGCTGACATTTCTCTAGAAGCAACAGCACAGGGATCACACCCGCAGGGCTATGCAGACGATCTCTGAAATGCGACTAGCGAGTTTGTCTCGTGGGTCCACAGCGTCCCCCCGATGTTCCGCATATCGCGCGAAGATTTCGCAGGTCCGCATCTATTTCGAAGACGCTTCTGCTTGCCTTGAATGTGATCGACGACTAGTTGTACGCCGTCCGCCTCAAGTCATCTACGTCGGAACTGTTCCCGCAAATTTTTATATTTATATTGACGAGCTACTCTGGCTGAGGCTACTGTTCGCTGAAAAATTCGCAGGAGGATGCGTTGTGAATTTTAGAAAATCGTATCGAAGCATTGCGTTGCTGAGTATCGGTTCTATGCTGTTCTCCTTAGCGCGTGGCAATGTGCGTGCGGCCGGCGCCCAGTCCGGTCGCTTTCATCTCGAAGAAGCGACGATCGCCGACGTGCATCGCGCCATCCGCGCCAAGCAAATCACCGCGACGCAAATCGTGCAATTATATTTTAAGCGAATCGAGGCCTATAACGGCCTCTGCGTGAAAGGCGACATCGACCCGGCCACTGGCCTGATGCTCGGCGATTTGACGCCGATCGAGAATGCCGGTCAGCTAAACGCCTATACGACGTTGAACATCCGCGGCCAACGTTCCAAGACCGACACAGCCGATAACGATCCAAAAATGCCGGACGCTTTGGAAGTGGCAAAAGCTCAGGACGCGTACTTCGCGCGCACCGGCAGACTGATCGGGCCGCTGCACGGTATTCCTTTCGCGATAAAAGATAACTACGACACCGCGGATATGCGGACCACTGCGGGCGCAGCCGCAGCGTATGCCAATGACAAACCACCGCGGGACGCTACCATGATTGCGAAACTGCGGGCCGCCGGCGCGATCTTTTTGGGCAAGACCAATCTGGATGAGTACGCGCCGGCCAGCATCGCGCGCAGCGCGCTGGGCGGCCAGACTTGCAATCCATACGACACCAAACGCGTCCCTGGTGGATCGAGCGCCGGATCTGGCGCGGCGGTGGCGGCGAATTTGGCAATGTGCGCGCTCGGCACGGACACGTCCGGCTCGGTGCGTTTTCCATCCACCGCCAATGCGCTCGTTGGCATAGTCGCTACGCAAGGGCTGGTAAGCCGAGCGGGAATAATTCCTTTATCATTTTCGCGCGACCGCGGCGGACCGATGTGCCGCACCGTTCAGGACACCGCGACGGTGCTCGAAGTTGTCGCCGGCGCCGACCCGCGGGATCATGTAACGGCGCCGGCGCATGGCAAGAAAGCCGTACCGTACCGACAGTACGCGAACAAAAAATCCCTCGCCGGCAAACGTTTGGGTGTAGTGCGCGAGTTCATGATCGAAGCAACGGTCGCTGACCGCGACAGCATCCGCATCGCCAACCAGGCGATAGCCGACATGAAGCGTCTCGGCGCCACCATCGTCGATCCGGTAAATTTCGACGGCGCCATAGCCGAGATCATGGCGTCTTATGAACCGAGCTTCTTCACCCAGACTTTCAAAGATGCTGTTCCCGCGGAAATTGATCCCATTGATCGCATGGTGGAGATCAGCGGCGATCCGAAAACGCTGCCAACCGGCCTGCGCGGCGTCAATCTCCGGATGATCGCCGGCCAGCGCCGCGGTGAAGAAGGCAAGTACGCGATGAATCTTTATCTGCGCCAGCGCGGCGATGCCAAATTTCGCAGCGTCGAAGACATGTTCGCGACCAAAACGTTCTCCGGCGATTTGCCGGTGCTGCAGAATGCATTTGGCGCCAAGGCGAAAACCCTCGATACGCCGGCGCATTCGAGCCACATCTTACGGATGCAAAACCTGCAACGGATACTTCACAAAGTCATGGCGGACAATAATCTCGACGCGCTGGTCTATCCTTACAGCACCATTCCGCCGCACATGGTGTTGGCCAACCGCACGCCGGAGGTGTACGACACGCATACCGAGCCGCGGATGTTGAAGGCGGGCACGGAACTTTCCGATCCGAATTTATTGCCGGGCGAGACCAAATTGAAAACCGATTTGGATCTGTGGCGCGGCGCCGGCAGCAGCTGGAGCGTGAACTTGAGCCCGGTAAGTGGATTCCCCGCCATCGTTGTACCGGCGGGATTCACCCGAGAAGTGTACGATCGTGTCCCTGACGCCAATGATCCTAACCGCAGCCGCTTGGAAGGCCCCAAACCGGATCAAATTCCGGTCGGCATGGAATTTCTTGGGCGTCCATTCGACGAAGCGACCCTCTTTGAAATCGCCTCGGCCTATGAAGCCGGAACAAAACACAGGCGCGCGCCGAAAGCGTTTGGGCCGCTAAAAGGAGAACCATAAACCAGGTAAGTTGATGGTCGGGCGTTCGGCGCGACCTGAACACACGGAGGAACGTATTGATAAAGTCGATGGCAGGTCCTCTTCCTGTTGGTGTTCGATGTGCGGTTTCGGTGGAAGGGAAAACGAGTGGGTCAGTAGGCTGCCATATTGTCGACGACAACGGTCGGGTTGCCAGGAATATGCTTGTGCAGATGCCGGCCGATCACCCCTCCCAAGTCATCCGTATCGGTCATTGGTATCGATGCTCCAACCTCTTATGATTTAAAGACGTTCAGCGGACCGCAACTCAGTCGACAATCTTTCTCTCGGCGGGATTTCTTTGTTCATGAGCAGGCCGTCCCGTCCATTTTCGGAGTGGCCTCATTCTGCGCCGCTTTGGAATCCTTTTTAAGGAAGGACCGGTGCGCTCGTGACCGTCTCATATATTACCGTAGTAATTAAAGCTAATGGCATTGGCGGAATCAAAGTTTCCGCTCAGGGACAAATTTCCGTTCCTGTTTAGTCCGACGAAAGCTCGGTATCGGCGCCGGTTCGTTGTCCACACTCAAGCCAACTTAACTGTTCATCGGCGAGTTGCAATTGACGAGAGCCGATCTAGACCGTAGATTAAAGTTAGACCAAAATTCTGGTTGAGTGGAGGAATCAAAGCGTGGCCAAAACCATGCCAATTTCGGAGGTAAAGACGCGCTTGCCGGAGCTCGTAACGGGTGTGGAAGAGCGCGAAGATGAAATTGTCGTCACGCGCAACGGAAAACCCGCAGCCGTGCTGATTAACTATGATGAATACGAACGGTTGCAGGAAACGCTCGATGTATTGAGCGATCCCGTGTCCATGAGACAGATCGCTCAGAGTAAACGTTTTTATGGCAAAACCCGCCGGGGAGAATCCTACGAAGCTCTTTTCGATGAACCTCTCATTCCTGGTACACGTCGAAAACGGTAATGGTCCCGTATCGGACCGATATACCGCCACACAGAGCCGAGATCGTTCGCCACTTACCTCCGGATTTGAAGCGGAGCGTAAAGCAAGCGCTGCGATCATTAAGCGCAGATCCCCTCGCTGGAACGCCGCTGATCGGAGAATTAGCGGGGTTATGGCGAATCAAAGTCAGACGGTTTCGTATTGTTTATGCGCCGGATCGCAAGGCGCGACTTATTAGAATTTTCGCTATTGCACATCGACGAGAAGTGTATGAGAAAACAGCGGACCTGTTTCGACTAAGTCAAAAGTAAGACCCTGCACTTCATACCATCCAATGTCGATGTCATCGCGTCTGGAGTTCTCCCGATTCGCAGGTAGAGGCCTTGCGCCTCCTGGGCAAAGCCGGATTGGCGAACACATAGCGTCAACACGATGCGCCAAAATTAAAAACTGCTTCGCGTTCATGCTGCTCTCCTGGTTGAGCTCGTCGCATCTGCTTACTATGCAGACTCCTTTGCAAAATCGTGATTGAAGCCCTCACCCTGCGCTCTCCCGCAAACGGCCAACCCCCCTTGCGGAGAGGGCAATTCACTTGCTGCAGGCAATCACGGCTCGACCAAGACCTTGATCGACTCGCGCTGATCCATCGCCCGGTAGCCGTCAGGCACATCGTCCAAACCCACGGCCCGGTCGAAGACCTTGCCAGGCTCGATCCTGCCCTCGAGAATGTCGGGTAGAAGCTCGTCGATGTATGCGCGGACCGGCGCCGGTCCGCCGCTCACGGTGACGTTGTTGTAGAACGCCGGCAACGACCCCGGCATCGTTTGACCCTGGGGAACACCGACCCGGCCGACTGCACCGCCCGGACGCGCGATGCTGATCGCGGTGAGCATCGACTGTTCGAGGCCGACGCATTCGAGCACGGAGTGAACGCCATAGCCGCCGGTGAGCTCACGCACGCGCTCAATCGCCTCGTCGCCGCGTTCGCTCACGACGTCAGTCGCGCCGAACTCTTTAGCGAGTGCGATCCGGGCGGCATGCCGGCCCAGCATGATGATCTGCTCAGCGCCTAAGCGTTTCGCGGCAATCACGCCGCACAATCCCACGGCGCCGTCACCCACAATGGCCACTTTCTTTCCTGGACCAACCTTCGCCGTGACGGCCGCGTGATGCCCGGTGCCCATCACGTCTGAAAGCGTGAGAAGGGAAGGCATCAATGCGTCATCTTGTCCTACGGCCAGGACGAAGAGAGTTCCGTCTGCCAGAGGCACGCGCAGCGCTTCGGCCTGCGCTCCATTCATGCCGGCGATGCCGAAGAATCCTCCCTGAACACAGGAGGTCTGCAGTCCTTCGTGGCAGAAGACGCAGGTGCCGTCCGAGTAGGCGAACGGCATAATGACGAGATCGCCGGCTTTCATCGTGCGAACGTCGTTGCCAACTTCTTCGACGAAGCCGATCGCCTCATGTCCCATGCGACGGCCGCTGTCAGGGATCTCTTCCATTCCTCGATACGGCCATAAATCGCTGCCGCAGATACAGGCCCGGCTGACCGCTACGACCGCGTCTGTGGGCTCAATGATACGGGCGTCGGGGACATTCTCGATGCGAACGTCGCCCGCTCTGTACATTACAGTTGCACGCATAAACATTTACCTCTGCTTTCCGTGATTATTGAGCTAAGAGCTTGTTGAGCGTGGCACTACTTTCAGTGTCGTGGATCGTGCCTTCGGAGTAACAATGCTGTTAATGATGTTGGCCGCATAGCGCCGGTACTTTGTCCGGTACGCGGCATCGAGCTTGTCGTTGATTTCGGGATCGGCGTCTACGAACGTGACGTCTTTGGCAACGCCGCCGGCCTCGATGCGCCCTTCGTGACGCACCTGAGTGCCACGGAACCAGGCCGCCGTACGCCCATTCACCGATCGCACGTAGAGGTCGCCACCGTCGCGGACAATCCAAATCGTCACCGGCTTTGTCAGCGTGCCGTCCGATCGGAGTGACGCGATCTCCAGTTCTTCCGCTTCGCCAATCTTGTCCAGCTCGTTGCTGGTCCACATCGTCATCAACACGTCTCCTTCCTAATGCCCAGTTGCGCCAGTTGCGTTCTGCCGGTTCCTTTCATTCAGGGTTTGATGCGGCCCGGTATTGTTCGTCGCTGACTTTCTCCAGCCACTCGACAACTTTGCCGTCGAGCTGTTCCTGGATGGCGATATGGGTCACCGCCGTGGTCGATGTAGCGCCATGCCAATGCTTTTCATTCCGCGGGCACCAGACCACGTCGCCCGGCCGAATTTCCTCTTTTGAAGCGCCTTCGCTTTGCACCCACCCACACCCGGACGTGACGATCAGGTTCTGCCCGAGCGGGTGGGTGTGCCATGCCGTCCGGGCGCCGGGCTCGAACGTGACACTCGCCGCACGCGCGCGTGAAGGGTCGGGCGCCTCGAACAACGGATCAATACGTACGTTGCCGGTAAAATATTCCGCCGGCCCTTTGGTGGAAGGCTGTGAGCCGCATCGTCGCAGGTTCATCGTTTAACCTCCTTGTCTGATTAGGCCATCGCTTATTTCTTCACTGCCATGCGGAAAATGTAGCAGTTGCGGCGGCACGAGATTAGAGAGTAAATTCCGCATGCACTCATGAGGTCTGTTCATAAATGCAGCGCGAAAATTTTAACGATATCCTCGCGTTTCTAGCTGTCGCGCGAGAGCGAAGCTTCACCAAAGCGGCTGCACAGCTCGGGGTTTCCCAGTCAGCGTTAAGCCATGCGATTAGCGCTTTGGAGGCAAGACTCGGACTTCGGTTGCTGACTCGCACCACGCGTAGCGTCTCGCCGACCGAGGCGGGTGAACGCCTGGTTCTGACGGTGGCTCCCCGGTTCGAGGAGATCGAAGCCGAGATGGAAGCCCTAACCGAGCTTCGGGAGAAGCCGGCCGGCACAATTCGGATCACCGCCACCGACTATGTGGCCGATACGATCCTCTGGCCGAAACTTACGAAGTTCCTGCGGGATTATCCGGACATCAAGGTCGAGATCACCGTCGAGTACGGCCTGACCGACATCGTTGCCCAACGCTATGACGCCGGCGTGCGATCTGGCGAGCAAGTGGCCAGGGATATGATCGCGGTTCGGATCGGACCGGACATCCGTATGGCGGTCGTTGGCGCCCCGTCATATTTCGCTAAGCGGTCTCTACCAAAGAAGCCGCAGGATTTGACCAATCACAAGTGCATCAATCTGCGCCTGGCAACTTATGGAGGGTTGTATGCGTGGGAGTTCGAAAGAGGCGGCCGCGAACTGAAGGTGCGAGTCGATGGCCAGCTCGTCTTCAATGGCACTGCCCAGATGCTCAATGCGGCGCTGGCAGGATTCGGCTTGGCTTATTTGCCGGAGGAGCTGGCGCGGCCGCATTTAACTCGAGGACATCTCAAGCGAGTGCTCGAGGATTGGTGCCCGCCTTTTCCGGGATATCACCTTTATTATCCGAGTCGCCGCCACTCGTCACCCGCGTTCTCACTGCTGGTTGATGCGTTGCGCTACCGGCGTTAGCGCAGCGGGATCAGCTTCGGGTGAAATTCTCAACCAGGCGTTTCTTAGATGCTTAGCGCTTTAACCAAGCTCGAACTCACTGCTTTGCACGTCGCCGCCCCAGACGTCCACCGGAGTGCCGCTGGGATAGACGATCGGTTGGTGAGTGGCGTCTTCGAGCCGGCGATGGCCCCAGCCAAACTCCACGGCAAATCCCCCGGGCGTTTGCACATAAACATGTATGGTCTGACAATTGGGATGCCGCCCTGGTCCCATGCCGATGGGCGCTCCGCGGGTCCGCAGGAAGTGGTAGGAGCGCATCACGTCATCGAGTGATCCAACTTCCAGCATCACATGTTGCAGCCGCGGAGACTTACCCGGCATGCATGGCGCGAAAGCGATGCTGTGATGGCGCGCGTTGCAGCGCAGGAAACACAACCGGATATGCTCGTCGATGCATACCCAGTCGCTCAAGCGAAAGCCCAACACACCGGTATAAAAGTCATGTGACCGCTGCGTATCCTTGACCGTGAGCAGCACATGGCCCAGGCCTGTGACGTTTAGTTCGCGGGTGTAACGCGCGGGCTCTTTGTCGACCTCGAAGCCATGCGCTAACGCCAGAGGATGACCATCGGGATCCCTGAATTCGATAAAATCAGCCACCTGCCGTGCGAGACATTCCTCCTTGTTGCCTGCGCGCCAATCGATGTCTTGGGCTGCGAGTTTGGCTTTCCACTCGTCAAGCGCGTCACACCCACCGACGTCAAAACCAATGTAATTAAGCACCGGCTCCGGAGCCGTACGCGCGGTCAGCCGATGCGGATAGCGATCGACCCGCATATACGTCACATTTCCATCGGATGAGTCGGTAGTCGGAAACCCCAGCATGTCATGGGAGAAACGCGCGAATGTTTCACGATCCGGCATGCCGACGCCAATCTGCATAATGTCCTTTATCGTACTCACGGTAGATTCCCTTTCGTCGCAAAATCCTCAGCGGAATTATCATCTCTCAATCTTCCGGCTTGTACAACCGCACAGTGAATAGAACGCTGGTGTTTGTAAGTCGGTGCGCGTCCGTTGGTCGACCGCGAAATCCGGAATCTAAAAAAACAATACAGTGTTGAAAAACTCTGGTACACGCTGTTCAAAAAGGCCTCAGATACTAGGCGCGCGAGAAATCGATGAGCGCAGGCGCATTTATTGATACGTTGGAGAGAGGCGATCGAGCGGCAACGAAGCAGGTGAGCCTTTTTCAACAGCCTGACAAAGCTTGACCCCGATGCTTAGGTTTGAGATTAAAACGACCAAGCACAAGGACGCCCGGTGGAGGGAAAGAATCTCCCCGTCGCCGGTGTGAGCTCAGGAATCTATGAAGTAAAAGTCTGACGACGGGTCGCCGGACGGAAAAATAGTTGTCCTTATATAATAGTTGTCTCTATTATATAGCATGCCGATTCAGATTGACCGGAAAAGAGCAGAAACCCTCGCATCTCAATTCGACGAAGCGCGCGAACTCGTGCGCAACGAATTTCACGGTCTCGACACACACCGCCAGTACCGTAACGCCTTTGCCCGGCTGCTGAAGCCGGATCCGCTCGGGCGGGTACTGATGATGGGTACCGACCAGCGCGACATGTTCGCGCCGGAGCTCCGCCGCGTCATAGAAACGTCGGTGCCGAGTGACGGTCACATCTTCGACTTCGGAGCGGGCGACGGTCAAACCTTCGCGCTAGTCGCCGATTCCGTGCCGCAGGGCACCCGCGTCTCGATCGAGGAGCCCAATCCCGAATACCTCGCAAACTATCGCGCGTTTCTAAAAACAAAGGCGCATTTGCGGCCCGGTGCGGCGCTGGCGGCGGAATTTGATGAGATCGACGCAGCGGCCGAGCGTTCGGGGGAAAAGCTTCCGTTAGATGGCAGCATCGACCTCGGCCTGGCGCTGCACATGATTTATTTCGTCAGCGACCTTCCCACCAGCGTCATAAGGATGGTGCGCTTTTTGAAGCCCGGCGGTGCGCTGTTCGTCGTCGTCACCGACGAAACCATCGGCTATACCGGGCTCGCGCTGAAAAGTTTTATCGAACAGGGCGGCGACACCGGTGACAATGCGCGGCATCTCGCAGTCATCGAAGAGCGCCGCCGCTTGCTCGGAGTACCCGCGGAAGGCGGTGGCGCGATTGGCGAAGTGCTCGGTGCCGCGGGAACTCCGGTGGAAATTAACGTGCGGCGCCAGCCGAGCCGGCTCTATGGACACAATCTCGCCGACCTGGTCGCGCTCTCCTCGATTGCGCTCCTGGCCGGCATCGAAGGTCTCGACAAATACGAGGCCGCAACTGCACTGCTGCGCCACAATCCCGAAGCCGCGGACCTGCGCATAGAAGACGACGGCCCCCGTAAAGGCATGTGGAGCGTCACCCAACCGCAATGGGTCGCTGTCTTGCGCCGAACGCCCTAGTAGCTAGCGCCGCTTTCGATCACGACGAATTGGACGGGTGTCATCAAGAGGATTTCCCGCTCTCGCGGAGACAAAAGTTTGTCGTGGGTGTTATGTCTGAGCCGAATATGCCCTCAGTTCTTCTCGCCGGCGATGCCGGGGCCCATGGCGACCCCCATACAGCCCGCGAGCAGAGCCGCCGTCATTGCGCAAATGCACCGGGCCCGCCCTGCTCATTCCAAGGGAGCCGGTCTGTCAGAGAACTTCGTTGAGCATGTAGAAAGCGTTGTCTTTCAATTTGTGCCACAGCCCGCGTTTGCGCCACGCCTCGAGCTCAATTTCCTCGCACCCGGGAACGTACTTCTCGAAGACTGCGTCGAACCGCTGTGCCGTTGCCGGGTCCAGGATGCCGAGGGTAATTTCATCGTTGGTCTCGAAAGACCGGTCGTCGAAGTTGCTTGAACCCACTGCGCTCCACACGCCGTCGATGGTCATCACTTTCTGGTGCAGCAGGGTGTGCGGATACTCGAATAGACGCACGCCGCAGCGCAGCAGCTTTTCGAAGTTGCGGTGCCCGGCGTGTTGCACCATGGGATTGTCGGATCCCGCAATCGACGGCATGATCACGCGCACGTCGACGCCGCGGGAAACGGCTTCTCCCAACGCGTCGATCGCTTCGGGCTCGGGAATGAAATAGGGATTTTGAATCCAGATTCGCTTGCGCGCGAGGCATATGGCCGTGTGGTGGAGAATCTTCACGGCAGGCGCCGAGCCTTCCGGCTTTACGAACGCGGCATGGATCAGCACGTCGCCTGCAGGCTCCAGAGCCGGGAACACATCGTCGCCGGCGAACAAATCACCCGTTTGCCCAGCCCAATTCTCGCTGAACGCGGCCTGCACGCTGTGCACGATGGGACCGCGCAACCTCACGCTGATGTCGGCGACGTGTTCGCTGTCCTGGGCGTCGCCCAACCAACTGTCGACGATGCAATGACCGCCGACGAACGCTTCGCGCCCATCGACGACGACGATCTTGCGGTGGTCGCGGTCGTTCAGCACGCCGATATTGCGCCAAACCTTTTCATGGAAAAACACGACCCGGCATCCGGCTTCTTTCATCTGTCGCACAGATGCTTTGCCGACATCTTTAGAGCCTTCCGCATCCAGCAGGACACGCACCTGCTTGCCGGCGCGAGCCCGCTCCGACAACGCGTCCGCCATGCGCTGACCGAGCGCCCCTTCCTTCCAAAGAAAGGTTTCGAAATGGACTGACATTTGAGCTGATCGAATTCGCTCCAACAGCACCTCAAAAAAAGCGCCGTTCTCAAGGACTTCGACGGAATTGCCGGGGACGGCTGTGCCGAGGGTTAACCCGGCGAGCGAAGGAATCAGCTCACCGATCGGCGAACTGCATTCGATGCGCAGCTTGGGATCACGGTGACGTTTAATCGACCAAATGACAATCGATAGCAGCACAACGAGACAAACTAACGCCACCGCTGTAAGAATGTTCATCGGCCCTAATCTATGAAGTCCAGTGCAGCGGAGCAAGTCATCGAGGAAGAGGACTGCTCGTCGGGTGGGCGGCCCGTCGCTAAGGCCCCTAGTGCTTAATGCAATGGCCGTTGGCGACTGGGTGAGTTTCAACGATTGAATGGAGCCGAGCTATTGAACAGCTGGAACGGTTGGAGCAACTTTTTAGGTTATGCCGCCTGCCTCGGTGGGTAATCTCGAATGATTCGTCCAAACTCAAATCAGGATCGCGCTATCGCATTGAACGCGCTGAAACCGACTTAAGTCGCGTCTTCGCGCAAACTTCACCAACCAACTCTACGTCTCCGCCGCTAAAACTAAGCAACCAATCCTGTGGCCGAATTTGTCACCCAGTTACCTGCTGTCCCCCACTCTTCTCCCCTGAGTGGCTTTGCGTGTCTCGACGACTGTTCTCCAACTTTCCCAGTCAAAGAGCAGGATGGCATCGGCTCCGGAGACCACTTTGTACCGAACTCCCTTGTGAACAAAAAACCTGTCGGGGAGTTCCGAAATTCTCTTGAAGTCTTTACTCCCGTCAACCTCGGTGGCAATCCAGTAACGGCCATCATATAGGTTCGGGTCGGTGACAAAGGGAATATCGACTCCTCCCTCCCTAAAGCTCACTTTAATCCAATTTGGGCCTGCGCCCGTGGCAACACCGGGAGTCAATCTGGCCAGCAGCAAAGACTTCGTTCCGGCCGCATCTTGATATTGAGCGACAACGTCACTCGAAATATAGAACTGCAGTTTTTCCAGATCTTCTAAGTTGAGGCTGGGAGTCTGGCGATGGGAATAGTTCTGAAAAGCCATCGGCGGAGCCGACGAACAGCCAGCGAAAAGAAAAATGACAGACACCGTCAGTAATCCTCGATTGCTTCGTCTGCTGATCGAGCAGGTCCGCGAGCGGACGAGTGCATACACCCACTGCGCAGCGGATAACGTTGCGAACGTTTTTTGAATTTTCATTGCCGTTCTTTCTAGCTGGTCTTTACCTCGGAAATCTAATCGAAATAGACGCGGCGAGTATTTTATAGTCTCTATCGAATGTCAACACTGATTTTGCTTCTCGGTACGCGAGGCCTAAATTAGTGTTCGGGCATTCTGATGAAGGATTTTGAAACCAAGGCAATCTACGAAGAGATCGGGACCTTCGCTCATTCGACCGAAGAATACCTTCGGTATATGACGCGTCATCACGGCTTCTTCTCCTCTTGGTTAGTAGGCCTGAGGCTGCGCTCAGCCGGCGCTTTCAGTGATAGGGCTCATGCCAGAGTTTAGACAACCTCTGCATTTTATTTCGATTGATTCCTCGCGCATTCAATGATGCTTATATCCATCACAGATTTCATCGGAATGATTCTCTCGGCGTGCAACCGCTAGTTCGGCGGCGTGTTCATCGGGTCCGCAACATGATGTCACTGCCCGCGAATACCTGTCATGGGCCATCACTCTGGCAAGAGACCCGCCTGCCGGAGCACACTCGCGAATACAAGACGCCAATTACTGACTATTCCCCCGCGACGCTCTCTTCCATTTGCGTGCATGCGGGAATGTGGGCTACTATAGCTACAGTTATAGCTATTGATGGGGACCCGTCATGAAGACCGTGCAGATGACCTTGGATGAACAGCTGGTAAAGGCCGTGGACAGCGCCGCAAGGAAGTTGGGAACCACACGATCCGGCTTTACACGGGAAGCCTTGCGTTCCGCGCTCAAGGAAGTTCGCGTCAAAGAATTGGAGTTGCAACACCGCGAAGGATACAAACGTAAGCCGGTTAAGCGCGGCGAGTTTAGCGAGTGGGAATCGGAACAGGTCTGGGGCGATTGATGAAGCGCGGGGAAGTTAGATGGTATGTGTTTTCCAGACCCGACAAGAAACGGCCAGTGCTCATTCTAACGAGAGACTCGGCGTTGGAGTTTCTCGGAGAAGTGACCGTCGCCCCTATTACAACCGTGATTCGCGATATTCCGTCGGAGGGCTTGTTGACCAAGATGGACGGAATGCCGAGGGACTGCGCCGTAAACTTTGATCATCTTCAAACCGTTTCTAAAGGAAAGATCGGTTCGCTCATTGCGACTTTAAGCTCGAGCAAGATGCAACAAATGCGGTCAGGCTTGCTCTTTGCGCTTGGCTTCTGAATTTCAGTTGCCCCGTTGCTCGGCGGATTTCGCGATCTATCAGCTGCTCAGCCGCAATGTTCTCGACCCCTTCCTTCCAAAGAAAGTTTTCGAGATGCACCGACTTCTGAGTCGCTTGAGTTCCCTCCAACAGCACGTCCAAAAGAAGCGCCGTTCTCCAGGACTTCGACGGAATTGCCAGGGGACGGATGTGCTGAGCGTCAGTCCGGCGAGCGAGGGAATCAGCTCATCGATCGGCGAACTACATTCAATGTGCAGCTTGGGATCACGGTGACGTCGAATCGACCAAATGACAATCGATAGCAGCAATACCAGGCAAAGAAATGCCACCACTATTCATCGAGATTTTACGCCATTCAGTCACTATAGAGAATGGACCCTTATCCCCTCTGATTCTTATCGATGCGAAGCCGCAATCTGATTGAGCCGCGATTGAATCTCGCGCTCCGGTAACCAGCGCCCACGCACCATCACGCCGGACCGGCGCGCGATATTGTCGATGTCCTCGAGGGGATTGGCATCGAGTAGGATCAGATCGGCGCGCTTCCCCACTTCTATCGTTCCAAAACTATCTTTCTCTTTGAGATATAGACCGACATTGTAGGTTCCCGACCTGAGGATGTCGTACGGCTTCATCCCCGCATCCGCCATCCGTTTCATTTCGCGGTGAATCGAAAATCCCGGGACGCTGAAGCGCTGCGGCGCGTCGCTGCCCAACAGGATTTTCACGCCGCTATCGTGTAGCGCTTTGAGCAGGCGCATACGGTTCTGGATCACGGTGCGCGCTACGTCAGGCTTGAATTCGGAGTTCTTGAGGAGATTCTCCTGAGCGCTTGTCCACTGCTGGATCTGCTGCGGCGGCATGTATTTCAGCTCCGGGTAAGCACGCAGGGTGGCCAGATCTGCGGTTCCTCGGAGTGTTTCCCACAGAGCCATGGTTGGCACGACCCAAACGCCCGCCTCGCGCGACAGCTTGGCGATCTCTTGAAGCTTGGCGTCGGGCATGGGGCCCTTTTCTCCCTGCAGAAATTCGATATAGCCGTCGAGATGATCGAAGGTTTCCTGTCCGCTCTGGATCGCATGAAGGAGCCCGACATCGGCCGGCACGTGGCCCGCAAAGCTTATTCCCACTTCCTTTGCGGTTCTCGCCATCGCGTCGTAATGATCCCGCGCCAGACCCGTAAGGACTTTCAGGAGGTCCCATCCTTCGCCCTTCTGTTGCCGGACAGTTTGTATCGCCTCTTCGGCAGACTTGATCGTCTTTCCACTGAAGGGAGGTCCAGCGAGATAAAGATTCGGCGCCATTAATTCGCCTCGCTTGGCTCTCTCTCGAAGATCGAGTTGCCCTGGCGCGCCCTGCATTCCTCGGACAGTTGTAACGCCATTGGCGATGTACAGGAACAAGACCGCCTCGGTAAATTCCCGAGACTGAAGGGGTGAAGGAATATGTCCATGCATTTCGCCTAGGCCCGGCATTAGATATTTGCCGCGACCGTCGAGCGACAACGCTTTCTCCGGTACCTTGGTGTTTCCCGCTGGCCCCACAGCACTGATTCGGCCATCACGGATAACAACAGTCTGATTGTTTAGCAGCCCCTCCCGGTCCATTGGGACAACGTTGACGCCGATAAACGCAAGATCTTGGGCCGAGGATGGTTCGAGAGAAACGAAAAGCATCAAAGCCACACCAACGAGACACAAACTCGGTTTCATGGGCCCCTCCGTTGAAACGCCTGCTTGAACGTACCATATATCATCACTGTCGTCCCGGGATACCCGGGGGACGCGGCATCTCGTTCTTGCGATCAGAAAATGGAGGTGGCCGGCATGCTCGGTACAGCATCAGGAAAGAACTACGGCAGTCGGTTTTTGACCGTAGTGTTTACCGTTCGTGCGAACCGGATTGGTGTGATCAGCGCGCGTCCGATGAGCAGAAGCGAGAAGAAAGTATATGAAAAAGAAAATTAAACCGGTGCCGAAGTTCAGAAACGAACAGCACGAGCGGGACTTTTGAATGCGAGGCAAGCTATGACTCGCAGGCGGCTTCCTCGGTTTGACGATTAATCCATTACCCCGGTAATCTAAGTTATGGCATTAGCGCAATCAAAAGTTACGGCCCAGGGACAGATTTCTGTTCCGGCGAAAGTGCGACGAAAACTCGGTATCGGCCCAGGCTCGGTGCTGGAATGGGACGAAGAAGGTGACGTCGTGGTCGTGCGCAAAGCCGGCCGGTATACATCGGAAGACATTCATCGCGCGATCTTTCCGCGAGGGACACCGGCTTCGAAGAAGCTAGAAGACTTCGACAAATGCGTGCGGCGCTATATGAAGAAAAAACATGCGCGCCGTTGACACCAATGTCTTGGTCCGTCTGGTCACGCGCGACGATCGGAAGCAGGTCGCCGCCGCGGAATCATTCGTGAGTAAGGGGCGTGGGTGGCCACCTTGGTTCTCACGGAAGCGACATGGGTTCTTACAGCTGTGTACGACCTGAGTCACGCGGAGATTCCGACGGCCATCGAAATGCTTTTGCGTCATCGGGATCTTATCATTCAAGAGTCCGATAGCGTGGCCGCAGCACTCGAGCAGTATCGCAAGCGTCCGGCGTTGGGGTTCTCCGATTGTTTGATCCTAGAAACAGCGCGGAAAGTCGGCCATCTTCCGTTGGCAACCTTTGACCGGAATCTCTCGAAGCTCGATGGAGCCGAAGGACTGTAGCGCTGCGCAACGCGAATTTGTTTTTGCAAAATCAGCGCGAGATTAATGCTGACTTATCAGAGTGTTGAAAAAGCGGTCGTCGACTGGACGTTTGCCGCAAGAGCCCGAGGATAATCATCAGAAGTAAAAACTGCCTCCAAAGCAAAACGTCAAAAGCTACAATTGACCGAAGGCCGGTCGTGCACTCAACGAAAGCTCACCATTCCAGGAAGTGGACGCCGCTGTGGTGAGAGTTCATGGTGGTGTTAGGCGGCCAATTTCACCGCGACTGAGACGCCAGCCTTTGCGCACAGGCCGACGAGGTAGTCCAGAGATAGCTTGTCAACCTTGTTGCGCGCGATCTCGGAGATGCGGGGCTGGACCACGCCAAGGCGCTTGGCGGCTTCCACCTGGGAAATTGCCTCACGGTCCATCCACTTACGGAGAGCTTCGGCCAGCTGGCAACGCAGGAGCATCACAGCCGCCTCGTGCGGTGGAAAGCCGAGATCAAGGAATACATTGTTTGCGCGCTTTACTTGCCGTGCTCGTTTCTTCTTCATGAGTGCCTCCCGGTTAACTTGTAACGCTCTGCTGCCAACTTAATGTCCGCCTGGGACGTCTTTCGGGTCTTCTTCTGAAAAGCGTGCAAGACATAAACCGCTTCTTCGAATTTGGCCACGTACACGACGCGAAACACCGGCGCCACCTCGTATGCGAATCTCATACGCTCCAGATCCAACGGTCGGAAGCGGCTTAAAGTCTGCTGGTTCACGCCCGACTTGCACCATAAACAACTCGTATCCGGCTTGTCGACGCGCCAATCGGGAAAGGTCGCTAAGTCGCGACGAGCTGTCCCGAGAAAGCGGATCGGTTTCATTACAAATGAATTATACGATTATTCGTATATGCTTGCAATCGCCCCACGAACCCCGAAGACAGCAACCGCCGATCTGAAAAGCTTGGTCGATAGATTATCGATATGATTTAGGAATTGGAACCGTCGGGGATTATCAACCAGCCATATACGTGGTCGAAGAATGGATTTCCGTGGGAGCGTTTAGAGCGAAAGAAACAATCACCGCCAAGCCGCAACAGGTAATCGATCGAACTCAGACGGCATTGCGCCCGCTGCGGCGCGTTGGTATTTTGTTTCCGGCTCGGACGGCGATAAGCTGTCCTGACAGGAGAAGGGATGTCGATCTTTAAGACCACCGGTCTTGTCGCCGGCCATTACGAGTGCCGCTCCCTGGCGGAAACTCTGCCGGTCTTCACCGATCTATTGGCCATGGAGGTCGTCGAGCGGACGGCGAGCATAGCCATACTCAAGCACCCCAACACGGAGTGGCGCCTGATCGTACATGAAGGGGGACCCGACGCGCCGGAAAAGAGTTTCGACAATCACTACGGCTTCCGCGTCGCCCACCATGGGGAGGTGGAAGCAGCCTGGAAACACCTCGAAGCCAACAAAGAGAAATACGGCCTCAGCAAGATCACTAAGCCGCAGAGCGCGCATTTCGCTTACTCGATCTACTTTCGCGAGCCCGGCGGCAACCACTTGGAAATCGAATATTACAATCCCGGCGGCGCGCAGCATGGCCGCGCCCACACCGCCGGCCATTGGAACAAGCCGCTCGCCGACGAGCGATTGTCCCAGCGCGGCTACCTGCCGCAAGCGTTCACTCACGGCACGCTGCAGTGCGACGACATCGAGCGCAGCCGGCAATTTTACACCGAGGTTCTCGGACTCGAGATCCTGGCGGGATTCAACAACGCCCAGTATATCAAGCACGCGGCGGCGCCCTGGTACATCGTCGTCTTGAAACGCAGCCCGCGGCAATATCTCGCGCCGGTAAACCGCTTCACTCTGCAAATGGATTCAGCCGCAGCAGTCGAGCAAGCGCACCGCGAATTCTCGATCAACGGCGCGACCGCCGGCATTACAGAACTCGGCAAGCTCGACGCCATTGACGGCAAAACCAGTTTTATCTTCAGCGACCCGGATAGGAACTGGTGGGAGCTAAACGCCTAATGAAAAACAAACACGGACTGCAAACCATCGTGTTTACTGTCTTTCTTCTGCTCGCGTGGTGGATCGTTTTGGCCCCCACGGCATTGGCCCAGACGCCATTCTATGAAGGAAAGAATCTTCTTCTTGTGAGCGGCACTGACGCGGGCGGTGCCGGCGATCTGCGCACGCGCGCAGTGATTCCGGTCTTGAAAAAACATATTCCCGGCCACCCCAGCCATCGTTATGCAGTACATGCCCGGCGCGGGCGGACGTAAGGCGGCCAATCACATGTACAAATCGGTTCGGCCTGATGGTTTGACGGTCGGCGCCATGATCACCGGCATGGTGCAGGGCACGATTTTCGGCGAACAAGACGTACTTTATGATCTCGACAAGTTCATTTATCTCGGCTCCCATGCCCGCTATGCGCCCTATGCCTTTGTGACGCACAAGGCCGCGGGCTTCAACAGCCGGGAAACTTTGAGCGCGACCCGCGGCGTGCGCATCGGCGCGCCGTCTGTCGGCCACAGCCTCTACACCATGGCCCGGCTGTTCGCCTACATGCTGGACATGAAAGAGCCGCGTTTGGTCACCGGCTATACACCGCGGGAAATCGACTTTGCTTTAGAAAGGAACGAAATCGATGCGCGGGTGAGTATCCTGGACAGTTTGCTGACGCGCAATGCCCATTGGTTAGATAAAGATCTGGTGCATGTCCACGCGACCATGGATATCCCCAAGGGCTTCAAACACCCCGACCGCAGGCTCGCCAAACTCCCCGAGATCGAGGGTTTCGCCCGCTCAAACCAAGAACGCCGTCTCATCCAGCTTTTTCGCGGGGCGCGCGATACCGGTCAGCCTTTTGTGCTGCCGCCGGGCACGCCGGCGGAGCACGTTAAAATATTGCGGGAAGCCATGCGCAGAGTCTTCGCCGATCCGGAGTACAGCAAAGCCTACGAGAAACTCACTTCGGAGCCCGCTATGACGGTAACCTGGGAGGAGTTCGAAACACAGCTGCGCGAGTTGCCGCGGGAAGCCGAGACCATCGATCTCTTCAAGCGGCTTTCCGGCCCGGCACCGCTGCCGGCCCGGCCGTCCCGGTAACCACGCGCCGTTTACAACAAGAGTACTCTGATTCCGACCGCCGAGTGGTTCTATGCTCTCTAGCGCGAGCAGTTGAACCCCGATCTCGCGGTACCGGACTCGGCCGTCGAAGAATGGATTTCCGTGGGAACGTTTAGAGCAAAAGAAGATCACCGCCAAGCCGCAACAGGTCGTCGACTGGAAGTTTGCCGAAAGAGCCCGACGCTGATCAGTGAAATTAAAGAACTGCCCCCGAACGGACTTCGCACGATGATCGGTGTCGTGTAACAGATCGGCGGGCTTTTGGACCGGGATTTATATCACGGCCTGGGTCCTCGCCTAGGGGTATTACTCACTCTTTCCGCACCGTAATTTCGTAGTCGCCACGGGTCTTGGATGCAAGCACTGAGACCATTATGTAGTACAGCTCGCCAGGACGGCTCTCAAAAGCAAGGGTGAGAGGTTGGTCCTCAGGATTTATGCCCGGGAGCAGGGTCACGCCCTCGCGCACCTGAGCAACCCTCTTCTCATTCTGATCATAAACGTCCACTGCCCCTTGAAAGCCGGCTTTAGAGCGCTTGCGTACAATAACCCGTGTTTTGGGGCTGGACGCGGTGAATTGGAAGAAATGCCGCTCTTGGCCCGGCACGAGCGAACCGCTCAGCGTTGCCCCTTCAGCGATTGGTTTTGCAGTAGTAATGCTCGTGTTAGAACCTGGCAGCGCTGGTGAGTCTGCGGCGGGGGACTGCGCCGGGCTCATGGAGCCAATAAGCGCCCCATTCAGCATCGCAATGGCCCAGACACATCGTCGAACACGTTGGGTGACATCCGTATAGCTAGGCGTATGTACCTCCGATCGACAATTTGTGGGTAATGCTAATCCACGTCATGCTATTGCAAGAACGCCCTACACGAACAGCGTTTTTCTTCAGAGCGTTACAAAGTTGCGCTTACCAGCCAGCTTTCAATGCATAGGACTACCTCATTATCACTTACTCTTCCCGCACCGTAATTTCGTAATCGCCACGTGTCTTGGACGCAAGCACTGAGACCATTATGTAGTACAGCTCGCCAGGACGGCTCTCAAAAGCAACGGTGAGAGGTTGGTCCTGAGGACTTATGCCCGAAAGCAGGGACACGCCCTCCCGCGCCTGAGCAACCCTCTTCTCATTCTGATCATAAACGTCCACCGCTCCTTGAAAGCCGTCTTTAGAGCGCTTGCGTACAATAACCTTTATTTTGGGGCGCGCCGCGGTGAATTGGAAGAAATGTCGCTCTTGGCCTGGCACGAGCGAATCGCTCAGCGTTGTCCCTTCAGCGATTGGTTTTGCAGTAGTAATGCTTGTGCCTGACTCGGAAGAGGGAGCACGACGAAACATAAAGAATACGAAGGCTGAAACCAAAACAATGGTAATAATACTTCCACCAACCCATAAACGAGTTTTTGAGAAGGAGAGGCTAGGAGAAGGACCTGGCGAGTCGTGATGCGTTGTAGTATGAGCGCCTTGGTCGCGTCGCTTTTGCCGCTCTGGCTGTTGCGCTCTTGCTGCTTCCTCCTGTGCGCGACTTTTTTCTTCTTCGATGCGCCTTCGGATCTCGTCGTCCGGTTTCAATCTGGTCGCTTCCTCAGCCCGCTGTCGTTCCTGTTGGCGGAGACGCTCTTCGTCTACCTTGCGGCGCTCTTCGGCTTCCCCAAGGCGTTGCTCTTCTGCTACGGTCGCCCCCGTAGAGCTCAGTCTAAGAATCGTATAGATGTCCTCGACAAGCCTTCGAAACTCTGAGAAGTCTTTTGAGCCATCCCAATTAAACAAACTTGGTGTATGAAGTTCTTCAAATCTAAAAGGTAGTTCCACTTGTTGGATCGTAACGGGGACGAGCTTCTTGCGTTTCAATGCATGCGTTGCCTCGTCTTTTACGTATAGCGACTGCACGGAACGTTTGGACCACAACACAATGACGCACTTCGCTTCGTTTAATGCCTTCTCAATCACGTCATTAAACCGTTCACCTGCCCGGAGCTTCGGGTCCCACCAGACAGTCCAGCCTTCACTTTCAAGTGCATTTGCAAGTTGTCTTGCTGTGGCTTGATCTTCTCGGTTATAGCTGATGAATATGTCGCTCATTGACGGTACACAGGATTGAGAACAAAAACGCCAAAGACTCGTAGGGTGGTTAATATGGTGGGCTGTCCCGGCGTGTCTGCCGATTTCCCGTCTTATACTTCGCCGAGAGAGAAAAAATCAACGAGTAAGGCGTCTCCCTAAAACCGATCACGCAGATCGACAATGGAAAAACTCTTGAAGCTCGACCGCCGAGCGGTTCTATGCTCTCTACCGCGAGCAATTTAACCTCGATGTCACGGTACCCGACTCCGTCGTCGACGAATGGATTGCGGTGGGAACGTTTAGAGCAAAAGAAAAAATCACCGCCAGGCGCAACAGGCCGTCGATTGGACGTTGCCGAAAAAGCGCGCCGCTGATCATCAAAGTAAAGAACCGGCCCCGAGGCACAACGTCACAAAGCAACTTGACCCGAAGCAGTCGCTCTTAGGCTTTGTGATACCACTTATGATCGACAATAGGTCAATGACTCATGCCCGACCCCTGCCACTGATTAGCCTTTGCGGCCGATTTCTCGGAGCAGCTTCTCCCATTGTTCCATCGATTGTTCGTACTGGGCCATCGACATGCCCGCTTCGGGGTACCAAAGTTTGTAGGGCGTAGGCTTCAGAGGACCGCCATAGTTCAGGTCGCCGAGGATCTTTGCCCCTTCCGGGCTGAGAAGAAAATCGGCCATCAGCACCGCGGCATGCGGCCGCGCCGCCTGCGCCGTGATCGCTACGCCGCCGGTGTTGGTCGGCACGACATCCATCGGTACCCAATCCACCGGCGCTCCTTTGCCTTTCACCTCGATGGCATGGTCGCGGAAGATCGTCGGCGCCAAGGGAACTTCACCGGAAACCACCAGGTCCGCCATCGCTCGACCGGATACGGAGTGCAGAACTACCTCCTGCGCCTTGAGTTTCTTCACGAACTCTTCACCTTTAAGCTTGAGCATCGCGCCGATCGCTCTCACTCCGGTTTCGTTGGAAACGAAGCCGATTTTCCCCTTGAGCTCGGGTTTCAAAAGATCGTCGTACTTTTTTGGTACGGCGGACGTCGGGATAAGCGTCGTGTTGTAGCCGACGCCGCTGTATGTCTCGCGATCGACCGCCCAGTAGACGAGTCCTCGGCCGGCGTCTTCTTTTGTGTTGGCAGGATATTTTTTCAAATGGGGCGAGGTGTAGGCGGCAAGCAGTTTATTTTCGCGCAGATAAGTCAGCGGCGGCACCGTCGTTTCCAAAACGTCGACGAGGATCTGCTTGGCCTGGGCCTCGGCCGTGATCCGGGTCATGATATCGGTGCTCGTACCCCGATAGGTCTCGACTTTGATCCCCGGATACTTTGCTTCGAAGCCGTTGGCGAGATCTTTGTATGAGCTCCCCGCCAGCGAGGTGTACCAAACGACCTTGCCTTCAGCTCTGGCGCCCGCGACAAGCCGCTGCTCGCGATCGGCGCCGGCGTAAGCCGCGAGCTCGGCCGTGGAGACCGGTTTCTTGCTTTGTGCCCACGCGCCGGCAATCCACTGATGCGTGAACAAAAAAACTGCAATGGACAATATTTTCAGTCGGGTAAATCCCATAACCCCCCCCGGGGGTAGCCGATGGACGAGGCGAGCGGCAAATCTTTGGCCGTTCGCGGTTAAAAATCTTCGAATAGCATAAGCGTCAGATGCAGGTCAACGCGACCGGCGTTTGTTCGATCACTGAGCGCTAACGACTGGGTTGACACAGTCAACGAAACTCATTTAGAGTCGATCATGTTTAGATTACAATCGAGGAGGTCGTATGATCGTCGAGAACCATGCCAAGGGACAAATCTCGTGGCCCAATAAAAATCGAGTTGCGGTCGCCATCACTTTCGATTTTCAGGGTGGCGAGCCGGTGCGGCCGGGACCGAACGGAAAGTTGAACAACGAGGATTACGCGGAAGGGGAATATGGACCCAAGACGGGCATATGGCGGATCCTAAGCATGCTCGACGAAGTCAACGTCAAGACCACGTTTCTGACGTGCGGCGGGATCGCGGAAAGATACCCCGACGCGATGAAAGCGATCGTCGAGCGCGGACATGAGGTCGCGGGACACGGCTACCACCATGAAATTGCGCGCGACCTGACGCGACAAGAAGAAAAGGATTGCATCCGGCGGACCACGGACATGCTCATGAAGCGAACCGGAAAGCCTCCGATCGGTTGGCGGACATGCACGCAAAGTAACGATACGGTAGAACTGCTGATGGAAGAAGGATACGTGTGGAACAGCAATTCGTTCGCGGACGATCTCCCGTTCGTGTGGGAAAACGGCGAGTCGCGGCTGGTCGAGCTGCCGCGCCAGCCGTTTGGCGACGGCCGGCTCTATGGACATCAGAACCGGGCCGGCGATCATCCGGACAATGCCTTGCGCTTGTGGCAACGCTTCTTTAACGACCTTTACGCCGAATCGGCGACCGCACCGATGTTCACGACCTTCCAACTGCATCCGTATGTGTCGAGCCGGCTCGGTAGAACCAGCGCGCTCAAAGAAATGATCGAATACATGAAGGGCCACGAAGGCGTGTGGTTCGCCAGCGGCATAGAGATCGCCGAATGGTGGCTCGAGCAAAACTTTTCAGAGAAACCCGCGCCGCTGCGCATCGCCGCGGTTTCCTAATTAGAACACCCCATCCGCGGATGCCGAGCTGAAATTTCTCTGCGTCAAGTCGGCATCCGCGTGGTCCCATCTCACCCCTCGCCCTCTCGCGGAAATGTCTTTTCCGCCGACCGCTGAATCTGAAATGTCACAGACGTGACTCCTAAGGCCGTTCCGTTATGAGACAGCGCCGAGTTCTAATCAGCGTCGTAACCGACGACGCCACCCGCCCAGCGGTTCTGCCGATCATAGCTTGGCAGCCGCTGAGCGAAAGAACAGCATCAGGACGAAAGTCTGGAACTGTCATACTTTTACTTTGAGCTCCATTAGCCAGGTAGAGCCGTCGTTAGCTGGCTTTTCGTACTTCTTTGTTTTTAGCCGCTTCAAGCTCGCGACCTAACTGATCAAGAGCCTCAGCATTCATGAGTTTTCGTATCTTGGGAAACATTTTTCCCTCTTCCTCTTCTTCCGCATGATGCTCTACGTTTTCCATTAACACTTTCAGTTTAGGTTCAAACTTCTCGCTATCTGCGGTCAGATTTTCCATCTCTCGGAGGAGAGTCTTTACCTGCTTGTGCTCCTCGAGAGATTCAAGCACCATATCTTTTAACTCTTCGTTTTTTGCTACGGCCGGATAGAAAACCGTCTCCTCAATATGCGTATGAGTTTCTAGTTCCGTTTTAATCTTTTCAAAAAGTTGCAACTGCTGTTTCTTGTTTTCGCTTCCTTCTGCCTTTTCGAATAGTTCTTTCACCGTCTTATGGTCTGTCTTAAGAAGTTCTAAAGCATCCATTTACTTTCCTCCAAAAAAAGGTCGTTATTAATATTAGATACGAACTAAGTCCTAAAGGTGCGAGTCCGCCCATCTAGCTGCGGACTCGCAACAAAGCCCGCCTAAACGCGGCTTTCTTCCTGCTTGGGAACGCCTTTCTCTTCGCTGTACGAGATGTCGTGGGCGCCGGCACGTTCAAAAATATCCTTTGCGCGCTTTACTTCATCGCTATCTTCCGAGTGCACTGAAATCAGGATGTTGCCCTCTTTGATTTTTCCCTCGTATCGCTTGGCCTCATACTCAGGAATGCCCATGCCCACGAGCGCTCCGGTTAGCCCGCCGACGGCGGCGCCTATACCCGCACCGGCCAGAGCGGCCATGATCGGTCCGGCAGCTATAAACGGGCCGACGCCAGGAATGGCCAAGGCCCCAATGCCCACCAGCCATCCCAAAGCTCCTCCTAAGACTCCCCCGGTGCCTGCTCCTGTAGCGGCCCCCTCCGGTGCCTTAGTGTGCTGTTCGTGAGCAAAATCCTTCGTTCCCGATTTGTCAGGGAACAGGACCGAGATATCATTGTTGGAAAAGCCCGCAGCCTTCAGCTCTTGGACTATCCTTTCGGCTTGGCTTTCATTATCACTTAAACAAAAAACTGATTTTGACATACTTTTCTCCTTTAAATTTAGTTTGCGATCTCCAATTGGTTATCGACACTTTTTACACCAGCAATCTGCTGCGCTTTGGCACCGATATTAGTTTTCTCTTGCTCACTCTGCACCGGCCCACGTAGCGTCACTGTGCCATCATTCGTGATGATCTTTACGTTCTTGCCATTCGTGGAGACGGAATCGTCCGCTGTGACAGCCTGCCGGACGTTTTGTGAAATCGTCCGGTCCGCCTCACTCTCAGATTGATCGCCCGGGGTCTTTGTCGCATCGTTACGATCTCGGACGTTACGGCCACTATTATCTGCCGCTATGTCGGCGGTTTGACTCGGCTGGTCATTCTTCGACACCTCGTTCTTGCTACACCCGACTACTAGAAACGCTAGAACAAAACCTAAAGCACTTGTTCTCATAAAACCTCCTTCGTTTAAGATTTTTGTTTCTCCGAAATTGCTGATTTCCGAAAATCGTCCTTAGTAAAACCACTGCCTAACACCCCTCGATTTGGGAGTCTGTAGATCGAGCGGTTTGTCACTCCTTGCTGACAACTTCTGCCCATACCTGGAAGGAGAATGGGGTGGACGCAAGTCGAAACGCTTGCGCGAATCGGCAGTATCATCTTTTCTAAGCGTCAGCGAGATTCGTCAACCCTGGTCAGGAGGGGTTGTGGTTCGAGCAGGTAGTGTAAGTCTTACGAGATGGAGTGCCTACGTGCTCCTTCCCTTTAAGCAGTTAATCCGCTTTGTCAATGGTTAGATTCGTTCTTTCTTCTTCGCCCGAGCAGATTCCCGTACAAATCCAGCGCTATGCGATCATCTCGCGTCCCGACATCGCCAGCGTCAAGGATCTCAAAGGGAAAAGGCTGGCGATCAACACCTTCGGCAGCTCGGCGGATTTCGCGATCTATCAGCTGCTCAGCCGCAATGGTCTCGACCCCAACAAAGATGTCACGCTGCTATCGATCCCCGGCAGCCCGGACGCCCGTTTCGCCGCGCTGATCGGAGGCTCGGTCGAGGCCACCGTGGTGAACAGCCCGTTCGAATATCGCGCCGAGCAAGAAGGCTTTAAGGTATTGCTCTCGATCAAAGAGACCGCCGAGTTCGTCAAAATCCCCATCAACGGGCTGAGCACGTGCCAGCGAAAAATTGACAGAGAGCCCGATGAATTCGTGCGCATGCTGCGGGCGCTGCGCAACGCCGATTTGTTTTTGCAAAATCAGCGCGAGATCAGTGCCGGGTTAGTGGAAAAACTCTGAAGCTCGACCGCTCAGTCGCGGAGCGGTTCTATGCTCTCTACCGCGAGCAGTTTGATCCCGATCTCACGGTACCCGACTCCGTGGTCGAAGAATGGATTTCCGTGGGAACATTTAGAGCAAAAGAAAAAATCACCGCCAAGCCGCAACAGTCATCGATTGGAGGTTTGCCGAAAAACCCCGACGCTGATCATCAAAAGTAAAAAGCCCTGACCACGGCTGAACCGAAAATTCCCTGCGCTGGAGGTTAACCGGCTAGTTTCATCGCTTCCGCGGCGCACTTTTAAACTTGCCTAACTCTAATACGACGTATTGGTCTTTTTTTGCATCGATACAGATCGCTTGGTCTAGGAGCGTCGGAGCGCGAGCTATCTCAGATCATCACGACTACCGAGCCGCATAGCCCGACGGTTGTTCACTTCCCAAGCAACTTGACAGTCTTTAACAGGTTTCGTTAGAAGGATCTCAATCACTGCTTCTCGTGTTTTTTCGTGGCAGGTTCATTATGAGCTCCACTACCATCAGTTTAATCGCGCTCGTGTGCATTTTTGGCGGCGCACTGATTGGCATCCTGCTTCATACGATCCTGCCTGAGCATCATCTCAGTTCCGACTCAAAAGACATCGTCAAGCTCGGCGTGGGGCTGGTCGGAACTATGGCAGCCCTTGTTCTGGGCCTACTGGTGGCGGCGGCCAAGGGCGCTTACGATGCGCAGAGCGCGGAGCTGACACAGATATCGGCCAACATCGCTGCGCTCGACCGCGTCTTGGCCAATTATGGACCTGAGACCAAGGAGATTCGCGATTTGTTGCACGGCGCCTCCGCGCGCATTCTCGATCAGCTGTGGGGTAATGACAGTCACAGCGCGTTCCTAAGCACTCCGGTATCCGCCGCTGGTGAAGTTCTTTACAACAAAATTCAGGCGCTCTCGCCGCAGAATAACACGCAGAGCGCGCACCAGGGCCAAGCCTTGAGTATCGTGATGGATACCGGAAGGACTCGCTGGTTAATGTATGCTCAGGCTACGACTTCGGTTTCCATGCCGCTCTTGATCGTACTGGTGCTTTGGCTCACTGTGATCTTCATCAGTTTCGGTCTGCTTGCGCCCTTTAACGCTACGGTTGTTTCCAGTTTGTTCGTGTCCGCGCTGTCGGTAGCCGGCGCAATCTTCTTGATCCTAGAGATGTATACCCCTTACACGGGAGTCATTCAGATCTCCAACGCTCCGCTGCGCGCCACCTTGGTGCATCTTGGCAAGTAACTCGCCAATCCGTGCCGCTCACGCCTTCAGGGCGCCGGAACTGGTTGCGGGGAGTGGATCGGTTGGCGAATGGTTTGCGGTGAAATCCCAGCGGCGACGCAGGATTGGAGAGTCAACTGATGAGCGGATTTTGGGCAGCGGAGCATTTGTAAAGCGTGTTCTAAAAGAAGCAGATGCGCGGACACTCCGGCAAAACGCCTTCAAGAAAACCAAACGCTATGCGGAGCGTGTCGTTGCCGCGGCCTGCAAGAAAGACGGCATATCGCTAACAGAACTCCGAAGCGGGAGTCGCCGTGGGAAACTGCCCGCCGTGAGAGTGAAGATCGTTCAGGGGCTAGTGGAGGATTACGGCGTGCCCACCGCCGAAGTCGCTCGCCAAGTGGGTATCTCGACATCTGGAGTTTCAAAGATTCTGACACGAAATTTGTCCAGCTAGTCAACAGCGTCCCTAATCGCCACGACTGGTCAAGCTGCCGGGAAACGTGAGTGCCGGTGAGTGGTCACGGCGAATACCTAGGAAAAAAACGCGGACTGATCGACTATGGACCAGTGATGGGAGAGTTGAAGACCGCTGCTCGTTATGAAGCGTTTTATCCGCGAAGGAGCCAAGGTTAATTATCGGGCGGAGTGGCATCCTGGAGACGGGGCGCCGTTTCTAGGACCGGAGCGCTTCGTAAAGACGATTGCCGACGAATCGGTTCCGCCGCCCATCTCCCGGCGTGCAACGTTGAAGGATTTACTCAAGAGCGTAGCGGCCAAGTCGGGACTTTCGGCCGAGGTATCGCTTCGAAAAGGCCGATTCGGAAGCGTAGTAAACGCCCGCGATCAATTTGTTCGCGAAGCCGTGTTGCACCAGGGGTATCTCGCTTCTCAGGTCGCATCTTTTCTCGATTGCCATGCATCAATGTCAGCCTACAAAAGACGTAATAGACTTAGGCAAGTCTGACACTATTGGCTTTTGCCTCACCGGACTTGTTGCGAGCGTTTTCGCATTCACCTAATTAGTTGCGAACAAAAGCAGCCCTGTACGATTGGAACGCCCCATTGAGCTCTCACTGCTTATAAAGGGCTTCGATGAATCCGCTCTCTTCGAACTCCTTGATGAAGCGCAACTCGACGAAGTCCGTGGGACGCGCCTCTTTGGCTCTGTCGCCCAGCGACTCCAAAACCGCTTTAATCCCTTCTAAAGAAGGATATTGATTGCGCGGCAGCTTGTCGTCGGTGATCGACACATCATAGCTTTTCTCGAGCACGGCAGTGTCCTTGAAGCCGCCCATGAGCTGCATGAAGACTTTCATGCCGGTTTTTCTGTCCCGCTTCATCATGTGCACCGCTTCCACTTGCGACTTCACATAGCGGCGCACGATGTCCGGATGCTCCTTGATGAAGCGCCGGGTCGTCACCGGCGCGACGTTTTGAAACGGCAGCGCGCTCACGTCCGCCAAGATCCTGAAGCCCTCCTTCTCAGCGGCAAAGATCGTCGGCGGGTTGAGCGACGTCGCCTGCACCCGTCCGGTGCGCAGCGCCGCCAGGCGCTCCGGCGTTCCACCCACCGCGACAATGGAAACATCTTTGGCAGGATTGAGCCCGAGCTTTCTCACGGCCAATTGCGTCGCCGTGTACGAGCCGCCGGAAAGACCCGCGGCGCCGATAATCGCGCCTTTGAGCTGTTCCGCCGACTTGATGCTCGGATGTCCCACCAGCCAGTAATCGAGCCCGGTGTAGCCGCCCGCCACATAGACGGCTCCCGAGCCGCCGAGATTGCTTTGCAAAACCGCCGGCGCCGCCGCTTGAATCAATCCCACTTCGCCTGAAATGAGTGCCATCGTCGACACCGCGGCCTGAGCGCGAATCACGGTGACGTCGAGACCGTTCCTGGCAAATATCCCCGCCTCTTTCGCTAAAACCACCGGGAGATTGACCGGCCCCACACCGGTATAGCTGACGTTAAGCTTCACCGGCTGTGCACGGCTCTCAGAAAGAAAAACGGCAGAACCAAAGCACGTGAAAAACACTGCGAACATCACGCGCGTCCATTTCAACGCGCTGCTTAAAGCAGAACTCTCCATTCGTCGCGACCCTCGGTTCCTTGCATTCAATTGTGATTGCCGATCATGACGGGGAACAGTTGTTCCAGGATGACTAGCAGCACCGCCAGCTAACTGGAAATGGGCACCGGCGTCAATAGCCGCTGCCCATCGCCGCGCGGCCACGGGTGCAACGCGTTGAAGAAAGCAGAAATGTTGATTTTGGAAAGCGCAAGGTCGATAACGGTACGTCGAAGAACGTAGCTGGCAGGAGCACCTGAGAAGGTCAGCGATCCGGGGTCACTCATGAAAAGCTTGTCAAGGTCTCGTTTAGATGCACCTCTTCACGGGAGGCGTGGGGTTAGTCTAATCACCCACACTCCCGTTGTTTGCGACCAGAGTTCTGTTCGGTCTCGGTCGACCAATCGGTCAGTCACTCATGCGTGCTCTTCGGCACATTATTGAATTCGACTCTGGTCTCCTAATCAAATCTTCGGATCTCCGGCTTAGGCCGGGACCATGACCCCAGGAGGATGACCAGAGACGTCGGTAACTTTTTTTCGCCCAGGTACAGCCATAAGTCGTTGCCGAGGTCTGTGACGCTTAAACGACTCACTTCGCTTGAGCATGGCGTAAATGACAGTGAGGATCTTTCGCGCTACCGCCACTTTCGCCGTGCTCCGACCGCGTCGTCGACTCACTCTGCGGTACACTTTCTGAAAGTTCGAATCCCCGTTGGCGGCATGGATGCTGATCTCTACCAAAATCCATCGCAGCCATCGTGAACCCTGTTTGGTGATCCTGCCGCTGTAGCTCTTGCTTCCCGAGCTATAGATACTGGGAACCAACCCGGCATACGAACACAATCGCTTGGCATCAGGAAAACGGTCAACCTCACCAATCTCACTGAGGATTAACAGAGCCGAGTAGTAACTGATACCCGGAATACCCATCAACAGTTGAGCCTGTGGGTTTTCAGCCACCTCGGCCTTTATCGTTTTTGTGATCTCTCCAATCGAAATCGCCAACGCCTCAGCGATCCGCAGATACCCATCAATCTCTAGGCGATAGCAAGCACGCACGGCTAGACTCTTCAGCCACTGCCGGGAGGATTTCCCCAAAATATCACTGAACGTGCAATCGATGCCGTTCTTGGTCAGCACCGCATGAATCTTGTTCTTGATGCCGACTCGTATCGATACCAGCGAGGCCCGGTAACGCAACAACTCTCGAATGTCACGAACCTCACGAGGTGGTATGTACGCTTTCGGGATGCCATCTAGACGTAGCAGTTCCGCTAAGGTCGTCGCATCAATGGTGTCGGTTTTGATGCGCGCCTCAGCAATCGCCCGGGTCTTAAGCGGGTGGGCCAGCACTACGTCAGGTGTGTACTGCTCGATACTTTCGTAGAGATACATCCAGTTGCCCCTAGCCTCCACCACCACCTGACTGCGCCGGTCCTGTTTAGAAAAATAACTTTCCAACGCCGCTTGAGTCACAGGTACAGTAACCTTGCTGGTTGTCTTTCCCTGTCGATCTTTCTTTACCACCACGGCCTTGCGCTTCCCCAGGTCCACTCCTATATACTCTTTCATGCTGCACCTCCTTTAGGCTTAGGCGACTCCTCACAGAGTCAGCCTGGTATAATGTTGGTCCATTAGAGACCGTCACCGCCCAATTTGCGAGGTGCAGCTCACAACATCTGCTTTTCATTTAATCAAATCTTTTGTTGACAATTTAGGTCGTCGTTGGTCAGGCCTTTTACTTTTGATGTTCATCGTTCATGGGACAAGATTTCAAGTCACCCCATACCTGCAGCGGCAGCAGCGACGAAATGGGTCAAGGGCTCGGAGTCACGACCTCAGCGTGGCTGGACTCGGACGCGGGGGCATGGACGTCGCGCACGCTCGCCAAGTCATGGAAGGCCCGCCACCGAAAAATCGACCATCGACCGTACGCTCGGAGCAGAGCCAGTACTGTGCGACGACGCATCCGCGGTGGAAGAAAATGCAGTAAGGACCATGTCAGAAGGAGGTTCCAGGTCTTTCGCGTTAGCAGCGTTCGGGGATAAAGGCGGATACACTCCGCGAGCTTGCGTCCGGCCTTTCTGTGGGAATCGAGACCGGGCGTCCGGCTCAAATAGAGGAAGGCAACATATTGCTTCACGTTCGAAACGCTTTCCCTGCGTATGCGGACGGGAAGACTCGGAGTTTGACGGAACGCGTTGTCGCAAACCCGCAGGCAGCCTCGTTCGGCGCGCTCTGAATCGGCGGACATGGTCCTTTCCGAAATACGATAAAGAATCTGGTACCGCGGCACGAGCGCGAACGGCCAACGGGCCGCGACCCGCAAGCAAAAATCCCAATCCTGGGCCGAGACGATCGAAGCATCGAAGCCGCCGACGGCAACGGCGCAGCTTTTACGAACGAGGATATTGGAACCGCTCGCTATAAAGCAGTGCCGGAGAAGGTCCGAGTAGACGTACCCCTCGAAACGCGCGCCTTCTTTGGCAAAGAGGAAGTGCGACCGCTGATCTATGAACACGGTCCAGCTGTACGCTATGGCCGCCTCGGAACGTTGGCGTAAAGCTCGAAGCTGCAGCTCCAGTTTGTCTGACGTCCAGAGATCGTCCGCGTCGATGAACGAGATGAACTCGCCTAGGGATTTTTCGATTCCACGGTTGCGCGCCGCCGGGAGACCGGCGTTCGGATAGCTGAAGATCCGTAACCGCGGGTCCCGGACGGTTTGCAAGCGAGCCAGGGTACCGTCGGTCGAGCCGTCGTCGATAACGAGGATTTCGAAATCGGCAAACGTCTGACGGCGAATCGACCGGATCGTCTCGAGGATCGTGTCTTCGGCGTTATAGGCTGGGACAACCACGGAAACCGGCGCCCTGCCGCCATCCGGCCTCTCCGGGAACGCGCTTTGATTGATCATGCCGACACCGCCGCGTCGAGAAAGCGACTCGGTGGTTTGCTCGAGAGCGGCGCGCCCTCCATGTAGGCGGGGAGACGGGCGCCGATCAAGGTGAGAATTGTGGGCGCGAGATCCCGCACATGCCGCTCCGCGAGCATCGACCCGGCTCGATAGTCTGGGGCCCTGACGATCGCAAATCCCCGATTCGCGTGGCCGCCGGTGCGCGCGTACGGAATGGGGCCGATGCGGCCGAATGTCGGGCTGTCGACGACGTCAACCGGCCACGGCTCGAAGAACACGATGAGATCCGGGTCCGGGAGATTCGAATCCGCGGCAAGCGGATCATGGCGCGTACGGACAATCTCCGCGATTAGCGGCTTTCCGGTTCTGGCATCGCGCAGAGCTTTCAAATGGCGGCTCAGCTGGTCGCAGAATAAATCGTATTCCGAGGGCAGGACGATTCCCTCTTTTTCACGGCCGCGCACGTTGATCCTGATGTACCCGTGGGCGATGCTGGGAAGCGCGAAGCACTTCATCTCCCGCCACAGCGGGCTGTACCACATCGGCGGCTGGTGAAAGAGAGAACCGAATTCGTTGGGATAGGCGGGCCCCGGCCCCGGGCTGCTTCTCCTCTCCCACCAGGCCGCGACTTCCATCGGGATCCAGCGCCGCAGCCGGCGACGCACGGGGTGGGTATCGGCACGAAGAGCATAGATTTCACGATGCCAGCCGAGGGCTTTTGGCAGGAACATCGGGGGCGGAGGAAGACCACCGGAGCCTTTGGCCAGCCCTCCCAGGGAGCCGAAGCTGAATCGGTAAAGGAACTCCGTAAGAAAGACGGTGCTCGGCAGATCGACCGAGTTCGCCTGCATGCCTTCGGGAGAAAAGAGGACGATATCGGCGTCCGGTCGAACGGTCATAATCCGTCCGATGGCCCGATCGACGGCTTTGAAAACACGCAGCATCGGGTCGCCTGAAATTTTTCTCCATTGGCGCATGGGATGATCCTGGCTCAGGTGCCAAAAAAAGTGTCCGGCTGAATGCGTCTCGCCGAAAGTCGTAAAGAAAAAATCCCATGACTCACGGCGGAGAAGGTCCTCGCAGATCGCGGCCCTTCGCTCGATGCCTTTGTCGAGCGCTCTCTCCAGCCAAGCGACGGCGACGGGATTCCAGTAGCTCGCATGGTCGCGGTCGTATGCAGGATGGCGTCCATACTTTTGGATGAGCTGATCGAGCAACTCGGACGGCGCGGAGGCGCTTTCCGTCCTCGCGGAACGTGCGCCCCATGCGAGAACCTGGATGCCGTCCACGTTCCCGCAGAGCCTGGTTTGCGGTACGTCGAACACAGCGCAGCGATAACCGGGGCCAAGGGCGTAGAACGGAGGGTAGTCGACGAAAGGATAGGCTCCTGTATCGTTAAGCTCATAGTTGCGGGAATTGAACTTCCAGCGGCTCCAGTATCCCGTTCTTCCTGCTTCGCATCCCGTGGTGACGAGCGTCCATGCCTGCTCAGAGAGGTAAAGGCTCGGGCCTCGTAAAGGACAATAGGCCCCCTGCTCTCTCAGGCGGGCAATGTTCGGAAGGCGCCCCTCGCCGGCCCATGTCTCCAGGAGCACCGGATCGGCCGAATCGAGCCCGATTACGATGACAGGTTTTTTCATTTCGACAGTATGCGGCCAAGCCCGGCTTCGGTTGTCGCGGCCGGAAGGTCGTCCGATTCCGATCGAAGAGGGCCCCACGCCCTCTCCAAAGCCGAGCGAACGGATTCGCGCCATCGCGCCAGCGAATATTCCCTCGCGGTTTGCAACGCCCGCGCCGACATGCTCCGGTAGCGCGCGGGATCCGATAGACAAGCGCTCGCCGCGGCGGCGAGCGCCTCCGGCGTTTTCGTTTCGAGCACGACGGCGCAGCCTTTGCGCATCAGCGCCGGGGCAATCTCCGTAGGCGCCGTTACGACGGGAAGGCCGCAAGCGAGTGCCTCGTGCAGCGCTTGCCTGAAGGATTCGGTCTCGGCAGCCGGCAGGCAGCACATCAGATCGGCCTTTCGAAGCAGATCGAGGATGCGTTCGCGGCTCGGGGATCCATGAAAGGCCACGCGGTCGCGCACGCCAAAATCGTCCGCGACCTCCTCAAGCATCGAGAGGGATCGAAAGTCCCCTACCACATCGAGGCCGGCGCCCGGAAATTCACGCGCGAGAAGAGAGAGGGCGCGGAGGGCAACGAGCGTTGGCCCGGCTTCGACCTCCCGGCCGAGCATGATCAGGCGCGCACAGCCCGGCTTGCGGACTCGTGCGGCGGCCGCGCCGGCCGTCTCAGACTCGGAGAGCGTAGTAATAAAGAGCCAGCAGATGGCGGGGTTTCGAATCGACGGCGGTTCCTCCGAGTCGCCGGTTGCGAAAACGACGTTCCTTCCGCCCGCGATCCTCTCCAGCATCGAGCGCTCCATGCGCCAGAGCCATCTCGGCTCAGACCATGTATTCAACTGCCGAGTCAAAAGCGGTTTTCGAAAGATCAAGGCGAGGATCAGTCCCAGGAAACCGATGGGAGACGGTATGAATGCGAACACCGCCCCCGTCGTCGCGATCTCCCGTGTGAGCTTGAGGGTATTGCGAATGAGCCAAAGCGGCAAAACGATCCAGGTTATCCAGGGCGACCTCGGCAGCCAGCTCAGGGGTACGACTGAGACATTTTTTCCAGAAATGAAAGAATCTCCGAGGGGCTCTTGAAAAGAGGGACCCACAATTCGGGTCGAGTCGAATAGCTGGGAGAGAGTTTCGACCTCGCGCGGAAGGCCGCCGAAGCCGGGGTGGCCCAGGCAACCGCGGCATGCAAACCCACTGGGGGACAACGGAGAAGACCACATCGGCTTATGCCAGACGACCGTCAGCTTCATCGCGGTGTTCTCTACTCTTTCGAGGCCGAGGATTCCTGCCAGAGTTCCGAGCTTGTTCGCGGCATGCCACAAGGGTAACCGAGCTACTCAATACATGCGGGCCCGGTATAGTCAAGCGACCGCAGGCGGCACGATAGAGAGGCGAGAGAATCGATCGAACCGGCGGAAATCGAATCAATCGAACAGGGGGTTTCAAATAAAGCGTCAGGGATCAGGGATTCTGGGGTCAGGAGTTGTACTGCCACATCACTCCTGATTAAAGGAACTTCTTATGGCGGGACCCCTCCGACTTTCTGGTGCCATCTATCACCTCACCAGTCGCGGCAACGCACGTCAGAAAGTCTTTTTAGTGATACCGACCGAGAGCTATTTCTGAGTACTTTAGTCGGGGTTGTCAGCCGGTACGGTTGGATCTGCCACGCCTACTGGTTGAAGGCCAATCATTATCATCTGCTGATTGAGACACCCAAGGCCAATCTCTCCATCGGCATGCGCCAGCTCAATGGAATCTATACTCAAAGTTTTAATCGACGGCACAACAGGGTTGGGCATCTATTTCCAGGTCGTTTCAAAGCGATTCTGGTGGAAAGGGAATCCTACCTCCTGGAGCTCTGCCGCTACATCGTTCTTAATCCTTTACACGTGAAAGATCGGGCTATCGCTCAAAGTTGGAATCTAAAAAAGATGCGATAAACGTTCACTTGAACGCATCCTGCGCTGCGTGTTTCGCTAATTCAACAATTGAAGGCTCTGCTTTTGCGATGGATCCAGAATCGAAAGGCGGTTTTGGATCGTATTCGATAATCAATTGAATGGTCTTCGCCATCTCCGGTCCTGAGACCTCCTGCGCAAGGTGAAGAGCCATATCAATGCCCGAGGAAACCCCAGCCGCGGTGATGATTTTTCCTTGCCGAACAACTCGCTCACTCAGGTACTGAGCTCCGAACTTCTCCAGAACATCTCGGGCATACCAATGCGTTGTTGCCTGCAGCCCTTTTAAAAGCCCTGCCGCGCCGAGTATTAGTGATCCGGTGCAGACAGAGGTAGTCCACTTCGAAGTTTCGTGTGCTTTTCTAAGCCAGGAGAGTATGCGCGGATCTTCGGCCGCGACCATCGTTCCCTTTGTTCCCCCCGAAACCACAATGATTTCAGGATCCGAGATATCATTCAGCGTGTAATCTGCCATAACAGAGAGAAAGTTCGTATGCGCTCGCTTCGGACCGAGTTCGGTAGAAACAAAGTGGACCTTTGCTCCCGGTAAACAGCTCAGGACTTCATAAGGACCGACCGCATCGAGCGCGGTGAAACCATCGTAGATCAGAATCGCAATCTTCATGAATCCTCCTTAAGAAAACCATTCTGTTGTAACAGATGAGACTTAGGATTGGATTGTCGAAAGATCGAGTTGGGCAAAATTAAAACTCACCGCCGCATGCGCTCAAGCTCAGCGATTGCCGATCGTTTTTTCTTGCCCGACTGCTTGAGCAACTGGTCTGTTACCGTCTGCCAAGCATCCCAGGCATTGTCACCGTTACGATGATTCAACAGCCGTTCGCCGGCATCGCTGGGAACAATCAGGGCCTCCACCCTTCAACGCTTTGTCACGGCGTAGGAAACGCGCCGAACTTTTACATCGTCGATTATTGCTGACGCTTTGGCCTTGAGTTCACGAATTCCGATCGACGGTCTGCCTAGCTTAGGCTTGACCCTCCGGGACTGTTCCGTTCGTGAAGCACGGTATTTTCTCATGTGGTCACCTTCCAGCAGTATGAAACCGCAATGGATCTATTCTGGCAAGTGATCAGGATGACGAAAAAGGGTTTCGACATAGCATTGATCCGCATACGGTACTGTCCGGAAGGAAATCAAGGATGAGATTTCTTCTAGTTTAGTCTTGCCCTTTGCTTGGTTTACCCGCACAGGCAACTTTTTGAACTCAACTCCACAACTTCTTGCTCGCTATCGCCGCGCCGTCTGAATGGGACCTTCGAACGGTTCAAGGGTCAACGTTCAAAGTTCAAAGTAGGAAACGGAGTTCGGTGCACGTCGCGCAGCTTGGCCCAAACGATTTTCGGATGGACGCGGCCGCTAAGCGCAGAGCGATTCTCCGTCTCCAAGGTTGGAAACGGGTTGCGGTCTGTAATCCTGATCCGAACTTTCAGAGTTTGGGAATTCCGAAAACCTGGAAATCGCGACCGGCAATATGGCAAAAAGCCTATCGGGGAAGGAGGCAAGCTATTTGACGGATTTACGAACCCGATTTGCGTTTTCGGGCACGTGAAGGGCGTTTGACTCGAGGGCGCCGGGCGACAGTCTTCCAGAATTCATCGTGTGATACGCCTTTGCCTGCTTTGATGCTTTTTCGTGACTTACTAAGCAAAGACTGCAAACGGCGCGAGTGGGCTAACATCAGCCGTTCCAAATCGTCGTCGTCCTTGGGTGCGAGCAATACCGCAGCTGCCTTGCCGTTGCGCGTGATAATGACCGGGCCTTCGTTCGCGCATTCGTCTACATAAGCACTGAGATGGGCTTTCACGTCCGCCAGCGCTGCGATCTTCATAATTCAAACTCCTGTCCGCCAATAAACAGCCGATTTCCTTCTTTCACGCCGATCGCCAAGACAGAGACAGTCTTTTCTTCATGACTCACGTCGTAAAAAACACGAAATGAGTTTTTCGGACCAAAACGCAGCTCCCACGTCGCGCCAAACGAGGCGGGCTCCTCAAGTGGTTTCCGGTTTCTCGTCTCCGTTGTAGGTGTTTGGGAAAGCTGCTCCTTGATCCTGGTCGCGACTAAACGGAGATATTTAGACTCGATCCAATCCAGATGTTTGTACGTCTCTGGCGCGTAGATGATCGTAAATTCGGATCGCCGCGCCATTGACCACAATTATAGTCATCAAAGAACGGAAATCAAATCCTTGGGGAAGAAGAAATGGTGGCGCGAACGGGTCAGATGTTTATTTCTACGGTTCTGATTTTTGTTTGGTCATTTTGCGAAGGGACTGTTGAATCAACTCCGCAACTTCGTGCTCGCGAGCGCCGCCCCTTCGCGCAGGGCGCAGCTTGGCCCAGGCGATTTGCGGATGGACGTCCTCCGACGCTACAAGTCGTACCGGCGATGATGTGTTCTTGGCTGACGGTTCAGCAAACTGATGAGGCGATCGACTCCAGCTCGGGGTGCTCTACAAGATCGGTGGCATGGCTGACAAACACCCGGAATCAAATTGTCCCGGCGGGAAGTTTCACGTCGCGCCAGACGTTGCATTCATGCTCGTGACCGACGTTGCTGGCTTCGATCCTCAGTCGCAGTTCTTACGGCAACTGCGTATACCGCGAATCTCAACTCGGCCATATTGCCAAACCCTTGTAAGTACCTTGAGTGGAATTATTCCATTACCGGAGTACCCTGATATCCTCTCCAAAGATTCGACCGTTCGGTCTCGGCGTGTACTCGATATTTTTTGAAATGCCGTGCAGAATCTGATGACGCCACAGGAAGTGGGCTGGCGCCTCTTCGGTGATTAAGCTCATGGCTTCCGAGAGGACTTTTTTGCGCTTGCCAGGATCAAAAGTCTCTCGCTCGAGTGACAAAAGCGAGTCGACCTTTGGGTTGGAGTACCCGATCCTCGGTGAACGGCCGGTCTCAAACTGTTCAGATAACGCCACACTTGGATCCACCACTGAGCCGCGCCCCATATAATAAAACGGGACCTTGCCAGCCTGAACATTAGCCCATAAGGTAGCCCACTCCGGCGTTTGGAGCTTCGCTCTGATGCCCGCCGCATTCAGCATAGGAACCATGGCCTCGGAAATCTGCTTGTCTAACGTATAGCGTCCCACAGGAGTGTAGAATTCCACGTCTACCCCATTGGGGAATCCAGCCTCGATTACGAGCTTCTTTGCTTTGGCCGGATCATAGCTGTACTTCGGCTTCAAGCCAGGGTCGTAGCCATACTGACCGGGGCCAATCGGTCCATCTAACCGGCTCGCCTGACCTTGCAGCAGAGTCGCGATTATCGTCTCGCGATCGATAGCATGGGCTACAGCCTGACGCAGAAGTTTATTATCCCAGGGCTTGAATTTAGGACTCATGGCTAAAAACATCATCTCTACAGAGTTCACGGCGGAAACTGTTGTGTTGGGATTTCTTTCGACTCTCTCGCGCAAATGGGGCGGTATGAATTGCGCAATTTGGATTTCCCCGTTGAGGAGCGCCGTAACGCGTTGCTCGGGCTCTCGCATGATATGAAAGACGACTTCATCGGGAGCTTGCTTTTTAGCTCTGATGCCCGGGTACTCCAGGTTTTTTGCAATAACCAGGCGCTGCCCTGGTATAAGCTCCCTGAACTTGTAAGGGCCCGCCCCAAACGGGTACTTCCGATCAGCGATATCCGGACCGTGCTTGTCGTAAATTGTTTTGCTCGTGATGGCGAATCTATCAAAGAGGTACTCCAAGAGCGGCGCGGTGGGCTTGTGGGTCGTAAATCGCACCGTGTGGTTGTCTATCGCGGTGACGGTGGCAATGGGGACGGCATATTGTGTTTGTTTTGTATGCGGATCGCTTTTCATGCGGTTAAACGAGTGCACGACATCGGCTGCTGTGAGCGGCGAACCGTCGTGAAATTTAACATTCTTGCGAAGATGAAAGACCCAGTTGTTCGAATCTTTGACTTCCCAACGCTCTGCCAGCATTCCTACGTATTCGCCTTTGACAAAATCGAAAGTGCCGAGGCACCCCATGACCTGACACCAGACGCCAAACATTAACGACACAGTGTCGCCGTAGGGATTGAAAGTCTCCATCGTTTCTGTAACCCCTACCGACACACGGACCTGCGCGTTAACGGATTGAGCGACGGCATAAAGACTGATTACCGAGAAAACGGTTGCCACAAAGATCGTACTCATTCGTGCCTTCATCGAAAAACTTCCTTTCATGCGCGTCATCGTTTAATTGCAGCGGGCGGAAAAATTACGGGTAAACAGCTCCGATTCTTATAATGCCGCTATCTATTTTCTGTCAATCTTCGTTCCTCTTTGCCTGGCGGGGCACCGGACACCTTTTCCGCGGCGGTTTTACAAGGTATAACTGACAACTCCAAACGCACAGGAGTTGCACGCATGAACGATCAGGAAACAATAGGCGGCACCAAAGCGGCAGTCCACGAACTCATTGCCAGCCCTAACAACGTGCATTGGGGGTACTTCAGCGCTGCACTCCGGCCGGCACTGACAATCGATCCGGGTGAGATCGTTGTCATTGAGGATGTCCCCCGAGTGGATCCGCAAATCGTTGAGCGGTCCGGGGTGGTACCTGTAGCCGATATTACGCCCAATCACCGTCTGATTTATAAGGAAGTAAACGACCGAGGTCCTGGACCGCACATCATGGTTGGTCCGGTTTACATAAACTCAGCTGAGCCTTGGGATGTTCTTGAGGTCCGCATTCTCGATGTCCGCCTCGCCTACAGCTATGGCTATAACACCCAGCGTCCGTACCAGGCGACCTTGCCGGAAGAGTTTCCGCGATTCTGGCAGCGAATCATCCCGATCGATCAGAAAGAACGTACGGCTAAGGTCGCTAAAGACGTCGTGGTTCCACTATCTCCTTTTTTCGGCACGATGGGGGTTGCGCCGCCCGCAAGTATGGGGCGGATCACGACGGTCCTTCCCGGGGTACACACTGGAAATATTGACAACAAGGACGTGGGCGCAAACACAGTTCTCTATATGCCGATCCATGTTCACGGTGCCCTGTTTTCCGCGGGGGACGGTCACGCGAATCAAGGGCATGGTGAGGTTGATGGAACGGCCATCGAGACAGGCTTGCGCGGCCGTTTCCAGTTCTTTGTTCGAAAAGATATGAGACTTAAGTGGCCACGAGCGGAGACGTCTACCCACTGGATCGTTATGGGACTACATGAAGAATTAGATCAAGCGATGAAGATGGCAGTTCATGAGACTATTGATTTCATTGTCAGTCGGTTTCCTCATTTAACACCCGAGGAGAGCTACATGATTGCCAGCATTGCAGTCGATTACCACGTGACCCAAGTAGTCGACGGCAGGAAGGGCGTGCATGGAATGATTCCCAAGTCCATCTTTATCAAAACGTGAAGGTGATCGTCCTAGTGTTTCCCGAGCTTCGCACGGCATTTTTACGGCTAGAATTGGATCCATAAGATTCACCCAATCAAGTTTGGATTTTGGATTCCGCCTGGATCAGCGCTGAAATCTAAAAATCACTTCGCGATGCGCAGCTTTGAATCCCCGTTCGCTCTTCACCTTTCGCAAGTTCAAATTGCCTGCCATGGTCCGACCCTATGACCTGCTAGAGTAAATCACAGAAGCCTTCGTTTCACGCGCCGATTCCATGCCCACGTGAAAAAAATCTCATCACCTTCATACGCTGCCAGCTCACCTTGCAGCACGAAATCGTCGGCAGTCGAAGAGAAACGAGTATGCGTCTCGATGCGAGTTTTCCATGGGCCACGGCTAAACCAGGTTTTCAGAATAATCTCTGCCTGGGCCCCGTCCGGATCCACTTCGCTAATACGGAAACGCTTGAGCATTGTGTGGCCAATCTCCAGGTCGATGGCATTGATGCGCACGAGCTTCGGACTGTTCAAATCGACATTAGTGGAGATCGTGTACACGGTCTCATCGGTTGCGCGGTTTCGCTCAATAATGCGCTTTAGGGCGGCCGGCCGAAGCTCGGTTACTTCTGCCGCCGCGCGCTCCGGCGCTGCGAAGCGCCGCAGCGCAGCGTCATTTGGATCCGGCGGCCGCACTGGAAGATCGACAAAACTGTTGCCGGTAAAAAGGCTCAATGTAACGGGCTGCGGCGCCGGCCACGCGATAGGCCAGTAGCACGTAGAAACGGCCAGGCGAATTTTGTGCCCTTCGGGAAATGCGTGAGCGATATCGTTCAGCGTCACGCTTACGACGTAGCGCTTGCCCGGCTCCAAAGCGAGCGGCTGCTCGTGGTTCTCGCGATGCGTCAAATTCAACAGCCCATAGGTTATACGGTCGGAGGCGCCGTCAGGGGCGACGTCGTTCAAACGAACAGCGATGAGAGCCACGGGTCGGTCTGCGGCAAACTCCAACGTCACGATGGGAGCGCCGAAAATTTCTATCCTGTCCCGGAGAGTCTCTGAGTCGAACGTCAATGAACAACCATCGTCGCCGCGCTGGTCCGGCGGCGCTTCGCCCGGCGCACCAAACCCGCACCATTCACCGGCATCGAGGCCGGTGGTTTGCGGCGAGCGCAATTCCAATTGAGTTTCGTCAAGCGCCGCATCGCTTAGGCGATCGGCATTGAGCCATAATCGTTTGGGCTTTATGCGCGGCGAGGGCCACTGAGCTTCCGCCACCCATCGGCCCGGTCGATGTTTATGAAACGGCTTCGGCGCGACACTCTCCTGCATCCAGACACGCAGCATCGGCTCTGCCATAATCCCCGTATCGGCGCGTTTCAACCAGTGGTCCCACCAGCGTAGCGCCTCCTGCAGAAAGCCGATGGCCGGCCCTGGCACGCCGTCGTGCGGATAGAGATGGGCCCAAGGTCCGATGAGACCTTTGCGTGGCACCTTGAGCCCCGCGAGGAGGCGCGAAATCGCGTTGCTGTACGCATCGGACCAGCCGCCGATCGCGTAGACCGGACAGGCGATCGCTTCGTAGTCTTCACAGACCGATCCGTGCTTCCAGTACTCATCTCTGTGTGAATGCTCGAGCCAAATCTCCGGAAAGAACACCGCGTGTTCAAGACGATCGCGCCACATGTCGCGCCAACGTTCTCCGACGAGCTCAGGATCAGGCGGACACGCATTGTAGCTCATCAGCACCGAGCCCCAGGTGAGGTTTTCATTCAAAAGGCAACCACCCATGTAATGAACGTCATCGAGATAACGATCGTCGGTGGAACAGACGGTAATAATCGCCTTGAGCGCGGGCGGACGCCGTGCCGCCACTTGCAAAGCATTGAAGCCGCCCCAGGATTTGCCCATCATGCCCACGGCGCCGCTGCACCAGGCTTGTTGCGCGATCCAGCGGATCACTTCCAGAGCGTCGTCGTGCTCCTGCTGCAAATATTCATCGAGCAAGATGCCGTCCGAATCGCCGGAGCCTCTGAGATCCACGCGCACCGCGGCGTATCCATGACCTGCGAAATAGTGGTGCATGGGTTCGTCGCGTGCGCGCGTAAAGTCACGCTTGCGATAAGGGATGTATTCCAAAATCGCAGGCACGGGAAAGATCTCCGCGTCTGCGGGCAGCCAGATACGAGCGGCTAGACGGCAGCCGTCGGCCATTGAGATCCAGCAGTTTTCAATGACCCGGACTGTGCAAGGAAATTGATCGATAACTTTCATGCCGGCGACCTTTGCGGCCCATTATACTAGCCGGGATGATTTCGGATAAGGGAGTCTGTTCAACGTTAAAGGTTCAAGGTTCAATCGCACAGGTTCAGGTGAGGAAGATGGGTTGGCGTTCCAGGAAAGATGCGCCTGCTACTAGGTCCTGCTGAAAATCTTCAAGGCGGCACAAGAAGGCAGTACGGCTAAAACACGGCTGTGGCAGCGACTGAGAGCGACTCGGGTTCTTGCTGAACCTCCTCTACGACGAGACAAATGGTTCAAAGTTCGCGCGAGGCTCCATTGACATCTCGAATCATGAAGAGTGAACCTTGAACAGCGCCATTTTGGAACAGCGCCGCGAGGCGCTCCCGGACTTTCAAACCTATCTCGAGGTTCCAGCAGTTGACAACGGCGAGTCTGAAGCCACCCGGCGGCATCGAGTGGAGTTCCGGCGCTTTGTCTTCGTGAAACGTAATCTGGATGCTGGAAATGCCCGGCCAGGTGAGAAATTCGTCGACATAATCTTGCCCGGGCTTTTGATAGCGCGGGCCGTGGGCGCCGAACAATACGACGCTGTAACCGGTCCGCCGCGCGTCATCGCGATAGTGCCAGGAACCAATGCTGTAGAGATCCACCACCGCATCGAGCCAACCCGGCGCCATACAAGTCGGGCCACTGGTCGGCGAAGCGCAGGTGTGCCTCGATAATCTTTGTGCCGATGGTCTCGACGTTCACACAGCCCGTATATCCTTTTAAGTGGCGGCGCAGCCACTCGCCGCAATACGCTTCGATTTCCGGCCGCGCTTCCTTGAGAATCTTCCAGTGATCAAACATGCCTTGATCGAGAGTTCTGCCGACGGTGTGACGCCACCATACCGCCTCGCCGTCGATGACAGCGGCGTCCGTGCTCACATGCTCGCCGCTAAGAAGCGGCATCGACATATGCCCGGGTTGGATCGCGGCGCGGAACTGCTGGGCCGATTCGATAATTTTGCCGCCACAACCCATACCGCGCATGTTGTAGATCGGCTTGCTGAACACCGGAAACTGGCGCGGCATAATGTCATGCGGCGCGCTGTCTAATTTTTGTGTGTCGCAGATGAGCAGCTTGTTGTAGATCCAACGATGCTGCGGATAACGCTGGTAGGCCAACTCATCGTCGGTCGGAATGACCACGTCATCGGGACAAGAAACGTCCGTGAAATACTGCGTGCGCCATGGATCTGCTTCCACAATCGGCATTGAAACTCCAATGGTATAATCAATCGCGCAGCGGCAAGAGTTTCCTTCCGGTCAGGGTCGCTATACAATTTTGCCTCACCAGTACGACAACTTTGTTCTGTCCACGCACGTTGTTGTCGGCTCGGTTGAGCGCGGGCCGAGGACAATTTCATCAAACCAGCAATAAAAACCTGAAAAGATCTTGAGGTTTAAGTCTTTAGCTCGCCACTGTCACAAACATTTTTGCCGCTGAGACTTACCTAGTTAGCAAAGGGAGGACCAGCGGGCTTTTTCCGGTCCGTGAAGCGTTGGGTGGGTTTCTAGACCGAGGTATTCACGAGATTTCGCCGCGAGTTTTCCTGGGAACATGAATAATCGGCGAAGCATGGAAGATTGCGGCCTAGCGATTTAACGGAAGGTTGAAGACGCGTTCCATGCCACGGCCAATCCCGCCGCCGATCAACTGTCTGTGACTTTAACCAAAAGATGGACGTGCTTGGATGTGACGATATAATTCACCGATAACCGAAGTGCTTTTTCACTTCGAAAACCCAATACAAGTATGGGCGACGATCGCAGCTTCCGAATAGGTGGGTAAAGTTAGATTCTTATCTTAATTAAACGTCTTAAACCGAGCAGAGCGATTGAACGACTGGAAAGGTTGGAACATTTGGAACGACTGGAACTGTCTTCTGCATCGGTGAGTGATATGCCAAACACAGCCAGGGAGAAAATGAGGTTTGCTCGCGGCATTGGTTTTTCTTAGATAGAGAAACCTTTCGGCCTTAAAGCCGACTTTTAAGCGCCCAGACGATGCCTTTTATGTTATCTTACATCGGTAAACATAAAGTGAGGTTCGAGCGTGAGGATAATACGAGCGGAATTTGTGATCGCGATCCTTGTTCGGCGATGACGAGCCTCAATCATTTCTCTCATAGATCTGTAAGCTCAGAGGAAGCGATGTTGAAAAATTTGACTAATGGCTTGCGCTATGGGGTCCTTGCAGTTTTGTTGGTTGTTATTTATTTGTCGGGCTGTTTCTCGTACGGGGTACCACCGCCACCTCCGCCGGAGCCACCGCAACCATCTGGGACTCTGCTGAAATCTCAATTCCGCATTGGAATTTCACCCGACTATATGCCGTTGGCTTACAAAGACCCGAGATTTGGGATTGTCGGCGTCGAAGTAGACTTTGCAAATCAGCTTGGGAAAGAACTCGGAAAAAATATAGTTTTTGTGGAAACTCCATTCGCTGAATTGATCGATGCCCTGGTCGCAGAGAAAGTCGACATCATTATGTCTGGAATGTCGATTACACGTGAAAGAGCAGAGCGGGTAAATTTCTCAGATCCTTACGTCACGATAGGCCAGATGGCACTGGCACGTACCAAAGATCGTTCAAAGTTTCGTGATGTCCAATCGTTCTCTAGCGTTACAGTTAAAGTAGGGTTCGTCCGAACGACCACGGGCGAAATGGCAGCCAAGGCATTCTTTGGAAGCGCGAGTCTCGTGCCTCAGTCAACCGTCGATGACGGAGTTGCAGCACTGCGCAAGGGGGAAATAGATGTCTTCCTCCACGACGCTCCTACGGTCTGGCGGATTGCCGGCAATCCCAACGAAAAGGAGCTTACGGGTTTGTACTGGCTTCTCACCAAAGAGCCACTCGCGTGGGCGGTGAGAAAAAGCGATGAGCCGTTACTGTTTACGCTCAATCGTCAGGTTCAGCAGTGGCAGGCAAGTGGTTTTGCAAAACAAACTTTGTCTCGATGGATACCGATAACAATTTGGTAAAACAACGGCTTGGGCGGACATGCTGCTGGTCATCGGCGATCCGATGAGAGATATTACTTTGCTCGAGGGGGTCAAACATCGGACAAAGCTAAGTTGCGGTAAGTTCAGGATTCTCGTTCCAAAACGGAGTGCTTCCGAAACTTAGGCCTTCACTTTTACGGTTAAAATTGGGCCCATAAGTTTCACCCAATCAATTTTGGATTTTCGATTTTTGGGTTCTGCCTCGATCAGCGCTGAAATCTAAAAATCACTTCGCAATGCGCAGCTTTGAATCTGAGTTCGCTCTTACCTTTGCACAAAGTTCAAGTTGCCGACCGCGATCGCTTCCGACTAACAACGGTTGTTCAAACCGTTCTAGCCGTTCGCTAGCTCAGTTCAAATCGTTCCAAGAAAGAATTCGGGAATTCTCGAGTGCGAACGCCGCGACAACGGCTTCTGCGATGCGCTTATTGAAAATCGGTGACACCGGTAAATCCGCATATGGACTTAACTCCTGGAGATTAATAATTCTGTAGCGCTCTGACGGACTATTTATTTCTCGATGACCGCTGTGTGTCCAATCCAAGGGATGCGTAACCACTTGGGCGCCAGCCATGTTCAATCGATATAAACAAGACAAGAGTGGACGTGCTCGTTAGCCTCGATGGCCGTCGCATGATAGCGGTCTTTTCAGAATACGCTGTGGCGTCCTTTGCGCTGATTATATTCTTGGCCACTACGGCCAGCGATCAGCGGCATCGTATCGGCGATAACCTTTGGACCGGTGTCTCCAATCACAAGGTGAACGTGGTTGCACGTCGTCAGAATCAAAGGCAAAGGCTGTAACGAGAACAGCTTCAGTTACGGTGCTAGCAGCCTAATCCTCCAACCATCAGCTTGGCGCGTGTAAAGTTCGCGGTCATGTAAACGGTCAGGCTGTTCTCGCCAGAACTCGATGCGTTCGGCCAACAACCGATAGCCCGACCAGTACGGCGGACGCGGTACTGTCTGGTCTTTGTATTTGGCGGCGAAAGACGCAGCCGCGGCGATAAGTTCCTCGCGCGACGAGAGCTCGCTGCTCTGGCGCGATGCCCAGGCTCCGATCTGACTACCGAGCGGACGGCTGGCGAAATACTCGTCGGATTGTCGCTCGCTGACGAGCTCGACCGCACCCTCGAAGCGAACTTGCTGTCGCAGTTGCGGCCACCAGAAACAGGCCGATGCCCGCGGGTTATCGTTCATCTGGCGCGCCTTGCGGCTCTCCAGGTTCGTGTAGAAAACAAGCCCGCGATCGTCGACATCTTTTAACAGCAACATGCGCACGGTGGGTTGCAGGTCTTTACCCGTCGTGGCGAAAGCCGCCGCGTTATAGGGCACGATGCCGAGTTGCGCGGCTTGGGCTAACAATTCTTTAAAGCGGAGGATAGGGTCGCTATTCATTCCGTTTCCTCGATCCTTGGTCTAATTCGTGCCTCGGCCAGAATTCACAATAGTCACTAGGTCCTTCGCCTTTGCTCATGTTTGCCGCTTCATCCAAATGCTTGCCGACGTGAGACCCATGAAGGATATCGCCGCGTCAATCTCCAACCGGGCCGCACCGAGAAATGCCAATAGGCGTCGAAGCAGAAGCCGATGAAGGCATTTTTCCGTTGCACCTTGCATGGGACTTAAGTCCTCGATGATGGCGGCAGTTATCTGATTTCGCGCGCGCCCCTAACGCTTTTCATCGCATCGTAAACCGCCTCGGCGCTCAACGGTAAATTCGGTAATTTGTTTGCCGATGGCGTCGTAAAGCGCGTTGGCAATGCACGGTGCGGTTGGCACCGCGCTGTGTTCGCCTATCGGTTTGCTATGAAACGGTCCGGGGCCGTCTTGATCTTGGAACAGCAGAGTTTCAAGTGGCGGCACATCGGCGGCGCACGGAATTTTGTATTCGCCCAGGTTGGGCGTGATGATTTTGCCTTCGTCGTCGCGCAGATTTTCCATCAGCGCGAAGCCTAGGCCCTGCATCATGCCGCCTTCGACCTGCCCTTGATAAGTGAGCGGATTGATCACCGTGCCGGTGTCATGAGCGGAAAGCATTTTGAGAATTTTTACTTTGCCGGTCTCCGGATCGACTTTGATCTTCGCCGCCTGGGCGAAAAAACAGGCGGTGCCACCGCGCTCTTGGATTTGAAAATTCGCTTTGACCTGGAGCTTTCGTCCGGCCGAGACGGCGCGTGCAGCTAACTCGGCAAAAGAGATTTTTTGTTTGGCGCCGTTACGGAGAACACCTTTACCAATCCGCAGTCTCTCGACCGGGCAGCCAAAAATTTCTGCGGCCTCAACGTGAAGCAGATCGCGCAAACCGCCGGCGGCTTTTTGGCTTGCTTGACCCGCAAGATAAGTCACCCGGCTGGCGGCGACGGCGACATCGGTTGGGAAATGGTCCGTGGTGCCCATGACAATTTCAATATCGCCGGCGGCAACGCTAAGCGTCTCGGCGGCGATTTGGCGGAAAATCGTGTGGGAGCCGGTGCCGGTGTCGGGAACGGTGGTGACCAGATAAACTCGGCCATCGTCTTTCAGGCCAATCTCGATGTTGGCTTCGCCGATGCCGATCTCGCGGATGCAAAACGCCAGCCCTTGACCGACGTAAGGTCGCCTCTTTCTCGCGCCGTTCCAGCCGATTTTCGCCGCAACCCGTTTGAGCAGTTGGCGCGCCTTATCGTCTTCGAGCCGCACACCATAAGGCAGTAGGTCGCCGCGCTTGAGCAGGTTGCGGTAGCGGAATTCGATCGGGTCCATTTTGATTTGCGCGGCAAGAAAATCGGTGTGGCTTTCAACCGCGAACAGCATCTGAGCTTCACCGGGGGCGCGCATGATGCCGCTCGGAACGCAATTGGTGTAAACCGACAAGGCGTCGATCTTGAGATGAGGAATGAAGTAAGGGCCGGCGCCGTGGCGCGCGCCCGGTAGATTCACGTTCTCGCTGTTTTTAAATCCGGCGTAAGCGCCGCTGTTGAAGATCACTCCGACTTCCCTGGCCCAAAGTCTGCCGTCGCGCTTGAGGCCAGTTTTGATCGTGATCAGCGCCGGGTGGCGCGGGTTGGCGGCGGTCAATTCTTCACTATAGCTCATGATCATCTTGACCGGCCGGCCGGTGGCTTTGGCCAGCGAGTAGCAGAGCGGAATGTCCATGAGCGAAGCTTTACCGCCGAAGTCGCCGCCCACCGGGCTGATCTGGAAGCAGATTTCTTCTTCCGGCAAATCGAGCCATTCGGCGAGATGCGATCGAGTAACGTAAGGACCCTTGGCAGGACACCAGACGATGATCCGCCCCGACGCTTCGATATCGACGACCACGGCGTGGGGCTCGAGATAGCCGTGATGCACGCGCGGCGTGGTGAAGGTCTGTTCAAAAATCAGCTCGGACTCTTGAAATCCTTGCGCGACGTCGCCGAAGACCGACTGAACGCGAGAATGAACGTTGGGAATATCGGGCAGCGGCAATCGGAGAATTTCGTAACTGCCCAAGTTCGGATGCAGAAGCGGCGCCTTGGCAGCCATGGCTTCGATCGGGTCATGGACCGATTGCATTTCTTCGTAATCGACGACAATCCGGCTGAGCGACTCTTCGGCGATCTCAGGCGTTTGCGCCGCGACCACCGCCACCCGCTCACCAATGAAACGCACGGTTTGCTGCGCCAGCACCGGCATGTCCTTCAATCTTCGGCCGACCAAGCGGCGCGGCAAGTCGGCGGCGGTGAGAACGGCAAAGACGCCTGGGATTTTTTTCGCCGCGGCAGTATCGATGCTGCGAATGCGCGCATGGGCATAGGGGCTGCGCAGGCATTTACCCCAGATCATGCCGGGCCGTTGGATATCCGCGGCGTAGCGCATGGCGCCGGATACTTTCGCCTGCCCGTCGAGACGGGTTGCTGATCTGCCGATTTGGGTGAGCGGCTGTGCCATCGTCAACGCCGTTTCTATGAGCGAGAGTTGCGGATCTTGATCAGGTCCATCGTCGTCGCACCGCGCAACGATTTTGCCGATCGCGGTCCAGCCCGCTGTGCAGCGGCCCGTTGGCGCAGCGCGGCGAAAACTTTTTCCGCAGTGATCGGCAGATCGGTGATCTGTACGCCGATTGCGTCGTAGACGGCGTTGGCTATCGCCGCAGCTGTCGGGATCGCGCCGTGCTCGCCGATTTGTTTGGCTTGAAACGGCCCGGGGCCGGTGTGATCTCTGACGTAGAGCGTTTCATGCTCCGGTATGTCGCGGATGTTGGGCAGCTTGTACTCGCCCAGGTTGGCGGTGACAACCTTGCCGTCCTCGATGGCGAGATCTTCGCTCATCGCGAAGCCGAAACCCTGGATCATGCCGCCTTCGACCTGTCCACGATGGGTGAGCGGGTTGATGATGGTTCCGACATCATGGCCAGAGATCACCTTGCGCACTTTCACCTGTCCGGTTTCCGGATCGACCGTGACTTCCGCCGCCTCGGCAAAGAAGCACATGGCGCCGAGCCGCTCTTTGATATCGATGCTGCCGCGCGCGCTCAAGGATCCATCATTCGATTTCGCCCGCTCGGCGAGATCGGCGAAGTTGACTTTTGAGCGTTTCGGTCCGACGGCGGCACCTCGCTCCAAACGGACCGCGTGCGGCGAACAGCCGAGCACGGTCGCCGACAGCTGAAGGAGCTTGTCGCGCATTGCGAAGGCTGCCTGTTGGACCGCTTGTCCGCTCAAGTAGGTGACCAGACTGGCGATCACTCTGACATCGGTCGGGAACATTTCCGTGGTGCCCATTCTAACTGCAACATCGTCGGCTGAAACCGTGAGCGCTTCGGCGACGATCTGGCGAAAAATTGTGTGCGCGCCGGTGCCGGTATCGGGAACCGTTGTCAGGATGTACGCCGCGCCATTTTCACTGACGCCGACGTCTATATTCGCCGCGCCGAAATTGACGTCGCGCGAAGCCAAAGCAAGACCTCGACCGACATAAGGGATTTTCTTTCCGCGCCCGCGCGGCTGGATTCCGCGACGCATCTTTTCCAACAGGCGCTGTCCCATGTCGGTATTCACACGCTGGCCGCTGATCAGCAGGTCGCCGGGTTTGAGGACATTAAGGCGACGAAACCGATAGGGATCCATGCCGAGGCGGCGCGCGACGTAATCCATGTGCGATTCGACGGCGAAGATGACTTGAAGATCGCCGGGACCTCGCATGATGCCGCCGGGAATGCAGTTGGTGTAGACGCACAGTGACTGAATGTACGAATGGGGAATCGCGTAGGAGCCGTTGCCATGACGCGAGCCGGGCAGATTGCCGTTGCTGCTTTCTTTGATGCCGGCGTAGGCGCCGCCGTTGAATACAGCTTTCAATTCTCTGGCCCAGAGCCGGCCATCCTTTTTGACGCCGGTCTTGATCGTAATGACCGAGGCGTGGCGCGGGTTAGCGGCGCTCAACTCTTCGGCATAACTCATGATCATCTTCACCGGTCTGCCGGTGACCTTAGCGAGAAAGTAGCAAAGCGGCAGGTCCATAAGCGTGCCCTTGCCGCCGAAGTCGCCGCCAACGGCGCCGACTTGGAAGATAATCTTTTCTTGATCGACGCCAAGCCACTCGGCTAGATTTGCTCGCGTGAGATAGACCTGCTTGGCCGTGGACCAGATCAAGATTTTTTCCGACGCCTCGACTTGGACGACGACGGCATGAGGTTCGAGATAGCCCTGGTGCGCCCGCTGAGTGGTGAAGCTCTGCTCGAAGACGAAATCCGCCTCGGCGAATCCTTGCCGGTGATCTCCAGAGCGCCATTCGGCGCAGTTATGCAGGTTAGGAACATCCGGCAGTGGCGGACGCAGTCCCTCGTAGCTTCTGAGCTGCTCGTGGACTAGCGGCGCGCCGGCTGCCATCGCTTGCAGCGGATCGTAAACAGCGGGCAGTTCCTCGTAGTCCACCTCGATCCGGCTTAAAGCTTCTTCGGCAATGTGCGGCGCCGCCGCGCCAACTACTGCGACCCGCTCGCCGATAAAGCGCACCCGATCTTTGGCGAGTACCGGCATGTCTTTCAAGATGATTCCGGTCAAACGATCAGGAAGATCGGCCGCAGTGAGCACCGCGAAAACGCCTTTCAGATTTTTCGCTTTTTCGACATCGAGGCGTCGGATGCGCGCATGCGGCAGCGGGCTGCGCAGGCACTTGCCCCAAATCATATTGGGCAAACTGTGGTCCGCGGTGTAGCGGGTGGCGCCGGTGACTTTCGTTGCGCCGTCGAGGCGGCGCACCGAGGTGCCCACCGAGGAAAATTTTTGCCGCGAGTTCACGTCAAATATTGGCCGAGAAATTTTTTCAGTCGAAGCCGCAAGATAAAGTGAAAAAGCGCAGGGTGTCAATCTATGGGCGAATAAATCCGAATACCGAATAGCGAAATCCGAAACAAGCGATGAGACAAACAAATTCAAATCTCAAATGGTATCCAACACACCAAATACAAGCGTTTCGAATTTTCCTCTTTTGAGAATTCGGATTTGTTTCGAATTTCGGATTTCGGGCTTCGAATTGAATTTTGACCCTTCACCGCAGAGACGCCGAGGACACGAAGTTCGGAAAGGCAGTCTGATTAAGTGGCGAAAATCCATTCTTCTCTCGGTGTCCTTTGTGCCTCTGTGGTGCACCTTCGAATCTCTTCATTGCGACGATTATGCATTGACAAGATTTGGGCAAGGGGATAAACGAATTTTGGCATTGTCGTGCGCATGAAACTGACCAAAAAAAATTCCGTAATTTCACCAACGCCCCTAGAGGAGACAAGGCAACATGAGTAAGATCGCTCGTCATCCGCGTCATCCCGCGGTCGTCAACATGAGCCTCGAAGACATTTCGCAGCGCTACACGGTGCGCTTCGCCGACATCAAGCCGGACTGGAGTGTGTTCGGTGATTCGAACTTCGACGGTTACCGTCGAGCGCAGTTCCGCTATATCGGCCAAACTCTCGGCAAGCCGGAGGTGAGACATATTCCGGCCGGCGCGACGCGCTTGTCTGTGATGTTCGTGCCGCCGGGGGAAGGCAATGCGCCGCACACGCATCCGGTCGAAGAGGTGTTTTTTATCTTGAAAGGCAATGTGACGGTGTTCTTCGAGGAAGAAGATGGCCGGCGCGTAGAGGAAAATCTCGGCCCGTGGGACTGCGTCTCCTGCCCTGCTGGAGTCATTCATGGCTTCCACAACAACGGCCTCGAACCGGCTTACTTGCAGGTGATGGTAGGGCAAACCAAACCAGAGCCAATGGGCTACGCCGATGTGAAGCTTGACGCCAGCGACCCTCACCTCGCGCGCAAGTAGCTCTTGGAAAACATTTCAACAAACCTCCGCACGCTCAAGGACGCTCTATGAGTTTAGCAATGTGGCACAGCGTAAAGATCATCGTCGCATCGGTATTACTCCTGAGCGCCGCCGTTTCGGCTACGGCCCAAGAGTTCTTCAACGGGAAAACCGTCGTGGTGATTGTCGGCACCGCTGCCGGCGGCGGATTCGATACCTACAGCCGCATGATGGCGCGCCATCTTGGCAAACATCTTCCCGGTAATCCGAGTATTGTCGTGCAGAACATGCCGGGCGCCGGGCAGCTCATCGCCGCCAATCATTTGTACAATAGATCGGCGCCGGACGGTTTGACCATCGGCCATTTCTCCGGCTCGGTAATCTTTCGCCATGTGCTGGGCGATAAAGGTGCGATGTTCGACGGCAGGAAATTTGGCTGGCTCGGCACGCCCGCGCCGGAGCGCCACGCCTGCGTGGTCACGGAAAAAACCGGCGTGAAAACGTTGGCGGATTGGTCCGCATCCAAGCGGCCGCTCAAGTTCGGCGCGCTTGGGCCGGGTAACTCGACGTCGGCCTGGCCCCATCTGCTCAAGTCGACATTGGGTGTTCCGCTCAGCGTCATCGAAGGGTTCAAAGGAACTTCCGACGTTCGGCTCGCGGCGGAGTCCGGCGAAGTCGATGGCGGATGTTGGGGCTGGGATTCGATTAAGGTCACCTGGGCGAAAGGACTCGACTCGGGATTCATTCGGCCGTTAATCCAGACCACGCTCGAGCCCCATCCGGATCTAACCGATGTTGCAGTCGCAATTCAGCACGCCAAGAGCAAAGACGACCAAGCGCTGCTGCGGCTTGCGGCGCAAGCCTACGGCCCCGCCTCCATCGCTTACTCTCTGCCGCCGGGCATGCCCAAGGATCGCTCGCAAATTTTGCAGACAGCTTTTATGGCGACAATGAAGGATGCCGACTTCTTGGCCGAAGCGAAAAAGGCGAACCTGGTAGTCAGTCCGCTCGATGGACCGACGATTGAGCAGACGGTGGCGGAACTCTACCGCGCCGAGCCCAAACTTCTCGAGCGCTTCCGCGACGTCATCGAGGTATCACAGCCGCAGCGCTAACGGTCGTGTCAGCTCATCACTTAAGTCCGTGAAGCATTTATCCGCCAAAAGACATAGCGGTGCTGTCGTCCGGGATTCATGACACGGTAGAACGTTCCTGGATATTCGATTCACGTTTGGGCTCATCGGGTCTCTTTGGGGTGCCGTCGTTGCTCAACGTGTTGCGCTACTCGGGCAGTATCGCAACCGCCCGGCGCGATTCTCCGGAGCCGAGAGACTTAGCTTCACCCCACTCGGCCCCTCAGAGAAGTAGCCGGTCGGTATATTTTTATCGCTTAAGTTCCTTCAGGATGCTAAAGCATTCGGGGCACGGCGATGACTCGGAACGCCAACACGGTTAGATTAGATCCCGGCTTCTCGCAGTCAGCGTAAAATTCTTTCCTGGCGATCAATTCAGCTCCTAAGCCGAAAAGCATCACCAGAGGGACCACGAGCCAACCAACCACAGGAATGATGGCAAGGATATAATAGACAAATAGCTCCCACGACCAAGGCCGAGGCACGGCTCGGGGTCGGTCGCAATCGAGCGAGGATCGATTCACCAATTCGGCCGATAGCGTAGATTCGCGACCAGTAGAGCAGTATGAAAAACGCGGCCAGAAGAATCAGTCCAATCGGTATGGCCACAATTGTTGCGAACAGGAGCGCGCATACCACCGGCACGACGACTGCCGCGACAAATCCTATGCCCAGTGATGCCCATGGTTTCTCCCTGAGAGTAGTGATCACCGATTGATGATATCGCGGAAGAAAACGGGCCGAGAGAAGTCCGAGGATCAAGGTGCAGACAAAATTAATCGACACGAACACGAGCCAGGCAAATAACGCGGCCGGAAAAATGCGCGGCCGTTTCGGCGGAACGTTTCGGACGATCTTCCCTTTAACACGCGCTCCTTCGCTAACTGCGGCCTCCTGACCGCTCCAGTAGCTCACGTTGCCGTCGATCTCGGCTCTGGAGGTGATGCGAAGTGTCCCTACAGCCGCTTCGACGTCTCCGGCGATCCGATTCGCTATGACGAGCGTTCCCGCCGCGATCTTTGCCGCGCTGCCTACAGGTGCCGCCAAGTCGACGCTGCCGCCTGCTGCAACGACAGCGCCGCGGACGACTGCCGATGGAGCGATCTCCACGTTCCCTCCAGCAACGGTCAAGTTTCTGCCGACGTTGCCGGTAATCGATACCTGGCCGCCGGCAGCCCGCACGTCCTGAGAAACGGTTCCAGATAAACTGACTCTGCCGCCGGCGACGAGAACATCGCCGTTGACACGTCCGTCGATAGCGATTTGACCGCCCGATGCGTAAAGATCACCGTTGATAGTCCCGGAGATCTCTACCGTTTGGCCAAGTGCAAAGTAGTCGCCGTCTACGACCTGCGAGGCAGGCACCGTTACTTGGCGGCCGCGCTCCTGCGCCGCCGCGATCGAGAGAACGAATAAAAGCGCGGCGACACTCACGGCGGTAACGATTCGCTGCTTCAAGCAATCTCCTTCCTATTTAATTAAAGGCTAGCAAACAGCGATCCGTACAGGAAGACTTCGCCGGTCGAAGAAACTAAGGTCGAGCTAGAAGTTTATCTAAGAGAGCTGAGAAGCTTTCATGAGTGACTTTGCTGACCTTACTGCTTCTTTCGTCCGAGCAAAATTTTCGCGTTGTATCAGTCCAACAGCCGATTGACATAGAGTTCGCTTTCTTATTAGCGTCGGCTGCACATACTCTCGCCTGAGGAGGAATAGTATGAAGCCGAAGCCCACGGTGGTCATCGCCGCGTTCCTCTCTATCGCATTGGCTGCTCTCGCCTATAGCCAGGAGCTGCCGCCCAATATCAAAAAGATCAAAGAAGGCATCTACGTCTATGTGGGGAACAACTTCAACTCCAATTGCGGCATCGTAGTCACTCAGGAAGGCGTAGTGCTGATCGATAGCGGTCACAATCCTACCGATTCGCTGCGGATCCTCGATGCGGTGAAAAAAATAAGCACGCTGCCGATTCGGTTTTTAATCGACACAGAACCTCATCCGGACCATACGACCGGCCATTTTGTATTTTCTCCGCCCGCGACCGTGATCGCGCACGAAGGCGCTACCGAATCCATGATCAATCGCGAAAAAGAAACGCCAGGTCGTATCGAAAAACTCGCCGGAGTCGCGCCTGAGATGCGCAAAGCGCTGGAAGGCTATCGGTTCGTGCCGCCGCAGATCGAGTACCGAGGAAAGATGACTTTGAATCTCGGCGAACGGACATTCGAGCTGCTGTACTTGAAGGGCGTTCACAGCGAGGCAGACAGCGCCGTGTGGCTGCCCAAAGAGCGCGTGCTCTTTTCGGCATCGGGAATCGTCGTCGATCAATTCAATATTCTTCGTCCGTTCGTGACCATTCCCGACATATTGGCCGCATCGAAGATGATGAAGGCATTGAATCCTGAAATCGTCGTGCCCGGACATGGAACACCGGGAACGGTGAAAATCTTTGACGATACCGAGAAATATTACGCGCTGCTGGTAGAGCGCGTCGGCCAAATGGTTAAGGAAGGCAAATCGCTCGACGAAATCAAAAAGGAGCTAAAGATGCCCGAGTACGACCATTGGGCGACCAAGGAGCGCTTCCCGACTAATGTGGAAGCCGCGTACAAAGTCGTCAAAGGTGGTTAGAACCGAAACAGAAAGGAGAATCGGATGAAAACCAAGATTTTTGCCTGTTCGATCCTGCTTGTTTATTTATTTTCACTGACCGCTGCTGTCGCGCAGGATCTCGGCGCGCAGTTTAAGAAGGTCAAGGAAGGTATCTACGTGTACGCCGCGGTGCTCAACGAAGCCAATTCCACGATCGTTTTGAGCCAAGACGGCGTCGTGTTGATCGACACGGGGCAGAGTCCGAAAGATTCCCACGTGGTGATGGCGGCTGTGAAGAAACTGACATCCCAGCCGGTGCGCTACATCATCCATACCGAGCCACACCCCGACCACGCCATGGGCGATTTTGTTTTCTCGCCTCCGGCTCTAGTGATCGGCCATGCCGGGTCGACCGATTCGATGAAAGCCTCCGAGTCGTTTAGCCCGGCACGTATCGAGAAATTGATGTCGACGTCGCCCGAGATGCGCGCGGCCTTCAACGGCTTTCGCCTGGTTACGCCGCAAATCGAATACCGGGATAGATTGTCGCTCAAAGTTGGCGAGCGCGCGTTGGAACTCTACTATCTGAAGAACGTCCATAGCGAAGCAGACACGGCGATCTGGCTGCCTCAGGAACGCGTGCTGTTTACGGCGGCTTCGGTTGGAGTGAAACGCTTCGGCAATCATCGAGCGTTTGTCAGCATTCCGGACACCTTGAGCGCGATCAAAATGATGAAAGCCCTCAATCCTGAAGTTGTGATTCCCGGCCATGGCGATCCGGGGACGGTCAAGATTCTCGACGACATGGAAAGTTATTACAACAAGCTCATGGACGGGGTAGCCCAGATGGTCAAACAAGGAAAATCGCTCGACGAAATTAAAAAAGAGTTAAAAATCCCCGGCACCGAGGATTGGGAAGGCAAGGATCGCTTGGGCAACAATATCGAAGCGGCGTATCGCGGGGTCATGGGCAGATAAGCGGATACTGAAGCCCGAGAAAGTGCGCAGATCCCGGGGGGGATCCGGTACCTGCAATCCGGTAGTAGATCAAGTGACGCGCCGTTGACTGGTCAACACGGAAGACATCACGCGACTAGGCAAGGATCTTGGGCGGGGTAGCTACGCTCATTTGATGATTCCATGTTCCTTAAAAAATCTTTCTGACCCCGAATGCAGTGGGATTGCTAGGCCTCGCAAGCCTGTTCCGGCTGAATCACCTTTAAACCCCTCGTTCATCTTCTGAAGCTCGTCCATCCTGGAGTAGACGATCTTTAGCATTTGATAAACGACCGCATCACTCATGTCATCTCTCGTTACCAATGGACCGGGAAGACCTACTGCCTTGGTAGAAGTGTGATACTTCGGATAGAAGTCCCGGATATCAACTTCGGTATAAAGCGGCGACTCCTTCTGCAAAGCCTTGATCTTATCCGGCTCTATCGGTAGCAACTTCAGTGCATTCTTGTTGATCATGTCTGTGTAGGCCGGGACCGGGAGTCGGGCGATGGTAAATACCGCGTCAATTTCCTTTCGTGCGAGAGCTGCTCGTGCTTTCTCCGTATCGCCCCTCTCTGCCCTGACGTCGTTGGTCAAACCGTAGACCTCAAGAATTTGTCTTCCCAGAAGAGCTGAGCCGGTTCCTCCGCCATAGACGATGTTCTTTCCCTTAAGCTGGGATATCTGGTGAATCGGCGAATCGGGATTCGTGTAGACGAACATGAGGCTAAAACCAAAGCTGGCCACGTGCCGAATTTTTTTTTGCGGCTTGCCCAGGAAATCGCCGGATCCTTCATAAGCGGCCTTAACGGACTCGGCCGTTGTCGTTCCGAAGGATGCCGTTCCGTCGTCCACCGAAATCATATTCGTCGGTCCGCCCTCGGAGGGGAGAGTGATCAAAGTAAAATCTGTTGCATAGCGGTTCACTAGATTGGCGAAGTAGAGCATGTTGACGTAGACGCTGCTGTTAAGTCCCGATGTGTGAATTGTATAACGATCCGCGAAGCTGGCTGTTGTATCCATGATCAAAGACAAAAGGACCGTAATCGTCCAAATAATTTTTTTCACTACGGTTCTCCCACCGGTTGAACTCGAATCTCAACGTTTGGTGCGCTAGTTATCAGTTGTTCCTTAAGCTTAGAGGAATGCGAACCGGGAGAGATGAAAGAGCGCAGAAAGAACTGCTTCATTTCGAATGAGTAGTGTACAAACGATCAATGTAGCCACTCTGGTCCAACTCGCGGATGAAACTCATGTCTACGAAGTCTTCCGGCTTGGCTGAGCGCGCCCGTGGATCGGTCTCGGTCATGGAAGCCAGAATCGTTTTAATTCCCTCTATCGAGGGGTACTGCTTTTTGGAAAGCATGGCTTCGTTTAGGAGACCGTCGCGAATTTTTTCCAGAAGGTCGCGGTCTAGGCCGCTTCCCGCGTGCCTTAAGAAGGCATTCAGGGTCCCTTCTCGATCCGTCCAAATGCGGTGGACGGCGTCGACCTGAGTCTTAACGTATCTTCTCACGAGCTCGCGATTTTCTCTGATCGTCTTCCGCGTAGTAGCGACTCCCGTGTGTTGGATCACGAGTCCCATCTTAGCCACATCGGCCAGGATGTTCATGCCTTTTTTCTGGGCTATGGTGCCGGGTAGGGAGCCAAGCACGGCACCATGGACCCTGCCGTTCAACAGGGAGCCCAACCGAGCAGGACTATCGCCAATCTGGACGATGGCGACGTCCCGTCCCGGGGTCAAGCCCAACTTGGGTAAAGCGAAGCGGGCGATAAAGTCAGTAGCTGAGCCAAAACGGCTGATGGCGACCGATCCGCCTCTGAGTTGCTCCGGGCTTTTGACGTCGGAGCGACCCATGATCCAATAGCTGAGAGAGGTGATTCCACCGGCGACCATGATCAAGTCAGACCCGCCGATTGCACTGTTCACGACTGACGGTCCGGCAACCTGTCCGATCTGAACGTCGCCGGAAATCAAAGCGAGCACGCTTGTGGTTCCGCCGGTGAAGTAGATGAGGCTTGCGTCGAGTCCGTTCTTTTCAAATAGCCGCGCTTCCTTCGCCACAAGAACCGGCAGCGGATCTCCCCCTGCGCCTCCGTAAGCCACGTTGACTTTCGTCAGCTGGGCCGAGGTGGACGCGACAGAGAAAATCCACACCAGAATTGTCAACATCGGTATACGCATAATTACCCTCTTCACCCCGACCACCGATGACAATGCCGCAAATGCCTTCGCTCGAAATCACCTTTCCAATCGTGTTTGAACAAAGTCGATGCTATGGCTTGGAAGCAGAGATCTTCTCTACGACTTTCTGAACCAGCTGTGGCCCTTCGCCAGCAGACATTATTGGTCGGGCAGTCCAGGCATTGTTCGGAATGCGATCAGCTTTGCGGTAGGTCGGTCCATACATTTTAATTTTTGACTGCGCCGGGAAATTCATGCGAACCTGCAGCCGACGATGGCGCAGGCGCTGCAAAGATATCGTCGCATGTATTGCCGATTCGCCGGCTGAGTCGACCGTCGCCAAAGCCTTTCCCTCATAATCGATGATTTCACTGTGGCCGCGCGAGCGCACACGTGGGGCGCCGCTACCCAGCACACCGCCGTTGTTTACCGATGCAAAGTAGGCGACGTTCTCATAGGCTCGTGCTCGCCGCATTTCTTCCCATACAGGAAATGCCGCAGCCGTCGTTTCTGCGGTGAGATGAAGCACGACCTCCGCCCCACGCAGCACCAGGCTGCGCGTATGTTCAAAAAAATTAACATCGTTGCCTACCAGGCATGCCAAGCGGCCAAGCGGCGTGTCGAGCACGGGAAAAAGTGGCACTTCCCCGTCTCTACGCACGTATTCATTCAGCACATCCGCTGGACTGGTCACCGGTAACAATCCATTGAGAGTCTCCGGGTTGAGTTGTCGATATTTGAGCTCGACGTTGCCTGACGGCCCGAGGATAAAAGCCGTGTTGAAGAAACGATCCGGCCATGCGTCGCTTTGCTCGAAAGCGGCACCTGCGATGTAGACGCCGTGTTGCCGACAGAAATCACCCAGTTTATCCGTTTCAGGCCCTGGGATCTGGATGCACACCTTCAGCCAATCGGCGACGGCGCGATTCGGCACGAAGCCTTGAAGCCAGCCCTCCGGCAAAATGAAGAGACGGCTTTGCTCCGTAGCCGCCGCATAGGCGGCTAACTCCAAACTCCGGTCGAGGTTTCTCTTAAGAAGTTCATCTTTGTCGGCAGGATCTTGGATCACAAAAATTTCGCATTGAAGACAACTCATGACATAACTAGAATCTCGCATGGACGCTCCTCTCAAGCCGTCGAATCGCTCTGCGGAGAGACATAAACCTTCTCGGCCAGAAAACGCTCAATCACCGATTTTGTCGCATCGGCGCCTTCGCGACGATTTTGAATCGGTTTGTTCCGCCAGTGATCTAACGGAAACGCGTCGATACTATCGTACGTCTCCGCATAGAGCGATGATCGAAGCTGGGCCAGAATGTTGAGCTTCACTTGAGCGCGGCGCTCGCGCAGCGCCTCGATATCGATTGTCGCCTGAGCGACTCCCTCCCCCGGCCCGTTCACTACAGTGACAACGCGTCCCTCGAAACTCACAATCTCCGAGTGGCCGTGCGAACGAAATACAGGCGAAATCTCTCCTTCCCGCCGTTCTTGAAATATCGGATACGGCGAATCGGCGAAATCTTTGTCCCCGACCGGACCCACATAGGCTCCATGATTAACCGAGATGATATAGGCACAATTTTCGTAAGCGCGAGTCCGGCGCGAACACTCCCAGGCATCACGGTGCGGTCCATAAGGCTCGCCCGTGGGATAAATCAAAACTTCAGCGCCTTTAAGCGCCAGCGCGCGCGCTACCTCGGGAAAATTCATGTCGTAACAGAGAAGACAGCCGAGCTTGCCGATGGGCGTATCCACTACCGGGAACAGACCGTCCTCGCCGTACTTTCCCACGTAGTCGGCGTGGCATCCGGACGGCGTAGAGTAGGTCGTATGGCCTTGAACGTCGGCGCCGTTGTGCTTCCGATACCGCAGGATCACGTCACCGCTGGGCCCGATAATGAAAGCGCTGTTGAACCAGCGGTTGGGCCATTCAGGGTCGTATTCCATGGTGCCGCCGGCGATGTACATCTTAAACTGTTGCGCCGCCTTACCTAGAGCGTCGGTCTCGGGACCGGGAATGCGAACGCCCACCTTGGTCCATTGCTCGATGGTGCGGTGCAGATGATCCGCGCCTGTAAGATAGAATTCAGGCAACACGACCAGCTTCGGCTGACCGAAGCGAATCGAGGCGTATTCCATCAGCGAGATGCTGCGATACAAATTCTCACGTATCGTTTCATCCCTAGTTGCAGGATCCCGCACCTGTCGTATGCTCGTCTGAATGCACGCGACGTTATATGGTTCAATCATGTTTTCTCCTTTTAGGATGAATCGATTGATTAATCCGGATTTCCCGAGATCGCACAAGTATATAGGGCGATAAGTAATCCTCACCTTGCGCAGAGGTGTGGATACGGAATAGCGCTGGAATTGCCCACGTCTCCTCGCGAAAACTCCCAAGAAGATTCTCACGGCAGAAGCCGTATCGGTAGCGGTACAGACCAGCACATGCTTTCGGAAAGCGCCCGTTCGGTTCCGGCTTTCTTCTGTGATAGGCCCGGCGCTGCCGCGATCATCATAGCCCGCCCGGTAGCAGCCTCGTCTAGCTTCGAGACGCGGAGCGTTGTCAAGCTCTGACTGAGAGTACTACACCGGAAGCGATAATGTGAGAAACTCAGCCCGTTTTTGAAAACTTTACGGGGAATGCGCACATCCGATTCGAGCGCCGACCGTCCGGTTTAGCGGGTGATCCGGGGTCACCATTAGCCGAGCCCGGCGTTCTTCTGATAACTTTGTCAGTCCGACATTTCGTATCTCTCCCACTACCGCTCATCTCGCGTCCGGATACCACCAATTAGAATCAGAATTCGAACTCGCATGCCGCATCCGGTATCGAACCCCATATTGGACCAAGATCAAATTGAAACAAGATGGTGTCGCGCATTTTCTCGTGGCAGGGTTTCACCAAATCGTCATCTATAAACCTGGCAAAACAGACGATGATGTCGTCCTCGGAAGTGGTCCGTTGTTTTATCAACGACGCGATTGACCAATTCTATTTAGGAGTTGAGCCGGCCGGAGGATCTCCCGCCGCTTTGCCAGTTAGACCGATCCTTCCAATGCACGAAGGAATCGGTATCGTTCTGAGAGCCTGGCACGTACCTGGTCATTTGCAACATGCGCGGTCATTTTAATGACGCCATGTTCGGTTACGTCGGAGTGGACTAACACATAAGCGCCACAACCGAGACTGTTCTCGATCCAGCTGCTGCCGGATGCGCTTCTTTCGGCTATCTGGCACGGCTGTGATTTAGCTAATTGGGATTTTTGGTGCGGGAGTTCGGCCGCATAAGCAAGCAGTGAGGACGATTGCTCTTGGCCAAGCTATGCTGCAAGAATATTCATCGTCGCTACTCTATGCGGCTCAATGCAGGGAACGAGTCATTATGGTAAAAGGCGGTCGGAGCACTGCTGCGGATTGGATATAAACTTAGCGCCTTTGCACCTTGGCGGGAGAAATCAGCGCAGCGCTTTAAGGGCTTCGTTCAAGTAATCGGCAACGGCGGCGCTTTGCAGGATGCTCGTGTGTGTTTCGTCGAAGCCACGCTCCGTGCGAGCTTCCTCTTGCGCCTCTTGTCGAAGCTGGCTCGACAACGCGACGATCCCGTCGTTGGGCCCCGAGCCGCGAAATCCGAACAGCAGGTGATATGTCATGGTCTTGGGCAGGCGTCGGCGTTTGGTCTTTGCGGCCGGATCCTCGTAGAAGAGTCCGTCGAGATACTCGCTACCGGGCGCCAGCCCGTACCACGAACGAACGACGATCGGGGACACCTCCACGCCTTTGCCGGCCGAGGCCATACCGCCCATGGGCGACGAGATCGTCACGTAGGTGCGTACGACATCGGCTGCGTTGGTCTCGTAGTCTTGTAGCAAGAACCCGCGTGTCACGAGCCCGCCCATGCTGTGCGCAACGACCGCCGCCCGGTCGAAGCCGTACTGCACGCGAAGCCGAACGAAGAGTTGGGTGAGCAGAGCAGCTAGATTATCCAAGCGGGCTCCGGAAGGATAGTAGAAGACCCAAGGCTGGAAGCGCGTGCGATCCAGCCTATCGATCAGCGGAGCGAATTCTAGCGGTGTCCCGGCGATTCCGTGAACGAAGAGCACCGGGATTTTTTTCGGATCGTACGCTTGAAGGAAGTAGATGCCGGGTCGGGTATCGAGCAGGAAGTCGTAGAACTGCCACATACCCTTCGTGGCAACCTCGCGGCTGAAGCGGGGGTCGGCAAGGGTCGTCACCTCACCGGCCACACTTAGGGCAAACACACTGACGCGGTGCTGGTCGGTGGTATCGCGGGCCTGGAGGTCGCTTAGGGCAAACTTTTCGCGGGTGAAGCGCCCCTGCAACGGAATACGCAGCTCAATCCCCTCCAGCTTCTGACCGCTTGCGAGCGCAATAGCCTGGTTCGGGTCGGGACGAAGGGCCGGTTCTTCGTTGTAGCGACCGTCGCCATCGATGTCCTCGAACGCCCCGAGCCAGTACGTCCCGGGCTCTACGGCAAAGATCCAAGGGCCTGGCTTCTCCGTCACGAAGTGGTCGAGGAGGAACGGACCCGACTTGCCCTGGGCCAGGATCCCAACGATGAGAGGACCCCGCGATTCATGATCGGTCGTCACCGTCCCACTGATGACAGCGTTCCGGTCGGCGCGCCGTTGCTGTTCGCGCACGGCTAAAATGGTCGAACAGCCGCTGCAACCGATCGCCGTTCCTGCCAGCGCCAGTGCCAGGATCCGATGACACAACCTGTTCAGGAAAGATCTAGAGGAAATTTATACACCCTTTTTTCGGCAGCGAGCTGTCGCCCTGATCCAGTGAGCAGTCAAATTAAAGTGATTGCTTGCCGGGCACCGGTCGGAAAACGAAGGCTACAGCCGAGATTTACCTAAATGATGCTGCCCCGTTCTCTACTCTACGGGTATACGAGACGAGCCGCGTCATGGATATTGGGATATACGCGTCGACGAAATCCTGGATGAGTCGCAATAATCAATTCGCGCCATAGGCAATAACTCATGCCTCACCTGCAACCCCTACTTGTACCGGTGAATTGTACTACATCCGATCCTTACCGGTACAGTCGCGAGTAGAACCCGCTGTCTTCAAGCTCTTTGATAAAGCGCGTCTCGATAAATTGTTCAGGTTTCGCATTGGCAACCTCTGGGGTGCTTGCCGTCATGAAATTCATTAGCGTCTGAAGTCCGCTCTTTGTCGGATAGGGGATTTTCGGTGCGGCTTTGAGCACGACTTCCCGATATGCCTCTTCGATCGATTTGTCGTCGCCTTTTAAATATTTCTTCATGATCTGCTGCGTGCCTTTTGGATTGGTATGGATGTAGTGAATGCCTTCCGAATAAGCCATGACGAAACGCCGCAGCGCGTCTGCTTTCTGGTTGATAAAAGTTCGGGTGGTATAAATGGCGTTTTGCTGGAATTCGACATCGATATCCATGAAGTTCGACAGGACACGAAATCCCAATTCCCTCGCTTTGCTGGTTTCAGGCGGTATCAACAGAGTTGCCGCGACGGCGCCGTTGACCAATGCCGCGAAACGGCTCGGCACGGCGCCCACCGCGATCAGACTCAAGTCCTTTTCCGGCTGCAGACCAAGCCTCGGCAACACGAACAGAACCGCGGTGTGATCGGCGGCCCCGAGCCGCGCGATCGCAAAGCGCCTGCCTTTCAAATACGTGATGTCTTTTGTATTGGGCGTTGCCACCAGTTGGTAGGGAAATCTATTGGTATTACCTAGAATGATATAGGTGCCAGCGCCTTTGAGATTGGTTTGGATCGACGGCGCCGGACCTCCCTGGGCAATGGCGACTTCGCCGGACAAAAGCGCGGCGTTGACGATCGGCGCGCCGCTGATCAACACGAGATCGACATCGAGACCATGTTTTTTAAACAAACCGATGTCCCGGGGCACCCAGAGATTTACTTGGCTCGTACTGATCGACGCCATCGCCACGCGAAGACGTTCCGCTTGTGCATGCAAGTCACGAACGCCGACTGAATTTGCGAAAACAGAGACAAGCAAAATAAAAACATTGGTGAGTTTCATGGTTTGGAACTATTCCGAAAGTCCGAAAATATCAACTATAAGATCTCCTCGAACCAGTAATTCAAATCATACGTGACCTTGGGATCTCTCTTCACCTTTTCCAAAGAACGGTGCGGGAACACTGGCCGGCAGATGCATCGGTGCGCCCGCAGACTCAAGCAGATTTAGCAAGCTTGATGATCTTGTGTGTCACAGCACGACTCACCCGTCGGGAGGGCTTTCTTCGCTGGGAGAAAGCGTCTATACGCAGCAACTAGGATGATAAGCGTGATTTCGGGTATGGCGTCGGAATTTACAGGTGGCGACACTGGCGGGATTTTAGTATAGAAATTGGTCACGCGATAAGGACTCCTGAGATCGAGTGTTGGCAACGTTGCAGGATGCGGATGACAGCCGGTGATTCGCGGCCTGGCAAAGGGAGAAACTATGACGGATCACGCTGATGCGTTCGTCGCCACAATCGAAGCAAGGGTGAGCGACATCCTTGACCGCTGCACCCGTTGTGGAAAATGCGTCGAGGTCTGCCCGACCGCGGGACCTGCGGGGATTGATACCAGCGAGCCCGCCGCGATCGTCGGCGATGTGCTGGATATCCTGCGCGGCGGGGGTGATCGATCAAGCCGCGGCGCGCGTTGGGCAAACGCATGCACCGGCTCCGGCCGTTGTATTTCCGCCTGCGACGACGGCATTAACCCACGTTTCATGCTGGCAGCGACCCGTCTCAGGCTCAACGAGCGGCGGCAAGCGGACGAACGGCGCGCCACCGGTCGCGCCGGATTTAAAAAAATGTCCACAGCAGTGAAAGTGCTCTCACGTCTTCAGCTTCCCGCCGATCTGCTCGCTGGCCTCACGCGAGCGCCCGACGGCGACTCCGAGCCCGCCCGGATATCGTCATGTATCTCGGTTGCAACGTTCTCAAGACCCCTCACATCGCGCTTTTGTGTCTCGAAGTCCTGGCTCGTCTCGGCACGCGCTACAAAGTCTTTGCAGGCCCGGCCTATTGTTGCGGCGTGATTCAGTACCGCGCCGGCGACACCAAAACATCCGGACGAATTGGCGGCAATACGGTGGCCGGGTTCGCCGGCACCGGCGCTCCACGCGTGCTCACGTGGTGCCCGACCTGCAACATCCAACTAAGCGAGATCGTCATGCCGAGCACCGACGCAAGCTTCAATCTTGAGCACGTCGTGCCGTACATCGCAGCACGCATCGAATTGCTCCGCCCCCACTTCATCCATTCGATCAACAAGCGGATCGCATTGCATGAGCATCCGGGCGTGGCCGGCGTGACCGAAGGCGCCATTAAAATTCTCACGGCAATCCCCGGTTTGGAACTGGTCGACCTTGAACAACCTCGGGTCGGCTATATGTGCAACTCGCTTGCGCCCGTGCCGGCGTACAAACGCGAACTTCACGCCCGTGAGCTCGATGCCGCGACAGCCGCCGGCGTCGACTACCTCGTGGGAATCTACCATGCCTGTCATCGCGAACTATGCGCTCACGAAAGCACTTCGCCGTTCAAGGTCGTCAACTTTCTAGAACTGGTCGGCGAGGCCATGGGCATCAAAAAAGCCGATCTGTTCAAGCAATGGAAGATGATGCAAGACGTCGATCGCGTTCTGGCCGAAGTGGCCAAGCAGGCAACGGATGCGGGGCTAGACTTGGAAAACGTCCGCGAAGTACTGGTTGCCCATATGTTGGGCGAGCAGCCTCTACCGATCGGTTTCCGTGACACGCCAGCGATTGACTCCGCGAATGCGCCGGTTCGGGTGATCTCGGAGTAGCGTAGGAGAACCACTGCGCTCGGAGAACTCTGGATAATTAGGCCAAATTGTAGCGAGTGCCTCGGTAGTTCAAAAAGGAGAGTAGAAGGAATGAAAGATCAAAATGCGGAATTCCAGTAACGAAAGGAACTCACGTAAAACACCAGCTAATCGGTATTTGGGCTGAATGCAAAAATAGGCGTCGCGGTGTAGAAGAGATTGCTGACCCATGAGGGAGATCATCATGGCCAAATGGCGAATATTGTCGATCTCTAAGTTGCTTCTTTCCTGGTTATGTTGAGCGTCGGGATACCGCAAGCGGTCGCTCAACTAATCACAGAGGAGGTTGTCTTAGGCGACGGCGCGCTCGGCCGCTATCGTGCCCCGGCGGTCGGGCCTGTGTCCCACATCGCATTCCTTGCGATCCATCGGACCTCGGACTATCGGAACCACGCGTCAAGCACGAATTTGGCAGATCGGGGCTTCGGCACTCTCGGCATCCGAACTAGGTTCGGCAACAGCGAAGCCGCCGTAAACTTCGAGCTAATCGCTCTCGATGTCCGGAACGGAATACGATTCCTGAAGAACGTGAAAGGGCACACCCGCGTCATTTTAATCGGCCATAGCGGCGGCGGTCCCACCACGTCCTATTTTCAGGCCCTAGCGGAAAACGGCCCATCGTATTGCCAGGGGCGTAACAAGATTACCGAATGCCCGTTTACGGGAGCTGAATTTTTGCCCACAGACAGGGCCGCTGGAATCGTTTACGTTGATGCGCATCCGGGCATCGGGGTTAATCAGCTGCGTTCGCTTAATGCCTCCGTAGTCAATGAGGACCAACCCTTCGGTCCTGCGACCAATAAAACGCTCGATCCTTTCGACCCGGCACACGGGTACAACGGCCTCCCGCCAGACCACGAACCGGATGGCGATTCGACCTACTCGGATCATTTTGTCGATAAATACGCTCAGGGGCAGTCGAGACGCATGAACGGTCTGATTGAAGAAGCTCTGCTACTCAGGAAGAAGATAGGACTTGGGTTGATTGAGACGCCTAATCCTAATGACCTGACTCAGCACCCGTTTCCCATCTTTCGCGCCAACGCGCGGCTGGTGCAACTTAGCACGGAGGTTCAGTGCTGCACCCTGAACCCGACCAGACTTCTACAAGACAGCACGGGGACCCTCTCTGTTCCTCCGCAGATCATTCACACGGTGCGAGTTCCTCAGCCAGAGATCAGGGAGGATGATCAAGATGAAAACGAGTTTGAAGATTTATCGCTCACGTCGTTCTTGACCGCCAATGCCATCCGATCCAAGCATCGCTGGATGAGAGCAGGATCGATTGGTGTAGCACTAACAACTCCACACCGTGCGCGGTCGCGAATATTTCCGTGCCAACCTTGGTAATGGCGATGCAGGGGCATTACTTCATTCGTGACGGTGAATACATCTATGAAAGCTCGGCCAGTAAGGATAAGCAGTTTGTGGTAGTGGAAGGCGCGACCCACGGGCTTGGCAACTGCAATGCATGCGCAGACTACCATGGAACTGGCCCTTACACGAACGTTCCGCGAAATCTTTGGAACTACGTGCGCGATTGGGCCAACTCTCGGTTTTAGCGATTATTATTAGCAGTTGAAACTAAAAGGCCGGACGTTAAGTTGAAACGCCCGGCCTTTTAGCTATCTGTGAACACGAGAGACGCCGGTTAGCCTGGCTTAGCTGGCTAGATCGTCGGCTGAAATCATTAGTTTTTGACCACTGTATATCGCTGTATATATATAGTCGGTTTTTCACAGCCTCTCCGCGGCAGAGATGGGTCTACTCTTGAATCTTGACGTTTTTTAATTGCTCATGTTGTCAGTTCCTCGAAGTTTCGAATTCAACTCCACTACCTCTTGCTCGCGATCGCCACGCCGTCGCGCAGCTTGGCCCAGGCGATTTGCGGATGGACGCGCGCTGCGGGAAAGCGCTTGTTTCGCCGTGGCGGTTGGAATAGATTGCCCGATAGCTTGCAACCAATGTCGCGCATACGGCGACTTTCCCGATTAATCCGTTGGACGATAAATTAAGGAGACTGCCATGATCGACATGCATGCCCATTGGAGGCCCGCCGAGCTGATCGACGCCCTGCGCGCCCGCACCAAGGAACCGCGCATCGTGCGCAATCAGGACGGCGTAGAAGTGGTGAAAAGCCGGATCGGTGAGGAACCGGTATCCAAGGCGTTTGATGACGTGGAATTCCATCTCGCAAGGATGGATCGCCAGGGCGTGAACACCAGCGTGCTGTCGCTGCTCGGTGCGTTCTGCTGGATCGAGTCGCAGCCGGTCGAGGTTTCGCTGCCGCTGTGCAGGATGGTCAACGATGCGCTATCGGGGCTTTGCCAGAAAAACGAAGGGTGCTTCAATGCGTTTGCCGCCCTGCCGCTTGTGGATATGTCCGGCGCCGCCGCCGAGTTCGAGCGCGCGCTGGCGCTGCCGGGTGTCGTCGGCGCGCAAGTGCCGGGAAACGGGTTTCTCACCAAGAAAGACGCCGAGAACATGCGCCCGTTGTTGGAGGTGGCGAACCGGCACCGTGCGGTCGTGTTCATTCACCACGGGCCGCGGCCTGGCGATACGTTTCCCAAAGTATCCGGCGACACCGATAATGCGCGCCGCCGTAACGGCACGCTCGATATGCAAGCGAGCCTGTCCTCGGTGATGGTGACCCTGTGCCTCACCGATTACCTCGCGCCGTACCCCGATGCGACGGTCCTCGTTCACAATCTCGGCGGCAATATTCCTTACGAGATCGAGCGCATGGATCACCGCTCCCTGCTGGATACCCCTAACGAGGAACTGCCGTCGTCGCGCTTCCGCCGCGCAAAAGTTTTCGTGGATTGCAACTCGTTCGGCCCCGGCGCCATCGAGGCCGCGGTGCGCTTGTACGGCGCTGAGCGCATCGTGTGCGGCACCGACGGAACGGAATTTGGCTGCGAGTGGACCAGCAAGGCGCTTGCGGAAGCGCAGATCGGCGAGGAAGCACGCGAGAAGATCTTGCGCAGCAATGCCGCGGCGATGATGTCGCGGCTCGCCAAGGTCGCACAGCGCGAAATCGTCGCCGCGTAATCCTCGCGCGGGCGCAGTCTGCTGAAAAAGACCCATATGCTTCGTTGCGCTCAATCGTCTCGCCTCAACGTACTGCGGATGTACGCCTCCGCTCGTCGATTTTTCGCGCGCCTCGCCTCTGGATCTTTTTGAGCAGCCTGCAAGAAGGTTTTTCCACCAAGCTGTACTAGACGTTTAGAGAATTCTGCGGTTCATAAAAGCGCTTGAAGGGCGGTTGCTACCGGTGGACGCCGCTCGCTCATACCGCGCAGGCGCTCTTAAGTTCACCTTGCTGCTTGGATCGCGGCGTCGTCGCTTAAGGCGCGCAGCCTTGCTCACGCGACCTGCGGTTAGGCGCGGCCGCTAGGCGGCAATCGGTTCCAGCGATTACATTTTCACATGCTGAGAGTGGACCGCTGTTGACTACTTGGACATAGTTCTCGTTGGGACCTTCGAAACCTGGACGTCAAGGGCCCGACCTGGCGACCACTCGGCAACCTCTACTCGTTATTCCGAATAGCAGCAGAACTCCTGCAGCTTCCTCGCGGATTTCATCGAGTGACGAACGCGGCGCGGCGTTCCGTCACGTTTATTTTACCCATCATGTATGGGTGGATCGAACAGAGATATTCATAATCGCCGGGATGATCAAAGTTTGTGCTGTAGCTGGATCCCGGTATTAGAGTCTCCGAAGCCGCGCGATCCTTCACGGATATGCTGTGCGGCGCGCCGTCATCGTTCATCCAGGTCACCGTCTCGCCGGGACTCAGTTCGACTAGCGATGGCACAAACGCAAATCCGTTGATCGTGATGCGTCGACTCGAAGATCGTTGCTGCGCTGCGGCTGTTTGCACCACGATCTTCCGCGGTGCGTTGCCGACACGGATGTTCGTAACCGAGCCGGTCTCCAAGTCGACAATCGAGACATCGTTGGAATCTTCGTTGGCGGTCAGCGCGGTCCTGCTATCCGGACCGCCGGCTACCCAGTGCGGCCGCGTCCCGACCTTGATCGACTTTTCCACGGTGTTGCTCTGAGTATCGAAGACGGCGAGGAGACTTGGCCCCTGAACTGCGGCAAGGCCGCGCTTTCCGTCGGGCGTGAAGTTGGCGTAGTGCGGCGAGACACCTACCGGAATTTCCCCGACGATGCTGTTCCCGACCGGGTCGAAGACAACCACCGATTCGCTTCCAGCCTGGGTGATATATAAGCGGTTTCCGTTCGGGTCGAACTCGAGTCCGCGAGGAGTCTTTTCGAGAGCGATGGTATCGCTCAGTCGTCGCGCCGTGAGATCGACAACGGCTAGTGAGAATTTCCCCGGTGTTTGCGAGCCCACATAAGCAACGCGCCCGTTTGGATGAACGGCGATGTTGTGCGGTTTTCCCACCGAAACGCTGCCGATTACTTTCCGGGTAGCAGTGTCGATGAATGAGACCGAATCTGTGTCATACACGCCGACCAGGACATATTTACCGTCGCGGGTGACGGCAACTCCGTGAGGATTCTTGCCGACTTCGATATTCTCGACCAGTTTATCCGTCGCGGTATCGATGACACTGACGGTTGACGCTCCGTCACTGGCAACGTACAGCCAGCGATTATCCGGTGTGATGACCATACCGTGGGGACCGGGCGGAATCGAAATGGTTGCCGCGACGCGCTTCGAATCCAGATCGATGACGCTGATGGTATTGTCCTTGAAGTTGCCGACGTAAGCTTTAGTCCCGGCAGCGTCCGCGGCTGTTACAAAGATTAGCACGGCTGCCAGAAACGCAAGCGTAAACCAGTAGCCGTTGCGCGTGAATCGCAAATGTTCAATGGTGGTTTTCCGTGTCATGTTATTCACCTCTCGTGTTTATTGACCTGCAGAAGCTACTGGAGAGACTGGCGGCGGCGGTATTTTATTCCATGGTGGAATTTCGGGAATAATATCGGCTTTGGATCAGTCTTAGATAAATGGGGGTTTGTGTCGGCTTCAGACAGCAAGAGAGCTCGTTTCGAGAGCACCGTCTCGCCGCATCTGGATGCCGCGTACAACTTAGCCCGCTGGCTTACCGGCAATGACGACGATGCCAAAGACGTGGTGCAAGAGACGATGCTCCGTGCCTTTATGTATTTCGACGGGTTCCGAGGCGGCGATGCGCGTTCGTGGCTACTCAAAATTGTTCGCAACACCTGTTTCACCTGGCTGCAGACGAATCGACGAAGCGAAACGTCAGCCATGGCGGCGGAAGAGCTGGAGGAACTCGCCATACCGGCTTTCCACTCAGGACCTGCTGAGGATCCTGAGACGCTGGCGCTTCGTCGGACGGCCGCTGTTCAGCTCAATGATGCGATCGCCACGATACCAGCGGCATTTCGGGAGGTGATGGTTTTACGTGAGATGGAGGGACTTTCGTATAAAGAAATTGCCACTATCGTCGCCGCGCCGGTGGGCACTGTGATGTCGCGCCTAGCGCGAGCCCGGGCCGAGCTTCGACGCATCCTTGTGCAGTCATCATCAGCTGGGAGAGACGAGAAATGACACCCGAGAACACTCGCATCCTATTGAACGCATATATCGACGGCGAGCTCGATGTCGCCTCGACCATTGAAGTGGAGTCTGAGATCGAGAAATCGGCCGCGTTGCGACAGGAACTGGAGCGTCTATCCGCACTGCAGGACCTGGTGCAGAGTCGGGCGGCGCGGTTTGATGCTCCGTCTCATTTGCGTAGATCTCTGGCTGCCGCGTCCCATGACGCTGCAGCCGAATCGTCGGGAGTTTCGGCCTGGTGGCGTACGATTGCTATTGGCGCAAGCGCCAGTGCTGCCGCTGCTGTGGCACTTTTACTCTGGAGTCTTGGTTCTACTTTCTTGGATCAGCAAACTCGCGGTATCCTCATCGATGAGGTTGTCAGCGCTCATCTCCGTTCTCTGATGGCGGATCACCTGACCGACCTCGCGTCTTCGGAGCGCCATTCGGTCAAGCCCTGGCTTTCCAACCGATTGCATTTCGCACCGCCGGTACATGAACTGGCGCGCGACGGGTTTATTCTCCTGGGTGCGCGACTGGACTACGTCGGCGGGAAACCGACCGCGGCAATCGTCTACCGTCAGCGCCAGCACCTGATCAATGTCTTTATCCACCCGGCGGAGGCGAGCAGCGAAGGTTCGATCAAGCTTTCGAGCCACCGTGGCTACAACTCTGTCACATTTGAATTTGCCGGCATGAGTTATTGGGTAGTATCCGATCTTAATCAGAACGACCTTGCCCAACTGGCTAAGCTTCTCCAACTGCCGGCGACATAGACAATCCCCCCACAGCTTCTTACTCGTAAGCCAGCGCATTCGGATAGCCGCGCTTTACCCAGGCGATCTGCAGATTGATCCGCCGGCCCAGGCCGCAATCGCTTCCACGGAAAGGCTCAAATCGTTTGTTGACAGTTACGTGTCGGGTAGCCATGGGTCAGAGTTTTGCGTACTTGATGTCTCTGGAACAGATTCAACACGATACTTTCGTTCTAGACTTTCTAGCTGTTCTTTCGTACATTCGCACAGGCACTTTGAATCCAACTCCACAACTTAGCTCGCGATCGCCACGCCGTTGCGCAGGCCGCGCAACTTGACTCTAGGCGATTTTACACGGGTCAACATACTCGCGGGGTCACTCTGAGCTAGACGACTCCAACTGTCTCCACGTGACCCAATTGTCCAACGACCGTCCTAACTCTGAACGGCCTTCGCAGCACAGATATAAGCCGGGGCGGAGCAGGTCTCGGCTCACCTCTTTCCACGCGAGCTAAAAAAAAGTGAAACCATACTCAAACAAGCCGCCAAGGAGGTTCGCGCCGACGGCGTGCTCTTGATGCGATCCGTCAGGGTGGAAGAGAGGACCAACTATCCTCCGGTCGGGCCGGCAATTTCGTTCGGGATCTTTGGCTCAAACGCCGGCGCTGAGTGGATTGGAATTCCCGGGTCGTCCGGTCCTTACCGTTACAACGAATACACCTCCGAGACCGCGCTCTACGAGCTCGCCAAGAACGACTTGGTGTGGACCGGCACCCTCACGATGAGAGAGCCGACAAATGTGCAAACAGCGATCAAGTCCTATGTGCAAACCGTCACGGAAGCGCTCGCCGAGCAAAATCTGTTTCCGAAAAAGTAATTGGCCCTGGCGGATGGACGCAGCCGCTCAGGCCGCGATCAGTGCCGCTAGCCAGTGTCGCGCTGGTGATAAATGATCGCGCTCATGCTTCGCATAGAATTTTTCCCGTGCTAATCGTGTGATGTGACAAGGCGCTTGAAGCTTGCGCCGTTCAAAATATGCCGTTCAACCTATTTTCTCAATCCGTTTAGCAGTTCAACGGTTCAACCATCCAACGACCGCACACCCTACCGCAATTCTTCCGAACGTTTTCCAATTCTCGAAAAAAGGAACCCCCCTTCGGTTTCTGTCGCTCAGCTCGTTCACGTCGCTCGGAGCGGGCACGTCTTTTATGAGTGGAGGGTACGATTGCTGGAAGCTGAAGTTCGAGCTGAAAACTGACACTAATAGCTAGCGCGTCTTTTGACTCTGAGGCGACCGACCCGCGGCGGAGGTTTGCGCTTCGCCGACTGGCTGCTAGTGTATGATGTAATTTTCGGGTGCGTTGTAGAGATGAATTCTTCAGACGATGTCCTCGATGCGGTGCAGGCGCCTGTCCGCGATGCCGATGTGAGCAGTTTGGAAAGGGCCCGGTTACTAGTCGCTAGTAAGTTTTCTGCGGATGAACGCGCCCACGACTCTATCGACCGCGGCAGAGAAGCCGCTGACATTCTCGGTAAACTCGGAATGGATGCCGAGACGCGTGCAGTTGCGCTGCTGCTTCCGTTGATCGACGAGGGTGCGCTCGATCCGGCGGCGGTCGAGAAAGGGATCGGCGCTGAGGTTGCCCGCTTGACTCACGGAGCCCTTCGTCTCGCCAGCCTTAAAGATCTGCGCAAAACCACAACGGAGACTTTACAAGCCAATCGTCTGCGGCAGATGCTGTTGACGATCGCGGAGGACCCACGCGTTGTCCTTGTGAGCCTGGCACACCAGATCTGTGCTCTGCGCGCCGCCAGGAACGCCGTGGAACAGACACGACGCGCAGTCGGTCAGGAAACCCTCGACGTCTTCGCGCCACTCGCGAACCGCTTGGGCGTCTGGCAGCTCAAAGAGGAGCTCGAAGATCTCGCCTTTCGATACTTAGAGCCAGACACCTATCAGCGCATCGCAAACGGGCTGGACCAGCGGCACACGGACCGTAGAGGTTACATCGCGCAGGTTACTGCGCGGTTGCGCGAAGAATTAAGTCGCGCCGGCATAAGCACCGAGATTAGCGGTCGTCCAAAGCACGTTTACAGTGTCTGGAACAAGATGCGCCAAAAGGGCCTCGACCTCAGTGAGGTTTTCGATGCCCTTGGCTTTCGGATCCTGGTGCATGATGTGAGCGATTGTTATGCGGCGCTTAGCGTGGTGCACGGGTTATGGGAGCCGATGCTGGATGTATTTGACGACTACATTGCCAAACCCAAAACCAACGGTTACCAATCGCTGCACTCGGCAGTGACAGGTCCGGAGGCAGTAACGATGGAGGTGCAAATCCGGACCTTCGCCATGCACCGCCACGCCGATCTGGGAGTGGCGGCTCATTGGCAATACAAGGAAGGTCTGCAAAAGCGCATCGCATGGTCACGCAGCTTCCTGGAAACCGGGGAGAGCGCGCCGCCGGACTCAGACCTTATTGAGCGCTTCAAGCAAGCGGCTTTCCACGATCGGATCTACGTGCTCACGCCGCAGGGTCATATAATAGATCTCCCGCCTGAGGCGACGCCGCTCGACTTTGCCTACGCGGTTCACACGCAGGTGGGTCACCGCTGCCGCGGCGCCAAGGTTGACGGGATTATGGTCCCGCTTACGAAGGCACTCGTTAGCGGCCAACAAATAGAGATTTTGACAACGCGGGAAGGCCATCCTAGTCGCGACTGGTTGAATCCCCATCTTGGATATCTGAGAACGGCCTCTGCGCGCGCGAAGGTCCGTCGCTGGCTCAAGCAGCAAGATCATGAAGCACACGTAGCCCAGGGCCGGGCCGTGCTGGAGCGTGAGCACCGGCGCTTGGGTCTCAGCGAGATCAACATTGCCGAACTCACCAAACGTTTCAAAATGCGGCGGCCCGAGGATCTGCTAGCAGCGCTCGGTTGCGGCGACATCAGCGCTGCGCGGCTCGGCCAGGCGCTCGGCACCGAGGCATCTCCTCAAGCGCCGAGCACTGCGGCATCATTGCCTTCGACAGCTTCGCGGGGCAGCTTGCTGGTGCAGGGTACCAGCAATGTTCTGACCAAGATTGCAGGTTGTTGCAGGCCCGCGGCGGGCGAGCCCATTGGCGGCTACGTCACCGCGCAGGGCGGCGGCATCTCGATTCACCGACGCGATTGTAAGAACCTCGAACGGCTCGCGATGCTACGGCCTCACAAGCTGGTGGAAGTTGCGTGGGGTGAAAGTCGGCAGCGCCGTGCCGCTCGGAGAATGGAGCGAAAAACGGACGCGGATTGAAAATAGATAGGTAATTAAAAACCCGAAGCGGTTCGGATTGTTCGTGCTGAACTACGCCGTAACGGCCAACCATATTAGCCTGCTAGTGAAGGACACAGGCGGAGACGTGATTCCGTGAAACGTGCAGCTACTCGCTGAGAGAGCGGCCACGAGATCAATCAGCCCAAAGACTGGAATTCGGGAGCCATACCGATCAGTCTAAGCGACGGGGACGGCGGAAACGTTTACTCTATGGAACGAAGGGAAGCTTACAGCGATGTTTTTGCCAAGCGAAAATCACGCTCCAAGAATAGACAACCGGCGATTTTAGGACGAAAGGCGCAGAACAAGTACACAGCTTGGTCGCCGAGAGTCAGGTGATTACTGATCCTCGAAGAGATATCTGGCGGTAAAGCCGAGCAAGTCCCGAGCCTTTTTACAGTCGTAACCGCTCCAGTTTCCTTGCAGATCTGTGCGCAGGATCACATTGGGAAAATACTCTTTAGCCAGCTCTATAGTCGGATTGGCCATGATCGTGTTTGAAGCGCAAATGTTGAACGGCTCATGATTTGAAAAATCGCTTTCGGCCGCGAGGCGGCACGCGACCGCGGCATCCCTAACGTCGATATAAGTCCACAAGGGTCCCGCCCACCTCAGCGGGTTTTTACGCCGCTCAAGGAGGTTTCTTTGAGTGAAATCGGCTGAGATTCCGGCGAATCGGAGGCTGGCGATTTGCATTTCGCTCCTGCGCGCGAAAGCATCGCAAATGCGTTCTCCAGCGAGCTTCGAGACGCTGTAAGGATCCTGGGGTACCAGGGGGTGAGCTTCGTCCACGGGCATGTACTCAGGCGCGACGAATCGGCTGGGATAGTAGAAGCCGTAGATCGTCAGGCTAGATCCCATCACGAGCTTCTTCACTCCGGCGGCAAGTGCGGCGGCGACTACGTTGTAACTGATGGTGATGTTGTAACTGAAAACTTGCGCGTCTCCGAACACGTCGGGAATGTTCCACGTGCGGGATGTCGGATTGAAACCGTTGCTCGTGTAGGGAAACTTTTGTCGCGCAAGATGAATGACGGCGTCAGCCCTCGCAAATACCTCGGCGAGCTGTTGCGCTTGGGCCAGGTCAACCACCAACGAATCGCATCCACGATCTTGGATGGGAATTTTGTCAATTGCCAGCACATGGTGACCGTGACCAACCAGTTCTTTGGTAGTCAACCGTCCAAGCCTGCCGGCGCCGCCAGTCACGACGATCTTCATAACGATAATTTTTTCCCCACTCGGTTTCTCGTTTAACGTGTTCCCCAAGTCGTTGTCAACGAAACTCAGGCATCACTGACGATCACAATGTGGTTTTATACCTCTCTCTTTCAGGCGGTTTGACTTGAAAGAACCACTTGAATAAGCTCGGCGGCATCTACGGGCACTGTGATGACAATAGGAGGGAAGCCGATGAGATGCCGAACTTGTTTGTCATTTTTATTGAGCTTCTTCCTCGGTTTGGTGTTTTTCTCGCGCCAAAGCTTTTCCGCGGAAACCACCAAAGCAATCATCGGCGTAGAGGCGCCGACGCTTTCCGATCTGCCGCTGTCCATGGCGCTCAAAAAGGATTTTTTTAAGAGCGAGGGATTGAACATCTTGGAGGTGCTTTTCAGAAGCGGACCGACGGCCATACAGGCCCTTGTTTCAGGATCAATTCAATTCAGCACCGGCTTCGGTACGGGAACTCGGGCTGCGATGGCGGCCGCGCCGCTCAAAGGCATCGTTGGATTCAACAACAAACCGGCGTTTATTCTTTACGGCCGGAGGGAGTCCGGCATCCGCTCTATCGCCGATATTAAGGGAAAAAAGATCGCCGTCACCGGCGTCGGCAGCACTACGGACTATGCCGCGCGAGCGATCCTGACGCATCACCGCATTGATCCCGACAAAGAAGTTTCCATTTTGGCGGTTGGCAGCGAGAGCGTCTTTCCCGCGCTGCAAAAAGGGTCGGTCGATGCGGCCATATTGTGGGCACCAAGCTTTGCGGTTGCGGAGAAGCTGGGTATGGTCAGGATCCAGTCCTTGGCCGAGATTCTGGAACTCCCGGGATCGGGAGTGGTCGTTTCCGATCAGCTCATAAAAGAAAACCCGATGCTGATCAAGAAATTTTTGCGCGGTACGCTGAAAGGTTTTCAATACGTGCATGATCCGAAAAACCGAGATGACATTATCAACTCGATCTCCAAAGATTTCCGTTTGGAACCGGACATCGCCACAATCAACTACCAGTTTATTTTGGGAATTCTAACCAAGGACGGTTTGATTTCCCGGCGCGCCATCGAAACCGGAATCGAGCTGACGCGCCAGCGTGTCAAAACCAACGAGCCGACCGCCGACTTAGCGAAAAAGATGTACGACTTTTCCTTGTTGGAAGAAGTTCAAAAGGGAAAATAAGGCGGCACCGGGAGATAAACGATATGGAAGCAAGAGAGGAAAAGTCAGGATTGTCGGCAATTTGTCACGTCGGGCCGGGCACTGTCGGCGGTGAGATGTTCAGGTGCTACTGGCTGGCGATTTGTCGCGCCGAAGATTTAAAGGACATCCCTCGGGCGGTTAAAGTTCTGGGCGAGGAGTTAGTACTTTTCCGCGATGGCAACGGCCGCCTTGGGCTCGTGGGACTTCACTGCTCCCATCGGGGAACGTCGCTGGAATACGGTGACATCGAAGCCCGTGGAATCAGATGTCCCTATCACGGCTGGCTTTATGATGTCGACGGAAACTGTTTGGATCAGCCGCTCGAACCCAAGGGAAGCACCTTCTGTCAGAAGGTCAGACACTTAAGCTATCGGGTGCGAGAATCGGGCGGACTGCTCTTTGCCTACATGGGTGCCAAGGAGAGCGAACCTCCGCCCCTGCCGCGCTATTCGACACTGGTTCGCGACGACGGGGTACGGTTAGTGCTTCCACCGCGATATTGGGATTACAACTGGTTCAACTTTTTTGAAAATACCATCGACTCTCTGCATGCCTTCTTCTTACACAAACCGAGTCGCGCTGATCGCTCCTGGGAAAACGCATTTTGGGATTATCCGGGCGATCATCATATCGAAGCGCTACGAACGGAGTATGGGCTCAAGACGATCGTTCATTGGCCAGGCCCGACGCCGGACACACTTTATGTGCGGCTCACGAGCTTGGCCTTGCCGACGGTTTTTTCACTCGGCGGTCGCGGCGTGGAAGAAGAAGGGTTTGAACGATTGCTGTTTGTTACACCCGCCGATGACGACAATTTTATGGTCTTCAGTAGCGACTTTGTTCCGCGCGATAAGGCGGAAGTCATCAAGAAAAGAGATCAAACCCGTTATATTCCGCCGACCGCGGAGCCGGTAAAAGAATATGACAAGCGCAAGAATGTGCCCTATCGGGGTCAAGTGTGGAAAGAAGACTATATCTGTCAGTCCACACAAGGAAAAATCGGCTACCGTGACGAGCAATTGGCAACCTCCGATCGCGGCGTGATTCTGCTCCGCAGGATTCTCTTGGAAGCGATTGAAACCGTGCAAAGGGGCGGCGCACCCCAGGGGATTATTCCCAAAGAAAAAGAACATGAGATGATTACTCTGGATGCTTTTCGGCGAATCCTTCCTCGCTCGGAACTGGATCAGGTCACGCGAGCAGCTTGATCCTGCCTTCATCCTACAGAATGCGTTATGGTGTTAAATTAAGAAAACATCTTTTGTGGAGGCGTAAATGGTAAGTGCCGATGATGTGCAAGGGGTAATGGCGATGATGCCTGCGTTCTCAACGGACGAGGCCGGCGATCTTAATGCGACATCGACGGTAGCCGTTGACAATTTGCAGGCGGGCGTGGACCGAATAATCCGCGATGGGATCGACGTCATTACTACTACCGGTAGTTTCGGTGAGTGTTACAACGTGTTCTGGGACGAGTTTAAGACCATCGCATCAGCTACAGTTGAAGCCGCTAAGAAGCGTGTACCGGTTTTCATCGGCAGTACCAGCCCCAACGCACGAGAAGTGGTCCGGCGTCTCAAGTTCGTGCAAGACCTCGGCGCTGACGGTACATTGCTTGGCGTGCCCTACTATGATGCTCAATCGCCAGACTATATCGCCGACTTTTATGCGCAGATTGCAGAAATGTTCCCAAAGTTGGGAATCCTGATTTACCACAACCCTGTCAATCACAAGGTTAAGATTCCCGTCTCGGTGTTTCCGAAGTTGGTGAAGTATCGGAATATCATCGGTATGAAAGATAGCCATCGCGACACCCGTGAGTTCGTCAGACTTATCGATATCATACGTGGCAAGATCAGTGTCATGACGAATCAAGCGCAGATGTTTCCATATTATAAGATGGGTGCGGCCGGTTGCTGGTCGATTGATGCGTGGATGGGCCCGTGGCCGGTGCTCTACCTACGTAACCTTGTTAGAGCAGGCAAAGACCAAGAAGCGCTTCAGGTCATTGCAGAAATCATGAGTGCCGCTGGTGGGGAGAGATCTGGGGGCAGTGAGGGGGCCACCGCCAAGCTGCCGATCGAGTACGCTGGATACGTCAAACCTGGCCCTGCGCGAACTCCGATCGTGAAGTTTCCAGAGACCGTTAGCGAACGCGCCAAGAAAAAAGCAGAAGGTTGGAAAAAACTTTGCGACAAGTATCGGCCGCTCGTAGAGGAAGAAAATAAGGTAAAAGCGGCGTCCTGAAGTCTTCAGTTGGTCGGGGCCCGCGCCTCTCCACTTACTCCCGCTTTCTTCACTAGCCGTTGTCATTTACTGGAGTTTGTCAACTTGATCAACTACAATCCCACATCACTGCACACGCATGCTGCGGGCGCTGCGCAACGCGAATTTGTTTTTTGCAAATTGAGCGCTAGATCAGTGCCGGGTTAGTGGAAAACCTCTTGAAGCTCGACGCCGGTCGCCGAGCGGTTCTATACTCCCTACCGCGAGCAGTTTAATCCCGATCTCAGGGTACCCGACGCGGTGGTCGAAGAATGGATTTCCGTGGGAATGTTTAGAGCAAAGAAAAAATCACCGCCAAGCCGCAACAGGTCGTCGATTGGACGTTTGCCGAAAGAGCCCGACGCTGATCATTGAAAGTAAAGACCTGACCCCAAAGCACAACGTCAAAAAGCAAGACTTGACCGGAGCCTGACATTCGCTACCCCCGAAGCACGAGCCCAATCTTCTTTCTCTGCTGATACTGACGATTCATCTTGATTGCGTCTCTAGGACTACACCTTAATTTAATTGTATCTAATTGAACGATCGGTGGGGTAAATAGGATCCACCAGCTTTCGCATTCGGTAAGAAATCTGATAAGAGACGCTGATCAACTTGAGGAGAGCGGAGAATGGCCAAAGAGACTAAGTCGGCGGTGACAATGAGGGTTCGGGTTGGTGACAGCGAATTGGAAGTAAGTGGGCCAAAAGAGTTTGTCGAGGAAAAGATTGACGAATTCTTGAAAAAGTCTCGACAGACGGTCGTGACCCCTTCCCACCAGCATTCGACGTCGCTCGCCGAATCAGTCGAGACCACGGTAAGGAAGATGTCACTGGCTCAATTTTTTAAGAAAACTAGCCCGCAAACAGACAATGATCGTGTTCTTTTGGCCGCATATTTTAGAGAAAAAATGCAAAATGCTGAGAATTCCACAGCGGCTGAGATTCGAGACATGATTAGAGATGCGAAGCGCCCTCCGCCGAAGAATACGAGCGATGCAGTAAATCAAAATATAAAAAAGGGCCTGCTTATGGCGGCTGGTGACCGCGACAACAAGATGGCGTTTGTTGTAACTACGGATGGTGAGGAATCAGTCGCTGAAATGCTTGAATCCACAAAATAGCTGCTTGTGGACGCCTCTGCTTTCGATCCTTTCAGATCTGAACTGCGAGCGCTTAGTCAGGCCGTTGCCAGCCTGGAACCCAAAACCATACGCAACGTAGACCTTCGCGAACGATTCCGAACGGTCTTTCGTGTTTGGATTACTAACGTCGAGCCGGGCTTACGAACGACTGTTTCAAATACGCGCGACCTAGTCAAACTGTCGGCAGAACTTGAAAGACTAGCTCAGCTCACATCAAAAATTAAGCCGGTCTCTGAATATCGAAAGCGATTGCGGCGAGCGATCGAACTGGCCGACGGGTTAGTGCTTTATTTACCCGCGAGCGGTGACACTAAACACCCAACGATTGGGCCACGCCATGAGCTGTTTATTCCAAGTATTCCGGATCTGCCGCTGAGTTTAGTCCCAAATCCGATCGTCGGGTGGCGAAGTAAGTTGGAAACGTTTTTGAGGGAGCACCCCTTTGAGAAATCCGTCTTCATCATGATCCGCTACCGTAAGCGCAATGCTTCTTTGATAAAGGCTGTAAAAAACATCCTGCGAGAGCACGATCTGTTCGGCGTTCTTGCGTCAGATCACACGTTAACAGATGATCTTTACAATCCAATTGCGTGCCTACTTTGTTGCGCTCGTGGAATTGCCATTTTTGATCAAGGTGAGACCGATCAGCAGTTCAATCCGAATGTGGCGTACGAATTGGGGATGCTGCACTTGCTCAGTCGACCTTGTTTGATTTTGAAGCATAGGAGTCTGCAAAGCCTTCAAACGGACATTCTAATGAAGCTATACCAGCCTTATGCGACATTAAAGGAAGCTGCAAATTTTGTTTCCAAGTGGTCACAGCCCGATTGACCTATATAGCAGGTTGCGTAATCTCACCAATGTCTCTCTCGACAGCAGTGTTGCGCAAAAAGAAGCTTTGGATCGAACATTGGTAATGCCTGAGTATTTAATCATTCTTCTGACTCGCCCTGTGCAGGGGGTTCCTTCGAGACGTCTCTGGCGTGAACCCTGCGGTAGGACGACGCGAACGCGTGGGATATGGGATATTATGGGATATGGGATATTAGGGACGTGGGATATTAGGGACGCTGTTGACTAACTGGACAAACTAGAATAGAGAGGGAGAGAATCGATAAGGGCTACACCGTATGCCGAGGCAGGCTAGACTGGATAGTCCCGGGACACTGCACCATGTAATGATCCGAGGGATTGAAAAGAAGCGGATCGTCGTTGACGAGCAAGACCGAAAAGACTTTGTGCGCCGATTGGGTTTATTGGCCGTGGAAACGAAGACGGCGGTCTATGCATGGGCGTTGATGAGTAACCATGCTCATTTGCTGGTTTGCAGCGGGACTGCGGGGTTAGCCAAGTTTATGCGGCGATTTTTGACCGGTTACGCGGTGAGTTACAACCTGCGCCATCGCCGCCAGGGTCATCTTTTTCAGAACCGTTACAAATCGATGGTGTGCGACGGCGACAGCTATTTCACCGAGCTGGTGCGCTACATCCACTTAAATCCGTTAAGAGTGGAGTTGGTAAAGGATTTGAGGCAACTGGAGAGATATCCCTATTGTGGACATGGAACAATCTTGGGAGCGCAATCAAACGCCTGGCAAGACCGCGACAGCGTGTTGGCCCAATTTAGCCAACGCGAAGCGGAAGCGAAGGAGGCATACCGGCGCTATATTGCCGAAGGAGTCGTGCTGGGGCGGCGGCCGGAGCTGGTTGGGGGGAGTGGATCGGTTGGCGAATGGTTTGCGGTGAAATCCCAGCGGCGACGCAGGATTGAAGAGTCAACTGATGAGCGGATTTTGGGCAGCGGAGCATTCGTAAAGCGTGTTCTAAAAGAAGCAGATGCGCGGACACTCCGGCAAAACGCCTTCAAGAAAACCAAACGCTATGCGGAGCGTGTCGTTGCCGCGACCTGCAAGAAAGACGGCATATCGCTAACAGAACTCCGAAGCGGGAGCCGCCGTGGGAAACTGCCCGCCGTGAGAGTGAAGATCGTTCAGGGGCTTGTGGAGGATTATGGCGTGCCGATCGCCGAGGTCGCTCGCCAAGTGGGTATCTCGACATCTGGAGTTTCAAAGATTCTGACACGAAGTTTGTCCAGCTAGTCAACAGCGTCCCTAGCTCACTCAATTTGCTGTTTTCGGCAAACGTTAAAGGACAGTGTCTCGGTTCACAAATTCCTTGCCGGCCGTACTTACACGTGCCGTGGTGGCCAGAAGCCCATGCTTTGCACTACGTCTGCCCAAGCCTTTCCATCAGGAAAAACTTGACATCTCTCCCGGTCCTGCGATATGGGTTCGGCCTATAAAAAACGTCGTTTAAATTCTATTCATTCGACGAGGCGCATCACACGATGACACACACGATCGAAGCGCATCCGCTGCCGGCTCCAACGCGCGCGCCGGTGTTCAAGGGCATCACACTTGCCGTTCTCCTCGTCGTGATCGCCGGCTGCGCCACTGGCGACGTCGGGACCAAGACGGCGGTCGGGGGACTGGGCGGGGCAGCGCTCGGTGGCCTCATCGCGAGCGCCGCAGGAGGCGGGGGTACGGCCATCGCCGCGGGCGTGGTCGGAGGCGCCCTGGTCGGTGGGCTCGTGGGCAGCATGCTCGACGAGCGAGACAAGCGTATGGTGGCGGAAAGCCAAAAACGCGCGCTGGAAACGACCCCGTCGGGCCAGAGCGTGGCGTGGAACAACCCCGACAGCGGTCGTTCCGGCTCCGTGACACCCATCCGAACGTATCAGTCCGGCGGGACCTACTGCCGCGAGTATCAACAGACCGTGACCATTGGGGGCAAGCAGGAACAGTCGTACGGGACGGCGTGCCGTCAGCCCGATGGCAGCTGGAAGGTGGGCTGAGATGGTCCGCCGACTCGTGCCCGGGGCGCGTCCCTGGTGGTGGCCGAGCCTCGCCGTCCTCTCCCTGGTCGTCATGGCCGCGTTCTCGGCGTCCGCCCAGGCGCCCGGGCCATCCGACTTGGGCCAGATCTTCAAGGACCATGATCGGAACAGCGACCGCACGCTCGACCGGGAGGAGTTTCACCTCATGATCGTCGAGGCGTTCTTCTTTCGCGATCGCGACAAGGACGGCTACCTGGTCATCGTGGAGCTGACCGAGCTGAGCGCCGAAGGCTTCCGAGCGGCCGACCGGGATGGTGACGGCCGGCTCTCCCTGCAAGAATATGGTAACGCACTCTTCAAGGATTTCGATTCCGCCGATCGCGATACGGACGGCGTGCTCACCTACGAGGAGATCGAGATCTACATCCGCACCACGCGCCGCTGAGGGCACCCGCCGAGAACTGCTTCCCAAGAGACCAAACAAGCTCAGGGGCCCAGGCGACAGCGGCAAGACGGGATCTTTGCGATCCAATGCTTGAATCGCGGTTTTCTCATCGACAGAGAATATTGCCGCGTGTTGAGGAGGATTCAAATACAACCGATAATGTCGGCGCCTTGCTCTCAAAATCAGCATCCTGGCTTGCCATGTAACGCTCAAGGCGATGCGGTTTGAGCCGTGCTTGGTCCACACCGCGCAACGCTCATGTGCGAAACATCACCGAATTGAGCCGACAGCTTGCGACTGCTCCAGTGAGTAGAGCCATCCACGGGCTTTCTCTGGGTGGTCCATTTAAGAATGCGGGCCTCCTGGTCGTTCGCTGCCACGGCGGCGCTCGGCCTGCATGGCGCGAGTAAAGTCCGGCCAAGCGCTCAGCAACAAATCGGCTCTTCCACGAGCGATGAAATTGGTGTCGCAGTCCAGTTTCTCGCGAATCGAGCCGTAACGCTCGCCATCGGCGAGCAACAAGATCAACCGCGCCCGTCGGGCTTGCGCAGCATCGCGCGATTGACCTCGCTACCCATCGATTCAATTCTTGTCGCTCGCTCGTTTCAATGTGATTTTATCCATCAAAGCTTAGACGCTTTTCATGGTTACAATTCACTAGCTGCGCGTCGTGCTGAGATCCTCGAGTTGCTAGAGTCTAATTGGTTCTTCTGCAGGCCTTTCCGCGATTCCGCAATCACACAAAAAAATGAATCCGAGTCCGTGCATAGTCCGTGCGCTCCATCACAACGGGACCCAAAGCGATCATCCTAAATATCAGCTTTCCCTCGTACGAGAAATATTACGGCATCGGACGGGGTTAGCTCTTGGGGTGCCACATCAGTGCTGATAAAAAACATTCTACCTATAGCACGACCCTCCGACTTGAATTTGCCGGTGCCATCTACCATCTGACCGGCGGGCAACGCACGCCAGAAATTGTTTTTTACTGATGCCGACCGAGAGCTATTTCTGAGTACTCTAGCCGCGGTTGTCAGGTGCGCGGCGGCTCATTTCGGATGGCAGCAAATGATGTTGTTATTTTCAATATCTGACAAAGATGCGATAAATGTTCACTTGAACGCATCCTGCGCTGCGTGTTTCGCTAATTCAACAATTGAAGGCTCTGCTTTTGCGATGGATCCAGAATCGAAAGGCGGTTTTGGATCGTATTCGATAATCAATTGAATGGTCTTCGCCATCTCCGGTCCTGAGACCTCCTGCGCAAGGTGAAGAGCCATATCAATGCCCGAGGAAACCCCAGCCGCGGTGATGATTTTTCCTTGCCGAACAACTCGCTCACTCAGGTACTGAGCTCCGAACTTCTCCAGAACATCTCGGGCATACCAATGCGTTGTTGCCTGCAGCCCTTTTAAAAGCCCTGCCGCGCCGAGTATTAGTGATCCGGTGCAGACAGAGGTAGTCCACTTCGAAGTTTCGTGTGCTTTTCTAAGCCAGGAGAGTATGCGCGGATCTTCGGCCGCGACCATCGTTCCCTTTGTTCCCCCCGAAACCACAATGATTTCAGGATCCGAGATATCATTCAGCGTGTAATCTGCCATAACAGAAAGAAAGTTCGTATGCGCTCGCTTCGGACCGAGTTCGGTAGAAACAAAGTGGACCTTTGCTCCCGGTAAACAACTCAGGACTTCATAAGGACCGACCGCATCGAGCGCGGTGAAACCATCGTAGATCAAAATCGCAATCTTCATGAATCCTCCTTAAGAAAACCATTGTACTGTAACAGACGATACTCGGGATTGGATGGTCGAAAAATTCCAACTGGGCAAAAGTAAAACTCAGCGCTGCTCTTCGCCGGCAACTCGATGATTCAGGAGATGACGCGCTCGAGATTGTTGGCGAGGGATGTCGCGTCAGTCATCATGCCTGTTGCCAGATACGCTGCCGGCGTGAATCCTTCAACGGTAGAGATCGAGCGTGTGGTTATTGCACTTTTTCTAACTGCAGCGCGAGCCCTTCAATTTGCTCTTGCCAATAGTGCTCGGTACCGAAGTCAGGAAATGCCGCTTTGAAAGCGCTGTCTTCCCAACGGCGCGCGATCCACGCGGAAAAATGAATCATGCGAAGCGCCCGCAATGGTTCCATGAGCTGCATAGTACTCATGTCGAAACTTCGCATCTGTTCGTATGCCTGGAGCAAGATACGCCTTTGCTCTTTCCCGTAGTCGTCGTCTGCGCCCGTGAGCATCCAGATGTCTTGAATGGGAGGCGCGTAGAGCATGTCGTCGAAATCGATGAAACACGGATCGTCTCTATTCCACAAGATGTTTCCGGAGTGACAATCTCCGTGGAGCAGAATGTACTGGACTCCCTCAAACCGAGGAGTAATCGCGTCACAAATTTGCGTGACGATCGTTTCGAATCGACTCGCGAGTTCCATCGGAACGAAGTGTCCGTCTTTTAAGAATTTCAAAGGGTCTCGGCCATAGGTTTGAGGATCAAGTCGTAACCGGGGCGCGGCTTTTACGGTCGCGCCAATGTTATGAAGGCGAGCCATGAACCTTCCCAGACGCGTCAGCTGTTCCCTCGTCAGTTCCGGCTCCAGTCGGCCGGGACGCTTTGGAAAGATTGTGAACATGACTTCGTTAATTTCAAAAATACTTTGTCCCTTGTCATCCGTGAGTGGCGAGACGACGGGAATTTCACTTTCTTCAAGGGCCTTCAGAAAATCGTGCTCGGCCTGAATCGTGGCACGACTCCAGCGGTCGGGGCGGTAGAATTTGACGATGACGTGCGGGCCTTCTTCCATCTCGATGTCGTATACACGGTTTTCCAGCGCATTAAGCGCGTACAAGCGACCGGTGCAACGCCCGCCCAACTTCTCGGCGGCCTCGAAAATAACCTCTGGAAGAATCTGCAGGAAGTTGTCTTGCATGGCTTTATCCTAGACCAGTGAAGCATCGGGCGTCAGGTCTTTACTTTTGCTGTTACCGTTATGACTGCGAGTATTCGCCTGATTGTAGAATCTTGTAGATTCGAAGTAGGCGCTCTGGGGTCAGGGTAGTGCCCAGGCGATCACGATAGAGCACTTAGGGGGTCACGATCGGTCAGGTCTTGCCGTGCCACATCATTCATTTCATTTGCTCAATCTGTTTGAGTCTACGCGCTACTGATTCTCTCGGTTATTTCGGAAAAATTTTTAACTTGTCGGCCGGTAGGCGCACGTGCGCTTTGCTCCCGGGTACCAATTTTCCGTCCGCTTGGGTGGTCTTGCCACGCAGCCTGGTACCGCCGATCGATAGATTGTAAACGGTGATGTCGCCAAGAAATGTCTTGGACAGAAGCTCTGCGGCAAACTCGTTACTTGCACCGCTGCACTCGCGCGAAACGGCCACATCTTCCGGACGAATTGCCACGATGACATCCTTGGCGCCGTTGGGGAGCGCACAATCTAACACTCCCACATCGAGCTTTACCCGGCCATCACTTTGGACCGAGCCTGCGAATTCATTCATCGATCCGAGGAACTCCCCGACCCTGCGATCCCGTGGTCCATCGTATAGCTCTTGCGGCGCGCCGATCTGGAGAATCTTACCGCCGCTCATAACCGCAATTCGGTCGGCCAGCGCCATCGCTTCGACTTGATCATGGGTGACGTACAGCACGGTGATGCTGAGCTTGGTTGCAAGAAGGCGGATCTCGTCGCGAACTTCTTCACGTAGCCGCGCATCCAAATTGCTCAGAGGTTCGTCCATGAGCAGCACTTTGGGCTCGACCGCTAGCGCCCGCGCCAGCGCCACCCTTTGCTGTTGGCCGCCGCTCAAAAAGGGCACGGGTCGATCGGCAAGCGCCGCCAGTTGAACCAGCTCCAGTGCGCCCATAACACGCTCGCGAATTTTGGCGCGCGCTAGTCTGCGCTTGCCGTTAGCCAGGGGAAAAGCGACGTTCTGGAAAACTGTCATGTGCGGCCAAACCGCATAAGATTGAAAAACCATACCGAGCGCGCGATCTTCGACCGGGATAAAAATTCCCCGCTTCGGCGCGCTTACGGTTTCGTCACCGAGCTTTATTTCTCCAACTTCGGGTTTTTCCAAGCCGGCGACGCACCGAAGCAATGTCGTCTTGCCCGAACCGCTCAGCCCGAGCAACACAAAAAACTCCTGCTCGCGCACTTCCAAGTCGACGGCGTCCACCGCGCGAACCACATCGCCGCCGCTCTTGAAGATCTTTGTCAGTGAACGAATATCGATCATTTTTGCTTAGCCGGCTGTTGAAAAAGTCCCACCTGCTTCGTTGCGCTCGAGCGATTTCGCGTCAACGTACAAGAGTACGCCTCCACTCGTCGCTCTTCGCCCGCCTCGCATCTGAGACCTTTTTGAACAGCCTTGACGCAGTTTGTTCAACACTCTTTAGGCGTTGAGGCTCTACTCACGCAGTCACCCATCTTCTACGCCGACGACTCGACATGTTGCAGGCGCCGCGCATAGATCCAAAATGTCGTCACAAGGGGCGCCATCACCGCCATCATGATGATTGCGATGGCGGCGGCGTCGCCGAGGCCGCCGCCGTGCCACTGCCCCCATATATAGGTGGAAAGCACCTGGCTTTTCGGTGACGCCAGGAACACCGCCATGGTCAGTTCGCGATAAGCGGATAGCGACGTCCAGATCCAGGCGTAGACGATGCCGGGGCGAATCAACGGCACGATCACTTTGGCGAGAATGCGCAGAGTTGAAACTCCCCCGACCTGCGCCGCCTCCTCCAGCTCGCGGTGGAGTTGAATCATACTGTTGTTCAGCACCCGCGTGCCGAAACTCACCCAGCAAACTACATAGACAGCGACGATGACATAGATCGTGCCGTACACCGGCAGGACATTTGAAATCAATAAGGCGAAGTAAGCGATTGCCAGAGCGAAAAGCAAGTTCGGTACGGGGTGTGGCAGGAAGGCAACGGCGTCCAATGCGACACGCCAGCGCAGCCGCGATCGTGTAACGATCCACGAGATCGCGGCGCAAATGATAACGATAAGAGTCGGCACCACTACCATGAGCAGCAGTGTATTCAAACCCGCCTGAATTAGCCCGCTGTCAAGAGCGAGCGCGCTGTAACGCTCAAAGGAGATCGAAGCGAGCGCTTGGCGCGATGGAATTTGCACGTAAGGTAAGAGCGATACCCAGAAAATCGCGAGCAGCGGCAGAATGAAAGCAAGTGTGAAATACAATCCAAGCATTGCCCAGCCGAGCAACCACCAGCGGCCCAATTGCACGGGCCGGCATTGGTACGATTTTCCCGAAATGATCTGATAACGATGGCTCTGCTTTAGGGCGATGAAATAAGGAATCATGAGAATCAGCGAAAAGATGACCATCAACGTGCCGTATGCGCCGCTCAGGCCATAACGCGGCAGACCTTCGTTGGGATTGATCATGAAATAGACGGCAGTGCTGAAGGTAAAGATATTGTTGGCCATGCCGATGACGCCGGGCACGTCGAACGCAGCCATAGCCACTGTAAACATCCAGATGACGGCTGAAAACAACGCCGGCCAGATCAGTGGCAGCTCAACCCAGAGAAGGGTTTTTAGCTTGCTGACCCCGTGCACGTTCGAGGCCTCGACCAGCGCTGGATTCATGCTACGCAGGGCCGCCGAGATCATTACGTAGGCGAGCGGCGTCAAAGTCAGGCCCTGGACGAATCCAATGCCGCCCAAGGTCGCGACGTTGAGGGGTGCGCTTTTGAGATCCAGGAGCTGCATCAAAAAAATGTTGATGACGCCGATGCGCGGATGACAGAGAAAGACCCAACCCATCGCCTTGAGAAAGGTTGGAAACAGAATTCCGATGCTCAACAGGCTCATGGCCAGCGCTTTGTAGCGCAGATCCGTGCGCTCGATGAACCAGGCGAACAAAAAACCAAGCGGGATCGCAACGGCAATAGTGACGGCGGAAAAAATCAGCGTCGTCACCATCACGCGGTAGTTATAAGAATCCGCGATCAGTGAAGTGTAATTGCTGAGCGTATAGGGCGAGTACTGGCCGGGCACTCCGGTGCGAAAGCTCATCCAAACAATTGTGATGAGCAGTCCGAGGATTGCTACCGAGGCAAGGCCGGCCACCGCCAGAATGGACATTTGCGACCAGTTGACCTGCGATCGCCGCGGACGCAGAATTTGCGTGTTGTCGATGACGCTCATACAAGAGGGGCATTAGCCAATAGGCGATGGCTTTTTTACTTTAGCAGTATCTTGGTCAGCTCATCCTCGAACGGTGTATCGTCTTTCATGAACACTTCATTCAGCTCCCGTGGATCTTGGAGTTTGATCTTGTTGCCGCGGACGTACTTTGCCATCAGGGTGCCGTCCACCAGATAGGACGAGCGCCAGTCATGTTTCTCGATCACCGCTTGCGCCTCGCGGGTGCTCATAAATGCGACGAGCAGTTTGGCGGAATCCGGATGGACGGAGTTCCGGGGCACTGCAAGTTGATAGTAAGACGAAGTCGGCGGTGTCGAGCCCGGCAGGCCGACCAGCGGCGCTCCTTTGGCTTGCCACTTCCACATCGCTTCCAAGGCGCCACCGGTGCTGGCCATGATCGGAAACTCGCCGCTGACGATGCGCTCCTCTTCGCCCTGGCGCAGCCGCCCTCCCGCAAGCGTCGCCAGCTTGCGCGCGTAGGCTAGCACTTTTTCCTTTCCCCATATCGAAGACAAACGAACCAACCAGTGGATGTACGAAGGAATGGCAATTTTGCCGGCCCAGGTCGGGCTGAGCGCCGGATCAATCAGATCTTCGTAGCCCTTGGGAGCTTTATCTTTTGGGATTGCGTTGGAGTTGTAAATGATGCCGTGAAACGAAGCATAGACCAGCAGCGTCTCGTTGGGAAGGATCTCCATCTCTTTGGTCACCCATGGGAAAGTCTCCGACCAGTTGACCTTCTGCAAAGCCTTCTCGCGAGACATATCGCTCATGGTGCCGTCGGATCCGAGATACAAGTCAGTAGAAGATTTCGCGCCGGACTTGAGCTCGGTCAGGACCCGCGCCGCCACTTGCGGGAAACTGGGCCCGGGAGCCAGGTTGACTTTGTGCTTAAGTCCGAACCGCTTATTGAAACCCGCTTCCAATTCGGTAAATCCTTTTTTGCCACCGAAGGTCGAAGCGCTCGCCACAAGCGTCACCTCGCCTTCCTTTTTGGCGCCGGCGATCAGTTGTTCGAGCGTCTGCGCTTCTAGCGGGTATGCTCCCAAAACGAATGGTAAAAACGCGGCCAACACTGCAATGGTTCTAAGCATTAGTTTTTCTCCTGCAAACGTCGCACAAACAGGACCGCCTGTGCGTTTTTCCCGTGGCAGCGGGAATCCAGGTTTTGCATCTTCTCAATCAGAAGCGAAACTGGATGTCCGCATTCGCGGACACGACGGAGTAAACGCAGAAGTGCTAAAGTTCCCAATCGCAAATTGAACTTCTCTTACGTCAGAGCTTCAACCGCATCCCGACTCGAATCGAAAATTATCGGATCGTGCGCGCTTCGAAATACGCCGGCGGGATCTTTGCCCTGTTTCACCGCATCAATGGCTTCACGGATCATCTTACGTAGCATGAGGATCCCCTGATCGGAAGTCGCCAGATGCTCCTTGGTGCGGTCAGCGACCGCGCCCTGCGTTTCTTGCGCCACCCGGTCTTGTTCGCGATTGGGCAAATTCCACCAGCCATCCTCGACCCGCTGGTAAACTCCGGGTTGATCTTTTTTAAAGCCTCTCGTTTTTAGCGGCTCAGGCCGCATTGGTTGGCCGTCCTTATGCGGATAAAAATCAATCCAAAAAGTAACAGTAGTGGTATCGTCGGCAGGGACGCGGAAGCGAATAACCTGACGCGGCTGCTCACCAATGCGCGCCGCCGAGTGACGTACATGAGACGGAAATACAAAATGAGAAATCCGCGGCTTCGTCACCCCTTCAACCCAGGTGGTTTCCTTGATGCCGAGCGCGGTGGGTTCCCATTTCATCGTCGGCCGCTTCATTGCCATATTGGGATAGCCGGCTGCATGCAACGCGATGGAATGCGCGCCGTCGGAGGAATTCTCCGCGCGCTGCAGCCAGTTGCAAAACTCCTCGCCGCCGCCGACCACGCGGCAGCCATCTTCGCGCACCAGCAAATCGTAATTGGGCAGCAATGGCGCAGGCTCCGGGCCGACATAGGCGAAGACGAGACCACCGGCGTCCTGAGCATGAAACGCCGGATGCTGAATGCGGTCCTTGAACGTGCTCCCTTCCGGCTCGGCCGGCTGCTCCAGGCACTTTCCGGCGCGATCATACAGCCAGCCATGGTAGCAGCAGCGGATTCCATTCTTTTCGACCCTGCCGAACTCAAGCGAAGTACCGCGATGCGAACAATGAAGCTCGAGCAGGCCTAGCTTACCGCTGCCGTCGCGAAACAAGACAAACTCTTGGCCCAACAATTTCACTTTGGTAGGCCGTGCTTCCGGTTGCACGACTTCCGTGAACGCGACCGGCCACCAGTAACGCCTCAACATCTCGCCGGCCGGCGTGCCGGGCCCAACGCGGGTCATGAGTTCATTTTCTTCTTTGGTCAGCACTTAATTAACCCTCCGGAGTTCTAGTCTTTGGTTTCGAGTTTTGATGATCAGTTTAACCCCCATAGGCTGCTCAAAAAATGTTGAGGCGCGCCGCGCGAACATCGATAAATCGAGGCGTACTCATTTACGTTGATCCGAAATCGATAGCAACACCGCAAACCGTCATCTTCGAGACGGGTATCAAGATTCGTCCCGGAAACCTGGATTCCCGCGTTCGCGCGAATGACGCCTCTCTCCCGACGCCAAACGTTTTGAACTGCTTGAACATTTTGAGCGTTTTGAACCCGTTGGTATCAAGCCAGCGGCCCGATCTCCTGCATGCTCGCGTCGAAGCCGATGTTTCGATTCTCGGCCGTATCTCTCAGAATCCATATCGGGTCTTTGCCGTTAGCCGCAGCATCGATGGATTCTTTGATCATCGCGCGCAGTAGAATGACACCTTCATCCGCTGCGCCCAAATGCTCTTTGGTCCGGTCATAGATGGATCCCTGGCTCTCCTGCGCCACCCGATCTTGATCGTTCGAAGCGATGCCCCACCAGCCGTCATCGACCCGCTTGTAAATGCCCGGCTGGTCGTCTTCAAAACCTACGGTTTTGAGAGTCAGCGGCCTGCCTTTATCGCTCTCAGTGTATGGATAAAAGCGCAACCAGAAAGTTTTTGTATTGGTGTCGTCCACCGGGACGCGAAAGCGGAGCGCATGATCCGGAATCCGCCCGATCCGCGCGGTGGTATGCCGCGTATGCGAAGGAAAAATCCAATGGGAAAATTTCGGCTTGGTCACACCGGTAACGTGCATGGAAATTTTGGCGCCGTAAGGTTTGCGCTCCCAACCGATGATCGGCCGCTTCAAGGCCATATGCGGATACTCGGGCGCATGGAGCGCAACCAGATGACTTTGGTCCACAGAGTTTTCGGCGCGCTGGAGCCAATTGCAATAATCATGGCCGGCGCCAACGTGGCGCTCGCCATCTTCGCGCAGAAAGAGATCGTAGTTGGGCAATAACGGGACCGGCTCGGGACCTATGTAGGCAAATATAAATCCGCCAATCTCCTGAGCCCGGTAAGCTGGATGCTGCACGCGGTTTCTGAAGCTGCTCTCAGCCGGTTCGGCGGGCTGTTCCAGGCATTTTCCAGCGGTGTCATAGAGCCAGCCGTGATAGCAGCAGCGAATTCCGAGGTCCTCGACGCGGCCGAACTCCAAAGAGGTGCCGCGGTGGGAGCAGTGGAGCGCCAGTAACCCGAGATTTCCAGCGCCGTCGCGGAAGAGCACCAAGTCCTCACCAAGCAGGCGCACTTTCGTCGGTTGGCCTTTTCTAGTGACCAACTCTGAAAACCCTACAGGCCACCAGTAGCAGCGCAGCATCTCGCCGCCCGGCGTGCCCCGCCCCACGCGTGTCAAAATCTCATTTTCTTCCTTGGACAACATTTGGCCCCTCAGAATTTCTGGTATCTAGTCTCAAGTTGCTGGTTGAAGTCACAGGCTGCTATTGTTTTAAGATTTTTGCCAACTCAGCCTTGAACTGTAACCCGTCGTCCGTTTCACCCTTGAGGTAGTAAGCAATCGATTCCTTTGGCTCTTGCACCTGGATGCGATTCTCCTTTAGATATTTCTGCATCATGGTTCCCTCCACGAGGTGTGAGCTGCGCGACTCGTGTTTCTGGATGATCGCTTGCGCCTCTTTGGTCGCCATGAACGCGACGAAAAGCTTGGCTAAATTTGGGTGGGCGACATTCTTCGGCACGCTAAGCTGAAAATAATCGGTATTGATCGGCGACGTCCCGGGAACCGCGATGATCGGCGCGCCTTTAGCTTGCCAGGTCCACATGGCGCCCAGCGCATCGCCGAGATTCGCCATGACGGGAAACTCGCCGCTGACGATCCGCTCCTCTTCGCTGTAGCGCAGCCGACCGCCGCTGATCGCCACGAGTTTGCGCGCGAAGTCCTTAACTTTTTCCTGGCCCCAGTTGAGCGATAGTTCGGCCAACCATGCAACGTACGGGGGGATCGCCAGCTTCCCCGCCCACGAGGGACTCAACCGCGGATCCACGAGGTCGATATAGTTCTTCGGCGCCTTGTCTTTGGGAATCAAGTTCGCGTTGTAAACGATGCCATTAGGCGAGGTGTAAACCAGCACCGCTTCGTTGGGATAGATTTCCATTTCTTTGGTCACCCAGGGAAAGAGCCCCGCATAATTCACTTTCTCGAGAGTGTTTTCCACGTGCATCAGTGCCTGATGCGACTGCGAGCCAAGAAAAATATCCGACGACGCTTTGCGTCCCGACTTGATCTCGGTGATGTGGCGCGCCGCCCGCGCGTTCATGTCGGGGCCGGCCGCAAAGTTGATGCGTGTTTTCAAGCCCGAATCGCATGTTGAATGCGGCCTCGAGATCGCTCAGACCTTTTCTCCCGCCGAAAGTCTGGGCGCCGGCAACGAAGGTTATTTCATCTTCTTTCTTAGCCGCGGCGATCAATGAGTCCAAGGACTCAGCAGTAAAGCAGGGCGCAGCGGTGAAGAGGAACAGGATTGAGAGCGAAAGACATTCGAGATAGCGGCGCCGGCTATATATTCGAAATCCGAAATCCGAAGTTCGAAACAAACTCGAACGATGAAAATCAGGAAAGTTCCAAGGGAGCCGGCTTCGAATTTTGTAATTTATCCGCTTCAGCTTTGTTTCGGATTTCGAAATTCGGATTTCGGATTTATTCCGCATGCCTCACCTCGTTCGGGTCGAGTTTGAACTCTGCTGGACTCCAACGGAGGATTTCGTTTTTGGCCGGATCGCGAATAATTCCAACCGGGTCTTCGCCGCGTTGCACCGCTTCGATGGACTGCTTGAACATTTTACGCAGCAAGATAACGCCTTCATCCGATACACCGAGATGCTCCTGGGTACGATCAAAGATCGCGCCCTGGCTCTCCTGGGCGCAGCGGTCCTGGTCGCCGCGCGCGATCCAGCCTGTCTCCTCGTCCCAGCGGTACTTGCCATGGACGCTGTCGATAAGCCCCTTGTCCGACTGATCAGACGGTATCTTCGCCGCCGTGCCATCAATGATTGGCGAGAAGTAAAGCGTGAAATGCATGGTGTTGGTGTCGTCGATGGGCACGCGCCAGCGCAGCGCTTCATAACCTTCATGCGTCGCGGCAAAAGCGGCCGGATGATCCTCCGGCAGATGGTAACCGACCTTGTTCATATTCGGCATCAAGAACAAACTTATCGTGCGGAAATACTCATCGCCGACGCGGCGGGTGAAGGTATCGCGGATGCCGAACTCGGTGGGATCCGAAGTCAATTTTTCATCTTTCCAGAAGCGGGTTTTAGGCGTGCGGTGCAGCCATTTGAAGTGATGCTGATCCACGCTGTTCTCGACCATCTGCAAGAAATTGCAATGGACGATTCTAGCGCTGAGCGAGCGAACACCATCATCGCGTACAAGAACATCGTAGCGCGGCAACAGCGCCGCCGGATCGGGTCCGAGATAGGCGAAAACGATCCCCGCAAGCTCCTGCACCTTGTAGGCTGGGTGATGAATGCGCTGGTAAAACGTGCTGTCCTCGGGCTCGCCGGGTGTTTCTAGGATTTTCCCGGAAACGTCATAAAGCCAACCGTGATAACAACAGCGCAGGCCGCCGTCTTCCACATGGCCGAACTCCAGTGAGGTGCCACGATGCGTGCAGTACAATCCAAGCAGACCGGCGCGCCCTTTGTCGTCGCGGAATAGCACCAGGTCTTCCCCAAGCAGCCGCCTTTTCACCGGACGATTTTTCAATTCATTAGTAAAACCGACCGGATGCCAGTAGCGCCGTAACATCTCACCACCGGGCGTGCCCTTGCCAACACGGGTTAACATTTCGTTCTCTTCACGACTCAAAGCCATGACATTTTCCTCGCTTCACGGGCAAACTCTGTCACTGCGCCAGAAATAGCTGAGCACGTCCGGAGGTGTCAATAAGCACCCGCGGGAGGCAGGACCGGGCCAGGCATGAGTCTGGATTTTACGGCTTAAGAAGAGTTTCTTTTCTCTTTGCAGGTCCCGTTTCCTTTCATAATCTCGATATAACCGGCTAATCATCGATGGATCGCGTCCCAGCCGCTTGCCTATCTCACCGGTGGTCATTTCGCTCCAGCTTCGCGGAGATATCGAGCAAACGAAACTATCCAATGTGGCACGGCAAGACCTAGACCCCGCCCTCTGGACGCTCTGGACGATTGTCTCTTAATGGCCTAAACGGAGCGTGAAGGCGATTGAACCGCTTGAACAGTCGGAACGTGGCATGGTTACGTTGAACGTTTGAACTATTGAAACCTTGGAACCGCCGCATCGCGGCTCGTGCGGCATCGAATTGTGCTTCAGTCGCAGTTCTTAAGCTTAGACTCCTGACAGCGTCGTGCCATCTCCTGCGCGGTTTCGATCTGCTCGGCTGTCATTTTTGACGCAATTCTATCTCGATTCTCTGTTGCCGTATCTCGAGACTGGCCGGTCGATGCTGCGGCAGCGAGATTAAACCACATATGCGCACGCACGAAGTCCTGCCCCAGGCCTCTCCCCTTGGTATACATCATACCCAGATTGACCTGCGCCGATTCGTTTCCTTGCGCTGCCGCGAGGCGATACCACTTGACGGCTTCGCGATAATCCTGCGGCACGCCCTGTCCCTTTTCATACGCCGCACCCAGACTGTACTCTGCCGGTGCATATCCCTGCACCGCCGCGAGGCGATACCACTTCACAGCCTCCTGATAATCCTGCGGCACGCCTTTCCCCTCGGCGTATATCGAACCCAGCCTCGTCTGCGCCCACTCGTCTTCCCGGGTCGCCGCGATGCGATACCATTTTATGGCTTCCTGATAATCCTGCGGCACGCCTTTCCCCTTCTCATACGCCAGACCCAGGCTGTACTGCGCCGGGACATTTCCCTGCGCCGCGGCGAGGCCATACCACTTTACAGCCTCCTGATAATCCTGCGGCACGCCTTTCCCCTCGGCATACATCAAACCTACCCTTCTCTGCGCCCATTGGTGTCCGTTCTCGGCAAGCTGGCGAAAGAGTTTCATCGCCTGCACATAGTCGCCGCGCTCGTACACAGCGAGAGCGTCATCGAAAGTGGTTGCTGCGGCAAAACTAGCGCTACAGAGCAAACAAAGAGTGGCGAACAGCAGGCTCTTGAAAAAGACCCACCGCATCAGGTCGGATGAATTATGAAAGCTGAAAGCAGAAATTTCCGTTTTCATCCTTCCGCTTTCATCCTGTCTTTTTGCGACTCGCATCTGAAGCTTTTTGACCAGCCTGGAATCAGTTGCACCGACTATTGTTCCAATTGGAAACACCGTCCGGGAGGATAGCCCGCCTCGAACTCCACTAGTTTCATGCGCGGGACCGAGGTGCCGCTGCAAACCTTTTGGATTTTTATTAGCTGGGTAGGCCTTTTCAAGTCGGTCTTCGACTCGCAGGTGACTTGCACGCAGGAGATCTTCTTTAACCAGGAGCATACTTTCACGTCGCGCCCGAAGGCATCCTCGAGTTCGGTCAGATACAAGGTGCCGAGTTTATCCTTGCCATCCTCTAAGTGCACCCCCGTGGCCAGCGTGTAGAAGCTACCGCCGATCTCCAACAAGCTCAGCACCTTGTCAACGAACAGGGACAAGTCTTCGGTATAGGTGAAGCCGCCGTACACGTCGGTAATGATCTGGAATTTTCCAAGCTCGTCGGGCGAATATTGCCGCAGGCGCTTGCCGAAGAGATAACGTATACGGTCAGCACCGAGGCGAGCGGTCTGCTGTTTCCAGTTGTCGGTCCGGCGGTCTTCGATGGAGATCGCCACCGCGCGCGCTCTGGGGCCGGACCCGAGGCATTTTTCAGCCGGCGCCGCGGCATCTTCGGGTAGGTAGTAATCTAGGATGGCCTGCGCTTGGCCCGCTCCGATATCGAGCCATCGGTCCGAGCTGCCCAGCCGCCCGAGAGCGTCGCAGAAGCCGGAGGGAAGAAGCTCCGAATAGCGCGAGAGCCCGCGATCGGTGGTGTAGACCCTGCGACCATCGGCACCCCGGCTGCGGTAGATTTTTTCCTGCTCTAGAAATTCCTCTTTGATCCGCGGTTGAACGGGTTCCTGTGACCAGCCGGCCCGCGGCCCCAGCGCCTGTATGATGACGATCACAACGGCCAGGCGCGCTGCCGCGGTTTGCCATCGTGGCACCGACGAATTGATTCTCCGCATGACGGCTACTTCCTCCTCGCATTGAAAAACATGCCATTCTTGAAAGCGTTTTCAAAGCTGTTCCAGGCATAGTCGATGTCGCCGGTGGCGGCAAGGCCAAAGGCGGAGGCGGTGAGTGCGCTCACGAACCTAATCTGCGCCTCCTCCGTGTCGTCGGGGTCGTCCTCGAACGTGCGCAGCGTAAGCTGGTTGGGATACTGTGCATCTTCATGCACCGTATCCCGTATCGAGATCTCTCCCACCGCGCGTGGAATGAAGCGGTAAAATGGCCCGCGATTGCGGGCGGGCCGTATGTCCTCGTCCGCGCCGATCACCATCACTGGAACGGCGATCCGCTTTAGCGATTCCGACAAGCCCCGACCGATTGCAGTGGGATCGAGTAAGACACCGCCCAGCGCGGGGGCGCCTTCCCCTAAGGCGGTGGCGACGGCGGTGGCGCCGAATGAGTGGCCGACGAGAATAATTTTGTCCCCGTCTATGCGCCGGTCGACGAGCTGCGGCGTTCGATGAATGATATCGACGAGCTTGGCAAGGATTCTGCCGTTGCCGATCCACGGGCCGCGCTTGGGTAGGTCCAGGGCAAGGCCATGCATGCCCCAGGAGGCCAAGTGCATCGCTTGGAAGGCATGGTCTTCCTTGGAATTGTTGTTACCGTGCAACACGATGACCAGAGGCGCCTTACCGGCCGCGGCGCACAGGTATAAGTCCGCTGTCACCGTCAGATCGGAATCGAGGGGAATTTCCAGGCCCCTGCGCTCGACCATGGCGAACGGCCCGCGAAACCTGAATTGCGCTACGTCAGGCTTGCTGGAAAGTAGATAGCGCTGGAGCTCGGCGGGGTTTGCTGCCTTTATGGTTGTAACTTTAGTCGTCGGAAACTGGCGAGTACAACCAACCGCATGCGCTATCAAGGCAATCAGCAGCAGGACTGCAATACTAAAACTCGATCGGCCGATTATAGCCGCGGTTGTTGGCACGTTACCTCCGAGAACTAAACGCTACCTTAAACCCGAGCGTAATATGAATGAGCTTAATATCAATGCTTGCCAGAGTGTTGAAAATGACTTTGATCCAGGCTGTTCAAAACGGTCCAGATGCAAGGCGCGCGAGAATGGGCGAGCGCAGGCGTACTCCTTTGGTACGTCGAGCGAGGCCATCGGAGCGCAACGTAGCAGGTGGGCCGTTTTCAACAGCCTGTTGCCCTTAATCGAAAAGATTGACTTAACATAATGAGATGTCCATCTCGTATTATATTGTTCTGCCCCGCAATAAGTTAGCGGAGAAACTTTTTCAATGATTGCTCGAGTTCAGAAGAGAGCCGGTATGAGGCGCGGAGTCTTATGCGGAGCCTTGATGGTTGCGGCGTTGATTTTGGCAGGTCTCGTTGGCGCCGCGCCGGCTCAAACGGGCCAGGGCCAGGCCGGCGAGTGGGACAAGATCCTCGAAGCTGCCAAGAAAGAAGGCAACGTGGTCGTCTCGATTCCGCCGAGTCGTAAGCTCCGCAGGGCCATGGAGGTCGCGTTTACCCGCCGCTACGGCATCGGCGTTGAGTTCGTATCGGCGCGCAGCAGCGCGAGCATTCAAAAAATGATCAGCGAAGCCAAAGCGGGGATCCCCTACGTTGACCTCCATATCGGTGGCACCGAGCCGGCCGTTACCATGTTACTGGCTGAAAAGGCACTGGAGCCGGTGGAGCCTTATTTCGTCCTACCGGAAGTCAAAGATTCCAAGCAGTGGTGGGGCGGCCACATGTGGATGGACAACGACAAACGCTTTATCTATCCCTTCGCCGCCCATCAAATCGTCAGCCTGTGGTGCAATCCCAACGAGTACAAGCCCGCAGAGTTTCAATCGTTCGACGATCTCTTGAACCCCAAGTTGCAGGGCAAGATCGGCATCAGCGATCCGCGCACGCCGGGATTGGGCAATTCGATGTGGTCGTACATGCTTTCGGTCAAAGGCGAGGAGTACTTAAAAAAGTTGGTTGCGCAGAAGCTTTTTGTCGCGCGGGATCTCCGCTTGCTGGGCGAGAATCTAAGCACTGCGAAAATCGCCGTCACGTTGGGCATTGGTTATTCCGAGCTGCTGCCGTTTATCAAGACCGGCTTGCCGGTCGTGCCGCTCCCCTATCCGAAGGAGGGCCTCTACACCACCGGCGGTAACGGCCATTTGATGGTCATCAAAAACCCGCCTCATCCCAACGCGGCCAAGGTGTTCGCCAACTGGCTGTTGGGAAGGGACGGCCAAGAGCTTTTCGGCCGGACCATGGCGGTCGGCAGCCGGCGTCTCGACGTCGACACGAAATGGCTCAAAGATTTCGGCGTGATCGGATCGAAGGACTCGCTCACCGTCGAGCAGTTTCACCGACTCGAAAACGACTCCGAAGAAAAATTCTACAAGCTCAGGGAGCAGGGCGCCGCCGCGGCGCGCAGGCTATTGGGCACCTAATGGGCGGTACAATCGCGCCTGTTTCGCATTCACATCCCTCCCCGTGGAGCACGGAGTAGACTTTTCTCTCGTCTTGGAGTAATTGGGCCCTTACCGATGGGAAAAGACAACAACAGATCAGGTTTTTATTTTGAGCGGCCCAAGTGGCGGGCCACCAACGCCGATTTCAGCTTAATCGTTGCCGCTTTCATTTTTCTCGCCGCGACCGGTGCGGTTGCGCGCGCCGCCGATCAGGTGACGTCGGCGTATCAATCCGTGTCGATCGGGAGTTCCACCCCGTTGTGGATCGCCAAAGACGCGGGTTTTTTTGAGCGGCAAGGACTCGACGTGAAGATTGTGTTTGTCGAGGGAAGCCCTCGCACTCTGCAGACGCTCATCGCGGGAGAATCGCAGATTGTCGAATCCACAGGTCCGGCGGTGCTCAACGCCCGCGCGGCGGGCTCGCCCGTCGTCATTGTCGCCGGCTATGTCAATGTGATGCCGTACTATCTTATCGTTGACAATTCGATTAATTCTCCGGCGGACCTAAAAGGCAAAGTGGGCGCTAATCATATGCCCGGAACCGCGGCGGACACCGTTATTCGCATCGGACTTAAAGCGCTCGGGCTGGATCCCGACCGAGACGTATCGCTCCGCGGTGTCGGCAACACGCCGATGCGTTTGCAGGCGATGTCGGCGGGTGTCGCTCAATTTATGGTCGGTCAAGATTTGGAACTTCAGCAGGCGAAGCGCCTCGGTTTTAAGGTTCTTGTGGATTACGTGGCCGCCAAAACCCCCTTCCCAATGGGCGGCGCGGTGACAACTCAGCGCTACGTGCGGGAGAAGCGTGACGTCGTGCTGCGCTACGTGAAAGCGCTGGCGCAAGCCCTGCAGTATTTGAAGACAAATAGAGAAGGCTCTATCGCCATCATATCCCGCTACGCGCGCTCCTTGAATCCCGAGGTGATGGGAGCCGCTTTCGATTCTGCTCGACGTCTCTACAACGAGATTCCTGCGCCCACGACCGAAGGGTTCGAACTCGTTGCCAGGGAACTCGCCCAGCGCAATCCAAAGCTACGCGATTTCGACACGAGCTCTGCGGTGGACCTGCAGTTCGTGAGAGAGCTTGAGCAAAGCGGCTTTCTGAAAAGCCCAAAGGGGAACTAGGTTCGGCTTTCATGCTGCGCGAACAGCGCGAGCAGCTTTGGATCCTCGCGGAAAGAATAACTAACCGGCGAAGCTGGGCTGCAGCCCTGCATCCGGGAGCCAAACCCGCCCGGCTTCCTGCTCGACGTGCCACACCGGAGTATGCCGACGGCATCGATGTTAGCGAATTCGATTTTTCCGCGGCCAATTTTTTGGCCTTCTCGCCGTCTCCGTTTCCAGCGCTAATTTGATATCCAACTTCCTCGCGATCGCAATCAATTATTGTAGTGTCGTACTGAAAACCCTCTGACGATCGCTTGTCGTTGAGAGGATTGGATGGAATGGAGTCCGTGGAGTTCGATTTCCGATACAGCGCACGAGGGGCGGCTGCTACCATCGGAACAACCGCCCCTTCTTGTCATCAATGCAACGATCATCGATGATCGCCGGCTTGCCAGTGTGGCGGCTTCGCCCGACTCCAATTATTTTTTCGCTTTTTGGTCCACAACCTTGAGGTCGAACTTCCCGGGCGACTCCTCATAGAACAGCGCGCCCTCTTTCGCATCTCCGCTGCTCACGTGCACGGTACCGGCCGGAATGGAGAGATAGGATCCGGCACCAACTCGCCTCTCGTTGCCGTTCTGGGGCTTGTAGATGTAGGCGCCCCGCAGCACGACGATCCGGACTTCGTTGGTATGGGTATGCAGCGGATTAGTAAGGCCTGGATCGAACTTCGTGAAGGCGCCGTAAGCCGCCGCATCGTGATTCCCCCACAGAATCTTTTTCTTGACTCCCGGAACGACCTCCTTGAACTCCGCTTTTTCGGATTCCACGAAAACCGGCTCCTTCTTACTTTGGGCCAGCGCCATGCCCAGCGAGCAGGCTACGATCGCGACTCCGACAACCGAAACCAACTTTGATTGCATCTTCATAGCTTCCTCCTGTGATGCGATTACGGGCAACTTTCCTAGGCGATCACTATTGGATTTCGGCTCCGGAGAGAGCCTGAAGGGCGGCTGCTACCCTCGAAACAACCGCACCGTCGTGTCATCCGTGTCATCTATGTAGTGATCACGTCGATGATCGCCGGCTTGCCGCTCTGGTTGGCTTCGAGCCCGCGCTTCAGCGCATCCTGGAGCTTCTCCGGATCCGTCACCTGCTCGCCGTAGCCGCCGACGGATTCGGAGACCTTCACGAAGCTGGGTGGATTGATGTGGGTGCCGTGGTAGAGATCGATCTCCGCCGCGATCCCGTCCGGATACATCTTCTGGTGCATGCCCTGCATCGCGGCGTATTTCTTGTTGTTGAAGATGACCGTCATTGTTGGCAGCTTGTAATCCCGCGCCGCGCCCAGGCTACCGAGAGCCGGGTTGTACAGGAACGCGCCGTCACCGATCAAGGTCACGACCTGCCGTTCCGGCTTCCCCAGCTTGATTCCGAGCGAAAGACCCAGCCCTTGTCCGAGACCGCCTTGCCGGGTGAACAGACACTGCGGGTCGTTCCATACGAGATGTTGTCGCAGAGTCGCGGTGTGAGTGGTGACCTCGTCAATGTAGATCGTATCTCTCGGCATTACGGCGTTTAGAGAAGCGCACAGCCACACCGGATCGATCGGTGTCTTCTTGCGCGCCGCCGCCTGCGCCGCATTTCTTTTCTCGACCAGCGCATCGTGCGCCGCCGCGAGCTCCTTCCGTCTTGCCTCCACTAGAGCCTTGTCAACTTTGGCGGCGTTCGCCAGATCGCGCAGCGTCTGCGCCGCGTTGCCTTCGAGGTACATGTCGGCCTGATGGCTCTGATAGACCATGGCCGAGTTGTGCGGCGCCTCGTCCACCATGGCGACGACGGCTTTGGACGGGCGGTTGCTCGGCGGATACCAGGGTGCGCGTGACCGCACCACGATCGCCAGGTCCATGTCGGTCCAGAAAGGTTTGATGTCGGTTCCCTGATAAAGCGGATGATCCTTGGGGAAGTTCGCGAACAGAGCGCCGGCCTTCTCGACCACCGGCAGAGCGAACTTCTCGCACAGCGCCACCAGTGCCTCATAGGTTTCGACCTCCTGGCCGGCGCCCTCGGTGAGCACGACCGGGTGCTTCGCCTTGGAGAGCTGGGCGGCGAGCTTTTCGATATCCTCCGGCGCCGTCAGCATGCGCGGCGCGGGCGGAACCTTGCGCGGATTGGCCGGCGGTGTCCAGCCATCCATTAGAGTTTCCGTCGAAACGGACAGATAAGTGGGTCCTGTCGGTTGCCGCTGCGCCAGCTCTCCGGCGCGGATGACGCTTTCATAGAGCGTGTAGGCGCTGCCCGCGACCGAAGAATACTTGACGATCGTATCGACCAGGCTCGTCGTACCGCCGACGATGCTAAGATTGTTGATCCACTGGGCGCCCGGATCGAACTCCGGTTGCTCACCATAGGTCATCGACTCTCCGGAGATCACCACCATCGGAACTCCGCTGACAAAGGCGCCGTGGATGCCCATGGCGCCCTGCAGCAGGCCGGCGCCCGCGTGCAGCAACACCGCCTGCATCTTCCCCGTGGCCAGGGTGTAGCCCGCCGCGATGTCTACGGCAAGCGTTTCATGCCACACATCCAGCAGCTTCGGGCCTTCCTTCTTCCGGTGGATCTGGTCGGCCATCGCTTCCCACACGGGCGCCCATTCGGTACCCGGCGAGGACAGAATGTACTCGACTCCGAGCTTGCGAAATGCTTCGACTAAGGCGCTGCCGCCATCGAACTGGTTTTTTTTCATGTTTGGTCTCCCTGAACTGCTTTTTGATGGGTGTATTATCTCACGCCTGAACACGCAAGACCCTGGCGCGCTCCCCGAGATTAATGGAAAAAAATTCAGCAACAGCCCAGTCGCGCAATCCTGATTTGCTACAATGCTGGAGCCTAGGCGAGCAGCTTCTTGACCTCGGCCGCTACTGCACTGCCGGAGAAAATCACCGGTCGGACGATTACTTTAGACTTTGTTGTTTTTTTGTTCAGCCCGCACACGCACTAAATTCACTGCCCAATTTGTTCCTCGCGAATCGCGGCGCCGTCGCCCCGGACGCGCAGCTTGGCGCAGGCGATTTGCGACGCGCCGACGCATCCAGGTGACTTTGTATTCATGAGCAACCCTGAGCTCTCCCGTTGTACGAATTCATTCCCTACGGCTCTAATTGGAATCGCCTTCCCGGAGGATTCCCCGCCTGGTACTGCAATAGCTTCACGCGCGCGACAGAGACATCGCTGCAAACCTTCCGAATGTTTATCAGCTCGGTCGGCGCGTCCCACTCGCTCTTCGACTCGCAGCCGACTAGGGCGCAGGTGGTTTTCCTGAGCCAGGAGCACACTGTCACGTCGCGGCCCGCTGCATCCACGATCTCGGTCTCATATCGGGCACCGGGCTTGTCGTTGCCATGCTGCAAATGCACGCGTTGCACCATCGTGTAGAAAACGCCGTCAACCTCGAGCAAGCTCAACACCTTCTCCACGAACTGAGACAAATCTTCGGTATAAGAGAAGCCACCGTACACGTCGCTAATAATCTGGAATTTTCCAAGCTCCTCGCGCGAATACTGCCGCAGGCGCTTGCCGGAGAGATATCGTATACGGTCTTCGCCTAAGCTCGCGGCCTGCTGTTGCCACTTCTCCGTCCGCCGGTCCTCTATCGACATCGCCACCGCGCGCGCCCTGCCGCGATACCCGGTGCATTTTGCGATCGGCGGCGCGCCGCCTACGGGTGCATAGTAGTCCAGTATCGCCTGGCCATTGCCTGCGCCGATATCCAGCCACCGGTCCGAGCTGCTCAGACTAGCGAGCGCATCGCAGAAACCGTAGGGAAGAATTTCCACGTAGTCCGAGAGCGCTCGGTTGGTAACGTAACCGCTGGGAACGTCGCCGCCCCGGCTACCATAAATTTTCTCCTGCTTTGCGATCTCCTCGTCCGTCCGGAGTGAAGCGGATTCCTGTGGCCAGCCAACTTCCATCCCAAGCACCTGCACGACGATAACCATCAGAACGGCCAGGCCCATCGCCGCGCCCTTCCATCCTTTCGATGATATTTTGAGTGAAAACATGATGTTTACTTTCTCCTCCCGTTGAAAAAGATCCCGTTCTTAAGAGCGTCCTCAAAGCTGTTCCAGGCATAGTCGATGCTGCCAGTGGCCGCAAGACCGAAGGCTGAGGCGGTTAGTGCGCTAACGAATGCGATCTGCGCTTCCTCCGTATCATCGGGCCTGTCTTCGAAGGCGCGCAGCGTGTACTGGTTGGGATACTGTGCATCTTCGTGGACCGTGTCTCGTATGGAAATCTCGCCTACGGCGCCCGGAATGAATCGGAAAAATTGGCCGCGGTTGCGGGTGGGCCAAATGTCCTCGTCGGCGCCGATCAGCATAACTGGAACTTTGATTCGATTCAGGAATTGCCGCAATTGCCGGCCAATCCCGGCGGGATCGAGAAGGACGCCTCCCCGAGCCGGGGCGCCTTCTCCCAACGCAGTGGCGACAGCGGTCGCGCCGAATGAGTGGCCCACAAGGATTATCTTGTCCGGGTCTATATGCTCATCGACGAGCTGAGGCGTCCGCTGAATGGTTTCGACCAGCCTGGCAAGAGTTCTGCCGTTGGCGCTCCACGGGCCGCCATTGGGCAAATCAATGGCAAGGCCGTGCATGCCCCAGGATGCCAAGTGCATCGCTTGGAAGGCGTGGTCCTCTTTGGAGTTGTCGAGACCATGCAACACGATCAACAGCGGAGCCTTGCGCGCCGCTGCGCACAGGTATAGGTCCGCTTCCACCGTGAGACCCGAAACCAGCGGGATTTCCAGATCCCTGCGCTCGATGACCGTAAAGGGTCCACGCGACCTGAACTGCGCCACATCGGGCTTGCGGGAGAGTAGATACCGTTGGAGCTCGGCGGGGTTTGCAGCCTTTATCGGCGTGACTTCGGTCACCGGAAAGCGGCGAGCACAGCCGACAAAATGCGCCATAAACGCGATCAGCAGAAGGGCTGGAATGCAAAAACCTGATCGCGCGAGCCCCGCTGCGGTTCCTGGCGCGTTACTCCAGAACGACTCAGGTCGAAATTTTGATAGCCTGCTGAAAAAGGCCGACCGCATCAGAACGGATAAATTATGAAAGCTGAAAGCAGAAATTTCCGTTTTCACCCTTCCGCTTTCATCCTTGTCTTTCCGCGGCTCGCATCAGTCTGAATCTGAGCTTCAACTCTCTTGAATCTTGACATTTCTACTTTCGATTTTGCTCTTATAGCAGTTCGACATGATTCGGTTAAGCCTTGAAGTGGAATTGGGCAACTCAATAGTCTTGACGAACCCTTCATTCACTCTTTTCTCATAGGAAGCGCTTCTTGATCCTCGGGCGATCATCCATGCGCTGGAAACGCGCGGCAATGATATTGAGATCTCTCGCGCGTGTTGACCCGTGGCTGGGATTACGTTTGAATTTAGCGATGCACAAACAGATTGCGCTGCTTTTGATAATTTTACTCGGCGCTGGATTGAACGGCTTTGCTCAAACCGACTCGACACCAGGCGCGCCGACCGCAGCTATCGTCGCAGCCACGAAGAAATTCCTCGCGACGCTTAACGATACGCAGCGTGGCAAGATCGTCTTCGATTTCAAAGACGAGGCGCAACGCAAGCGCTGGTCGAATCTTCCCGCGGCAACCTTCAAACGGCAGGGTTTGCGCATGGGCGACCTGACAAAGCCGCAGCGCGAGGCGGTGCTGGGGGTCTTGGCAGCGGCGTTGAGTCCGCAGGGATACACGAAAATTCTGCAGATCGTCGAGGCTGACGAGGTACTGAAGAACTCGGGCGGTCAGACGATGTTCGGGCGCGATGAATATTATCTCTCGTTTCTCGGCCAGCCTTCCACCACCGAGCCGTGGATGATTCAGTTCGGCGGGCACCATCTCGGTCTCAACATCACGCTTGCCGGCGAGCAGCGCACGCTCGCGCCGAGCCACACCGGCGCGCAGCCGGCGATTTACGAGCTCGAAGGCAAGACGGTGCGCCCGCTCGGTCGCGAGACCGACAAGGCGTTTGCGCTGCTTAGCTCGCTGAACGAAGCGCAACGCAAGCAGGCCATTCTTGACTTTCAGATGCGCGACCTTGTGCTCGGACCCGGCCGCGACGGCCAGACGATTCAGCCGGAAGGAGTCAAAGGCTCGAGCTTGAACGAGAAACAGCGCGAGATGTTGCTGGATCTCGCCGGCGAATGGACCGGCATACTTCACGAAGCGGTTGCGAAATCGAAAATGCACGAGATGAGAAAAAATATCGCCGAAACTTACTTCGCATGGAGCGGCCCAACTGAAAAAGGCAGCGCCGCTTACTTCCGCATCCAAGGGCCAACGGTCATCATCGAATACGCGCCGCAGCGCCTGGGCGGCGACGCGACCAAGCACATTCACACGATTTACCGCGATCCAACCAACGATTACGGATTAAAATGGAAGCCGTGATCCGGACACTTCGTAATCTGCCGCTGCTGTTCGCGTTGATCGCGTTTCCGCCCGCCGTTTTCGCGCATCGGGATGACCAATATCTGCAAGCGACGCTTGTGGCCATCGAACCGAGCGTTGTCCGGCTGCAAATCAACCTTACGCCGGGCGTCGCTGTCGCCGAACGGGTAATCGCCGAGATCGACCGCGATCACGACGGCGCGATTTCCAAAAACGAAGCCGCAGCCTATGCCGAGTTGCTGAAGCGTGATCTCACGCTGCGCATCGACGGGCGAGATTTAGAGTTGAAACTCACCGGGTCCGAATTCGTCGGGCCTACGGAGCTGCGCACCGGTTCGGGAACCATTCAGATGGAATTCTCCGCGATCTTCGGCCTGCCGGCGACCGGTCCCCACAGGCTCACGTTGGAGAACCGGCATTCAACCGCAATGAGTGTTTATCTCATCAACGCTGCTCGGCCCAGGTTTGCCACGGTCCAGATCACCAGACAAAAACGCAACCAGAACCAGAGCGCCGGCGAAATCGAATTTACCCTTTCATCCGTTGCGCCCCAAAGATAACTGAATCCGTTGCGCGGCCTTTAAGTGGATGAGGTGACAACAAGCAGAACAAACTTCAGTTTCGATTCTGAATAGGTAGGGGAAATGGCGAAACCTGAAATGTTCACCTCACCTGGCAATGCCGAATTAACATAGAGAAGAAAAATTGTCCGGCGGTGAAATAGTCGAACGAGTACTCGCGCCCGGCCAGCCTATCGTCTATCCAGCTTTTAATTCCCGCTGCAAACGCTCAGCCAGCCAAATACGAGCAAGAGTCGTTGCATCCGTGGTGCGCTCGCGCGCGAGCTTGCTGAGCACCGCCTTCATGGCCGGTGGAAGCCGCATGTTGAGCTGGGCGGTGTTGTCCTGGAAGATCGCTTCATGGAGAACCGCGTCTAAATCGGTATGGTTTTCAATTATTTCAGATACGCCAGCTTCCAAACGATCAAATACATCATTGGATTTTGTCCAGCGGATAATCTCATTATCGCTAGCGTCCCTACTTAATCGGGAAATTTTTCTTCTAGGTTTTTTCATTTCCGGTACCTTCGATAGCGCTTTTTCTGTGCTTCTGTCATGGAGTTGATATGGAATACCCGTAGCGTGCGATCGGGCAACACCGGATAAATCACATGGAGATAGGTTCCACTTAGGCTTCTTCCGAGTAACTCATAAACATCATCGAGTCCGCGCTGGCTTCTGATCTTTAAATATTTTGTCGCCAATAATCCATAGAAATCTTGCTCGGCATAGCCACACCGAAACGCGGAAGCGGAGAAACTCACTTCCATCGTTTGGATTGAAGCAGTTGCTATACTTCGCAAACTCTAATGACAAACGCTGCGGCAGACTCACCCCAAGTCCCAACTCTCGGCAGAGCGCGTAGGCTATTATCCTTGACCTGAAAGGGCAATTGTTATTAGCGTCAGCCGACCTTCCGGAAGTATGAGGCGACAATCGATGCAGATATCCATGATAAAGACCGGGCGAGTTGGCGGATTCTTCATGCGCGTGCTGATGGCGGCGTTTTTGTTTCTGCTTTCCGCGAGGGCGGGAGAAACGGCGGAGCTGAAGAAGTTCACTCTTGGTTACTCCACGGTGGGACCGGCAGGCACCGGCTTGTGGATGGCGAAAGAGATCGGCGCGTTCGAAAAATACGGCATCGACGCGGAGCTGATATTCGTTTCCTCCGGACCGATCGTTGTGCAGGCGCTCTTGGGCGGAGACATGAAAGCCGGTTTAGCGGCGACCAATGCGGTGACAGCAGCAGTGCTGGCCGGCGCGCCATTGGTATCAGTGATGAGTCTCGTCAATCGTCCGTATTATCGTTGCTGGGTGCAGCCGGAAATTACCAGGATCGAGGACTTGCGCGGGAAAACCCTCGGCGTCTCGCGCTTTGGCTCTGTCACCGATAACTTGACGCGCATTCTGCTGCGCCGATACAAGCTCGAAGGCGCGGTTCAGATCCGCCAGATGGGCGGGACGACGGAGATGGCGGCGGCGTTCCAGCGCCGGCAGATCGACGGCGCGGTGATCTCGGCGCTGCGGATCAATGCGCCGATGCGCATGCTCGCCGATCTGGCGGAGTTGGGCATCCGCTATTCGAACATCGTGATCGCGGTATCGCGCGATTACCAGCGGCGCAGCCCCGATGACGTCGAGGCGATGGTGCGCGCCTATCTAGAAGGCGTTGCGGCAGCAAGCCAGCAAAAGGAAAGAGCGCTACAGGTAATCCAGAAATACACCCGCCTGCAAGATCCGAAATTGATCCACGAGCTCTACGCCGACGGCGTCAAATTCCTCGAGAGAGTGCCGCGGCTGGACGCGGAAGCGCTCGCGCCGATCGTCGAGTTCATGGGCAAGAAGCCGATACCGGTCGAGATTGTCGCTGACAATAGCATCGTCAACCGCCTGGAACGAGACGGCTTCATCGACAAGCTGTACGGCAAACGATAGCCCTCCCTTAGATAAACACTTCGGTTGATGACAACTGTTGGCGATCGCATCCGGTAAGGATCGTATCGAATATCGTTAAGGAGACCCAGATGCCTAACAAAGAAATTATTCAGGTGAATCTTGCTGCGGCCAATCCGAATCTCTCACCCGCTACACGTTTCGGCGATCTCGTATTCGTCGCCGGTCAAACCGGCCGGCATCCGATCAGCGGAGAGGTCGGCAGAGACGTTCGCGAACAGACCCGATACGCCATCGAACGCATCAAAATGATTTTGGAAACCGCGGGGACCTCTCTCGATAACGTCCTGACCGTGTTGACGCATCTGACCAAACGCGAGGACCTTGCGCCGTACAACGAGGAGTATGCGCAATTTTTCCCGACCAACAAACCGGCCAGGACCACGGTGGAGGCGATGTTGAACTTTCCCGAGCTCCTTGTGGAGATAACCGTTACGGCTTGCATTCCCGACTAGCAGCCAACGATTCAAGATTGATTGCGCTCTCTCGGCGTCTGCGGGCAATCATTCATTTCTTTATCGTAGACGATCAGCTTCTGATCCTCGGCGTAAACTTCATTTGGTTGTTCGAATACTCACGGCGGATGATGGGATGACGCTTTTGCGGCTGTTGAAAACTTTTGTCGAAACCCTCTGAAATTTCCTATTGACGGCCCTCCCTGAGCGCGCCTAATGTGCCATCTCAGACCGCTCTTGTTCCCGCGCGTCTGGGGCTTTGAAGGGAGATTCATCATGTATATCGACTGCGACTCGCATTACTTTCCGGTAAAATTTCTCGAGCCGGTGAGTGCCAAGTACCCTCACTCTCCGCGGGTGGTTCGCCAAGGCGACGATGTCAGATCGGTTCTGCCCGACGGAACTTTGATTAAAAATCAGGCGCCGAAAGGCCGCTGGCATCTCGATACTCGCGACCAGCATGTCGACTGGGAAGGCTTCGACGTTCACGTTCTCATTCCCGAAAACCGCGAGCTGCTCTACACGTGGGATCGCGATCTCGGTTGCGAGCTCGCCCGCGCCTATAACGACGCCGTGGCACAAGACCTTAAGGAATGCGCGCATCCGGAAAAATACATCGGTGTCGCCTGGGTGTTTCTGCCGGATGTCGAGGAATCCTGCCGCGAGGTTGAAAGAGCGGTAAAAACCCTTGGACTCAAAGCAGTCAAGTTCATGGGCGGATTTGAAGGGGCCAACCTGGGCGCAGAGAAGCTCTGGCCCTTCTACGATAAAATCTGCCAGCTCGATATTCCAATTCTCGTCCACGATACCGCGTCGGACCGCGATGGCCATCCCAATCCCGCGCTCGTGGGCATAGAGCAGTTATTTCTGGAGGCGGACAATAATGCTCTGGCCTTTTTGCTCGCCTTCCCGTTCCGCTACATGGTCGATATCGGCAGTCTGATTCTCCGCGGCGCGTTAAAGGAGTTTCCCAAGCTCAAGATCTGCTTCGTCGAAGGATCGGCGGCGTTTGTTCCCTGGCTGATGGAACGGCTCGATATGGATATCAAAGCGAAGGAACGGCTCGGCAAGCTGCCGAGCGAATTCTTCAACCAAATCTGGGTTTCGGCTTTCGCCGCTGAGACCTCGCTAAAATATGCCTGCGATTTCTGGAAGGACCATAACCTGACTGTGGGCAGCGATTATCCGCACGGCGATCCATCCGCCACTTGGAACATAGGCACCGTCAAGATGATAAAAGAGATGGACGGAATGGCGGCGAGCGACAAAGAAAAAATTCTCGGTGGCAATGCCATGCGCTTATTCGGCATGTAGCGGTGGCGTGCCGAGTGCTGTTTAGGCACGCTGCGGCCGGCGGCGTGCTGGCCGCCCAGCTTCAACGGGGTTGTCAAGGAGGCGAGCTATGGTCTGTTATAGAATCGCTATTCTGGCGCTGTTTGCCGGGCTAGTTGCGTTTCATCAGTATTGCATCGAGGTACACGCTGCGGCGGCACCCCCCAAGGTTGTCATCTCGTTTGCCGGAGTGAACCCGAGGCAAACTCCGCTCTGGATTGCGCAAGAACAAAAATTTTTCACCAAGCACGGCGTCGATGCTGATGTCGTCTTTATCCGCACGGGACCGATTCAAGTGGCGGCCGTAAGCTCCGGCGCCACACAACTCGCCTACTCCGGTCCCGCATCGGTCCTCGGCGCAGCTGCGGGTGGAACCGATCTCCGGCTGATTGCTTCTTTCACCAACAAGCTTACTTACACAATGATCGCACGGCCGGAAATAAAAAGGGCCGAAGACCTGCGCGGCAAACGCTTCGGCGTGCAAGCCATCGGCGGATCTGTTTGGATGGGAGCAGTCTTGGGGCTCGAACACCTGGGCCTGGAGCAGCGGCGCGATAATATCAACATCATTAATGTCGGCGATCAGACGGTGCTAGCGCAGGCGATGGAGAGTGGAACCATCGATGTTACCGTGCTCGATGGCGTTTTCAGCCGCAGGTTGAAGCAGAAAGGCTTCTCCGTCCTGGTCGAGCTTGCCGACACGACCATCCCGTATGTCAGCAATACGATCGTTGGAACCCGGACATTTTTCCAACAGCAACCGGAACTGACCGAGAACATCATGAAAGGCTTGATCGAGAGTGTGGCATTTATTATGGCGCCACAGAACAAACCAATCGTCGTGAATACCATCATGAAACGCCTGAAAATCAGCGACCCATCGGTGGCCGAGCAGGGATACCAGGACCTGGTTCAGATCTCGGACCCAAAGCCGTACGTCTCCTTGGAAGGCCTGCGCAATATACAGCGGCTGATCAAAATCCAAAATCCACCCATCGGCAACGTCAAACTGGAGGAACTGATCGATAACCGGCCCCTGAAAAAACTCGAAGACAGCGGGTTTGTTCAGAAGACTTACGCCGCGTATGGAGTCGTAAGATAAGAGACAGAATAAGAATGAAGGGAAACTTCGGTGTTAGACTTTCGTACTGACTCTTCCTTGAGCGTGTTCAGGGCCGGTGCGGCGTGTCTTCACTTTTGACAGTTCTCCTCCTTCCGCAATGCTCCAGGACTCATGACGAAGGGGATCCGTTTGGCGTCAGATTGAGTTAGCCCCAGTTTTACCCGAGCCCATCCATCAGCACGTACAGCACTTTCATCCCGCCTCTTTACGCAAGAAGTTGTGGAATTTGCGTTGACTCCCGCCGGTCACCCGATTTATAGCTCCATCTGGAAAACTTGAGAGAGAAAATGATTGGTTCTATGCGCCCGGAAATTGCAAAATCATTTAGCGCGCTATCCTGAGGGAGGCTTAGATGAAGGAACTACTTAGAAAAATTGACGCTGAATACGGGTTTAAATTAACTGAAGAGGAAATGAGTCGAATAGAAAACGACGCAAAAGAAGCCGAATGGCTTTTTCAGCAAGTCAATGAGGTCGACGTTTCGGGAAAAGCTCCTTTTATGAAGCTTGCTTTGAAGGGATCCAAGTCATGAGGGAAACGGATCTTGAAGATCTGACCATCACGGAGATTTCACCGCGCATCAAGACTGGAGAAATATCGCCTGTAGAACTGACGAATTTGTTTTTGGAGCGTATAGAGCGACTCAACCCAGTTCTCAATGCTTTTACCACCGTTCTGCTTGACTCGGCGAGAGCTGAAGCCAAAGCAGCGGAAAAGGAAATACGCAACGGCGAATATCGCAGTCCCCTCCACGGCATTCCGATTTCGATCAAAGATAATCTTGCAACTACGGGTGTTCGCACCACAGGAGGATCTAAGATCCTGTCGGATTGGAAACCAGACTTCGATGCCACGGTTGTCACGAGACTAAAAGCAGCCGGCGCGATCAATTTGGGCAAGAATAATATGCATGAATGGGCGTTGGGCGGGACCACCATAAATCCTTATTTCGGGACCACTCGAAACCCATGGGATATAACTCGGATTCCCGGAGGATCGAGTGGCGGTTCCGCAGCGGCTGTGGCGGCCACCATGTGTCTCGCATCCATTGGAACCGACAGCGCAGGATCTGTACGTAATCCCGCAGCCATGTGTGGCATCACGGGCCTGAAACCAACCTACGGTCGTGTCAGCTGCTTTGGCGGTGTTCCTGGCACGGGTGCGTATTCCACGAATCATTTCGGAGTCTTGACGAAGACCGTCAAGGATTGCGCTTTAGTGCTGCAGGAAATCGCGGGCTTTGACCCAAAGGACTCTCTAAGTGCCGATGAACCGATTGACAATTATTCAGAGAATCTAGGGAAAAAGCTCGATGGCATGAGAATCGGGCTGATCGTGGGATATTACAGGAAATTGACGGTAGGAGATGTTGCGCTCAAGTTTTCAACTGCGGTTAGGTTGCTGGAGTCGCTTGGCATGAGGACGCAGGAGTTATCGATTCCTCATATGGAAATAATTCCCGCAGTGCATACGATTGTTAGCCGATCAGAACTTGTTTCTGATCATGATCGTTATTTGAGAAGCAGACCCCGTGACTATAGCTCGGAATTGCTTTACAGGCATATCCAGGCCCTGATGTTTCCCGCTGGAACCTATGTAACTGCTCAGCGGGTGCGGCGCCTCATATGCGAGGAGTTCGACGAGGCTTTCAAGCAAGTCGACGTGATCGTCACTCCCGTATCAATACCTGCGCCGAAAATCGAGGATTGCGGCCGTGGCGTAACAGAAATTGACAGTGAAAGGGTTACGCTAAGAGATGCCAGGGGGAGTTTTTGGGGCTTGGGAACCGTTCCATTCAATGTGACCGGACACCCTGCGATTAGCGTGTGCTGCGGTTTTTCCAACTTGGGTCAACCGTTAGGGATGCAAATTGTCGGGAGGCCATTTGAGGAAAAGACCGTTTTGCAGGTCGCCGGCGCATATGAGACCGCGGCCCAATGGTATAAGAGAAAGCCGCCGCTGCAAGCTGTAGGGCGCTAAAACGAAGCAAGTAACGCCCCCGCAGTAGAAGCAGTGGTTTTGCTGAACGCAAATCATTCAAAGAGCCAAGGGGGTACTATGCGGCATCAGCTGAGACAGTTTCTATCAATTTGTTTCATCGTTGCGGTCATTGTCGGTGTTCAGGTTTCCAAAGCGAGCGCTCTAGAAAAAATTACTCACGTGGATTGCGGGCTGGTGCCGTCATTTTCTGTTGTCTGGGTGGGAGTGGACGCGGGCATTTTTAAGAAAAACGGCTTGGACGTGAATACCGTGACTGCGCAATCGACCGCTGCTTGCGTCCAATCTATGCTGGCAGGAGAAGCGCAAGTGGGCAATCCGGAAACGGTCGCTGGATTGATCGCCAACCAAAACGGGGCGAGTTTTGTCAACATCATGAATTATCAGAAAACGATTCTCTACGAGATGTTCGTTCGTAGCGAGATCAAATCCGCACAAGATCTAAAAGGTAAGAAGATGGGGATCAATAGGTTCGGAGCGACGGCGGAAGCCATGTCGCGAATCATGTTGAAAAATTTGGGCCTCGACCCGCACAAGGATATGAGTTTCATTCAAGTCGGAGGCGGACAGGAAAGGGCATTAGCCTTGATGAACAACGCCGTACAAGCATCCCTGTTTTCACCCCCGGAGCCTGTTAAGCTGGCTAAGGAACCATCACTCAGGCGCTTCGCAACATTGTCGGATCAGAATGTCGAGTACCCCTATTTAAATTTGGTTACCACTCGGAATTATTTGAAAGATCGGCGAGATATTATTCGGAACTTTGTTAGAGGTTATTTAGAATCGTTGAAATTTTATGCCACCTCCAAGCAGCAATCGATGGAGATTATTTCAAGGCGGCTGCGGATCACGGATACGGAATTAGTGGATTATGTTCACAAGACCACGGTCGAAAACAGTTACATGAAACCGTATGTCCCCAAGGACGCCGATATACTCTACGAATTTGCGCAGCTCCAGCTGAAGAAACCCATCACTGTAAAATGGGACGACACGTACGATAACAGTTTCGTCAGGGAATTAGACGCATCGGGCTTTATCGATAAACTATTCCAGGGAGTGACAAATGTCATTCGTGAACCTGTGGCTCATAAATAATGTTTCACTGGGTTTCTTTGCTTAGTCGCTGTCTGAAATACTTAGATCCATCGCTGCTCTTTTTTGCCAACTGTAGCATCTTTCCCGATTCACACAGCTCTGTTTGTTCACATTCTTTGCCTGGCTGAAAACCATCATTTTCGTACGCTGTCGTACGGACCCACCCGATTTTGGCTTCCTTTTTGTCAGTTAATACGCCCTATCGCGGGCTTTTGCGCCTCATGGCTGCCCGTGTCGACGCGGTATTTCAGGGGCATGGTCATTGCGGAAGTAACCTTCCTCTGAGCCATGCACTGTGCAATTACAAGATCATCAATTTCAACCTGTTTTGAGTTGCCGCTAGGCGCATGGATGATAACGGCAGCGGCAGCGTTGTTGTCAACCGCTCTAGGGTGCGGCACCATTTCAGACGCACCTCATCGATCGATAGCGACGAGCGCAGTGTTGCCGGCTGAGACCCTGAGCGACAATCCTCCGGTGGACGAGCCACAGACCGACATTCCCCCTCTTGAGAGTTCATCTGCGCCGATTTTGCCGCGCTCTCCCGAAATGCAGGAAGCTTTGCCGCCGGCAACTCTTCCCAATCCTGCGCCATCGACGATCATAGAGACCGGGCTAGCCTCTTGGTATGGAGCAAAACATCACGGCAAGCGGACGGCGAGCGGAGAAATTTTTGATCAGAAAAAATTCACCGCCGCGCATCGAACTCTTCCGTGGGGCAGCATCGTAAAGGTAACCAACCTCGACAATGGAAAATCGGTGGAAGTGCGGATAAACGATCGCGGGCCGTTTCCCAAAGGCCGGATCATCGATCTCTCGCGGGCCGCGGCAAGGGCTCTGGGCATGGTGGAATTGGGAGTTAGCCCGGTGCGAATGGAATTGCTTTCGCCGCGCGAAATCTCAAGTGATCTGGTGTTGCAAAATAGCCAATCGTCTTCGGGCAACAGACAGTAATTAGAACCCGGATCATTAACCGACTTTCCGATCGTTCAGACGTCGCTAAGTCCAAGTTATCTACAGCGTAATCTTTCCCTCCGTTCACTGCTTCGTTGACCGCAGAAAACCCGCTCAAATTGGGTAAAGCAATTGGACAGGCCGGCTGGAACCTCGTAACAAAGGTCTGAGCTGACCGGCCGCAGGTTGTGCGTGCTAATGAGCGATCTGGATAGTGATTAACAGCTAGACTAGGTCCATTCGGTATCGGGGATCAGCCGACTATTCCAGTTAGTTAACAAGGTTTTCCGAAGTGGTGCCGAGTTTACGGAAGTCTAAAAAAGTCCCGGGCGTTTTTATGACCCACTTTCTCCCGCTCTTCGTTGGAAAAACAATCCGACTCGATAAGTCTTACTGCTTGGTCGAGATAAGCATCTTCAATGGGATGATCGCTGCCGAACATTATATGTTCTGCTGCAAGGGTCTCAATTGCGCAGTGCAGTTCCGGCTTTGACCAGCGTGGCGGCGCCGTATCAAAGAAGATGCGCTGCAAACGTGACTCTAGTGTTTGCCGCAGTCCCATGTCGTAATGGCGGCCCAGGATGCGTTGTTTGAGGACGCCGAAACTGCCACCTAGATGTGGATAGATAAAACGGAGCTTGGGGAAGCGATCGAGCAGATCGCTCAGCAAAACCCGCAAAAACGAGACGGTCGTATTATAGGGTCGCCCGTAACACATGAGTAAGTTGTAGTCCGACAATGGCAGCCTGGCGCTCGGCGTACCCGACACGTACTCCAGGGGCTCGCATGCGGGATGTGTGATAATGGGCAGGTCGAGCTTACTGACAAGTTCGAAAAATGAGTTTAGGCCGGGATTGTCCAGCGACCACCCCTTACGGGACAGATGCACGATGCTGTAAACGCCCGCAACACCAGGGCCGCGGACCGTTCCAGCTCCTCCAAAGCGCCCTCTTCACCGATGGGCACGTGCGCTAGTGTAAGCAGCCGCTCCGGGAAACGTCGCCGCAGCTCGTACATGGCATCGTTAACCTCACGGCACATTTTCAAATCTAACCACTCGATCCAGTTTGCGACGCTCAACACCGCTTTGTCGATGTTGTAGCGGTCCAAATCAGCGATCAGCCGATCCCCGATGAGATCTTTTCATCATACAGAAACAATACGCTGTCACCGCTGGCGATTCCGACCGTGCCGGGGCGCAACTCGCGCACCGTCTGGCCGGCAGGACGACTTTGTGCAGTTCCTTCATCTGATGCGGTGGAATCCAATGATGATGAACATCGATTATTCCCATAGAGGTGAACCGCTCTTTGGCATCGAGAGTCGATGTGAAATGGATTTCCGGCAAGCTCACTTCACGTCGACGGAAGATAGATGGAGAGAGAACGTGATTTTCGTCTGGCAGGCTACAGTCCGATTAGTGCGCAACCGCTCAGCCTTGCCAACCGTTTTGCGACAGCGCGTACAGGTTACCTTCTGGATCCACGAGTTTAACTTCGTCCGTTTCACCCTCAGCCGCCGGCAGTGTCAACCCGATCTGCTGAAAGCGCTATATCCGATCGCCTTCAACAGACAGTAATTAGACCCCGCATCTTTTACAGATCTTCAATCATTCAGGCATCGCTGAGTCCAAGTTAGCTATGGAGGCTTTCGCCTAATGGTTTTTCCCTCCGTTCACCGCTTCCTTGGACGAATACCCGCTCACTTCGGGAAAGCGATCGGACGGCCGGCCGGTCTTTCAAACAGTAACAAAAGATGTGATCGAGAAATTCTCGGCACGCAGCGCTTCTCGCATACGAGCCGTCTGCCTTTCAATGAATAAGTAGCTTGCGCTCTTTTCTTTTTCCGTTCGTTTGCTGTGTCTGCTCATTTCGCAGCGGTCAGTAAAGCTCGGTCTTCAGGCGCTCGGCATATTTCTCGTTATAACTTCTGGCGTAGGCAGCATCCTTGCCGTCGCGGGCGGCGGCGAAGTCGCCGTGGGTCGGGGCGCCGCTCGGCCGCTCCGTCGCCTCCCACAGCTTCGCCCGCACCAGAGCTTTAGGACAGTGATTGAAGGCTTCCTCGACAGCGACGACCACGACCACGCGCGGCGGCTTGCCGCCCACCTCGAATCGCTTCAGCAACTCCGGGTCCGTGCTGATCGTCGCACTGCCAGTCACGCGATAGGTTTCGTTCGATCCCGGGATCATGAAAATGATACCGACCTTCGGATTGACGAGCAGGTTCTTCATCCCGTCGATGCGGTTGTTGCCTGGCCGGTCGGGGATCAGCAGTGTGCGGTCATCGAGCAACTGCACAAATCCCGGCGCATCGCCTTTGGGCGAACAATCGATGCTGGTCCCGTTCGAGGTCCCGATCACCAGGAACGGCGATGCCGCGATGAAGGCGCGCCCGACCTCGGTGATGTGGTCGGTTTCCTTGGTGGCGACGTGGGGCAACGGCTTGGCATATATTTTCGCGAGATGGTCGAGTGAAGTAACGGTATAGGCATCGTTCCGGTCTATCGCATCCATGTCATATTCCTCCTCGGGTCGGTGACGGTGGCAAAAGTCTTCGTTGGATTCTGCAATATCGATTGCTAACTGAGTATTGTCAACATTGCAATTTGCCGCATAGGCCGAACGGGGAAGCGGGTCGTCTCCCTAACGAACGGCGGCTTATTTCAAACGAACGGTCGGGATCAGGTCTTTTACCTCTGACAGTCAGCCGCAGATCTGAGAGTTTATTTTCAGGATGTTCCGGCCGCCGGGCAGCGGAGATTCCGATTGCCTTCAATTTTCAAAAAGCAGCCTGCGATGATATGCCCTCTGAACTCCGGCGGCCGCCGTGGCTCGTCTTCTTTTTGCAGTCCCGTCAGCGACACTCCGTTCTTTTTGCACATTCCGCAACACGCTCGGCCATTCGGTTCTCCTTTACACATTTTGCGCATCGGCGTCTGTCGTCGTTGAACGATACGCCACCGTTCAATCCCTTTGATCATGACGTGATGCAGGTCCCGGGGTATCTATTCTCGCTTGCCGCGACATGTCATGCGCACTCTGGGAGGTCGTCTCCTTATCGGGCTCCGTCAAGCTACCACTTCCCCTCAGATATTCTCTTGACAGGGGCTACCCGAGCCGAATAGATTTTGGCGGTCTCACAGCTCGATCCACCACTTACGGGGGGATACGAATTAGTCGCTCGAGCATTACCGGACCGTAATGCCCAGACGAGGCGATGGCCGTTAACATCCATCCAGTCGTCGGCGATCGCGTCTTGGTTCGCGGCGACCCGTTCGCCGAACTATCGACCATGTGCAAGGTTTGTTTGTTCTGGACCAGATTGGGTGAATAATTCGGCACCGGTCAGACTGGAGTCTTGGTCTGCTGAGCCTCTGAGGTTACCTACCATGCCTAAGTTCACGGAATCGCAAATCAAGGCGGCGATCTCTGCACGCGACAAGGAGACGCGTGCAGATTCGAAGCTCCGCAAGACGATGTTGGCTCGGATGCAGACGATGCAGCGCCAAGGAGAAAAAGCTCTCACTTCCTATCTTAAGAAGACCGGGTTCGATTTCAAAGGCTACGACAGGATCAGTGCACAACAGCAGGCGGAGATGCACCGGCTCTTGAAGGAAGCGCAGAAAGCCGCGATCAAACGGTCTTCCTCACGAAAAAAGGAGCTCGCGTACGGCGTTGAGAACTGGCGCAAGAACGTCGAACGGTTTCGCGACGCCACCCTCGTGTCCAAATTCGTACCCGCCTTCGAGGTGGTGGATACTCCCTTCCTGATCTGGCCGACCAACAACCTGGAGCTTGAGGACTCGCATACCGAGCCGTGGAACAACACGGCAAAGGTTCGCGGTCTGTGGTCCGGCAGCACGGGAAGCGAAAACTTGCGGTTCATCTTCGTCTGGGAAAACCCGATCGACAAGTGGGCCGTCGTGAACGTCGAGTCGAATCTGGCTGTCAACGGCGCCTGTGATGCGTTCGCGGAAGGAGGATTTCTGGCAGGCAGCCTGAATAGCGTGTTTGTTCAAGCATCCCTGAACGTCTGGGAGTGGTGGAATAACCCACCGACCATGCTTTCGCCGCAGGCGACGCAAGCTCAAAGGGTTCTGGCCGTGGCGGCTAGCGGCGGAGGGCCTCTGAGTAATCTGGGCGGCGGCAGTGTTGATTCGAAGAGCGCAAGTGGAATCCATGATCTCAGGCGCACGTTGTTTTCGCTTCCCCCCAATGGTGTCGCGGTGTTCGAGGTTGCGTTGGAGTTTTTCTACGACAATACCGGCGGCGGCATGATCCAAGCGAACTTCGCAAGCGGTGACTTTGGGGTTAAGTGTCCTGCGGTGGTGATTGCCGTTCTAAGTTAACTGAAGACTCGCTCGTTCTCGCGTACCTCACGAAGTCGCAGCCCGCACCTGCGAGCTCTTCCGGGCTGTCCCGTCACGCCAATGCCAACGTTCCGAGTTTTCGGGTCGGTGACGGTGGCAGTAGTCTTCGTTGAATTCTGTAATATCGATTGCTAACTGAGTCTTGTCAACATTGCAATTTGCGGCTTAGGCCGAATGAGGGAAGCGGGTCATCTCCCTAACGAACCGGCCGCTTATTTCGACCAATGAGTTTACTTCGGCGTAAAGTAGCTGCACTTTTTTATTTCGTCCTATTTAGTCCCTCACACCGCGCTGCACACTACTCGACCGCGCTAATCAATGCTGACCCTTCGCCCAAAGAAAGTATCAGAAGCGATGGCCGGAGTATTCGAATCCAAGGGATCGTCATTGGGATTGAAAGCGCGCAACTCGAAGCTCCCTTCCATTTCGTCACACCTTTCAGCGAACCTCATGACGATATCGAGTCTGGAGATCTGCGACGGTGGAACACCACCGTTCACGGGAGTCTCTCTAAAGTTGAAGTCCAGGCCCCTCGCCTTCGCGTCCCGAGCGCCGCTTTTCTTCCACACACCTTGTATGTGGCTGAAGCCAAACGCCCTTTCTGCGGAGCTCGTAATCTGAAACCCACCGTCTTGTGACAGCGTCCAGAGGCTTTGAGTGCCACTGCCTTCAACGACGAGATAAGTGCCGGGGAAACAGCCGCCCTGTGCTCCCGTATCGCGCGAGCTAGCGCTGGTCGAACTCAATAAGAAAGTCGCGATCGATAATACAAAGGCCAATATTATAAATCGGTATTTCATGGTTCACTCCTTGCCGCGGTTATTCGTGCAGACTTCTCGGAACACGCGCTTCTAGCACAGGATGCGCCCTCAAACAAATCCCGGACCGTGTTCGACCAATCTCGACAATCAAAATCGGTGGAAGTGCGGATAGACGATCGCGGGCCGTTTACCAAAGCCCGGATCATCGATCTCTCGCGGGCCGCGGCAAGCGCTCTGGGTATGTTGGAATCGGGAGTTAGCCCGGTGCGAATGGAATTGCTTTCGCCTGGCGAAATCTCAAGTGATCTGGTGTTGCAAAATAGCCAAGCACGTTCGGCAACAGACAGTGAGTAGATCTGATATTTACAGACCTTCCGATCGTTCAGGCATAGCCAAGTCCAAGTCATCTAAACCAGAGCCCCCGTAACCGCGTAGGTTTTTTTCTTCCGTTCACTGCTTCATTCGACACCGCAGAAATACCGGCATAATTTGGGAAAGCGATCGGACAGCCGGCGGGCTAGCCCAACCTGACCCGTGTGGTTCGGGTATGCGCGGTTATGGATTTGACATCACCTAACGGCGATCAAGTGCGCCAGGGAAGAATGCCCGACCGTTGTTTCACTGATGCCGAAGTAATTTAGAAAAGCCCACCGGTACGAATAGCAACTCCGGCCACGAGAAAACCGATAGAGATCAACGTGACCAGGACGATATGGGATGCAAGCACATGCATGTTATCGCGGTTGATCCTGGGAATCACGCGAAATTTCGCGTTCAATGCCAAACCAAGGGTCGTCATCAAAAGCACTAATTTTATGAAAATGTAGATTGAGGCATTAGAATCAAGCCTAAACCAGGCGCTGCTCTCCGGCAGCCAACGATAAGCGAGTAAAAGTCCGGTAACCACTTGAAGACCGAGCGACGGTAGACCGATCCATTCAAATCCTTTCTCAAAATCGAGGATGATAGCCGGCTCGCGATGACGTAGTGCTCGGGGAAGAATGGTCGCGGCCAGGACGAGGTGCCCACCGATCCAAACCGAGGCACCAATGAGATGGAGCGCGATTAGAATCCGGTACAAAATAGGCGATGCGTGGAAGTCAAACATTGTGAAAGATGCTCAATGAAGTGCCGACGTTATCGAATCTAAGTCATGGCTGCAATAATTTAGTTGTCCCTTCCGATTCCTTCCTGCGCTACGATCGCGCCCTGCGTTACCGATCGACGAAATCCGTCAGTGCGCTTACCTGCCATTCACGACCACAACGCGATTGGGGCTTGACCGCTGGCTGCTGCTGGGGCACGCCGTGGAAAAGCGGCCGCCTGTTTCGTAGCCTTCGGACCGCGGAAACAACTTGAGCGGCATTGATTCAAAGGACTAGAGAGGCTAAAACTTGGTTGGCATAATCAGTTCTCCTACAGAATGCTGTGACCAGATAGGCGACTAAGCGTCAGACTTAATTTCTATTTGCTATCAGCGACTTCATAGACAGAAAGAAGAAGCAAAATGGATTTCGAAAAAGCAAAGCTGAATCCCGCAGCCATTTTTAAGAGCCCTCAAGAAGTGGTTTCAAGTCAAGAATTGTCGCGCCAGCAAAAAATTGAAATCCTCCGGCGATGGGAACAGGACGCGACGTTGATGGAAGTCGCGGAGGAAGAAGGCATGCCCGGCCCGCAACCCAAACTGCTACAGCCGATCCGCGACGCTCTGCACGCCCTCGATTATTGGCCGGATACTGAGAACTCGGGCCCCAGCAAAGCCTGAGAAGCGAACCCCAAGAAAGTCGCGATGCTCAAAGCAACTCCGTTCAACCTTACCCTCAATGCTCCCCTCAATGTCTCATTCAGGCGCGTCTGTTAAGTCAGGGTTAACCCAAATCCGCAGTTTTACTTCCGCTTGACACGGTGAGCCGCCGTGCTTACCTTCCCGTTAGCTTAAAGAAGAGGTTAAAAAGGAGTGCTAATTATGGAACTAGTAAGATGGGAGCAGGTTGAGGGTGTAAACAGAATTCAGTCGCGAATCAACGAGCTATTCGAAGACGCATTGGGTCGCACACGGGCGCAACAGAGCGCTGCCGCTGGAGTCTGGTATCCTCCCGTGGACATTCTTGAAAGTAAGGATTCGTATCTCATTCGCGCCGAGCTGCCCGGGATGAGAAACGAGGATCTCAAAACGGAAGTAAACGATGGGATATTGACACTCAGTGGCGAGAGAAAGCTTGAAGAGCCGGCCACTGGGGTCGAGTACCACCGGGTTGAGCGGGTTACAGGTAAATTTTCTCGATCCTTCTACGTGCCGCAAACCGTGAAACACGATGGCATCAAAGCGACCTATCGAGACGGAATACTCGAAGTACAAGTTCCCAAAGCCGATGAGGCCAAGCCAAGAAAGATCGCTATAAGCCTGAACTGATTCCGCAGAACCGTCAAACAGAAACTCAGGGGGAAAGCCAAGCGCTTCCTCCCTGTTTTCTCGCTAGCATCCCGTATACCTCAACGTAGCCCCTGCATGATCTTGACAACCTTGCAGGTTCGATCAGCAAGTGGACGTTGATTGCTCATCAGCACTTAGCAATAAACCTAAGCCGTGGCGCTGCCGGTACTCCTCCAGTTCCTTCCAAATAGAATTCCCCGTCGCGTCGCTGCGGAAGATTACCTGCGCTGATTGCCTCGGCATAACCTGGTAAAACGCTCCCGCATATTCAACCCTCGGCCATTGCGTCCCTATTTGAGAGGTTACCTCAATAAGCAATACGAAAGCCTGACACCAAAATCCTTAGCCGGTTTTCTTCGACGGCCGTCGGGCATACAACTAGTAACAAAAGATTGACCCCTTTGGTTGGTTTCTGGCCGCAGTGGCCAAGAATACAATCAGCGCAAAGGATGCCACGGCGCATTCTGGGAAGACCGCTATCATGCCACGGCCATCGAGATTAACGAGCACCTTCAACGTTGTCTTGCTTACATCGATTTGAACATGGTTCGCGCCCGAGTCGTTACGCACCCCTGTAATTGGACACACAGCGGTTATCGAGAGATTCAGAAACCCCCGAAGCGGTACGGAATTATCGATCTACGGGAGTTAAGTTCGTTATGTGGATTTGCTGGCGTCACCGATTTTCAACAAGCCCCCTGCAGAAGCGGTTGTCGCGGCATTCGCATTCGAGACTTACCGAATTCGGTTCTTGGAACGATTGGAAATGAGCGTAGCGATTGAACGGCTGGAACGGTTTGAACCAACCGTTTTTGGTCCGAAGCGATCGCGGTCGGCAATTTGAATTTTGTTGAGAAGGTGCAGAACCAAACTCGGATACAAAGCGGCGCATCGCGAAGTCATTGAAAGTGGCGGTACATATGAGCTCCCGGAGCAGACTGAAAGTTATGGGTCCAATTTTAGCGGTCAAAATGAGGCGCTAAGATCGGAAAACACTAGATTGTGGAACGAAAATTCTGAACTTACTGCAACTTAGCTTGGTCCTACCCCGAAGTTCTGACCCCGTAAATGAGTGTACTGACACTCAGCTTTCAGCGGAAGCATTCCCATTCTTGGTCTGTGGCATCATCGAGCCGCCAGTTCGCACAGTTAACAGAGCTTCGAGTTTCTCAAAGTCCACCGGCTTTAGGAGATGCGCATCAAAACCGGCTTCGCGCGCACGCTCTTCATCCCGGGCGTAGCCGCTGATCGCGATCAATAGACATTTGTCCAGTCTCGGGTTTTGACGTATTGCCCTTGCAACACTATAACCGTCGAGTACGGGCAGTCCGATATCACAAAGCACGACATCAGGCCGAAACCGCTGTGCCGCGTTGATTCCCGCCGCTCCGTCATGCGCCGTTTCTAGAGTGTGGCCAAGGTTTTCCAGAACCATACGCATGCTATACGCACCGGCTAGATTGTCCTCGATCACAAGAATCCGGCGTCGAACCGGCTCGGGCGTATTGACGCGTACCACCGCAGTCGACGGAGCGTGGTTCTCGTCAAGCGGAAGCCGAATCGTAAACTCCGAGCCCTGTCCCCGGCCCGCGCTTGCTGCCGCCACTTCACCGCCATGGAGCTCCACAATCCCTTTAACCAGCGCTAGGCCGAGTCCTAATCCACCGCGGCTCCGATCCACACTCTCGTCAACCTGTCTGAAAGGCTCAAATACCCAACCGAGCACTTCCGGGTCCATTCCCATCCCGTTGTCCCGCACTTTTATAATAGCGTGGGTCTGGTTTTCAGCGTCCAAACTGACCCAGACCGTCCCACCCGGCTCTGTGAATTTACAGGCGTTCTGCAACAGATTGTTAAGCGCTTGTGCAAGGCGGGTAGAATCCGCTGCCGTTCGTAGCGGCTCATCAGCTAGAGTGAGTTCAACTCTTAAGTCATTCTCTCTCAATTCGCGAACGTAATCCTCGGCGGTTTTCTGTACGATATCGCGCAAATCGCATGGGCCCTTGACCAACTGAATCTTTCCGCGCGACAAGCGTGAGACATCTAGCAGATCATCGAGCAGACGGGAGGTGTGAGTCACTTGTCGTGCGATCATCTCTCGCAACTCGATAACTTTCGGATCTGGCGGACCAAGCTTACGCAACAGCTGGACGCCGCTGCTGATGATCCCCAAAGGATTCCGCAACTCGTGTCCCAACATCGCCAGAAATTCGTCCTTGCGTCGGTCGGCCTCTATCAAAGCTGCTTCGGCAGCCTTTTGAACTGTCACGTCCCTGCCGTATAAATTCGCGTATTGACGGTCGAGGATAGGAACCACGAGGAACGAGAACAGCCGTTCGCCAAAGTACATTTCCAGTTCGCGTCGGTGCCCATCGCGTAGCGCCTGAGAGACTGCTTCCGCAAGGGCCGTAGGTAGTTGCTCACGATTGGCGCTCGGGAGTTCTGCCAATGCCTTTTCGGCGGCAGGGTTAAAGTACATCACCACTCCCTCAGGGTTCGCACGCAGGACCGGCGCCGGGTCTTCCAAAGGGAACCGCGCTAAGTGGTCCAATGCCTCTTCCGCGCGCTTTCGCTTGTCTATGTCGGTTATAACCGCCACCCATCCGTTCACTGCTCGATCTGCCGCATACGTCGGAGAGTAACTGGCGTGTATCCAGCGGCGGCCTAATCTCATTTGCCATTCAGTCTCAAACTCGATTAGCTGACCGGACAACACAGCACGAATACGAGGCTCGATCAGCGCATAGAGTTCGGGATCCAAAATTTCTTTTACCGAGTGGCCGACGATCTCGGATGGAGACTTTCCGAGCCATTCGCAAAGGCGCTTGCCGACCCAGAGATGTTTCTGGTTCTTGTCAAGGCGCGCAACCCCCACCGTCATAGTGTCCGTAACTATTCTGAGCTCCGCGTTACGCTGGGTCAGATTGTCCCGTACCTCCTGGAGGCTTATTTCGAATCGATCCCGCTCCGCGTCGGCTTTGTCGCGCTCCGCCTTAGTCGTTTGAAGCAGAGCGGACGCTTCCGCCATGGCACTGGTAATGAGATTGACCTCTGTCACAGGCGCTGGGGCGACAATCTCGACTGGTTTCCCCTTGCCTATCGTATGTGCAAGATCGATAAGATAAGTTGTGCAGTGGCGCACGAGCCGTCCATAGAAGGTGATCAAGAAAAGACCCGTTGCGCCAGCTACCACTCCAATGAGTGATATAAACCAGACGGAGTTTAGGAGAGTTCTGGACATCTCACTCTGGGGCACGATTATTCCGACGTAGAAACCTGAAATGGGCGCTTTGACGAACGCGCCGTAAGAGTCGACACCGCCCCGGTTTGGACCGGATATCCAGGCTGCATCAGCCTTATCGGGGATTTGCGAGATCAGAGGACCTGGTTTGCGTCCGCGGTTGGCTTCACTGTTCGCTGTGCTGCTTGCAATTTGTACACGCTCTCGATCAAAAACCGCTGCATACCAACCATCGTTTAACCGCTGTTCATGCAGAATCTGGTCTATGCGAACGGCATCGATCGTTGCCGTGAGGACATATTTCAACTCGCCTTCCCGAAGCACTGGAACGCGGACTCCAATTGTCGGCCCAGTGACCGGCCCAACGAAGTAATTCATCACTGTAGGTCGGAGAGTATTTATAACCTCATCGAAACTTGCAGGCTGGACGGTTTCAGGGCGTGGCGTGCCAAACGCGAAAGAAGAATGGAAAATGTCCTTGCCGGAGGCATCTCGCATGATCACTGTTCGCCATCCCGGCTGGCTCGGCAAAATGCTAATCACGTTCTGATGAAGATCCCTAAGATTTTCTTGATCGATCAATCTGGAGGTCGCGAGAGCTTCCAGTGTCCTGATGCTAGCCTGCAGCTCGCGATCAACCGCACCTGACAAGGCCCGCGCTGTATCCTCCAGGCCCGTTTTTGCGCTCCGAAACTCAGCGCGACCGACGTAAAAGACGGCCATGGCCGTCAGAATGATGAGGGGAATCGCTGTCCCAAAGAAAATTAATAGGAAGTGGGTACGAACGGAACGGACCCGCGACAACCTGAGCATTGAAACTCCCTGGGGGCGACAACCACTCGCCGCGCGGTCGAAAGAGAACATCGCACCTGCGATCTTTAGAAGTGTTAAAGAAAAATCCAGCGTAGTGGAATGATTTTCGGCTCCTGTTAGCTATCGCGCCCCGCCCCCGGGTTGTCAAGCACAATCTGAGACGGTGAAGAGTACCGGGTCTTTGTGGTCGAATATTGCCGCCATCTTCCCCCGTTCGGAAGCTACGCGGCAACGCCTCTGAATGCTATCGCGTCATAGAAGAATGACAATGATGACTACCTCGTGATGGTTTGGATCAGCATGGGCTTCGCGCTCTCTCTACTTCCGTAAACGCCGCTTATCCGCACGACAGCGGCCTGGATGGCTATGGCTGCCATAACAACACCAAAAGCAGGCGGCTATCAATGTCACCGTGGACCCTTAGCTGGTGAGGTCTTTGCCAGCAAGCGGAGATGCTTGAGCGGCTCAAGAGAATCAGCAGTACGGTAGAGGCCGCACCTGATAAGCGGCGTCGATAGGCGGACCACATTTCTGCTTGACGCCTTCTGCTGACTGAATATGGGCGGTTGATGCCGAAATACATCAGTCTACTCCGCTGGCTTCTGCTAACCTTAGCTGCGAGCCTATTCACCACCTCACCCCCTACCCGTGGGGCAGCAAAGGACATGAAATTATCGCCGCTATCGCAGAGACTCACCTGACCGACACCGCACGCAAACGCATCAAAGAACTACTTCGTAATCACAGATGATCGGGTCGCCCATTAGCAGGCAGGTCACCGAAACAACCGCGGGCGAATGTGGTATAGGCCGGGCCGTGATCACAATGCTTATCGGACGAGAAGTGCTTGACAGAATTTTTTGAAAAAAGGGATATTACAAGCGGCGACTAAACTCTTGACGTGTTTGCTCAATTTTTTGATCTTACGACAACAAACAACTGTCCTATGGAGAAGGGCAACTATCATAGGAGGTTTTATGACATCGCAGGTTCGTACGGCTTTGTTATCCTTTATCCTAACACTGAGTGGCATCCTGACCGTGACCGCTTACGCCGACGCCGATGGCGGCTGCTTTCAGGGAACCTACTTTGTCAGAGAGAGCAGCGGCACGCAGAGCCTATGGACGTTTTCACAAGATGGTACTTATCAAAGCGCCAGCTCGGCGGAAGTGGGCCGGAGTTTTGGTCACATACAGGGCGCCTGGAAAAAGACCGGGGCTCGAGAACTGCGCTCGACAGGTTTGGCTTTTACTTTTAGTGGCGGCAACGGCGACGTAGGCGTTCCGCCGCTTCGGACCGCTCGGGTTGATGCCGTTATGTCATTCACAAATAAATGTGAGGAGGTGGAAGGAACCTTTGAGGTTCGCTTCTTTGGCCCGGACGCCGATCCCGTCTCGGAGCCCGGCGAGTTCGTCTTTTCCGACACCTTTACCGGGCGCCGTGTCACGGTTAATTAGTTTCGCTGCAAGTGCTAAGTTCTACGGCTCGCCACTGCTGCTTCACAAAGGTGTTAGTGATGCTCGCGAAGCTCCGATTCTCAACCATACAGACCGGTCTCGTACTCTTCTGGGCGATCTGGCTGACCCTCGTAACCCTCACGAACTTCGCTGATGCGATGAGGCAGCTGGACGTGCTCCCCAGTGATTTCAAGCTCGCCTCTTACAATTTTGATCTTGTGAAGAAGACGGTCGGCGCTCATGGGATACCGACGAGCGTCGCGGGCGTGCTTTTCGCCGGAGTTATTTTGTGGGAGTTGCTCGGCAGCATCCTGTTCTGGCGTGCATGGCGAGTTATGCGGCGTCACGGGAACGGCGCGGCTCCAGAAGTCGCGCAGGCGTTTGCAGTCAGTCTCGCTCTATGGGCTGCCTTTCTGATTGCCACGGAGGCGACGGTGAACTACGAGACCGCCGCGACGCACAAGACAACCCTGATCGCGCAACTTGCAAGCCTCCTCGTGGTTCGCGCCAGCGCTTCGCCCACGAAGTCTGAACAAGCGGACTAGCTGACTTCAGAGGAGCGTGTGACTTTCCGACTACGCCCTTCTCTGAGGGTCGTAACAGGGGACAGGCTACTTTTTTTTCTACTTCCTCATCTCGCTTAGAGCGGGTCGCCCCCGTGGACGCATCGTACTCTCAAGTCCAAATAGACCTGCAATCGTCGTCTGCCAGTCTGGTTCTCCAAAAGGTCTTTGACGATTCACTGACTGACGAATAGAAGCCAATTGGCTCGCTGATAACGGTTCGTCCACATGCGCCAGCCAGTCTGTCTCGACTTCCACAGGACAGGGATCGGCCAGCTCGTTCCGACAGCAACTTGACCAAGGCCAATCATCTATCGACGCTGCCAAGCCTGATCTGATCGATTCTGCAACACGTAGCGCAGGACCATTAGCAAATGTTCGTCGCGCTGCACTGGAAAACTTTTAAACCGGCCCTGCCAAACATGCCCGCTGCTGCCGTAGTGCTTGTGATAACGCCGTACGTGACTGGTCAAGAGCCATTGCATGAATCGGCTCAAAGACTGGTGATGCGAAGCTTCAATCAGAAAGTGAAAGTGATTCGGCATCAGAGAGAAAGCAAACATCTTAACTGGGTGCCGCGCTTTTGCTAGCGCGAGGATGGAAAGAAAGGCTTGGTAATCTTGAGCTTTATGAAAGATAGTTGCGCGACCGTTCCCTCGGTTGATCACATGATAAACAAAACCAGCCTGTTGCGCACGCGGGATTCTCGGCATGGCAGGGCTTTATCATATAGGCGAACGTGATCACAAACGATGAAAGTAGCCTGTCCCCTTTAATCCCAGTGGAAGTGATGGAACCGGGCGCGCGGCTTTGTTTTCCTTCGGACGGGCCATCGTGCATCTTAACGGGCTTATTCCCGTTTCTCCCACCGTGCGATCAAGCCCAGCAAATCGCAGACGCGATTGGAGTATCCCCATTCATTGTCGTACCAACTGAGACACTTTAGATATCTACCGCCCGTAACGCTGGTAAATGCCGGGTCGAAAATAGAGGAGTGCGAATTCCCTATGACGTCGGATGATACGACGGGTGTTTCCATGAGTTGCAAAATGCCTTTCATCCGTTTCGACTCCGCCGCGGATTTTATCGCGCCATGAACGTCCTCGGCACTAACGCGTTTCTGGAGCTCGACGAACAAGTCGACCACGGAGCCATCGGGCACCGGTACCCGCGCGGCGATTCCGTCCAGCCGTCCTTTCAATTCAGGCAAGACCTCGCCCACCGCCTTGGCCGCTCCGGTGGATGTCGGTATAATATTTTCCGCCGCGGCGCGGCTCCGCCGCCAATCCGAGTGCGGCACGTCGGCGAGGCGCTGATCGTTGGTGTAGGCGTGCACGGTATTGATGATTCCTTCCACGATACCGAAAGAATCGTGGAGCACCTTGGCCAGCGGCGCAAGACAATTGGTGGTGCAGCTCGCGTTAGAAATCATCCTGTGCTCGGGCTTGAGCCCGTCATCGTTGACGCCGATTACGACGGTATAATCGATCTCGTCCTTCGCCGGAACAGTCAGCACCACTCGCTTGGCTCCCGCATCCAGATGCTTGGCAAGTTGTTCCCTGCTAGTGAATATTCCCGTCGATTCGATGACGACGTCGATGTCGATCTCGCGCCAGGGCAGTTTGAGCGGCTCCTTTTCACGAAGCATGCGCGTCCGACCGTGCGATGTCACCAGTTCATTGCCTTCGAGCCGCAGGGCGCCCTCAAAACGACCCATCACGGTGTCATAGTTGAGCAAGTATCGCAGCGCGTCGTGGTCGAAAAGGTCGTTGATCGCAACCAGTTCGGCGTCCGCCCGCTTATCGAGAATACGAAACACAGAACGGCCGATTCGACCGAATCCATTAATGGCAACTCTCATCGCCCACCTCCGATGGCATCGAGCCTGCCATAGTGCCGGACCACTTCGAGCACGCGGCACGCATGCCCCAGGCTCTCATACCAGGCCAGCACTTTGATTATTCTTTTTCCTGCTTTAATGGTGGCGAGCGAATCGAAGAGCAAGGATTGCCGGCAACCGATGACATCCGAAGAAACAATCGGATCATCGGTCACGCCGATCAACGTCGGATGATCGGCAGCGGCGGCGCGCATAGCTCCGTTCACTTGCTCGGCCGTGACGGTGCCAGCCTGCATGACGCAGTTAACATCGAGCAATGATCCGCGTTGGACCGGCACGTTAAGGGCGTAACCGCTCAACTTTCCCTCAAACTTGGGCAGAACAAGCTCCACCCATCGCGCGGACTCATTGTTGTTGGGGATGATATTCTCCGCCGCGGACCGGCTGCGCCGGAAATCTTTGTGTGCATAATTCTGCAGCGACTGATCGCTACTATAGGCGTGGACCGTCGTCATCGATGCGCAGTCGACTCCTAAGGCCTGATCCAGAGATTGCAATAAAAGCGCAAATGCATTGGTCGTCGCGGAACCGGCCGAAATCATTTTGTCCGCGGCGGCGGCGCTCCCTTCATTGATTCCCGGTACTACGATACGGTCGATTGATTCCGCCGGCAGCGACGCCAGAATGACCCGCGGGGCACCGGCGCGCAGATGGGCCTCCATGTCCCGACGACTCCGATATCTGCCCGTGGCATCAACGACACAGTGGACGTTCAGAACATCCCATGGAACCTCGTCCGGCCGGGCAAGCTGGAGCATTCTTGTGCGGAACTTCTCGTTGATCAGGTAATTGTCCTGGAGCTCGCAGGGCGCCTCGTCCACGCCGTCGCTATTGAGCAGGTACTGAATGATTTCCGGTTTGCCGATATCGGCCACCGCGACGATTTCGATATCATCTATTTCCCGCGCAAGGTGATACAGGTGCCGCCCAATTTGGCCCAATCCCATAATGCCGATTCGGATTTTACCATTACGCATTTGGCCGCCTCCGTTTCCGCAAAATTAAGCGCTCGAAGTTGGCGTTTATCCATAGCCGAGAACTCTAACAACCGATCAACCAAAAGAAAATGCTTTTCTGAGGAAATCGTCAAACTGAACTGGAGGTGAAAAGGGACAGGGGACAGGCTACTTTTTATCTACTTCCTCATTTCGCTTAGAGCGGGTCGGCCCCGTGGACGCATCGTACTCTCAAGTCCAAATAGACCTGCAATCGTCGTCTGCCAGTCTGGTTCTCCAAAAGGTCTTTGACGATTCACTGACTGACGAATTGAAGCCAATTTGATCGCTGATAACGGTTCGTCCATATGCGCCAGCCAGTCTGTCTCGACTTCCACAGGGCAGGGATCGGCCAGCTCGTTCCGACAGCAACTTGACCAAGGCCAATCATCTATCGACGCTGCCAAGTCTGATCCGACTAGATTCTGCAACACATAGCGCAGGACCATGAGCAAATGTTCGTCGCGCCTTTCAGCACGTTGCTAGACTTGGCCCTAATGGTTCGAACGATTTCTCTTGTTTAGAAAATCCGGGTTAGCGATCTACCGCAGCCGCGGCAAGGGCTCTGGGCATGCTGCAATCGGGAGTAAGCCCGGTGCGAATGGAATTGCTTTCGGCTGCCGAACGTTGAGTGACCTGGTGTTGCACGATAGCCAATGGTTCGGGCAACAGACAGTAATTAGAACCGCCGATCTTTACAGATCTTCGATCATTCAGGGATCGCTAAGTCCAAGTATCTACAGAGGCCCTCGTAACCGCGTGGGTTTTGCCTCCGTCACTCTTTCCTTGGACGAATACCCGCTCAATCGGGAAAGCGATCGGACGCCCGTCGGTCCTGCAAAAAAGATCTGACCCTATGGTATTTCTCACCGCATACCAATGGGCGAACTGGTGTCCAGTGGGGAGAAATTTGCCGCATCGAGGGCTTATTACTTGGGCAACAGAATTGTTTTCAATCTTGCCACTAGTTCAGGTTGTAAATCAAAAATGCCGGAGACTAATTTTTCAACCTCTTCCCCCGCGGAAGGGTCTACGGCAAGGTTAGATTTCTTAGCCTCCGCTAGAAATTCCGGATCGCGCATCGTCTTCATGAACGCTTCCCTCATGGTGGTTGTCCGATCGGCTGGAGTCCCGGGCGGAAAAGCGTACAGGCGTGTGATCGAACTGGTGGTTTCGATACCCACTTCGATCAGTTTTCTTGCTTCGTCCGTTTTAGCAAAGTCGTATGCCAAGGGCACATTGGGCAGATCCGGTAATGGCTGTTTCGTCACCTGCAAAAGAACCCTCACGTCGCCGCTTCTTAGCGCGCCTGTCCAAGTGGGCTTAATAGACTCCCATTGCCAACAACCCCCTGCCAACTCACCGGATTCAGCGCCTAACCGAATCTCGGCAGTCCCGGGGTACCCCGTCACTACCTGCATGGGTAGTCCCAAGGCTTCTTTGAGAATAAACGCTGAGTTTCCGGGCGCAGTGCCTGCTATGCCGCCTAATTTGACCGGCGTCTTTGAAGTCAACCATTTTTTCATGTCCGTAATACCGCTCGCCGTTGTTAAGGCGCATACAATATGATCTTTCCCGGGCACACCGAGCCATTGAAATTCTTTGGCCTTAAAGGTAATGCCTTCTCTTCCCAGGAGTTGCCCTAAGACCAGATCTCCTATGAAGTTGCCGATGGTGAGGCCATCCGGTTTAGCAACATCATAAACGTGCTTGGCAGCAATCAGCGTTCCCGCACCGGGCATGTTCTGTACGATGACACTGGGGTTGCCTGGAACGTGCTTTCCCAAATGTCGCGCAATAACTCGCGAGTAGGTGTCGAATCCTCCGCCCGCTGAGGCGCCTACCACGATCCTTATGGTTGCCCCTTTGTAAAATGGCTCCTGAGAGTGGAGCCGCGCAGCCCCAAAAATGGTAACGCAGAAAGCGGCCATTGCTCCTAACGCAATGCCAAAACACTTTCGAATTGCCATAAGAACGGTTCTCCTTGCGTTAAACCGCTTCCATTGCTAGCGCCAGCCCAAGCCGAAAAACTCGATAGAATTCCATCGATTCACGCGCTGCTTTCAGGATGCGTTCTTCATTTCCCTTGCCAAACTCTGTCAGAACCGGGAGAAACATTTCGCCGTGCTCCTCATCCGCCTCTGCGTGGGCCGCGAGATTGGGAATCTGTTCCCATTTAAGACCCATATCTTCAGCCCATCGGATGCCTTCTCGCCGCGAGACTCCTCCGCCGGAATCCAGAAATAAACGATCATCGTTGGCCCACTCCGTAGCCATAAGAGCAGCGAGGCCCTCCAGCCAATGATGCTCGCGCGTTATCCAACCCCACGCATAGAGTGTCGCGCGCGTTGAAGGCAACGGTTCAACGTTGAGCGCTTGATCTGGGCTCAAACCCAGAGTTCGAGCTTGACGAACGATAAGCTCCATATGTCCGAAATCGGAGTATTTGTCCTGCACGATTTCGTCGTACTCGTGCGCGAGGATCTTCTGCTTCACTGACATTTCCGGACAATTACCCGAGACAAACGCCCAACAATCACGACGATGCTTGATAAATACCCCGAGTTGAAGCAAAGAAATCTTCGCGCGTTCGGGAGTAAATTTTACTGAAAAGAAACGGTCGAATTCAGGGGTTTTCACTCCCTCTACAACAACCCGTCCAAATGCTTGTTTCCACTCATGTTCGGTCATGAAGCCTCCCATTCAAAAAGCCCATCCTTAATACGACTCTGTGCGCTGAGGTCTTTCCGGATATCAGACCGGCCACCCATGTTCAGAGATGTCCACCCGATTGCCTTCAGGGTCCTCTATCCAGCTCTCCGCAATGGCCCCGTAGACGTTTGAGTTTGCGGTAGTACCGACGAACTCCTCGACGGCTTTGACGCTCGTCACTACAAAACCAAAGTGATGGATGCCCCAGGGAAGGTTCGGCGCATTGATCAGGGCAACGTCAACGAAGCCATCGGACAGATAAATCGTTCCATTCGGACCACGTTCCTTTTCTTCCAGCTTGAATACACCTTTGTAATACTCGGCAGCTTTTTCGCGATCTTCAACGTTGATAGCGATATGGCGAATGCGTGGTTTACTCATAAGAAATCCCCCCCTTTGAAAGACCCTTTTTCGCGTTGGACGCACCTTTCAATGGGACCTGTAACCCCTCTCACAATCGATGTCAAATAACTCGGCGGATAAAACTAAACAGAAAAGTAACGGGTCAGAACAAGCAGGAAAAAGAGTCACTCATGAACAGCTTGTCAAATTCTCTTTAGATGCAACTCTCGAGCTCGGGCGAAGTTGTTACATTCAATCGGACGCCGAGTTCTTCCGTTCACTGCTTCGTTGGACCCCGCAGAATACCCGCTCAAATTGGGGAAGTGCTCGGACGCCGGGATTACAACTGAGGCATGGTGTAAAGGGGCCAGGCTACTTTTTTATCTACTTCCTCATTTCGCTTCGAGCGGGTCGGCCCCGTGGACGCATCGTACTCTCAAGTCCAAATAAACCTGCAATCGTCGTCTGCCAGCCTGGTTCTCCAAAAGGTCTTTGACGATTCACTGACTGACGAATAGAAGCCAATCGGCTCGCTGATAACGGTTCGTCCACATTGCGCTAGCCAGTCTGTCTCGACTTCCACAGGGCAGGGATCGGCCAGCTCGTTCCGACAACAACTTGACCAAGGCCAATCACCTATCGACGCTGCCAAGCCTGATCTGGCTGGATTCTGCAACACGTAGCGCAGGACCATTAGCAAATGTTCGTCGCGCTGCACTGGAAAACTTTTAACCGGCCTGCCAAACATGCCCGCTGCTGCCGTAATGCTTGTGATAACGCCGTACGTACTGGTCAATAGCCATTGCATGAATCGGCTCAGAGACTGGTGATGCGAAGCTTCAATCAGAAAGTGAAAGTTCGATTCGGCATCAGAGAGAAAGCAAACATCTTAACTGGGTGCCGCGCTTTTGCTAGCGCGACGATGGAAAGAAAGGCTTGGTAATCTTGAGCTTTATGAAAGATAGTTGCGCGACCGTTCCCTCGGTTGATCACATGATAAACAAAACCAGCCTGTTGCGCACGCGGGATTCTCGGCATGGCAGGGCTTTATCATATAGGCGAACGTGATCACAAACGATGAAAGTAGCCTGTCCCCTTTAATCCGCCAGCCTTTTGAATTCGCCGCTGCCGCATTGACAATTTAAGCCCGCGCGCGATAGCGTTGAGCAACGCCGGCCGTCGAGATAAGCATCGGCGATTGCCGGAAATGTTTTTGCTCACAAATGGAGAACCCGGAGGGACTCATGCGAGTTCTGCTCTTGCTTAACGGTCCTCGCGAGCGTTACGTCGGCGGCGCCGATACCGCACGCCAGATCAAGTGGCGCGACTACTGCTCGCCCGCCACCGAACTGGAGATCGGTTATCTGCCGAGCGTGGGAGAAGGCCGCGACGGCGCCAAGGTGTACGGATTTGGAACAAGAGAGGCGCTGACTCTCGGGCCGTTATATCCGGATCGTTGCGCAATGGCGGAGCGGGATGGATTCGATGCGGTTATCATCCACTGCTTCATAGATCCCGGCTTGCGCGCGGCGCGCGACCGGGTGGGCATCCCGGTTGTCGGGCCGGGAGAGGTGACGCTCAGCGCCGGCGCGAGTCTAAGCGGTAAGATCGGCATGGTGACACCGAGCAATGAGACCGTGGATTCGCACTGGGATCAAGTAAGGGGTCTTGGCCTTGAGAAGCGATTTGTCGGAATCGAAGCGATCGAAGGTCCTCTCCTGCCATTTCCGCAACAAGACCCGCGAGCGATGACAGAGGCTCTGGTTGCCGCCGGCCGAAAGCTGATCGAGAAAGGCGCCGAACTGATTTGCCCTTCAGGGCTCGCCTATATTCCGATTCGGGTTTCCGCCGGTGAAGTCTCGCGCAAGCTGGGGATTCCGGTTCTCGATCCGGCCCTCCTTTCGGTTAAAACAGCGGAGATGCTGGTTTCAGCTCTCGAGTATCCTTGAGAATCGAAATCTCACCACGAAGGCCGCCAAGAGCACGAAATTTACTCCGGAGTCTGTGAACTGGGTGAAAAGCGATTCGCAGATTCCACCGCCGGGGCACCGAGGCCGCAGAGCAAAGAGTTTTCAATCAAAGATACTTCGAAACTCAGCGAACTTTGCGTCTCTGCGGTGAAATACTTCTTTGGTTGCGGCTGCTCTGTGCACTTGGTCAACGAACCCGCCCTGTGAACTATTTCAGCGCCTTCAAAAATGAATAATCGAGGATCTCATTTACCGTCAAGGGTTTGTTTGTTTCGCCGCGGCCGTAAATCATTTCCAGGTACTTGTTCAAACCGCTCTCGGCCATAATCATATCGTCCAGCAATACGCCGCTAATATCGTCGTAGGCCTCTTCGGCGACACCCTGATCGACAGCGAAACTCTGCATGATATAAGCAATCACGGCCTTGCGATCCTGGCGAATCGACTTAATCGCCTCGAGCATGGCTCTGAGCGTGTTTCTCAGGCGATCGGGATGCTTTTGAATTTTTTCTCTGGTCGTGACGAGACCATTAAAAGGAGACGCCTCGATCACGTCTCCGCTTCGCTTGAGAATCTTGAAACCCTTGCGCGCCATTACCCCGGTGAACGGCGGGCTGAGAACCGCGCCTTCGACAAGCCCTCGCTCGAGCGGCAGCATGTTCAAGGCGGTGCTTCCCGTTTGGATCCAGGTAACCTTCTTGGGATCGGCGCCGCTTTTTTCCAGCATAACGGCTCCGTTGAAATGGCTTTCAGAGCCGATTCTCGAAACCGAGATTTTTTTGCCTTCGAGCGACTTGGGGTTCGGTAGCGCGCTGAGCAAAGAAAAGAGCGGGGCCCGGTAAAGCACTGCGACGGCTTTGACTGGCATTCCCTTGCCGATCCCTTCGATGGCCGTGCCGATGCCGGTGATGAAATCCAGCTCGCCCGCCACCAGCCCGGCCAACTGAAGATTGCTCCTGATTTGAATGATTTCGACTTCCAGGCCGTACTTGTCGAAGAACTTCTTGTCTTTGGCATAGTAGAAGGGCATCAGGACGACGTTTCTCGTCGATAGTCCAAGCCGGATCTTTTCAGCACCCCACGCCGCCTCGCTCCAGGGCAATCCGACACATATCGTAATAAGCAGCCAACTATTCCAACTTCGCAGTGCTGACAGCATAAATCCTTCTCCAACTGTTTACGGAGGCCTCGGATACGTTCTTTGCCGGCTAAAACTTACGCCGGCAAAGCGCCGTTATCGACCGCATCTCTCAAGTTGGCCACATATCGAGAACGACGTCGATCCGGTTGCCCTGGGGATCGATAATATAGTTTTCCGCATGCCGGCCTGGCGCCGTCTCCCCTTGATGAACGGGAGTGATGGCGTTGATGGGATCGAGTGACGGTACCAGAAAGCCAAAGTGCCAGATGCCATTCGGCTGATTGTCTTTGGCTGCGTTGATGGCGATATGCATGAAGCCGTCGGTCATGTAAATGCTGCTCTTATTACCGCGCGGGTTTCTCCTGACGACCTTCAAGCCGAAGGCTTTCTCGTAAAACGAGCTGAGCTGGTCGGGGTCCTCCGAACGGATGGCGATGTGTCTGACTTGCATTCTATCCGGCATAAATTCTCTCCTTTCGGTTGGTTGTTCCCAGCGGACTTGACAACAAAACCATTCATTTGTCAATGAACAAGCAGCCGTGAAGATTCGGTTCACCGACGCCAAGTGCTGGATCTGTGGAGGGAGAAGAGCCGCGAGGGCCATTAATGTCGACGACCAGGAGGTGTAAAGGGGACAGGCTACTTTTTATCTACTTCCTCATTTCGCTTAGAGCGGGTCGGCCCCGTGGACGCATCGTACTCTCAAGTCCAAATAGACCTGCAATCGTCGTCTGCCAGTCTGGTTCTCCAAAAGGTCTTTGACGATTCACTGACTGACGAATTGAAGCCATTGGCTCGCCGATAACAATTCGTCTACATGCGCCAGCCAATCTGTCTCGACTTCCACAGGACAGGGATCGGCCAGCTCATTCCGACAGCAACTTGATCAAGTCCAATCATCCATCGACGCTGCCAAGCCTGATCTGACTGGATTCTGCAACACGTAGCGCAGGACCATGAGCAAATGTTCGTCGCGCTGCACTGGAAAACTTTTAAACCGGCCCTGCCAAACATGCCCGCTGCTGCCGTAATGCTTGTGATAACGCCGTACGTGACTGGTCAAGAGCCATTGCATGAATCGGCTCAGAGACTGGTGATGCGAAGCTTCAATCAGAAAGTGAAAGTGATTCGGCATCAGAGAGAAAGCAAACATCTTAACTGGGTGCCGCGCTTTTGCTAGCGCGAGGATGGAAAGAAAGGCTTGGTAATCTTGAGCTTTATGAAAGATAGTTGCGCGACCGTTCCCTCGGTTGATCACATGATAAACAAAACCAGCCTGTTGCGCACGCGGGATTCTCGGCATGGCAGGGCTTTATCATATAGGCGAACGTGATCACAAACGATGAAAGTAGCCTGTCCCCTTGTGCGGACCTATTCCGACACCGATGGACTGAAAACAGGGACGCGTAGATCAGGGGTCGCAATCCTGCAAGTTGAAAAATGGGAATAAGAAAATTCTCACAGGAACGTGTGTGTCCTCTTGACCTGCCTTCTAATGGCGACCCCAAGTTTCTCGACCGACCTTTCCTTTATCTTCCCAGCAGCTTTTTCATACGCTCGATGATATCCGGTGGTTGTGTAACCACTTCCTTGGCTATGGCCTGTAGCGGCTCGCCTTCGGTCGGATCTAATTCAAGTTCTTGCTTTTCGGCAGTGGCCTTAACCTCGGGGTCGGCGATGACCTTGGCAAAGGCTTGGCGCAGGACTTTTAACGTTTCGGGAGAGATAGCCGGTGGCGCGACAAATGGCCGGCCGATATCGCCGGCGGCCAAAACCACGGTGGCCACGCGTCGACCCGACTCCGGAGTGTTGTACTGATTCATAAGCTCAAAAATGGTCGGAACGTCGGGCAGCCTTGGATCTTTGTCTTTTCCCGATTGAATGAGGACCCGGACAAACCCTCTCTTGCGCCACGAAGCGAAAGGTTCCCTGGCAAAAAATGAATTCAGACTGAAGCCGCGGCACTGAATCTCGCCTCGTTCAATGGCAAGGTCAATGTCGTTCCCGCCCTGATAACCGGTAATTATATTGAACTTGGTGCCGAGCGTTTGTTCCATGAGCATGGGGAAATAATAGCCGGTTGACGCGGTTCCGGTTGCCCCGCACTTGGGCGGCACTGAGGCTTTACGCATATCCTCGATGCTCTTGAAGGGAGCATCCGTTCGGACGAAAAGGATCTCGTTCGTGCGCGTCGGACTGCCGATGTAGCCAAACTTCGCCCAATCGAACTGCACTTCTTTTAGGCCAACGAGCTGATCGAAATAGAGGGCCGGGGCGATAACTCCCAGAGTCAAGCCGTCCGGCTTAGCCACCCCGTAGATATGGTTCGCGGCGATCAGCGAAGTCGCTCCCGGCATGTTCTGCACGATCATGGTCGGAGAGCCGGGAATATATTTGGGCATATGGCGTGCAATCAGACGGGCCCAAAGATCGGTGGCGGTTGCGGCACCGTAGCCTACCACGAGTCTGATGTTCTTGCCGGCATAGAAGTTTTCGGCCTGTGAATAACTGGAACGCGGCAGAAGGAGAAACCAACCCAACAGAAAGAACAGAGAGGCTCCGAATGAAACATGTTTTTTCATGGTCTACTCCCTGCCCATGAGAGCATTGGGTTACGCTTTGCCAGCCAAAAGCTGGCAAAGCGGTGCGACGGAATCGAGAGTTTCGAGCCTTTCGATCATCGCAGCAGCTTCAAGCACGGCTTCTTCCTTCAGTGCTCTGCGCGCGCAATTGATAAGCTTGTCCCTGAGCTCTTCGGGAGTCAGGGGCCATTTCTTCGCGGTCCCTTTCGCATAGTCCACTCGACCGGAAATCGTCCGGCCATCCTTCAGGCGAATCGTGACCTTGGACGGGTGGCTCCCCTCCGCGTCTTCCTCTAATTCCGGGTCCACTTCCATGTGGACCTTCTCGGCCAAACCGAAGAACCGATTTATCGCGGATCGCCTCCTCAGTGAAAGTATGGAGCGTCACTTTCCCGTCGATCACCGCTCTTGCGAGAATATAACCCATGCTAAATTTACTTTGGATCGCGGTCTCCGGAATTTTGTCGAGGACCTTAGTGTAAGCGTGCGGCGTCACGCCCACGCGAATGTCGTCAATCGTGCCCGGAGCAAGGCCTTGCGCGCGCATTTCAAGAACCGCATCGACGGCAGAGTGAATTAGGCCGCCACAGGGATACGCCTTGAAGCCAATTTCTCTCTCCACCAGTTCAAAAGATTTCCCCAGGCTTTCGATCACTGCCAAATCGTAGGGAGAACCCCTTGAGTAACTCTCGTGAAAACCCCTGGCTCCCTCAAGGATCGAACGATTGGCGGTAAAACCATTGCTTGCCAGTTTCGCCGCCAATACACCGTTCCGCGCGGCGAGGCCCGCATGAAGCGGCTTGGTCATCGTCCCATAGTTCCAGATGAAACCGCTCGCCATCGAGGCAGCGATCCCCAGTGTCGTTCGCACCGCCTCGACCTGGAGGCCGAGCAATTTGGCGCAGGCAACGGCCGCTCCCAGCGCCCCAAGGGTCCCCGCGCTGTGCCAACCTTCTTTGATTGAATGGTCCGGAATGGATAACACCAGCTTGGTCGTGACCTCAAAACCAACGACGTAGGCTTGCAAAAACTCCCGCCCGTTTCTTCCTAGTTTTTCTGCAAGCGCAAAGGTTGCCGCAGCCAAACAGGAAGTGGGTTGACCCATATAGGTGTAGTTATAATCGTAGTCCAACGCATGACCGGCGGTTCCGTTAACGAGCGCTGCCTGAGAACAAGACGTTTTGAACCCCTGTCCAAAAACGCTCGAATCTTTACTGGTGCTCTCCTCCCGCGCCATTTGCGCGCAAATCTTGGCGGCAGGCTCGATGCTGCCTGCCAACGTTACGGCCACAGAATCAAGAATAGCCTGCTTCACCAACTCTATGGCTTTTACCGGAAGGTCTTCATACGTGGTCTGAGCCACAAATTCGGCTACTTTCCTTGTGTAATCCATTGCTCTCCCTTATTGCCCCTTGTTCGCTGTCCGTGAAACCCGGGGCAGCTCATTCTGACCCGTAGCTCCTTCTCCGCTAGACCAAGATCGATCATCCTTCGGTCTCGTCTACTTACAGAGCCACGTATTCGGTGAGAATATGGCACCATCCCGGTCGACCCCTCAGATGATTCAGGTGACGAGGGCGGCATTTCAGGCCGTTGCGAGCCTGAATGAACAGGCCACTGACTCCAAGAGCCACACCCTCGTCAAGAATTTCTTTACAGGATTCTTTTAGATCCTGCTACCTGCTAAATTCCCATGGTAGACCCCTTTGTGTTTCCCCAACTAGCTAGCTAACTCCATACTTGACCCCTTGATCCCAGTTTCTGATTGAGATGACTGTTGTTCTCCCAACTGCTTGGCCGGTGCCCGAAAACCTGATTAATCTGCTGTTCGAAGTCTTAGAGCGCGCGGCCGGGCACAACGATACAACCGCTCGTGGCATCGCCGTAGCATTTATAATTTCCGAGTGCGAACTGATACGCAGTGAAAGCACAAAGCGCTGCATCGATTTGGTCGATGTTGGTAAACTTGCTGGTATCGACGTTCGCGTAACTCAGAATGTAACGACGAAATCGTCGCTTTTGCTTAGCCGATACGATCTTTCCCGCAAGGGCACACGCAATGGCTTGCGGAAACGTCTCAAAACAGATTGGTTGGGCTGTGCGCTGGGACTTGTTATCGAATAGCACATGGCTGGTTTCAAGATCTGCGTACAGCGCGGCGCCGTTTATCATCCAGCCGAAATGATCCTTCGGGTGTTTTTCCGCCGCTTCACGGCTCGGCGTGGAAAAACACCAAATTCTCTCCGCCATCAGTTCACGCTCGGCAGAACGCGCGCGACCCGTATCACTCCAGCGGCACGGAGCATCCACTGCGATAAGGCGCGCGTCAATTTGTCGGCACCAATCGGCGACTTCGGTCACGTTGCACGAGGCAATCTGATTCAAATAGGCACCGGCCCGGAGCGCGACGGCATGAAATCCCTTGGCCCTTCCGCCTACATCAATTCCGGCGACAATGATCTGTGACGACATCCAAGCATCCGTGTTGATTGGTGAGCCCTCAGTTCGGCAACGGCCGCGTCCATGAGTTTGTCGGCGGTCGTCGGGGCGGTGACGATCTGGGTTTCCAGCGCGTCCGCCAAGGCCATCGTTTGTCTACTTTCGTCACGGTCCGGCTTGGTCGAAGATGGAAGAGTCGCCATCATTAGAGAAGGAGAAAGGGAACAGACTACTTATTATCTACTTCCTCATCTCGCTTAGAGCGGGTCGGCCCCGTGGACGCATCGTACTCTCAAGTCCAAATCGATCTGCAATCGTCGTCTGCCAGCCTGGTTATCCAAAAGGTCTTTGACGATTCACTGACTGTCGAACTGAAGCCATTGGTTCGCTGATAACGGTTCGTCCACATGCGCCAGCCAGTCTGTCTCGACTTCCACAGGACGGGATCGGCCAGCTCGTTACGACAGCAACTTGACCAAGGCCAATCATCTATCGACGCTGCCAAGCCTGCTCTGACTGGATTTCTGCAATACGTAGCGCAGGACCATCAGCAAATGTTCGTCGCGCTGCACTGGAAAACTTTTAAACCGGCCCTGCCAAACATGCCCGCTGCTGCCGTAATGCCTGTGATAACGCCGTACGTGACTCATCAGCCATTGCATGAATCGGCTCAGAGACTGGTGATGCGAAGCTTCGATCAGAAGTGAAAGCGATTCGGCATCAGAGACAAAGCAAGCATCTTAACTGGGTGCCGCGCTTTTGCTGCGCGAGAATGAAACGAAAGGCTTGGTAATCTTGAGCTTTATGAAAGATAGTTGCGCGCCCGTTCCCTCAGTTGATCACATGATAAACAAGACCACCCTATTCCGCACGCGGGATTCTCGGCATGGCAGGGCTTTATCATATAGGCGAACGTGATCACAAACGATGAAAGTAGCCTGTCCCCTTAATCCTTGTCAACACTACTCTAGCTCGGTAGTCACTCTACGAATGAGAAGGTCCTTGCTCTGTGTACTCTACGATAAATTTGGCTCTTTCATATAGTTCATCGAACGTGAGAATGTCGATTCCGTGTATGGACTTCCGAAAACGCTGCAACGTCTCTCGCTTGCTACGGCTGTTTAGTTGCGCTAGAACCCCGATCACAATAATACCTTTTGGTTGAACAGTATAAACGCCCCGCCTCTCAAAATTATCACGGTTATCTGGGTGTTCTGATCCCTGCTTATCCCAGGTAGACATATTCGTCTGGATCTGTGATAACGCGTCTGTTAATTGTTTCGATAAGCTCCACGCTCCACTCCTGATTTCGCCAGTTCCTTGTAGTAAAGGTGTCGCGGGCGTTTTTATCTCTACGAGTACGGTAAAATTTATTTCTCCGGATGTTGAAGTCAAATAGTCTCCCTTTTGACCTCCTCGCCGATCCACTCGCATTCCTCCATAGTGTGGTTGTGACTGTTCTTGTTTTAGGATTTGGTAATTGAGGCCATAGCCGAAAATCCATTTGTTCTGCTCAAAGAACTTTTGCCAATAACCTTCCCTCTCGGAATTTAATTTCAACTCTTTTTTAAATTGTTCGAGTATTTCCCTTCTCTGAAGGAGTTGATTGATATCTTGTTCCGAGAGCCTAATGCCGGTTTTAGATGAAAGCTGCTTTATAATTCTGACAATACTTTCTGCATCCCGATCACCCAAAGCAGTCACAATTTCAGCATCTCCCTGCGACACCAAGGAGAATGCAGTTTTCGGTACTTCGATCTCGCGTAAAGATTGTAAAAATGAAATCAGCTTCCAAAAATTCTCGTGGCACTCTTCCAAACTGACATTTGCTTTTAGGACGTAGGTGTTTTTCTCGATCCGTAAAGATTCGTCAATAATTTTCTCGTTTTTATCCCGAATTGAAACACTCAGACGCGGGGAAAATTTCTCAGCCTTCTTGATAAGGCAGACCTTGCAGATATAACTTACGCGTGGCCTCTCATCCAGAACAAATTGCGTGATTAGCCGCTTCTGCTTGCGGTGGTAAAAATAATAAAAATTATCACCGGAAGGCGATGAGTTTATTTGGAGGTCACGAAAATCGTCCTCGCCTATGACAAACTCCTCGCTCTTATTCCAGCTCATAAAACCGCTGATTCGCATGAATTCCTAAATACCATTGATTTTGTAATCGCAATAGATCGGAGCTGTCCCTTGATGTTCGTTTCTCTCTGTCTTTCAACCTCAAGTCAGTCGATGCATCGTGAGCTTATCCCCATATCTTAGTATTCATAAATTTCGAGATTCCCAGTTGCTGAACTGCGTCTGGCAATTACACCTTTGCGTCGCCGCCGAAACTTTGTCCCTGGCACCGGTGCCACTACTGGATCACGCCTCACCGGCAGTGTTTGATCACGTGGAACGTGCACGGGTGGATGTACAGTACCTGCGTCGCTCGGCATGTGATGACTGGCAGATAAAGATTGCTCGATCTGATGAAACTCCTTCGCGACCTGTTCCTTGAACTGTGGTAAGTCGGCAAGGTCCGGTCCATCTCCGGCCTCCAGAAGCCTCCGTGCGCGATCGACAGCTTCGGTCGCAGAAATTTCACCTTGCTCCACCTGCTCAAATAGGCGCCGCAGCCTTCCAGGCACCCCAAGTCTACGCTGGTGATATTCAGGCACTGGATCCGGAAGCCCTAACACTCTTGAAATTGCGGGGATGATCAATCGAGACAGTACAGCGGTATCCTTAATCAGATAATCAGCAGACTCTCTGATGCTACCGTATTGGTTTAGAATCGTGATTAAGGCACCAACAGTAACCCATGTCTTAGTTGATCCACCCTCGATTCGCACCTCAGGGCTAAGGCGGTACTCATTGAAACGATCTCGATAAAAATCACGAACTGTTTCATCAACAAATGTAAATAATCTTTCTCCAGCTGCGGTTATCTGCGAGTCTTCAATCGTGGAATTATAGCGTGCATAGAACTGTGCAAGGACAATCATCGTTATTACCGTTTTTCAGCTAAGGTTCACATCGTACTAATAACGTTTTGTTTTGCGTCGCATCTCACTTACCGAAATTTTGGAAAGTGCGACTCGGTAACCGTACCCGATCAGGCGGTTGGAAGCAGCTCGTAAATTCAACCGGGAAAAAAAAGGTATGGACAATGTCGAACCGGCAGCGTCACTCACGATCCCGAATACGATTCGGTACTCGTCTCGGTCAGGAACTTTTCTCGGATCCGCTATTTTGTGTGTATCTGGAAGCGTGTCATTAACAGTGTGACGAAACTCGGATTGCGTATGAAAGAGTTCAGCAGAAACAGTACCTTGTGAGAAGAAGTGGCTAAATACTTTCGACTGACCGTAACGTTTTACGTGTATGATGTCTCGGCCAGTAGTAAAAATGTCACAAAATTCGACTCCGCTTCTTGGCCCGCCGTATTTGATAAGTTTTTGATCCATGAGAGCGAATGCTGCGTTTTCATCACAAATACGGGCATTATAAGTTTCTTCCGAGTTGTCGTTATATTCCGGCAACTCAGTGTCAAAGCGCGGCAGCTGCTCAAAGTATTTGTTTACTTCTGTCACAAAATCGCGACCAAGGCGGTACCACTTGCCGCCACTTAGTAAATACGTATGTCCTTGATGATCAAGCTCACAATAAAGGCATGAGTATAGAGACCAACGCCGAATAGTGTGATCGTCATCTCCGATACACAACACGTCACGTTGCTTCAATAATTTGAGATCTATGTTGGACGTTGAAAAATCAGTGCCACGAGTTTCCTTTACTTCTTCGATAAATTCGGAGAGGTGCAAATCGTTGTATTTCGCGTTCCTTGCCTTAAGGCCGTATCGGAAGCCGTCGACCTCCGCCCACTCAATAATATCGGGCACGGCCATCCAGCAGCGGTCAAACTCCTCCAATCTTATCCGCTCCAGAAGTCTTTCATTTAGGGCGTCCAGAAGAGATGTCCCCTTAACCTCTGCAATATGGTCAACCCAGGGGAAGTTTGACCTGTAAATAGTAGAACGCGATTGCTCAAGATATCGCCTTAGTAGGATCGGCAGTTCCTCGATTGTAATCTTCAAGGAAGCCTTTATTGCGTCCATACCGTTAATCGCTGACCTAAGGTCTGATCCTTCGGTGTACCCGTGAGGGCGCGAACGAGGTCCTGCTCAATATCTATTCCGAAGTCTTGGGCCGATGCTTCTTTGCTAGTTTGAATCTTAGAGTGAGTGGTAAGAGCGTCGAAAGTACTTTTATCAATTGTTTTTATTTGATCCTGGTCGATTGAATTGAGGACTACCAGCAAACCGAAACGTTCCTCCCAACAATCTTGGTCCAGAATGAAGCGACCCCCCTGGCCGAACGTGACTGCAAAAAGTCTCTGCTCAACAGGTACAAAGAGAACGGCGCCGGTCGACTGGTTTTTGCCTAATAAGTCTCCGTCTATATACGGGTTGAGAAATTTTGCCCATTTCGGGGTGCGGGACGGCATAGGACGAACGTAGAGTTCGCATTTCGATCCGTCATCTAGCGTAATAGTTTTATGGATCAGCCGTATGCCACCGGAAACAATAGGGAGGGGTGAAACCTTGTCTAGCTTTATCAGATAAGCCGATACGGTTGCCTGACGTGGCTGAATTGACCGCATGATGTACGACAGGTTCCGAGAGGCAGTTAACTCCTGAACTCTAGCTTCACCAACTTTGGTTTCTTGACGTTCAGTTCATGTGGGATGAAATGCTTCCTTGAGTACGGCTTCTAGGAGGCGTCGGCTTTCGGTTTGTCCGTGGTGAGTTGCGCTTCCAGCCTGTCGCACACACCCACCAGCTCCTCAACCTTGCCGACGATACGGTATTGTTCGGAGAGCGGCGGGACAGGGACTGGGAACTCCCTCGCGTTGGTGAGACTGATGTTCGGTTGAGCTGTCACTACTTGCGAAGCGAACATGAACTCAATTGCTGACGGGCTGTTTAAATAATGAAGTAAAAATTCAGGGGCTATATTTTTCGTTGTCTGTATAAGGCGGATTAGAGCGACAGCTTGGTTTATGTTAGCTTTATCATCTAGGTCATAAATTGCGGTACGCCCAATTGATGCTCCTACAAGGTTCATCAGAATATCACCAAAGCGAAGAATCGAGCGGGGCTCAATGTCGTTAAAGCGTTTCTCAACAAATTTTAAATCATTCAATTTTCGGAGTCGATAATTACCTACATTTTCGCTCGTGATAAAGAGAACTCCTAAATCCTTCGATACATAGTCAACGCCCTGCCACTTCGGCGATGACCCTTTGGTAATTAGCTCTGTCAGCTCACCAAGGCGCACCCATCTCCATAATTCAGGAACCTCAAAGGGAGCGGCTTCAACCGGAAGCGATTCAAGTTGTTTTTCTTTCTTAATTTTGCCGTCTTTTTCCAACCGCAGCTTCTCTGCGCCAATCCGTTTCAACAACTCCGACGCGGGTTCGTCGTTAGGATCTTGCGGGACGAGTTTGCCGCGGACGGCGAGGTTGAGGATGGTCTGGCGGAGTTGTTGGATGTGTTCGGGGCGCGTGGTGAGGCGCGGGAGATGACGGAGGTGAAAGCGGGCGTGCTCGCGGAACTCGTCGGCATCCGCGCCGTTGTTCAGTCGATGCAGAGACGCCGCCGCCAGCTTATCCCGCCGGCTCTCCCGCTCCGCTTGCGCCGCCTCCAACCGATCACACAGCGCCATCAATTCATCCACTTTGGCGACGATGCGGTGTTGTTCGGCGAGGGGTGGAAGAGCAAACGGAATAGCTTCGAATGCTCTTCGAGTCAGATGCGACGTCGGTCCGCCGCCTTGCCTTGCTATCACGATTTGCGCAAACTGCGCGTGAGTAGCTGCAGAAATGAATCAGAGACGATAGCATCGACGTCATAGGACAGCGAACTTGAATCGCATTGGCACGAACAACAGCTTCAGTATCGCACTAGCGCAGTGTCCCGATCGGATCCGCTGATGAAACAAGACATCGCCATTCGCGAATCGCGATCTTCGACTGAGATCGTACGCCTTCTGTCATGATCGTAGCGTCTGAGATTGTTCAGGTCTAGTTCTGCATGTCCGTGATCGCAGACTGATGAAGCTGCATCCTGACAGCACGTCGCTTGTTTGTCAGACGTCTGTGCTCCCGTCTGTGATCGAGCTCGACAATCGTCGCCAAGTCGTACCCAATCCCAGATCGCAGGAAGTTCAAACGGCACAGCTCATCGTCGGATCAGATTCCAACAGTCTTTCGGTCTTCTTATCTGCCCTTCTTTGATCAGCCGCGCCTTCTCCGCCTGAATTCGCTTGAGCAGTTCGGACGCAGGTTCGTCGTTGGGATCTTGCTCGACTAGCTTTCCCCGCACAGCAAGATCGAGAATGAAGCGGCGCAGGCGCGGGATGGCGTCGGGCGCATCGCAGATGCGGTCGAAGTGATCGATGACTTGTGCGGCGTTCATCGGGAAATGACCTTTTTACACCACCGAGAACACAGAGAGCACAGAGAAAAGCCTTTTGTTGTTTCTCTGAATTGACTCTGTGTCCTCTGTGCGCTCTGTGGTGAACAAGAAATTAACACCTGCGAGCAATTGGTCAGTAGTCATCGCTGATCTCCTCGGTCCACTCGATCAGGCGTTGTTTCAGATCTTCCTTGGAAGGCAGGTAGAGCTGATATTGAGAAGCGAAGATGTTGGCGTTTTTCGGCAAGGTCAGTTCGATGATGGCCGTTTTCTTCCGCTTGCACAGGAGGATGCCGACGGTGGGATTTTCGTCTGGCGTTTTGACGAAGCGGTCGAAGTAGTTCACATACATCTGCATCTGGCCGAGGTCCTGATGCGTGAGCTTGTCGAGTTTCAGGTCGAGGAGCACGTAGCAGCGCAGCAGCCGGTTATAAAATACGAGGTCGACGAAATAGTGATCCTCGTCAAACGTAAAGCGTTTTTGGCGCGCTTCGAAGAGAAATCCTTTGCCGAGTTCCAAAAGAAAATGCTGGAGCTTGCCGATGATGGCGGATTCGAGGTCGCTCTCAGAATAAGCGGGCTTCTCCTCCAAGCCGAGGAACTCGAGGATATAAGGGTCTTTGAGCATGTCGGAAGGTTGGGTGACGGTGTGCCCCTTCTCTGCAAGCAGGCGGACCTGTTTCTTGTTACGGCTGAGGGCGAGGCGCTCGTACAGACCGGAATTTAATTGCCGCTTGAGTTCCGGAACGGACCAACCGGACTGCGTGGCCTCGATTTCGTAGAAGGAGCGTTCTTCGGAATTTTTGATCGTGAGGAGCAAGACGTAGTGGGACCAACTGAGAGTGAAGGGTGCGGGAGATTTTCCAGATGGTGTCTGGCCAATCACAGCGGACGGCAATTTCCCAGAAGGCTTCTGGGAAATCTGAACGGCGCGATCCTGCCATAGGAGGTAAAATTTCCGCATGTATTCAAGGTTAGCGCGGGAGAAGCCACGTCCAAACTCGGCGGTCAGGCTAGCGGACAGGTGGACCAAGGTTTCCTTGCCATAGACAGCGCGGTATCGACCCTGCTGCTCGTGCTCGACGATGAGGCGGCCGATTCCGAAGTTTGTGAGAACTTGCAGGGCATTGACGCTAGTGGCAGCCGCCTGACGGGCAGACTGCACCAGAATGCGAACCTGTTCGATGAGCGGGCCGATGCTGCGGCTAATCGAAATGGGGTTCTTTGTGGCGGCCTTCTGCTTCATCGCAGCAGCGCTTCTTCCAGAATCGCCTTGAGCTGGTCGCGTAACGCTGCGGTTTGTTTTTCGGACTCGTCGAGCTTGGCGAGGAGTTCTTCCGGGTCGCCGTGGTCGTCGGCGACAACGTGCGGGTTTTTGAAATCGAGATTGTAGTTGCGCGCTTTGACTTCATCGATGGTGACTTTCCACGCAATTTCGCTTTCTTCGCGCTTGTCCCACCAGTCGATGCAAGGCTTGAGGTATTCGAAGCGGATCGGCTTGGTCATCGAGTAGGCTTTTTGCCCGGCGACGACCCGGTGCTCGTAATACCAGATTTCCTTTGTCGGCTCGCCTTTGACGAAGAACGAGCAGATTCGTGCCGATCGAGGCATAGGGTTTGAAGACGCTGTTGGGCAGACGGACAATGGTGTGGAGATTACACTCCTCCAGCAAGTGTTCCTTGAGCCGCGTCTTGACGCCTTCGCCGAAGAGCGTGCCGTCGGGAAGAACCACCGCGGCGCGGCCGCCGGTTTTGAGCAGGCGCACGATGAGCGCGAGAAAAAGATCGGCGGTCTCGCGCGTCTGGAAATGTTTGGGGAAGTTGGTCTCGATGCCGTCTTCTTCGCGCCCGCCGAAGGGCGGATTGGTCAGGACGATGTCGACCCGGTCGGACTGCGTATAGCTGATGTACGGCCGCGCCAGCGTGTTGTCGTGACGGACGAATGACGGATCGTCGATGTTGTGCAGCAGCATGTTGGTGACGCAGAGCATGTGCGGCAGCTGCTTTTTCTCAGTGGCGCGCAGCGCCTGCTGCATCTTCTGCTCATCGGCCGGGGTCTTCACGTAGCGTTCGCGCATGTGGCGGATCGCGCAGGTTAAAAACCCGCCGGTGCCGCAGGCCGGATCGAACAAGATTTCGCCGGGGTGAGGATCGAGACGATCGGCCATGAACGCCGTGACTGCCCGCGGCGTGTAGTATTCGCCCGCGTTGCCGGCGCTCTGCAGGTCGTTCAGGATCTGCTCGTAAATATCGCCGAAGTGCTGGCGCTCGGTAAGGTCGTTGAAATCGACGGCGTTGATCTTGTTGATCACCTGGCGCATGAGCTGGCCGGACTTCATGTAGTTGTAGGCGTCTTCGAACACTTCGCGCACGACGCGGCGCCGGCCTTGTTTGCTGGTCGCGGGCAAGGCCTTCAGTGCCGGGAACATTTCGCCGTTGATGAATGCGAGCAAAGCGTCGCCGGTCATGCCCTCAGGATCGGCGGCCCAGTTCCGCCACTGAAACTTTTCCGGAATCGGCGAGCGGTAGTCATCCTGCATCAGCTCCAGTTCGCGGTCCTGGTCATCGATGATCTTGAGAAAAAACATCCAACAGAGCTGGGAGATGCGCTGCGCGTCGCCATCGACGCCGACATCCTGGCGCATGATGTCTTGAATGGATTTAACGGTGTTTCGAACGGACATAGGAACCTATTCTAGTTAGTTAACAAATTATCTCACCACAGAGGACACAGAGATCACAGAGTGTCGGACGATGAATTAACAACACAAAATTGGCATTTCTCTGTGTGCTCTGTGCTCTCTGTGGTGCAAGCGCTTTGTGCTCTTTCCTGATGTGTTTGTGAACCGTGGCTCCCTTCTCCCAAACGTCAAAGCCGAAACCGCCTGATACCATCCACAAGTCGTCTGACATTAAAATTGATCAACAATCCTTTAGCGACATTTGCCAGTTTCATGTAGGTGAGCAGTTGAGCTTCATGTATCGCTAAAGTTCTTTCCAGGCTCTTCAATTCCAGGATCACTTGTTCGTTGACCAAGACGTCGATTCTATAGCCGCAATCGAGGTGAACTCCTTTGTATTCGACCGGCACAGGAACCTGTAAGCGAAACCCAACATCTTGCAGAGATAGTTCTCGCGCTAAACATTGCTCGTAAGCGGACTCAAGCAATCCCGGTCCTAACGTGCGATGGACCTCGATCGCACACCCGATAATCTTTTCCGTCAGCGGATCCCTTTCCGTTCGTTGTAAATCCAACCTCTGTGTCCTCTGTGATCTCGGTGGTGCAATACTATTCGCGACTGAACCTCAAGCTGCCTCTTCATAAAGTGCGGATTGTAGCTCGTGAACCGCTTTCTCAAAGCCGTTTCGGCCGCCGAACTGTTTCAGGAGTTGAACCGGGGTGCCCATAGCATCGAAGGGCGCCACTTTGAGGATACGGGGATCATCGAGCGCGGTCATGCCTTCGTCCTGATATTTTTGCAGCAACGCTTCGAGCACGGCCCGAGCCTGGTCGCCGTATTTTGTGAACACGTCGCGCTTGCGCACGTTCTCGACACGGTCACGGCGCGTCAGCGGCGGCTGGTCGAAAGCGACATGGCAGATCAGATCGAAGGGGTCGAGGTTTTTGCCCACTTCTTCAGCTAAAGGATCGAGCAACAAGCCTTCGCTCTTTAGCTCCTCGATGATGGCTTCCTTACGTTCGGCACTATTCCATTGGCTCACGAAATCATTGAGGCTGACGAAATGGTTGCGCAAAGTTTTCTTTGTGTAATCTCGCAGGGTCTCGGTGACGAGCTTGCCGTACTCGTCCAAATATTCAATGCGTTCCGCGACAATCGTCACCGGATCGCCGTGAATGTAATATTTCCGCCGACTCGGCGTCGGCGTCAGTTGATATCGTGATATCGGGCGGCTCGCTGTCGACGACAATCACTTCATCCTCGGCGGGCTCCGGCGGGATCGGCTCCTCTTCGTCGTTCGTCGGCGGCACGTTGTCTGGCGGCGTCACCGGATCATTCTCGCCCGGCTCATAAATCTGCACCGGCTCGCCGTCGAACTCGGGATCGGCAAAATGGTTGGTCGCCTTACGGAAGTCGATCAGGGTGAAGTAATATTTCTTGGTATCTTCGTGCACTCGCGTGCCGCGGCCGACGATCTGCTTGAACTCGGTCATTGACTGGACTTCGCGGTCGAGAACGATGAGACGGCAGGTCTGGGCATCGACGCCGGTAGAAAGTAGGCGTGAGGTGGTAACGATCACCGGATACTTGGCTTCAGGGTCAATGAAGTTGCCGATCTCGGCGCAGCCTTCCGCGTCGTTACCCGTGATGCGCATGATGTACCGCAGGTTTTGCTGAACTAAGTCCTGGTTTTCATTAACCAGGGCTTGCCGCATGAGAAAAGCGTGCTCGGTGTCGACGCAAAATACGATGGTCTTTTGAAATCGGTCGCCGCTCTCCTTTAAAAAATCGCTGACTTTGCGCGCGACCCGTTTTGTCCGTTCGTCAATCACCAGCTCACGATCGAAGTCTTTCTGGTTGTAAATGCGATCTTCGATCTCGTGGCCATACTTGTCGGTTTCGCCTCGTTGAGGACGATAGCCCTCGATATCGACATCCAGATGCACTTTGACGACTTTATAGGGCGCGAGGAATCCGTCGCGAATACCTTCTTTCAGTGAGTAGCTATAAACCGGCTTGCCGAAATAATGGATATTCGAGACATATTCGGTCTCTTTCGGCGTGGCGGTGAGACCGATCTGAGTCGCCGAGGAGAAATACTCAAGGACTTCGCGCCAGGCGGAGTCATCCGCCGCGCTGCCGCGGTGGCATTCATCGACGACGATCAGGTCGAAGAAATCGCGGGATAGTTCGCGGTAGAGTTTTTGACGCTCCTCGGGACCGGTGATCGCCTGATACAGAGCAAGGTAGACTTCGTAAGACGTATCGATGCGTCGGGATTTCTTATCGATAGCGGTGGGGATTTGAATTTCGCCGCCATCTTCCCGCTCGATAGTTTTCGAGCTGGTGCTGAGCTTGGCCATGGCGGCGCCGAACGGACGAAAATCGTTGACCATCGTCTGGTCGACTAGGACATTGCGATCCGCAAGAAAGAGGATTCGCTTTCTCTGCCCGGCTTTCCACAAGCGCCAGATGATCTGAAATGCAGTGTAAGTTTTGCCCGTGCCGGTAGCCATAACCAGAAGAATACGATCCTCGCCTTTGGCGATGGCTTCTATCGTCTTGTTGATTGCGATTCGCTGGTAATAACGCGGCTCTTTACCGCTGGCATCTTCGTGGTAGTCCTGCAGAACGACTTCTTCTTGCGCCGGCGCCAGGTCCTTCCACTTTCGATAGGATTCCCAAAGCTGAGCCGGCGCTGGAAAACCGTCGAGCCCCAGCTCGGTTTCGGTTTGGCTGCTCTGCCCTGTCCGATCGTGAAATAAGAATCCGTCGCCGTTCGACGAGAAAACAAATGGGATATCGAGGGTGGCCGCATATTTGATGGCTTGCTGGATGCCGCCGCCGACCGGGTTGTTATTATCTTTGGCTTCGATCAGAGCGATCGGAATGTTCGGCTTGTAGTAAAGAATGTAATCGGCGCGTTGCGCCTTGCCGCGGGTTACGAGCTTGCCACGTACAATGATCCGGCCTTTGGTGAAACCAACCTCTTCACGAATCTGCCACTGGATATCCCAACCGGCGTTGACGACTGCAGGCGTAATATACTTCGTGCAAATGTCGCGTTCGCTGAGGTCTCTTTTGTTCATGCCAGGCAGCAGCTCGAAGAACCGGCAGGGTCGAAGTATCTCTCATACCGGGATGGGAGCTCGGAAAATACTAATCGAAATGGGTAGAAATTCGCAAGAGTTTTCGGAAGACAGGGTCATCAGGGTGGGGCGTGAGTTGTTGAGTTATTCCCTTGCAACCAGCGACTTTGAAGGGCGCAGCCGTTCAATAGTTCAAACGTTCAAGGTTCAACGGCAGACAAGTCAGAGCTAGACTTCCACGTTTCGAGAATTCCCGAAACGTCGAAATGCCACTTCTAATACCAACCTGGAAATTGGAAAACTTCTCGTCGCCAGCTAACGGGTTCCCGTCTTTGTATTTTGACATTCGTTTTCTGTCGGGTCTCACCACGTGGTCAACGTGAGAGCGTGGCAAACTGAACCGTGGCCATCGGCACCCGGGTACCGTCCGCGAGCAGCGGGGTAGGATCATGGGGTTAGGCATGAGTCAGGACTATTATCATATTGACCACGCGGGAGGTGGATGCTAGCGTTTGCCTGGTAGAGGATAACTATCGAGCGGCTGCTGTTGTGCTGTGAACGGGGCCATCAAGCCCGGGAAGGAGCTTTTATGGCGCTTCAATCTCACACCACGAACACACCCACCGTCGTTTCTGAATCTACGGAGATTTCTGGCGTGTACGTCGAAGGTCTCGTCGCCGGCCTGATTGGCGCGGCGACGATTGCCGTATGGTTTTTCATCCTCGATCTTTATAACGGTAGACCCTTTTACACGCCCAGCGTTTTGGGCGCCGCGCTGTCTCTTTCCGGAGCCGTCCGTGAATCTGCAACGGTTCCGATCTCGATGGAGTTCGTCATATTCTATTCTTGGATTCACGGTTTAGTGTTTTGTGTGATTGGCGGATTGGCCGCGAAACTCCTCTCGCTCGCAGAGCGTGATCTTAACTACGGATTCGGTATCTTGCTGCTATTCATCATCTTTGAATTTGGATTTGTTGCCGTCACAATGGTTTTTGCCGAACCCATACTACGAACTCTGACATGGCCGGCGGTCCTGCTCGGCAATCTACTCGCGGCGGTCGCGATGGCGGTCTATTTTTGGCGCCATCATCCGACGCTGCGGATCTTACCGTAAGTGCGAAAGGCAGCGCGGTGGAATTTGATTTCTTTATCGAGCGGGGATCATTCGGGTTTGGCGTAAGTTATTGAGTTGTTTCCCTGCATTACCCACTTGAGATTTTCGCAGCAGTCTCCGCGGGGAACGACCGCGGCAACGAAAGAGAGGAACTTCGACGTTTCGGGAATTCCCGAAACGTCGAAATAATAAATCATTCAAATCGGCTGGAAGTGTGAACCGCACACCTCTAACAGCGAACCTCAGCCGTTCCATGTTGGGGTTTGCCCCTGCGACGATTTCACACCTTACCATCCTCGACACCTCAGCCACTTTCCACGTTTCGCATGCGCAAACTTGATAAGCATCGCTGCTGCGGAAGAGCTGACCTACAGGTAGTCGCGGCTATGCCGTCCCTCCGGCAACCACCGGCCTTTGCCATGGTCTAGCGCCCCGTTGATGTCATAGACATTCTCCCCGCAAAAGACGGCTCTCGATATACCGGAGCAGTTGTGCTTGATCTGCCGTTCCGCTCACATAAGCGCTTCGCCAAAACTCAGCGCCAATCGTCTTGGTCGGCGGCAGGACTAAAGTTCTGCGCGGAGTAACTGGCCTGAGCGGCTTTTCGAAATAGCGGTTAGCGGACTTGGGATAAGGGAAAGGAGATTCGCAAGAGCATTGCTGGGTGCGATGAGGAGGATAATGCCGATTCGAAATGAGGCTTTGTCTCCGTTTGCGCGCTCTGGGGATCACCATTTATGCTCGATCAGTGCGAATTCTAAGAACACGACTCCGGAAGCTCGGGAGGTGGTATGATGAAGGCCGTTAAGAAAAACTTGCAGTTTATAACGGTAGCGCTCCTTGTGCTCATTGCCACAATTGCCACTATTCATTTTCCGTACGATGTGGATGCGCCCCTTACTCCTCAGGAAATCGAGGCAGCTCGAAAATACTACACAGATGCATATAAGAAGCCTCCAATCGAAAGCCAAGGAAGCTCTGAATACGAGACTAAATATATTCAAGTATCTGAAGCCGCTGCTCGAAGTGAGCGTATCGAAGAACAGGTCAGTGCATTTGTTCAGAATTTTAATCTAAGCGACCGACCAGTTTTGGAAATCGGTTCAGGTCGAGGCTATTTACAGGATGTTGCGCAAAACTATACAGGACTCGATATCTCTCCCAGCGTGGCGCGCTTCTATCACAAGCGATTTGTTCTCGGCTCGGCAACGGCAATGCCGTTTCCAGAAAACAGCTTCGACGGTATTTGGTCGATTTGGGTGTTCGAGCATGTACCCAATCCAGAGCAGGCGTTTTATGAAGCTCGGCGTGTCGTACGGGACAAAGGAGTGCTTTTCCTACTTCCCGCATGGAATTGTACCTCCTGGGCTGCCGAAGGTTACAACGTCAGGCCCTATTCTGATTTCGACTTGGTGGGAAAAATCGTCAAAGCAAGTATTCCGCTGAGGTCTTCAGTACTCTTTACGCAAATGGCTTTAGTACCGAACCGAGTTGTCCGTCGTCTTGTCGCTCTACTTGGGCCGACCCGACTGAGATATCGCCGTCTCACTCCGAATTACGAAGAGTTCTGGGGCCCAGACAGCGACGCGGTGAACTCGATCGATAGCCATGAAGCAATGCTGTGGTTCCTAAGCCGCGGTGATGAATGCTTAAATTGTTACAATGCTTCAACATACGACTTTTTCCGGAACATCCATCGAATAGACGAATACCCGCTCATTATTCGCGTTCATAAGTCGGCGGAATAGCAAACGGCAGGTCACCGCGAAAGCCGAAAACTACCGGCTCACGGCAGAAATTACGGCATTATCCGGGAGGTGGAAGTTTGTCGGCCGGTGAAGTGAACGATTCGGTGTAAGCGTTTCGAGTCGTATCGACGCGAGACCGAGGGCAAAGGAGGGACTTCCACGTTCGAGAATTCCCGAAACGTCGAAATGAGATGCCAAGACAGGTTTCCACTGTTAGCTCCTTCTCAGTGATGATTTTCTAGGACGAGAAGTGGTCGACCACGATTTGACCGACCTTCCGATCGTGCGACTCAGTGGTTACTTTCTCTTCAACACTTCATCGACCAGCGACGGGTCCGCCACTTGCTCCCATGAGACGTTTGCGGCGCCTTCCGATTGCAAAACGGCTTTAACGGCGTCGGCGGAGATGCGAACGTCCTCGACGATCAGCGGGACATAAATATTATACGATTCGAGCGCAGTCGCTTCGTCGGTGGAAAAAAACTCGCGCAAGAACCGGATCGCTTCGGCCTTTTGGCTCTTGATCCAATGCATCGCATCGATTTGCGCCTGGATCATCCGTTTCACTTGGTCCCGGTTGCGCTCGATCTTCGTGGCCGTTGTCGACAGTCCGGTAAAAGGTATCTGAAGAACGTCGCCGGCCGAGCCGAGAAAGCGAAAGCCCTGTTGTTTGGCGAGCACCGAGTGCGGTAATGACAGCGTCGCCGCATCCATTTGTCCGGCGAGCAAAGCTTGATAGCGTGTCTCGGAGCCGCCCATCGAGATCACGGCGGCGTCTCTTTTCGGATCCAGACCGGCCTTTTGGAGCAGAGCGCGAGCCACCAAGTCGTCGGTGGCGCCGATATTCGAGATCGCGATCTTCTTGCCGCGCAGCTCGCTTATCGACTGCAAATTCGGCCGCGCCACTAACGTGTGAAAAGATGACTTGAGCCCAATCGTAACCAGCTTGAGCGGAATACCCTTAGCCGCCGCCCTTATGACCGTGCCGGTCATCCAACTGTAGTCGATCTCACCGGCATGCAGAGCGACCACCGACAGGTTGGGCCGAATTGTGATGACTTCCGAGTCGATGCCGTATTTGCGAAAAAACCCCTTCTCATGCGCGACCCACGGATCGAAGAAGCCGATGGACTGGGAAGAAACACCGATGAGCACCCGTTCGCGACCAGGTTCGGCCGCCGGCGCGGTTGCAATCCCGATGGTGCACGAAAGTAGAATTACGATTGGCGCAGCGGCGCGGAGTGAGCGGAGTTCCAAAAAACGTTTTTCTCTGCAGCCTCTGCGTCTCCGCGATGAAGAAGAATCTTCAGTCCGTGTCATTTGAATCGGTTTTACTGCAGAAGCGCCGAGCCGCCATCGTCGCCGATGGTGAGGCTCACGGTCGCCGGGTTCCCAGTCCTAATCAGACTCGCGCCCTCTCCTTCTGCCTCGAGTTGAAACGTCCCGCCGTCCAGTTGAGTGATTCTCACGTCCAGATTGTCAATCTCGCTCTGGAAGGTGAAACTGGCTCGTCCATTGGGCTGGGCCGGATGTGATATGAAAGAGCCTGCAGGGATAGTTCTGAAGAAGTTTCCGACTTGCAGCACCACGCCTTCAGTGAGGGGATTAATACCGTTGCTCCCGGCACCGACGGTGAAATTTCCATTCACTGCGAACGTACCCGGCGGAGCCAAGGCGATGTCGCCTTGGACCATGAATGCTGCGAAAGGCACTGGAGACTGACCGGCTATTGTGACGCCAAGAGGAATGTGCCCGGTCGTGAATGGAGAACCGCCGATCGGGCTCAGAGCGCCCGTGGCGCTGTTAATAGTATAAGCCGACACGCTATTGGAATTGTTATTGGCAACGTAGGCGAACTTTCCCGAGGGATCTACCACCACTGAGATTGGAGCAGATCCGGTGGGGAACGGAGAACCGCTGACCGGACTCAGAGCACCCGTGGCGCTGTTAATGGTGTAAGCCGACACGCTATTGGAATTGTTATTGGCAACGTAGGCGAACTTTCCCGAGGGATCTACCACCACGGCGATAGGAGCAGAACCGGTTGAGAACGGAGAACCGCTGACCGGGCTCAGAGCACCGGTAGCCATATTGATGGTATAAGCCGACACATTATTGGAAATGTTATTCACCACGTAGGCGAACTTTCCCGAGGGATCTACCGCCACGTCATACGGACGGGTCCCGGCTGCGAACGGAGAACCACCGATTGGGCTCAGAACGCCCGTGATGCTATTGATCGTGTAAGCCGACACGCTGCTGCTCCCTGAATTTGTCACGTAGACGAACCTTCCCGAGGGATCTACCGTCACGGAGATAGGCATGAACCCGGTTGGGAAAGGAGAGCCGCCAACCGGGCTCAGAGCGCCCGTGGTGTTATTGATCGTATAAGCCGAAACGTTACTGCTCCCTAAATTCGCCACGTAGATGAACCTTCCCGAGGGATCTACCGCCACGTCATACGGACGGGTCCCGGCTGCGAACGGAGAACCGCCGATTGGGCTCAGAGCGCCCGTGGTGCTATTGATCGCGTAAGCCGACACGCTGCTGCTCCCTGAATTCGCCACATACGTGAATTTTCCGGAGGGATCTACCACCACACCGAGAGGAACAGACCCGGTGGGGAACGGAGAGCCGCCGACCATGCTCAAAGCGCCCGTGGTGCTATTGATGGTGTAAGCCGACACGCTGCTGCCCCCCGAGTTCGTCACGTAGACGAACTTAGGCATTCCACTGCTCACGGCATGATTAGCAATCGCCATGAGGAGAACAATGAGCCCGCCTGTAAAATAGGCCTTAGACAATTCGCCTGCGCGTTTCATGGTACCGCCCTGTGTCTCCGCGGTAAAAGGTCGTCAGTGCGTATTAGTTGCATTTCACTCTTACCGCAGAGTCGAGTGCGCCGAGTTTCGGAAAAAGCGCTTTTCTCTGCGGCCTCTGTGCTTCCGCGGTAAAATATTTTTGCACTATCGTTATTACCTCTTCGGCAGAAGAACTTCTTTCAATTTCCCAACAGTGTCTGGCTGGAGATCGAAAAGAGTGCCGAACTTCTTGGTTATAGTCGGTCCGTCAATGACCTCGATATCGAGCTTGGACTTGTTAGCCTCCGCCAAAAACTCCGGATCTTTCAGAGTGTCGACGAAAGCCTTCTGTAACAGCTCGAGCCGGTCCTTGGCCATGCCCGGCGGAACGGTGTAGGGGAACTGCGCGCCGTGGGCGCTGTCGGCGACGGTGACTAGCTGCCTGGCTAAGTCTGTCTTGGCGTAATTGATCGCCAGCGGCACTTTCTTGTACCTCGGGTGCGACTGGAGCGATGCTTGTAAGACAGCATGAATTTTTCCGCTCTCATAAGCGCTGCGCCAAACCGTTTCGACGGTCTGCCAGGAACCGCAATAGCCGTCGACCTCGCCCGACTCGACGGCTAGTCGCGCATCGGCGCCGCCCTTGTAACCCTCGAGCACGTCGAGCGGCAGGTTCAAGGCAGCTTTGAGGAGCCTGGGAATATCCGAGGTGCTCGTACCGGGGCCTATGGACGAAATCTTCATGGGACGCTTTGCCTTGAACCAATCGTCTATCGTCGCGATGCCGCTCTTGTCATTGAACGTGCAAACCGTGTCATAAGGGCTTGGCACGCCGAGATAGCCGAATTTTCGCGCATCGAACTTTACCGCCTCATTACCCATGATCTGCTGCAGCACCAGGGGCGCGGCCCAGGCGCCAATGGTGAGACCATCGGGCTTAGCGATGTTGTAAAGATGATTGGCGGCAATGATGCCGCTGGCGCCGGTCATGTTCTCGACCAGAGTCGTCGGATTACCGGGAACATTCTTTGAGAAATGCCGCGCAATCACCCGGGTGTAGAGATCGAAGGATCCGCCGGCCGAATAGCCGACGATAAAGCGGATGGTCTTGTCCTTATAGAATTCCTGCGCTCCAGCCGGTTGCCCTGAAAGCACCGCTAAAAATATCAATGCGATCCATGTAGAAAAGATCCGTCGCATGCGTCCTCCTGCCTGTTGCTAGCCCCTGCCGATGAAAGGAATGGTTTTCTTTTCGGTGCGCTCGAGATAGCGCACAAAGGTGTATTTATTCTCGGCAAGATCGGTGTTCGGTCTCGGAATCTCGCGGTGCATCAAGCTTTCTTCCACCTTACAAACAAAGAATGAAAGCTCATTGCCGGCAAGAGCATCGATGCCGTGCTTTTTGAAATCTTCGATATCGCGAATCGTGCGCGCGCTTTTGATGCCCGCGCCTTTAGCCATCGCCTCCAGATCCGTGTTTCCCGAAGTCGCGGTAGCGTAGCTGATGCGGCTGCCGCTGTAGACGCCGTTGTCAAAGACATAAACAATCAGGTTCTTAGGCTGCAGATTGCCGAGAGTGACGAGATTGAACAACGACAACAGCACGCTGCCGTCGGAATCGAGCACGATTACCTTGCGGTGCGGCAGGGCAAGAGCCAAGCCCATGCCGACGCCGATAGCACAGCCCATCATGCCCACCAATAAATTGCCTTCGTGTTTCGACAGATGCGACCACTCGATGCGCTGGCCGCTCTGGGACGTCACCAGCAATTGATCGGTTATGTTCGCGGCAAGCAGTTCCAAGCATTGGTAGCGGATCATAGCGAAAACTCTCCGGCAAACAGCAGCGCGAAGGGCGCTCGCAAAGCATTCATGCCGCGCACCGCGTCTTTGATTTTGATTTCCAGCCTGTCGCCGTCTTCGAGCAGCATGTGCTCGATGCCCAATCCCTGCAAAACCGGAATCGTATGATTGCCGATGGTGGCGTAGAGAAAACTATTGCGCTGATCGGCGATGCCGCCCAAAAAACCGACCACCAGCAATATCGGCACCCCCAATTGTTTGCCCACCGCAAGCAAGCTGTAGCTGGAAACATAGATGCCGGTATTTTCCATGTACACAGCGGCCTGCTTGCCGCCGAGAGTTGCGCCGGCGGCGATCGTCACCGCTTCCTGTTCGCTTGCGGCTGCAATCAACTCGATCTCAGGATCGTTCCGAATCAAGGGAACGATCTGGCTAAGCCGGGTTTCCGGCAGGTAAGTAACGAAATTGATTCCAGCGTTTTTGAGACCCTGAACGATACGTTGCGCTAGTTCGTCTGTCATAGATGGCAATTTGAATTAGCAACTAAAATGATCTGCCGCAACGGCGTCCGAGAAGAACAATCGAATGATGGACTACTTGGTCAAATCCAGCCCCACTATTCCATGACTCACTACTCCATTAATCCCGTCTGCCGCGTAGCGCCCACAAAACCTTCTCGGCCGTGATCGGCAAATCATAGATGCGCACGCCGACAGCGTCATGCACGGCGTTGGCGATGGCCGCTGCGGTCGGAATCACCGGCGGCTCGCCGATGCTCATCGCGCCATAGGGACCATTGCCCACCGGGTTCTCCTGAATGATCGTCTTCAGTGGCGGCACATCCATGATCGATGGAATCTTACTGTCGCCAAAGTTGGTGGTCATCACTTTACCGCCATCGATCATGACCTCTTCCATGAGCGCGTAACCGATGCCCATGACGACGCCGCCGTCGATCTGGCCCTGGTGCATGAGCGGATTGAGCACGGTTCCGGTGCTGTGCGCGGTGGTAAACTGCTTGACCGTCACCTGCCCCGTTCCGACATCGACCTCGACTTCGGCGATCTGAGCGCAAAGCGCGGCTTCAGGACCGGACTCGAAATTCTTGTAGAAGCCGTGGCCGCGAATTCCCTCGCCGCTGGCTTGAGCAATCTCGCCATAGCTGATGCTCTTGCCCGCCGCGCTCCGCACCGTTCCGTCTCCACCCAGAAAAAGCTCTTCCTTGGCGACACCCAGCTTGTAGCTCGCAATCTCGATCAACTGTTCTCTGGCTTGCGCCGCGCCGAGCCGGGTTGCATGGCCGAAAATCCGGGTGCCACGGCTGGCGCCAATTCCGGTATCCGTACCGACCTCGCTGGTATCCAACGTTGCCACGCGGACCTTCTCTAGCGGCAGCTTGAGTTCTTCGGCCGCTACCAGCCGCATTGCGGTGTGCGTTCCCGCCCCTTGATCGAGCATTGCCGTGGCAACCGTAACCGTCCCCTGACCATCGATCGTGACCAGCGCGTGGCACTCACCGCCCAGCGGCAGCCACTGAGCCAAGCCGATTCCACGACCGGAATGTTTTCGTTTGGGTCGGCGATAGCCCGATTGTTCAACCGCGCTTTCGACGAGCTCGGCGCTTTTGATATGCGGGATGACGTGGCCGATCGGCGAAAGCTCACCGTCGCGCAGCAAATTCTTTTCCCTGAAAGCCACCGGATCCATGTCGAGCTGCCTGGCGATAAGATCCATCTGCGATTCGTTGGCGAAAAACCCTTGGGGATCTCCCGGCGCGCGCATATGTCCGCACGGAATTTTATTGGTGTAAACGATCCGCTCGCGGATAAAAACATTGGGAATGCGGTAAGGTCCGGCGGCCTCTTTGGGGCCAACGAGATAACCCTGCGGCTTGAAGGCGCCGTAAGCGCCGCTGTCGAATACATATTCCATGCGATGAGCGATCAGCCGACCGTCTTTGTTTACGCCGGTTTTTACCCGCACGATGGCAGCGTGACGCGGATTTCCGGCAACGAATTCTTCTGCATAATCCATCACCATTTTCACCGGCCGGCCGCTCTTCAAGGACAGCAGGTAACAGACCGGCACGTCCATGAAATCGCCTTTGCCGCCGAAGCAACCGCCGATATAACAAGGATGAACCGTGAAATGCTCAAGGCGTTTGCCAAACGCCGTGGCGACCTGTTCGCGCAGCGCGAACGGCACTTTCGAGCAGGCCCAAATATCGGCATGACGCTGTTCCTGTGCTTGGACGACACAGGCGTGCGGCTCTATATATGCCTGATGGACCGGTCTGGTGGTAAAAACATTTTCGACGACGATGTCGGATTCGCGGAACCCCGCTTCGACATCGCCTTTCTTCCAATTCATGTCAACAAAAACGTTGCTCGGCGTTTCAATCGGATGAAGCAAGCCCCGATATGCGCTTACGTCCGGGTGAAGCAGCGGCGCGTTCGACTCGATCGCTTGCAGCGGGTCGAGCAGCGGTTCCATCTCTTCATAGTCGACCGCGATCAATTCCACCGCCTGTTCGGCAATCGCTTCGGTCTCGGCCGCAACCGCCGCTACTTTCTCACCGATGAACCTGACAACGCCGTCGGCGAGGATCGGCATATCGTAGATTTTCCGGCCAATCAAAAGACCTTTGACGTCTTCGCCAGTGGCAACCGCGCGCACGCCGGGCAAAGCCAATGCGCGGCTGGTATCGATCTTGGTGATGCGGCCGTAAGAAATCGGGCTGCGCAGAACTTTACACCAGAGCATTTCCGGCAACACTACGTCAGTGGCATATAGCGCCTGGCCCGATACTTTTTCCGGACCTTCCAGACGTTGCGTCGGGGTGCCAATGAGATTGCGGATTTTGTTATTCGGATGATCGATTGCTTTCACTTCATTCCCTACCGGCGGCGTCCAGAGCGGCTTGCAGGCATACGCCGTGCAGATCCACGGCTGTTAGCCCGCAATATTCCAGACTGTACCCAGGCCGCGCGGTCGCCATGCCGTCTTCGAAGAGCCGCTGCAAAACCACCCGTCTGAAACTGCCGTGACCCATCACGCCGTCGTGCTCCTCGAGGTCGGCCTCTTCATGAGTCGAAAAATAGACCGCCTGCTCGCGGGTTAAACCGTAATGCGCCGTCAGCGCTTTGAAAAATTCCGCCGACCAGTAGCCAGTCTGCTCTTCGGTCGCGCCCGCGGCATAGAACTCGGCCACGGTTCCTTCCCAAAGAATCGATCGTTTGAAATCGAGCTTGGCGCGAAACTCGGCCAGCATCGGCGCGAGAAAAATCTCATCTTCAGTAATGCCCAGCGCCTTGGCGGTTTCCACTACGACGTGGACGTGACCCGGAGGTTTGGGGTGAATCAACTCATCGGCCAGCTTTGCTGCCATGGGTGCCATGAGATCTCGATGCTTGCGGAAAAAAGAAATGTGCTTGTGGTAAGACGCAGCCTCCAGGGTGTTTATCTCGATGGTATACGAGCCCCAGTTCTTAAAAAAAATCCTCAAGGCTTTCTCAGGGAGCTTTCCCGCTCGTAACTGTTTCATAAAGGGCCCGTCGGTCACTCTTTCCTGCCAGCGCTTGGCAACTTTGCGGTAATGCTCATCGACCAGCGCTTTGGCTTGCCGGCTATCCATCGAGGTCGTCATCTGATTCTCCTGTACCTGTTAATTGTGACTGCGAACGAACCGTTTCCTCTCGGTTCGTTCGAGATACCGAACGAATAAATACTTGTTCTCTAGGGGATCCATATCGGTCCGCGGGATGCGGCGATGCTCGCTGCTTTCTTCCACCTTGCACACGATAAATTTCAATCGGTTCTCTTTCATCGCCGCCGTCATTTCCTGTTTAAACGATTGAAGGTCGCGCACAGTCACAGCATTTTCAATACCGGCGGCTTGCGCCATCTTGGCCAGGTCGGTTTTTCCCGCAGTGGCTGTCGGTTCGCTGATCCGGGTGCCGCTGTAGGAAGCGTTGTCGAAAACGAAAATTATCAAGTTGTTTAAATCGAGATTGGCCAGGGTCGGCAGATTGAACAACGATAAAAGAACGCTGCCGTCCGATTCCAAGACGATAACTTTTCGCTGCGGCAGAGCGACAGCCAGGCCCATGCCTACTCCCAGCGCCGTCCCCATGGTGCCGACCAGAAGATTGCCTTCGTGCTTGGATAAGTGTGCCCACTCGATTTTCTGACCGCTTAAAGAAGTCACGACGATCTGGTCCGTAATCAGCGGCGCGAGCAGCTCAAGGCAGTCGAATCGGATCATCGGGTAAAATCTCCGCTAAACAGAAGAGCTACCGGAAGCTTGAGCGCCTGGGTGTGGCGCGCCGCGTCTTTGATGCAAATTTCGAGATTGTGACCAGTTTCAACCAGCCGATACTGAATCTCCAAAGCGTCGAGCACCGGCGTCACATACGCTCCCGAAACCGCATAGACGGAATTGTTGCGCTGATCGGCAAAGCTACCCAGATGGGCGATCAGCAGCAGGAGCGGCACTCCGAAACGTTTTGCAATCGATAAAATGCTGTAGCAGGAGACGTAGAGCCCGGTGCATTCCATGTAAATTGCAACTTGCTTGCCGCCCAAAGCTGCGCCGGCGCCGATCGTGATTGCCTCGGCTTCACTGGACACCGGAATGAGCTTGAACGAATCGTCGCTTCTAATCAGCGGCAGGATTTGGCTTAGCCTGGTTTCAGGCAAATAGGTGATGACGTCGATGCCTGCTTCACGTAAGCCGGTGACCAGTTTTTGCGCAAGTTCTTGTTCCATGGGGACTACTGTCCTCATTCAGAAGTCTGCAAAGCTCGACGAGTTCGAGTGATGCTCGCGGAATCAGGGCATCAGCTCTCACTACTCTCGCCCTTTGCTAAGGGATACAAAAGAAGGGGTATGCCAGCTTGCCCATAATGACAACTGAATCATACAACGAGGTTCATAGACACACCGCAGTTAACCGGGATAGATTTTAGCCAGTCGTTTCTCACTTCACCCCCAGCTCCTGGTTGACCTCGCGTTGCAGTGAAAAATCGAAAACCTTCGACGGTGACACTGGCTCCTTCAGTTTGAGAAGCTCGGCTTCGGACTTGAGAAACTCCTCGATCTCTTTATCAGAAGGGATGCCGTTCAAAGTGAACGCCGGTTTTGCCAGGCGGTACGATTCCACCGCCACGGGCAGCTCAACGTTCTGATATTTTGCCAGGACTTCGCTGGTGCCGCGCTCATTTTCCATGAAGTAACGGTTCGCCCGCATGCGCGCGCGTAAGACGCGCTTCAGGACATCTCTTTTTTCGCGCAGAAATTTTTCCGTCACCGCGGTGCCATTCTGAAGGTTGGCCAGATCTTCCATTGCCGAACCGAGAACGTTCATGTTGTACTTGTCCCGCGCCAGAATAACGGTCGGCGGCGAAAGCGCCGCGGCATCGATGGTTCTGCCGACCAGACTTTGCAGCTGAGCCGGGACGTCGCCGCCGACAACTACAGTAATATCCTTTTCGTCGACGCCGCCTTTGCGTATCAGACGCATAGCCGCCGAGTGCTGCGAGCCGCCCAAAGTGGTGGTGCCCAAGGTTTTGCCTTTGAGCTGAGCAATAGAGGTGATTTCCGTCCTGGATACCAGCCAGAAGAGATTGCGTTTCAGACTGACAGTCAGAATCTTCATCGGCAGCTCGCTGCGCTCCAGCGCTCGGATGACGGTGCCAACACCGTTGGTAGCTTGAACCTGCCCGCTCAAGGCCGCGGCGATGGCGACGTTGCCGCGAATCTGAACGATGTCGACATCGAGCCCTTCGTCGCGGAAGAACCCGCGGTCTCTGGCGATATAAAGATCGATGGCGGCAATGCTGCGGCTTGGGATCGAGAAGATCAGCTTCTCGGCGGTTTGGGCCAGCGACGAGTCAATCGAAAATAAAACCCCGAGCACGGAGAGAATCACAGAGAAGCCAGCGGCATAAATTTTTCGGCTAAGGGTAATCAGCATGAAAGCCTCGGTAGTGTGATGTTGTCGCCTCGATGATCGCGCTCAGTGGCAGCCGCAGCTACTTAGGGGTTTCGCCCATTTCCTTCAAGATCTCACGCACGATACTAAAATCAAATACGTCGTCCACCGCGACGTTCCTCTTGGTTTCGACATTCCAACGCGTGCTCTCGATCACATTTTCCAAGGTGGGCCTGGATACCAGGAGGTTACGGCTGTAGTTCTTGTAGTTGTGCTGATAGGCCTCCTCGGCGACTTCCGGTTTCGATCTGCCCCAAGCGGCAAGAATCTTGATCGCGCCCTTGGGGTTATCCAAAATAAACCGGTTGGCCCGCAGCAGAGCGCGGGTTATTTTCTTTACTTCGTCTCGATCGTTTTTGAGCTTCTGTTCGTGCAGTCCGATGCCGTTCACCGGAAAAGCAAACAGATCGCGAACATTCAATAATGTTTTGAAGCCGGCGGCTTCGGCCCGCAGATTTCCCGGCGGCGTTAGAAATGCCGCCTGAACAACCCCGGTTTGCAATTGCGTGAGTCGCGCCGAGCTGCTGCCGGCGGCAACATACTGGACATCGCTTTTCGGGTCGAGCTTGAAGTGCGCTGATGTCAGCCGGGCGAGGATATCGACCAGAGAGCCGAACGAGCTAATCGCGATCTTCTTGCCTTTAAGATCAGCAAACTTTTGGATGCTCGGGTGAACCACGACCGCGTGGTTTGGCCGCTCGATCAAAATGCCGGTGACTTTGAGCGGCAGCCCGCGAAGATTCGCGGTGACGACGGATTGTAAGATAAGATTGTAATCGATATTGCCGGCCGCCAGAGCCGCAACCGACACATTGGCGTTCATCTGCAGCACGTCGACGTCCAGTCCCTCATCTTTGAAGTAGCCTTGAAAATGAGCGACACCGCCGCTCAGAAACGACATGTCGGGATTGGATACACCGATGTAAATAGTTTTGGCTTCAACGCTCTGAAATCCTAAAGTAACGAAAGCAATTAAAAAGCCGGTTATCTTACACACTCGAAGTTTCATCTTTCATTCTCCCGTTGCAAGTTGATCGTAATAAGCAAGAAGTTCCTGCAGGCTGCTCAAAAGATCTCATAGGCGAGGCGCGCGATGGCCGACGAGCGGAAGCGTACGTGGTGAGTACGTTGAGCGAGTCGGGCAAGCGTAACGAAGCATATGAGGCTTTTCCGCAGCCTGCTAATCGGTAAATTCGCCGGTGAACAACAGAGCCACCGGCAACTTCAAAGCATTCATCATGCGCACGGCGTCATCGATTCGCGCCTCGAGATGGTCCCCAGATTCGACCACGACGTGTTCGATGCCGATGGTCTTTAGCAGGCTCATCGTTTTGATGCCATAGTGAGAAAACAAAAAAGAGTTTCGCTGATCATCGAAGCTGCCGACGAAAGCTACTAGCAGAAGCATCGGCACGCCATAGCGCTCGCCAACGGTAAGGAGGTTGTAAGCGGAGACAAACAGGCCGGTTCCTTCCATGTAGACTGCCGCGCGTTTGCCGCCTAAAGCGGCTCCGGCGGCAATGCCCACCGCTTCCGCTTCACTCGATACCGGCGCCAGGGTAAAAGCCTCGTCCGCTTTCATCACCGGAAGAATCTCGCTCAATCTGGTCTCGGGAATGTAACTGACGAAATCGATCCCGGCTCGTTTTAGCGCGGCAACCATTTTATGAGCCAACTCCGGTTTCATAATCCCGGCTACCCACGCCCATGAAAAATCGGTTTGCCTTCGGTGCGTTCAAGATAACGCACGAAACGATACTTTGTTTCCAACAGATCGACGTTGCTTCTGGTAATTTGTCGGTGGCCGACGCTCTCTTCGATCTTACAGACTACGAAACGCAAGCCGTTTTCATTAAGGGCTCCTGTTGCTTCGGTTTTGAAATCCTCCAACTCCGAGACCGTCACGGAATGCTCGATGCCCGACCCTCGAGCCACCGCAGCCAGATCCGTCCTGCCTGCGGTAGCGCTCGGGTAACTGATTCGCGTGCCGCTGTAAGCCTGATTGTCGAAAACGAATACCGCCAGATTCGCCGGGTTCAGATTGGCCAAAGTCGGCAGGTTAAAGAGCGAAAGCAGCACGCTGCCATCGGATTCGAAGACAAACACTTTTCGGTGCGGCAGCGCCAGCGCCAGGCCGATGCCGACCGCAAGGGCATTTCCCATGGAGCCGAGATTGAGGTCGGCCTCTCGCTTCGACAGATGCCCCCATTCGACTCTCTGACCGCTCAGCGACGTGACCACCAGTTGGTCGGTCATGAGCGGCGCCAGCCATTCGAAACAATCGTACCGAATCATAAGGTAAAGTCCTCTGTGAACAATAAAGCCACCGGCTGTTTGAGCGCGTTCATCATGCGCACGGCGTTTTTAACTTTGCGCTCGAGCCCTTCACCGTCGCGGATCACATGATACTGCACATCGAGAGCTTCCAATTGCGGGATCAGCTTGATGCCGCGCTGGACATAAAGAAAGCTGTTTCGGTGGTCTTCCAAACTGCCGACGTAGCTTACCAATAACAACATCGGCACGCCGTACCGAACGCCAACTGTCAAAATGTTGTAGCAAGCGACGTAAACCCCGGTTCCTTCCATGTAACTGGCAACGACTCTGCCGCCGAGAGCGGCGCCCGCGGCGATCGACACGCCTTCGGCTTCGCTGCCCACCGGCGCCAGTTGGAAGTGGCTATCGCTTTGTAGCAACGGTATGATTTGGCTGAGCCGGGTCTCAGGCAGGTAGGTCAGAAAATCGATTCCCGCCGCCCGCAACGAATGCACCAGGCTTTGCGCCAGGGTTTCTTGCATCCCTATTTCGCCTTGCCTTTATAGAGGCCGTCGATGTAACCGCTGTCATCGAGTTCTTTGATGAAGCGGGTATCGACAAATTGCTCGGGACGCGCCGACTTGGCTTTGGGATTTTCATCGGCGATCGCGTCTAGAACCGTCTGAATTCCCGGCAGTGACGGATATTGCTTGCGCGAATATTTATCGTCTGTGGACGAGAGCTCGTAACTTCTTTCGAGAATTTCTTTATTGGCGGTCTGCCGCAGATACTTGCCGAGCACCGCGACGCTGGTCTTGCGATCGGTCTTCATCAGATGGACTGCTTCGATTTGGGCTTTGACGTAGCGCCTTGCCGTGTCTGGATTATCCCGGACAAAGCGGCGCGATGCCGCGATGCCATTGTGCAAAAACGGCAATCCCAGAGCGCCGACATCGGCAAGCACGTTGAAACCTTCCTTCTCCGCGACGATGCTGGTGGGCGGACTGAGAAGCGTGGCTTGCAGGCGCTTGTTGCGCATCGAGATCAGCCGCTCCGGCGTGCCGCCGATAACGATGAATTTGACGTCCTTCGAATTCAAGCCAAGTTTTTGCAGCGCGAATTCTGTGGCTACCAACGATGCGCCGCGAATCGAGGCAAGTCCCACGACTCCGCCCTTGAGCATTTCGGCTGTTTTGATTTCCGGCTGGCTCATAAAAATGAAATCCAGGGTTGCCATACCGCCGGCGATGTAAACCAGGTCCGAGCCCCTGAGAGTGCTCTCGAGAACGACCGGACCCGAAGCCTGGATGAAATCCAGCTCGCCGGAAAGGAGCGCCATGACCCCGATCGTGGTGCGAGTGCGGACCAAGTCAGCGTCCAAGCCATTTTTGGCAAAAATCCCGGCTTCACGAGCCAGCCACGTGACCAGCGATCCCGGCGCATCGGAACTGTAGCCGACCTTGATCTTCTTGGCTTGGGACCAGGCGCCGGTAGGATTGCAGATAAATGCAACTATTACCGCGCAGATCAGTGCTTTTATAAGGTTCATCAAACGTAACTCCGAGCCGGGATTATTATGTTCTGTTTGTCAGCCTGGCGCTTTTCGTATCGAACGCGCCGGCAGATTAGCAAGCCGGATATTGCTACTTCTTTTCACTCGCTTGTTTTTTAAACTTTTCAATTTCTTCGGCCATGTACTTTTTCTTGAGATCCATAAACTTCGTGCCTTTGGGCACTTTGATACCGTGCTTAGAACTAAACTCGGCATTCAGGCTGTGATTGCCGGCGACTGCGTTGCCGGCCTGGATTGCCGCTTCCTCCGGCCATAAGCCCAGTGAATATCCGGACCAGGGCGGGCGCGGATTCAATTTCGGCAAGCCCAACTCGACCCAGATCTCGCGGGCGCGGTCCATAAACGGCCGCTGCGGCAACGCCACCGGCGGAAATGCCGCCTTCAAAGTCGCGTCTACCAGCAATGTCGAATCAGTCACATCATAATGCTCCCCATCCGCGACATACCGGATAGGGTTCCAAGGCAGAGGGCGGTTCGGCACGATCCGCATGTCGCGGTGCGGCTGGCAGCGATTTGCTATCGCCCACAATAAAGATTGCGCATCGTGCGGATCGATATCTTCATCGACGCAAACGATCAGCTTGTGAATTACGCGGGACGGCAGCAGCCCTTCGAGCGCGCGCCAGGTGTCATCGGACTTTTCTTTTTTGATCTGTATGACCGCAACCTGGCGGTTGAGCAAATCTTCGTAAAGTGCGACGCGGCGCGCGTTCACTCCGACGTTTTTGTTGAGATGCTTCAATGCCAAAGTCTCATAGGCGGATTGTTTGATCTTGCTCGACTCGCTCGGCGTTAACTGGCTGATCATCGAGACGTAAATGGGATTCTTGCGATGGGTGATGCAGGTAACTTCGAATACCCCGTTCAAATCTCCCGGGTCGAGATAACCGTGCGCCTCGCCAAACGGCCCATCGGGCTCGAGATAATCCCAGGGAATTTTTCCCTCGATAACGATATCGGCATGCGCCGGAACTTCGAGATTGACTGTCTTACAGCGGACCATCTCCAGTGGGCTGCGCGCCAACCCGCCTGCCAGCGCCACTTCGTCGACCCCGTAGGGGACCGGCTGCACCGCCGCGTAAGTAATACACGGCGGGCCGCCGAGGACGATTGCGGCATCGAGCGGAATTCCCCTCTCATTACATTTCTCCCAATGGATCGCGGTATGCTTGAGGCTCCCCCACATGATGCCGGTTTTGAGAGGGCCTTTGATTTGCCCCCGGTACACACCCATGTTTCTGACGCCGGTTTCAGGATCCTTGGTGATCCAGCATCCGGCCGTTAGATAAGGCGCATTGTCAAACCCGGGTGTGGAGATTGGAATCGGCAGTTGGTAAAGGCCCCCTTTGCGAATCAGCTCTTCTCCTTGACAGACGACTTCCTGTACCGGGCCTTCCTTTACGAGAACCGGGTCGATGGGCTTCTCCAATGCTTGCGACCAGATCTCTTCGACTTCCGATTCTTTGCACATCAACCCCAAAGCATAAATCTTCTGCGAAGCCGCAAGCCCGCCGATAAGAACAGGAATGTCGTACTGTTTGCCTTTGGCGTCATAGATATTCGCAAACAGGAAAGCCTTTCTTTGCTGCTCCTCGAGGCCGCGGAACTGCCAACGAACCAGCGGGTGCATCTCGGTATCTTTGTTGATGGCTTTGTCGATCCGGATCAACAGGCCTTCTCGCTCGAGAACCTGCACATATTCAGAAAGGCTTTTGTAGTACGACATGGCGAATCCTTTGGGCGAATACTCTTGAGGTAAATTAACAAATTGATAGCGCAGATGATGCGGATTAGATAGTTAAGAGGTTTTCCCAGCCATAGCGCGCTTTGAAGCCGAGCATTTTCTCGGCTTTCGCCGAATTGACGCCGCTCCAGTTGCCGGCGCGAGCGTTTTTCACCGGGAGGCCTTGGCCGAGATACTTCTCGATTAGTTCGACAGTCGGCTCTCGCATGCTGCTCGTTGGCGCCGCGACGATCATGACCTCATGTCCGGCAAACTCCGCCTCGATCGCCAAGCGACAAGCGGTTGCCGCGTCGCGGCCGTCGATGTATGCCCATGACGTGTTGGCGCGGGCGCCGGGATCTTTCCAACGATCGCGCACCGAGTCGTAGGAGAAATCGAACACCACACCTGGAAAACGCAAGCTGCTGATCGCCAAATCGCCGTGCAGCAACGCTACGGAATCGGCGATCTGCTCGCCGACGACTTTAGACAACCCGTACGGGTCCTGCGGCCTGGACGGATGTTGCTCGTCCAATGGCAAGTATTCAGGAACCATGCGCTGCAAAGCGTAAATAAAACCGAAAGCCGCCGTGCTCGAAGCCATCACCACTTTTTTGACACCAAGATCGGCAGCGGCTTTGAGCACGTTGTAACTTGCGGTCACATTGTTGCTGAATACTTCCGCATCCGGCGCCAGCCCGGGCGCTTGGTACGCGCCCAGGTGCACGATGCCGTATGCGCATCTGAGAGCCTGATACAGATCACCCGAACAGCGCAAATCGGCGATCCAGCTCGGGCACGCGTTCACTGCCGGCCGCACTCGATCCAACGAAAGAACCTGGTACTCGTGAAATAGAAGTTCCTGAATGACGAGTTGTCCCAGTCGCCCGCTACCACCGGTTACCACAATTTTTTTCACGACGCTCCTAGTTACCTTCGCTGCATGAGCTGAACGCTGGCGTCACTCGCCACAACCCGGTCCACATAGCGGCGCCGGTCTGCTGCCATGCTCTCGATGGGTTCGATACGAATCTCATCATTGCGAAATCCGAACTGTTTAAGTATCGCCGTGAAGTTGCCGAGACGCAGGGCGCCTTGGAATGACAGACGATTTTGCGGCCACGGAGGTCCTGGACTTCGTCGATTTCCGAGGCGGCGACAAGGCGGTCGTCCCATCGGTTCTGAGTCTGCGCCAATACACGAGCCGCTTGTCGCCTCTGCTTCGGGCCCGATAAGTCTCATGATGCAATCCGCTGACGAAATCGATTTCGCCCGCAAAGATCAGGCTTGTGCGGTGCGCCATCGTTGGGGCTTTTGCCCCGCCGACAACGTCGAGCTATCCGTCCTGACTCGATGAATGCCCTCGGAGTAGGCGCGCAACACGCGCAACGCCGTGCTCCGATTCTTGTCGAGGAACTGTTGCGACGTTGCCAGCGGCGAATTGGGGTAAATGATGCCGATTTCGCCGAAATCGACCAGCTCCTTGAGGCCAAGCTTCGCGGCAGTCAAGTTGGTCGGCGGCGATACCACGCCGGCATCGACAATGCCACCGGTGATTGCCCCGAGCAGTTGCGGCATGCCACCCGTCTGAATTACCGCAACGTCGGAACCGCGGCGCATTCCCCATTGTTTGAGCGCAAGATCCAAAGCGAAATCCGTCGAGCCGCCGAGACGGGTCACGCCGATTTTTTTCCCCTTTAAATCCTTGGCCGTTTGATTTTCCGGGCGCGTCATGAGCGAGAACACCAGCGTATTGATGGTATTGCCGATCATCTTAAGGCTGGCTCCTCTGAGCGAAGCCTGGACAACCGAATTCGCGCCGAGGCGAACGAACTGCACATCGCCGCCGATCAGCGCCTGAGTCACCACCGACCCGCCGCCGATATAGAGAAGCTGTACATCCAATCCCTGGCGGCGAAAGTAGCCGTAATCATGCGCCACCCATAACGGCGCCATCGCGCCGCTGATCGCGCTGTAAGCTAATCGAACCGGCTCCGCTTGGACAATTGAGAAAAAACAGGCCTGCGCCAGTGTCGCGAAGAGAACTAGAGAAAAAATGGTTCGAACCTTGGTTAGGACGGCTTTGATGGCGGGATTGGTTAGGCTGCAATGACTAACGTTCGAGCCGCGTTTCGCTCTAGCGGGAATAACGACCTCGTTCATACGCTGAAACCAGATGTCGATCGGCAAGAGTTTAAAAATTGGGCTCACTGCCCGAGAATGCCGGCTTCCCTCAAATCGCGCTCCAGCTTCATGACCTCATCCTTGGGCATCTGCTCGGTTTCCCACTTCGGGAAGCGTTTTACCGCGAAGCCGCGCATACGAAAAATTTCCTGCAACGGAACACGGCCATACTTGCGCAAGCGCGCCGCGACGATTCGCGCCGCGGTATCGACCCGCTTCTGCGCTTCCACCGCGCGCGGGTAGTCTTGGCTGTCGAGAGCCTTGAACAAATCGACGCAGAGCTCGGGCACGAAGCTCGTCGGCGGATTGATCATACCGGCAACACCGAACGGAACCAGTCCAAATAAATCCGCGTTTCCGGTAAAAACCGATATATCAGGCAGTAGTCTCACGTATTCGAGCAACGCGCCCTGACCGTAGGCGACTTTGATGCCTTTGAGCGCCGGCACTTGCTCTTTAATGCGCACGGCCAAGCTCGGTGGAATAGAGATACCGGAGTACTTGGGATTTTCGTAGATGAAGATCGGCAGCGGCACAGCTTTGTGTACGGCTTTGTAGTGCGCGATGATCTCATATTCGGTGTGATCGGAATAGTAATAGGGCGGCACGATAGCCACCGCGTCAGCCTTGTGCGCGGCGGCATGCTCCGCCAACTCCACCGCACTGCCCGCATCAGCGGTACCGACGTGAATAATCACTGGCACTCGGGACTTCGCCTGATCGAGCGCGACAGCGGCCGTCTGCTTGCGCTCTTCGATGGTCATGGCGGGGCCTTGGCCGGTGGAGCCAAGCACGAACAATCCCTGTACGCCGGCTTTGATGTGAAAATCGACCAACTGCCGCATCATTTGTTCATCGACCCGAATTTTTTCGTCGAACGGCGTGATAACTGGCAACAAAACTCCACGAATCATTCATTTCTCCTTATTAAAATCGTTCCTAACTTCGGAATGACGAGTCGCAGCGAATATCTCCGAGCAGCGCAGCAACCACGAATCTGCTTTGACTTTTTGAATCTCACCAGAAAGTTACATCCCTAACCTAGTTGGATCCCTTGGTTCGCACTCCCACCTGAGTATCCAACCGATACACCTCAGTCGCTTGTTTTTTATCGACGATACCCTTCGGCGTGCCGCCGTTTAGCGCCGTCTCGATCGCATCCACCACGATCTTGCGAAACTTGATCACACCTCGATCGGAGACGCCGAGCTGTTCGCTTCGCGCGCCGAGCAAACCCTGCGTTCCCTGCGTAACCAGATCCTCCTTGCGAATGTTCCCCTTATACGGCATGAACTGGCGCTTGTCGTACGGCTTTACTTCTTGCGCGGGCATCTCCTCTGCGCGAATCGCTTTAAGTTTTTCGAAAAAATTCTCCTCCGGACCGCGGTAATTGTCGGCAGTGAAAAGCATGAAGTGGTCGTCGTCGTTAGGGGTGACAAACATCCAGTGCTCGCACTGCGAACCTTCCTTGACCAGTGCCGCGGCATCGATTTTAGCATGCACGAATTCGGTATCGCCGACCTGGACGATACTCGGCAAAGCCAGGCTCATTTCGTCGACGAATTCCGTGCCCGGCTCCGGGCCGGGCTTCGTCATGACGACTTTCATGCCGTAGTCCATCTCGACAAATTCGAAGTGCGGCATGTCCGTATAACTGAAAAACTGATTGCCCCAGGATTGTTGGCCATATCCGGCATTCCGGTGAAGGATACAGACGTGGGCGGGGTCCGCGGAGTTTTCGAAAAAGTTGAACCAGTTGTAGTCGGCGTGACGCACTGGCTCGATCTGCCACTGGCTGCCGCGGTCCACAAGCGGCGAATATTTTGGCAGCGGCGGCGGATCATGTTGATTCTCCCCCATGTAGGCGAAGATCAAGCCGCCCTGCGCACGCACCGGATAAGACAAGTGCTTCACCTTCTGCGCGAAACTTGCTGTCCTTGGGTTCCGCCGGCATTTCCAGGCATTGTCCAGCGACGTTAAACAACCAGCCATGATATGGGCAGCGAATCCCGCCATCTTCGATGTCGCCGTATTCTAAGGACGTTCCACGATGGGGGCAGTGCAATCCCAGAAGGCCGAGCTTACCGAACTCGTCGCGAAACAGCACCAACTCTTCTCCGAGAACTTTTACTGCCTGCGGAATGTCGTGCAGGTCCTGAGTCGTCCCGATTACCAGCCAGTATTTACGAAACCATGCACCGGCGGGAGTCCCCGGCCCAACCCGCGGGATATCGGCCAACGAAACCTTCTTACTCTTTCTCTTGGCGGCTACTTTCACCACTCTGCACCCCTATTGATAATCTGGCCTGAACCTTGAACCCTTGAACTTCTGAACGATTGATCCGCTTCCACGGTTGGAACCGATGGAACCTATGGAACGGCTAGAACGTTTTCAGGTTCTATTTGAAACCATATTCTTTCCATCGCTGCAAAACCGCCTGCCGCATGGACGCGGTCGGCTCCGCCACTTCGCCGCGGAAATTTTTCTTGATGGTCAGATCGAGCATCAATTTCGAAGTCAATCCATCGACCGTCGCCGACGGCTCGAGCGAACTGGTGATGCCGCGCGGGATGATGAACATATCGGTAGCGGGCTGGAAACGGGTCGTCAAGGCCCACAGCACTTCGTTGGGATCTTCAATGATCGACATCTTCGTCGAGAACAAACACATGTTTCCACTTGCCGCTTCGCGTGTACAGCGAAGCGGCAAGAATGTTATCGACGATGCCCGGTCTCATCAGCCGCTTTTCAAGTTGCAACAGCAAAACAATCGAAACGCCCCAGGGCGGCGCGTAGGCTTTCTTCAATGCCGGATAAGCCGGCTTCAACTCCTGATAAGCCGCGACCGCATAGGTTAACGCGTCGACATAGAGATGCTCGTGCGGTGGCTTGCCAAGCCAGATGTTGTGGTAGACGGGATTTTTGCGATGCGTCACGGCTTTGACAGTCATGATGCGCTCGTTCGGCACTTGCGCCGTCGTGTAGCCGCAAAACTCGCCGAACGGCCCCTCATCTCCGGTTTTCGCCGGAATCGTCAGTTCTCCTTCGAGAACGATCTCCGCAAGCGCCGGCACTTCGAGATCGATAGTCCGGCACTTCACCACCTCGACGGGCTCACCGACAAGCCCGCCGGCAATGTCTAATTCAGAGACGCCGATGCGCGGTTCGAACTGAGATGCCACATAAACCGCTGGCGGCACGCCGATGCAAACCGCGACTTCAAATTTCTTCTGGCCGCGCTTCTCGGCGTTTTTCATGAAATCATAACCGTCATGACCCGGTGTAAAACGAAGTGTGACTTCGTTCTTCGACACCAGCATCATCCGATAAATCGAAAGATTCATGCCGTATTCGGGGTCTTTGATGATCACATGACCGGCGGTGATATAGGGCCCGCCATCGCGCGGATTGTTGGTGCAAAGCGGCAATTTGGTGAGATCGACGTCGACGCCTTCAAATACTACGTCCTGGGAGACGCCTTTGGAAACCAACTTCGGCGCAATCGGATTGCTCGCCCGTTGCACGGTCTCGTTAAACACATTTTCTTGGGATAACCCAAGCGCCAGGGCCACGCGTCGGTCACTCGCCAGCAATTGGCCGACCACCGGAATCGTATGACCTTTAACGTTTTCAAAGAGCAGCGCCGGACTGTTCGGCCGCTCATTGTGAATCTTACAAATCGCTCCGAGCTCGTGCTTCGGATCGACTTCAACCTTGATTTTTTGCAGCTCGTGCTCTTCTTCCAAAACCTTTAAAAACTCTCTCAAATCCATCATGTCAAAAATGGCTCCCTCACATCACTGGAATATAAATGCTTAGTCGACCAAAGAACAACGCGGCTCAAAACGCAACAACCTCTTCGCCTTGTCGATACTGTATCCGCTGTCGCGATCATCCAGTCCGCTGCGCAGATCTGTTACCTGAGGCAAGTAGCGTGCGACTAACTCGCGTGTGGGTGTGTCCATGATGGTCGAAAATGCGCAGATGTTAAAACGTTCATGGCCGCCGAACTCGGCTTCGAGAGCCAGCCGGCAGGCACGCGCCGCGTCGCGCGCGTCGATATAGCTCCACAGCGCGCCCGTTCCTCGTGCGAGTGGATTTTTCTTGCGGTCGAGCAACATCGAGCGCTGCGCCTCCGTATAGATTCCGGCAAATCTAAGACTTGCGACTTGCGCGGCGGTCTTCTGGCTCAAGGCATCACAAAGTTTTTCGCCTATGAGCTTGGTCATGCCGTAAGGATCTTGCGGCCGCAACGGATGGTCTTCATCGATCGGGAGATAAGCAGGCTGCAGCTTAGTGGAAGGATAGTAAAACCCATACACGGCCAGGCTCGATCCGCAGACGACTTTCTTGACGGCGCACGCTTGCGCTGCAGCCAGAACATTATTCGTCATCGCGACATTGCGATTGAAACGGCCCGCATCCCCTAAGATGTCGGCGAACTCCCACTTCTGCTCGGCCACGTCGTAGCCATTCTCCGTATAAGGAAAACGCGCCCGGGCAAGATGCACCACTGCATTGGCATTGTTAAAATGTTCGACGAAAGAGTCGATCTTCATCAGATCGACGGTGTAGGTCGGGCATAAACACTCGCGCGGTTTTATCGCGTCCAGGGCGGCCACCGCATGGTTATGGGTAAACAGTTCCCGAACAACGTACTGCCCCAACCGGCCGGAACCTCCTGTGATGACGACCCGCATGAATTAACGATCCAACGTTTTGAACCAGCCGCTTTGTTCGAGATCTTTCAACAGACTATTATCGACGAAGTCGCCGGCTTTGGCTTCACGCGCTTCTTTTCCCGGCGTGCGTTTGAGAATCTCATCCACGCCTTCCGTGCGCACGTAAGGGATGCGATCGCCGCTGTAGCGCACGCCGTAAGTGTGATGGAGTTGGGCCAAGGTTTCGCTGTCGCTGACTTTGGTATACTTGGATAGAACTTTCATACTGAACTCTTTATCATTGCGCAGCCGATTGAGACCTTGGCTGAAACCTCGCATAAAGCGCAATGCGCTATCCCGATTTCCTTTGATGAACGATTGTGTCGTCGAGACAGGTGTGTTGGGGAAAACAATTTTCAATTGGCCGACATCGACCAGTTCGTGCATGCCGGCTTTCGCCGCTCTGAAATTGCTGGGCGGCGAGAGCACCACAGCATCCAAGACGCCTGCGATCAGACCAGCCAACCCTTCAGGCATGCCCCCGGTTTGAATCACAGTAATCTCGCGCCGCTCCAGCCCCCACTGCTTCAATCCCGCGTCGAGCGCCCAGTCGGTAGAGCCGCCAAGGCGGGTCACACCGACTTTTTTACCTTTGAGATTTGCCGGCTGTTTGATTTCCGGCCGGGACATGATCGAGAACACCAAAGAATTACCGGTGTTGCCGACTAGAACGAGATCGGCGCCGCGAAGTGAAGCATTGATCACCGGCACTGAAGGTCCATACGCAAATGGCACATCGCCGCTGATCATCGATTGGATCAACAGCGAGCCGCCGCCGATATAAAGCAACTCGACATCCAGCCCCTCGCGTTTAAAGTAGCCCCCTTCTTGCGCTACCCAGAGAGACGACATAGCGCCGCTGATGGCGCTGTAGGCGACCCGCAGCGGCGCGGCTTCGACGGCGCTGGCAAGCGGAAGGATCCCGAGAAACAGTGACATCAGAAAAGGCAAGAGTGTTGCCGGAAGTTTCAAGATTAAAACACTCCTTTGGCTCTAATACCGGTAAACGAGTCGATATCGATCACCTTGGCGGATTCTTCGAGTAGAGGAACCCCTTTCGGAACTCCTCCTTCTTGTATCGTCTCAATCGCCCCGAGAATGATCTTTCGCAGCAGGATGACGCCCTTGTCCGAAGTTCCAAGCTGCTCTTTACGCTCGGCGATGGTTCCCTGCGTTGACTGGCTCATAATGTCTTCGCTGCGGACGCTGCCGCGAAAAGGCGAGTACCGGCGCTGGTCGTATTCCTTCTTTTGGATTTTCGGCGCAATGCGCCGGCTCGGCTCAAGCTTCTGAAAAAATTCCCGATCGGGCCCGGTGTAATGATTGACGGTGAACAGCGTAAAATGATCATCGTCGCTGGGCGTCACAAACATAAAATGCGCGTTGTACGAGCCTGCAGCCAGCGCCTCTTTCGGTTTTTCAAAATGGGTAAATTCGGTATCGCCGATTTGCAAAATACTCGGCAGAGCAAAGCTCTTCTCATCGACGTACTCAGTATCGGCAGTGGGTCCTGGTTTGCGCGAGATCACTTTCATGCCGTAGGAAGTTTCCACCGCGTCAAAGGACGGAATGTCTTTGAAATTAAAAAACCAGCTGCGCCAGGTGCCGTCGTCGGGATCCGCGCGATGGAGGATCGAAAAGTGCGCCGGGTCGGCGCCATTCTCGATGAAATTGAACCAATTGTAATCATACTGGCGGGTTGCTTCTAACGATCTCTGCCCATTTGGATCGACCAAAGCTTTATACTGCGGCAATGGCGGCGGGCTCTCCTGATCGGGACCCATATAGGCGAAAATCAATCCACCGAGTTCTGCAACGGGATAGGAGAGATGCTTTACTTTGCGGCAAAAAATACTTCCCATAGGTTCCGCCGGTTGCTCCAAGCACTGACCGGAGACATCGAACAACCACCCATGATACGGGCAGCGAATCCCGCCGTTCTCGATATCGCCATATTCTAGAGAGCTGCCCCGGTGCGGGCAGTGAAGGCCAAGTAACCCAATCCTGCGGCGGTCGTCGCGAAATAAAACTAATTCCTCACCCAGCACTCTAATGGCTCGAGGGATGTCCCGCAGCTCACCGGCTACGCCAACGGCCAGCCAATAACGGCGGAACCAATCGCCCGCAGGAGTGCCGCGGCCGACGCGGCACAGATCGCTCAAAAAAACCTTTCGGGCTTTCTTCGTTATGTCCTGTGTCATCGTCATCTATGGTGATCCTATCGAGCCATTTAAAGTCATGTCAATCTTAATTTACTTAATGATTGGTTTCATTTTTCTAAAGTATTCCTATGGAGACCACGCAACTAAATAGTTTTTGTTGGATCGTGAAGAGCGGTTCCCTCAAAGATGCCGCCAAGCGCTGTTTCTCACTCCTTCCGCCCTATCCCTGCAGATCAAGGCACTCGAACAGGAGCTCGCCTTGAAGCTTTTCGTCATAAGGGACGCAAACTGGAGCTCACGCCGCAGGGTGAGATTTTCTACGTCGGAGTTAGAAAGGTGCTCAATCGGTTGAGGAGGCAAAGGAAAAATCCAAAAATCATGCGGCCGATTTCAGCGGGAAAATCTCTCTGGCGGCGCTGTCGCTGCTCCTCGGTACGAAACGTGCTGACCAGGCGAACTCGTGACCCCGTCGGGCTGAGACGAAGACATCGAGAGTTTACATACGTCAAGAAACAATGAGACTAGAAATCTAGTTGTAGCCCAGTCGATCGTCAAATTTGCCACAACGCAAGCGCACGCAGCTGCTTGATTGGAGATTCTGTTTCATTTAAGCAACAACATCCAATGCGCTATTCCCAACCGTGGGACTATCGTGTATCTTAGAAGTTCTCTTATTGTCTCGGGTTTTACCAAATCCTCCGGGCCTGGCCATTGCTTAGCGGAAGGCTTGTTCCTATCGAGTCACCGTGCAGCTGAGTTACTTGTGCCGAGCTAGGCGCAGAATGGATGTAGCTTGCATGCCTATTATCAAGAGTCCGAGCTATGAAAAGTAGACCGATTGCCGACCGAACATACGTAGCTGTGATGCAGCGTTACGAGAAAGAGGATCATAGGCGCACTAAGATCATACGCATGATCATCAACCAACGGATCCAAAGCTCCAGGGAACAAGCCGCTGCTTTATACGCGTTTCACAAGTGTCTAACTGAATCGCGAGTAAAGAGTTCTACTAACTAGATGCGCAGTGTCGTCGTGGATTAGTGGCTGCCAACTTTACCCACAGGTAGGTATTGCCGAACAACAATTGCAGCAAAGCGGCGTTCAAGTGATGACTCGAGGAGATTCTATGCATGCAGAAATTATCTTGAAGTACGAAGAGAAAGAGCATTTACTTGCCAGCGCTTCACGCAAATCACCTGCACGCTCGGTCCTCAAAATGGCTCGGCCTAAAATTAATCATCCTCAACTTGTTACGATTCCCTGCGATGAGCAAGGGGCCGCTGCCATCTTAGAAGTTGCACAGCGAAACTATGGCAGCACCTGCCGAGTTATGAAGATTCAGATGAAAAGGCTGGGTCTACTGAAATCGATTCTTCAAGCTAGATAAGCTACTCAACGCTGACGATTGTTCTAACTGGGGTACGTTGATCTCACGCGACAACACCCGGATTTAACTCCTTGAAGCGGCGGTCGGCCCTGATTTCGCGAGCAAGATAGATGTGCTTTTCTGTAACAGCTCGATCGCGGCTCGATCTGCTTCTCCCACGCCCATTTCTGACTGACTGTAACATCCTCCCTTAACCGAAACTCGTCTCGGAGAGATCTTCCTCGATGCAAACTGCAGTTCTGCGGTGACGTTTCGCTTACGAGCAATTTCGCTTCTGAACCTCGGCCGTTGCTCTCGATGATCATATTCAAGCTATAGAGATTCCGATGCTTCGGAGGCGATAACTCATTGCCGTTCAGCAGGTGTTGGGTGTTAAGAAAGGTGCACAGCAAAGATCGGCTCGCCAAACCCAAGAAAGCTTTTGGGGGCAACCTCAATCATCTCAGCGAGAAAGCTAGAAATGCCCCGTTACGTTGTTAGCTTGGCAGAGGGCTTTTTTGTTGACGGAGGCAATCGAGGGGAGATGCCGGCGACGCGGAACTTGGTTTATCGTTTCATTACGCAATAAGTAAATGGCGCATAGTGGGCGCTTAAGGTTCTCTGATGACGGTGCCGGTGGATTATCGAAAACGCTAGCCGGTGACATGCGCAAAGTAGTCAAGAGGTGGTGGTCGCAGAGGGACTTGAACCCCCGACCTCTCGCATGTGAGGCGAGCGCTCTAACCAACTGAGCTATGCGACCATAGGTTGTTTTATCTAACACCTTGAACAATAAGCTTCAAGAATCGTTGATCTCAGTTCAGCATTCAAGAATGGAGGATTGAGCTGAGCTAGTGACATATACTCTGAACAGCGACATCCAATCGATCACCCAAACTTGGAGTGCTGGTTGGTCGCGGGCATTTGGACCAACTTCCCTGCTGGTCAGCCGGCGGATTTGAATCGCTTGCCAGTTAAAGAGACTTACACGAAACCCATTTTGCGACCCCAATTCTCAGGATCCTGCAAAAAATCAGTGATGTGCTTGCTGGCGCTCTCAGTGAAATAGCTTTTAGCCAATCCGGTGTCCAGCACGTCATCCCAATTTGCGAGCACGTGCAGCGAAATATCGTTTTTTGCTAGATTGTCCTTGCCCTCATGCTGGTTTAGCCGGTCCGAAGCATAATCGAATACACAGAGGCAGTGCGTCATCTTTGCCCCAGCGGCGCGTATTCCGATATTGAAACGAAGCTTGCTCAGTCCATCGGTGACCAAGTCTTCGACCAGCAATACTTTCTTCCCGGCATTGAGGATGCCTTCTATCTGCTTAGTCCCGCCGTACCCTTTCGGCTGCTTGCGAATATAAATCATCGGCTTTTTGATGAGATGAGCAACAAAAGAAGCGTAGGGAATACCTGCCGTCTCGCCTCCGGCGACAACATCGATTTTGTCGATTCCTATTTCTGCTTCAACCATCCTGGCTAATGCAGCGACGATGTATTCACGTTCCGTTGGGAACGATAGGAGCTTGCGACAATCGATATACACCGGCGAGATGCGTCCGGAAACGAAAACAAAGGGGGTTTCTTTGTAGACCTGAATGGACTCTGTTGACAGCAGCATCTCGGCAACTTTTTTGGAAACTTCACTCATGAACCGGCCTTTCAATTGTATATGGAGCTATAACACACGGATTTGGCTCTTTCCAACTTACTTTTATATTCACGATGTAGTTTTTCAGCATTGCACGAAGCTGCTAAAATCATGCGCATGAAGCCGCAAAGCCCGAATGCCGTCCAGAGCCGACCCGATATCACAATTAACAAGCGCCGATTGTTGCGCGACCTGAACGCCGTTTCCAGAATTGGTTTAGGCGATCACGGCTCGGTGACTCGGCTGGTGTTTTCGATCAAGGAACTGCGCAGTCGTCAATTTCTCATCCATCAGATGCGGCAAATCGGGTTGCAGATCAACATCGATCGTATCGGCAACATCTTCGGAAGACTCGAGGGGTCTTACCCGAAGGCGCCTGCTGTGCTTGCCGGCTCGCACCTAGACACCGTCGTCCAGGGCGGAAAATATGATGGTACGATGGGGGTTATTGCCGCCCTTGAAGCAGCTCGGACACTGAAAGAACACAACGTTGCGTTGCGCTCGCCGGTTGAAGTCGTTTGTTTCGTCGGTGAAGAGTCGAGCCGCTTTGGTTTTTCAACCCTGGGGAGCAGCTTGGTTGCGGGTGAAGTGCGGGCTGAGGATCTTACAAACGCCAGCGATGTACAGGGAGCAAAACTAGAGGATATTTTGGCCGGACTCGGCATTCATCGAAACAACCTCCTCTCGCTGCGCCGAGATCCCTCATCTTTGAAAGCCTACCTTGAATTGCACATCGAGCAGGGCCCAATTTTAGAAGCAAGAAAGAAACCTATCGGCGTAGTGACATCAATTGCGGCGCCGACACGCTTCAAGGTAATCATCACCGGTCAGGCCGATCATTCGGGCACAACTCCAATGGACATGCGCAAGGACGCTCTGGTTGCGGCAGCGGAATTAACGATGGCGGTAGAAGGGATTTGTCGGGAGCATTCGGATATGGACAAGGGGCGAGTGGTCGGGACTGTGGGCGCACTGAAGATTGAGCCTGGAGTGATCAATGCGGTGCCGGGCAAGGCGGAACTAGCAGTCGACGTACGGAGCATCACTGCGGCAGCCAAGAACCGGGTCGTCCGTTCGATCGAGGCCAAAATTCGCGAAATCGCTCTGCGCCGCAAAGTAAAAATCAAAATATTACCAATCAGAAAAGAGGACCCCGTGCCTCTGGATAAACGTGTAGTCCATCTGCTACAAGACTGCTGCGAGGCTCGAGAGGTTCCTTACGAGATTATGCCTTCAGGGGCCGGTCACGACGCAATGCAGATGGCAAAAATTACTCCAGCGGGAATGTTGTTTATTCCAAGCCGCCGCGGTATTAGCCATAATCCGTTGGAATGGTCTGCTCCGCAGGACATCTCTCTGGGCGCACAATTACTACTAGACGCTATCGTGCGAGCCGCCAATGAAAAAATCTAAAAACGTAAGACTTTTGACGGCGCCCGAAATAAAAAAGAATCTCGAACGCATGAGCCGGGAAATTCTTCGACAAAATAGGGCTTCGGATTCTTTGGCCTTCATCGGCGTCCGCACCCGCGGCCTTTTTTTGGCGCAGCGGGTACGAGGCATGATTCAAAAATCCCATCACAAAGAGATTCCTCTAGGCGAAATGGACATTAGCTTATATCGAGACGACCTCAATGCGCTGCTTCCCGAAGGAAAAGTCGACCATACGAGCATCCCGTTCGACATCAATAACAAAACGATCATTCTATTCGACGACGTGCTCCACACCGGGCGGACGGTACGAGCCGCAGTGGATCATTTGATCGACTTAGGACGCCCCAGAGCCATTCATCTAGCCGTGCTCATAGACCGCGGCGGACGCGAGTTTCCCATTGCCGCCAATTTTATTGCGAGAAAAATCAATTTACCGCAAGGCGGAGAGGTTCGGCTCAAGCTCAAAGAAGTGGACGGCCGAGACGAAGTGGTGGTTAGAAGATAAACTGGACAAGCCGCTTACAGCTGTTGAGCATGGACGCAACGGCAAGCGCTGACTGAAAATCAGAGATCGTGGCGCTCATGGTAAGAGATGCTTAAAATAGCCGCGATCAAACGCGATGTTGCAGGGCTCGAAATAGCAGAGACTAGTGAGTTCAGGCAGCAGACTGTTCGATCTTCAACTGGCGGCGCATAACTAAGGCCAAAACATCGCAGGGTTCACGGTGAGAATCGATAAATCGTCGTATGTCGTCCAACTCTCGCGGTTGGAAATACGGCGAACATTTCGCTATCAACAGTTCGATGACGTCAGCTGGTAGTAATCCAAAAGTGACGTTATCGTCTTCGGAACAAAAGTCAGCAACCTCAATCGTCTCTGGTTCTATTACCGTGACCACATCCCTGAATAGCTGTACGAACAGATCAATTTTCTGATCGTCGAAGGCATCAGCATACCACTTAAAATGGCATCGCATCTCTTTTTTGATTTCCCTATCTTGAATGCAGACCGTCAGACCTTCATCAACCAGCCGGCCGCGCGTCACTTCAAAGCTCAAAGGTTCGGCAATATTTGCGCGCGATTGCCGCAGAAGAAGATGGTCACGTCCATTAGTCACCTCAATGTACGCAACACCCATAGGATCAGACATCGAGCTCTGGCAAAAATGCTTCTCGCTTGATGCTTTCAACGGTTCTAACCGATGACCTTCGTGTTGTTTCATAAAAGCACGCCAGTCGTCGCCGGGTATCTCCTCGACCTCACCGTTAACGTAGACATACTGGGGAGCTCGATCGCAGGACGTTACGTGATGCACGGCGTCACAGTTGCGACACCAGATGAATCTATCACTAACCATAATTCCGCTGCTCCAGAGGCACTGCAGCCGAGGCGACAGCTTTAGAAGGGAATCTCATCAGCACTGTCGTGCCGACGCCCGGCTCACTTTTAACCTGAATTGCACCACCGATCAGCTCGGCCATTCGCCGTGCCACCGTGAGACCCAGCCCGAGCCCGGAGAACGAACGATGGATGGAGTTGTCCACTTGTTGAAAGGGCTCGAAAACTGAATCCATCTTACTCTTGTCAATGCCGATTCCGGTGTCGGAAACCTCTAGATCCAGGATTCCTCGATCCGAAGATACACGAGCTTTCACCCGGATTTCGCCCACCGAAGTAAACTTAACTGCGTTGTTGAATATATTTTGAAAGATTCTTTCCACCTTCGCACGATCGCTGATGATCGATGCGCCGCCCTCTGGGATGTCGATTGTCAGGGTCAAGTTTTTTTCCCCGATTGTTCGCTGATAACGCTTCACGGTTTCATCGACGATCTGGCGCGCATCGAATTTCTCGATGATGGGTGAGGTGTCGCCAGAGCTGAGTGACGTCATCCATAAAACGTTATCGATCAGCTCCAACAGTTCTTCGGAGTTGCGGTAGACGGTCTCGAGGACCTTTTGCTGCTCTTCGCTGAGCTTGCCAATAACTTGGTTGAGCAATAAATAGACAAAGCCCACAACCACGCTTAACGGCGTTCGCAATTCGTGCGACACGTTGGAGAGGAAGTCCGATCTTACTTGTCGCAGCTTAGTCTTCGCCCCGCGACGCTCAATACCGCGGCGGACGAGAGATAGAATGTGATTTACGTCGAAAGGTTTAGAGATGTAATCGAACGCGCCAAGGCGGAGTCCTTCGATAGCTGTGTCCAAAGAGCCGTAACCTGTGATGATGATCGCTTCGATATCCGGATCATGCTGTTTCACCTTTTCCAGAACATTGATACCGGTAAAACCTGGCATCTTGAGATCCAATGTAACTAGGTCGACCGGAAACTTGTTTAGGAAATCGACTGCTTGACCTCCCCGCTCGGCGATATGAACGGTGTAATAAGGATTGAGAATCATCTTCAAGGATTCTCGAGGTCCCATTTCGTCATCTACGACAAGAATGTGCGGCTTGTTCGAGTCCATGGCCGCTCCTTACGCAAAAAGTGTGCTAGATGGCTTTGTCTAAGAAAACTAAGAACTTACAGGGAAATTGGAGGCTACAGAGGTAAAACGGAAGGATTAACGGTACAAATTTGTCCAAAATTGTCGATTTATGTCGATAGCTTCGGCTCCTCTCCACTATGAGGCTCGTTTATCTTCAGCTTTTCAATTCGGTATTTTAGAATCCGCCGGCTGGTGCCCAGCAATAAAGCGGCTTTGGTCTGGTTAAAGCCGGTCCGTTGCAGCGCCTTAACAATAAGCTCTCGTTCGAATTCGTCCACCGCTTCGCTGAGAGGTTTTGAGCCACTCAGGACATCCTCTTTCAAGGTCGCAGTCTGATCTGTCGAGCGCATTCCGACGGGCAGGTCACGGAGCATGATCTGCTCATGCGGCGTGAGTATTGTCAGCCGTTCAATCAAGTTTTCAAGCTCACGAATGTTGCCCGGCCAATGGTATGCCGTAAAAAAGTCGACTACTTCCGGCGACAAGCTTTTAACCGCAATGGAATGCTCTTGCGCCTTGAGTCTCAGGAAATGATCTAGAAGTAGCGGGATGTCCTCGCGCCGTTCCCGAAGCGCAGGCAAATAAAGAGAGACGACGTTGAGGCGGTAAAACAGATCCGGCCGGAACTCACCTGCTTTTGCCAAAATTTCTAAATCCCGGTTACTTGCGGCTATCACCCTCACATCAACTTTGATGTCATCGGTGCCACCGAGCCGGGTGAAGGTTTCTTGCTCAATGGCGCGCAGGAATTTTGCCTGTGTGCTGAGATTAAGCTCGCCGATCTCGTCAAGAAAGAGGGTGCCACCATGAGCAAGCTCGAACCGACCAATTTTCTTTTGCGATGCATTAGTAAAGGCACCCTTCTCATAACCAAACAGTTCACTTTCAATCAAAGTATCGGGTAATGCGGCGCAGTTCACAACGATGAAGGGCTTCGAGCGGCGATCGCTATTGTAGTGAATCGCGCGTGCGATCAACTCCTTGCCCGTGCCGCTTTCGCCCTGAATCAAGACTGTAGATTTCTTAGCGGCTACCATGCTGACGGCTTTGAAAACATCTATAATTTGCTTGGATTTGCCGACGATATGATCGATCCCATATTTCCGACCGACCTCTTCCTTTAACCGCTCCAGCTCCTTTGAGAGCTGAACTTTCTCGAACGCATGCTCGACCCGTAGCCGCAGTTCTTCAACGTCGAAAGGCTTGGTCACGTAATCGAAGGCGCCAGTGCCCTTCGCGGTAAAGGCGGTTCGTGCCGTATTAAGACCGGTCAACATTATTACCTGACACTCAGGATGAACTGATTTCATCTGTTTCAAAACCGACAGTCCATCAGCGCCAGGCATGACAATGTCGAGCAATACGATATCAGGTTTTTCTTCAGTCAGTTTCTGGACGCCGTCGTTTGCAGTAGCTGCCTCGACCACGCGAAAGACTTTGTCGAAAACCATTTTGAGTGAATGCCGGACCCCAGCCTCATCATCTATAACCAACAATACGCCTTGAACCATGTCGCTTTTCTTTTCCCGGTTAAGCAATGGGAAACTCCATTGTCACGATCTCTTTCTCAGCATCGGTGCTATCAACAGCAATCTCACCACCAATACGTTCCACCAGCTGCTTTGCCAATAAGATTCGCAGGGGCAAAATACTTTCTCCCGCAGCTTCGCTCAGAGAACCGAGATATTGAGTAATCGAGGCCATCCGAGGTCCTTCACGAACGTAGGATATTACGACCTTTCCCGTTTGCTGGATTTCAACACCAATCTCAGTGCCCACCTTTGCCTGCGATACTACCGTCGAGAAAACATTCTTAAGAATGTAGTCGAGCTGGTTCTCATCGGCAAAAATCGTGGCGCCGACTCTGCTAGTTTGTACGCGAACAGGAGCTTGACGTTTTCCGGACTCCTCTCGGAGCTCATCAACTGTCGAGCGCAAGCGTTCCTCCAGCGTTACGCGATCTATACGAGGTTGACTGAAGTCGGCAAATTCGATCATCGTTTCGAGCAGATCGTCCATTCGTTCGATATCAGTGCTGACCACGTCTCGAAAACGCGCCCGAAAATCCTCGTCTTCATATCGATCGTCGAGCAATTGCGCGAAGGTCTTGACGGTCACCATCGGATTTTTCATCTCGTGAGCCAACTCGTGAATCAAAACTTTGAGTTCGCTCGCTCGTTCACTGCAGGCAGCTTGGCCTTGCGAGACTGGAACTTGTCTGCCAGCCGTCCAAGAGGAGGAGACCACCTTAAGATTTGGCCGTTTCTCCTCTGGCGAACTAAACTCCTCTACATCTGCAAATTCCTCCGCTTCACTGGTCCCGGAAAAATCGAAAACCAGATCGTGTGCCTCAATTGTGCTCTTACGTCCAACCACGAGGGTTCGAGCGATAACGGTTTCCATCTCGCTTAGGTTGCCGAACCAGAGATAGTTTGCGAGACGATCTCTCGCTTCGGGCGAAAAGGTTACCTGGCCTAATTCCAAGAGCGGTGCAAAGTACTGCGCAAACCAAGCGGCAATCGTCGGAATGTCATTGCGGCGATCTCTCAAGGGCCGGAGTTTAAGACTTAAAGTCGCTATCCGATAATATAGTCCTTCGAGGAATTCACCTTGATAAACTTGCTCAAGAAGGTCGATCTTTGTAGTCGCAAGAAATCGGCAGGCAACTGATGTTTTTTCGACTTCTTCGATAAAGCTGAGCAACCTCGACTGCGCCGAAGCAGAAAGCTTTTCGATTTCTTCCACGACAAAGATCCGCCCGGATTTCTCGGCCCGCCAAGTTAGCTGAGCAATCTTGCTCGCCAAGAATTCGTCATTGACTTCGGACGCATTTACAAAGCTGCAGGCGACGTCACTCCCAGCAAGGGCGCAAATCCCTCGCACAACGCGCTCCTGACCGCAGCCTATCTCGCCTGAAACCAACACCGGCAAACGAGTTCTGGCAAATCGCTGCACAAGAGCGGCTGCCGTCCGATCAAGGAACGGATATCTTAAATAATCCGAGTGTGCCGGATTGTTCGGTGGCCCCCGCATGGGTCGCATGCTGGGGAGGACAGCTGTACGCGCCAATAACATTCCCACCTTTTGCTTTAGCTCATAGGGATTAAACGGCTTTGCGAGACAACCAACGGTTTCTTGCTCTTCGATGAGTTTGATAGCGGATCTCGACTCGACCAGGAACAAAACGGCGCAGCTCACCTGTGCGGCAAATCTCAAGAGCTTTCCGGCCTCGGAGCGAAGCGCCGGGCTTACGCCAATGATCAGCAGATCGACATCCGCGCTAGTGTCCGCCAGCGTAAATCCAGAAGTGCCTAAAAACTTCTTCACGACGTAGAAGTCCCGCCCTAGGATTAGGGCAAGGGTTTCCCGAATCACCTCCGACTCATCAATGACTAAGATTCGCTTCATGAACGTGCAAGTTGCGCTCGGTCATTGCTCGAACGGGTTTCCCCGTTGGAATGTTGACAAGAAAGGAGGTTCCCTTCCCCACTTTACTTTCAACAGTAACGTATCCGCCATGCTCCTGTACAATTTGATGGGAGATAGAAAGCCCTAAACCGCTGCCTTCGTCCTTGCTGGTAAAAAACGGATCGAATATATGCTCGAGATTTTCGTTAGGGATACCGATACCGGTATCCTTAACTTCAACTTGTACGAATGAGGGTGACTGCTGGGTAGCCTCCGGGGTGAAGATACGTGTTGAGATTGTAATTGTCCCGCCGTTGTTCATCGCCTGGATGCCGTTGAATATGAGGTTCATGAATACCTGCTTCATTTGTTCCCTGTCAATCCACACCTTGGGCAGGTTCGGGGTGAAGTCTCTTACCAATTCTACACTTTTTTCCTTCGCTTGTGTGTCTAAAATTCGCGCAATACCATCGATTACGTTATTCATGTCCTCTTGAGCAACATTCGGCCTCGAGGGTCGGGCAAAGCTCAAAAGATCCGTGATCAACCCACAGATGCGGTCCACTTCCTTCAGGGCGAGGCTTTGGAAACCGTTACGAAACTCAGCGTCTTCGTACCGTTCTGGCAAAAGCTGGGTAAACGTGCGAATTGCCACCAACGGATTGCGAATTTCATGAGCAAGTCCTGCCGTAAGTAGCCCTAAAGAGGATAAGCGGTCCGCCCGCCGAAGCGTATCCTGCGACTGCTTCAGATTTTGGTAAAGCCGCGCGTTTTCAATTGCGACCGCCGCCTGATTAGCGAGAGTTGAAAGAAGCTCTAGATCTTCGTTCGAGTAAATCTCCTTACCCGGTTTGTAACCGAGATTCAGAGCGCCGATCAATTTTTCCTTTGAAATTATCGGGACGCTAATCTCGGCCTCGATCTCCTCCATTCTCCTCGCAGTCAACCTCCAGTTTAGGCTATCGCTAGCGATTTCAAGTTCTTCTCTAACGATTCCCTTTTGTACTTTTGTTAAGCTTTCAAGTAGAGGATCGTCGCGTAAGAGAAAGAACTGAGAATTTATTGCAACGCCGATGCTGGCTTTAAGGTTGAATACGCCTTTGGCTTCCTCGAGTAGAAAAAGAGACGCCTTTTCAATGCCAAGTGCCCGTCCGACCGTTCGAACCAGATTAGTGGATAAACTCTCAAGGTCCACGATCGAAACCATATCTTTACTCGAGTAGAGTAGCGTTTCCCGGTAGTTTATCCGCTTTTGGAATAACGCTCTTTCTAGAGCTTCCTCCGTCCGAAACCGTAATTTGGGAAATAAAAACCCCACAATAATAAACAAGAGGAGTGTCGCCATCGAGAAGGTATAATTGATGTTTCCAAACGCCAACTGCTGCCCCCAAATGACCAAGATATAACAGGGAACAAGCAGCATGAATAAAAGTGATGCATAGATGATGCTTTTTCTGATCGCAACGTTAATGTCGAGGAGGCGGTACTGCGCAATAGCATAAGCAGTAGTGGAAACATAGATGGGAATCGCATAACTTCCGTACGGAAAAAGCGGGAAAATTGTTATGTCGTAGAGATAAAGAAAATTATCGAGGCCGCCAAAATATCCAAGCAATGAGCCAAACAGGAGATATTTTATTTGGTTCTTCCGAACTCCTTCCGCCTTTAGGTATCCTAGGAAGAGAGTAGAAAGACCCCAAGCGGCACAAGCTATAAAGTAAAGGACCAGATATATGTAGCCACGATTCGCCACCATCAAATACTCGATCCCGTATTTCGGAGCGACTTCTGAAACGAGAGTTCCATTGATACACAAGAACATCAAAGTTGCGGTGATTACATAGAGCGGAGCGACAAGAAGATTTACGGTTTTCCGCTTACGATTAGAAAAGAACTGGAGAACGAAATGGACGAACAGGGTCGGTATCAGCGTAGCACCAACATGGAGATAGCGTGCGGTAAATTCGGCTACGGACCGGTTCGCAGTAAATACATGCAATGCAAGTAAGCTACTCCACACGGTGATACTGAAGGAATAGATAGAGAATACTCGGTAAAGGCTCGACTTGGGATCCTTCAACAGCACGAACGAACCTAGAGCGGCCGTGGTTACCGAGGTCAGGGCTGCGGAAATTCCTATATGAGCAGCGTCAGTTAAGCCGAACATAGCGAACGGTTAGATCTCTCTCGGATCGGCGGCGAAGGGACGCAAGACTAAAGTCGCGTTTTTTCCTCCGAAACCAAAGGTATTTAAAAGCAGAGCTCTGATATTTCTATGAGTGGATTTTTCTCGGTGGACTTGAATGAGACAACCCGGATCCAGCGCGTCACAATTGATACTTCGTAAGATAACTTTCTTGTGAATCGACAACACCGCCGCAACTGTTTCCACTGCGCCGCACGCGCCTTGAGTATGACCTAGCATCGACTTTATACTAACAACCGGCACATCCTGTATTCGTTCTGCCAAGACCCGCTGAATTGCGTACGCCTCCGATAGGTCATCGGATACTGCACCTGGAGCATGCGCTTGTACATAATCGATATCTTCAACCGTCAGACGTGCATCAGCAAGAGCATCAAGCATTACCGCGACTGCTTGATCACCGTTCGGATTCAGCATCATCATACTATATGCGTCAGAATTGTGAGACCACCCAGCGATTTCGGCGTATATCCTGGCGCCTCGATCCATGGCATGTTCCGCCGTTTCACAAACCAAAACTGCTGCACCTTCGCTCACGACGATTCCGTCTCGCCCGGCGTCGAACGGTCTGGGAGATTGCGATGGGTGTTCATATTGAGTAGTCATAATCCGAGCCGCGCAATAGGCTCCAAAAATGCCGGGATCGATCGGTGCCTCGGTTCCCCCAACGATGGCGGTATCTATTCGCCTCATCTTCAAGTTATCGACCGCGTACCCTATGGCGACGGTACTCGACGCACATCCTGAAGAGATCGTATCGCTGGGGCCTTTAAAACCGAATTTTGAGGAGAGCTGTGCCGAACTGGCATTAGGAAATGTTGATACGGCTGTGAAAGGATTAATTCTTTTTAAACCCTTTTCTTTGAAAACTTCATACTCACGAAATGCCCAACTTTGCCCTCCAACTGCAGTGCCGGTAAATACGCCGATTCTCGACATATCACCGCTTAGCTCCAATCTGGAATCCGCAACTGCCATTTCGGCGGCTGCAACGATCATTTGCGATGAGCGATCCATTCGGCGCGCTTCTTTGAAGGAAAGGAACTCAACAGGGTCAAAGTTCCGTACCTCACCAGCAATACGCGTAGGGTAAGTGCTCGCGTCAAAAAAACTTATCGGTTTGGCTGCCGCCTGGCCTTCGGACAACCCGTGCCAAAATTCTTTTTTACCGATGCCAAGCGGAGATACGACTCCCATGCCTGTGATGACAACGCGGGGTTCGTGGTTCATTGTTGGGCTCTTAATACGGCATTGCCTACCTGAGTTCTTGATCAGATGCGTTTTTGCTAACTAATACCTTCTGTGCAAAGGCTCGGGAAAAAGGGAAACCCCACGGGAAACCCATAAGTCTTTGCAGCCGAAAAATTCCTTGCGTTCAACAGACACTTTCTTCATCGATATTAGAGTTTTTTAGCAGCCAAGCATCAATCATGTCTTTGCTGAATCTCCATTGATTGCCAACCTTGAAGGCGGGGATGTTCTTCTGTGTTACCAACCTATAAACCGTAAACTTGTCCACCTTCAGGTAGTCGGCTACTTCAGCGGTTGTCAGTAAATTTTCTTGCATCTGACGCGTCCTTATGGCACCCTTTGGCGTTATTTGGCACGGATATATAGGACTCGCAAAACTTAGTCAACGCCAAACTGGAGCTAAAATGAGAAAAAGACCATTCGGGCCCTCAGTGGTTCTGTTATTTTTTGCGGTTTCATTTCTAACCCGTGATGCTTTTTCGGGTGGTTACATGATCCCGCATCAAACCGCGCGCGGTCTGGGCCTCTCAAATGCGATGACTGCTGGAGTGAATGATCCTTCGGCCGTCTACTATAACCCCGCTGCTCTTGGTGAGGTTGACGGCAATAATTTGCTGATGAGCGGCACTTATGTAAATGTACAAAGTTCCGTTGAAAACAGTGGCCGACGAGCCCATAACAAACACGACGACAACTTTCTCGCGACGCTGTTTGCCAATTACCACGTTCCAAATACCGACTTTACTTTTGGGATCGGTACGTATTCTCCTTTTGGGCTAGCAACAACCTACGAAAGTGATTTCACTCGGTTTGCCGCTGAGCGTACCGAGCTGAAGACCATTTACATAACACCGGCAGCGGCGTGGCACCCATCCAAGTATTTTTCCATTGGAGCCGGTGCGAGCTTTGTCCATGCCTCGGGCCTGTTTTCCAGGGGCCTCTGCCTTGATCCGATCACGAGTTGCACCGCCCCTATCGGCCTGGAAGGTCGATTGCGCTTAACAGATACGGCCGACGCCTTCGCCTATAATTTAGGAGCGCTGATCAAACCTTTGGACAATGTTAAAGTTGGATTTAGCTACAGGTCTCGCGTGGATTTGCGCTTCGACCACGCAGACGTGAAACTCCGTGGGGCGTTCTCTACAGCCACGACAAAAGCGGACATTCGGCCGATCCCTCTCCCGCCGGTTATTAACACCGGCGTCTTCTGGCAGGTGACGCCCAACTGGGGAGCCGAGCTAGTCTACGAATACACCCGATGGAGCGAGTTCGAAGATTTTACTGCAACCTTCTCACCAAGCCCCACCTTCTTGCCTTTGGGCTTCCCTCTTTCAGGGTTTAGTCTTCCTGAGGATTGGAAGAACACTAGCACCCTGAGATTCGGCAGCTATTATGCCCTAAACAACAACTGGGAGTTGCGAGGAGGACTTGCGGTAGAAGAGTCACCAATACCAAATCATACACTCAATCCAGCTATCCCTGGTGCTGATTTGTTAACCTTGAATGCTGGTTTGGGCTATAGGTGGGAGAACATTTCGCTTGATCTCGGCTATATGGCGGTGTTTTACAAAAATAGAAAAGTGACTAACAACGAGTTAGAGGGCCTTCCCGCCACTAGTCCTTTGGGCTTTGCAGGTGCCCCCGGCAAAGACAAATATGAAACTTTCAATAACTTCGTCACGGTATCATTAGGGTATCGCTTTTAGGGTCACCCGCAGTTTAAGTGTCCGATAAACCCGCCGGGCACTCCGCAGACACCTTCGCAACCTTATTTAGATCTTTTCGTCGCCTTCTGAAGGTTCACCCAAGAATCCCTGAGGGTTACCGTCCGATTAAACACCGGCTTACGCCTCGTCGAATCTACCGAATCAAGGCAAAAATAGCCTAGTCTTTCGAACTGATAGAGCTCTCCTCTTTGCGCGTTCGCAAGAATCGGCTCTACTCGGCAGTCCGTCAGCACCTCGAGCGATTTTGGATTAACGTTGGTCAACCAGTCGACGCCGTCGGGGACGGCATCGGGATCTTCCTTACTGAACAGATGATCATAGAGGCGGACCTCAGCTTCCTTAGCATGACCGGCCGAGACCCAGTGAATGGTGGCTTTTACTTTTCGGTTGCTCTGAGAAGAACCACTTTTAGTTTCTGGGTCGTACGTACAACGCAGTTCGCGGATTTCGCCGGTCTCCGGATCTTTGAGAATGTCGGTGCATTTGATGATATATGCGTAACGCAGCCGAACCTCACGCCCCGGCGATAAACGGAAAAATCCTTTGGGGGGTTCTTCGCGGAAATCATCTTGCTCGATATAGGCGACTTTAGAAAATGGAACAGGCCGCGTGCCGCTACTGGGATCTTCCGGATTATTGACTGCCTCTAAGTGTTCAACCTGTCCAGCGGGATAATTTTCGATGACGACCTTGATGGGCCTTAACACCGCCATCACTCGCGCCGCTCGCTTGTTCAGGTTCTCCCGGAGGCAGTGTTCCAGCATTGCGATGTCGACCGTGCTGTTCCGCTTGGCCACGCCAATGCGCTCGCAAAAAGTTCGGATCGCTTCGGCGGTATAACCGCGACGTCGGAGACCCGCCAAGGTCGGCATTCGCGGATCATCCCATCCCGCGACATGGTTTTGTTGAACGAGTTGTAGAAGCTTTCTCTTGCTCAGTACAGTGTGGCTTAGATTCAGCCGCGCAAACTCAATTTGCTGCGGATGATGAATACCCAACTGATCGAGAAACCAGTCGTATAGAGGCCTGTGATCCTCGAATTCCAATGTGCAGATCGAGTGAGTGATTCCTTCAATTGAATCTGACTGCCCATGGGCAAAATCATAAGTCGGATAGATGCACCACCGATCCCCGGTCCGATGATGCGCAGCATGCAGAATACGATACATCACCGGATCCCGCAGGTTTAAATTGGGCGAAGCCATGTCAATCTTGGCCCGGACAGTGCGTGCGCCGTCCGGAAACTCACCCGCTTTCATCCGCTCAAACAGATCTAAATTCTCGTCACTTGAACGATCCCGGAACGGGCTATTCCGGCCCGGTTCGGTAAGCGTGCCACGATACTGACGCATCTGATCACTGTTCAGATCGCAAACATAGGCCTTTCCGGCTTTGATAATTTGCACAGCAAACTGATATAGGCGATCGAAATAATCCGAAGCGTAATACTCCCGATCAGCCCAGTCGAAACCCAACCAGCGAACATCTTCTCGAATGGACTCGACGTATTCGATATCTTCTTTGCTTGGGTTGGTATCGTCGAAACGAAGATTGCAGAGCCCGTCGAATTCTGCCGCAAGACCAAAGTTCAAACAGATAGCTTTGGCGTGGCCGATGTGAAGATACCCGTTGGGCTCCGGTGGAAATCGCGTGTGCACGCGCTCCCGATGCTTCCCTGCCTGAACATCGTCAGCGACGATATTCCGGATAAAATTAGACGGCGCCGTCTCGGTAGATGCCATGGCGTCCTTCACAACTGATACTTCACTATTCACAACGTTTTCCTCGATCCTCTATACTATCACGATCATCGTTGTTTTAAACGCTCCCGCCGTTGATCCTATTTTGGCTCCCTGTTAGGTTGATGTCGATGATCCAAATCCGCACTCGTTTTGCGCCTAGCCCCACAGGCTATCTGCATATCGGCGGCGCCCGCACGGCTCTTTTTAATTACCTTTTCGCTCGTCATCACGGCGGTAAGTTTATTCTGCGCATCGAAGACACCGATCGCGAGCGATCAACGCGCGAAGCGATCGAGACTATCCTTGATGCGATGAAATGGCTGAAGCTTGACTACGATGAAGGTCCCTTTTTTCAGACAGAGCGGTTTCCACTCTACAAGGAAAAAATTCAGCAGCTATTGGCCGCCGGCAAAGCCTATCCCTGCGTGTGCACACCGCAGGATCTCGATGTCAAACGTCAGCTGGCGCAAAAGGAAAAGCGCAAGTCGTCTTATGATGGGACTTGTCGCCCGCCCGAAGGCGTCGTTCCGCGTTTGCCGCAAGGAAAGCCTTATACGATCCGATTCCGCTCGCTTCAGTTTGGAACGACCGTTGTCAATGATCTTGTTAAAGGCAATGTCATTTTTGAGAATCGGGAGCTGGATGACTTGATCATCGCGCGATCTGACGGAACTCCGACGTACAATTTTTGCGTGGTCGTGGACGATATCGAGATGAAGATCACCCACATTATCCGAGGCGACGATCATCTGGCCAACACGCCACGACAGATTCAATTGTACCATGCTATGGGACAGACATTGCCGCAATTTGCCCATGTACCATTGATTCTTGGCACGGACAAAGCACGCCTCAGCAAGCGCCATGGCGCAACTTCCGTTACGGCTTATCGCGACATGGGTTATCTTCCAGAGGCGGTCGTCAACTACCTGGTTCGATTGGGATGGTCGCACGGCGACGATGAAATTTTTTCTCGAGAAGAACTCATCGAGAAGTTCTCTCTGGACAGCATCGGTAAATCTGCCGGCGTCTTTAATCCCGAGAAATTTCTCTGGTTAAACTCACACTATATTAAGTCGCGCCCGCTGCGACGGTTAGCCCAGGACATCATTCCGTTCATAGAGGCAAGGGGATACCCGGTGCCCCGTGATTTGGGCTGGCTTGAGAAAATGACTGCGACACTCAAGGACCGAGCCCAGACTTTGGTCGAGCTTGTTGAACAAGCGCATTACTATCTCTCGGATGATATTTCGATCGATGAAAAGGCTGCAAAAAAGTTCTTGCTCCCTGAAATCAAAAAGCCGCTTAACAGCCTGCTACAAAAGCTTAGTGATCTTACTGATTTTAGCGATGGCGCTGTTCAGCAGGCTTTTGCGGAAGTCCTGGAGAAAACCGGTTTGTCGATGGGGAAATTGGCCCAACCTGTACGTGTCGCGCTGACCGGCTCAACCATCAGTCCAGGCATTCATGAGGTCATTGCGGTTCTCGGCAAAGAGCGAACGTTGAAACGATTAAACGCCACGATGCAACGCTTGGATTCCCCAAGCCAATGACACTCTAATCTGCCTTGATTTCACCGCTTGATTCTTTTAATTTGAACCCTCTGAGAACTTGAGGAGTCGGCTAATTGGTAAGCCACCTGACTCTGGATCAGGCGATTGAAGGTTCGAGTCCTTCCTCCTCAGCCAACGGTCCCATCGTCTAGCGGTTAGGACACCGGCCTCTCACGTCGGTAACACGGGTTCGATTCCCGTTGGGACCACCATATTTCCCGCGTAGTTAACACTCTCGTCCAAAAGGTTTCGGCAAAGGTTTCGGTTTCCTCCTCATTTGCACCTGTTTTTCCTGCTCCTGGGATCTCATAACATAGCCACGTAATAGCGCATCGCCATCGTCACGGATGTATCTCCCATAGCTCTGCTGAAGCATAGCGATGCTCGTTCCGGTTTGTTCTGAGAGCCACTTCTGATTACACCCAAGTGTTAATGCGACGCTTATATTATAAAGGTATGTCGGGCATTATAGAAGGGTCGCGGCCTCAGCTCTAGCACCCGTAATACGTCCCCAAATTTACGACCGAACTCATTCTGGTCTATAGGTCGGCCTTGCTCATCCGTGAAAACGTAATCTTCAGCTTTTGCATGCAGCGGGAGAAGAGGTTTTAGAAGGTCAACGACATTGGGAAGTAAAGAAAATGTCCTCGCGCTTGCCAGGGTCTTAGGCGCATTCTCTTCACCTAGCGTCCTAGATCATTCGATGCTTGCCTTGGAGGCTAGTAAATCGACAACGCCCCACTTCAATGCTGCCGCTTCACTAGGTCTAGTGCCAGTGTAGAAACGGAAAAAAACAAAAGCATAAGCCCAGTGCGGTCGCTTAGTTTTATAAAACTCCAGAATCCTATCGCGCTCACCTTCCGTAAAAGGATCGGGTTCCTTCTTGCGGAGCCGAGGCCACCAGTTTTTAGGTATCTCCTTAAAAGGGTTCCGCTCGATCCGCTTTCCGGCATCACGAAACATTGGGCGCAAGGCACCATCGATGATGTTTCGAGCTGACTTCAAAGTGAGCTTGCGCTCTTCGACAAGGTGCAGGCGAAAATCCTCAATTGTTTCGACGGCTACGCTATTCAGTTCCACTTCTCCCATGAACGGAAGGATGTTTTTATTGAAGGCTTGACGGTAGTCGCGCTCAAGGCTCTTGCGCACAAACGGCGGTTTCTTCTTTTCTATCCAGCTCTCATAGTACTCGTTCACCGTCAGAGGCGTCATCTCTACTGGCTTGCTTACCTTCGGCCTAAACTGATCGGCCTTGTTGCCGTGGGGAACCATTTGAGATAATCGAACGTCCCTGCTTCGATCTCCTCAGTGATTAGCTGCGCTCTGGCTTCCAGACGTTTTCGGTTTTCCGGTGTGTCCTTTAGCTTAGTGCCTTCAGTCGATTCCATTCCGTTCCAGTACAGGAAATAACGCAAGCGACCGTGCTGATTCGGTTTGACCCTGCAAGCCATTAGCGCCCCCTCTTGATGTGGTGTTCTACGATGTACCGCAACGCAAGCTCGGCGATTTTCGGAATCGGAACCTCTTCATTTTCCCATCGAGAGATCCCACGGATGCTCACATCGATTACCCCGGACAACATTGCTTGACTGTAGCCGATCGACTCCCGGAGCTTGCGAAACTCCTTACCAGACATATTGTCTTTATAGACGTAATGTCTGCTTATGTCAAGGGTCTCTATTACCGTCCTCCCAATTTATAGCCACGAGCCATCGGGATTGAGTCGTCCTCAAGCGCTGTACCGCTGTCCTCCCGCTCCAACCACTCAACCACAGCGCTCCATTTGAACCGTGGCCCGATACCTGAGGGGCTGAAGTAATGAACCCCCTTCCTGAACGTCCCTTCCGCCATCTTGTTCTGAATGGTCTTAGGAGAGAGCCCCAGCCGTTGAGCCAGATCTTTGATCTTGAGGTATTCTTCGGCGGCCATGATTGCTTTTACTAGACGGCGATCTCTGGCGATCAGGGGTCTATGTGCTGCTGCCTAAGCAATCTTGCTGCTCATGAGCCTGCTCCAGCAACTACCCCCGCAAGCTGCACTGCGGCATCTACTGAGCCTATTCTACTGCTGTGGCTCATCAGCTTGCTGCGCGTCGGTAACTACCGTGCCGCTGCGCAGCGAACGTGCCTTCTCGGCGAGCTTCGTGCGCTGTGCTTCGCTAATCTTTCGGGCCTTGCGCACAGACACCAGCCGCTTGGGCACCTCGAACGTCGCTGAGCGGTCGCTTCCCTCGATTGGCTCAAAGCCTAGCTTCAGCAGCTTGCGGTACATGGGCTCTGATGCCGTCCAGATTGAGGCGTAGGGTTCGGCCTCGTTGAAGTTGATGATGGTTTCGCGTTCGGCTCGTGGTCCTTTGCCTCGCATGTAGGTCTCCTAGTCTAGTGATCCTGCGTTGATTGTTTGTGCGGTTGCCTCCGGCGAGGTCCACCCAACCACCCCACCCCAAAGGGCCGGCGCTAGTCTCCGGGCAAGTTTCCAAGATTGAATGAGTCCGTTTGTGGCGCGTTGGTTCGTTGGCAGGCTCCACCGCTGTTGGGTTAGCGACTGGCGTGACGTGTCAGTCATTGTCAGCTGATAACCAGTGTCAAACCTCGCCATACGTGCCCTCTGAAGAATATTTGGGAATATTTTGGATGGGTCTCGTTCTTGCGGTCAGAAGTTGGCATCATGAATAAGTTGCGTGCCTTCTGCTCCAAGTACGCGGAAGATGCATTACTGGTGTTTGTTTCGATCATCATTTTCCTAGCGGCGTATTTCTTACTCACTGCTTTCTAATCAGAGCGTATAGCTCGGGATACATCTCTGATCGCACGCCCTGCTTATTTCTCACTGCTGTTTGACTGAGTCCTGATTATGCTCACCTAGCCCTTTGTCAGACCCGAGGGGCCACCGCCGCGTCACTGGCTGACATGGCATGTCAGTCAATGTCCTCTTATGGGCGTGGACAAAGATGGCCATGTCTGTTGTTTGCAGGAAATTTAGGACAGCTGGGACGGGCCGCAATTTTGCACCTGAAAGATCATTAGTCATCGGAGGTATGCCGTGGTATTAGACTCAGTTTTAAGGGCAGCAATCATTCTCGGGGTGGTAGCGTCCATGGCTCTATGGCTGTTCCTCTAGCCTAGCTACTTGGACCTAACGGAGGCAGCGCACTTGCCACCCCCGCCGATCCTTTGGCTTGCCCATCGACTGAGCGCAGCCCTTTCTCGACCGGGCACCACCCCGGCCAAGTCTTTGCGCTCGCACCCATTAAACGATCTCGGAGTGTGTGCGCATACATACTCTCTTTTCATCTTCCAATGCTCACACCCCTAAATGGTTTAAAGGGGGGTAGTTATGCCGCTGATTGTTGCACGGCGTGAGCTTCTGTTAACCACTTCCAGTCTATGCTGAGAGTTACTGAAGCAGGTTGCGAGGTATTCGAGTCGCCGTCTGTTAGCTCAACAATTCCTGTTGCGGCTAGTTCTTTCATCCACCCGAGCACGGTAGGCTTAGTCCGGCGCAAGACCGTGGCCGCATTTGTTGATGTGAGAGAGTCACCGCTCAGCAATAAGGCTCGCAACAGGTTGCGGCGAGTCTCGGGAATGGTGGAAAACGCAATGTGACGAATTAGGGGCATATCGTCAGTGGCGCTCACGATGGCTCTCTGATCCGCAAGGGCCGCACCCATCGCCAGCATCTTGAGTGATAGGATTATGCGGTGTGGGCCTTCAGGCGTACCGCATCGAAGACCGCCCATGTCCCCATCACCTCAACACGCCCCGCTGAAATGAGTTGCGCGTAGCGCACAAGCTCAAGCACCACGTCATCGCCGAGTAAGATCGTGCCCGGGTCAACGCTTTTCACTGGGTAGCGGCCAAAGTGAGCTTCAACGAAATCATTTACGATAGTCTGGCATTCCTTGAGGCCGGTATCGCCGTTAGCCTTTTTTGCAAACTCAACCAAGTCCTCTTCCTTGAGGTCCACCGAAACGATCTCTTAGAAGCAGATACGGTTTCCCAGTTGCGCCATGAGCTTGTAAACCACATCTGAGAACGGCGTGGTCGCGCCTATCCAGTTGAAGAGGTGCTCGGTTGTATAGCCCCGCTCACCCTGTGCACCAGATTCGGTAACATAGCCCCGGCCATCGAGCACCGAAGTCAGCACTGAGAAGTTCTTCTGCATCTCCTTGAAGTCACCCCGGAATAAAGGGCTAACCTCTTTGGTGAGCATCGTCTTATTTTTTATCTTTGGTAGCAGGTCAATCGTTGCCAGCTCGTCCTTTTTCTTATTGGCTGCATGAGATACGAAGGAGGCAGGAGTGAAGCTGTCCACACGGTGAAGGAAAGGCCGAGTGCTTGGTCGGTCGGGCATGAACACGTTGACCGAGACCGATTTGCCTTTGCCGGACGCCCCGACATACATCAACGAGAGGCAGTTCTCGCGCTCTTCCAACGAGTGGCAGGCCACCACCGCACAACCGCATTTGACTGCCATTGCGAGGTCAGCGCCATAGTGGGATTCGACCTTTGCAACGACGCGCCTGAGGCTAACGTCGAGAGTATGATTATCGGTGATGGTCATTGTGTTTTCCTTCCTCATCCACCAGGCTCAGTAGTGCTCTTATTGTTTGCGGGTCACGCTTAAACATCGGTTCCCAGTGATCCACAGGTAACAATCCGCGCCTCGCCAGCTCTCGAATCGTTGAAGGCCGATGTGTCGTCAATAGCTGCGAGACTTGCTCGCTTGAAATCAGATTCATCTGCTCCCTTTCAATCGGTTGTAACGTTCACTGCGAACGTCAGTGTTGATGTTTGTGGGGCTGACTTTATAGCCGCGCTAGGTCTGTCCCGCGAGGAAAGCACCCTATCCATAAGTCGCCAAATAAGTCGCGTGTTGCCATGTGACATAATCTATCATTTTAACCGTCATATGGCGAATTTTTGGGCGTATGTTGCGAGACTTTTGTCTCCGTGATAGGATCGCCCGATGCACTGGAACTGACATATGACGCGGTCGGATGATTTGGCGGGTTATATTAAAAAGGTTGAATGGACGATTTGGCTATATCACGTAGACCTTAACTCGCTTACGGATGGAGGTTGGCTAAAGCTCAAGGAAGAGCTTTATGACTTTTTTACAGCCGATCTTGAGTGGACATTTGCATCAAAGGCCAAACCGTTGACGAAGGAAGATGTAGTGGCCCTAGCGCGTTTGATAGAAAGCTCTGAGATTCGATTCGACAATTATCCCGATATTGAAGATGCTTTGGAGGAGCATGACTATGCTCGCCTATGGGCATTGGATGAACGTGATAAAGACGAGTGGGTGAAAGTCGTGGACGCTAAAACTGTTGAACGTACACAAGCCGCTTTGAAGGCAATACTTGATGACGCGCTAACGCAGACCAGTTTTTTACACCCGGATGAGGATAGTGATTTCTATTACCACTACCATCCCTCACATAGTACTGAAGACGATTCCTTGCCCGACATTGCGATTGCTCGACTTCGGTCATACTTAGTCGCGGCTGGCATTGAACCGGGCCAGATCAGAACGTGCGATGAGTGTAAAACGATTTTCTTGGCGAAACGTAAACCGACTCCGAAAAAGAAAAGCTATTGTTCCGCTAGATGCGCTCAGCTATGTGCAACCAGGGCTTACCGCAAACGCAACCAAGCCAAGTTAAAGACGAAAGAGCGAGAACGCAGTCATCACCGCTATGTGGCGAAGCAGCGCAAGAAGCACCCGAACGCCAAAGTCAAAAGGATTCCACGGGCGAGGTCGGTAGACACGTTGTAATTGCTCGTGCCGATGTAAAAACCGGCTGTTGTAGTTCAGCCAATGTGTCACCTTAACTGCTCAGCGAAAATGTCACCCCTGAGTGGTAGTGTGGTAAGGTTTCAGTTCGATTGTGAGATCTCCATCAGGGTTGATTTTGGGGGTACCTAGGTGCCCGCCAGTCCGAGAACGTGCGTTATAAGCGAAATACGGCGGTGGTTTTTTAGATTGTTTTCTCGAATCGAGGAGTTTTCTGTCTTTGACCGAGCGATAATGCCGGCGCAAGGTTCTTAATGGTCCTTGCACCGCAGGAGGAGGGCTCTCCAAGAGCAGCTCGTTTTTGCAGTACACGCGCCAACGGCCATCGAGCAATTGACGGATCTCGACACGGGCTCTGGCATATCCTCGACGATGCGGTCCCGCCGGGATGTCGAGGATCATTCCTGAAAGCCGCACTGCATTATCATTGCCGACGGTGGCTTCATAGAGAAAACTGCAGGTCCGATCGACATCGACTGTTTTGGGCAGAGGACGCCAGGCTGGTTGGCTTTCTCTGGCCGGTTTGGCAAAGCGGGTGTTGAAATCGGTTTTGAACGGGCCGTTCACAAAGAGCGTCGCTTGTTGGGGGCTGGTGATCCGTGCCAGCCTGAGCTCCTGGACCAACCGATCCTGCAAAGTATTAAACAGCCGCTCCACACGTCCCTTGGCTTGAGGCGAGAGTGCAAAGATCGGCTTTATACCGAAAGCCAAAAGCGCCTGAGTCACTTGAGTGGGCGTTTGTTGCCCGGCCAGCTGCTCTTGCACGGTCCAGTGATCGTCGTTACGACGGAAGATCCCATGGCGATCCATGTACATGGCCAAGGGAATGCCGTTCTCGAGCACGATCTGTCTGAGGCAGATCAAATAGCTCTGGGCATCCTCCTGGCGGGCAAACACGCCGCACACCAACTTCCCCGTGGCATCATCGATCGCCGCCATCAAACTCCACTCGCCGAACTTCTCTCCAAACCAGCGGTGAGGACTCCCGTCCCACAACAACAGAGATCCTTCCTGGGCTTTGCGCTCGCGGCGCTTGTAGTGGCGCTTGACACCGCGCTTTCGCACCGCAGCGATCCCGGCCTCACGCAACACCCGGCGCACCGTGGCGCGCGATACCTCGAGCTTTTCTTTCTCCTTGAGCTTCTCGGTCAGGTGCGTGTCGTTGAGTCCCTGGTAGCGTCCACGTGCCAATGCGATCACCTTCTGCATTCTTTGCGATGCCGTCTTGTTCCAGGCCGCTTTGCCGCGATTGCCATGCATTAGACCTTCGCTACCTCGCTCTTTTATCTTTCGCCGCAGCCGTTTCATCTGGCGCGCCGAGATCTCCAAAAGCTTCGCCCCCTTGCCCACGCTCTCTCGCCCCTCTAACGTCAATCGAACCACATGCAGTCGATGTAATTCTCTCTGACTCACCCTCATCTCCCTTTCGCTCATCCCATCTCCTCCTTCTCGGAGAAGATCCTACCCGAAGGGGTGTCAGAATCGCTGAACAGTTTTGGGGTGACATTTTCGCTGAACTACCACACGATGTAAAAACCGGCTTGACAGCGAGATCGGCCCGATATTACATTGCCGCCCTGAATCGGAACGTGCCAAGCACATCAATTCGCAGAACATAGATCGATCATTGTGGAGGGTGCGAGATGCAGTTTGGTAGCGAGCTAGTCGCAATCTTGTGGTCCACTATCTTATCATGTTAATGCCGGAAGTGGCGCTTGCCGCAGCCATTACCTATTACCTCGATCTTGGCGCGTCCGGCTTCGTAATGGTGTTACCCATAATTCTTCTGGTACAGGTAGGCTTATGGATAAAAAACTCTCTGTTTGCGTGGGCTAGGTTCCTGCTTTTTGCTCGTAGGCCCTTGGCTGCTGCTGCCGCTTAATATTTTAGAACGGCACGATTTCCCGAACCAAATGATTACGAAGCAACACCCGAGGATTATCTATCACGGACGAAGGACGATGAGAGTCAGAGAATCGGTGTTCGAGTTGATGCGGCTGCAAGTCTCTCGGAACTGAGTACCCTCAGGACCTTTGGCTTTTTGCAAGCAAGTATGCGTGTGAGGATGCTTTACGAAGATGCATTAGACATTCATAAGGCATCATTCAAAGATGGAAAAACTGACTGGAAAATCTGCTGTCAGGATAGCTATCAATCCCACATGCTGTCCTCGACGTTTCTCAGTCCTGCTTCGCGCCACACACTGGGCAATGTGCAAACCACCGTCGAATGCGGGATCGACACCGCCGGCAAACATTCGTTCGACCACGCCTGACGAAAAGCACGGAGGTGATGACAAGGAGACCGGCGACTAAACTTCCGAACATCTTTTATCCAACCATGCTCGCGCAACCAGAACCGTAAGCAAGCGACTATCTCCTCAGGTTGGCACCCTCCAGGCACTTCTTAGGTCTACCCATGCTCTGGCCAGTGATAACCCATCTGCCTCCGCTTCTTCTTTTGTTTTGAATATCGTGCCCTCGATCCGTTGTAGCTCGATAACAGATCCCGTTCGCCCTGCCTTGCAGACTGACCCACGCGACTGACACCCCTGCATATACACCGGGATCGAGCAGCCAGAGATCATGTAGCCTTTGTACTTAAGCATGATTTTCCAACACCTATGGGCGGGACAAAATCCATTTAAGAGCTTCCATCCTGCGGGCTAAACGAGCGGGCATCTAGCGGTAACATCACTAGGTAGTCACTCGGGTCGATGTATTGTTTGAGTTTTTGCCAGACAGCTTGCGGCGGCTCGTTTGTTTTGATCGTCCAATTCGACTGCGATAACCTAGCCCATCCGTAGCTTGTGATGACCTTATAGAAACCATCGTAATCGGCTTTTGACGTCTCCCGGTTGTATTTGTAGGTAATGTGCAGGACAGCCATAGCGGCGCGCATCATATCACAATCAGCCGAGTTGGGGGCGCAAAATATAGCTACGTCCTCGGCTATCCTCGGCTGTTTTATCGTGGCGATTTCGCCGGCCTTGATCGACCCGCATCGCTTGTGCTGTTAACCGCGCCCTCGCTGCGCGGCGACAACCCGCCTTCCTTTGGCGACCTGTCAAAGGCGCTGCGCTGGCGAGGCCCATAAAACAACAGGGAGAAGCCAGCAAGTCTGCGTTTCGGTCCGGCTGTGGACTGTAGGCGAACGCACTAATCGCCACAACGCCTGAGCCGTTTTACGCCTACGCAATATGGAGTCGGGGCATTGAAATATGCTTGCCAGCTATTGCTAGTTGCCCTACCCTATCACATGCAGGAGCCAACATGACCGCTGGAGGTTTTTGTATATGAAATCCGTGTTTTCGCAGCTTGTGTATGCTCCTTCAGACCAGCAGCGGGGGTCTGCCATCGACAAACATCAAGAAATGGAGAACCCGCCTTCAGTTTTGGTATGGCTCGCCGGGTGGGCTGTGATCATTGGATTGTGCCTCCTGTTTTGGTTGGGAGTGTACAGAGTGGTCATATCTTAGCGGGCGCGATCACCGGAAGCCGCACGCATTTCATCAGCACTGGTTGATCCTGTCGGCGCGTTTAAGTCACTCGCAGTGTTTTCCCTCTATTTGCCCGCACAGCATGTCGCTAGGTTGCGAGCAAGGCCGTTCACGCCTGCTAAATTCAAAACCTACGAGTTCCACTCCGCTTCGGAGATTCCATACGTCCGCAGCGGGTGCGATAGCTTGTCGCGCCAACTACCATAAGCCACATCTCTGGCTCCCTGCAGTATGAGCTTGCGTATTAACGCGAGGATCAAATCCGCATGATCATCTCGGCCCTCCAGCGGCCTGTACTTTCTCCATAATTCGCCGATGTCGGTGTCCTGCAGTTCTGGTTTCGCCATCGGGCGACAGTACTGAACTTATTTTCAGTATGCAATCCGCGCCATTGAGATCACAGTGCGACAGAGTTATTCTATGTAGATGGCCGGCTACCTCGCCAGAAACTGTCCTATGTGCCGCAACTACTTTGGGGTGACAATCGCCAAGCCGAACGGCAGCGGATACCAGCCAATCCATGGACGCTGCGCGACCTGCGGGTATGAAATCAGCTGGGCGCTGCTCAGTTCCTGACCCTTACCACCCATACGGAACACCGATAAAGCCGCATCAGCGGAAAGGCCTCAGTTTGTGGAGTCGAAGTATGCGCGAACCGTGCAGCAGCTACAGAAGGGCAGGGCAACTGTCCAGCTCTGACGCGGAAACCAAATCACAATCAAGTTGACACAATGCTGTCGTATCAGATACCTTCCGACGAAAATACTGATCAGACGCTGGTCGTTGTTGGTGCACCGCGAATGTCGGCTGCAAAGGCCGGTCTGGTGGTCTGAGGGGTGTTAATGAGAGCAATTTCTTACCACTGCCTGCATAAGTCACGAGGCATTCGCAATGGTTGTTGAATCTGGCGGTTCCGGACGTGCCGGCTCGTTGAAAGAGCAGGCGTGGGTCCGAGCATCTTTTGGCCCACAATTACCCCCGATTCTTGACCTCAATCACGCGAAGCTCGACCAACTCGCGGCTCACCCGTTTATAGGTCGCCCTCTTGCAGCGAAGCTGATCAAGCACCGAAGATCGAGCCGCATTTTCACTCCTCACGATCTTTTCCACGCAGGCTTGATAGATAGAGGCCAGTTACGAAATCTCGAAAGCTTCGCGTTCGGCGCGACTCGACTGCGTCCTATGCTCGAGAGCATCCAAATTGCCGGGCCGCGTCTATATGTCAACGAGGAGTTCGCGCTCCGGTTCTCATGGCTCAAATCGATGGTTGCTTTGCCAGAAATTCTGTCCATTGCCGTGCGCTTCCCCTCCGGGCGTGCCTCGGAAATCCACATCCGGCTATCGCAGAGAGAAGCGGAATCGGGCGAGCTTGTGGTCCCCGGTTTTATCTCTGGGGAGTCCGGCGAGTTCTATGTCCTCGCCACTCTACGGGATTCGGCGGGCGCAGTATCGCGCCAAAGTGCGATCTTTTCCGTCTTCACGCATAACCCTGTTCAGATTTTCGTCACTCCACAATATTCGACTCAGTCTGACAGCGCAGGGGCGCCCAAGTACAACTTCGCTGAAAACCGCTGGTACTGTTACGCCGACGTTCGGTGGGTGAATGGTGAATCGCGCAGCGTCAATCTCGGACGCACCGTGGATGTTCTAGCCACCGACGCCGGAACCGGTACAGTCGCGAATTTCAATTTCAGTCTCAGTGGCGACATCGTCATACCGGCGTTCTCCACGGTTTATGGAAACTGGTACACTTATCACGCCAGCGGCGGCATTTTCGACGAGTTCAACGCCAAAGGTGATTTAACCTTCCGCTATTCCATGAACGGCTCTGGCTTCAACCCAAGTCGTACTCAGGTCTGGCGCGTCATGCGGACGATTGGCTACAACATTATTCGCGTCGGCGACTTCACCGCGACGGAACGCAGCGAATACCAAAGAGCAGCTGCACAGGTCGCGTCCGGAATTTTTCAGTCCCGGGACATGACCGTTTACGGCACCGAACTGTATCGCATCGAAGGTACGCCGGACATGGATGCCGACAAAACGCGCTGGCGTTTCATTGACGATGACGGCGAATTTGATGCGATGGCTAATAAGTATTCCGTATCCAACTGGTACATGGACGTCTTTATGGTTGAAGGCTATTGGGGCGGTTTCGGTGCGTCTTATGTCAACGCTCCCACCGATAAAAACGGAACTCACAGCGGCATCGTCATCCGGCGAGACGGCGACACTGTGAATCTGGGACAGACCTTCGCGCATGAAGGAGGGCACCATCTCGGTCTTGAGCATGCTGACGAAGATGATGGGTGTGCAGACACCGATCCTTCATCGCCCAACATTTCCGATAACTTCATTTTTTCTTCCTCTCGTCGTGACAGCGCCATCATCACCGGCTGCCAGATCAACAAAATGAGACAACACGGATTCGTGCGATCTATGACGCCGTAATAGGGGAAACGACCATGGCCCGAAAACAAATCTCGAAAGGGCGTGTGCCCGCGAAATATCCGTCAGTCCCAGATAGCGAGTCCAAACCCGGCAATTACAATGAGCCTGCGCCACCCGCGGCGGCAGATAGTATTCCGTCCCCTCACTTCAACCTTCTCCCTACCGAGTCTAAGGCCGACCTCCGGATTCGCATCGAGCAGCTCCTACTCCGGCGCGATTCGATCGGGGCGGACGACTGGGTCGCGCTTGGGGATCCGGGTCGTGCGTTTCTTGTCGAACTGCTCGACGATCAGGCCATGCGATCGCACGAGGCGCTTTTCCACCGACTGATAGCGGTGCTGGGCCAACTTTCCGTTAAGCGCAGTGTGGCTCCCCTGGCTGCTCTGCTGGCGGCGTCATCTGAAACCGGCCTCACCAAAGCGTATGCCGCCACCGCGCTCGGCCACATCGGCGGGCCAAGTGCGCTGGAAGCCCTTGCCGGCGCGCTCACCGCGAAAGACGACATGGTGCGGCGGCAGGTGGCCAAAGCACTCGGCAACATGGATCGCGTGGCCGTCATTCCGCATCTTCGGAAATTGCAACAGGACAAGTCCGTCGCAGTATCGGAAGTCGCTGCAGAAGCCCTCGCGCGCTGGGAAAAGAAACTCAATCAACGTGTTGGAGCGACTAAAAAAGCGCCTACTCGTAAAGCTTCCCGCAAGAAAGTCATGCCGGCTGTTGAACGTGGCAGCTCGCGGCGACGAGGTTAACGCTGAAACCGCGACTGTTTTCATTGCTCTCAACTCGTTTTTCATCGTATCGGGTGAAAGCCTAGACTGGAAGGTTGGATGGCGGAAGGCCACGGCATGTCTCGTAGCTTCAGGACCTTCGTCGCAGAACACAGCATTTTGAGCCTTAGCCCCTCATTGTCCGGCGCAACCAGGCCTTCCGTAAGTGAGATAAGCCCGGGTTTGAGGGACACCTAAAGATGCCGACGGCGAGGTGCTCCACAGCTTTACGATCATAACCACCGTGCCTAATGCCCTGCTGCGACGTATTCACAGCCGTATGCCTGTGATCTTGATGCGCTGCAGGCACAGCAATGGCTAGATCCTAGACTCAGTACCCGGCCTGCGGATATCGCCGCCGTGCTTGCCCCATTCCCATCTGAACAGATGCAAGCCCATGACGTATCCCCGCTCGTCAATAAGCCAGAATATGACAGGGCGGACTGCCATACCCCTGTTGCGGACCGACAGTTCCGGCTAGTCTAACAGGTGTGCGCGGAAGTCTGAAGGATGATCCTTCTAGCGGTGCAGAGTGAAAGTTAGTAGTCGCACCCGACGCGTTTCAGAGTTCCGATTGCCCTCCGTTACTAAGCACCTTCTGAATCTTCGATAATAGCTGGTCTAACGAAAGTGGCTTACTGAGGCATGGCACGCCGAGTTTTTGAATAGCTTCCAGATACTCAGACATATTGGCGGTAATTAGGAAAACAGGAGTAACTGGTAATGTGGAGAGAATATGCTTCGCAAGAGCTACACCGTCCATTCGAGGCATCTTAATGTCTGAAAGCACAAGGTCGAATCGGCACTGCCCCAAAAGTCCCATAGCCTCCACACCGTCTTTTGCCCCTGCCGTTTCATAGCCTTCGCGGTTTAAAAAGTACCGTAAGATTCTTAGACTCGCAGGCTCATCTTCTACAACCAAAATCTTCTGACTCATTTCGGCTCGCCCAAACAACGAGCATGACGTATGGCACCAAGCAACATCTTACAAAAGGACAATGGCAAGACTGCCGCTTAGCCGGGGTAATTACCTGTTTTTCTATGGCAAAGTCAACTATTATTAATTAAACTAATTGGTTGTTATTGTCATTTCTTGGCATTTCATGGTAGTTCTCTCCGCGTGTCGCTTCAACAAGTCGAGATCATTCTGGAAAGGGGCGAGGCACAATGTTTATTAGACCACGCAGCCAAGACTTCCATTGCATGGGCCACACTGAAAGCAACTATAAAACCATGGATCGTTAGCGGTATCCCCGCCCCGCCAGTCACCATTCACTGTAACGAAGAAACCGCACGCGATCTGCTACGAACCGCAGAATTACACTGTCAGAGCGCAGTGCAAAAAATTGAACAGGCGCTCACTACATCTCCATAGCCCCCTCGTTCGAGCACGTATTTGACTCATAGTCGTTCCCGGCGTATATAGCTGCGCCATTCATGCAGCGCATCACACGACAGCAAAGCAGTAAAAATCGCACCTACGACAATGGTGAAGGCATTGACTTCGTTCGCTGCCTTATCTGCAGCAAACACCTGCGCGTAATCAGTGGCCGACATCTTTCAACGCATGGCACTGATCGTGAAACCTACATCGAGGAGTACGCGCTCAGCCCGGACCAACTCTGCTCCAAAACCTTTCGTGTAAATCATAGTTCACGATCCGACTACTGTGCGCACAGCAGGCGCGAATGGATCGCTGCGATGAAGGCCGTCTATAAGCAGCACGGCAACGTCCTTGCTGGATACCTGCGAGACAACCTTCCACATCTTTATAACCAAGGGGTGTGGCTATTCGGTGACTGGGACAAAGCTCTCAGTGCAGCGGGGTTCGCGCCAGAGCAGATGCGCATGTGGGCTTTTTGGGATTAGGCAAAACTTATCACCCAGGTACAAGAGCTGAGAAAACGACATTCACCACTGTACGCCAAGTACGTCCTGAAGAATCATAAGAAGCTGTTCTCTGCTGCGCTACGTCACTTCGGGTCATGGGAAAAGGGTCTACTTGCTGCTGGCATTGAGATTCCAAAGTACACGTATGGAAGTCGGCTCGGAATATTAAGAGCATTGGACGACGCTGTACACGGGTATCCAAAAAAGGCTGTTCCTGCGCCGCTTAAATCGTCGGCGATTTATTACTTCGGCACACTAATGTCCGGACGTTGATGAGGCCGAATTCTGTAATTGCCTGATTTGAAATAGATAACTCATGATTTGGTCTGGTCTCGATTTGAATTTTGAACCGCCCTTTTGCCACCCTGCGGGCAACACACTCGCAGGAGGTCCGGATGCACGAGGGCAAGCTGGTGTTCGCCCAGGTCACTGGGCATCTGCCGCTAACTACGTTTGGGCGTTGCGTGGCACGCTACGGCGGGAGCCACAAGATCAAGAGCTTTTCTTGTCTCGATCAGTATCTCTGTATGGCATTTGCCCAGCTGACTTATCGAGAGAGCTTGCGCGATATCGAAGCGTGTCTGCGTGCTCAACAAAGCAAGCTCTACCACATGGGGATCAAGAGCCGAGTTTCGCGCAGCACTCTGGCCGACGCCAACGAGAGTCGCGACTGGCGCATCTATGCCGACTTTGCCCAGTCGCTGATTGGGATTGCCCGCCGCCTCTATGCCACAGAACCGTTCGGCGTCGATCTCAACGATACGGTCTACGCTCTGGATGCCAGCACGATCGATCTGTGTCTTTCGGTGTTTCCCTGGGCGCCGTTTCGCTCGACCAAGGCAGCCGTCAAATTGCACACTCTCTTGGATTTGCGTGGCAACATTCCTTCGTTCCTGCATATCAGCGATGGCAAACTGCACGACGTCAACGTTCTCGATCTGTTGCTGCCCGAGCCCGGCGCTTTCTACATCATGGATCGAGGCTACATCGACTTCGATCGGCTTTATCAATTGCACGAGGCCAAATGTTTCTTTGTCATCCGGGCCAAGTCCAATCTCAAAGCCCAGCGGCGCTACTCGCATCCTATCGATCGCAGCACTGGCTTGATTTGCGATCAGACTGTCGTGCTGACAGGCTTTTACTCCAAACAAGATTTCGACACGCCGCTTCGTCGAGTCCGCTTCAAAGATCCTATGACCGGCAAAGGTTTGGTGTTCCTCACCAACAATTTCACCTTGCCAGCATTGACCATCACCGAGCTGTATCGCTGCCGCTGGCAAGTCGAATTGTTTTTCAAATGGATCAAGCAACATTTGCGTCTCAAAGTTTTCTACGGAACCACCGAGAACGCAGTCAAAACACAAATCTGGATCGCTGTGTCGGTTTACGTGCTCGTGGCGATCATCAAAAAAAGACTCAATCTCTCGGCCAGCTTGTATGAAATATTACAGATCTTGAGCTTGACCATGTTCGAACGAATTCCGTTAGATCAACTACTTAGCAAAATTGTCACCGAGCAAAATTACGCGCTTTCACTTAATCAACTGAATTTGTTCAACTAACGTCCGGACATTAGTGACTTCGGCAGTTTGCAAAAAGCCAGCGTTGCAGCAAAAAGAGAACGGGCTACGTCACCCAAGGGCAGGATTACAACAGCGCTTTCTCGGATGCACAGGGGGAAGCAATGCTTGGCATACACCAAGGTACGCCGTGACCATCTGCCGCTGGTGCGTGCCGCCGAGAAGCAGTTCGGGAATTGGGGTAAGGCGCTGTATGCCGCGGGGATTGACCCAAACTTGTATTATGTTCGTCACAAGTGGCGCAGAGCGATACCCCAACCTACCTAGCTCCTCGGTGCTCGGTGCCGTGAAGAAGGAGTTGGTGGTTACGTATCAATTGCCGAAAAGGTGGGCCTCCTACCGGCTAAGTCACGTGTAAAAAGGGTATGCCTGAAGGCTTCTGCCGATGTGAGAGGTCTTCGTAGTAGTAACCAATTGAAGACCGTATCACGCCGCTGCGCATTGTTAGGTTCTCACGCCTCGACCATCATTTGACAACGGATAGCGAATCCCGCCGATGGTCGCGCACTCGCGTCCGCTACGAGTTCTTGTCGGAAGGTGGTGCTTATGAAACTCTCTGTTGCCGCCGCTATTCTATTACTACTTACACTCCTGAAGACGAAGTCATCGGCTGATCTGCTCAATCTCTCAAGCCGGGTATTGTGGGAATCGGGGATGATGTGATGATAGCGGGCTTTGTGATTGGGCGGAACTACATCGGTTCCAGTTCTAATACGCGGGCGTGGTCCGTCATTGAGTGGAGCACCGTTTTCTGTCCCGGGGACCTTGGGCAACCCTTTGTTGCAGATTTTTTCCGGTCAGTCGCTCATAGCAAATAACGATGATTGGCAGCAAAATCAGCAGCACGAAATATTTGCGACGGGCTTAGACCCATGTCGTCCAAATCCAGGCCAATCGTCCGCTCCACCTTCCTGTACGCCGGAAGCAGCAATTCTTGTCACACTGCCGCCCGGAGCTTACACCGTGATTCTTAGTGGGGTCGGGGGGTGGAACTGGAGTGGCGTTAGTGGAGGTATACGAACTCACAGGTGGAGTGACCACACCGCCGAGCATCACTGGCGTCTATACGGGTTCAATAAGCCTGGGAACTCTCTTACAATCCATTTCTCTGGTCAAGTTACTGGCCGGTGACACGTGCGCTGTCGAAGGAGATCTATCGGCGAGCCGATAAATCTGGATTCTAGGGTGACCACATCACAGGCTATAGCCTCGGGCTTAGGAGAGATATGCTAGACCCACAGAAAAACTCGAACGTGAAGCACTGCTGAGACGCATCCGCGAACTCGAGGAACTCCATAACTCTAACGGGCTTACAATGTAGAAGCGGGCTACGACGGCTTTCCCCTGTGTGGAATGAAATGCTGCGGGATCACAGTACAGTTATAAGAGAGAGCCGCAATCCATATTCTGGTCTTCGTTTGCCTTTTGATTTAGATAACATCTATCCCGTATGACTTTGATAATTCTGTTGGCCATCTCTGCATGACCCTTCGCTGTTAGATGCAGATCAAGTCGATACGAGAAATCTTGACCTCCAGGCAAGTCGAGAATGAGAAATGCGGCTACTGCCTCTGGCCTACCAAGGCTTGCTAGGAGCTGCCGGCTAAGATCTGCGGACCAACGCAGTCCCAATAGGAGCACCATTATACTTCTAGGCTTTAGTTGTTGCTTTTGGACCAGGTTTTCTAACCCGGCTTTAAAAGAGTAAAAGAAATAGAATGGCTCCTCGCTCATGTCGCCCCCATTGGCTGGCGCTGAATTAGAAATTAAACCAAGCTTTTTCAGGATCGACCCCTTAATACCATAGTGTAGGCTTTTAAAGATCGACCTACGTACAATGCTCAGGATCCCAATCGTATGCTTGCCAACGTAGTATCCTACTTGGTTCAAATGCTCTTTCTGAACGGTCTCATAACGCTTATCGCTACTTATCGGTAACGCATTTCCAAATTCAAAGAACTTGTGGTTTTCAACAAAATCATTGGACGAATACTGTACGATGATTGTTTCTAACCTGGTAATATCGACGCGCTCCGCAATCTTAAATTCTCTGACTGTCCCATATGAAGAGACAGCTAAATTCAAAACCGTCTTGCCAGTCCCCTTCTCAATCCTGTGAGCGAACGTATCCTGATCATTTGACGCCCCATCCCATAGCAGTGGAGTCCCCAAGAACAACGATTTGAGGTGAGCGTAGTGAGTTCTCATCGTCTCGGACCCCCAGTGAATTAGCAGTTACAACAGTGTCAAACTCTCTGCCAATAAATCGGCAGGAACCAGGTCGTAAGGTGTATGTAAGTTCATCGTCATACTTAGAACACCCCGGTAAATATTGTATAGAAGGTTGATCTTCCGCATAGTAATATTCTCTCAAGATCGGCAACATAGATCTCGGAACATGCGACGGGTACCGCAGCATCAATTCAAAAGTAGCTTCTGTCACACTGACAGTGATAGCTCCAATCACCACGACAGATACAATGAATCTTGCTGCCGAGCGCCAATTGAAGGAAAGTTGAACCAGCAAGATTGCCGAAAGCCATTTCTTCATGCCTTAAAACCTCCCGCGGCCGTCGTATCCGGCTCCTCCTCGCGTGTGTTCGCTGGGATTGTGAGCGAAGAATTTAAACTTCTACGGTAAACCCCACGCTGTGCCGCAAGATTGACCATCGTTCTAGTCGCAGTAACACCGAAGCACGATAATACTGGCTGGTGAGTGCCCGATTTACTAGGGCTGCGGCGGCGCTGTGAACCTTTACACCAGTCGTCAGATAGAAAAGCAAGGTGAAATCGCACCGTTTTAGAGATTTTTTCCAACCAAGTTGCAAAGTTCGATTATCGCGCACAAGCTCAAATCTGGCATAATCCAGTTGACGTGTTCGTTTTAGTGATTGAGTATCTGCGGTTGATGCCGAGATACATCCATACACTTCGCTGTCTTGTGCTGACCTTCGCTGTGATCCTTTTCGCCACCTCACCTGCTTACCCCTGGGGCACCAAAGGTCACGAAATCATCGCCGCTATCGCCGAGCCACAACTCACCAACACCGCACGCAAACGCATCAAAGAGCTTCTTCCGCAAGGCACGACATTAGCCGACGCATCGACCTGGCCGGACAAGGCGGGTCGGCAGATACCTGACATGGATGCTTATCACTTCATCAACTTCCCCAAGGACGCGAACACATACGACCAGCAGCGCGATTGCAAACTGCGCAACTGCATCATTGAGGCTATCGCTTGGTATTTGCAGGTGTTGAAATCGCCCGATGCACCACGCAACGAGAAGCGCACTGCACTGCGATTCGTCGCTCACTTGGTTGGCGACATTCATCAGCCGCTTCATGCCGGGTTCGCTGAGGATCGTGGCGGCAACAGCGTTGAAGTACGCTTCAATGGCAGGAAAGAAAACCTGCATTCGCTATGGGACACGGCTTTGGTTGAGCTAGAGCAAAGGGACGCCCACAGAGATCGCAGCGCGAATCCAAGCTGTGGTAACCGAGGAGGATCGGCAGCAATGGCGGCAAGGAACACCGGCAGAGTGGGCGGCGAGGGCCTTGCTTGAGCTGCTTTGTTTATAGACGTGCGTTTGCCTCGTGGCATGTTGAGTCTCCTTTTGGTTGGGAAAGCCTTCTTGTTTTTGCGGCGTGTCCGTGTAGGAACCATTAAATAGACCTATGCCGGGGGGGTGAGCCCAACACCCCTCACCCCTTCAGGAGCGTGGTAGTAATCGAACCGGAACCGTTTCGGTTTATGCGGGATTCAGCGGGTAGATTGAGGGATGTTTCGGGATGGATGAGCAAGTGCCATAAACAAGAAAAGCACTGTATCTCCCGATGGATACTAGCGCTTTCGATTGCCGGACTTTTTGATCAACTTGGGTTCGATTCCCGTTGGGACCACCACTTTTCCCGCATACTTAGAACCAGCGCCAAAAAAGGTCTACGCAAAAGTCTCCGTCCCTCTGTGGTTACGTCGTTTTCTTGCTCCGATTGTGCGGGTTGGTTACTCGCAACGTAAGCCCGTAAGAGGGCATCGCCTAATCAGTAGCCCATTATCTTGATACTCAAGTGGGAAACTAGTGTGGTGTCTCTAAAGTTCGCTACATAATTCAATCGTCATTCCGGGCAAGCTGGCGATAGCTAGCGCGACCCGGAATCCAGGAAATTCGAGGAAATCTGCATTCTCGCTTCCGCGGGAATGACGCATTAAGGTGCTTGAGTTATTCATCGAACTTGTGAATCAGGACACTAGCATCCCTTTTTTAAAACTCTCAGTTCAGCCGCCTAAAACTTTTAACTTCGATTAGCGTTTGGACGGCTCGTAGCCGAGAATCGGTGAAAGCCAACGCTCCACTTCCGGAACTTTCATCCCTTTTCGCGCCGCATAGGATTCCACTTGATCTTTACCGACGGAGCTGACGGCGAAATAGTGTGATTCCGGATGGGCGAAATAGAGGCCGCACACAGAGGCCGCGGGGAACATGGCAAAGCTCTCGGTCAGCGCGATGCCAGTTGCCTCGCTTACTTTAAGCAGGTCGAAAATAATCGGTTTCTCAGTGTGATCCGGTTGCGCCGGATAACCGGGCGCCGGACGGATGCCGCGATATTTTTCTGCGACCAAGTCTTGGGTGCTCAGCTTTTCGTCTCTGCCAAAGCCCCAATCCGCGCGCGCGCGTTTATGCAGGTATTCCGCAAACGCCTCAGCCAAACGATCCGCAAGTGCCTTGGCCATGATCGAGTTATATTGATCGTGATCCTTCTCAAAACGCTCGACCAGTTCCTCGATTCCATGGCCGGCCGTTACAGCGAAGGCGCCGATGTAATCGAGCCGGCCGCTTTCACGCGGCGCGATGAAGTCGGCGAGGGCCAGCTGCGGCTTGCCGCGCTGGCTTTCCTTCTGCTGGCGCAGTGTGTGAAGCCGCTTCAGCTCCTGTTTCCGGTTCGTGTCCGTGTAAAGCACGATATCATCGCCTTCGCTGTTGGCGGGATAAAAACCGTAGACCGCGTGCGCCGTCAATAATTTCTGACCGACGATTGCCGACAGCAGTTCTTGCGCATTATCGAACAATTCCTGCGCCGCCGGTCCGCGCACCGGATCTCTCAACAAATCAGGGTAACGGCCGCGCATTTCCCAGGTATGGAAAAACGGCGACCAATCGATAAACGGCACCAGCTCTGACAGAGAAAAATCTGTCAGTGCGCGTGCACCGGTAAATTCCGGCACTGAAATAGTCTGTTTATCCCATTCGGTGATGAGACAGCGTCGAAGCGCTTCTTCATAGGTCAGCAACTGTGTGCCGATCCGGTTCTCGAATTGGGTGCGGATTTCCTGTTGCTCCAGACGGTTCTTTTCTCGTAGAGCCTTTCGTGTCTCCGCGCTGACCAAGGCGCCCACCACCGGCACCGCGCGCGAGGCGTCGACCACGTGAATCGTTTCATGCTTGTACGACGGCGCGATCTTCACTGCGGTATGTCGCTTGCTGGTAGTGGCTCCGCCGATCAGCAGCGGGATGGCGAGACCGCGCCGGTTCATCTCGGCGGCGACGTGGACCATCTCGTCCAGCGAGGGCGTGATCAAGCCGCTCAGGCCAATGATGTCAGCGTTTTCTTCTATCGCCGTATCGATAATTTTATCGGCTGGAACCATGACGCCCAAATCGATAACGTCATAGTTATTACAGTTGAGGACAACGCCTACGATGTTTTTACCGATGTCGTGGACATCGCCTTTGACTGTGGCGAAAACCAGCTTAGTTCGTTTCTCGACTTCTTTAGCTGCTTTCTTTTCTTCTTCCAAAAACGGCGTCAGATAGGCGACGGCTTTCTTCATAACCCGAGCGCTCTTTACCACCTGCGGTAAAAACATTTTGCCCGACCCGAACAGATCGCCGACCACGTTCATGCCGTCCATGAGCGGCCCCTCGATCACCGACAGCGGTTTGCCGAATTTGCGCCGTGCTTCTTCCACATCGTGATCGATGAAGTCGGTGAGGCCTTTGACCAACGCATGCGACAAACGCTCTTCCACGGTGCCGGCGCGCCAGCTATCGTCTTTGACCACAGTTTTGCCCGCCTGTTTGTAGGTTTCGGCAAAAGTAACCAGGCGTTCTGTGGCATCGGGGCGACGATTGAGCAGTACATCTTCCACCAATTCAAGTAGGTCCTTAGGTATTTCTTCATAGACCGCCAGCATGCCCGGATTGACGATTCCCATATCCATTCCAGCCTTGATGGCGTGATACAAAAATGCCGAATGCATGGCTTCACGGACTGGATTGTTGCCTCTGAAAGAGAAGGAAATATTGCTCACGCCGCCGCTAACCTTGGCCAGCGGCAGATTCCGTTTGATCCATCGAGTCGCTTCAATGAAATTGACCGCATAGCTGTTGTGCTCCTCAATGCCGGTCCCGACTGTCAATATGTTCGGATCGAAAATGATGTCCTGCGGCGGGAATCCAACCTGCTCGGTGAGAATTTTGTACGAGCGCGCGCAAACCTCGATCTTGCGCTCATAGGTATCGGCCTGCCCCCGTTCGTCGAAGGCCATGACTACCAGCGCCGCGCCATAGCGACGAACCCGCTTGGCCTGCGCGATGAACTTTTCTTCGCCTTCTTTCATGCTGAGAGAATTGACGATGCCTTTGCCCTGTAGACACTTAAGTCCGGCCTCGATTACCTCCCATCTCGAGCTGTCGACCATAACCGGCACCCGGGCGATTTCCGATTCTCCGGCAATCATCCGGAGAAACTTCTCCATGGCCGCCTTGGAATCGAGCATGCCCTCGTCCATATTGACGTCGATAATTTGCGCGCCGCCCTCCACCTGTTGCCGCGCAACGCTCACTGCCTTCTCGTAGTCGCCGGCCAATATCAATTTGGCAAATACCGGCGATCCGGTGACGTTGGTCCGTTCGCCAATATTGACGAAGTTGGACTCTGGCCGGACGGTGACGCTCTCCAGACCGCTCAGGCGAAGATATGGCTCGGCTGCGGGCGGGACGCGCGGCGGCAGCCCGTGCACGGCTTCGGCGATGCTCGCGATGTGCTCCGGCGTAGTGCCGCAGCAACCACCGACAATGTTGAGCCAGCCGTTCTCCGCCCATTCGCGCAACTGCGGCGCAAGGCTCTGGGGCGTCTCGGGAAAACCCGTCGGCAACAGCGGATCGGGTAGCCCGGCATTGGGATGGCTGCTGATGTATACGGGCGCAATCCGAGATAATTCTTCAATCAGCGGGCGCATCTCTTTCGGCCCTAGAGCGCAGTTCATGCCTACACTCAACAGCGGTACGTGGGAAATAGAGTTCCAAAAAGCTTCGACCGTTTGTCCCGTGACGCCGCGGTTGCTGCCGGGCTGAATAAAAGTGACAGAGGCCATCAACGGCAACTCGAGCTGGCGCTCATCAAGCAAAGTTGCGATGGCAAAGAACGCGGCCTTGGCATTGAGGGTATCGAAAATGGTTTCGACAAGCAGGATGTCGGCGCCGCCGTCGATCAGCCCGCGGGCTTGATCATAGTAAGCTTGCACCAACTCCTCATACGTCACCCCGCGCGTCGCCGCGCTGTGCACGTCCGTCGAGATTGAACAGGTGCGATTGGTCGGGCCGATCGCTCCCGCGACAAAGCGCGGCCGGGACGAATCTTTAGCGACCATCGCTTCGACCGCCTTCTTAGCCGCTCGGGCGCCCGCGACGTTGATGTCGTAAACATCGGCTTCCAGGTTGTAATCCGCCATGGAAATTGAAGTCGAGTTGAAGGTATTGGTTTCGACGATGTCAGCGCCGGCCTGCAAATACTGCAAATGAATTTCGGCAATCAAATCGCTCTGAGTAAGACAGAGCACGTCATTACAGCCTCTTAGATCGCGGCAATGGTTTGAGAAACGTCGCCCGCGAAATGCCGCTTCGTCGAGCTTGTGGGACTGGATCATGGTTCCCATGGCGCCGTCCAGAACCAGAATTCTCCGGGTTAGCAGTTCGCGCAACGTTCTTTCAGTCTCCGTCATCTCTTCGCCTTCCTTGGGGCTGATATATTCTTCAAGCTTACGCGGGCGACGAAAATTTCCACCGGCTGATTACCATTACGAAGCATCCTTTCACCGGCATACGAACCGGTGAGCTCATAATCGACCGCTTCCGCTCCCGCAGCACGAAATAAATCTTCAATGGTTTTGTGATCAAAGCCAAGCCATCGATGCGCCATCTCCTGGCGCATCCATTCTTGCTTATGTTGCACCAAGTCGACCAGAACAATCGATCCACCCGGCCGTACGATCCGGCAAAGCTCCGCAATGGCTTTCTGTGGATCCGCCAGGAAGTGCAGCACCATGACGCAGAAGGCCGAATCCACGCTATGCGTCGGAATCGGCAGCCTCAACGCATCGCCGAGACGCAGGTCGACGTTCGCTAGTTTTTTTTCCTTGGCCAGTTCACCGGCGCGACGTAACATCTCCTGCGAGAGATCGACACCGATGACTTTTCTCGCAAATCGCGCCAGTTCAAACGTGAGACTGCCGGTGCCGCAGCCGACATCGGCCAAAACCAGGTTTCGCGGCAGCAGCTTTTCAATGGCCAGGGAGGCGACCCGATCGTCGAAATAGCTTTTACGAATTCTCTCCCAATCGCCGGCCACAGTTTCGAAATAATCGCGCGAGCGGCTCACCTTCCGACGCCGGCAGTTTTCAAGCCGAGCGCGATCGCCTTTGCCTTCCGGCAGATCTTTAATCCGCTCACGTAATGATTTGAATAGTTCCTGCGCCGGCGCCGGCATATCGCGGCGCGCTGAGAAATAAACGTTGGTGCCTTCCTTACGGTCCTGGATGAAACCCGCCTCGCGCAGAATCGCCAGATTGCGCGATACGGACGACTGCACCGAGCCGACGATTTCTTGCACTTCGCCGACGGTCAACTCTTCTTGAGAAACCGCGGCGAGAACGCGCAAGCGCAACGGATCCCCCAATGCTTTGATAGTTCGGACAATATCCATACCGGCAGCTCGAATAGATATCGCAATATATAGATTATTAGATATTTGCGCAAGACGATGCCAATTTCCGCGCAATTCGGAGCCATTCCACCGCGCTGCGCTTGATCGGAATTTGGAGAGCGTCGAAATATGACTTATCGAATCTTCTGAGTGAAAATACCGGCGCGAAATGCCTCCCCTTCGCCGTCGGTGTACTTGCCTTCCCGATAGCAGAGAACTCGGAAGCTACGGAAGTGTTCCAACAGTTCGTTGTGATTCAATAAGTAGGCGGGATTTTTCGGATGGCCGATCGCCTGTTGATCGATCACGTAGGTTTCAAAAATGATGTGCCCCTGGGGCTTGAGTGCTCTTTGGATCTGAGGAAACAATGAGCGCTGCAGATAATTGAAATTCACAATCAGGTCGTAGACGGCAGTGGGGAGTTCAATTTGCTCCAAGTCCGCCTGGTGCCATGTTATCTCAAGCGACTTTTCCTCTGCGCGCCGACGCGCCTCTTCAAGAGCGATTGTTGAAATGTCGATGCCAACCACCTTAAAGTCCATTTCGGCCAGGAAAATTGCGTTACGACCTTTTCCCGCTGCGACATCTAGAGCTAGTCCGCGGGAGATGTGCCAGGCATCACTCTCGAGAATCTGCCTTAGATAACTCGATGGCCGATCGGCGCCAGCCGATGACGAATGTTGACGGTCCCATCTGGTTTGATCATCCGAGGACATAAAGGGCTATGAAATGTTCCAACGGTTGAATCGTTCAATCTGTTCAAGCCGTATGAGTCGAGCCCGGAGAGAAATCATCTCTTCCTGGGTTCCAATCCATTTAGACGATCTGACCTGTACAACAATCCAAAATCCTCTTTTGCTTTAATTATCACGCGCTGGCTGCAGGTTACTCAAAAAGACTTAGAGGCGAGGCTCGCGAAAATAGATGAGGTGAGGCGTACGTGTTAGTACGTTGAAGCGAATCGATTGAGCGAAACGAAGCATATGAGTCTTTTCAGCAACCTGCATTAATACACTGCGCGCGCGAGAGTAAGCACAAAAACCTCGCGCGCCCCACCCTGTTTCAACACACGGCTGCACTCGTTCACCGTGGCGCCGGAAGTATACACGTCATCGACTAGCAGCAAGCATTTACCTTTCACTGCGGTTTTTCCCGACAGGGCAAACGCGCCCCGCATGTTTTTTCTTCGCTCTTCTTCCGGCAATTGCGTTTGCGGCGGCGTGTCCATCTTTCGGTAAAGCGCAAAGCAATCTAGCGGAAGATTGTAGGCGCGACCAATCTGGCGCGCCAGCAACACGGATTGATTAAAGCCGCGCCAGCGCAGTCGCCTGGGATGCAGCGGCACAGGAATAATAATATCTGCCTTGCATGTTAGAAGAAATTCTTCACAGCCGCGCGCCATCAGCCGTCCCAAAGGCTTGCCCAGTGCGACCTTGCGGCCATACTTGAATTTTTGAATCACTTGCCGGAGCGGATGCTCTGTCGCTTCTTCTCGTGGATAGCAGGCCCAGGAATGGGCCCGGGCATACTGTGGATTGCGCGCGAGGCAAACTCCGCAGACATGATCATCTCCGCTCGAATCTGGAAATGGCCGGCCACAAATCGTACAGAACGGATGCGCAACAAGCTGAATTTGCGGCCAACAGGCGGAACAGAAGTATTCGCGATCACACCCCTGGATCGACTCGCTGCACGCTCGGCAGCGCGGCGGATAAAGCCAATCCACCAGTGAGTCCAAGCGCTCGGCAAAAGATGGATGGCATTGAGGTTTCATGGCCCCGCCACTCTACAAAACGATCTCGTAATCAGGCAAGACCGTCGTGAGAGCAGCGCTTGAAATCCTGTTAAGTATCAATGATCAGCGATTGACCGGTCATTTCTGAAGGTTGGGGCAGTTCAAGGAGCTGCAACACTGTAGGCGCTACGTCGATCGCCGTTCCTTCCTTGAGACGACTTCGTTTGCGTTCCTCATCGACTAGGATAACCGGCACCCGGTTGATCGTGTGAGCGGTGTGCGGCATCCCTGTATCGTAGTCGATTAGCTGCTCGATGTTGCCGTGATCTGCGGTGATAACGACTCTCCCCTTCTGGCTCAGCGCCGCGTCCACTACTTTACCGAGGCATTCGTCGATGACCTCGCAGGCTTTTACCGAAGCCTCGAAATTACCGGTGTGTCCTACCATATCGGCATTGGCAAAATTGGCAATCACTAGGTTGATATGTTCCTCGGAAAACTTCTTCACCAGAGCCTCAGTAACCTGACGGGCACTCATCTCAGGTTTAAACTCATACGTCGGGACATCTTTCGGCGAGGGAATCAGAATGCGTTGTTCGCCGGGGAATTCTTTTTCTTCGCCGCCATTGAAGAAGTACGTCACGTGGGCGTATTTCTCTGTTTCGGCGATCCGTAGCTGCTTGAGCCCGTGCTGGCTGGCAACCTCGCCGAGAATCTTTCGCAATTCTCGGGGTGGATACGCTACCGGCACCCTGAACGTCTCGTCGTATTGGGTCATGGTTGTGTACGTCACCAGTTTCAGAGGGCGCGTGCGGGGGAATTCCTTGAAATCAGCATCGATCAGCGCCCGGGTGAGCTCACGTGCGCGATCGGCGCGGAAATTGAAGAATATAACGCCGTCGCCGTCCCTGATCAGTCCTTCCGGAACTGCGCTCCGGATCGCCGTGGGTAGAGCGAATTCATCGGTCACGCCCTCTTTGTAGCTGTTACGAATAGCGTCCAGCGGCGAATCCGCGAGCTTGCCGTCGCCTTCGGTAAGACAGAGATAAGCCTTTTCTACCCGGTCCCAACGTTTATCCCGATCCATCGCATAATAACGGCCAATGAGGGTGGCGATCTTTACATCCGGCCATGCTTTCAACTTCTCATTCAGATCAAGAATGAACTGCTCGGCGCTGTTGGGCGGTGTGTCGCGTCCGTCAAGAAACAGATGCAGATACACGGGTGCGGCCTTTTCGCGTTGGGCCATCTCGATTAACGCTTCCATATGGCGCTGGTGGCTGTGAACACCGCCGTCGCCGAGAAGCCCCATCAGGTGGAGCCGGCCACCTGCGGCTTTGGTCGTTCTCAAGGCATTCAAAATGATCGGGTTCTTGTCGAAATTGCCTTCGTCGATGTCCTTGTGAATTAGCGTAAGGTCCTGATAAACGATCCGGCCGGCGCCGAGAATCATGTGACCCACTTCGGAATTGCCCATCTGGCCGTCGGGAAGCCCCACGTCCAAACCGGACATTGACAGGCTCGAGGTTGGATAGTTGTGTAACAACGAGTCCATGTTGGGCATCGACGCGTTGGCGATCGCGTTTCCTTCTTTCTTTGGATTAATTCCAAAGCCGTCCAGCACGACGAGAATAACGGGCTGATTGGTCGCCACAATTGTTTCCTTTCATTCTAACCTGCTACTGCTCGTGATCGCGACTGACAAGCAGGGCGAGCTTCGAAGAGTTATGGATGCTGCTCGGCGGCGATTTGAAATTGCTGAACCAGAGTTGAGTACGGCTCGGGCAACGGAACCTTCGGCGCGTCGGCCCAGAGTCCGTCCAGGTCATAGAACTCGCGCACAGGTTGATAGAAAACATGAACGATCACGTCGGCGAAATCCATTAACACCCAATGGCCTCGGCTTGTACCCTCGATCGAAATAACGGCAATCTCCGCTTCACGCGCGGCCTCTTGAATTCCCTGGGCAATGCTTTGGACCTGCCTGTCGGATCGGCCTGAACAAATAATGAAATAATCTGCGATCGAAGTGAAGTCTCGGACCTCTAACAGGACAAGTTGCGATGCCTTCTTATCCAATGCGGCGCCAATCAGCGTCAGGGCTCTTTCAATGGCGCTTTTCTCGGCCGGCTTGTTCATTTTTTCTTTTGTAGAGCCCGTGATTTTTGATGTAAGCCTCGACGCTGGAAGGCATCAGATAGCGGATTGATTTACCGCGCCGTACCCGTTCTCGAATATCCGATGCTGAAACGGCAAAGTCAGTGAGTTTTAAAAAATGCAGCGACGTACCACACCTATGCGTGTAGATCTTTCTCTTAAAATCATAACAAAACAGCCTACGCACGGCAATGGAAGTTCCCCGTAGCGGACTGGCATAACCGTTGCCTGGTCGCGACGTTACAATAAAATTACAGAGAGGAAAAATCTGCGCGAAATTCTTCCAGGTGCCGATCTCGGCAAATGCATCCAGGCCGATAATAAAATAGAGCGCGGCACCCTTGCATTGATTTTCCGCGAAATGACGAATCGTGTCGATCGAGTACGAAACGCCCGGTCTTGCAATCTCGACGGTCGAAACCGTGAAGCGGGAATTTTTGGCCACGCCCAAACGGACCATCTCGAGCCGATCGCGCGCTGGAGTCCGGGTTTGCCCTCTCTTGTGCGGTGGAATCGAAGCAGGAATAAAATAAACGCGGTCGAGATCGAAGGCTTCTCTGACCTCCTCCGCGCTCCGCAGATGGCCCCAATGGATCGGATCGAAGGTGCCGCCGAAGAGGCCGATCCTCATGGAAATTCGATATCGCCTTTCCCGGAACCGACCGAAGGAATCAAATCTACAAACCGCGCAAGGATTTGGCAAATAAAGGCGTATCGGTGACTGACTTCCAAGAATCCATTTAGCGCGGAACTAGGCAAGTGGATGATATTCATTCGCGAACCTGTCCGTCGCCGAATACAATAAACTTGGTTGTCGTCAGTTCCTCTAAACCCATCGGACCGAACGCATGAATCTTGCTCGTACTGATGCCAATCTCGGCGCCGAGTCCAAGCTCTCCGCCATCATTGAAGCGGGTCGAGGCATTGACCATCACGGCCGAAGAGTTGACCCGCTCGATAAACTCTTTGGATCTTCGATAATCCGTCGTAATGATGGATTCGGTGTGTTCCGAGCCGTACTGTTCGATATGAGCGATCGCCTGGTCGATGTCTTTGACCACTCGAACCGCAAGAATTAGATCGAGGTACTCAGTCGTCCAGTCCTCCTCGTTAGCCTTTTTGATGCCGGGAACCAGCGCACAGGTTTTGTCACAGCCGCGAATCTCTACCCCGGCGTCCCGGTATTTAGCGATAAGCGGCGGCAGAAATTCTGACGCGATTACTTCGTGCACCAGCAGGGTCTCCATAGCGTTACAAACTGACGGCCTTTGAATCTTGGCGTTCAGGCAAATCCGTTCGGCCATTTCGAGCTCGGCATCGACATCAACATAGACGTGACAAACGCCTTTGTAATGTTTGATGACCGGCACCTTGGAGTTGGCGACAACCGCGCGAATCAGTTCCTCGCCACCACGCGGGATAATCAGATCGATGTAAGATTCCAATTGCAGCATCTCGTGAACCAACGCACGATCTGTGGATTGGACAACCTGGATCGCATGTTGCGGCACCGTCGTTTCGGCGCATGCGGCTTGCAGCACCTTGCCAATTGCCTGGTTTGAATGGTGCGCCTCGCTTCCACCTCTCAGGATAACCGCGTTGCCGGACTTCAAACACAGCGCCGCAGCGTCGGCGGTTACATTGGGGCGGGCCTCGTAGATGATCCCGATGACGCCCAAAGGAATGCGCATCTTTCCGACTTGCAAGCCGTTGGGGCGGCGCGACATCTTAACTATTTCGCGCACCGGATCCGGCAACGCCGCAATTTCGCGCAGACCTTTGGCCATCGATTGTACGTGGCTCGAAGTCAGCGCAATTCGATCCAGAACCGCGCCGGTGATCCCTGCTTTCTTTGCAGCATTTAGATCATTCTGATTTTCATCGATTAAAAAAGCGCTTTGAGCCTCGAGCCCGTCGGCCATGAGTTGCAGGGCCTGATTCTTATCTTCGGAAGAAAGCACCGCGAGGCGACGCGCCGCAGCCTTGGCTTGCCTGCCCAGCTGAATCGCTTGTTCGGTGAATGATGCGTCCGGCAATTTGTCTATGTTCACAGCAACACCAAATCGTCGCGGTGGATAATCTCGTCGAATGGCTTGTAGCCGAGAGCTTGTTCAATCCTGCTTGTATGCAATCCTTTGATTTGATTCAACTCCAGCGCGCTATAGTTGATCAAACCGCGGGCAAACTCCCGCCCATCCACATCCAAGCAGCGTACGCACTCACCAACCCCAAAAGAGCCGCGCACCTCTCTCACTCCGGAAGGCAGCAGACTGGTTTTCTTTCGCACCAGAGCTTCGTGAGCTCCCGAATCCACAACCACCTCACCTGCGGGCTTTAGGTTGAACGCGATCCAATGTTTGCGATTGGTCAACCGGTTAGTATCCGGAAGTATTAGGGTTCCGACTTCTTCATTGCGATCGAACACGCGCGGAATCGTACCCGCCACCAGTCCGCTGGTTATCACAGTGGGGATGCCGGCCGCAGCTGCTTCTTCGGCGGCGGCGATTTTGGTCGCCATGCCGCCGGTACCAAAGATACTTCGGCTAGAGCCGATCACTTTTAATCTAATTTCTTTGATGTCTTGAATCAGCGGAACGATAATCGCATTTGAGTCTAGACGCGGATCGCGGTCGTAGACGCCTGCGACGTCGCTTAAAATCAGCAATAGATCGGCTTCCAGCAGAGTCGCCACCAGCGCCGAGAGATGGTCATTGTCGCCAAACTTCATTTCCTCGATGGCAACGGTATCGTTTTCATTGACGATCGAAATGATCGACGATGCCAGCAACATCTGAAAGGTATGTTTGGCGTTAAGATAACGTTGGCGGTTGGCAAGATCTTCGTGGGTGAGCAGAACCTGCGCGACGTTCTTGCCGAACTTGGCAAAGGCGCGCTCGTATAGCGCCATCAATCTGATTTGGCCGACAGCCGCGAGCGCCTGTTTTTCGGGAATGCTCTGCGGCCGCTCTCTACGACCGAGTCGAGTCATGCCGGCTGCCACCGCGCCGGAACTGACCACGACGATTTCTTTGCCTTGATCGTGCAGCGCCGCCAGCTCAAATACCAGGGCCTCAAGCCGGGCTTCCTCTATGCCGGTTGAGGAAGAAAGAATCTGGCTGCCGATCTTGATCACAACGCGGCGCGCCCGGCGCAAAATTGATTTCTTATGATCGCGCTGCGTCACCGGCTTCTTCTTCCTTAACGCGTTTGGCTCGCTCCAGCTGCATGCCAACCTTTTGCACCAGCGCCCTAACCCCCTCACCGGTCACCGCCGAGATCAAATGCAGTGGCCGATAAGAGTCCGGCAAGTTTTTTTCGAGAACCATTGCGTTCTCCCTCGCCTCGGGAATATCTATCTTGTTGGCAACGACGATTTGCGGCTTTGTGCCCAACTCCTCATCGAAAAGCGCTAATTCCCGATTGATGGTGGACCAGTCGGCCAGCGGATCCTTCGGATCGATCCTCGAAGCATCGAGCAGATGAATTAGCACACTTGTGCGTGTTACATGCCTCAAAAATTTGTCTCCCAAGCCATGTCCCTGGTGCGCGCCTTCAATCAACCCTGGAATATCGGCCACTACGAAGCTTTTTCCCTCATCGTAGCTGACTACTCCAAGATTAGGGACCAGGGTGGTAAAGGGGTAGTCGGCAATTTTCGGCCGCACTGCGGAAATAACCGAGATCAAAGTCGACTTACCGGCGTTGGGGATGCCGATAATTCCAACGTCGGCCAACAGACGCAATTCAATTTCCAATTCGCGATCTTCACCAGGTTCGCCTGGCTGAGCAAACCTCGGGCTACGGTTGGTCGATGAAACGAAGTGCGCATTGCCTTTGCCGCCTCGCCCGCCGGCGGCGAGCACAACACGGTCGCCGGCCTTATCCAGATCGCCGATCGTCTCGCCGGTCCTGGCGTCGCGAACGATCGTTCCCACCGGAACTTTAACGATGAAGTCCTCGCCGCGACGCCCATGACAATCGCTGCCCATTCCGTGCTGGCCGCGACCGGCCTTACACTCTTTGTGATAGCGGAGATCCAGCAAGGTCGTGAGCTGTGCATCCGCCATCGCGATGACATGGCCACCGGCTCCGCCATTGCCACCGTCGGGTCCGCCGCGGCTAATGAACTTCTCGCGATGAAAGCTGACGCAACCGCGTCCACCATCGCCGCCAATGACCCGTATCTTTGTCTCGTCTATGAATTTCATGACCTGAATATACGTGAGCTGCAGGCGCCGACCAGGCGCGGCATAGAGGCGTAGAATAGATTACTGGATCACGTATGTTTTTCGAATACTTTACCCATTCTCAAGTCGCCGCGCCACGCTGATATTATCGGCCAAAAAAAAAGCCCCTTTCGGGGCTTTAGAGTCAAGGCAGGCGAATTCCTACTGAGCAGGCAGCACGTTTACTCGTTTGCGCGACCGATCCAATCGGTCGAAGTTCACCACGCCATCGATTAGCGCAAATAGAGTGAAGTCACGACCCATGCCCACGTTTCGGCCGGGGTGAATGCGCGTCCCAAGTTGGCGGATGATAATATTACCTGCGCGCACAGTTTCACCGCCAAAGACTTTTACGCCGCGCCGTTGTCCCTTACTGTCGCGCCCGTTACGGGAGCTCCCGCCAGCTTTTTTATGTGCCATATCCGTTCCTATTTTCTAACCATCAATTCCGGTGATCTTGAGAGTAGTCTGGTGTTGCCGATGACCTCGTTGACGACTATAGCTCTTACGCCTTTTCTTCTTAAAAACCAGCACCTTCTTCGCTTTGGCCTGGCTGACAATCTCGCCGGTTACAGAGGCGTTCTCCACCAACGGCGAGCCGATTTTGGCATCGCCATTACCGCCGATGAATAAAACCTCAGCCAGGGTTATCTTTTCGCCTACCTCGCCGGTAAGCTTCTCGATTCTTACGAGATCCCCTTCAGAAACCCGGTACTGCTTTCCACCAGTTTTAATTACTGCATATTTCATGGTTTTTCCCGAATCGTGTTTCTAGCGGAGATTCCGGCCAAAGTCAACAATATCGGGCCACGAAGACACCTCTCCTAACTCCTGAGACAACCAATGCCAAAAAATTTTAAGACGTAGTTGACAACGGCTCGACAGTTAAATATACATCGTAATACGATAGTATCGTGACACGATATTGTTTGATGATGGTGACCGGTGCCCGACTTCAAATCAATGGCCGAACTACGTTACCAAATACGTAGGTTCCTCAGATTTAGCGAAAATGCCGCGCGCCAAGCGGGTATCGAGCCGCAGCAACACCAGTTGCTCTTGGCTATTAGGGGATTACCGCACGGTGCAAGTCCGACAATTGGAGTACTAGCCGAAAGAATGCAGCTGCAGCACCATAGCACGGTCGAGCTGGTAGACCGGCTGGTAGACCGAAACTTCTTATGTCGATTGCGCTCGACCAACGACCGGCGACAGGTGTTGGTCAAGCTAACCCACGATGGAGAGGAATTTCTGGAGAAGCTTTCGCTGCACCACTTGGAAGAACTTCAGTCAGCCGGACCAACCTTCGTGAAGGTCCTCAACAGCCTGATCGGCGCCAGCCACACTGACAAACCCGACTCCGCCTCTGAAGTAGTCAAGGAAACCGTGACCCATAAACCGCGAAAGGATAGAAACCATGGCTGATCAATCGGCTGAAGAACTATTGCTTGACGTAAGGGTTGCCGAAGCGTCGAAATTCTACAAGTTCTATTTAAATAATGAGCAGAAAATCCTTGGCACAGCAGGTGTGGTGACCTTCTTACTGGCCTGGGAACTCGTTGGAAATGTTTTTCAATTGATCAATCCCATGTTTATGAGCGCGCCTTCGCTGATCTTCAAGGCCGCTATCGACATGTTTTCCTCTGGCGAGATATACAACGATCTCTATGTCAGCGGTATCGAGCTCTTCTGGGGATATCTTCTCTCAGCTCTGGTCGCCGTCCCATTTGGTATCATGGTCGGCTGGTATAAGAGGGCGAGCTACATCTTCGACCCTTTCATCAACGCCATGAACGCGACGCCCCGCGTGGCGCTTTTGCCTCTGGTGATTATCTGGTTAGGCATCGGCATACTTTCGAAGGTCGGCATCATCTTTCTCGGCGCCGTTTTCCCGATCTTGATCAATACCCGCGATGGAGTCAAAACCACGCCGTATAACCTTCTCACTGCGGCGCGGAGCTTTGGCGCGTCGGAGTGGCTGCTCTTCAAGACGGTGGTGCTGCCTTCGACAATCCCATTTATACTTACCGGCATGCGACTTGGGCTGGGTCGGGCCATCGTCGGGGTCATGGTCGGCGAGCTTTACGCGGCTACCGCAGGCATTGGTTTCATGATCACGGTAGCCGGCGCTACTTTCCAGACCGATAAGGTCTTCGTCGGTGTGCTGATCTTCGCTTTGACCGGTATGATCGGTATGGAGGTACTTACCCGAGTCGAGCGGCGCTTCGACAAGTGGCGCCCCAAAGTGGGTGCGCAGGAGATCTAGATCCGAACCTCTAGGTAGCTTGTTCGCGCACTTCAAAGAGCCCCTCTGACGAGGGGCTCTTTTTTTTAACATTCGTCTATCCCGGTCCGCCAGCCTCTTGATGCCCCTCCTGCTGTTTGCCATTGTGAAGTCTAGATTTTCTGACTCACGAAAGGACCTAAATGCATATTCATACACCAGGCTGGTACTTTCTTCGCCCGTATGTGGTCGTTTTAATACTAACTGCGACCGGGTGCGGTTATAACACCCTCCAGAGCCTGGATGAAGAAGTGAAAGGCGCCTGGGGAGAAGTTCAGAATCAGTACCAGCGTCGCGCCGATCTCGTGCCTAACTTAGTCGCGACGGTTAAAGGCGCGGCGAAGTTTGAACAGGAAACCCTGACACAGGTGATCGAAGCCCGCAGTAATGCAACGGCAACCAAGATCGATCCCGAATCGCTCAACAATCCTGAAGCATTTAAAAAGTTTGAGCAGGCACAGAGCCAGCTCTCCAGCGCTTTATCCCGTTTGCTCGTGGTGGTGGAACGATATCCGGAGCTGAAGGCAAATCAAAATTTCCAAAACTTGCAAGCACAGCTGGAAGGCACCGAAAACCGGATTGCAGTAGCTCGCAAGCGCTATGTCGAACGAGTGGCTCAGTACAACACTACTGTGCGCTCGTTTCCAACTAATCTCACGGCAAAGTTCTTGGGCTTAGAAGTTCGGCCGTCGTTCAGCGCCGATGAAGCCTCGCAGAGGCCGCCACAGGTAAAATTCTAGCCGTCAGGGCGATCAATACCTTGCGCGAATCTCCTCATGCCCGGATTGCGCTGCGCCGTCACGTCTCGGCGCAGCGTGGTGTTGCTTTTTGCGTCCTCCTGCTTTGCCTGCTATCGGCTCCGGCTTATCCTCTGGATGTGCCGTCGCTGCGCGGGCGCGTGAACGATTACGCCAAAGTTATTACAACGGATCAAACTCGCAAGTTGGAGGATCAACTTGCGCAATTTGAGCGGGACACGGGTCACCAGGTGGCGATTTTAACAGTACCCTCGTTAGAGGGTGACTCGCTCGAAGACTTCAGTATCCGCGTTGCCGAGAGTTGGAAAATCGGCAAGAAAGGCTTCGACAACGGTGTCATTCTGATAGTCGTGCCGAAGGATCGGCGTTTGCGCCTGGAGGTCGGATACGGCCTGGAAGGCATTTTGCCCGATGCCGTAGCGAACCAAATCATCAGTCAGTACATCATTCCACGTTTCCGCGCCGGTGATTTCTCGAGCGGCATTGTCGCAGGTATCGACGCTGTGCTGAGAGTGATCAAGAGGGAACCGCTTCCGGAGACCGCCCGGCAGAAACCCGCCAATCCATCGGGATCAGGGTTCGGTTCACTCACTGGCTTGGTACTGCTCTTGGGGCTTATAGCCGTCATGTCGATGGCCTCTAATTCAAACCGCCGAAGGAAAGGCATATGGGCGACCCGCGGCAGGCACTATCCGCCGATTTTCTGGGGTGGCGGTGGTTTCGGCGGGGGTGGATTCGGCGGCGGCGGAGGCTTTGGTGGCGGCGGTTTCGGTGGCGGTGGCGGCGGCTTTGGCGGTGGCGGAGCTTCCGGCAGTTGGTGATGGATGCGCCCAGACAAATTTCTTACTGAAGCGGAGCAAGAACGCGTTCACCAGGCGGTGATCGCGGCGGAGTCCAAGACTTCCGGCGAAATTGTGCCGATGGTTGTCACGTCCAGCGCGCGTTACACTGAGATCGAACTGTTTGGCGTAGTCACCGGGCTTTTTCTTGGGATGCTTTTGGGCTGGCTCTGGCATGATCCCTGGGGATCCTATGGTCTCAATTTGTGGCCGGTAATCGGCGCCACTGTCGGCTTTTTGATCGCCCGCATTCCTGCAGTGAAGCGCCGCCTAGCTTCGCGAAGTCGCGTCGAGGAAGCTGTAAACGATCGTTGTATGGCTGCATTCACCGAGCACGGCCTCCATTACACACGCGACCATACCGGCATTTTAATCCTGGTGTCATTATTGGAGCATCGAGTCGAAGTTCTGGCGGACCGTGGTATCAACGAAAAAGTTCCGCCAGGCACTTGGGATGAAGTCGTCGAGATTGTCACCGCGGGTTTGAAGTCACGCCACGCCGGCGATGCTTTTTGCAAAGCGGTGAAGCGGTGCGGCGATATCCTAGCAACTCACTTTCCGCGCCAGGCGGACGACCGCGACGAACTTCCCAATAAGCTCATTAATGATTGAGGATTTTACTTGTATGCCAAGCGCACGTCCACCGCGGCTACGCCGCGACCCTGCGCCCGCACCATCAAAGGATTGATTTCTAGATCCGTTAGATGATTGCGATGCGCGGCAAAAATATCCGACAAGCCGACCATCGCTTTAACCAGCGCGTCAGCGTCCCGCGGGCCTTGCCCGCGAACACCCTGGAGCACTTTGAAGCCGCGAAGCTCTTGCAACATCCGGCGCGCTTCTCCTTCATCGACCGGCAGCAGGCGAATCGCCACATCTTTCAGCACTTCGACGAGAATGCCGCCGAGCCCGACCATCAAAAACGGACCGTATTGCGGATCCGTGCGCGCTCCCAGCAGCACCTCCGTGCCCTGCACCATTTCCTGAATTAGCAGATGGCCTTTGCCTAGCGTTTTGGATAGAAGCTTCTGTCCCTCAGCAACCACTTCCTCGGCAGTCTTTAGACCCAATACCACGGCACCGGATTCAGTCTTATGGACGATCTCCGCTGCGACCAACTTCAACGCCACCGGAAAGCCAATCTCTTTTGACTTCAATCCCGCTTCGGCTGCGGTCCCAACAAGAAACTGCTTCGGCAAGCCGATGCCGCGGCTCTGCAACAGCGCATTGAATTTGTCGCCCTTCAGGTCTTCCGGTTTGCCGTTAGCGTCCGGCAGAGTCGGGACACCTAGCCGTTTGCGTTCGCCGTATAAACCCAAGCCAGCGAGCGCTCGCAGTGTCGGCTTGATCGCCTGCAGAAATGGAATCCCAGCTTGCTCCTGAAAGATTCGGCTCTCGTCGCTACAGCTGTAGGTCGAGCGGGCAAAAGCGAGGATTGGCTTATCAGTCGCGGCGGCAAGATTTTTGAACAAGGTCGCTTCCCTTTTTTCAGGAAAGCGCGGCAACTCGCCGTGAATCGCAAGTAAATCGACACCGTCATCCTCGGCATGCAGCTTCACGATATTGATGAAGCCCTGCTCATCGCCAAACCCGGCAACACCGCATTCCAGCGGATTTTCGACGGTCAGCTCCGGCGGGATCAGCGGGCGCACAGCCTCTTTAGTCTTGTCACTCAATTGAGCTAGATTGGTGTTCAGTTCTTCGGCGTGATCGCAGATCAGGCCTTTCATCCCCCCCGAGTTGACCACGATCGCGGCGCAACTTCCGCGCGGATAACGGCCGGCCATGAAGGCTAAGGTCATCTCCGTTAGATCTTCCAGAGTCAGGCACCGTATCAGGCCAAGCCGGTTGCACACCGCGTCAAATACTTCATCGGCTCCAGCCAATGCTCCCGTGTGCGAAATCGCCTGCCGTTTGCCCATTTCCGAGCGCCCAAGCTTGACAACGAGAATCGGCTTGTTCTTGTTGAGAGCCTCACGCGCAACCGCCATGAATTCGTTGGGGCGGCGGATGCCCTCGGCCATCAGCAGGATAACTTTGGTCCCCGGATCGTCCACCATAAACGAAAGATAATCCACAAGGTCGAGGCTGATTTCATTGCCGCTGGAAACCGCGTAGCTAAAACCAATGCCGCGCTCGGTCGCGCCCTTAATCCAATTACCCAGTGAGCCGCCGCTCTGAAAAATCAGACCCACAGGACCTTTCTTTAGCAATGGCGTCGAGGTAGGAAACGTCCAGAGGCCTTCGGATAAAGAGTACGAGCCCATGCAATTTGGCCCGCAAATGACAAAACCGGTGCGCTCACACAATTCCTTCATCGCATGGGCGCGTTCCTTGCCCATGGGATCGTCGCCTTCGCCAAATCCTGCAGTATAGATCGTCGCTGATTTGGTGCCGAGTTTGGCCGCCTCTTCTAAAGTGCCCAACACGGCTCGGGTCGGAATCAAAATCAGCAGTTCCTCGGGAACGTCGGGCAGCGCCGCGAGGTTCGGATAACAAGGATGGTTTTCGATCTCCTGATAATTCGGATTGATCAAAGAGATTTTCCCCTTGTAAGCTTTCTTTAGATTGCGCAAAATTCCCATCGGCCAACGCCCTTTTGGTGATGCGCCGACAATGGCTACTGATTTGGCAGAGAGAACATTCTCGACCGGTCTGCGCTGGAATGAAGTCATACAAATTCCTTGCTAGGTTAAATTAGATTTTCCTATCTCATGTTCTAAACGTTGCTGCAACACAGGTGAAATGATGGCGCTGTGTCAACCGCGCATCAGCGGAAGGAAAGCACTGCGATCTGGACGCCTAGTTGGTAAAAGCCTGGTTTTTCAAAAACGCGTCGGCATCATTCGCGCTAAAAAAAACTAGTCGAACTTCATCGATCGAAGCATTAGATCCGAGAAATTTTTCAATCGTCTCGGATGACACTTTGGCTGCTTCACTGAGCGGATAACCATAGATACCGGTGGACACCGCGGGGAAGGCGATTGTCTTGAGTCCGTGCTCTACGGCTAGGCGGAGACAATTTCGGTAACATGACGCCAGCAATTCTGCCTTGTCACCGCCTCCTCTTCCGTAAACCGGACCTACCGTATGAATGACATGCTTAGCAGGCATTCTGCCGGCCGTGGTAATGACAGCCTCTCCGGTGGGCAGCCCTTCGGGAAATTCTTTCTTTCGGATTTCTTTACATTGTTTCAAGATCTCTGGACCGCCCGCTCGGTGAATTGCGCCATCGACGCCGCCGCCACCCATCAAAGTGCCATTGGCGGCATTGACGATCGCGTTTACCTGTTCTTTGGTGATGTCGCCGACCTTCACCGCAACTCGAGCGTTGAGAAAAGTTTGCAAAATCTCCATCAATTTTGATCCGGCCATCGCCGAGCAGCTAAACGAAACCTTTTCCGGTGCGAGAATCGCGACAAAAGCGCTTTACGCAGCCGGCGAGTTGTCCATCAGCCGAGCAAATAATCAATCCCGTGGCGGCGGGGTGTTGCGCAATACTTGTCCGGGATAGGCGCCTGTGGCCGCGCCGTTCTCGATCACCACTTCTCCATTGACCACCGTGTGATGCACTCCGGTTGCGCGTTGGATCATTCGCCGCTCGTTGCCTGGTAGATCTTGGACGTACTCAGGGGCGACTGTGTTGACGGTCTTGGGATCGAACACCGCGATGTCGGCTGCGAGTCCCGCTCTCAAAAGACCCCGGTCGCGCAGGCCGAATATCGACGCGACATGAAAGGTCAGCTTCGAGACCGCTTCCTCCAAGCTCATAATCCCGTTGTCGCGCACCCAGCGACCCAAAAAGGTCGTGCAGTAGCCGAACCTGGCGTCATAGCCCATGTGCGCGCCGGCGTCGGATTGGCCGACGATGACAAACGGATTTTTGAGGATCTCACAGACCGCTTTGGGATCTCCTTGCGTGGTCACGTGCGAGAAACGGGTTTCGAGATTCTCTTCCAAGGCGATGTCGAGGAACACATCCATGGGATCTTTTCCCTTGCTCCGCGCAATCTCCTCGAGAGTTCGGCCCTGTAGAGTTTTATTCTTCGGCAGTTTCGCTTCATCGACATAGATGACGTCCCAACGCTTGGGGAAAACCGATGGCTCCGGCGAGTTTACCTCGGCGCGCATTTTTTGCCGCGCTTCGGGGTCGGCAAAAATCTTCTGCCTCTCCTCCGCCGGCATAAACATCGCGGCGCGCCAAGTAGGAAACTCATCGAAGCATTGCGCATCGAGCAGGGTATAGCGGTTCTCGAACGGTTTGGCCTGAGTCATGGCAAAGATCGGCAATCCCTCGTCACGGAAAACTTTGGCAGTGGATTCAAGCATGCCTTTCCAGTGATCGGGCCGCGTCCAACTATGGCTAATGCTCTGCCACAACACCGGCCGGCCGGTAGCGCGCGCCAGGTCGGATGCATAGGCAATTCGTCCACGAGCGTCCACACCGCCCCCGCTCAACTGAATCACGCCGGTATTCATATCTCCAAGAACTTCGAGCAAGGCCAAGAGCTCTTGATTGGAGGCTACCCGGCTAGCTACAGGCTTGCCGTCTTCGCGCATGTGGCGGGGGTTCTGATTGGTTGAAAAGCCGACGGCGCCCGCAGCCATGCCCTTGCGCACCAACTGCTGCATCTGGGCGATTTCTTCCGGTCTCGCTTCACGCTCAACCGCGTCTTCTCCCATCACGTAGTGACGCACGGCGATGTGGCCGATCAGCGCCGCGACATTGATACCCAGACGGGTGCCAAGCACATCCAGGTATTCGTCGGTGGATACCCACTTCCAGTCGATTCCCTCTTCGAGAACTCTGCGGCTAATAGCTTCGACGCGAACGAAACTTTTGATCACCGCCTCGCGGCCCTCCGGCTTGCATGGCGCCAGGCTCAGACCGCAATTTCCCACCACCGACGAAGTCACGCCATGAAAACACGACGAAGTACCTAAAGGATCCCAGAGCAACTGCGCGTCGAGATGCGTGTGCGGATCGATGAATCCAGGCGTCACCGCCAGGCCTTCGACATTCAAGGTACGTTTGGCCGTACCATTGAGACGGCCGATTGCGGCGATCTTTCCTCCCGCCACCGCGACATCGGCAGTGAAGCTGGGCATGCCGGAACCGTCATAAACTCTTCCACCCTTGAGCAAAAGATCGAACATCGTGTCTCCTTCAATACCACCAGCCGTCAGAGACGTTAATCAGTTCCGGCGTCGTTGGTGATTGATCATCCGGAATAATCGAAAAGCCATTGAGGTAAAGCAAAAAGTTTGTGCCTCCAAGCCGCCCTGGAGCGAAAATTATCTGCTATGCCTCAGGCAAAAGCCTGCTCTCTTTCAATAGCGGCACGAGCTGGTCCTGACTGTGAATCAGCATGTTCGGTTTGGCAGCCATCAAGGTCTCTTCATCGTTGTAGGAGTATCCATTGGAGAGCGCAATCGTGACGACTTCGAGATGATTGCCCGCGACTTTACACCCACCCACATTGTTCCCCGCGCGAATATAGGATGCAGTTCCAGTGAGTAAGACAAGTCTTAAGCTCGGCAGCTTGTGCTCTCTGAACAGATAGTACAGCCCCTGTTCTTTCGCATAGTAGGTCTCGTCGCGATCAACGATTTCAGCGAAGTATTTGCCAATGCCGAAAGTCTCCATCGCGTGATGTTGATATCTTCGTCCACCCGTGGTCAATAGCACATTGCGCAGCCCGGCGCCCTGAGTACTTTTCAGCGATTCCTCAATTCCGGGAACGAAATTCGGAGGTTTGGTGTCGAAGCTGTGTTTCCGGGCGATCTCCAGCGCCTGGGTGCGTATCTCCAGGCGTTTTTTTTCATTGAAGATTATGTTGGCGTCCGCTTTGTACTCATCGGCGAAAACCAAAGGGATCAAAAATAAATCGAAAGGGCCGTCGGCAATCTTACGCAGCCTTTCAAACGGCAGCGGGTGAAGTCCATACCTGGGCAGAATCTCCGTGGTGATTGTGAGAACCCGTTGAATGTCGGTCTCCACCGTATCGGACATTGTCCTAACCAAAAATGTCACGGTTCCCATGGGATGCCTCCAGACAAGCGATACTATTCGAAGCCAAATGAGCTGGCAAGCGACTCTGGCGTTTCCTATGCGGTCGGGACCGCGGACAAATTTCAGCTTCACAGGCAGGGCAACGTAGGAGAAAACGCACAGCGCATTGAAGAATGACGATAATATTCTACCGGGGAGTTTCTTCGAACGGCAGCCGGTGTTGGCGTTCGGAATTGCATTTTTTGCAACTAGGCACAAGATTGCCTTTGGTGGATTTACCACCTCGAATGATCGGCACAAGATGATCCATGGTCAAAATTGCCGCCGGGAATTTGCCGCCGCAATGGTGGCAGAGGCCAAGGGCTCGCTTGCGCTTCCACCACTGGCTGGCACGCAGCTCTCGAGCCTTTCGGCGCTCGCGGCGGATTTCTTCTTCACTGACCGTGACTAGAAACGAAGTCGGTTCCATGCGGATAATAAAAAACTATCTGTACCATCGTTTGATATTCATGAAATAGATGGCAAAAGCGATTGCGGCCAGAAAATAGCCGGCCGCCTGAAACAGTGCCCAGCCGTCGCCGGATTGTAGATATCGCGACAACTGCCAAAATGAAAAGCCGAAGAAGAAGATGATCGAGGTGGCGATCAGTATCCGATGGGCGGTAATCAATCTCATGGGATTAGTGAAACACCAAGCTCTCAGCAACTGCAAGGAAGCGAATTGAACATTGCTTGCCTCGATCAAGATTACATCGCGTGCACTCGGCACGCTATTGTTATAAGGAGACAATCATGAGTCGAGAAATAGTCCAAACCAGTGAAGCTCCAAAAGCAATCGGCCCTTATGCGCAGGCGATTAAAGCACACGGTTTTGTCTACACCGCCGGGCAAATCGCTATTCTCCCTGACAGCGGCGAGATGATCGAGGGCGGCACCGCCGCCCAGACGCGCCAAGTCTTTGCCAACCTCGCAGCGGTTTTGAAAGCAGCGGGAACATCGATGGATCAAGTGGTCAAGGCAACGGTATTCTTGCGCCACATGACCGACTTTGCCGCGATGAATGAAGTTTATGCAGAGCATCTCGGTAAGGCTACGCCAGCCAGGTCAACGGTGGCGGTGACGGAACTACCTCGGGGAGCGCTGGTCGAGATCGATCTGATTGCAGAGGTGTAGGGCGAGAACGATCTGCTAAGTGCGGGAAACCATCCGCAGGAGTTTCTGCAGCACGGTCTCCACAATGTTAGTCAAAGAATCGGTGCCGGTTTTAATGGTTTCTTCGCCCGGCGGGTATGCGAACATCCCCTTGGTGCCGGTGACCACCCAGGATTTTTCATCACCGTCGGTTTTGGTCAGCTTCTTGCCGGTTGTTGTCCTGGCACCCATATTTTTGCCGCGAACTTTTTCCTGGTGGTTCTTGTAGCGCGTAAACTGCCCGCGATTAAGCCAGATCGCGTCGCACTTGAAACAGCGTTGAAACTGAACATCGGCTCCTAGTGAAGGTTCCTTGACCGCCGACATTCGGGCGGTACAGCGTGAGCAAAAAAGTTCTTTTTTCATTAAAGGCAGCGGCACCTGGAGGAGTTCCTGGTCGGCGGGCTCCAGACGCGCCGCTTCATCGTCTTGTATCGGAAAGAGTTCCCATTTATCGCACCAGATACCGCCGCATTGGCCGCATTGATCCAGTTCGATAAGCGAGCCCGGATTGGCGCGCGCAGTGACCGGCTTCATCGGCACATCGCATTGCGGGCAACGCACCACTTCAGCGCGCTCCTTGCGCATCGATGGCTTCAACTCCGAACTGCGCTGCAGATCGCGGCAAGGCTCCCATTTGATACAGCAGCATAATCCGCCGATTGATCGGCGGATGGCTGCTCAATAGATCAGCGAGCTTCCCGTCGCTACCATCGATACGCCGGCGCAACGGGTTGATGAAAAAAAGATGGGCGGTGCCGCGCGTCGCTTTCTGAAACGGTATCCCGGCATCGCGGATCTTTTCCAAAGCCATTGCCAGACCCCGTGGATTGCGGGTGAATTCGACGGCGCTGGCATCGGCCAAATACTCGCGCTGCCGCGACACCGCCATTGCCAAGAGCCGCGAGATCAAAGGAGAGATGACGATCAGCAGCAACGCCGGAATCGCCAGGAACGCCTGGGCGCTTGGGCGCCGCAGAGATCGCGCGCCAAAGATTGAGCGCTGTGCCCAGTCGGAGAGCAGAACCACACCACCGAAAAGGACGCTGATCAGCAGCATGACCAATGTGTCATTGTTTTTGATATGCGCCATTTCATGGGCCACCACGCCTTGAGTTTCCTCGCGACCGAGCAAGATCAACAGCCCAGCGGTGACGCAAATCGCCGCCGATTCCTGATCTCGCCCGGTGGCAAATGCGTTGGGCGCAGGATCGTACGTGACATAGACTTTCGGCATCCGGCAGCCCGATGCCAGCGCCATCTCTGTAACCACATTGTGCAGTTCGCGATGCTCGGGTATTTGGATGTCTAACGGTTCGGCGCCGACCGACGACAGAATCAATTTGCTGCCCTCGCGGTAACCTGTGTATGCAAGTGTCGCCGAAAGACCCAGCGCGATCACTGTAGCAATGGGAAACGAAGGCCCGCGCGCAGTAAATGCGTCCAGGTAGAGGTAATCGATAGACAGCCCTATGAGAAAAAAGAATAACAAAAAGCAAAACACGATGAACGCGCTGATCCGGCGATTGCGGGCTTGACGTTCAGCAAAATCTCGCGGCTTGAGGATATCCAGTTTGCCGGCCTAAAAGAGGAGGGAGAGTTTAAGGCTCACGCGCGGCACCGCTCGTTCCGCTTCGGGAACCGAGAAGAACTCGCTCGGCTGAAAGCGGAAGAAGCCGGCAATCAGGTTGGACGGAAACACTTCCTGTTTCATGTTATAACGCATGACCAGATCGTTATAGTATTGCCGGGCAAAAGCAATTTGGTTTTCAGTGGTGGTCAATTCTTCCTGAAGGCGCAGGACGTTCTGGTTCGCTTTCAGATCCGGATAATTTTCCATCAGCGCGAAAATTTGCCCCAGTGACTGGGTTAACGCAGTTTGTGCTTCAGCATTGTCTTTAACTCCGGTCGACGCCATGGCTCTGCTTCGCGCATCGATGACTTTTTGCAAGGTATCCTGCTCGTGTTGCATGTAGCCCTTGACGGTTTCGACAAGATTCGGAATCAAGTCATAACGCCGTTTAAGCTGCACATCGATCTGCTTCCAGGCATTCTCGATCTGATGCCGCAGCGCCACTAAGCCGTTGTAAGTCCAAATCAGCCCAACTGCGATCACAAGAAGGATCGCCCAAAATAGCCAAATCATCGCCTCCACCTGCCGCCCAGATCATCGCCAACCAATATCGATTGAGTCACGTCAGCAACGGAGGCAACGCCGGTCATCGTCAGAACCCGCTGCATTTCTTCTGCTAGGATCGCGAAAACCCGCTCGACCCCGCGAGCGCCGAAAGCGCCGACACCCCAGGCTACGGGACGTCCGACCAAAACCGCTTTCGCGCCCAAAGCGATGGCTTTAACGATGTCGCCGCCGCTGCGAATTCCGCTGTCGAGCAGCACGGGCACCTGGGCGCCGACCGCGGCAACCACTTCAGGCAACACCTCCAATGCAGCGCGATTGAAATCTAGGATTCTGCCGCCGTGATTGGAAACGACCAGGGCATCGGCGCCGGCGTTGACCGCGTCATGAGCATCCTCCGCGCTCATGATACCCTTGACCACCACTGGCAATGATACTTGTTGCTTGAGCCACTCGATGTCTTTAGGCGAAGACTTGTGTCCCTTCCTCGGCTTACCGTCCTTTGTCGACAACGGCACTTCATCGCCGATCTTAACCGGTCGCACTGTATCCATCGTGATGCCCGCGGCAGCAAAGCCGAGGTCCTGAGCGAGCTTGGCGTATTCGGCAACTTCTTCTCGGCCTCGGTTCATGTACGCCATGAAGACAAACGGCGACTTCGATGCGTTGCGCCAGTCCCGCGGATTGAATTTAGCCGCCTGGCTGACAAACATCATGGCGCCCACCCGATCGGTGCCTTCGGCGACTTCCCGTTCTGCGTCTTTGCCAATCAGACTGAAACTACCCACCGGCGCAGTAATCGCCGGGATCGGCAGCTTATGGCCAAAGAGCTCGATTCCAACGTCTGGATCGGTAATGTCGTGGAAAATTCTTTGCCGGAACATGTATTGACGGAAGGCACGCGGATTTCGATGAAACGTCGCCTTGGTTTCAGCGGCGCCGTCGAAATGATGCCAAGCCTCGGCCGGCATGGTCCGGCGGGCGATGTCGCGAAGCTCGCGCAGCCCCATTTGCTCCAATGGTTTTTCGATCATAAGCTAGAGGTGTGAGGTAATTTCCCAGCAGTTAGTGCCGGGATCTCGAAAAAAGAAGAAATTTGACGAGCCGTTCTCATTCAACGGGAACAACTCAGTGACACCTAGACTGTCTCCCTCTTCCGAGAGCAGGCGATATGCCTCTTTGACCGCTTCGTTCGATTCGACGGTCAAAGTATTGCGAAAGTTCGGCGAGAAAACTTTGAACTCTTTGCGCTCGGCGCAGACGATGTACGTTTTAGTGTTCGGATGCTTGACGTAGATCACATGGTCGTTGGCTTGATGAACTTCCAGTCCCAACACTTCGGTGTAAAATTTACGATTGACGTTCATGTCACAGGCGACCAGGGTACCATGAGTAAATCCTTGAGGCACGTAGCCGCGGCCCGGGAAGCGCTCTTCCGGGAATGGACTCGTCCAGTGCGGCCCGCGCACCCCACCTGCTTTTGCTTTGGCCGATTCTTTCCGGTTGACCGCTTCATAGGACTCGATTTCCCAGCCGTTGGTTCCTGGCTCAATAAAGTAGCAGGAGTACGAGCCGTGATTCCACAGCGGCTTGCCGATAGCGCCGAGTTTGTACTCGGCCTTGTGCGCGTTCAGATACTCATAGGCCCTGTCCACCTCTTCGGTCGTCGCCACCCGCACACCCCAATGATTATGCATCTGCTTGGTCGGCGCGTCCGGGCCAGCCTCATGAACCACCAACAGCCAATCCGTGTTTGGATGCTTGAGTATCGCTTGACCCGGCTTCTCGGCAAGTTTTTCGAAGGCTAGAAGATCGGTCAGCACGGCCATGGATTCATGCAAATCGCGGCATTCCATGTGAGTCGCCGAAAGCGCAATGGGCTTGATCATGCCCCTGTCTCGTGCGGATTCCATTTGATCGCTCGCCGCTCTAATAAACACGTTTATGAAAATTTACAGCGGTACGACTACCCTGTCAAACGACGGATTGCCGAGCGATTCGAAATGGACTCGTCCTGTTAAGCCAAGCTCCGACAGCTCTGATGATCGCTACGGTAAGTCACTTCGAGCGCACCCACGCTTCGGTGTTCAACCCATCGCTTCGGTGTTCAACCCATCACTCCTAGTACCGAACTGTTCATCTTGTGAAGAACAATCAGCCTTGACACAAAGTTTTGTTTTCCATAGATTCCGCGCAGCTTGACGATGAGGGGAGGCGAATATGGTGTTGCGATTCCGGCGGTTAGTTCTGATCACGATTTGTGTCCTGCTAAACGCTCCGGCAGTGACGTTCGCTCAAGACTCCTTTTATCAGGGGAAAACCGTCCGGATTATCGTCGGCACTTCGGCCGGCGGCGGCTTCGACACCTACACACGCAACCTGGCGCGCCACTTCGGCAAACATATCCCGGGACAGCCCGCGGTCGTCGTGGAAAACATGCCGGGCGCCGGCCACCTGATCGCCGCCAATCATATGTATAACGTTGCAAAACCGGATGGCTTGACGATCGGTCATTTTCATGGAGGCTGGTTTCTCTATCAACTCTTCAAGCGCCCCGGACTCGAATTCGAGGCAACGAAATACGAATTTCTCGGATCGCCGATCAGGGAAACCCGCGCTTGCGCCCTGACTAAGGCAAGCGGTATCACCAGCGTAGAGCGATGGCTGGCCGCCAAAACGCCGGTGAAGATCGGCGGTATCGGCGGCGGCGCCCCCGATGATATCGCGCGTATGCTTGCAGCGACCACGGCGCTACCCATCCAACTTGTTGCCGGTTACAAAGGAACATCGGAGATTCGCCTGGCGGCTGAGAGCGGAGAGCTCGCCGGCGGCTGCTGGACATGGGATTCGATTCGCTCGACGTGGAATAAAGGGATCCAGAGCGGTGAGGCGGTCGTCGTGCTCCAGGTCGTATCCAAACCACACCGCGACCTGCCCAATATACCGCTGGCCCAAACTCTCGCGAAGTCGGATGAAGCGCGCCAGCTGCTCAAGGCTGGCATCGAGGACGCCGCGGAGTTCTATCGTCCCTACGTGGCGCCGCCGCGCACTCCCAAGCAGCGCGTCGAGATTTTGCGCCAAGCTTTCGACGCCACGATGAAAGACGGCGAATTTCTCGCGGATGCGAAGAAAGCCAATCTCGAAATTGAACCGATTACCGGGCAGGAGATGGAACGCCTGGTATCGGGCATCTTCAAGCTTGATCCGGCATTGGCGGCCAAACTCAAAAGCATTTTGAATCCAAGCTGACGCGCCATCGTTCACAAAGATATACGTTGGATCCGGAGGATCTATGCAGAGATTACTGCTCGCGCTCTCGATTGTGTTTCTCGGCGCTTTCGCCGGCGAATCCAATCACGCATTCGCACAGGCAAATTTTTTTGAAGGCAAAGCCGTCCGGTTAATCGTCGGCTTTACCGCAGGCGGCGGCTATGATGCTTACACCCGGACCCTCGCTCGTCATATGATGAAGCATATCCCCGGAAATCCGAGCATGATCGTCGAAAATATGCCTGGCGCTGGCAGCATGATTTCAGCAAACTACAGCTTTAAAGCCGCGCGGCCGGACGGGCTTACCATTGGCCATTTCATCGGCGGGCTCTTTCTTCAGCAACTGCTAGGCAAACCGGGTATCGAATTCGACGCCGCTAAGTTTCAGTTCGTCGGCGTTCCCGCTCAGGACAACTTCGTTATCGGGCTAGCCAAGTCCACCGAGATTGCAGACGTCGAATCCTGGATGGCATCCAAGCAGGTGGTGAAATTCGGCGGGGTCGCCTCAGGCTCAGGCTCCGACGACTTCCCGAATATCCTAAAGGCGACGCTTGGCCTGCCGATTCAACTTGTTTCCGGCTACAAAGGCACGGCCGACGTTCGTCTGGCGTTCAACAGCGGCGAAGTTGCCGGCCTAAGCAACTCCTGGGAATCGACCAAGTCGACGTGGCGCAAGGAGCTGGAAAGCGGCGATTTGAAGCTGATACTTCAGGCAACGCTCAAGCCGCATCCCGAGCATCCGAAGCTACCGATGGCGCTCAACTATGCCAAAACCGAAGAGGCGAAGAGACTGATCTCCACCGTGGCGCGCGTGCACGGCCCTACGGTGCGGCCGTACGTGTTGCCACCCAACACACCGGCGGATCGAGTGCAGACACTGCGCAAGGCTTTCATGGCGACGATGAAAGATCCGGAGTTTCTCGCCGAAGCCAAAAAAGCCAACCTAGACATCAATCCCGAAGACGGCGCGACGCTCGAACAAAACGTCAGAGAGATTCTGCAGCTCGAGCCTGCTCTCGTTGCGAAATTAAAAGAGTTTCTGAAGTAACCGGTTGCCAAGTGCCAGATACAAGGAAAACACTGCCGGCAACGGTTCTTCCGGCCAACAGCAGCAGTTGCGGATATTTGTCGCGCACCAGACTATCGCGTGCGCTTGAGCTTCTTGAAGCCGTAGAGGAGGTCTCATGAAAATCACCGTGGACAGAACCAAGTGTGAAGGATACGCGAGATGCGTCCAGGCGGCGCCTAAAGTTTTTCAGCTGGATAGCAAAATGATCGCTGAAGTTGTTGATTCCCAGGGGGATGGTGATGACAAGATTCTTCTTGCCGCCAGGCTTTGTCCGACCAAAGCAATCACATTGGAAGAGGAAGGCACGGGCAAGAAGCTGTTTCCAGAATGACCAGTCGCGGAGAAGCCTCACCTGTTTGAAATGATACCTAGCCATCATTGTCGCCGGGACGACGCAACAAGGCCTGTGTCTTATTGAGATGGGTCAGTGAGAATTTGTGCGTTTAACGGTATCACCGACAAATGCTCAGTTGATCGCTCAAGCTGAAGTTAAAACCCTGTCAGAAGAGTTTTTGCCGGCGCGCGATAACCCAACTCCGATGCGGGGAATGATAGTTTAAACCCATGCACACGCGGCGAGCTTCGGCGCACATTCACCGGCACACGGCCGGCCGTCGTTTGGGGGAACTGTGTCGCGCACAAGCGAAGCCGTTGAGTATTTTACTGGCGTCGTGCGTGATGGTCGCGAGCAGCTACAGCAATTCAATACTCGGTGTTATCAATCAGTTCGCTTCAATTTACTCGTTCTGCTTCTTTGTCCTGCTGTTCGCGCTACTGCTGCGGAGAAGACTCTTTCTTCTGACTATTCCGCTCGCACTTGGCGCATTAGCAGCGCTCAGCCGATTGAACGAACTCAAAATCTCCGCAGTTTCTTTGCCTATAACATTTTTCGACGTGAAAACGGTCATTGCCGACCCTAGAATTATTATCAATGCCGCCGGCATAGGCAATGATCTTTACAGGATCCTATTCATCACGATGGCCGGACTCGTCGTTGCGCTCGTCGCATCTGCTTTCTACAAGCTAGCCGGCTGCTCTTTTCTGCACCATCGGAAGGCGTTGCCCTCACGAGACGAGAAGGCCGGGCGATCCTGGTCTTTTGTTTTGAATGCCGTTGCCCTTCTCGTTGTCCTTATCGCTGCCCATGCTTCTCTCTCGAGGTATGGCAGATTTGTGCATGCGAACCTTAGTACAAAAGGAGTGAAGTTATGGCAGGAACTTTGGTTCCCCTCGAGCCAGGTTGAACTATGCCAAAGCCTAGGCGTTCTCGAATACCTGGCATTCTCCTATGTTGCAGCGGACGAGGGCGCGGATATCTCTCTCGGGCAGGGACATAGTCCCACTGTTCAGGAATTGCGTCTAGCCGCTACCGAATTCGTCAAGAAATCAATTCCGCGGTCAAAAACGCTCTTGCCCAATATCGTATTTTTTCATGCAGAATCGACCTTCGATCCTAATCTCGCTTTCAGGCTGTCTGCACGTGTCGAATTGCCGTTATGGTCCAAGCAAAGAGAGACCCGCGCTCTTGGTCCTATACGGGTGAACACCATCGGCGGCGGAAGCTGGGTCTCGGAATTCGAGGTGCTTACCGGAGTGGACTCCAGGATCTTCGGATATCAGGGTTTCTACACGCATTACTACATCGCGCCAAAGGTGAAAAACTCCTTCGCAGAGTATCTGGCAAGGAAGGGATATAAGACGGCTGCGTTCTACCCTGTCGAAGGCAATTTCTATAACGCGGACAAGGCGTTCAAGTCCTACGGATTCAGAGAGTTTATTGACGGCCGGGCGCTCGGGTTGCCGGAGGACTGGGGACATCTCATTGACCGCGACATAATCAATGCCGTCATCAAGCAGGGTGCGTTCCAGAGTTCCGGTCCATTCTTTTATTTCATCGGTACCTCCGAGAATCACGGCCCCCACCCTTGCCAGTCGTTTCAGACCGAGAAGCAATTTTTCACAACCTTCTTTGCGCCGGTATTGTTCGAGGAACACTGTCAGCTGAATGAATATTTGCGCCGAGCTATTTCCACATCCGATGCGTTTGAGCTCGTGCTGAAACAGCTAAAGGAAATCCACAGACAGACCGGTAGGCCTTTCGTCTTGCTGGTCTATGGTGACCATCAACCCTGGTCGTTCACGGAAGGTATCTATTCCATGCCGAGTGGAACTGCCGCCGAACCTGGCTTCAAGCATTTCTCGGGGGTCCGAACCAAGGCCGATGGCTATCAGACCTTTTTTCACTTGTTGGCGTCCGACAATACGGTTATCCGGAGTCGATTTACGAGACCACCGCCGGTGTCGTTTCTTCCGAGCCTTGTGAGCGCGTTTGTAGCAACGTCCCACGACGACCTTTATCTTCCCATCAATTTTCTTGCTTACGCGAGCTGCGGCTCGGATATACGCGCCTTAGGTTGCGACCACTATGCGGAGATTGCGCGCTTGGCGAGGCACGCTCTCTTGACGGAACCGGCTCCTCCACCGGTTTTGGCTGTCGGAAATCCATCGTTTCGGGACCCCCTACGGGAACGGCCGTTGACGCCTGTTTCCTTGCCATGACTTAGAACGGATCCTGCAGAAACCACATTGCTCCTGACAGGGCACAATTGCTATGCATTCACCCTCGTGAAGCCGGAGCGCTAGCTCAGCGAAACAGTCTACATATCACGGCAATTCCGACAGCAAGCGTCCATAGCCAGTGTGCGGAACCCGGACGTGAAGACGTTTTTGAATTTCCCAACACTGCGTGATCCCCGGATGGATTACCGGCACGCCTAAATCCTGCTCTAAGTCTTCGACGATATCGAGGATGCGCAACTTGCCGCCTTGAAAGTAGATGCCATCGGCATGCGGATGGCGAAGAAACAGACGTTTGGCTTGATAGTAAATATCCTTCGAGGAAAGTCTGCCGACTTTTTCCCACGGTCCGGGCAGCTTCTCGAGCTCGAGAACTTCAAAGCCGGCGTCGCTAAAATAGCGCGCGACGATGCTGGTGTCGTCGAAGTCGTAGCCGATGCCGACGAATTTCTTGATTTTCAGAGCTTTCATCGCGGCGACCTGATTTGTGCCGGAGGTAAAAATCGGAATACCGAATCGTCGCTCCCATCGCTGAATTAGTTCCGCCTCACCTTTGTAGCCTAGCAGCATGAAAGGCGGCGTGCCCGCCGGATGAATCAGATCGACTTTGTCTTCCGCCAACTCGGCGATCTTTTCCTCATAAACCGGTATCGCCGACTTAAATTCCTCTATCTTCCCATGCCGCACGTTATTAAACAGGGGGATCACACCGATGCCGTCCGGGAGCATCTTGATTAATTCAACCAGTGAGCCCGAACCCTTGGTCGGTTTGATCATTCCAACCATTCCGCGCCAGCAATCGTAAGACATAATGGTTTCCTCGGAGACTCCTTTGTGTAGACCTGAAGCTGTTATCAAAGCATATAGGTCCCGCAGTTGATATTATACGATTGCCCGGTGATATAAGCGGCTGCGTCGCTGGCCAGAAACAGAACGGGCCCGGCGATGTCTGCCGGCTCCAAAACGTGCGGCAGCGGCGTAGAATGCAAGCGCTGCATGACTTCCTCTTCAGACCGATGGCCACGCGGCATCGCCGTATTCGCGGAACCCGGACAGATCGCATTGACGGTAATCCCATCCGGTCCGAGCTCGCGCGCCAAAGATTTGACGAACCCGATAATCGCCGCTTTCGAGGCGGCGTAGTGCGAGAACTGTTTCATGCCATAATGGCCAATGCCGGAGGCCATGCTAATAATCCGGCCGCCTTTTTGCTCCCGCATCGCCGGCACGAACGCGCGACAGCAAAGAAAATTTCCGCCGAGATTGATATCGAGGGTGCGATCCCAATCCGCCTCGCTCATCTCGACAACAGAAGATTTGAGATAGACACCGGCATCGTTGACCAGGATATCGACTCGACCAAATTGAGCGAAGGTTGCCTCGGCGAGTCTCTTCACAGAAGATTCGTCCGCAACATTGACTTCGAACCCTAACGCGTCGCCGCCAAGTATCTTCACCTCGTCGGCAACCGAACCTGCTTTTTCCGACTGCAAGTCGGCGACCACAACTTTTGCGCCCTCTCGCGCCATTCCCAGGGCGATGGCGCGACCGATTCCTTGAGCCCCACCGGTTATCACAGCGACTTTGTTTTTAAGTCTCATGGCATCACCACACCGCCGTTGACGTGAAAGGTCTGTCCTGTGATTGCCGCGCTCTCCGGTGTGGTAAGAAAATAGTACATCTCGGCGAGATCGCCGGGTTGTCCGGTTCGCCCCAATGGAATCACCGGATACCAGCGCTCCTGGCGAGCGGCCGGAGATTCTTTTTCCATCACTCGCGGCGTATCCGTCGGGCCCGGCGCCACCGTATTAACGAGAATCCGGTCGGGCGCCAATTCCAGCGCGAGGCTCTTCGAGAAACTAATAATCCCGGCTTTGGCCGCGGCGTAAGGCGCGCGCAGCGCCGAACCCGTCACTCCATAATTAGAAGCGGTATTGAGGATTCTCCCGCTCTTTTGCTTCTGCATTAGCGGAGCTACTTCACGGCACATGAGGAATGTGCCTTTTAAATTGCTGTCAATCACCTGCTTCCATTCGGCCCAGGTGAATTCCTCAACCCGCTTGGTGTAGATGCTACCGCCGGCGATATTCGCCAGCACGTCGATGCGGCCGTGGCGTGAATGGACCTCAGTAACCACCGCTTTGACTTCACGCGCTTGAGTGACATCGACAGAGTAAGCATCGGCCTTGCCGCGCGCGGCGAGGATTTCGTCCCTCACTTGCTCCGCAGCCGCCCGGTCGTAATCAGCGACAGCCACGGTCATGCCCGCCGCCGCCAGCCGATGAGCCACAGCGCCGCCAATTCCACCGCCACCGCCGGTTATTAACGCTATTTGACCCATGCTTCAGCTACTTCAATATTGTTCGTGTGGCCATATTAGTGATCTGACGTTGCGCTCGAAGTTCCCGCGACCTCTTTGATGGGGCTGGTGAGATAGACTGCGGCAAGGTCGAGACACAACCGCATCTTGAGCAGCCCGTCGGCTCGTTTTTTACCACCCGATTTGTTGCGATTATCTATGCTGCTTTTAGATCCACCGTGCAGTGAGCACAGCGGACGGCCTTGACGGGAATGGTCGATAAGCAGTACGGGCACTCCTTTGCTGTGGGAGCTTCGGCTTCTTTTTTCTTCATGCTATTAATCATTCGTATCAGCAGGAAAATGACAAATGCAATGATCAAAAAATAGATAAAATCGTTGATGAAATTACCATAGGCAATCACCGGGATGCCTTTGGCTTTGGCGTCCTGCAGGGACACGGGTATACCCTTTGAACTGTCAAGCACATAAAATAGGCTGCTGAAATCAACTTTGCCGAGCAGCAATCCTAACGGTGGCATCAGTATGCCATCGACCAGCGAGGTGACGATCTTGCCAAAAGCCGCGCCGATAATCACTGCTACCGCCAAATCGATAACGTTGCCGCGGGCGATAAACTCTTTAAATTCTTTCCACATGTTTATCTCCTCCTCAAAGCCGGCACCTGACCTGATAAGCAGGTTTCGATAAAATTCGTTCGTGACTGAGTTTGCACCGGGTTAGACTAGGAATCACTCATGATATAGGCGTAGGCGGTTAATCGACGCAGCTCTGAGACGTTTGCGGAATTATATCCTTCAGGTGACGTAGGACTGTCAAGAAAATTCCATCGAAGATGCTTCTGATTCTTGACTGCCGCCGGAGTAAATCGTCTCGATCTCAGCACGATATCGATCTTCAACGGCGTGGCGATCTATCTTGATCTTTTGTAATGCCGTAGGGCTGCGAAGCTCCTCGGGGAAGTGGTCCGAAATGACCGCAATCTTGCGAATCTTTCCATAGCGATCCAGTTGAGTATTGATCATGTCGACCCGCTGCTTTAGCGCCGCTTGGACATCCCGGTCGCTCAATGCTGTTTCCATCCGATCGAGTGCGGCAGCTATATGGCGGCGCTCGGGCACGATCAAAGCAGCAATAAATGGTCGACGGTCACCCAGTAGAACCGCCTGCCGAATGAATTAGTTATCTTCCCGCAGCGCTTCGATCGTCCCGGGATTGATATTCGAGCCGTCAGCACAATTAAAAAAGATCCTTTTTACGGCCGATCATATAAAGAGATCCTTCGTTGTCGATTTTTCCCAGATCGCCCGTGCAAAACCAGCCATCCGCATCGAAGGCTTCACGCGTGGCTAGCGGGTCTTCGAAGTATCCATGCGTTACAGTGGGGCCATAAGAACCAATGAGCGGTACGCCGATCACATCGAAGAATCGCAGAATACGGGGCGGCATCGCCGCCCCGCCGTAGGTGATATATTTTACCCTGCCGCCTAAAGTCTCTTGCGCGGTCTCTCGCAGGATTGCTTTATTCCTTCGATCTCAGTTCCGGCATGATCGCTCGAGTCCGTCGCTCTATGATCTCGATCCGGTGTTTCAAATTCGGTCCCACATCTCACGAATGCGTCCTCGATCTAAAATCGCGTTCCACAGCCGTTCCATCACTCTGGTACCACCGATATCGCGGTGGGCCGCAAACCCTCAATCACGGATAACGCAAGATGTAGTTCCGTGGCCTCGATCATCGCGATGGCAATATTTGACAGCAGATTATTGTGAGTTCGCACCACGCTTTTGGGCTCACCAGTGGACCCGGCGGTGTACATGATGGTCACTAGATTATTTGGCTGGACTGCTTCCAGCAGTTAATCCAATTGGTCGATACCACCGCGTCGGCCCCGCTCCAGCAGCTCGGCAAATGACACACAGCCGCAAAGCTCTTGGGCGCTGTCGTCAAGAACATAGCATGCGACAGAGTAGGCAATTGCGCTTTAACAGCGAGCAGCCTTCTGGCAACAAGAGCATCCATAAAGATTGCGCGGCACCGAGAATGGGCGAGAATCTTAAATAAAGTAAAGTCCGAAACATTCGGCGAGATCACCACGTTCGGCAAGCCTCCAGCCAATGTCGCCAGGTCGGCGCAGAGCCAGGGCAAACTGTTGTCGCCCATAATCGCGACATTATCCCCTTTGGCCATTCCCAATTCATGCAGGCCGAACAAGGTGCTTTGAACCATCGCGCCGAAATCGCGCCACGATTTATCTTCGAAGCTGCCGCACCGTTGTATCTTTAGAAACGTGCGCAGCCAAGCTCGCTAACCCGGCGAAAAAACAGTTGACCTAAGCTCGACCAAGAGTTCTGTGGAAGGACTGATGCCGAAAAGAAACTCATAACGGCTCGAAGTGAGAAGGCTGGTATTTGGATCTTTGAGGATCTTCGACCTGCTTCAATCCTCTAATTTCCTGGCGGTGGGCATATGCATACAATACGGCTTCGGCGACGTCATCGATATGCCCCTGTACGTACTTGCGCGCCGGTACTGCCAGGCGAAGCAGCTCGATGCCGCGCGCCGTTTGGGCGGGCGCCGGAGGCGCGCCTTTGGTCACCCGGACGCCGGATACACAATAAAGAAACGCGGCTAGAGCCTCGGCGCGATGATTCCCCGCAGCCACGTGCGGCAAAAACGCGGCCAGGTCGATATACACGGCGTGACCGGCGGGCGGATGCACCAGTGGGACTCTCTCTCTGAGCCTGCGCCAAAGATAGTTAACCTGCTCCACCCGGCTGATCACATAGGCATCCTTCACCAAGATCTCGTCAAGCGCGGTGCTGATCATTTGCATTGCGCTTGCCGGCGGCTGCGCGCCGTCGAGAAAACTTTGCATGGTCGCCTTTTGGAAGGTGACGGGATCGCGGCTGCCGATCATGCCGCCCATAGGAACCAGCAAATCCTTCATGGCGCTCATCGTGCAACCGTCTGCCGATTCGCACGTTTCAAAAACGATCTCGCGAACGGAATGATCGTGATATCCGGCCTCGCGTTGCCGGATCAAGTAGCTATTCTCGAGAATACGGCAGGCATCGAGAAATAGCGGCACACCGTTCGTTGCGGCCAGCGCCTTGACCTTCTTGAGATTGCCGAGAGAGACCGGATGGCCGCCGCAAGCATTAACGCTGAGCTCGACATAGATGCAGCTGACCTTTTGCCGTCCGTGTTCGCGAAAAACCGCGCCAAGTTTTTCGATGTCGAGATCGCCTTTGAAGGGATCTTCTGATTCGACATTATGGGCGCCATCGGCTATGACATCGATCACCTTGCCGCCGTTGGATTCGATATGCGTTCGCGTCGATGGAAACAGCATATTGCCGGGCACTACAGTATCAGCCTTGACATGAATCTTTGCCCATATGCGCTCAGCGGCGCGTCCCTGGGTGGTCGGAACTAAGTAGGGAAACCCAAAAAACTTGCGGTACTGCGTGGACAGAGAAGCAAATGCTCGGCTGGCTTCAGTCGCCATGCCCATCGCGGGCTCCACCACCTCGCTTCCGCTCCCGGCAGCGATTTGGGCCGTGCTCAACGCGCTCACGCCGCTATCGGTGCAGAGATCGATATAGATTGCGTCCTGGGGCAGCAGCTCACAGTTATAGCCGCAGGCTTGGAGCGCGTGTTCACGCTCCTGCAGGCTGGTCTGCCGTAACTGACGAACCGCAGCGATCTCGTACGGAACCGAAAACGTAACGCCGACGGCTCGATCACTCATTACCAGAAATCTCCGTTTGTCGATCTACCGGTAAATCGTCGCAGCGAGTTAGCGGGGGAGCTTTTGCTCAACCGGTTCATCTTCGGATTGCTGTTCGAGCGCCGGCTTGATCCGCTGATTGTCACTTGCCGTCAGGATGCTTAGCGCCCGATGAACCATTTTTCGTTCGGTGGCGAACTTTAAGTTTTTGATTACCTGGTCCATGGGAAACCAGCGCGCCTCGTCAACTTCGTGATCATGATCGCGAACATCGCCCTTCAGGTAACGCAATAGATAAAAATGAACCCGTTTATAGATGCGGATCGGCTCGCCTTCTTTGGTTTTGTCACGATAGGCGTAGCGTATATCGCCGAGTTTTCTCACCACGCGGCCTTCTAATCCAGTCTCCTCTCGCACTTCTCGCAAAGCGGTTTCTTCGATGCGCTCGCCTTCTTCAACATGACCTTTAGGCAGGCCCCAACGATTACGCACGTGAATCAAGGCGATTTGAATCTCATCGCTGTGCTTGCGGTACATCACGCCGCCGGCCGACACTTCGCGAACCGTTCGTATGCCATCGCCGCGGGGCCGCGGCCCGGAAGTAACCTGCTCCTTGAGCCATTTCAGATAGCCGCTGCTGCCTTCGATCACCGGCAACGCGATCACTTCTGGAACTGAGTAACTGTGGAGTTCTCGAACGCGTTTCTCCAGAACCGCGAACCGGTCCCGGCTCGTTTTGATAATCAGCAGCTCTTCTTCGCTCTGCTCTACTTTGCCCTGCCATCGATAAACCGACTGCACCGACTTGATGCGATTGACACAGGCCGCAAGCCGTTCGTCAACCAGCGAACGGGCCATCCGATCCGCCTCGTCGGCCGATCCAGCGGTCACATAAACGACGATGAACTCTTGCATTAATATCGATCTTACAACCGCCTTTCACACCCAGTCAATCCGCCAATCCGCAAGTGTGACAGTGAGCACCATCGCACCGAATTCCCCGTGATGACTCTATGCGCGCTTGTCATAAGTCGAGGGCAGGAATAATTTATTGTGATGCGACCAAAAGAGCAGATTCGACAGAAAGTTTGGTCGGTGATGCAGCGTGAAAAAGTGGCACGCTTTCCCGGCGCCCAAGGAAGAATACCCAACTTTATTGGCGCCGAAGTCTGCGCGCGCCTGCTCGCCGAAAAATCATATTGGAAGCGCGCCAAAGCTTTGAAATCCAATCCGGACTCACCGCAAAGAGCGATTCGGCACAAAGCTCTTGCCGATGGCAAAATCGTCTATATGGCCGTGCCGCGCCTGCGCAATCAGAAACCATTTATCGAGCTCGATCCAGCGAAACTAAAGTGTTCCCCGTACACCGCGTCTTCAATTCAGGGTGCGGCAGAGTTCGGCAGGTTGATCGGTCTGGATAAAATCAAAAAAATCGACCTGATCATCTGCGGCTCGGTCGCGGTTAATCGCCGCGGCGCTCGAGTCGGTAAAGGCGGCGGCTATTCGGACTTGGAATTCGCCTTGCTGACCGAGAACAAAAAGATTTCCGCAAAGACACCGATCGTTACGTCGGTTCACGCGTTGCAAATCCTCGACGAAGACCTGCCCATGACCGAACACGACATCCCGCTGAGCGCTATCGTCACGCCGGGCGAGATTATCGAAATCGATGCGAATTTCCCGCGCCCTAAAGGGATTTACTGGCGGATGCTCGGCCAAGAGAAGATCGAGACGATTCCGATACTCAAAATCGCCGCGGCGACTCGTAATCCTGTTGATAATGCCAGGCCCGCCTGATGTCTCATTTGAAGTCCGGCGGGGCGTATGTTAACTCAGTGAATTCGAGGAAAAATCGATGGAAAAGATAGACTTCGCCAAGGCTAACGGCCTGGTTCCCGTGATCGTGCAGGACTATGAATCGCGCGACGTGTTGATGGTTGCTTATATGAACGAAGAGGCGTGGGAGCAAACCCAGAAGACCGGCAAAGCGCACTATTACAGCCGTTCCCGCAAGGGGCTTTGGTTCAAAGGCGAGGAGTCGGGCAACTTCCAAGAAGTAAGAGATGCTTTCATCGACTGCGACAACGACACGATTTTGCTGCAGGTCAATCAGATCGGCGGCGCCGCTTGCCACGAAGGATTTCGAAGTTGCTTCTTTCGCCAGCGCTCCGGCGACGACTGGGAAGTTTGCGCCGAACGGGTTTTTGATCCGAAAGAGGTTTACAAAAAATCATTATGAGCCCGCTTCAACTCTTCATTATAGAGGTCCGAGGCTGATGAAGGCCGGCAAAGAACTGAAACTGGGGATTCCGAAGGGGAGCCTCGAGGAGATGACCATCGAGCTCTTCAGAAAATCCGGTTGGAAAATTTCGACAACCAGCCGCAGTTATTTTCCCTCCATCGATGATGATACTTTGCGCTGCAGCCTGGCGCGTCCCCAGGAAATGTCGCGTTACGTCGAGTCCGGCACTCTGGATGTCGCCATCACCGGCAGAGATTGGGTCATGGAGAACGGTTCCGATGTCCAGCTCGTCTGCGAGATGATCTATTCGAAGACCAGCTTTCGCCCAACGCGCTGGGTGCTGGCTGTGCCGCAGGATTCACCGATCGAAAGGATAGAAGACCTTCGGGGTAAGCGAATTTCCTCGGAAATGGTGAACTATACGAAGCGCTATTTTGCCGAAAGAGAAATCCCCGTCGAAGTCGAGTTCTCCTGGGGCGCCACCGAGGCCAAGGCTGCCGAAGGTCTCGTCGACGCGATCGTTGAAGTGACCGAGACCGGTAGCACGATCCGCGCTCATGGGCTGAGGATTATCCATGAGCTAATGGAATCCTGTCCCCAACTGATCGCCAACAAGGAGGCATGGCAGGACCCTTGGAAGAGGGAGAAAATTGAGCAAATCCGACTTCTACTGCTAGGAGCGCTTTCGGCGGAAAACAAGGTCGGCATCAAGCTGAATGTCGCCGAAGCCGATCTGGAAAAGGTCATAGAGTTGATTCCCAGCATCACCGCGCCAACGGTCGCCACACTCCATCCTTCTCCGAGCCTGAAAGGGATCAGATGGTTTTCGGTGGAGAGCGTACTCGAAGAAGCCAAAGTCAGGGATTTAATCCCGCTCCTAATACGCAACGGCGCTGTGGGCATCATCGAATACCCGCTCAATAAGGTCATTTAAAAGACTGCTGGAAAAGCCTCATATGCTTGGTTGCGCTAGCTCGCTTCGCCTCGACGTACTGACGTCCGCCTCAGCTTATCGATCTTGGCGCGCCTAGTCCCGAAGTCTTTTTGAGCAGTCTGTATGCAAACGGCTTATGCCGGCAACCGGTTTTCTGGCGCAACGATCAGCCGGTTGGTTGGGACGTCTGTCCGGAATCCCGCGAGAGAAAATAATCCTTGGCAATATCCGGGAACAATGCGTAAGTAAGCACATCCTCTTCGCTGGTTGCGAGGCTGCCGGCTTCCTTGCGCGCAGCTTCCAAACCCGGCTTAAGAAGATCCGCCGGCCGGCAGTCAATCGGCTCTTTTCCGCCTAGGACTTTTGTTTTGATCTCCTGGCTGATCGGCCCTGGCGGCCTGCCATACAATCCCATGACGTAGTTCCGGGTTTCGGTGGCAACGACAGAATAGCGTTTTCCAGTGATCACATTCAGTGCCGCCTGAGAGCCAACGATTTGGCTGGTCGGCGTTACTAAGGGCGGGTATCCAAGATCTTTTCTAACATGGGGCATTTCATTTAGCACAGCGTCGAGTCTATCCTCGGCCTTCTGCTGCCGTAGCTGCGCCACCAGATTGGACAACATTCCCCCGGGAATTTGTGAAGTCAAAATGTCGGTCTTGACCTGGTTGTTGACAGCGCTTTCGAACTCAGCGTATTTCTTGCGCACTCCATAGAAGTATTCGGCGATCTCGTTGAGTTTGCCCAAATCCAATCCAGTGTCCCGGGAACTACCCATTAATGCCGCCACCACCGCTTCTGTCGCCGGCTGTGATGTGCCTTGGGATAACGGCGACAGGGCGGTGTCCACTATGTCAGCGCCCGCTTCAATGGCGAGCATGTAAGTCATCGGCGCCAACCCGGCCGTGCAGTGAGAATGGAGATGAAGCGGTAGCGGAATACGAGCTTTAATTTTGCTGATCAGCTCTTGGGCGGCGTACGGAGCGAGCATCCCCGCCATGTCTTTGAGGCATATAATCTGCACGCCCAACTCTGCCAGTTGCTCGCCTACTCGCAGGAAGTAATCCACCGAGTGCACCGGGCTGATTGTGTAGCAGATCGTGCCTTCGACGAGCTTACCGGTTTTGAGCGCCGCTTCTATGGCAGTCTTCATGTTGCGCAGATCGTTCATCGCGTCGAAGATACGGAAAACGTCGATACCGCCAGCTGCAGCGCGTTGGACGAAGCCGATGACAATATCGTCCGGATAGTTGTGGTAGCCGACGATGTTCTGGCCTCGCAAGAGCATCTGGAAGCGGGTCTTGGGAATTGCCGCGCGCAGGCTGCGCAACCGCTCCCAGGGATCTTCCTTGAGATATCTCAGAGCCGCGTCGAAAGTAGCCCCGCCCCATGTTTCTAAGGACCAGTAGCCGATGGCATCCAGCTTTCCGGCTATCGGCAACATGTCCTCTGTGCGCATCCGCGTTGCCAGCAAGGATTGATGAGCATCGCGTAAAATCGTTTCCGTTAGTTCGACCTTCGCTGCCATAAGTTCACCTATAGGCGGTTGAGTTACTCGTACAAGTCGCTTTGTTTTCCTTCGAGACGTTCTTTTTCAGCCTCATCGATGACATACCCGCCGTCAATTTTCTTGAGCTTGGTGATGTCATAAAAAAATTGGGAAACTTCCAGACCATCATCGAACTCGTACATCTTGATGGCGTCCCAAGGGCAGATTTTCTTGTCGAGGCGGTCTTCAGACTCGGTGCCAATGAGCTGTAGCTGGAAACGCTTGGGAACGGCGTCAGGCGCCACCGGGTTGCGGTTGCTGTCGTAAAAACGGCTGCCGTATTCGTAGAAAATCTCGCCGGTCTCCTTGTGCTGCTGCACCTTGGTCAAGTCGTCGCTATAACACATCTGACAGCCGATGCATTTGTCGTTGTCGACCATGACGCGATAAGGTTTGAGCCCTCCCTGCGGCAGCTCTTCATAGACCAGATTGATGCATTCATCGACGGGACAATGCGCCTCGCACAAAGGTGAACCGGCGCAACTTGAGCAATTCTCATCCATCACCGCCAGTAGTGCCGTGCCCTTGCGCTTTTTGGTTGCTTCAGCCGCCATGAGATTCGACCCTCGCTTTCTTGAATCGTCCCTTGAAAAAGAATGACAACGCAATCGCCAACAAAACCCACCAGAATCGAATCAGCCCGATGCGCCCCCACTCCAGCCAGTAAACAAAATTGGGAGAGCGAGATATGAGCTGGCCCAAGACCTCTTGCGCCCCGGAATAATCCCTCACTTCGCGCAACGCCTGTGACAGGCCGTAAAGCGCGCCGTCGTCTTGAGGATTGATTTTAAGCGCCTGTTCGAAGTCCCGGCGCGCTTCGCTCCATCTATCCTGTTCAGCGAATGTCCAGCCCCGGTTGTTCAGCGCCGCCCCAAAATCCGGCTTTCGCTCCAATGCCTTGTTAAAGTTATCGGCTGCCGCGGCAAGCTCTCCTTTGCGTTTTAAAGCCACTCCAAGATTGTTGTAGGCCTGGGGAAGATCGGGTTTGAGCTCGACAACCTTTTTGTACTCCGCGATCGCTGCATCGAAGTCACCGCGAATATCGGATTCGATCCAGGCAAGTAGCGTTCTCGCTTCAACATGATCCGGATCAAGGGCAATCGCCTTTTGCACCGACGCTTCGGCGGCTTGGGGATCGCGGAGTCTCAGCAGGGTTATACCCAGAAAGAGATGAAGATCGGGTTCCTGGGGATATCGCCTCAATAAAGCCTCAAAGACCGCTTTGGCCTCTGCGGCTTTTCCTTCTGCCAGATAGTTCCGCGCCTCCTCCCACTGATTTTCCTTTACGAGAGGAGATGTTGTTTCAGCAGCTAAAGATAGACCCACGCACGTGAGGACGGCCAACCCAACCAGGCAGCCCCTCAACATCTACTTCCACATTTCATTAGCAATTTGGTCTTCTTTACCCTGCTCGACAAGCTGATCGTTCTTAAACGCCTGGCGCAGTCCGATCCAACTGAAAAAAATCACCAGGATCAGCATGCCGACAATCGGAATATTGTCCGGCTTGGTTACGATTGCGAGAAAATTCTGCAAACCGCTTGCTTCGTCCATAAAAGTTAAACACCCGTAAAATAAAGATAATTTCTAAACTAGGCGATATCGTTTCTAATGTCAACGTCGCTGTGCCAAGGCCGTCTACCGTTCAGTGGTGATGATGATGGTGATGATGACCCCGCCCCTGCTCGTTATGCCGAAAAATCAACGACTTGATCACAACCGGAACAGCTTTGGCGTCGGGCAATTCTTGACCGATATCGATGAAATCGAAATCCTTGAGATCGATTCCGTCGATTGAAATGATTCCTGCCCCGGGTATCAGCTCGCGTTCTATGATGTTTCCCATCAGCTTGGCGATATCCGCGTCAAAGACCAGCACCATCGGTTGACCCTGGTCAATATGCTCCTTCATGGCACCGACCAGCCCTTCCGCCAGCATGCGAATTAGCGGATAGGAAGGGCCAAGCTCCCATCTGATCGCGAGCGCTACGGCTCGGTCAGAATCGAAAATGTCGAAACGCTGTAAAGCCTTCCGAACGGAGCTGGTAATATCGGCGGATGTGATCGCTTCACTCTGCTCAAATTCAGGCGTGATCACTTGCAGGTTGCGCAGAGGCAGCAATTCCGGATGAGAAAGGTAGATGGTATTGCCGCTGACCTGGACGGTGTACTGGGACGCTCCGATGACGGTAGCGCGAATCCGTACTTCGGCCGGTCGCAATGGAATTTTACCCCCGGCCAGCTGATTGGCGCGCGCCCGGACGCGTCGGCCGAGATGGACACCCAGGTCCCCCAGATTCCGCTTTTCGTAGCCATAGACAAACTCAGACACTCCGCCTGAAAACATCACCGCGTGAATTGGATCTCTGTATTCGATATTTGGCGTCAAGAGGAGATCTTTTGCCCGCGTGGAGATCTGGCCGCGCTCGAGCACCTCAAAGAGCGAGTCGCACAGCACCTGGGCAAACTTCTCCTTGTCCTCTTCACTCACGGTAGCTCCGAGGGCGAGCTTCACACCGGCCATATTGGCTACTTTGAGCGCGGTATCCTCGAGCCGATTAATCCTACCGGTTTCGTCCATTGCTATCAGGCGCGCGCCGACTTCCATGGCGCAAGTATCGATAACCTTTCCACCCTGCGCGATTGCGATCTTGCTAGTGCCGCCGCCGATGTCGACATTCATGACGGTAAAATCGCCGCCCTCATGATGGGTCATGCCGACTGCGCCGGAACCGTATGCCGCAAGAATTGACTCGAGATTGTGCCCCGCGGTGGCACATACGAACTTACCCGCCTCCGCGGAAAAAAGGGCGGCTATGGCCTCGGCGTTTTTCTTTTTCGCAGCCTCCCCAGTCACAATGATCGCGCCGGTGTCGATATCGCTGGGCGTCAGATTAGCTTTGCGGTACGAATCATGGATGAACTCATTCAACTTGTCGGTATCGATAGTCGTTTTGTCGACATAGGGCGTTAAGAGGATCGGAGACTCATGAAGCATCTCGCGATTGACGACAACGAAACGGCTCGATAAAGCCATCCCCTGCCGACGCAAAGTCAGGCGGGAGAAAATCAGGTGCGATGTCGATGAACCGATGTCGATGCCGACCGAATTAAGCATAATTCGCTCGGAGCGCCACATCGGATGATCTTCGTCCATGACGATGCCCTCTTCATCGTCACCGTATTCATCCTCGTGCCCCTCGTGCAGAATGAGTATGTCGGTCTCAAGGTTTTCCATTAAACTCGTGGCGTTCCTTTCTCCAGCCAAAACGGCGAAAAATGATGAAGGTTCCTTGATTAACACAAGAAACATCGTCTTGCCACTGACCGGGAAGCGAAACGAGAGCACGGATAGACAACCCCTAGGATCGGCGATAAGATGCCCTCCAGCGTCACCCAATGGGACAAGAGGAATTTCAAGAACTCTCCTCATTCTTGAAGCGCTTTATTCGGCGCTTCAAATTTCTTAAGGGAATTGAGGGCATCTGTCTCACGGCAATATGCGCGCTGCTGCTTTTAGCAGTCGGCCCGGGTGTCGAACAGATCAAAACTTTCTTTCCCTATGCGCCGCTGGTCTACAGCATTATCACCGCCGCAACCCTGCTGGGTTTGATCTTGTGGACCATCATTCAGCTCGCGCGGCGGTTTTCACAGGAACATGCAGCGCGTTACGTCGAGCAAAAACAGCCAAAACTGCGCAATAATCTAATCAACTCTTTGCAACTCTACCCGCAGGTAGCGAACGCTCAGAGTGCGCCAGGATTTTCGGTGCCGATGGTGCTCGCGCTGCTACGCACCACCCGCAAGGAGGTTTCCGGGATCAAGCTTAACGATTTGCTCGACACGCACCGGCTTAAGAGCAGTCTACGGCTGTTTTTTCTTCTTGCCATTCCAGTGCTCGGGATGGTGCTTTTCAATCCTTCGTGGGTAGGCCAGACGTTCAGCTTGTTGACGCATCCGTTGGACCACATGCCGCCATCCCAAACAGCCATAGAAGTCAATCCTCCAGGGCTGCGCGTTGTGCGTGGCGCGCCGGTGACGATCGAGGCGACAACATCAGGAGCCATCCCGGAAACTCTTGATCTCATCGTCTGGGCCGGCACGAATGATCGCGGCGAGCTCGTCGGTGAGGAAAAACTAGTCATGGAGAGCCTGGGTGAAGGCAAGTTTAGGGTCAAGCTCGCTCATTTGAAAAGAACCTTGAGCTACCGTGCCGCCAGCGGCGCGTTTTCTTCGCCGACTTACTCCGCCGAAGCGATCGATCCGCCCGAGATCGGCAACCTGCAGCTGACTGTTTATCCACCGGCGTACACCGGACTCGGCGCAACTTCCTCGACCAGCGGCAACATCGAGGGACTCAAGGGCTCCAACCTCAGGATCAATGCGATTAGCACAAAAGACATCGTCAAAGCAGAAATCGTTCTTGGTGACGGCAAACGCGTTCCGCTGAAGATTGATGGACGCAAGCTGCAAGGCAATTTGGTGCTTTTTCAAGCGCAGCAATACCAGATCCTTGTGGAAGATCGCCATGGCTTTCGAAATTCGCCGATATCCTATGATCTGAAGGTTAAGCCCGATGGCTTTCCCACCATCGACCTGCTCCGCCCGACTGAAGATTTGGAGATTAACGGCGACGAGATGCTGACCCTTGAATACAGCGCGCGTGACGATTTCGGCCTCGCTGAAGTGACACTTTCGGTGAAAGTCGGCGAGCGACAAGAGAAGATTCGACTGCAGAAAGATGATGCCCGCAGGCTAATTCTCCGCGACCAATACCGTTGGGACCTCGGCCGACTGGCATTGCGCGACGGAGAGGACGCGCTGGTCAACCTTGAGGTCACGGATAATGACACGGTTTCCGGACCCAAGCTGGGCTCATCGCGCGCGATCAGGCTGCGGCTTAAGAATGTCAAGGGCGAACATCAACAGATTGCCGAGATGGTCCGTGAACTTAACAGTCGAATGGTCGATCTGCTGGGTGATCACCTGGAAAAGCCAATGCCGGAAGAAAACAACGCGGCTCGCGCGCCCGACATGAACCAGAAATTTGAGCAAAACCTGGCCGAAGCATTGAAGCAAACCGAAGAAGTGATGCGCAGAACCGAAAAGGACCGGCTTGCCGATTTTGCCACTTGGTCCGATCTTGAAGCGTTGAAGCGAAATCTGCAGTTCACCAAGGAAGAGTTGCTCAAGAAACAAGAGCAGGCTCAGTCTGCTGATGATGAATTGAGAGCCCGCGATGAGATTTCGTCGGAACTGGAGCGCATGTCGCTGCTCTCGGAAGACATCAGCAAGCGGCTAAAGGCCCAGGAGATGGCCTCGACGGCGCAGGACCTGGCGCGCAGTCAGGAGCGCCTCATGGATTCTTTGGAAAAGCTTCAGAGCGGCGACAAGAATCTGGACTCGCTTCTCAAGCAGCTTTCCGATCTCACCAAGTCACTGGCCGCGATGCAGCAAGCCATGTCGCAGATGGCGCAACAACTCCCGGATGATTTCATGAATATGGAATCGATGCGCAGCTTAGGGTTCAACGAGATGTTTTCGGCGCTCGATGAGATCCGCAAGAAACTGATGCAAGGCGACATCGAGGGGGCGCGCCAGCTTGCCCGGGAATTGTTCAATCAGATGGCGCAGATGGTGGCGTCATTGCAGAACTCCCAGCGCTCGGCGATGGCTTCAAGCATGGGGCGTATGCAAGGCGAGATGTCGCGTTCAACCAACGAGTTGCAGCAGATCGCGCGCGAGCAGCAGGAAATACTCTTGAATACGGAAGACATCAATAAGTCGGCGTTGAGCGAGCGTGATAATGCTTTGAAGCAAAAACTGGATCGATTCCTGGAAAACGCCAAGAGCGAGCTGGGGAAATTGACCGAGCTCTTTCCCGATCGCGAGGGGCCGGAAGATCCCGAAGCCGCCACCAAGCTCGATGACGCGACGATGAATCAACTTCTTAAAAATTTGATCGCAAAGCTGCTGAGCAAGGATTTTCCGGGCTATGGCGAAGGCGAGGGGTTAGCACGCAAAGAGCTAGCAAAAAAACGTGATCCTTCACAGGTTGAGAGAGCGCGGCGTGCTGAAAGCACCTTGGACAACCTGAAGTCCGAGCTGGACAGTTTGATGGGCCAATCGATGCAGGCGCTCAAGGAATCCGATCAAAAACAACTCCGCGATCTCGCCAACCGCCAAGGAGTTTTGCGCGAACGCACTGAATCTCTGCATGAGAAGCTGGAGTCGCTTTTTCAACTTTTCCCCTCACTCGATCCAAAAATCATCCAAAATATCGGCGAAGCCGGGAAATCGATGAACAATGCCAACGAACGTCTCGGCCGGCTCGATTCACAAGGCGCCGTACCACCTGAACGTGATGCGCTGGACCGGCTTTCGCAGTCACAACAACAAATGCAATCGGCCATGCAACAAATGGCTCAACGCGGCCAACTGGGCAATATGCCGGTAACCCGGTTATTCCGGCAAGGCCGGTTCATGCCGGGAGGAATGCTAACGCCACTACCGGGCATGCCGCAGTTTCCGGAGTTTGACGTTGATAGCGGTTTCACCGGACTGGATACTGAGAAATTCCGTCTTCCCGGCAAGGAAGAATACAAAGCTCCGCGAAACTTTCGTGAAGAGATCCTGGACTCTCTCAAACAAGGCGTTCCGCCTCAGCTAAAGGACCAGATCGAACGCTATTTCAAAAATCTTTCCGAGTAACAGCCTTTGAAATATCGAACTGTTTTCGCAGCAATTGTTATTTTGCTCGGTTTAGCGGCGCAACTGTTGGCCGCTGAGGTGGAGGACAAGTTCAAGGAAGGCCAAGAGCTCCTCGACGCCTGGCGTATTAGCCAAGCTGAAGAGCTCGCGATGAAGTCATTGCGTGACAACCCGAAGTCCCCCGATGCGCTGGATTTCGATGCCCGGGTAAAATTCTACCAAGGCCGGTACCAGGAGGCTCTGGCGTCCATCGACAGGGCTCTTACCCTTGATTCCAATGTTAAACAGCGCCAGGGATTAAAGCTGCTGAGCCAGTTCACTGTCGACGTCGTCAAAACGCTCAAGCGCTATGAGAGCGCCCATTTCGTGCTTTACCTCGATGAAAAACGCGACGGGATATTGGCAACCCATGCTCTCGATGCTTTGGAAAAAAGCTATCAGGCGGTAGGCGCGGAACTCGGTTACTACCCGAAGGAGAAAGTCCGCGTCGAGGTCGCCCCAGATGCGCCGAGCTTCAACGCCATTTCAACTCTCTCTCTGCGCGATATTGAGGAAACCGGCGCGGTGGGCATCTGTAAGTTCAATAAGCTTATGATCATCTCGCCGCGGGCGCTGAGTCTCGGCTATCGCTGGGTCGATTCCTTGAGCCATGAATATCTTCATTACGCGATCGTCGGTCTCACCAACAACCAGGCGCCGATCTGGCTGCACGAAGGAATGGCGCGCTTTTACGAAACTCGCTGGCGCAAACCGGTGCCGCCCAAGGACGCAGCCGAGGACTATCTGACGCCCGCCAATCAAACCTTGCTGGTGCAAGCTCTGGAGAAAAACCAATTCGTCGGATTCAAGAAGATGGAACCCTCGCTGATCCATTTGGAGACACCCGAGCAAGTTCAACTGGCTTATGCCGAGGCTGCGTCCGCGATCGACTATATCAATCAAAGCAAGGGTAAGGCTGGCGTACGCGAGCTCCTGGCGACGCTTAGTGAGACATCCACATCCGAGGCGATTTCAAAGATGTTCGGCCTGTCTTTCGATGCGTTCGAGGTTCAGTGGAAAAATTTTCTGAAACAAAAGGGCCTTAAAGAAATCGAAGGCACCCGCGTGCGCCGGCTGAAAGTTAAAAAAGATCAAAACGAAGACCAAGAAATTGTCGAGCTCAAGGAGATCCAATCGGCGGTGGCGCGTAACCGTACCCACCTTGGCGATCAACTATCAAATAAGGGCCGAACCGTAGCGGCGGCCAACGAATACCAGCGCGCCTTGCAGGCCAGCCCGCACTCTCCAATCATTCTCAACAAGTTGGGACGGGTTTTAATCCAGATGAATCGTTACCCCGAGGCGCTGACTCCGTTGAAGAAAGCGCTTGATTTGGATCCGGACAACGGCGGCACCTACGTTCTACTCGGCCGCATTTATCATGCGACAAAAAATTATCAGGAGAGTAAGAACGCACTCGAGGAAGCGATTCAAATCAATCCTTTCAATCCGCTTATTTTTAAGCTACTGACCGAAGTCTACGCATCCTTGGGCGAGAAGGAAAAAGCGCAACTGGCAAAGGCTTCGCTCGATAAGTTGCTCGGCGCCAACTGAAAAGGAACCCGGATGGACGCGGCTAAAATTCATCAACATGAAATTGCGGAGATCGAAGAATTCGCGGCTAAACGCGACACGATGCTGGGCGAAATTCGCAAGGTCATCGTCGGTCAAGATAGGGTCGTCGAAGAAGTTTTGATCGCGCTGTTCGCCCGCGGACATTGCCTGTTGGTGGGCGTCCCGGGTTTGGCCAAAACGCTGTTGATCAGCACGCTGGCAGAGATCCTGGATCTAGAATTCAACCGTATTCAGTTTACGCCCGACCTCATGCCTTCCGATATCACCGGAACCGACATTCTACAGGAGGACCCATCGACCGGCAGGCGGCAGTTCCAATTCCTCAAAGGGCCGATATTCACGAACATTTTACTCGCTGATGAGATCAACCGCACACCGCCCAAGACCCAAGCGGCGCTGCTGCAGTCGATGCAGGAATACAAAGTCACCGCCGGCGGAACAACTTTTCCGCTGGATCTGCCGTTTTTTGTTTTGGCAACCCAGAATCCCATCGAACAGGAAGGCACCTATCCACTTCCCGAAGCGCAGCTCGACCGGTTTATGCTCAACATCGAAATCGGTTATCCGGATTTCGATGACGAAGTGCAAATCGTTCTGCAAACGACTTCCAATGAAAAACCGTCGCCGCGCAAGGTTATGGAAGGGCCCGCGATCCTGCGCTACCAGGAACTCGTTAGACGTGTTCCCGTCTCACCTTTTGTGGTTTCGTATGCCGTGGCGCTGTCGCAGAATTCACGGCCGCAAAATGAGGATGCGCCGCAGTTCGTCAGAGATTATGTCGAGTGGGGCGCCGGACCGCGAGCTTCGCAGTATCTGATCCTCGGCGCCAAGGCGCGCACCATTCTCCAAGGTCGCTATGCCGTTTCAATCGAAGACATTCAAGCGCTCGCGCCATCGGTCCTACGCCACCGAGTCGTGCCGAACTATAAGGCCCAGGGCGAAGGATTGTCGTCGGTAGATATCATCCAGCGGCTGCTTAGCGAGGTGAAACCGCCGAAGGATGGGAAAACGGCGCTTTGAGCATCTAAAACTCCCCGGCACGCGATTGCTGAAGGTACAACATAACCAGGCTTATTCGCTGCCTAAGACGATATCTCGAATTAAAATTCTTTAGACTTGTAAGCCTTCTTTTCTCTCCGGAAACCAACCGCTGCTGGTTCCATCCTCAAGCGACAATCAGCTCGGCTTCAGTGAATTGATCCATCTATCATTTTTGAAGCGCCGCTTCGAACGGCTGACTTTAGGCATAATGCGATGGATTCAACCGTTCTGGATCGGTGATAAATCGGTGACGAATAAAATAGACCGGGCTATCCGGCGCCTGTGTCGAACATCCCGGATACGCTCTTGAAAATTTCCAAGGTAACGTTCTTCTTACGCAGTCTTACGCCGTTTAGTACCAGGCGCAGTAAGGCCCCAGCGCGATCTTGCCCGAATGTTTGAAGGGTTAGGGGGCGCTAAATGAGCATGAGGTAGCTGGTTAAACAGCCGGCAACGGTAGCAGTCTCAGGTTGGGACCTCGAAAAGGAACTTGCGGCGGGCGACCTGAATTCGTGGGTGCAGCACATGATCGCGAGCGGGATGAAGAGTAACAAAAAAAACCGCACTCATCGAGGTCGAACTCGACCAGACTCCGACTGGAGTTCATCTAGATTGGGCTCTTAGGCGGAAGCTGCCTTGGCGCTTTTGCGGCGGCCGGAACCTGGTTTGGGAGCCGTCCTGCCACTTTTCTTCTTCGCTTTCTTATCTTTCCCGCTTGTGGTTTTGGCCGTTTCGTCAGCGCCGGCAACCAGCTCTATCAGTGATACCGGCGCCGCATCTCCGTGCCGCCTACCGATTTTGATGATTCGAGTGTAACCGCCAGGGCGATTTTGGAATCGGGTGGCGATTGTGTCGAACAGCTTATGGACCACGGTCTTATCCTGAATGATAGCGAGCGCTTGGCGTCTGGCATGCAGGGTTCCCTCCTTGCCCAGTGTTATTACACGGTCCACCCAGCGTCTGAGCTCTTTGGCCTTGGGATCGGTGGTTTGTATCTTCTCTTCACGCAAAAGAGAAGTCACCATATTGCGCATCATCGCCCAGCGGTGGCTCGAATTGCGGCTGAGCTTTCTTCCCGAATTAAGGTGTCGCATAGTTATGCGGTCTCTTTCTCGTCGGCGCGCCGTCTGCTCTCGATCTCCTCCCGCGGTGGAAAATGGTCGATCTTCATGCCGAGTTCGAGGCCCATTTCGCGCAGAATCTCTTTGATCTCGTTGAGCGACTTGTGACCGAAGTTTTTGGTTTTGAGCATCTCCTGCTCGGATTTCTGCACCAACTCGCCGATGTATTTAATATCAGCGTTCTGTAAACAGTTTTGCGAGCGCACGGAGAATTCGAGCTCGTCCACGCTGCGAAACAGGTTATCGTTCAATGGGATCGACGGCCGATCATCGCGTCGTTCTTGCTGCGGTTCATCTTGAAAGTTAACAAAAATACTCACCTGATCCTGCAGGATCTTTGCGGCGTATGCCATCGCGTCGTCGGGCTTAACGCTGCCGTCGGTTACTACTTCAAACACGACTCGGTCATAATCGGTGCGTTGCCCGAGGCGAGCATTGGACACCGTAAAATTTACTTTCTGCACCGGCGAAAAAATGGCATCGATAAATACCGTGTCCACCGGCGCGCCCTCTTCTCTATTCCTTTCCGCCGGAACGTAGCCGCGCCCCAACTTCGCTATCAATTCCATGTCGAGCTTAGCATCTCTAGAGAGCGTGGCGATTTTTTGCTCTGGGTTGAGAATCTCGACATTGGCAGATCCGGTAATGTCCTTAGCCAACACAGTGGCGGGGCCCTTGGCTTCGACTTTCAGCGTATGTTGTTCGCCATCGTTAAGTCGCAACCTGACTTCCTTGAGGTTCAAAATGATGTCGGTGACGTCTTCCGTAACTCCGGGAATCGTCGAGAACTCATGAAGAATCCCTTTCATCCGGACCGCGACAATCGAAGCACCCATTAAAGACGACAACAAAATCCGTCGTAGCGAATTACCAATTGTTTGGCCGAAACCGCGCTCAAATGGCTCCGCATAGAATTTCCCATAAGTTGAAGTTAAGGTCTTTTCGTCCACCTCCAACTGCTTTGGTTTAATTAAGTCCGTCCAATGCCTATACATAGTAGACATAGTTTCTCCCTACATTCAGAAGCTTACTTCGAATACAGTTCGACGATCAGCTTCTCGTTAATCGGCATGGTAATGTCGCTGCGGGTGGGTAGAATCTTGATTCTTCCACTGCAATTGTCTCGGTCTAGTTCCGCCCAATCCGGCACGCCTCGTCGCTGCACGCCTTCCATCGCTGTAAGAATGCGAGCCATCTGACGGCTTTGCTCCTTTACCGATATCACGTCGCCCACTCGGACCTGGTAAGATGGGATATTCAGCCGTTTGCCGTTGACTAGTATATGTCCGTGCCGCACCAGCAGCCTGGCTTCCGCTCTGGAACTGGCAAATCCCAAGCGATATGTAACGTTGTCTAAGCGGCGCTCCAAAAAAACCAACAAAGTCTCACCGGTAATACCCTTAATTCGGCTAGCCTGATCGAAGGTTCGGCGAAACTGACTTTCCATGAGACGATAAATGCGCTTGACCTTCTGCTTCTCGCGCAACTGAATACTATACTCGGAAAATTTGGGTCTGCCTTGACCGTGCTCGCCGGGCGGATAGTTGCGTCGTTCGATGGCGCATTTATCGGTGTAACAGCGCTCACCTTTTAGAAATAGCTTGAGGTTCTCGCGCCTGCACAATCGGCAAACGGATTCTGTGTATCTAGCCAATCCTTCCTCCTATTTTGTTATCAAACGCGTCTGCGTTTCGGCGGGCGGCAACCATTGTGAGGAATCGGAGTTACGTCCTTGATCAAGCTGATGTTGATCCCAGCCGATTGCAATGCCCGGAGAGCGGACTCGCGTCCCGCTCCAGGACCCCGCACAAAAATTTGAACCGTCCGCAAGCCGTGGTCCATCGCCTTCTTGGCGGCGTTGTCCGCGGCTTGTTGCGCGGCGAAGGGAGTACCTTTGCGCGAACCCTTAAACCCCATGCTTCCGGCGCTCGACCAGGAAATGACATTGCCCTGATAGTCCGTGATTGTGACAATCGTATTGTTGAATGTTGAATGAATGTGAACGACTCCTTCCGCGATGTTCTTGCGGCCCCGCTTCTTGCGCGCCGCGCGATCAGCACCCTTTTGGTCCGCTGGGGTCTCGGCCTTTTTGCTCTGTTTCTCTTCGGCGGTTTCTTCGGATTTCGCCATTGAATACTCCTAAAATTTACTAACCTTTTGACGGAGCGGTTTTCTTTCCCGCGACAGTCTTTCGCGGACCTTTCCTGGTTCGCGCGTTTGTATGGGTTCTCTGACCGTGCACCGGAAGGTTTCTACGATGTCGCTGACCCCGGTAAGAGCCCATTTCAATATGGCGTCTGAGATTGGCCGAAACGTCCCGCCGAAGATCGCCTTCAACTTTGTAATTCTGGTCTATCAACTGACGAATCTTAACCACATCATCATCGGAAAGATCGTCACTTTTTAAATCGAGCGAGATTCCCGCGTGCGTTAATATCTCTCGGGATAAATTGCGCCCGATGCCATAGATATAGGTAAGCGCAACTTCCATCCGTTTGTTCCTTGGGAGATCGACACCCGATAAACGCGCCATAATTAACTCCAATCAAGTCTTTAAAACTTAACCTTGCCTCTGCTTGTGCTTGCTATTCTCACATAGAACGCGGACAACGCCCTTGCGTCGAATAACTTTACACTTGTTACAAATCTTCTTAACCGAAGCTCTGACCTTCACGATAGCTCCTGTTCTAACGCTCGCGATAGATGATTCTTCCACGCGCCAAATCATAGGGCGACAATTCGATCTTCACTTTGTCACCAGGAAGAATCTTGATGTAATGCATTCGCATCTTGCCGGATATGTGGGCCAAAACCCTATGCCCGTTTTCCAACTGTACCCGAAACATGGCATTGGGTAAGGTTTCCAAGACCGTTCCCATCACTTCGATGGCATCTTCTTTTGGCATAAATGATCGACTACCTGCTAATCACCTCAGACTATAGCTGGCTGAGAATATAAGGACCGTCTTTGGTGACGGCAACTGAATGTTCAAAATGGGCCGCCAAGCTACCGTCTTTGGTTACCGCAGTCCAGCCGTCGGCTTTAATTTCCACCTCAGGGCCGCCAATGTTTACCATCGGCTCTATGGCCAATACCATTCCTTCTTTAAACCTCAGTCCGCGGTCAGGTTCACCATAATTTGGCACAGGCGGCTCTTCATGCAGTCGTTTTCCGATGCCGTGCCCAACGAAGGCTCGAACCACTGAATAACCGGCTTCCTCGGCAGTCATTTGGACGGCAGCACCGAGATCGCCCAGTCTCTTGCCTTCATACAATTGATTGATGCCGTCGTACAATGACTTTTCGGTAATCTCCATCAGGCGCTTGGCTTCGTCGCTGACCGTTCCTACACCGACCGTGATCGCAGAGTCGCCGTAGAAGCCCTCATAAATGACACCGTAGTCGAGCCCAACGATGTCGCCCTCCTTAAGCGTTCGATTGGACGGGATGCCATGAACTATTTCTTCATTTATCGATGCACACAGGCAACGAGGAAAGACCCGTCCGGCGACAGAATAACCTTTAAAGGCCGGAATCGCGTTTCTTTTAAGGGTCAACTCTTCGGCCACTCGATCCAGATCTAGGGTCGTCACTCCGGGAGCTATCTTTGCCTTCAGCTCCTGTAAAACCTCGGCCACGATCAGATTCGCTCTTCTCATGATCTCGATTTCTCGAGGTGATTTGAGCGATATCAACTGACCGGCCTCCCGAGTGCTTCGACGATTCGCTTCTCAATATCTTCCACTTTCCCAACGCCGTTGATTTCCCGCAACTTACCACGCTCTCGGTAGTAATTAGCTAGGGGCGCAGTCTGGGATTCATAAACCCGTAAGCGAGTGGTGATGGTCTCTTCGCGATCATCATCGCGTTGCTGCAAACCACCGCCACAACGGTCGCAGGTCTCGCCGTTGCTGGGTGGATCAAAATTCACATGATAGAGGGCGCCGCAGTTTTGGCAATTTCGCCGTCCCGCCAGGCGCTGAACTATAACGTCATGGGGAACTTGGATAGACAAGACGGCATTCAATGGCAATGCCATTGTCTTCAAGATCTCCTCCAGGCTTTCAGCCTGCGGCAAAGTCCTGGGAAAGCCGTCCAGAACAAAGCCGTTCGCGCACTCCTTTTGCTTCAGCCGTTCACCGACTAACCTGACTATCACGTCATCGGGCACTAACTCGCCGCGGCTAAGATAGCTTTCGGCTTCCTTCCCAAGCGGCGTTTTGTCGGCCACAGCTTTTCTTAGGATGTCGCCTGTGGAAATTTGACAGGCCTCGAAGCGCTCTCGCAAGAGCTTCCCCTGCGTTCCTTTTCCTGCGCCCGGCGGGCCTAGCAGAACAACACGTACACTGGCCAAGCCTTAGCCCCTTCTTCCCCGCAGTCGGCCTCGCTTCATAAAACCCTCATAGTTGCGGGTAATCAAGTGGCTCTCCATTTGCGCCACAGTGTCAAGCGCCACGCCCACAACGATCAGTAAGGCGGTTCCACCGAAGTAGAACGGCACGTTAAACTGGCTCACCAAGATTGTCGGCAGCAAGGATACGATGCACAGGTAAATCGCTCCGCTCAGAGTGATGCGAGAAAGCACCCTCTCGATGTAGTCGGCAGTCTTCTGGCCCGGTCGAATTCCCGGAATATAGCCGCCGAATTTCTTCATGTTTTCCGCGACATCGGCCGGATTAAAAACCACCGCAGTGTAGAAGAACGCGAAGAAAATGATCAGCAGCGCGAACACCAAATCGTGCAGCCATTGCCCCGGGCTCAAATAAGTCGCCGCGGTTTGAACCCAGGGATACTGGGCAAACTGCGCCATGGTTGCTGGAAATATAAGAATTGAAGAAGCAAAAATGACCGGGATGACATTGGCCGTGTTCACCTTTAACGGCAGATGCGAGCTCTGGCCACCATACATTTTGCGGCCGACAACCCGCTTTGCATACTGAACGGGAATACGCCGCTGTCCGCGTTCAACAAAGATAATTGCGCCGACAACGGCGACGATCAAAATTAGCATGAAGAGCGCCACTAACACGTTCAACTCGCCCTCGCGAATAAACTGGAAGGTCGTAGTGATCGCAGATGGAAGACGCGCCACGATTCCGGCAAATATAATTAGCGATATGCCATTACCCACGCCCCGCTCGGTAATTTGTTCCCCCAACCACATAATAAAAGCTGTCCCCGACGCGAGCGTAATAACCGTCATGATGTGAAAACTCACGTCTGCATTTAACACAATCGGCTGACCACCGGGCCCTTGCGTGCCGGCCAAGCCCAGGCTGATCATAGTGCCTTGGATGACGGCAAGGACGATAGTCCCATAACGGGTGTATTGGGTGATTTTTCGCCGCCCTGCTTCACCCTCTTTTGACAATCGTTCGAGATAAGGAAAAACCACCGTCAAAAGCTGAAGGATAATCGATGCGCTGATATAGGGCATGATGCCCAAAGAAAAAACCGAAAATTGTTCAAGAGCGCCACCGGAAAAAAGGTTGAACAAGCCAAAGATCGTGCCCTTATACTGTTCAAAGAACGCCGCTAACGCTTGGCGGTCGATTCCCGGCGTCGGCACATGGACGCCAAGCCGGTAGACGGCCAGCATCGCCAGTGTAAACAACAAACGTTTGCGCAACTCTGGGATGCGCGAGGCGTTTTGAAAACCGCTAAGCATGAACCGTTATCAGTTCGGCCTTTCCGCCGGCCGCTTCGATTTTTTCCTTGGCCTTCGCCGAGAAGCTATGCGCCTTGATCGTCAAACTCTTGCTGAGCGCGCCATCGCCTAGGATCTTAATCCGGCGATTCTTCCCATGCACTAGTCCTTTTGCCGACATTATCTCCGGATTGATCTCGTTATCCGATGACAATCTTTCCAGCTGATCCAGGTTCACGATGGCAAAATCGACTTTGAAGGGATTATTAAATCCTCGCTTCGGCAGACGTCTTTGTAATGGCATCTGGCCGCCCTCAAATCCAGGACGGGTTCCACCGCCGGCACGGGCGCGCTGTCCTTTGTGCCCCCGACAAGCGGTTTTTCCATGACCGGAACCGTCGCCACGCCCCACACGTTTTTGTTTTTTTGTCGAGCCGGGAGCCGGCCTTAAATCATCTAGCTTCATTTTAACGGATCTCCGCCAATGTTTTTCCGCGCCTTTCCGCGATTTCTTCTGGCGCTCTCAAATCGCGCAGAGCTTCGACGGTAGCTTTAACCATGTTGTGCGGATTGTTAGAACCGAGGCACTTGGTCAAGACGTTCTGAATTCCGGCAGCCTCAACCACGGCACGAACTCCGCCACCGGCGATGACCCCGGTACCATCGGAAGCTGGTTTCAATATAACGTATCCGGCGCCAAATCTTCCGGTCACCTCAAAGGGGATAGTTCCTGCCATCACTGGAACCCTGATCAGATTTTTTTTTGCTTGTTCCAATCCCTTCCGAATCGCTTCCGGCACCTCGTTGGCCTTACCCATTCCGCAGCCGACCACCGAATGATTGTCGCCAACTACGATAAGGGCGCTAAAGCTGAACCGGCGGCCACCCTTAACTACTTTGGCAACCCGGCTAATGTGAACAACTTTTTCCTTGAGTTCTAATCCATGCGGATCAATGCGTTCCAAAGACACCTCACTACGCAGGCTGCGCTAAAATTCTAAACCACCTTCGCGCGCACCATCAGCAACCGCCTTTACGCGCCCGTGGAAGAGAAACCCATTACGATCGAAGACGACATGGCTAATGTTCTTTTCTTTACAAGCTTTTGCCAAATTCAAACCGACTCGCTTTGCGGCTTCCACACCCTTGATGTTCTTGATTTCATCAGCCAGGCCGGAAGAAAGCGTGGAAGCGGATGCTAAGGTCATTCCCTTGGTGTCCGATATCACCTGAACGTAGATGTGCCTACCGCTTTTATAGACGCAGACACGAGGGCGAGCATCGGTCCCCAAAACCTTTTTCCGGACGCGTTGTTGTCGCCGTATGCGCGCAATATTTTTTTGCTTGGTTGCCATCTCTCTAACCTCAGAGGCTATTTGCCAGCCGAACCCACGGCCTTGCCAGCCTTACGCTTGATAACCTCTTCGCGATACTTAATCCCTTTGCCCTTATAAGGCTCAGGCGCTCGCAAGCTTCTGATTTTTGCAGCAGTTTCTCCAACCAACTGTCGATCAGCACCGGTCAAGGTGATGATAACCTGCCGTTCGACCGACGCTGTGACGCCTGGCGGCAAGCGAAAAACTACAGGATGAGAGTACCCCAGTGTCATGTGAATCTCTTGGCCTTTAACCTCCGCGCGATAACCGACGCCATTGATATCGAGTATACGGTTAAATCCTTTGCTGACACCTTCGGCCATGTTGGCGATCAATTTTCGGGTAAGACCGTGCAGAGCTCGCATTCTCCGAGCCTCTTCGCCGCGCTCAACATGAACAACAGTCCCATCAACTTTGACCGCGATTCCGGACGGAATCGCGGCGCTCAGCTTTCCCTTGGGTCCTTCCAGCCGAACTGCATCGCCATCGACTGCGATTTTAACTCCCGAAGGAACCGTGATAGGTAATTTTCCGATGCGTGACACGTTTACCTCGTACAAGCTACCAAACCGAACATAGAACCTCGCCGCCAACCTTGGCGCGTTGGGCTTCCCGGTCGACCAAAATTCCTTTGGAAGTAGAGAGTATGTTGATACCCAGCCCCTTGCGAATCGGGGTTAACTGCTGGGCGCCGACATACACCTTCAAGCTGGGGCGACTCACTCGCTTTAATCCTAATATGATCGGCCGATTGTCCCGATCAAACTTCAGTAGAATGATCAGCTCGTCACCCGCGCCTTCGGCAGCTTTGACTTTCTTGTATTCCTTTACGTAACCCTCTTCAACGAAAACCTTTACGATATTTTCCTTGACCCGCGACCACGGCACGGCAACCCTTTGGTGGCGCGCCCTCGAGGCGTTGCGGATTCTCGTCAGCATGTCGGCGATTGGATCGGTCATTCCCATATTGCTCTCCGTCCTACCAGCTGGCCTTGATAAGTCCCGGGATGTGGCCCTTGCGAGCGTGGTCTCTGAGACAAAGCCGGCACATGCGAAAGCGTCGGTAAAACGCCCGGGATCGTCCGCAGAGCGGGCAACGATTGTACTCCCGAACTTTGAACTTATTCGGTCTTTCGGCTTTGATTCGTAAACACTTCTTGGCCAATGGAAATCTCCCTAGTTATAGATCAAGTGCCAAACGGCATTCCTAAGTGCTTCAGCAACGCCCGTCCCTCAGGATCGGTCTTTGCTGTGGTGGTTATGGTCACGGTCATTCCCCGGGCCTTTTCAACTTTGTCAGGATTGATTTCGGGAAAAATGATCTGTTCTCTAAGCCCCAAGGAATAGTTTCCCCTTCCGTCAAAAGAGCGATCAGAAACGCCTTTGAAGTCTCGTACTCTGGGCAGAGCTACGTGAATTAACCGGTCCAGGAATTCATACATCCGATCGCGTCGCAATGTCACCATGCAACCGATCGGCACTCCTTCGCGCAGTTTAAAATTAGCTATCGCCTTCTTGGCCCGTGTAATCACCGGCTTCTGGCCTGCGATAGCGGTAATCTCCGCGACCGTTGAGTCCAATGCTTTGATATTTTGCGTCGCCTCACCAAGACCGACGTTGATTGTGATCTTTTCTAACTTCGGCACCTGCATGGAATTCTTGTAGCCGAATTCCGACTTCATCGCCGGCACCACCTGATCGTCGTATTTCTGTTTTAGACGAACCATCCTTGTCACCATCAATCCAACGCCTCGCCGCAGCGTCGGCACACACGAACCTTATTGCCGTCGGTAAGAATCTTTTTTCCGATGCGCACCGGCGCGTTGCATTTATCGCACATGATCATGATGTTGGATGCGGGGATAGAGGCTTCCTTTTCGACGATTCCGCCGGCTTGCTGCGGCCCTCGCGGTTTTGTGTGCCGCTTCACCACATTGATTCTTTCAATGATCACGGCATCCTCTTTCGGATTTACGCGGAGAACTTTGCCAGTCTTGCCCCGCTCCTTGCCGGAAATCACCATGACACTGTCGTTTTTGCGAATCTGCACGAACACGTTCTCCCAAACCGTTTAGAGCACCTCAGGCGCGAGTGAAATAATTTTCATAAACTTCTTGGCTCGCAGCTCACGCGCCACAGGACCAAAAATTCGGGTTCCAATCGGCTCCTTCTGATTATCGATGAGCACCGCCGAATTGTTATCGAAGCGGATATAGGTTCCGTCGGAGCGTCCAATCTCTTTTGCGGTCCTTACCACGACGGCTTTCATCACTTCGCCCTTTTTCACTTTGGCGTTAGGAATTGCTTCTTTGACTGACACAACAATGATGTCTCCGATCGACGCGTACTTCCGCTTGCTGCCACCCAAAACCTTGATACATTGGACTTTCCGTGCGCCCGAATTATCCGCAACATCCAACACCGTTCTCGTCTGAATCATGAATCGACCTCAACCTACTTGACCTGAACGGACGCCTAGACATCGGCTCCGGTGGACTGCTCACCCGCTGTCGTTTGAGTTCGCTGCAATATCTCACTAACGCGCCAACGTTTGTCACGGCTGAGGGGGCGGCATTCGACGATACGTACCCGATCGCCTACCTGACATTGATTGGTTTCATCGTGCGCTTTTACTCTGCTTCTACGTTTTAGATACTTTCTGTACTTCGGATGCATGACGGTTCGTTCAAGCGATACCACGATGGTCTTTTCCATCCGATCGCTGACGACGGTGCCGGTGCGCTCTTTTCTAAGGCTTCGATTATCCATACTATACCTTCCCGCCTTGGACCGCCTTTTCATTCAAGATCGTCTCGACCCGAGCCAAGTCACGCTTGGTCTGCCGCAACTTCATCGGGTTCTCCAACCTGCTGGTTGCCCGTTTTAGCTTCAAATAACCGATCTCTTCACGAAGCTCACTTAACTTACGGGCGAGGTCGGCGGAGCTCATGTCGCGTAATTCCTTAGCTTCCATGAACCGCGCCTCTTCTTTCTACGACAATAGTTGGAATGGACAACTTGTGCGCCGCCAGCCGAAACGCCTCGCGCGCGAGGCTAGCCTCTACGCCTTCCATTTCAAACAGAATTCTTCCGGGTTGAACCACCGCCACCCACATTTCCGGGGATCCCTTGCCTTTTCCCATTCGGGTTTCGGCTGGCTTTTTGGTCAAGGGTTTGTCCGGGAAGATCCTGATCCAAACTTTTCCGCCTCTCTTGAGATACCGCGTTAGAGCGACTCGAGCTGCTTCGATTTCTCGCGCGCTCATCCAACCGCGGTCTATCGCCTTCAGTCCGAAATCTCCAAACGCCAGAGTGGAACCTCGGTATGCGGTTCCGCGCCGGCGACCTTTTTGTAATTTTCGGTATTTTACCTTTTTCGGTTCGAGCATCTTACCTGTCTCAGATCATTTTGCATCAGCCGCCCAACATGGCTTTCTGCTGTTCTTCTTCTTCGGTGAGCACCTCACCTCGGAATATCCAAGCCTTCACGCCGATGATGCCGTAGGTCGTGCGCGCCTCGGCAAAACCATAATTGACGTCCGCCCGCAAAGTGTGGAGCGGAACCCGCCCCTCACGGTACCATTCGGTTCGTGCGATTTCCGAACCGCCCAATCGACCGGCGCATTGAATCTTTACGCCTTGAGCTCCCATACGCATTGCCCGCGAAACACTTTCTTTCATAGCGCGCCGAAAAGCCACCCGACGCTCCAGCTGCAGGGCGACGTTTTCGGCCACGAGCTGTCCGTCGAGGTCCGGCCGCCTGACTTCATGAATGTTGATGTAGGTTTCGCGATTAGTAAGCTTGGCGATTTCTTCTTTTAGTTTTTCGATCTCAGCGCCCTTTTTACCAATTACGATTCCCGGGCGCGCGGTATGAATATTAATCTTCGCCTTATTAGCGGCTCGTTCGATTTCAATTTTCGAAATGCCGGCATGGTACAGTCGGCTTTTTAAAAACTTCTTCACACGGAAATCTTCGTGAAGCAGCTTGGCATAATCGTGGCGTGAGTACCATTTCGAATCCCATGACTCTATGACACCTAAGCGAAACATCTTTGGATGTGTTTTCTGACCCATGCTATCTCCTCTCACTCACCTCATCCAACACAATGGTGATATGACTCAAGCGCTTACGAATTCGCGTGGCTCTTCCCTGCGCTCGCGGCGTAAATCGCTTCCACATTCCGGCCTCATCGACGTTGGCCTGTTTGACATAGAGTTGATCCACGTCGACGCTCTGCGTGCTTTCAGCGTTAGCGACCGCGGTGCGCAAAGTCTTGGAGACAATTAGGGCGGAGCGCTTCGGTGTAAATTTTAAAATATTCAGCGCCTCTTCAACCCCTTTGCCGCGAATCTGATCGACTACCAACCGAACCTTGCGCGGAGATAGCCTGATAAACTTCGTAATCGCGCGAACTTCCATAACTCAGTTACTAACCTTTGGTTCCATGCGTGTTGAATTCTCGGCCACAGATCGCCAACCGGCGCTATCTGGCGGCGCCGCCGGGTCTCGGCCCGGCCTGACCCGATTCGGCCTTTTTGTCTCCCGAATGAGCAAAGAAAGTTCGGGTCGGCGAGAACTCGCCAAGTTTATGTCCGACCATGTTTTCGGAAACAAACACCGGGATGAACTTTCGACCGTTATGCACGCCAATCGTATGACCAACCATTTCCGGCGTCACCGTGGATCGACGCGACCAGGTCCGAATGACTTGCTTCTGACGTGATTCGTTCATGGCCGAAATCTTCTTGGTCAGATGTTCATCGACGAAGGGTCCCTTTTTTATCGAACGCGGCATGTTTATTTCGCCTTCCTTCCCTTGACGATGTACTTATCCGTGGACTGATTTTTCCGAGTCTTGTAGCCTTTGGTCGGCTTCCCCCACGGTGTCATTGGATGATTGCCTTTGGACCGTCCTTCGCCGCCGCCATGCGGATGATCGACGGGATTCTTGGCGATCCCGCGGGTGGTCGATCTAAAACCGAGCCAGCGCATCCGTCCGGCCTTGCCCCAGGAAACATTCTCCTGGTCGGCATTGCCGACCTGACCGATGGTTGCGCGGCACTCAGCCAGAACATTACGGAGTTCACCTGAAGGAAGCTTCAGCAATGCATAAGAACCTTCTTTGGCCATTAACTGAATGCCTGAACCGGCGCTGCGGGCTAGCTGACCACCTTTACCTATTTTAAGTTCAACGTTGTGAACCACAGTACCAACTGGAACAAACTTTAGAGGCAGCGAATTACCCGGCTGAATGTCGACGTTATCATCCCCAGCTATCACGGAATCGCCCACTTTAAGACGTTCAGGCGCTAGGATGTAGCGCCGCTCGCCATCGGCGTAACAAAGCAGCGCGATGTTGGCTGAGCGATTTGGATCGTACTCAATCGCTTCAACCTTCGCCGGAACACCTTTCTTGTTACGCTTAAAATCGATAACGCGATAGAGCCGTTTGTGTCCTCCGCCTCGATGATCAGCGGTAATACGTCCATTGTTGTTACGACCACCGCTATGAGCCAAAGGCGTTCTCAATGCCTTCTCAGGTCGCTTCTTTGCAACTTCATCAAAGGTCAAGCCCGTTCGGAAACGCATCCCGGCCGATGTCGGTCGATAGGTTCTAATCGCCATGATTTATTCTCTCTACGCCGCCCCGAAAAAGTCGATCTTGTCGCCTTCGCGTAAGGTTACGTATGCCTTCTTCCATTCCGGCCGCCGGCCCGTGCTTTTGCCTACCCGGCGCACCTTTCCCAGATAACGGGCCATGCGCACTTTAACGACCTTAACCTTAAAAAGAGACTCAACCGCCTTTTTAACTTCAACTTTGTTGGCATCAGGGCGCACTTTGAACAACACCTGCTGCACCGTTTCGGCAAGCAGCGAGCCTTTCTCCGAAATGACCGGCGCCTTGATGATTTCTTGAGGTCCTCTCATGAAGCCAACCTCTCTTCCAACAGCTTCAATGCGCCTTCCATAAGGATCAGGTGATCGTATCGAAGAAGATCGTAGACGTTCAAACCTTCGACTCGAAGCACTTTGATCTTTGGCAAGTTACGAGCGGCCCGCTCGATTTTCGCATCGGCCTGTGAAACCACGACCAGGGCGCTTTGGACCTTCAATTCCGCAAGAGCATTGGCCATTAACTTGGTCTTAGCTTCCTCAAGCTCAAGCTTATCAAGAACGATGAGCTTTCCTTCTTGATTCTTAAGACTTAACGCCGACAGCAAAGCCTCGCGCCGGGCTTTACGCGGCATGCGAAAAGAATAATCGCGCGGCTGAGGACCAAAGATCGTCCCGCCTCCGACCCATATCGGTGATCGAATACTGCCCGAGCGGGCACGCCCCGTTCCCTTTTGACGCCACGGCTTCTTGCCACCGCCGCGGACAAAACCTTTAGACTTGGTTGCAGCCGTACCCGCGCGCCGGCTCCTCAACTGCATGACGACAGCCTGATGCAACAGATGCGGCCGTGCGTTGACGCCAAAAATTCGCTCATCAAGCTTGGGCTCTGCCACATGAACTTCCATCGCGATCTATCCCTTTACCGCTCGTTGTAGAATTACGACGCCTTGTTTGGCCCCCGGAACAGCTCCCTTTACGAGGAGCAGATTCTCTTCGGCGCGAACGTCGATGACTTCCAGATTTTGGATCGATATATTCTCATTGCCCCAGTGCCCAGCCATTTTCTTCCCCTTGCGCACTCGACCTGGGTACGATCGGTTACCGATCGATCCACCGTGCCGAAAATATTCGTGAGTACCATGGGATCCTGGAAATCCGGCAAAGGACCATTTCTTGATGACCCCCGAGAAGCCATGTCCCTTTGAAACCCCTGAGACATCGATCAGGTCCCCGATCTTGAATAGATCAGCCACTTTGATCTCTTGCCCCACCTGATACCCTGTCACATCGTCAGAGCGGAATTCCCTCAAAGTCGAAAATGCACCTTTGCCTGCCTTGGCCATATGCCCTTGAAGGGCCTTGTTGACCCGCTGGCTCTTCTTGCTGCCGAAGCCTACCTGCAGGGCATTGTAACCGTCTATCGCTGTTTCCTTCTTCTGCACTACAACACAGGGCCCGGTCTCAATGACCGTAACAGGAACCACATTCCCATCCGCAGAATAAAACTGCGTCATCCCAAGTTTTTTTCCGATAAGGCCAGTCATAATGATTTTCTCAGGCGAAGCTTTTCTAGTAGAGCTGTCTCCCTTACTGAAGCTTGATCTCAACATCCACACCCGCAGCGATATCGAGCTTTCCCAATGCGTCAATGGTCTGCTGCGTCGGCTCCAAGATATCAAGCAGTCTCTTATGGGTTCGGATCTCGAATTGATCGCGAGACTTCTTGTCGACATGAGGCGAGCGATTGACCGTATACCGTTCGATCCGTGTCGGCAATGGAATCGGGCCAGCCACTCTGCCACCGGTGCGTTTTACTGTCTCGACGATCTCTCCCACCGATTGATCCAACACCCGATGATCGTAGGCCTTTAGCCGAATCCTAATTTTCTCGTTCATTTTTTGTCATCCGACTTGCCGTCTAACTTGGCAATAATCCCCTCGGCAACGTTGGCCGGCACCGGCTCATAATGTGAGAACTGCATCGTGTAGGTTGCTCGTCCCTGGGTCATTGAACGCAGGTCGGTAGCATAACCGAACATCTGTGCTAGCGGCACCCGCGCATCTATGGCCTGAGCAGCCGGCCGCGTATCCATTCCCAAAACCTTACCCCGACGCGAGTTGAGATCGCCAATCACGTCGCCCATGAAATCTTCAGGCACCACGACCTCCACTGACATAATGGGTTCGAGCAGGACCGGACTCGCTTTGCGCGCGGCCTCTTTAAAAGCCATCGAGCCGGCGATCTTAAAGGCGATTTCCGATGAATCGACGTCATGATAGCTGCCGTCGAACAACGTGACCTTTACATCAACCATCGGATAACCCGCCAAAGCGCCATTTTCTGTCGCCTCTTTGACGCCTTTTTCTACCGCCGGAATATACTCGCGCGGAATCGAACCGCCCTTAATGGCGTCGACGAATTCAAAACCAGCTCCGGGCTGTTGTGGCTCCAATTTGATCCAGACATCACCGTACTGACCGCGGCCACCGGTTTGGCGAATGAACTTGCCCTGCTGCTCGACCGCCTTACGAACCGTTTCCTTATAGGCGACCTGCGGCTTACCGACATTGGCGCCGACGTTAAATTCTCTTAGTAGGCGATCAACGATGATTTCCAGGTGAAGCTCGCCCATGCCGGAAATAATCGTCTGGCCGGTCTCTTCGTCGGTTCGCACTCGGAACGACGGGTCTTCAGCGGCTAGCTTCTGCAGTGACAAACCAAGCTTTTCCTGATCGGCCTTGCTTTTCGGCTCGATGGCAATCGAAATTACCGGCTCAGGAAACTCGATGGATTCGAGAATAATCGGATCGTTTTCATCGCACAAAGTATCGCCCGTGGTTGCAGTTCGCAGACCCACTCCAGCGGCAATATCACCGGCGTACACTGCTTTTATCTCTTCACGCTTGTTCGCGTGCATCTTCAAAAGACGACCTATTCTCTCGCGCTTGCCTTTGGTTGAATTATAAACACTGGCACCCGCACTCAACGATCCGGAGTAGACTCTGAAAAAACTCAACGTTCCAACGAACGGGTCAGTCATGATTTTGAACGCAAGAGCCGAAAACGGAGCATCGTCCTTGGCGGGGCGTTCGTCGGGCGCCTGGGTGTCGGGATCGATGCCTTTAACCGGCGGAATATCCAGTGGCGAGGGCAAGTACTCGATTACGGCGTCGAGCAACGGCTGAACACCTTTGTTGCGGAACGCCGAGCCGCACAGCACCGGAATGATCTTGATCGCCAAAGTAGCACTTCGGATGGCCTTCGTCAGCTCAGCTTCGCTGATTTCGTGGCCCTCCAAGTACTTCTCCATGATTGTCTCGTCCGAATCCGCAGCTGCTTCGATCAACTTTTCACGATACTCCGCCGCCGCCGATGCTAGCTCCTCCGGTATAGCTTCATCACGAAACTTGGCGCCGAGACTCTCATCCTCCCAGACAATCGCCTTCATGCGCACCAGATCAATGACGCCGATGAATTTATCCTCGGCACCGATCGGCAACTGCAACGGAACCGCGCGCGCGCCGAGACGATCCTTGATCATTTGGACGACCCGGAAGAAATCGGCTCCCAACCGATCCATCTTGTTGACAAACGCGATGCGGGGAACCTGGTACTTATCGGCCTGCCGCCAAACAGTCTCGGTCTGCGGCTCGACGCCACCCACCGAGCAGAAAACCCCTACGGCGCCGTCTAAAACTCGCAGCGAACGTTCCACCTCGATTGTAAAGTCAACGTGTCCCGGCGTATCAATGATATTGACCCGGTGATCTCGCCATAAACAGGTGGTTGCCGCTGAGGTGATAGTAATGCCGCGCTCTTGCTCTTGGACCATCCAGTCCATGGTCGCAGTTCCCTCATGAACCTCGCCGATCTTGTAGTTGATCCCCGTATAATAAAGGATCCTTTCGGTGGTTGTCGTCTTTCCCGCATCAATATGGGCCATGATGCCAATATTGCGGGTTCTATCTAAGGGAACAGTTCTAGGCATTGCTCTACACCGGAAAAAAAGGAGGCGGATCAACCGCCTCCTTTTTACAAATATCTTTTCTAAATCTACCATCGATAATGAGCAAAGGCGCGATTCGCCTCCGCCATACGATGGGTGTCTTCTTTTTTCTTTATTGCGGTGCCTCGATTATTAGCCGCGTCCAACAATTCACCCGCCAGCTTTTCTTCCATGGACTTTTCGCTGCGATCGCGCGCCGCCTGGATCAGCCAACGCATGCTCAAAGATATACGCCGTTGCGGTCTCACCTCTACCGGAACCTGGTAGGTGGCGCCGCCTACGCGACGCGATCGAACTTCGACCGATGGCCGCGTATTCTCAATAGCTTTCTTAAAAATGCCGATGGAATCTTCCTTGGTCTTTGCCGCAACGATGTCTAAGGATCGGTAGAGAATCGATTCGGCGACGCTCTTCTTTCCCTGGTTCATAATTGTGTTAACGAACTTGGTAACGAGCTTTTCGCCGAATTTCGGATCCGGCAAGACCTCTCGTTTTCTTACTTCCCCTTTGCGTGGCATATTACTTCGGTTTCTTCGCTCCGTATTTGGAACGACCTTGCCGCCTCTCTTGCACACCAATCGAATCGAGCGTTCCACGAATGATGTGATAGCGAACTCCAGGAAGATCTTTGACTCTGCCGCCACGGATCAATACAACAGAGTGTTCTTGCAGGTTGTGCCCCACCCCCGGGATGTACGAGGTCACTTCAATCCCGTTGGTCAGCCGAACGCGAGCCACTTTGCGCAACGCCGAATTTGGCTTCTTCGGTGTCGAAGTGTAAACGCGCGTACAAACGCCGCGCTTCTGCGGACAGCCCTGCAATGCCGGCGCGGTGTTCTTACGCTGTTGTTTCTCTCTGCTCTCGCGAACTAATTGACTAATCGTAGGCATACGTCTATTCGATCACCAAATTGAATTTGATATGGATAAAGCGACGACTTTCTGGGGAACCACTTTAGTTAACAAATTAATCCCACCATGTCAAAAGCCTAAGCTCCTGCGGCCTGTGACATGTCCTCCTCGAATCCTTCTGGAGCATCAATTTCGATTTCGGCTTTCGAGTATCTCGCGACCCCGGTTCCCGCTGGAATTAGCCGGCCCATGATGACGTTCTCCTTAAGACCGCAAAGTAAATCAATCTTGCCGTGAATCGCCGCTTCAGTGAGCACTTTCGTTGTCTCTTGAAACGAAGCTGCCGAGATAAAGCTTTCGGTCGATAGCGAGGCCTTAGTGATTCCGAGAAGCAGTGGCTCAGCCACAGCCGGCTTGCCGCCTCCTGCGATGGCACGCTGATTCTCCTCGTCAAAGCGCCATTTTTCCACCTGATCGCCGACCAGGAATTCGGTATCGCCGACCTCTTTGATGCGCACACGACGTAACATCTGTCTGACGATGACCTCGATGTGCTTATCATTGATGCGCACCCCTTGCAGACGATAAATCTCCTGAACTTCGTCTACAAGGTACTTGGCGAGCGCTTTTTCACCCAAAATATTGAGAATATCATGGGGATTTGAAGAACCATCCATGAGAGGCTCGCCGGCGCGTATACGATCGGTTTCGTGCACGCTGATGTGTTTGCCCTTGGGGATCAGATACTCGCGCGGTTCGCCAACTTCGGGAGTGACGACCACTTTGCGCTTTCCCTTGGTGTCTTTACCAAAGGAAACGGTTCCGTCGATTTCACTTATGACTGCGAACTCTTTCGGCTTGCGCGCTTCGAACAATTCGGCTACCCGGGGCAAACCGCCGGTAATATCCTTTGTCTTGGTTGTTTCGCGCGGGATTTTTGCGATCGCATCACCTGCGTAAACCGTCTGACCCTCTTGCACGTTGATATGAGCGCCCACCGGCAACAGATAGCGAGCTTCCGATGTTGCTGACATCCGCGCCGTCTGTCCACCATCGTCTTTGATTGAAATTCGCGGCCGCTTGTCAACGTCTTTGGAGTCAATAATTACCTTTGTGGACAGGCCTGTGCGCTCGTCCACCTTCTCCTCCATGGTGATCGCTTCAATGACGTCACCAAACTTCACTACGCCGCTCATTTCGGTTAGAATCGGAATCGTGTACGGGTCCCATTCGGCGATCAATTCGCCGGCTTTGATCTTTTCCCCATCCTTCTTTTTTAGCTTCGCGCCATAAACCACCGGATAACGTTCTCGCTCGCGTTCCCTGCCTTTCTCACCTTCCGGATAATCGACGATGGCGAGTTCGCCGTTGCGGTTCATCACCACTAGATCCTTCTCCTTGTTGGTGACGGTGCTGACGTTGATGAACTTGATAAAGCCATCGTTGCGCGATTCTAAAGTAGTCTGCTCTGCTCTCCGGCTCGCAGTACCACCGATGTGAAACGTACGCATCGTCAGCTGTGTTCCCGGTTCGCCAATCGATTGCGCCGCAATAACGCCGATCGCTTCCCCGTGATTGACCATATGGCCTCGGCCTAGATCACGTCCGTAGCACATCACACATACGCCGCGCTTCGATTGACAGGTCAACACAGAACGAATCTTGATCCGCTCTAAACCGGCGTCTTCGATGCGTTGCACCAAGTCTTCATTGATTTCTTGGTTGGCTTTGACGATAATGTCGCCGGAGAAAGGATCGCGCACATCCTCGAGCGCGACTCGCCCGAGCACGCGATCGCCGAGCGGCTCGATAATCTCACCGCCTTCCATGAGCGGCGTAATTTCTATGCCATCCATGGTGCCGCAATCAGGATCGGAAATCACCGAGTCCTGAGCAACGTCTACCAGGCGTCGAGTCAGATAACCCGAATTAGCGGTCTTCAATGCGGTGTCAGCCAACCCCTTGCGCGCGCCGTGGGTTGAGATGAAGTACTGCAAAACCGTCAATCCCTCGCGAAAGTTAGCAGTAATGGGCGTCTCAATAATCTCTCCGGACGGCTTGGCCATCAACCCGCGCATGCCGGCCAACTGACGGATCTGCTGGGCGCTGCCGCGAGCACCGGAATCGGCCATCATGAAGATCGGATTAAAGCTTGGAATCGAAGTTTCACGTCCGGTTTCATCAGTAACTTTCTCGGAGCCGAGGTCGCGTAGCATTTCGTCGGCGATTCGATCGGTAACCTCAGCCCAGATATCAACCACTTTGTTGTAACGTTCACCGTCGGTAATGAGTCCGTTCTTGTATTGCTCTTCGATTTCGCGAACGTCTTCGTGCGCGCTCTTGAGCAAGACCTCTTTATTGGGCGGGATCACCATGTCCTTGATGGCGATAGAGATGCCCGCCTTGGTGGCGTGCCGATAGCCGATATCTTTCAAACGGTCGGCGAGAATAACGGTCGCCTTATTGCCAGCCAGCCGGTAACTGATGTCGATTAGATTTGCCAGCTCTTTTTTCTTCAGAACTCGATTGACTTCCTTGAATGCGATCTCCGGCGGCACAACCTCATAAACCAGAATTCGGCCGACGGTGGTCTCGACGCGCTCACCATTCATCCGGACGGTGATCGGGGCTTGAATCTCCACCTCTCCCTGATCATAGGCGATACGAACTTCCGTCGGGCTGCTAAAGATGCGCCCGGCGCCTTTGGCTTGGAAGCGATCCCGGGTCATGTAGTAGAGGCCCAGCACGATATCCTGCGTCGGCACGATGATGGGCTTGCCATTGGCCGGGGACAGAATGTTGTTGGTGGACATCATCAGGGCGCGAGCTTCAACCTGAGCTTCGACCGACAATGGGACATGAACTGCCATCTGATCACCGTCGAAATCTGCGTTATACGCCGCGCAGACCAATGGATGAAGTTGAATCGCCTTCCCTTCGATCAGGATCGGCTCAAAAGCTTGAATCCCAAGGCGGTGCAATGTCGGAGCCCGGTTGAGCATCACCGGGTGCTCGCGAATCACTTCATCGAGAATATCCCAAACCTCGGGCCGTTCTTTTTCGACCATTTTCTTTGCGCTCTTAATCGTGGTGACGAAGCCGCGCTCTTCGAGCTTGTTATAGATAAACGGCTTGAACAACTCCAAAGCCATCTTCTTAGGCAACCCGCACTGGTGTAGCCGCAGTTCCGGTCCGACAACGATCACCGAACGTCCGGAATAGTCCACCCGTTTACCGAGCAGGTTCTGGCGGAATCTGCCGGTTTTACCTTTAAGCATATCGCTCAAGGACTTAAGCGGCCGGCGATTTTGGCCGGTGATAGCTCGCCCACGCCGGCCGTTATCAAATAGAGCGTCAACGGCCTCTTGGAGCATGCGTTTCTCATTCCGAATGATCATATCCGGCGCGCTTAGCTCCATCAGACGCTTGAGCCGATTATTTCGGTTGATGACGCGCCGGTAGAGATCGTTTAAATCCGAGGTAGCGAAACGACCACCGTCAAGCGGCACCAAAGGCCGTAGATCCGGGGGAATGACTGGAACAACTTCCATGACCATCCACTCCGGTCGGTTCCCCGAAGTCCTAAAAGCGTTGAGGACTTTTAATCGTTTTGCCAACTTTTTGCGCCGAACCTCGGAGTTCGCATCGCGCATTTCTTGGCGCAGATCTTCTGAAAGTTTTACTACATCGACGGCTTTGAGGATCTTCCGAACCGCCTCCGCGCCCATCTCCGCGGTAAACCTACCGCCAAACTCCTCCATAGCTTTGCGATATCGGACCTCGCTCAAGAGCTCCTTGTATTGCAAAGGAGTCTCTCCTGGATCGATAACGATATAGGACTCAAAATAGAGCACCTTCTCGATGTCCTTTAGCGACATGTCGAGCAAAGCGCCGATCCGGCTCGGCAGGCTTTTAAGAAACCAGATATGGACTACCGGCGTGGCCAGCTCGATATGGCCCATCCGTTCGCGGCGCACCTTGGATTGAATCACCTCGACGCCGCACTTTTCACAGACAACGCCTCGGTGGCGCATGCGTTTATACTTGCCGCAGTTACATTCGTAGTCTTTGGTCGGACCAAAAATCTTGGCGCAAAATAAACCATCTCGTTCCGGCTTGAACGTTCTGTAGTTAATCGTCTCCGGCTTCTTCACCTCCCCGTGTGACCAAGACCGCACTTTTTCCGGGGACGCCACAGAGACTCGGATCGCATTAAAACTTAGCGGATTTTTCGGTCGTTCGAATAAGTTAAAAAGATCTTCCATAAAGATCCACCTCCAGCATCAGCGCAGTGGGCCGCCACAAGGCTTAGCTATTTTTCCTCGACTAGATCAACATCGAGCCCCAGGCTCTGGAGCTCCTTAACCATCACGTTAAACGATTCAGGCAATCCTGGTTCGAGGAGATTATCCCCTTTAACAATCGCCTCGTACATTCGCGTTCGCCCAACGACATCATCAGACTTGACAGTCAGCATTTCTTGAAGAGTATACGCTGCGCCATAAGCCTCTAACGCCCAAACCTCCATTTCTCCGAGCCGCTGGCCGCCAAACTGAGCCTTACCACCCAATGGTTGCTGTGTAACGAGAGAATAGGGACCGGTGGAGCGAGCATGTATTTTGTCATCAACCAGGTGATGCAGTTTCATGATATACATAATTCCGACTGTGACTTTACCGTCGAAGGGCTCGCCGCTGCGGCCATCATATAGAGTCACTTGGCCGCTGACCGGGAGATCGGCTTTTCGCAGCAAATTAAAGATTTCATCTTCCGCCGCGCCATCAAAAACCGGCGACGCCAAACGTACCCCGTCACGATATTTCTCCGCCAGCTTAAATACGTCAGCGTCTTTGGCGCCATCGATAAGCTCGCTGGCTTCTTTGCTATTGAGATATTCCTTAAGCCGCTTGCGCAGAGCGTCCAGTTCATGGCGGTGTTCGCGCATTAGTTGATCGATCTGATGCCCGAGACTGCGCGCTGCCCAGCCCAGATGCGCTTCGAGAATTTGGCCCACGTTCATACGTGAGGGGACACCCAGCGGATTGAGCACCACGTCAACCGGAGTGCCGTCCTCTAAATAAGGCATATCCTCTTCGGGCAGAATTCTAGAAATGACGCCTTTGTTGCCGTGGCGGCCAGCCATCTTGTCGCCAACCTGCAACTTACGCTTGATGGCGACAAAGACTTTCACCATCTTAATGACGCCTGGCGGGAGCTCATCGCCGCCTCTGAGTTTTTCGATCTTGTCTTCGAATACCTCTTTAATTAGCTTGACCTGTCCGGCCGTGCTTTCAACAATACGGTCGAGCTCCGCTTCCACTGATTCGTTATCGACACGGATCTCGCTCCAGTAGCTCATCGGCAATTGATCCAGATCTTCCTCGGTGATCTCCTTACCCTTAACTAGCAGCAGTTTTCGACTGTCGTCGCTTAGTCGGTTCGCCAGTTTCCGGCCGACTAGAAGTTTTTTCAAACGCCTGAGCGCGCCATCTTGAAGAATTCGGACCTCGTCATGCTGATCTTTGCGTAGCCGTATGATCTCTTCGTCCTCAATCGCCTTGCTTCTCTCATCCTTGCCCAAACCTTTGCGCGAAAAGATCCGGACATTGATAACCGTCCCTTCAACTCCCGGCGGAACGCGCAGCGACGTATCTCGGACCTCACCAGCCTTCTCTCCGAATATAGCGCGCAAGAGTTTTTCTTCAGGCGACAACTGAGTCTCGCCCTTGGGAGTGATTTTTCCCACGAGGATATCGCTAGGCTTGACCTCGGCGCCGATTCTGATGATACCGCTGTCGTCAAGATCGGTCAGCGCTTCGTCGCCGACGTTCGGGATGTCACGCGTGATCTCTTCCGGCCCGAGTTTGGTGTCGCGGGAAACACATTCAAATTCTTCGATATGAATTGAGGTGTAAATGTCTTCTTTAACGACACGCTCGCTAATTAAAATAGAATCTTCAAAGTTGTAGCCGCCCCAAGGCATGAGCGCGACAAGAACATTGCGGCCCAGCGCAAGCTCTCCCATCTCCGTGGATGGACCGTCGGCGATAACGTCGCCGGCTTTTACTTGGTCCCCAATCCTGACGATTGGTCGTTGATTGACGCAAGTATTCTGATTGGAACGCTGGTACTTGACTAAATTGTAGATATCAACTCCCGTGTCCCGGGCACCGGAAGGCTTGTCAGCCTTAACCACAATGCGAGTCGAATCGACACTTTCGATTACGCCGTCGCGCTTCGCCACAACTGTCACGCCGGAATCCCGGGCGACAACTTTCTCCATCCCGGTACCGACCAGAGGAGCCTCGGTCCTTAACAGAGGCACTGCCTGACGCTGCATGTTAGAGCCCATCAGAGCCCGGTTGGCGTCATCGTTTTCAAGGAATGGAATCAGCGAGGCCGCCACGCTGACGAGTTGATTTGGCGACACATCCATGAAGTTGACTTCCTCAGGTCGCGCCATCACGAATTCACCGCCTTTGCGAGCAGAAACTAAATCGAGAGTGAAGACGCCACGGGCATCGATCGGCGCATTGGCTTGGGCTATGACATGATCTTCCTCTTCAAGCGCGGAAAGATACCGTATCCGATCCGTGACCTTGCCGTTTTCAACCTCGCGATACGGCGTTTCGATGAAGCCAAACTCATTGACTCGAGCATACGTCGTCAAGGATGCGATCAGTCCAATATTTGGACCTTCCGGCGTCTCAATCGGGCAAACGCGACCATAGTGCGTCGGATGAACATCGCGCACTTCGAATCCTGCGCGTTCCCGGGTCAGTCCACCGGGACCCAATGCCGATAAGCGGCGTTTGTGAGTGATCTCCGAAAGCGGATTAGTTTGATCCATGAATTGGGACAATTGGCTGGAACCAAAAAACTCTTTAAGCGCAGCGGACACAGGCTTGTAGTTAATCAGTTCCTGCGGCATCAACGTTTCGATATCCTGCAAGCTCATTTTCTCTTTGATGGCCCGTTCCATACGCACCAGTCCGACACGGAAGTGGTTTTCAACGAGCTCGCCCACGGCGCGTACCCGACGGTTACCGAGATGATCAATATCGTCGACGGTGCCGTTGCCGTTCTTTAGCTCCATCAGATAGCGAACGACCTCAAGAATATCTTCCTTGCGAAGCGTGCCCTGCTCTAATGGAACGTTCAGCTTAAGGCGGTGATTCAGCTTAAGCCGACCTACTTTGGAAAGATCATAACGGTCTGGATTGAAGAACAAGTTGTTAAAGAAGTTAGTCGCCGAATCAACCGTCGGAGGATCACCCGGCCTTAGGCGGCGATAAATCTCCAAAATTGCATCTTGAGGTGAGTTGATGCGATCCTGCAACAACGTATTTCGCAAGTAAGGACCGACTGTCGATTCGTCGATGAACAGAACTTCGATCTGATGAATGCCCTTTTCCCGGATGAGATCCAGCTTCTCTTGGGTAATGGGATGATTGGATTCAACGATGACTTCTTTGGTTTGCGGATTGACAATATCATGAGCAGCAATCCGACCCAGGATCTCTTCCCAAACGATTGGGACTTGTTTGACCTTGGCTTGCTCCATTTGACGCAAGACCGGACGGGTAAACTTTTTACCTTCCTTAACGATGAGATCATTGCTTTTGGGGTCGCGAACATCGCTCGTCACTTTCGCTCCCATCAAATGCGCGGGATTGAAAACAAGCGCCGGTTTGCGTCCATCGAAAACGATGGTATCGCTCCGGTAATAGTAATTCAGCAGATCTTCCGTAGTCATACCGAGCGCTCTCAGCAAAACCGTGGCATGAAACTTACGCCGGCGATCGATACGGACATAGATGATATCTCGGGGATCAAACTCGAGATCAACCCAGGAACCGCGGTAGGGAATGATTCGCGCCGAATAGAGCAACTTACCGCTCGCGTGTGTCTTTCCCTTATCATGTTCGAAAAAAACTCCAGGGGATCGGTGCAATTGACTGACAATGACCCGTTCGGTGCCGTTCACCATAAACGTGCCGTTCTTCGTCATCAGAGCAATCTCACCAAAATACACCTCCTGCTCTTTGACATTCTTGATGCTGCGGGCGCCGGTTTGGGAGTCGACATCCCATAAAACGAGCTGAACCGTTACTTTGAGCGGCGCGGCGAAAGTCATGCCGCGCTGATGACACTCGTCGACGTCGTATTTCGGCTCGCCCAAGCTATAGCTGACAAACTCCAGGGACGCCGTTTCATTAAAGTCCTTGATTGGAAATACCGACTTAAAAACCTCTTGAAGGCCGATATTCTCGCGCTGCGCGGGCGAAGAATCCTTTTGTAAAAACAGCTCATAGGAGTTCTTCTGGATTTCAATTAGATAAGGCAGATCAATGATTCTCTTGATCCTGCCAAAACTGCGGCGAAATCGTAAATTATTGGCCACTTGAAATGGCATTGTTTCTCCTTTGGCGATCTAAACAATATTTCCGATTCACAGGATTCTCCGGTGCTGGTGCGCTATTTGATGTCGACCTTGGCGCCCTGTTCCTCGAGCTTTTTCTTGATCGTTTCAGCCTCGGCTTTTGCAATGCCCTCTTTGACGTTCTTGGGTGCGCCATCGACGAGATCTTTCGCCTCTTTTAAACCGAGACCGGTGAGCTCTCGGACAACCTTGATCACTTGGATTTTCTTTTCGCCCGCTTCTGTAAGAACAACATCAAATTCGGTTTTCTCTTCCGCCGCTGCCGCGGGGCCACTAGCTGCCGCAGCCACCGCCATAGGCGCCGCAGCACTGACGCCGAGCTCTTGTTCGAGTTCCTTGACCAGAGTCGCAGCGTCTAGCAGTGTCATGTTCTTAATGTAGTCCTTAACCTGTTCCCTAGATACCTCTGCCATAAAACGTCCCCCTTTTAATTAAATCCACGCACCGATTGTTGTAATTACTCGGCTTTTCCCTTAGCTGCCGCATCGAGCAATCTGACTACCCGAGATCCGGGTTCTTGAATGAGGCGAAGCAAGTAAGTCGCTGGCCCCTGTATCAGCGCGAGCAACGTCGCCTGCAGCTCAGGTTTACTGGGCATTTGTGAGAGAACTTTGACCCGAGCAGGATCCATTAACTCGCCCTCAAACATTGCCCCCTTGATCGTCATTTTTTCATTGGCATCGACAAACTTGACGAGCGTCTTAGAAAGCAGGACCGGATCGTCATATGCGAACACCCATCCATTGGGACCCTCGAGCATTCGTTCCAATTCGCCGTAAGCGGTATCTTTAAGAGCCCGGCGAACGAGAGTATTTTTGATAACCTGATATTCCCCTGCCACATCGCGAATCTCGCGCCGCAACTGCGTCATCTTACCGACCGAAAGACCACGATACTCAGTTGCGATCGCCATCTTTGCTTTCCTAAATTTTTCATGCACAGCCGCTACCGTCTCGGCTTTTTCGCCGTGACTCGCGCGTGCAGCTTCTAACTCCGCCATGCTTCTCTCCCGATCCCCTTGGCTTGAAATTTAGCTGAAGAACAGACCTAGGCAGCCATAGCTCGAACCTGCGACAGGTCGATCTTGACTCCTGGGCCCATGGTCGTTGATAGCGTCACCCCGCGAATGTAGTTGCCTTTAGCTGAGGCAGGTTTGGCTCGGAGAATCGCTGAGAGCACGGCTCTGGCATTGTCTATGAGCTTCTCAGGCTCGAAAGAAGCCTTACCCACGGGAACATGAACTATTCCTGCTTTATCGACTCTAAACTCCAATTTGCCGGCCTTGATCTCCTTAACGGCACGTGCAATATCGGCCGAGACCGTACCGGTCTTAGGATTAGGCATGAGGCCGCGTGGGCCCAACACCTTACCGATCCGACCGACTGCCGCCATCATATCCGGAGTCGCTACAGCTTTATCGAAATCGAACCACCCCTCGCTGATCTTTTTAATAAGTTCATCGCTTCCGACGAAATCAGCTCCGGCTTCCTGGGCTTCTTTTTCCTTTTCTCCCTTGGCGAAAGCGAGCACCCTAACGGCCTTGCCCATACCGTGTGGCAATGTCACGGTTCCCCTTACATTTTGGTCCGCTTGCCGTGGGTCAACCCCCAAGCGGATGGCGAACTCAACGGTCTCATCAAACTTTGCCCGGGCGGTTTCCCGTACAAGCTTAACGCCCTCGTCCAATTGATAGCGTTGACTACGATCTACCTTGGCCAACGCAGCGCGATATGATTTTCCAAAACCGCTCATTTGTCCCCCTCATAAAGCTTCAAAGCAGACGGATTTCGAATCGAGTGACTGCGCTCTGAATCATCCCTCAACATCGAGACCAAGGCTGCGAGCAGTACCTTCAACTGACTTCTCGGCCGCGGCCAAATCGTTAGCCGTCAAATCCTTGAGCTTCAACTCCGCAATCTGCCGAACTTGCGCCCGAGTAACTTTCCCAACTTTAGTCTTGCCCGGTTCCTTGGAACCTTTTTCCACGCCCGCAGCCTTTTTTAGCAGTACAGAAGCCGGCGGGGTCTTCGTCACAAAGGTGAAAGATCGGTCCGCATAGACTGTAATAATCACCGGAGTGATCATACCTTGCTGGGATTGAGTCGCAGCATTGAAGGCCTTGCAGAATTCCATGATATTAACCCCACGCTGCCCCAATGCAGGGCCGACGGGAGGGCTTGGATTGGCTGCCCCAGCGGGGATCTGCAACTTGATTTCTGCGATGACTTTTTTGGCCATTTAGTGTCCTTGTAACTAGTTCCGCTCAACCTGAACGAATTCCAACTCGACAGGAGTGGCTCGTCCAAAGATACTGATGAGCACTCGAAGCTTGCCTTTATCCGGTCTAACTTCTTCAACAACCCCGTTGAAATCTGCAAACGGACCGTCGACAACTTTAACGTTCTCACCAACCGAAAATAGCACCCGGGGCTTGGGTTTGATTGCGCCCTCCTCCATTTGAAGAGTGATGGCTCTAACTTCCTCCTCCGAAATCGAAGGCGGATTCGTGCTGCCACCAACAAACCCAGTAATTTTCGGTGTCTCTTTCACCACATGCCAAGTATCGTCATTGAGCTCCATTTGAACCAGAATGTAACCTGGAAAGAATTTTCTTGAGGAAGTTTTTTTCTTTCCTTTGACGAGCTCAACGACCTTTTCAACCGGCACAAGGATTTCACCGAAATACTCCTGTTTACCGAGAGTCCTCACCCGCTCCTCGAGAGCTGCCTTTGCCTTCTGTTCAAAACCCGAGAAGGTGTGAACGATATACCATTGCTTTGCCATAGGAGAGCTCGGAGAGTTAATCGATGATAGCCTGGATCACTGTGGTCAAGCCCAAGTCTATGATCGCCAAGTAAACCGACACCAGCACGACCACTATAATAACGAGTGCAGTCGCAGCGTACGTTTCCTTCCGCGACGGCCAATGGACCTTTTGCAGCTCCTGCCAGGATTCTTTTACAAACTCGACGGTATGGCCAAGAGTATCCTGAACTTTTTGAATCCAATCTGCCATGGCTAATGATGCATTGATGGCGGGTCAGGCAGGATTCGAACCTGCAACAGCCGGATTTGGAGTCCGGAGCTCTAGCCAGTTGGAGCTACTGACCCCCGGTAATCGTTAGACCTTGATCTCTCGATGAATTGTATGGGATCGACACGAAGCGCAAAATTTCTTAAAAGAAAGTTTATCGGTGGTTTTTTTCTTGTTCTTCGTCGAGGTGTAATTCTTTCGCTTACATTGGTCGCAAGCAAACCCTACGATATCCCGCATGAGTGCGCCCCCCCTTGCCCAAGTTACTGGATGATCTTCGTGACAACTCCGGCGCCAACGGTCCGACCACCCTCTCGAATTGCAAACTTCAACCCGTCGTCCATAGCGACAGGAGTAATGAGCTCGATCTCCACATTGATGTTGTCGCCGGGCATAACCATCTCTGTTCCTTCCGGCAGTTTCACGACACCGGTAACATCGGTTGTGCGGAAGTAGAATTGCGGCCGGTATCCGTTAAAAAACGGCGTGTGTCGACCACCTTCTTCTTTCGTTAGAACATAAGCCTCGGCATTAAACTTTGTGTGCGGGGTTATGCTCGCGGGCTTGGCCAAAACCTGACCTCGCTCAACCTCTTCACGCTTGGTGCCACGTAGCAACACCCCAATATTATCGCCGGCCCGGCCTTCGTCCAGAAGCTTGCGGAACATTTCGATCCCGGTCGCTACCGTTTTTTGCGTCGGCTTAAATCCGACAATTTCAATTTCTTCTCCGACCTTGACGACGCCGCGCTCGACTCGGCCGGTTACAACTGTGCCTCGACCGCTGATTGTGAAAACGTCCTCAACCGGCATGATAAATGGCTTGTCGACGTCTCTGGTGGGCTCTTTGATGAAAGAATCAACAGCTTCCATGAGCTTTATGATAGACCCTTCACCTATGTCGGAGGCGTCTCCCTCTAAAGCCTTTAGAGCACTACCGATCACTATCGGAACTTCGTCGCCCGGGAAATTTATACTTCGAGAGCAGCTCTCGAACTTCGAGCTCTACCAGTTCTAGCAATTCCTTGTCGTCAACCATGTCCGCTTTGTTAAGGTAAACAACTATACCAGGAACACCGACTTGGCGCGCTAGCAGGATATGCTCGCGGGTTTGCGGCATGGGGCCGTCGGCGGCTGAAACCACCAGGATCGCTCCATCCATCTGCGCCGCTCCAGTGATCATATTTTTCACGTAGTCGGCGTGTCCAGGGCAGTCGACATGTGCATAATGACGCTTGTCAGTCTCATACTCCACGTGAGCAATATTAATCGTAACGCCTCTTTCTCTTTCTTCCGGCGCCTTATCGATTTGATCATAGGCGAGAAACTGCGCTTTGCCCTGCTTGGAGAGAACCTTCGTGATGGCCGCAGTTAAAGTAGTTTTACCGTGGTCTACGTGACCGATGGTTCCGATATTAAGGTGCGGCTTTTTGCGCTCAAACTTTTGCTTGCTCATCTCTTCCTCCTGATTGATTTGCCAATCAATTGACTTTATCGTGCTCGAAAATAAACGGCACCAAGCCCAGGAGCGGGATCGAACCGCTGACCTCGTCCTTACCAAGGACGTGCTCTACCGACTGAGCTACCTGGGCAAATCAGTCGATTACTCTTGGCTGATGGCCTAATTTAAATGATCGGACCACTGCTATTTTGCCACCGGCCATATGCGAATTGGAGCGGGAAACGGGACTCGAACCCGCGACCCCGAGCTTGGAAGGCTCGCGCTCTACCAACTGAGCTATTCCCGCCAAAAATGGTGGAGAGGGAAGGATTCGAACCTTCGAAGGCATCGCCGGCAGATTTACAGTCTGCTCCCTTTGGCCACTCGGGTACCTCTCCGATTATCAGCAGTATGTTTGCCGCAATCCCACTGCGACTCCCGAACAGCAAATCCTCGCCGCCAGGTTAACATCGGAATGCTTGGCTGGAGCTGGCGATAGGACTTGAACCTACAACCTGCTGATTACAAATCAGCTGCTCTGCCGTTGAGCTACGCCAGCGTCGCAGTGATCGGTCCATACCAATAAGATGATGCATCAAACGGCTACATCATAACGGCAACGACCGCTTCAGCTCAATTTAGTTAACAAGATATTGGTAGTAAGTTCTTGAAACGCAACGGACAACGACGGCAAAGAGGTCATACCACTTCCGCAAACGGGTATTTAAACCATCTTCGATCTATGATGTCAACAGGCTGGCCATAGGTCCCGCGCCACCAAACTCCTATTATCTGTCGGGTTTACCCTTGTCAATGCCGCTGTGCTGCCGCGACACCTCATACAACAAGATGGCGGCGGCAACTGAAACATTGAGACTCGAAATCTTTCCTTTCATCGGAATGCGCACGAGATAGTCGCATTGCTTAGCAATCAAAGGACGAAGACCCCGGCCCTCGCTACCTAGAACGATTCCGAGCTTCTTCGGGTACTCTTTACTGTCATAAGTCTCCGTAGCGTTTGCATCTAAGCCAACGATCCAGAATCCTGAGCTTTTTAGTGACATTAAGGCGCGACGCAGATTCGTCAACCGATAGATCCGCAAGTGATTAACAGCTCCTGCGGAGGCCTTGAGAACTACTGGCGTTATCCGCACAGAGCGATCCTTAGGGATGATGATATCGCCGGCGCCTACAGCTTCGGCGGTGCGCAGAATTGCTCCGAAATTTCTCGGATCAGTAATGCCATCCAGTATCAGAACCGTCTGAGAGCATGCCTCAGAGGTGGTACTTTCTAATTCCGAGAAAGGGGCGTACGAATACGCCCGGACTCGCGCTAGAGCTCCTTGATGATTTTGCCCGTGCGCCAAATAATCGAGCTCTTTAGCATCTACGAACTGTATCTCTATCTGAAGTTTTCGCGCGTCCGTTTCCAGTGATTTAAGAATTGGTCGTAGCGGGCCGCGAGCAAGTAGGATCTTGGAGATCTCTTCCGGCGCAGCCCTGAGCTTCTCTAGAATAGGATTGACACCGAATATTAGATCCTGCTCCATATCGTTCTAGTAGAAGCGGGCCTATCGTTTACAACAAAAGAATCACCGGTTAACATGAAAAGGTTGTGAAGCGCAGAACTCTTAGTTGTTATCTTCTTTCGGAAATTCTCCCGCCTTTCTTGCTCGGGCTACTCACTTTCACTTTCATTCTTCTGATCGCAAGAATCTTAAAGTTGGTCGAACTTATCGTAACTCGTGGCATACCCCTGACCCAAGTCGGAAGACTACTTGTCTTGATTCTGCCAACGTTCTTGGAATTAACGCTTCCAATGGCGTTTCTTTTGGCCATTCTCTTGGGGCTCGGCAGACTATCAGGCGATCAGGAGCTTCTCGCCCTGAAATCATCCGGAGTAAGTCCGGTGCAGATTCTGCTACCCCTTATTTTTATGGCGGCGAGTGTCGCCATCATTACCTTTCTCCTGACAACCTGGGTGAGACCGGCGGCGCAAGTGGCTCTTAAAGACGAACTTTACAACATCGCTAAGACTCGCGTCGGGACAGTCCTTAGGGAGAAGGTATTCAACGATGACTTTCCAAACATATTGATCTATGTCGAAGAGATAATACCTCCTGGCAATGTTGGGCAAGGCATTCTAATCATCGACAAACGCGAGACCGCGAAGGACAATATCATCGTGGGCAAGGTCGGCCTGATCAACACCGAGGAACAGACCCATACGCTCTCATTGAGATTGTTCGATGGCTCCATCTATGAACGAGATCGAACACGCTCAGACTTCAGCCAAACTAACTTCAACATCTATGATTTCAAGCTCGATTTGGACGAGTTCATCGGACCCGTAAAAATGAAAGATGCCGGACCGAAGGAGATGTCTTTAAATCGTCTGCTTAAAACCATCGAGGAAAAGCAAGATGCCGGCATAAACGCCAGACCTGAACTGATGGAGCTTCATCAACGGATTGCGTTCTCCTTTGCGCCTATCGTGTTCTGTCTGCTAGGTGTCTCTCTATCGCTTCTACCGCGCACATCACGGGCCAATAGATCGTGGGGAGTGGCTTTATGCGTCGGCTGGCTCGTGGTCTATTATGCTCTGCTTTCCCTGGGAAAGGCATTGGGAGAGAGGGGTGCTTTTCACCCGTTCGTCGCCTTGTGGTTTCCAAACATCGTAATCGGTGTCATTTCATTTCATCTATTCCGGAAGGCGCTTTACGAATCTCCATTACTGTTGCAGACCAGGTTCGACGCCGCATCTCTGTGGCTCGGGCAGAGACTGACGAAATTCGAAAACCGCTGATAGAACCATGCCACAGAAGCCGCGATTTGCCCTTTTACCGTTTGGCAGCATCGTTGATCGCTATATCGCCAGCGGCTTTGTCCGGGTATTTGTCGCCAGTTTGCTTTGTTTCACTGCGATCTTTGCCATCATCGAGTTTTTTGAGCGGATCGGCACGTTAGTGGAATCTGGAATTTCCGTTACCACGGCACTTCGCTACGTCTTGTACAAGATTCCGTTATCAATATCTCGGGTGATCGGTTTTGCCACATTATTTTCGACTCTCTTCTGCCTAGGAATGCTTTATAAAGCTCAGGAGATCACAGCCATGCAGGCTGCCGGTCTGAGCACCCGAAGATTGTCATTCCCGCTACTTTGTCTCTCGTTGTTAATCTGCATGACGAATTTCATCTGGAATGAAGGACTGGTACCGGCTTTTGCTCATCGTGCCGAGACTATCTATAAGACTGAGATTAAGAAGAGACAGCAACAGAGTTTATTCGGAACAAAAGATATCTGGATCCGTGGGGAAGGTGGCTTTGTCAATATAGATAACTTTGATCCGAGCAACAATGTTCTGGAGGGAATCACGTTCTTTGTTCTAAGCCGCGACTTTACATTACAGTCTACGATTGGCGTTCCCAAAGCACAGTGGGTGAGAGAACAATGGGAATCACCAAGTGGCATCGAATGGCAGTTTCTATCGGACGGAAAGCTCAGGCAACGAATCGTGAGCACGCCGCCGACAATCTCTGAAACACCCGGCGACCTCATGTTACTCGCTCGGGATCCCGAAGAATTCACGTTCTTTGATCTGCAAAAACAAATACTCGAAATGAAGGCCAAAGGCATGGATGCCACAGCTTATGAGGTCGATTTACAGGTAAAGCTCGCAGTTCCATTTATTTCGCCCCTGATGGTTCTAATCGCCATTCCTCTCGCGTTAAAAAGACGCATTGGCAGTGGGTTAGCCATGAGTTTCGGCATCGCAATGCTGATCGCCTTCGGTTACTGGGTGCTTTCCGCCTTCTGCTTTTCCTTGGGACATAGCGGCGCCTTGCCGCCGACAATCGCAGCGTGGTTGCCAAATTCGATCTCCGCGCTCCTAGGGATTTATCTTTTCACTGCTGAAGAATATTAGGGAAGAATACTGATATAGCCGCGTTGGGTCGTCCACTCCGCCGTAGAATCTCAAATTAACTGAATCCGGTCGAACGCTTTTGCGCCTTAAATCGCGCAAAAGCGTTCGAAATTCGTTCTGAATCGCTAACGCTTTGAGTACTGTGGTCGTTTTCGCGCCTTGTGTCGACCGTACTTTTTGCGCTCTACCCCGCGCGGATCACGCGTGACAAAACCGGCCTTTTTCAACGACGATCTAAAATCCGGATTGAGCAACATGAGCGCTCGCGTAATGCCATGGCGAATGGCACCCGCTTGCCCTGAACTACCCCCTCCATCAACATTGACTTCGACGTCATAATTACCGGTGGTCTGAGTTAACTCGAAAGGCTGCATGACAATCATGCGAGCAGTCTCCCGGCCAAAATACTCATTGAGCGTTCGATCATTGATAGCGATGGAGCCCTTTCCCAGACGTAAAAAGACGCGAGCTACAGAGGTCTTTCGTCTCCCAGTTGCAGTGATCACTTTTTCTGCCATTTGATAACTCCTAAGCTCGGATCGCCAGCGGTTTTGGTTTTTGTGCTTCGTGAGGATGCTCGGCACCTGAATACACTTTGAGCTTGGCGGCCAATTTTCTACCCAAACGGTTTTTGGGCAACATTCCTTTAACAGCTAAGTGAATCAAATCCTCCGGTTTGTTCTCGAGAAGGTCCGCGGCCGTGCGGGAACGAATTCCTCCAGGATAATTGGTGTGACGATAATAGATCTTATCATCCAATTTGTGTCCCGAAAGCCTCACACCTTTAGCATTGATGACGATGACAAAATCGCCGGTGTCCGCGTTGGGAGTGAAAATCACCTTGTTCTTACCGCGCAGAACCCTGGCGATCTCGCTAGCCATGCGGCCCAAGATTTTTCCATCCGCATCAACGATGTACCACTCCCGTTGGGCAAGCGCTTCTTTGGTATTCATACTCCTATCCTCGCAATATCTCTGTGCCACTTCGAGAAAAAATGGCGGGGCCGACGAGACTCGAACTCGCGACCTCCGGCGTGACAGGCCGGCGTTCTAACCAACTGAACTACGACCCCAAGTGATAAAATACGATTGGTGGGCGGTACAGGATTTGAACCTGTGGCCCCCGGCTTGTAAGGCCGATGCTCTCCCGCTGAGCTAACCGCCCTTCTCCAGATTACCTCTGGTGTATACACCAGCTCGGATTTGCACGATAGGGTGTTCTAGCTGAGGGCCTCTTTTAAGAGCTTACCGGCCTTGAATTTAGCGACCCTAGAAGGAGCAATCTCGATTGCTTCCCCGGTCTTCGGGTTTCTCCCGGTTCGCCCTTTACGCTCCGAGATCGAAAAAGTCCCGAATCCGGAAACATTTATTTTATCCCCGTTCTTTAAAGCGACAACAATATCATCAAGAAATCCATTGACAATTTCTTCTGCTTTCTGTCGGGGCATCTCAGCGCGTCTTGCTAATGAATCGATTAAGTCTGCCTTGGTCATTACTCTTCCATTCAAGCAAATCTGTCTAATCAGACGTTGCGAGTTTATAACAGTCGGCCAACCGAGTGTCAAATCACACGGCTGGCCGAAGTATCGGAACAATTATTTACTGAGGAAGAATCTCAGCGGGAGCGTTATCCTCGATCTTTTCCCCGAACGGAGTTGGCCCCTCTTTCGATTCGATCGTTACCGGCGGGCGCTTGAAAAGATTTTCTGGATTGTCAATGACTAACGCCTTCTTCAGCACGTCATCCATGTGAGCGACCAATTCAAGCTCCACAGTCTTCAAAACCGCAGCGGGAATCTCCTCTATGTCTTTCTCGTTTTCGGCAGGTATTAACACTTTCTTGATTCCTGCCCGATGCGCAGCCAATACCTTTTCCTTGAGCCCGCCAATCGGCAGGATGGTGCCACGCAGAGTAATTTCGCCGGTCATGGCAAGATCATTTCGCACTGCAACTGTCGTCAGTGCCGAGACTAGCGAGGTCGCCATCGTTATCCCAGCCGAAGGCCCATCTTTAGGGATAGCTCCTTCCGGAACGTGAATGTGAACATCGATTTTTTGATAGAAGTCTTTGTCCAACCCAAGCTCCGTCGCTCGAGACCGCACGTAGCTCATGGCAGCCTGCGCGGACTCTTGCATGACGTCGCCCAGTTTTCCGGTGATGATCAGCTGACCTTTTCCTGGCATAACGGTCACTTCGGTTGCCAGCAATTCACCGCCAAGTTCAGTCCACGCCAAACCGGTCGTTACTCCGACCTTCTGCTCATCTTCAGCCTTGCCGTAACGGTACTTCACGGGTCCCAAATATTTATGGAGGCTCTTTGTCCCAACCTGCATATGGGTATTACGATCTTTCTTGACTACCTCAACGGCAACCTTTCGGCAGATCGCTGCGATCTCTCGCTCAAGGCTTCTTACCCCGGCTTCTTTGGTGTAGTGCCGAATGACTCCCAGTAAAGCATTATCGGTAAACGTGACGTTTTCGGGAGTGAGTCCATTGGCTTCTTTCTGCTTCTCCAAAAGATACCGCTTAGCAATACTGAGCTTCTCGAGTTCCGTATAACCAGCGATTCGAATAATCTCCATGCGGTCCTGCAGTGGCCGTGGAATACGATCAAGAGTATTTGCCGTCGTAATAAACATCACCTTGGACAAGTCATAATCCAAGTCGAGGTAGTGATCATTAAACGCGGTATTCTGCTCGGGGTCTAAGACCTCGAGCAATGCAGATGATGGATCACCTCGGAAATCAGTCGACATCTTGTCGATCTCATCCATCAAAAACACAGGGTTGCTGGACCCCGCTTTTTTCATCGACTGGACAATTTTTCCAGGCAAGGCGCCAATGTATGTGCGGCGATGGCCGCGGATTTCCGCCTCGTCCCGCACGCCTCCCAAAGACACTCGAACAAATTTTCTCCCGGTTGCGCGCGCGATCGAACGTCCCAATGAAGTTTTTCCAACTCCGGGAGGCCCGACTAGACACAGAATTGGCCCCTTGATCTTACCCACGAGACTTTGCACCGCAAGATATTCGAGAATTCTCTCCTTTACCTTTTCGAGGCCATAATGATCTTCTTCCAAAACCCGTTCCGCTTCGGTGATATCAAGCTTATCATCGGTAAATTCATTCCAGGGCAAGCTCAAGATCCAGTCGATGTAGTTCCTGACCACTGTCGCTTCCGCTGACATCGGTGACATCATCTTCAGCTTCTTAAGCTCCTTATCAATCTTCTCGCGAGCTTCCGCGGACAGCTTTTTCTGCTTGATTTTCTCCTCGATTTCTTGGATTTCGTTTTTGAACTCGTCCTTCTCACCAAGTTCTTTTTGAATCGCGCGCATTTGCTCGTTCAGATAATATTCTTTTTGTGAACGCTCCATCTGCTTCTTGACACGCGAGCGAATACGACGCTCGACCTCAAGTATTTCGATTTCCGCACGCATATGCCCTAACACCTTCTCCAGGCGTTCGGCCGCATTGAAAGTTTCGAGCAGATTTTGGCGGTCTTCTAACTTGATTCCCAAATGAGCCACAATGGTATCCGCTAGTCGTCCCGGATCATCGATCGAGGATACCGACATCACCATCTCGGGAGGAATCTTCTTCTTGAGCTTGACGTAATTCTCAAACGTGGTGTGAACCTCGCGCGTCAAAGCCTCCACTTCAGTATTCCGCTCGTTAACTTCCGGAGCTTCCTCTACGTCTACTAAGAAAAACTCAGGATTATTTACAAACCGCGCGATCTGAGCGCGCCTTTTTCCTTCAATCAAAACTTTGACCGTGCCGTCCGGAAGTTTTAGCATCTGGACAACAGTGCCTAACGTGCCAATTTTATAAATGTCGTCCTCGGCCGGTTCGTTCGTCTTTGCATCCTTCTGCGAGGACAAGAAAATTGGCCCTTGTTTTTGCGTAGCTTCTTCCAATGCTCGAATAGAACGTTGGCGGCCGACGAAAAGCGGCACGACCATATGTGGGAAGACAATAATGTCCCTCAAAGGTAGCAACGGGACGCGGGTGGAGCCACCCGACTCTTTTTCCTTTTCGTCCTTTTTATCACTGCGAAACAACATACGTTTCCCTTCCTAAGCGCTTTCCGCCGCTTTGGTGTACACAACAATAGGAGGTTCGTTTTTGTTGACCACTTCTTCGGAAATCACGACCTCCTTGATGTTGGGCTGCGAGGGCATGTCATACATAATATCGAGCATAATATTTTCCATGATTGCTCTTAGCCCTCGCGCGCCGGATTTACGTTTCATCGCGTCCCGTGCGATCGATCTAAGTGCCTCTTCCGTGAATTTAAGATGCACGCTTTCCATTTCGAAAAGCTTGGAATACTGTTTTGTCAGCGCGTTCTTTGGTTCCTTTAGTATACGCACTAGGGCGAATTCATCCAGTTCGTCCAAGGTAGCTATGACGGGCAATCTCCCAATAAATTCTGGAATCAATCCGAACTTAAGCAGATCCTCCGGCCGCGTTTCATGCAACAGCTCAGTGGGCCGTTTGCCATCTTGTTCATCGAGATGGCCGCCGAAGCCCATGCGTTTTTTCCCAGTCCGCTTACGGATGATATCTTCAAGACCGACGAAAGCGCCGCCACAGATAAACAAAATGTTCGTCGTGTCTACCTGTAAAAACTCCTGCTGCGGATGCTTTCTGCCGCCTTTTGGTGGAACGCTCGCCATGGTTCCTTCGATGATCTTCAGCAGAGCCTGTTGCACCCCCTCGCCGGAGACATCGCGGGTAATCGACGGATTGTCCGATTTTCGAGAAATCTTGTCGATCTCGTCAATATATACGATTCCCCGCTGAGCCTTTTCAACGTCATAGTCCGCCGCTTGCAGCAGGTTAAGGATTATATTTTCTACATCTTCGCCAACGTACCCCGCCTCCGTGAGACTGGTTGCATCAGCTATGGTGAAGGGCACTTGCAGAAAGCGTGCAAGAGTCTGCGCCAAGAGGGTCTTTCCGGAACCGGTAGGCCCAAGCAGTAGGATATTACTCTTCTGCAATTCAACATCGCCCGTTACCATCTGGCTGTCAATGCGTTTATAATGGTTATGGACCGCGACGGCGAGAATCCTTTTCGCTCGCTCCTGGCCGATCACATACTGATCTAGAACTCTTTTGATTTCAGCTGGCTTTGGAACGTTAGATGAGGCCGTAAGAGTTTCATCGTGATCGCACTCTTCGGCAATGATGTCGTTGCATAAATCGATGCATTCGTCGCAGATGTATACGGTCGGTCCAGCAATCAACTTGCGAACCTCGTCTTGACTCTTTCCGCAGAAAGAGCAAACGAGATTCCCGGATCGATCATCCCCGTGCTTTGGCATAGAACCCCCGCTTCATTTGAATCACTTTTTCAAAATGCCTTCAGGTCGAGCCGCGATCACCTCGTCAACCAAACCGTATTCCTGCGCCTGCTTACCTGACATGAACATGTCCCGATCGGTATCCTTCTCGATCTTCTTTAAGCTTTGCCCGGTGTGTTTCATGAGGATGTTATTCAACTCTTCACGCATTCTAAGAATCTCGCGCGCTTGAATATCAATATCCGCCGCCTGCCCCTGGAATCCACCCAGCGGCTGGTGAATCATAATCCGCGCATGGGGCAGCGCATACCGTTTGGTTTTACTGCCGGCGGCAAGGAGCACGGCGCCCATGCTCGCAGCCTGCCCGACACAAACCGTGGAGATCTGTGGTCGGACGTACTGCATCGTATCATAGATCGCTAATCCTGCAGTCACAGATCCGCCCGGAGAATTGATGTAGAAGAAAATATCGCGTTCAGGATCTTCCGATTCGAGAAAGAGGAACTGAGCGGTAATCAGATTCGCCACATCATCGGTCACAACGGACCCCAAAAACACAATGCGATCCTTAAGCAAGCGAGAATAAATGTCATAGGCTCTCTCGCCGCGGCCGGTTTGCTCGACGACCATGGGAATAAAATTCATCCTGGCAAACTCCTTTATTACCAAGGCATTCTAACTTTTTTTATTTTCGTCATCAACCTTATTTAAAGAAGGATCAACCTCTTCCACAGTCGCTTGTTGCAGCAAGAAATCGAGAGTGCGCTCAAAGGCTATTTGGGTTCGCAGATCGGCGCGCGCCTCGGATCTGGAATAAAAATCGCGCAGGGTCTTCCCACGTTCGCCAGCAGCTCTCACGAGCTTATCGATTCTCTCTTGAACGTCACGATCTTCGACATCTATTTTTTCTAGCTGTGAAATCTTCTCAACCAACAATGTTGCTTGCACCTGACGGATTGCACGGGTCTCGAGCGCTTTTCTGGTTTCTTCTGTGGTGGGAGCCGTTTCCGGTTCAGGCGAGTTGGGAACCGCACTTGCGTTTCGTTCCAAAAGATATCGAGTCTGACGCTCGACCATCGAGGCGGGCGGCTCAAACGAATGACTCTCGATCAAGTGGTTTAAAATTTGTTCCTTGAGCTCTTCTTTTTGGTATTGTGCGAGTTCGGCTTCGAGCCGTTGACGAATGACTCGCTTCAATTCCTCTAGCGAGGAGCATTCGCCATGATCTTTGGCGAACTCGTCATCGATCGTCGGAAGTACTTTCTGCTTGATCTCACGCACGACGACTGAGAACTCGGCAGTTTTGCCGGCAAGACCACGACTGGGGTAGTCTTCAGGGTAAGTGACCTTGATTTGTTTTTCCTCACCCTGCTTGGCTCCTTGCAGAGCATCATCAAATTGCGGCAATGCCTGGCCGGCTCCTATCTCGATAACATAGTTTTCGCCTTTGCCCCCGGAGAAAGGCTTGCCGTCCACAGAGCCGGCAAAATCTACTGCGATGAAATCCCCCCGCTCGGCAACCATCCGATCGGTAACGGGCTCTAAACGCGCATGGCTCTGCTGCAAACGTTTTAGCGCTTCATCAATCTGATCGTCGGTCACAGCTATTCGCGGTTTCTTGACCTCGATGCCGAGGTAATTCTTAACATCGATTTCGGGCTTAACCTCAAAAACAGCTGAAAAGGAAAAGTCTCCGTTCTCTTGGAGCTCGGCGGCCTCTATCTCCGGGCGGGAAACTAGTTGCAAGCCTCGGTCTTTGATTACTTCACCGAGTGAATGTTCGACTAGTTGTGAACGGACTTGCTCTCTTATCTCACCTCCATAAATTCCCTGGAGAACACTCCGCGGGGCCTTCCCCGCGCGAAATCCCTTGATGCGAACACGTTTGCCAAGGTCCTGATAGGCGCGAGAGAATTCACCGGCGACTTCGTTTGCCGGTAGCTCGATGTGAACCTTGCGTTGTACTGGACTTAGCTCAGCAAGATCTATTTTCATAACCATAAAGCGGTGATCCGCAGCTGTCTCTGCGGCTTAGCATCGACACGATCACCACACAACATCCCCTTCCTTGTTTCACGACGGACAACGCTGGTGCGAGAGGGGGGACTCGAACCCCCATGGTGTGACCCGCTAGATCCTAAGTCTAGTGCGTCTGCCAGTTCCGCCACTCTCGCTTCTAGAGAACAAATTGTCGACAGTGTTTTGCCATCTGGACCAGCAAAACAGAGTAGGAAAGGCATCACACTAAGTCAAGCATTCACACTGTCTATTTAGTTTCAAAGCGATGTGAGCGCGGCAAGAACAATTTGATTCGACTGTACTGCTGCTCGTGGGCTTACGCGGAAATTTAAGCACGGGAGTCCTGGCGCTTCGCTGAACCAGCCGCTATTTGAAAGGACTAGTTCCTGATAAATCCAAACAAACTAATGCCGTTAGTTATCAACTGCGATCGTCTGAAGAATCGCACTCTGGACACGGACAGAGAGACCGGAGATAGTCATAGGTGTAGATGCCGGTACTATGACCATCGTGCCAGCGAAATTCTATCGCGTAGTTTCCTATTGGCTGGATGTCAATCAACTTAGCATCCGGAACGGAGATAAACTTCCGGGTGGCGCCGTGCCCTTGGCAAAGAGCGCAAGGGCAGTAACCCCTCAGGTACGTTTCTGGATAGTTCCCTGCATGGTCATCATTCCACAGGATCCTGACGACGCCCTGGGCTTTGATGTGATTGATCTCGGTTGGAAATCGGCTAGTCATTTGGGCTTACTTGCCTTTTACCATTAAAGCTCAACCAGACCGTCCCCTACGGCTGTCATGCAACCAATCTTTGTGCGATTCACTAGATAGGTGCGTGATGCTATGTCGGGCCTGCCGATCAAAGTGGCGTCGGTAATCGGGAAAAAACGTGTCTTGCCCAATAGGAGCTCATGCAGCGGAGCGCCCGGAACGACATGAATGTCGCCTTTCAGCCAATAGGGTCCTACGCTGATCAAGGCTTTGTTTGATTCCTTTTTCACGTAAAGATGTTCGTACCCGGACCGATCTGAACTGAGTTGCGGGCTCAAATCGCCGATGAGAAATACCTCCTGCATATAGATCAAATATTCGGCTGAGCCGGCCGCCATCGTTTTTCCTTGCAAATCGTCAAGAGTGGCATTTGTGATTGAGAGAACTTCATCTCCCTCGCGAAGTATCAGGTAATTACTTAAACGATCCTGATTTGTAACGAGCACTCCCCGCAGAACCGCGGACTGCAAGTAGACCTCCAAAGTCATGGAATACGTCGTTGCCGTCAGATCCATCAAATCCTTCCCTGCTGGCAAGCTGCGTCGTTCGCATATGCGAACAGAACCATGAATCATTATCTCACTACGGAGAAGCCTTAACAATTGATTTCTGCGCGACCACAACGTTACGAAGATAAGGCACCGCCGCTATGCGAGAAGCCGCAAGGAACACACAGAGGAAAAGTCGAAATCCTGATACAACGCAGGTTCAAAAACGCCAAGGGCCGACTAGGTTTTTAGCCGAACGGCTCACTGTCACCGATTTGGGCTAAAGAGATGGCGTCGGGGCTAAGAAGATTTGGTGGGCCGCCGGAGACTCGAACTCCGGACCCGCTGATTAAGAGTCAGCTGCTCTACCAACTGAGCTAGCGGCCCAAACAAACTATTACTCGTACTCGGCAGCTACGATCCTTACACCGAACTAAGAATATGGGGTGAGTGAAGGGATTTGAACCCTCAACCCCTGGAGCCACAGTCCAGTGCTCTAACCGTTGAGCTACACTCACCATATTACCCCACACTGGCGCGCCAGAAGGGATTCGAACCCCTGACCTACGGCTTAGAAGGCCGTTGCTCTATCCAACTGAGCTACTGGCGCCAAAAACAACAGCGAGTAATAAGTGATGAGTTAACCTAGACTCAACACTCATTACTCAGCAGTCTTTATGGTCGGGGCGAGAAGATTTGAACTTCCGACCCCCTGCGCCCAAGGCAGGTGCGCTACCAGGCTGCGCTACGCCCCGTCAAATGAACAGGATCGATTCTACATGGCTAAAGAACTAAATCAAGGTTTTCCAGCTAGATCGAAACATGCCGGCAGAACCTCGGCGAGCTTTTTAAGCGCTTTGCCGCGATGACTGACGGTTATCTTCGTCTGCTGATCGATTTCGCCGAAGGTCTTCCCTAATGGCGGGTAGAAAAAGACCGGATCATACCCGAAGCCATTCTTTCCTTTCGCAGCAAACCCGATGAATCCTTCGCAACTACCCCGCACGGTGCACTGCTTACCACCATGCGATCTCGGGAGGCACAAGGCCAAAACACAAACAAACCGCGCGGTTCGTTTTTCCTCGCAAATGTCCCTCAATTCCTCGAGGAGCTTGCTATTATTGCCCGTGTCATCAGCCTCAGGGCCGCTAAATCGCGCCGAAAGAATCCCAGGCCTACCATCGAGAGCATCCACTTCCAATCCCGAATCATCGGCCAATGTGCGGTAGCCGGACCACTCCGCAAGCGTTCGCGCCTTTTTTAGAGCATTTTCTTCGAACGATTGCCCATCTTCAGCAATCATGGGTGGATCGTGTAGGTCATTTAAAGAGATAATATGAAGCGGCGAGTGTTTCAGAAACGCTTTGATCTCCCTCAATTTCCCGCTGTTGGTTGTCGCGACAAGTAGATCGAACATTGCATAGACGACTTCAAGAAGTGAACGCGAGAGCTTGTTTCTGCGCCCTGAGCAGCTCCTTGATGCCCTGTTCGGCAATCTCCGACATCTTATCCATTTGTTTCTTGGTAAAAGGTGCACTCTCCGCAGTACCTTGAACTTCGACGAACTTACCGGACCCTGTCATAACGACATTCATATCGACGTCCGCTTTGCTATCTTCCTCGTAACATAGATCTAGCAGGATCTTGCCATCGACGATTCCGATGCTTACCGCGGCAACGGAATCTTTGATTGGCTCTTGCGTGATGATTCCACGCTTTTGCCAACTACGAATTGCTTGGCACAGAGAAACGTAAGCGCCGGTAATCGAAGCGGTGCGGGTGCCACCGTCCGCCTGGATCACATCGCAATCGATCCAGACCGTACGCTCACCGAGATTGGTCAAATCCGTGATCGCCCGCAAACTGCGGCCGATCAAGCGTTGAATCTCGTGGGTTCTGCCACCCACTTTGCCGCGGGAGGATTCACGGCCGATGCGCGCCTGTGATGAACCCGGCAACATGCCATATTCCGCGGTAATCCAACCCTTACCGCTATTGCGCAGGAAAGGCGGCACACGGTCTTCCAATTTAGCAGTGCAAATTACTTTCGTGTCGCCCATCTCGATCAACACCGAACCATCGGCAGTCTTTAGGTAGCTCGGCGCTATTTTTATTGATCGCAGTTGTTTCGGTTTTCGCCCATCGCTTCTCATCATGGTTCCAGTGTTTGCAAGCCTGTTTAACTCTGGTGTTCGCTGGTTGCCAAGCTGTTTGTAAGATCAGCTGTTCAGGTGAAATACCACCATCTTGAGCTCGGTCATTTCTTCCACCGCATACCTTGGACCTTCTTTGCCAAAGCCTGAGTCCTTAAGTCCGCCGTAAGGCATGAGATCCACGCGCCACTGCGGGCCCCAGTTAACATGCAGATTGCCGGCTTCGGCTTCGCGCGCGAATTTCATGGCCCATTCCACATTTTCCGTAAAGATGCCCGCTGCCAAACCGTAAATACTATCGTTGGCAAGCGCAATGGCCTCTTCGATGTTTTCAAACGGAGTCACCGCCACCGCCGGACCGAATAGCTCATCGCGCGAGATGCGCATATCTGGCGTAACATCGGCCACCACTGCTGGCATGTAGATCGCGCCGCGCCGACCACCACCGGCCGCCAAGCGCGCACCGCCGGCGACCGCTTCTTCGATCCAGTCTTCGACGCGGACCGCCTCGCTCTCCTTTACCATCGGCCCGACTTTTGATTTTTCATCGAGTTGATTGCCGGTGCTGAGTGCTTCAACTTTGGGTTTCAAAGCATCAAGGAAGTCGCCGTAAACTTTTTTTGCCGTAAGCACCCTTTGAGTCGAGATGCAGGTTTGCCCGGCATTGCCGTAACCGGTCGTCGCCACCGCGGCCGCCACTCTGTTTAAATCGGCGTCAGGCATGATGATAAGCGGGCTGTTGGAGCCGAGCTCCATCGTGACTTTTTTTATTCCCGCCATTCGGCAAATTCGATCGCCAATTTCACGGCTGCCGGTAAATGTGATTTTTCGCACACGGCGGTCTTTGACCAGAGTATCACCGATCTCACCGCCCGACCCTGTGATGCATTGAATCCCTTCCGGCGGGAGTCCGGCTTCCAAAAGAATTTCCGTGAGCTTCAAGGCCGACAGCGGCGTATCGGAAGCCGGTTTGACGATCACCGAATTTCCCGCCGCGAGCGCCGGACCGACTTTGTGACAGACGAGATTCAATGGAAAATTAAACGGCGCGATGGCTGCAACGACACCGCAGGGCACGCGTAGCGTGAATCCTAACTTCTTACCCCCGGTAGGATCCGCATCTAGCGGTACGGTTTCCCCGTGTAAGCGCTTGGCCTCCTCGGCAGATCCCATCATAGTTTCCACCGCTCGGCCTGCCTCTCCCCGCCCCTCGGCGATGATCTTTCCTTCTTCTTTAGATATTGTCCGGCCCAGCTCTTCGTTGCGCGCCGCCATCAGATCCGCCGCAGTGCGCAAGATTTTCCAGCGCTGATAGCTGGTAAGTTTGGCCATCACCTTGGCTCCACGTTCGGCATAAGCCAGCGCCTTTTCAACATCGCTCGCATCCGCTTTGGGAACCGTATCGACGACGGAATTATCGAAAGGGTTTTTGACCTCGATCTTGTTGGCCTTATCAACCCAGCGGCCTTCTAAAAAAATCTTCATGAGAACAATCTCCCTTAATGAATAATGCCGAAACTAAGATATGAGGCGAACAGTCTTCGTTCTCTTAGGTTCAGACGTCACTAGTCCTTGCTGTGGCCAGCGCCGCGGTAAAAACTACGGCCGCCGCGCGATTGGCGAGACCAATGCGGCCGTAACAGCGGGTCGAGCATTCGATTCACGCGAATATCGGCCGTTTAAAGATTTCACTAAAGCATCCCTGGCAATTACCTCAATGTATAAGCAAGGTCGTAAAGCGACCGAACCAGAAATCCTTTGATAAACCAAATGGCCAAAGAAACAACGATCGGTGAAAGATCAAAACCGCCTGCGAATAAAGGTAATCTCTCACGAACTTTTTCGAGTACTGGTTCTGTCAAGTTGTAAATGAAGCGAACGATCGGGTTATATGGGTCTGCATCGATCCACGACATCACCACGCGGGCAATCAAGATCCATAAGTAAGCCCAGAGCAAGAAGTCCAGAACCTGGGCCGTGGCAATGATAAAATTAGCAAGAATAAACATTCAGGCTACGTTCTTCTCGGACCAAACAAGGCTGTGCCAATTCGCACAATGGTTGCGCCTTCTTCAACAGCAATCAGATAATCATGCGTCATGCCCATCGATAGCTCCCTAAGGTCGACGTTCGGCAATTTCAAACTGTGCAGTTCATCTCGCAACCGGCGCAGGTCACGAAAGTAAGGCCGAGTCTCTTCAGAATTTTCGCGAAAAGGCGGAACAGTCATAAGCCCTTCGATGCTGAGATGGTCGAGCTCGCCGATAGTGCGTAAAAGCTCCTCGACTTTGGGCTTGGCAATCCCCGACTTGGTCTCTTCGCCGCCTATATTGATCTCAATGAACGCCCGCACTCGGACATTTCTTTTTCGGCCTTCCTTATCCAGCGCGCGCGCCAATTCAGCGTTATCGAGAGACTCAATGACGTCGAAGATTTCCACTGCCGCTTTTGCCTTGTTGCGTTGCAAGTGACCAATCATGTGCCATTCGACGTGATCGGAAAGACTCTTTTTTTTGAGGCTCGCCTCCTGAACGTAATTTTCCCCAATGAGCAAGACACCAGCCATGATGGCCGCTTCGATTGCTTTGATATCTTGTGCTTTGGCGGCCGCAAGTATTTTAACATCGCGCGGGTCTCGTCCCTTCGAAACCGCGGCCCGCCTGATCTGTTCAGCGATCTCTCGATGGTTCGCCGCCACATCCGCCATAAGGTGAAAATGCTTATCACATCCACCTTTGTAAATCACTCCGGTCGTTACAAGTGAGGGTGAAAAGGAGCCGTCAAAGGCGAGTTTGTCACCTCCTTCTGATTACGCATCGAGTGCCAGATATTATATCTGCAACCGTCATTGGTTTTCAGGTTCCTGAACGCAATCAGGCGCACGGCTCTCGAGGATCAAACTACCCAGAGTACAGCGGATCGAGGTAAAGTTGAGCCGCACCGGCCAACCGTTATCGGCAAGAAGGGCATCAACATCAAACACGAGCATCCCGTTTCGATTTACGATATTCGTTCCAGAAGTAATACGATTCAGAAGATACTTTTTTAAGAAGCCTATACTTATAAATCCTGCTCTCACTCGCTCAATGCGCGCGCCGAGCTTGCCTTCGGAAACTGATAATTGCCAGAGCATCTGGAAGGGAATCCAGATAAATTGTTGATAAATCCCCGTGACCCGAACGCCTTCCGGCGTGACAGCGAGATCAACATCACGGATAGCGTCGGGCCAGAGGAAAATTCGAGATGCCAGTTGGTTTAGGTCCGCGTCGCTCACGATAAGCTTCAATAACTGTATCTCCATGGCGCTAAACTAGCAGGCGCGGTCGCAATACTACACAGATCTGATTGCATCTCGGTTCGCGGGAGATGGAAGCGCCGAGAACGGTCAGAAGAGACCTAGCGTAAACCGGCTTATTTCTGATCGTGTTTTCACCAACGGCTGCTCGCCATCCAAGGAGTCTGACGGACCGCAAATCAAAGCACCCATGAAAGCTAGTTCATCAGATTCGAAATGAATCAGCTGCAGCCGAACCGAAAACCAGTGATGTCTTTTAACTGAAACACAATAAACGAAAGGTTATTGATTCCCCTGTAAAATCTTCGGGCACCGCATTTGCGTCCGCGATTCCGGATGGCTGCGGAAGTAAAAGTCTCTTACAAATCATGGGCGGCGTTTGCGCTGTCGGCTGTTTTCTTATCAGCTTTCGCCTTTGTCGTTACACAGCAAACCCGCAACCCACCGGCAATTGAAGAAGCAAAGACCACGGCTCCTGCCAAACCGTCGGATGAGACTCCTGAGGTTGCGGGCCAGGGCAAGGACGTGGCGCCGCAAATTTGGGAACCTGCGCCTAGAACCGACGAAGCTCCCGAGTCCACTGTGAAAGAATTGGTGCAGGCATGGAATAAGGGCGATCCCAACAAGATCGCTGAACTGTTTTTGCCCGATGGTGTGCTGTTTCTTCCCACCGGCGCGGAAATCAAATCTCGTGAGGAAATCAAGAACACGATAGCCAAACACCACGACGGGATGCTGAAAGAGACAAAACTAACTAATAGGATCGAGGGGGTTTCTACCGATGGCGAGAAGGCGATCGTTAAAGGCAACTACCAATTAGACGGCATAAAGGTACTGGGGTTTAGCACGAGTGCAACGGGCAGCTATGAATTTCACGGAACCAAACGAGATGGTCGCTGGCTGATTGCCAAAGCTGAAGTGACTTGGGAGTGACGGGGTCGGCCTCACGGAACATTAACGCAGAGCGGAGCAATCGGCTGCTTAACGATTCTTGCTCGATTGCTCCGCTTGGCCCTGTTAACTGACTGGACTGCGCACACTACAATGCTTTCTGTGGTTCTCGAGATCCGAGTGCAAACTAAATTTACTATCGCAGAACTCGCAACTGTAATCACCCATGGGTTCATTCATGATGCCGCGATCGTACCGGTCGTGGCCTTCCAGTTTAACCATTTTGTTATAGACGCCGAAGATTAACCAGGTGGGCACCCACTGCGCTATGAAATTACCCCACTTCCCCCGGCCGGTGATCTGACAGAACAAGGAAAGCGCCATGGCTCCAACCGCCACGCCCAGGTAGGCTGAGGAGGGTATAGCCGCCGTATACGATTCGATATTCTTTGTGACTCGATCTTCACTTTCGATGTTATTCGGTAAACCATTCGTTTGCGTCGGTACATCATACGTTTCCATTAATCATGCCTCCGTTTGCTAATCGCGCATGGTCGTTTTCGGAATACTTTAGCCTGCCTTGCGCTCCCGGTTTCCTTTGGCGGCCTCCAGTTCCGCTCCGAGTTGCTGCAGCTCGGTCGCGCTAAAAAGCTTCCGCACCTTCGGAAACATCTTTCCTTCCTCCTCTTCCTCCGCATGATGCTCGACGTTTTCTTTGAGCACCTTGAGCTTCGGCTCGAATTTCTCACTATCCTTTGACAGATTATCCATTTCTCGCAGCAGAGTCTTAACTTGTTTATGCTCTTCGATGGATTCGAGAACCATGTCTTTGAGCTCTTCGTTTTTCTGCACCGCGGGATAGAACACGTTTTCTTCGATTCGCGCATGAGTTTCTAATTCAGTTTTGATTTTTTCGAAGATGTCGGTGCGTTCTTTGCCTTGTTCCGCGCTTTCCGCCTTCTCCAGCAGCTCTTTAACTTTCGCGTGATCCTGTTTTAAGAGTTCGAGCGCATCCATTGTTTGTTCCTCCTTTGCCGTGGGGTTTAACGCAAGAGCAAGGCCAGGCTTCGCCAAGAGCCGGCTGAGATAGACTTGTATGAGATGTGAGACATGCAATACGCGCTTGTCTCAGAATTGAATGCCATTGTGATGATTGAGGTCATCAGATATTCGTATGCTGCGTCCAAAGAGTTGAAGACGATCACGGAGTGAATAATCCTCCGACCGTGAGCGGTAGAACTATGTCGTTCGAATATCTTCCCATCATGGCTCAGGCCGGCGCGCCTAAGCCGCCGCGCGTTCTAGTCCCGCCATCAAAGCAAGCTTGGTCGCCTGTCACCAAGCCAGTCAACCAATCAACAATTGCTCTTTTGTCCAGCGCAGCCCTGCGGCTGCTAGATCAGGAGCCCTTTGTGCCGCGCGAAGACTTGAGCTATCGGCGCATTCCGGCTGATGCCGCTGGCGCGTTTATTATCGATCACCACTCCGGAATCGGCCGGGTACCCAAACAGGATCCCGAAATTGTTTTTCCACGCACCGCGCTCGCCTCTCTGGCGCAGCACGGCACCATCGGCGAAATTTCGCCGTTTCATTTCTCTTTCATGGGCGGCGTTCGCCGCCCGCAAGAAATCGAACATGAGCTGGCTACCGCGATTGCAGATGATTTAAAAAAGATGGCGGTGGATCTCGCCTTGCTGGTGCCCTACTGACCATTTTGCCATGAGACCGTCGGTCTCATCGCCCACGTTATCGAGGGGCGCGGCATTCCAACCCTGGTAATCGGTACCGCTCTAGACATAATGATCAAGGTGACTCCACCGCGAGCTGTTTTTGTCGATCATCCGGTAGGCCGGACCTTCGGTCCACCACATGATCGCGATCGCCACGAAGCGGTTCTAAAAACCGCGCTCAATGAGATACCCAAATTTACCGAGCCCAACCAGATCCACGATTTACAATGCCGATGGCAAATCGACGGCAGCCGGGCTTGGGAGGCGGAGCTTCGGGCTGAGATGCTGCGCGACCGTTGACAGCGCAGCTTAAACATAATAATTCCCGCAGACTATAATCTCACTAGAGGAGAGTTTATGTTCAAGTTCCTGGGCAAGGGTTTTTCGGCGCTTATACTTAGCTTCCTATTGGCCGTCCCGGCGGGCGCCGCGGCTCCTTATTATGAGGGCAAGGCAATTAGGGTGATCGTGGGTTTTTCCGCTGGCGGTGGTTTCGACACCTACTCTCGTGTGATTGGACGTCATATCGGCAGACATATACCAGGCAATCCCTCGATTGTAGTCGAGAATATGACGGGAGCCGCCAGTCTGGTGGCGGCTAATCACGTCTACAAGGTCGCCAAGCCCGACGGATTGACAATTCTAAATTTCCACGGCAACCAAGTGATCAACCAGATCATCGGCAAGCCAGGCATAGAGTTTGATGCTCGTAAGTTCGAGTACATTGGTATTCCGACGCAGGACAATGTTGCGTGCGCGTTTACCAAAGCCAGCGGCATCACCTCGGTCGATGCGCTGAGAAATGCCAAGACGCCGGTCAAAGTCGGCGGCGTAGCACCCGGAGATACGACTTACAATACAGCAAAGCTGTTAATTGCCGCGCTGAAACTGCCGATTCAGCTGGTCGCCGGTTACAAAGGCACGGCTGAAGTTCGCCTCGCCGCCGAAGCTGGAGAAGTCGCCGGCGGTTGCTGGCAATGGGAATCAATCAAGTCTATCTGGCGTCAGGGACTTGATTCGGGCAATGTCTCCGTGGTTTTGCAAGTCAATCCCAAACCCCATCCGGAGTTGCCGAACATAGCCAATGCCATCGATTTCGCTCCCAACGAAAATAGCAAGCAGCTTCTGAAATACGGCGGCCATGATCCTGCCGCGATAACCAGACCCTACGCACTCGGGCCGGGAACACCCAAAGACCGTGTGCAGGTCTTGCGCAAAGCATTTGTCGATACTCTCAAGGACCCGGAGTTTCTCGCTGACGCAAAAAAATCGAGGCTGGACACTGATCCGCTGACCGGCGAGGACATCGAGAAAATCGTCACCGCGCTCTTCAAGATGGACTCCAGCCTGGTAAGCCAATTGAAAGAGATCTTGCAATAAAGACAACTCGAGGTAAACGGGGAGGTCTTATGGCTCGAACGCCGATGATGTTGATCATGGGTTTGCTAACCCTTTCGTATTCCAGTTTTACGTATGCTCCCGCGCACGCGCAGGATCCGTTCTATAAGGGCAAGACCGTACGAATCATCGTCGGAGCCTCTGCCGGCGGCGGTTACGACACTTACTCCCGCACGATTGCCCGCCATATGGGCAAACACATCCCCGGCAATCCCACCTTCGCTGTGGAAAACATGCCAGGAGCCGGATTTCTGATCTCTGCCAACCACATGTACAACGTGGCAAAGCCCGATGGACTAACTATCGGTCATTTTATCGGCGGTCTTTTCTTGCAGCAGCTTTTGGGTAAGCCGGGAGTCGAATTCGAGTCGACCAAGTTCCAATTTATCGGCGTGCCGGCGCAAGACAATTACATGTTAGGTGCGGCAAAGAGCACGGGCGTCACGACCATTGAACAATGGTTGTCTTCCAAGACCCCGGTTAAGCTGGGCGGGGTTGGCGCAGGTTCGGCGACAGATGACATCCCAAAGGTTTTGGCGGCGACCATCGGCCTACCGATGCAGCTGGTCAGTGGCTATAAAGGAACTGCCGATGTGCGACTCGCCTTCAACAGCGGCGAGATCACCGGCATCTGCAACTCCTGGGAATCCTTCAAAGCCACCTGGAGTAAGGAGCTTAGTTCAGGCGACGTGACGATCGTATTACAAAATATTGCCAAGCCGCACGCGGAACACCCGAAACTGCCCTTGGCCATCGATTTCGCCAAGACCGAGGAAGCAAAAAAACTGATCATCGCTTTGGTCCACAGTGTCGGGCCGACGGCGCGGCCGTATGTGCTACCTCCTGGGACGCCAAAAGACCGGGTGCAGATCCTGCGCCGCGCCTTCATGGAAACCATGAAGGATCCGGAATTTCTGGCAGATGCGACCAAAGCCAAGCTCGACATCAATCCCCTCGATGGCGCTGAACTGGAACGCAATGTCCATGAGGTGTTCAACCTGGACAAGTCGCTCATTCCGCGGGCTAAAGAGATTTTGAAGTAGGCTGCAACGACTATGTCATCGTGGATGTCAGGTGGCGCTGCGAATCCTAATCAGACCCGGCAGAGCTGTTCGTTATGAATCCCGGAATCTAGCGATAGGGCTGTTGTTTTCGGTACTGCCCATCGACTCTGTCGATCCAAAGTATTGGAAACGACGGTCGGAGCAAAGTTCACTTGCTAGGCAGCCTGGAATCCTGGCACAAAAAAACGTCCAACCGTCATCTCATCGAGACTTGACAGAAGCTAAATTCACCGGCTGCCTGTGTGGCTAGACTTCAAAAAATTTTAATGAGCATAAGTTTCAGCGTCCCGCCTAGAACGATGCTGATCGCGGACCAGCCTCATGGACTTAGGCTTGGTGCAGGTTAGAATCCGCAGTCTGCCGAGGATATGTCGATGGTCGCGATGTGTTGCTTGTCTTTGTCGTAATACGCATAACTCAGAGTCACGCCGTGTTTCAATAAGTCGTCACGAGTCTCAGGGCGATTGCAAACGCCTTGCGTGACCCGCTCTTTCGCCCCGGCGGCGAACTTGGAGGCATTCAACTGCGAAACCGAATAACTCACCAGCCGGTAGTTATAAGTCAGCATCCCCTCTGTACCGACAGCAGCTAGCAATTCGGTCTCTTTGTCGATCATAACCGGCACACCGCGATTAATTTGGTCGGCCAGCCGATTAAGAGAAGACTGGGACCGCGGGTTTTCTCCATCGGAAGGTTTCGGGACTGCCCACCAGATCGCAGCGCCGAACAAGAGCGCCGCAACAACCAAGGTAAATATTTTCGTCCGTGACATGATCATCTGAAATCCAGCTGTACTTTAATCCTGTGACCTTGCTAGATGCGATTCGGTGCTCGGCAGGCGCCGCAATCCGAAACCCATATACAACCATGGAACGAAAAAAAACAAACATGGGAACACCAGAGGCATCGGGGGGATTGGCGCATGAGCGAAATCGCAGGCACCTGAGCAGTGCGATGCCGACTGGAAGGCCGCCCAGTACGTCGTCGCTTTGAGCCGATAATCGGACTAAAAAAAACGGGGAACAGCATAAAGCCATTCCCCGTCCCGCACTAGGAGGAGGCAATCGTCCTAGAACGTATATATTAGCTGGCCGGCGAGGGTCGTCTGATTTTTATCGGCTGATGATGCGCCCTTCCTATAGAACGTTTCATCAGACCAATCCTGCCGAACCTCAACTCGGCCCAAGAACATTTTGGTAAATTTGTAAGCACCGGTCAGTGTAACTTCGGCGACCGTGTTGTTGGCATGGGTTCCGCTAAAGTTGCCGCCCAAGCGAGCACCATCCCGATCGTTGAAAAACTCGCCTCTCAAGGCCGTCGTTAAACGATCAGTCCAACCGTATGACGCAATACCGGCAAGGCCTTGCCATACGGCGTCCCTCGTTCCACCTAAGGAGGCATTTTCTTCCCTGCCATAAGTATACTCAAGAATCAGAGCGACAGGGTCAGCAGGCTTATAAGTGGCTACGTGACTCATGGTAAAACGCTGATCGCCGGTATTGCTGAATTGCTCGGGACCGTAGATCACGTTGCTGGCTAGCGCGAATTGTTCCGTAGGGGTAAACCCAAGGCCCGCCATAAACGACGGCTGCCGATTGTTGTCATGAGGATTATCCCAACCCGTCACCACTCCAGCATTAACCGACAATGTTTTCAAAATCGGGTAGCTAAAGAGCGCTCCCACATGGCGCAGCGGGATTGCATAATTGAACAGGAAAGACCTCGAAATATTGTCGTTGTAAGCTCCAGGATTGGGAAGAATCTCAGTGCCCAGGGTGGTGACGAAAAGTCCTCCTTTGACGCTAATACCTGCGCCGACAGGAATCGTCGTTGTCAGGTACGCTTCGCGCACTTCAGCCGAAGGCTCATCGTGAAAATTGTGACCCCACAGCGTGGCCTCTCTCAGAAGCTCGCCCCCGCGGCCGAAATCGCCGGAGAGGCGAAAACCAACGCCCCAATCCTTTTCAGGTTTCTCCACCGCCACATGAAAGTAATTGAAAACGAGTTTGTTGTAATCCTTATCGAAGTATCTGCCGGAAATGTTTCTCGGGTTCTTCGGGTGATTCGAACTCCACTGGTAACTAGTATCGAGAAACCCGCTGATGCCGATTCCCAAAGCGCCATCTATAGCGGATTTGCCATCCGCAATGTTTTTATCGAGCACTCCAACGCTATCGTCCAAGCTCAACCAGCCGGGACCTAAGGGCTTGTCTTGCGCCTGTATCGCCGGCGGCTCAAAAGCAGCGATAGCCACAGTAAGAATCAGTCCAAGTAAACTTTTCTTCATCAAGACACTCCTATCTATTACGACACATATTCGAACGTAAGTTACTCGATCAAGTCCCCGAATGAGCAATAAAAATGCCATTAAGCGGTCACCACTAACTCCATAAAATCAAATGCAACCCTCACTTCTAGCTAGATATGCACAGAGTTTGTTCAAAGCGATGATTATTTGCTAGGCATTTGCCTGCACATCGAGGCCAGCATCAATCTCAGTAACTCATGCTGACGCGACTTCAAGCAATAATGACGTTACCTAGAAATAGAAGACTCGCTTCGTCTTGCACCCTCACGGGACCGCCGAGAACAATTAGCGCCTTAACCTCGTTCTCAACACGCTGTGGGCGTTCTCTCCATGAAACAAGCGGATAACCCGATAACCTCCGCCTGTCGCTCCAAGATCTCAGCGAGTACACCCAGATCTTCGAAAGGATCGTTTTGGAAACCAAGATTTCTTCCATCACACTGAGTTTGAATGATTTGATGCTGGATCTCAGATTACATCCGAGACCTCGAGTAGCATGGGAAAGACCAGCGAAAAATTACTTGATCGAACTCGAATCTAAATACTTCAGCAAAACAAGCCGCGCTCCGGAAGATCCTGATGTCGAATCTCACACGAGCTCTTATAATGCGGCCTCTTTTGAAAGCGCAGGCTGGTGTTCGCGCACCACCGCTTCTCCTGAGGCTCCGGTGGTCGTGCCCGCGATGATCGTGCTGCTTCTCGAGGTTACCGTCACAAAATCGGGGTATGCGACATTGCCATGTTCATTGACATCGAGCCCTTCGATCTCCTCTTCCGTCGACACTCGAACGCCAAGAGTCGCATCGATGATCTTCCAGACGATGAGCGAAAACGGGAAAACGAAAACTCCCACGCCCACTACACCGGCAAGCTGCGCCATCAAAAGTCCAGCACCACCACCGAATAGCAGACCGTTCCCTGTGGTGTTGGGAGTAAATTCGGCCTGCGCAAATAAGCCAACGCAGATCGTCCCGAAAATGCCGCAAACTAAATGCACTGAAGTCGCTCCAACGGGATCGTCTATTTTGATTTTGTCAAAAAATAGAACCGATAATACGACCAACGCTCCGGCAACCAAGCCGATTATTAGTGAGCTTGGGATACTGACAAAGGCGCACGGCGCCGTGATCGCCACGAGTCCAGCCAACGCGCCGTTAAGAATCATCGTTAGATCTGGTTTACCTAGAAGCATCCAGGCTGTGATGGACGCCGAAATAGCCGCTGCGGCTGCCGCCGTATTGGTTGCTACCGCGATTCGACCGATGGCTCCGGCGTCTGCCGCCATAGTGCTGCCGGGATTAAACCCGAACCAGCCGAACCAAAGAACGAATACACCGATGGTTGCCAATGCGATACTGTGACCCGGCAGTGGCAGCGCCTTTCCATCTTTACTGTATTTGCCAATGCGCGGGCCCAGAACCATCGCTCCAGAAAGGGCAGCCCATCCGCCCACGGAGTGAACCACTGTCGATCCTGCAAAGTCGAACATACCTAATTTCGCCAGCCAGCCTCCGCCCCATATCCAGTGGCCTACGATCGGATAGATAAGACCCACCATTAAGAAACTGAAAATATAGAAAGATCCAAACTTGATTCTCTCCGCCACCGCGCCGGAAACAATCGTCGCTGCAGTGCCGGCAAATACAAGCTGAAAGAAGAACTTGCTCCACAATGGGACGCCGGTCCAATTAATTGATGAATAGACACCCTTATAAGCATCCCCCATCGCCGGGCTGTTGTCGGCGCCGCCGACAAACCATAAACCCTGAGTGCCGAAAAAAAGATTGCCATCGCCGAACATGAGACCCCAACCTAGAACTAAAAACGCAATCGACGCCGCGGCGAACACAACAAAATTCTTCGCCAGAATCGTCACCGCGTTTTTGGCGCGGCATAGGCCGGATTCGACCGTTGCAAAACCGAGGTTCATAAAAAACACCAGCATGCCGGCAATCAACACCCACATGGTGTCTATCGCGACTTTAGCGCCGCCGATTTGTTGCAGCAGTCCTTGAGTAAACTGCGCCGGCGTGGCGCCGGGATCTTCTTTTTTGGCTTCAACACCTGGAGCCGCGGACGAGGTCGCCGGGGTTTCTATTTTAGTTGGCTCCGGCGGAGCAGGGTTTTCTTGCGCCGAAAGCGAAGTCAAAAGAACAATTCCCACGACCAAGCTCAATGAGGCATACACGAACATTTTTTTCACCTTCTTCATTTGTCTCCCTCCTCGGAAATAAACTCGATCGTTTTAAATGGCATCTTCGCCTCGTTCGCCGGTGCGAATCCGGATGACTTCATCCACCGGAGTCACAAATATTTTGCCGTCGCCGATCTTGCCGGTGCGAGCGTTGTCGGTAATCAACTCGATTACCTTTGCCGCCTTGTCGTCAGGAACTAGAATCTCGAGCCTTACCTTCGGCAAGAAGTCAACGCTGTATTCCGCTCCCCGATAAAGCTCCGTATGTCCTTTTTGACGTCCGAAGCCTTTGACCTCTTCCACAGTCATTCCTTGTATTCCGGCCTTGGTTAATGCTTCCTTGATCTCTTCCAGTTTAAATGGCTTGACGATCGCCTCGACCAACTTCATGCAACACTCCTTGTTAAGGACTCCGCAAAGGTAGATAGCATCTGAATCGAAACCAGGTGAGCAAGCATGATGCCACGCTCTTCTATTACGAGAGACTCCTCATCAGCTTGAAATAGCGAGTAAATTCTGTCGAGACGATAGCGTGATGCAAAAGATCCGGGCAACGTGCTTAAGGAGTAGGCGCTCAGCTTAGTTTCTAAGCAGGTCTGACATCGGCAACTAATTGGCATAGCGCTTAGTCGATGAAGGTGTGCTTAAGAAATGAACGTGTGCTTAAGAATGGAAGCATAAATCTTTGACCCGGCGCCTTATAAGGAGGGCCGAGATTTAGCTCTTCGCTTCTGCTTGTTACGACGTCGCGACCTAAATAGAATGTGACGTAGTCTTGATCGACTCAACCGGGGAGGAACCGTGAAACACAAGCTGCGCGAGTATGGCCTTTCGATAACGTTGCTCGGTTTGTTTTTCGTGATCCAGGTGGGGTTAAGTCTGGTGGGTCAGCGGCAGTACAACCATGAGCAAGCTGATCATGGCCAACCCACGGTCAGCTATCTCGAGTATGTGCGCGGTCCGGCATTTCTTGAAGCCACGATGGAGAACTGGGAAAGCGAATTTCTGCAAATGTTCGCCTATGTTCTGTTAACAGCATTTCTTTTTCAGAAAGGATCTGCCGAATCCAAAGATCCCGAGAAGCAAGAGGCTGTAGATCGAGATCCGCGTCAATACAGGGACGTTGAAAACGCTCCGTGGCCAGTGCGCAAAGGCGGCATCGTCCTTAAGCTTTATGAGAACTCTCTCTCGATCTCGTTGTTTCTACTCTTTGCCATAGCATTCGTGTTGCACGCGGTAGGCGGTGCCAAAGAGTACAGCCAGCAGCAAACAGCCCACGGCGAACAAGCAGTTACCGTCGTGCAATACTTAGGAACCGCGCAGTTTTGGTTTGAATCCTTGCAAAACTGGCAAAGCGAGTTTTTTTCGATTGCCGTCCTGGTGCTGCTGAGCATTTTTCTGCGCCAAAAGGGATCACCTGAATCTAAACCCGTCGATAGTCCTCACAGCATGACCGGCCACGAATAGAGATGCACACGATTCGTATAGAGTGAGCCAGTCTTCGCATCACAGCGTGAACAGTTAGTCGATCAGTTCTGTAGCCTTCGGATTATATTCGACGTCTTCTCTGGTCGTGAGCTGATCGCGGGCTCCGTCCCGCGGAAAGAATTTCACTTTCTTGTTGTCGGTCTTTTTACGTCGTCCAAATTATTGCAAAGCAATCCGAGGCACTTGGATCACCACTCCAAGTGAGGTCCTCACCGCTGACCGATATTTTAGCAGAAGGAGAAAAGCGCTAACTCAGCCGCCGGTGTGCAAGACAGGGCAGCTCGCGGCGGACTCGGCTGAGATAATCGAGATCGATGTCGCCGATGACGAAACCCGGACCATCGGGAAGTACGGCAACAATCTCACCCCACGGATCAACGATCATCGAATGACCATAAGTCTCGAAGCTCTGAGGATTCTTCCCGAACTGATTCGGCGCGATGATGTAAACTTGGTTCTCGATGGCGCGCGCCCGCAGCAGCGGTTCCCAATGCGCTTTTCCTGTATAGGCAGTAAACGCGGACGGAACGAAGATCAGATCAGCCTGACGGCGAGATAGCTGGCGATAGAGCTCGGCGAATCGAAGATCGTAACAGACGCTCAGGCCCATCTTGCAGAGCTCCGTTTCGGCGATGACTACCGTTTCGCCGGCGGCCCGGGTATCGGACTCCCGCGCGGAAACCTTGTTAGCTAGGTCTACGTCAAACAGGTGAATTTTACGGTAGCTCGCGATTAGTTTGCCGGAAGGATCGAACAACAGGCTGGTATTGAAAGCTTTTGCGCTGCCGGGAATTTCTTCCAAGATGGATCCCGCCAGCAGATAGATACCAAGCTCTCGCGCAAGTACAGCCATTGCTGTTGAGGCAGGTCCGGGTATGGGCTCAGCGGCTGCGCGTTCGCGTCTCTTGTCGCCCCGCCAAATGAAAACTTCCGGCAGGGCGATCAGTTTGGCGCCGGCGGCGGCGGATTGGCGAATCCATCGTGCCGCTTCCGCCAGATTAGCCGCTTTGTCATCCGAGGCAAGCATTTGAATTGCAGCCGCGGTGAATTTCATTGAGTTTCCTTGAACAGATTCTCTGACCCAATTGTCAGCGTGTAAGAAAGACAGGGCATGAACTGTTTCTCAGTACGAACTCCGTCGTGCTGCCAAGAACCATTTCGATGATGCGCCGATGACCGTAAGCACCAATGAATAGAAGATCATGATTGAAATTGACCAGATGATCGATGATCTTCTGTTCCGGATAGCCGCGCGCTTTTTCATAATGAACATCAATCGCATACGAGTTTAAGTACGATTTTGCCTGATGCAAGGTTCCTTCAGCCAGCTGATCTTCTTTGGCGATGGTTAAGACACTGAGGGGTAGATTCAATACAGTACAGAACTCCGCCGCAGATTCCATCGCCGCGCATGCGCGCTGGCTGCCGTCATACGCTAGCAGCGGGCTCTCGACAGGCTTGAATTTTTTTGTCGAAACAAACACCGGACGCGGGCATTTGCGCGTGATGCTTTCGGCGGTCGTGCCCAAAAGCCCGGTGGTAAAATCCTCATTGATCCCGCGATGACCAATCACGACCAGATCAGCAATCTTAGAGCGCTCGCAGATCTCGTTGGCGATTAGGCCCATGTCCAAAACAGTTTGATGTTTGATGCCGCTCTTCCGGCACCGTTCAGCGAATTCTTCGAGTATCAGCTTGCCACGCTCCTCCAGGGCTTCGCGCATCTTCGTGGAGAAGTCCAGGTATGGCTCGAACCCCATGGATCCGGAAATGTCGTGAAAAAATGTTCCTTCAATCGAAATGGTATCGATGACGTGTTGACCGAAGAGCGTTCCGTCGAACTTTTCCGTCATCCACAGAGCATAATCAAAGGCTGCATTCGAGTGTTCCGAACCATCGAGGGGAAGCAGAATATTCTTAATCACGTTTCCCTCCTGAAGCCGTGAGCGGCGAGCCTGATGTACATCAGCGCAATGGCTTTGGTTACGAGCGGCGTTCTCCGGATTAACCGCGGGCTACGATAACAACCTGCGCGGTTTTTGCAAGCAGGAAATGGCTCAATCGTTTTACAAATCAGCACGTTTAGCAGATAATAATATAGCGTTTAATTCAGCCATGGCACAGCTAAAACACAAGCAGCAATTGCGTCTACAGGAATTAATCGGCGCCGCCAAACAAATGAACATCGAGGTGCGCACCGAAAAATTATTGCGGGAAGTAGGATACAAGCCGCGCAGCGGCCGTTGCCGTATCAATGGCCAAGAAGTAATATTGATCGATAGAGACGCGCCGCTTAGCGAGCAAATTGATTTTCTGTCAGCGCTGCTCGCTGAAGAGGAACGTCAACCATCCTGTCGAACATGATTCAACCCCAAGAGTATGTAAGTCATTTCAGCGCTGATCATGTCCGCTTCAATCCGGCTCTTCTACCGTTGAAGGTCAGGTAGGGCTGGCACTAAACTCGATCCGGTATCAGTGCACGCGGATTTTTTTCGCCGCCTCAATGCCGAGCGAAAACTCGCCGCCATTGACCGTTAGAGTCATCATGCCGAGGGACGGCGCGACATCGACCACGTGGACTTTCGCACCCGGTCGTAACCCATGCGTTTGTAGGTAACTGAGCAAGCGCACGTCGCGTTCTCCACCTTCCGTAATATAATCGAGTTCAACGTCCTGTCCATCGACCACTTCGCTAAGCGGCATTGTCTTCGGTGCCGGCGTCTTGCTTGCTCCGGGGATCGGATTTCCGTGCGGGCAAGTAGTTGGATAGCTCAGCAACTTCGCCAACCGCTCCTCTACTTCCTGGGAAATCGCATGCTCCATGCGGTGCGCTTCTTGGTGTGCCTTGACCCAATCAAGACCGAGCAGGTCCGTGAGAAACCGTTCGGTTAGGAAATGCCGGCGAACAATATTCTCCGCCACTCTCGTACCCTCACGGGTCAGGTGAATTTCCTTGCGCCGGTTGATCGTGACGTAACCTTCCTTCGCCAAACGCCGCAGGGTGGCGAAGATGGTCGACGGCGACACGCCGGTTTCGTCGGCGAGTCGGGCTGCGATCACTGGGTGCGATTCTTCTGAAAGCTGATAGATCGCTTTCAGATAGTCTTCCAGCGCGTGAGTTACCTTGTGCGTTTCCATAGGAGCGGCAAATTCTTTGTTGAAGAACGAAGGGCTTTCCATCCTCGTCAAACAACAAGCGCATGTTATTTCAGGAATCCGGGAACTTCAAGTTTGCTGTAAAAATTATGGACGATTTTATCGCGGCCGAAGCGCGCAACGCCACGGACGATTTGCGCAAGGCGTCGGCGCTCATCTGGAACTGTCTATCTGTTTCAGGTATTTATCCGGGACGGAGAAAACCTATGGCCGTCATCGAAGTCAACCGCATCACCAAGCGCTTTAACCAAACAGTCGCGGTAAAAAGCTGCGACTTGCAGGTTGCGTCCGGTGAGATTCTCGCACTGCTGGGACCCTCTGGCTCGGGCAAAACGACATTGCTCAGAGTAATTGCTGGATTCGAGCGGCCCGACGACGGACAGATTGTAATCAGCGAGCGCACCGTGGTCGACGTTGCGGGCTCAGTCTGGGTCCCGGCCGAGGAGCGCGGCGTCGGCATGGTCTTTCAAGATTATGCCCTATTTCCTCATTTGACCGTGGCGCAAAACGTCCGCTTCGGCCTGCGCAATGGCGACAAAAGCGCTCGTCAAAGCCGGGTCGAAGAGCTCCTTCGACTGACGGAGTTGTTTTTGTGCGGCGACCGCTACCCGCACGAATTATCCGGTGGCCAACAGCAGCGCGTCGCGCTGGCGCGAGCTCTGGCGCCGCGTCCACCGGTGGTCCTGCTCGACGAACCTTTTAACGGGCTCGACCCTGAGCTACGTCCGCAGATGCGCCGCGAGGTGGCGGGTATCTTGCGCCAGTTAGGTACCGCAGCAGTGCTGGTCACCCACGACCAGGAAGAGGCGTTGGGGATGGCAGATCAAGTCGCGGTCATCCGTAATGGTGAACTGCAACAGATCGGCACGCCCGAAGACATCTATTATTCGCCGACGACTGCCTTTGTCGCGGGCTTTGTTGGCCACGCTGATTTCATTCCGGGTGTCGTCATCGGTCCGCACATCCAAACCGAAATCGGCGTGTTTCCCTGCCCAGCCGGCGTTCCGACGGGACCCGTAAAGGTGATGATCCGCCACGAAGCCGTGAATGCCAAAGCAGGTGGAATATTGGCGACGGTCGAAGAGCGCGAATTCCTCGGCGGCGAAATCCTTTACCGCCTGCGCTTGCCCTCAGGAGCGACCGTCCATTTGGAACAGCGTCGGCCCGTGCATTGGCCGGTAGGGCACCAAGTGCCCGTTGAAGTGCATCTCCCTAATGTGGTCGTCTTCCCCATCTCCGCCACTGACAACACCGACGACTAGGTTCATCTATGCACCCGCTAGATTTGTGCACGTAGCCCACCAGCAAACAAGCTGACGAAGGGCACCTCTTTTCAGAAATCCGAGCTTCGGTTGAGATCAGGAAATCGGCTCCCTAAGCTTGTCGGCAGCGTTTCAGCCTCGTTTTGAAAAGCGATCGGCGACGTACTTGAGCCAGCAAAAGGAAGTATAGCAAAGTTTTAGTCGGTCTTGACAAAGATATTTTATTTCACTATTCGAATATTTGAATTTTGTTAGTACAAAACTTCAACGCAACAAGGCTGACTTATAAGAATATCCGTTTCTAGTGGCGGACAGCTTTAGGAGAAACAACGATGCAGCTTTTTGGTGGAGCGTGCGCTAAAACCATTCTCGCCGGACTTTCTCGCGACGTTCTTGCTCGGTGAATCGGCGGCTCAAGAGAAAGTGCTCAATTTGTACACGGCCCGTCACTATTCGACCGATGAATCATTTTACACCGGCTACACCAAGGCCACCGGCATCAAGATCAATCGCATCGAGGGTGGGGAGGATGCGCTCTTCGAGCGCATCAAAGCCGAGGGCGCCAACAGCCCGGCGGACGTCTTCCTGACCGTTGACGCGGCGCGCTTATGGCGCGCCGAGCAAGCCGGCATCTTCGCGCCGCTAAAATCTGCGGTGCTTGACAAGCGAATCCCCACCGCCTCGCGCGGCGCCGACGACAAGTGGTTCGGATTCTCCGCGCGCGCGCGTGTGATCGCTTACGATAAGAGCAAAATTAAACCCGCCGAGCTGGCGCGTTACGAGGATGTGGCCAATGCCAAGTGGAAAGGACAGATTTGCGTGCGACCGAGCAGCCATCCCTATAATCTCTCCTTGATATCCAGCCTGATCAATCACCTCGGCGAAGAAAAGGCCACGGACTGGGCGCGCGGCGTGACCGCAAATCTCGCGCGGCCGCCTCGCGGAGGCGATACCGACCAACTCAAGGGAGTCGAGGTCGGGGAGTGCTCCATCGCGATTTCCAACCATTACTATTATCTCCGGCTCATGCGCTCGGAAAAACCTGAAGAGCGAGCGCTGGTCGAAAAAGTGGGCATCATTTGGCCCAACCAGGCGGACCGCGGTACCCACATCAATATCTCCGGCGGAGGTCTGTTACAGAATGCGCCGAATCGGGACGCCGCGCGTCAAGTTCCTCGAATACCTGGCGAGCGACTGCGGCGCAGACATTATTCGCCAACGGCAACAACGAGTGGCCAATCGTAAAAGGCGCCAAGTTGAACAATCCGGCGCTCGAATCGTTGGGTCAATTCAAAACCGATTCCGTTGCCGCTGGCGAACCTCGGCAAATCCCAAGCCGCCGCTCAGCGCATCGCTGACAAAGTTGGTTGGAAATAGCGCCATACGTCGGCTCGGACTTGCAGCGGAGCTATGACCGGCGCCGTCGCGGTCCTTACCGGATATCCAACGGTCTCACTGCCGCTCGGCTCGGCTGGCTCGGCTGGGCGTCGGTGATTATCGCGTGCCTTAGTACTTGCTCCCATCGCCGCGGTGGTTGTTTAACGTTTTTTTACCGAGCGAAGCCACCTGGTCTCACCTCGCTGTCCACCGTTTTACCCGAGTACATCTGGAACACAGCTGCTGCTCGATTTGCCTGGTGGCCTTAGGCGTGGTTTTTTTCGGCGTGAGCGCGGCTTGGCTCGTCAGCGCCTATCGTTTTCCCGGCCAACGCGTTCTTGAATGGGCCCTGGTCCTGCCTCTGGCGATGCCGGCTTACGTCATGGCTTACGCCTATACCGACTGGCTGCAGGCAGCTGGACCGGTCGCAGACACTGCTGCGCGAACTTACCGGTTGGAAGGTTCGCGAATATTGGTTTCCGGAGATCCGTTCCTTGCCTGGCGCTGCGGCGATGCTGTCGTTCGCGCTTTATCCCTATGTCTATTTGCTGGCGCGCACTGCGTTTCTCGAACAGTCGCGCACGACTATGGAGGCGGCCCGCCTCGCCGGGTACGGCGGCTTGGGGCAGATTCTTGGCGCGTCGCGCTGCCTCTGGCCCGCACCGGCATCGTTGCCGGTACCGCTTTGGCCCTGATGGAGGCGCTTGCCGATTTCGGCACGGTTTCCTATTTCGCCGTAAATACGTTCACTGCCGGCATCTATCGCGCTTGGCTTTCCCTTGGTGACCCGGTGGCAGCCGGCCAGCTCGCCACCTGCCTGCTGATTTTCGTGCTGCTGATGTTTTCATTGAGCGCCGCCATCGCGGCGGCGCTCGCTACGCCGCTAAGCGCACGCCCATGCCGCCGCAGCCACTGCATGGCGCTGCCGGCCGCAATTGCTTCCATCATATGCGCCGTGCCGGTCACGTTTGGTTTTTTAGTACCGGCCGTCATTACTGATAAAGCTCGCCGCTGCCGATCCCGGAGGCCCAGTTCGGCGCGCGTCTTTACGGCCTGGTACTGAATACATTCACTTTGGCCGGGGTCGCCGCCCTCGCCGCTGTAGCTATGGCTTTGCTTCTGGCGTATGCGGCGCGAACAGTCAAACATCCGCTGGTCCATGGCGCTAATCGTTTTGCCGTGCTCGGTTATGCTCTGCCTGGAGCGGTGATCGCTGTCGGAATTCTTTTGCCGCTTGGGTAAATTCGACAACGCCATAGCCGCCTGGATTCGAAGAGCAATTCGGCATCAAGACCGGCCTGCTGCTCACCGGTTCGATCACGGCGCTGATTTACGCTTACGTCGTGCGCTTTCTTGCCGTCGCCTTTCAGACGCGTTGAAGCTGGACTTACTCGGGTGACGCCCTCGATGGACGACGCCGCGCGCAGCCTCGGTCTCTCTCCCGCGCGTACCCTTGCGCGTGTACACGTGCCGATCATATGGGGCAGTCTTGCCACCGCGGCGCTGCTCGTCTTCGTCGACGTCATGAAAGAACTGCCCGCGACGTTCGCCATGCGCCCGTTTAACTTCGACACTCTGGCGGTCGAAGCCTACAACTTGGCCAAGGACGAACGGATCGCCGAGGCCGCAGTGCCTTCGCTGGTCATGGTCGGCATCGCCCTGCTGCCGTTAATCCTGCTGTCCCGCCAGATCGCCCGCTCGAGCCTGAACAGGTCGTCCTAGCGCCGGACTCAGCCGAGCGAGTTGACACTCGCGAGATTGCTCTTTGGTCGGCAGCTCTAACAATTCACCCGAGAACGTGGAGGCGCATCGTTCACACGGCATCCCAACGGGCAAGCTAAGAGCGAAAAAGAGCACCAGTTGTGAAGGCGGGATGATTTGACAAACTTTTTTCAGTTGCATATACGAAGATCGTGAATTCTATGGTGCCAACTATTTTTCCGCGCAGCGGCTACATAAAGGGGCTCCTCGGCGCCGCCCTTCTGCTGCTCTTGGCGCCTGGCCCTGCTTTGTGGGCAGCGGACGAGGCGAAAAGAGTCGTCGCTCTGATCGACTATATCGGCGGCGATTATCGAAACGCGGTGCAAGGCGGGAAAATCGTAAACCCTGACGAGTACCAGGAAATGAGCGAGTTCGCGGCTCGCAGCCTGGAACTTTTCCGCCAGCTCCAGTCCGCCGAAGGCGACAAGGCGGGTATTCAAAAAGAACTCAACGCACTGGCGGCTCACATCAAAAACAAAACCGGCGACGATGCCGTTCCTGAGCTGGCGCAGCAAATTAAAGATCGCCTAATCAAAACGTACAACATTGTCACTTATCCGAAAGCACTACCCAACTACCCCAGCGCAAGGGCGATTTACCTGGAGAATTGCGCTCAATGTCACGGCGACAGCGGCAAAGGAGACGGGCTCGGCCGCGAGTCGATGAATCCGAAAACACCGCCGCCGGCCAATTTTACCGACGCGGAATTCATGGCCGGACTCTCGCCGTTCAAAGTCTATAACACCACCACTTTCGGCATCGACAATACGGCGATGGCGTCTTTCGCGGCGCTGCCAGACGATCAGCGCTGGCAATTGGCCTTCTACGTAATGGCGCTGCGGTTTTCCGCCGAAGCGGCCAGTACCGGAGAGGCATGGCTGAAAGGCAAGACTCCGCCGGCCGATCTCACCAGCATAGCGACACTGGCAACTTCGTCCGACGACGAGCTTGCGGGGAAAATCAAGAAGAGTCTTCCCGGCGCACCCGTGAAGGAGGTGCTCGCCTATCTCAGGCGCGGCCTTTTGGAGAAGACATCCAACGATCCGCTGCTGATCGCCCGCACCCTTCTCGGCGAAGCCGCAACGATCTACAGCCAGGGCGACAAGGAGAAGGCCTATCAAAAAGCGATCGAGGCCTACCTCGACGGCTTTGAAATGGCCGAGCCGGCGCTCTTCGCCAAGGACGCGGCTCTGGGACGATCTCTCGAGGCCCAGTTCACGCAATTTCGCAATTCGATTCGCCAGGGAGTTTCCAACGAGGAGATTCAAAACCAGCGCTTGGCGATCGAGACGAGGCTTGACCAAGCGGCGCAGATGCTGGGCGAGACCAACGACTTCGCCGGTTACTATGCTTTTCTCAATTCAGCGCTGATCATCTTGCGCGAGGGCCTCGAGGCGGCGCTGATCCTCGCCGCCATCATGGCGATGCTCAGAGTCATGGGCGCGGCGCATGCCGTCCGCTACATCCATTTCGGCTGGATCCTCGCGCTTGGCGCCGGGGTGGTGACCTGGCTCGCCGCCCAGACGGTGCTCACGTTCAGCGGCCAGCATCGCGAAAGCATGGAGGGCTTCATCTCAATTTTTGCCGCGGCGGCGCTCTTCTACGTCGGCTACTGGCTGCACACGCGCAGCGAAGCCAGGCGCTGGCAGTCGTTCATTCAGGACAGAGTTCAAAACGTCCTATCGAGCAAACGCATCCTTGGCCTTGTCGGCATTTCCTTTTTCGCCGTGTATAGGGAAGCCTTCGAAGTAGTGCTGTTCTATCAGGCGCTGTGGCTGCAGAACGCGGAGAGCCACCAAGCGATCATCGGTGGCTTTCTCGCCGGTGTTGTTGCGTTGCTGGTGGCTACCTTCGCAATCATCAAACTCGGAGTGCGGATCCCACTTAAATACTTCTTCGGTATCACCGGCACTTTGCTTTACATCATGGCTTTCATCTTTGCCGGCACCGGAATCAACCAGCTGCAGGCAGCAGGCTGGGTGCCCGCAACTCCCTTGGAATTTCCACCGGCGGTGCCGCTGTTGGGAATTTATCCGACGATGGAGACCTTGGCGGTGCAGGCTTTATTGCTCTGCGCCTTCATCGCGACTTCATTTTGGATGGGCCACGAACGAAAAAAGGCGCTTGCGTAGATGGCTAATCAATCTCACGAGCGTGAGCCGGCCGCACCGGCCGCTAGCGAAGATAATGCGTTGCGCTGCCATTGCGGCAGCCTGCTAGCGCGCCTCGTGCCAGGCGGAGTCGAGGTGAAATGCCGCAGGTGCAAGCGAACAATCGTCATTGCGCTCGATGTGGAAGGCCGTGGAAGATGTTCTTCGTCGATGCCGTAATGCAGCTACGCTCATGAATAGCGCGAGTTTTGTATAGATTGTCTGGCGTTTATGCGTGCTCACATAAAATAATTATTCGTATTGACAAACAATTTTCATTTGTATAGACGAAGATAATTAGCGGCCCGCGATCTTCGAATCCAGAGCCCGGAATTGTGCCACATGGATGGCGGCGCTCCGGGCTTTTATTTTTGCGGGAGGACACAAATGCAAGGAATCAAATCACGTGAAGGAAAGTGGTCGATTTCATTGTGCAGCTGCAGCCGCGACACGGCTCATTTTCACTATGGCAACGCCATTCTGCATATCTCGCTCGACGATCTACGCGATCTCGGCATCGCCATGCAGAGCGTTGCGGAGGATGTCGCGCGCGGCGAGTCGCACAACCGCTTCGAACTCAAGAAAGGTCTGGTCCAGTAGACATGTCCGAGGTTGTCTCTGTCATTATCAAGGGCGGGATCGTGATGATTCCGCTGCTCGCTTGTTCGCTCATTTCTCTCACTCTCACCATCGAGCGATTTTTTTTCTGGACCAGAATCAAGTCCCAACGGACCCTTCAGAACATGCTCGGGCTGGCCGAAGCGGGCGAATTCGATAAAGCCATGAAGCTCGGCAAAGAATCGGCGCACCCGATCGCGCGGGTGCTCGCGGCCGGATTGGCGCACCGCAATCCGGCTCCGGCAAAGGCCATGGAAGCGGCGGCCCAGGCGCAGATTCCTGCTCTCAAAAGCCGGCTTGGCATCCTTGATACCATTATCACCCTGGCGCCGCTGCTTGGGCTTCTCGGAACGGTTGTCGGCATGATCGGATCTTTCGACATCATGTCCGAGGCCGGCATGGGTCAGCCCCACGCAATTACGGGCGGCGTCGCCGAAGCGCTGATCGCCACCGCCAGCGGGCTGCTGATCGCGATTTTAACGCTGATTCCCTACAACTACTTCACTACGCGTGTCGAAAAAGAGATGGACGCTATGGAGCACTTCAGCTCATCGCTCGAGTTGCTGCTGCACGAACAATCGGGGAAACACTGATGCGAATTCAAAGACGCAATCCCAAGAAGGCGCGCATCGAGATCATCCCGATGATCGACACGATATTTTTTCTGCTGGTCTTCTTCATGATCTCTACCTTATCGATGGCCCAGTACCGCGGCATGCCAGTCAATCTGCCCAAGGCCGCGTCAGGCCAGCAAGCCCCGGCCGAGAGCGCTGCCATCACGATCGACAAGGAGTCGAGAATTTTTCTTAACAAAGAGGAGGTTGACCAAGCCGCGCTCGGCGATTTGCTGCGCCAACACCTCGAGCAGAACTCCGATCTGCTGGTCGTCATCAACGCCGACGACGGTGTCGAGCATGGCCGTGTGGTGGAAGTCATGGACATCGCCCGTGCCGCCAACGTGGCGAAGATGGCGATCGCGGTGAAACCCAAGGAGCAGAAAAGATGAATGAGCGCTGGCTGATTCCATCCTTTGCGGCGTCGTCTCTACTTCATTTGGGACTGATTCCACTCGCCGCCCTTATCCTGCACACCAAGCCGATCAAGCCGGTTACCGTACCAATTGAGCTGATCGACGTGTCGCGCGTGGAACCACCAAAAAAGATTGAAGTTGCGCCGCCGCCTCCCCCGCCACCGGCGCCGAAACCAAAACCTAAACCGCGAGTCACCACGGCGCCAAAATTGTTGTCGAAGCCGGTTTTCGAAACCAGCCCGCTGCCGCCGAGCGGCAATACGAAAGAGGAGGTTACGGAGAAGCCCAAAGAAGAGCCCCAGCCGCTGGCATCGCTGCCGGAAAAAACCGGCTCGGCGCAAAGTGGCTGGAATAGTGGAACCCAGGCGGTCGAAGCCGAAGGAAGCGCTGCGGGCGCCGGTAATCTCTTCGGCGAGGGCGATGTCGGTGTGGTCCGGGGCAGCGGTGTCGAAGGCGGCGGCGGTGGAAAAGGAAACTCCGGCTTGGGTCGCGGAGCCAAAGGCAATGGCGCCGGCGGGGGCGGAACCACGTCGGGAGAAGCACTTTCGGGTCTCGCCCGGCCGCTGGGCGGCTATCAAGTCAAGCCGAGATATCCCGAGTCGGCCCGCCGCGCGGGAGTGCAAGGCATTACGACGCTGCGCGTTCGGGTATTGGAAAACGGCCGGGTGGGCGAGGTGCTCGTCGAGCAATCGGCGGGATTTCGCGATCTCGATACGGCGGCGATGGAAGCGGTCAAGAAATGGCTCTTCGAACCGGCACGCCGGGGCAAGGATTCGGTATCCGTCTGGGTCATGCTGCCGGTGAAGTTCGAACTGCATTAGTAATTCGATGGCAGAAAGGCGAATGAATCTCGCTTCGCAGGCGCCTGCCGGTGCGGCGACGTTGACGGCGGGAGCAAGAAAGCTGCGGATCGAGAGCCAGCGGCTTTTTCAGGGTAACAGCGAAATTGTCATCGTGCACCACGAGGAAGAGTACCACTTGCGTATCACCAAGAACGGCAAGCTGATTTTGACCAAGTGAAACATCAACCAGCCAGCCAGCATATGAGACGACTCATGCCAGCCAGCGAAAAAAACAACCTGGAGGAAGCATGAGTCGACAAGAAAAGCGCGCCAGCGATAGACGGTTGCGGAAGGCGCTCCGCAAGATCAGCCTGGCCGCCGGTGAGGGAGTGGGGCGTGCCGTCGCTTTTAGCTTCGCGCTGGCAAGCAATGCTTTCGCGGCGGAGCCAAAGCAGGAAGAGACTTTCAACCTGCCGCCGGTCGTCGTGCAAGATCAAAATAACCCTTATGTACCACCCGAATCTTCACTATCGCGCATTCCCGTACCGCTGCAAGACGTGCCGCAATCGATCACTGTGGTGCCGCAGCGATTGATGCAGGAGCGCGCTGCTTCCAGTTTTCAGGACGCGTTGAGAAGTGTTCCCGGTATCAGTTTTCAGGCTGGCGAAGGTGGCGTGCAGGGCAACAACTTAACCTTGCGCGGCTACAACGCTCGCAACGATCTTTTTCTCGACGGCGTGCGTGACCAGGGGTCGTATTTTCGCGACATCTTCAATATCGAGTCGATTGAGGTTCTGAAAGGTCCTTCTTCGCAGTATTTTGGCCGCGGCTCGACCGGCGGCGCCATCAATCAGGTCAGCAAAGTTCCCCAACTTACCCCGAGCTATGGCGGAAATTTTAGTCTTGGCAACGGCATCTATCTCCGCGGTACGGCCGACATCAACCAGCCGATCACCCCGACGATCGCTTTGCGTTTCAACCTGATGGCACACAAAGACGATATCGTCGGCAGGGATATCGCGCAGCAAGAACGGCTGGGTTTCGCTCCTTCGATTTCCTTCGGTCTCGGCACTCCAACCCAGTTGAACTTGAGCTACCTTGTTCAAGGCGAGGACAATATCCCGGACTATGGCGTACCTTACCAACCCGGAAACCCCGGAAGACCTGCTCGTGTAAAGCGTGACAATTTTTACGGCTTCGACCACGAGGATTACGAGCGAACGCTGCTCAACCTCGGAACGCTGCGGTTGGATCACCGCTTCAACGATATCTTCAGCCTACGGAACACTTTGCGATTTAGCCACAACGACCGGGAGCACGAAGTGACGGCGCCCCGCTTCAATGCCGCGACCCCTGGGTTTTTCAACAGAAATCGGCCCAAACGAGATTTGACTGAGACAATTCTCAGCAATCAAACGGATCTCACCACCAGGTTTGACACTGTGGGCTTGCAGCATACGTTGGTTAGCGGGATCGAGTTTTCCCGAGAGACGTTGGATCGAACCAACTATGCTTTTACCGGGATCCCCCAAGCAAACGCTACTAACCCCAATCCGCACGACAGCACCGCCGGAATCAGCCAGCGTGTTTCGGCTCGGTCGGATGGCAAAGCCTTCGGTTTCGGCATATTCAGCGCGGATCAAATCAAGCTGAATGAATATTTCGACGTCGTCGGCGGCGTTCGCTGGGATTATTTCGACACCGACTTTGACAATACTGACATCGACGCCGCGAATGTCAGCACTCGGTCCGATTTAGGCCGCACTGACAAGATGTGGAGTTATCGTGGCGGTTTGATTTTCCACCCGACCCCATTCCAGAGCTACTACTTTTCCTACGCGACAGCATTCAATCCATCCGCCGAAGCGATCCAATTGGCTGCCAATAACGAGGGGACTTCGCCCGAGAAGAACGAAACCTTTGAGCTGGGCACCAAGCTGCAGTTTTTTAACGGCGCTTTGAGCCTGCAGGGCGCTATTTTTCGAATCAACAAGACCGACGCCCGTGTAGATGATCCGGACAGCCCGACCGGACAGTTGGTTCTAGAAGGCAAGCAGCGGGTGCAAGGATTCGAGGTCGGCATCGCCGGCCGCCTACTGCCGGATCTGAACATCTTCGGCGGGTACACCTACCTCGATTCGGAATTTGTCGACTCGCCCGATCCTAACGTCGAAGGCAACAAGCTGTTGAACGTACCGGAGCACAGCGCGACGTTGTGGACCACCTACGATTTTCTTGAAAAGTGGCAGATCGGCGGCGGCCCTACGTATGTCAGCTCGCGCTACAACAACGCCGCGAACGATGCCCGGATCGAGGGGCACGTGCTCTGGGACGCGACGATCGCTTACCAACTCACGAAGAATGTTCAATTGCGTCTCAACGGGATCAATCTGACCAATGATCTGTATTACTCCAATATCTCAGGGGGACACGTGGTTCCCGGCAACGGGCGAACTTTCATTTTAAGCACGAGTTTCAAATTCTAGGGATTCACGATGATTGTCCATGTTCCCAACGTCCTCAATGCAGAACAACTCGCGCGCTGCCGCGAAATCATGAAGCGCGCGAGCTGGATCGACGGCCGGGTGACAGCGGGGCATCAGTCGGCACAGGTGAAGCACAACCGGCAACTGGCGGAGAACAGTCCCGAGGCGCGCGAGCTGGGCGATCTCATCGTCGCCGCTCTGGAGCGGAACCCGCTGTTCATCACGGCGACACTGCCGCTCCGCGTGTTTCCACCGCTTTTCAACCGATATGAAGGCGGCGAATCTTTCGGCGCCCATCTCGATAACTCGATCCGGCAGATCCCCGGCACGCTGCTGCGCGTCCGCACTGATATTTCGGCGACGCTATTTCTCAGCGCGCCGGAAGACTACGAAGGCGGCGAACTGGTGATTGACGACATCTATGGTGAGCATGCAGTCAAACTCCCCGCCGGAGAGATGGTGGTCTACCCGGCGAGCAGCCTGCACCACGTCAAACCAGTGACGCGCGGCGTGCGTCTGGCATCGTTTTTCTGGGTGCAGAGCATGGTGCGCGACGACGGCCATCGTACGCTGCTGTTCGATCTCGACATGGCAATCAACAAGGTCAACCAGGCGCTGCCCAATCACGGCGGTGTGGTCGAGCTGACCAACTGCTATCACAACCTGCTCCGGCGTTTCGCGGAGGTGTGACGTGATAAAAAAATTACCGGCGATTGCTTTTCTGCTTCTGTCCGGCTGCGCGGCCTCTGCGCCTCACGATGAAGCGGTTTCTCGCGTTTCCGTCAGCTTCGTCGAGCCGGAGAAATTCACGGACTCGCGGCGCGGCAAATTGGCGCCCACTTCTGCGGGCGTCCTGCGCGAATTGGAAAATTTTTTGATCGAAACCGGCGGACGCTATCTGCCAGCGACCACGAAACTGAGCATCCGGGTCACCGACATCGATCTCGCCGGCGACTTCGAATTATTTCGCGGACCGCAAGCGGATCAAGTGCGCATTAACAAAGGCCTGTATCCGCCGCGCATCCTGCTCGAATTCGAAGTCATCGATGGCACCGCGGCGGTGGTGAAATCAGGCAAGCGCGACTTGACCGATATCAATTACCAAGTGCGCAACGTTTACCCGAGAGAAGACTACCTGCGATACGAAAAGGATATCTTGCGCGACTGGCTGCGCGCCGAGCTTGGCGTTTTGAGCGCCGACAACAGTAAGTGACACGCAAGGAGATTGTCCAGCATGAAGTTGCTGCACAAAATCATTTTTTGGTCTCATCTGATCGCCGGCATCGTTGCCGGAGCGGTGATTTTTCTCATGTCGGCCACCGGCGTGATCCTCATGTACGAGCATCAGCTTGTCGAGTACGCCGAGCGCGACGTTCGCGATGTTGTGCCGCCGGCCGGCGCTGCCCGGTTAAGCTTGGACGAGATAGTCGCTAAAGCGCGCGCGCAAAATCCGGACGCTCGGCCGACTGGCCTGGTTCTGCGAAATCAAGCCACTGCTTCGGTCGCGGTCGGATTCGGTCGCGAAGGCGCCGTTTACGTCAATCCTTATAACGGCGCAGTGCTGGGCAGGGGCTCGAAGCTCCACGACTGGTTTCACGACGTGATCGATTGGCACCGCTGGCTCGGGAGGGAAGGCGAGGAGCGAGCGACGGCGCGTGCGATCACCGGGGCCTGCAATCTTGCCTTCTTTTGGCTTGCCATTACCGGAGTCTATCTCTGGTGGCCGCGCAGTTGGCACTGGCGAGGATTGAAATCCAGTCTTCTTTTCGATCCTCGCCTGCGCGGCAAAGCGCGGGATTGGAACTGGCACAACGTCATCGGTTTCTGGTCTTCAGGCGTGCTGGTCCTGCTGACGCTCACCGCGGCGGTGATGTCGTATCAGTGGGCCAACGATCTTCTTTACACGTTGACCGGTAGCGAGCCGCCGCCCAGAGCGCAAGCGCCCGGTCCGACGGCGCAGGCGCAGCAACGCCCCAGCGGGGGCGAAGCGAGCGAGCATAAACCGTTGGCCAGCTTCGATGCGTTCTTCGCTCGCGCGGAACAGCAGGCGCCCGGCTGGGTAATGACGATGATGCGTATGCCGCCGCGCGTCGACGGCCCGGTCACCTTACTGATCCAGGAGCGATCGGCGCCCCACATGTTTGCGCGCTCGCAGCTCACCCTGAACCGGACCAGCGCTGAAATCGTCAAGTGGGAACCCTACGCCGCTGCCAGCGCCGGCCGCAAACTGCGCCTCTGGGTGCGCGGCCTTCACACCGGCGAGGCTCTCGGGTTTATCGGTCAGACCGTCGCTGGTCTGGCGTCGTTCGGCGGCTGCTTCCTGGTGTGGACCGGAATGGCAATGGCATGGCGGCGCTTTCGCTACCGTAAGCGCGACGCCGAAGATGCGAATAGCGTTCAATATCCCTACGTCGCGGAAGAAGCCCACCAGGTAAAGGTACAAAGCCTGCAACCCGACATCAGTCAACCATCAAAGGAGCCAGCGAGGATCGAGATGGAAGAAGCGAACGCCACCGCAACCAATGGCCATGCAGAGAACGGCAACCAAGATATGCGCGCTCAATGGAGCAACCAGCCCTACAGCCGCGATTCGGTTTTGATCCTCTACGGTACCGTCACCGGAACCGCCGAGACGCTGGCGCATAAACTGGCGGCGGAGCTGCAATGGACGGGCATCACAACGCGGGTGCGTGATATGGCCCATTGTCAATCTAGCGTGTTGACTCAGGTAGGCTGCGTGTTGCTCGTGGTCAGTACCTACGGCGATGGCGAACCGCCAGAAGATGCCGTCCCGTTTTGGAAAGCGGTGGTGCACGGCAACGATCTCGACTTACGAGGCGTTCGCTACTCCGTACTCGCACTCGGTAATACGACCTTTGATCACTTCTGCAAGTGCGGCCGCGAGTTCGATGCCGCGCTGGAACGGCACGGCGCTATGCGCATCTATCCACGTGTCGATTGCGATGTCGATTACGAGGTGGCGGCCAAGCATTGGCTCGATGGGGTGCGGGCGCATCTCACTCTGCAGGAGCACAGCGCCTTGCCTGCGTAAACTCAAGGAGAGCCTCATGTCAAAGACGATTTTGCTCGTTGTTGTGCTCGTGACTCTCTTTCTTGTTTCTTCAGCCCGCGCCCACTACGTCTGGCTCGAACGCGACGGCGATGGACCGGCGCGTGCCTACCTCGGCGAGTGGGTCGACGACATCCGCGAGAAAACCGGCGGCATGCTCGATCGGATCAAAGCCCCGCGGGTTTTACTCGGCGCGAATACTGAATCCCTGCCGGTCAAGCGGAACGAAAATAACCTGGAGTTCCAGACCAAAGGACGCGGCGACGTTCGGCTTGTGGAAGACAGCATGCCGCCGCGGGAGGACAAGGAGAAAGGCGGCATTACAAAGACGATCTATTACGCCAAGGCGGGTCGCAGTGAAACCGCCGCTAAGCTCGACTTGGAGTTCGTGCCGACGGCGCCGAACGGTAATATCTTGGTGCTCATGTTCCGCGGCGCGCCGCTGCCGAAGGCCGAGGTGACCATCGTCGGTCCCTCCAAATGGCAGAAGCCTTTGGTCACCAACGACAAAGGTCAGATCACTTTGCCCACGCCCTGGGCCGGAAGGTACGTGCTGGAGGTCACGCATTTCGACGAGAAGGCCGGCGGCGACAACGAGAAGTTTGATCGCATGCGCCACATCTCATCCCTCTCATTCGTACATCGGGACGGAATTCGTTGGTCCGACAAACAGTAACCGAGGAAATGCACGATGATTCCTATTGTCGATAAGTCATGGCTACATATCTAGCACGGCTCGCTTTCCGAGATGAAGATCCGCAGCGTAACCGCTCCGCTCGAACAGTGCTTCCATAAAGCTCCTGCGTCGAGTTCGCTATAGCGATCACCGTGGCTCTCATTCGCACCGCGTCATGACCAAGATTAACTGCTTGCCAATCCGCGGGCGGCCACAGAAAACGGCTGATTGTCATTAGCAATGATCGCTGTTGTAGGAGATTTTCAATTCTGGAGGAGGCATGGTTTTTAAACCGTGGATCGAAAAGGACGGCATTTCTATGGGCACGCCGAGGCTGTTCCTGACGTCACGATCCTGAAATCCGCTATTTGGCTGGAACGCAAATACGGAGAAGCGCCGAGCCTCAAAACTGCAGGGATCATTTCTCCCCACTAGCTCGTGCTGTCGCTGAGAAAGCAAGCCGGGCGCAAAGGCGCTGCTGTTCGACCTTTACATGTCACAGGCTTTGAGGTGGTGACGGGAGGCAAGGCACTTTGGCGCCGATCAGCAGAGGACCCAAGCCACTGATTTCGTGAGACGTTAGGCAGGACCTCAATATCTTCCGGAGATAAGCTTTGGGTTCGTTTAGCTCTCCGCTCTCAGTCGCTAAGATTACTGGGTTATCATACCTGCATTTCACCTGGGTGGAAATTTTTCAAAGTTGAAAAATTTCATCCGCGCGCGCTCGATTCCAAGCAAGGTTCAGTGGCACAAGTAGTGCTCTGCCTCAAACACAGAGGTCAGCGGTCATGAACTCAGGGAGCCGGACATCAGAACTCACTGACCACAAAAGCGCGCGGCCCGATCCTGCTGCAAGACAGGCTGCTGCTAAAACACGCCTACTTTCAACCGTCAGCGCATTCCAGAGCGTGTGGCTACTCCTCGAGCGGTCCCGCTACCTGGCGTTATTGCAGAGACCCACGAGATAAGTATCGCGGAACCGTCATCGGGCGTTGACCCGCGGCGATCAGGTGCGCCTGTTCGTGTTCAAATAGGGAAATGTAAATACTTAGCCCTTTTTGAATATCTGCTGCGCCAGGTAGTTCTCATAGCCAACTTCCTTGATCTGATGAAACTGCGTTTCGATCCAATCGATATGGTGCTCTTCATCAACGACTATATGTTCGAGCAACTCCCGGGTGGCATCGTCGTGAGCATCGAGGCAGGTTTTTATTCCGGGCCTGAGAACCACCAGCGCCGCCTGCTCCAACCCGAGATCGTTCTCTAATTGCTGCTTGACGTTCGATCCCACCTGGATCTTGTCATAAGCTTGAACGTTCGGCGTGCCTTCGAGAAAAAGAATCCGTTCCACGATTTGATCCGCATGCTTCATTTCATCGATGGACTCATTCCAGGCGTGTTCGCCGAGCACGGCATAGCCCCAGTTCTTGCACATTTTCGCGTGAATGAAATACTGATTAATGCCGGTGAGCTCCTTGCGCAATACCTCGTTCAACACCTTGATGACGTCGGGATTCCCTTTCATACCTCGTCCTCCTCGCTTGTAGTGTTATCTAATCTCATACACAGCAATCACGGAAGCACAAGACCAAAAGAATGTCGCGCTTGCGCTAAATTTTGAATAGCTTGAGGACGTTTCCCGTTGTGATTTGTGCGATCTGTTCCAGCGAAACGGCTTTTATTTTGGCCATAGCCTCGGCGACTAACTTTACGTATGCTGGCTCGTTGCGCTTGCCGCGATGAGGCACCGGAGTGAGATAAGGCGAGTCGGTTTCGATAAGTATTTTTTCTAAAGGCACTTGTCGCACCACATCGCGGAGAGGCCCGGCGTTTTTGAACGTGATAATCCCGGTAAAGGAGAGATAAAATCCCAAATCCAAGTAGGCGCAGGCAGCCTCGTAATTCCCGGTGAAGCAATGAATGACGCCGAGCAAATTTCCACGTCCTTCCGAACGTAAGAGTCGAGCAACATCCTGCGCAGCATCTCGTTCATGGACGACGAGCGGCAATCGGGTCTGGAGCGCCAGTTGAATGAAATCGACGAAGACTCGCCGCTGAACATCGTGCGGTGAATGACTGTAGTAATAGTCCAGACCCGTTTCCCCCACTGCGATCACTTTCGGATGCACAGTCAGATCTCGCAAGCTTTTTAATTCTTCTGGCCCGACATCCTTGGCGTCGTGGGGATGCATGCCAACCGTGGCGTAGACGCTCTCATACGAATCGGCCAGCGCCACAGCGTCATGGTTGCTCGACATCTCACCGGCGCCGCCGACGGCAATTATTTTATCGATTCCCGCCTCGCCCGCGCGCGCGATTACCGCTTCAACCTCGCCTGCGTACTCCTTTCCTTGAATATGGGCGTGACTATCTACAAGGATGAGACTTTCGAGGTCAGTCATTTGGAAGCTATTGATTGCTTGGAGCTTCGATACGCGGGAACAACACTTTCGGACTGTTAACCTTATGGCCGGCAGCAAACGAATTCCCCCAAGAAGCTTCGAGCGCTGGATCCCCCTCATGCAAAGCAAGCAGCGATTGAAGTTCTTTCGCGGTATCAGGCATGAAAGGCTTCAGTAGGCGAGCCAAGTGGCAGATCGCCTGAAGCAAGTGGTGCAAAATCTCCCCAACCCGCGCGTGATTAGCGGGATCTTTCATCAGCGTAAATGGCGATGTCTGCACGATATAACGGTTGGTATGGTCGAGAGCCGCCCAAAGAACTTCCAATGCGCGGTGAAATTGAAGCTCAGCCAAATGGCGTTCGATTTCGCTCTCGGCTTTCTCATAGACGTTCTTCAGCTCGTTATCTTCATGCGCCCATTGCTTACTTAACGGTTGCACCACCCCGGCAAAGTATTTCCCCTGCATAGCAAGAATGCGACTGACTAAGTTGCCGAGGTTATTGGCGAGATCAGCATTATAACGTCCGATCAAGCTTTCTCGTCGAAAATCGGCGTCCTGTCCGAAGACGCTCTCGCGAAGCATGAAATAGCGAAATGCATCCATGCCAATCGTGTGCTTCATTTCTAATGGCGAAACGGTGTTGCCAAGACTCTTCGACATCTTCTTACCTTCAACCGTCCAATAACCATGGACATTGAGGTGCCTATAAAGTGGAAGCCCTGCAGCCAATAGCATCGTAGGCCAGAACACGCCATGCGGTTTGACGATGTCCTTGCCAATGAAGTGTTGTGCTTCAGGCCAAAATTTTTGAAAGTCGCTTTCGCCTCTGCGCTTCAAAGCGCTGACGTAGTTGATCAGCGCGTCAAACCAAACGTAGATCACGTAACGGTTGTCGAAAGGAAGCTCGATCCCCCAGGTAAGCCGGCTCTTGGGACGGGATATGCAGAGGTCTTCGATCGGCTCACGCAGCATTGCAAGCACTTCATTCTTATATCCCTCTGGCCTGATGAACTGAGGATGGCTTTCGATGTGGCGCAGTAATTGATCTTGGTACTTGCTCATCCGGAAGAAATAATTCTCTTCCTCGATCAGTTTGGGTTCGATCAAATGGTCCGGGCATTTGCCATTGACTAATTCTTTATCCGTGTAAAAGCGTTCGCAGCCAAAACAATAAAGCCCGCTATAACGATCGAAATAAATATCTCCGGATTGATAGACGCTGCTGAGCAATTCCTCCACATAGCGGATGTGATAGTCATCAGTGGTGCGGATAAAATGATCGTACGAAAATCCGCATTCGTCCCATACGGCGCGAAATGTCGTGCTGATTCGATCGGTAAACTCCTTCGGGTCGAGGTTGGCGCTGGCCGCCGCCTGGGCAATTTTGTCGCCATGCTCGTCAGTGCCGGTGAGGTAAAAAGTTTCATATCCCTTGGCGCGGTAATATCGCACCAAGGTATCCGAAAGAATCATTGTATAGGCGCTGCCCAAATGCGGTTCTGCATTGACATAATACAGCGGCGTCGTAATGTAGATTCTGTCCATCAGGGTCTTTCAACAGCTCGGAGCAATAGATCCTCGAGTACCATCCGCCGGTTAACGTTTCTTTGAATCAGCCGTGATGCCTCGCCCGTCTTAAAGAACAACGAGAATAGATCATCCTCGGAGATGCCAGCGGCCTGTTCTGCTATTTGCGGCAGCATATCAATATTAACAATATGATCCGTTACGGGAGCGATTCGGAAGCTTAGTAAATCACGATACCAAAGTCCCGCCCATTCTAAGAACTTCAGTGTCTCCTCACGATTTCCGGCAAGCGTTTCGGCCGCGTTTAAGGCTGCGCGGTAGTCTCCCGCCTTTAAGGAAGACAGCGTCTTCATCCAGTCGAGCCTCTTTTCGATCATCCTTTCGTTATCGAACTTGGTAACCGCCCCTAAACTTCCCATCGCCAAAGCGGCGAGGAATTCCGCCTGCTCCTTGGTCTTACCCTTGCGGGAGATTAAAAAGCTGACCATCCGGTGCCGTGGCAGTGCGGCGAAAGAAAGAGCGAAAGTGCGCGAGCGCACGGTCGGGAGCAGACCTCCAGCGTTAGAGGCGATCAGGATCAAAACGCAGCCTTGCGGCGGCTCTTCCAATGTCTTCAGCAATGCATTCTGTGCAGGCCAGTTCATCAAAGTCGCGGGATCGATAATCGCCACTTTCTGGCGACCGGAAAAGGACCGAAGACTGAGCGCTTTCTCGAGTTCGCGCACCTGCTGAATGCTGATATCTTTCTTGTTGGATAGAGGTTCCAAGATGCGGACATCGGCATGATTGCCTGTTTGAATGGCCCGACAGGCACCGCAGGCGCCGCAGAAGTCAGTCTCCAGCTCCGCGCAGTGGATCGCCTGAGCCATGGCCAGCGCAAGAGTTCTCTTGCCAATGCCATCAGGCCCGATAAATAGATATGCCTGATGCAATCGGCCGGTGAGGAAGGATTGGCGCAACGTTTCTAATTGTTTCTCGTGACCGACGATTTCGGAAAGGCCCATGGTTCGTTGTACTAGTTTTTAGCTTGACAAATCTAGTCTCCGATCGACAATCTCTTTGACTGCTGCGAATACTTCTTGCTCCGATTGCGAAGCATCAATGACATAAAATCGCGCCGGTTCCGCTCGCGCTAAATCTAAAAAGCCCCGACGCACTTTTTCGTGAAACTCTAAATTCTCGTTTTCAAAACGATCGTTATTCTTGGCTATCGATGGATCCGACCGACGATGGATCGTACGGGACAGCCCTAAATCTACGGGACAGTCGAGCAAAAACGTTAAATCGGGTGTGAGACCCTGGCTGGCGACCCGATTCAGTGTCAGCAGTAATTGAACCTCAAAGCCGCGGCCGTAACCCTGGTACGCCACCGTTGAGTCTGTGTATCGATCGGACAGAACAATCTTACCCTGTATGATCGCGGGCGCGATCACTTCATGGACATGCTGGGCGCGGTCGGCCAAGTACAGAAAGAGCTCGGTCGACGAGCTGATCGGCCGGTTGCCGCTTTCTAATAGAATTTTGCGCAGGAGTTGACCCAGCGAAGTGCCGCCTGGTTCTCGCGTCGTTAGGCAGGATTTACCTTGCGCGATCAGGTGCTTTTCGAGCAATCTAATTTGCGTGGATTTACCGGTGCCGTCACCGCCTTCAAAAGTGATGAAACCAACCATAGATCTGATCAACAGCAGGCTGTTTGCCGGGCGTGTACCTTTGTACCACGCCGATGCGGGGGTAGAAATGGCTGAGGTGAGATTGAGCCGGTGCTAGTTCTTGCTTTCGCCTAGGAGCAGATTGATCCCATTGACCAGCTGCGTACTCGTGAAGGGCTTGGTAATGTAGTAATCGGCGCCTAACTTATACCCGCCAAGAACATCTTCGTATTGCACCTTGGCAGTTAGCAGGATTACAGGAATAGAGGCCGTCTCTGTGACAGCCTTCAGACGACCCAAAACTTCCAATCCGTCCATTTCAGGCATCATGATGTCAAGAATGATCAGATCCGGCTTGCGATCCGTCAAAAGGTTCAGCAATTCCTGGCCGCTCGAAGCACTCAGCACTTGATAGCCCTTCCCCTCCAAAATGGTTTTGACGATGGTGATGATATCTGGATTATCGTCAACTACCATTATGGTTCGCTGTGTGTCCATGCGTTCTACTCCCTAGAGCTGCAAGGTCCGACGATTGAGATTGGGTAATTTACCACCTTATCCCAGTAATGTAAATTATTGTTTTGGCTATCTAATACGCCCCTTTTCGCAGATTTGCTGTTACGTTTGATCACTTCAGATAGCAACAGTCACAGGATATGCCGGAGACTAGATAACCAGAGGTCGGATGTAGGCGGCGGGAGAATTGATCGGAATTTACTTCAAGGCATTACCGGTCGCCAATAACTCTGAACCACTTCCGAGGGTAAAGATGTGTAAGCGCTGATCAAACCGCTAGCAGGCACGACACTTGCCGCAGTTTGTAAAGCGGAACGGCTAAAAAGTATTTTGATAGGGCCGTGAATATCGAGTGTCGACGGATTAGTCTCCGAATAAGTAGCGGTCTCATTGATGATCACCGCACCAATTATCTCTTTGATGCCCGCCTCCATCACTTTTAAGCTTACCCTGCTGCCCGTTACGATGATCAAACCTTCCCATCGAAACCCGCCTTCCAATATTAGATCGGCATTTCTAGCCACCAAGATCCCAGCACCTGACGAGTTGCTGAGAGTCGCAACCGAATCGGCAGCACCAGGGGTGCCGTCTATGCAGCGAAGCTGGGGGACAGAGCGGTTGCCCCACTGTTGGTCGGTCAACAATACGGAACCATCTGCGGGAATAGCTGTGAGTTGGGAATTTTCTGCTGAACACAGCTCATCAACAAATCGCGCAATCGCTGCGGTCGGCAGATTTTGGGTTTCAGCAATCGTTGCGCCCTGGCGATCAGTTCCGGAAATTCTACTGAGTTGGTTCGGTTCCAGCGCCGTCTCGAGTTCTGCCTTAGTAGTTGCATGTGAGACACTGATTCCGGCATATGGCCGGACATTTGGGATTGGCTTGCTTGTTGCCGGGTCATGATCCATACCCGAGATCGAGAAATCATTGCCGCCCAAGATCGGGTGGCTTGCGTTTCCCCTCAATCCGACGGCGGCGTCGGCCAATAGAGAACGCTTGATCAGCTCGGCTTGGACGATCTGCGAAGATAGAGCGAACTTGCCAGTAGATCGTACGACGGTCCTGGAGACTAGCGGTGACATGGCCACTGTAGAAATCGTCGCCACAGTGAACGTTCCAGAGGAAATTGCCGAGGAAAAATTCAGTGTCGGCGGCGGATGAACGGTGGTCCTTGCGAGTTCATTTTTGCTCCACTCGATTCCCGCTTCCGATATGTAGAAGGCAACGTTTTCGGATCGCAAATTTGCTGACATTTGAAAGTTGCTTTGCGTCGAAACGATCGCCTGCACGCCCACAGCCATGATCAGCGTCAACAACATCAATGAAGAGTAAAGGACTATCCCACGCTGGTCCGCAATCAGAGCTCTGCTGTAAGTAACGAAAGCTTGCATTAGTTCCGCAGTTCAACGCTGCTGGAAAGCGCGGAGGTGAGGCTTGCGCCCGTTCTGGAATCCGTCTCCTTCATCCCGACAGAGAACGAAATCCCAATTCGTTTAATGGCTGCCAGCGCCGGTGTTTCGCTAAGCTGCAAACCATTCTCATCGTAGTACCTAAACAGCTTGCCTGAGTTTGGCGCTGTCGCATACGCGACTAGGCAGTCACCATTGCGTCGGATGACGGTTGCTCCAGGGCAGTTCGTAGTTGGCGCGCCAAGCTCGTAGCGGATGTTTTCGCGCGGCTCAATGTCGGCGCAATTACCGTTTCCATTAAGATCCATTTGAATCTGGATCATTCGCCCGGTCGCGCGATAAACCCGATTACATACGGCGTCCTCATCGCCGTCCGGATCGTCCCCCAGATGAGTCTCCGCTGGCGGGCTTCCGGCGCCCCATGAACCTGCCAGCTTCAAATCGCGGCTTATGATATCCATCGCTCCTCTGGCATCTTCCAGTGTTGCCATCCTGGTTTCTTGGGCGAGAAGATGGAACAGTTCGGTACGATAAAATCCAAATAGGGCTGTAATGATTATGGTCCCCAGCAATAGCGCACCTAATTGCTCGATCAAAGTGGCGCCGCAGTCCTTCTGAATAATTTGCATAGGCAATCTCAACCTGTATAAACCAGAGTGGTGAGAGTCACTTCCCGGCTCTCTTGAGCGCGCCACGAAACCGTTACAGTGATCTCCTTCAACTCCGATCCCAATGGCGAATCGGCAATCACCCAACATCGGTTATACTGGCCGCCCGGTTCACCGCTTGCAGCGATATCAACGTCGCCCGCTGTTGGGCAGTTGTTCACGTCGGCCCAATTTTTCTGCGCTTTAATCTGCTCCAGCTTGTCTTGGGCGAGGTTCACCGCGACCGTGTAATCCCGGCTGGCGGAATTCCACCGGATCAGATTACCCGTGCCGGCCGAATAGCCGAGAATGCCGATAACAATAAGGCTCATCGCCAGCAGTACTTCGTTAAACGTGAATCCGCCAGCGCTCCGACTTGGTGCAAGGAATCGCCGCAACATCAGCAATCCTCGCTGCAACCGGTAGGATTGCACACCCGAATCCTGCCGGTGGAGCTGACCACAACCTGTTTGCATCCGCCTTCTCTGCTTTGAAGTCGAATGCGATTGCTCCCCGCGGTGCCTCTCGGTGAAAAAGAAACAGTGCCGGCCTGAGTAATTACTATGCCTTCGGGTAAAGGCTTGCTGACGAACACGCTGCCGTCTCTCCGGATAGTGTAGCTGCCGCTTCCTGCGCTGTATGCGAATTGAAACCCCAGGTTCTCGGCTGCCGCGCGCATCTTAATGTTCTGTAGCTCCGTCTGAACACGCCGTGCAGAGCCGTTCAATTGATAGGAAAGAAGTAACTTGTTTGAAGCCGGAATCCCGATCGCGAGCAAGATGCCTATTAGAGTTAGCACCGCGATAAGTTCGATGACAGAGAATCCGCGCCTCTTCTGGCAATCCATGGCCCCTCCCGAAATTTGCGGACCATACAGGTGCACGTGAGGGGCTGTCAAGAGCCCCAAGCCAGATTAAGATCGAAGAGAAAATTGGCAGCTTACGGGAGCTTAGGTATGAAGGCGGCAATCATCTACATTGGAGAAGAGAAGTTCAGACTCAACGCGGGAAGACGTAGAAATCGATGATCTCTCTGCCGAAAAATAAGTACACAAGAGCGCCCAAACAGAGGAAAGGAGCAAATGGAAGGGCGTATCGGCGATCTACTCCTTTGGCCAACATAATACTTAGACCGATGACAGAACCACCTAAGGACGAAAAGAACAGTGTCAGTGGAATCGACGGCCACCCGAGAAATGCGCCGATCATTGCCAGAAGCTTGATATCACCGCCTCCCATTCCTTCGACGCCGGTAAACTTTTCATAAATCCAAGCTACAGCCAACAGAAATCCGCCGCCTATCAGCACACCAATCAACGCGCCCAGAGGAGTAGGCACGATGTTGAATGGATCACTAATCACGTAGCGGCCAATAACTGCAAACAAAACACCGACAACGATGCCGGGGAGGCTGATGACATCGGGAACGATCCTTACATCCAGATCAATAAATGAGATAACAATGAGAGCCGCAATGAAAACGAACCCGACCACAAACGCGAGCCCCAAACCGAACTGGTAAAATAGAGCTACCGCAAAAGATGCCATCAGAAACTCGACCGCAAAATAACGAAAAGAAATCCGCTCCCCGCACGAACAGCAGCGGCCGCATAACAGCAGATAACTGAGTAAGGGAATATTGTGAAAGAACGTTATCGGGGCTTGGCACTTTGGGCAGTGCGATGCCGGATGAATAACGGATTCTCCCTTGGGTATTCGGGAGATGCAGACGTTTAAGAAGCTGCCGATCACGGCGCCGAATATGAACACAGTAAAACCTACATTAAGCTTGGACATCAATGGTTCCAATAACTTAGTCGCATAGGCACCTGAAATCGACAAACTCTAGCCAACACGCGAGCGGCATGCTTCTTCCAAAACAGAGAATGACAAAGCGAATCGCTGTGATAGATGTTCCTCTTTGCACCTTCAAGTGTTTGGCAGCTCACGATAAAAAGCCATTTCCATCCGAGGCTCGTTGATTTACTAAGATCTATCGTACCCAAACACTGGGGCAAAATGTAATAGCTTCCTCGGTAATGCACGATATTGCAACCGCGGTAGTTGTACTCCACCGCGACTGGAGTTTCATCGAGATTGGCCTCGCTATACTTTAGCGGTCGCCTGCGGAATTCTTCTGCGCGTTTTGAAATCGTTACAGCATCAAGGTATTCCCCAGAATCATATCCGAATTTGAACATCACATCCTGTGATAAGGACATAAACTTCTTTCGCGCGCGGGGAGTAAACTGAGTTTTGTGAGATCCGATCCGTCCGTCAGTAAAGGTGGGACTCCCGGGATTGAATATCCTTTCGCCAAATTTCTCAGGATCGCCCGGAACCTGAAGCTTGAGCTGCAGAGACCAAATCAATTTTCGCTGGACCTTTCGGCTGCCGCCGCCTTCGTCGCCCACTAACTCCTCAAACGATACCGGGACAACATTTTGGAAATCCAGCCAAGCAGCGAACTTCGCGACCCGATCCATGATAGTCCCGAGAAGCCATGGATCATCTATCAGCCGAATAAGCCTCTCCTCGAAACAGAGATAGTTTAGATAACCGCTAAAAGCCGTTTTTCCGTCTTCATGATAATAGTTAGCTTCCGATACTACGATGTCCAGAGGATTACGATAAATGAAGATCACAGGAGACTTGGGAAATGGATGCAACCGATTACCAAAATGACTCCGATGAACTGTGTCTAGGAAAAAATAATGCGCAGAGGTGTGAGTGTTTGAAGATTCCAAACAGTACCACAGACCGGGCTTCGGCTCTTCCGGGCAAACCACACCATCTCCATAGCCAAAGGCACGGACGAGTTCGAGCAGGAGGTGAGTACCACTTTTAGGAATGGAAATAACAAAGAGAGGTTTGTTCCTGAAGCTATATCCCGTCATGGGAGCTACAATCGTTCCGGTTTCGAGGTCGAGATAGTCCAGGAGGCAGGCGGCTAAACTCTTGGCTTCCGGATAGAAAAGAAGTGTTGCATCGTCACGTAAAACGTCGTCCGTCAAGCTGACATTTTCAGGCAGCGGCGCTTGCTGATCTCCCGGAGCAGTGACAAACGAAACATTCAGACCCTGGATCAGGGCCTGGGTCGCTACTTCCGCGGAACACGCGTTAAGTGGACGTAAACGAATCTTTTTTCGCCGCTCGAGGCAAAGCCTTTGTAGAATTTCGATATACGCTTCGCTTCGATACTCTACGAATGCCAAACTTAGATGAGAGTTCATTAACTACAGCTTAGATGAATCGCTTCCAATTCGATTCGGACATCTGCCAGCGCTTGTTCTGTCGCTTTCATGAACCCTCGGAGCAGATTCTCATCCTTGATTGATGAACGTTCGATCTCCACTCCATTGTCACCGGAAAAGCTCACGAAGTCATATTTAGAGGACCGAAAATTAGATTTATTAAAGGCAAATGTAAAAAGATCGGCATCCAACTCCGCTCGATAGACTCTTCCGCTTCTGACGTGATCCCGGACTATCTGCTGGAAAGGAGTATAATTTGCCTGATCCAAATACTCGATGCTTTCATAGCCAAACGCTTGTAGGAACTTATCGAAGCCCTGGCTCTTCAGGATTTCTAAGTGCTCATTGACCAAATGGAGTTTCCAATCCCCTATGATACCCGTGCGGAAATTATGCACATGATAGGTAGTCTGATTTTTGTACTTCATTTCCTCCCAGATATCTCGCGCAGCCCGTACAGAAACCCCCAGTCCGGCTTGGCGACCAATTGTCTGGATCGTTTGTTCCGGCTGCGTAACTAGATCCTCCCATCGCATCACGTTGTAGTTCCTGTGGACTTCAAGGAACGATGTTAGATAGGTAACCAAGGGTGCAACCAGGCCGTCCACAAAGTTGAGATCTGTCAATTTGTAGAGAGCCAGACGTTCTCGAATAACATCAACCGGGTTTCGAACAAAGCGGTTAATGTATTCACCTGTCAAAGCGTTGATGGAAAACACGGACGAATTGAAGATATCGAGAGGATTTCGAATAGGGGAGAACTTCTTGTAATCTGTGTAGTAGGCGTCCTTGAGCCAGAGTGCCGGCTCATAATGGGAATGGATTACGTTATAATAGTCCATTATATATTTGGGAAGCGAGAAGACGGCCAAGAAATCTCCTCTCCCTCGGATGCCGACGTATTTGCGGACACACGCCAGATTGACATTTTCTTTTTTAAGCCATTTCGGACCGCCGACGAGGAGCTTAAA
>CAVUZH010000014.1:0-630755 GCA_963745835.1 uncultured delta proteobacterium
GCGCGCGGCTGCGGTTGCGGCGGATCTCTCTCAACCACACTGGTAGGGCTTCGATGCCGTCGGATTTCACACCAGTTCATATATCGCCTGCACGGGCCAATGATCTGACGGAGCAGTGTCTTCGCCATAACACTGTGGCACACTTGCGGCCACCGCACGCGCGTGTCGGTTTGCGACAATGAGGTCGATGGCCTCGGTAACGGTGGGTTCATCGGGCCGCACGTTCGCTGTCGGGTAGCACTGAAAGGTCGGAGGGCTTTGCATTCCCAGGGCTGCGAAACAGCTTACGAATCCTGCCTTTTTGAGGATGCGCTGAGGATGATATGCGTCATTCATGTCTCCCATGAAGAATGCAGGCTCATCTTTACGCACGAGCCGAGTCAGCTCGTCGGCAATTCGCTTGAGTTGCCTTACTCTCGGTGAAAGACCGCTTTCCGACTCGTCGGGATTCCGACGGTTAGTGAGATGCGCGGTGGCGACGAATATCGTCCCGGGTAGCGGCATGAACCGCAGGCGCACCCAAAACATCCGCCTTTCCGGTTCGGGGTGGCCGACTTCCTCAGTACCGTGCTCGACCTTTTCGAAGAGCGCCTTGCTCCAATAGATGTTGCTCTCGCTTGTCCATCCGGAAAACGGATCACGAACGCGATCATGTGTCTTTAGCGTGCCGTCGAGGAACTCCTGGGTCGCGCTTTGCAACTCCTGCACACAAAGCACATCGGGAGCGAACAACTTAAGAAATCTCTCCAGCGCATTTGCTCGAGCCGGCCAGCGCTCGGTGAGCCACAGGTTGTAGGTTATGAGCGATAACCGAGCCGGGATCATGTTTGCTGCAGCCTCCTCGAACCCCTAACGCCCGCGATCAGCCCGCCGCGCATGAAATCAACGCTATTCGCGGTCGGCTGGATGGCGTTGTTATGCCGCCCTCGCCCGAAGCAACTCTAACCTCTCTTCACCACGGCAGACTTCCAAGCTCAATACTTCCAGATGACCAACCTTCTCCCACAAGCGGCAATACCATCACGCGCAGAGGTGAAACAATGTTGCCGCTCGGCTGCTCGATCAGCACGGAGCTTTCTACTTCCTGCCAACCGAGCGCTTCGTAGTACGCCAACAGCTTCGGAAGACAAAAGAGTAGGCCAGCATCCACTTTCCACTCCTGCTCCAAGAAGTTCGCCGCATGCCGCATGAGCTGGCGAGCGAATCCTTTCTCCTGCGCCTCCGGTACGGTAACGACCCCGCCCACTCCCCCGACCGTGGCCGGCTCTCCATTGACGCTAACCGAATGCTTCAGGACGCCTACATGACTGACCGGCTCCCCATCCGAATACAATAGGAAGTGTAAGTCTTTCGCCCTCCAGCTTAGCTTGAGCGCCGCAACGTCAAAGATATTCTCTCCCCAGCCAAAGAGCAGTTGCTTTTCTTCATCAGTGAGAACTTCGGCTTGTCTGATCTCTTCCGCCATAGTCCAGATTGTAAGTTACAGAACGCCTAGCGGCATAACGCCAAGGATGTGCGGCGGCGGCTATCAAGATATTCCTCACCGGGCCGCCGACCGCACAATCCAATGGTTCGGCGGCCCTTATTTTATGAGCTTCTCGATCGTTTTAAGTCGTTCTCGGATTTTATATCCACGGCATTCTGTAAAAACCCTTCAAACATCACCGCCGCGGCGGCGATAACGGCAGAGCCGAAGGTGATGAGGATGCCCATAAAAACCCCGCCTGCACGATCATCACTATTGCCCAACATAATGAACAGTTCTCCTAACGCAACGAAACCGATAATGGCTAACGCACAAAATTTTATTGTCCGCAGAGCTTTCACGGGCGCCTGCGAAAATGCCTTATTTTGTCCGATGTATCCCAACACCTTGAATGCCTGATAGAGCGCCACGAAAAATGGAGTGGACGCCAAATACGCATACGCCAAAAAGGGATCTTTAAAGTAGATCTCGAAGAGCGTGGCGTGCGCGTTTCTGCCTTCGATGTGAGGCTCCCAAAGCATGAGAGCAAGAGCGCCAATGCCGATGAGCACAATGACTGCCTGAAGAAATACTGTTGGGCCTTTTTTCATGGGTGATTTCATGCCCTGTTGCTCAACGATGTCCACCTTAACGATTTAAGGCCGCCGAACTAGTAATATACTGACCTGCCTTTGCGGATATCAATATCGGCAAGTGTCGCCTGCAACGCGAGGCCTACGTGGCGGCACTATAACCCGGAGTTAGGCGCAGGTCGCGCTACTTTGATGTTCCCCTGTTCAACTTCAGCATCGAGCGCACAGCCGCCTCGACTTTAGGCCGGGCTACAGACCCTGGTGCAATGACTTCAAAATGTGATGCGTTTTCTACAGCTATAAAGCTCACATCGTCGCCTACTTTCTTCGCTTCTTCTTCGTACTTCTGTCCCCACCGCGCAGGGATAAGTTTGTCCTGCGCGCCGGTAATCAATACCTGCTTCACTCGTATGGGCAAAAGATTTGACGGCGAAGCCTGTCTGTACCTCTCGGGCACTTCAGAGGGTGAGCCTCCGATGAGGTTTGTAATCACCGGAGCACCACAAAGCTGACTCTGAATCGGCAGGATACTTTCCAGGTCTGTCGGTCCCGCAAGATTGACAATGCCTACGACGCGCAACGGCTCCTTCGAGAACAGAGGGCTTGCTTTGGGAAGCCGATACCGAGCAGCGGCCCAAGTCCCGAGATGCCCGCCTGCAGAATGGCCAACAACGACTACACGGTTCAAATCGAGTGAGTATGCTTTGGCCAGCACGCGCAAGTAATCAATGGCGTTGGCAACATCCTCAAAGGTACCGGTCCATCCACCGCCTGGGTTGTCAGTTTGGCGATATTCTATATTCCACGTTGCTATACCGAGGCTCGTCAGAGCCGAGGAGAGAGGCGCCGTGTTCTGGAGGTCGGCAATGAGGTCGCCATGTTTGGACTTCCAGCACCCTCCATGAATGACAATGGCAACTGGATGGCGACCTGAGGACTGTGGCAGCCGCAGCTCGCCAAATTGGAGAGGATCACTACCGTAATGGATTCGGTGATCGGCGGGAGATGAGGGGAGTTTATTTACCTGTTGAGGACCGAGGAACTGAGCTTCTGCCATCGAAGGAATGACGCCGATTGCAATCATGACAGATAACAATAATGTTGGTTTTCGCAACGCCTTCTCTCCTATCTTGGCGACTGATGTTTACTGTGCCTAACGTCGTGGTGAACGGCGGGCGTGCGCCGGTGGCTGATAACGCATTGTGCCGGCGGCCCATCCGTTCGACGTGGAGTTAGGCACTGGTTGCCTGATGCCCCAAGGGCACCTTGCGATACATTGCCAAAAGATCAAGTGGCTTGGATTCCGGAACTCCTAGAACAGTGAGGATGCAGTGCGCTTGGCCGCGATGATGGGTCTGGTGATTGAACCAATGAGCCAGCAAGTCCGCAGCGGGAAACGTTGCGGCAGCGCTTTGGTCGTGGAGTAGCTGAAATCCTGACCTATCTCTTCCTCGGAGAGCCCTTCCACGTACTGGAAGATCCGACCGTCCTCAGCCTCGCGTGCAACCTGTAACGACGGTAGGTCATCGAACATGATTGCGTTTAGCTGTGCCGGATGCTCACCCTCGCCCGTGAATCGGTGCATCCAGATCCGATCGGTTACGAGAAGATGATTGAGCGTGCCGTGCAGACTGCCAAAGAACGCACAGACGTTCTTTGGGTAAGTCTCGACGGAAAGGCTACGAGCCTCTGCATATAGTCGAGAATTCGCCCAAGCGTTGTACCTGGCCATAATGCCAAAGTGATGATTCATGGGTTCCCCTCCGCCACATGTAGTTGCGGCGGTCACACTAAGCCTAACGGCATGGGTGAGAAGCGCGGCCTTCCGCGTCATTCTCAACCCAATGGTTAGACGGCGTAACAAGATTTCATAGAGCCACCTGGCGTCGACGGCTTTTGGTACTGCCACCTCCGTCTAAACAGAAGCCGGCCGATGCGCCCTGAGGAAGGACCGTATCTGGCGCACCGCCAGGGGAATCCGCTCTTTGGGCTCCTTCCACGGGAACATGCTCACTTCGGCTTTCGGCGCGAGCATCGCGGCCTCCATCGCGACAGCGTACGGATGCGCCGGGATATCGTCCGGCAGGATCAGGACGGGCGTCTGACAATGACGCACGAAATCGCGTGTCACCGTATAGACGAAGTCGGCGTTGCTGCGGTACATGTTGGTCAGAAATTTTTCGACCATCTCCATCGTAATGTCGGGCAGGCGCTTGATCAGCTCCGGAGCCCAGCCGGTCATGCCGCTGTCATACATCACGTTGGGCATCTCCGGCCGGAATCCGACGGGCTGTGCCAACACGGCGGCGACAACCCGATCGGGTGCCCTCTTCAACAGGTTCCAGATGAAGGGGCCACCAATGCAGAAACCCAGCGCCATGAACTTGTCGATGCCCAGGTGATCCATCACACCGAGCTGATCATCGGCAAATGAATCCCACGGCCGGTCGACTTCGAGCGGACCGAAGGACTGGCCGCGATTTCCGTTGCGCAGGTCCGACGCGATGCAACGGTACTCTCCCTTGAATTCCTCGACTGGATTAAAAGGAGCAGTGGTCAAGCCGGAGATCGCCGAGTTTAGTCCCCCACCGGCGATGAGCAACAACGGGAACCCGGAACCGGCATCCTGATAGCGGATGCGAACGGGGCCCTTTTCGTAGAAGGACATGGCAACGCCTCCCTGCCCAGTCTGCTGCGCAAACGCTCGCGGCACTGCGGCCATTACCGTCGCCGCGGCGCCCGCTTTCAATATTTTGCGTCTGATCGGATCGATCATCGGCGTCCTTCTGACTTTCTGGCCGGCTAACGCCATGCTCTGCGGCGCGCGCTATTAAGAAATTCCACACTAAGCGCGCGTCCGCAGTAGCGCATGGTTAGCCGTCTCGCTCGCACACCCATTTTACAACCCTATCCGGGTAGTCCTTTAGAAAGTCATTGTTAGGCATGTGCTCATTGGTTATCTCTGTCACGCCACGGGTGAGAGGCGCGGTCCGCCGCGGCCTTCTCAACCCAGTGGTTAGACTTCTTTTTCAACCTTTCTCACAGACTGGTCAATACAGTTTTAGGCACTAAAAAGCTACTCGATTTCCCGGACAAGACGAAACCCTACCCAGTACGGTCGAGCAGCGGCGCGGTACATATCTCGAGAGGATGAACTTAAATTGTTTTTGTTAACACCCCGAAACGAACCGCCGCGGTGCACGCGCCCGTTGCAGTTGCCGTTGTGTTCCTTTTCCAAGCTGACCCATCGGATGGTGCCCCTTGATAACTGTCGTGCCAGCAATCCTGTACCCATTCCCTTACGTTGCCGACGGTGTCGTAAAGCCCAAATGGATTTGGCTTGAATGAACCTACCGGCATCGTCTGCGTCTTGTCCGGCGGGGTGCCGCAGCTTGTGCAATTAGCAAAGCCAGGCTTCATCTCGCTGCCCCACCAATAGGCAGTCTCGGTTCCGCCGCGTGCAGCATATTCCCATTCGGCCTCGGTCGGGAGCCGATAGTGCTTGTCCGTTTGCTGGGATAACCACGCAGCATACTCAACCGCCTCATTCCACGAAACTCGAATCACTGGCCGGCGGCCCCGACCAAAACCTTCGTCATCTGGTGATTGGCGGCCAGTTGCCTTAGCAAACTCGTCGTATTGATCAAAAGTGATTTCGTACCGGCTGACCGCAAAAGCTCTGCGAATATGCACTTCGTGCACCGGTTGCTCGACCTTGAGGCCCCTACCCTGGATGTCCCCCATGCGAAATTTCCCCGCGGGTATAACAATCATCTCAGGACCGTCGGTTCCGATTTTCATTCGGTCGCGAAACACCTGGCCGGTTCTTAAACTAGGCCGCGCCGCCGAGAGCGCTTGTAAGGTCCCACTGTGCTGCTCGCTAATCAGGAGCAACCCAGCGCCAAGAACAATTAAAACTGTGCGTCGTACCATCTGAAATTCGCTCTCGTTTTGCAGAGCGGCTGTCGGTAGTTTTCATCCCGGCCTACCGACCAACGTGGAAAAACTAAATTGTTTGTCTAACGTTTTGGGTGAGAGGCGCGGTCCGCCGCGACCGTCTCCACCCATTGGTTATGCGGCATCTTCTTCGGTACGACCAAGTAACGGAAGCCGCCGTAGAAACACATACGGAGCATATGGTCCTCATCCCCTTTGAGACCCGCAGCCCACTCGTACCAGAAGACACCCGGATTCTCGCCTTTTCGGTGGGCGTGCTGAAACACGGGTCGAGTGCGCGGATGGCTGGCTGCATGGGACTTAAAGAGAGGTCGGGCATTAGGGGCCCGTCTGAGACGACAGAGAGTTCTAAGGTCCAACACCTCCCGAAGTCGTGGAAGAACAGGCCGCGTGCAACGCGTTCCATGACGCGATTCACCCGCATCGCGTCGAACTCTATGGTCGGCACCTCTCGGCCATCGGGGAGCTGTAGTACTTCTATCTTCTGAAATAGGCTCGGCACCACACCCTTGCTCTTCTCGATCGTCCGAAAGCCCTTCTTGAGGAAGTCCTGTTGACCGAGCGCATTGGCCTGATATGGCAAACGGACCACAAGCGACGCGATCTCATCATCGCTCGAGTACTTGCCGTTGTGGGCATCGCACGCGGGAACGGTGATCAGGTTCTTGCGCACCGCTGCTACGTCGGCCGGGAGGTCCTTGTCCTTTGGGAAGAAACAGCGGGGCGGTACATGGTCCACGCTGGTCGCTGGACCCCCACAGTAGAAACACGGCTTCGCCATACTCGTTGTCCGCTTAACGCGATGCGGCTAAGCCGTGGCGAATAAGCGAGCCTGAAAGGCGAGCGTTCTCAACATCAGTTTTAAGCCGCGGGTTATACCGCATGTCTGCCAACCATATGCATTACCGCCGCAGCGATGAGTCGTGCATCTTCTTCGATGACTGCATAAGGGTACTCGTTCTCCTCTAGCATACGAGATTCGACGTTCTCACGGTGGCCAGGATGCCGAAAATGGGTTACAGGATTTCTCACTATTCTTGCGCGCTCGAATGCGTCGTACTCCGCGGAACTCAACCAGCCAGCATTTCGCGTTTCTCTGAGCAGATCCGAAATGCTGGAGCGTACTAAGTCATTTCGGCCGGAGGCGTAGAACTCCGCGGCGAGCGTTCTTTCAATAAACGCGACGCCGAGGACGATAACCGCCAAGTACTGACCGTAAGCAAAGCAGTAGCGGGTCTCCTCAAAAAGAAACTTCGCCAAGAGTCCGCCAGGAAACGTTAAGTACTCGCCCGCAGGTAATTCGTTCGCAAGCCACTGAAGTCGTTCCAATCGGCCAGCCCGACATCGCTCGTCCTCACGCGAGAGCCATTGTTCAGCTTTGTTCATTTATGGAGGTCCATCATGACGGCGGTTTAACGCCGCGGTGAGCGGCGCGCGAAGCGCGTCCGCTCGACTGCGAAGTTATGCGGGTTCATGTGATGGCACAGGGTGCAGCCGATTGGATTCCTCGAAGAGCGCCAGAGCCTTCTGGAGATCGAAAGGCTGCTCGATGAGCCGTTCGGGATCCCATTCGCTGCGTGGGAGGGCAAAGAAATCGCCACCGTAGACATGCACCGCCCCCGTCAAGCGACTAACCGGATTCAGAACAGAGTGGATGACGTCATGACCGAGGGGGACGGCATCACGCTCACTCAGGGCTTTCGCGCCAGCGGCTTCGATTCGGCCATCGACGCGTTCCGGCACGCGTCGCCAGAAGATATTGTCCTCACGACCGGTGTAAATACCGATGACGGCCCACATCTTATGGTTGTGCGGCAACTGACTCATCCGCGGTCCCCAGACGACATTCAGGATAGTCAGTTCGGCTGCTCGGAAGAGCGGGTGCAAGCCGGCCCGGCGCGGCTCACCAAGAGCCCGTAAGATCTCGCCGGGCTCGGCGACCGCGCGAGCGACGGTCTCAAGGACGCCGGCCGATCCGACTGCAGCGCTCGCGTGCTGGCACTCGGCAATAAACCAATCGCGGTCAAACATGACGGCTCACCTCCGCATCGGTTCGACGATCGATGTTGCTGAGCCCCGGCCTTTCCGTCTAACTATTGAGTATACTGCCGCGACTCCGGCAGTGTATTAGCCTCTACTTCTACACTTCGCGAATAGCAAAACTGCGGGCAATATCCCTCACCTGCAGAGAACTTGTCAAGAAACATTCATTCCTGTGTAGTAGCGAAGTGAATCTGTCAGGGGTTAATGGCAACGTGATTATGTCAGGGTGGGAGGATGACAACCCTGACAATGCAAGACGAGAAGCGACTAGAGATAATACAACGGGTGTTGCGCCGTGAGCTGACAGTGATGCAAGCCGCACTGGTGATGGGAGTAAGCGAGCGGCAGTGTTACCGGATCAAAGCACGGGTCGATAAGACCGGAGCCAAGGGAGTGGTTCATGGCAACCGCGGACGGCCTTGTAAACGCAAGACCAAGGAGAAGACCATTAGACAGGTCTTGGCACTAGCCCGAGGGAAATACCAAGGCTTCAACGATCACCATCTGACCGAGAAGCTCAAAGAACAAGAAAAGATCAAGCTCAGTCGAGAGAAAGTCCGGCGTGTTCTTCGTGCAAACGGGATCGGTTCCCCCAAGAGGCGCCGCGGGATCAAACACCGAAGCCGCAGAGAAAGACGGGCCAGTGAGGGGATGATGCTCCAGGTCGATGGCTCCCCGCACGACTGGCTCCAAGGACGAGGGTCGCGCCTTTGTCTGATCGGGGCCATCGACGATGCCACGAGCAAAGTCATGGGAGCCTTTTTTGCCCCGGCCGAGAGCTCCTGGGGTTACTTTCACCTGTTCTGCGAGATCTTCAAGCAGCATGGAGTGCCCCAGTCGATCTATACCGACTGTCACTCGGTATTCTGGACCGACCGGGAACCGACATTAGAGGAGCAGTTGATCAACAGAAAACCCACTACCGAGGTGGGCCGAGGGTTAGAAGAGCTGGGGGTGACCTTGATCCTAGCCCATTCCCCTCAGGCCAAGGGAAGAATCGAGAGACTGTGGAACACTTTCCAGGATCGACTGGTCAGTGAGCTGCGGCTGGCCAAGGCCAAGACCGTGGAACAGGCAACCGTGGTCCTGAATCGTTATCTCATCGTTCATAACCGTAGATTCGCTCAGCCCGCTAAAGCAGAGCCGGCCTGGAGAAAACTCAGTGCGCTTAAAATCGACAGGGCTTTGTGTTTCAAACAACAGCGTACCGTGGCCAAGGACAACACCGTGACTTTCGAAGGTTCGGTCTTGCAGATCCCTAAGACCTCGCCCTTTGGCTCCTATGCCAACAAGAGAATCGATGTGCATGTGCTTCTCGATGGCGCGGTGGAGTTTTTCTACAACACCGAGAAAATCGCAACCTTCGATTCAAAAACAACGCACACAATTGGCCTATATCGAACGAACGGTAAGAAGGTGGGGTTCCGCTATGGTCCGCTTTCTACGCTGGCGACTTTACCTCAGGTGTCACCCTGACATTTTTACGTTGCTGTTAACATGACATATTGACGTTGCTACGACAGAAACATTCATTCCTGCATACACTGTCCATCCGGCAGTGTATGAGGATATCAGCCCGCAGTGTATTGGGATAACGAATGGCCGATCAAAGCCGATCCGCAGGGCTGTTAACGCCGCGACCGCCACGATTCAGAACGTGCGTGTAGATCATTGTCGTGCTCACGTCTTTGTGGCCCAACAGTTCCTGAACTGTGCGGATTTCAATACCGTCGGGTCGGCTAGCAAGCAGGTTGCGTTCGATCTTCCACTGAAGGACAGAATCAGTGAGGCGAACGCAAGAGCGGAAACCTAGCTTCAACGACGGACTGGCCATGGTCTTGCTGATAGCAGGGTATCGTCATTAAGTTTGTTCGCTACCCTCATCGTTAGCACGTTCGGGTAAATTCGCTTCTCTTTAAATGCAAGCTCATCTATCATCGCCCTGTAGTCCTTCCTCGGGTACTGCATGAAGAACTCCGGCATCACGCACTCGTAAATGTCCGGTCGCTTTCGAGGCACCCTATTAACCGCCTCGATGATCGCCGACTTTACGGCTTCGCGGTTAGCAGGTTGATATCGTTGCGGAGTAAAATCGAATAGCAAATTGTCTTTGAATTGCTGCAAATATGGGTTCAACGCGTTTAGCGCAACGTCATTCATGTAAACAATAGCGCGAGTGCTACGTGTACCGAAGATTAGGTGATATCGGGCTAACTCATCATCTGGAATACCTTGCTCGTCTTCCTTCCGCTCCTTGACTGGAATCGCATACGCGTATGTAAAGAACTGCCGCAGGCGGGTCAGATATGCGTTAACGACTGCGTCTTCACGCTTGATTTTACTTAGCCTGTCATTAGTAATGATGTCTCGCCAGTAGTCGCCTCCCATAACTTTGTTTACTGTCTCTGTTTTTGATTCTTTAACTTTGCGCGCAACTTCGCTCGCCGGATCGCCGTACTTCCAATTGCCGCTCATGCGCATAAAAGTCCGAAAGCTGAAGTTGATCAAATACCTCAGTACTCCGCCGGCGCTCGCGTTCATAAATAGATCGCAACATTTCAAACTCAAGATCCTTGATTCCGTAAGGATCAAGATAAAAGAAAACCGTTGACCCGGCACCGACATCCAGTGCGCGTGTAACCGCGTCTGCGCACTCCTCATAGGGAGCTTCGGTCAGACCTGCTCGGATGTAACGACTCAGATTCTGCTTCATGGCTTCTCGATGACCAGGATGTGCATCTGCGAAAAGACAGCTAATGCTTTGCGCCCGCCTCCACGATTTCATGATCGCCTCGCAGATGATCACTGGAGAACCAGCTGTGTCATCACCGAAACGTCCTGGGCCAGCAAAACCGTCGACAATTAGAATCGGACGCTGGAGGCTGTGTACAGTCTTGAGATAGCAATCAATGTAATCGTTAACAATTTTGTCTTTGACCTTGGACCAGGAGCGTTTAATGCGAAAGAACTCGTTCACATCGGTTGCGCCAGTGCCATAGGTGTAGTTCATTTACGTATTCCCAGCGCAGAGGGCAGAATGCCGGAAATTTGAAATTACCGAGAAGTAAATAATACGCTCGCAGGGCGGGGAAATTCATCCCAAGTACGTCCCTGCAAACGACGTCCCGCGGCCTTCTTACCCATATTCGCGATTGTGACGGGGTCGCCACTGGCCAGAGAAACCATTCTGGTTACATAGCCCTTCGCGTTGTTTTGCGGGAGTGGTCTCCAATTGCCCCACTGCTTAAAGTGGAACTTGATGCCGGCGGCGATACACTGGTCTCGCAAGGTTGTGAGCCATTCAGGATGCATCGGACGCGCGTGATAGCCACTTTCGCCGCCACCGATGATCCAGTCAATACATCGGTATTGGCCGCGCTTGGCACCGTCGATCCATTGCGAAAGGTCCAAGAATCCAAGCAAGGGCTCACAAGAGAGGAATAGGACTCGCGCATTGAGAGAAATCAGATGCGGCATCCGCCTGTCAAGCCAACGTTGATTCTCAGCCGTGGCTCCGAGCCAAACATTCTCAGGCCAATGGTGCGCCCAAGGTGCGAGGCGTTTGACATTCTGTGGTCGCTTGGTCAGAAGCAGCCAATCTAGATTCGGGGTTTCGTCGATAAGACGCCACAGCCTCGCACGGCGCTCGTCGAGATCGCGGCGATCCTCGAACACATCGGCCATAGACGCGCAAAAAACCCGCGCCCGGGCGCCTCTGCGCGCCGCCTCTTCGTTCCAGGCGAATGGCTCTCTCCAGTATGAGCTCGAGAGTTCCCGGCGCGGCGCTCCCTTGCCCCAGACATTTTGTCCTAAGCGCTTTGCCCAGGTTTCTGCATAGCAATGCGTACACCCCGGTGAAATTTTGGTGCAACCCCACCACGGGTTAAACGTATGGTGTGTCCACTCAATGTGAGAATCCTTAGACATGACTAACTCCCTCCAAATCCTCAGTCTCACCGTATACAAAAAAATGGCAAAGATCGGGCCACTACCATCTAGCCTACTTCGCTACCGCCAAACAACAACGACCAACACGAGGTCTATACCGGTCACTCTCGATGGCCGAATCGTACCGCGCCTGCAGGTCCAGCCAGTAGCGTTCGGACATGCCGAAGTAATGCGCCAAACGGTGCGCAATATCGGCGTTGATCGAACGTTGCCCCTGGACGATTTCATAGATTCGTCTCGGTCGAAAGGTCGATATCTCTGGCGAGGCGAAAGACGCTGATACCGCGGGGGCAAGAAACTCTTCTAGTATTATCCGTCCTGGATGTAGCATTGAGAGTTTGTTGCTGTGCATTGATGGTCTCCTTATATCTTTACTGAGGTTCAAAACGTTCAAATCGTTCAAGCTGTTCAAGCCGTCTCGGAAGAGACTCGAAGAGATCGGACTTTTCGGACGATTTGTTGCTGTATATTTTGATCCTTTCATTCCGCTTCGCTTTAGATAATCAATGAGGTTGCTAATCATGATCGACAGACGTCGCAAAGACTTGCTCGCAGTCGTCGTCAATTTTTCGGCGCCACATAGGATTGATCAGGGCTACATAAAGTTGAGAGCGGACTTCCCCGCATGATGCTTTAGCCACATACAAGAACTGAATGAATTCTTGATTGCCGCCGCGTTCAAATCCTTCGGCGATGTTTGACATAATCGAGACCGCAGCACGCCGCATTTGATCTCGTAAAGCGAAATCTTTCGAGAATGTCGAATCTCTCGTCAGTTGATAAATTCCTCGGGTTAGTAGCCGGGCATCTTTCCAGATCTCCAAATCTTCAAAGTTTTTCACTTGCATGGATTCTCCCTCCTAAACGATTTGAACGTTTTGAACTGTTGAACGATTTGAACGGCTGTTATTCGATCGTTCCCTGTAAAAACCATCTTCTTCTGACCCGATCATAGTAGAGCCATAGGAGATCGCCGCGGCGGGTTTCGGCGAAGTAGTAGTCGCGTTGAATTTCGCGATTCCACCATCCGCCGGAATACACATAGGGGCCGGTCAGTTTGTCGATGCTGCCGTGCTTGGGGCCTAAGAGCAGCCAGCCGTCCTCGTGCCTGTTAAAGGGTCCGCCGGCGAGCATGATCGGTTTTTCGGTAATGCGGCGCACCAACATATTGGGAGCGGGCAGGTTCAATTCGTTCAAATTGTTCAATCGCTTCGCTTCGTTCAAAACGTTTTTGGATAATTTAACTTGGTCGAGCGGTTCCCAAATAAATCGCGCTTCGGGAAGATGTCCGTCTTTTAGTTTCGCCTGGACGACTGCCTCGGCGCCGAATTCAGCGCGCAAGCGCGCCAGCGCGCGATTGGCCGAATCGAAGTCGCGCTTCGGTTGCTCGCTGAACAGACGGAGTTGCTCGACGGTGGCGGCGCAGGCCTCGGCTTTTAATTCGATTTCAATAACGCCGGCAGGAAATTTTAACGACTCCAAGCGCAGGCGCACCAGATCGAGTATCTGAGCCGCTTCGAGAGTGGGCACGGCGGGGCGAATTTGCTCTTTGAGCCATTCGCTCTTATCGATCAGAAAACCAAGCCATAGCGCGCTGAGCGCCTGGGTGCGCACGGCAAGCGTCGCCAGGATTGGGTGAAGCAGTTGTTTGATGAGGAAGAGCAGCCGGGTAACGTCGCTTTCAGGATCGTCGAGCAGATACCGTTGCGCAACGGTTTCTTCCGGCGCGCATGGCTCGAGCGGAGTCCAGAGATCGCCGGCGGCCATCCGGTAGAGACGATGAGCCTGAGCACCGAAACGTTCGCGCAACCCTGCCGATGGAAGCGAAAGCAAACCGCCTACCGTTTTGATGCCGAGCTTTAAAAGCGTATCGCGAAACTTAGCTTCGATGTCCAGACGATCCAGCGGCACTTTGCGCGCCGCACTGCGCTCGTCGGCGGGATCATCGAAAATCGTTATCCCCTGTTTTTCTTTAGCGACCGCATAACTGCCGAAACGACTAAAGCCGACAACCAGGCTAGCCTGTAATCCTTGCGTTTTAATGTCTTGATAAATAGCGCCGCCCCATTCTCGGGGTGACGCATAAAGGCGATGCAGACCTTTGCCGTTTAACCAGAATACTCCCGGCTCCGCCGCCGAGGGCTCGACTTCGGGCGTGAAGCGCATCAACCGTTGGGTCAAGGCATCGATCGCTTTGTGGATTTCATCCGGCCGAACCTCCCCGGCGCGCAGCCCACGCGCTAAAGAAAAAGCCGCGGCATAGCGCAACCCGGGAAGCACGCCGCAGCGCCGGGCTCTCTCATTGATCTGCAAAATCAGTCCTTGCGGTTTGTCCTCGGCCACCACCGCCGCCGGATAAGCGCGCCACTCGGGATGGCGCTTGAGCAGCAGCTGCAGCGCAAACGCCGGCAGATCAACACAGGCCAGCCGGTCCGAAGCGGAGCTCTTCATGGTTCCAAGTCGGTCCACGACGTTTGTCCTTGAGAACATTGAGCATGCAGGCAAAACGATTTTCCGAAGCACGTTTCTTTTCGGCGTGAAGGCGCAGCGACACCAGCGATCCCAGAGAAAACGCCTTGCGTTGTTTTTCGGTGAGACAAACCAATGCTGTCTGGTGATGATGGGCGAGTCCGGTCAGTCGGCTCTGCAGCGGCATGGGAATATCGGCCGTGCCGAGGTCGAATACCAGCAAGCCAAAGCCGCCGGAGCGCAACAGCTTCTCGCCGGCGCGCGCAATTTTTTCCGCAGCCGGTATGCGGATCACCACCAGCGCGGCCAAATCGGTACCGCTTTGAGCCGCGTCGGGAGGATAAAAGCAACTGGCCATCGAAGTAACCCAGCCCACCGGCTCGCCGCGCTGCTGCGCTTCCCGCACCAAGCCAAACGTCATAGTCAACGCCGCCGAAGAAACCGAAGCGGAGATTTCAACCAATCGTCCGGCAACCTCGGTGAGCGTCCAACGATTTAACGCTGGTTGCAGATTTTTAGCGGGGGACAACATTAAAATAATTAAGATCCCTTCCAGCGGTTCCAAAAGTTCCAATGTTCCAGAATAGGAAGAGTTCCAAATGTTCCAATCGTTCCAGTTGTTAAAATCTTTAGCCGCCCAGAAAGGCTTTTCATATCTGCATTCGTCGGTTAGTTATCGTTTTTAACAGTTGAAACATTTGGAACTGCTGGAACAATTGGAACGGGTTCTTCATCGAATTAGAATTTCCTAAGTAATCCGACCACCCGCCCGGCGATCCGGAATTCTCCTTCCGAAACGGTGATCGGCGCATATTTTTCGTTTTCTGCCTTAAGCGTGATCACGCCGTCTTCTTGATAAAACCGCTTCAACGTTGCTTCGCCATCGATGATGGCGCAGACGATTTCGCCGTTTTCGGCTGTTCCCTGCTGCTTTACGATTACCCGGTCGCCGTCGAGAATACCGGCATCGATCATGCTATCGCCCTTAACCTGAAGCGCGAAAAGTTTTCCGGCTCCCATGTCCATCGGTATGGTTAAAAGTCCTTCCGAGTTTTCTTCGCTGAAAAATGGTTTTCCTGCCGGAACCCGGCCGAGAACCTGGATCTCGCGAGTGGCGGTTAGAACGGGTTTGCCTAAAGCCGACAAAACCTCGATGGCCCGTTTACCGATCCGACGAATGTAGCCTTTTCTTTCAAGAGCTTTGAGATGATCTGAAACCCCATTAGTTGAAGCGATCTTGAAGCGGCTGCCGATCTCCTGGATCGAAGGAGCATAGCCCTTCTCCCGAATCGTCTTGAGCACGAATTCGTAGATCGTTTTTTGCCGGGGTGTCAGCGCAGGCAGCATGAATCAGATATACTGAATATATTTTCAGTAGTCAATAGAAAGCGGCAAGGGCCGCGTTCCAATCGTTCCAGTCGTTTCAATCGTGCGCTCGGAGATCGGAAGGCGTGCGTAGACTCGCAGTTAAACCTTCTCCGCTTTGGAGCTACACGAGATTAGCCAAAACTTCGAACGTTGAGGCTCAAGTACTCAATACCACTGACTAAAAGGTTCGAACATTTGGAACGATTGGAACTACTGGAACGGCTGGAACAGGTTTAATGCTAACGCATTAAACCTTTTTCCGCTGATGCGAGAGATAATCGACCAGGAGATATTCTCCGAGCCGGTCGGGGCGAGTGTAAAAGGCGCGGCCCCTGTTGATACGGGTGAGGTCGTCGACGAAGCCGCGCAGTACGGGGCTGTCGTCCAACATGAAGGTATTGATGGTAATGCCTTTGCGGGTGATGCGCTCGGCCTCTTTCAAGGTCTCTTCCGCGGCGCGTTGACTGATGCCGCCAAAACTTAATGGCCATTCGCAATAAAGCCGCCCTTGACGGCAATAGGCGGTCGGTTGCCCGTCGGTGATGACGATCATCTGCTGATTGACGCTGGGCTTTCGTTCCAAGAGTTGCGACGCCAAATGCAATCCATCCTGAAGATTGGTAAACGGATCGCCCATATTCCAAGTCGCTTGCGGCAAGTCCTTGGCTTTCAATTCGACGGCGCGCGTAAAAAAACCGACAATGCCGAAGTAATCCCGCGGATGCATCGAACGCACGAGAGTTTCCATGGCCAGGGCGACTTTTTTTGCCGCGGCAAAACGCCCTTCCCAACTCATCGACCAGCTCATATCCAGAAGCAGTACCGTGGCGGCGCGGGTCGAGTGCTCGGACTCGTATACGGCAAAGTCTCCCGGATGAATCTTTACCGGAACACCGCCGCCGTGCAGCAAGGCATTTTTCAGAGTATGAATCATGTTGATATGGAGCGGGTCCCCCTGAACATAAGGGCGGCTATTTTCGGTCATCAACTCTTGGCTGCCACGATTGCGGGTAGCGTGCCGGCCCATGCCATCGCGGCGCAGCTGCTGATAAATATCGCGCAGCGCTAACTGCCCGACGCGCCGGATGCCGCGCGGAGTTAATTCAAAGCGATCTCCTTGCTCTAGAATATATCCGCCTTCTTCGAGCAGAGACTGCATGCGCATTACGCCCTCGAAATCCTGCTTGGGTTCGCCGCCGAGAAGCTTCTCCAAAAGCTCCATGTCGACGTCCTTGAGCTGCATGCTCGATAGTTGCCCTTCGAGGCGGCGCAAGTCTTCCATACGTTCCATCAATTCCTGGGACTGCTGGAACTCCATCGGGGTCTGGCCGCGAAACAAACTTCCTTCGCGCCGTAACCAATTTTCGAGTTTGCGGATCTGATCCAGCTGGGCGAGCAGTTGTTCGAATTGTTTCTCAGCATCTGGATTCTGGAAAGAATAGGAGGTTAACTTTTCCACCGCTTCGCTGGTTTTGCTCGGCAGGTCGTTGAGGAACTGCTGATTGGCCTTAACGTCTTGTCCGGACTGATCGAGATCTTCGAGGGTCTGCTGCTCTTGCTCCAGCACCTGTTCTAATTGCTCCTGAACTTCGTCCATCGCGGACTGCAACCGATACTGGTCATAGAGCTTGCGCATTTCCTTGGCGACCTGAGACAGCAAATCATCGATGCCTTTGGTCTGTTTGTCTCCCTGCTTGATACCTTTCTGCATAAGCCGGCGCATCGCCTGCTGCAGGTCGCCGGTGTCGTTCATGTTGTCGTTAAGCTGATCGAACACGTCGTCCGAATCCAGGGAATCACGCTGGGTAATATCCCATCGGCTATAGCGGATGTGCACCATGATGGATTGGCTGTTTTACGGAGTGAGTCGGAAGATTACTTGCCGTAGGTGACCCTGCCGCCTTCAATCTCCTTATTTAACTTTTGATGCAAATGGAGGCCTTCGAGGACGAATTCCGTGGCCGAGGCCATCAGGCTGGGAGATTCCTGAGTTCCAAGGGTTTTCACCGCTTCCTTCAATCCGGGAATTTCTTTGATGCCTTCGAGATAATCGTGCGATGCCATTTGATCGGAGACTTCAACTCCCCAACCGGAGTTAAAATACTCCACGACTTTTTGCAGCGAATTGAGACTGAAGTACTGATCAAAAACTTTTAGAATGGAGCGATTGAGCAGCTTCTCGACCAGCTCATCCTCCTTCTTGTCCTCGCCGACATACTCCATCTCAATCTTGCCGGTCGTTGACGCCATCACCGCATGCAAATCACTAACCCGGGGCACTATTTCATTCTCTTTGCACTTGAGCGCCCGCTTCTCGGCATTACTGATCAGGCTTTCGAAATTATTAATGGTGACACGCACGCTGACACCGGAAGATTGATTGATCTCGTTGGATTTGCGCGCTTCGAAGGTCAATTGTCCGAGGATCTCTTTAATGAATCGCGGCACCTCGACCTTGCGGCTGCGCCGGTCCATGGGCGCGGATTCCTGCTCCATGATCGCCAGCTCGTCCTCCATGTTCTTGGGATAGTGGGTGCGAATCTGCACGTCAAAGCGGTCCTTCAACGGCGTGATAATGCGACCGCGGCTGGTATAATCCTCCGGGTTGGCGCTGGCGACGATCACCACATCCAAGGGCAGCCGGATTTTGTAACCTTTTATTTGAACGTCTTTTTCTTCCATCAAGTTAAACAGACCCACCTGCACTTTTTCGGTAAGGTCGGGCAATTCATTGATCGCGAAGATGCCGCGGTTGGTGCGAGGCACGAGACCATAATGAATCGTTTCCTCATCGGCAAGATAACGCCCTTCGGCCACTTTGATAGGATCGATTTCACCCACCAGATCGGCAATGGAAACATCGGGGGTTGCCAATTTTTCGCCGTATCGGGTATCGCGATCGATCCACTGAATCGGCGTGTTATCGCCCAACTCCTGAAGCTTTTTGCGACAGGCACGGCAAATCGGATGGTACGGATTGTCGTTGATTTCACAGCCCTGAATGATTGGAATGCGCTCATCCAGCAGGTTCATCAGGCCGCGAATGATGCGCGACTTGCCCTGTCCGCGTTCTCCGAGGAAGACCATATGGTGTCCCGACAAGATGGCGTTTTCTATTTCGGGAATGACCGTTTCATCGTAGCCGACAATCCCAGGCAGAATCCGTTTTTCGGTTTCGAGGCAATGGACCAGATTCTTGCGCATCTCCTCGCGAATCGGCAAAACCGCGACACCGCTTTTCTTAAGCTCTCCTATCGTTTTCGCGTCATTCACGTTGACCGGCCTCCCTTTTAGCAAATAATAAGTGCTGAATGCGTCGAAGTATTGCTGTAATCGGATTTGAGTGAGCTGTCCTGATAGCAGCCTACACTACCCACGGGCGTTTTGGGACACCTCACGATGAAAATTCTGAAAATGCGGCGCGAGACGATCGTAACTGTCCAGCAGATGCTGGGGCATCACCCGGGTGTCGGCAATCACCGGCATGAAGTTGGTGTCGCCCTCCCAGCGCGGCACGATATGCCAATGGAGATGATCCCCGATCCCCGCACCGGCGCATTTTCCCAGGTTCATGCCTAGATTTATTCCGGAAGGATTCAGCACACGCCGAATGATGTCGACCGTTTGTCTTAGCGCTTCGTTAAGATCGGCATGTTCGGAGACCGACAGTTTGGACAGATCCTTCTCGTGCTGCTGAGGAGATAAAAGAAGATGGCCATTATTATAGGGGTACTTGTTGAGCATCACCATGCTGTGCGTAGTGCGCGCCAGGACAAGAGCCTGGCGGCTTTCTTCCACCCCGCGGTTCCGATTACAAAATATGCAGCCTGTGTCGATGGAGTCCTGGTCGATATAGACCATTCTCCAAGGAGCCCACAGCTGCTTCATGTAGTAGCTTCCTCTTCTTCTCCCTCGAAGGGTTTTCCATCGACTCTAAAGCGCAATTCCTTGCCGACTTTGAAAAAAGGAACTCGTTTTGCCGCCACCGATACCAATACCCCGCTCTTGGGATTGCGCCCCTGACGAGCCCGCCGATGTTTTACGACAAAGCTGCCAAAGCCGCGGATCTCGATCCGATCACCTTGGGCGAGAGCTTCGACCATCGAGTCGAAGATGGCGTTGATGATGACTTCCGAATCTCTTCTGGAAAGATGCGGAAACCTTTTGTTGACCTCGTCTATCAAGTCCCTTTTCGTCATAACGCTCCCCTCGCGACGTAACAAAAATCTCTTGGCTGGAAACGTAGCGGCTGCATGGCTCAGCGTAGCAGCGACAACGACCACTCGTAGCGAAGTCCTGGTCTATCGCTACCGGACCACTGAATACCAGTCAGGGAAAAAAATAATCTGCCCCACCAGCGTTCCTGCTCCAATCGTGAGTAGTAAACGACCGGACTCTCTTCCAATCCAACCCGCTTCGCCGCCAGATCCACTGCATACTCCAAATTACCCAATTCATCCACCAAACCGAGATCCTTAGCCTGAGCTCCAGAATACACCCGCCCATCGGCAAGCTTCTTGACGACGGCCTCGTCCATCCCTCTTCCGGTAGCCACGGCGCTGACAAATTGGCCGTGAACATTGTCGACAAGCGACTGCAAAATCGCTTGTCCTTCAGGAGAAAGGGCTTGAAAGGGCGAGCCGATATCTTTATTGGCACCGCTTTTGATGTTCTGTCCCTTTACGCCGACCTTCTTCATCAGCTCTTCAATATTGTTGAGCTGCATGATCACGCCGATCGAGCCGGTCATGGTTCCCGGGTTGGCGACAATTTTTTCACAGGCGCTGGCGATGTAGTAGCCTCCCGATGTCGCCATTCCACCCATGGAAGCGATCAAAGGTTTTTTGCTTCGTACCTTTTGCAGCTCATCGAAGATTTCCTGCGTCGGCGCCACGGCGCCGCCCGGAGAATCGATGCGCAGCACGATCGCTTTAATCCACGGTGCTTCACGAAATCGCCGCAACTCTGTCAGGACGTCCCGTGAATCATTGATCGTGCCGTCAACCTGTAGAATGCCGACACCGTCGCCAGCGAGAAGCGACAAAGCCTTGGCGTCGCCGCCGGTGAGATAAGCGTAAAAAAAGGCGGCTGCAAAGACCACCAGGACAAAACCCGTAAGCAGACCCAAGCCTTTGAGGATCGGATGCTTTTTTACCATTTTGCCGACTGTGCTCCTAATTCTTATGAGTTACTTTTGCCTTTGTTGCGTCCCTGCCCCTCTTCATCCCGGTCAAGTCGCAACTCTTCATTCAGCAGGGTATTGAAAGAAAACATTCCGCCTTGTTTGTCGCGGGTGAGATAGCTTTCCATCTCCTGGCGCTCTTCGCTCTTGCGCAAGGCGCGGATGCTGAGGCCAATCTTTCGTTCCGTCAGATCGATATTGACAACCTCGGCCTCGACCTCATCGCCAACTTTATACAAGGCCGATGGTTTCTCGACGCGTTCGGTGCTCAGCTGCGAGACGTGGATCAAACCTTCCACACCTTCGTCGAGTCGGACGAACACGCCAAATTCAGGAACACTCGTGACCTGCCCCTTTACTCTCGTGCCAACAGGGAAGCGCTCGGCGATAACTCTCCACGGGTCGGTGGCCAGTTGCTTGATGCCAAGGGAGAATCTCTCGTTCTCGACGTTGACTCCCAAAACTTTGGCTTCAACCATGTCGCCCTTTTTGAATAGTTCGGACGGATGCTTGACCTTCTTCGTCCAGTGCAAATCCGAAACGTGCACCAGACCGTCGATTCCTTCCTCGATGCCGACGAAAATACCGAAATCGGTAATATTCCGCACCGGCCCCTTGACCACGCTGCCAACCGGATATTTTTGCTTCGCCTCTTCCCATGGATTCGGCATCACCTGCTTCAAGCCTAATGAAATCCGCCGGTGTTCCGGATCGACATTAAGGATGACGACTTCAACCGGCTGCCCAACCTGAAGAATCTTCGACGGGTGCGCGATCTTTCGCGTCCACGACATCTCGGAAATATGGATCAACCCTTCAATGCCGCTTTCCAGCTCGACAAAAGCGCCGTAGTCCATGATGCTGATCACTTTTCCCTGGACGCGCATTCCAATCGGAAACTTTTCCGCCACGCTGTGCCAGGGATCGGGCATCAACTGCTTCATGCCCAGGGAAATACGTTCCTTTTCGGAATCAAACTTCAAAACAACGACATTCACTTTCTGGCCAACCTGAAGAAGTTCCGAGGGATGGCTGATACGGCCCCAGGACATATCGCTAATATGAAGGATACCGTCGATGCCGCCGAGATCGACGAAGGCGCCATAGCCGGTGATGTTCTTGACGGTGCCTTCAAGAATGACACCTTCCTCGAGGACCTTTAGCACTTCCTGCTTGAGAACGTCTCGTTCCTTCTCTAACAGCGCCCGGCGGGAGAGCACGACGTTTCCTCGCGGCCGGTTGAACTTGAGCACGGCAAAGGAATCCTTTGTGCCGAGGAATTTGTCTAAATTGCGCGTCGGCCGGATATCGACATGCGACCCCGGCAGGAACCCCATGACTCCGCCGACGTCCACTTTAAATCCGCCTTTGACCTTGCCGGTAATAGTTCCTTGGACAGGCGTGCCATCATTAAATGCTTTTTCGATGACTTCCCAGACCTTCATGCTCTGGGCCCGTTGCCTCGACAAATTGATGCCGCCGCCTTCGTTCTCCGAAGAGTCGAAGTAGACGTCGACCTCCTCGCCGACTTTTACCTCTAGATCGCCCTGACGATTCTGGAACTCATGGATCGGAATTTGCCCTTCGGATTTGTAGCCGACGTCGATTAGCACGTGCGTCGCTGTGATTCCCACGACCATCCCCTTGACGATGCCGCCGGGTTTAACAGACCGCAGGCTCTCCTCGAACATGGCTTCGAAATCATTAGCGCCTCCCGCCGCGGCGCTACTTTTTCCTTCATCACTCTGAATCATATACCCAAACTCCGATCGTTTTTTAATTTTGAAGACTCACTTTTAATTAGTTGCAAGACCTTTTCGGCCACCCCATCCGCAGTCAGCCCTGAGGAGTCCAGCGCAAAAGCGTCATCGGCTTTGCGCAAAGGCGCGATATCGCGTTCGCTGTCCCTTGCGTCTCGCTCCTTCATCTCGCTGATCGTTTCGGCAAGGCTCACCTCTCGGCCCGCAGTGCGCAATTCATGGCAACGGCGCCGGGCCCTCTCCTCGATGGATGCATCAAGATAGATCTTCACTTGCGCGTCCGGAAAGACGACAGTACCAATGTCCCGACCTTCTGCCACGACATTGCCGCGCCTGCCGAGTTCGCGCTGGAGATCCAAAAGCCGGTGACGAACCATCGGAATCGCAGACGCTTTGGACGCCATCTGACTAACTTCAGGAGTTCGAATCAAGGCCGACACATCCTCGTCGTCGAGAATCACCTGAAGCTGACCATCTCTACCTCGGAGATCGATGTCGCTATATTGTACTATAGCACTCAAGGCTGCCGTGTCATTTAGATCCACGCGCCGGCGCAATATCTTCAAGGCGAGCGCTCGGTAAATGGCGCCGGTATCGAGGTAGGTAAAGCGTAACTCCTTGGCGACACGTTTTGCCAAGGTGCTTTTTCCCGCGCCGGAAGGACCATCGATCGCTACAATCATTTACGCCCCACTTGACCTACTATCGCTAACAAAGCGCTATGGCAAACAAATCTCATCGAGCAAATCGAAGAACGTCGGGAACGATATAGCGACGCATTGGGCATCATCAATTTCCACCCCGCCTTCGGCGCAAAGCCCGGCGATGGCCAGTGACATAGCGATCCGGTGATCGCCAAAGCTGCGCACTTTATTCCCCTGAAGTGTTTCGCGGCCGCGTATAGTCAGGCCGTCTTCGCGTTCCTCGACGTCCACGCCAAGCCTGCGCAATCCTTCGCTCATGGCCGAAATGCGATCTGACTCTTTGAAGCGAAGCTCCTTGACACCGTTTATAACTGTATCACCTTCCGCCAGAGCAGCGGCGATCGCAAGAATCGGATATTCATCAATGGTGCGCGCCACTAATTCCGCTCCGATCTCGAGACCTTTGAGCCTCTTGCCGGTTATCTTTAAATCGGCGACCGGCTCACCAGTCTCGATCGTGGCGTTCAGCAGTTCTATCTCCGCTCCCATGCGCCGAAGTATCTCGATAACACCATCCCTGGTCGGATTGACACCGACGCGGCGCACGACAATTCGCGATCCCGATATCAGTGCAGCGGCCACCAGGAAGAATGCCGCCGAGGATATGTCGCCAGGTATGCGCACGTCTTTTCCATAAAGTGTTTGGCCTCCCTGAACCGAAACGTGCCGCCCATCTAGCCCTACTTCACCGCCAAAACCTTTAATCATCAATTCGGTATGGTTGCGCGAGTTTTGCGGCTCTTCGATGATCGTAACGCCCTCGGCCTGAAGCCCGGCCAGCAAGATAGCGGACTTCACCTGAGCGCTGGCAATCGGCATCGAATATTCGATGCCTTTAAGATTGCCTCCGTTAATCTCTAGCGGCGCCAATTCTCTGCCTTCCCGGCCTACGAGGTTGGCGCCCATACGGCTCAGCGGCTCGATCACCCTTTGCATCGGCCGGCGTCGCAGCGACTGATCGCCGTCAAGGATCGTGGTAAACGGCCGGCCCGCCAAAACCCCGGAAAGCAAACGCATCGTCGTACCTGAGTTACCGCAATCAATAGTAGTCTTCGGCGCCGTCAGTCCTTCCCAGCCGTTGCCGTCGATATGTAACGTTTCGCCTTCGCTTGAGATCTTCACACCCAGATCCTTGAATGCTTGGACCGTGCGCTGGTTATCCTCGCCGCCGGAAAGATTGCTGACGCGACTTGAACCGTGGGCGATACTGCCAAAGATTACGGCGCGATGCCCGATCGACTTATCGCCAGGAACGGAGATTTCCCCGTGCAGCGGTTTTTTGCTTTGCAGGACCCGTTTCATTTCCACCAAATGTCAGGCGATCTTTTGGCGAATCTCATTGGCGCGGGTAAACTCTTTCTCCAAAAAAGCCCCTTTACCTTCGGCGATCCAACGCCTCAGCTGCTTCAAACTGTTGATATAGTCGCCAAGCGATTGGCCCAAAGCCTGTCGGTTCATCAAACAGATGTCGCGCCACAACTCCGGCCGGCTTGAAGCGATACGGGTGAAATCTTTGAATCCACCGGCGCAATAGGACTTCAAATCGACACCAGGCACTGGCGAACGTTCGAGCGCATTCACCAGAGCATAGACCAGAACGTGGGGCAAATGACTGATCAATCCGAGCACGCGGTCGTGAACTTCCGGATCCATAAGCTCGACTTTGGCGCCGATCTTGCGCCAGATCATCGCAACTTTTTTCAACGCCGCCTTATCGGTTTTCCCGGTTGGCGTCAGAATCGTCCGGCGACCCAGGAACAAGTCCGGCTTTGCCGCTCGCGCGCCCCACTGTTCGCTGCCGGCAATCGGATGGCCGGGAACAAACGAAATATTTTTCGGCAGCAACCGGTCCATGCCTCGAACGATCTCGGCTTTGACACTGCCGACATCGCTGATCACGCAACCGGCTTTCAACCTGGGAAGAAAAGCCGCCGTTAGTGGGACGCTGGTTTGCACCGGTGTGCCTATCATCAAAAAATTCACATCCTCGGGCATCTCGTCTTCGCGCAAAAAATAGCTGTCGATAATCCCCTGCTTCTTAGCCCAGCGCAGACCGACTTCGCTCCGCCCGTAACCGATAATCTCGTCCACCAATTTGTGCCGGCGCATGTCCAGAGCCAACGACCCGGAGATCAGTCCGACACCAGCCACCACCATCTTGCGAAAAATAACAGCCATCAAACTTCCTTACCCGATGCCGGCGCAATCCATAAGGCATCGCCGGTCTTACGCTATGCCCCAACCGCTTTCCTGAGCCCATCGATAAACTTTCGGTTTTCGTCCATCGTTCCAATAGTCATCCTGAGGTACTCCGGAAACTGATATCCTGCCATTGGTCGAACGATGATGCCCTGAGCGAGCAGGCGATTAAAAACATCTTCCCCCTTACCGACCCGTAACAAGATAAAGTTGGCGTGACTCGGAACGTATTCAATACCCAACCTGGCAAACTCCGCGGTCAGATATTCAAGTCCTTGCCGGTTGTTTTCGAGGCTACGTCGCACATGCTCGCGATCATCCAAGGCGGCCAACGCGCCCCACTGCGCCGGCGCATTCACATTGAACGGCTGCCGCACCCGATGCATCAGGCTGATAATTTCCTTATCGGCAATCCCGTAACCGATTCTCAAACCGGCAAGACCATAGAGTTTGGAGAAGGTCCGCAAAGTCAGCAACGCCTTGCCCTGCCGATGATAATCTAACGAGTTGGGATAATCGGCGGCTTCAACGTACTCAAAGTAGGCTTCGTCGACGATGATCAAAACATCAGACCGAATCTGCTTTAAAAATTTCTCCCAAGTTGCCTTGCGAAAAATCGTTCCGGTGGGGTTGTTCGGATTGGCCAGAAACACGATTCGGGTTCTGGCACTGATGGCTGCGCCGATCGCTTCGAGATCATGGGTGAAATTCCGCAGCGGCACTTCTTGCGAGATCCCACCCATCGCCTGCACGATCAGTTTATAAACAACGAACGCCTGGCGCGCCATAACCGCTTCGTCGCCTGGGCGCATAAAGGTGCGGATCGCCAGCTCGATGATCTCGTTGGAGCCGTTACCGAAGATCAGCTGCTCGGGCGTTACATTAAGTTTCGCCGTCAAGCCGCGCTTCAGGTAAAAACAATCGCCGTCCGGGTAGAGATGGAGTTGCGCCAATTTTTCGCGCATGGCGTCAAGCGCCAACGGCGAGGGCCCTAGCGGGTTCTCGTTGGATGCTAGTTTGATCGAATTGAAAATACCGATTTCGCGCTCCACCTCTTCAATGGGTTTTCCCGGCGCATACGGAATCAACGTGCGAATATATTCCGGGACTTGATCTGTAACTTTCATTTTCCGCTCGGATAAGAGCCCAGGATTTTGATAAAGTCACAGCTGGTATCAAGCGTTTGTAGCGCTCGCCTGATCCTCGCTTCCTTTTGATGCCCTTTGAAGTCGATAAAGAACATGTATTCCCATGGCTTGTTCTTAATCGGCCGCGATTCGATTTTGGTCAGGTTAATCCGACTTCGCGCGAACGGCTGAAGCATCCGGTGCAAAACCCCCGGCTTATCTTTTACCGAGAATACTAGAGAGGTTTTATCGTCGCCGCTGGGAACGGTCTCCTGTGCGCCAATGACGAGAAACCTTGTGATGTTGTTTGAGTGGTCCTCGATATTCGCCGCAATGACTTGCAGGTCGTATGCCTCCTTCGCCAACGCGCTGGAGATCGCGCCGACGGATCTATCACCGGCAGCGATCATTGCCGCGTGCGCGGTGCTCGCCACCTCATCTAGCTTTGCGGTCGACAAATGACGCATTAGCCACTGCCGGCATTGCGCGAGAGCTTGGGGATGAGACACGATGCGCTTGACATCCTGTTCTCGCCCGGTACGTGACAAGAGATGATGATGAATCTCGAGGTAAATTTCGGCGCAGATCTTGAGCTCGGAATCGACCAGTACGTCGAGCGTGTGCGCCACCACGCCTTCGGTGGAATTCTCAATCGGCACAACGCCGAACGAAACTCTCTCCTGACTCACCTCCTGAAACACTTCGCTGATACTGGCAGTCGGCAGCAGCGTTACTGTGGAACCAAATTTCTCTCGCGCAGCAAGATGCGAATAGGTTCCCTCGGCCCCGAAGAAGGCAATCTTAAGAGGTGCTTCGATGGAGCGGCAAGCGGAGACAACTTCTCTGAAAATAGCGCGAATGGAGTGGTCGGGAAGCGGACCTTGGTTCAACCGGGAGAGGCGCTGAAGGATTTGCTTCTCCCGATGCGGAACATAAACTTCTTGATTGTTTTGGCTCTTACTGCGGCCGATTTTTTGCGCAAGGAAGGCCCGATCGTTTAGCAGGGCAACGACTTTTTCATCAATTTGATCGATTTTTTTGCGGAGAACATCGACCGACTCATTACGACTCAAAGACAACCTCGCTGGGGCGCGCACCCGGCGCGCAGACTCTTTTAGAAATACCGGCGTAACTTATCTTAATTCCTAAAGAATTGCAAATATTGCTCAAATATTCGCTTGACCAACCGAGAAGCGTGTCGCAGATTGACCGTGGTGAACCAAGAAATCGTCGTGCCTGCGGCTGAAACCGATAAAAAACTGCAGAGTTTCCTCAAGAGCCGATTCCCAATTGGCTACGTGCGCAAACTTTTTCGGAAAAACGGTTTGCGGGTCAACGGCAAACGCTCCAAGCCCGAGGATCTGGTTCGCGCCGGCGATCGAATCCAGCTGTATATCCCGTTTGAGAAAACCGTCCGGCACAGCGATGCGTCCTCAGCCCCAGCGCCGAAGTTTCCCGTGATCTATGAAGATACCCAACTTCTGGTGATCAACAAGCCGGCCGGCATGGCCGTTCACGAAGGTAAGCACGTCCTAAAGCGTCATTCGGTCATCGGCGCGCTCGAACGCACATATCGAGAACAGGGAGTTAGACTCCAATTAGTGCATCGGCTCGATAAAGATACCTCGGGCGTTTTGCTGATCGCCAAGGACGAATCAACGGCGGCGGCACTGGAAGCAATCTTTGCCGAGGGCAGAGACGCGGATAAGGAATATCTCTGCCTCGTCGCCGGACGTCTTCAAGATAATCAGGGTAGAATCGATTTAGCATTGCCCGGTCGGGAAGGCGCCCCGGTACGGGCACTTACCCGCTTTAAGGTATTGGAGCGATTTTCACAAACCACGTTGGCGCGCGTGAACATCGAAACTGGGCGCCTGCATCAGATCCGGCTACACTTCGCAGCGCTCGGTTATCCCGTTGTGCTGGACGATCAACACGGCGATTTTAACTTCAACAAACAATTCAGCAAAAGGTACGGCTTAAAACGGCAGTTTCTGCACGCTCGCCGCCTCAAGATCGAACACGGCGGAAAAAAATACGTCTGGAGCGCACAGCTCCCCAAAGATCTTCAGTATGTCCTTGACGCACTACGATCGGAGGAAAAACATCGCTAAATGAAATTCTAGAATAGTCTCTTGGCACATTGCTCCGAGTCCCATGCTCCCGCGTTTGCTCTTTGTAGCGGCTTGATTTTGTCTTTCTGTTTTCAGCTTTCCTCATTGTATGTCAGAGCTTTACCACCAGCATGATACCGTCACGCACCGGCAACAGAACGTTCTCCAGCCGCGGGTCGTTGCGAATGCGCTTATTTAGCGCATCAACGGCCTGACTACCGGGATCGCTTGGATGCATGACCTTACCGCTGCGCAGCATGTTGTCCAAGACGATCACACCCTTTGACCGAACTAATTGCATACTGGCGTCGAAGTATTCGCCATCACGGTCCTTGTCGGCATCGATGAAACAGAGATCGAACGGGCCTGAAATTACTTTCAACGAATTCAAAGCGGGTCCCAGTTTCACCTCGATTTTTCGGCCGTGCTGACTCTCGGCAAAACACTGCTTTGCGATTGCGGTGGTTTCAGGATTGATCTCGCAGGTCACAACCCTGCCGTCCTTCGGTAACGCCTCGGCAAAAGCCAAAGTGCTGTACCCCGTGTACATGCCGATTTCTAAAATGCGGCGCGCCCCGGTCATGAGCACGAGCATCTTCAACAGTTGCGCCGCCAGAGGGCCGACCATGGTGGTTGGATTTCCTGTTTGCCTATAGGTTTCCAACCAGATCTTGTCGTGAAACAAGGACATCGGCTTAGAGTGGCGTTCGACGTATTGCTCGATGCCTATAGGTCTAAACTCAATCAAAGTCTTCCCTCCTTATGCACTCCAAGCATTCCGTAGTTCCCAAGGGGTATACTCTATCGCAGCAAAGTTGACTCGGCCCAACTGTGTGTTACCTTTACAGAACAATTGTGAAAGGATTTCAAGTCGATGGCCGAAACAAATGATGAAAGAGTTCCAGTAACCGTTTTGACCGGATTTCTCGGCGCCGGCAAGACAACACTGTTGAACCGTGTATTGACTGCTGAGCACGGCCGGCGGGTTGCTGTCATCGTTAATGAATTCGGCGAAGTTGGCATCGACCATCATTTACTGATTTCGTCGGAACAAGAAATCGTTGAAATGAGCAACGGCTGTATCTGCTGCACAGTTCGCGGCGACCTGCTGCGCAGCCTGTTTGAGCTTCTCGAACACAGATCCAAGTTCGACACGCTGATGATCGAAACCACCGGACTTGCCGATCCGGCGCCGGTCGTACAAACCTTCTTCGTCGATGAACGAATCAAAAGCCAATTTCAACTCAATGGAGTCGTAACGGTGGTCGATTCCAAGCATATCGCGCAACAAATCGACCACTCCACCGAAGCCCGCGAACAAATTGCCTTTGCCGATCTGATCCTACTTAACAAACTGGATCTAATCAGCCCGGAAGATCTGCAGGAGCTCGAATACAAAATCAAAAACTTGAACCGGGCGGCGCACATTTACCAGACCAGGAACTCGGACGTCGAAATCGCCAAAGTCTTAGATCTCCGCAGTCTCGACATCGAAGCCAAGGCGCAAGATCACGACGAAAACCACAAGCACACCGATGACATCTCCACTGTGTCAATCGTCACGCCGGGGGATCTCGACGGGGTCAAGCTTAGCCAGTGGTTCCGCCAACTGCTAGCCGAGTACGGCCAGAGTATCATGCGTATGAAAGGAATTCTCAACCTGCGCAACGACCCGGACCAGTTTGTCTTCCAGGGCGTTCATCTTCTGTTCGAAGGCCGTCCTGGACGGGCTTGGGCCGAAGGCGAGGAGCGGACCAATCGCTTGGTGTTCATCGGGCGGAGTCTGGATGGGGAAAAGATTACCACCGGCTTTCAAGCTTGTCTGACTACCGAGGACGGTAACGGTTCAGCCGAAGTCGACCCGTTCGGCCAAAAAGTCGATGTCTCGAGCTTTGTTTTCGATCAGATCCGCTACTGGGTACAGACGATTCTCGAGTTCCCACCCGATGCGCCCATCGTCATCAAAGAAGTGCCCTGCGTCAAAGAAGGTTGCCCTCCGGTGGAGACTGCTATTATGGTCTTCCTCAAAAACGAGCCGCCGCGAGTCTTTAAAATCCTAGCGCGGGTGCACCAAGTAACCTTCGATCACGTTTATAATCTCATCGAAAATCCGCTGCCGTGTTGCTGATCGCCGGCTGCGACGGTTCACTTATGTTGCCGCAGCTTTAGTCATTAGCCCTTGCGCGGTGTCAGCACTAGTAACGCCTTTTGTAAATCCAGTGACATGTGGAAGTGGCTCAAAAAATCAAATCCCAATAATCCCTCATAGCTGGCATCAGGCGAGAAATCATGGATCATCACTAACAAGTTCTGCCTCTCTACTTCCCCCAGTTTGACTGATTCAACGCGCGCTGCCGAGACAGTCACGACGCCTCCGATTCCATATCCCGTGCCAGAGCCGATCGATTGGAGCCGAAGAATCCTGGCGATCCGCGAAGAAATCATGGTGCGGGAAGCGCCGGTGTCCAATAGCAGGTTGGCGGCAGTGCTGTTATTGAAATTTACGGAAACAATCACTTTCGAACCGCTCACCTTGACAGGAATAGCGTGCGCGCCTCGGCGAGGTTCGAAGTCGATTCAGTTTGGCTTGTCGGGCGAATAACCGGGTTTTCGTTGGGCAAGGAACGGAAATGACTGTCGATTTTCTTTGCCGCATTGTTCTCTCCTGCTTTGATCCAACCGATGTTGCCGTTGCTGGTCTTCACCATAAACCATTTCAACCCGCCGGCCGCCGTCATTTCCGCCATCGGCGACAAGGACTGTCCATCTGTAAGCGACTCGATCACGAGGGATGACTCGTCGGGCGTTATAAAGACGACAACTACAGTTTGTTCCGGGGACGTCTGCAAGCTAGAGGCGGCCCATGCCTCGGGCCGCCCAGTCATGGGAAGCGTCAATAGAAACATGAAGATCAAACCGAGCGGGAGGGTCATTGGCTAGGGATCCTTGCCCACGAGCATTGCATAGTAGTAATACGTCGGACTGCTGCTGGGTCGATACTAATCTAGCAGCATTATAACTTATGAATCTCTGACTCGTCAGTTTTTTGTTTATCGGTACATCATCAAACCGCGAACACCACCGGCATGCTTAAAGCCTGCTGCTAGAAGAGGTTCCGGCACAAGTATCCGGCTGCGCATGCCCAACCCTGGAAAATTTGGGCCACTGGGCCACTCCGACATAACGCTAAACGTCGCGGGCTCGTCAGAGATTTAAAAATATGTCCACGGGCGGCTATAATTTACTGGCAGGCCTGACGGATGTTCCAAAATGAGAAAGCTTTTAGTCTTACAGCATGTCGCGCATGAGATCCTCGGCACATTAAACCCACTGCTGAAGCGCGCTGGATTTCGTATTCGTTACGTCAACTTCGGACGCCACCCGGAGGCGCGACCGAGCTTGGACGGATACCACGGACTAGTCGTCCTTGGCGGCCCCATGAGTGTTTACGAGGATCACCGGTTTCCCCACTTAATAACCGAGATGAAATTGATTGAAGATGCCATGCAACGAAATCTCCCGGTGCTGGGCATCTGCCTTGGCGCGCAACTGATCGCCAAGACACTGGGGGCGGATGTCTACGCAAGCAAACAGAAGGAAATCGGCTGGTATGATCTACACACCGCGCCAGAAGCGGCCCAGGGATCTATTCTAAACTTGCTCGGTCAAACCGAGAAGGTTTTCCAATGGCATGGAGATACTTTTGACATCCCGGCTGGCGCGGTTCATCTCGCTACATCTACTCTTTGCGTCAACCAGGCGTTTCGCTATGGCGAAACGATTTACGGCTTGCAGTTTCACCTCGAAGTTGATGAGGCGATGATCCAGCGTTGGCTAAAGGTGCCAGAGAATCGGCACGAGATCGCCAAGCTTCATAGCGGCATCGATCCGGATCACATTCATGCCGAAACTCCGCAATACATCGGGCGGCTGCACGAACTCAGTGAGCAAACCTTCAGCCAGTTCATCGGCCTTTTCGGCTGGGAAAAGTTTAACGGGCGGAAATCTTCGGGATGAGCCGCTTCAGTTCCCCGTAAGCTCGAGCGCCCTACTCGGCGGTGAGCTTGTGCACCAGTTCGTACAGCGATTGCATGCCTGAGCGCAGGCTATCCAGAGAGATTCTTTCGTTAACGCCATGCACTAGGCCTTCTTCTGAAGGGATATTGCGGAGCGGCATAAAGCCCAAACAGGAAATCCCTTTAGCGCGAAAGAAGTGGCAGTCCGTAAAGCCGCGCACCAGCGGCGCCACCACGGGAGCATCGTTATCGCGCGCTTTTGCCAATCCCTGTATCGCGCTCATCGCTTCCGGATCGGCAGGGGAGGCGGCCGCGGGGAAAGATAAGAGCACTTCGATCTTTATACTCTCATCGCCAATTACCCGCCGCACTTCGGCGATAAACGATTGAGGATCTTCGCCCGGCAGGAGTCGAGCATCGATATCGGCAGACGCCTGCGCCGGAATGACATTTACCTTGTCCGATGCCCTCAGCCCCGTGACCGCAATCGTGTTTCTCACGCTCGCATTGTTACGCGGGTTATTGGTGAAATCCGCGGCAAAGGCCGGATCCTTGAGCGCGGTTCGCAGGTCTTGGTATTGTTGGCGGCGGCTCTCGGGCTCTCCAGCAGCGGTGTCGGCGAAGAACTTCTGCACCTCCGGCATAATTTTAATCGGCGTTTGATGAGCCAGAAGCCGTCCCAGGGCAAGCACTAACTTATCGACCGCGCCGTCTCTTCCGGGCGTCGAGCCATGGCCCGGTGCGCCAGTCGCAATCAGCCGCAACCAGAGCGGGGTCTTTTCGGCGACGCTGACGCTGTAACTCTGCACCTTGCCATCTTTGCCCAAGCGTACTCCGCCACCTTCATTCAAAACCACACCGACATTTGCAAACAAGTCCGGATGCTTTTCGAGTAAAAATCCAGCTCCTAGCGCGCCGCCCGCCTCTTCATCGGCAGTGCCGAGAAATATCACGTCGCCTCGTAGGGCGACATTGTTGCGCCTGAGCGCCAGGAGGGTCATCAGCTCGGCGATAGCGGGACCCTTCATATCGAGAGCACCGCGGCCCCAAATATATCCGTCCTTGACGGAACCGCTGAACGGCGCTTCTTTCCACAGGTTGGCTTCCGCCGGTACCACATCCATGTGATTCAGCAGAATTACGGCTTTCTTCGCGCCGCTGCCCCGCAGTCTAGCGTAAATGTTGCCTCGTCCGGGCGCAGACTCGATGATTCGCGCTTCGATCCCTTCCCTGTCGAAGATCTCTTTAAAAAATTGCGCGGCTTTGGTTTCGTTTCCCGGTGGATTGGTGGTGTCTATTTGGATATAGCGGCTCAGTAGCGACACCGCCTCCTGTTCCAGCGCATTGGCAGGCAAAGATTTTTCTGCTGCCAAGCCGGCGCCGCTCAAAAACACAACCAGCAGAGTCATTCGAAACATTATCGACAGGGTGCGGCATCCGGATATTCTCACAATGCCTTCCTCCAAACTGAGAATGTTCTCAACTGAGCACAGAGATCAGTCAAAAAATCTCCTTGCCGCGTCGTCAATGGCACCGCGCTGACCCTCTGGATCAAACCAGCGAATTTCTCGATCGCTATGAAACCAGGTGAGCTGCCGCTTGGCTAAACGCCGCGTGTCTCGCTTCATCAGATGCACCGCGTTGTCTAGAGACATTCGATCCCGAAGAAACAGCCCAAGGTGGCGATAACCGACACTTTGCATGGGTTTCAAATCCAAGCCATAGCCCATCGCAACGAGCTTCTTGACTTCATCTAGGAGACCGGCTGCGATCATGAGCTCGCAGCGCCGGTCGATTCGATCATAGAGTTCACTGCGCTGCCGATCCAAACCGATTTGAAGCACGTCGAACAGCAAATCATTAAACCTGTGCTCGCTCTGCCACTCAGTGATTCTTCGTCCGGTCGCATCGTAAACTTCCAGCGCCCGGGTGATTCGCTGCCGGTCATTGGGGTGAATTCGCATAGCCGATTCTGGATCGACCTGCTCAAGCCGATGATAAAGCGCTCCGATTCCATGCTCCTCTATCTCCCATTCAAGCGCTTGTCTGATCTGCGGATCCCGTCCGGGTCCATCGAATAATCCTTTGGTGAGAGCTTTGATGTAGAGTCCGGTCCCGCCGCAAACAATAATCCTCTTCTTGCGATTGGCCAGCTTGTATGCGACCTCAGAGGCTAGATTGCGAAACATGGCAGCGTTGAACTCCTCGTCGGGATCGACGATATCGATCAAATGGTGCGCAATCTTTTCTCTTTGCTCGCTGGATGGCTTCGCCGTGCCGATATCCATGTGTCGGTAGACCTGTTGCGAATCAGCGCTGATAATCTCTGCGCCAAATTTCAACGCCAGATCCAACACTGTGTCGCTTTTGCCGACCGCTGTGGGGCCAAGAACAATGACGAGTTTGGGTTTCACTGCAGCCAAGTGACCGAATTGCGGCAACGGCAGACGCAAGAATCGCCCGGCAGGCTATAACACCCGTTTAAACATCCGCTCCAGCTCTTCACGGCTGAACTCGAGCAGGACCGGCCGGCCGTGCGGGCATTGGGTCGCGAAGTCGGTGTCATCAAGATCCCGCAACAGGGCGCGCATCTCGTGCATTTCCAATTGGCGATTGGCACGAATAACGCTGTGGCAGGCGATGGTTGCCAAGCGCTCTTCCAAGTGCTGGCCCAGCTTCTCGGATTTGTCTATCTCTGCCAATTCCGCCACCATCTGGAGCACCACCGGCCGGTAGTCCCCTTCCGGCAATAGAGCGGGAACGGCGATGATCGCATACGAGTTGGGCCCAAAGGGCTCGAGCGTAAAGCCATAGCGCTCCAAGACATCGAGCTGTTTTTCTAGCAGCATCATTTCACCGGCCGATAACTCGACCGTCTGATGAAGCAACAGTGTTTGTCGTTCCACTGCATTGGCGCGCATCTGCTTTCGTAGCCGTTCGAAGGCGACCCGTTCGTGCGCGGCGTGCTGGTCGATCAGCGCCAAACCCTGAGCAGATGAACAAATCAAATAACAGCCGAGAATTTGGCCGAGGACATTGAGCGAGGAAAAAAATCCTGGGTGCAATTGACCTGATTGCTTCGGAAGAACAAAAACTTCCCGGCTCGATTCTGAAACGAATGATTCCGCAGAAGTAAAGACTGAAGTCGCGTACGGCAAGACGCCTTCCATATTCGCAGAAGAGTATTGCGGCCACGGCGCAAAGCTGCGCCCGGATGGCTGTTGAGCCTTCGCTCTGAGAGCCTCGCGTATCGCGCGGGCAACGGCTTCATGCACGTCGGACTGACGGCGAAATCTTACTTCGTACTTGGCCGGGTGTACGTTGACGTCGATTTCGTCAAAGGGAATATCCAACAGCAGCACCACCGCGGGGTATTGGCCCTTCATCAAGAGAGTTTCGTAGCCGTGCAGAACCGCGTGTGTGAGGATCTTATCGCGGACATAACGGTGATTTACAAACGTCATCAGATGACGCGAGTTCGGAAACGCCGTTGGAGCCGAGCTCAAGTAACCCCTGACAGAGAGGACGCCCTGCCTGTACTCGAACGGGCGTAAGGAGTCGGCGACTTCCCTTCCCAATACTTGGTACAAGCGTTCGCGCAACTCACGCACTGCGACAAAATCGATTAGAGTCTTTCCGTTATGTTCGAGACGGAAATGAATCTCAGGATAGGCGAGCGCCAGCCGGTTAACGATATCGCAAATGTGGCTAAACTCTGTAGGAAGAGATTTCAAAAACTTTCGCCGGGCCGGAACATTGTAAAACAGGTCTTTCAGCTCGATCATAGTACCCGTTGCGGCGGCAGCCATCTTGACCGAGATCTTGCCTTCGCCGTCAACGCGCAATCGGTAGGCGGAATCATAACCCGCCGGTCTGGAGGTGATCTCAAACCGAGATACCGAAGCAATGCTCGGCAACGCCTCGCCACGAAAACCCAATGTCGAAATCCGAAAAAGATCCTCGTCGCTGCGCAGTTTGCTGGTTGCATGGCGCTCAAGCGCAAGCGGCAGATCTTCGGGCGAGATGCCCTCGCCATCATCGGTTACCCGGATCAAGGACGTTCCGCTCTTCTCAATCGCGACTGTAATCTCGCTGGCTCCTGCGTCGATGGAATTTTCCAGCAGTTCTTTAACCACCGACGCCGGCCGCTCGACCACTTCTCCTGCCGCAATACGGCTCGTCATTTCTTTCGAAAGAACTTGAATCTTCATTCGATACTTTGTCCGGCCCTAGGCCTCATCTACGGCAATAGGACACCGTCAACTCGGTTCTAAAGTTTGGAAATGAGCAATGAATGTCTCAGACCCAGCTTTGATCGTTATGGATTTTAGTGATCCTGCGCGATTGTGTCATGCGACCAGTCGCGCTCAAACGATTCGACTAAGCAGACCGCGACAGAGCTAACGCGACCGCTGTCTAGAAAGGGCGCGTGTGCCTCAGCGATTTTCTTTTCGAATAATCTCGTCCAGCTTCTTCCGGTCCGCGTCCAAAATTTTTTCCTTTGCGCGCGTATCATTCGAGCGACTACGGCTTTCATCTTTGTCTAAGCTGGGCAGGGTCTTGGCGGCGGGCTCAGCCTGATCTTCACCCGGCGCTAAACTCTTTGCAATCTCGTTCCAGTATAGCCAAACAAGGAAAGCTAGCGCCCAGATAATCAGGGGCACAAGCACGAAAAGGAGAATAGTTTTAACCGCGCTTCTCTTCCTTATTTTCCTTGTTTTCCGTTTTGCCACGGTAGAACCGATCACCTATCAATTCACTGACTCTGCAGCGTGCTCAAATATTTCGAAAAATCGAGGAGCGGGAGCGTACTGCTCAGTACGTCGAACCGAGGGGATTGCGCCAACGAAGCCAATGATTCTTCTGAGCGGGCTTTTTAGTAATTCGGCTTATGATCGAAATAGTGGGTGGCGTTGATGATACGAATCGTGCGAGTCTTCGAGCGCATCACCACCGATTGCGTCGTCGCGCCACCGGGGAAAAAATGGACGCCATCGAGATAGTCGCCATCGGTGACCCCCGTGGCCGCGAACATCACGTCACCCGCGGCCAATTCCTCGATCGAAAACTTCTTCTTGATGTCGCTAACGCCCATTTTTTTTGCGCGCTCAATTTCTTCATTGTTGCGCGGCGCCAGGCGACCTTGAAATTCGCCGCCGACACAGCGCAACGCCGCCGCGGCGAGCACGCCTTCCGGCGCGCCGCCAATGCCAAGCAACAGATCGATGCCGGTTTCCGGCTTGGTCGTCGCAATCGCTGCAGAGACATCACCATCACCGATGAGACGAATCCGCGCTCCCGCCTGGCGCACTTCTTTGATGATCGCTTCATGTCTAGGGCGGGACAAAATGATAACCGTGAGGTCCTCGATGTTGCAGCGTTTGGCTTCGGCCAGAGCCTGAAGATTCTGAGTCGGCGTTTTGTTCAAATCGACGACACCTTTACCGACTGGTCCGACGGCAATCTTCTCCATGTAGGTGTCCGGGCAGTGCAGCAGGTTGCCGCCGTCGGCCATGGCGATAACTGCCAAAGCATTAGGCGCTCCGGTGGCGCAAATCGTCGTGCCTTCCAGTGGGTCCAGGGCGATATCGACTTTCGGACCGCCGGAACCGACCTTCTCGCCGATATAAAGCATCGGTGCTTCGTCGCGTTCACCTTCGCCGATGACCACCGTGCCATCGATAGGCAGCGCATCAAACGCCCTGCGCATCGCGTCCACCGCCGCCTGATCTGCGGCCTTTTCATCTCCACGTCCGGTTAAACGAGCACAACTCAAGGCGGCCGCTTCGGTAACTCGGATCGCTTCCAAAGCTAAATTTCGGTCCACGTTTGCCTCCCCTCGATTAACGCCTCCATAAGCTTGAAGGCTTGCTTGGCGACCACGCCGGTTTTCGCAGCGTCCCTCTCATTGTATCCGACAGTGCCGTTATTGCGAGGCTCTTGCGGAGAATAAAGCACGAACGGCACTGGATCAGAAACGTGGGTCTTGAGCGCGATCGCAGTTGGATGGTCGGGCATCAATAGAACACGCCAATCTTTTCTGTGGGCCATGCCTTTGAGCACGGTACCGACAACTTTTCATCGAAATCCTCGAGCGCCTGGATTTTTTTCTCGACATCACCCATATGGCCGGCCTCATCGGTGGCTTCGACGTGGATGAAAACAAAATCGTTGTTCTCGAGCGATTTGACGCCGTACTCACCTTTGCCACGATAATTAGTATCCAAAAACCCGGTGATACCCGGCACATCTATCCTTTGGAGGCCAGCGTAGACGCCAAGACCGTGAATAATATCTACCGCGGAGATAACGCCGCCTTTGATGCCGAAGCGCTTCGTCAAAGGGGGCAGCGCCGGCGCCCGGCCTTGTCCCCACAACCAAATGCTGGTGGCGCTTCGTTGACCTTGAGTCTGTCGCGTTTGATTGACCGGGTGATCGGCGAGAACCGCCTGCGAAGCTTCCATGAGCTTAAGCAATCGATCAGCGCCATCGCCGTTGGGCATGAAGCCGGAAATTTTCTGATCGGTGATATCGTGCGGCGGGGTTGTTTGCATCTTTTCTTTGCCGTCGCGCCAAACCATCAGGTGCCGGTAGCTGACGCCGGGAAAGAACTCGATACCATCACCGCCAAGCGCGCCTGCCAGGTCGGCTATAATCCTTCGAGCTTCTTCAGTGGTGATATGACCGGCGGTAAAGTCCTCCATCACGATATCACTGCCGCCGCCCCCCAAGGTAACCAGATTACAGCGGAACGCGATATCCTTGGGTCCAAGCGTAACTCCCATGCTGGCAGCTTCCAAAGGCGACCGGCCGGTGTGATACAGCGCAGGATCGTAGCCCATGATACTCATATTGCCGACGTCGCTGCCGGGCGGAAAGCCTTTCGGAATCACGTGAGCCAAGCCAAACACTCCGCGCGCCGCGAGCCAATCCATGTTCGGCGTCCTGGCAGCTTCGAGAGGAGTCTTGCCGCCAAGAACGCCGAGCGGATAGTCTGCCATGCCGTCACCCTGAAGAATGATGAATTTCATTTTTGCTAATTTCATTTGATGAAATCCTAACCGCATTGCTACTCAGTAGAAGTTGGGCACTCATGGATCGACAGTCATACCTTGAAACAAGCCACAGACGAACAGATCTATAACATCTCTGGCGCTCGATCGATGGCCCCTCTCATCTGGCGGCCCAAATCGGAAACCAAACAGGATCAACTACGATATAATCTCGAACGCGCACCGAATCCAGAGCGGCACGGACTTGACGCAAGGTCGCTCGCTCGAGAGTTATCACGAAAGGCAAAAGTTCCTTGAAGTTTTCTTTTAGATTATAACTGAGGGCCAACGCTTGCCGCTCGTCGTCGCTGTGTCTGAGCTGCCAGATCTCTGCGATATTTACTCCAAGAGCGCCAAACGTTTGACCGATATCGCCAACGATGCCAGGTCGATCCTTGACGATAAAACGAACATAGAAAGAGCCATCGATATCGTCTTGCGGCTGCAGCGCAAGTCTTCCCGGTTGCACCAGGCTCGGCAAGCCGGTAAACCACGCCTGTTGGGCTCGCGCCAATTCACAGACGTCGCCAAGTACGGCGACAGCCGTCGGACCACCGCCCGCGCCGGGACCGACCAGCACATAGTCGCAATCGCGATCCCGACGTATGCCGCCGCTTTTTTTGCCATTAAAGCAGATTGCGTTAGTTGCGCCATCGATGTCGGCGAGGAGATTGCCGCGCGGCATCAAAACCGGAGAGACAAACACCTGAACCGACGAGCCGATTCGCTTTGCCACCGCCAGATGTTTGATCGTGCTCGACCCGGTTCGTCCGGCGTAGCGAAAATCGACCGCATGAATATCTTCAATACCCTTGCGCCACGTGGTACCCGGCTGCAGTTGAAGCCCGAAGACCACCGAGCTCAATAACATTAACTTGGCTTCGGCGTCGCTGCCGCTTACGTCCGCCGTCGGATTGGTTTCAGCATAGCCTTTCTGCTGCGCCTCCTTGAGCGCTTCGGCATAGGGTTTGGCGGTCTTCTCCATTTGCGACAGGATGTAATTGCAGGTGCCGTTGACAATGCCAAAGACCGCTTCGGGTTCTTCGATCGCGAAGCTTTCAGTGAGCGATCGAATGACCGGAATGCCCCCGCCAACGCAAGCCTCGAAACGCAAGTGCCGTCCGCTCCGCTGCGCCGCTGCCCAGATTTCCGCGCCATAGCGCGCCAGTACCGCTTTATCGGAGGTCACCACCGATTTTCCGTTTTCGAAAGCGCGCAGGATGTAATCACGGAAAATCGCGAGATCGCCGGGCTCCTGAAATCCCAGCGCTTCTATGACGATTTCCACTGTAGGATCGTCAATCACCTCGATTGCTTGCGAGGTGAAGAGCTCGGGACGATGCTTGAACCATTTTTTGCTATTGGGATTGCGAGTGTAGATCTTGCGGACGTCGAGTTCCAAATCATCGCCGACTCTGCCCTGGGATCCGCCGAGAAGAGCGTCCTGAATGGCTTCGCCGACGACGCCGGCACCCAACAAACCGACGCCTATTTTACGCCGTGCAGTCATCGAAGTATGAAAGCTATTTGGAGTTCCGCCTGAGCCGTTTTAAGCGCGCGCTAATCCAGCAATCTACCGAGAGCGCGCTTGATGTTGCGAACCGCCTGCTTAGTTCGATGCTCGTTCTCGATCAAGGCGAATCGGACGTGATCGTCGCCATACTGTCCGAATCCGATGCCGGGGGATACCGCCACTTTGGCTTCTTGCAGGATAAATTTGGCAAATTCGATGGAACCCATTTTTTTCGCGGCTTGGGGAATTTCGGCCCATACGAACATCGTGCCCTTCGGTTTTCTGATCGGCCAACCGGCGCGGACGAGACCATCGATCAAGCAGTCGCGCCGTTTTTGATACATTGAGCGAATTTCCTCGACACAATCCTGCGGTCCGTTTAACGCCTGTATGGCCGCGATTTGCACCGGCTGGAAGATCCCGTAGTCGAGATAGCTTTTGATCCGCGCTAGCGCATGAATGATATCTTTGTTGCCGACGGCGAAACCGACGCGCCAACCTGGCATGTTGTAGCTTTTGGAAAGCGAGAAGAACTCTACCCCAACCTCCTTGGCTCCGGGTACCTGCAGAAAACTCGGCGCTCGATAGCCGTCGAATGTGAGATCGGCGTACGCCAAATCGTGTACAACGATTAGGTCGTACTCTTTGGCAAATTGGACGATGCGCTCAAAAAAGTCCAGTTCGACGACTTCAGTGGTCGGATTATGCGGGAAACTGATGATCAACATTTTCGGCTTGGGCCAGGTCTGCTTGATGGCTTCTTCGAGATGGCCGAAAAAGTCCTCACTGGTAATCAGCGGAATGCAACGAAGATCCCCTCCGGCCAGAACCACCGCATACTGGTGAATCGGATAAGTGGGGCTGGGGCACAACACCACGTCGCCGGGATCGATGGTGGCCCAGGCTAAATGAGACAATCCTTCTTTGGCGCCGATGGTGACGATGGCTTCGGCATCTGGATCGATATCGACCTGGTAGCGCCGCTGATACCAATCTGAGATTGCCACGCGCAGTTTGTAGATGCCGCGCGACACCGAGTAACGATGGTTCTGCGGTTTGCTTGCCGCCTCGATAAGCTTTGCCACCACATGGGGCGGCGTCGGCAGATCGGGGTTACCCATACCGAAGTCAACAATGTCTTCGCCGCGGTGACGCGCCTGCATCTTCATGCCATCGATGATGCTAAACACATACGGCGGCAGCCGCTTGATGCGCTGAAATTCCACTCGACGCTACCTCGTTTCTGGTGAAAAACCTTTCGTTGCTTTTATAGGCCATCGGCCATTCTGGCGCAACTTTAGACCACGCCAATTCTGACATGAAGCCGCCAAAAAGACACGCAGTTTCGGCGATCTAACCGTTTCGTCGGCAGTTGAAATCGTGATTATTGCTCCATCAACAAGATCGCAATTGCGCGATCAAGGCGCCAGCTGGACGGTGAAAGCATCGGAACGAAAAGCTTCATGACCTGCTTTGAGCCGGCTTCGCGCTCGGACTGTGTCCAGCTACCTGGAAGGCTCGGGCCTTTAATCACGTATCTGATTTGCTAACCGACAGCGCCCAACTGTAAACGTTGACCCCAACGCTGGAGCAGAATCCGACGCATCTCTTGCGACTCGCGGCTCTTGAGCTCCGGATCACTTTGCAGCCAAATCTGCGCTTCGGCTCGTGCGTCGATCAACAAGCGGCTATCGCGGGCCAGATTGGCAAGACGAAAATCGCTCAGACCGGACTGTCGTGTGCCCAAAAATTCGCCCGGCCCGCGCAGCGCCAAATCGGCTTCGGCGATGCGAAAACCGTCCGACTCGCGCTCCATCACACGCAGTCGTTGCTGCGCAACCGGATTTCTCGGCGTACGGTTGACCAGGAGACAGTAGGCCGCCGCGCTGCCTCGCCCAACGCGGCCGCGGAGTTGGTGCAATTGCGACAAGCCGAACCGCTCAGCGTGCTCAATCACCATCACCGTGGCGTTGGGGATGTCGATGCCCACTTCGATCACGGTGGTCGATACCAAGACGCGGATGCTTCCGTCGCGAAAGGCGCGCATCACCTGGTCTCGCTCGGCGCTAGCCATGCGACCATGTACCAGGCCAACGCCAAAATCTTTGAACACCGACTGGCGCATCTTTTCGGCCATCTGCGTGGCGTCGCGAACATGCTGAAGTTGTTCCGAGGCTTCCACCAGCGGGTAAACAACGAAAACTTGATGGCCCAGGCGCAATTCTTCCAGAACCCGTAAGTAAACCGTTTTTCGTTGTGACTCGGTAAACACCTTGGTTTTTACCGGCAGTCGTCCAGGCGGCATTTCGTCGATAACCGAGATATCCATGTCGCCGTAGAGCACCATCGCCAGACTGCGCGGAATCGGCGTTGCGCTCATCAGCAGCATGTGCGGCTGTCCGCGTGAGGGAAATCGAAGTATCGGCGCGGCCGGTAATGCGTTGCAGGGCCAGGCGCTGAACCACCCCGAAACGATGCTGTTCGTCGATGACACCCAGGGCCATGCGCGGTACGTGCACGCCTTCTTGAATCAGCGCGTGGGTACCGATGACCAACTGAATACCGCCTTTGGAGATCTCATCGAGAGCAGCGTTGCGTTCTTTGGCCGTCAGCGAACCGGTCACCAGCCTCGCTTTAATTGCAAGTTTCTCCGCGTAGGGTTGGATACTGCGATAATGTTGTTCGGCTAAAAGCTCGGTGGGAGCCATCCAAACGGCTTGAAATCCGTTTTCAATGACGCGCAACGAACTGAACCAGGCAATCATAGTCTTGCCGGCGCCGACGTCGCCTTGGACCAAACGCTGCATCATCTGGGCAGATTCCATATTTTCGGTGATCTCCGCTCAAGACTCGTTGCTGCGCGCCGGTCAGCTTAAACGGCAAGAGCGCTGCCATTTTTTGCGTCAATTGCTCGCCGCCACGTTTGACAAGAACGCCGCGGCTGCCGCGATTTTTCTTCTTCCTGATTGCCAGGCCCAGTTGAAGATAAAACAGTTCATCAAAGATAATTGCGCGATGCGCCGGTGAGGAAAAGCTATTGAGTGCCGCCACGCTTGCTTGCGCCGGCGGCTGATGGAGCTGAACCAGCGCGTCGGTTGGGTCGATCAACTTTTGACGCTGCATGGTCGACAGCGGCAGATGGCTCGACAAATTGCCTCGATAGGCAGTAAGCGCTTCGCTAACCCACTTGCGCATCAACGAAAGCGGGACTGTTGCGGGATGCTCGTACACAGGAAGAATCTTTGGCTCCTTCCAAGAATCGTCGCCTTCGAGTATCTCGAATTCTGGATGGACAAGCTGTCTCAACCCGCCCATGCCCGCTTCGACCTTGCCATGAACGGCCAAACACTGTCCGGGAATTAAAGCATTGACCAAATATGAAGGCGCGCGATACCAGACAAGACCCATGGCGCCGCTCTGATCAGTTAATCGACCAATCAAAACCTGTGAGCGCCGGCGCGAGGTTGTATTTTTTTTGAATTACCGCCAGCGCGCCAATAAAGGTTTCCTCTTGGCCGACGATGGCTTGGTCTATGTTTTTAACCTGGCGCCGGTCCTCGTACCGAAACGGCAGATGGTACAAAAGATCCTCAACTGTTTGCAGCCCGAAAGCAGCCAACTGCTCGGCGCGCTTGGGACCGATACCTTTGAGATAACGCAACGGCGTTTGAAGACTGCCGGCGGCGCGCTTGCGTCGATGAAGCGCTACCCGGCGTTGTTGGCGGTGATTTTATAGCGCGGCGGCGCGGCAGATTCATGAAGGCGGTTACGGCAGCGGATGATTGAGGTAATCCTGCAACGCTTGAACTTCGAAGTCGTTGTTGCGCAGATACTCGATAGCCTCGGTGGCAGCCTGCGCGCCGGCCATAGTGGTAAAGTAAGGAATTTGAAAATCCAGCGCGCTACGCCGGAGATCATAGGAATCGGCCTGCGAATTCGCATCAGCCGGCGTATTGATCACCATGGCAATCTTTCCGGTTCTGATCTTATCACCGATATGCGGACTGCCGTCTTGAACTTTGTTGACGATCTCGGTGGCTATGCCGTGCTCTTTGAAATAACCCGCGGTGCCCCGCGTTGCGATAATCCGAAATCCGCCGTGCTGCAGCCTTTGCGCAATGGCCGCAGCGATTTTCTTGTCTTCATCACGCACGCTGATAAACACCCGCCCTTTACGCGGCAGCCGCATACCGCCGCCTAATTGCGCTTTCGCGAACGCAACTCCGAAATTGGCATCGATCCCCATCACTTCTCCGGTGGATTTCATCTCCGGCCCGAGCAAAGTATCGACTCCGGGAAATTTGTTAAATGGAAAGACCGCCTCCTTCACTGAAATGTGTTTTGGCACTACCTCCATGGTGACGCCGAGTTCGCGTAGCTTGCGGCCAACCATGATCCGCGCGGCGATTTTTGCCAGAGGCATACCGGTGGCTTTGCTGACGAAAGGAACCGTACGCGAGGCCCGAGGATTGACCTCGAGCACGAAGACATTTGTGTCTTGGACGGCAAACTGAACATTCATCAGGCCGCGGACATTGAGAGCTTTGGCCAAGGCGATGCTATGTTGCCGGATTGTGTCTTGGACCTCCGCGCTGATCGATTTCGGCGGCAAACTACACGCGCTGTCGCCCGAATGCACGCCGGCCCGCTCGATGTGTTCCATGATCCCGCCGATGATGACCTCATCCCCGTCCGCTAAAGCATCGACATCGACTTCGATGGCATCATCGAGAAATTTATCTACCAGCACCGGGTGCTCCGGCGATGCCGACACCGCATAGGTCATGTAGCGCCGTAACGCATTCCGCATCATAAACTATCTCCATTGCCCGTCCGCCGAGCACGTACGAGGGTCGAACCAGCACCGGATATCCCAAGCGCTCGGCGATGTGAAAGGCCTCTTCATAGGAACGCGCGATACCGTTATCGGGTTGTCTGATGTCTAGTCTTTTGAGCAGCGCGGAAAAGCGCTCGCGGTCTTCGGCCAGATCGATGCTGTCCGGCGAGGTGCCGATTATTTTTACTCCGGCGCGTTCTAGCGGCAATGCCAATTTAAGCGGCGTTTGCCCGCCGAACTGAACGATGACGCCGTCGGGATTTTCCCGATCGACAATATTCAGAACCTCTTCCAGGGTGAGGGGCTCGAAGTAGAGCTTGTCCGAAGTGTCGTAGTCGGTGCTGACAGTCTCCGGGTTGCAATTGACCATGATGGTCTCGTAGCCGTCTTCTTTGAGCGCAAAGGCGGCATGCACGCAGCAGTAATCGAACTCGATACCCTGGCCGATTCGATTGGGGCCGCCGCCGAGAATCATGATTTTTTTGCGCTGCGTCCGCTTTGATTCATCTTCGCCTTCGTAAGTCGAATAGAGGTAAGGGGTAAACGCTTTGAATTCAGCGCCGCAAGTATCCACCGAACAAAATACCGCCTCGATACCCTGAGACTTTCGTAGACGGCGCACTTCGTCTTCAGTCGTTCCCGTCAGATTGGCAAGCCGCGCATCGGCAAAGCCCATCTGTTTCCAATCTCGCATCGCCTCGCTGCTGACTTCATTCAACTTGCCGCGATGTCGCCGCGATCTCGCCCTCGGTAGCGACGATCTCGCGCACCTTTTCGACGAACCATGGATCAATACGGGACAGCTCATAGATCTCTTCGGCGGGCATGCCGAGCCGGAACGCATCGGCCAAGTACCATAGCCGTTGTGAATTCGGATTTTTCAGTTTCTCACGAACGGTGTTCAAGGCCTGATCACGTCGATCAAGCGATAGGTCTATCCGAGGCTCAAAGCCAAAGGAACCGATCTCGAGAGAACGCATGGATTTTTGCAGCGACTCTTTGAAGGTGCGCCCAATCGCCATGGCTTCGCCTACGGACTTCATCTGCGGCGTCAGTAAATCTTTGGCTTGGGGAAACTTTTCAAAGGTGAAGCGTGGAATTTTGACTACGACATAGTCTATAGTCGGCTCGAAGCAAGCCGGCGTTTCCCGTGTGATGTCGTTGCGGATCTCGTCCAACGTGTAGCCGATCGCCAGCTTCGCGGCGATTTTCGCGATGGGGAAACCGGTTGCTTTGCTCGCCAACGCCGAGCTTCGCGATACCCGCGGGTTCATCTCGATAACCACCATGCGGCCATCTTTCGGATTGACCGCGAATTGAATATTGGAACCGCCGGTTTCGACGCCGATTTCTCGAATCACGCGCAACGAGGCGTCGCGCATGATCTGATATTCTTTGTCGGTCAAGGTTTGCGCCGGCGCGACTGTGATCGAGTCCCCTGTGTGCACACCCATGGGGTCGAAGTTTTCGATGGAGCAAATGATCACAACGTTGTCCTTATGATCGCGCATCACCTCGAGCTCGAACTCTTTCCAGCCGATGATCGACTCTTCGATCAACACTTCGTGCACCGGTGAAATGCTCAAGCCCGCTTGCACCACCTCTTGGAACTCCTCCGGGCCAAAGGCGAAACTGCCGCCGCTGCCGCCGAGCGTGCGTGAGGCGCGGATGATGACTGGGAAGTCGAGACGCTTCTGAATGCGCATGGCATCGCGCATGCTGCGCGCGTAGCCGCTGCGCGGCAGATCCAAACCGGCCCGTTTCATCGCTTCCTTGAACAGGTCCCGGTCCTCGGCCTTCTTGATCGATTCCAGTTTGGCGCCGATCATCTCGACGCCGTAACGTGCCAACACCCCCTTCTCCGCCAGATCGATAGCCAGATTTAGCGCGGTTTGTCCGCCCAAGGTGGGCAGAAGAGCATCCGGCCGCTCCTTGGCGATCACCTTCTCGACGATATCCGTGGTGATGGGCTCGATGTAGGTTCGATGCGCGAACTCCGGATCGGTCATGATGGTCGCAGGATTGGAGTTGACGAGAATGACCCGATAGCCCTCTTCTTTAAGCGCCTTGAGCGCCTGTGTGCCGGAATAATCGAATTCGCAAGCCTGGCCGATTATAATCGGACCTGAACTTATCAGCAGGATTGACTTGATGTCAGTGCGTTTCGGCATGGAGAGCTGTTAACTCTGGTGCTGGTCCATTAATTCGATGAAGCGTTTGAAAAGATAGTTGGCATCGTGCGGCCCGGGTGACGACTCGGGATGATATTGCACCGAGAAGATCGGCAGATCTCGATGCACCAGGCCCTCCACGGTGTTGTCGTTAAGATTGAGATGGGTAACTTCGACCGAACCCTTTAAAGAATCGGCATCCACGGCGAAACCGTGGTTCTGCGATGTGATCTCTACTTTACGCGTGGTTAAGTCCATCACCGGCTGATTACCGCCATGGTGACCGAATTTGAGTTTGTAGGTCTTGCCACCCAGGGCCAAACCCAAAATTTGATGGCCGAGGCAAATACCGAAAATTGGTTTCTTCCCGATCAACTTGCGGACGTTGTCTTTGGCATAAGACACCGCATCCGGATCACCCGGTCCATTGGACAGAAATATGCCATCGGGGTTTAAGGCCAAAACATCTTCTCCGGAAGTATGGGCGGGAACGACTCTTACCCGGCACCCGCTCTCGACGAGATTTCGCAAGATGTTGTACTTGATACCAAAATCGTAAGCCACAACGGAACGCACAGGGACAGCAGAGCGTCCCCGATCCGTGGCATTTTTTTTTCGCCGTGAGTCGTCTGGCGGCTTACGATATCCTTCACCCAATCGCCACAAACCCTGATGCCATTCATAGGCATTCGCACAGCTCACGTTGCGCACTAGATCTCGGCCCTCAAGTCCTGGAGCACCCTTGGCTTTTGCAATCGCCTCGTCAGTATTCTGGGAGCTGGTTGTGATCACGCCCACCTGGGCGCCACAATCGCGCAGATGACGGACCAGAGAACGTGTATCGATCCCTTGGATTCCGACGATGCCGTGCTGCTGCATATAAACATGCAACGGCTGTGTCGCGCGCCAATTACTCGGCACCGCCGTATACTCTTTGACGATGAAACCTTTGACAAAAGGCTTGTGGGATTCCACGTCCTCCGGGTTGATGCCGACGTTGCCGATCTGCGGATAAGTCATGGCCACGAGCTGGCCTTCGTATGAGGGGTCGGTGAGAATCTCCTGATACCCGGTCATACTGGTGTTAAACACGACTTCCCCCGCCGCTTCACCTTCGGCTCCAAAAGACGAGCCCTCGAAAGAGCGGCCGTCGGCCAAGGCCAATATTGCTTTTCTTAGCATGGATTCCCATTCCAGCGTCTGCTGAAAAACCTCATGTAAAAGAATGATAAATCAAAATAAAAATTGAAAGGTAAGCATAATAGAAAATCGCGCATTTTATAATCAGCTGCGGCTCTCGCTTGGGTTAATGATTGAATAAACCAGCACCTTATCTTCCCCATCGGGCTCCCGTTCACGCAAATGAACACGCACGCGCTCGTGGTCTGCGGTGGGTATATGTTTACCAACGTAATTAGGCTTAACCGGAATCTGCCGATGCCCGCGGTCGATCAAAACCGCCAGACGCACGGATTGAGGCCGCCCCGATCTAAAAATGATGCTCAAGGCGGTCTTCACCGTTCGTCCGGTATGAATGACGTCATCAACTAGAATGATAGATCGATCGCGCAATTGGATCGGTCCTAACTCGGGATCCGTGGGAAACACGCGGCGAAGGTCTTCGCCCGCTCCATAAGTTTCAAGCTCGGCCAGTTCAAATTTTCGCTTTTGTGCTCGTTCTAGATTGGTGGCGATTCGTTGGGCGATCATCGATCCGTTGGTTTTAACGCCGACAATCAGCAAGCGGTCCGGAACGGCGCAATCATGCAATATCTGCGCGCTTATCTGCTGGATTGCAGAATCTACTTCAGCTTGATCCATAATGGCACGGCGTGGACCGCTCTTGTAAGGTCCGTAGCCGAGCTCTTCAGCTTGCTTGATGGAATCGAAGATCGCCAGTTCACCGTTCTTAAGCCAACGCGCAATGTTATCCGCAAGCGCGATATCGTAGGCGCAATACTTCTTTGACGTCGCTTGACCGACGAGCTGCACTTTGAAGCGGTGGTCGCAGTAAAGGCATCGCAAAATCAATGCGCCGGCCGGACCTTCGGATTGAAGTTCAAAACGAAGCCGCGTCGAACCCGGCTCGTTGACAGTAATGCACTTGAGATTAGGACAATGCGGGCCGATCGGGTGTGGGCTTTCGAATAGCACCGAGCTTTTTGCCGTGTTGCTGATCCCTGCTCGGCGCCTTTTTTCAAAGAGAAAATGTAGCAGCGCCATACGAATAGGCACCCCATACGCGGCTTGCTTGAAATAGATACCGCGCCGATCCTTGTCAAGCTCCGGCGAAAGCTCGTCGACCCGCGGCAAGGGATGCATCACCACTGTGTCTTTGAAGCGCTGCTCTCTGAGAAATTTAGATCCGATGGTGGGATAGTCTCCCGCCGCCGCAGAGTTTGTCATGCGCTCTTTTTGCTTTCTCGTCATGTAAAAAGCGTCATAGCGCAATCCCGATACCAGACTCGTAATCCGCGTCTGAATCGTGCTGTCCAGCGCGGTAAACAAAGCCAGCTGATGCGGCTGCTTGGGGGTGAGATAGAAAGCATCGGTCTCGGTAACCACGGCACTCAGATCGTCGCTGGCAACCGGCGCTAAGGTATACTGAAACTCACGCTCCAACCGCTCCAGAACGTAGTGTGGCAGCTCCATTCCGTTGGCTGCAAGAGTCACAACATTGGCGCCGAACCTGGCCAATGCATACACCAGAGAATGAATCGTGCGGCCGTTTTTTAAATCGCCGCAAATAACCACGTTGAGACCCTTGAGCTCGCCCTTCTCCTTGCGCAGGGTATAGAGATCGCAAAGCGTCTGGCTCGGATGTTCATGGCCGCCGTCCCCGGCATTGATCACCTGAACATCGGCGTGCTCAGCCACAGCCTGGACTGCGCCGTCCCAGTAATGCCGAACCACCAGGACGTCGGCATAACTCGAGACTACTTTGGCGGTATCCGCGACACTCTCTCCCTTGGCGGCCGACGAAGCCTGCATATCCGAACAGCTAATCACAGTGCCGCCGAGCCGCTGCATTGAAGATTCGAACGATAAACGAGTGCGAGTACTCGGTTCATAGAACAAAGTGGCCATGATCTTGCCGTTGCCGACCCTTTTACTGCGCAACTTGTCGGATGCGTCTGCCAAATCGAAAATCTCTTCGATCTCATCGTTGGTGAGGTCCGCGATGGAAATTAGGTTAGCCGTGGTCACGTTCGATTCCTCAAGCTGGATTCCAGGGAGTGACAATCACTTGATCAATGCCATCGGACTCTTCGAGCAAGACGTTCACTCGTTGCGAATCCGAGGCTTCGATATTCTTGCCGACGATATCGGCCCGGATCGGCAACTCCCGCGCGCCGCGATCGATTAGAACCGCCAGCATGATCCGCTTGGCATGGCCGAGACGCTCGACCGCCTCCAGGGCCGCGCGGATTGTCCGCCCGCGAAAAATAACATCGTCGACTAGGATGGCGATCCTGTTTTCCAGCGTGACCGAGATTTCACCCGCGGTTGGCGCAGCGGAAACTTGTGGTTGCGTCTTATCATCACGAAAAAGAGTCACATCAATGACACCGAGTGGCGGTAAGTGCTGGGTAAGCTCTTCGATCTTACGGGCCAAACGCCGAGCGATATGCACACCGCGGGAACGTATGCCGATGAGCGTCAACTCTTCAAAACCGCCGGCTTTCTCGATCACCTCATGAGCCATGCGAGTGATCGCTTTGGCCAACTCCTGCGTCGTCAGGACGATTTGCTTCTCGCTCGCCATAAACAAAAAAAGACCCCCTCAATCGCGCTGAGGAGGCCCGAAGAATCCGGAAAATCTTGGAAGTGCAACTATCGGCATGGCTCCCTTACCGATCTCACAGGGTCGGTTTAAAAGGATTTGCTATTTATCGCCTGACATCAGGCCAAAGTCAACGATGAAAATGCGGCTGCGAGATAAACGGGTCCATATTCAAGAGTTAAAGCTTACAGCAAGCAAATAATTTCCGCCTGTGCGTCAGCGTTTTGCAAAAACAACAGCCCTACGGTTACCGGCAGTTTGAAACGTCGCGGCCCGGCGCTTCCGGGGTTTACAAAAAGCACATTGTCTCGTCTCACGATCGACGGTTTATGAGAATGGCCACTGATCACGACCTGAACACCCGCGGCCGGCAACTTATTTTCTAGATCATGAATATTATGGATCACCCGCACGCCTGTGTGGTTAAGGAGCAGATCGAGCGCTTCGGGAATGTGCCGCGCCCATGGTGCGGTATCGTTGTTGCCTTTGATGGCTGCCAGGGGTGCAATGGCTTGCAAGCAATCCAACACTTCAGGCTTGCCGATATCCCCGGCATGCACGATGAGCTCGACGCCCTTTAAGCGCCGCGAGAGCTTCCGGTCGAACCAATCCGTGGGTGTCGGAAATTAAACCGATGCGCCCTTGCTCTAGCGCGATCCGCCGCTGTTTTCGTGCTCCCATGGTTGCTCTTGATTCCTGGTTGGCCTCAACTCTATATTCGACTGCGGCCAAGGAGGTTGTATGTTCCCCCATCTGAAAGGCTTTAACTTACAGCAATGGATCGACGAAAACCGCAACAACTGGGGACAACGCCGGGTGATCTGGAATGATTCGGATTTCATCGCCTTCGTTACCCGCGGTCCCAACCGGCGCAAAGACTTTCATATCAACCCCGGTGATGAAATCTTCTATCAACTCGAAGGCGAACTCAATCTTCACTACTTATCCGACGGCAAGCCGGAGCTCGCGGTACTCAAGACCGGCGATCTTTTTCTTATGCCCGCAAGAGTGCCCCACTCGCCGAGGCGGCGCGAAGGCTCTTGGACGTTTGTGATCGAGAGGAAACGCACGACCAGACGAAAAGGATCTTTTTATCTGGGTTTGCGAAGAATGCCAGAAGAGTCTCTATGAGACCGATGTGCGCTTCGATGATCCTTCAGATGCGGTGGCAAAAGCGAGCGAGGCGATGCGCAGCGATAAAAATCTAGCGACCTGTAGAAGCTGCGGTGCGGTTCTCGAGCCTGTAATTTTAACGTTAAGTTACACTCGTAGACCTTAGTAAGAGCTGGGTATTCTATTGATGATCTATCCGATTCCTCTACCACAGGTCTTCAATTCAGTTCCACATTCATCCTCATTGAACGGCCGCTTTAGATTGCAAGGCGCGCCAGATCTTAGGCGGCGTTAACGGCAAATCCTGAATTCTCACGCCCACCGCGCGCGAAACCGCATTGGCGATCGCCGACGCCACAGGAAGCAAGCCTCCCTCGCCGATGCCTTTTGATCCGAACGGCCCAGGGCCATTGCCATTCTCAAGCAGGATAGTATGCAAACCATCCGGCAGATCGCGGAAGGTCGGCACCCGATAATCCACCAGATTACCATTCAACAATTGGCCATCTTCGTAAACCATTTCCTCCATTAGCGAGTGGCCAATGCCGAACATCACGGCGCCTTCGTCCTGGCCGATGCACTGATCGGGATTGATCGCCTTGCCTGTGTCGCAAACGGAAACATAGTTCAGCAGGCGAACAACGCCGGTTTCAGTATCTACTTCGAGATCAACACCGCCCCAGCCTATTTCCCAAAAAGTGGCGGTGGAACCCAAAACCGCCTTTTTGCTTCGTTTGTCTTTATACAACCCTTTGGCGATGATCTCTCCGGCTTTGCTGCCGAAAAAATCAACGATGACCTTGCTATAACTGATGCTTTGGCCGTTTTGCGAATGGATTTCGCCATTCTGAATAAACAGATCTTCAGGCTTCTGCTTGAGAACTTTGCCGGCACACTGAAAAAGTTGACGCTTGGCATCCTGTGCCGCGCGCTGCACCGCCAGGCCCATCACCACCATCGAGCTACTCGCGCTGGTGGAAATGTCGTAAGGAGTAACATCGGTATCGAGTTGGGCAACCGTTATTTGATCTAGGCTGAGGCCGAGCTCCTCCGCGACAACCTGGCTCAACGCGGTGCGCGGGCCCTGTCCGATCTCGACGGTCCCAGTTAATAGAACGACACTGCCATCGGACGACATTTTGACGGTGGCGCCGGCGACCTTATAAGTACCGCCGCCGTCTTTGATGCAGCAGCTAAGTCCTTTGGCTCGATTGGGTTTGGTGTCGCGCTCCTGCCATTTGATGGTTTCGGCGACTTTGCGCAGCCCCTCCTCGAGATCGCAATCCACCGGCGTATCGCCAGCGGTATAGAGATCGCCCTTCTTGAGCAAGTTCTTCAAGCGAAACTCGAGCGGATCGATGCCCAGCCGGTCGGCCATCATGTCCATTTGTGATTCATACGCCCAAGTAACCTGCAACGCGCCAAATCCGCGGAAAGCGCCTGCGGGAACGGTGTTGGTGTAAACTCCATGAGCTTCGACTTTGGCGTGGGGAATCTTGTAGGGACCGAGCGAACGATAACCCGCTTTTTGTGTAACCCGCGGCCCGGCGTCGGCGTATGCGCCGGTGTCCATAAAAATCTGACACTCGCGCGCCAACAATCGACCCTCTTTATTAACCGCCGTCTTGACCGTGACCCGAGCCGGATGACGCGTCACAGTTTTAAAACTTTCATTCACGGAGAGCGCCAGCTTTACCGGCCGCCGAGTCTTCCAGGTCAAAGCTGCGGCAATTGGCTCGGCCTTGACGTACAACTTTCCGCCGTATGCGCCGCCCACGTAAGGCACGATGACACGAATGCGGCTAAGCGGCAGGCGGAAAATTCCCGACAGATGATCGCGAAGCGTGAAGGGATCCTGGCACGACGCCCATACGGTCAACTTTTCGCCGTCATAACTGGCGATATTGATGTGCGCTTCGAGAGAGTAATGCTGTACTTTTTGAAAGCGGAAGGTGTCTTCGAAAACGTGATCGGCCTGCGCGAAGGCTTTATCGACATCGCCCCGGCCGAAGCCTAGATAATAACAGATGTTGGTACCGTTGAATCTCGCTGGCGCTCCATAAGTCGAGCCGCGCAGTTCCGCTCGCGCGACATCGCCTTCATGCACCTGAATTGCTCCTGGTGCTGTCGCTTCCTCGATGTTGGTCACCTTCGGCAGCTCTTCGTACTCTACATCAAAAAGATCCAAAGCGGCTTCGGCAATTGCCGGGTCCTCGGCCATTACCGCAGCAACCGGATCGCCGACATATCTGACCTTGTCCACGGCAACAATCGACTGATCTTTATAGGTTGCCCCGTATTTGTAATTGAATTCTTTAATATCGTCGCGAGTCAGGGTGGCGATGACCCCAGGCAATTCTTTGGCTTTAGACACATCCACCTTGAGCAAGCGAGCATGGGCGACCGGGCTGCGAAGTATCTTGGCGTAACCCATCCCGGAAAGCTGAATGTCTCCGGTGTAGACGGCCTTGCCCGTCACCTTTTCGATACCATCAACACGGTGCGCGTCTTTACCGGCGATGGAAAATGTTTCTGTATAGTTCATGATCGAGAACTAAAATATCAGGCCAGGTGTTGATTACACCGCGGCCTCACCATTACTTGCGGATTTTTGGACTATCTTTTTCCGGAAAATAAAGATCGCAGTACGGACAATGAAAGTTCATACCGGATCCCAACATGTGCGGATTGACAACAAAGGTCTTCTTACACGTCGGACACGTCACTTCAACCGCCTGGCCCATGATTCCTCCTCAATAAGCTGGATAAATAATTACTTCTAGTTTGCTGCGATTACGCCCAGTAAGTCGTCCGATCCATCGGAATATGCTGCAAGACTTCTCCGGGCACGTATTCCTCCAGCTTGATGCGGGCCATGGCTTCGTCAGGACATTTGGACACCGGTGAGAACGGCCGATCCAGGGGCTTGGTCGCATCGACGATCATGCCCGAGGTTTTGATCTCATCCAACAATGAAGGATCCAAGAAATTGCCGCGGAACAACGGCTGCAGGATACTGATCTGCTTGTGTGGCTGTACCCGGGTGGCGATAGCCCAAAGAATGTCGGTAGGGTTAAAAACATCGATATCATCGTCGAACACGAACACGTTCTTGGTGTGGTCGAAAGTCAATGCGGCGGCGGCGGCGCGTCCCGGATCGCCTTCGGACATCTTCTTCATGGAAATAAACACATTGTAGTGCGCGTGTCGGCCCTGCTTACAGACTGCCGTCACACCGGGAACGGCTTCGCGGCAACGGCGCAGATAGGCACCTTCCCGCGGCAAATCCATCCACGGCTTGTCGCCTTCCGGTGTAATGACCGACTGGTACATCGCGCCATTGCGGTAGTTGATGGCGCGTACTTCATAGTCAACGCAGGTAGTATAACGCTGCGGACCCAGATAACCCGGGGCTTCGCCGAAGGGTCCTTCGACAACCCGCTTGCCGGGCTTCAACACGCCTTCGATAACGATTTCGGCATCGGCCGGAATGAGCAAATCTTCGCCGAAAGTCTCCGAAGCAACCAACCGCAAGGGTTCGCCGAGATAGCCGCCGATAACATCATACTCGCTCACTTCGAACGGACCGCTGTAGCATGCGCCCATGTGATACGCCGGATGATGGCCGAGGACCGTCGCGACCGGCATCTCCATGTTGTTCTCCTCGTAGTCCTTGTAGATTTTCCATAAGTGGCGCGGCGACGCATACAGAGCCGTGGAGTTCTTCGATTTGACCTCCATGCGGTGATACGAACAATTGTAAATTCCCGATTTCCGGTCTTTGGTGATCGTCGACAGAACAATGTAAGGCCCGCCGTCCATCTCGTGGTGTCTCATGATCGGTATCTGGTAAAGATCAACGTTCTTCCCAACCATGACATTTTCCTTAACAGGAGCATTTTTTCTGTCGACAATGCTAGGAGGAATTCGATGCTCTTCCATCTCGAGACATTTTTCAGCCATTTTCGGGCGGCTGGCATCCTTAGGCATGCCCAAGGCGATCTGCGTTTTCCCCTGGGAAATTTCGCAGTTCATCGTAAGCTTCATCGGACCGACTTTGCCGTTGAGATTTAGCGGATTATCGAAAATAATGATCGGAAATTTCTTTTGCGCGCCGAGATGCTTGATGATCGCAGTGACATCATAGTTTGCTGGATTTACTTCTTTTTTGATGTGAATCACTTCACCGGGTAACTCACGCTGGCAATCCTCGATAAACGTCCTAAGATCCTTTGCCATCGACTCCTCCTACACGAATGTATGAAATATTTATGCAAAATCATTATCCAATGCCCTCTTCATTGTCAATTCAGGCGCTTTCGAGCGAGTGTTTCCGCGAGCTCACGAACAGTGCCCGTCAAGCGTTAGGACCGCCGAGCCATCAGACCGGGCGATTCGATATGTCAGCAGTTGAACAGACGTCTAACAGACGAGTGGATGAGCCAGGATAATTGATCTCCAAAAGCCTCGGTGACAAAACCGAATCTAGTTACGAGCCTGAGCCTTTTGTCTCCGTGCGCCATTGCCATTGATGCCAAATAAGCGCATCGCATTGCCACCGAGAACCCGTTCCTTGTCCTGATCCGATAACTCTTTCATTCCCTTGATCACTTCAACCGTTTTCGGCCAAGTGGCGACGGCATCGCCATGATCAAAATCGCTGCCGATGATAATGTTGTGATTTGGCCAACCCTTAATCGTCTCGGCTAAGTAGGATTCCCAGGATACCGCAGCGATGTAGAATTGATTGAAGTACTCGCTCGGCGGTTTCTTGATCGCTTGTTTTCCCTCGAAGAACTGTTGCACGGCGACCGAGACGCCCGCCTCGTTTGGAGTATGGGCGTTTAGCGTGTGCATCAACCACGGCACCCAGCCGATGCCGCCTTCAAAAAAAGCAAACTTCAACGTCGGAAAGCGATCCAGTACTCCGCCAAATATCAATCGCGAAGCGCTGACCATATAGGTCAATGAAAATCCTAGCGCAGTGGGGAAGTGTTGATAACCTTCGAACCGTTCGCTGCCGACAAGCCAGGGATGGCTATGCTGCAACTCGAATACCCGGGCGGCCGGATGAAGTAGGATCGGTATATCGAGAGCCGCGATCTCTTCGTAAAGCGGCCATAAGACCTCATTGTCGAGATCACTGTCGCCCCAACCGCCGTTGAGCTTTACCGCCTTAAGCCCGAGATCTTTCACCGCGCGGCGCAGCTCCTTTACCGACTCCTTGATGTCCGGCAAATAAATCCAGGCAACGCCGATGAACCGGTCATCGCCTTGAATATCTTCGGCAACAGTATCGTTATAGGCCCGCGCCAACTGCCGACCGAGCTCGGCATCGCACTCGTAAATCAACGGCCGATTGTCGGGAATCAAAACCTGGATATCAAAACCGTCCTTTTTCATGAACTCAGCGCGCAGCGGGATGCTCCAGCGCCCTTCTTTGAACGAATGTATCTTTTTACCGTCGCGATAATAAGTTGCGACTTTGCCCGGCACTGCATCGCCGTAACGAAGATAGTCGCCGGTATCATCGGTAATTTCGACATGCCCTTTTCCCGGGTGAGAAACTTTATCGATAAATCGCAATGGCCAGTAATGAGTATCGCCGTCGATATACATGGATTAGTACTCCTGTGTGATCTGCAGTTGTGAGCAGGTCAAAACATTCAGCTGCGAGGCGCGCGCTGCTTCGCCGAATGGAGGCTACGGAATCGAGTACGTTGGAGTGAGACGAACAAGCGCAACGAAGCAGACGCGAAGTTTTCATCTGTTCGATCATTTCACTCCGTATTTGGCCAGCACTTCGTCGATGAAGCCGCTCTGATCGAGTTTTTTTAAAATCCGGTCATCGATCAGTTGTTCCGGTTTAACTTTTTCAACCTTTGGATTACTTCGTTTCATCAATCGAACGACATTGGTGACACCCGCCGGTGCAGCATAGGGTTTCTTGTCCGTCCCCGAAACCAGATCTCGATAGCCTTCTTCGGCGTCCTTTTCAGTGATTCGAAGATACTTTTGTAAAATCTTTAGTGTGCTGGGCTTCTGCGATATCGATAGAGAAAACGCAGCCCCTTCGATAACCGCCTTCATCAGATTTTCCGCCAACTGTGGGTTTTTCTGCAAATTGGGTTCTCGCATGACGAAGCCGGAGCTTAGAATCGGCAGATTCGCTTTGTTTAAATCGGCGAGCGTCGGAAAACCCAGAGCGTTTAGGCGACGGCTTTGCACACCGTCCAATACCGTCGCGTCGATAGTGCCTGTTTCCAGCGCTTGCGCCAGCACATTCTGATCGCCGACAGCGATAATATTGATCTTGTCACGCTCAGCGTCCAATTTTAAGTGCTCCAAGGCCAGAATGGCTCCCATCCAAACGGTGCCGCCGATACTTTGAATGCCGAATATCTTACCGCGTAAATCCTCCGGTCGTTTGATCCCGGGCTTCACCATCAAATCGTAAGTGATGCGATTGGTGAACGCTGAAAGAACCTTCAGATCGGCGCCGTTGGCGACCGCCCCCACCACAGCCGTGCCTCCGGTGTAGCCGACGTCAATCTCGTTCGACTGCATGGCTGCCACCAGAGTCGGTGCGCCGCGTACGAAAATGGTATCCGCTTCGACGCCGTACTTGGCAAAAAAGCCGCGCTCGCGGGCAACCCAGAGGGGCGCGACTCGCGCGTTCATCGCCGCATGAGCGATAACCACCTGCTTGCCTGCCGCTGCGGCATAAAATTGGCTTGGAGCACTCAGGAAACCAAAGATCACGACAACAGCGATTCGCCACCTAGTCATGCAGTCTCCTTTCTTTACGGATACGCTTCACCGCTTTAGCTTCTGCGCCTCACCCCGCCGGTGAGTCGCGACGATTATCTGATAAGACGGCTCGTCAAAGGCCGAGCCTCAATAAATTGATGGCGTTTTCCCCCAAGACCTTGCGCTTGTTATCTTGGGAAATCTTAGTGCTCTTAGCCACCGGACCGGTCACCTGCCCCGGCTGTGACGAATCCCAATGAGGAGAATCGGTTGCCAACACAAGCCGATCGCCGCCGAGATATTCAACCGCCCATTCAAACAACCCGTCTTCGAATGGCTCGCAACCGACATAGACACTCTCATTAAAAATATCACTGGGCTTGCGCTTCTGCCAAGGAACCAAGTGCGGCAGCTTCTCCCAATGCTCATCCATCCGCGATAACCACCACGGCATCTGCGACGCGCCGGTTTCGAGGCAAATGATTTTCAGATCCGGGTGTTTTTCCATCACGCCGCCGCAGAGGTAGATCATTAAACAGACCATGCTTTCAATGGTGCGACCGACCATGTGTGAGAAGAAAAAATTGTCAGCGAAGCGCTCGTGGCCCATGGAACCGGTCTTGGTATCATGGAAAATAATCGGCGTGTTGGTTTTTTCCAGCTCGTCGAAGATCGGATCGAAGTGTGGATTCCACCACTCCTTGCCGGGAATCGGAGTGGCTTTTACATTGAGCGCTTTGCTGCCCATTTCGCGCGACCGGTGCAGTTCCTTGATTGCCTCCTTAGGATCCTGAAGAGGAATCACGCCAGCCCACATCAGCCGCCCCGGTTGCTGCGAAGCATAGTAGTTCATGTAATTATTCTGCGCCCGGGCATAAGCGGCCGCCAACTCCGGATCATCGACAAACCACAAAATATCGAGGGCCGGCGAATTGGGCGAAAGTACGGCGACATCGATGCCGTCAAGATCCATGTTGCGAACCCGCCCGTGCGCCGTCAGATCATTCGGGGTGACCCACTCTTTTTTCTCGGCCTTCTGACGCCCGAGCTCGGAGCCGATCATGATCTGATTGCCGACGAGAGTCTTGCGCCTTTCGTTGTCTTTGGTCGGCAGTTTACGCGGCAAGAATTCTTTGTATTTTCCTTCGATTGTTTGATCCCAACTCTCCAAGTCACCCACCAGGTGGCTGTCGAGATCGATCACTTTCATTCCATCGATCGCCATAATTGTTCCTCCTTTTGCGAACCTAAGCCGAATTAATTATTTGTCAGCGAGCCGTTTCCCCCGGGGACGACTGCTCCATCAAGCCGGTTTTCTCGAGCTCGCGTAAAAGACTTTCGTCGATCAAACGCTCGAGATTGACATCTGCGATCTTGGGATTGCGTAACTTCATGAAGCGCTGAATATTTTTCACGCCTTCGATGGAGATAGAGGCTTTGCGATCGGTGCGCCGCAGGTAATCTTCATAACCGTCGTTAGCCGCAACCGGATCGGTGATGCCCAGCTTTTTCGAGGTGATTTCGATAACCGCAGCCTTGTTCGCGGGATTGTGAACAAAAGCATGGCTCTCGATCATCGCTTTTAGAGTGTTACGCGCAATCGACTGCTGCTTCGCCAGATAGTCCGATCTGACCACGATGCTGGTGCCGACCAGCGGAATTTTTTCCAGGTCGCCCATGAAATGATAGCCGGCGCGTTTCAAACGTTGGCCGAAAACGCCGGCCAGGGACGCGCCCTGAATCGTGCCCGTCTCAAGCGCCTGGGTGATCACCCGCTGATCACCGAAAGCGGCAAGCAAGATTTTATCGCGGTCAGGATTCAAACCGATCTGTTCGAGGCCGAGCATCGCCGACATCCAGCCGGTGCCGCCGATGCTGGTGACGCCGATCCGCTTGCCCCGTAAATCGGCGGGCGTTTTGATCTCCGGCCGCACTACGAGATCGGTTTGAACGTGGTTGGCAAAGGCGGCGATCATTTTGATATCGAGGCCGCCCACCGCGGCGCCCAAGGTCGCTGTTCCGCCGGTATAGCCAAAGTGCACGTCGCCGGTATTGAGCGAGGCAATCAAGGTCGGCGATCCAGGGATAAAAATCGCCTGCACATCGAGACCGTTTTTCGCAAAGAACCCCCGCTCCTGCGCCACCCAAAGCGTCGTTGCCACGGTACTCATCGATGCATAGCCGACGACAACTTTGGGGCGGGTTTGGCTGAAGCCGGCATCAGGTTGGATCGCAAAAACACAAACAATCGAAACAACTCGAGTGAAAAAACGCCACATGCGGATGACCACCTCCAAATTCAGGTTTCGAATAGAAATACGCCAGCAAAGCGGTGAAAAATCTCAGCCGCGGAATCTGTTGCCGGAATAACAGAGGGTTGGGTGATTAGTCAATCGAAGGTTTGGTAAAACGGAATAAAGAAACTGGCAACGAGTTGGATATCGCTAAACGCTGGATTCGATAACGCCGCAGCTCATCGCGCATGTTCATCAGCGGCCAACCGGCAGGCAGTTTCTTTTATCGATCCTGTATGCTGTAGCGCTACCTTACAAAGCCGAAATTGATATTTACCTCAACCGCGGAAGATGCTCTGCGGGCAACGCTCCGCCACGCCGGCAAGACTACTGCCCCATCGGTGACTTGGGCCCGGACCGTTCCGATTCCTGCGTCGCCTTACCGATTTTTTCGGAGCATGTTTGACAGTAGCCGTCGGCGGTGTCAGCGATATTATGGCATTGATTGTCAGGGTGACCGTGCCCCCGCGCTGTGCATTTGCAATTTTCCATTAGTTTATTCTCCGAGACTTTGTACCCGAAAATGCTCAACGCTCGAGCAACGACCCGACGATGAGGCGTAGCACTGCTTATCGTTGCCGAGCCCTGAGGAGTAACTTGATCGCGGCTAACGCAGAGTTGAGAATTTGACGACGAACGATTTCATCACCGCTGTCCAAGCCTTGACGAAATTCCATGAAAGGCCACTTTACCGGAACACGCGCCGCGAGAAAACTAAGAGCGGCAAAGACTTCAGACGCGGCCAGATCCGTATTCAGGCAAGTTTCAAGGGTATTCGCCAAGATGGCTAATGCAGTTAGTTCGTCCATGGTATACCTCCTGACTCATTCGCTGCGGGCTTGATCATATGCGCTTTATCGCTTGCATGAAACAGAACACACAAGACCGCCAGATCCAAGCAGACACAACGGGATGAACTGTTCACCCCGCATCGATGCGCGTAATTTTCAAGATCTGAGCCTGTGCAGGGTACTGGTATACATCGGAAAGAAACTCGTTGATCCTGAGATGTCCGTCGATATCGGCTTTGTTGATTCGGTGAACAACATTCCAATCCGCGCTGGCGCGATCATTCACGAAGCAAATCCACTCCACTTCGAGATTGGGTACATTTACCAGATCCGCCAAGATCTTGTCCCGGAATCTGGGAATAGAATATTTCCACTCGTCTATAATGCAGTCGACTCCGCCGCTGAGATTCTTTACAAGCGCAGGGAAGTTCTTGTTCTGGTCCCGCAGAAAATCACTGAAGAGCTCCGCTCCTGTCTGTGTAGCGAGCCGTTCAGCAATAAAGGTCTTACCGGACCCACACAAACCGAGCAAAAACGTAAGTTTCGCCATACGTCTTCTCCGCATGCATAGCATTCTTGCCCTTAGAGATCATTGAAATACAATTTCGCTCTGACATAAAGATGCGCATTTCATTAACACTTTCAACTTTTAACTTTCGCCGGAGCCTCTTGGACTAAATCACTCCGGTTTCGCCCCCCCGGGACGGCGCGATGGCGAGCCCGTTCCTTGTGGCTCCAAGTTGCCGGATCTCAAGTTTTCTGAGTTTTACTGCTGTTCGATAGCGGTTGTCTACAGGGTTCTTTGCCCGGCAATTTTGTTGGGATTTTACCGGTGTCGTACTGATTCGTCGCCCGAGGAACCCAAAAGTAGACGCCGCAGCGCTTCCTCAACATCAAACGACCGCCAAAGTACACCGGATTTTACTGTGGCATTTTCCTTGCGCTTAGAGCTTGTGGGGTAACTCCGATGTCACGGTGGGCAATCAGCTCGGAATCGATCCATGGCACAATCAGATTCGCTATGCTGGGTGGAACTGCTGTTGACTTCGGTACGGCACACGTAATCCACCGCTCCGTCATTCATCCGGCTCACCGCTCATCGGAGTTACCAAGCCAAATCGGCGCGGAGCGTATGAGCATGCTTTCAACCTCAAAACTATTGTTCGGATCACCAACCAATCCGCCATTATCCGTAGACGGACGTCGCCGTGCAGAACCAAACTTGGCCGAATGTTCTCTAGAGAATAGTCAGAGTATGCGGCTTTATCTCTGAAGGAGGTCTAGATGAGACATTTGAAATTACTCTATGCCGGTCTGCTCACAGCTCTTCTCGCCGCTCCCGTTCTGGTTTCTGCACAGCCGTACGAAAAAGGTGGACCCGACAGGCGTGAGGCCAACCTTCTCGGCAAATGGTACTCAAACGGCGAGCGCGATAAGCCTGTGGAGATCCGCACCTCGCGCCGGGGCCTTCAAGCTAGAAACGAACATGGCGCAACCAGTCGTTTGGAAACGCGCGGCAACAATGTCCGGGCTTTGGACTGGGAGGGCGGACTGCGCGGGCATATCAGACGGGATACCATCGAATGGGCTAATGGGTCGACGTGGACGCGCGATCCGTCTCATCGCCGCGATCTAACCGGGACCTGGTATTTCAATGGCGCGCGCGACAAACGGGTTGAAATTGTGTCGTCCCGCGACGGTCTTCAAGCGAGAAACGAACGCGGTCAAACGAGCCGAATTCAAACAGTCCGTGATGGCGATATTCGCGCTCTCGATTGGGAAGGTGGATTGAGAGGCGATGTCAAGCGCGACCGGATCGAATGGCAGAATGGCACAACTTGGACTCGGTCACCGCATTAGTAGTCAAATTGCTACTCGGGAAAACATCAGGACGGCGACGTGGAAAAAAAATCTACATCAACCTTGCAGCCTCCCGCCATCTCAGCCAGTTGATCTGAATCCTTTGCCTGCAATACATTGGATTGGCATTTGTTACACTCGCATTAGCAACGCCGCAACTGGCGCACCATTGGCCGCGTTGATCGCGGCTGCGTACATCCCCGCTTGCCGCCGATAGGCGGGTTCATCCCCACGAAACTCTTCGTCAGTCTTATAATCGATCACTGTCCAGCCGCCGGCATGCTCAAAGGCAAGATCGATTACACCTTCAATGAGCAAGCCGTCAGGATCGCGCCAGGCGATCGGCACTTCACGGCGACAACGGCCTTGTTGAGCAGCTTGGCGCGCATCCTCGAAGACTCGATGCGCCAGCGCAACCCGCACACTCTCACTGGCAGCATCGACTTCGTCCTGCGGGGCACCGAGAATGCGGCCGTGAATGGTTGCGAGACGTTGAATGATGTTCACATCAGCATCCAGCGGGACGCTCGCAAGAACGGCGTGTACCAGGGTGCCGAAACGTCGTCCCGACGGCCGGTTGGCTGGGCGCGGCAGCTCGATAATTTCTACATGCGGCAGCTTCAAGTCGGGCGCTGATTCGTCGCCGCTCTTCGCCGCCTGGGTGACAGTCCTCGGTGCCACCGAGGTATAACTGCCGGCGGCAATGGCTTGCTGGCGCCGCTCGCGCCAAGAAGTGTAAGCGGCAAGGCCTGAGTCGACGATCGCCGGCGCGACGTCTTTTACGATCAGCTCCGGCCGGCGAAGACCGAGCGGCGCCTCAGCGCCAAGCTTCAGCGCGCGTGGATCCCACCAGACCACCGAAAACTCGCTTATCTGTGAAGGGCCTCCTCCCCTACAAACGTGCAGGCCAGGACACACCGTGCTCGCGCTAGCCGCGCTGCCGCCGGGCCGGACCCATACGGAATCTTTGGATTGGAACTCCACACATCCGGGCGCTTGAACCTGCTGACGCCGCGCCTCCTTCCCAGGATAGACCGCTGTATTGAGCGGCTGGATCCAGCCTTCTCTCTCCTCATCGCCAACCGCCGGAATCACCAGAAGATCCCGCGCGCGAGTTGCCGCTACGTACGCCACGCGGATACCCTCCGCTTCATCGCACAGCAATTCATCGTCTTCGTGATCGAGCAAATCGGCCGGCGCGCACCCGCCGAGTCGGATCGCGCACACGTTGCGCTCGGAATCGAGATAGCGGCTAGCGGCGGACGCGCGCAGCTTCGCAGTCATGTCGGCGAGGATCACGACCGGGAATTCCAGCCCTTTGGCTTTATGCACCGTCATCAATCGCACGCCGTCGCTGCCCTCCTCAAGGATCGGAGCTTCCCCGGCTTGGCCGCTTTCGGCCTGCTCGCGTAGCGCCTCGATGAAGCCGCGAAACGAGATGCCCCCTTCGGCCTCATAGCGGCGTGCCAAGTCGATGACGTGCGCAACATTCGCAAGCACCTGTTCACCGCCGTGCTCCAGCGCAAAGCCGACGTGCGCCCGCGTGGCCTCGAGCAGCGAGGCAATCGTTGTCGCCACTGACACCCGATTGCGACGGCGATGGAGCGTTTGCAATAATTTGAGACCCTCGACGATAACGGCAAGATTTGCCGGAAACTCAGTCGGGATGCGAAATGGATGGAAACGGCCGATGCGATGGCGGTATTCCAGCAATTCCTCGTCGCTGATCGCAAACAGCGAACCGCGCAAAGTTGCAAATACCGATAACTCATCTTCAGGCCACTCGATGGCAGCCAGCGCGGCGCGCAAGGTCTCGATCTCCGCGCGATTGTGAAATGACCGGCCGCCGACCAGCAGATGGGCAATCCCGCGCGCTTCGAGAGCTTCCACGTAAGGGCGCGTCATGTCCTCGCCAAAGCTGGTGAAGCGGCGAAACAGCAGGCAGATATGGCGCGGCTGGATCGGCACGAGATGCTCGATCTCGCCGGGCCGAAAACCCCGCGCCGCAGTTGGCGCCAGAGACGATTTCGCGGTGGCCGGCCGTTCGGCAACTTTCCAGCCGCTGTCGTTAATCAGCCAATCGATAAAACCGCCAACCGCATCCGGAAGCGACTTTTCAATTGCCGCATTGGAAAGTCTCCGATAGCCGTACGGCTCAGGCACGGGAAGCACGACCATGGACGGCTGTTCTTGGGATTCCGGACGAAACGGCTCGAGCGGCACATAAGCCGGCTGCAGCACGTCGCCGTCGCCGGTCATCACCGGCTCGAAGGCGGCGTTGATGGCGCGCTGCATATTCGGACGCGCGCGAAAACTGGTCCGCAACGTCACCCTTCTGGCGCCCGCCGCCTGAAGCATCTCGTAAACGCTGCGATAAATCCCGACATCGGCGCGGCGGAAGCGATAGATCGACTGCTTCGGGTCACCGACTAGAAAGAGCTTGCCGACAACCGGGCGAGTTACACGCCAGTTGGTCGCAGCCGGATCATCGGCAGCCAGAAGCAAAAGGATCTCAGCCTGCAGCGGATCGGTATCCTGGAACTCATCCACAAAGATGCGCTTGAAGCGCAGTTGAAAGGTGGAACGCACCTCCGCGTTATCCCGGATGAGATCTCGCGCCTTGAGCAGGAGATCGAGAAAGTCCAGGGCGCCGGCCTTGGCTTTTGCGGCTTCATAGGCACTAACGCAGCCACGCAGTTCGTCGCGCAGTGCGGCGGCAAGATCGGCATCGGCATCCTCTTTGAACTCGGTCAGAGCCTGATACAGGTTTTCAAGCCCGCGGCAAACATTCTCGCGCAGGACTCCGATGCGGTAGTTTTTACCGCTCCCTTTTCGCGCATCCTTAAAGTTACGATTGCGGCTAAGCTCGATAAGGCCGGCTTCGAGCCGGTCGTAATCCCGCGGCGCCACTGATTCGGTTCGCCGGATCTCTTCTGCGAGTTTCCTCGCCGCCCAAGTGTCGGCGTACAGTGCGTCTCGGGCATCGCCGGGGGGTTCGAGCAATTCGGTGAACCCATCTAAGAGCTGAACCAGTTCGTCGATGCGCGATAAGCGGTCCAACGTTGGTCGCTGCCAGTCGCCCTCGAAATCACGCCATTGGATCAGCTCCCAGCCTGCCCGCCGCAGCCTATCGATGGGACCGTCACCACCGTCGGTCTGAATCCCGAAACCGGCGAACACCGCGCGCCGTAGCGAGCGCTTGACACCTTCCGATGGATTAGCGAGCTGAGTCTCGATCCACCGGTAAAATCCTTCATCATACATGCTCGCCGCCTGCGTCTCGGTGAGTACTCTAAATAACGGATCGATCCGCGCTTCGATCGGACGCTCTCTCAAAAGATCCGCGCAGAATCCGTGAATGGTGCTGATTTGCGCTTCCTCGAGCCTCCCGACCGCCGCGTCGAGCCGGCGGCGCTCTGCGGAACCGTTGGCGGATCCTCGTCTTGCCTCTTCGAGAGCTTCGCGCAGGCGCAGCTTGAGCTCGCCGGCGGCCTTTTCCGTGAAAGTAACGGCGACGATCCCGGTCACTTCGGCGCGGCCCGTTTCGATGACGCGCACAATGCGCCGCACCAGCTCGGTGGTTTTGCCGGTGCCGGCGGCGGCCTCGACGATCAAGGTATCGTCCAGCGCTGTAGCAATCTGATCGCGATCGGCTTGATCAGCGAGACCCGGCAGCGTCATTGTCGCCCCCTCAGCTCGATCAGATCGGCGATCTCCTTGCGCGATTTCCTCCGCGAGCGGCGCTCCTGGTTCGGACCGCATACGGATAGGAAGTCGCAATAGGCGCATGCCTTCTCGGCCGGCGCCGGCGGCAACATGCCAAGCTCGACGGCTCGGTCGATGATCTCCAGCGCTTCAATGCCGATCCTTCGAGTCCGCTCATTGATGGCGACACTATGTTCAGTAAATCCGCCCGCAGTCGTGCAGTATGAGAAGCGCGCGCTTTCCACGGTGAAACCGGTTGCGGCCTCAACTGCGAGGCTATAGATCACCGGCTGAAGTTGCCGCCCTTGGCCGATGATCGCGCCGCGGTCGGAGCGGTTCTTCGATGTCTTGTGATCGGTTACTCTAAGAAGATTCGTCCCGGGCTTTCGCTCGATCAAATCAATTGCCCCGCGCAGGATAAATCGCCCGTCAATTATAACCGGCTCGCGCCGACTGTTTGGATCACGCTCGGGCGCATCAGGCAGGCCGAAGCCAAATTCGAATAGCCAGGGCTCCCAGCCGGTGTTGTGCGCGAGATCGCGAGCCCAGATATGCAGATCGGTGCGGATGCTTGCAATCTCGTCCTGCCATACGCGGTCCACCGCCGGCGCGAGCCGCTCTGCATAGTTTGCCGCAACCCGTGTGAGAGTCGCGTCCAGGACTTCGAGCACCGCATCCATCGAGGTCGTTGCCATTGCCATTTGCCGCTGCTGTAAGGCGCGAAAGAATTCAGCCAGCACCTCGTGAAACAAGCTCCCCTTCGTGAGCGGATCCATGCGCTCGAGCGGCTCTGGCTCCTCGACTGGTTTGAAGCGGTACATCGCCGATAACAGGAATCGATAAGGACAGTACGCGTAATTCTGCAGCGCCGAGACGGAGTACGGGCGCGCCGTCAACCGTTGCGACTGGAGAAACGGCTTGGTGGCGTCCGTGACCCGGACGAGACCATCATAGGAGGACCATGGCTGCCGTGCGCGCGCCCAACGCTCGCTGGCCGAGCGCCGAACACAGTCGTTGAGGCGGAGCATGTAATGGGCATGACCTTTCATATCCTTTTCGCTGCGCATCAATAGGCGCAGCACCGAGAGATCATGCTCGAAATCGTCAATGGCGTCTTCCGGACGCTGCGGCGCCGGCCATCCGAGGCTCGCGTTGGCTTCTTCTGAAGCTTCAGATTCGAGCGTCTGATGGTCCGGGATGCGTCCGGTCACGGCGCGCATAACTTCGAGCGCGTAAAACGACGGCACCCGCGCGCGAGCATCGACCGTTTCGATGCGCGGGAACGAGACATACAAGCGTTCGGCCGCGGCGCCGGCGGCGAGACGCAGCAAGAGCCGTTCATGCTCGGCCCGATCCTCTTGCAGGGCTAGCGCGCCGCCGATTTCATGTCGAAGGTCGTCCAGCAGCAGTGGATCTTCGTGAAGCTTTTGAGGAAAAAGCCGCTCGGCCAATCCCGGCACAAACGCCACCCGAAAGGCGCGGCCGCGCACCTGATCGGCGCTGCAAACGAATACCCGGCCGTAACGATGCGCGGGCGGTTCCAATTCCAGCGTTGCCAGCCGATCCGCCAGCACCGCGCGCACCTCGGCCAGGGTCACCGGACCCACTGCAGCCATCGGGCGTAGATCGGCTAACACGCGCAACACGAATTCGGCGCGCCGCAGCACCTGCGGCGCAAATTCTTCAAGGCGCTGAATCCAATCGCCCCACGCGGCCTGTTGCGGCCAGGCAGACATGGTTTCGATGAGCGGCAGGGCAAAGTTCCGCAGATGCGCAAGGTTCTGTCGCTCGCGTTCCAGGTGAGCAATACGTGGTGAGTCTGGTTGCTCGGATGTCAGCTCGCGAATTTTCACTTCGTATTCCGCAGCCAGGCCGTTTAGCCGCCGCGCCCAGCGGTCACTGCCACCGATGACAGCCGATTCAACGAGAAGACTTTCCCACTTCCAAGGCGCTCTGAGCGTCCCGGCCATAACGGCGTGATCGTCATTGGAGCTGCCGGCCGTCAGCGAGTCCTCATCGTCTTCGATGTCGCCATGGTCGGCTTGATCGAATGCAGCTTCGGAAAGGATTCCGAAGACGTCATCGCGAGAGGCCACCCACGTCGAATCACCGGATCGCACCGGAACCTTGCCGAAATCGTCCAGCGATGGCACTTGAGCCAACGAAAGATACTCGGCAAAGCGTTTGGCTGAGAAATTATCGGTTGCACAACTGAGAATCGCGAGTAAGGCCCGCCCTGCGGGGTCGGGACGTCGCGTGCCACGCTCGAAATACGCGGGAATCCCGGCCCGGGTGAGAGCATGCTCCAGTAGTCCGGTGTACTGCTGCGCCGGGCGAATGACGATTGCCATCTCATCGAAGCGTACACCGCAATCGGCTTCTTTCAGAATACGGCGCGCTATCTCCACACATTCGCGGCCTTCGCCGGGCGCGGAAAACCACACCAGTTCACCGGAACGGGCTCGTTCTGGCGGTGGATCTTTGGAAAAAAGATAACGCGCAAGTTGGGTCAGATCGCTCTCCCCGGCTTCCGCCATATTCTGGAGCCGGGCGCCGCGTTTCTCCAGTTGACTGACGGCAGACACGTCCCCCATCGGGACGGTAATCATCACGCGTGGCGATTGCTGGATTAGAGCCCAGAGAAACCGAGCTTCGATTTCAGATTGGAACGGAACATCGAGCAGCAGCAGCGGCATCGGCGGCCAGCCAATCACAGGCGAGCCCACCGCCACGGTCGCGACCTCGAACAATGCGGCCCGGTCACTGGCCCCAGCCTCGTTCAGAAGGTCTTCGACTCGATCCAGCAAGGCGGCTAAATCAGTTCCGCTGCGTGGCAGCCGGACCAGATCACCGCCGTCTACAGAAGCAAGTCTTAAATCGAGCAGGGTACGCGCCAGCGCCTTGGGAAAACCCGGCGTGTGGGAGACGGGCGAGAAATATTCCAACGCGTCGTCGTTGCCGGCCTCGAACGCGGCCCGGGTCGCAACCGCTACGTGCCCCAGAGGAGTCGTGGGAGCCCGCCCGCGAGAAGCAAGTTCTAGGGCAGCCAGCCGGGCCGCGAACTGGGTGAAAGAGAGTCGATGCAATCCAAATGTGGCGCCTCTCTCGTTCGCAATCGCGCGCGCGAGATCGTCGACCGAACCGCGGGATGCGCCGAGGAGAAGCACCTCTGAGCCGGCTTCGAACTGGTCCAGAAACCGGCGCGCCTCGCGCAAACGAACGGCTGCCGAACCTGACTGCACGGCGATAATACTATCTCGAACCGAGGCTGATTCTGGCATTCCGTGGGTCTCCGAAGCTTGCCGCAAAAACACCATAACCTACCACAGTCGGTTCAATTGGTCACTTCGAAGTGAGCGGCCGCTGGCGGCTTTTGTCGTGCTAACTGGAAAGAGAGAGTTCTAGCAATTGTTAAATGGATGCGCGCTTCGCTGGATCGATTGCTTTCTACGTGAACTGAGTGGACAGTGCCGTCAACTCAAAGCGGAGGCACGCCTATCTGAGATACATCCATGCATTGTATTAGCGTTGTTTTCCAAGCATTCGCATTGGTCGTCTCGGTTCCGAGTTCTGGTATTGAAATTGCGGTTGGTTAGCAAAGACAAAACTCCACGTTGAGAGAAATCGCTCCAGTTGCGTTCGGGACGAGGAGAAAGTGAAAACGAAATACCAAAAGCGCCGCACTACGTTGCTATCTGGCGGCTGCTTTCTAGCTCTCCTGCTAAGCGTTTTCCCGGTTATTTCCGCCGAGGATCAGCCAGCCGATAAAGCGGCTGTTGAACCCAAAGATATGGTCATGAGCAATGAACAGCCGATGGCACCAGACACCACGCGTGAAACCATTGGTCTGGTCGGACCCTCAGCAGAGGAAATCCACGACTTTCTTTATCCAGCCCCGGAGAATCGCAAACTTATAACATCAGCCAACTAGGATGCGCACGCCGCCAATCTGTCACGGCCATAGGGACTTGATGAAGCCCGTGCGCTCCAGCTCTTCCATGTAACTGGAATCGATGAATTCGCTGGCTTTGCGTTCTTTTGCTTTAGGCATCGTCTCAGCGAGTAATTTCAGCGCATTGTCGACGCTCTGCGTGCTGATCGTCGGGATCTTGCGCACGATTCTCGTGCTGAAAAGATCATAAGTGTAAGCCAGAGTTTCCTCATCGGCGATGCCGCCGTATTGCCGGAGAGCGCGTATGCTTAAAGCGCGATCGGTGAATAATTTCTTGTGTCCCTCGAGGTAGGCTCGTAAGAATCTCAGGACCGAGTCCCGGTTTTTTCTGCCATATTCTCGGCTGATTGCCACAGTAGTCGTCGGTATTTCGCTACCGGATTCAGTAAAGTCGTAGAGCGTCTTGAGACCGGTTCTCTCGGCGTAGTACGACGTGGGAAAGGAAAGCACGCCGGCGTCAACTTTCTTGAGCGCTATCGCCGTGGCAATATCGCGCTGGCTGCCGATCTGCAAAAGTGTCACGTCTTTTTTCGGATCCAATCCCCAGCTCACCAACAGCGGGCGCACGATCAGGTCGGTCAAAGAGCCGAAGCGTGTCACGGCGATAGATTTCCCCTTGAGGTCGGCTGGAGCGTTGATGCCGGAATGCGTGGTGAGCTTCATTAGATGCATGTCAATAGAATTTGCCAGCAGTATCAGATCCGCTCCGGAAACCGACGACTGCAAGGTAACCAAGCCGGATGTCGTCGTCACATCCAATTGACCGGCAACATGGACTTGCACCATCTGCACCCCTTGAACGTAAATCATCTCACCGTCTAGCCCATATTTTTCCAACAGCCTAGCTTCCTTGGTAACATAGATCGGATACATGCTGGCGCTATGCGACGGATAGCCGATCCGGAGCTTCTTAAGCGCGGTATCGGCCGCATCGAGCCTTGGCATGGCTAGTAGAAAATGACCGGCAGCGATGAATAGCGTCGCAATCATTTTGGGATTCAACATAATTCCCCTTCGTGAGCTTCACTGCTCGAATTCATCACAACCGATTGGAAGATTGGGATCAACAAAATCAGGGGCGTATAGAGCCATATGAAACGTTGATCGCGGGCGATGTACATTTGCGCTACTTCAATCAACGGGACCTGCTTTTGAAAACGTTCCATGCCTGTATTCTTCCAATACTCGACAATCTTCTCAGCCTCGGTCGCTTTGGAAACAATGTAAGGCTGTGCATGCCGGGTCGAGCGATTTTCGTCCGCTAGCAGTCGTTGTACCCGCTCAGCTGCTTGCGTGCTAGACAAACGAAAATCAAAACTCCGGTAATCGGCGCCACTAAAACTCCAAGGAAACCCGTGCGCGTCTTGGCTGCGTTTTAAACGCACCCATCGTGCCCGCGCGGGAGATTTAGATTTTTCTCTGATATCGACTTCACGGGTGTCAACAGAAATGTAGCAGATCTGCAATTACACCGAATGAAATAGATACGTCAAGCTCCTCTAAAGCGACTCCGCGATACTCGGCTTGCGCAAAAGTTGGGGCTCTTCCCCCGACAATGGAGCCCACTAGGCCGGGAGTGGGCTCCATTGTTGTTCTCTCCGCATCATCTACGGCCGGGCGTCTCATAAACTAAAATTGACACGGTATCTGAGGTTCGGATAGTGTCTTCGCTACGAAGTCGGGCCGGCTCTTCTTCAACCTGATGATCCAACAAACGCCGCGTTCAGAGCAGATCGGTCCTTGCGTAGCCGCACAAGCTTCGGCTGTTGGACCGTCGAAGCTCAAATAACGGGCTAAGCCGGCGGAGACAGCGAACGATGCAAGTGGTTTCTTTCTATCGTAGTATACACGCTCGACTCATTCTCCTGGTCTTGGTTGCGACAGTTCCCTTCATAGCGCTCAACTTGCATCTTGCCAAAGAAGAGAGAAGCCATTACCGGCGCGCTGCTCTCGATCATTCCCTCGCTTTTGCGCGGCTCGTAAGCTCGCGAGTCGATGATCACCTCAGTAATATGGAGTCTCTCCTTCACGCTGTCGCAGCGATCGTGTCAAACGATCTCAGCGCGGTCGCCGCCAACGACGCGAAACTCACGCAGATTCAATCCGGGCTGCCAAGTTATTTCCACAGCATCTCGGTGCTGACGCCCGACGGTCGCATGTTGAATTCGTCGACCGCCTCACCCGAGGAGCGAAAAAACATCAAAGTGACCGATCGCAAATATTTTAAAGAAGCAGTCGCACTCGGCTTGGCGATCGGTGAACCCGTCGTTTCGCGTACATCGGAGAACTGGGTTCTGATCCTGGCGCGGAGCATTCTCGCTCCGGACGGCTCGCTCAGGGCCGTCGTCTCGATGTCGACCCGATTGACGAGCTTCCAACAACTGCTGGTACCTGAGCGCTTACCCGCCGGCTCGGTTATGACATTAGTGAACGAGCAGGGAATTGTTCTGGCTCGCTCCTCAGAGCCGGAAAAATGGGTGGGGCGGGATTTCGGCGCGAGCCCTAATTTTCAACGGGCCATAGTCGAGCGCGAGTTTAGCGCAGAAACCATCGCGTTCGATGGCATTACCCGCCTCTCTTCGTACACGACCGCGCGGCGGGCGCCGTGGATTATTTACGTCGGCATCCCAACGGAGACGGCACTGGCAGCGGCGCGCGATGCTACTTGGCGTTTTGTCAGTTTAGCCGCGCTCACTTCCATTTTAGCCTTGGCGCTTGCCTGGTGGCTCTCCAAAATAACTGCCGATCCGTTACGGCAGTTGAGCCGCGATGTGGCACAGCTCACTCTCGGCAATCTCTCGCATCGATCCAAGGTCAAATCTAGCAGCGAGGTGGGACTATTGGCGGAGGAGTTTAACCGGATGGCCGGCGAGCTACAAAGCGAACGCACATGCTTACAGAGCAGCGAAGAGAGGCTACGGCTGGCAGTAACCGGTGCTCGACTCGGCACCTGGCATTGGAATCTCGGTACAGGTGAACTCATCTGGTCAGAGAGATGCCGCGAGATTTTCGGAGTGCCTGACACTACTCCTATGACCTACGATCAGTTTCTGACTTTGGTCCACCCCGAAGACCGCGAACGTTTGACCCGGGTAGTCACCGATGCACTCAGGAACAGGATGGATTTCGAATGTGAGTACCGCATCTGCCTTAGCAATAACACAGTTCGTTGGATCGTCGCTCTCGGACGTGGCGACTATGACGCGGCGCAGAATCCCTATCGTATGGAAGGGGTGGTTTTAGACATCACGGAGCGAAAAAAGGCCGAGGCGAGTATTCTAAAAGAAAGGGATTTCTCTGACGCTATTCTAGACAGCCTGCCTGGGGTTTTCTATTGCTATGACCAAGAGTTCCACTTCCGGCGCTGGAACAAAAACCTCGAGCGGGTGACCGGTTACACGGGCAGCGAGATTGCCCGCATGAGCCCGCTGGATTTTTTCGTCGGCCCTGAGCGGGAGTTGATTGAGGAACGGATTGAGGAGGTCTTTGCGACCGGCCGATCGCAGGCCGAAGCGGAATTCATCGCCAAGGATGGAACACGCATTCCCTACTACTTTACTGGTTTAACTATCGACATCGACGGCATGCCTCATCTACTCGGAGTGGGAATAGACCTTTCAACGCGTAAGCAGGCCGAGGCGGAGCGCGATCGCTTGTTCAACCTGTCGCTTGATCCGCTCTGCGTCGCGGGCTTTGACGGCTGCTTCAAACAAGTCAATCCCGCATGGACACGTACACTGGGCTGGTCGGCAAGCGACTTGTTGAGCAAACCATGGTTGGACTATGTCCATCCCGAAGATCGCGACGCCACAGGACAGGCTGGAGCTTCGCTGCTGGCTGGGCAGCCGGTTTTAGGTTTTGAAAACCGCTATCGGCATCAAAACGGTTCTTATCGCTGGCTCGCATGGAATTCATTCCCGCTTCCCGAAGTCGGTTTAATTTTTTCCGTCGTACGCGATATCAGCGAGCGCAAACGCACCGACGAAGAGCTTCGCAAAAGCGAAGCAGAGCTCCGAGCCGCGCAAGAGCGCGCCAAGCTTGGTAGCTGGGAAGTGGACCTGTCCACGCGAACTGTCTCGTGGTCGGCGGCGATGTTCCGATTGCTCAACTGTGACCCGACGCGCGGAACCCCGCCGCCTGAGCAATTTCTCGAGATGGTGCATCCCGATGACCGTCATCTCATCGAGGACCAGCTCACGCGAGTTGTGCAAACAGGCGATCAGTTCACTCAAGAGTTTCGCAGTGATCCGGCGCGGGGCCCGTTGCAGTACTTCAATGCTATCGTCCAAGCAACAAAGAATGCCCAGGGCCGGGTTGTTCATTTAGCTGGGACGATCCAAGATATCACTGACCTTGTGAAAGCGAGGCACGCCTTGGACAGCGCCGAACGAGAAGCGACGCTCGGACGAATGGCCGCCTCGATTGCCCATGAAATCAACAATCCTCTCTTCGCGATCAAGACACGGTTATACACCTTCAAAAAGACGCTCGCCGACCGACCCGAGACAACTGAAAAGCTGGATCTGGTGATGGCTCAATTGGATCGGATCGGTCGGGCAACCCGATCGATGCTTGGCTTTTTTAAGCAACGCGCTGCCCATTCGACGTCCGTCTCCTATGCCGACGTCATCCGCGCCGCTACGGATCTGTTCGAGGCAAGCCTTTCGGCCAAGGGAGTGCGGCTCATCATAAACCTTCCGCATTCTTTACCCGCCGTTTCTGTCAACGTCGATGAATTGCAGGAAGTTCTCATCAACCTGCTCGATAACGAGCGGGATGCGCTCGGTAGCAATAACGACCTGTACATATCGGCGCAAACGCATGGTGATCAGATCGTCATCAGCATCGAGGACAACGGACCTGGATTCACCGAGCCGGAGCGGCTGTTCGACGCCTTCTATACAACCAAGACCACCGGTACCGGCTTGGGTCTTCCCATTGCAAGAAGGATCTGTGAAAGTTACGGCGGAAAGCTGACGGCGGAAAACAGGAAGGACGGAGGAGCGCGCTTCATCATCGTTCTGCCCCTCCACCAAGTGTGAGGAGACATGAGAACCTTGGTTGTCGAAGATGACCCGGCGGTAGTCGACGCTCTACGAGATTCCTTTCAAAATTGCTCGCTGAATATTGACTATGCGACGGATGGAGAATCTGCTCTAAAAAAAATCCCTGATGTCGACTTGCTGGTGACCGACCTGCGTTTGCCTGGAATGGACGGCACGGAGCTCTTCTATGAAGCGCGTCGCCGAAAGCCGGAAATTGAAGTCGTTATTATGACCGCCTATGGCACTATCCCCTCGGCCGTTGAAGCGATGCGGCGGGGAGCCCGGGCTTATCTGACAAAGCCTTTTGACCCGGAAGAGCTGATTATTCATATCCGCACGATCGAAGAAACGTTGAAGCTCAGGGAAATGGCATTTCGCTTCTCCCGCGGTGATCTCATCGGCTCCAGCCAGTTGATGCAAAAGGTTTATCAGGAAATTGATTTAGCGGCGAGTTCCGATTCTTCGGTATTGATCACCGGGGAGACCGGCACTGGAAAGGAGCTCGCCGCGCGCGCGATTCACGATCTGTCCCTACGAAAGAACGGCCCTTTCATCGCTGTCAATATGGGAGCGTTGCCTAAAGACCTTGTCGAATCCGAACTTTTTGGTCGCGAAAAGGGAGCCTTCACCGGCGCCGATGTCAGGAAACGAGGACGCTTCGCTCTCGCCAACGGAGGAACATTATTCCTCGACGAGCTCACGTCGCTACCACTCGAGTTGCAGCCCAAGCTCCTGCGCGCCATCGAAACTAAGGAGATCTGGAGCCTTGGCGCCGAAAAGCCGGAGCAAGTTCAAGTGCGGGTGATAGCTGCCGCCAACGCCGATATCGAAGCGATGGTAAGATCGTCAACGTTTCGTGAAGATCTCTACTATCGGCTCAATATCCACCGTATATTCATGCCCGCGTTGAGAGACCATCCAGAGGACATCCCGATCATCGCCCGCACGCTCCTCGAGCGAGCAAAGACCGAGGACAGGACCGGCAGCCACAGACCGATTGACATCTCGGGCGAGGCGCTTGCTGGTTTGGTGAGCCGTCCTTGGTCCGGCAACGTGCGGGAACTCGCGAACGTACTGGAAAAAGCGGCCCTGCGCAGCAAGACCTTGGGTACGTCACGAATTGAGGTCGAGCATCTTGATCCGGAGCCGGGAAGCTTTTCCTTTGCTGTCTTTCAAAGAAGCGAAAGATAAAGCCGCCGAGGAATGGTCGAAGCGCGCGATCCGAACCGCTGTCGCTTTGACCGAAGGCAACATCTCCAAGGCAGCGGCTCTGTTGAAGATGAACCAGAATGCTCTGTTCCGGCTGATCAAGAAGTATGGGCTTAGGTCCTAAGGGTCCGGTATACGCGGCAGCAAAATCTCCTTGGCATTCATTCAGCGCGTCTTCATCCGACGTTGATCGAGCATATCCCACGCAAGACCGAACAACGCTAGTTCAAGAAGAATCAAATCACGCCTGATGTTTGCAAACTGACATCAGAACAGCGCCAAGCTCGCCTGCAATTTAATCGCGCTGCTATCGCCGCCCGGCGATAGCAAAAACTCTTTTCTCTTTCGTGCGTTAATCACACATCTTTCGACTAGTGTAGCCGCACGGCGATAGTCGCACTGTGTATTTTCAACTTTGCCCCTGAAAAATCTAGCGAAGAAAACTGGCACCTGTGTTGCTCAACAGAGGTCACGGAAGGACAGAAAATGACAGAACCCAAATTGAAAACAATCTTAATTGTCGAAGACGACCACGTGGCACGGCGTGCGGTCCGCAGACTTCTTCGGGTAGAAGGATGGAAAACTATAGAGGCTGAGAACGGGGTTCAAGGATTGCGGATCTTTCGCAATCAAGCTCCCGAGATCGTTTTAACGGATGTGGTCATGCCCGGCTTCGACGGTTTTTTCCTGACCGCTGTGATCAAGTCGATCAGTCCCGAATCGCCGGTCATTATTATGACTGGGCTTGGCGATACCGAGTTGGACCGAAAGGCGTATGACCTGGGCGTCAGTGCGTTCCTACACAAACCATTCGAGCCGGAAGCACTACTGGTTGCTCTCAGCCGATTGAATGGAAGTTCCAATGGTAAGAAAAAATGAAAAAAGAAATTACTGCACGCATTTGGACGGGCATGGTATGAATCTAGAGATCAAGCTACTTCGTTGGCCGGAGGGCGGGAACTACGTTATAGCGTTCTGCCGAGGACCGCTACAGTGGGAAGGATTCAGGCGTATATTTCGCAGAGTCGACCGGTTCACTCAGCCACTATCGAACTGTAGGGTTATGATCGACATGCGAGATTCGAACTACGTACTGGAGTTTACAGAAATCTCGGTTCTAATCGACCACATCGTCGCAGATGTTTCATCGCGCGATAACCAGTTGGCATTAGTATCCGCGCCAGGGGCCGAATATTTTCGGGAATTGGTTGTGCTGAGCAATTGTCTTGCGAAATACGACTTTAATATCGCTGTGTTCACCGACATGGATCGGGCCGCAAGCTGGCTGGCTTCAACGACGCTTGATTTGAGTCACTGAGTCGTGCCCGCACATAGATTCTACGCAGACGCTGCGCTACGACTTCAGCGCTATAACGAGTCCGAATTCTACTGTTGTCGTAATTAACGCAGTGCCTGCGCGCGCTGAATTCGAGCCATTTAGGCGCAACCCTGACGATTGTCTATTATCCGCTGCGCAGCGATTATTGAGTGCGACTCTCGCCTAATACGGGTTCTCTTAGCTTCAGAGTCAGCGGTAACGCAATCAAGCACAGCGCAGCCATGACCCAGAATCCTCCGGCACCAAAGCGTCCGTATAGCGCGCCGGAGACAAGGGTGAGCAACGCGCTGGCTGCTCCAATGCCAACCGTACCATAGATCGCCTGCGCCGTGCCTTCGAGACCTTCGGGCACGATGCGGGCGATCAAACGCATGCAGGCGAGATGAAGCAGCGCAAAGGTGATGCCGTGCAGCGGCTGCACCAGCGCCATCGCCATCACATCAGTTGTCTGCGCCGCCACCGCCCAACGCAGGATGCCAGCCAGTGCGGCCGTGGCCAGCGCGCCGGCCGGGGTTAACCGACCAACCAGCGCCGGGCCGATCACGAAAAACACCAGTACTTCTGCTGCAACCGACTCAGACCAGAGCAGGCTCGCGGTCGCAGGGCTGATCCCCGCGGCACTCCAGCGGATCACGGCAAATGCATCGTGCATGGCGTGGCTGCCGAGGATCATCGCTGCCAGGATCACAAGATTCCGAAACTGCGCAATCCGGAGCAGAACACGAATGCCGCCCGCCGGTGATCGCACGACGTCGGCTGTGCGATGGTGAACCAGCTCCGGCACCAAGATCCCGGCGCAAGCTGCCATGCCGAGCAGCAAAGCCTGCAGCCAGATAATCATGTCGAGACCGAATGCGCTCACCGCCTGCCCAGACAGCAAAGTGCCGATGATGAAGGCAGCCGAACCGGTCCCCCGGACCCATCCATATTCGAATCCCCGGCGCGCACTATGCGCTGGCGGAGTGGCAGATCCTAGGGCCAGTGCGTCCGCCAAGATTGTAATCGGCGCCAGCGATGCGGCATGCAGCAGGCCTACCCCAAGCAGAATCCATATTTCATGAGCCGCGAGATAGCCCAACGTCGCCGAGGCGGCCAGCGCGGTGCATATGACGAGCACCACGCGGAGAGCCTGTATTAGATCGCCGATCCGGCCTGCCAGGGGCGCCGTGAGCAACCGGACGGCGGTGCCGGCGCCGAGCACGAGACCAAGCTGCTCGGGCGGCAAGCCTCGCGCACTCAAAAAGGAAGGGAGGAATGGAGAAGCGACACCGAATGCCGCATACATCGCGGCATAGAGCAGGATGAATCTTATCAGCGGGTTTGAGCCCCGGGAGTTCCACATGGCTTTGACCGAAGCGTAACAGATTTTCTCGTCTAGACACCGATGTACGAATTGCCTATTGACACAACGCTCAGCTGTGGATTATCTTCCGGGCGCGAATCGATAAAGAATAAGGAGGGTTTCGGAAGTGCTCATCGCGAACATGTTGCTAGCAGTCGCGCTGAGTTTACTTTTCATCTTGCTTGCGATTTCAGTGATAGCCTTACTCGTCGCGTTCGCGCACCACGTCCTATTGTTGTTATTGTCTGGTGCAGCTAGATTAAACACACTTAAACCCAATCCCGCTCTCCGGAAATGGCTTCTAAGCGATGCCGTGATACTGCAACAACCTAAGCCCTCCGAAAAAGTCGCCCCATGAGGAGTGCCGTCCGGGTCAGGTTTATAGCTGGACGGACGACCTGAGCTTCGTCGAGCGCTTACCTCCTCTCATACACCTTAGCGTGATTTAGTGTAGCCGAGACAAGGTGGTTCCATTGATTCGCATGCAGCGTTCCACAAACCAATTTATTAACGGGTGGAATACCAGGAAGTCGGCGCAGGTCATGACTTGGCTGACCACCCAGGAACCGCGCTTAGGATTCGGGTTAGAGATACTTCCAACGGTTGCCGCATCATGGCTTCAACGACGCGGGTGCTCGCCCACCGAACATGGGGCTAATCGGATCGGTTGAGTGAAACGCTACCTGCCTCGCCTGTCTTGTTCGTCTGACCTTTCACCCGGTCTGCTTTGGTCATGTTCTTGATCACGTTCGAACAAATCTTTTTTCGACTGTTCAGTCGACCCGTGTGCTTGCTGATCTTCTTTGGCGCGGTGATTATAAAACTGAAAAAGAACCAGAGCTCCCACGGTCACTGCTAGCGCACCGCCGTACTGCAATATTTCCAATGCCTGCTTTCCGCTAATGAATTCCTCCAGAAATCTCACCGCCAGGATCACGACTACGACGCTAATAACTTTGGTTTCAAGGTCGTTTAGAGTCTCTACGCCTAACGAGGTTGCAATGTTCAGCGGTGCAATGAACAGGCTGTAAAGTCCGACACCGATTAAATAAAAGAACACCGCCTTGAGCATGACGCTGACGATCTCCAGAAATTCTATGGTTAAATCCGTGGCTTCGATCCGGCCGTGAATCAAAGCTGCCCATGCCTCCCAGATGCCCATGATTGCCAAAATCGTTCCCAGTAGAAAAAGTGAGAGCGCGACCAGGAGGACGGCGATGACCGCCAACAGCACGACATATCGCGTCCGCCCGATGACACGTCCCAATGGTTCCATTCGATCACTGAACTCTTTATCGGTGCGCGTCATTGTTGATCACGTGACACTAGTAGCTGGTACGTTAACATATCGAAAGGGGACAGACTCAGCCTTTGAACCGCCGTCAAGGCTGGGTAATGTTCGCATTGTCTGATTGCTGTCTCGCTTTTACTACTCAACGATGTGCAAGAAGCTGTGCAAAAGAGGCTGGTAACAGGTCGGGAACTCTCTTCCCGAACCGGCGCTTCAATTTCATGCAACTTAAGTTCCGGCGGCGATCATAAATTGAGCAGCTTCGCCGGGCCGATCTTGTCCTTTGCCGAATGCCAGGAAAGTGGCTGAGCCGAAGTGTACTATTTACCTCCAATTGCCCGAATGAATGAACGGTCGACCATATCATCGATGGTGATTTTTCTTTTAATCCTTCCCTGCTCGAATTCCTGATCCGCTACGATGCCGATACCCTTCTCAGCAATTTTTCCATCGATAGGAAAAGAATCACGATACTGATCGTACCCTGCAGGCGCGATTGCCGGATCCATTTTGACCCATTTCCGTAACGACTTCACGGCTTCCTCGCGGTTCTCGCGAGTTAAGCGTGTGCCTTTTTGGTAGGCCCTCAGAAAACGCGTGCTTTGGTCTTTTTCTTTGGCGAGCCACGACTCGCGCGCGGCAAAAGCTTCATAGGGCCATTCCGGATACATGTCCTTCAAATCAAACAGCTTCCGATAGCCCATGGCCGCGGCCTGCTCGGTGACAGGAAACCAGATAATCGTCGCATCCACTCCTCCTGAGCTGAGCGCTGCAAAACGGGCTGGAGTGCTGCCGATTTGCAGAATCGTTACCTCTTTCGGATCGATGCCGAAACGCAGAAGGCTTGCCCGCGTCAGAAAATCCGATAACGATCCAAAACGGCTGATGGCGAACCTTTTACCCTTCGCTTCCTTCATCGAAGTGAATTTGGCTTGCGAGTAGAGTTCAAACGGCATCAAGTTGCAAATGCCCCAAAAGTTCTTGACATCCACACCACTGGCGCGGCCCAATACAGTCTCTGCAACAGCCCCCGCCATGATCTGAACGTCGCCACCAATAAGAGCCTGGAGATTAGTATTACCGGCGTTGAACATCACCGGGACGACGTCCAATCCTTCGTCTTTGAAAAAGCCTTTGTCGAGAGTGACGTAGAGCGGTAGGAACGCGACGTTAACCGAAGAAATTCCGACGACAATTTTGGCCGAGCCGCGTTCAGGCGAGAGGCCGACTAAAAGCACCACAGCTAATAGTAGGAGGCCTAGTCTGTATCTTTTCATTGATATGCTCCTTTACGTTATGAGAGTTACAATCTTTGAATAACCTTTTCGCCGAACAGCCGCATTGAATTTAAAATTTCCTCCTGCGGCAATCCGGGCGTCCAGTCGAAGCGCGGTAAAATGTAATCGGTTCCCAACCGGTTTCCGTATTCTTTGATCTGCTCGGCGCACTCCTCGGGCGAGCCGAGGATGAAACGCCCCTTACTTAGACGATCGAAGGCCCAGCTCAATTCGCTTGAATCGCTCATGGCTTCGTTCTGCTTCCATTTGACGTATATCGTCCGGTAGAGCTGTTCCAAACAGGGACGCGCCTTTTCCGTCGCTTCTTTTCTTGTCTTAGCGACAAACGTCTCACGAATTATCGGTATGTCGGGCGAACCTGGCTTCCCGGCAGCGCTCCAAGTTTGGCGGCAGAGCTCCACCTGATGTTCCAATTCATCGATGGCGGAATGCGGCCCGATCATCCAGCCGTCACCGATGGTCGCGGCGCGGGCGACCGCGGCATCGGAATTGGCGGCGATCCAAATCGGCGGCCGCGGCTTTTGCAACGGTTTGGGATCGACGCTGACATTCTTGAGCTTAAATGCTGTGCCGTGATAATTCACATTATTCTCGGTCCAGAGTCGTTTGATGATCTCAACTCCTTCGACGAACCGATGAAAGCGTTGCGCCTTGGTGAGATTAAAAGCATTCAGTTCATCATCACGGTAGCCCAGGCCGAAAGCAAAGAAGGATTTGCCATCGTTGAGGACGTCGAGACTGGCAAGTTCGCTGGCGACGGTGACCGGATGACGCAAGCCCAATAGCATCACGGCGGTGCCGACGGCGCAACGCTTGGCTTCGGCGCAAAGCCGCGCCAGCGCGGGCACTTGATTGAGACGCTGCAGCCCCGGAATATTGTAATGATCGCCCATGGAGAAAGCGTCAAAACCTACGGCGTCAGCTACTCGAACCTGCTCAATCAATGTCGGCATCAGTTGCGCGCCGCTCTTGTCGATCGATACCTGAGGGTTTAATTGCACGCAAAATTTCATCACTTCTCCAGCTTACCTATAGAGATTGTCGATGAAGCCGCTCTTGATAAGCTCCTGCATCAGGCTTCCATCGACATAGTCTTTGGGATCGGTCGAGGCATTCGCCGGCCGTTCTTTGCCGAGCAAATCCAGCGCGACTTTGGTGGCTTCCAGATTGATGTGCGGAACTTTCAGCATCTGTTCGATGATGACCTCTTGGAAGCTGTCTTCCAGCGCCTCACGATCTTTTTTCGGATCCATGCGCAGATACTTGGCGATTACGAAGACGGCGAAGTCTTTGTCGATCTTGAGCTCTCTGACGCCTTCCAGATAAGCTTTTAGAAATCTCATGACCGTATCGCGACGGCTCGCTAGTAATTGCCGTGTCACCACCACACCCTCTTGCGGATATGGAATGCCTAGCTTGGTCATGTTGATGACCGCGTTGTAACCCAGACGCTGCGCCGCTCCGCTAAGCGGCGGAATCACCACTGTGCCATCTACGGTGCCGGCTTTGAGCGCGGCGAAGCGCGATGTCTGCCCTCCCACCTGCAAAATGGTTACATCCTTCTCAGGATTGAGCCCGAGTCTCTGCAATGAGACGCGCAATCCGGCATCGCTGGCAGAGCCAAAGCGGCTAATGGCAAGCTTGGTTCCTTTCAAATCTTCTGTTCTTTTGATCGCCGGCTTGACGATAAGCGAATACGGAAACTTGTCCATATGGGTGGCGATCATCACCAGATCCGCACCGCGCACGGCAGCGGTCAAGTAGGCCCCGCCCATGACACCGATAGGAATGGTGCCGCCGATAATAGCTTGCGCCAACTGAGTGCCGCCCTGCATCGCGATAACTTCACTTTCGAAACCATACTTTTTGAATATACCGCGCTCGTTGGCAGCCCAAACCGGAGTAAATTCAGCGCTCAAACCGGAGACGCCGACCCTGAGAGCTTCAGCCGGTGCCTGATAGGGATATGCTAAACCGAGCATGATGCAGCAAGAGAACAACCAGATGAGTCGCTTCACATGCACCTCCGGCAATAAAGTTTGGTCATTCGATGCCACACAGAATCATCGCGCTAAGCGCATAGACTTTGGTCGCTTGAACCAGATCGTCGATCTTCATCGCCCGGTTCTGGGCGCCGCTCAGGCGCTCTCTTTGCCGGGGCGGCCCATAGCAAATGGACGGAATGCCGACCTCGTTGAAAACGTTCAGGTCGCGCCACATGCTGGTTTCCGCCGATGGCGGTTGCGGCGGCTCCGCACCGAAGAGATAGCGGTGTGCCGATCTAACGGCGTCGATCAAAGGCTCGGCATTCTCGGCGATGTGGCCGCGAGAATACTGGAACAAGGAAATATCACAATCTAGATTCACCTTCCCGATGGCAGCGGCAAGCTCCCTTTGGACCGGAAGTGGATTCTTGCCGGGCGCGATTCTCACGTCAGCGAAAATGTCACACGTGGCATTTGGCCGTCCCACTCCGGCGCCGCCCCGCACCTCGACGATTTGCGCTTTGGGTATGATGGTGCCGCCGGCAAACTCGATGGTTTCTCTGTTTTCGTACTGAATCGCCCAGTCTTCGAAGACCTGAATCACATGAGCAGCCTTGGCAAATGCGTTGGGATTTTCCTGAATCGATGCGCCGCGCTCGTAACGCGGGGTATAGACCTCTCTGCCTTTGACCCGGATCTTGAACCACGCCGCGCCACATTCGGCCTGAACGATGCCGAAACCCGAGGTCTCGCCGACCAGTGCATAATCGGCAATGGCGCCGCGATCGACGAGCCATTTGGTGCCGAATCCCTCGCCGGGAAAATCGATGCCCTGAAACTCATCGATCGATGGATTGCCGGTTTCGGACGCCACCGCCGTCAGGGTCAGATCTCCTTTGAGCTGAATTCCGGCGCGCCTGAGCGCGCTCATGGCGATCATGAAGGCGCATAGCTGCGCCTTGTCATTGATCATTCCCTTGCCAAAAAGCATCTCACCTTCAACCCATGCGGTCTCGAGCTTTCTGGCATCCTCGCTTGCGTCAGCCGGCAGCTCCGGACCGGTATCCATGTGCGCATTGAAAATAAGACTGGGCCCTCGACCGCTGCCCGACATAGTCGCAACCGCGTTAACGCTTCGTTGGGTAATAAACTGCAGTTGGCCGTGGATTTGATACTGATTCAACCAATGGAGCACTGCCTCCCCGACATCGCGCTCCTGGCCATGGGGACTCGAGATATTCCCCAACTGCAAACAAAGATCGATCAGTTCGGCGCGCGCTCGTTCAATGATTGCGCTGACCTTATTGAATGCCGGATTCTGTTCCATATCGAGTTGCGTATCCTTTTGCTTCACATGCCGCGCTTGGCGTCATTAAGCGCGCGCCAGATTCGTTCGGGAGTCAACGGCAAAGTGCGAATCCGCACTCCGGTCGCTTGGAAGATCGCGTTGCCGATTGCCGGCGCTATCGAGACGATGCCCGATTCACCCATTCCTTTCGCGCCATAGGGTCCGGGGCCGTCTTCATTTTCGATCAATGCTGAATCGAAGAGCGCCGGCATATCGGTGAACCGCGGCACGCGGTAATCAACGAGATTGGCGTTCACCGGCTGGCCGTTCTCGTACTGCAGTGACTCAAAAAGAGTGTGCCCCAATCCCTGAATCGCGGCGCCTTCATCCTGACCTTCGGCTTGCACAAGATTGATAGCCTTGCCGACGTCGGCAACCGTGATGTAGCGATCGACTTGGATCGCCCCAGTTTCGATATCGAGGGAAATTTCCGCGGCGCCCATTCCGGTTTCCCAGAACAGAGGTAACTTCGGACCGAGCCCCTGTCCCGGGCGCATGGTGCCACGGCCGATGAGTTCGCCGCCGGGCATGCCAAAATACCTGCTGACCACTTCGCCATAGGTCAGACAACGATCGCCGCAACTGGCGGTGCCGTTGCGCAAGGTAATCGAATTAGTGTTGGTGCCGAGCGCTTCGGCGGCGGCGGCGATCAATTGCTTGCGCAAATCGAGCGCGGCGAGTTTGACCGCGCTTCCCATGACTGTGGTTGAGCGGCTAGCGCCGGTGGAGCGATCGAAAGGCGTTGCCAGCGTATCGGTGCCACGCATGATCACGGATTCGATCGGAACATCCAGCTCCCGGGCGACGATTTGGCTGAGGATCGTGCGCGCGCCTTGACCCACTTCGGTGGTGCCGGCGAGCAACAGAACGCTGCCGTCGGCAAGAAGCCTGAGCAGGGCCACCGAAACCGGCATCGCTTCGGAATCGGAAACGCCCACAGCAACACCCCGGCCTTTGCCTATGCGATTGGGTCGCTGGCTCCAGCAGACATGATCCGCGGCGACTTTGGTTCCTTGCCGCAGATCCGCGTCGATGGGCGTGGCGCCGCTTTTTAGCTCTTCCCCCCGCTTGAGTAAATTGCGCATGCGAAATTCCAGCGGGTCCAAGCCGAGTCGATGAGCGATACTGTCCATGTGCGATTCCAAGGCCCAGATCGTCTGCGGCCCACCGATGGAACGCATCGAACCGGCCGGAACCGTGTTCGTGTAAACCGCTGAAACCTCGACTTTGCAATCGCCCAGTTTGTAGGGACCGATCATGCGGCTGATCGCGCGCTTGGCTACGCGCGGTCCGTTATCGGCGTACGCGCCGGTATCCATCACCACTTCGGCATCCCGCGCAACCAGCGTCCCGTCGCGGTTAAAGCCGGTCTTGATGCGCACCTTGGCGGAGTGGCGCCGCGTCGTCAGCATCGCCTCCGGCACGCTTTGCGCAAGGCGCACCGGTCGACCCGCGGTCTTGCGCGCGATGGCGACGATCAACGGTTCGATCTTGAAATAAGATTTGCTGCCATAAGCGCCGCCAACGTACGGCACAACGACCTCGACTTTTGCATGTGGCAAGCCGAACATGTGCGCCAGTTCGGAGCGAACCAGAAACGGATGAGCCGACGAGCTCCATAGAGTAATGCCGCCGTCGGTGACCCGCGCCACCGACGTGTGCGGCTCCATGGCGTACTGATAGATCATCGGGAACTCGAACGTTTCCTCGATAATGTGGTCGGCTCGGGCAAAGCCACGGGTCAGATCTCCTCTTTCAAAGAATTCGTAATGACAGACGTTGGGCTGCATCACGGCGCCGACGGTGGCGATGTCATGGAATTCGCCGGTACCGGCGGTGCTTTCGTGCATAAGCGGGGCGCCAGCGGCGAGCGCGTCTTCAACCGTCGCAAGGCACGGCAGCTCCTGGTAGCGCACGTCGATTAGAGACAGCGCTTCCTCGGCAATCAATGGATGTTCGGCAGCGACCACCGCCACCGGCTCACCGACAAACCGAACTTTGTCCAACGCGACCAGCGGGCGATCACGCAGACAATTGCCATAAAAGGGATTGATGTCTTTGACGTCGTCGCGGGTCAGAATCGCCACCACTCCGGAATGAGCGGCTGCCTTCTGTGTGTCGATCGATTCAATGCGCGCGTGAGGATAGGGGCTGCGCAGGACTTTTGCCTCCAATAACCCGGGCAGATTCAGATCGCCGGTGTATTTCGCCTCGCCGGTAACTTTGTCAAAACCGTCGACGCGAGAAGCCTTCTGACCGTCTATCATACCCAACACGATTGTTGATTAGATGATGGACTGTTCGGGAAGAATCGTCTTCAAAACGCGCAGATAATTGCCGCCGAGAATCAGAGCAATTTCGTTGTCGCGGTAACCGTGCTTCTGCAGGCCGTCGATTAGATTCGGCAAATCCTCGATCTCTTCGAATCCCTTGATCAGCGGGTCTTTGTGCAATGGATGGTGACGATCCTTGAGCGTGCGCGGCCCGTCATACTTGACGAAATCCATGCCCAGAGCCAGATGCTCGACGCCGACGAGTTTGATCATGTAGTCCATGTGCCTCAGCATGTCTTCGATGCCGACTTCGCCTTTGCCGACCCGTTCCGGCAAGGCCAGAATGCCTACCACGCCGCCCTGATCGGCAATCGCTTTGATCTGATCGTCGGCAAGATTTCTCACGCTGTCGAGCATGCCGCAGGCGTTGGCATGGCTGACGATCAGCGGCGCGGTGGCGACCTCGAGGCTCTGGAAAAAACCTTCCCGATTCATGTGCGACAAATCGACGATCATGCCCAGGCGATTGGCCTCCTTAATCACTTCGACGCCAAAGTTCGTGAGCCCTCCCCCGGTTCGATTCTCCCAGACGCCGTCGCCGAGCTCGTTGCGAAAATTCCAAACCGGCTGCAACGAGCGCAGTCCCAGGCGATAGAAGTTTCTGAGATTTTGAATGCTGCCGCGCAAAGGCATGCAGCCTTCGAAGTGGAGCAAAAATTTTATCGTCCCGGGCTCGACTTTTTCCGGCAGATCGCCGCGGGTTCTGACCATCGAGATCATGCCCTCGGATTTGGGCGCCTCCTGCAGAAACTGGTCGATGTTTTCGAGCGCGGTCTCCAGGTAACGGCCGGTATTTTGCGAATGAGAATAAGAATCGCCGCTGATAGCGTAGACGGAGAGATTGATGGCGTCGCGAATCAATCGAGGCGCAATCGCGTCGCGGATCGGCATCGATTCGCCGATCGAGGTCCTGTAGAGCTGCTCATAAACGTCCCGATGTCCTTCGACCACGACGTGCGTTTGCAGAAGCTCTTTGGCGTCCATAGTTCTCCTATCTTTTCTTGAAGATCTGCGCGCCTTCGGATAGTAGTAGTTGCATTATTCATTAGCAAGTCATCCTTTGACTTTAGTTATCAGAAAACCACGACTGCTCTACTACGCCGTCACTCTGGCGCTGCTGCTGATTTTCGTTTCCTGCAAGACGGCGCCGGACTCCGATTCGAGTGCCTCCGACACCCATTTTCGCGTTAATCTCGGCACCGAACCACCGAGCCTGGATTGGTCGCTAGCCACCGATGGGGTTTCGTTTAATGTCATTGCCAACTTGATGGTCGGGCTGACCGAATTTACCCGAGATCTCAAGCCGGCGCCGGTGATCGCCAAGTCTTGGGATATAGCCGATAGCGGCAACCGGATCATTTTCCATCTGCGCGATGATGTCTTGTGGAGTGACGGTCAAAAAGTCCGCGCTCAAGATTTCGAATACTCTTGGAAGAGGCTTCTCAATCCTAAAACCGCATCGGAGTACGCCTACATTCTTTTCGACATTGTCAACGCGCAAGAATATCACGAGAGCAAACTTGCCGATGCCGGAGAGGTCGGCGTTCGAGCACTGGATGACGTCACTCTTGAGGTTAAATTACGCCATTCCGCTTCGTACTTTCTCTCGCTCACCACTTTCGAAGTCACTTTTCCGCAGCGGCAAGATATCGTCGAAAAATTCGGATCGCGTTGGACCGACCCGGAACACATCGTCACCAACGGGCCGTTCACACTGGCCTCTTGGAAACATGAGAACGAGATTCAGCTGCGCGCCAATCCCAAGTATTTCCTCGGCAAGCCGGTCATGGATCGAATTACGATGTTGATGGTGAGCGAGAAGACCACTGCCCTAGCGCTGTATGAGCAGGGACAGTTGGATTTCATTGACAATCGCAGCATCCCGACATTGGAAAAAAAGCGCATCGCCAAACAACGCGGTTTTCATCACGTGCCGCAACTGCGCGGCTACTACTATGGCTTTGCGACCCATCGAAAACCGTTTAACGATCCGCGCGTGAGGAAAGCCTTCGCCATGGCCATCGATCGCGACACTTTCCCGAAAATTCTGCAGGGCGGTGAGAAACCGGCTTCCTCTTGGATTCCGCCGGGGATGCTGGCGCACAACTCAAAGATCGGCGTGCATTTCAATCCGCCGGAAGCGCGCCGGCTGCTGCGCGAGGCCGGCTATCCGGATGGCAAAGGATTTCCTCAAGTGGTGTTGGCATACAATACGGAAGAAGATCACAAACTCGTGGCCGAGGCGGTGCAGAGCATGTGGCAGCGAAATCTCGGCGTTATCGTCAGGCTCGATAATCAGGAGTGGAAAGTTTATTTAAAAAATCTGCAAAACGATCCGCCGCATATTTTCCGTTTGGGCTGGGGAGCCGATTACCCGGACCCGGACAATTTCATGAAACTCTTTACCGCCAGCAGCGGCAACAACAATACCCGCTGGAAGAATCCTCGTTATGATCAACTGCTCGATCTCGCTGCCCGGGAGCTCGATGGTAAAAAACGGGTAAAACTTTACGACGAGGCGCAAAAAATCCTTGTTGAAACCGATCTGCCGATCGTGCCTCTTTTCTGGACCAGCGAAAGCACCCTGCTCAATCCCCGCTTCACCGGCCTCGAGTTCAACTCAATGGCGCGCATCGATCTCAGAAATGTCCGGCCAGCGGATTAGGAAAAACCGCGAGGTTCAAAACGTTGAAGCAGCTCAAATCGTTCAAATCGTTATGCTGATTGTCTGGAACCGGAGCGTAGCAAGCATCTATCAGTTGAACGTCTTGGAACCGAGCGCAGCGATTGAAACGTCTGAAACGATTGGAACCTGAGCGCAGCGACTATTGTTGCCATGCGGCATAAAATCATGTAGGTGCCATTAGAACCCAGCGCTTCCGGAATCCTCTTCCGCAGTGCAACAAACATCACGAGAAAGGTAGACGGTATGGAACTCAGCGAAGATGATGTGCTGCATATATTGAAACTGATCGATGAATCCAAATTCGATTACTTCCAGCTTGAAGTCGGCGAACTCAAAATTACCGTTAGCAAAGGGGAGCCGATCCCGCTCAACTCCGCGCCGCAGCAGGTGGCCACGGCAACCACCGCGCCAGCCGCGCCGGTGAGCGCGAAACCGGCAGCTGCGCCGGCAGCGGCCGCCGCTACGCCGGCAGCACAAACTGCGCGCGACAGCGTGGAAGCGCGCGCTGCCGCCGAAGGGCTGCTTACGGTCACGGCCCCGCTTCTCGGGACGTTTTATGTAGCCCCGGAGCCCGGCGCCCCGCCGTTCACTCACGTCGGCGCCAATGTCACCGAAGATACAACTGTCGGGCTCATCGAAGTGATGAAGGTTTTCAATAGCGTTCGCGCCGGCTTCAAAGGAACCATCGTCGAAGCAGTCGCTCAAAATGGTCAATTCGTCGAATACGGTCAGACGCTCTTTCTCGTTAAACCATGAGCGTTAGCCGAGTTCTCGTTGCCAATCGCGGCGAAATCGCCGTCCGTATTATCAAGGCCTGCCAGTCTTTAGGGATCGAAACCGTTGCCGCCGTTTCCGAAGCGGATCGCGAAAGTCTCGCGGCAAAATTAGCCGGCCGATCGGTGTGCATCGGCCCGCCGCGGTCGACCGACAGCTATTTGAGAACGGCAACCTTGGTCGCGGCCGCCCAGGCTACCGGGTGCGACGCGCTTCATCCAGGCTACGGCTTTCTCTCCGAGCGAGCCGAGCTCGCGCAAGCTTGCGCCGATAACAAACTGACATTTGTCGGGCCCAGTGTCGAAAACATCACGATCATGGGCGACAAGCTTCAAGCCAGGCAAATCGCCGGCTCCTCCGGTGTTCCTACGGTGCCGGGATCCGACCACGCCAGGACTCCAGAGGAAGCTGCTCAGCTGGCCGAGAACGTCGGCTATCCTATCTTGCTCAAAGCATCGGCCGGCGGTGGAGGCCGGGGCATCAAGCTGGTCTCGAAGCCCGCGGAAATGGAAATGACCTTCAAAACGGCAGCCGCAGAGGCGCAAGCGGCATTTGGCAACAACACGCTTTACATGGAACGCTACGTCGGCGATGCGCGGCATATCGAAGTTCAGATATTGGGCGACCATTTCGGCAAGGTCGTTCACTTGGGCGAACGTGACTGCTCGCTGCAGCGCCGTCATCAAAAAATCATCGAAGAGGCGCCCGCCTATGCCCTCGCCGCCGACGTGCGGGCAAAGATTTGTGATGCCGCCGCGACTTTGGCTCGCAGCATCGGCTATCGCAACGCCGGTACCATCGAATTCATTTACGACAACGAAACGCAGGAATTTTTCTTTCTCGAGATGAATACCAGAATTCAGGTCGAGCATCCGATCAGTGAAATGATTACCGGCGTCGATCTGGTTGCGCAACAACTACTGATCGCCGGCGGCCAACCGCTGTCGTTGGAGCAGTCGGATATCACTTTCACCGGCCACGCCATCGAATGCCGCATCAACGCCGAATCGCCGCAACACGGTTTCCGCCCCTGCCCCGGTCGGATCTCCAACTGGCAGGCTCCAGATGGCGCGGGCGTTCGGATCGACAGCCACTGCTACTCCGGTTACTTCGTGCCGCCCTATTATGATTCCTTATTGGCCAAGCTGATCGTCCATGGCGCCAATCGCGATCACGCAATCGACAAAACCCGGCAAGCCCTGGCTTCCTTCCATGTCGCCGGCATCGACACCGGAATCCCGTTTCTGCAAACCGTCATCGATGACCGGGATTATCAGAGCGGTCATGTGAATACCCGCTGGCTCGAGAAGAAGCTGGAGGAATACTCACCGGCTTGAAGATGAATCAAATGCGGCAAGCTGAAGTTATCAGAATATAGCGATGAGATCCAAAGGCGTACCCCCGAAAATCTCAATCGGGGGTCCAGTTCCGGTCTCGCCTGGATTCCCGATACAAGCATTCGGGAATGACGGACTATAAGTGGGAATAACTCTTTAGCACCGTGTCATCGAAGCTAAATTGCAGGCTGTTCAAAAAGGTCTCAGATGCGAGGCGCGCGAAGTTCGATGAGCTGGAGACGTACGCTTCAGTACGTTGAAGCGAGTCGGGCGAGCGCAACGACGCAGGTGAGCCTTTTTCAACCAGCCTGCCAAGGATAGACATGAGTGAAGTGAAATTCGTCGATACAACCCTGCGCGATGGGCAAGCCAGCCTGTGGGCAGAGAATATGCGCACTGGGATGATGTTGGCGGTAGCGGAACGCATCGACAATGCCGGCTTTCAAGCGATCGAGCTGATCGCTTCCAGCCACATCAAAAAATGCGTGCGCGAGCTCAAGGAAGATCCCTTCGAACGTATTCGCCTGGTTGCCGATAAAATCAGGAAAACTCCGTTGCGCGCAATCGGCGCCGAACGCATCAGCGCATTCGAATTGACCCCGGATTCGGTTGTCGAGCTCTGGTTTGAGCGCCTGGTCGCCAATGGCATCAAGCAGCTACGAATCTCCGATCCGGCCAACGATCCCGCGGGTTGGCGTAAATCCGTTAGCCGGGCCAAGCGCAACGGCCTCGGCACGGTGCTGAATCTAATCTTTTCAGTTTCGCCCAAACACAGCGATGAGTACTACCGGCGTAAGGCAGGCGAAGCCGCCGCCCTCAAACCGGACTACATCTGCCTAAAAGATCCCGGCGGACTGCTGACTCCCGAGCGCACTTCGGCTCTGATCAAAGTGATTCAAGAACGATCGCCCGGTTTTCCTATCGAGCTCCACGTTCATTGCACCACCGGCTTAGGTCCGCTGTGCGCGCTGGAAGCGGTGAAACTGGGCGTACAGGTGATAGACACATCGGTTCCGCCCCTGGCCAACGCTTCTTCTAATCCATCGATTTTCAACGTCGCCCAGAATGCCCGGGCTTTGGGTTATTCACCGGTCATCGACGAGCAAGAGCTCGGATCGGTAGCCCGTGATCTCACGGTTTTCGCCAAGCAGGAAGAGATGCCCCTCGGCGCGCCCGTGGAATACGATTATTCCCAGTATGTTCACCAGGTGCCCGGCGGCATGATCTCTAACTTTCATCATCAGCTGCGCAATTTGGGATTGATCCATTTATTGCCGAAGATCCTCGAGGAGGCAGTGCAAGTCCGCGCCGATCTCGGTTATCCGATCATGGTCACGCCGTTTTCGCAGTTCGTCGGTAGCCAGGCTGCCATCAACGTGATCAAGGGAGAACGATACGGCCAAGTCACCGATCAGGTGATTCAATATGCAACCGGCTTATGGGGCGAAGAAGCAGCGTCCGAAGTCGACCCCAATATCAAAGACAAGCTGCTAAGCGGTCCGCGCGCCAAGGAATTTGCCAGTTGGGTGCCGCCGCAACCGACCCTCGAAGAGGTTCGAGACAAATTTGGCGGCTCCTCTGTCAACGATGACCAGTTGCTGATGTATTATGTCGTCGGCAAAGACGATGTCGATGCGCTGCGCGATGCCGGCGCTCCGAAAGAGTACATCAGCACAAGAACGCCTCTGCTGATGCTACTGCAACAACTTACCCGGCGCGAATGCAGTCAGATCTATATCCAAACCAAAGGGATGACCGTGGCGCTTGGAAAAAAAGCGGCCGCCTCGCGGTAGACTTTACGCCTAAAACGGGCGCTCTTTCGGTAACCGAACTGATCGAATATTCATGGCGCCGTTTCTGCTGAAACGAATTTTCCACGGCGTTGCCGTTCTCTGGGTCGTCGCCACCCTGACATTCGTGCTTTTGCGCTTGACCCCGGGCGGGCCTTTTGACCGCGAGCGCAAACTTCCGCCGCAAGTCGTTGCCAATCTCGAAGCCAAGTATCATCTGGACGAATCTTTCTTCAAGCAGTATCTCCGCTATCTCACCGGCGTCGTCCGAGGCGACCTCGGACCTTCGTATAAGTATTTGGATCGAGGCGTCAACGAGATTATTCGCGATACCTTGCCGACCTCGGCGCTCCTGGGAGCGCTCGCCATCGCCTTCGCGCTTGCAGTCTCGCTTCCCGCCGGCCTGTTCGCCGCCTATTGCCGCGGCTCATGGATTGATCGATGGTTGATGATCTCGGCATCCATCGGAATTTCCGTGCCTCATTTTATTCTCGGCGCAGTATTGATATGGGCGCTGGCTCTCCAGCTCAATTGGTTTCACGCAGCTCGTTGGGACGCTCTCAGCAGCGCCGTCCTACCCACTATTACGTTGGGCGCCGCGCCGGCTGCGTATCTCTCGGCGCTGCTGCGTTCCTCATTGATCGAAACCTTGGGCGAAGATTTTATCCGTACCGCTCGCGCCAAGGGCATCACCGAAGCCGGTGTGCTGTTCAAGCATGCCCTTAGTCAGTCGCTGATTCCCATGCTCACGGTCATGGGACCGCTGACCGCGACGCTTCTGACCGGGTCTTTCGTGGTCGAATACGTCTTTGCGATTCCCGGCATGGGGCGTTTCTTTATCACCGCAGTAACCGATCGGGATTATCCGTTGATCATGGGAGTGACGCTTATCTATACGGCTCTCCTGGTCGGCGCTAATCTAATTGTCGATCTGCTTTATGGAATTGTCGATCCGCGAATCCGCAGCCAGTGAGCGGCGCATGATCCGAGCAACCACCCAAATTCGCAACTTCCGCCGCTTTGATGCGTTGGCCGGCGCCAGCGCTCTTTTTATCATGATCGTTTTGCTCAGCGGATTTGCCGTGCCCTGGATCTCGCCGTACGGTTCGGGCGAGCTGCGAGAAGATAATCTTCTCGCGGGACCGTCGTGGACTCATCCGATGGGCACGGACGCGCTCGGTCGCGACCTATTAACCCGCGTCTTGTATGGCGCAAGAGTGTCGATGACCGTGGGAATTGGAACCGCGCTGATCGCCTTGATCATCGGCACAAGCTACGGACTGGTCTCGGGATTCAAGGGCGGCCACATCGACGACTTCATGATGCGGCTTGTCGACATCTTCTATGGATTGCCCGACATGTTGATCTTTATTCTATTGTCGCTGCTGTTCGGCAAGAGCATCGGCGGCCTCTTGGTTGCCTTAGGTTTGGTTACCTGGGTGCGCTTCGCGCGCATCACCCGGGGGCAAGTTTTGCAGGCCAAGGAATTCGTCTACGTTGAGGGCGCGCGCGCCATGGGCGCGCCCCGTCGCAGGATATTGATGCGCCACATTCTGCCCAACATTCTCGGTCCGATCCTGGTCACCTTGACCTTCAGCATCCCAGCCGCGATTCTGGCTGAATCGACGCTTAGCTTTATCGGCTTGGGAATTAACGATCCGTATAGTCGCTGGGGCACCAGTTGGGGAACACTGGCGCAGGACGGCTGGCGTGCGATGCGCGCCTACCCGCACATTATTTTTTTCCCCGCCGCCGCCATTGTTCTGACCATACTGGCGTTCAACACGGTCGGTAATGCATTGCGCGATCTGCTCGATCCGAGGACAAGATGAACCTCGGTGACTTTGAACAATTGTGGTTTGTAGATGGGCGCTTCAGTTCCTTGACATTGTTTTTGCCGAGGCTTAACTTAGACCTTCTAGGTCCAAGAAGGAGGAATCATGGCCAAGACGTTTCAAGAGATTATGGCCGACGCGCGCAAGGAAATTCCAGAGGTCACGGCGCAACAGGTAAACGACCTTTTGACCAACAACGGCAAAGGCCACGTTCTGCTCGATGTTCGAGAAAAAGATGAATGGCGCGAGGGGCATCTCGAGGGAGCGCTTTCACTGCCACGCGGTTTTCTCGAGATTAAAGTTGAAACCGCAGTGCCCGAAAAGAACACGCCGATCATTGCGTACTGCGCCGGCGGAACCCGGTCGCTTCTGGCAGGCAAAATGTTAAAAGAGATGGGTTATCAAAATGTTACGTCCATGTCCGGAGGATACGCCGGCTGGAAGAACGCCGGTTACAAATGGGTGCAAGACTTTCAATACACGCCGGAGCAACTGGTTCGCTACAGCCGGCATTTTCTGCTGCCGGAAGTCGGTGAGGAAGGACAAGCCAAACTCCTGGGAGCAAAAATCTTAATGGTTGGCGCCGGCGGTTTAGGTTCGCCGGCCGCGTATTATTTGGCAGCCGCGGGAGTTGGTACTTTGGGTATTATCGACAACGACGTCGTCGATATTTCCAATTTGCAGCGCCAGATACTGCATGCAAACGATCGGGTCGGCACACCCAAAGTCGAATCGGCGAAAAAGACTTTAGAAGGTCTCAATCCCGACGTGAAGGTGATCCCGTATCAGGCAAAGCTCACCTCCGAAAACATCATGGAGATCCTTAAAGACTACGATTTCGTCGTCGACGGTTGCGATAATTTCCCGACCCGGTATCTGGTCAACGATGCTTGCGTTTTGATGGGCAAGCCAAACGTTCATGGCAGCATCTTTCAGTTCGAAGGGCAGGCAACGGTTTTTTATCCGGGCAAAGGCCCCTGCTATCGCTGCTTGTACCCGGAACCACCACCGGCCGAGATGGCGCCGAGTTGCGCGGAAGCCGGGGTGTTGGGCGTTCTACCGGGATTGATCGGCGTCATTGAAGCGTTGGAAGCAATCAAGCTCATTCTCGACAAAGGCGACAGCTTGATCGGCCGGCTGCTGTGCTTCAATACCTTGACGATGGAAATCAATACCTTGAAGTTGCGCCGCGATCCGAAGTGCCCGATGTGCGGCGATAACCCGACGATCAAAGAATTGATTGATTACGAAGAGTTCTGCAGTTTGCGACACTGAGTTTAGTTCTTACAACAAATCGGTACATGCAGGGCCGGCGCGAAGCCGGCCCTTTTTTTTGGAGCTTAGTGTAAATGGTAACCGTCTTTTTACTGCGTCACGGTGAAACCGCATGGAACAAGTTAGGACGAGTCATGGGGCGCACCCAAGTGCCGCTCGGTGCCGATGGAATCCAACAGATACAAAAGATTGCGCCGCTGGTGGCAACGCTGGAGCTCGATGGCATTTACACCAGCCCGCTGCGGCGGGCGGTGCAAACCGCCAAAGTCGTCGCGGCGAAAACGAAGTTGCCTATTCGTAAAAACGAAGGATTGAACGAGATCGCCTACGGCGAATGGGCGGGTCGGTATTTCGAAGATCTGATCGATGACGAGCTTTATCACCGCTTCATCAAGTCGCCGGCAAAAACCCTCCTGCCGGGTGGAGAAACGATTTCCGATGTGCAGCGGCGCGGCTTGAAGGTGATCGACGAAGCCGCGCAGAAAGTGCCCGGCGGCCGATTTCTTTTCGTCTCCCACGGCGACGTTATCCGGGCGATTCTTTGCCACTATATGAAACTGCCGCTGCATGAATATAGAAGACTACGGGTCGATAACGGATCGTTGAGCGCGCTGCAAACCGACCGGCGCTGGGCGGAGATCAAGTATATCAACTACATCGAGGAAATTATCCTGGCGAGTAAGGAACCGTATATGGCAGCGAGAGCCGCGGCACTGAGAAAGTAACCGCGTCGTTACTCAAGTCAAAAAGGTAGTGAGAAGCTTATTACCGGTAGAGTTGGGTGACAAAGCCTGAGTCTTCAAGATCTTTGAGTAATCGACCCTCAGCAAATCGTGTCGGATTGAATCCACGCGCCTTAGGGCTTCTTTTTCCCAGATCTTCCACAATGGCCTCGATCCCTTTTGTTGACGGATATGGGACTCGAGGCAACAATTTGATGCCATAAGTGTTGTAAGCTTCCTCAAGTGCTACGGGATCAGTTAATTTCGTGAATTTCGCAATCGACCTTAGGCTCGCGTCTTTATTTGTTTTGTAATGATGGATGCCTTCAACAAAAGCTTTAACAAACCGCTGAACAAAACTCGGGTTTTTTTGAACCATACTGCCTCTTGCGGCGATGCTCGTCCCGAGATAATCAATGCCGAAATCAGCCAGAGAGGCAAGCTGGTTGAGTCCCGCTTTCCTAGCGCGGAGCGTCGTTGGTATTTGGAATAAACTCGCATCAATGCGGCCAACCTGCAGTGCGGTCAAGCGGGTAGGCTGGCCTCCAGCTGACAGCAAGGATACATCCTTGTCGGGATCTAGACCCCATTTCCGTAGTACAATGCGCATGCCATAATCATCTGCAGAACCTGGTTGCCCCACTCCGATAATCTTCCCTTTCAGGTCGGCTGGTGTCTTGATGGCCGGATTAGAAAATAAGGCAAAGTCATTCATGCTATGAAGGAAACTCATCAACACCAAAATGTCAGCTCCCTCAATGGCAGCCGAGACCGACGCAGGTCCTGCAGTCACAGTAAAGTCCAAATCCCCCGACAGGACCCCGGCTATGTTAGGCGGGGAATTCGCAATATATATGATTTGCGGATCAAAATTGTATTTCTGGAAGATTCCGGCGTCGTGAATGACCCAGAGGATCCCCTGGGAGACAGTGATCGCGCTATGGGACATGCGAAGCCGATCCAGGGCGTGAGTAGTAGTGGTTGCAATCAGTAATAGAAACACCGCAACGACGATAAACCCAGTCCGTTTCATCATTGAATCTAGCTTTCTGCCACACCAGCTCGAGTTCCTTGCAACCCTGGCCGGTTTGTTGGCTAAATTCTCTTTAAGAGACTCGCCTCAACTTGGCCAACCATTTTCAGAGAGGTCGACGTAGTTACCGTCAGGGTCCCGCAGATAGCAGGTTTCAAACGGGCCTTGCTTCACCCTTCTAATAACTTCTACTGGCGGCTCTCCGGGATAAAGAAAGGGAGGCGACGTTATAAGTCGCTCCTCGATTGCTCCGATGCTGGGCACCTGAATACCAAAAAGCTGAATCCCGAACCTCGCAACAGGCGCATTCTTGATCAGCGTAAGACTGAAGTCGTTGTCGGATAAGTAAACCACTGTGGATTCCGTATCTCGGGTTATCTTTCTTGTTATTTCTTTCATACCGAAGACGGACTTATAGAAATCACAGAGGCACTCGAGATCCTTGGCGTGAATGGCGATGTGCCGAATGCGTGGAATGTTCTTAACTCCTTCAGTTCCCCAAGTGTTGCTTGCAATCTCAAGCCGGTTTCCTTCGGGATCGTGGAAGCGTTTGTCCTCGTAGCGCCCGTCCTCAGGGCTATCTTCCAGCTTAATAGAAGAATCGAACGCTGCGATTTTTTTCACAGTTTCCTGCAGGTCATCCACATAGAAACCAAAATGCTCGATGCCAACGTCTGGTTTTCGCATCAGCCCGGCATAAAATTGGAGGCACGTCAGGTTCACGTAACCATCAGTGATGTAATAGGCATAAGGGTGTGTCCGCTTATCGTTCCATAATTCTTCCATCCCGAAGATGAGTCGATAGAAACGCGCTATCCGACGGTTGTTGTTGGTGCAGGTGGCAACATGTCTTATTTGCGGCACTTCTTACGCCTTTTTTATTGACTGTTTAACTGTGCGACACGCTCAATTAACCCACCCTTTTTCTGAGAGGTCGACGTGGTTGCCGTCGGGGTCTCTCAAATAACAGTTTTCGAAGGGACTCTGCTCTTTCCTCCGAGTGACTTGTACCGGTGACTCGCCTGCATAGACAAAAGGCGGCGATTTCACGAGTCGCTCCTCGATTGCCTCGATGCTAGGAACCTGGATACCGATAGACTGTATGCCGAATTTCGGAACCGGTGCATTTTTTATAAGAGACAGACCAAATCCATCGTCGGCTAGATCGAGCACATCGGAATCTGTAGCTGAGATTATTCTTCTGCCGACTTCTTTCATGCCGAAAACCGATTTGTAGAAATCGGCAAGGCGCTCGAGGTCCTTCGCATGGATGGTAAGGTGCCGAATACCCGTAACTCTTTTGCTTCCGTCGGTTCCCCAAGGATTGGTTGCGATCTCCAGGCGATTTCCTTCGGGATCATGAAAGCGCATGTCCTCGTATCGTCCGTCGGGAGGGCTTTCCTCTAGGTTAACCCCGGGATGAAACTCCTTAATTTTTTTGCATGCTTGTTGTAAATCATCCACGAAGAAGCCGAAATGCTCTATGCATACCCCAGGATTTCGATTCATGGCTGGGTGTATTTGGAGGCAGTTCAGATTGACGTAGCCATCGGTGAGATAAAAAGCATGCGGGCTATTCTGCTGAGGATTCCAGAGTTCTTCCATTCCGAAAATGAGCCGGTAAAAGCGCGCTATCCGACGATTGTTATTTGTGCAAGTGGCAACATGTCTTATTTGTGGCATTCTCTTCCCCTTTCAGTGTCGGATCAACTTCGATAAAATTCCGCATCGCAGCCAGCAATAACACCGCCGAGCTAGACTGATCACGTTAGTATGTGCGCCAACACGCGCAGCTATATCGCCGTGACTCGCTAGTCGTCAAGACTAAATCTTGTTTCTATTCAGCACGGTCCCAAATTATTCTTATTGGTCGATGTGCAAGGTGTCATCGAGGGAGAAGACCCAGTCCGCCCGTTTCCGGAAACCGAACTGCAGGGAAGCTCCCCTCCCTTTGTGCATTGTGGCGAGCGGAGTTCCAGTTTCTTTGCATTATAGGAAACTGCCGCTGCATGAATACAGAAGATTGCGGGTCGATAACGGATCGTTGAGCGCGCTGCAAACCGACCGGCCCTGGGCGGAGATCAAGTATATCAACTACATCGAGGAAATTATCCTGGCGAGTAAGGAACCGTATATGGCAGCGAGAGCCGCGGCACTGAGAAAATAACCGCCGTGATTCAAATAAACCTCTGGTAGCTTTTCGTTCTTCACTAGGCAATAGGAGCTTCGGACCGTCTACGTTAAACTCGAAACAAATGTAACAGTTTAACTTTGCGGTGAACACCGAACGGCTTGCCGCGTATGCTTTTCTCATTAAAGATGTATGCATCGCCACCCGAAGTTGCCTGGAAGTTTAAATGGCACCAAAGCGAAATAAAACGCAAATCTTATTTTTGTCGATGAACGCGCTTAGGCGCGCCAAAAAAGCTGTTGAGGTAAAGACCGAGGCAGAGGTCATCCGATTGTCTGTTGCATTCAGACGAACTTTTCTTTGCTACGTCTTCCGTAACCAGCTATCACTGCCAGACTCTTTCAGGTGGCGGATCGATCCGAAATCAGGATCGATCCGCCCTCCTTTCGGGACCTTACAAATGCTGCTCACGTGTAACGAAAGAGTGACTACCTCGGGGGGCTCTGCTCGTTACTTACTTAGACCCTTGTTGACCAGAATGGCGACGTCCACCCGGTTTTCCGCTTCGCGACCTTTTGCCGTCGTCGCTCCGCTTTTAGTTCCGCCATAGCCCATGGGTATCGTCATGCGCCGTAGCGGAATGTTGTGCTTCGTCGCCAAGTACTGCACAACCGCGTCAGAGCGGTCCAGGCTCAGGTCAAGATTCTTTGAAGCCTTCCCCGTCACATCGCTGTAGCCTTTGACTTCCACCAAATAATTCTTCGCGCCCGGGGCCCTCGAAGCGAGATCATCCAGTTGCGCTTTCGCGTTATCCGAGAGCGTAGCGTCGTTCGCGGCGAAAGGCACCGTCACAATATTAACAAGTTCATATTGATCGATCGCATCAATTCGCTTGTTGGTGTCGACAACTTCCTTGCTCGTCTGTGCAAGTTTTTGTTCGTTTTCTGAGACCTTCTTATTTATCGGAGCCGTTTGGGCATACGCGGTTATCGCCGCCTTGAGGTCAGCTTCGGTGAACTCAATCTCGTCGGCCACGAGACGACCCCCAGCACCCTTCCCTCGACCTCCAGGATGAGGCCGGGCACGAGCATGGTTGCATCCATACGCTTGTCTCGGCGAAATAGCCCCTTACGCTCACCCTCTATTTCGGTTTTGTCGGTTAACGCAACCAGCGTATCCGTTCGCTTTAGGTCGCGTAACAGAAACAGCTCACCATCACGATTCAGGATGACGCCTTTAATTGTGAGTTTCTCGCCATCCTTGATCACGCGCTTCTGGCCCGGCTGAAATTGACTGTGGCCTTTGTCCGGAAGGAACACTCCCATGGTCATAATCAGATTCAAGCTGAGCACGAACCGTAATTTTCCTTGCATGTCGATTTTCCATAATTTTCTCTCCTTATTTTGGTTATCGCCTGTTACACGTGGGCACCAACTACCATGATCGCCGCGAGCCGCGTTTAGTTCTTTACATGTCATCACCTGCTCTCATCTTGCGTCGGCAAGGTGAGTCCGTCGCTCTTTCTTGCCGCACGCCGTCAAACTCAATGATGCGACGAGGTCTTCCCCAACTTCTTCTCGGTAGCCGTTTTCATATGAATCCGTTTGTACGTTCTTTGTAACTTCGTTTTTTTTCGTCCAGCTTTCGTTTAAGTTTTCACCTGCATTTGGAACGTTGCGTAGAAAAATAGACCGAAGCTATCAAGCGCGTATATTGGACCTTAGTCTAATTGGACCTTGGTCCAATATGTCGCAGTGGAAAGAACGCTAGCGGTTCCAGCGTTTGTGATAGTTGGACGCTCTAGATCCCATATTGCTATATGATTGCGGTTTCGCACGGCGTGCTTTGGGATCCGAGCTTGATGCAATCGCGGTAAAACAGGTCACTCACGATGCAGCGTTTTTGCGTATGAATTGGCGGACGTCGATTCGTGAAACATGAATGGCCAGAAACATATTGCACGGATGGCGGGTGAGATGGAATGCGGATGCACCAATACGGCTACCGGATCAGAGGGTTTGGCCGCTTGTCGAACTATGGCCTATGCTTCATGGTCATGGTCAGCGAGAAGGCACAGTATCGATATGAAGTGCTGTGTTTTGGGACAAAGACGGACTGGCTCCAACACTAGAGTCCTTCAAGGTAAAGCGGCGCACGCCTTTCATTGGCGCCCAGTCAGAATGAACGGTGGGGATCTAAGTGGGCGGACTCCGGGGGGCTCTAAGCGACTACGAAATAGGCGGATAAAACCTTTTTTATACCAAATCCGAATCTTCACCAACGAATACCGTACGAGCTCAAACCTGGAACAACGTGGACTGGTATTGCGGTGCAGAATGAAGGAACCGAAGTTATGCGAGCGAAGGTTACTTAATGTGCGCTACTATCATTCCCATCGAAACCGTCCTATGAAGAAGCGCATTACATCTAAAACCCCGCGCCACTCCAACGGGACGCCATCGAAAATAACCGCCTCTGAGCACGGGGGATAGGCCGAGCAATAGAAAAGCCGGCCGCGTTTTCCACGCCGGCTTTCTTAGCAACGGCTTGAAAACACAAGAGACCTGCAAATTTAGGAAGTATAAGATGGCTCGATATGAATGAAGTAGTGGGACTGGATTTTGGAACAACTAACAGTGCAATTTCGATTGCAAAGCCTGATGGAACTGTTGAATTGGCGAAATTCAAAGTCGACAGTCACATTTCAACAACCTTTAGATCTATTCTTTATTTTGATGCCGAGAATCTTAACAAAGACAACAGTCCGCGTGCAGTCGCGGGCCCTGAGGCTATAGCATCCTATCTCAAAGGTAAGACTCATGGTCGACTGATTCAATCTATGAAGTCCTATCTGGCAAGTCATCTATTTAATCAGACGAATATCTTCAACTATACTTTTTCGCTGGAAGACCTTATTGCCATGATTGTGCGAGAACTCAGAGTTGCAGCGGAGAGTCAGTTCGGGAGGCTCGGTAAAACCGTGGTAGTAGGAAGACCTGCGCACTTCAGTGGAGCTAAAGAAGAAAACGATGATAGCTTCGCTCTTAAGCGGCTTCGATCGGCAATCGAGGCAGCGGGTTTCGAACAAGTTACGTTTGAGTTCGAGCCGGTGGCGGCTGCATATAAGTATCAGATGCAGCTTGACCATGAGGAACTAGTGCTGATCGCTGATTTTGGTGGTGGAACTAGCGATTTTTCTCTTGTGCAGCTTCGGCCTTATAATCGGAGCTACGAAGGAGATGATAGTGTTATCATTGGGACAGATGGGATTGGCATTGCCGGTGATACGTTTGATAGCAAAATGATGCGCCATGTGGTCGCACCAAGACTCGGACTAAATTCACGTTATCGATCTCCTTTTGGCAATATTCTGGCGGTGCCATTTTGGATCTACGAACACTTGGAAAAGTGGCATTATCTTTCATTCTTGAAGACTAAGCGAACTATGGAACAACTTAAAGAATTAAGTTTTCAGGCGTTAGAACCAGACAAGATAAATGCGCTAATTCATGTTGTTGAGAATGATCGTGGGTACCAGCTTTACAGGTCGGTGGAAAATACAAAGTGTGAACTTTCTAAAAACGAAACCGCGTCATTCAGTTTCGAGGATCTTCCAATACAGATTATCGAGCTAATGAGCCGTCGCGACTTTGAAGGATGGATCGCACCAGAGACTCAGCAAATTGCTGACTGCATCGATCGTCTACTTAAGCAGTGTCATCTGTCCTCTAGGGATGTCGACACAGTTTTTATGACAGGGGGCTCCTCGTTTGTCCCTGCAATAAGAGGCCTTTTTGAACAGAGATTTGGCGCGGCCCGGCTGCGGGCAGGTGAAGAACTCACATCCGTTGCAACGGGACTGGCGGTCAGTGCGCTACGCAGGTTCTCGTAATTCTTTGTTGATGCGGTTCTGTTCAGACGCGAATTATTTGAGAGGTACCTAGGAAGAGTAAGGAGCCCCAGAGCGTCGGGCTGCATAGCTGAATGTGTCCGATAAATCGCAATGGCAGACTTTGTCTTCGCTTTAAGTCTTCAAGCAGTTTCCCAATAATCACCCAAAACTAAGTTCCAAGGCAGACTCAACGACGAGACGTCGCGCGCCTTCTTCTCTCAAGCCTCTCGGGCTCTGACCGGCTAACTTGTAACCCGACGGCGCGCTTAAGTTTGATGATTTCGGTGCGCATCAACGGGCGAATCTCTCCGGGCGCGAGCCTGCCCAGCTCGACATTGCCGATGCGCACGCGGATCAGCTTTTCGACGAAATAGCCGAGCGCCTCGAACATGCGCCGGACTTCACGGTTGCGGCCCTCGTGGAGTTCTATTTCTATCCAAGCGTTCTTCTTAAGTTTCTCCAGTACGCGAACGCGCGCCGGAGCCGTCATGCCATCTTCCAGGCGAATCCCATTGCGCAGCCGGCCCAGCTCTATTTCGGTCGGGCACGCGCTGAGCTTAACGTGATAAAGTTTCTTGACGCCAAAGCGCGGGTGCATCAGGCGCTGCGCCAGCTCGCCGTCGTTGGTCAGCAGGATCAGCCCCGAGGAATTGAAATCCAGGCGTCCGACCGGAAAGACTCTTTGCTTTTCCCCGAGCGGTTCTAGAAACTGAGTGATATCGGGCCGCTGTTGCGGATCGTTGAGGGTGGTAATAACTCCGGCGGGTTTGTTCAGCGCCAGATAAACCGGTTCCGCGGCAAGCTTGATTCGTTTGCCGTCGACCCGGATGCTATCTCTCGATGGTTCGGCCTGAGTACCCAATTTGCGCACCACGGTGCCATTGACACTAACCCGCCCTTCGAGAATCCAACGCTCCGCTTCACGACGCGACGCCAGACCCGCGCGCGCGAGAATTTTCTGCAAGCGTTCCATAGCCGCTTAATCCTGCTTCTCCTGTTCGGCTTCTTGGCGCTGCTCCGCGTCTTCAAGCTGTTCAAGGGATACTTGGTCGTCCGGGATTTCCGGCAACGTCATCTCTTCCATCTCTTTCAGGGTTGGCAATTGCGCCAGATCCTTGAGATTGAACAGCTCCAAAAACTCCGGCGTTGTCCCATAGAGAAAGGGCCTGCCCGGCACATCCTTGCGCGCAACGGCGCGAACCAGATTGCGCTCCAGCAGTGTCGTGATCACGCCGTCAACGTCGACGCCGCGGATCGCTTCGATCTCAGCCTTGGTGATGGGCTGGCGGTAGGCGACGATTGCCAAAGTCTCCAGCGTCGCCCGGCCCATTCGCGCCGGCCGGCCGCCGAGAAATTTTTTAACCCAGTCCGCATTCGCCTTGGCGGTACGCAACTGGTAGCCGCCGGCGACCTCTACCAAACGAATGCCGCGCCGGTTGTCTTGCAGTTCGTTATCCAGCTCTTCGAGAATAGAGCGGATGTCGTCTTTGCCGGCGCCATCGATGACTTCGGTCAAACGTTGCACCGTCAATGGGCCATCGGCGACAAACAGCAGGCTCTCGAGTATCGACTTCACATCTTCACGTTCCATGTTGCTCTTCCTCGGGCTCCTCAGCATTCGCCAGTTCCGCGGCTTGTTCCATGGAGGCGGCGGCTTCGATAATGATCGGTCCCGTCAATTGTTCCTGGAAAATTCTTACCGCGCGCACTTTCACCAGCTCCAACATCGCCAGAAACATAACCACCACATCCATGCGCGTCTTGGCCTCGTTGAACAGTTCCTCAAATAACACCCGGCCCTGGGCGCGCAATTTATCCAGAAGCAGAGTCATCTTCTCGCGCACCGTGACCTTCTCGAGTTCCACGTGATGGAACACATCCTTCGGCAAACGATCGATGACTCGCCGCAGAGCATTTAACAGCTCGAAAACCGACAACTCGCGAAACGTCGGCGCAGCGGCTTCTTCAACCGGCATGGCCGAACGGACAAAAACGTCGCGGCTCAACATTTCTCTCTGTTCGAGCTGATCCGCGGCATCCTTGAAGCGCTGGTAATCCAACAGTCGGCGCACCAGCTCGTCGCGCGGGTCATTGCCCTCGTCCTCTTCCGTCTCGTCAGCGCCTGCCGGGAGAAGCATTCGCGATTTAATATGAATCAAGGTAGCGGCCATCACCAGAAATTCTCCGGCGACATCCAGACTGAGACGTCTCCATCAGCTCCAGAGTGGCCAAATACTGCTCGGTGATGCTGGCAATGGGAATGTCGGTGATGCTCACCTCATTTTTTTTGATTAAATGAAGCAGCAGATCTAAAGGACCTTCGAATATTTCTAGTTGAACTCGGGTGCTCACAGTCCCAGTGTTTCCCGCACTTCGCTCATGGTTTCACTCGCCTTCTTCTGGGCGGCTTCATGGCCGGCCTGCAAGACTTCTTCGACTACTTCAGGGGTTTTTTCCAGCTGCGCTCGCTTTTCTCTGAATGGCGCAAGATCTTCGATCACATGCTTGATCATGACCTTTTTGCATTCGAGACAACCGATGCCCGCAGTGCGGCAGCCCATGCTGACAAATTCGATCTCTTCAGGCGTGCAGTAGATTTTGTGGAGTTGAAATGCCGGACACTTCTCCGGCTCCCCAGGATCGGTGCGCTTGACCCGAGCCGGATCGGTCATCATCCGGCTGAGCTTGCGGTCGATTTCCTCCGCAGGATCGGAGAGAAAAACTGCGTTGCCGTAACTCTTGCTCATTTTGCGGCCATCCAAACCCGGCAATTTCTGCGTCTCGGTCAGCAACACTTCGGGTTCGGGAAATATCGAACGATAGAGTTGATTAAAACGCCGGACAATTTCCCGGGTCAACTCCACGTGGGGCGCCTGATCCACGCCGACGGGAACCTTGTTGGCTTTATAAATGGTGATGTCGGCCGCCTGCAGCACCGGATAGCCGAGAAATCCATAGGTCGAAAGGTCTTTGCCGGTGAGCTCCTTGATCTGCTCTTTATAGGTAGGGTTGCGCTCGAGCCACGGCACCGGGGTAATCATCGAGTAAATCAAATGCAACTCGGCGTGTTCTTTCACCCGGGATTGGCGAAACAGCACCGAGCGCGCCGGATCAAGCCCGACGCTAAGCCAGTCCATGACCATTTCAATGGTGCTTTGCCCGATTCCTTGGGGGGTGGCGTAATCGGTGGTGAGCGCATGCCAGTCGGCGACAAAGAAATAGCATCGATAATTTTCCTGTAAACGAATCCAGTTCTTGAGCGCGCCGTGCAGGTGTCCGAGGTGCAAGCGCCCGGTGGGTCTGGCGCCGCTAACGATTGATTTCCATAATAGTCCAATCCTAAATCAATTCGAGGAAAATTTTTAGCAAAAAATCGAGCGGCGGTCCGATGATCCAGCTCAAAGACCGAGTCATCGAGCAGCAGCAGCAGAATGAGAAAGCCAAACGGTTCGATACGCGCCAGCAGCGTAGAAAAAGGCTCGGGCAGCAAACCCACCAACACGCGCCCGCCGTCGAGCGGCGGCAGCGGCAGCAGGTTAAAGACCGCCAACACGATATTGATCAAAATTCCTCTTTCGAGCATGAAAATGATCGGCACAAAAAAGTCGACAAGCGACGCTGACAACCCCACCGGAGAGCTTTTGCCGATCATGGGGACGAGAAACTTGAGCAACAAGACGCACAACAACGCCAGTAGAAAATTGGTCGCCGGACCGGCCAACGCCACCCAGATCATATCTCGTTTGGGATTTCGCAGGTTTTGAAAATTCACCGGCACCGGCTTGGCGTAGCCGAACAGAAACGGCGCATTGGAAATGATCAGCAGTAGAGGAATCAGAATAGTGCCGAACAGATCGACATGGGCAATCGGGATTCAAGGTAAGGCGGCCCATTTGCGCGGCGGTCGAATCGCCCAGGTGATAAGCCACCCAGCCATGCGCCACCTCATGAAACACAATCGCCAGCAATACCGGCAGGGCCCAGATCGCAATCTGTCTTATGGTTTCTTCCAAAGTTCTATATCTTTCGAGAAATAGTTTGAAAACGTATGGTAAAGCTTCTTAAAACACAAGATGAAACGAGAACACTTCAATGTCCGATATACGAAGGACTTCCGCTACTCGGTCGCCAGTTTTGGCTTACGTTGCGCGCCGCTTTCGCGCGGGTGATAGCGTTGGTGGGCCTGTTTCAGGCGATTGGCATCCACGTGAGTATAGATCTGTGTCGTCGAAATATCCGCATGGCCGAGCATCGTCTGCACCGAGCGAAGATCAGCGCCGCCTGCCAGCAGATGGGTGGCGAAAGAATGGCGCAACGTATGGGGCGAAACTTTTTTATCGATGCCGGCAGCCAGGGCGTAACCCCGAATGATCTTCCAGAATCCCTGGCGGGTGAGCGCTTGACCGGAGCGATTGAGGAATAGAAAAGCGCTGGATTTGCCCTTCAGCAGACGCGGCCTAGTTTCTTGAATGTACCGAACTAGTTTTTCCCGCGCCCATTTGCCAAACGGCACAGCCCGCATCTTGGAACCTTTGCCGCTGACGGTTAGGTAATCGCCTTGGAAATCGACCTGTTGTAGCTTTATTAGCACCAACTCCGAGACCCGCAGTCCAGTTGCATAGAGTAGTTCCAACATCGCCTGGTCGCGCGCTCCCAGAACTTGATTGGGATCCGGTTGATTCAAGAGAGAGCGGACATCGTCCCCATTAAGAGCATGCGGCAGTTTTCGCGCTCTACTGCTTAAATGAAACTCCGGAATCGGAGGACTACTCACCAACCCTTCATTTTGCAGAAAACGATAGAACCGCCTTACGGTGACAATCTGTCGGGCGATTGAACGACTGCTCAGATTGCGGACGCGCAAAGATGACACGAACGAACGAAGATGAATCGGCTCCACCGCATCCCAGCAGGTTACCTTCTGTTTGAGCATGAAATCCGCCAATCCGGAGAGATCGCGGCTATAGGCCTCCACGGTGTTTTTGGCAAGCCCCTTCTCGACACTGATCATCGTCAGAAATGAATCAATGTAAGGGTGCAGCGAGTCTTTCATCATCGGGAACGAGGCTAGCGTAGAGTGTCTGGCGAATTGCTTCAATGCGCGCGGAGTCTTCGACCTTTCCCCCTCGCTCAGTCGTGACAAAAAATACGTCGGCCACCTGATCGACATTGGTCGAGATCTTTGCCACATGAATCGAAAGGCCAAGCTGGTGCAGCGTATAGGTTATTCTAAACAAGATGCCGAGGCGATCCGCGGTATATACTTCGACGACCGTGTAAAGAGCTGAGGCTTCGTTATCTATCTCGATGGAGGTCATCACTTTGGGCATGCGCTTTCGAAAAAGCGTCGATTGCGATTTTTCCACCAGCCTTTCAACGTCGATGTTTCCATCCAAAACCGCTTCCAAAGTCGAGCGGAAGCGGCTCCAGCGCTGCTCGGCCATGGCGATTTCCGAGCGCCCCCCGTGCGATACTCGAAAGATGTCGAGGATGCGGCCATCGCTGGCGGTGAAAATTCGGGCGTTGAGAATATCCAATCTCATCGCCGCCATAACCCCGGCGATTGAAGCAAACAGTCCGGGACGATCGGCGGTGCAGATCGCTACGGTGCTGCAATCTTTTTCTGGAAAGTGCTCGACGGAAACCGCCGCGCCACGGCCTTTAAATTCTTGCATCAGAGCGAAATGCGCCGGCATCTCGCCTTCAGCCACTGATAAAAAGTAACGTTCGGGCATTACCTCGATAAAACGATCGACTTCTTCGGGTGAGGAGGTCGCCGATAATTCTTCGCGCACGCGAGTCTGAATGCGCCCCAGAGCGGCGCGAATGTCTTGACGGTGAAACTCGCCCTTCTCCATATCCTCCAACACCGTCAGCGTCTTTACATAGAGTTCGCCCAGCAGCGATGCCTTCCACGGATTCCAAACGTCGGGCCCGACGCCGCGCACGTCGGCATAGGTGAGCAGATAGAGCATCTTGAGATTGTTAACACTGCCCATCGTTTGAGCAAAGTCACATATGGTTTTCTCGTCTTCCAGATCGCGGCGAAAAGCCGTGTTAGTCATCAGCAGATGATGCCGAACCAAGAATTCCACCAGCGCGCCGTCGTCGACATTAAGCCGCATGCGATCGGCGATCTGGCGCACCATCACGGCGCCCCGTTCGGAATGACCGCCACCGAAGCCTTTGCCGATATCGTGTAACATGAGCCCGAGATAGAGCAGCTCGATCTTTTCGGCTTCTCGCGCTAACTGCGTCAGCAACGGCAGCGACTCCTTGAACTCCCCGGCTTTGAGCCGCTCGATTTCCTGAATCAAGCGCAACGAGTGTTGGTCGACAGTGTAGATGTGATAGGCATCGTGCAAAACCATGCAAAGAAGCCTGCCGAATTCGGGAATGAAAGCGCCGAGAACCCCGGCCCGATGCATTTCGAACAAGGTGTCGTAAACGCCTTCTTTCCATTTGAGAATTCGAAAGAACGGCAAGTTGGCCGCGGCCGAAGCTCGATAAGCATCGTCGATCAAATGGAGATGAGCGCGCAGCAGCTCTCGGCTTTCGTGACTGAGCGAGCAGCGATGCTTTTGCATCTCTTCGAAGATGCCCATCAGATTGCCGCGATCTCGCGTAAGAATCTCCGGTTTGGTGATCGTGATGTGGTCTCTGGAGATCCTTACTCCCTCCCGTATATTTCGCCCGAGGCCGACCATCCCGCCGATAAGCGGCCAGCCATTATCGGTCAAGCGATGCGTGATCAAGGCAGTGAGGCGGCTGATTTCTGAAGCGTGCCGATAATAATGGCTCATGAATACTTCGACCGCTTTGAGGCTGCCTTCGCCTTGAAAACCCAGCGCCTTACTCACTTTCTCCTGTTCTTCGAAAGTCAACTGATCCTGGTGTTTGCCGGTCGAAAAATGCAGCTCGTTGCGGACTCGCAGGAGGAAATCATGAGAGGCCTTCAGTTTCGCGATATCCGCCGCGTTGATGATGCCCTTGGCCGCCAGCTCATCGAGATCTTTCACCTGCATTTTGACCCGCGCCATCCAACGCGCGGTATGGATATCCCGCAACCCTCCCTCGCTCTCCTTGACGTCCGGTTCCAACAGATAAACCGAACCGCCGTAGCCGGCATGCCGTGCGTCGTTTTCGGCGAGCTTTTCGCCGACAAATCCGTTGACCCGTTTTCTGGCCAAGCGGCTCTGGACGGATTTTTCAAATTCGTTGTAGAGGGTTTGGTCACCGCAGACGTATCTGCTATCGAGTAGCGCCGTCCTGACTTTCATATCGGTACCGGCCAAGCCCATCGACTCACCGATGCTACGAATGGCATGACCCACCTGAAGCCCGGCGTCCCATAGCGTATAGAGGAGTTTCTCGGTGACCGCCTCGACGAACGGTGAGACTTTCCAGGAGTAGATAAACAGGAGATCGATATCCGAGTGCGGATTGAGCTCGCTTCGACCATAGCCTCCCTGAGCGATAATCGCGCATTGCGGATTGGCGCTCGGGTAACGGCGCAAAAAGTCCTTGCTGATTGCGGCGAAGAGATGGCAAATCAGCTCGTCCATCATTTTTGAATAGGCGGCAGCGATTTCGAGCCCGCCGCCGCCGGCGCGGTGCTTTTCGAACAAGGCGGTACGCGCCTTTTGCACATAGCTGCGGGTCAAACCAGTCAGGCCCGTGATGTCCTTGGTTTCCTCGAGCAAGGAATGAGGCAATGAGACAGAGTCCACGAGTAAGTTTACCTCTACAGGGTTTTAGTCGCCACTGTCCCCTGATTGTATTTACGAATACCCTCCAGCAGCGCGTCGACCATTGCGTCCTGATGGCCTTCATCGTTCATTGCCCGGCCTTCAACACGATTGGTGATGAAAAACATCTCCACTAAAACGCTCGGCATCCGGGCCCCCACCAGCACGTAAAACAATGCTTTCTTAACGCCCAGATCTTTGACATCGCTCATCTTGCGCGACATGCCGCTGACCACCGCGCCCTGGAGATGGTGCGCCAGACTGATCGAGTCTTCAAGCTTTCCATTCTGCAGCATGTCGCTCAAGATGAACTGCAGGTCCGAAATATTTTTCCGCGACGTGCTGTTTTCCCGGGCCGCAAGCCGAATCGAGGCTTCATCGCTGGTGTTGTCGAGATAGTAGGTTTCCAGACCTCTGGCTTCGAGGTTCGGACTCGCGTTCATATGAAGCGAGACGAACAGATCGGCATCCTCGGCGTTGGCGGTGGCAGTGCGGTCTTCCAGCGGGACGTAGCGATCGTCTTTGCGCGTCAAGATAACTTCGATCCCCAATTCGCGTGTGAGCTTGACCGCCAATTTCTTGGCGATTGACAGAACCAGATCTTTCTCAGCTACCCCGCCGACACCGATAGCGCCCGGATCCTTGCCGCCGTGGCCCGGGTCCAATACGATTTTACGGATGCCGGGCACCGTAGTCTTCGCCGCTTGCTTAGTTTTTGCGGTTGTCCTGATAACCGGCTTATCGGCGCCTGACTTAACCGTCTCACCGGTCGGTTGAGGCTGGATATGGATGACCAGTCGATACAAATCGGGGAGTAACGAAATATCATAAGCGGTGCTATCATCGGCCAAGTCCAAGACTACCCGCACGACATCATCGCTATACTGGCCGACGCGTATCTGGCGCAAAAGCCGGTCACCAACCGCGAGCGGTTCTTTAGAATTCGTCAGCAGTTGCGCCCCTGAGATGTCGATGTAAGTTCTCGGCGCCAACCCTTTCGACTTATTTCCTTCAAGCCGGTGAATTTCATATTTAGCTTCTTTCGATAAGTCGAGCAGCACGCGAGTATACCGAGAAGTGGAGATGAAGCGCACCGAACTCACTAAGCTCTTGTCCGTCGGGCTCGGCGAAAGCTCAGAGTCGGTCTTTGGTTCCTCGGTCGGTTGCGCGCGCCGCGCCGACGGCATGTCAGCTTTTGTTGACTTACCCGGCGATACCGCGCGGGTTTCTTTGTTGCTTTGAGCCGCAGCAAAAGAATCGAAATGAACCAAAGACATCCCAAGCAAAGCGACAACACCTAGGGCAATAGCCATGTAGCGGAAGCTTCTTCTCGTCATCGGATACCTCATGCGATGGGAATCATTTTTTAGCATCTTCGGTGAGCTTAAAAAGGATATTGAGCGCTTCCACCGGAGTGATCGTTGATACCTCGATACTCCGCAGTTGTTCCCGAAACCGATCATCGGCGCCTGTAAATAACCCCATCTGCGACGGCTGGTCGCCGATGGCAGGTCCCATAGATGCCAAACGCCCGCGACACTCATCCCCGCCGCCCTCGAGTCGCGCGAGAATGGCTTTGGCATGGTCGATCACCGGCGCCGGCAGCCCGGCTAAGCGGGCCACGTGAATGCCGTAACTGCGGCTGGCCGCGCCTTCGATCAGGTTTCTTAAAAAAATGATATCGCCCTGCCACTCTTTGACAGCGAAGTTGTAATTCTTGATTCGTTCTTTGGTGCGCGCGAGATCGGTGAGCTCATGGTAATGGGTGGCAAATAATGTCCGTGGGCGCTCGGCGCGCTCATGCAGGGATTCTGCGACAGCCCAGGCAATGGAGATCCCGTCGAAGGTGCTGGTGCCGCGACCGACTTCATCCAGGAGTATCAAGCTTCGCTGCGTCGCATGCTCCAAAATGGCAGCGGTTTCCTTCATCTCGATCATAAAAGTTGATTCACCGCGCGATAGCGAATCGCTAGCGCCGATTCGAGTAAACACACGATCAACCAGGCCGATCCGAGCTTCGCTCGCCGGCACAAAACTTCCCATCTGCGCCAGAATCGTGATCAAGGCAACCTGGCGCATGTAGGTCGACTTGCCTGCCATGTTGGGTCCAGTCAGGAGCAAAATCTGCTGCTCCTTGGGATCGATAACGCAGTCATTAGGCACAAAAGCGCCGCGGCCAATGGCGCCTTCGACCACCGGGTGGCGGCCTTCACGCACAGCCAGGATCAATCCGTCGTCGACTGACGGCGCGACCCAATGGCAGGACTCGGCGACTTCAGCAAACGAGAGCAAAACATCGACGCAAGCCAGCGCTATGCTGGACTTTTTCAGCCCAGGAAAAGTGCTCGCGACCTGCCCGCGGACACGTCCGAGCAACTCGGCTTCCAATTTTTCTAACAGACTTTGGGAATTAAGAACTCTGGTTTCGTATTCTTTGAGTTCCGGCGTGATATAGCGTTCGCCATTAACCAGAGTCTGTTTACGAATATAATCCTCAGGCACCGCCTTTAAGTTCGAGCTGGTTACCTCAATGTAATAACCAAACACACGATTATAGCGCACCTTCAGGGAGTTGATACCGGTGCGACGCCGTTCGGCCGTTTCGAAGGCGGCAATCCATTGCTTGGCTTGGCTTCTGCCGCTGCGAATGTCATCGAGTTCCGGGTTGAAACCCTGGCGAATGTAACCGCCGTCTTTCAGTGAAAAAGGCGGATCATCCACGACCGCCGTGCTGATGAGTTCGACGATATCCGGCAACTCTGAAAGTTGCTCGCGCAGGGCGCGCAAGATGTAGGTGCTCTCCCCCGCTAATAAGCCCCGCAAATCCGCTAACGCGAGGAGCGTTTGTTTAATCGCCACCAGATCCCTTGGCGATGCCGTGCCCGCGACCGTACGCGCGGCCAAGCGTTCAAGGTCCTGTACATTCTGCAAGGCTCTTTTTAAATCCTGGCGCAATCGGTAATTCTCAACCAGCGCCTGGACACCCGCTTGTCGCTCACGAATGGCGCCGACGTCCAGCAGAGGGTAAAAGAGCCATTGACGCAGGCGGCGCGCGCCCATCGGAGTTTCAGTTCGATCGAGCACCGAGAGTAGCGAGCCTTTGCGAGTTCCATTGTTACCGTTGGCGAGCTCGAGATTGCACCGGGTGTTCTCGTCCAGGACCAAATAATGCGAGGCAACGTAGAACTCCAGACCGCCGATCACTTTAAGGAATTCGCCGACGTTGACTTCCAAATAGTTGATGATCCCCGAAGCCGCAAAAACACCCTGATGCCGGGCGCCGGCTCTGTCCTGGGAGTCCTCGGCCGTCATCAGCTTGCGCGCCGCGTCCCCGGAAAAAAACTCTTCCGGCGCTGCCGTAATATGGCGGTTCGAGAATTGTTTGCGCAGCAATCTCAACAGCTCGGCGCCGTTGCGCGGCGCAATGATTTCACTTGGCGCGATACGGCCGATCTCGTCGAGAAACGACTGTTCCTCGGCAAATTGCGTGCAACGAAATTCGCCGGTGGTGATATCCGTTAAGGCCAGGCCGAAATTCCGATTATCCTGGCACACGGCAATCAAGAAGTTATTGCCGCGCGCATCGAGCGCTTCCGCGGCGGTAATGGTGCCGGGCGTGATGACCCGGACAACTTCACGTTGAACAACTCCTTTGGCTGTCTTAGGATCTTCAATTTGCTCGCAAACGGCGACCTTATGCCCTGCGTCGAGTAGTTTCTGAATATACGGCTCGGCTGCATGATAAGGCACGCCGCAAAGCGGCACCGGCGACTCTTCGCTTTTGTGCCGCGAGGTCAGCGCGATATCGAGGACTCGAGATGCGGTTTGCGCGTCTTCGAAGAACATTTCATAGAAATCACCGAGCCGGAAAAACAGAATCGCGTCGCGGTACCTCTCCTTGATTTGCAGGTACTGCTGCATCATCGGAGTGATCTTGGCGGGCTCCATCGTTGGTCAGGCGGACCCGGCCTGTTTTTCGACGTACCGACGCATTGTCCTCGGGTTTGCTCGGCCGGTTGCGGCGGCAGCCCGTCTGAGGGAGTTATTGAGCTCGCGTATCAGATGGCCGATGCCGACGGAAAATACGAACTGTCGATCGATTGCATCAAAAATCTTTTCCCGATCGCTGGTGATGACAAAAAGTTTTTCGCCATCGGTGAGATATCTGAGTGATTCCAGAGCTCGCCCGTGTTCGGCGCTGTAACGTCTCAACGGTTGCAAGCAGCGCCGAACTTTCCGCAAGCTCAGCCCTCGATGGGTCAGATCCTTCGTCACCTTGAGGCACAGCAGATCGTGGAAAGAGTAAAGCCTTTTGCTACCCCGTCCCTGCGCAGCCTTTACCGACGGGCGAATAAAGCCGCGCTCGTCCCAATACTGAATCTGGCGGAGAGAAACGCCGGCGATCCGGCTGGCTTCCTTGCTGTTGTAGGTTTCCATCGCAAAGCGGGAATGAAAACAAGAGTGGTTTCCACGTTAAACGGCCGCTCCAACAATGTCAACAAATTCGTGCTTCCGTTGACCATCGCCAAGACATGTGGTGAACACTAGATCTATGGCTTTTCCGTCCAATGTGTATGTTGGAACGTCCGGTTGGACATACCCGGACTGGCTCGGATCGTTTTATCCGGCAGACTTAAAGCCTCAGGATTTGATTCCACATTATGCGCGCGCCTTTCGTGCCGTCGAGATCGACTCCACCTACTCTACTATTCCGGCGCGCGCAGTGGTGGCCGGATGGAAGGAAAACACTCCACCAGGATTTGTTTTTGCGGCCCAGGTGCCAGGAGTCATCACGCACCAGAAAGTGATGAAGGATTGCCAGCGTGAGCTCACGACGTTTTTAAACAGCCTCGAGCTTCTAGGCGACCGCCTCGGCCCGCTGCTGCTTCAATTTCCCTACTTCAACCGAAATGCTTTCGCTTCACGAGCTCAGTTCGACAAGCTGCTGCAGCCGTTTTTGAAAACGCTGCCAGCGGAATTTCAGTTTGCCGTGGAGATACGAAATAAGAATTGGATCAGCTGGGACTTTCTCGAAATGTTAAGAGACCACTCGGTGGCTTTCGTGGTTGTCGCCCAGGCTTGGATGCCAAGCATTGATGTGCTCGCGCGCGCACTCGATCTCCTCTGCGGCGACTTCTTTTATGCGCGCTTCATAGGCGATCGAAAAGAAGCCAAAACTCAGCGCTGGGACCATCTGACTGAGGACAAAACTTCTGAATTGATAGTCTGGATCGAAGAGCTCAAGAAAATCGCCGAGCGAGCTTCGCGAGAGTACGTCTTTTTCAGCAATTACTATGCAGGCTTTGCGCCGGGTTCGGTGGAGCTTTTTCACGAGTTATGGCACCGGCGACCGAAGCGCTGCGCGCCCTGAGGGCGCATAACTCAGCGGCATCGCGATTTACCGCGGCCGATTTTTGAACGGCACCCTACTTGTGCCCCAGCTCAGCCATGACCTCATTAACGAAGCGCAAATCCATGTACTCACTGGGTTTTCGTTTCGGCTTTGTATTTAACGCAATGGCTTGCCACTGGGCCATCAACTCCACGCCATTTTCGGTAGGCACCGGCACCAAAGCTTGCCGGATCATCTGATAAGCGTCCTGGGCGGCATCGCGCTCAAGACCGAGACGCTTCATCGAAACCTGGAGCGCGTCTTCAGGATTATCGCGCGTGTGAATGACAGAGCGAACCATGGCGCGGACCATCTTTTTCACCGTTTGCGGATTTTCTTTGATCATCCTGCTGGTAGCCGCAAGGCCGGTAAATGCCGTGTCCTTGAAAATGTCGGCAAGGCTCACGAGCCGCTTCATTCCCGCCTTCATGGCCAGATAATCTGCCGGAGGCGCCAGCAATGCGGCGGAAATAATTCCCTGTTTCAACGCCGCAATCTTGGGTTCGTTCCCGGGAAGGCTTATATACTCGACCTCCTTGTCGGGATTGATCTTGTTGAGCTCGAGCAGCGCCTTGGTGCCCGCCGCTGTCGAACCGCCGAAGGTGACACCGATTTTCTTGCCTCTGAGATCCGCGATTTTTTGGATATCCGGCGTAACCACGAGCGAGAACGTCGGCCGTCCCACTTGTTGCGCCAGTAACATGATATCGTTTCCTTCCCAGACGGCGGGCATTTGTGGTCCGATCGAAAAAATGAAGTGGATCTGATTGGCCAGCAGCGCTTGTACGGCGGTGGAAGCGCCACGCACGAAGACCAGCTCCATATCCAGCCCCTCGCGCTTGTAAAAACCTTTTTCAGCGCCAACCATCATCGGCAGAATTTGGATGCTGGGCGAAGGAAACGCGCCGCGAACTGATTGACTGGCAGCTTGACTGACAAGCGCGAAAACACCGATCACCGCGATGAGAATACGTTTCCACATAACTTCTCCTTTCACGAATCGGATACCGCTCCAATAAAACGGCAGGTTTTGAACGTCAAGCTTATTATCCAGGCCAGCGGCTGTGAGTTCCAAGCTTTGATTGCGCCTAACCGGCATAATCTCTCATGCCGCAGACAGTTTTAAATCCCTGCTTTTTGTTTTTTCATACCGATTCGCGTAGAGATCGTAATCGAACAGACAAAGCATGCATCGCACCCTGTGGCGCAACTATGATGGCCTTGTCACTGTGTCGACCGGGCAGCATCGAGAGCCAGCGCTTAGCTGCCGTAAAGAAGGACCGGACAATGTCTACTCAATGTGTCATCAACCTCGACTTGGCTGACGTTTGGGACAAGCGTGGACGCAATTCCTTGCGCCGCACCCTCGCATGGGGCGATGAGATCACGGTCACCGATCAAAAGAGCACTCATCTGGAAGTTGAGGTCACCAGCTTCAAGACAGGTTCCGACGGGAGCCTAATCCCCTCCACCCGAGGCGGATTCATCGAACCGACAAAAGCTTCGCGCATCAAACCTGGTGACATTATCGTGCCGCGGGAACAAAATCAGGTGCTTAAGGTAAACTTCGTCGATGTCCAGCAAGGCGATGGCAGTATCATCGAATCTCCCGATGGAAAGATCATTTTGGTGGATGGCGGCGATAACCAACTGTTCGCGCGTTACCTGGCGGCCCGGTTTCGCGGCACCAGCTTCGACAAACCTAAACGCGTCGACTGCATTCTTATCACCCATGGCGATGCCGACCATTTTTCAGGACTGGTGGAAATTCTTAAATCAGAGATCCACAATAACAAGCTCAAGCGGATCTTCATCCACCCGCAGAGGATATACCACAACGGGCTGGTGAAGCGGCCGGCGACAAAGAATAATGAACCGGTTGCCGATCGAGAGCTGCTTGGGCCGACTAAGCAAATCGGCAAGAAAGTTATCATAACGGGACTCGTCGATGATTTACTGCAGGTGCGTGACGACGAGATGAACCAGCCTTTCCGCCGGTGGAAAGCCGCCTTGAAAGAATATAGTTCTCGTGGCGCTGTCTCCTTTCGGCGGCTTGAGTTCGGTGACAGTGAAGCATTCGGCTTCTTCAACGACGGCAAGCTGCGGATCGACGTTCTCGGCCCCTCCATAACCGAGAGCGGCAACGTGCGCGGGCTCAGATTTCTCGGCACACCGCCCAAAGGACCGCGCGTGGGACATGCCTCTCTTGATTTGGCAGAAGAAGGATTCACAGGCTTGTCCGCCGGGCACACGATTAATGGTCACTCAATCGTTTTCCGACTGTCTTATGGCGGCTTTAGTTTCCTGTTTGCCGGTGATCTCAACGAAGAAGCCAGCCGCTTTCTTGCGCGCGAGCACAACCGCGGCGCGCTCAACCTGCGATCGGAAGTCTTCAAAGTTCCCCATCACGGTTCCGCCGACTTCTCCGGCGGTTTTTTTCAAGCCGTATCGCCGGTGGTGAATATCGTTTCCAGTGGCGACGAGAATGCGCGCAAGGAATACATCCATCCGCGGGCCACGTTGATGGGAGCCCTGGGACGCTGGTCGCGTGTGCCGGAACCCTTGGTGTTCGTCACCGAGCTGGTGGCCTTTTTCAATGTAGAAGGATGGTCACGACTCACCGATGTAAAAAAAGCAAAAACCCGGGGTGACTTTTTCGGCTTTAGCCGCTCCGCTTTCGGACTGGTGCAAACTCGCACGGATGGTAAACGTCTGCTGGTCTATACCGACAGCGGCAACGTGCAGATGAAGGAGGCTTATGCCTATCAGCTCGACGAATCCGGGGTGCCGATTCCCGCAGCAGTGACACGGGGGTAAGATTTTCAAAGCGTCCGTTTGACAAGCTGCGCTGGCGGATGAATATTGCCGCCATGGCGCGAAAGTTTCTGGCGCTTCCACTGACGGGGATATCTTGGTTCCCCGTTGCCGATTTCGACATCTTAGTAGACCCCGACCTGTCCGAGCGGTTCGAGCACTATCTTCCGGCTCAGCTACTGATTGGCTCTGCGACACTTTGGCAAAGAGATATCAAAGCTTCACAACTCCGCCGGGCCCTTACCAAATCTATCTCTGGTCAACTCGCTCGAGTTTTCAAATTGGGCAGTGACCGATTTGTGAATCACTCACTCAGGACGGCCTCGGCTGAATAGAATCGTTTCAACATCCATGTCGTTCGAGAGATTGTTGATTGATCGTCGGCTCGTCGAACTTATGCAACTCCGCATTGGTTACTTTCCAGCTGCCAGCGTGCACCCCTTTTTCTCCCGTAGGCAAGGCCAAACTCCAAGGAAACCTGTTTCCATACCAATCCAGGATCGAAATAGATGACAACCATCGCATTTGAATCGATCGTGATAATCTTCTTGATTATCGCCAACGGACTGTTCGCCATGTCTGAACTTGCAATCGTCGCCGCGCGCAAATCACGGCTTCGAGATTGGGCGGAAAAAGGCAGCGCCAGCGCCAGATCAGCTTTAGAGCTCGCCGAGAATCCCAACCAATTCTTTTCCACGGTTCAGATCGGCATCACGCTTGTAGGTATTCTCGCCGGCGCCTTCGGCGGGCGGACCCTAGCTTCGGAACTCGCTGCATTCTTCGCGGGAATTCCCGCCATTGAACCTTACAGCAGGACAATCGCTCTCGGTGCCGTCGTCATTTGCATCACGTACTTCTCCGTCGTGCTTGGCGAATTGGTCCCCAAACGAATCGCCTTGAGTCATGCGGAGACAATCGCAACTTTTATGGCGGGACCGATGCGACTGTTGTCGGCCATCTCCTCGCCCATCGTTCGGCTTTTGACAGCGTCAACGGATGCGATCTTCAGGTTGCTCGGCAGTCCGCCCTCTCAGGAGCCTCCCGTCACCGAAGAAGAAATCAAAAGATTGATTCAACAAGGAACCGCAGCGGGAGTTTTCGAAGAGAGCGAGCAGGATATGATCGAGGCGGTTATCGAGCTGGGCGATAAAAGCGCGCGCGCGCTGATGACGCCGCGCACCCAGATCGTTTGGTTGGATCAAAGCGATCCGATTGAAGAGATTCGCAGCAGGATCTCCGAGAGCGGACATTCCCGGTTTCCGGTCGGCAACGGCAGCCTCGATAATTTAGTCGGCGTAACCCAAGCCAAGGATCTTCTGTCCAACGCGCTGTACGGCAAGCCAATAGACCTATCGGCATCTTTACAAGCACCGGTGCTGGTGCCGCGCACATTGACCGCGTTGCAGGTGCTCGATTATATCAAACGCTCGGGCAGCCACCTGGTGCTGGTAGTGGACGAGTATGGGGGCATCGAGGGGTTGCTGACCCATCACGATGTCCTCGAAGCCATCGCCGGCGATATGCCGTTCGGCGAAACCGTCACGCCGCCGAAGGCTGTGCAACGCCCCGACGGCTCATGGCTGGTGGATGGAATGATCCCGGTCGACGAGTTCAAAGAAATCTTTGATCTCGACAGCCTCCCAGGAGAAAAGCAAGACGCCTATCAAACCTTGGGCGGTTTTATTTTTACCAGGATGGGTCGCGTGCCGTCGGTATCGGAATCCTTTGAGTGGAATGGTTTGCGCTTTGAGATTGTCGATATGGACGGCAAGCGCATTGACAAAGTACTTGTATCACACGTGACAAATGAAGAGAGCCCGGAGGAAGCTTAACTTGATCCAAAGACTGACTGGTAGAGAACGATGTCCGACTTAAGCGGCTCCAATGAGCGGGTTTTTAGAGACGCGTGCAATTCGCTGGCGGCAAAATCTTCGTAGCCGGACTTGGCAATTTTTTATGGCAGTTGTCGTGACCCCATAACGAATATTGTGCGTCAGTTCCAAACCGATGGCCAAAACCACCGTAATCAAAAGCGCAGCAAAAATTACCACGATCGAGCGGGCGCTTCGTAGCGAAACCCCGACCCGCTCAAAATTTCAGCGCGTCAGCCAATTGAGCAGGGGCGGCTTCTCGATTCTCGGATTTCCGTCCAGAATCGGCACGAGCCAGACATCTTCCTCGATCATCGTAAGTGCCGTTCTAAATACCCGGTGATATTCATCCGTTGAAGTTGGACCGGACTGGTTACCGATTCCCCGAGCCGTAATAAGAACCACGAACGTAAACACAACGGCCCATAAGATTGCCCTGTGGTGTCGAAAAAATTCGTCACAACGATTGAAAAGGGAATGGAAACGGCCCCGGCCCAGCAAGTGACCGACGCAAGATGAAGATACGCAGCAAGCAGTCAGGCAAACGGCAGAAAAACGCGCCACACTCCTGCGCTATTTTACAAACGCCGGTTAATTTAACAATGAGTATAGAACCTGAGCAGCCGCATAAAACACCGTAGAACCCACAACCAACCAGACCACACCCTTCAACCATAAGGGGAAATCAGCCATCATCGTCTCCTTGCGTCTCGATACTTTAGCACCAATCACCTGCAGCCGATTGGGCTCTCTGGGGCGAAACTTAGCGGAGGCTAGAGCGGGAGAACGAAAGACAGATGAAGCGCTCAGATCAAATAGACCTGGTTGACTTTGTGAAGTTTGAAGACTTTGTGAGAGAGGCTGGGGACATAGCTGGCAGTGAACTCAAGATAATGCTCGGGCAAGCTCGCGTAACGCAGAAGCGGGCGGTCCGCAGATTCGACGATGTTACCAGCGAGGAGACCCGCTGATCCGGCGCCGCGAAAAAGAGTATCGGCGGAATTGTGGAGCTCAATCCGGTCCGGGAAATCCAAATCTTCAATGACGTCATATCCGGAAAGAATCACCCACGAAAGAGCGAGCAACAGCGCGAGCCGTTTTCGGAGCATAGACGATACTCTCCCGGCCTGCGGCAGATGTCAATCAAGTTTATTTCGCTAAGCGCTCTTCGTCGGATGCGCGTTCGCTGAACCTTATATACAAAAAGTAAATTAGACCTCTCTAAAATACCATGAACGAACTCTAAGTTTTTAGTCGCTCTTTGCCAACCGGATGGCCAGCTGGGAGTGTTACTCTGCCGGTCGCACACGACAGAGATAAGATCGATGCGGCAGCGAGCCGCTGATTGGATCGGCGACATCAGAGCCAATTAGCAGGCTGGGGTTTGCCGAACCAACCCCGACCGAGGCGTAGCCGGGAAGGTCGAGTTGCTTACATTCCTGCCACCACCCATGCTGGCAACAGACGACACCCGGAGCTATAGAGTCCGTGACACGCGCCCTTGCGGTGATCGCCCCACGAGGGCTTTCGATAATCATCCAGTCACGGTTCTTGATTCCGTAAGACACTGCTGTATCGGGATGAATATCCGCGGTTGGCTCGGGCGATGACTTACGCAGACTGGAGAGACCGCGCAGCTGGCTATGGATGTAAGTTGTAAACTTCGCGTTGGTCAGCACCAGTGGGTATTCGTCGGCCAGATCGCTCCGGCTGAGTGGGCCGATCAAAGGTTCCACATACTCGGGCAGAGGTGAAAAGCCATGAGCGGCAAACGTATGCGAGTAGATCTCCACTTTCTTATCCGGCGTGTTAAACCCGCGAGCAATGCCGTGCTCATTGTTTGCGGCGAATTTTCGATAACGCGGCGTCGCGGCAACGCTGATTCCTCCTGCAGACCTTTTGAGTTGCGCAAGGGTTACGCCGGTTGGCTGCAACTCGTGCTCGTAGCCAGCTTCTATATCGCCTTCCCAGAACTCACGGCCGACACCCACGCGTTTAGCTAATTCGAAGATCATCCAGGTATCCGAACGTCGCTCGGCCAGAGGGGGAACCACCGCTGAGCGATATTGTAAATGAAGTTTTCCTGTTGGCCGGTGTTCAAATCCGGCGGCTAAATTGCCCATCTCAAGAAAGCTTGTGGCCGGCAAAACATAATCGCAGAGTTCCGCTGTAGGCGTCATGAATAGCTCGGTGGCCACAGCAAAATCGAGAGCGCGAAACGCCTCTCGCGCCCGCTGCGAATCGCCGGTAGACATAATGGTATTGGAGCCGAAATTCAAAACTGCCTTGACCGGATACGGAATGCCTTCGAGGATGGCGGTAAAAATGTCGTACGCGGCGCAATTGCCGGGTTTCGCCGGTGGTCCAAGCGGTTTACGCTCGCGCCCGATCCTCTGGAGTGCGACGTTCTGTGGCAGAAATTCTTTACCCGAGACAGCGTTGACTGGCGCCTTAGGGAAAACTACGTTGCCGCCGGGCCGGTCAAAATCCCCTAAAAGGGCGTACAGCGTTGCAATCGCCCGACTGGTCTGTGTCGCATTGGTGTGCTGCCCCACGCCATTGTGCATATACAAGCTGACCGGGCGATTCGCCGCCAGCAGATGCGCTGCCTGCCTGACCTTCTCACCGGACACCCAAGTAATAGCTTGGGAGCGCGCAGCATTATGAGTCGCTGCGAGAACTGCAAGCGCGGCGAACACCGGCTGGCAGAGAATTTCTTGGCCGGTTTTCGTTTTGATACTGCGCTCACCCGTCAGTGCAGGCCGGACCGACGACTTTTCGAAACTACCCGAGCTTGCATCATACATAACAGGAGCATCAGCGTTTTCGTCCCATACAATAAATCGTTGCGCTGATCCGCCGACCATGAGATCGGCTTCCGTCAAAACCGTTCCGGTATCGCTTCGCACGAGAAGCGGCCCGTTAGTCCATTGACTCACGAACTCGCGGTCGTAGAGCTTTTCTTCGATGACAACATCGATCAGAGCCAACGCCAATGCGCCATCCGCGCCGGGCCTAACTTGCAGCAGAACGTCCGCCTGCGCCGCAGTTCCTACGCGCCGTGGATCGACGGCGACGATTTTCATGCCGCGTTTTTTCGCCGCAACGATGTCATGAGCCAGAATCAAAGACGTCGAGCTCGGGTTATGACCCCAGAGGAGAAAGGTGTTGCTTTGAGCTACGTCGGGCGTAGGAATTTCCACGCCGAACGTGTAGCTAAAACCGGTATCCTTGTGCCAGTTACAAACATGCGTAGTGGAAACCCAGTTGGGGCTTCCAAAGCTGTTGAGAAAGCGCGCCAGCCAGCGCTCGGCATCGGAAACGGATGTGCCGCCGCGTGTGCCTTTGGCCAAGGCGACTGCGCGCGCACCGAAGCGCTCGCGAATAGAAATCAGCCGCTCGGCGATTTCGTTCAGCGCCTGATCCCAGCTGACCCGTTGCCAGCCGGGATCGGCATCGCCTTTCGGGCGTGTGCGCTTGAGCGGATAATTCAGTCGATCGGGATGATAAACCAACTCAGGCGCCGCTTTGCCCTTGATGCACAGCACGCCCCCGTTGGGATGATCATGGTCCGCATCGAGGCGAGTTACCTTACCGTCTTCCACTGTTGCGATAGTTGCGCAGTGAGCCGTGCAAAGCGCACAGTAGCCGCGCACCCTGTGCGAACGTTCTGTGTGATCGGGCATAGAGTGGAGACTATGTCAAAGGCCGATGGATGCGCAACTCTCCGCCGTCTCGAAATTCGAGACGAATTCTCGTCGTTAGGCAACGATAAATTCTGACGTTTACTAACAATTACTTTGTGAGGCTGCTCAATTCGTCGTAGAAATTTATGGATTCGCCCAGGGCAGGTAAGCTAGGAACGAGAAGGAGCGCAAAGTGCAACAGGTAGCGCGAGTACGATACGTTCCGGAACACGAACTTTGTTAGGAGGCTCGATCAATTAACACTCAGCGTCAATTGTCTCTATCATGATCTCAGCGGTTGCGCAGTCGTTCACCGATGGCGCGCGCGAGGGGACTGGTCTCGAGTATTTCCAGAGATTCAGGCAATGCCAGAGACCACGATGTCTCTGTGGTGCCCGGGATGTTGGGTCGCTGTTCCACGGCCAAAGCATCTTCCAATGTCGCCGTGACGATCGCCGAAGGCGCTTGCGCCAGAAGCTCGTAGGTCCGGGTGATCACTTCTTCGACCGGAGTCTCGTCGGTAATCCCCGTCATCGCGCTCAGCCGTTCGGCGATTTTCAAAGTCCCTTCTTCATTGGGCTCCAGCCCCAGTTCACGCTGCGCCTTGAGATCAGCGCCGCTCCACAAACCGGCAACCGTCGGCAAATCGTGGGTGGTCACCGCCCCAAGCGCCAATTCAGGATATCGCGCCGGCGGATCGCTCTCGAACCAGAGTAGCCGATAAGACAGGATGCGGCTTTCAGCGAGCTGCTTACGAACACCCTCTTCCACCGTGCCGAGATCTTCGCCGACGATATACGCTTTCGACCGTTCGCTTTCCAAAGCCAGTATGGCTAATAACTCATGCTCGGGATAACGAACGTAAGCCCCGGCAGTGGGACCTGCGCCTTGCGGAATCCAGAACAAACGGAACAAGCCCATGACATGATCAATTCGAAGTCCTCCGGCATGTCGCAATGCTCCCCTTAGCGTCTGGATGAACGGATCATAGCCGGCGGCGCGCAGCTTTGATGGAACAAACGGCGGCAAACCCCAATCTTGACCTTGCATATTGTATTCGTCGGGGGGACTGCCGATGCTAAATCCCTCGGCAAACACCTCCTGCCAGGCCCAGGCATCGGCGCCGTTGGCATCAACTCCGATGGGCAGATCTTGCATCAAGGAAATTTCGACAGCGGCTTTTGCTAATTGCTCATCGAGCAGCCACTGCAGCCATTGAAAATAGCGCACACGGTTGGACCGCTCGCCGGCAAAACGGGTCACTGCAGGTGAATCCGGTGTGCGATACTCGCCGGGCCACTGGCGCCAGCCCGCTTGATAGTGCTCAGCGAGCGCACAAAAGGCGGCAAATTGTTCTAGCGGTTCTCCTTGGTCGCGGCAGAAATTTTCGAAATGGGAATCCCCTGAAAAGCGCTGCCATAGTATCTCTAACGCATCTTTCTTGAGCTTGAATACCGAATCACGATCGATGCGTTGCTGGCGATTAAGAGCTTTGCCGGCGGCCGCGATTCGTTCCAGATCAAGCTGAAGCTCAGCGGCGCCCGGGATCTCCTCGATACGCAGGTACAGTGGGTTGCGAAAACGCCGGCTACTGGGAAAATAGGGACTTCGCTCCTGCTGCGCATAGGGCGATGCTGCGCCCAGCGGATTGATTAAAAGCAACCCGGCGTTGAGCTCCCGTGCCGACCAGCGGCCCAACTCACGCAGATCGGCCAAATCCCCGATCCCCCAGCTTCCATCGGATCGAAGCGCATAAAGCTGCGCCGACCAACCCCAAATCCGCAGATGTTCGGGCAGATAACAGACTCCCGGGCTGACAATTAATTTAGTTTCGCGCTCACGATCCAGATAGCGCAACGTGTGATAGCCGAGCGGTAGATCCTCCGGCAGTTCACTTTCCACTTGCAGAGCTGTGCTGTCCTCCAGCGTAATTTCCGCCGGGCCGGACAGGTGTCTTCGCTCGCCGCGCCGAAGAACCCAGACCGGCGCGCCCTCTTCTTCCGGCATTTGCCCCATCGCTGCGAGGATCGCCGCGTAGGTCTCATCACTGGCTTCACGCCAGTTGCCGAAGGCATCCTGGTAATGCTTGACGATAGCTGTTGAGTTGTCCGCGTTCGCCATGGTCATTGCCTCATCGCAGAACCGCGATTGCCGATCGCCTCAACGATGGCCACAGAGTCCGGCGCCAGTTCGATGCCGTTGCCAACGAGTTTAATTTCTTTATCCGAAGCAAGGACGATGCGCGCATCTTTGCCGATGCTTAGCGGCGTTCGCTGCCGGCAGTCGCTTAGATTACATGCTACCGCTATCGGACCACGCGCCATGACCAGCCATTTCGCTTGCTCGTCACAGGTTACGGTGACACGGTCCAGCCGTCCATCGGAGAGCGCGGCCAATTCATGGCGCAGCCGGATCACTTGGCGGTGCCAATCGAGCATCTCAGCATGCGGCCCGCCTCTGCATTCTTCCCACACGAGCTTGGAACGGTCGAAGGTCTCAAGCGCTTGCGGATCCGGAACATCGTTCGAGTGCGCGCTGAAGGCGGCAAATTCGCGCCGGCGGCCTTCCGTTACCAAGCGGCCGAGTTCAGCATCTTCATGATTTGTAAAATACAAAAACGGCGAACTCGCGGCCCATTCTTCGCCTTGGAAAAACATCGGAATGAAAGGCGCGCTCAGCACTAAGGCAGCAGCGATCTTAAGCCTTCCGAGACTTAAGAGATGACTGCTCCGTTCTCCTTTGGCGCGGTTACCAACCTGATCGTGATTCTGCAAGTAGCCGAGAAAAGAGTGGCCGAGAATTCCCTTGGGAGGTCTTCCATGTCTGCGTCTGCGAAATGCCGAATAATTACCGTCATGGACGAATACCCGCTCGATTGCTTTGGCCAAATCCGCCAGTGAGCCGAAATCGGCATAGTAGCCGTCGCGTTCACCGGTGAGCACAGTATGCAACGCATGATGGAAATCATCGCTCCACTGAGCGTGGATACCATAACCGCCGATCTCCTGGGAGCGTACGATTTTAGGATCATTGAGATCGCTCTCGGCGATCAGAATCAAATGCCGGCCGCTTTGGGCCTCCAGTTCGGTCACCTCACAGACCAGCTGTTCAAGAAGGTGCGTAGCAGAGGTGTCGATCAGCGCGTGCACCGCATCGAGGCGCAGTCCATCGAAGTGATAATCGCGCAGCCACATCAACGCGTTGTCGCATACAAAACGCCGAACTTCATCGCTGTCCGGCCCGTCGAAGTTTATCGCCTGGCCCCAGGGCGTGGCATACCGCTCAGTGAAATACGGTCCAAAGCGCGCCAGATAATTCCCCGCCGGTCCCAAGTGATTGTAAACGACATCGAGAATCACCGCCAAGCCGCGCCCATGACAGGCATTTACCAGACGCTTTAGCTCATCCGGCCCGCCATAGGCATGGTGCGGCGCGTACAGGTCGGCGCCGTCATAACCCCAGCCTCGGCTACCGGAGAACTCGGCCACCGGCATCAACTCGATATGTGTGATACCGAGGTCGACTAAATAGTCGAGCTTGTCGATCACCCCGGCAAAAGTTCCTTGCGGCGTGAAAGTACCGACATGGAGCTCGTAGATAATGGCCGCGGATAGCGGTCCGGCTTGCCAGCGCTGATCGGTCCATGAAAATGCTTTATGATCGACCATGCGTGAGGCGCCATGGATGCCCCGGGGCTGCCAGGGCGAGCGCGGGTCGGGCAGAGGCTCACCGCCATCGAGCACGAAGGCATAGTCAACACGATTTTGATCGAAAGCTAGCTCGCCGTGCCACCACCCGTAATCAGTGGCCGTCATCGGCTGCCGGCTGCCGGCAACATCGAGTTCAACCCGTTGCGCATGAGGCGCCCATACTCGGAACGGAATCATCGGACTTCTTCCTCTCGTAACAAAAGCGCTACCGGAAAACGCTTTAACAGCTTAGCCACTGGAGCGACGCCGCCAGCCGACGTTTCGCCGGTGAGGTGATTGCGCCAACGTCCGTTGGGGATTTCGATGACGGTGTCGCCCCACTCTCCGGCGAGCTTCAAAGTCAAACGCGGCACCACCGTCACTGCGCGCTGGTTGCGCGCAAACGCGATGATATGTTCGCGTTTTCGCTCCGGATGGCGTCAATGCGCGGTAACTGTCCTGCGGCTGAAATAGTTTCCGCTCGTGCCGCGCTTTGAGAGTTTGCCGGATCAACCACAATTTAGGCAGACCCTCATCTGCCCGGGCCAATATCTGCTCGGGTGACATGCATTTTATCTCGGCAAGCAACCGGCGCCTCGATTGATAATCCACCGGCCGACGGTTGTCGGGATCGACTAGACTTAGATCCCAGAGTTCACTGCCTTGGTAAAAATCGGGAATGCCGGGGGCGGTGAGTTTAATCAGTGTCTGCGCCAGCGAATTATCCGGCCTGGCTCAACCAGCGGTCTGACGAAACTTTCCAGACTTTCCGTGAACTCGCAATTGTTCATGATGTCTTCGACGAAAGCTCGCAAAGCATCGTCGTAGATCGGATTCGGATCGGTCCAGGAGGTATGGGTCTTGGCCTCACGGGATGCTTTCTCCATGTAGGCAAGAACGCGCTCGATTTCGATCGGCCAGGCGCCGACCATGGTTTGATAAAGCAGGTATTCAGTATTTCGATCGGGAAAGCCCTCGCGGCGATAGCCGCCGTTGAGCTCGGCCCATCTTGTCACCGTCTCCATCCAACGCTCTGGAATTTCTGAAAGCAAATTGATGCGCGCGCGCACATCCTCGCTGCGCTTCGTGTCATGTGTCGAGGAAGCGAGCATGGTGCGCGGCCAGCGTGCCTGGGCCGCGGCGCAGCCTAGGTGGAATTCATCTGGAGACAGGCCGAAGCGTCCCGGATCGCCGCCCACTTCGTTCAGCGAAACCAGGCGGTTGAAACAATAAAAAGCGGTGTCTTCGACACCCTTGGCCATCACCGGCCCGGTCAGTTGCTGCAAACGCATGACCCACTCAGTCTCGAGCTGGCCGCGGTGGCGCAGGAGAAGAATGCCGCGAAAGAAATCGAACAACTCACTATCCAGGTCCGGCCGCCGCGCCTTGGCATCATCGATGGTGCGGTTGATGATTCGCGCATCCTCATCGCTTATAACTCCAGCTTCAGCGCGCACGTAAGTTCGATAAATCGGGAAACACGCGATCAATTCGCGTAGCGCTTCGTGCAGCTCGTGTCGCGTGTAGTCGCGATGCCGGCGGTGGCGCTCGCAAATATCGACCAACAAAGCGGTCAGACGGTTGAGATCGCTGGCCAGAACCTCGCGCAAGACGAAATGTTTTTTGTCACGCACAACGCGCGGCAAAATCGGTCGGCTCGCCGGTGAACTCGCCGTAAAACTCGGTCAGCGCCGCCTCCGCGGCCGGATCGACGAAAAGACTGTTCACGCGATAGATAAAGTCGTAGCCTGTGGTTCCGGCTATCGGCCATGATTCGGGAAGGCTTTCGCCAGGCTCGAGAATTTTTTCGGCTGTGATCCACGCCCGCGGGCACGCCGTATGCAGGCGATCAAAGTACTGTTCAGGATCGCGTAGCCCGTCCGGGTGATCGACGCGGACACCGTCCAGCATCCCGCGATTAAGCCAATCGAGGATGAGCGCATGGGTTTGCGCGAACACCTGCTCGTGCTCCGACTGCAAACCCGCCAGTGTATTGATGTCGAAGAAACGCCGGTAGCCGAATTCGCGCCCTGCCGTGCGCCAAAACGCCAGGCGATAGTTCTGGCGCTCTAGTAGTGCATCCAACTGATCGGGATCCGAATTCACCTCAGCGACGATCTGATCGAGAGCCCGGGCGACTTGCGGCTGCTCTTCACAGAGCCGCACCAACTGGCCTCGCAGGACCTCTTTGTTGCGGTGCCGCCTCTGCACCGCGGCCCAGTCAGTCGCCGTTGACGGCGGCAGTTGACGCAATGCCTCAGCGATAAATGCTAAATCGTCCGAATCGCACCGTCGCGCGGCATTGGCGACTAGCTCATCCAAAGAGCGCGGCGAAACCGGGAACACATGATCATGATAACGGATAATAAACTGCCCGCCTTCGCGTTGCAGCGCGAGTTCGGCTTTTTCTAGCACTCGTCCGTAATGATCGCCCAGTACCGGCAGAAGAACCGTGTTGCGCAATTTGGCTTCGGGCGGATCCCAGTCGACATCGAAAAATGCCGCATAGCGGCTCGAAGGTCCGTTCTCGAGAACATCCCACCACCAGGGGTTTTCTCTGCCGCCGATGGCCATGTGGTTAGGCACGATATCGAGCACCTGCTTGAGCCCATTTTCTTCGAGCGCGGCGCATAAGCGCGCATGACCCTCGGCTCCGCCGAGTTCCTCGTTGACCTGCTGCGGGTTCACCACGTCATAGCCATGCGTGCTGCCGGGAGCTGCTTGCAGGTAAGGTGAGCAATAAAGATGGCTGATGCCAAGTTCAGCCAGGTAATCGGTGATCGCGGCGGCATCGGTGAAGCCGAAGCCCGGATGCAACTGAATGCGGTACGTAGCCCGGAGATCAGGTGACACGCCGCAGCACCTTCAGCGATCGCGCCTCGACAGCAACTTCCTCGCCCGCCTTGTGCGACTCCTGTTCTTCCTGCGCTCGTGTGGCGGCGGTGTCCAAAACCACCGTCCATTCTTTGCCCCAGTTTTCTTTCGGGAGAACAAAGCGCAATGGTTCATGGTGAGCATTGAAGAGAACGTAATAGCTGTCATCGACGATCCGCTCGCCGCGCGGGTCCGGATCACCGATAGCTTCTCCATTGAGAAAAACTCCGACCGCTTTGGCAAATCCCTCGCCCCAGTGTTCCTCGGCCATCTCCACCCCTTCGGGCGTAAACCAGCCGAGGTCGGTGACCGCCGCGCCGTGAATCGGACGGCCCTGAAACCAGCGACGTCTACGGAAGACCGGATGCTGTTTGCGCAGTTCGATTAATTTAGTCGTGAATTCAAGCAAATCGTGATCGGCGGACTGCCCAATCAAACCAAGAGATCTCGTTGTCCTGACAGTAGCCGTTGTTGTTGCCCTTTTGGGTGCGGCCGATCTCGTCGCCGCCGAGCAGCATGGGAATGCCTTGGGATAAAAACAAGGTCGATAGAAAGTTGCGCTTTTGACGGTTGCGCAGCGCGTTGACTGCCGGATCGTCGGTGGGTCCCTCCGCGCCGCAGTTCCACGAACGATTGTGACTTTCGCCGTCGCGGTTTTCTTCGCCATTGGCCTCATTATGCTTGTCATTGTAAGAAACCAAATCGTTGAGCGTGAAGCCGTCATGGGCCGTAATGAAGTTCACGCTTGCATACGGCCGTCGGCCCGTCCCCTCGTAGAGATCGGAGCTGCCGGTGAAGCGAAAGGCAAACTCACCCAGCGTCTGATCCTGTCCGCGCCAATAATCGCGCACGCAGTCGCGGTACTTGCCGTTCCATTCCAGCCACAACGGCGGAAAGTTTCCCACCTGGTAACCGCCTTCGCCGACATCCCACGGTTCGGCAATAAGCTTGGTCTGGCTAATGACTGGATCCTGTTGGATGATGTCAAAGAAAGCCGAAAGCCGGTCGACATCGTGCAGGCCCCGCGCCAAGGTGGACGCCAGATCGAACCGAAACCCGTCAACATGCATTTCGAGCACCCAATAGCGCAGCGAATCCATGATCAGCTGCAGCACGTGGGGATGACGCATGTTAAGAGTATTGCCGGTTCCGGTGTAATCCATATAGAAACGGCGATCGTCGTTCATCAGGCGGTAATAGGCAGCATTGTCGAGTCCTTTAAAGGATAGCGTCGGTCCCAGATGATTGCCCTCGGCGGTATGGTTGTAGACCACATCGAGAATTACCTCGATGCCGGCTTCATGAAGCGCCTTGACCATCTGTTTGAACTCCTGAACCTGCTGGCCGGTCTGACCGCTCGAGGAGTATTCATTGTGCGGCGCCAAGAAACCGATGGAATTGTACCCCCAGTAGTTGCGCAAGCCGCGCTCGAGAAGATGCGAATCGTGAACAAACTGATGGACGGGCATGAGCTCCACTGCGGTAATGCCGAGACGCGTTAGATAATCGATCGCTTTGGGGTGACTAAGGGCGGCATAGCTTCCCCGCAATTCTTCCGGAATTTCCTCGAGCTTTTTCGAAAAACCTTTGACGTGCATTTCGTAAATGATTGTCTCGCTCCACCGGGTACGAGGATGGCGGTCGTTGCCCCAATCAAAAAAAGGATTGATCACCACGGATTTGGGCATGAAGGGAGCGCTGTCAGCTTCGTTGAGAGGGCCATCGGGATCATCGAAGCGGTACGAGAACACCGCTTCATTCCAATCCACTTGGCCTTCAACTGCCCGCGCATAGGGATCGAGCAACAGTTTCGCCGGACTACAGCGAATGCCGTCTCCTGGAGCCCAGGGTCCATGAACGCGGAAGCCGTAACGTTGACCAGGAACAATGTTAGGCAGGTAGCCGTGCCAGCAAAGACTCGTTGTCTCGGGAAGGTCGCAACGTGTCTCATTCCCCTGTTCATCGAACAAACAGAGCTCGACTCGGTCGGCTACCTCGGAGAAAACTGAAAAATTAGTACCGGCGCCGTCATACGACGCGCCTAGAGGATAATTATTCCCCGGCCAAACCTTCATCTAAACTACTCCCAGCGTGCTTCGAATGATCAGCCGGAAAGGATGGAGCGCGTCTCGATGTGATTCAATCGGCGATATTTCGATTGTCTGTTGGATTCTATGCTGGTTGAACATCTTGGTTCAGCAAAACGAATGCCACCAGCGTGGGGTTCCCACGCTGCATCGCAGTTGAGCAACTGAGATCACGTCGATTGCGCTAGAAACTGCGCGCGAATGTCTTTGTCATTCGCGACCTCCAGTCGACCGATGGACTGCTAGTGCCTTGCACGACATTCGGACGCGTTTATATTTTTCATCTAGGCTCAACCGATTAATGTGCGAATCTGAAACATCCCTTATTGATACCCTATCCCACGAACGCTACACGGTCGCATTTCAGAAGGAAGCACGCGTGATCCGAGGCAGCAGCCACTTGAGAGACGCCTCTGCCGAAGCCAGCTGCGGGTTCGTGCCTGAAGTTGGTTTCGTAAGACATAAGAAAGTTCAAGCAAGCGGATCGAAAGCAACTCTCAGACTTCATGAAAGACATTGGGCGTGATTCTTGCACAATGTACTGGTTTGCGGCTCGTATGGCTTTAACAAACCTATCTGAGTTCTTTGTCGGACTACGCGCTAAATAAAGTGACCACGCTGCAGAATCTTTTGCTGGTCAGGCTGATATCTCTGAGGGCAGGAATCATTGGGGAGCATCGCCGGCCCTCAACCTATGATCCTATACCTTCGTAAGACGCGTTTGCGATCATAAGATCTTCCTTCTGCTCTGGCGCTTCCATGGAGCGAACAAACCGGGAAGATAATGCTTCCACCTCGAAACAGCGGATTCAGCATTTCATCCTGGGGAAGTTATCGAAAACGCGTCGCCCTTGCAAGAACAAACTTGTCGAGCAGCAAACGGAGGCGATGAATGCAAAGTGAGCAAGCCGAACACATTAACCGCGCGCACTCGAAGTATGCCGCAATGGAGGAGCCAATATTGCCAGCAGAGTACGGAGAAGCGGAAGAGAGCTTTGCCGAGCTCATAAAATCGAAGTGCCTGGACCACTACGTCACAGACCGCCCTGCGCCTGTTCGGCGATTCGAAGCCGCAGTTGAGAAAGCACTAAGCTATATCTATCCGGCAGGTCATAAAGGTATTAAGCCTCATTCAGGCCAAGCTGACGACTGCGCCCGGCTGTTCTTGCAGCGAGTGCTTTATCGAATCAATCGTCTCAAACTTTTCTGGTATGACAACCTCCAGAACTACGATAATGAACGTTCCGCCTATCTGCATCGGCTGCGAGATAGGATCGAGCAGGCCTGGCAAGCATGGGAACTGTCGTTCTTGGATGTTGCCGCGCTCGGCGGTGAGAACGTAGGTGAGGCGCTGCTGCGCCGCGCGGCATACGATGTCTCACCCCCGCCGTCCACGACCGGCCTCTATTTTCGAGATCACGTGGGCCGGGTCGGTTATCGGCGCCTCCTGGCCATCGCATCTCTGGATGGCTTGGTCGAAGCGAGCCAGCTGTCGCGCACCCTTGGCGGAGTTTCAAACGACATACACTCAATGCTGACGCGCGTCCTGGTCGAGGAGTACGGCGGCGGGAAGCTCAATCGTAAGCATTCCACTTTTTTTTCTGCGATGCTAAGCGAGCTCGAGATGCGCACAGAACCGGAAGCCTATTTCGACCTGGTTCCGTGGGAGGTGCTCGCGGCCATCAACCACAGCTTCTTACTCTCAGAACGCAAACGGTTTTACTTACGCTACGTGGGCGGGTTGCTCTACACCGAAATCTCCGTGCCTGCTGCGTTCGATAATTATCGCGCGGCGGCCGAGCGGCTCGTTTTGCCAAAGGCCGCTCGCGGCTACTGGGAACTGCATATCAGAGAAGATAAGCGGCACGGACAGTGGATGCTTTACGACATAGCGTTGCCGCTGGCGGCGAGATATCCGGCGGAAGCCTGGGAGATCACGCTCGGTTATGATCAACAGAAGTTGATCAGCGAGCGTTCCGGCGCAAGCGTCGCTCGATCCGTGCGGGACGCGGAGGTCGAAGCGGCGCATCAACAAACTGTTCGCCAGAGTGCAGCATGAGCCACGCTGGATCCGCCCCCTTTCGTTGCACGTACATCTTGCCGATCCGGCGTGTGCGCGCGCGTTCCCAGGAAGCTCATGAGTTGGCGGGATACTTCCGCGAACTTGCGCGTGAAGGTTGCGAAGTCCTGGTTGTGGACGGCTCCTCTCCTGAGATCTTCGCACAGCACGACCACGCCTGGCGTAAGCTGTGCCGCCACGTTCCAGTCGATCGAAGGTACACTTATCTCAATGGGAAAGTGAATGGGGTCCACACCGGCGTTGATCTTGCGAGCTGCAAAAGCATTATTCTCGCCGATGACGACATCCGTTATTCGTCCGAAGATATCCGGCGCGCGTGTAAGCTGCTTAAGCGGCACGATATGGTACGGCCGCAGAATTATCTCGCGCCGCTACCATGGTGGGCGCGAACGGAGGCGGCGCGGATGCTGATCAATCGAGGCGTTCTACGATCCGGAGATTACCCCGGCACTTGCGCGTTTCGCCGCTCCGTGTGTCTGCGCTTCGGCCATTACGACGGGGACGTCTTGTTCGACAATGAAGAAATCGTGCGCCACTTCATCTTAAATGGAGGCGATGTCTGCTACGCACCCGATTTTTTTATTCTGAAGCGACCTCCAACATTGCGCAAATGGGTCGAGCAACGTCCGCGTCAAGCCTACGAAGACTTCGATATGCGCACGAAAACGATCCTGTTCATGTCTCTGCTACCCTCGGCAATCGCACTAGCATTGTTGAGTGGCGCCCGTGCTGCGCTGGTGTTTCTCCTCGTCGTATCAATCTGCGCGGCGGTCGTTGCCGGCCGTGGCCTGTTGCGGGATCAAGCGTATCATTTTTTTCCTGCTCATTTGATCCTCTATGCGCCGCTGTGGATACTCGAGCGTGGTCTGAGCGTTTATTGGGCGCTGTACTGGCGCCTCGCTCACGGCGGTTATCCGTTCGGGGAACATTTGCTGTCCAAGGGAACTGGGCGAGCATGGAGCGCGGCTCGCGCGTGTATGCGAAAGTCGCACGCTTTGACGGGTCCATCGCGCCAGGGCCTAACCCGGTCGAGTGATTAAGATTAACGGAGAAAAGGATGCTCGACAGCAAAGACGTGCACCGCTGGCCCGAACTCGGAGACATGCCGGCAGAGGAGTTCCGCGAAGCTCTGCATCGGGTTGCCGATTGGGTGGCAGACTATCGTGAGAGCATCGAAGAGCTGAGAATTTCGCCAGACATTGCGCCTGGCGAGATCAGCGCCCGGCTGCCGCAAGTTCCGCCCGAGGCTCCCGGACGGTTCAATGATATTTTTCGCGACTTTCAAAAATCGATAATCCCCGGCGTCGTGCACTGGGGACATCCTGCGTTCTTCGGCTATTTCGGCTCGACGACAACCGCTGCGGGAATTCTGGGCGAAATGCTGATGGGAGCACTCAATGTTAGTGCGATGACTTGGCGCACCTCGCCTTCCGCAACCGAACTTGAAACCTTGGTCCTCGACTGGCTGCGCCAGATGCTTGGGCTTCCCGTGGACTATACAGGTGTCGTTTACGACACCGCTTCAGTAGCTGTAATGCATGCCCTGGCGGCGGCGCGTGAGAATCTCGGTGTCAATGCCCGCGCGCACGGTTTATGCGGGCGGCCCGAAGTTCCTGGCTTGCGGATTTATGCCTCAGATCAGGCGCACAGCTCAGTTGAGAAAGCGGCTATCACCCTTGGCATCGGCGAACAAAATGTGCGCCGAGTGCCATGCGAGACGACCTATCGCATGGAAGTATCTGCGCTCCGCAGCGCCATCGACACGGACTTGCGCGGCGGCCTGCTGCCGATGGCAGTCATTGCCACCGTCGGCACAACTTCGACAACCAGCGTCGATCCGGTGGATGAAATTGCCGCGCTATGTGACGAGCACCGGTTATGGCTGCATGTTGACGCGGCGTATGGTGGAGCGATGGCTCTCTTGCCGGAAGGTCGTTCCGTGATGAAGGGAGTCGAGGCGGCTGACTCCATTGTAGTCAATCCGCATAAATGGTTATTCGTCCCGCTCGACTTCAGCGCGCTCTACCTCAGAAGGCCGGAGCTCCTGCGCGCAACCTTCTCGCTCGTCCCCGAGTACCTGCGCGGCGATGCCGAACAGGCCGAACGCAACTATATGGACTACGGCATACAACTTGGTCGCCGCTTTCGCGCTCTCAAGGCCTGGATGGTTATCCGCAGCTTCGGCACCGAAGGGCTTGCCGCCCGGATTCGGGAGCACATTCGCCTGGCGCGCTTGTTTGCATCCTGGCTCGATGCCGATCCGGAGTTCGAGCTGCTGGCGCCGGTGACAATGGCTGTGGTCTGCTTCCGCATAGCGCCCCATGGGCTTGGAACTAGACAGGCGGTGGACCAAGAGCTTAACGCTTTTAATCGACGGCTCGTCGAAGCAGTCAATCGCACCGGCGAAGCCTATCTAACCTACACCACATTAAATGGCCATACTGCAATGCGGCTAGCGGTCGGCAACATCTTAACCACTGAGCGTCATCTCACGAAGGCTTTTGATCTGATCAGGCGTGAGGCCGCTCGGCTTTGCCCAGCTCGTTAACGCCGTTGCCGCTTCATAGAAGAGCATTACTAGCAGTCGGCAATGCCGCCGAAATCATTGAAGACCGATGTATTCACAAGTAACAGTCAAAATTGAAAGCCGCGTCCATCTTCTGAGCACTCTCGCTGAAGCAGCCGAGCTAGAGCACGACCTGATGTGCATGTATCTCTATGCTGCTTTCAGTTTCAAGCGAACGACCGCTGAAGGTCTTACAGTCGAGGAGATGGACGCAGTCAATGGTTGGCGCAAGACGCTTCTCAATATCTGTGTTGAAGAGATGACCCATCTGGCGCTGGTTGCCAATCTCACCACCGCAGTCGGCGGCGGCGCGCATTTTTTTCGTCCCGAGTTTCCCGTGCGACCCGGGTATTTCCCTTCCGAGTTTGTTCTGGGGCTCGCGCCATTTAACCAGGAGACGCTTCAGCACTTTATATTCCTTGAGCGCCCTGAGGACGAACCTATAGAAGATGCCGACGAGTTTATTCCGGAGAAAGAATACACCCGCAGCAGCGCGAGGGGCCGGCTTATGGATCATACGGGTGACTACTCGACAGTCGGACAGCTCTATGAAGCTATCGAGTACGGAGTTGTGTCTCTGAGCTCCGCTTTAGGTGAAAGCAATCTTTTCTGCGGCTCCCCTTCTGTGCAGATCTCTCCCGACGACGTAGAATTGAAAGGGCTGGCAGTCGTAACCGACAAAGCTTCGGCTATGGAGGTGCTTCGGCTGATCGTTGAGCAAGGCGAAGGGGCGCGCACAACGAAAGGGTCGCACTATGATAAATTCAGCCGGATAGCCGAAGAGTATGACTGGCTCCTAAGGAAAAACCCAACTTTTGAACCAAGCAGGCCCGCGGCCAGAAATCCTGTGATGCGAAAGCCGACGACCTCGGAGCGGCGAGTTTGGGTTAATCAGACGCCCGCGTCTGATTATCTGGATCTGGCCAACGCACTATATGGCCTGATGCTGCGATTCTTAGTTCAGGTGTATTCAATGGAGAACCGCAGTCAGTCGGTTAAAAACACTCTTCTCAAAGCCGCGTTTTCCTTGATGCATGCAGTGGCCGCCGTCGCCACGCTGCTGACTAAGTTTCCTGCTAGTCGCGATTGCCCCGGAACGACGGCGGGAATAAACTTTGCCCTCAATAGGTATTTCACACCCTCCGAACTGACCAGTGAGAAGCTTCTTCTTATCGAGCGGCTTGACGAGATTCTGGATGGTCTGCGACCGCTTCGCGATGACGCGGAAGATCAGAGGGCGGGCGAGAGAAAGGAGCTCGCAGCTAGTCTCGATTCAGTAAAGAACACGCTCGGAAAAGTTCGAGAGTCCTTGGAGATCATCTAATCGAGCAAACGGGCGGCGACCTACAGGCGCTGCAAGCTCGCGTTGCGCGAGGGGCCGACCTCGTCAGAGTCAAAGTAGCGAGGAGGATTGCTGGGACGAGGCCAAGAACTCTCACACATTTTGCGGACCAGGCACGGCTGCGTAGAGTCCTCTGGGTCGATGGTGCTCGCGAGCCGAACACAGCATAGGACTACTTTCAAGAACCTCTGAGAAGGATCACTGATTGAGCACTATCAACAAAACGTCCGGAGCAAGACGTCCGAAGCCGCGAGGAAGTCTTGCGCGGGCTCGTGCCGTCCGCGGCGACAAATTGCCGTCGGTACTAATTCTTCCAACCCTAATTTTAATCATTGCTACTCTCTATTTGGGGCAAGCGTTTCTAATCCCGGTTGCGCTGTCAATCTTGCTGACGTTTCTCCTAACCCCAGTTGCCGATGCTTTAGAGCGGCTCGGCTTAGGGCGACTGGCTTCGGTGATGATTATCGTCGTTCTGGCCTTTTCGCTGCTCGCCGCAATCGGTTGGCTGGTAACGGTCCAGCTGACCACCGTCGCCAACGAGTTGCCGACCTATAGAAGCAACATCCGAGAAAAGATTAGCGATATACGCGGCGCCGGTAAGGGAGGGGCTCTCGAGAAGATTCGCGAGACTGCCGAAGAGGTGAAAGAGGAATTTAGCAAAGACGAGCCCGCAGCGGCCGCATCAAAGCCGCGCGAAGTTGTCGTTCAATCTGAGGAATCGTCGACGTTCTGGCCCATGCCTCTGGCCACCGCGCCGATGTTGGAACGGATGGCTTCAGCCGGCCTGGTGATCGTGCTGGTGATTTTTATGCTCATCCAGCGCGAAAACCTGCGCAATCGTCTGATCCGTCTGATCGGTTATAGTCGAGTGACGATAACCACCAAGGCTCTCGAAGAAGCGACGCAGCGAATCAGCCGCTATCTGCTCATGCAATCAATTATCAACGCGTCATTTGGAATCGCAGTCTGCATCGCGCTTTACTTGTTCGGCCTGCCTTACGCGTTCCTGTGGGGATTCTTGGCTGCGGTACTGCGGTTTATTCCCTATGTCGGACCCGTTGCCGCGGCACTCCTGCCGAGCGTCCTTAGCATGGCGGTTTTTCCAGGGTGGACTTGGCCACTCCTGGTGATTGCGACGATCATTGTCTTAGAACTCATCAACAATATGATTCTAGAGCCTCTCCTCTACGGTGAAAGCGCCGGCGTATCTGAAGTCGGTCTTCTCATAGCGGTCGCGTTCTGGACTTGGCTTTGGGGACCCATCGGTCTTGTTCTCTCGACGCCGCTGACAGTCTGCGTTGTCGTGATCAGCAAATATATGCCTCAATTGGATTTCATTGGAGTTCTGATGAGCGACGAGCCGGTGATCGAGCCAAGCATCAGCTATTATCAGAGACTGCTGGCCATGGATCAGGACGAAGCGGCGGAAATAGTCGAAGAGCATCTAAAGTCACATCCTAAAGAGGAGATCTTTGACGATCTCCTGGTGCCGGCGTTAAATTATCTCAAGAGAGATTTCGCTTTCGGTAAGATGGCGGACAACGAGCAACAATTTGTCCTGCAAGCGACCCGCCAGATAATCGAGGAACTTGACGTCTTCAAAACGGAAAACGGGTCGTTGCCGGCACCGGCCGCGGAAATCGCAACGGCAGCTGCAACGCAAACTCCAGAGGGCACGCCCAAGGTCCAAATCATGGGCTGTCCGGTTCGCGATGAAGCCGACGAGCTGTCTTTGCTGATGCTTCGACAGTTACTCGATCCTCTCCGTTATGAACTTGAGGTTATTGCCGATGAGCTGCTGGCGGCCGAGATTATCGACCAGATCGCCGACAAAAAGCCTGCTTTAATTTGTCTTGCTTCGCTGCCGCCTGGCGGCTTAGCTCAGACGCGATACCTGTGCAAACGATTACGCGCGCGATTTCCCGACAGCAAGCTTATCGTCGGTCGATGGGGTGGCCGAACCGACAATAGCAACGCGCTGACCGATGCCGGCGCCGATAGGATCGGGAATAAAATTATCGAAACCCGCGATCAGATCGTCCAGTTAAGCCAAATTCTTCCTCACTGATTGACGCGCAGAAATTCTCATCAGCAGCCGCGCTGCTTCGTTTAGAGCTTCCTTCGAATTCAATCTATTCCGATTAATTGCAACGATGCGCTGTACCACTCACTTGGAATTAGCGCCTTGGTCAGTATAATTGTGTTGTATGCAATCGGTTTATGTCGCCGGAATCGGTATGACGAAGTTCGGTAAGGATCCGAGGTCCTTGGCCGAGATTTGCCATGACGCGGCTCAAACGGCGCTAACCTCTTCCGAAATACAGGAAGTGGACGCAATTTATATCGGCGCCATGAATCCGGAGGAATTTACCGGTGACAGCAATATTGCTTCGCACATTGCCGACGCCCTGGGGCTAACTGGGATCCCGGCGGTGCGTATCGAAACTGCGTCTTCCGCCGGAGCGGCGGCGATTCAGGCCGGTTTCCAAGCCGTAGCATCAGGTTATTACCGCCGCGTTCTGATTCTCGGCGGTGAGAAGATGACCCACCTCAGCACCAGCGCGACCACAAGAGTTTTGGCCGGCGTCATCGACAAAGAGGAACGCCAGTGCGGCGCCACCATGCCGGCGTTGGCGGCGATGATCACTGAAAAATATCGCGAGAAATTCAATCTGTCACAGTCCCGGTTGGAGACGATGTTGTGCGCCGTCGCGGTAAAGAATCACGGCAATGGCGCGCATAACCCGATGGCGCAATTTCAGAAGCCGATCAGCCGCGAGACCTATCTGGCGAGCAAATACGTCGCCACCCCGCTGCGTCTTTATGACTGTTCGCCGATTACCGACGGCGCCGCGGCAGTCGTGCTTACCGGCGAAAAAACAGACGTGCGGTTGGCGGGCGTCGGTCAGGGAACCGGCCCGCTCAGCCTGCGAGGACGAGAGATTTTTACCTCATTTCCAGCCACCCGGATGGCGGCAGCGCGCGCCTATCAGATGGCTGAGACTTCGCCGCAGGGAATCGAGTTTGCCGAGGTGCACGATGCGTTCACCCCCTTCGAAATTATCACCACCGAGGATTTAGGTTTTTTTGCCCCAGGCAAAGGCGGCGATGCGGTCCTGGAAGGCGTCACCGCAATCGACGGACGGTTGCCGGTAAACCCGTCAGGCGGTTTGAAAGCGCGCGGACATCCCGTCGGGGCGAGCGGACTGGCGCAGATCGTCGAAGCGGTGAAAAGGCTGCGCGGCGAAAGCGGTTCAAAACATCAATTTAACCGAGGCCTGACACAGAGCACCGGCGGGCTTGCCAGCAATAACTTCGTCACCATTCTCGAGCGCACTGACGCATCGTTGCCGCGCACTTCTGGATTTCCGCAGCCCGCTCGGCAAGTCGCGAAGAGCCGCCCGGCGAAGATGCCACTGAGCAACGAGGGCGTGATCGAAACCTTCACGATCCTCTATGTCACCCCGGACGGATTTTTGCCGCCGCTGGCGCTCGCGTTGGTCCGGGAACAGAATGGTCGCCTGATCGTGGCGCAGGGAGAAGAAAGCAAACACCTGAAGATCGGCCGTGAAGTTTACCTGAAGCGAATTGAGGACTACTATCTCTTTACCCTCAAGGGACGTTTCAAGATGGTCCAGGACTCTCTGAAAAGAAGTCTTTGGCAACGCGCCAGAGCTCTCGTAAGAAAGCCGATCCCTGCAGACGGTAAATTATAATTATGCTAGGCGCCAATCGAGCAGAAAAAAAATTCAGAGCGTCGGTTGAGGACGCCGCCGGCGAGATTCGAAAGGCAATCCTCCAAGGCAAGATATTGCCCGGAGAGCAGCTCTCGGAAGAAAAGCTGGCGGCCTCTCTCCGCGCCAGCCGGGTGGTGCTTCGAGAAGCGTTACGAGCATTAGAAGCGCAGGGCTATGTGACGTTTTTGCCCAATAAGCATGTAGTCGCCAGCAATCCATCGCGCGATGACATGCATGACTACTACACGATCGCCGGCGTGCTGGAAGGCTTGGCGGCGCGGCTTGCCGTAGAGAGAGCGCAGCCGGACGAGATCGCCCGCCTGCGCGAACTGCACCAGGTTCTCAGAGAAGCATGCCATAAGGGCGATGTGCTTCAGTACTTCGATGCCAACAGCAATTTTCATCGCTTCATCGCCGAGCTGTCGCACAACGAGCGGCTCTACCAGTTGATAGAGGAACTGCGGCGTGAAATTCAGAAAACCCGTCTGCTGTCGTTGCATATGCCGCAGCGACTCGACTATTCGATGCGCGAGCATGATCAGATCATGGATGCTTTTCTCAAGAAAAATCCCCAATTGGCCGAAAGCATGATGGTGCAACATCTCTCTAATCATTTGAAAGCCCTCGGAAAGGCCCTCGATTCGGGCAGCGAACCGCGCTAGAGCGGCATCCCCTCGCGTAACCCGCGCGCATCAAATACAGGGCACTTAACTCGCTCGTGAGTTCGATCCGGTTCTTTGTTTTGCTCATGCGCCGCTGACAATAGCCCAGCAGTTTAGTACCTGCAGCGTAGCTGCGAGCTCAAAGCTTTAACCAGGAGATGACATCCGAACTGTTTTTGAGTAGAGTCCTCGCAATGGATTGCGTCCCGCGGCGGCCACTTCTTTTAGGCTTTGGAGGTAACGGTTGAATACAGCGTCTCGTGAATTTCAGATCATGGTCAAGACTGTCGGTGCCATCTGCAATCTAGATTGCCATTACTGCTATTACTTGAAAAAAGAGGAGCTTTATCCCAAGGGCTCCAACTTCCGCCTTAGTGATGAAACTCTCGAGCGCTACATCATCCAGCATATTGAGGCGACACCCAAAGAGATCGTCAGCTTCTCGTGGCATGGCGGCGAACCAACCCTGCTGGGCGTCGATTTTTTCCGCAAGGCCGTGGAGTTGCAAAAAAAGCACTTGCCGGCGGACAAGAAAATCATCAATGGCATTCAGACCAATGGCACGACCCTGGATGAGGAATGGTGCGAATTTTTTGCCAAAGAAACATTCTACGTTGGGCTAAGCCTGGACGGGCCGCAGGATCTGCACGACCATTACCGTGTCACCAAGGGACAGAAGCCCACCCACAAGCAAGTTGTCCACGCTTTCCACATGCTGCGCCGGCACAAAGTTCATGTCGATTTGCTGTGCGTCGTTCACGACATCAACGTGAAACATCCGATTGCCGTGTACCGCTATCTCAAAGAAATCGGCGGGCAGTACCTACAATTTCTGCCGCTGGTAGAAAAACCCGAGAAACCCGGCGATCCTGCCGGCTCGCGTTCGGTACCGGCGGCCGGTTATGGCGAATTTCTCTCGGCGATCTTCGATGAATGGGTGCGCCACGATATCGGCAAAGTTTTTATTCAGCTATTCGATGAGTCGGTGCGGCCCTTTCTCGGCATGGAGCACGCGCTCTGCATTTACCGTGAGACTTGCGGCGACGTGCCAGTCATCGAGCACAACGGCGATTTTTACTCTTGCGATCACTACGTTGAGCCAGAATACAAAATAGGCAACATCTATGAAAAGACTCTCGCATCGATGATCGATCATCCCGCGCAGCACGAATTCGGCAGGAAGAAATGGACGAGCCTGCCCCGGTACTGCATGGAATGCGAGGTTCGCAGCATGTGCAACGGCGGCTGCCCCAAGGACCGCTTCATTAAAACACCGGATGGCGAAGAGGGGTTGAATTATCTTTGTGCCGGACTGAAGAGCTTCTTCGTTCACAGCAAGCCCTATTTGAAAAAATTCGCGGAACTTGTCGATGCCGGCGAGGCGGGCGAAAAACTCATGCAAATCGTCCGCGCCGGTGACGCTAAAAAGATCGTCCCTCAAGCCGGCCGCAATGATCCCTGCCCCTGCGGCAGCGGAAAAAAATACAAACGATGCTGTGGCGCCGGCAAATCCAGATCGCAGGCCTCGGTAACGCTGTAGGACAGCCTACGCTACGGCCCGCTAATCTCCGATAACACTCACCGGCCGGACGAGGATTACGCTCTTAAAATCAAGATCGAAGGAGTCTGCGCATGAGCCTATACGACGAGATGATCGAAGGAGGCATCGACGTTCATTGCCACATCGACTTTGAATTTTCGGCCAAAGAAAGAAAGCGTGAGCCGGAATTTCTCTGGTTGCCCAAAGCCGAGGCCATGGGAATGCGCGGTGTGGTTCTCAAGTCGCATTGGTGGCCGACAATCAATGTCGTCCCTTACATTCTTTCGTCGGTCGAGACGCGGGTCCGTTTGTGGTCCAGCGTCGCGCTCAACAGCACAGCCGGTGGTCCCAACCCATGCATCATCGAATCTTGCGCTCAGCTTGGCGGCAAAATGGTTTTTCTTCCGACTTGGAGCGCGCGCAACGATGTGGAACGCAAAGGCTTTAGCAACCGCCTCAAATCCTATTATAAGAGTCATGCGCAGCTCGATAATCCCAACTATTACTTCCTGGATGACAAAGGAAAGCTGATTCCGCTGGGCTACGAAATTATCGAGTGCTGTAAGGCGCACGACCTAACTCTTGGCATGGGCCATGTCTCCTGGCAGGAATCCCTCGCTTTTATCGAAGCGGCGCGGGACATGGGTTATAGCCATCGGATCATCGTCAACCACGTGCAAAGCCATATCATCGCGATGCCGCTGGATGCCATGCAGCGCGCTGCCGGGATGGGAGCGTTCCTTGAGACCTGCTGGAATGCGCTTGCTCCCGGGCGGATGGATTCACCCGAGCTCGTGCAACAGTTCCGCCAGATCGGGTTGCAGCAAATTATTGCGAGCACCGATTACTTTCGCCCGTACAGTCCGAATCCCGCCGAGCTCTTCCGGATGTTTCTTGGCATGCTGCACGAAGGCGGTCTCAGCAAAGATGAAGTAAAGCAGATCGCGTGTACCAATCCGGCAAGGTTGATGGGCTTAGAATAGAAACTCAATTACAAGCACGCTGCCCGAGGAATGACACCGACCGAAAGCTCATGGGCGCATTCATCGCTATGTCGCACCAGACTTGCGAGCTCGTTTCGGCAGACAGTTTCCTCAGTCTGGTTGTTTTCGTGCAAGCAACGCCTTTTCCTCATCCGGCACAACATCGGTAACCAGATCGCGAATCAGCCGGCGCTTTGGCAGTGGCTCGACGGTCACAATGCCTGGCAGCAGTTTGGCGATGCAGGTATATTCTACTTGACCATCGACTAGCGCCATGCAGGTTTTACAGGCGTTGGCGTTGATGCAGCTGTAACGAATTGCCAGTGTGCTGTCCCGGTGGATCCGGATCCAGCGTAGCGCATCGAGCACCGACATGCCGTTTTCGAAGGGAACTTCGAACTCGTCGAAGCGGGGAGCATCGCCGGGGCCACCGCGGCGGACACGCAAAACCGTTTTGTCAATCGCGACTTCAACCATTTCTGGGTAGCCCCGCAGTGAGCCGGACCGGAGTGACCCAGCTGGATATCAGAGCGCCGTTCTTCAGTCGCAAGACTTGATTCCGAAGATACAGCGGGTCGGGGTTCGGATAGTCTTCTCTCTGATGCGCGCCACGGCTTTCGGTTCGCGACAGCGCCGATGTTAGCACCGCTTCAGCGGTCGTCAGCATGGCACGCAATTCGAACCAATCCTGGATGTCCATATTGAACGCGCCCTGACCGGCGATCTCGAGGTCAGGCAGCTCTTGCTCGCGCATCTCGCGGATCCGATCCAAGGCCTGGGAGAGCTTTTCGCCGGTCCGAAACGGTCCGGCCTTCTCCCACATCAGCTTTTGCAGTTCGGCCTGAAGCGCAACTGGCGCGGTTCCTAGTTTAGAGCCACGCGGCGGCATCGACGCGATCCGATCGAGAGCAACCGCCGTCAGCTTAGGGTCCCCGTTCTCTTGCATTGTCTTGGCTTGTTTGCCGGCGCATGCGCCGGCGCGCGCGCCGAAAACAAACGCTTCCGTGATCGCATTACCGGACAAACGATTAGCGCCGTTGGCGCCGCCAACCGCTTCACCGGCCGCATACAATCCTTGAATGCAGGTTTCCATACGCGCGTTCACTCGGATACCGCCCATGTGATAGTGCGCCGTTGGACCGACTTCGACCGGCGTCTTGGTGAGGTCGATGCCGTTGGCAAGCAAGCGATCGATCACCGGTCCGAAGGCTGCGCGCAACTGCGCTTCGGGAATGTGGCGGAAGTCGAGATAAGCTCCGCCATGCGGCGTTCCCCGGCCGGCTTCGACTTCCTTGAGAATGGCGTACGCGGCGATATCGCGAGTGGCAGTATATTTGCCAAAATCGACGGCGCCATAGCGATCGACGAATTCAACGAAGCTGCCATTAAGGAGTTTTCCGCCAAGCTTATAGCGAAAAGGATCCCACATGATCGGATCCATACCCACCAATCTCGGCGCAAGATGACCGATGGGAAAAAACTGCACGAATTCCATGTCGATCAGCTCAGCGCCGGCCCACAAAGCCAGAGCGTAAGCTTCCCCACCCATGTTCGATGATGCGCTATTACGTTCGTAAAGCTTGGTAAGGCCGCCCGCGGCAAGAATGATCGCTTTGGCATGGCAGGTGACCAGTTCGCCCGCAGCGAGATTCAATCCGATAGCGCCGATGGCGCGGCCGTCTTTAATGATAAGATCAACCACCGCGATGTTGCTGAGGCGCCGAACTGCGGCAAGTTCGCTCACCTTGCGGCGCAGAGTAGCCGCGACGGCGGGACCGGTATTGAGAAAGTCAACGTAGCAGCAGCGCTTTCGGCTATGGCCCGGCGCTATTTCCTGCCTTATGCGGTCACCGGCACGCGCCCAGCGGGTGCCCCACTCTTCCATCTCAAGAATGCGCTCCGGCCCGTCATAGCATAACAGCGCGGACAGTTCTTCATTACAGAGCCCGCGACCCGCTTCGAGAGTATCCTTGAGATGGGTTGCGCAGTCATCCGGCTCTTCCTGCCCAAGCGCTGCGGCGACCGTCATCTGCGCCATGATGGTCGCGCCGCCGCGGCCGATCAAGCTTTTATCCAGGAGCAGCACCGAAGCGCCTTGCCGCGCGGCTGAAATCGCCCCATACATGCCCGCGCCGCCTGCGCCTACAATCAAGACATCGGTAGAGACTTGCCGCATCTATAAACTCCGCTCAAACGATTCAAGGGCACCTGCGATGATCAAGGCTCAAGGTTGTCGCTTTTTTGTAGCTCGTTCAGTGCTTGTTTGGCGGCTTCCTGTTCGGACTGCTTTTTTGATCTGCCTTCGCCGGTACCCAGCACCTTGCCACCGACGGAGATCTCTGTGACAAAACACTTGTCATGATCGGGACCGGTTTCGGAAAGCAAACGATAAACCGGCGGCGTTCGGAAAAGTAGTTGGCTGATTTCTTGGAGTCTGGTTTTATAATCCTGTTGGCCCAGCGTTCGTTCGATCACATCACCGGCGAAATAGCGTTCGATGATGCGCCGAGCCGGATCGTAGCCGCCGTCCCGATAAACTCCGCCCAGTAAGGCTTCGAATGCGCCCGCAAGAATCGATTGCTTTTTTCTCCCGGCACTGCGCTCTTCGCCCTTGCCTAAAAACAAAATGGGACCGAGCGCCAGCGCGCTGCCCTTCTCGGCCAAAACAGCAGAGTTGACCAGCCCTGCGCGCATACGCGACAGGTCGCCCTCGCTCCTCTCGGGAAAACGCCGGATCAACAAATCACTGATCGCCAGATCCAGCACTGCGTCGCCGAGAAATTCCAGGACTTCGTTATTGGTTCCGGTTTTTTTTCGATCGTAGGAAACGTGCGTCAGAGCCTTCACCAACAGAGACGGGTCTTTGAAGCTATAACCCAGCTCCTTTTGAAGCGCTTCTAACTGTGATGAAATCTTCAAATCCGCTTGCTATGCGCCGGCCCTGCTTCGGTCTTTGCGCTCTCCAGTACAAATGGCAGCGCCGGTCAAGCAGCCGCCAGCGAACCCGTCGATCTGTACATCCACCTCTTCATTCACCCGATAATTTCCACCGCTGACAATGATGGGCAAGTAATTCCGGCTAAAGCCGCGGCGACCGCCGCTGCCGCGATCGATCTTCTCTTCGATCAGAACCGGCATGCGCCGGCCGCGGAACGTTTGGCAGAATTGCTCTTTTTTCTGGGCTCCGAGTTGTCGCATTCTTTGCGCGCGCGCTTTCTTGATCGGAATAGGCACTGGGTCCGGCAAGATCGACGCGGCGGTGCCGCGACGTGCCGAATACGGAAAGACGTGAAAATAAGTCAGCGGCAGCGATGCGAAGTAAGTCAATGAGCTTTCGAACTGCTCATCGCTCTCACCCGGAAAGCCGACGATGATATCACTGCCTAACGCCGCTTCGGGCAAGCGCTCGCGGGTTTTACTTAGCAGCTCGCGGTAATAGGCGGTATCATAATTGCGCCTCATCTGTTTGAGAATGGTGTCCTCGCCCGCCTGGGCGCAGACATGCAGGTGCGGGCAGATAACCTCCGAGCGGGCAATGAGATCGAGCAATCGGTCCGGCACTTCGCGCGGATCGAGAGAGCTGAGGCGAATTCGTCGAACCAGGCTGCTGTCGCCGAGCATTTCCACAAGCGCGGTGAGATCCATCTTTGGAGTTAAATCTTGGCCATATCCGCCGAGATGAATTCCGGTCAAAACGATTTCCGCATAACCCGCATCAGCCAGCAAACGAACTTGATTCAAGACCTCCCGCGGCGCGACACTGCGACTGAGACCGCGAGCCGCCGGGATAATGCAATACGTACAGGTGTAGTTGCAACCTTCTTGAATCTTTAGAAATGCCCGAGTGTGTCCTGGCAAAGCCCGGGTGCCGAGGACCGGCACTCCGCGCTGACGTTGCACATCGCTGACGTGAATTCGGGGAGAATTTAAATCTGTCGTTTCGACCAGACGGACCAAGTCATCGAGCCGGTTGAGCCCGACGACAAAGTCTACCCCTGGAACTCGCGCCACCTCCGCCGGACTTACCTGCGCGTAACAACCGGTCAGCAGCACCTTGCTGCTCGGGCTCCGGCGTTTGGCGCGGCGCACCAATTGCCGGGCTTCCCAATCGGCGCGATCGGTGACCGTGCAGGTATTGATGATATAACAATCCGCTTGCTCGTCGAAAGGCACAAAGGAATGCTTCTCTTCCAAGCGCGACCGAATCACCGCCGAATCATATTGGTTGATTTTACAACCGAGTGTTGTCACTGCTATCCGCATAGGCTTAGACAATAGGCATGAGGCAGAAGTAATAGTTGCTTATTCCCTAGTGGCTAATGCCTTCGAGCGAATCGCGTGTTCAATCCAGCCGCCGCCAAGGAGCTTTTCTCCGCGGTAAATGACCGCGGCCTGTCCCGGGGCTACCCCCGGATGTGGTTCATTGAAGCGCACCTGGCACGGCTTGTTTTCGGCTAGACGGATGATAGAGCGAATCGCCGGCGAACGATAACGGACTTGCACCTGCGCTTCGAACTCTTGGGCAACGGGCGGCTCGAGCCAATTCATTCCCTCCATTGTCAGACCGCTGCAAGCAAGTTCACTTTTGATGCCCACGAGCACTCGCTTGGATGGGTGATCAATCTCGAGAACATAAGAAGGTTGCGGCGCCGCAATGCCAAGCCCGCGGCGTTGGCCAATGGTTAGGCGGTGAATGCCGTTGTGCCTGCCAAGTACTTTCCCGGAATTGTCGACAATATCGCCGCCGCCGAGATCTTTGACATTTGCATGGGATTGGACCAGCGCTTTGTAGTCGCCGAAACAGATGTCCTGGCTCTCGGGACGATCGGCCACCGATAAACCAAAGCAGCGCGCTTTTTCCCGGACCTGGTTCTTATGCATATGGCCGAGAGGAAAAATCGTGTGCGCCAGTTGATCCTGGGAAAGAGCGAACAAGAAATACGACTGGTCTTTTGTCTTATCGACGCCACGCAGTAGTGAGGTTTGCCCGGATGCGTTGTCGCGCTCGACGCGGGCGTAATGGCCGGTGGCCACGTAGTCCGCCTGTTGCTGCTTGGCCCATTGCAGCAGGCTGCCGAGCTTGAAATCGCGATTGCAGGCCACGCACGGATTGGGCGTGCGGCCGCGAATATACTCCTGCGTAAACGGTTTAACGACGGTTTCGACGAACTGCGAACGCAAATCCAAAAGCTCGTGAGGAATGCCAAGGAACTCCGCGACCTCCTTGGCGCCGCGATGGTCGGAACAAACGCGCGGGCCGAGCCGTCCTTCCCACATACGCAGCGACACGCCTTGCACGTCGTAGCCTTGCTCCACCAGCAAGCCCGCTGTGACCGAACTGTCGACGCCGCCGCTCATGGCAACGACAATCTTTGGCTTTCTCTTACTCATCAGACTCTGAGAAGTTTTTTATTTCAGCTCTTGAATAGAACGGAACCCGGAGGCGCAACGAAACAATTTAAAGGCGCATTATTTTCGCCGAGAAAATTGCTCCTTCTCACCGGATGCCGGCTTGGCAGCTCGCGCTATTCAACTCGAATGTTTCAGCAGCTCTTTAACTTTATCTATGACTTCACTCTGCTCGGCCCGCTGCTCCTCAAGTCCGCCTTGCCGGTCGGTCAATTCGTCTAGCCGTTTTTCCAGCTTCTGAATGTAATCGGCGAGCGCTCCAATAGCTTTGGCGATGGGATCAGGTAAACGCGCGTGATCCAGATCGATGATATGAGCATGAGCGTCTCGGCGGGCGGCTTCGCCTTCGACTACCCGTCCTGGAATTCCCACCACTGTCGAATGCGGCGGCACACTGGAAACCACAACCGATCCTGAACCTATTCTACTGTTATGACCGATAGTCACCGGCCCGAGCACGGTAGCGCCGGCGCCTATGACGACCCAATCTTCCACCGTCGGGTGGCGCTTTTCTTTTCTCAAACTGGTGCCGCCGAGAGTAACTCCTTGGTAAATAGTCACATCATCTTTGATCTCGGTGGTCTCGCCGATCACTACCCCCATGCCGTGATCGATGAAGAAGCGCCGGCCGATCAGGGCTCCCGGATGGATTTCAATGCCAGTGAAGAAGCGGCCGAGATTGCTGGCGAATCGAGCTAGGCCTTTGAAGCCGTTGATCCACGTCGCATGGGCGACCCGATAGAAGAATAGCGCGTGAAATCCAGGATAGGTAAAAACGATCTCCCAGACATTACGGGCTGCCGGATCGCGATCGAAAACGACCCGGATGTCTTCTTTGAGCACATCAAACATAAGATTAGCCGGCGTCGCCAAGTGACCACGTTAACGTCACCACGACCCCGTTTAGTTGGCCCGACGCCGGGCGTCCTTATAGAGTTTGTAATCGATGCTGTCGACCAGAGCCTGCCAACTCGCCTCAATTACGTTGTGCGAAACGCCGACAGTACCCCAACGGGCTTTGCCATCGCCGGACTCGATCAGGACTCGCACCGAAGCCGCGGTTCCTTCTCCCGAGGATAGCACCCGGACTTTATAATCCAACAACTCAACATCCTTGAGACCAGGGTAAAATTTTGTCAATGCCCGGCGCAGTGCCTGGTCGAGAGCGTTAACCGGGCCATTGCCCATCGCCGCCGCGTGCTCCATCACGCCGTCCACTTCTACCATGATGGTCGCCTCCGAGCGTGGCGCCTCGCCTTCCTGTCTTTTTTCGTCGATGACGCGAAAACCCACCAGTTTGAAGTTTTTCTTTTTTCTACCCAACGCTTGCTGGATCAGCAGCTCGAATGAGGCTTCCGCCGCCTCGAATTCGTATCCTTGGCTTTCCAGTTCCTTGGTCCGCCGCAGAATTTCTTGCACCGCTTTATCTTGACCCTCGAGATCGATGCCGTACTCTTTGCCTTTGTAGACAACGTTGCTCCGCCCCGCGAGATCCGAAACCAGCACCCTCTGCCGATTACCGACGAAATCCGGATCGATATGCTCGTAGGTCTCGCGGTTCTTCAATACGCCGGATACATGGAGACCGCCTTTATGCGCAAAGGCGCTGTCGCCAACGTAAGGCTGCCGTTTATTCGGTTGAATGTTCGCGAGTTCATAAAAGAAATGCGATACCTCGCGCAGCTTTCTCAGCTGGTTCGGTTTGATGCAGTTCTTGCCCATCTTCAACTGCAGATTGGGAATCAATGAGATGAGATTGAGATTGCCGCAGCGTTCACCAAAGCCGTTGATCGTTCCTTGCACCTGGCGCACGCCCATTTCAACTGCCGCCATGGTGTTGGCGACCGCGAGCTCGCCGTCATTGTGGCAGTGAATCCCGAGCGGCGTCGTCACGGACTCAGTCACCTTGGCAATGGCTTCACGAATTTCGGCGGGCAAGCGGCCGCCGTTGGTATCACATAGAACGATCCAATCGGCGCCGCCTTGTTGCGCCGCCTGCAAGCACTCCACCGCATATTCCGGATTGGAGCGAAATCCGTCAAAAAAATGTTCGGCGTCGAAAATCACCTGATCGACGCGGCGTTTCACGTAAGCGATCGAGTCGGCGATAACTTCCAGATTCGCCTTCTTACTGATCCTTAGATCATCGCGCACATGCAGATCCCAAGTTTTGCCGACCAAGGTGACCACCGGTGCATCGGCGCTCAGGAGAATTTTGAGGCTCAGATCCTGCGCTGCCTTTGCGCTGGGTTTGCGGGTGGTGCCGAAGGAGGCAACTTTGGCGTTCTTGAGATTGAGCTTCTTTATCTCTTTGAAAAAGTCCGCATCCCGGCTATTCGATCCGGGATAGCCGCCCTCAATGTAGTCTACTCCCAACTCCTCGAGCTTCTCCGCGATGCGCAGCTTGTCCTCCAAGGTAAATGAGATATCCTCCGCTTGACACCCATCCCGCAGTGTCGTGTCGTAGATCAAAACATCTTTCATACATTCCCCTGTTTGCCGATAAATGCCTCGTGCAACACCCGCACCGCCAGCTCTGTGTACTTGGCGTCGATGACGACCGAGATCTTAATTTCCGAAGTGGAAATCATCTCGATGTTGACTCCCTCCTCGGCCAGAACCCGGAACATCTTTGCCGCCACTCCGGCGTGCGTGCGCATACCCACACCAACGACGGAGACCTTGGCGATATCGGTATCAACATCAACCCCTTTCGCCGCTATATCAGGGGCGGTCTTCTCAACGATGGATAGAGCCTTTTTATAATCCGCTTTAGAAACGGTGAAAGTCAAATCTGTGGTGCCATCGGCGCTGGCATTTTGAATAATCATATCGACGACGATGTGGGCGTCGGCGATGGGGCCGAACACCTGGGCGGCAAGACCGGGCCGGTCGGGTACACGAAGGATGGTAATTTTCACTTCGTTCTTGTCGTAGCTCACCCCCGAGACCAGCAGATCTTCCATGCTCTCATCCTCCTTGACTACCCATGTCCCTTCGATATCGCTAAATGTAGAACGGACGTGCACCGGAACAGCGAATCTTTTGGCGAATTCGACCGAACGGATCTCCAGGACTTTGGCGCCGGTGCTGGCAAGCTCGATCATTTCCTCATAGGAAATTCGCGGCAATTTTTGCGCATCGGCACAGATTCCCGGATCGGTGGTAAAAACCCCGTCGACATCTGTATAGATTTCGCATGCGCTGGCATTGAGAAACGCCGCCAGCGCCACCGCAGTGGTGTCCGATCCGCCGCGTCCCAGGGTGGTGATATTGTCGTCCTCGTCGATTCCCTGGAATCCAGCCACGACCACGACTTCGCCCTCTCTCAACGATTGCAAGATTCTCCTGGAATCAATGTTGCGGATGCGCGCCTTGCCGTATGCGTTATCAGTTTCTATTCTCACCTGATGACCAAGAAACGAGCGCGACGGCTGCCCGCGCTCTTTCAACGCGAGGCTTAGCAAGGCAATCGACACCTGCTCGCCCGAGGCCAGCAAAACATCTTTTTCACGCTCATCGGGCATCTCTGAAATCTCATGCGCCAGCCCTAAAAGCCGGTTGGTTTCTCCGGCCATGGCCGAGACCACCACGATCACATCATGACCGGCGCGCTTTGCGGCCCAGACTTTCTCGGCTACATGCTTGATGCGCTCTATCGTTGCGACCGAAGAACCGCCGTATTTCTGAACCAACAATGACATATTCAATGCGCCGTCAAGCCTTTCAAACGTTTAGTTCCACGACCGGTAATCCGAGTAGTTAACGGGCTAAACCTTAATCTTTCGATTTAGGACTTACCTGTCTGCCGCAGTGCGTTAACCAATTCGTCGTAATGCGCCCCGTGAGGTATAAACGTCACCTGACGTTTGCTGCCCTCACGATACATCAGCTTAATTTCCAGATGATCGCCCACCTCGTCGGCGGGAAAATACTCGAACCACTCGATCAGGCTAACGCCGTTCGAGTAGAGGTACTCTCGGAGATTTAATTCTTCGAGCTCGTCCGTGCTTTCGATTCGGTAAAGATCGATGTGATAAATGGGTAGGCGACCATGATACTCATTGACAAGTGTAAACGTGGGACTGCGAATCCACGTTTCTTGGCTGACCTCCAACCCCTCGGTCAAGCCTCTCACAAAACACGTCTTGCCCGTTCCCAGTTCTCCGACAAGACCAATAATTTCGCCGCCTTGCAACAGCTTTCCTAAGCTATTGCCCAAGCGTCGGGTATGCTCGGCGGAGCGCGAAATAACCGCCCAATGCATCAGCAACGCCGCTCCATAAACACAACTAGTATATTTTGCAGGAAATTTCGAGTCTAAACGGCAGCCGATAGGGTGCGAAGACCAGCGGGTAATCCGTCGATGATATCGGAAGCAATCATGCCGAGCATCCCTCGCTTCGCAGCAATTCGGTCCGCGATAAAACCATGCAGATAAACCGCCAACTTCATCGCCTCTTCAGAAGAGAGCCCTTGGGCGAGGAGCGCTGCCAAGATGCCTGCGAGAACGTCCCCCATGCCACCGCTGGCCATGCCCGGATTGCCCGTCGGATTGATGGAAATTTTGCCGGCAGGCGTGGCGAGAACTGTGCGCGCGCCCTTAAGCACTACATAGCAGCGATGTTCGGTCGCAAATGCACGCGCCACGCCGATGCGGTCCTTGTTAACGTCCCGTGCGTCTTTGCCGATGAGCCGCGCCATCTCACCTGGATGAGGCGTCAAAATCGGCGCAGTCCTGGCCTTGCGCAGCCGATCGATATCGAGGGCGAGGTTATTCAGTCCGTCGGCGTCGATCACCCAGGGTATACTCAAGTGACGTAACAGCCAACGCAAGTTGTTTCGCGTAGAATCGGTGACGCCGATGCCGGGACCAAATAACGCCACCGTCTTGCGTTCCAACAGCCGGCGCCACTCATCCTCAGTCAAAGATTCGGTTTCTTCCTCGGCAGTGTCTCGCAACGGTTCGGTCATCACCTCGATCATGGCGCCGGCAAAAACATTGTTAAGCGATCGCGGCGCTGCCAAACTAGTCAATCCCGCGCCGGCGCGCATGCATGCGCGGCTGGCGAGAATGGCCGCGCCTGTTTTCCCCCGGGAACCGGCGATCACCACGACGTGTCCATACGTTCCCTTGTGCGAATCCGGTTTCCGGACCGGAACTAACGGACGTATTTCTTCAGGGGTCAGAAGTTCTGCAGCGGGCGCCACCTCGGCTACTGCGGCCGGCTCGATGCCGATGTCGGCAACTACAAGCTCGCCGACATATCGCACGGCTGGATAGATCACTTGCCCTAGCTTGGGATAACCCAGCGCAACGGTCATGGCAGCTTGAACGCCCCCCCCCAGCGGTGTTCCTTTGTCAGCATCCAGCCCGGAAGGTATATCAACGGCGACAATCGGCAATCCGGATTCGTTCATTGCGCGGATAACGTCGCCGTAAATTCCGCGGATCTCATTTTTTGTGCCGGTACCCAGAATCGCATCCACCAGCAATCCTTTGCAGGCGATTGATTCGCTGAGCAATCCCAGATGATCGGCATCGATGCCGACCACCTTGCCTCCGGCTGTCAAATACCCCTCTAGGTTGTGCGCTGCGTCGCTGGAAATCTCGTTGGGTTTGGCCAACAGGGCGATTGCACAGGATACCCCTTGCTCTCTGAGCAAGCGGCCCACCACAAAACCATCGCCGCCATTGTTACCTTTGCCGGCAACGACCAAGACACCTTTGCTCGCCGGTTCGACGAAACGCTCAAGAATGGCCTTCACAACCCCCGCGCCGGCGCGCTCCATCAGCGTAAGACTCGGAATGCCATACTTCTGGATCGTCAATCGATCCATCTCGCGCATCTGCTCGGAGGTAACGACAATCATAATTAGACCGTCCAAGCCGTTCAAAATGTTCAAAGCGTTAAAGCCGCCGGATCTAACGGCTTGAACGGCCTGAACGGTTTGAACCTGTTTATTCTTTAGCCTTGCTCAGCAGATCCTTCATCTCGCGAACCGCTTGCTTGATGCCGACGATAATCGCTCGAGCAATGATACTGTGGCCGATATTGAGCTCGGCCATCTCGGGGATCTGCGCGATGGCCAGAACATTGTCGTAATTGAGGCCGTGGCCGCCGTGAACCTCGAGTCCGAGACTCTGCGCAAGCTTAGAAGCTTCGATAATTGTCTGCAGTTGCTTCTCGCGCTCGAGGCTTAGAGCGTTGCAATAGGCGCCGGTGTGAATTTCAACCGCATGCGCGCCAGCGTCGCGGCTGGCTTCGATCTGCGCCGTCTCCGGGTCGACAAACAAACTTACGCGCACAGCGAGGCTCTGCAATCGTTGCGTCCCCTCGCGAATCTTTTGTCGATGAGAAACGACATCCAAGCCGCCTTCAGTGGTGAGCTCTTCCCGCTTCTCCGGTACGAAGCAAGCGTCATCGGGACGGACCTTTTCGGCAAAGGCGAGCATCGCCGGGGTTACGGCCATCTCCAGATTGAGCTTGGTGTGCAGGCGCTGGCGCAGGATCCGCACATCTCGCTCTTGAATATGGCGCCGGTCTTCGCGCAGGTGCACCGTGATGCCGTCGGCGCCGGCGGTTTCGGCCAGCAAAGCGGCTTCGACTGGATCCGGCACGTCTACCCGCCGCGCCTGGCGCACGGTCGCAACGTGGTCGACATTGACTCCCAAGCGAATCAATCCTTCACTCCTATTTCCGTACGGATTTCGTCGGCGATCTCCTGCGCCATGGCGCAAATCTTATCTTCGTCTTCGCCTTCCAACATGATCCGGGCCAGCATCTCCGTGCCGGAATAGCGCACCAGCGTGCGGCCGCGGCCGTTCAGTGATTGCTCCACAGAGGCAATCGCCCGACTCACCTTTGGCATCGCCTGAAATTCTTTTCTTTCCGTCACCCGAACGTTTAACAAAATTTGCGGCATGCGCGTAAAAATACGCTTCAACTCGCCCAGGCGTTTACCCTTTTCGACCATGAGCGCGAGCACCTGCAAGCAGGTAATGGCGCCATCCCCGGTGGTATTGTGGTCCAAAAACAGAATGTGTCCGGACTGTTCGCCGCCGAGATTGTAGCCACGTTCGAGCATGCGCTCGACCACGTAACGATCGCCCACCTCGGTTCGCTCGAGATTCACCCCGATCGCTTTAAGGGCAAGATCGAGGCCGAGATTGCTCATCACCGTGGCCACGACCGTGCGTCCTTTGAGGGTGCCCTTTTCCTGCATGTCTTTGGCGCAAATGGCCAAGACTTGATCGCCATCGAGAACCTCACCCGCCTCGTCGATAAAGATAGCGCGGTCGGCATCGCCATCCAGAGAAACGGCAAAATCGGCTTTCTCGTGGAGCAACACGTCGCGCGCTGTTTCGGGGTAGAGAGCGCCGCAGTGGTGATTGATATTTTCTCCGTCGGGATGCACCCCTATGGGAATCACCTGAGCGCCCAGTTCCGATAACATTTCGGGAACCACTCGGTAGGCCGCGCCGTGACCGCAATCCACCACAATGCGCAGGCCCTCCAGGGTCAAATGACGCGGAAAACTATTCTTGACGAAGACATTGTAACGCCCTACTGCGTCGGAAATGCGAAACGCCTTGCCGATTTGCGACGCGGTGGGCCGCTCGCGATCGGCTTCTCCACTGAAAATCATCTCTTCCATGCGCGCTTCGACTTCGTCGGGCAGCTTGAAACCGTCGAAGGAAAAAAACTTTATTCCGTTATCTTGATAGGGGTTATGAGAGGCCGAGATCACTACTCCCGCGTCGGCGCGCATAGTGCGGGTGAGAAACGCCACCGCGGGTGTCGGTAACGGACCGACCAGTTGAACGTCCGCCCCCATTGAGCAAATCCCGGAAGCCAGCGCGGTTTCCAGCATGTAACCGGACAGGCGAGTATCTTTGCCGATAAGAATCTTATAGCGATGCGCGGTATCGCCGCCGAGAGTTTTAACCAACGATGGCGATTTCGACCGGCCCGATCCTTGAGTAGGCTGAGCGATGGGATCATGCAATACCTTGGCAATGGCTCGCCCTAGCTTTAGAGCCATTTCTGATGTCATGGGTTCCTGATTGGCAATACCGCGGACACCATCAGTGCCGAACAGACGTCGCTTTTGTTTTTGGACTTGAGCCATGATGTCGCTCCTAACCGACCTATGAATGAGATTTACTGATTTTAACTTTAAAGTGCGCCGGCTTTCGCTCCGCCACTTTAATTTCAGCCGGGAGATTGAACTTCAGGTCCACAGAATGCTCGCCCGGCGGCAAGCCATCGAGATCCACATACACCTGATCTGCGCCAAGCTCCAGTTTATCGAGAATTCTGCGCGGCCCGAATAGCCGCACCTGAGCAGACTTCGGTGTTATCACGAAGTCGCCGCTAGCTCCGCGCGCGCCAATCTCGACGTTTTTGAAATCTTTGATCGAATCCTCTTCCAGAATCGTGATCGTGACCGATACTTGCTCAGGCATAAATGACAATGGCTTTCCATCGGTTGAAAGCCGAACGCTGCGCTTGATTGAACTGCGGCTTCCTTCGACGTCGATCGGCAATGTCTCGACTAAACTCATGCGGCGGATTTCGTCAGCCGGGCCCCGCACTGAAATCGACTCGGGCTGCACCGCCGTTTCCTCGATTTTGTAGCCGGCCAAAGGCTTGCCAGAAAGCCGGATGCTCACGGGCAGTTCCCGTTTAATCACCGGGTCAAGTCGCAAGTGAAGGATCGGCGGCGTGATGCGCGCAACGGTCACTCCGCGCGGAATGTTAAACGAACTCGGTCCCAAGGGAAAGCTCAACGAACCCGATTTGCTTCCGTAAAGGTCCACTGGCAACTTCAAATCGTCGGCATCGAGAGTGGAGACTAAGGTTCGGGGACCACTGAGTCGTAAAACAACGTAATCGACACGGTTATCGAGCACCATTAGATCGGATGGGATGTTGCGAAACTCAACGGGAACCTCAATGGCTCGTTCGATATCCCGATGGCCGGCAATCCATAGCCCTAGGGCTATGATCAAGGAGAGCACTGCCAGGCCGACATTGCTCGATGCCGTTGAACCGATTTGCCGCCAGATCTCCTTCATAGCTTCACGAGACCCTCGAGTGCGTTGCGCAGCCGCGATGCATCGAGTCTCTCGGTGAGATTGCCACCCACCACCAGTGCGATCGTACCCTCTTGTTCGGAAACCACAATTGCTACGGCATCGGTTTCTTCCGTCACTCCGATGGCGGCGCGATGGCGAGTGCCTAGGGTCGTGCGAAGATTAGGGGTTGCGCTCAATGGCAGGAGACAGCGAACTGCGGTTACGCGTCGTTTCTGAATCACCAGCGCGCCATCATGAATCGGCGACCCTGGTAAAAAGACGCTTTCAATGAGCTCGCGGCTGACCCGGGCGTCCAATCGGGTGCCGATCTCGATGTATTCGTTCAAACCGACTTCGCGCTCCAGCACGATCAGGGCTCCGACTCGCCTGGAAGCGAGATTGCGAATGGCCTCGGTAACTTCTTCAATGATGTCCTCGCGCCGCTGCACCATCCTCTCGGCGCCGAAAAGTGGCGCCGTTCCCACCTGCGTCAAGGCGCGACGAATATCGCTCTGAAAAATCACGATTATAACGAGAATGATCGACGCTAAGAAATTATCTAAGATCCAGTTGAGCGTGAACAGACCAAGAACGCGGGATAAGACGTAGGACATCAAAATGACGGCTAGGCCGATCATCATCTGCATCGCGCGACTGCCGCGAAGCATCTGCAACAAACGGTAAATCAGATACCAAATAATGCTGATATCTAAACCATCCTGCCAACGCAGCTGACCCAAAACTTCCGTCATCGCCCACCTATATTAAGTAATTACCAAACAGTTTCGTCGTCGCCTTTCCCGATCAAGTAGTTGCCCCAAAAACTCCGTCAACGCTCACCTGAATCAAGCAAGTACCAACCAGTTTCGTCGTGGCCTTCTCTATCAAGTAGTTGACGCAAAATTCCGTCATCGCCCACCTGAATCAAGCAAACGGCCCAAGCCGAATCGCGTCGGCCACGCGAACAGCGCGAACGGTTTCGCTCACATCGTGGACGCGCAAAATGTTGGCCCCGCTCAAGGCCGCCGCTACTGCCGCGGCCAGACTGCCTTCAAGCCGCTCCTCTGGACCCGCCGCATTTAAAATCTTCCCGATAAATGCTTTTCGTGAGACGCCGATCAACAGCGGCTGCTCAACCGATTTCAACGACTGTAAATTCTTGAGCAGCGCGAGATTGTGCGCCAAGGTTTTACCGAAGCCGATGCCCGGATCGATAATAATCTGTTCCTGACCAATTCCCGCCTGGTTAGCGCTGCGAACGCGCTCCGTCAGAAATTCTCGCACTTCCCGAATGACATCACCGTAGTGCGGCTCCCGTTGCATGGTTCGGGGCTCTCCCTGCATGTGCATGAGAATGATCGGCACGCCTTCACGGGCAACCAGCGCCGCCATCCCCGGATCGAATCGCAGCGCGCTGATATCATTGACGATGTCGGCGCCCATGTCCAAAGCGGCGCGGGCGACAGCTTCTTTGTAGGTATCAATGGAAATCGGCACTCTGGATACATTACGCAGCTCTCGAATCACCGGAAGCACGCGCCTTAATTCTTCGTCGAGGGATACTGGGTGAGCCCCTGGCCTGGTTGACTCGCCGCCAATATCGAGGATTTCGGCACCCGATTCGATCATCTCGAATCCATCAGCGGCTGCTCTTGCACTATCGAATCGTTTGCCGCCGTCATAGAAGGAGTCCGGGGTTACATTGATGATACCCATAACAACCGTATGGCACGTGATATCTATGCGGCCATGCCGAGTATCTAGAACTCGCCTCGGCGAATCATGGGCACTATCAATAGGATCTATGGTGGAATTCACATTAAGACAGTCTACGAAGTGGCGCTCTGCCGAGCGTGCATTGCGCAGGCCGAAATGACAGAGCGAATAAGTTTGCCGCTCAACGAGAACCGGCCTTTGGTTTGTCTCGGGTCTACAATTCTCTGCCGCTGTAGTCTATGCGGTGAGCCCAGCACCAGGCATCTATGACAATGAGAGTATTCGTTTCGCTCCCTCACTGCGTATGGGTCAGCCGGCAGAGGACTCAACTATTGCGAATCTGGATTGACATGACATTGTCGCAACTAAACGTGACCACAAGTCCAAAGAAGCAGGATCGTTTCGCGCCGTCACGAAACGATCCTGCGATATCAAAGATAAGACTGAGAGTAGAGTATTTAACCCGAATCAAGCAACGGCTGCTGCCCGTGTCGGGTTCAGCGGGTCGCCGCCGTTGCCACTAAAGTCTCTAACGATGGCGTCGATTTCCGAGCCGTCCAAAACTTCTCGTTCAAGAAGCGATTCGGCGACTTTGTGAAGCAGCGCCAGATTCGTTTTAAGAAGATCTTTCGCCTTGTGATAACTCTCCTGGATGATGCGTCGAACCTCACCATCGATCTCAATGGCTGTGCTTTCAGAGTAGTCAGCCGTCTGAGTGAAATCCCGCCCCAAAAAGATTTCCTCTTCCTTCTTGCCGAAAGTCATCGGACCGAGTTTTTCGCTCATACCCCATTCACAGACCATCCGGTGCGCGAGTTCAGTGGCCTTTTCGATGTCGTTTCCAGCGCCGGTTGTCATATGATTGAGGACCAGTTCCTCAGCGACCCGACCGCCAAAGAGAATGACGAGATTATTGAGCAAATACTCTTTCGGGTACGTGTGCTTCTCATCCATCGGCAATTGCTGAGTCAAACCCAAGGCCATGCCGCGGGGAATGATGGTGACTTTGTGAATCGGATCGGCGCCGGGAAGCAGCTTCGCCACCAACGCATGCCCTGCTTCGTGAAATGCGGTAATGCGCTTTTCTTCGTCGCTGATAATCATGCTGCGCCGCTCGGCGCCCATCATCACTTTGTCTTTGGCCAGCTCAAAATCGCGCATATCGACTTTGTCTTTGTTATTGCGCGCCGCGAGCAGAGCGGCTTCATTGACCAAGTTTTCGAGGTCCGCACCGGCAAAGCCCGGCGTCGCCCGCGCCAGCACGGCGATGTCGACATCCGAGGCGACTGGAACTTTGCGGGTATGCACCTGCAAGATTCCCTCGCGGCCTTTTACATCCGGCCGTGGCACCACTACCCGCCGGTCGAACCGGCCTGGTCGCAACAGCGCCGGGTCCAAAACATCGGGCCGGTTGGTCGCGGCAATCAGGATGACACCTTCATTGGCTTCGAAGCCGTCCATCTCGACCAACAACTGATTGAGGGTTTGCTCCCGTTCATCATGGCCGCCGCCAAGACCAGCGCCTCGATGCCGTCCCACTGCATCAATTTCATCGATGAAGATAATACAAGGCGCGTTTTTCTTACCTTGCACAAAGAGATCACGTACTCGTGACGCGCCCACACCGACGAACATTTCAACGAAATCCGAGCCACTGATGCTAAAAAATGGCACGCCCGCCTCGCCTGCGATTGCGCGGGCGAGCAGGGTCTTCCCCGTTCCGGGAGGACCCACAAGCAAGCAACCTTTAGGAATGCGGCCGCCCAGCCTGGTAAACTTTTTGGGATCTTTTAGAAACGCGATGATTTCCTGGAGATCGTCCTTAGCTTCTTCCGCGCCGGCTACATCAGAAAACGTAACCCGGTGCTGATTCTCCGTAAGCAGTTTCGCCCGGCTTTTGCCAAACGACATCGCCTTGCCGCCGCCGACCTGCATCTGGCGCATAAAGAAGACCCAGACACCAATCAGCAGTAGCATTGGGAACCAGTTGATCAGCAGCACGTAGTACCAAGGCGAATCATCCTCGGGCTTGGCGGCAATCTTAACTTTCTTCTCACGCAGACTCTTGACCAACTCAGGGTCATCAGGGGCGAAAGTGCGGAAACGCTCGCCATTTTTGTATTTGCCTTGAATATTGTGACCCTGAATAACGACTTCTTGGACTTCTCCACGTTCCACAGCCAGCAGGAATTCACTAAAAACAACTTCAGGATCGCGGCCGGCCTGCTTACTAAAAACGCTGAAGATGCCGAGAAGAACCAGCAGCAGGACCAACCAGAGAGCGATATGTTTTGATGATTGACTCAACCCGAATCCTCCGATTTCAAGAACCAGAAAAGACTAACACACGCAACCAGTTAGATCAATATAGAGTTTTCCTACCTAGGTTGAGGAATTACCTTCAAATGCAGAGAAATCTTGGTCGCCCATCCGATCCGGGCCGAATCACTCCGGCCGTATCCGGGTATCCACAGGATTTCGTTATCCATGACGAGCAAAGGTAATGCCGCTCGTGTACGCAACGGCAATTGATTGGCAATGAATAAATCTTTGACCTTTTTATGTCCGCCCATTCCCAAGGGCTGAAATCGGTCACCCTTTCGGAAATTTCGCACTAGCAGGTTGCCCTTTAAGAGATCGGCATCGAACACAGCTTCCATGAAGTTATCCGGCAATTTTCCCGGCGCCGGATCAATTAATTCGCTGACAATCGTGATGCCGGCCTCTATCACCGTTAAAGTCGATCCAGGTTTAAACTGATAGCTATAGCATCTTGGTTTAACATTTGGACGATCAAAGGTAATCGTTTCGTATTCGCGTGCCAATTGCCAACCGCCGGGAAGAGCCAGGCGGCCCTGAGGCGCCCCAGCAGCGATCAACGACAGCGCTGATTCTACATGATCGAAGTCTATGGCCCGCAAGTGACCGCGTCTCTGTTCGAACCAAAGCCGTATCACTCGCCTCTGAAGAGCCTTGTTGAGGTTGAGAAAGAGCTTACGACTTAATTTGTTTCCATCGCTCACGTTCTCCAGCTGCTGCCGGGTCAGCTCCGCAAGGTAGTCCTCCTCGTCGCCCAGCACGTGCGCTTGAGCGCAGAGCCGTGCCGGCAGTTTACCGCCGAACCTCTCGCCCACTTGCGGCATGAGTTTTAGACGGATCCAGTTGCGCAAAAAGAACAAATCCCTATTACTGCTATCCGTACGATAAGGGAGTTTCCGCTGCTCAAGAAAATCCATCACCTCTCTTCGCAAGGCATTAAGCAAGGGCCGAATCAGCAGCACATTTGCGCAACGGCGATCACCCGCAACCGTCAGTTGACGCATTGGCGCGATGCCGCGGAGGCCGGTTCGACCTGCGCCACGGAATAGCCGCATGACAATCGTCTCGGCTTGATCGTCTGCGGTATGGGCCGTTGCCACCGCATCGAGGCGACGTAGTTGAGCTGTTTCAGCAAAAAATTTGTACCTTTCGAATCGGCCGATCTCTTCGAGGCTAGTTTTACGCGAAGCTATTTTGAGTTGCGGTAGATCGATTTCTTTTAGATGACAGATCAAACTTAATCGCTCCGCCAATCGAGCAACAAATCGCGCGTCCTCGATCGCTTCTTCGCCACGAATTCCATGCTGTAGATGGGCAACTTCGATCGTAAGCTCAAATTCTTCGCGCAGATCATAGAGAAGATAAAGCAGAGCTACAGAATCCGGCCCACCCGAGACGGCAACTAAAATCCGCTGGCCAGGAGACAGCATCCGCTGCTTCTCGATCGTTTGTTTAAATTTTCTTGGCAAATCCATACTATGAGGGGAGTCTGCGCAGTTTCCGCATCGGAATCAAGAAGAAAGCTCGGTTGAATCACCGATCGCTACCGAGCGGCTATGGATCGATCGTGTGAATCTAATGAGGTTGGAAGAACGGTTTGATATTCTGAAATTCAATCTCTAGATCAAGGATGAGTCAGGCCGGCGTCACTCACCATAGAGATTCTTGATAAAGCCGCTCTGCTCGAGCTCTCGCAAATTCGCCACATCGATAAAGCTGCCGGGCTGAAGACTTTTAGCCTTTGGATTTCGCGAGCTCATCTCATCGAGCACCATCTGAATGCCTTTGGTGGTTGGATACGGCACCCGCGGCATCACTTTGACCGCATAATGCTGGTAGGTCTCTTCCAGAGCATCCGCTTCACTGATGCGCGAATACTTACCGATTACCTTCATGGAAAAGGCTTTATCGGTCTTCAACCGATGCAAACCTTCGACATAAGCGCGCAAGTAGCGACGGATCGTCTCCGGATTTTCACCCAGATAGCGCTGTGTGGTAACCACACCGGCGCCCTGATAGTCAACACCGATGGCGCTCAGGTCCGCCAACATAGAAAAACCCAGCTTGCCGGCCCGAAGATGTAGCGGCGATGACAGTAAGCCCCCGTCAACACTTTTGGCGATCATTCCAGCCAATGTCTCTTGTGAGCCGCCCATCTGGATCAAGGCCACCTCCCGGTCGGGCGCTATTCCCCATTGTCCCAATACGTAACGCAAGAGAAAATCGTCCGATGTACCGAAACGCGTCACGCCGATTTTTTTACCCCTTAGCTCCTCCGGTTTCTTTATCTCCGGTCTGACCATAATTTTCTGCCCGGGCTTGTGATTAGGCCCGGCAAGCATCACCAAGTCAGCGCCTGCCAAATTGGCCTGAATCACCGCTGGAATGGCGATCTCGGCAATCGGAATCTCTCTAGCCAACATGGCTTGAACAACCTTGGAGCTGCCGCCGATGTAGATTAGCTCGACTTGCAGTCCGTGCTTCTCGAAAAGCCGTGCTTCTTTGGTGACCCAAAGCACAGCCATGGAACCGACAGTGGTCGGATAGGCAACATTAAGTTTGATGGTCTGTGCGATCGCAGACCAAGGCTTAGTGCCGCAGGCTAGCAGCAATGCTAGAAATGCTATCTTGATCTTCACGAGCACCTCGTTTGTGAAATGGCTTTGGGATTTTGGATTTTGGATTGGACTAGCAGATCGGGAGTGGATAGCTCATGCAGCCGCCGAATGTACGATCCGGGATGAAGCGAGAGGCGGGAGCCGACGTTCAACACCTAACACCTGATACCGAACCCGCTATGGGTGAACCGATTCCAAAAACCAGTCGGTCGGAATCTCTCGTCCCACTCGGGCCTCCCGAGCACGCGCCAGCACTTCGCTGCCAACTGCGGCGAACTGCAAGCCGAGACCTACGTTATTACAAAAGCAACTGATCGCCTCGTCCTTGGTCCTTCCCGGATGCTGCCCGTTTACTAACTGCGAAATCGTCGGCAAGTCCCACAGCGGAGTATCTTCCCGTGTAAGCGGATGCGCCCAACCTTCAGCGACATCCGGAATCGATTGCGGATCGACGCCGCCAATGACGATTTGAAACGGCTTGGCCTCTTTCCAGTGGATGATCAGCGGGTCCGATCGCTGGTAGGTGGAGGCGTCCAGCTCGCAAGGCTTGACGCAGGATACATGGACTCCCGGCTTAAGCAACTCACCAGGAAACAGAGCGGAAATTGAATTCGTGGTGCAGGTAACGATATCCGCGCCGTCGATGGCCTCAGCGGCGCTACCGGCTTCGACAAGTTCCGCGGAAATATTGTTGCTCCACTCCTCCAGGAAACGACGCCGGGAGTCTGCGTTGGGGCTGAAGACTCTGACTTTCTTAAGATCACGCACCAAGCTAAGCGTAATTAGATGAGCGCTGGCTTGCCACCCACTTCCGAGCAGCGCCATCACAGATGCGTTCTTGCGCGCGAGATGACGCGCGGCGATTGCGCTGGCCCCTGCGACGCGGAGTTTCTGCACATAACCGTCGGGGAAAATCGCCAGCGGCTCACCGGTTTCAGTGCTGAAAAGCATGACCAGGCCAACGTAACGATTGCCCCCGGCAACTGGAAGCTTGTCTTTGCGCACGCCGCCGTTCTTTTCGTACCACGTAACCACGCTTGAATTGAGGCGCAATGCCGCGATTTTGCGATTCGGCAGAACACCGCTCATGGTTTTGTATTCGTAGAATTCATTTGGCTTGGTCGGACTGAAAACATCATAGCGCGGCACCGTCGCTGCCATGCCACTGCCGAGATCGCGATAGGCCTCTTCTAGGACTTCGAGACAAGCGCCCACCGGCAGAATCTTTTCAATATCTTCGTTCGATAAAATGAGCATTGGCTACCTCCAGGCGGCACGCTGCCATAGTTATTGCCATGGAAGGATTTTTTTTCAAAGCCTTTCACGCGCGCGCGGTTGTTGACACGAGGCTAGTGCTGTTGTCATATCAGACGACCGGATATTTATCGATGATTTAACATCGGCTCATTGAGCACGTTGAGATCCGGATGCGGTTTCGTTCGCGCACCACATCTATTCAAGTAGTCTATTCAAGTAATTCTTCCCACACCCTTGACCGACGCGCCAACAGCACCGCGCCTGACTATGACCACCCATTTACAGCCGAAGCGGCGGCGATTCTTCTACGGTTGGTACATCGTTGGAGTCGCGATTTTGGTCAACATCGCCGGAACATTTGCCTTCTCGAGCACTTTGAGCATTTTTCTCAAGCCGATCACTGAGGAGTTAGGAGTTACACGCGGCGCATTTTCGTTGATCCGCACTTTCGAGATCGGCATCGCCGCTATGATCGTGCCGCTCCTTGGCCCATGGCTCGATCGGCACGGCGGACGGGGCATCCTCGTCGTCGGAGTACTGATGGAGGGGACGGGCTTGTTGCTTTCCAGCCTCGTGCATAGTTTCTGGCAATTTGTTCTGGTGCGCTGCTCGCTTGTAATTGCCGGCGAAGCTTTACTGGGTTCGTTGGTCATCAACGTCACCATCGCTCAGTGGTTCGTGCGCAACCGCGGACGCGCCATGGGCATTGCCAACTTGGGAACCGGCATTGCCAAGCTCGGCATACCGCTGATCGCGGCATCGTTGTTTGTCCTAGTCGGTTGGCGCGGGACCTGGGCGGTATTCGGCATCATCGCGCCTATTCTGGTGGTGGCGCCGGCGCTGATCTTTGTACGTAGACGACCCGAAGACATGGGACTTCAACCGGACGGAGCAGCGCCACCTCAAAGCTCTGAGCTATTGCCAGCTAACGGTCTGAGGCCGTCGAATGCCCGACCAAGAAGTCTGTTCCGTGAAACCTCATGGAGCCGGTCGGAGCTCGTGCGATTGCCAGTCTTTTGGCTTCTCGTAGTCACCTTCGGCATCGCCAGCATCGGCATCGCCGGTCTCAATCTGCACATCTTTTCTTATGTCACCGATATCGGCTACTCGCCTCTGATCGCGGCTTCTTTTATGAGCACAATAGCGCTAACACAACTCGGCTCCACACTTGTTTGGGGTGTACTCGCCGACAGATTCGATCTTAGGAAGGTGTCCTGCATCCAGTTCTTGATCCAGGGAGTAGGACTGGTGATCGCCATAGTTAGCGTTGATATTCGTCTCGTTTACCTGGGGTTCTTTCTGTATGGCACCGGATTGGCTGGGAGCTTTGTTCTGCGTGAAGTGATCTGGGCTAATTTCTTCGGCCGAGCGTCTCTAGGGAAGGTACGCGGACTGTCGCTATTCTTTTCTCATCTATTCGCGGCCAGCGGTGCGCCTTTCTTCGGCTTTCTTCACGATCGCATGGGCAGTTACAATATATCCTTTACGATCTTTTCCTGCGCTCTATTCACATGTGCATTTTTGATCTTGTTTGCTAAACCGCCAATGGACCCGTCGAACAAGGAATAAAACAAAGTACTGCCTTACGGCTCAAGTCAATCACTTATCTCCGGTCGCTGTTGACAACTTTCTTTGGCGCCACATAATTGTTTGTTATCACAGGATACGAATAGCGAATAGAAGGATAAGTTCGGTGTATTACTTTGCTTACGGCTCAAATCTGAACTGGCCACAGATGCAACGTCGTTGCCCGTCATCACGTTTCATTTGCATCGCCAGGTTGCCGGATTATCAATTCGGCATCACGCGCCATTCGCGCTTGCGCAACTGCGGCACGGCCAATGTGATTGCAGCCCAGGGCAAGGAAGTTTGGGGCGCCGTATACGACATCTGTGATGAGGACTTGCTCATGTTGGATAGCTTTGAAGACGGTTATCGCCGCGAGATTTTGCCGGTTTTTGGCCTAAACGGCGGAGAGGCGCCGTTTCAGGCGCTGGTTTATATCGCCGAACTGGAGCTCGATGTTCCATTGCCCAATGCCGAATACAAGCGATTGATTTTAGAAGGCGCCAAACATTGGAAGCTACCTAGCCTCTATCTTTCGATACTCGAGGAGATAGAGGCAGCAGGATAATCCGGTCAGCGATCAGAGTTCCAGCAATAAAGAAAATCTTGCGAGAACTGTTAGCGCCTCATCGAGCATCCGCGACATCATCCGTTTCGGTTACCAATTCGACAGCGTCTCTTCATGGACAAGCCTTACTTCCTAGAGTAATATCTCGCTAGTTTCCTAAGAGCTACTTTTTACCAATGGCATTTAACGCAACGCAGCTCTTCAGTCGCGGGCGCAATTTCACCGTTCATCCGCGTACCCACAAAATCGCTATTTGGACGGTCTCCGTCGTTGTTGCCTTTGGCGTGCTGCTGGGATTAGTTGCGCCGCCGCTACTACGCGGCAAAATAACCGCGGACCTTTCGCAAAAACTGCACCGCGAAGTCACCATCGAGCGGATCCGTTTGAATCCCTACGCCATGACCGCGACCATACGTGGTTTTCTGATGAAAGAGCGTCAGAGCCAAGCCACCGCAGTATCCTTCGATGAGCTGCACGTCAACCTGGAACTGCGGTCTATTTTCCGTCTGAGTCCGGTCATCAAAGAGCTTCGTCTGCTGAAGCCTTACGTCAATCTCGTGCGCAACGAGGATTTTAAGTACAACTTCCAGGATATAATCGACGACCTAACGTCGGGACCGTCCGGTGGTCCGACGCCAAAGTTCGCCTTGAACAACATTCAGTTGATCGATGGCCGAATTGAATTTGACGATCGGCCTGAACAGACCAAGCATTTGATTTCATCGATCAATATCGGCGTGCCGTTTATTTCCAGCCTGCCGTCCTATACGGATATCTTCGTCAAACCTTCGTTCTCGGCAGATATCAATGGAGCTCCTTTGCATATCGGCGGAGCCTCCAAGCCATTTCACAGCTCGCACGAAAGCACAGTCGATTTGAACATCGACAAACTGCAGATCAACAAGTATCTCGAATATTCGCCCGTAGCTCTGAATTTCAAAGTTCCTTCCGGCGAACTGAATGGCAAGCTCAACGCATCCTTTAAGACCGCCAAGGAGAGCCCGTCGGTATTCACGATCACCGGGAATTTGGCACTAACGGAGCTGGCAGTCGAGAAAAATGGCGGGACGCCTTTTGGCAAGATTGCCGACCTAGACGTGGTAGTCGAGTCGATCGACGTACTCAACAATAAGACGCGCTTAAAATCGATCAAAGCTCACGGCCTGGAGTTGCATCTAGCCCGAAATCGCGATGGATCTTTGAATACCGCCGATTTGATTAGAACCTCGCCGAAAACGACTTCAGTCGAATCGACGAAAAACACTAAACCGCTAGGCTACGAAGTTGATGACATTCTGATCGATTCGGGCACCCTGCACTTCATCGATGAGTCTTTGCAGCGGCCCTATAAGACCCGACTCGACAATATTCGCATCGCAGTAAAAGGATTGACCAATGAACCGGCCAAAGAGGCCGATATGGAAGTCTCGTTTGAATCGGATGCAAAAGAGCGGGTCAGCCAAACTGGCAAAATCCAGCTGGCACCGTTTGTGGCAGAAGGAAAGATAGCGATCGAGAGTTTTAAGCCAGGAAATCTAAGCCCGTATTATCAGAATGCCTTGGCCCTGGAGATCAAGGAAGGCTTATTAGAACTCTCCACCCAATACAGATTCGAAGCGAAAGACGATGGATCGGATCTAAAGTTCACCGATCTGAATGCCAATTTAAAAACTGTGCGGTTGGATTTCCCCGGGCACCCGGAACCGCTTTGGCGCATTCCATCATTGATCATTAAAGACGGTACGCGTCGACGTCTCAGGTAAAACAGTCGTTATCGGCGCGATTCAAGGCAAAGATGGCATCGGGCACGTCCAGCGGGATAAAGATGGCACTCTGAACTATGCGCGCATCGTCAAGGCCCAATCATCCACGGCGCCTGTTAAAGAGCCGATAAAAAAAGACGAGACCGAGTGGAAGGTCGAAGCCAAACAGATTGCTCTGGATAGCTTCAAAATCGACGTCGACGACCGCGGCGCCGCCGCTCCGGCGAAGTTCGCGCTGTCCGATCTTTTCGTTCGCGTCGACAACTTTTCCAACGCGAAAAATCAAGCCGGTAGGACCAGGCTGCGTACTCGCATCAACAAGAATGCTTCATTGCGGTTGAACGGTACCGCGGCTACGAATCCAATCGCGGCTAAGCTCGCAGTCGAGGCCTACGATATCGATGTTCTGTCTCTGCAGCCTTACTTCGGCGATCAGGTCAATTTTCTATTGACCGGGGGGCGAATCAGCACAAAGGGCAGCTTTACGTTAGCTGGCGGCGGCACCGGTCCGGCAAAAGCAAATTATCAGGGCGGAATAGAGCTCTATGATTTCGCCAGTATAGAAAAGGACAATAAACAGGATTTGGTGAAATGGAAGAACCTCGGGCTCCATCAGTTCGAATTGACATCAGAACCGCTGCAAGTGCGCATCGGCGAAGTCGACGTCAACGATTTCTACTCGCGCGTGATCATCGGTCCCGAAGGCAAGATCAATTTGCAAAACCTGACTGCGCCTAAAGCGCAGAACCAAGAGGAGGCCTCAGCAGCGCAGGCGCCTGCCAGCCCCGCCGTGGATACACCGGATACTGAGAAGCGGGTCACCATCGGCAAAATCAATCTTCACGGCGGCAATATCAATTTCAGCGACTTCCTGGTCAAGCCCAACTATTCGGCTAACCTCACCGATGTGCAGGGAACCATTTCAGAGCTTAAACCGGAAGCGCCAGGCGATATCGACATCCAAGCTAAATTGGATGGATCTGCGCCGGTCGATATCGATGGCAAAATCAACCCGCTGGGCAAAGAGCTGTTTTTGGACATCGTAGCCGACGCTCGCGAGATCGAGATGAATCCGTTCTCACCTTACTCCGGAAAATACGTCGGCTATGGAATCGAATCGGGCAAGCTCTCGTTCAATGTCAAATATAAAGTCGAAAACCGTAAACTAACTGCACAAAACAAAATTATTCTTAATCAGCTGACCTTCGGCGAGAAGGTCGAGAGCCCGCAAGCCACCAAGCTGCCGGTGTTGCTCGCAGTCGCGTTGCTGAAAGACCGGAACGGCGTCATCGACGTCGATCTTCCAATCAGCGGCTCTCTCGATGACCCGCAGTTCAGTGTCGGCGGCATCGTGCTTCGGCTGGTGATTAACATCATCACTCGAGCAGTGACTGCGCCGTTCGCGCTTCTCGGCTCCGCCTTCAGCGGCGGCGGAAGCGGTGGCGGCGAAGAACTGAGCTACGTTGAATTTGATAGTGGGCGCGCCAGTCTCAACCAGATTGCTCAAGGCAAGATTGAGACGTTGGCAAAGGCGATGAACAATCGTCCGGCTTTACGTCTCCAACTGAGCGGCCGCGCCGATCCGGCCACGGACCTGGATGGGCTTAAACGGGTTTCGATGGAGCGAAAAGTGAAGGCACAGAAATTACAAGAGCTGTCCGGCAAGGCCGACGCTCCTAAATCGGTTGACGAGGTGCACATCGAAAGCAGCGAGTATCCGCAATATTTAAGACAAGCCTACCGCCAGGAGAGTTTCCCAAAGCCGCGCAATGCCATCGGCCTGTTGCGCGATTTACCCGTTGTAGAAATGGAGAAACTGATGATCCAGCATGCCACCGTTGGCGAGGAGAATTTAGGTGAGCTTGCCAATCAGCGCGCTCAGACAGTGCGAGATGCGTTGGTGACGACCGGGCAGGTGAGCGCAGACCGGCTGTCTATCGTTCCCGCCAAGCCGCTCACCAGTGAAGAGAAAGCCAAGCTAAAAGGTAAACCCAACCGCGTCGATTTTTCTCTGAGGTAATCTTTTACCTCCGATCATTTCACAGGAGCAACTTGCGCGGACAAGCGCGTAAAGGCATTTCTCAGCGTTAAGTTGTGTAGCTTAATCTTCTGGTATAAACTCATGGCGATTCAGGAGGCGCCTTCATGAACCAACCGAAGAAATCCGCAAACCCAAAAGTCACTATCATCGCCAGCAAAGGAGCGAACCAAGCTATCAATTATCTGTTGGAAGACCGTGACGAACTAGAATGGCTCGTAGCCATCGGCCGCAACAAGAAAGGCGATATTTTCTTTTACGATACGGGCGGCGACATCATTCAAGACTTGGGAGCAATTTCTTACATAAAAGAGCGAATTCTAAGAGACTACTTCGGCGAGACGGATGAATAACGTAGGCCATGCGACAAACCGGGATTGCTCAACTCCCGCTCCACGGCGGCAAGGCGCCTGTATGGCTATTTCAAAGAATGGTCAGGCTGGGACGCGAGATCACCCGCCTCATAATTGAAAACGACGGACCTCAGGCATTCCTCCAACGGATAGCCGATCCATACTGGCTACAGTCTTTAGGTTGTGTTCTTGGCTTTGACTGGCATTCTTCCGGCGTGACCACCACGGTATGCGGCGCGCTTAAAGAAGGCCTCAAAGGCAGAGAGAAGGAACTCGGCTTGATTATCGCCGGCGGTAAAGGCGCGACTTCCCGAAAAACTCCTGGCGAGATTATTGCCGCAGGCGAGAAATATCCTCTCGATTGCAGTGCCGACGCCCTGGTTTACCTAAGCCGGCTCACCGCCAAAATCGATAACAATGCAATCCAGGATGGGTTCCAGCTTTATCATCACAGTTTCTTTTTCACTATCAACGGCTCCTGGGCGGTGGTGCAGCAAGGCATGAACGAACGCTTTGCCCGGCGCTACCACTGGTTCTCCGAAGACGTCCGGACCATGACTCTCGAGCCGCACACGGCGATCTGCAGCAATCTGCAAGAAAGAGCGGGCGCTCAATCTAGTTGCGTTGGATAGTCAACCGGCGCAGTCGATGATTACCAATCTCTCTCATGAGCGGCCGGAAAAACTCATTGGCGAAATCCAACGGCTGCAAACATTATCGTTGCCTTCGCATCATCAAGTTTCCGTCAGCGACATTCACCCGAAATCGATCGAAAAGATTCTGCTGAAAACCTACGAACGTAAAGTCACGAACTTCGAAGAGCTGTTGAGCATGCCCGGAGTCGGCGCCAAAACTTTGCGGGCTCTCACTCTTATTGCTGATCTGGCCTACGGCACTGCCGCATCCTGGAAAGACCCGGTAAAATTTAGCTTCGCGCACGGTGGCAAGGACGGACATCCCTATCCGGTTGATTGCAAGCTATACGACGACTCCGTTGAATTTCTGCGTCGCACAGTGGAGCGAGCGCGAATTGAAAAACACGAGAAAGAGAACGCGCTAAAAAGACTGCAGAGACTTTTCGCCTCCGAGAATTAGGACCAGAACTCATAACGGCTCTTTCGCAACTCTCCTTAGCACTTCAGGCAAATACGTTTGACTCACTCGCTGCATTGGTCTAGCGTGCGGCGGATGTCTGCCATCGCCGGCTTTTTTGGCTTGGGTATGCTGGCGCCGGAGAAGCGGCGCTCGCTAAGCTTGGTTTATGCCGCAAGCCTGGCGCTTATGATGGGCGTCAATTTCATTCAACCCGCCTTGCCGGCAATGACCGAACCCTTCGGCATCAGCGATTCGGCTCTCTCGCTGATCATGACTGTTTTCACCGCGCCGGCCATTGTGCTGTCACCGATCTTTGGCGTGATCGCCGATATGTACGGCAGAAGATTGCTTCTCGCTGGCGGGCTCATATTGTTCGGCATCAGCGGCACGGCGATGGCACTGGCGACCAGCTTTACCTGGCTGCTAGTGTTTCGCGCGATTCAGGGAATTGGTTTCAGCGCCGTGATTCCGCTCACGATTGTTCTGATAGGCGATCTGCTCGATGGCGACGAGGAGATCGCCGGCCAAGGTTTGAAGGTGTTTCTCGATCGTATCGGCTACATGATTCTGCCGCCGCTGGGCGGACTGTTGGCTGCGTTTGCCTGGTACTGGCCCTTCACTCTTTATATCATCACCGTGCCGTTGGGGATAATGACGTTTTTCTGGATGCCCGAAACCAAAGGCAGCGTAACCAGCGGAACCCGCGCCTATTTGGGCGAGATGCTCAAGCTAACGCGTCATCCCCGCTTAGTCGTCGCTTTTTCGGCGGGTTTCTTGCGCTTCTTCCTTGACTATGGATTTCTGACTTACTTTCCCCTTTTTCTTGTGCGCACCCACGGCATCTCGACGGCAACAGCGGGCTTGTTGTATGTCTTCTTTTCAGCGGGCGCTATGATTACTTCCAGTCAGGCAGGGAGACTGGCGGCTGGCAGAGACAAGGCCCGGGTACTGTTTATCGCCTTCTTGGTCAGTGGCATCGCGTTGGTGGCTGTGCCGTTTATGCCCGGCGTCTGGTTGGTAGGCGGCGCGTTATTTTTTTATGGCATCGCCAACGGTGTCATCTCGCCGATGCAAAAGAGTTTGCTCACGCAGAATGCGCCGCTTCAAATGCGCGGCGGGATCGTGTCTTTCGATCGCTTGATTCAACAGGCTTCAAAAACTATCTCAACATCTGTGGTCGGCTTGCTCTTGATAACCGCAGAGCTGCCGACAATTTTCTGGATGCTTGGATTGCTTTCTTTACTCAGCGTAGCGTTAATGGCGCTCTTACTGCCGTCACGCAAGTCCGCTCTGGCTAGCCCAAGCGTCTCCTGAGTTCAACAGTGTTATTGCCGCGCTTCGAGAAAATCCTTTCGACCAACTTTCGGGCTGCACTAAAAACCTTTGAACTCCGTTTCTTCGCGGCTCTCGGTTTCCAATTGGATGGTCGTGTGCTCGATGCCGAAACGCTGCTTGAGGGTTTCTTCGATACCGTTCAAAACTTCATGAAAATCTTCGCCGTCGACAATGACGGCGTGCGCGCTGAGGGTGAAAATCCCCGAAGTCACCGCCCAAACATGAAGATCGTGAACCGCCATGACGCCTTTCACATCCTCGATGGTGCGCTGGACTTCTTCGAGTCGAATCGTTTTGGGAACCGACTGCATAAGAATACTCAGTGCCTCTCTAATCAAGTTCCATGACGAGTACAGGATCAACAATCCGATAAAGACACTGATCAACGGATCGGCCAGATACCAAGCGGTAAAATACATTATAAGCCCGGCGACAATGGCGCCCACGGAGCCGATGGCATCACTGATCACGTGCATGAACGCGCCGTGAAGATTGAGATTATGGTGATGCGATTCGTAGAGAATGAAGCCGGCGGCAATGTTCACCATCAAACCAATTGTAGCGACAATGATCATGCCGAGGCTCTCTACTTCCGGTGGATTGTTGAGTCGATTGTACGCTGCGGCAAAAATCACCCCGACAATCAGCCAGAGTGCCAGGCCATTAAACAGAGCGGCTAAGATTTCCGCGCGATGATAGCCATAGGTGCTCTCCGCCGTAGCCGGCCGCCGAGCCATTCGAAAGGCAAAAAGACTGACGACGATGGCGCCGATATCGGACAGCATATGCCCGGCATCGGAAAGCAAGGCCAGGCTATTGGTGAGAAAACCCGCAATGAGCTCCGCGAAGAAGTAGCCGAGGCTGATGGCGAGCGCCAACTTGAGCCGCCGCGTCTCGCTGTGTCGTTCCATATTCGAAGTATTTTAGTACGCTACTCTTCCGGCCAGTACAGTTTCAAGAACAAACCGCGCTCAGGATGAACGGAGAGTCTGCCTCTCTATTTAACGAGATAGCGCTCCCCGGGCCTGAGTCTTCAACATCAGGAAATAAATCTTCCCGGGGCTATTCATATAACCCGCGTGAGCGCCCGCATCATCACCGCTGCCCATATACAGATCCGCGCGTTGAAAACCGCGGATCGCCCCGCCGGTATCTTGATTGAGCACAAAGCGAACAAAAGGCCGCCAGCCAATCAATCGCCCGGCGGCATTCAGAACCGGACTTTCACTGTAGATCAGCGCCGCGGCTCCCTTTGGAAAAAGACGAGAATCGGTCGCAATCGATCGTCCCGTAGTCACCGGCACTTCGAGACTGCCAAAAGGACCTGTTTCAGTAACCCGGAAAAAGACGTAACTCTCATTATGCGCCATGATCTCGTCGCGCTGCTCAGGATTTTCCGCCAAGTGACGGCGTAAGCGCTGCATCGACATCTCGGTTTGGGAGATTTTGCCTTGATCGATGAGTAGCCGGCCGATGCTCCGATAGGGACGGCCGTTTTGACCGGCATAACCGATATGCACCTGCCTTCCATCCGGCAGGCGCAAAACACCTGAACCCTGGATGTGAAGAAAGAATAACTCGATGGGATCCTTGACCCAGGCGATCTCAAGCCCGCGCCCGCGCAACAATTTCGCGTAATCAATCTCGCGCCGAGTGTAGTAAGGAGCAAAGCGGTCGCCCTCGACTCGCCCACTGATTTTTCCTGCAGTTTCGTCGGAACCTGCCGCAACGCCACCAAGGGTCACCAGATCCGTCGGTTTGCCATAGATCGGATAGCGGTATTCGCTGGTTTCGACAAGATTGCCTTCGATGACCGGTTGATAGTAGCCGGTAAATAACACTTCTCTCTGCTGTTCATCTGGGGTTGACGGTACCAGCTCAAAACGGGATTGAAATTCTTCAACGAAACACTGCCAACAGCTCCAGCGATCAAGCAGTCGATGGAGAGCCGCAAGGCTGGTCAGGACTTGTCCGGCATTAACTTGCCGGGGTTGCTCTCCGACGATGCGATCTGCTGGAAGCTTCCTCAAATAGGATATGCTGCGATCGATAGCGAGCCGGAGCGACTCACTATCGAGGTCGTCCGTGATCGGCAGCGTGGATGCGACGATCTGGCCATGAACCAGTTGAATTCCGAGTAACAGCCACGTGAGCAAACCGAACAGCGCGAGAATTGGTTTCCGCACGGATACTCCTTGAACTCGACTGTCCATTCGTGCAAGCATTTTAGCATTGAATGACAAAGAATTAAGAGAAGAAGCTGCCCGCGTGCTCGACGAATTACCCGAGGAGTTCCGAAGGCAGTTGCATAATCTCGAGATCGTAGTGCAGAAAAGACCGAGCAAACATCAGTTGGCGGAAATGGATTTAGATTCTCACGAAGAGATCATCTACGGGCTCTACGAAGGAATCCCTTTGCCCGACCGGTCCGCGTTCGATCCGCCTATCCTGCCGGACAAAATAACTCTGTTCTCCGAACCTCTGCTCAGCGACTTCCCTGATCCCGATGAACTGCGCGAACAGATTCGACTTACCGTAATACACGAGATCGGCCACTACTTCGGTATGGACGACGATCAAATCGAAAAGCTGGGTTATTAACTTGAAGCGATCCGCGGTCAGAACGAACCGAGAAACCATCAGTGATTAAATCTGAACAAACTGCTCCCTCACCGCGAACCACTCATTCTGATCCTGACATCCGATAGTGGACCCATTGAGAGTCATTTCGGATCAAGTCCCGCGACTTTAGCCTATTGGATGCTGGGCGATGTTCCACCGCTCAGGTTTCGATGCCGATGAGCTCCATTATTTTGATCTGATCAAAGCCGACTACCGCTTCCCCGTCGACGATCGTCACGGGCGTGCTTTGATAGCCCATGTCGATCAACTCTTTTAATGCCGCCTTATCGGCGCGCACATTTTTTTCCACGAACTCGACGCCCTTTTGAGATAGAAACTCCACCTCCTTGTGACAAGGTCCTCAACCCGGCTGCGTGTAGACGACGATTGTTTTTGCCGCCATCCTTACCTCCATAAGCGATTTCTACTCATAGTATCTTTTTGCAACTTGTGATGAAAGACGTAGCGTCGGCTATTACAAGGTCACCTCCAATTACTAAATAAGCTTTTGTGCATTGCCGATGCAGGTTACATGTTTCAAAGGCCGAGCCGGTTTGTTAATTTACTGATAGCTTTGTCATGTCTGAACAGAGACTTAAAAAATAACTATGCGAATTTCAAAATCTGACTCGAAGCGCGCTTGCGTACTTGGGCTTTCTATTGGTCTCGGCTTACTGTTTGCGTTTTCTGCTTGGTCTCTCGATAGCCGGTCTCTAACATCGAGCGTTAACGTTCTGACAACTCATGCGCGATTCCTCTCATCCGAGAAGCTCACGGGCCGAGGCATCGATACTCCTGGTATAACGGTTGCGCGTGACTACATCGCCGGCGAGTTTGCCAGGCTCGGCCTGACACCTGGAGGTGACAACGGCAGCTACCTGCAATCCTTTGACGTTGCCACGGGTGTAAGGGTCAATCAACCTACAAGCCTCACCTTGGACAATCGACCAGCTCTGACACTGAACCAGGATTGGACTCCATTAGGTTTTTCCGCTTCAAAAAAAATAGAAGCCCCGGTCGTGTTCGCGGGCTATGGCATTACCATAAAAGAGTATGGTTATGATGACTATCGGGACATTGATGCCAAAGGGAAAATTGTCATTGTCTTGCGCTACGAACCGCCGCCCAAGCACGCCAACAGCCCGTTCCGTAACTATCCTAACAATTCGCTTCATGCTGCGCTCCGTACCAAAGCAAATAATGCGCGGGATCACGGCGCTGTCGGCATGATCTTGGTGGATCTGCATCATCAAGACAATGCCAAAGGTGAACTCATCTCCACCAAAAACAGCTTGTGGCGCGGCGGGACCGGTTTGGTAGCCGTGCAGGCGGGGCGCGCACCAATCGAAAACTGGTTGGAGAGCCATGGTGTTTCGCTAACAGAGTTGCGCGGCAAAATCGATTCTGAGGAAAAACCGGCGTCCATGGAGGTGCCCGCCAGCACGGTGAAATTAGAAGTGAATCTGGAAGAGATTCGACAGCCCACAGAGAACGTTGTCGCCGTTCTTCCCGGTTCGGATCCTTATCTAAAAAATGACGGTGTGGTGATTGGCGCGCATTACGATCACATCGGCTTTGGCCACTATGGCACCCGCACTTCGAGCACTGAGGGACAGATTCATCATGGCGCCGATGACAATGCCTCGGGCACTGCTGTACTGCTGGATCTCGCGCGGCAACTGAGCGAAAGCGATATCAAACCGGCAAGGACGGTCGTCTTTGCCGCCTTCTCGGCGGAGGAATTAGGACTCTTCGGATCGCGACACTATGTCAATCATCCCGCCGTCCCACTATTTTCGACCAAGGCAATGATCAACCTCGACATGGTGGGCCGTTTACGCGACGGGCGAGTGACCGTATTCGGCACACGTACTGCCCAAGAATTTAGCGGCATCGTAAAGAGTGCGGCCACGGAATTGGGACTGGAGATTGGCGAGTCCGATGGGATTGGACGGAGCGATCACATGGCTTTTTACAGCAAAAAGATTCCTGCGCTTCATTTCTTTACTGGCGTGCATTCCGATTATCATGCGCCCGGCGATACTTGGGACAAGCTCAATCTCGAAGGAATGGCGAAGATCAGCGAGCTGGTTTTGGCTACGATTCGGTCAATCGTTAACACCAATGCACCATTGAACTTTGTCAGCCTGCCATCAGTACCGCGCGCACAGGCGATCAGCGAAGGCCCGGCTTCGACGACCTATCTTGGCAGTATTCCGGACTATTCGGGGACGGACGAAGGGGTGCGGCTCGCCGGAGTTTCGGCCGGAAGCCCGGCTGCGCTGGCCGGTCTTCGTGCCGGAGATGTGATCGTCATGTTGGCTGAAACCAAGGTTCAAAATCTGGAGGATCTGATGCTCGCCTTAGTCAGCAAGAAACCTGGTGATGAGGTCGAGATCGTCGTGCTTAGAGGAACGCAACCGCTCAAGCTTAAGGCAGTGCTCCGGGCTCGGGGTTAGCCCGTGCGGTGAGTCGCGGGCGTAAAACTGCTTCGACCTTGAACGAAGAACTAGATCAAGCCCCGGCGTAGCGATAAGTCTTCCTCTTAGACGGACCATCCTCCCGAGTCTGCGCCGGTAAACACACATGTTTTCGCCGCCAGTCTAAGGAAAAATGCTCGCAGCGTGTAATACCTTATGTTAGTATAAATTCAGTGAATGCTGTGGTGACACTTCTAGGAGGCTGATGATGATCAAGTTGTATACTTTCCCCCCGTCCACTAATTCCCGCAAAGTTAGAATTGCGCTGATTGAGAAAGGATTGGAATTCGAGCGAGTCAATGTCGACCTTACCAAGCGGGAGCAGAAAAACCCGGAGTACCTCAAACTTCATCCGTTCGGTCAGATTCCAACTTTGGACGACGAGGGATTTGTTATCTACGATTCGACCATCATCAACGAATACCTGGAGGACGAGTATCCTTATCCGCCATTGATGCCCAAAGACTCGGAAGGACGTGCCCGGGCGCGCTTAATGGAGGATTTTCGCGACAATCACTTCAATGCTCATTTTGTTCACATCATTCAGGAGATTCGCAAACCGGAAGGCGAAAGGGACAGCCAGCGGATGGACAACGCGAAGGCAGAAATCGCAAAAGCGTTCGACCGAATTGAATGGGAATTGGAAGGGAAAGAGTATTTGGCCGGCGCTTTCAGTCTCGGGGATATAGCTTTTATGCCGAACATCGACCTGCTGGATCGTTTTGGTATCGCTGTCGATCCGAACTATAAAAACACAACTGCCTGGATCGAACGTCTGAAAGCGCGGCCCAGCTTTGCCGCTTCAGCGACATAAGCGGTTGGATGACCGCACGCCTGATCTTCGCTTGGCTAGTTCATCTTTACAGCGCCCTCGGGGCAGTCATCGCCTTTATAGCGATTCTCTTCATTGAGCAGCTTCGTCTTCAAGAAACTTTCTTTCTAATGACATTAGCCGTCGCAATCGACGCTTCGGATGGCACTCTTGCGAGAGCGGCGCGGGTCAAAGAGTTGCTGCCGAACTTCGATGGAGACCGCCTGGAAGACATCATTGATTACTCCAACTATGTCGTCGTGCCGTGTCTGTTGCTCATCCGCGCCAATTTGTTGCCGTCTCAGGATGCGCTCTGGTTGATTGCTTTTCCTTTGCTGGCAAGCGCTTACGGCTTCTGTCAGAAACAAGCCAAAACGGCCGATCATTTTTTCTTGGGGTTTCCCTCGTACTGGAATATCGTGGCTTTGTACCTCTACGTCCTAAGGGCCCCGCTTTGGTTCAACGCCTTTTTGATTCTGGCGTTAGCGATCCTTGTGTTCGTGCCGATTAGATATATATATCCAAGCCGGAGCCCGTACTTGCGTTCCTGGACAAACACTCTGGGCATTCTCTGGGGCCTCGCGATTTTGGCTATAATTTACTGGCTGCCTGACCCACCGCGTGAGATTGTTTTGGTCTCTCTTATCTTTCCAATTTACTACGTCTGCCTTTCCTTCTGGCTTGAATTGCGCCGGGTCAGACTCGAACATAACGAAAGTCCAGGTTAGGATGACCCAATTTCTTCGTCGCTCACTCGCCTGCGCTGTCGCGGTCTCGCTGCTAGTTGGCGGCTGGCTCATAATCAGAGCGGGCGCAGGGCAAAGCCAATCGACCTTCCCTAAGTACATTTTTTTATTCCTTGCAGACGGCGGCGGCATCGCCCACCTCGAGATCACCCGTCAATACAACCGACAAGTGTATAATGAAGGAATGGTGATCAGCGACAGGATCATGAAGGAAGGAAGCGTCGGTCTAATGACAACGCATGCGGCGAATTCCCTTTCCACGGATTCCGCCGCCGCGGCCACCGCTCTGGCCAGTGGGTGTAAAGCCAACATCGGCGCCTTGGGTGTGTGCGCCGACGGCTCGGTACCGAGTACGGTGATGGAGCAGGCCAAAAAACGCGGCATGCGCATTGGGCTTGTAACGAATTCAACCGTCTACGACGCCAGTCCCGCGGCGTTTGTCTGCCATGTTCCCAATCGTCGGCATTTCGCCTCGATCATCGATCGTTATCTTGAGCTCGAGCCGGACGTCATTCTCGGCGGTGGCAAAGAGCACTTTGTGCCCAAGGGCCAGCCCGGAAGCCGGCGCAACGACGAAACCGATGCGATCGCCGCCTTCCAAAAAAAAGGCTATCAGAAGGTTAGCAACAAACTCGAGCTTGAGCGGACTTCAGGTGGCAAACTTCTCGGCCTGTTCAGCGATAAAGAGATGAGCTTTGAGATTGAACGCAAAAAAAACAGCGAGCCATCGGTCTACGACATGACCCGTGCCGCGATTCGTAATCTGCACGATGATAATCCACATGGATTTTTCGCATTCATAGAAAACGAGAACATCGATACCGCGAGCCATCTCTCCGATATCGCGGCCGTGATCCATGATTACCGCGAATTCGACCGCGCCGTCGCACTCGCCTACGAGTTTTACAAGAAGTACCCGCGCGAGACCCTGATCCTGGTTACCTCGGATCATGAGACCGGCGGGTTGGGTTTTACCATGGCTTTGAAAGATCTAAGCAGCACAAGATCGGACAACCAGGCAGCGGCCACCAACGCTGACCTAAAGAAGCTTCAAGCCATCACCATTTCGCTTCAGCAAGCGTCGCGGATTCTCGGACCGGCGCCTACGGAAGAGGGCGTCGATAAACTGATGCGGGAGCACTTCAGCGGATTCGCGCTGGCGCCGGAATTCAAACAAGCGATCATCGCCCGCCAGCCGCCGTCGCGCACGCTGTATATCGATCCAACCGCTCATGCTCTGGGATTGATGATCGCCAACAACACGCAAGCTTATTGGCAGACATCCTCGCATACCAACAATCCGGTTGCGGTCGCGGCACTTGGAGTCGGCTCAGAACAATTCAAAGGATATTACGACAACGCTGATTTCGGCAAGAAGTTGTTAGCGCTCCTGGACGACAGCAGAACTTTACTCCGACGCTAGCCGGCAGCCAACGATCCTGGTCGGGCCGGAGCGTGGTTAACTTACCCCGCCACCGATACTCCAAACAACCAGCCCGCACCATAGGTGATTGCCGAGGCCAGCAAGCCGATACCCAGCATGCGCAGCCCGCTTATCCATGGCCCCTTCGCCGTAAAGATCGAGATAATCGCGCCCACGCCTAACAGTGCTAGACAGCTAAGCAACCCACTCGCGAACCAAGCAACTTGTCCGGAACTAAACAGATAAGGCAGCACCGGAATCAATGCGCCGACTATGAAAGCTAGAAACGAGCTCAGCGCCGCGGTCCAAGGCGATCCCAGCTCCGAAGGATTCAAGCCCAACTCTTCACGGGCGAGCGTATCAATAGCGGTCTTCGGATTGGAGATAATGCGTCGCGCCAGCATCGCAGCCTCTCTCTCGGGGATTCCCTTGGCTTGGTAAATTAACGAGAGCTCCTCCTCTTCCTCCTTGGGTGACATCTCCAACTCTTGTTGCTCCATAGCGATCTGCTGCTCGAAGAGTTCGCGCTGCGCGCGCATCGAGACATATTCACCCGCTGCCATTGAGAACGATCCCGCTAATAACCCGGCCACGCCGGCGAGCAGAACATACTCAGGCCTCGCATCAGCGCCCGCAAAGCCCATGACCAGACTGAAATTCGAAACCAGTCCATCGTTGATGCCGAAAACAGCGGCGCGCAGGCTGCCACCCCGCGATATCACGTGCCATCGTTCGCTGCCGATAATTGCGTCTTGGCTGGAAATCCCTTCGTCCATGGCGCGCAATGCGCGGCTGTGCGCTCTCTCCTCGGCTGGCAATCCAGCTGCCTCCGGCTGATTTAAGTATCCCGGCTCATCGCTGGCTTCCAGGCTACTGATAATTGGGATCACTCGATGGGTGCCGAAGTGCTTCGCCATCCAGCCCAGCACCCGGACCCGGACTGTGGGACGATATTCCGGCACTTGAAATCCGGCCGCCTCGATAAGCCGCACCCACCGCCGCGCATGTCGCTCCTCGGTCTGCGCCATTTTTCGAAAAATCACCGCGCGCTTCTCGTCTTTTTCAGCGGCGGCCAGTGCGCGATAGAGCTCAATGCCGTCCATTTCGACGAGATAGTTTTGTCGGTAACGCGCAACATCCGCTGCACTGATCTCCTGCGTAGGCATCACGCGTCCTTTGCCAAGCCGTAACTTCGCTTCATTTTCTCGGCATTCTATCTCGGCTTGTTACCCAGGGAATTGCTCGGACTGCCCTGCAAGGTTCATCCTTGCCACAGGGCGGCTTGCCTAGTCAAATTTTATTCATTCGCCTTGCATGCACTGATAAATTCATTCTAGGTTAGCAGCATGCTGAGTTTTGTCGACGTTGAAGAAGCACGAAAACGCATCCGCGACCAAATCTACCTCTCGCCCCTCTCGTATTCCGAAACCATTAGCCGGATGAGCAGCAGTGAAGTCTTTTTCAAGTTGGATAACTTGCAAATGACCGGCTCATTCAAAGAACGGGGCGCGCTCAACCGTTTGCTGACCCTGACGACGGACGAGGGCGAGCGCGGTGTGATTGCCGCTAGCGCCGGCAATCACGGTATGGCAGTGGCATTTCACAGTCGGCGCCTGAATGTTGAGTCCACGATAGTTATGCCGGTTCATGCCCCGCTGATCAAAGTGGGACGGGTGCGACTATACGGCGCACAGACCATATTGCATGGCGAAGATTACGATGGAGCTTTCACCGAAGCCCAGCGGCTGAGCCAGGAAAGAGGGTTGACGTTCCTGCACGCGTTCAATGATCCGACAATCATCGCCGGTCAAGGCACCATCGGTCTCGAGCTCTATGAGCAAAATTCACATTTAGACGCCGTTATCGTCCCGGTGGGCGGCGGAGGTTTAATTGCCGGTACCGCACTGGTCCTCAAGGTTCTCAATCCGCATATTCAAATCATCGGCGTACAGGCGGAGGCCATACCCTCTATGAAAGCGGCACTGGAGATAGGTGCGCCGATTAGGCTCGCGCCGGCAACCACGATCGCCGACGGCATCGCAGTGCGCAGAGTCGGCGAGACAGCATTGGAGCTGGTCAAACAGCACGTCGATGAGATTGTCACAGTAACCGAAGGTGAAATTGCCAATGCTGTGCTGCTTTTATTAGAGATAGAAAAGACCATCGCCGAAGGCGCCGCTGCGGCTCCCCTCGCCGCGCTCATCAACAAGAAGGTCTCTTTACGAGACAAGAACATTGCCCTGATCGTTTCCGGCGGCAATATCGACGTCAATCTGATATCGCGGATTATCGAAAAAGGACTCATTCAAGATGGACGACTGAGCCGTTTTTCCGTGGTAATCTCGGATCGGCCGGGGAATCTGGCAAGGCTCACTCAACGAATCGCCGACCTCGATGCCAATATCTTGCAAATCGGCCAGAGCCGCGGCTTCGGCCGAATTGCCATTGATCAAACGGAAGTCGAACTAGTGGTCGAGACAGCCGGTTTGGATCATGTCGAACGGATTAGAAACCAGTTGAGCAAAGACGGCTTTCAAGTTCGATGGGAAAGTTAAACGCGCGTCGCTTTAAGCGCGTGATGCACTTTGGACGCCGTATCGTTTTTATCAACTGAGGGCGAAAATTGAAATCAAACGGATCGGGGATGACTTCAATGAAGACTATCCGCGCAGTCACATCCTGTTGATTCAGAAAAACTACCTGCCTGTTTGGATCGCAGTGCTAGTTGGCAAATTAGCAACTGGATATTACATTATAAATGGAGGTGTGATTTCTATGAAGACGATCAAGAAAAAACTGCTCATCTTAGTGATCGCGGCGGTTATGATTGCGCCTGCGGGTTGTAAGAGGAGCGAGGATGGTGAAGGCTCTGCAGAACAAGCCGGTAGAAAGATCGACAACGTTCTCGAAAAAGCCGGTCAGGAAACCGGTAAGCTAATGGAACGAGTGGGCGAGTCCATGCAGAAGGCGGGAGAAAACATGCAAGACAGTTCGAAAAAATAGCGTTACAAAAGAAGAGTCCACCACGAAATTAGATCCTTCAGCAGCATCGGCAAGCTTCGGACGTTGCTTGCTGATCACCTTCTCACGAACTCACCTACACAGCTAAGTCCGCGAAGCAAACCGCTTCATCTCAGTCGTATTAGCTGAGCGTCATCAACGCAGTCCGATTACATGGGATTATTTGAGACAACACGAGCTACTCCGCGCCATATAACGGATCTCTCTTCCTTGGCATTTTCCGATTGAATCCTCCCCGCAGCACTATGTGCGACGTAATAAACGTTCTGATAGCAGTTGGTGTTCGGTTCGAGGTTATTTTCACCTATCACATCATTTTTGCGCTTTGAGATAATTTTGCGAGCCAAGCTCGCGCAAGTATCTCTCGAGTTAAACGGCTTGTAGCGTTTGTCATGAGTCGATGGACTTTGTTGACACTCTTTTTCCCGTTTAACGCTCCTAAGTGCGCAAAGGAAACATAACAGGTTGTTATCTACCGCTAACTGAGCGCGCATCAATGTCATTAAATGCAGTAATCCAGTTGTAAGCACACTACCTCAACCTCACACTCATAGAAGAGCATTCAGGCGTTACAGATCGTTCGGCTAATCTTGGAGGAATCTTTCGGTCCTTCGTCCACGACCCGCGCCCAGGGAACTAAGCGAACAGTAATGTCTCCAACAGCGCAAATACTTCGTGCGCAATATCAGACGAAAACTTCCTTCGAACCCCTAAACTGACTCATGCGGGAGAAGCAAAGAAGCACCATTTCAATGGCATATGTGTTGCTGAAACAGTTCTCGCAACGTCGAGATCCGCAACAGAGCCACAAACACAAAGCAGCCTTACAAAACTGAGTAATGCTGCTCCGGTGGCCTTCGAACAGGCCGCGGCCAATCTTTCGTGCCAAGTGATAGCCGATAAAGAAACATCGATCATACACAGGGATGCGGCAATAGTGCATCCATTGAATCGATTTTTTGGAGGATAGTAATGCTGTATTTCCGCTCAAGCTTTTGGTTCATTCTTGCACTTGCAATCGTATCGAATGTATTCCCAAGCCATATTGTCTCTGCCGCTCAGCTAACACTTAGTTGGACTGACGCGTCGGATAATGAGGATGGCTTCGGTATCGAACGGCGAACCGATACTAGCGGGACCTTCGCGCGCGTTGCGAGTGTTTCACCTAACGTTAGTACGTACACAGATCCCAACCTGGCAAGTAGTACTACTTATTGTTATCGTGTTAACGCATTCAACTCGGCCGGCAGTTCTGCATACACCAACGAGATTTGCGGTACGACTCTGGCCGCAAGTTTCACACTGACCTTAAATCGTTCCGGGAATGGTACGGTCACCAGTTCTCCGAGCGGCATCAGCTGTGGAAGCGATTGCACTGAGGTCTACACTGGAGGTAGCGTCGTAAAATTAACTGCTGCGCCCGCCAGCGGTTCGACTTTCGCCAACTGGTCCGGCAACGCGGACTGCAGCGACGGTAGTGTTACAATGAACGCCAACATAACATGCACCGCAGTATTCAATCTCATAAGTACATATACGCTTTCAGTAAGCCGCGTTGGTACCGGCACGGGCACTGTGACTAGCAGCCCCACGGGAATTAATTGCGGCAGTGCATGCACGGCAAGTCTTAGCAGCGGAACAAACGTCAGTCTTGTTGCCACAGCTGCTTCGGGTTCGACATTCGCCGGCTGGTCAGGCAACTGCACGGCGGCCGGGAGCGTTACAATGACTGGCAACATGGCCTGCACAGCAACTTTCAACTCCTCTGGTTATACGTTAACGAGTACTGTGGTTAATGAAGTGACATCAAGCGGGAGTCCTAGTGGAACGGTCGTCAGCAGTCCCGCCGGAATAAACTGCGGGACCGACTGTACAGAGAGCTATCCTGCGGGACAGATGGTTACTTTAACACCGAAGCCGGCAGCCAATTCTAAGTTTAAGTCGTGGACAGGACATGCCGATTGCGCCGATGGGTCGGTAAAAATAGATGCCAATAAAACCTGTACCGCAACATTTATCCTTAACACACTAAGCCTTTCTGTTTCGAAGACTGGCAATGGCACCGTTACCAGCACTCCCTCTGGGGTCAATTGCGGCGCCGTTTGTTCCTTTAACTTTGTCGGGGGAACAGCCGTAACGTTAAAGGCCACCCCTGACGCAGGGTTTGCATTCGCGGGTTGGACCGGAGGCTGCACCGGAACAGCGGATTGCAAGCTAACGCTATCGTCCAATACAACCGTCACAGCAAATTTTGTTAACAGCTTTAGCGATAGGATCGGTATTTACCGCCCGTCCACCGGTGAGTGGTTCTTGGACCGCAACGGCAATGGCTGGTGGGACGCCGCTGATACTCACGCCGAAACTTTCGGCGAATCATCCGGAATACCCGTAGTCGGCGATTGGAACGGCTCAGGCAAAACTAAAGTCGGCTTGTTCGTACCCGAGACATCACAGTGGTTCTTGGATCTCAACGGCAACGGGATTTGGGATGACTGTGGAGTGGATGTTTGTGTAAAATCGTTCGGCCAGTCAACGGATCTGCCAGCAGTCGGACAGTGGACCACCACTCCCGGCGATTCGCTCGGCGTTTTTAGACGGTCAGAGAAGAAATGGTATCTCGATATCAATCGCAATAAGGCTTTGGATGGATGCCGCACCGATGAATGCCCGAGCTTCAGTGTCTACGTGAACGGAGATATACATGTGACAGGTGATTGGACGGGCAGCGGGACCACTCAATTGGGACTGTTTCGTCCGAGCACCGGTGAATGGTTTCTCAATCGGGATGGCAATAGATCCTGGAATAACTGTAAAAAGGATACCTGCATCACCAATTTCGGTGAGGCTGGCGACCTGCCTGTGATTGGCGATTGGAATGGAACAGGCATAAGCAAGATCGGCGTGTTTAGACCGGCAACCGGCGAATGGTTCTTGGATCTAAACGGCAATGGCAAGTGGGATGACGGTATCGATCTACAGTTGTCATACGGTGAATCCGGGGATGTTCCCATCGTTGGCAAATGGTAAATCGAAGACTCTCCCCATTCTGATGTGCGACAGCTCCGTCAAACGAAGCTGCCGCACGAGCTTTTGTAATAATGTCGATACGAAGTGATCCAACTAAAGCTCTACGAGTCGTTCAGAAACACCCATTGGCAGGCCTTGGCGGAGGGGGCGAGATTCGAACTCGCGGTGCACTAAGTGCACGCCGGTTTTCAAGACCGGTGGTTTCAACCGCTCACCCACCCCTCCGATAAGTAAAATCAACTACTTAGGTTAGCTGCGGATTTGTCGGCAGGATTCGTTTGAACACTATTGGAACAAATTCCGAACGCTCTTGCAACGTCTCCGGGCTTTAGATTCACATATCGCTGATGCATGGCGACACTGTTATGGCCCGCCGCTTTCATCGCGATATCGACGTGAACGCCCTGCCGCGACCATTCCGTCTTTGCGCTGTGCCGGTAGTCATGGAAACGAAAATTCTCCACTTTGGCTCGCTTGCGCGCGACTCTCACGGCCTGGGTGATCATTTCCTTGGTTATTGCTCGGCCGTCATCTCTGGTGAACACAAGTCCGTTCACGTTGGCAACGATATTTTCCCCCCGTTTCTCCCGCTCGATCTCATCGAGAATTTCAAGAACCCTGTCGGTTAATGGCGCGCGCTGCTCGACGCCCGTTTTGACTCTACCGCCAGCGGGTACGATCTCCCGCCGCTGTTTGTCTATCATGTTCTTGGTCAACCGAATGATATCGACTTCCGATAAGCACGTTTCCCGCGCCACTATAGCAATGCGCCTAAGCCACGCAGGATAAGCGTCGAGCATCGCCGTTTCTTCATTGGCGTCTAGGATCCGGTCGCGCTGCGATCGCTGTATCAAACCAGCGAACGACGGCGCCGCAGCCTCGATTTCGTTCTCCCTTGCCTTATTAAGCATATGACGAAAGCAAGAAAGCTCATTAGCCACGGTTCCCGATGAAACTGTCTTGGCAGCCGCTTTGCCATTGCGGATGATATGCTCTTGAAGCCGTTCGGTTCTATACTTGAATAGGTGCTCTCGCTTTATCTCAGTTAACAGTATTGAACCGAGCAGACGCTTAATGGTTGCAACTAGATCACACTCGCGGCTGAATGATCGCTTGGTTTTGATTTCCTCAAGCTTGAGATAGCATTCGCCCCACTTGGCAACCGTCATTCCCTCTTCCGGCTTGTTTTTCTCCGCGTCAAAATCCTTTTCGATCGCGTTTTCGCCCTTGAGCCGATCGAGCTTCCTTCTGGCTATCTTGAGATTGCCGCCGAGGGCAAATTTTCTACGCTTACCACTCCAGTCTGTGAAAATCCCATAGTAGCGCGTTGACCATTCGCCAGAGCTCAGATGGTATCTGCATGAATAGAAGTGCTCGTTAATCTTCTCGAGTATCTGTTTCATTGTTATCTCCTCAGCGATAGAAGTTGATCCGCTACCCATTTGAAATTTCGTGGTGCTCTACTTCTCCCTTGCTCCGATCCTTTTGCTCCAATGTTTTACTATCGCTGTATGGCACCGTCAAGCGGGACTACGTTTCTTTCCGCTATATTGACGCGCTGCATCAACCCGATAACCTTTGAGATCTTTCGCCGAGATCAAAAGAACCTTATCTTTAACAAGTCGGGTGCGCTCTCCCCAACTGGCTGCAAGACGACCTTTCTTGATCGCTTCGTGAATTGCGCCCCGAGTAACTCCCAGCTTCTTTGCCGCTTCAGTTATCGTGTAGCTTTTCTTTGTAATCATCTTTTGAGGGTGTTTACTTAGTCATTCATCTTAGCTTCATCGGGAAGGGTTGCTCGGATGCTAATCTTTAATGCTTCTGCGCCTGCTTTGGTGTTTGTCGAGTTCCAAAGTATCGTGTGCATGTGATTAGTATCGAAGTGTGTTCCGTGTCGGTGGAAGAAAGACTCTTCACAAGTATAGAAGACCGGCTTTCCTAAGCCTTCCGCGAAACCCGCCTCCCAATAAGCGCCTCGGTTGTCTTGTGTCAAATCAACGACAAGAAAACGGCTTGTCCTAATTTCGACTCTAAGGCGATTATCGATTGAGCCTGCGCTAGGAGATTCGTCTAACCGGTAAAGCAAGAAGGCAGTTTTCCCGACTTCGGTTTTAAACGCTGCGAATGCAGCGTCGACTTGAGTGTTGCCGAACGGCATGGCCATAAAAGCCTTCTTACTTTCAGAGCGTCCCCGCTTTAGTTCCCAATAGCGATCCCACCCTTTGAGCTTCAAGACTAATTTCGCGCCCTCTGTATCAAGGAAACCCTCTTGGTCCAAATTCCTGACCAAATCTATGAGCGCACTAGATTGATACGCGCCTATTACCGGAAACAGTTTGGAAGCCTCACAAGGTACGGGCATGCTAGGCGCTGAGTTGTCTCGGTCCAAATCAAAAGGTTATCGGCCTGCTCTCTGGCAGTTGGAATATCCCGCTCCTCAACAACTTGTTTGACTAATTTCGATGGTACTATGGGCTGATCGGCTCTCTGCATTTTGCGGATCGCGTGCATTAAAACAGGACGAACTTTTGGCGCTTTTTGAATCGCCTCAGTTATTTCGGAGTCCGCCGATTCTTCAAGGAAAAATTCTCCGCATGAGGGACACCGAACATCCAATCTCGTATTCAATGGACCTACGAAAGAAACGCGAGCATCGGTTCTTTCACAAGCAGGACAGTTTCTTGTGGTCATGCGCGTTGGTATCACCCTTTCGCGGCAAGTTTCAATTTAAAAATCGTCGGTTCCTGCCTTGCTTCCGTTCACCTGTTGATATAAATCGTCGCGTCGAAGATGACTATTGGTCTTGCCGTACTGTACGGATGGTGGGTCATCGTCGCCTGCTTCCTTGGCTGGGTCCTAATCGGCACAATCAAGCGAGAATCATTTCTGGTTAAATACTTCCCGAAATTTTACCGCCGCATCGTTTCGCTGCATCGACTTAAAGATACCTTAAAGGTCCTAGCAGGCTTGATACTGCTCGTTGCATTTGCCGCCGCAATAGTTTGGTTATTCGATGTGCAACCGGGTACGTTTGGACAGCGTCACTGGTAAACCCGGTTTTCTTCATTCCTTGCTCAATTTCAACAAAATTTCCCAGCCGCGCGCCTGATCCAGCGGCGCCGGCGCCATTAAAGAGATAATCGCCGTCCCGGGCAGATAAAAGAGGCGAATGGAGTTCTGGCGGCGCGGCTGGGGCAACCTTCTCTCTTGTTGACAATCTCCAACGTTAAATTCAAAGTGGCTCAATGTCTCTTAGCAATCTCGATAAACTACTCGGCATGCTTACTATCACAATCAAAGAATTTTCGTTTCCACTGAACTACATACTTCTCGCGGCAGCATTCCTTTTTTTCTACGGCAATTTTCTACGGAGCTCATTTGGTCGTAAGTGGCTTGGCGCTTTTTTTGGGAGTTATAGCGGCGCAGTCTTGGCGTCAACGGTATCCCCGGATCTATCTTGACAACTCAACTGCGCCTTGGGGCGATCGACCATTAACACGAGACCGTCCGAACTTGCGTCTGTTGAGATTATTAGGAACATCATTCCTATGGATCTTGGTAGCGATTTTGATGTTTTTTGCCTTTGTCCTATATCTAAATCGCTAACCTTGGATAGATGCGCCTTCCGGGCGCGTCCCCGTCCCCTACTGGTAAAAATTGACTTCGGAAAACGGCAGGTATTGTGCTATTAACGCCGCCCTCGCTGCGCAGCGATACCGTTACGCCCAACCTTTGACTCCCGTCAGAGGCCGCTGCGCTGGCGAGGCCCAAGGACTCCTACCCTCTGCGAAGCGGTCGGATCGAAAGATTCGGCCCCTTTGCATCTCAGAAGGAATCGTTAAACTCATTCATGGGCAAGTTTCGTGCGTTTTTCAGTGAACACTGGAAAGACATAGTTAGCGTCGCGTTGTTAATGCTCGCCCTTTTTCTATGTGGCAAACTTGTTAACTGGCTCGTTTTTTAGATAACAATTTCGAATGACAGCGGCACCACTTGATCAACTCCTACCCGTTGTGCTATTAACCGCGCCCTCGCTGCGCAGCGCAATCCAACTTTTTTGATAACCCAAAATCAAAGGCACTGCGCCGCGAGCTTTAGGCCCTCTCCTCTGTGAAGGGGTCGGATCGAAAGGTTCGGCCCCTTTGCGCCTTGACAGTACAGTTCCTTGTGATAATCAGCTCTCCCATTTTGCACCATGGAGAACGCATCAATGATGGTACTTTTGTTTTACTTTCTCGTTGCACTATTAACCGCCGTTACAGCTTCTGCGCTCATCGGTTGGTTTCTTACAACTTAGTCCTCGTTCACTTCAAAAATTGTGATCGAGTATCCTGATGGATAGGTTCTATGGCTTCTGGAACTAGAAAAGAAACACGTACTAATCCTCTCCGTTGGCGCTTCGAGTGCTTTTCTCGCCACGAAGCTCAACCTCGCCTGGCCAGTGTGTTGATACGCCGCCCATAAAAACATGCCCGCACCTGGTACTGGCATCCTGTCGTTTGGGCTAGTGGCGATCCCGGTCCGCATCCATACCGCGACACATAGCGAGAACGTCTCTTTTCACCTGCTGCATGATAAATGCGGCTCGCGTGTACGCAATCAGCACTATTGCCCAGTGTGTAACATCGTCGTTGAGCGTGCAGATCTTGTCCGCGGCTTCCAACACGCCAAAGATCAGTATGTGCCGATCACGGAAGAGGAACTCGAAAGCCTCGAGGCCGAAGCTAACAGGAGTATCGATCTCAAAGAGTTCATCCCGCTTGATTCAGTCGATCCGGTCTATTTCGAGAACACTCACTATCTCGGCCGCCGACAAAGGCGGAGAGAAGCCGTATCGGCTCTGGCTGATGCCATGGCAAAGAGCGGCCGTGTCGCGATTGCCGAGCTCGTAAGCCGCGGCAAAGAGCAGCTCGTCCTGATTCGGCCGTACCGGAAGGGTTTGGTCCTTCACACGATGTATCTACGCTGATGAGGTGCGGGACTTCAAACAGGTGCCCAAAGGCGAGAACGTGAAGGTTTCGGAAACCGAATTAGAGCTCGGCGTCGGTCTAATCGACCGGCTTACATCCGAGGAGTTCAAGCCGGAGAATTACAAAGACGAGTATCGCATCCGCGTCCTGGGGATGCTGGACGAAAAGAGCAAAGGTAAGGATATCGTGCTCGGAAAAGCGCCGGCGCCGAAGCACGGAAAAGTGATCGACATCATGGAAGCTCTAAAGCGCAGCATGGAAAGAGTGCCGGCGAAGAAGAAAACCCACAAGGGCGGGCCGCTAAGAAGAGAAAGAAGCTATCATAAGATCGTCCACCCACTCCCACGCAACGTCGGAATGGGCGGAAGCCGAGGCGCTTGGCTGGAGCGAAGTGCGGCTTTTTGAAACTACCAGATTTTAGTGCCATCAAAAGCGACGTCGCCTGTTCTGAAGGTAAGACGGCTTCGTATCTCTCCCCGGCGCCGCACTATACACCAACAGCAAGTTTCTTTAGACATCCTTGGCATATGCCCATCTATATCGGGTGGCCTCCGATAGGCCGATCCGGCAGATCTAGCAGAGATCCTAAGTTCCGAGCATCTTTTATCCACCCAGCGCCGCGCTGAACACTTCTACGAACACTGCCGGCCGCTTGTCAATTGGTTGGCGTGCCATGTCAATATTGACTACCCTTACCCTCAAACATGCGCATATGATGTCCTTGGAAGGAAAATTCATGACATTTAGGTCGGTGTCACTTTTGCGGTTAGCAATGGGCTATGCGTAAATTGCGGGACTTACTCCTCCCAACGATGAAGATCTATTACTCGTCTTTTCTTGCGTGACTTTATGCCGTAGCTTAAAGAAAAGAATGGATCAGCAAGAAAAATTTCGGTCTCACACAAAAGAAGACCCCATCTCTGTGGCACTCGAGTCCCGCCACAGGTTCCAGTGGTGGGACTATCCGATTTTCGCAGCACTGACTACAGCCCACCTGACGGTATTCGGCTTTGTCCTCTACCAATGGATCAACCAGATCGACAAAACCTACGCCAATTTTATCTTCCCGCTATTGGTGAGCACCGTCCTCCTGCAGCTTATACTTTGGGAATGGCGGTGGTTAGCCCTTCCGTTTATGCGCGTCCCGCGGCCGATACCTGCAGCCTCCGGTTGGCAGATCGCTGTGGCTGTAACATTCGTACCTGGAGCGGAGTCGATCGAGATGCTCGATGAGACAGTCGAAGCACTCGTCGGTATGGATTATCCCCACGACACCTGGGTGCTCGACGAAGGGGACGACGCAGAAGTCCGCGAGCTCTGTCAAAGACATGGGGCGCGGCATTTCTCGCGCCGGCACATGCTTCAATACCAAACGGAAAGCGGCCCGTTCAAGTCCCAGACAAAGTACGGCAACTATAATGCGTGGTTAGCGGAGCACGGCTACAGGAGTTATGAACTCGTCGCGGCTTTTGATAGCGACCACATTCCGCGCTCTGACTACTTGCAGCAAGTGCTCGGCTATTTCGCCGATGAAAGCATTGCGTATGTCCAGCCGGCACAGGCGTACTACAACCAGCGCGCAAGCTTCATTGCTGCGGCTGCGGCGGAAGAGACCTATGCCTACTATTCGTCAATCCAGATGGTTAGTTTCGCCGTTGGGTTTCCAATGATAGTTGGATGCCATAACACTCACCGAGTCACTGCACTGCAGGAGATAGGCGGGTTCGCGCCGCATGAGGCAGACGATATGGTCATGACGTTGCTTTACAGGGCAAACGGCTGGCGAGGGGTTTACGTACCACAGATTTTAGCTCGCGGCCTTACACCCGTAGACTGGCCAAATTACTTGAAGCAACAGCGCCGGTGGGCTCGATCTGTACTTGACTTCAAGATCCGTATTTTCCCGAGGCACGCCTCCCGGCTGCCGCTGCTTGAGCGCGTTCTCACGTACCTACACGGTCTCTATTATCTACAAGGGCCGTTTACGGCGTTACAGATATCACTTCTGCTTTTCATGCTGGTGACAAATCTCGTGCCCGACGGACCTGGAATGTTATTCTTGCTTCAGACAGGGGCGATCTGGCTCACGGTGCTCATCTGCGATTTCTACCGGCAGCGCTTCTTTCTGGACCCAAGAAGCGAGTTTGGTTGGCATTGGCGCTCAGCATTTGTTGGCTTCGTGAAGTGGCCGTACTTCATGCTCGCATTTGACGATGCGATCCGTGGAAACTATGGAATTTACCCGATTACCCAGAAGACGCCGGCCTCTAGAAACGCGATTGGTTTCGCTATCACTCATGCGGCGGTGCTCGTCTTAGTTGGCACTGCGTGGACCATCGATCTCTTTCGCGGCTCCGCAGAGTTCATACCGCTACACATCGCGACCGGTTTCACGGCCATTGCGTCTCTTGCGGCCGTAATCACCTCATTTCGTGATTTTCCGCCACCATATGAGTCAGAGATTTACCAGCGCTGGAATCGACGTCAAGAAACAGATCAGCTTCGGGATGCATATCCCGGCTAGGATAGTAATGGATTTCTGGTTATCAGCAGCGTGCCCCTTCTCGTACGAACAACATTGGCCGTAAAGCATTCTCCTAAGGACACCGCGCGCAATTCCTGGCTGAATCAGAACATTCCCCGGGCTATCAACTGTTAGGTTTCACGCATTAGTCATTTGAAGGCCGAGCTTCCGCCACACATACTTATTCAGCTATAACCCCAACTCTGTGCCATCACACTGGGTTGACGGCATTGAATGATCTTTTCTTACGCGTTCCCCGGCGGGGATATGCGCGTCTAAGGCAGTCGAAATACACCCGACCATGGTTTTGCAGAAATTCGATGACGATCGTTTGCCGCTGCTTTCCAAGGCCGCACTTAGAGCAGACAAATGAAAAAAAGCTTTCTCCAAGTCATCGACGGAGTACATTTCGAAATCGATGTTGAACTCTTGCTCAGTGTTACAAGCGGAGTAACTTTTCGGGTTCTAATCTCGTATTGTTGTTGAAAGATGACCGCCAGCCGCGCGAGTAGGACGTTGCCGTCTCCGTCTTTCGCCACGCTGCTCGTTAACCCCACGTTAGATCGAGCGGCCGGGTATCGACCTAATCAAGATCAAGTTCCGTTTCAGTTTTGATCATCCTAAAAATCTCCCGGCGGCTTTCGGCGGCATTTTGCTACTCGATATTTTTCGAAAGGATCATCATCATTCGGTGAAACTTGTTTGACCTTGCTGCGCGACGCCGGCGAGCAGCCGAACTCTGCCAGGCCTTGCCGAAACGAATCGAAAGCGGTCTTTGCGATTACTACCTGTGACTTGGCGCATTCGCCACTGCTCTCAGTGCGATGCGTAAACTCGGGTTTCAGCTTGTCGATTCCCTACGATATACTGACCACCGTTCGCAGATTGCCGCGAATAGAAACATGTTGAGAGACGTTAGAACGCTGATCTTGACCAGCTGCGCATCCCAGCACTCACGGCCGTAATCGTCCAGCCATGCCGGCGCTTCTAGTTCATTTGGAGGTTCTGGCTGCGGTTCATCCAGGTTTACCCGATCTTTTCGGAAGGTTCCGCGGAGAATCTTTGATGCAGTCGGTGTTCGTCTCATCTAGTAGGGGTCCTTTTTAAACATTGACAGCGTCAAGACAGCGGGCTTAGCTGGTAACCCGTTGAAAAAGCCCTGGAGAATTGACCCGCCGCCTTACCCCCTGCGGCACAAGTGCCTGCTACTAGCCCAGCCATACATGTCCTTTGTGGGGATTAGATCGGTCTTGTTCTTGCGCAGAGATCGGTCAATGTGAACGGAGGTGAGGATGCTAACTGACTCGATCATAAGGATAGCTATGGTGGTTGGATTTCTATCGGCCATGATTCTTTGGCTCTATAGTCAAAGGGTTTATCTTCTGCCCCATCTATTGTCGATCAATGCCGTTTTTCTCGAATGACACTCACGACACGACGCCTCCAGGTTGCCTCATCATCGGTCCCGCCGCGCGCCTTGATAAGCTTGTGGTCAACCGTATTCGAGGGTTCCAACCCGCATTTCGTACACAATGGATTCTGCTCCAAGCTCGCCTCCGGATCTTGCGCCAGGCGCCACCGTAACCGCGAGCCGCCGAGTTCGGTCGCCTCTTTTCAGGATCAATCCAGTTTCGAGGTCGAAGTACTTTGCCGCATATGGGCTCTTCTGTGGCGCCTTTCGTCACCTTGACTAAATACGTGATTTTGATATTAACGGCGCCCGCTTGGGGAAGATCCGGGAGACACATCGCTTGAATGAAGTCGAATAAATCACCGAAGCGTCGGCGCGACATATACGTTCTTTCCATCCTAATCATCGGCGCGCTACCGCTGACACTCATCGTGGCACTGGCGGTGTATTTATTCGTCTCATACGTGTTCGAGCTCTTGCTCGCTGCCTTCTGACTCGGTGCTAAAACTAACTCTCATCAGCGTTGGCACACTGGTATTCCGTTCTCCAGATCTCCAAAGAATTGATCCCGTTAGGGGATACCGCTAGGTTTTCCTCATGCGCAGAGCTAAGTTGAAACATTTGCCCGAATTAGATATGGGCTTGGCAGCAATCATTTTGGATTGTCGTGATCGGGATTTTTTAATCATAGCACTGCTGAGATGCTGCTAAGTAGTTCATCTTCGCCCCTATCGGTAATGAACTAGCGCTGTCTTTCGGTTGTGACACTCACGATATAGCGCCTGCAGATTGCTTTCGTCATCGGTTCCGCCTTGTGCCTTCGTGAGAATATGATCAACAGTGTTGCTCGGCGCCTGGTTGCATTTCATGCAGATCCGGATGGTGCTCTAAAACGCAAGCGCGAATCTTCCGCCACGATAGCCGTAACCACGCTGGGCTGAATTGCCACGCCTCTTTTCTGGATCAATCCAGCCGCGAGGCTTTAGCGTCTTTGCCGAATAGGGGCTCATCTATTCCGGCCTTTTCATCGCCTTGACTAAAAACCTGTATTTGATACGTACCCCGCGCATTTTTTGCACCGGGAGGTTCACATGACCAAACTGCGCAATTGGTGGTCGAACTTCGGCGAAGACACCATGCTTGTTTCAGCAATACTCGGTCTTGTGCTCGGCCTTTATTTTCTCGTTGCATATCTCTTCATCCGGACCATTTGATGCGGGTTGCGCCATAAACTAACTCTGTTCATGACTGCCAACTGGTAATCACCTAAGGAAAAGTGAAGATTCATCCCCGCTTGGCTTGATCTATGGCTCGGCCTAATCAATCGAGATCACTCATCGCCAACTTCGCAACTTCGGGGTAGTTCTCTGCAATCTCTTTGCAATGACTCACGACCCGGCCTCCGTTGCGATCATTCTAGCGTCCGCCCAAATCGTAGCTCGCTACTGGTAGCGAACCAGTTCTAAAACCATCGCTTTCGATACCGTCGCGAATCCGTCTAAAGTCATGATTCGCCTTCTCCACTTCCCTGAGCCCGAGAAGTTGCCGTTTGACCGCTGCGAGAACCGGGGGTCGTTTAGCGGCGCAGGCTTTGAGACTCTCTTGGCTGAGCAGCCGATCCTCAACAGACATGCCGCCTTTAAATCGCTTCATCAAATGAAACGCTCACGGCCTTGGAGTTCTTCCAGCTCCTCGTGGATTGACGATTTTGTATCGATTTCAAAACTGGATTCGATGGCCGCTAAGGTCTCTGAATCGTTGGACCGCGAGTGATCTAGCTTTGATAATTGGTGCAAACTGTCGCCGAAGGTCATCAGACGATTCAGTCTTGGCTGGTCTTGAGAGTCGCGCACGTGCAGAAGCGCAAGCCTTCTTCCACAATTTCTCGCTCTCTTCGTTAAGAATTTGATTCAACGTGCGCGTGAGCGTTGGGGCATCGCCGCTGTCTCTGTGATTTCCAAAGAATCGTAAACAAAAAGTTCCGCATCCCCGCTCACGCATCTCGACGCTGAGCTTATGCCGGTTTGCATACTGGCATTGATAGGCGTCTCTCACCTCGTGGATTGTGGTGGCAACAATGGCTTTTGGCGCGAGACCGCGGCGAATGCATATGTATTTGCCGTCGCGGGAACAATAGCCGTCGATGCGGGAGGGATATTTTATGCAGCCGTAGAACTCTCCTCGATAAAGTAAAGTTCCGGGATATCGTTTATCTAAAGCTTAATCCCTGCCGTTTCCGCTGTGAACTCCGCGAGTTGACGTTCGATTGGGTTTTCGTCGTGTTTGCTGATCATATCGTAAAAGTGCATTTTAAGCTCCCTGTATTCACCGGGCGGCGCGCCGGCGGGCGGGCTCTAATCGCCAGCGGTGCGCCGGGGTTCAGTAATGGCTTTGGCCGCGGTCGTAGCCTGCTTCCGTTGACTACGTTTTTCTTGTTTTCGTTGTGCTTTCATTTTTTGGTCGCTTCACGGTTCATTTTCCTGAAATTCAATCCAGACATTTTCCGACTCCTTTAACTTGCAATTGAGCGCCGGGCTTCCCGTTCCTGGCTCACGATCCATTTTTCGAGCGCTTCCTCGCATACTCGAAAAGTTTTTTTCTCTTGCCGCTGCGTACGAACAACGCGGAGATTGCGCCGGCTGTGATCATTATGATGATGGTCGATTCGTGCAGCTGCAATTTGAAAGCGACCTAGCCAACGGTGAGCAGCTGCCCGGGTGCCGCGACTTTCGGCTTTGCCTTCGTCGGCTTCTCCTCAGGAATGTTCTGCTCAAAATTCATTCGCGACTCAGCTTTCGTAGAAAACTCAGACGCGCCGCCACTGGCCTCAACTTTTCCGGCACGCTGCGATCTCGGTGTCGCACAGCTTCAAGATCAACCCCAAACAGCCGGCGCCAGATACCAACAATCTGATTCAGTTCGTCCGATTGGTTCTCTGGCAAGACTGTTTCAGCGAGTTACTGAAGCTCGGCTGCACGCTTGAGCCTTTCGAGATGCTCTTCCCTTTCGCTGACATTGCGGCCTTGCGCTTTTGCGGTTGCAATAGCCAGGTCGCCCCGCCGGATTCGATCAACGAGACTCATTCCAGTCGTTCGCTTTCCCAAGGATCGGATTCTGTTCCCGAAGTATCCGGTTTAAGATTCTGTTCCTTTCTGTTCCCATTCTGTTCCGAGTTTCTGGGGAACAGAATTTCGTCAGCGTTAGCAAGGGTTTTTCCCGATTTTTTCGATTCTGTTCATGCTTTTCCGCGTTCTTCTGTTCCCTATAGGGAATAGAAAGAGAAGACGTAGTAACGTGACTATGCGTAACCGTGGTCAGGTCCGCTGCCAGAGAGTAACAAAAAGGCTTGCCCTTCTTACCGTCGCCTGTACGTTCAAATTTGCCGTCGCGAAAGAGCTGCCTTAGAGCCTTTGATACGATTATGGTCCCCAACGGTAGAGCATCCGGGACCGCCTTTTCGACCACGTCGCCGCCTTCCATTTCTACGAACTCAAGAATTTTCGGCGCGGCTTCTTCGATCTCCGCGTCTTCCATCGTGCCCTGGATTTCGATTCGCCCTGTTGTTTTGTTAAAGCCGATCGCCGTCTCGGAAAAGTTTTCGCCGCCGCGTTGGTCTGATCTGAGAATCCGCCGCTCACTGTTCGGAAGGCGTTTCAAAAATAAATAAGTGTAGCAGAGCCCGCGAATCGCCGTGCTGCCGATCGCCGCATCAAGATCATCGGCTGATTCTTTTTTTGCGTGATGCAGCATCATGATGTGACAATTCCCCTGACGCGCCGCATCGAGTACGGGCTCAATCTTGTTCGTGACTTCCGCGTAGTCGTTCAGATCTTTAAACCTAAGCAGCTTCTGTAGAGTGTCGATCACAACTAGCTTCACGCCTTTTTGTTTGATGGTGTGCAGTAGCCAATCGATACAATCGCCTGGCGCCGATCCGGCGTGGAGATAAAGCGGGCCTGATTCTCGTAATCCAAAACTGACAAAAACGTCAGCAATCTCAGAAAGAGAGCCGTTAAGGAAAAGGTAAGCAACCGGACCTTGCTGGATTGCACGTCCTAAAAATGGTTCACCGCGTACGACGCACATACATCAATCACCAATCGTGAAAGTTTTTCGACCTTCGGGTTCGCTACGACAGCCGAACCGCCGCCAACCGGTAAGCAATCCTCAACTACCCAACGCGTAGGAGCCTTAGGCGCCTGAAGGATGTCTTTCGCGGTTAATAATTCAGGCCATAGATTAGCCTGCCCTTTGAGCTCGACGGTTCTGGTAAATGGCGCCGCTGCTTCTACCACCGCTAAGAGATCCTCTTTGCTGTGCGAGCTGAGATAATCTGAGACGTCACCCTTTTGCGGTAGATCCGGCAGAGAAATGAGTTTGACTGATTTCGCCAGGGGTAACAGCGATCGCGCCACCGAAAGGCCATGCTCTCGGCCCGGATCGTCATTATCCGGAAAGATGACAACGTGCTTGCCTTTAAGAGCTTCGCTGTAGGACTGAGCCCATTTACCAGCACCGCCGATGTTTGTTGTGGCAGCTAGAGCAAGCCCCGTTAGCTTATCCGCATCCTTCTACCCTTCCGCAATGTAGACAATTTCCGAGTTTAGAATTTCCGGAAGGCGATAAAGTACCCGGCGGGTACCATTCATGCCTGGAATAAATCGGCGGCTGACAACATCAAAGCGTTTTTGAAAGACGTTTTTTGACCTAGTCCGGCAAGCTCGATAGAGTGGCTTCTGACCTTCGTCAAGGTAGACATACCGCGCAGTGACTGGATCATCCTTTGAAGGCCCACGATTCTCATTCCCCGCTAGATCGCGCCATGTCAGATTTGCTGCATCGATTATGGTTTTTGTTGCGCAGCCGGCTGACATTTGAGTAGGATCTCCCGCCTTCGACTTCGGATCTGCTTAAGGAGTTTTTTTATCTTCGTTAGAAGGGCAGCGAACCTTGAAGCTGCGGCCGGATCGCTGTGGATTGTCGAAGCGCGCGATGACTTGGTCCAGCGTCATCTTATAAACCTTCCCGGATCTTGCTGAGTACAATGCGGTATTTCCCTATAACAAGCGCAGCGGATTCGAACAGAACGTCGAGGCAAGTTTCGACTGACTTTTCGGCCTCGACTTGATCGCCTTCAGCGCCGCGCAAGAACGTGTATGCGATATCATCGAGTCGGCGAATTAACAATAATTGTTAACGAATAGACTATGATGAAGAACGCTTTGCGAAGACTTGCCTCGAAACCAAACACGAAAATAGCAGACTGGCTGCGTGGCGCGTGCAGAAGTTTATGCTGCGCTTGCGAACGTGGCGGATCTGTCAGAGCTCGAGTCGTGGCAAAAAGTCAAGCTAGTCGCCGATGCTTCGAAGGCTAAAGTGGTTTCCAATCTCGCGAAGCAAAAACCGTCGAGGCAAAGCGATTATTTGCATCACTTAAACGAAATGGAATACCGCCCGAATGGCTGGTACTCGTCGAAATTCATCCTTGGGCTCACCGATTCATCAACGACATTCTCGATCATGGTAAAGCTGATGTTAGGGAATTTCAGAAACACATCAGCCGACCGGAGGAAATATTTATATTGGAAGATTTCGGAACCTGCGTTTCATACGAGCCTCAAGGTTTACGTAAACAGGTTTGTCAGAATCTCTGGGAGACTCACCACGTCTGAAATTTTCCTATTTCGGCGTTGTCCGATCTGCCGAACAATTTTCGTGATGAATGGCAAGCAAAAGTATTGCGATCAGAAATGTACCGCCCGGCCGGCTGGACCCCGGACAGATTATATGCGCGGATACATGAAGGAACGACGAGCGGCATACGGGAAGAAAAGCGCGAGACCTGAGGCAAATCGCAATTACCTTTTCTGGTCCCACTTTCGGATCGCTTCCCTTTTTGCCTCGGGAATCTTCGAATCCAACTCTTTGATGCGTTTGGGATAAGGAGATCATTTGCTCAGCGATAATGTTAATCGCCCGAAGAGTCTACTGGACAGCCGTCTGAGGGAATGACTTGGCCAGCGGAAATTCCGGATGAGGATTTACAAACTTAAGATTTGTGGCTGAAAGGCTCACAATATTCCCCGCGCGTTTAGAGTCGTACGATCGAAACTAAATGTTAGCAAATTTACATGTTGACGTGACGGATTCCAAAGAGCCTGGCGGCAACTGCTTGAAAGCCGGCGCCTTGTTGCAGTTCTTCCCAATCCTTGTCCTCGACCTCTTCAATCAAACAGTTAGAAAAGAAGGGCGTTTGCCACAAAACTGAGAAGCGCCCTTTTTAAGATCATCGTATATCGCCTCGAGAACCTTGCTTGCTTCTGCGCTTTCGCATCTCACGATTGTGGTACTTTCCGAGCCACTAGCAACAGTATAATAAGCGAACGGACAGTGTAAAGGGGCAAGTGCCTCTGCTAACCCGAGGTGGGATTCAATACGTAAATCAGCAGGCAACTTTTTGATTTCAACATCCAGATTCGCAACCTTTGCGGCATAACGATCGGAGCGTAAAAGTTCTTTGATCGTATTTGCTAAGGAGCCGAATAAAGCTTGATCCGCCCCCATTCTACCTTCTGATTTGATCAAGACAGCAACACGTCGGCCTGTATCCTTCAACTCAGCGAAGAGAACATCCGATAAAAGATAAAAGTCACTTTTCCTAATCTTACGTCCTGCATCAATACTTTTTCTTTTGCACTCGATCTCTACCTGCAAATCGTCCTTATACTAGTAGATCGTAATCTCCAGATCCCGCCAAATCGATGAACTTTACGTCATAACCCCGGTTACAGAAGTGAATTGCGATTTGAAGTTCGAACAGGAATCCTTTGATCGATTCATCATCAAAAATACTTCCTCTCAACCTTTTTAAGACTTGTCCGATGCCTTGTGCGCAATACGATTAAGCAGCTTGATATAGGCATACATTTGCGAAGAATCAGCATCAAGGTGCTTCCGTATCGTTTTACCCTGCCTACTTAATTCTAAGTAATGCTTCACGCAAACAGCCAAAGGATTCCGCTGGCGCAGATAGTCTCGATAAACATCAGCGATAGAAAGGGATGGTAGTTTTTCATATTTGAGGAGTTTTTTTCGCCATCGTTCTTACGTCGTCCACTCAAAAAACCGCCTGAGCTCACGTACTACTTCCTTGTCATGCATTTCCGGATTGAATCTCATTTCCCTTCCTACTCGCGTTTAGAAAACCTTGAGCAGGACTCTAGTTAAAAGCTATTCATTTGAACACTATTGGAACAATTTCTATGCGGAATCGTGCGGAAAGCGGAATGTAACAGAAACAGCAGGATTCATTCAAACAGTGAAACACAAGCGAACACGGGAAGTTATTGCTAACTCCCCGCTTTCGCTTCAGCTTTGACAAATCGATGTTCAGGTTTTTAAGACCGATGGTTTCAACCGCTCACCCACCCCTCCCTACGATCGACTTGAATTACATACGCGCCGGTGCGCTTCCGCAGTCTTCTTAGGAGTAGAAAGAAATTCTGCACGGTCCTGAAGGCCTTTTGCAATGTCCGGGCTCTGCAAGCGAACATTCCCCCATTTCAGTCCAAACTATCAATTCCTTGGTCATTTCCCCAATCAAGCATCAACACTGCGCTCCGTACTCTCATCCGCTCCAAAAAACACATTTCCGCTACTTGCCATTCCAGTGAAGATTTCATAGTAGTTTGGTTGCTGCTCTTTACGGTTTAATTGCCTCCGCCTATACGCTGGCTTTCGTCGTCCATGTCATTTTGACAATAGATTGACGATTTAAAGTGTCAGTCAAAGAGCAAAAGTTTGAAATTCATCAACTTACACGTGGTCTTTTTATTGCTGCTGGAGCGGACACTATTCGAAGGAGGAATAAAATGCCGACCTTTGCTGATAAGGAAGTTCAAGCTAGACTGCTAAGAGAAATTCAAGAACTTTATGAAAAAAGGGGTCAAATCGAAGCCGATATCAGGGCGTTGGAGGCGAAAAGCAAACTCCGGATCGAAAAGGCAGCACTTCAAGAAATTGACGCATATAAAAACCTGAATCGTACGCGCGCACAGCCATCCTGATGAGTTTTACAAGTGAGCCGTTGTACCCCAACCCTGTTTATTACAATAACGTTCTCCGTCGTTTACTTATGCCTAATCCTGCCACTATGCCTCATCTGCCGATTTATCCGTCCCGCCCGCTCGCCTGGCCCAAGAAGTGGCGCTGGGAAATGCGTGCCTAGAAAGTGTTGCGAGCATCACTCTCACCGTGATGCGGACAATCGGGACGAAGGCGACATTGGAGCAATAGTGGAGTCGTTGTGCCCGCAGAACGCGCCTGATAACGCATCCCACGTGAGCTTTTGATCTTTCCGGAGAGTTGATTGTTCTTCGCAGTCTCTAATCTGCTTTCACCAACGGAGGCAGTCCTCAAGCTTCCACCATCGGTACATTCTCAATTCGGCGACACGTCCGGGTGATAGTATTTCGATTTCTTCCACTTAAGCTCGCTTTGCTCGAGGGCTGTCGATTGATCCCGTTGAACTTCTGCGTCCAGAGGTGAGGTCATCGAGCGGCAATGCCCCTGTGAGTCTATCCTAGCGTCAGCAAACATGCCGGAATGTTACGTGAGCGACCCTGCACAGCGATGTCAACTGATCCTATCTAGCCCAGCCATGTACGGCCGAAGAGCCTTCGGAATGAGCACGCTACCATCCTTTTGCTGATAATTCTCCAAAATAGCCACGAGGGTTCGGCCTACAGCGAGTCCGGAGCCGTTTAGCGTGTGAACAAAATTCGGCTTCCCTTTCTCATTGCGATAACGGATTTGCGCGCGACGGGCTTGAAAATCCTCGCAATTCGAACAGGAACTAATCTCACGATACGTGTCCTGCCCCGGCAGCCACACTTCAATGTCGTAGGTTTTTGCGGAGGCAAATCCCATATCGCCGGTACAAAGTTCTACGACGCGGTAAGCCAGTTCAAGTCGCTTTAAAACTTCTTCAGCGTTCTCTACCATGGTCTCCAACTCATCATAGGAAAATTCCGGCTCGCAGAGCTTCACCATTTCGACTTTATTGAACTGATGTTGCCGAATCAGCCCACGCACATCTTTGCCGTAGGAACCCGCTTCACGGCGAAAACACAGAGTCACGGCTGTATACTTTATTGGCAATGCCTCGCGTTGGAGTACCTCCTCGCGGTGAACGTTCGTGAGAGGCACTTCGGCGGTCGGGATCAAGAAATATTCCGGACTCTGAATCTGAAACAGATCCTCTTCGAATTTCGGGAGATTGCCGGTTCCCGTAAGCGCAGCGCGGTTCACCAGCGTGGGCGGAATGATTTCTTTGTAGCCGTGTTCCCGCGTATGCAGATCCAGCATGAAATTAATCAACGCACGCTCAAGCCGCGCAGCCGCGCCCTTATAGATCACGAAACGTGCCCCGGCCAGTTTTGCGGCGCGCTGGAAGTCCAAAATGTCTAGCTCCTCGCCGATTTCCCAGTGATTTCTCGCAGGGAAATCAAACTGAGGCCGCACACCCCAGCGGCGAACTTCTCTATTGTCGGCTGAATTCTTGCCGACCTTAACATCGATGTGAGGAAGATTCGGCACGTTTAACATGAACTGTTCGAATCTTGCTTCTACTTCCGCCAGCGGCCTTTCCGTACCACGAATTTCCTCACTAAGTTGCTCAACTTCCCGCATCAACTCCGTGGCATCTGCGCCGTTTTTTTTCAATTTGCCAATCTCACCGGAGAGTCGATTTTTCTGCTCTTTGAGCCTTTCCAATCTACTCAACACATCGCGACGTTGCCGGTCGAGCGAGAGAACTTCCCCCCAATCAATTTCTATACCGCGGGTCGCCATCCGCTTTTTCACTTGCTCCAGATCATCCCGCAGCAGCCTTATGTCTAACATTTCAATTATCTCTAGATTAGCTCGAATGCGTTCTCAATGTGTTCCACCGATAGCTGGGCTCCAGCCCAGGAAATACCAACGACATCGAACCTGGCCTCACGCTGACTGAGCTTTTTCGCGCTTAAAAAGAACTGCGCCGCGTAAATCATTTTCTGCTGCTTCCTAACTTCGACAGCTTCCAGCGGCGTCCCGTATCGGATTCCCCTACGCGTCTTCACTTCGACAAAAACGATCACCCGCTCGTCCAACATAATGAGATCCAGTTCTCCCGCGGCGCAACGATAGTTGCGCTCGACGAGCTTGTAACCTTTCTTTCTCAAAAAGATCTCGGCAATCCGCTCACCCTCTTGACCTAATATGAGTTTTGCTTTCTTTAGGATCACGGAATGACGAACGGCAAATCTAGATCGGTTTCAAGCTCTAGCGAGCACATCGCGCGGACCGGCCTGAAGCTTCGGCGATGAATCGGCGATGGTCCAAATCGCCGCAAAGCTTCCATATGTGCGACGCAGCTATATCCCTTGTGATGCGCAAAGCCGTACTCGGGATAACTTTTATCGAGTTCGACCATCATCGTGTCACGCGCCACTTTAGCTATTATCGAGGCGGCAGCAATCGAGACACAAAGCTGATCGCCTTTTATGATGGTTCTTTGAAAAGGCAGTTGTTTGAAAACCACGTTCATCTGAAACAACTCAGCCGGGATCTTTTGGTTCCCGTCGATGAGCAAACAATCGGGCGCCGGCCGCAAGGCGCGAAAGGCCTTGACCATTGCAAGCAAACTCGCCTGGAGAATATTGATCCGATCGATCTCCTCAACCTCAACAACACCCACGCCCCAGCATAGGGCTGACTCTCTGATTGTCGGCAGCAAACTTTCACGCTGCTCCGCTGTTAACATTTTCGAATCTCTAATGGCCGAATGCGTGAAACCCTGCGGCAGCACGACTGCCGCGGCTACCACCGGCCCTGCCAAAGGGCCTCGGCCCACTTCATCCAGTCCGGCAACGCACTTAAAGCCACGCGAGTATGACTGTCGTTCAATCGCGCCCTGCTTTACAGGCCGGGCGAAGTCTTCCGACAACATGAATTGTTTGCCACCCATTGTGTTTCCCTTTTAGCCAAAAGAGAAAACAACTGCAAATAAGAAGGTTCAAAGGCGATTCAATTCACCGCAACGGATATGTTGTTGAAGAGATCCGTCTTTCCAAGCATAGATGCGTCACATCTACGATTCGCATTGGAATTGACGGTGTCCATGTGCTAGAAAATCTCGATGCTTATACGCGAAGACGTTGCACAGCTAGCGCTGCTGGCCCGCTTGCGCTTGCTGCCTCAGGAACTAGATCAGCTAACCGTCGAGCTTCAGAGTATTTTGCAGTACATGGATAAACTCCGGGAGCTGGATACCTCGGAAGTAGAGCCTTTCACCCAGGCTGTAGACACATCCAATTCACTTCGAGAGGATGTAGTTACCAACACCTCTGATCCAGATAGAATATTGTCGAATGCGCCCGCAAAGGCGAAGAGCTTTTTTAAAGTTCCAAAAATCATCGAATGAATTTATCCGCAATGACGCTTCATGAAGCCAGCGAGAAACTGCGTAAGCGCGAAGTTTCGTCGCAGGAGCTGACTGAAGCCGTTTTCCAACGAGTTGCGCAAACGGAGGGTATTATCCGCTCCTACATCACCCTTTGCCGTGATACCGCCATCGCGCAGGCAAAAGAAGCCGATAAGAGGCTCAAGCAAGGACCATCCGCTTCTCCTTTACTCGGAATCCCGATCGCGCTTAAAGATAATTTGCTGACCCAGGGTTTAAGGACAACCTGCGCGTCAAGGATATTGGAGAACTTTATTCCCCCCTATGATGCTACTGCCGTGGCAAAAGTTCGTTCGGCTGGCGCGATAATTACCGGCAAGACGAACCTGGATGAGTTCGCAATGGGTTCATCTGCTGAAAACTCAGCGTTCTTCTCGACGCGCAATCCCTGGCACGTGGAACGCGTACCCGGAGGATCTTCAGGTGGATCCGCAGCATCGGTGGCAGCTGATCAATGTATAGCAGCAATAGGAACTGACACCGGAGGCTCGATTCGTCAACCAGCGGCTTTCTGCGGCATCGTTGGGATGAAACCAACCTACGGCCGGGTTAGCCGTTACGGGGTGATCGCCTTTGCTTCTTCCATGGATCAAGTAGGTCCGATGACGAAGAACGTTCGTGATTGCGCGCTCCTGCTCGAAACAATAAGCGGGCACGACCCGGCGGACTCAACATCGATCAGACTCCCCGTTCCATCATACTCGCAATTGTTAACCGACGAAATTGCCGGGTTACGTTTGGGTATTCCCAAGGAATATTTCACCGCAGGATTACAGTCGGCCGTTGATGAGGCTGTTATGAACGCCATTCGTCAGCTTGAAAAGCGCGGCGCCATTATAGAAGAAATCTCATTACCGCATACCGAGTACGCGGTGGCCGTGTACTACATCATCGCAACTGCGGAGGCCAGCTCAAACCTAGCCCGCTATGATGGAATGCGCTATGGCCAGCGCGCTGTCGGCAGCGATTTAACCGAAACCTATATGCTAAGTCGAGCACAAGGGCTTGGGCCAGAGGTGAAGCGACGTATTATGCTTGGCACCTATGCACTTTCAGTCGGATATTACGACGCCTACTATCTGAAGGCACAAAAGGTTCGCGCTTTAATCCACCGGGATTTTGACGCGGCGTTTAAACATTGCGACGCCATTATCACTCCCACGTCGCCCACCACGGCCTTCAAGATCAGCGAGAAAATACAAAACCCGCTTGAAATGTACCTATCAGACATTTGTACGATTTCGATCAATCTCGCCGGTGTGCCCGCGATCTCGGTACCCTGCGGTCTGGACGGTGAAGGATTGCCGATCGGAATGCAGGTCATTGGAAAACCTTTTGAGGAGGCGACCATTTTGCGCATCGCTCACGCTTACGAACAACAAACAGAGTGGCACAGGAAAAAACCTGCTTTATCTGTGGCATGAAATACGAAACCATCATCGGACTTGAAGTTCATGCTCAGCTTCTGACCGACTCGAAAATTTTCTGCGGCTGCTCCACCAGATACGGTGCGGCACCAAACAGCAATACTTGCATCGTCTGCGCTGGATTTCCTGGTGCCTTACCGGTTTTGAACAAAAGGGTTGTAGAGTTCGCCGTACGGGCCGGGCTCGCGATGAATTGTAAAATCGCCGGCTACAGTCGCTTGGCGAGAAAAAATTATTTCTATCCTGATTTGCCCAAAGGCTATCAGATTAGCCAGTACGAGCTTCCGATCTGCACCAACGGCTACATTGATGTCGACGTGGAGGGCTCTACGAAACGCGTTCGTTTAACGCGGATCCATATCGAGGAGGATGCGGGAAAAAATATTCACAATGCATATGATGACTCGAGTTTGATCGATCTAAACCGTTCCGGAGTGCCGCTGCTGGAGATTGTCAGTGAACCCGATATCCGCGATGCTGTCGAAGGGGTAACGTATCTGAAAAGCTTACGTGCAATTCTTCGGTATCTGGAAGTCTGCGATGGTAACATGGAAGAAGGCAGCTTTCGCTGTGACGCAAACATTTCGGTACGCACCATCGGAACCGAGGCCCTAGGAACCAAAGTTGAAATTAAGAACCTGAACTCCTTTAAAGCTATTGAGAAAGCGCTGCAGTATGAGACAGAACGCCAGATTGATACACTTTCCGCAGGTGGAAGCTTGGCTCAAGAAACGCGGCTGTGGGACGAAAACAACGAGCAAACTCGCTCGATGCGATCTAAGGAGTCGGCTCACGATTATCGATATTTTCCGGACCCTGACCTTTTACCGATCAATCTAGATGAAGCATGGATTCAAAAACTCCGTAGCACTTTACCTGAGCTTCCCGACGCACGAAAAGTACGTTTTAAGTCGCAGTATGGACTTCCATCCTATGATGCCGAGCTGCTCACCAACCGCAGAGATGTTGCCGACTATTTTGAGGCCGCGATTACCATTTGCCCGAATGCCAAAGCACTGAGCAATTGGATAATGGGTGATCTGTTCCGCCTCCTAAAAGCACGGAAGCTCGATGAACAGCTCCGAATCGACAATTGGCCGCTCCAGCCGACACAATTGGGCGAGTTGGTGCAACTGATCGATCAAGGCAAAATCAGCGGAAAAATCGCGAAAATGATATTTGATGCCTTGCTCGATACGAGCGAATCGCCGCAGGGCATTATAACCGCACGCGGCTTGGAGCAGGTCTCAGATCCCGCAAGCCTCGAGAGGTCAATAGACCGGGTTTTGACGAACCATGGGAAACAGGTCGCCGCTTATCGCGGCGGTAATGAAAAAATTTTCGGCTTTCTTGTGGGGCAAGTCATGAAAGCTTCACAAGGGAAAGCTAATCCGCAAAAGGTCAATGAATTGTTAAAAGCAAAACTTTCTTGAATCATCGATTCAAACAGAGCTGTTTAAGCTAGATATTAAGTTGAAAAAATTACGGTAGAGAAGAACGAACCTCCGGCCGATAAGCCTGGGGAAGATTGAGAATGATTCCGATTAGCCCATTATCACGAATGCTTTTAAGTTGCCGCTCAGCCTCATCTCGTAGCCGAAAGTTTCCAACACGTACTCTTAATGATTCGCCTGCGCTAGCTTCAGTCATGGAGACAGCATAGCCGCGCTGTTCGAAAGTGTCTGCCCAACTCCGTGCTTCAGAGCGATCCTTAAAGGCTACTTGAATAATGTAACCCTCAAGAGCTTTCGGCATAGGTTTCATGAGGGGTTTAATTTCCGATAGGTGTTCCATATGTTTGGCGTGAACAGGTACAGCTTGCTGTTCAACAGTCTCTGCCTCACCGTTTTGCAGCTCTGACGCTGTGATCGGCGCCGGCACCGCCTTTTCCGGATGTGCGGGTTTCGGATTTATCTTCGTAAGTGATGCTATATGGCCTAACCGCTCGCCTTCGCTGTCACGCTTTGGGGTTGTAGCAGACGATGAAGCCACTTCAGTCGATCCAAGGGCAGGAAGTGCATGTATCCCCAAATCCGGTTGTGAAACTTCATTTGGCCGCGCTTCTCCCATTGCAGCCGGACGCTGAGAACCGGCCATGTCCGGGGGCATTTCGTTTTGTTCTTTTTCTTTAGGTACTCCAACCAAGCTTATCAATTCGGGTGTTTTTTCTTCTTTCTTTTCAAGCTGAAGTTTCGCTTCGATTGCTTTCGCATCGACTTGCGCGTGGGAAAACTCCACGGCACTGGGAGCGGCTCGCGTCGCCTCAACGACTCCCGTCGGGAGCATGGGATCCTGATCAGATTGGGTTGCTGATTCTTTGGCAGAACCTGTTCCAACCGCCTCGATGTTCTCACCAACAATGGAACTGATCTTTCCCTCTGGAATGAGCTCTTCCTTAGTCCCTCGACTCCCATTCGGAGTTGTCGTTTCACGGCCAGTTTCGCTTTCAGAAGCTGATATCGCTTTCTTCTTCACCCCAACAGAGCCTTTCCCGTCATTCACTGGGTTGGCAACTTCATTATGACCCGGCTTCTGTGCTAGGACCGGATTCTGGTCCGGTTTTGCTTTGGGCAGCTCCGGCAAGAGAACTTGTTCCTGAATCGGTGCACGTACGTCGGGCGCGGGCCGTTGCGCACGGAAAGACAAAAGGTTCGCCTGGCCCTCCGGCTCCATGACGAAAATAACTGCCTCAGCCAGGAGTGTATTCTCACCTAAATCTTGTCTTAAGAATGCCCTTACTTTCTCCTTGGGCAAATAGACGATCGCGCGCTCCGTGCTCATGCGGGAGCCCAGCATTCGCCAGGTAAAATTCAAGCCGTAACCGGACAGTTCTCTATCGTTATAAATTTCCGAATCACTGGCGAGGATCACAAGTAACTCTCTGCCATAGAGGGAAAACAGCCGCGCCACTTTTTCGCTGTACTCCCCTGCTTCGAAGTTCTCACCCGTTCCAAGTACCACCTCAAGGAAACGTTCGTCAGGAAATTTAACTGCAGAATGCGTAAAAAAACCCATCCCCCCCGACGACCCAAGATTGTTCGCAAATTGCAACTTCGACGTTTTTGGATTCGCCATAATCATTTCGATCAAACGAACTAGCTTCTCTTGGTACTTCTCCCCCAGATACCGGGCTTTCTGCGTGCTATAATGCGACGCGGGCGTAGCAATTAGGCTAGCAGCGGAAAGCTGTCGCTTTGTATCACCATCTTGAATTGTGCAACCATTAACCACTATCGCAAACATCATCCACAAGAGAGCTATCCATGCACCGCGTACTTTTAACAGCATTCCTCGCTCCTCTAACTTCGACCCGAATCGCCGAGAACTTTGCTTGACAGGGGTCCTTCTTAAATTATAATGAAACGGTTTTATGAAGAATATATCAACAAGATAGTTGCAAATTACCGCAAAGACAATCTTTTTTTGACACAACGAGATTAATGTATGGCAATTGGCGAATTACTTAGAACCAGGGGCATTATAACCGACGAGCAACTGCAGACTGTGCTACGGCAACAGAAGATCGCCGGGGGTCGCCTCGGCGATAATCTTATTTCACTCGGATACATCAGCCGCGAGAGGTTAGATGGCATTCTTCACGAGCCCCCGCACATTCCAAAAACCGCTGACGAAACCGGACTAGAAGGCAATTTTCTACTTAATTGTCTTTTGCGGACGATGTACGTGTCGGCACTGCAAACTATCCCGGAGGTTTCCGAACACATCAAGTTAACTCGAGCTGTGGTCGAGGAACTGCTTACGATAGCCAAAAAGGAAGCTCTTGTAGAAATTCGTGGGCCGTCGGAAAAAAACCACAACGTTATGCGTTATGCGCTTACGAATGCCGGTAAGGAGCGCGCTAGTGAGGCCCTGCGGCTTTGCGAATACATTGGACCGATTCCCGTGCCGCTGCAGACCTATCAGCTGCAGGTGCAAAAACAGACGATCACAAATGAAATCGTCAGCATAGATAAACTTAAAAAGTCGATGTCTCACCTAGTTTTGTCGGAGGAAGTCGTCAGAAGACTCGGGCCCGCGTCGAATTCAGGCAGAGCAATCTTGATCTACGGTGCTGCCGGGAACGGCAAAACTGCTATGGCAGAAGCTCTAATAAGCGCCTTCGAGCAAGCGGTTTACATTCCCTATTGCATCGAAGCAGATGGCCAGATTATCAAAATCTTCGATCCTTCCGTTCACGTCCCGTTTGGCCCGGAGCAGCCAGCCATCAGCAGCGACAAGCATCCTATGTTTTTGCCTCACCTCCCCTATGATCCTCGCTGGGTCCGCTGTAGGAGACCCTATATTATTTCCGGAGGTGAATTGACGTTAGCAATGCTCGACTTGGACTTCGACATTCATTCAAAATACTATGAGGCGCCCCTTCAGATGAAGGCAATTGGCGGAATATTCGTTATCGATGACTTCGGACGTCAGCGTGTGCGACCTCATGAACTATTGAACAGGTGGATCTTTCCTCTGGAGCGCAAACTCGATTACTTGACGCTTCATACGGGCAAAAAGTTTTCCGTGCTGTTCGATCAGCTTGTCATCTTTGCCACCAATTTTCCACCAGAAGAACTTATGGATGCAGCGCAGTTACGCCGTGTTCATTACAAGATAAAGATCAGCCCACCCACCGCAGACGAGTACAGAGAGATATTCCAGCGCGTCTGTGAATCTTATGGATTGGAGTTTTCCGAAGAGATTATTGCGTACCTGCTCAACTCGTTTTACGTCAAGCACAAAGTTCCCTTTGCCGGATTTCACCCGAAATTCATCGCCGAGCACGTCATCGCTGCCTGCAACTATTTGGGCACTCAGCCACGTATTACGCGTCAACTGCTTAACGATTCACTCGAAAACATGGTGGTTCTGCCTAATTCCTCCCCCTCTAAAGAGTAATCACCTAATGTCGAGACAGCTGGCTCTACTCATCTACTCAATTGACTCTTCCGTTTCCGGTTTATCCAGACTTTTGGAGGCTCGGGACTGTTTTATCCACGAAACGCGCTCCCTCGAAGAAGCCGAGCACGCATTCAACGCGTTTCCAATTGATCAATTGAAGTTTGTCTTCGCAGATCTAACACTCTGTCGTAGTAACACATGGCCTCGGTTCTTGGATCGGATCTACCAACTCGGCACGCAAGTGACTCTGGTTTGTTATCATCCCCAGAATACGCACGCGCTTTACACTCTCTTGGGGCAAGCCAGCCACCCTTCAACCGATTTGCTCACGCCGCATGCGATTAAATTACCTCTGATGATCGGCGAAACCCCCCAGTTCTATGAAGTGCTAAACCTGGCGAATCGATATGCTATGCACGACATCACCGTTCTCATTACCGGTGAAACCGGGACAGGCAAGGAAGTCATGGCCCAATATATACATTCAAGCGGTTCTCGGGCGACGAAGCCGTTTGTAGCTTGTAACATGACTGCGATTCCTGAAACTCTCGTCGAAAGTGAACTATTCGGTTACGTGCGAGGCGCGTTTACCGGCGCGGAGAAGAACAAGAAGGGACTCATTGAAGCTGCGGAGGGCGGCACGCTTTTTTTGGATGAAATCGGCGAGCTCGCGCCGGCCATTCAGCTGAAACTTCTGCGATTTCCTCGAAACTCGTCAGTACTATCGTGTAGGCGAATCCACACCAAAATCCAGCGATGTCAGAATCGTTGCTGCCACCAATAAAGAGCTCGAGGAGGCCATTCAGGGAACCGGATTTCGAAAGGATTTGTATTTTCGCCTGAACAGCGCTCGCATCATTCTCCCCCCTTTACGAGGCCGCAAAGAAGATATCATCCTGATGGTTGCAAACTTCGTCTATCAAGCTTGTAAGCAATTCCACAAGCCGCTCAAAAAGCTGAGCAGTTCGGCTAAGGCCTTATTCCTAGACTATCCGTGGCCAGGCAACATCAGAGAACTTAAAAGCGTCGTTGAAAGTGCCGCGATGGTTTCGGATGGTCAATACATCACAATCGCCGATTTACCCATGAACCTGCAGCACTATGCGACCGGACACCGAGAGGAGATCGGAACCAAGGCGATCAAAAATATCGAGGAAGGTGAGAGAATTCTAATTGAGGACGCGCTCCGGCAAACCAACGGTAATAAAGCCAAAGCCGCCGAAGCCCTCGGTATATCAACACGCACGCTCTACCGAAAGATCGAAAGGTTCGAGCTCTTGCAGGAGTAATCAGATACATCAGCCAACTCTGGCTTAGGAGCCCCACGTTCTTTCCTCAGTTCGACTGGAGTCTCAGTTCCGCTGCCTAGGTCAACTGAACCTTGTAAAATCCTTCTCGTATCACTTTGGAATTTGAGCTTCAAAAATCGGTTTGCCGATGGGCAGCCCGTTCCTTCCCTTATCTTCACCTGCTGAAGAGTGTGGCATGGACTTTCCAAGAGCCCTAAGTACATACAGAACAACCCTGTACACAATTTGGTTTGGGTGAACAGAACTGGGGGAGTTATCTAGCAATTATAGGAAAAGGCTGTATCGATCTACGTGAAACTACGAACATTTTACCCATGACGTTCATGGCAACTCTTTTGCTTTCAATAGCTTATCCTCTACGCCTGAGAAAAGGCCAACTAGTATCTTCTGAGTTGAAATGTTGTCAGCAAAACAAGATGAAAACCGCGCGGGGTCCACGGCTTCGAGGGTAAGCTCGCCGAGCGGCGGAACCGTAGGGAAAGTAGTCAACTCCATTCAAGGTCTGCAGCAGCGGCTGAACGACTACACTTTGGAAGAGGTATCCGCCGCGGAAAATAGGTCACGCACTTTATTGCTTGGTCTTTTGAACTTGCAGTCACGTGTTGGATCTCTCCTTACAATTAAGCGATCCATGACTTCGGTGTACGAAGCCCTCGAGAAAACAGCATCTGAAGATATAAAGCTAAGCGTCATCGACACCGCGGGCAAACCCATCCACCTGCGCGACATCATTCAGGCCAGTAACCTGATCAAGTTTCCGGGACTCAAACGAACTTTGCATAAGAGATCCGAACATACTGTGACTACTGCTTCCCCTTCTGGTGAGACAATCTCCGGAGCCACGGATGCATCAAAATCAATCAAAGACGTCATCAGACAAGACTCGGCCGCGGATCGCCGTGAAGCAACAGATTCGCCGGAAGAGCCGGCATTCGTCTTCGGCACGACTGAAATCGAAGCAGCCTCAGGAATTCCCTCAGCGGAGTTTTCATGGGACAAAGATTCCGATTCCGTCAAAACCATTGGCGATGGACTTCAGTACGAACAGGAACTCCAAACAACCGCAATACGATCGGCAAGCGAGAAAATCAACAACCCACAGTCGGATATAAGCGTTCCCGAGTTCGTCCAAACATTACCGCTGTCAGAAGAGCCGAATACACCCATATCGACAGCGCTTGTTCCAACTGGCGGCGATTTCGATCAGCGGCTTTTAGATGATCTCATCAAAAATTACGGCGAGTTTTTCAGCTCGTCTGATTCGCCGTCGAAGGTTGTGCCGCGGGCTAATATCGACACTGCCGAGGCGGGCAGCAAACCCATCATCCTTGAGAAGCCGGCTGTTGAAAGTCCAAAAAACAAAACAGCTCGGACTTCACCGTTGAAAAAGGAAGGCGACATCGATCGCGAGTTGAAAAAGATCATCAAGGATTATGGAGAATACGACATTTACTCACATAACAACCGGATTAACCTAAAGTTTGCCGGGGTGGGCGCATTCTTACTAATAGTCGCAGTTCTTTCCGGCTTCTATCTCCTGTCATCATCGAAATCACAAGAGCCATCGAACCCACCCGCAGCCGCCGAATCTGTCTCAAGAACATCGGATGAGAACACTTCCGGAATGCGCGAGTTGAAACAAGCGGCAAAAGCCAGTGAAACAAAGATAAACAGTAAGTCTCCGATTGTAAAAAAATAAGAAAGAAGGCTGAACATTTATGAAGAACGAACTGCAAAATCTCACTGAAGATATTTCCCGCCTATATGAAGAAATCACCCAGAAAACCGAATCGCTGGGACAGATTGATAGCATCACTCGGCTTTATGATGAGTTACAAACTCAATTGCTCGGTATCTCGACCGAGGAGGTCGATCTCCTCCAAACACAGATTAAGTCGACGTTGGAACAGATGGTCGGAATCAGCAAGAGCCTGGGCGTAATAAAGACGCTGAAAATCACGCTGAACAGCAACGATGAAGTCCTGGAGAGTGTAAAGAAGACCCAGACCAATACGGCTACGCGGCGTTCGTTGGAAGATCGTTAGACCTTACCTTTATATATACCGGGAATAGAGATGCAAGGAAACCTCTCACAAATCAGTCTCAATGATATTTTGATGCTCGCTACCGGCGGCAAGAAGTCCGGCGTTCTTAAACTCTCTCGCGGAAAGGAGACAGTAGAAGTTTATCTCGTCGATGGCAGCATTATTCACGCCACATGTCCGATTGGGGATGGAGAAAAGGCGCTTCTGTATCCGGTAACGTGGGGAGAAGGTAACTTCGCTTTACTGCCTGCAGGAACTCCCCCGTCGGCGACCATAAAGAAGTCGTCATCTGAAATCCTCGACGAAGTGAAGGCAATGAGTCGCGAATGGGAGAACATTCTCGAAATCATTCCGTCCGGGAAGACCATTCTTCGTATAGCTGATTTGGGTGAGGAACAAAACGGTCCGGTAACTGTTCCCCACGTTGGCTGGCGAGTGCTCAGCAAAATCGACGGCAACCGCTCAGTTCAGGAAATCGCCGAAACTCTTAGAATCCCTTATGCCTATACGGCCAAAGTTATCTTCAACCTACAAAGGTCCGGCTTGGTTGAAATTGTTGCACCATCGTCCCGACCGGCAACTGATTTGGTCCCGCCAACGGCAATGGGGCGCGTCGTAGGACTCCTCACTGAGATTATGGGTCCCATGGCATCGCTCGTCGTACGCGATCAAATCGAAGCACTCGGTGAAACGCAATCTCAATTCCCGGAATCCAAGCTCCATGATTTGATTGAACATGTCGCTAAGGAAATCGGCGACGTAAAGCTCCGGCAGAAGTTTGAAGACTCTGCCTATCAGGAGATCTCCAATCTCAAACGATTCTAGTAATCCTGCAATCGATTCGGAGGAATGATGTCACAAGAATCCATCTCAATTGAGGCGACAAAGGTCAATAAGCCGCTGAATATATCATGGCAAGGAAGCGGCCTCAGGTGGAAGATCAGCGTTGCATTTAGCGGCTTAATTCTACTGCTCGGAGTGCTGGTCATTGGGATTGTCTATTTCTTGACGGATAAAGCTTTGCACCGACAAGTTGACCTTCGCGCGATGGCAATCGCCACCAATTTAAGTGACGCGTCAGCGGCTTATGTATCCCGGCGGAACACCCTTGAATTGGACGTCTTAATCGCGAAATACGGTCGTCTCGATGGTGTGGCGTACGCCTATATCCAAGACCCCAAGGGAGAGATCGTCGCGACGAGTCTTCAGCCGTTCCCAGCCGAGCTAAAAGATCCAGCCGCGGTGGAACGTCGCACGGCCAATTCGCGCGTGACGAACATTCGCGGAAAATCGATTTACGACACTCGGGTTCCCCTTCTTGAAGGTCAGCTCGGCACCGTTCATGTAGGCCTTTGGGCGGATTCAGTCCAGGCAGACGTTCGTGGGACGGTATTCACAATAATTACTTTGATCGCCGGGTGCCTTGCGGTTGGTATCGTTCTCTCGCTTCTGCTCGCCGCAAAGGCGATTCGACCTCTACTGGATTTGAAGGCAAGCGCGGATGAGATTAGCCGGGGGCAGCTGGACACGCCGGTCACAATCCAATCTACAGATGAGATCGGCGAGCTGGCGCGATCACTCGAGCGCATGAGAGCAAGCCTCAAAGCGGCAATGGTCAGATTGAATCGCGAATAGGTGTTCGGAGGACTCGATAAAATGGGAGGATCCAAAATGCTGCAATTTCTCAAACAGACCTTAACAAGGGTGCTTACACTGACTGCCTTGGCTGCGCTCCCTTTCGGCGCTGTGGTGAGTGATACGAACTCTGCAGAAAGTACTGCAACCCAACCGCTCAGAAAAGTGATGATCGGCTATAGCGCCATTTCACCAAGTCAAGCGCCGGCTTGGATCGCGCAGGATCAGGGATTTTTCCGCAAGTACGGGTTGGACTCACAGCTTCTTTTCGTTGAGGGAGGGAGCCGGACCGTTCAGACGCTTATATCAGGTGATGTGCTCGCTGCTCAGGTAGCAGGGTCATCTGTGCTTCAAAGCAATCTGCAAGGATCCGGAGTCGTAATGGTTGCCGGATTTCTCAATACGATGGATTACAAGTTGATCGTATCGCGTGACATTACCAGACCGGATCAACTCAAAGGCAAAATAATGGCAGTCAGTCGCATTGGCTCTTCTTCGGACTTTGCAACTCGGTATGCGCTTGAGAAATACGGATTAACGCCGGATAAGGACGTCGCTATTGTTCAGATCGGTAGTCAACCAGCCCGCTTCTCAGCCTTAGAAAGCGGCAAAATACACGGCGTTATGATCGCTATCCCATTGACTGCTAAAGCAAAAAAGATGGGGCTGAACACTCTGGCGGACCTTCAAATGCTCGGACTTGAATACCAGCATACGGGGCTGGCCTTTAGTCAAGACACCATAAAAAAACAACCGGAGCTCGTTCGCAACGTCTTAAAAGCTTTTGTCGAGAGTATTCATTTCATGAAGACCCGGCGGCAAGAGACAATTGGAATTTTGGCGAAGTATCTGAAATCCGACGATATGGAGGCTTTAGATGAAGCCTACGATTCTGTCCTTAATTCACTGATTCCAGAAAAGCCCTATCCAACAATTAAAGGAATTCAAATCATGCTCCGCGAAATGGGTATCAAAGAACCCGCAGCTCGAAGTGCGCGCCCTGACCAGTTCGTAGATCTGTCGTTCATGAAAGAACTCGACAGTTCTGGGTTCGTTGATCATCTGTATAAGACCCAAAGCCTTGCTAAAGCGGCGCCACGCGCTATTCCTGCGCCGGTGGTAGTTGCCGCCAAGGAGAAGCCCGTAACCGTAGATACGAAGGTAAAACCGGCTGCAGTAGAGAATAAAGCTAATGAGGTCGCTAACGTCATTGCGCCAGCGCCAGAAAAGACGCAGCTCTCGGTAGCTAGTACTGCTAAGCCGCTCAAACCCGCCAGCTCTGTCGATCAGCACTACGTCGTCAAAGTCGGCGATACCCTCAGCAAATTGGCTGAGCGCTTCTACAATTCTACATCTAAATGGGAGAAGATTTTTGAAGCAAACCGAGAAAATCTCAAAAATCCTAATTACATCTACGTGGGAATGAAGCTGGTAATTCCTGCTGACGATCAGGCAAGCTAATTCAGCAGAAGAGCCATCGAACAAAGGGGCCGAACGGATCGATACCGTTGGGCCCCTTTTTTCTTTGGGCTCATAAGTTAATCTTCGGGTCTAGGTTCGGAGTACGAACTTGGCTTCGGCTCCCCGCCGCAACCTTTAGCGAGTTTTACTAGGTCAAAACTTTCAGGTCCTGAAATTCCTCAATAACGCGAAAATTCTTTTGCAACCGCTCCAGGTTCTCGCCGATCTGTTCAATGCTCTCATAGTTGACGTTGCCTAGAAACTCCCCCGCTTCAGCCAAATACTTAATTTTCTTTGGTTCGATTTTCATCAACCTGGCTGCGGTCGCGTCCACGGCGACAAGATCTTCACCAAAAATCAAAACCCCGCTATCTATTGCCTGGCCTTGTAAAGGTCCATTCCCTTCCATCCCAACGATGCCATCGACAATCGCAAACTGCCGAACCGGCAGCGAGCTATTGATATCCAGAATGCTATTGTGAATTCCCTGCCAATGAAGAATGTTTTTGGGCCAGCCATAAACCGAGCCCGGAACCACACCGAACATGTTTTTCAACGATAGCGTGACCCCCGCCCAATGATGTGTTTTTAACTTGGGCATCGATACTAGTAGATCGGCATTGTAGAGAGTCTCCGGCAGATAAAGCTGCTCCAATTTAGTAAAACTACTAAGCAGGCGCGTCGCCCGTACATCGTCGCTATTCAAATCAACGTAAGGAACACGGTGCTCCTTTATTACGCCGTAAATGCCAGACGCGGTGAGAAGGTACTCGTTGTCACGACGATGTCCCGGGCCTTCAGCGACCAAGACTTGTCGGGCGCCGAGCGTCCGAAAGCAATCTATGGCAGCTTCGATAACTAACGGATTAGTATTGATAACTCCATGGGGGTCAAATTCGACAAGATTCGGCTTGAGAAGGATCGTTTTTCCTCTTACCTCCAACCCGCAAAGGCTTACCCCTTTTGTTATGATCTCCCGCAGCGATAAGTCATAGCGCAAGGCTTGCAGAACCGCCACCTGCGATATCCTCTCTTTGCGAAATGCTTCTGCGCGCCACCTATGACTCTGACCACAGCCGCCAACGAAAGGAGTGACAGTGGCAAGGGCTGAATACTTGAGGAAGCTTCGCCGATTTATCATTGTCTACAATCTAAAAGCTTTGACATGATCGAGCGAGGCAACAAGGGCTAATGCAAGTGTTTTCGTTTCACCGAGAAAGCCCGTCGTTTGAAACCTTTTTTCGATTTGTCGCTTCCATCCGGATATCTCGTCGCCATAGATAGACAAGCAGATAGTTCCCCAACATAACGCTAATCCGGAATCGGTTTCTTGCATCATCTTTCGCAGCGCACTGACACTCTCCTGATTAGCTTGATTGAGTTGGTGGTCTTGCAAGGCAATCAATGCCACCGCCGTCACGTCAGGATAAGGCCACAGCGCATCGCCAAAAACCTTCGAGTTACCATAGTTCCAGCCGCCGCCACTGCACATACGATCATAAATCATCATCTCGCCTTGCTGAATTCGTTCCTCTAGATTCTTGGCGGCAACATGGGTTCGTACTTGCTTCAAGGCAACAAGAGCGTAGCTGGTGGGCTCGACCCAACTAAATGTTCGCGGAACCCAAGCCCACCCTTTCAGATCCGGATTCAAAGCAACGGTATTACTATGAGTTACGAATGCCCCAATTAAGCGAGCCAGTACGCCTGGGGTCCTACCCTCCTGTTTCAACAGCCAATCAGACGCCGTTCTCGTTTTTAGCTGATATTCCCGGAATCGGTTTAGCGCTATGATCGCCAGAGCAGTCGTCCAAGAAGCCTCATTTGTAGAATCACTGAGTGGCCAACTGCCATCCGCGCGTTGACGTTGAACCAGCCAGTCCAAGCCTCGCTTTGTACTTGCCACCGGCTGCTTCGCTCCGAGACTGTCCAAAGCCAGTAAGCACAGAGATGTACATTCCGTGTTACTGCTCTTGCCTGGCAAAAACCCCCAGCCTCCGTCTTGGTTCTGCCCGCTTAATATTCGCTCGACGAGGTCATCCATCTAGAACTTCCACTGAGTTCGTATATAAACAGCAGCAACGCATCGGCCTGTCGTACCGATAACTCAAGCTACTACCATATTATATTACGACAGCAGAATTTTGACATCACCAGAACAACCAACCGCCGGAACCGTGGGACAGGATTAAGTGGCGATCCTGTTCGAACCTCCAACATTCACTTTATTATATCTCAAGTAGAGCTTACTGCCATAAGATGCCACAAGAATGCACCGTGGAAATATCCGCACCGTTCGCGCAACGGGTGCGGAATGCGATGCGGGACCGGCACGCCGCCTACCCGTCGGAAGCCTCCTTGTCTTATACAGAAACGGTGCATAAGCGAGTATGGCTTTTCATCCATCGCTCGATGAGGTAAGAGAGCTTCAACATCCGTAACGATCACTCGTTGACCTTACGGATGGTTTCTTCGGGTATGCTTACAAATGGGCGCACGTATGATGATGTAGCATCGCCATAGCCGCACCCGATTCAGTGGTAAATAAATCAAAAGAATGGAGTTTTCGATGTCCGGATGGAAGGCCCGCATCGGCTATTTATCACCTTCGTTTTTTGAAACCCCCCTCGGACTGGGATCTGATCCTCCCAAAAGGATTTACCATCGTCTCCTCAGGACTGAACGTCCAATCCCATACTGAGGCGGAATTCGATAAAGCCATCGACGCCTTGGGAGTGGGTCTCGGTATCTTCGCGGCCGAAGAGTGCGATGTCGTTCTCATGGGGGGTATCGCATTGGGAACCCAGCGTGGTTACGCCGCCGAGCAACAGGTGGTTGCCGAACTATCGCGACAAGTTGGTTTGCCGGTGAGCACGGCGATGAGCGCCACCGTGGAGGCGATGAAACATTTAGAAATCCGTAGCACAGTGATCGCAACAGCCTATAAAGAAACTATCAACCAGGCGGTGAAGAAATATTACGAAGACGGCGGACTCGAGGTGTTGGCTATTAAACGGTTAGAGGTTTCCAAACCCGTGGAACAGGTCAAGCTGCCGGATTATGCCTCCTATAAAGTTGCGCGCGAGCTTTATCGGCAGCATTCAACGACTGACAGTCTGCTGATCCAAGGACGTTGACGCTCAGTCGCGTACATTCAGGAGCTCGAAGACGATACGCAAAAACCTGCGATATCGAGCACGGCGGCCTCGCTCTGGTGGGTCATGCACGTTCTTGGAATCAAAGTCCCGATCCCGCGCTTCGGCAAACTTTTGCGCGGCTAAGGTCAGCAGCTCTACTAAGTTGCCCAAAGTTCCTAGTGATGCGCGCGTAGCTCCGCAGCGGTGAATGGTCCGACGCCCATGATCTGATGGACGTCCCATTCATAGAGTTCGTAGGCGCAAAAACCCGCTGCCGTATACGGATCGGTACTGGCAATTTCCTCGGCTTGAGCTTTGGATCCGGCCCTGATCACATAGATGCCGAACTTTCGATCAGGTGTAGGACCTGAAAAAAGGATGGAGCCGTTATCGTGCTGTTGCTTCATCCAAACTAGGTGCTGGTCGAGATTGACTGTCCAGTCCTCGCGTGGCTTTACAGGACGACGCATAACTAAATACCACATAGCATACTCCTTAATCTAAATTGAATTAAATTGGTGGATCGAAACATGTTCGAACACAATTATGGATACTTCCTCTAATTGACCGTGTCAAGATCGGGCAATACCTTACCTGCCGAGTGTGATCGCAATTATACCGCCGATTACAGCAAGGTATCGAGCGAGGTCCTCCCATTGAGCTCTTCCCTGTCCGGCAGTAGCCGGTCAACAGCCCGTACGAGACACCTGCAAGTGAGATGAGCTCAACAGGCATGGCAAAACAATGTGTTTGGGTGTACTAGACCAGCTGAATTGAGTCAAAGGTGAAGGTGAAAAGATCGTTTAACTCAGCCCGCCTTTAGCGTATACTATGCCGAATTTTAATCGAATATTCAGGAGAGATTATGGGCCGACTCGTCATTGTTTTGCTGATGCTGCTTTTGGTCAATCTGGGAGCGTCCGACTTGCGGGCGCAGGACCAAATCCGTGATTTGGTCGTCAAGATTCACGCGGTTCATCACACCCCCGATGTGTTGCGTCCCTGGAGCCGAAACACACCGCAACAGATTAAGGGTTCGGGAGTGGTCATCGACGGTAACCGCATTCTCACCAACGCACACGTGGTTCGCTATGCAAGCCAGATCTACGTCCAGCCCAATCAATCGTCGCAGCATTTACCGGCACGGGTTGATGCCATTACCCCATCGATGGACCTGGCCATCTTGAAGTTGGACGATGAAGCTTTTTTTGAGAAGCGTGGTTCGCTTCCTTTTGCCAAAGAGCTACCTCGCGTCAAAGACAACATCAACGTTTACGGCTATCCGACTGGTGGCACAGAGCTTTCAGTAACTCAAGGAATTGTTTCGCGCATCGAATACACCGACTATTACTATCAGGCGGCAGGTCTACGCATCCAGGTCGATGCGGCGCTCAATTTCGGCAACAGCGGTGGACCCGCCGTCTCGGACGGAAAACTTGTCGGCTTGGTGTTTAGCTTGATTCAAAACGCGCAGAACATCGGCTATCTAATCCCTGTGGAGGAGATTCAACTATTTCTCGACGATATGAAGGACGGCGTATACGACGGCAAACCACAAACGCATGATCTAATACAAACGGTAGAGAATGCAGCGCTCCGGCAGAGGCTCGGGTTGCCTAAAGAGCTAAGCGGGGTCATGGTAGCACAACCTTATCGGGACGACGATGCTTACCCTTTGAAGGAGTGGGACGTCATCACGCACATCGGCGGCACCCCAGTCGATAGCGACGGCAAAGTGGCAGTGCGCTATGATCTCCGGTTGTCAGCCTCTTATCTGGCGCAGAAATTCGCCAAAAACGGTGTGTTGCCACTGACGATCTATCGAGACGGCAAGTTGGCTCAGATTGAATTGCCCGTTAAAACACGACGCGAGCTGGTCATTCCTTACCTTTTGAATTCGAATCCCCGCTACTTCATCTTTGGCCCATTTGTATTCTCCCAGACTACACAAGACTACCTTGAACGGCTTGGTAACCAACGCTCCTCTTCGGCTGGCAGTTTCGGACGGGCCGCCAGCCCGCTGGTCACCCGGCGTTACGATCGGCCGGCGTTTGATGATGAAGAGCTCGTCATGATTGCCTCTCCCCTGTTTCCTCATCGAATTACTCAAGGCTATGATGACCCCAATCGAGGCGTGCTTACCGAAGTCAATAATATCCGTGTGAAGAATCTGCGACACCTCGTGGAGATACTGCGTGATTCGCGGGACCAACAAATCAGTTTCAAATTCGCCAGCGCCGGCGTGCTCACCCATGAAACAATGGTATTTAATCGATCCGATCTTATCGAAGCTACCGGCAAGATCCTCGAAGAGAACGGTATCCGCTATCCCTACTCCGCTGACCTCCGTGCTATTTGGGAAGCTACGGAGATGCAAGCGCCCAAATCAGCTAAAGCGTTTTGTTGTAGTCCCGGGTAGCCGCTGGATATTCCAGCAATCCCGTAGCTGAGAAAAATGCAGCTCCGGACGATCGGCTTAGCAAACCTGATCGCGGTTTTCAGTCGGACGCTGAACTGTCTTTACCTGCTCCCGAAATCTCCAGAGCCGTCCGTTGACGATTTCTGCTGTCGTCCTCCCGGGTCACCGAATCTTCACGATTCCGCAGAGGCGCCTCTTCACAACTCTGTGCATTGGCTGATATAGCGTGGGGTCAACGCATTGTTCCGAATGAAAGGAGGTCAGCCATGCGGAAAAGATTTTTTTCCTGGCTTGGCAAAGATTTTATCGAGCTGTCGGGCGAAGCCCAATCTGCGGCAAGCGCGACCGGCGAGGCCCGGGAACTGTTCCGGCGTTTCGATCAGGAGCTCAGGGCGCATGAGCTGTCATTAGACAACACCGTGCGTACTCGGCTGTGGGGGCGCGACCGTGAAAGCCGCGATCTAGGAAGCGACGAGCGGGTCAAAGTGCTTTCCGGCAAAGCACGCTCGGCAAGCTCGAGCTATATCGCTCCCGATTATTTTGATTCTGATGCAAAGATTGCGGTGGACCTACTCGCAATGAAACCGTCCAGGCAAAACATGCAAAAGCGCATTGTCGAATACGATCCGCCCATCGTGCCGATTCGGTTCCTGGTTTATGATTCGGTGGTGGTGCTTTCCGGAGTAACGACCGTCCTGCCCACGCTCGAACAACAGTTTGACAATATCTTGCCGCGTATTACCGCTTCTTTGAAGGACGGCGGCAGTTCCTGGGAGAGAGTTGCGCGGATTTCCTTTTATCTGCACCGAAGCCAAACTATCGATAACTTGAAACGGCTATTCAATGACCGCATCAAAGCACCAACAGCTCAACGGGAATACTGCTTTGTCGACGGTTACTCCTCGGTTGGAAAACTATGCGAGGTCGAAGTAACGGCAACTACAGAATGAGATCGGAAAGTCCTTTGCTAAATCAACTTTCGACCGTTTATCAAGCAGTAACCGTGTGTTGGGAGTTTCCATGAGTAAACCTGAGACTAAGCGCGCTCGTATTGCTATACTCGATGATTTTGAAAAAGTCGCTGACACTGTTCCCGGCTTTGAGACACTGAAAGCCCGCGCCGACATCACGCTGTTACGAGAAAGGTTAGACACTTCCGAGAACGTTGTTCAAACCTTGCGGCCTTTCGACATAATCCTGCTGATGCGCGAGCGAACCTCGTTTACCGGCAATGAATACCGTCAACTACCCAATTTAAGATTTATCTCACAGACCGGACGCACCACCGTGCATCTCGATCTGCCCTCGGCCACCCGCCACGGCATCGCCGTGACCGGCACTTCAACGGACACCGGCGCCACCACTAAAGAGCTAACCATCGGATTGATTTTATCATTGATGCGCAAAATCCCGCAGGTCGACCGGCGCATGCGCATCGAGAGTTGGCCTCCGGTTCCGGGTTGGACACTGGAGGGCAAAACTGTCGGCGTATTCGGCTTCGGCAGAATCGGCAAAGAAGTGGCGCGGGTTATGAAAACTCTTAATACTCGGGTGTTAGGCTACTCTCGAACTCTCACGCCGGAAAGGGCGGCGGAAGTCGGCGCCGAGTGCGTCAGCATGGAAACTCTGATCCGAGAGTCTGACATCATTACCATCCACATCAATTCAAATTCGCAGACCCGAGGCATTATTGGCGATCAGGAATTTGCCATGATGAAACGCGGCGCCCTCCTAGTCAACACGGCGCGGGGACCGATCGTCTCGGAACCGGCCATGATCAGAGCACTCGAAAGCGGCCAACTCGGCGGTGTTGGCCTTGACGTGTTTGACGTTGAACCCCTGCCGATGGATCATCCTTTACGCCGATTCGACAACGCTGTCTTGCTGTCGCATCGCGGCTACGCCACTGTCGAGGTTCTCAGCGAGCGCTACGAACAAGCGATGGTAAACATACTCAATTATCTCGACGGCCGTCCGGTAAAGCTGTTGAATCCGGAAGTTCTTCCGAAATGAAGAGTTCGAGTCCTTCCTGCCCGTCAAATCGTTCAAACCATCTACGCCGAGAACTGCTGAGGTATTAAAATCAAGTTGCTACTTCGCTGGGCAGGCTGCTCAATAGATCGCGGAGGCGAGATCTGCTTTCCCGCGACTTGAACGACTGGAACGGCTTTAACCCGTGATGTCTTTATAGTTCGGCGCTGTTTATGCCGTGCTTGAATGTCGTCTCACCTGTTGCCATGATGCCATTCGGAGCGAACATGACCCGTAAGGACGCCCTAACAGAGGACGAACTCACCAAGACATCAACGATCACTCTCGATCATTACAATCGGCACGCGGATAGTTTCTGGGAAGGCACGCGCGATCATGACGTCACACAGAATCGCGCCGCGTTGCTCGAGCATATGCCGGGTACAGGTCCTTTTCGCATTCTCGACTTCGGCTGCGGTCCGGGCCGCGACTTAAAAGCCTTCAAAGACATGGGACATGAAGTCATCGGCCTCGATGGCGCCGAACGCTTTGTCCAAATTGCCCGCGGCTTCAGCGGTTGTGAAGTCTGGCGCCAGGATTTTTTAAGACTGGAGCTGCCGGAAAGTTTTTTCGACGGTATTTTCGCCAATGCCTCGCTCTTTCATATCCCCAGTCAGGAATTGCCACGCATTTTAAAGGAGCTGTGGCAGACGTTGAAACCGCAGGGCGTGCTCTTTAGCTCCAATCCACGGGGTGATAATCAGGAAGGCTGGAATGGCAAACGCTATGGGGCCTATTACGATCTCAAACAATGGCGTAAATTCATGAATGCAGCCAAATTCACCGAGATCACTCATTACTATCGGCCGCCGGGAGTGCCGCCGGCGGAGCAGCCATGGTTGGCCTCGCTGTGGCACAAGACGGTCGAGCGGGCTGGTTATCGCATCAATTCGAATTGACATGTCATCGGCTTATCGAATACGGTCGGTTATAAAAGTACACGAGCAACGATTTCCTTAAGGAGGACTCAGATAATGGCTATAGGAAACGGTCACGGTCAAGGTATCACTGGCGTCATCATCTCATCCGACTCCCATGTCATGGAGCCGGTGGATCTTTGGAAAAAGGGAGTCCCGGAAAAATACCGCGCTGAGGCTCCGGTCTTTCCGCCGCACAAAGTCGGCGAGGGCTTTCAACAACATGCCGGCGGTTGGGACCCGCATGCAAGAATTCAAGAGATGGAAAAGGACGGTCTCAGCGGCGAAGTGCTGTATCCGACGTTGATGTTGGATCTGTTCGCGCTAGACGATCCGGCCATGCAGGAAGCATGTTTTCGCGTGTACAACGATTGGCTAATCGATTATTGCAGCGTCGATACCAACCGATTGATCGGCATCCCGGCCATCCCTGTCTATAACATCGACAATGGCATTAAAGAGCTCGAACGTTGCCGCAAGGCGGGGCTGAAAGGGGCGATCATTTGGCAAGCGCCCCATCCCGATCTGCCCTTCCATTCCAGCCATTATGATAAATTTTGGGCTGCCGCTCAGGACCTCGAGTCGCCGGTCAGCCTGCACATCCTGACGGGCCACAGCTACAACAAAGACAAGAACCGCAACGGTGTCGAGCGTTACCGCGGCAGCGTCAATTTGAAGCTGATGGACATCGCCAACGCGCTTTTCGAGCTGATTTTCTATGGTGTGCTGGAGCGCTATCCTAGGCTCAAGATTGTTTCCGTCGAGAACGAAGCGGGTTGGTTGCCCTGGATCACCCAGCAATGGGATTACTATTATCGGCGTTTCCGCAATGCTAATCCGCCGCCATTCAGCAAGGATCCCAGCGAGTACTTTCGCAATCAGATCTATTCCTGCTTCTTCAACGATTCGGTGTGCGGCCACAATCTGGAGTGGTGGGGCCAGGATAATATCATGTGGTCCAACGACTTCCCCCATCCTAATTCGACTTGGCCTAACTCGCTGAAGATTATTCAACGGGATCTTGGGCACCTGCCGGTGGAAGTTCAAACCAAAGTTCTAGCGACCAATGTCTGTAAGTTATACAACCTCGACATGTCGAAGGTGCCGGCCGGCATCGCCAAAGCGGCGCTGGCGACGCAAGCGGTTGGAGCATCAGCTTAAACGAAGATTAGCAGGGAGAAGACATCGTGACAGGCATCCGCCGGATTTTGTACGCAACGGATTATTCCAAAGCATCAGGACGCGCGAGAGCGAAAGCTGTCGAGCTTGCTAAAGATTACGACGCGGAGCTCTGGGTGGTTCATGTGATTGCGCCGACAACCGCTTACCTTACCGAACAAGAATTTGGCGGCGCCGAGCTCTATATGAAACTGGAAGAGAGCGCCAAGCAGCAGGCCGAGAGTTCGATGAAGCGGCTCATGGCAACACTGGGAAAGGCGAAAATCAAAGCCAAGAGCCTGCTCCTAAGAGGATCGCCGCACGACCAGATCATCAAAGCCGCTAAAAACAAAAAAGTCGACATCATCGTGATCGGCACGCATGGTCGCACTGGGCTGTCCAAACTATTCTTGGGGAGCGTCGCGGGCCGAGTCGTGTCAGCGGCGACCTGCCCCGTGCTCACAGTCCGACAATAGAAGCATTGGGAGAGACGGCGCCAAAGCGCGAGAGTGGCGCCTTCTCTCTCGCTACTATTTTCCTAACCGCACTGCATTTCTGGTGCTGTGCGGCAAGCTCCTGGAAGGTTTTTTCCATCACCTCAATCTCGGTGAGTTAACCCTGCTACAGCAGCCTCTCACCTGAAGCCGCAATCTGCCTCGCTTGACAGAGGCGGGTTCAGCTCTGTTATGTAAGAGAACACTGACCGATTCTGAGGAGTTCCTCTGAGGAGTTCTAATGTACAACGGACAAAGCGTCGTCGATGTTCACGGTCACATGACCACCCCGGCAGGGTTTCGGCAATTTTTGGCGGAGATTGTCTCCCAAAACACGCCGGGACGAAAATTGGAAGTTACCGACGAGCAGTTGGAGAACGCGCAACAGCGTCATCTCAAATTCATGGACGATCGCAATGTCGACGTTCAGCTCATTGGACCGAGACCGATCGCCATGTGGCACTGGATGCGCCCATTCCTACAGGAATTCTGGGCACAAACCACCAACAATGTGATTGCGCGTATTGTCAGGCTCCACCCGGACCGGTTTCGCGGCATGGCCCAGCTGCCCCAATGCTCGACAAGCAAGGACACGCGCAACTGTTTGCCGGAATTCGAGCGCTGCGTGGAAGAATTAGGCTTTGTCGGGGCTTATTTAAACCCTGACCCGGCGGGCGACAAACAAACTCCGGGCGTGCACGAGGAATATTGGTTTCCGTTATACGAAAAAGCCGTGGAGCTCGATGTGCCGCTGATGATCCATCCGTCGGTAAGCTACGACCGGAGACTGGAAATCATTCCGGCGAACTATCAGATGAACAACTATTTAGAAGAGTTCATCGCCATGCAGTTACTAACCCACGGCAAAGTCTTTGAGATCTTTCCAAAATTAAAAATCACCATCTGTCACTGCGGTGGCGGCCTAAACCGCTTCATCCCGTCGGACAAGCACGTCGGACAGGGAGATTTCAGCAAGAATCTCTTCTACGACTCCTGTGTCTACGATGTTCACTATCTCGAAGCCGCGATCAAGCAGCGCGGTGTTGATCAGATTCTTTTTGGCACCGAATCTCCCGGCTCCGGCGGCGCTATTCGTCCGGAAACCGGCATGCCATCCGACGACTTGATCCCAGTCATAGATAGCCTCGGATTCTTGACTGCTGAAGACAAGCTGAAAATTTTTCAGAAGAATCCTATGAAGGTTTTTACTAAAGTAAAGATCTAGATCGTCCTAGACGGTGCTAGGGTGATGCAGGTAGACGAATGTGATCGAGCTTGAGTTCACCGACGTTGCCGTGGCGCACGCGATTCAGCTAGCAGTAGCGCCGGTATTTCTTCTTTCAGGAATCGGCGCGATGCTAGCGGTTATGACCAGCCGATTAGGCCGCATCATCGACCGCGCGCGCGATCTTGAGGAGCGGTTAGTCGATGCGTCTCCGGAGTTCTTTTCAAGTTTACAAATCGATCTCAGAATGCTTTCTCGGCGTGCCAAGCTCATCTATTTGGCGATCGCTCTTTGCACGACCACGGCGTTGCTCGTGTGCGCAGTAATCGCATTCCTGTTCGTAAGCGCCTTCTTGCAGTTTGACGCTTCGGTGGTCGTCGCCCTGCTTTTCATCGCAGCCATGTCTACATTCGTTCTCGGGCTGCTATGGTTCTTGCGCGAGATCTATGTAGGTACCATCAGCCTCCGTATCGGCCCACGATAATGAGGCAATCCGCGCATAATCGAATGACATGGAATTGAGCTGCGGCTATCCCAAATGGCTGTGATGGATCTCGTTAAACTCCCGTTGAATTCTCGCGACCACTTCATCAGACGGAGTAACGCAGTTCCATTTCCAAGAATTCCGGCAAGCGGACCAAGGCCTCATATTCCTTGAGAGAAGCCAGTCTGTGCGCATAGTTCTTAGTCGAACCCTCGTTTTTCAAAATTGTCAGCATCTCCGTGACTGCCTTGACCACCGTGTAGCGCACCGCGTTACTCCCACCCATGTTGAAACCGATCTGTTTAAGCTCGTCCAACGTAATGTTACCGACTTGAATTGCTTCGTCCATGAACATGCAATTCACCGGCACTTTCACCGAATCGCGGATGCGCTTCAACGCGTCGAGGGTGCGTTGGCGCATGCCTTCCTTTCGGACCCAGGACATGGCAACGCCGACCATATCGATGCCGACTTCCTCGTAGGCCTTGATCCGCTTCAACGCATCATCCAAGCCATTCACCGACTCCGCATCGGTCCGGGCGCTGATGACAAAATCCGGATCCTCCTTGGCTTCAACCGCGGCCTGGAGCTTCTTCACTTGCTCTTTGATCGGCACAACCGGAGTTCCTCCCGGAATCAAGGCGCACTTTTTCGGCGTAACCTGATCTTCCATGCCGATGCCGGCGATACCGGCGCGCTCGAATTCCTTGATCGTCCGGGCGATTCCAAGAGGGCCGCCCGAATAGCCCGTATCGGCGTCAACCATCACTGGAATATCCACGGCAGCGGCCACATTCCTGGCATGATTGGCCATCTCGTTCAATCCGATAAGACCCAGATCGGGAAGCCCAAGCAGGCTAGCACAGGTGACATTGCCCAACAGTTTGACTGCGGTGAAGCCCGTCGTTTCGGCGAGCCGCGCCGTTAGGCAATCATAAACGCCGGGTGTAATGATAATGTCATCGCCCTTCAGCAGTTCTCTAAGTTTAGTCGTAGTTTTCATTGCTCCCCCTAAGAAGTCAAAGTCGTGTTTTCTCTTGACTGGCGATTGAGGATTTCAAGTATGGAATCAACCCCCCTTTGTCCAGAATAGTGATCGCATGATCTGAAAAAGGCGGAAACGCGAGTGAGGCCCCTTTTATAAGATTACGAACGCTGCCGGATTCCAAGTCGACTTCGATGTCCTCACCTTGGTCGACAAGGGTCGATATACCCGGGCACTCGATCGCCGGCAAGCCAAGGTTGATCAGAGTGCGGAGATAAATGTTTGAAATGGATTCGGCGAGCACGGCGGCGATGCCGGCATCGCGCAGCGACCGGGGCGCATCCTCTGCGCTCGATCCCATGCCGAAATTGATTCCCGCAACTATCAGATCGCCGGGCTTTACCTTTAGATGAAACTCGGGATCAAGGCCGGCCATTACACCTTTGATGTTCCCGGAGTCGATACAGTCGCCGAATTTCCATACTCTGCCGGTAAAAACTCGCTTCATGATGGCAGAAACTCCCTGGGATCGACGATCTCACCTGCGATAGCGCTGGCGGCCACCGTCGCCGGGCTACCCAAGAATATCTGGGCATCGCGGTGACCCATGCGGCCGGGAAAGTTTCGGTTACCGGACGAGATGCAAACTTCACCGGTGGCCAGTGAAGGACGGGTGCAGATGCCGCATTCTGAAGCGGTGAGCAGCACTTTTGATTTTTCGAAAATTTGCAGAAGTCCCTCTTCGCGTGCTTGAAAGTAAGCGGCATAGGAAGCGGGCGTAACGATCATGCGCACTCCGGGATGCACCGTCTTGCCTTTGAGAATCTTGGCTGCGACCCGCAGATCTTCGATTCGCGAGTTGGAGCAAGTTCCGATGAAGGCCTGATTGATCTTGGTTCCGACGAATTCGTGAACCGGCTGGCCGTTGGAGGGCACGCCGGGAGCGGCAACAAAAGGTTCCATATCGGTTAAATCGAAGCGAAGCCGCGATTCATATTCGGCATCGGCATCACTTTCAACCGCAGCAAAGGTTTCATTGCTGACTTGCTTCACGTAATCGATCGCCCGCGCATCGGGCGGGAAGACAGCATTCAGCGCCAGGCTTTCGACTGCCATATTGCACATCGAGAGACGGCTTTCGACGCTGATCTCAGCAACCGCGCTGCCGCCGTATTCGACAGTTTTATTAACTGCGCCGTTGGCTCCCATCTCTGCCATCAGCCGCAGCGCAATATCTTTTCCCCAAATCCACTGCGGTCGCGCGCCCGTGAGCTCGACATAAATAGAGGGTGGAACTTTTAGCCAGATCCTTCCGGTTGCCAGCACTCCGACAGTTTCCGTAAAACCTATGCCCGTGGCAAAGCAGGCCAACGCGCCGTAGGTGCAGGAATGCGAGTCGGCGCCGACGATGAACTCGCCGGGTCTGACATGTCCCTTTTCGACCATGACATTATGACCGATGCCGCCTTGATAACCTTCGTAAATGACCGCGCCATGCTCCTCGGAAAATTGCTTGGCCCGCTCCTGACCTTCGGCGCGTCTCGTGCTGCGCGCAGGTTGCTCATCGAAATTGATGATGATCTTGTCCGCATCCCAGGCCTTGCTGATGCCCATCTCCTTGAGGATTTCTTTGAATACACCGTAAAGGCCCTTGGGATCTTCCGCTTTCGAAAAGCGCAAGTCTTTGATGTAAAGTTTATCCACCGCCGCGTCGATCATGTCTCCGGGACGAACTTGGTCTCTCCCGGCGGCTCGCGCGCAAATCTTTTCAGTAATAGTCATTCCCATATTCGTCTCATGCGATTAACGGGTTTGGATTGGCGATCGCGAATCGTACGCTGCTTGCCTGCTGTCTACAAACCGGATCACGTCGGACTGTGTAACCGTCACGTTGTAGCGGTATCCAAAACTAGCGAAAAGAGAAAATGCTTGCAGCTTCTCCTTCTCGTCTCGCTGAGCGGTGCAGTCCACCGGAACATAAACGTAATAATCACGGATGCTAAATCCTGTCACGGCGCACTGCACGCAACCGCGGGACGCTATTCCAGTGACAATGATGCGAGCGTCACCGGGGCGCATCTCTAGTCGCTCCAGGACGGACTCCATCTCGGTGCGATAAAAACAATCGTGCGTGTACTTAACCACGACCGGCTCGTCACGTTCGGGCTTTAACTCTTCCACGAACTCCGCGCCCCAAGTACCTTCGATTTTACGGACCACGTTATGGAACAACGTAAATTCCAGCGCGTCGGGTTTGCGCACCGATTGAGTATGGACCACCAATCCCCCTGCGTTACGCACTTTACGTCGCAAGCTCGCAATTTTCGGAATAATGCCGGTGACGGCTTCGCCCCCGAAACGCTTACCCGAAGGATGCGCATCTTCATTCTCCATATCGACAATCAGGAGCAATGTCTTGCTTGCGTCCAACTCAAGAGGCACAGGGTCGGGATAGTTCAGTTCGATCTGCATCATGCTCTCCTTTTAGCCTTGGCTCGGTCGATATCTAGGCGGGATCGCGATGGTTTATCTCTGCAGTTGATTGACCCAGCCTTCTTTGATGATCCTCTCCAACGGCCCATCATCCTTGTAGAGGCTGGTCTTTAGCAGATCCTTTTGCAGCGGCCGTCGGGATGCGAAATCCCGGACCACGACCTCGATGCCTTCTTCTGGCACATTCGGAATGGGCTTGAAAAGTTCCGCATAAGCACGAGTCACCTTGTCGGTAACCGCCGCATCGGACTCGCGATAATACTTCGCGTAAACGCGTTTCGTCAGATTCAGGTCTCTTTTGATCATGTGGATCGCTTCGATATAAGCTTTGAGAAATGCGTCCACCGTGGCTGGATTCTTTCGAATAAAAGCGCGGCTCCCGGCGACACAGGATGGCGGGTACTTGAAACCGGTTTGGGTTAAATTCACCAGTATCGGCCAGCCCCGCTCCAGAAAGGACAGCGCATTGCGGTAACTGAGGACGGCGGCGGCGATTTGTCCCTGCTGCAAAGCGATTGCGATCTCCGGCCCGGCGCCCAATTGCAGGATCGTCATGTCTTTGTCCGCATCCATGCCCAGATGCTTAAAGGCTGAACGCAGATAAAAGTGAGTCGTCGATCCAAGTCGTGTAACGGCGGTTGCTTTGCCCTTTAGCTGCGCAGCCGACTTGATTTCCGGCCTGCTGATCAAATAAACAAGATCCAAATCCAGTGGACACGCCAGAAGCGTAACATCTCCGCCCTCCGCTCTTGCCGCCACGACCGATTCCGCGCCGATGCCCGAGAGCTGCAGCTCACCGCTGATCACGCCCATCGTAATCAAGGCGCCGCCACGCATGAAGATTACTTCCACGTCGAGCCCGTGTTTTGAGAACAGCCCAAGATCTTTAGCAACCCAGATGGGCAGAAAATGCGGCGGAGTCGTCAAAGCAAACCGAATACGTTTGGTTTCTTGAGTTAACCCACTTTGCGCAAAAACGACGGTGACGATGAAAGCCATCATCCATATCGAAGCGGCTCCTAAATACTTCATCGCAATGCCGTCAAATCTGGGTCTAACAAAAAAGAGTAAGCAGCGCCGGCTTGTTGACCAAGAATATTCGTGGCATAAGCGGCTTCTAACACGGCGCCGTTCTATCGGTCAATCCAAAGTAACAAGCTGTGGTAGTTCAGCGAAAATGTCACCCCAAAACTGTTCAGCGATTCTGACACCCCTTCGGGTAGGATCTTCTCCGAGAAGGAGGAGATGGGATGAGCGAAAGGGAGATGAGGGTGAGTCAGAGAGAATTACATCGACTGCATGTGGTTCGATTGACGTTAGAGGGGCGAGAGAGCGTGGGCAAGGGGGCGAAGCTTTTGGGGATCTCGGCGCGCCAGATGAAACGGCTGCGGCGAAAGATAAAAGAGCGAGGTAGCGAAGGTCTAATGCATGGCAATCGCGGCAAAGCGGCCTGGAACAAGACGGCATCGCAAAGAATGCAGAAGGTGATCGCATTGGCACGTGGACGCTACCAGGGACTCAACGACACGCACCTGACCGAGAAGCTCAAGGAGAAAGAAAAGCTCGAGGTATCGCGCGCCACGGTGCGCCGGGTGTTGCGTGAGGCCGGGATCGCTGCGGTGCGAAAGCGCGGTGTCAAGCGCCACTACAAGCGCCGCGAGCGCAAAGCCCAGGAAGGATCTCTGTTGTTGTGGGACGGGAGTCCTCACCGCTGGTTTGGAGAGAAGTTCGGCGAGTGGAGTTTGATGGCGGCGATCGATGATGCCACGGGGAAGTTGGTGTGCGGCGTGTTTGCCCGCCAGGAGGATGCCCAGAGCTATTTGATCTGCCTCAGACAGATCGTGCTCGAGAACGGCATTCCCTTGGCCATGTACATGGATCGCCATGGGATCTTCCGTCGTAACGACGATCACTGGACCGTGCAAGAGCAGCTGGCCGGGCAACAAACGCCCACTCAAGTGACTCAGGCGCTTTTGGCTTTCGGTATAAAGCCGATCTTTGCACTCTCGCCTCAAGCCAAGGGACGTGTGGAGCGGCTGTTTAATACTTTGCAGGATCGGTTGGTCCAGGAGCTCAGGCTGGCACGGATCACCAGCCCCCAACAAGCGACGCTCTTTGTGAACGGCCCGTTCAAAACCGATTTCAACACCCGCTTTGCCAAACCGGCCAGAGAAAGCCAACCAGCCTGGCGTCCTCTGCCCAAAACAGTCGATGTCGATCGGACCTGCAGTTTTCTCTATGAAGCCACCGTCGGCAATGATAATGCAGTGCGGCTTTCAGGAATGATCCTCGACATCCCGGCGGGACCGCATCGTCGAGGATATGCCAGAGCCCGTGTCGAGATCCGTCAACTGCTCGATGGCCGTTGGCGCGTGTACTGCAAAAACGAGCTGCTCTTGGAGAGCCCTCCTCCTGCGGTGCAAGGACCATTAAGAACCTTGCGCCGGCATTATCGCTCGGTCAAAAACAGAAAACTCCTCGATTCGAGAAAACAATCTAAAAAACCACCGCCGTATTTCGCTTATAACGCACGTTCTCGGACTGGCGGGCACCTAGGTACCCCCAAAATCAACCCTGATGGAGATCTCACAATCGAACTGAAACCTTAACACACTACCACTCAGGGGTGACATTTTCGCTGAGCAGTTAAGGTGACATATTGGCTGAACTACAACATCCAAAGTAACAAGCTGCACGGCTATGTTCCTTAAGGCTCCCGGGTGCCGGCAACTCTAAAGAAATTTGCTTGTAAAAGCGCAAAACTTTTTACATAACAGACGGTATCCATCGATGACTCTCTTAAACTCGAGCGAAAGGGGAATTTATGAGTAGCCAAAATAAATACCTGCGCATCGTTTACTTCTATGGGCTGCTCTTTTGCCTGCTGCCCAACGCTGCGCTATCGCAGAGCAATTTTTATGAGGGTAAGACCGTTGCCTTGATCGCCACCACGTCGGCAGGCGGCACCGGGGATCTCCGGGTGAAAGCCATGGTGCCGTTTCTCAAGAAACATATTCCGGGAAATCCAACGGTTGTAATCCAGTACATCGATGGCGGCGGCGGCCGCAAGGGAACGAATTATTTATACAGCAACGCTCGTCCCGATGGCCTGACAATAGGCGCCGCGAGCGGAGCGATCATCGGCCTGGCTGTCATGGGCGAAACCGGCGTCTCTTATGACATCGACAAGTTTATTTATCTGGGTTCACCCGAAAGCGAAAACCATTATATTATTTACACTCGAAAAGAACTCGGACTCGACAATCTGGAGAAACTGGCATCCAAGCCTGGCCTCAGGATCGGGGCGCAAACGGTTGGCCATGTATCTTATGTAGCAGGGAGACTATTCGCGTACTTTCTAAACTTGAAAGAGCCAAAGTTTATTGCCGGTTACACTGCCCATGAGCTGGACGTCGCCTTGACCCAAGGCGAGCTCGACAGCAGAGCCAATAATGCAAGCTCGGTCATCCGACGAAATTCCGATTGGGTGGATAAAGGGCTGATGAATTTTCATTCGATCATGGAGGTTCCGAAAGGTGACAAGCATCCGCGGTTGGGTCACCTTCCGGAGATCGGCAGCTTTGCCAAAAACGAACGAGAAACCAAGCTTCTTACACTCTGGCGCGCTTTTCGATCTGTGGGATCGCCTTACATATTACCTCCCGGTACCCCCAAAGAGAGAGTGGCAACTCTCGAGGAAGCAATGCGCAAGACCTTCAAAGACCCTGAGTTTCCTCCATATTTCAAAAAATTGGTTACCGATGACGCATCTCCGATGGAAGCGGCGGAACTAAAGAAGGTCGTCGCAGACATGCCCCGTGACGCCGAGACCATCGAGACGCTCAAAAAATTTGCTGGACCGGGTCCTCTGCCGCCGCGCTAGATTTTATTTGACAGCGAGACGACGATGCCACCGATGCATGTCTGTGATCCTTCACGAAGCAAACGAGTATTTTCAGATTAGTTGAAATGTCCTTGCTCGAATATGTTCTTTCAAGTTACATTCAAAGTCATAGAAAACACCACAAGGAGAAGGAATATATCATCAAAAAACAATGGCTCAGGCTGGGCGTCGCTCTGCTGCCTTTGTATGCGGCGCAGGTTTGGGCAGCACCAAATCCGGCCACCGGACTGGGTTGCGGCCTCGGTAAACTCGCTTGGGGAGAATATGGGACCAGAAGGACATCGCGCCGCAAGTGCTGCAGTCGACGACTAACGGCACATTCGGCAGCCAGACCTTCGGCATTAGCTTCGGCACTTCAGGCTGCACCAATAACGGCGTGATTATGTCGGAACATAAAACCAGCGTTTTTGCGGCGCTAAATTTTGAGAACCTTTCTCAAGATATGGCCAAGGGCGACGGTGAACACCTGAGTTCGCTGGCTGAACTGATGAACATCCCGCAGGACAATCGCGCCGAGTTCTATGCTCTCGCGCAACTGCAGTACCAGAGTATGATTCAGTTCGGGGAATCTACTCCGGCGGCGCTGCTCAAGGCTTTAACCAGCGCGATGTCATCGCACCCGCTTCTCGCCAGCAGTGTGAAATAATCCATTTACGAGTCCCGGCTATTGCCGGGGCTCACTTTCCCTCGTCGGTGATTCTCAGCATCGCGCTTCTCCTCCTGTGTCTTCTCCCAAACACAGCCCGCGGCCAAGACAGCGCTCGACCCTACCTTCAACTGCTGCTCGATCGCGCTAAGGCGATGGCTCTGCACGAGCAACGCTACTGGCATCTTCTTTTGCATTATCGCTCGGCCCTTGCCGATGGGGTTGAGAGCGAAGCCGACGAACCCGCATTCTTTCTTTCGCCGCACGGAAAAACCGATCCGGAAACCGAGCTGCAGGCTACCCTCTCTAACTTTTTTCGACCGATTTGGTCGGCCGTTCGAGCCAGCCGGCGTGTTGCGCTTTTATCGCGCGTTATCATTGGCTGAAGAGCGCTCTGGCCATCGACGAAAGCCGTTTGCCGCTCGCAGTCATGCGAGCGATTTCAATCATGGCTTGCCGAACTCAATCCCGCCTCGATCACCGTCATCTTTCCGTCGGCGTTTATGAATAATCCTTCTTCGATGTTCGGCCACCTGCTCTTGCGGGTTGACCAAAAGGGTCAACCGGAGCGAACCAGCATTCTCGCCTATACAATCAATTATGCCGCCGATGTTACCACGGACAACGGTTTCTCTTTGCTATGTTGGGACTGACTGGAGGATTCAAAGGATACTTTTCGACACATCCGTATACATCAAAGCCAAGGAATACAGTGATTTTGAAAACCGAGATATTTGGGAATACCGACTCAATCTCACAGAAGATCAGATGCAACGACTGCTAATGCACGGCTGGGGGTTGGGCAACCGCGCCTTCGATTATTTTTATTTCAACGAAAATTGCGCTTATCAGATTTTGTCTCTGCTGGACGTTGCCGATCCGGAGCTGCAACTGGCCGAGCGGTTCTGGTTCTATACCTTCCCTTCCGACGGCATCCGCATGATCGCCGACAAACCCGGTTTAGTTAAAACGTGACCTTTCGCGCCGCCCGGAGCACCAGGATTCGCCGCGGCCGTGAGGCTCTTTCAGCCGAAGAAAAGAGCTGGCTCTCGAAGATGGTCGCTGATCCGAAGCTGTCTCAGTCTGAGGCGTTCACCCGCCTGCCGCCCGAGCGCCAGGCAGCAATCCTCGAAGTCGTATCGGATTATCTTTTGTACAAGGGCGCGACGGAAGAGAACAGCGCGTCCTTCGAATCACGCAACAGGAGCATTTTGCTTGCTCGCAGCAAGCTTACGGTTAAGCCAGTTCCGATGAAGATCACGACGATTAGCGGGGCGCTGGATCAAGGGCACAAGACCATGAGAGCAGGTCTGGGCGTCGGCTGGCGTGAGGGCGAGTTTTTCAACGAGGCGAATTTTCGCCTGGCTTTTCACGATCTGCTCGATCCGGAATACGGCTATACGCCCGTCGCGCAAATCCAGGCGTTGGGAGTGACTTTGCGGCACTACAGCCGAAGCGATCATACCAGGATCGAAAAATTTACCCTGCTCGACATCTTGTCTCTTTCCCCTATCGACGCTCTCTTTGCGAGTCCATCCTGGAAGATCAACGCAGCGCTCGACACGATACAGCATCACAACTGTAACTTTCGCCGCACCGGCAACCTAAATGTTGGGATCGGCCTAGCGACGGAGAGCTCCTGGTTAAACCGCGAGGTTTATTTCGGCTTGGCGGAATTTGCTACCGAAGTAGGGCGGGTCTTTCACGACAATCATCGGGTCGGCGGCGGCCTCACCGTTGGCGCCATGGCCGATATCACCGATCAATGGAAATTCGCAGTATCCGGTAGCTATATAAATTTCCCGTTAGGAGATAAATCCGAGGAGTGGAGGTTAGCGGCGCAGCAGCGCTATACTTTGAAAAGAAATTTCGCTTTGCGATTTGATTTCAATCAGCGCGCCCGGACTCAGGAGCTGCTGTTTAACCTGCTGGCATTTTTCTAAATACGCTTTGAACTTCATTACCACATGATGAGTTCACCCGCTGCTTCATGCTTTTGGCCGCAGCCAAAGACCATCTCACCCTACAGTATCAAAACTCCTGCGACGTTTTCTTACGAACGAAAATCATATAAGAGGACGGCTGATTGCGTTTGCGAGTCATCGAATCGTTGAACGTTGAGCTGAAATGCCAGACCCGCACCATGTTGAATAACAGGAGGACTGCCATGGCTTTTACCAGGAGAACTAATACGCTGCTTGGCGCGTTCCTATTCATCTCTACGGTCTATGTGACCACAATCGCTTACGCTCAAGAAACTTTTCGCGTGTCCTATGGCGGCTATAACGAAACAGCGGCGCCGATGTGGGTTGGGATCGATAAGGGTTTGTTCAAAAAATACGGTATCGATGCTTCTATGATTCAGGTGCGCAGCGGCGCGCTCAGCATCGCCGCGCTGGTCTCGAGAGAGGTCGAAGCGGTATGGCCTGCTCAGTCGACGATTTTGAGCACCGTGGCCGGCGGAATCAAGTTGGGCTGCATTGCCAGCGCCACCAACAAAATCCCGCGCCAGCTCATCGCACGTAAGGAAATCAAAAGCATCGAGGAGCTACGCGGTCGCATCATTGGGGTACAGAGCATCGGCGGCGGGTTCTGGCTGCAGACCATGATTATCCTGGACCACCTCGGCGTCGATCCAGACAAACACGGATTAAAGATGCGCGTTATCGGCGATGGACCGGTGATCGCACAAGCGTTACTGAACGGCAGCATCGATGCAGCGGCCCTGACCTACAGTTTGAGCGAAGCGCCGCTCAAGGCGGGCTTTACATCGCTGGCCGATGCCGCGGCACTGAAAGCGCCGTATCAAGGACCGAGCATTTGCGCGCTCAAAGAGGTCATCGCCAACCGACAGGATTTCTTTCTGCGCTTGACCAAAGGGTTGGTCGAAGCAACCGCTTACATTCTCGACGCCAATAACAAACCTGAGGTTATGAAAACCTTGCAAAAGCACCTTCGCCTACAGAAAGCCGATGAAGTCGAAGCCTCCTACAAAGTGCTACGATTGATGGCGACCCTCGATATCGCGCCAAATCCGGCGGCCTACAAATCGGTCCAGAGGATCGTCGCTACTGTAAATCCCAAGATCGCACAAGTTGATGTCGAGCAGATCATGGATAGCAGCTTCGTGCGCACGCTTGAGAGCGGCGGTTTTATCGCCGAACAACGCAAGAAGGCGCGCTGATTCTTTGTTGAGGTTTGAGCCTGGGCTAATTGCCGCGCCACCGCACTTCGGAGCACGCGGGGATTCATTCCGCCTAAAGAGCTTCGATTGTCTGTAAACTTTGCCTCTACTAACGGATCTCCACTAGAAAACATCCTTCCGCTTATCGCCGCAGCTTCCTGTCCCGCGTAAAAACGACTTCGGCAATGTGCCGCCAGCGTAACAAGTAAACTTGATACGTTCCGGAGATTTTTCAAGCCGGGATTGGCTGCGTCCATATGCAAGCACTCTCATGCAATCTTGTCCACGATTGAGCACAGATCTTACCTCCTTGATCTGATTAAGCACACGAGCTGATCCGTTCATCCGAATCGTGAGCTGTCGCAACAATTTCGGTGCAACTCGGTAAAAATTTCATGGACACTTCCATCCCACTGCCGAACCAGCGCGGCAATATCCGCCACTTACGAGTACTGCGCTACTGGCATATGCGTTGCTCTAGCCTGCGTACAACACAATGCAGTCAAGCAGAAACAAGATTGGAGGCGGAATGAAAGGTAATTCAAATCAGCTAAGGTCATCTCGATGGACCATTGCTCTCGGCTTTGCCGCACTCACCGCTATCGGCTGTGCCGGCGGCCCCCTGACGCCGAGGGAAAAAGGCGCCGGCATCGGCGCAGTTGGCGGAGCTGCCGCGGGCGGGCTTATCGGTGCCGCTGCGGGCCGTCCGGGATTGGGCGCCGCGATTGGTGGCGGAGTCGGGCTCGGCGCGGGCGCGCTCATCGGAGATTACATGCAAGGACAGGACGAAGCACAGTACCAATACAATCAGCAGCAGATCCAGCAGAACCAGCGGGTCATCGAACGCAATCGTAATGAGGTCCAGACGCAGCGGCAACGACAGGAATACTAATCGAGCATCGCATCCCGCAGTTAAGGTTAACGCCTAATTTTTTTGTGAACTAAACGGCAAGATTTGGACAAAAGGAGGGTTAAATGAAACGTTTAAGTAAAATGGTTTTAGCGGGACTTACGGGGGTGGCACTGATGCTTCCGGCGCTACCGACAACTGCCGACGCCAAAGACAATGACGGATACAAGCATAGCAGGCGCGACGGCGATTACCGGAGATTCGATGGACGGCATGGAAGAAGTAACGATCATCGCTTCAATCGCCACGGTAATTACCGTCGCGGAGAAATGCGACACGCCCGCTTTGATGGTTCCCGCTCCCGGCGTGATGGGCACCATGGAAAATACCAGGGAAATCGAGGGCATCACAATAAACCGGTGGTTCGAGAGAAATTCAGCAACGTACGCGACGCCCGAAAAGACGTGCAGGAAGGCCGCCGCGAATTACGAGGTGACTTCAAAGAGCTGAGAAAGGATAGAGCCGAGCTTCGCCGAGATATCCGCAACGGCGCCAGCAAAGAGGAAATCTTTCGAGATCGGCAAGAGATCCGCGATGACTACAAGGAAATCGCCAGGGACAGAAGAGATCTTCGACAGGATCAAGCTGAGCTCCGAGACGCGCGCGGCGAGCTCAAGGACGCTCTGCACAAACGATAACCCAACTCACGGCCTGACCGTCTGCGCGGCGCAGACGGTCAGGCTTTCCACCCCCATCAATACTCTCCAGGTTTATTTCTTCTTCAACTCTTTCAATGCATCGTAGAGGTAGCTCTGGTCGATGTATTTGGCGTAATCAGATGGCCCCTTTGCTCCAGTCTGCTCCGCGTAAATCCGCAGATTGTATTTCATGCCTTCAAGATTAAGGTCACCGTCCGGATGCCAAATACGATTCTGCGTGTAGTATTCCCACCCGCGCGCAGCATGGTTTGGCTTCAGTTGCATTTCGCGCGTGAGGAAATCGATGGCCGGTTCTTTGTTGTCGTACAGCCAACGATTGGCTTGCGCCATGCCCTTCATGAAGCGCACCATTGAGGAGCGGTTCTTTTCCGCCCAAGATCGCTTGGATGCGATTACAGTCAATTGGAAGTCCGGCACAGCATCGATTAGCCTGCCGATCACATTGAAACCTGCTTCCTCTGCCAAATAGTTAAGCGGAATCGCTACCGTGGTGGCGGCGATCTGGCCTGCTTGTAATGCCGCGAGATTGGCCGAAGAGCCGCCGGCAACCACAAGTATCTTATAATCTCTCGGGTACTCGAGTCCTTTGACCTTGAGCGCTTGCTTAAATGCCGTGACCGTGCCGCTGGTCAACGAAGAGGCGCCTAAAGTGGCGCCGCGCAGGTCCTGATACGTTTTGTAGTTTTTGCCTCCGACAATGTAATGCGTCAGCCCGTTGATGATGCCGCCAATAATCACCAAATCCAAGCCGCGCTCCGAGGCTTCGATAAACGCTTCCGGGCTGCCCGAACCGACATTGAGTGAAGCCCCGGCCAAAGCTTGAACTGTCATCGGCGTGCCGCGAAGAAGGAGAAGCTGCACGTCCAAACCTTGTTGCTCAAAAAAGCCCTTTTTCGCCGCCACCCAAAGCGGGCTGTAGCCTAGAGTTTTACTCGAGGCGCCGAGATAAAAGCGCAGCTTCTCCTGCGCCACTGCGGGAGAGACAACAAAGCCGGTTAACAGAACAGCAACAACGATTCTAAGCAACACGATCACACTCCTACCCTTTCTCATATTCTTCGAACCGGTGACGTGCAGATCCGCCATTGGACTGTTCTCTATGGAGAGTTCTTGCCAGCTTGTTCTGTAAGATCTGCGTTTCGAGGATGCCGCTTGTCAATCAAGGATGGACCGTCTCTAAAAACCAGTCGGTGGGAATCTCGTGACCCGCGCCCTCTTTCTTTGCCTCGGCCAAAACCGCGGCGCCGACGGCGGCAAACTGCAGACCGATACCGATATTGTTGAGGAAGCAAGTGGACTCTTGCGCATTTTCACGGCCTTGAGCTCGTCCAATGACGAGATCTCTTAATTCCGGTGAGGCTAACCAGAATGGATGTTCGACCTTTGTTTCGCGAGCTTGCGCCGGTCCCTTGCGAATGATGTCGATGGCATCGTGCGATTCAATGCCCTGGTCGCCAAATCCGGCAATGTAATTTTCTGGGGCATGCTGGCGCGAATGAATTACCAGGCGATCTATCTTCTGGATCGTTTCGTCGCCCAATTCGGGAACCCGCACACAGGTCAGGTGAATGCCCGGCCTTACCCATTCAGGATTGATAACCCGGGTCAAGGAGTTGGTCGTCGCCGCAATAATATCCGCATCCCGAACCGCCTCTTCGGCGCTGTCCACTGGACGAACCTCAGCCCTCACCTTCTGGGCCATTTCTTTTACGAATGCTTCTCGATTGGTCTTGGTCGGGCTAAAAACATTGACTCTTTTGATGCTTCGCACCGCGCACATTGCCGGCAGATGGCTGCCGGCTTGCCAGCCGGAACCAAAAATAGCCAACGTGCTCGCATCTTGACGCGCCAGATAGCGCGCCGCCAAAGCGCTGCTCGATGCCACACGCATTCGCTGAACCACGCCGTCGGGAAAAATGGCGAGCGGCTCGCCGGTTAGAGTAGAAAATAACATCACCAGCCCGACATACTTGTCCCCGGGCGCCGCGGGCACTTTGGTTTTGATCACTCGACTGCCCTGCTGCTGCCAGCGGATGATGTCGGAATTGATGCGCATCGCCACGATAGGCGGATCATAAAGCCCCGCTTCCATCGATTTAAAAGCGTAAACACCGCTGCCGTTCGATGAAGGCATGACCAAATCGGTGCGCGGCCGGTTTATCGCCTTGCCCTCGTCCCAACTGGCATAGGCTTTCTCCAACGCATTGATGCACTTATCGATCGAGAGAAATGATTCGATTTCTTCGTTGCTTAAAATTAGCATGCTTGCTGGCATATCAATGCGATGGAAAGAGGTCAAGCAAGGCATGCGTTAAGCAGGTGCAACGGAGCTGGTAAGGTAGTCTGAGATCACAGCGGACGACTGCCGCTGCGACAAAGGCCTGCTTCAGCGCAAAAGGTGAAATCATTCGTTCTACATGGAATCGTTGGTGGCTGGGTCACTGAGCGGCCGAACAAAAACAGTCATACCGTCGGCATCGATTATTTCCACTGCGATTCCCGTTTGAATTGGCAGATCGCGCGGGATGGCAACGGCGCGCCAGAGCTCACCGCGAACGCGAATCAAACCTTCCGGCGCGAGATGACTCTCGGCCACGCCCTTACAGCCTATAAGCGTCTTTGAGCCTGTCCGAATGGAAACCTGGTAGACGCTTCTGAGCCATGGATAGAGAATCCAATCTTTCAGCATCCAGGCAACGAAACAAATCACCGCACCTGAAAACGATATCATTTGGTAATGTCGAAGGAGCAGCAACACCAGGGCCGCCATGCACCACCCCGGAACTTGAAATAGTAAGTATCTAAACCAGGTAGGCATCGCCGGCGGACTACTCCTTGAATCCGGCGATTCGGGAGGGCGTTCTGGGCGAATACGACTTAGTTCGAACACCGGATAACGCGCGGCGATAGGCTCAAACGTCGCCAGCGGCGAATCGAAGGGCAGCGGAAAAAAGCGCCAAGCCATCCACTTGAATCGACTCAAATAAGATTGCAATACGGCAGGCTTTTCGTTGTCCGGGACTACTCGCAAGGAAAACTCCATTCGTAGTCTTCCTCGCGTTAACAATATATTTCGGCTCGCGCGGGCGTTACGCGCCCATTGCGTATTTCCGCGGGTGGCGACTAAAAACAACTTACCGTTGCTCTGCAGAAGATTCACAGGTACCGAGCGCGTCTCGCCCGTTCTCCGGCCGGGTACGGACAATAAAAAACTGTAAGGCATGCTCAATCCACGCTTCGTCAGTGAGCCGTAGACCCGATTTATCGCGCGGGCGATCGATCCGGGACGAATGAAATGCGGCGGGGTTACTCGTGTTTGGGCCATCTCTGCCGGTTGCCGCAGGCAATCACCGAACTGCGTTCGTTTATAACGCGAGGCGAACTCTAATGGCGCCGACGATTTCGCCGGGCCTCATGCCGGCGTCAATCTGCAGCGCAGCCTCGGGTTCCTCGAGCGTCTGAAATTGACTTCGAACCAAAGCCGGATTCATGAAGTGCCCGGTGCGGTGCTTCAAGCGATTTTCGATCAATTCGGGATTTGCTTCTAGGTGTATCAAAATCACCTCCGGGCTGATTCGAAGCATTCGCCGGTACGACTCCTTCAGGGCGGAACACGCTATGACCGCATTCTCGCCTCGATCGATTGCCGCACGAATAGTATCCCTGATTGCTAGAAGCCAAGGGAGACGATCCTGGTCATCGAGCGGCTCGCCCCGTCTTAGTTTTTCTATATTAACCAGCGGATGAAAATCGTCGCCCTCGTAAAACTTCCAATGCAGCTCGGCGGCCAATAGCTTTCCTATGGTAGTTTTGCCGGAGCCGGTTACACCCGTGATCACAATTATCATGTCGATCCGATCGTAGCATCTGGTGATGGACCGAGACAATTCGAAATGGCAGGGACGGATCAGTGACACCGATCCTTGTCAGGGACGTGCGGAATAGTAGATTTTTCTAGTCGCTGTTTTGTGGAAGCGATGGCGATTTGTTTGATAGACGCGGCAGAAGAATATCAATGTGCAGAGGCCGGGCTAAACCCGGCCTCTGCATGCAAGCGAGCATTGCGCGAACGCAACGTTTAACCATCTATACCTACATCCCGGTGTTTACCGGCTAGGCGATTTATCCGTGGAACTCCCCGCCCCACTACCGGTTGATCCTGATGACCCCGATGAGCCCGTCGCTCCCGATGAACCGCGCGACCCGCTCGCACCTGACCCGCTGGAAGACTTACTGCTCACGCCCAAAGCCTGGGCGGTCTTTTCATCAACAGTTCCAGTCATGGTCAAGCCTTCTTTCTTTTGAAAAGCGCGAATAGCCTCACGCGTTTTATCATCCATCACACCCGAGGTTCCCGCATCGTGACCTTTCGCCTTTAAGGCTTGCTGTACCTGCTTGATCTCTGAAGATGACATTCCTTCTGTGCCTTTCGGGACCTCCCTTCCACTGGGAGGTAACTGCTGTTCGCGACCCGGTGTGGTCGGAGTGCGCTCAAGATTCGGCGGTACGCTTTTTTCCCCGGGCGCACTCTGCGAGAATACCGGTGTTGCAGCCAACCCGACCCCAAAAATTACCGCTGCTGTTAACGCTGATTTTTTCTTTCCCATTATCTATTTCCTCCTTTTTACGTGAACAATTTCCAGAACGTTGCGCCCACCCTAGAAAACGCAACCGCTATGCCAGTGACCCGCATGGGGCACAGCTGAAACGATGCTAGATCGGAAACCTACTCCTTGCGGTGATCTCTCGATTTCTCGCGCGGTTAAAGGGTCTCCGCTGCACGCCGCCGGTGCTAGAGGTGGGACAGATGCTAGGAAGGATTTCACAATCGAGACAGCCGGGCGCTCGTTGCGATGCTAAATCGAGACATGACTCCAGTTAGGATGTCGCGTATTTCATGCACCGCTGGATGAAGGCGGATTCATCCGGCGCTTTCTCTCACGTAATATAATTCGGGGTTACTCTACCGGGCACAATCTTCAAACGACTTGCTATGGCTGATAAAGTATCGGCTAAATATCTCCGTGCATAAAGATGATAACGAGCATTATCTTTGATCTCGATGGACTCTTGGCCGATACTGAGCGCCTTCACTGTATGGCATATCAGGAGGCCCTACACGCTCACGGCGCCGCCGTCAGCGATCATGAATATGCCGAGCACTGGGTTCGCAGCGGCAGAGGAATCACCGAATGGATTAGCGAACGCGGGTTAACTTTGGATCCGATTGCGCTGCGCGCCCATAAGTCCCGCTGCTATTTGGATCTGCTGAGATCGGAGCTGCGCCCGATGGAAGGCGCGCTGGCGCTCTTAGAGCAATTGTATAGCCGAAAAAAACTGGCGCTCGCCTCATCTTCTTATCCGGATGCGGTAGAGGGTGTCTTGGCCGGTCTCGGTATCGCTCATTATTTCCAGGTAATCGTCACCGGCTTGGATGTGGCGCAGGTCAAACCAGCGCCGGATATATTCCTGGCCGCGGCCCAACGGCTTGGCGCGGCACCGTCGCAATGCCTGGTTTTGGAAGACGCCGAGAAAGGCGTAATCGCGGCAAGCCTCGCCGGCATCCGCTGCATCGCCATACCGAACCATCATACCCGCCATCATGATTTCTCGAAAGCGACTCGGGTCTGCAGTTCTCTAAAGGAAATCACTTTGGAATTGCTGGATGCACTGGAGTGATTCGCTGGCTGCATGCGCGGTCATTATCCGGACGGAGATCTATGATCGATCGCCCTTGAACGCTGGAGCCATGAGATAGTGACACTGCTCGGCGATGCACCGCACCCAATGACCCCGGATCTCGATCAAGGAGCGTGTCAGGCTCTCGAAGATGCGCCGTCCTGACCCGCTGCTTGAGAAAGCCAGCGATCCTGTTTCGGCGCTGCGCAACTACGAAAGCCGTCGCATTCGGCGCGCCAATAGTTTCGTGCGGGCATCCCGAATCTTCGGAAGAATGTTTCAGTTGAAAGGGGATCTCGCCTGCCGAGCGCGGGATCGGGTCCTCGAATCCGCGCTCTATCACCGCCTTCAGCTAAACGCCTTGCGACGCTTGGCTGAATTTGCTCCGTAGCGTTCACTGCGATGCTGAGTAGATAAAGAACAAACAACTGAACGATCACTGCTTGGGTAATTCTCTCAGTGCCTCGGATAAGTAGCTTTGATCGACGAACTTGGCGGGATCGGGCAACGGCCCTTTCATGCCAGTTTGGTCGGCATAGATACGGATGTTGTATTTCATTCCTTCGAGCGTGACCGCGCCATCGGCCGGCCAGAGATGATTCTGCGTATAGAACTCCCATCCTTTGCGCGCGTGAGTCGGTTTGAGCTGAATTTCTCGCGACAAAAACTCGATGGCCGGTTCCTTATTGTCATGCAGCCAGCGCAGCGCCTGAACAACCCCCTTCATGAAGCGCACCATAACCGGCCGATTCTTTTCCGCCCACGAGCGTCTGGTTGCGATAACGTTAGTTTGGAAATTGGGAACACCATCGATGATCCGACCGATGATATTGAAACCTGCCTCCTCCGCTGCATAATTCAGCGGCACGGCGACGGTTGTGGCGGCGATCTGCCCGGACTGCAGTGCGGCCAGGTTGGCGGAAGAGCCTCCGGCAACGATTAGCAACTTATAATCACGCGGATACTCAAGCCCCTTGACCTTCAATGCTTCGCGCAACGCGGTGATGGTGCCGCCGGTTAAAGACGCCGTGCCGAAGGTCGCGCCGCGTAAATCTTCGTAGCTTTTGTAGTTCTTGCCGGCAATGATGAATTGAGCGGTCCCGTTGATGACACCCCCGGTAATGACAAAATCGAGACCGCGCTCGGCTGCTTCAATATAAGGCTCCGGTCCTCCCGAGCCAAAATGCAACGAACCTGCCGCCAGGGCCTGGACTGTCATCGGCATTCCGCGCAAGAGAACCAGTTGAACATCGAGGCCCTGCTGCTCAAAGAAACCTTTCTTGGTGGCGACCCAGAGAGGACTATAGCCCAGCGTCTTGCTCGATGCGCCAAGATAGATTTTGGCTTTCTCTTGAGCCACCGCTGTCGAGGCCGTCAGCATGATCGCCAGCAGCGCGATACCAAGGTGGATTACCATGCAACCTCAATTCAGGAGTTATCTCCCTGAGCATCCGAGCCATTGGCTCAAACTTGATCCAAACCATTCCCCGTTTACAACGAACGGTAGGGTCAGAGCAAGTTGCGGGGCGATGGTGTTAACAGTAGAGCTCGATTCTTGACTCGCATGCTCGGCGTCGAATAGGTTAGCTTATTCACAAATGTTAGGGCATTTAAGCAAGCGCGCATATCGATGACGGATTTTTATAACGGCTAGCGCGTTTTGTCAGTGCTCCGGAGGAATGATTATGACAAATAAAACTGTTGCGCTGCTTCATCCCGGCAATATGGGAACGACGATCGGCGTGGCTGCAGCGACCAGCGGAGCTCGCATGATCTGGGTCTCAGAAAGGCGCAGCAAGGCCAGCCAGGATCGCGCGCGGGAGTCGCGGTTGCGGGACGTCAAAACCTTAACCAATGCAGTCAATGAAAGCGATATCATTCTTTCCGTCTGCCCGCCGGATGCCGCTCTCGACCTCGCCCGCGAGGTCGCGCAACACCGGTTCAAAGGGATCTATGTTGACGCTAACGCGGTTTCTCGAGCTACCGCTCAGCAGATCTGTGAAATCGTCACTAGAGCCGGCGCCAATTTCGTTGATGGAGGGATCATCGGTTCACCGGTCAAACGGCCGGGAACAACGCGGATGTATCTGTCCGGTGAGCATGCACCCGAAATCGCCGCGCTCTTTGCTGATAGCATGCTGGACGCAAAGACCATCGGCGCTGAGCCGGGCGAGGCTTCCGCTTTGAAAGTCGCTTATGCCGCCTGGACAAAATGCACGGATGCGCTGCTTCTGGCGATCCGAACTTTTGCGGCGTCCGAGGGGGTGGACCGGGCGCTGCTCCAGGAATGGGCCATCTCGCAACCCGACCTCGAGCGGCGTAGCGAGCGAGCCGCCGCAGTAGCAACCCCGAAGGCATGGCGCTACGTCGGTGAGATGAAAGAAATCGCCGCAACCTTCGAAGCCGCCGGCCTGCCTACGGGCTTTCACAACGCCGCCGCTGAGCTCTGGGAGCGACTCGCGCCGTTCAAAGATCAGACCGAGCCGCTTCCGGCAATCGCGGACGTGATCGACAGCTTGCGAGCCAACGGCAAACAAAAATAAACAATCCTTGGCTAGCCCAGTCAGCGTTGGCACTTGGCAACCGTTGAAAGGTTGTTGACGAGCTTTAGCTCACACGGTAGTGTGCGGCAGTTTTTTGACGTACCTTCTCATTTCGAAGACGCTGGCGCGACATCAACATGGAGGTCGACAATGAATCGTAGACGCAATTATCCCATTTCAGCGTTTGTAAGCCTTTCGCTGGGCGCGCTTCTCCTGTTGGGAACGGCTCACGCGCAAGAGAGCCTAGATCAATTACACAAAAAGGCGCTCCAGGAAGGCGGCTCGCTTACCTTCTATGGGACGTTGGCGCAAATCAATGCCGAGAAGGTTCTTCCAGCATTTGAAAAGCGCTTCCCGGGTTTGAAGGTTAACCACGTTGACGCCACTGCCGACAAGCTGATCGCCCGGGCGATTACTGAAGCACGCGGCGGGAAAACTTTTGTCGATGTCTTCCAGCTGAATTTGGAGAACTTAGGGCAAGCCAACGATCAGGGCTTGCTCGCAGATCGATTACCGCCTGAAGCGGCGGCTTATCCCGCCAACTTAAAAGGATCCTACTACGTAGCTACAGATCTCCAATTCATCATCGCAGCATGGAATATCAATCTGGTAAAAAAGGACGAAGAACCGAAACAATTTGAAGACTTCGTCGATGCGCGATGGAAAGGCCGCCTGATTGCCGAACCGCGGGATGTCGAGCTTCTCGTTGGTCTCAAGCAGAAATACGGCAGCGAAGAAAAGGCGATCGCTATTCTCAAACAGATCGCGGTGAACAACGTCGAGTTTCATAAGGGCCATTCGGAGCTCGCCGAATTTCTTGTCGCCGGCCAAGGCGCACTGTGTGTCACCTGCTATGCTCATCATTTCCCAACCAGGATGAAGCGGGGAGCGCCTGTGAATTTCATGCTTACCGAAGGCATGGGAAATGTCATTGCAGTGGCGATGGCGAAGAATGCGCCGCATCCAAGTACGGCGTTGCTATGGTACCGCTGGGTCCTCACTGAGGAAGGACAAAAAGCCATGGCCCTGGGCGGCCGCATACCCGCACATCCGAAAGTCGAACCTACCGACAAGGTGCGACCTGAAAAGATTTATCCCTTGACGGTTGCCGACTACAAGGAGTTCCCGAGGTACAACAAACTTTGGAAGGAAATCTTCAAGCTTCGCTAGATTGATAACGCGGCCGGTATGAGAGCTGCGGTCCGTGGGCATAGACCAGGGCTGAGAGCGAACAAGGCAGCATGATCTTTCGGATAACGTTGCCGATCGTTTCGCTGCTTTCTGCTCAGTCCGACTTAATCGAACCGTTCAAGGAGTAGCTGCGTATGGGCTTAATGGTGCATGGCGAATGGCAGGACGACGATGCGATCCCGAGCGACGCGCGTGGCAATTTCATCCGAGCCGCTTCTCGGTTCCGTCGCTGGATCACGGCCGATGGCGCAGCCGGACCCTCCGGCGACGGCGGTTTTAAAGCCGAACCTGGCCGCTATCATCTATTCGTTTCTTACAACTGCCCCTGGGCGCATCGCGCAATCATCATGCGCAAGCTCAAGAAACTCGAAGATGTCGTTTCGATGTCTCTCGCCGACCGACCCAAGACCGAAGGCTGGTCCTATTCCCGCGGAATAGACGATCTCCAACCATCTGCCGACGGTACTTTTCGCCTGCATCAAGTCTATAAAGCGGCTGATGGCGATTACAGCGGCAAAGTGACCGTGCCAACCCTGTGGGACCGGGAGCGTCGCACTATCGTCAACAACGAATCATCGGAAATCATCCGCATGCTAAATTCTGCGTTCGCCATGTGGACCGACGTGAAGTACGATTTTTATCCCGAAGGACTGCGTCACGAGATCGATTCGATCAACGATTTTGTTTACGAACACTTGAACAATGGCGTTTATCGCGCTGGCTTCGCCCGAAGCCAGCAGGCCTACGAAGAAGCGGCGCGAAAAGTATTTCACGGACTCGATACCCTGGACGAGAGACTAGGCAGGACTCGTTATCTTGCCGGCGAACGAATCACCGAGACGGACTGGCGTGCCTTTCCCACCCTGCTGCGCTTCGATCTGGTTTACTACAGTCATTTCAAATGCAATTTGCGCCGGATTCAGGACTATCGTCATCTGGTAGAATATTTGCGCGAGCTTTATCAGTGGCCGGGAATCAGAGAGACCTTCGATCTCCAGAAGATCAAGGCCGGATACTACAGCCAGCGAAACATCAATCCCACCGGTATCGTGCCGATCGGACCCGATCTAGCTCACCTCGAACAGCCGCACAAGCGTGGATCTAACGTCTCGATTTAGCCACCATCAAACCTCGCTCCCTCGCTTTCTCCTCTGATCTCGAGGACGGATATTCCGATAGCGCTTACCCTTAGGCTAATCCGCGGGCTAATCCACCACGAATGGCGATGGTGTAAACCTTCCGCCGCAGAGCGCGTCTAACCATTCAAATTCTTTCAACCCGAGGAGGGCTCTATGAAAAAGGTTCGTTCGTTTATCGTTGGCACTGCCATTTTAACCGTGGCCACCGGCGCAGTCATGTCATCGCCATGGGCCACGTTCGCTCAGAATGAATCAGCAGGCAAAGGCGGTTTTGCGCACCGTCAGCGGATGCATCGCATGTCCGGCGCTGACGCGCCGCTGATCAGCATCGCGCTGAAGCATCGCACAGAATTGAATCTCTCGAACGAGCAAGTTGCAAGTCTGGAGAAGATCAGAGCTCACTACCAAGACCAGGGCGCTCCCCTTCAACAGCAGTTGCGAGCCTTCGAGGGCGAGATCTCGGAATTGCGCCAGCAAAGCCCGGCTAACTTGATCCAGATCAAGTTAAAGATCGAACAATCTGAGAAGCTTCGCTCGGAGCTGCGTTACCTGCGCGAAGAAGCGTTGGAAAACGGCAAATCGATCTTAACGGCAGCGCAGAAAGATCAGTTGAAGAACCTGGTCGGTTCGGATCATCGTGGGTTGCGAAAAAGACAGGGCCAAACTCCTAAACAAAGTTAAAGGTGGATCTTACAAGCAACCAGGCCCGAGGAAATCCCTCGGGCCTGGTTGTTAACTCGCAATGATTCGATCCTAGGGAATTTGCGCCGACGTTCCAACTTTCCATAGGTACAGTGTGCGGGCATGAGTCAACTCGCCTGACGGATCCGACTTAGGATCGACATTTTCTACCTTGTTAGGGACCCATTCGTCGATATCGAAATCATGCGCGACCACCCGCGAGCCCGGCTGTAGCTGCTGCAACTTCGGCCGCATCTGATTGTTGAACCACTTGAACATATAGAGTGTTACCACCGTCGCGTCGGAAATATCGACCGTGAGTCCATCCGCCGCACGGAACCGGACCAAGTGGCTAACATTTTCTTCGGCGGCTTTGCGGGTAGCATCCGCCACCAGCTTCGGGTTCATATCGATTCCGACTCCGCGAGCGCCATACTTCTTCGCCGCCTGAATCAGAATCCGGCCATCGCCGCTGCCCAAATCATAGATGAGGTCGTCTTTCTTCACTTCTGCGAGCTCGAGCATCCGGTCGACCACTATCATCGGCGACGGGACAAAAGGGATATCCTGCGCCCAGGCGGGGATGCACAAACCCAGAACCATAGCAGTTACAAAAACCCTCTTCACCAAGTGTTTCATCGTAAGTATCTCTTTCCTTGAAGATTTAGATTGCATAGAGCGCGCGGGCGTTGTCGCTGAGGATTTTACGTTTCACGTTTTCCGGCAAATCGGTTCGTTGCCTAAAGAGCTTGATCGCATCGATGTCGCTCGATATATCCGTATGGCCGTAATCGGTACCAACCACCAAGCAGTCCTCTCCCGCCTCATTTACGATATAGGGCAAATCGTCGGAGTTCTCGCAGGTCACGAACATACGATACTCGCGCGCGATGTTGTCCCGCCATTCGCGCCCTAAAGTCTTGAAGCGGTTCTTAGCTTCGTGCAACACCCAAGGCAGCCACTGCGAACTGGCTTCGACAAAGCCCCATCTCAGCTTGGGGAACTGGTGTGGTATTTCGCTGAGCAGTACATCATTGAAAGCCGCCACTGTCGGTATTCTAAAACGATGCAAGGTGGCGGCAATCGGCACCGGATGGCGATAGAGATCATTGAGCCAGGCGCTGCCATTGGCAATGTGAACGGCGATAGCCATGTCGAGCTTTTGCGCTTCGTCATAGACCGGGTAGAAATAGGGATCCGCCAGCAAGCGCGTGCCTTCCACCGGGCGCATCAGTACCGCGCACGCGCCGTTCTCCTTGGCAAAGCGAATCTGATCCAGCGCGTCGGTCATGCTCAGGGTCGGCGCCATACAGGACCAGCGCAGGCGACCTTTGCCCTGGCGCCAAATATCAGCCAGCCAGCGGTTCCAACTTTTGCACAGCGCAACCTCTACCGGAACCCGTTCAGTCGCAGACTCAATGAACATCGTGTTGTGCAGCACCTGAATGTCCACGCCGCTCTGGTCCATATAATCTATGCGCAAGTCGACATTGCCCATTTCACGAGACTCTTGGACGTCCGCAAACTTGCGACCGACCTGATGAGAACGCCGTTCCAACTCTTCGGCAGAAAAAGCCGGGAAGCGAAATCCTCTCACTTTCCCGTCGATAAGCCAGAATTGCAGCTTGACGCCGGCATCTTCGCGGCTCTCCAAAGGTTGCGGTCGATACTGCCGGTCCGATGGATCAAGATAGTCCCAGGTATGATCCGACTCGACGACGTGAGCATCGGCATCGATGATCAGATCAGTCGCAGTGCTCGCCATGTTCGTTTCCTCCGCAGGTATATTCAATCTTCGAACATATGGGATGCTGCGCGGGCATGTCAACCCGTTCACCGCGCGATGAATAAACGTGGGACCAGCAGCCGATTTCCTCCGGCCGCTCGCGATGAACCGCCTTCGGTTTACTCCTCCATCTCGTTGGAATTGATTCCACTCCGACTTTGAACAGTAGAATCTTTTACCTCTATGGCTTGCCCGGCCTTGAACGTTGAACGTTTGAATCGGTGAACGGGATTTATTTATTTTGTCCGTGTCGCCTTCCAACTTCCCGACCCGCTCTTCCCTTCTATGACATTCCCGTTGACCCGGCCGGTGTACTGATTGCCGCCGGCGGTGAAAACGATTTGATCGCCGATCATCTTGCCGTTACTGATCTGCGCAACGCTGTTGCCGGTCTTGATCGTGCCGGAAAGCATCTGAAAGGTTTGCTTCAAGCTCAGCTCTCCTTGCGGTAGTTGCCAGGCCCCTTCTACCTTGGCCGGGACAATCCATAGAAGGGCGGTGCACCAGTGATCGCACTCGCCTCCGACCGTGGCGCTTTCGTCCGCTTCCCACTCGGCCATCGTAAACGAGTTCGAGACGATGCGCGTTCCGGGCTTGAGATCGAGAATCTTTGGCCGGAGTTTCAAATTTATCTGCGGCAGAAGAAACATCGTGATCACCTGGGCTTCAGAGAAATCGCTTTCAAACAGGTCGGCTTTGACAAACGTCGCCTTGTCGCTCACGCCCGCTTTGGCGGCGTTGCTCTTCGACAGCTCGACCATGTCCGGATTGTATTCGATGCCGTGCGCGCGCAGGCCGCGCTTGGCCGCGGTGATCACGGTGCGCCCGTCACCCGAGCCCAGGTCAATCAGATAATCCTTGGGCGTCACTTTGGCCATGTCGAGCATCTTATCGACTAATTCCTGAGGCGTCGGCACCCACACCACATCTTTACCCTGTTGGCCGACTCTGGGCTCGTAGCTTTGGCTTTTCGGCTGCGGCTGAGCACCGGCACATGCGGCGAAAACCGAAACCCAAAGCGCCAAAAGCAACGGCCGAGACCTTCGAAAAATATTCATGATGATCTCCTGTGTTCAGTTCGATGAATCCAAAAGCATAAGTTTATTTACCGGCGCGGCTGGCTTTGAAACTGCCGCCGGACTTCGAGTTTCCCTCGATGGTGTTACCGCTGATCCGGCCCTGATATTCCGTGCCGCCAGCCGAGAATCTGATCTGATCGCCGGTGATCTTGCCGTTTAGCGGTAGAACTTTGTTGCCGATCTTTAAGGTGCCCGAGACCATCTGGAACGTTTGTTTCAAAGTGAGCTCTCCCTGCGACAGCTGCCAGGTACCGTCCACTTTGGCGGGAACGATCCAGAGATATGCCGTGCAATAGGAGGCGCAGTCATTTTTGACGTTGGCAGTTTCATCCGCCTGCCATTCGCCCATGGTAAACGAATTCGAAACCACTCGAGTGCCTGATTTAAGATTGAGCAGCTTGGGACGCAACTTTAAATTGATGTCCGGCAGCAAAAACATCGTGATGACCTGCGCCTGGGAGAGATCGGCTTCGAACAAATCCGCTTTCATGAAGGCGGATTTGTCGCTAACACCTTCCTTCGCCGCATTGCGTTTGGACAGCTCCACCATATCGGGATTGTATTCAATGCCGAGCGCTTTGGCGCCGCGCTTCGCCGCGGTGATGACGGTGCGGCCATCGCCCGAGCCAAGATCGATCACATAATCCTGCGGCGTCACCTTGGCCATGTCGAGCATCTTTTCCACCAGCTCCTGCGGCGTCGGCACCCAGATCACGTCTTTACCCTCCTGGCCGACTTCGGGTTTGAATTCCTGCTTGGCCGGCTGCGCCTGAGCGGCGGCGCCGGCGCTCAGCGCCGCCAGAAACAGCGCGAAAAAAACTCGACGCCAGACACGCGATGCGTTCATGTGGATCTCCTGTTTTGTTTGGTAAAATTCCAAATCTGGAGAGTCGCACGCGAACGGGAAAATGTCCAGTTTGCCGCTGATTCACTTTAAGCAATGCCGTGCGGTGGACAATGATTCCTATTTGCTTCCACCATTCTTTCGATATAGAAAAATTGCTGCGAACCAGCAGCCGGTTCATCGAACCAAATCACCCAGCCACTTAGGAGGACATTCACATGCGGCAACGATCCGACTATCCGACATTTTCCGATCAGGAGGTCGCCAGCAGACATCAATCGGTTTACCGGCTCATGGAACAGGAGAACGTCGATGCGCTTCTCGTCTACGGCAGCGGGCGCTACGCCTCGGACGTCTATTGGTTAAGCGATTGGCCGAGCAGCCGCGAAGCCTATGTGCTTTTTCAAATCGGCAAAGAGCCGGTGATCCTGATGCAGCTGTTCAACCATTTTCCAATGGCCAAAGTGATGTCTGTGATTAAAGACGTGCGCTGGGCCGGAGCGAACACCACCATCAGCGTCCTCGAACTCATCCGTGAGCGCGGCTTGGAGTCCAAGAGGATCGGTCTCGTCGGTTCGATTCCATTTCAAGTCTATGTGAAGATCGCGGAGCAATTTCGCGGCGCCGCCTTTAGCGATCTCAGCGGCAAATTGCGGATGATGCGCACCATCAGGAGCGCGGAGGAAATCGAGCGTATCCGCTTTGCTTCCAAGCTAACCGATGAATCGATTGAGGCATTGTCCACTGACCTCAAAGCCGGAATGCGCGAGGACGAGATTGCCGCGCTGATCGAGCCAGCTTACCTCAAGAGAGGCGGTTACGCCGGTATTCACTTTATGAGCAGCATGCCGATGCGCGATCCGGATTTCCCGGTACCGGCGCAGTTCCAGTCCAGTCGCAAGCTGCAAAAAGGTGATTGCCTGATTACCGAAATCAGCGGCGCCTATTCAGGCTACAGCGGGCAGATTCACCGGACGTTTTCCATCGGCGAGGGGCCCACCCCGGAATGGCAGAAGATGCACGCCGCGGCCGTCGAAGCCTTCCAAGTTCTTGCCGGGGTGATTAAGGACGGCGCCACCACCACCGAAGCCGAAGAAGCCGCGGAGATCATTCACCGGCGCGGTTACAGCACTTATGACGATCTGGTCCACGGCGTTAACCAGTATCCGCCGATCTTTCAAACCAAAACCAGAAAGCGACATGATTCGAAGGAAATGGTTTTTCGCGAAAATATGGTAATCGTCATCCAACCCAACCTCATCACCGAAGATGAAAAGATGGGACTGCAATTCGGCGAAACCTTGGTGGTCACGAAAAAAAGCTGCGAGACTTTGAATGCCTATCCGCGAGAATGGGTTACCTGTCTGGGGTAACACGAAACGTACAGAGGAGGTTACGGCACCAGGGATATCGCGATCGTTCCGCCGACGACAGATAACGCGCCAGCGATGGTGCGCAAGCTTAAGCCTTCGATGCCGCGCAGGAACAGCCAGGTGCCCAATAAAATCCACAAGGGACTCGTGGCGACGATCGGCGAGACGATGACCACCGCGCCGGCGCTCAGAGCGGCAATTACCAAGACGATTCCCAAAGTTTCAAACACACCGGCGAACAAAAACGCGCCCATCGACTGCCGGTTCCAGACCGGTTGCTCTGCTCCTTGCCTGGGCAAAACGACATAGCTAGCAAGCCACGGGAGCGCGACGACACCGATTACCGCGGCGAGATACAGGGGTTCATTGGCCAGACCCAGTGCATAACGACGCAGCGGATGGCTGATCCCTGCCAGAAAAGCAGCGCCGAGCGGATAACCGATATGCCGCCAGCGAAAGGTTGTGCGTTGCGCTTCGGTTTGCCATGAGATCAATGTAATCCCACCGACGATCAGGACCGTGCCGGCGATCACCGGCACAGTCGCCTGTTCGCCAAGAAAGATGATAGCCAACGATGTGCTGAACAGTGGATGCGCGCCGCGCAAGGTCGTGCCGCGCGAGGCGCCGATGTAATGGATACCGGCGTAGGTGAACAGCCGAATGATCGGCTGAAGCGTCCCGGTAAGAGCAAACAGGAACAACACCCACCACGATACCGCGGGAATACCGCCGGTCAGCAACACGGCGGCCGACAGTGTCACTGCATGAATCGTGACCGAGACCAGGGTGACCGTGATCGGCGTCGAGTAACGCAAGCCGCGCTTGGCGGCTATTCCCGAAGCGGCGTAAGAAAGGGATGCCGCCAGGGCGATAAGTTGAGCTGGAATGTCGAACCACATTGAGCTGCGCGGAGCTGCGAGAGTGGCAAAGGCGAAGATTACTTTTCCATTTCGCGGCGAATCGCATCGGCAAATTGACTGGTGCTGGCGGATCCGCCGAGATCCCGGGTCAGACACTCGCCTCGGGCTAGCACGGCGTGCAGCGCCATCCGCAGGCGGGCAGCAGCCTTCGGTTCCGAAATGTAGTCGAGCATCATGGTGGCGGCCAATACGATCGCCGTCGGATTGGCGATGTTTTTTCCTTTGATATCCGGCGCGCTGCCGTGAACACTTTCAAAGAGCGCATGGGTATCGCCGAGATTGGCGCCGGGAACTACTCCCAGCCCGCCGACCAACCCAGCCGCCAGATCCGAGACGATGTCGCCGTAAAGATTCTCCAGCAATAGGACATCGAGACGGGTCGGATCCAAAACCAGTTGCAGGCAGGCGTTATCGACGATTAGATCGCTAAAACCGATCTTTTTGTATTTTTGTGACATATCTCTGGCGCATTGTAAGAATAGGCCGTCGGTGAGCTTCATGATGTTGGCCTTGTGCACCGCGGCGATTTTTTTTCGGCCGTTGGCGACGGCATAATCAAAAGCAAACTTGGCGATACGCGTAGAAGCCTTTTCGGTGATGATTTTCAGACTCTCCATCACCCCGGGCACCACTTCGTGCTCGATACCCGAATAGAGCCCCTCGGTATTCTCGCGAACAACGATCAAATCGACATTTTCATAGCGGGCTTTGACACCGGGAAGATTTTTAATCGGCCTGAGATTGGCGTAGAGATCAAAACTCTGGCGCAGTTCGACATTGACGCTGGCAAAGCCTTCGCCGACCGGTGTTGTCACCGGTCCTTTGAGAGCGACTCTGTTTTTGGCAAACGAGTCCATCATCTGCTTCGGCAACGTGGTTCGGTGTTTTTTCAATGCGTCGGCGCCGGCCAGGTGGCTGTCCCATTCGATGTTAACTCCCGCGGCTTCAATCAGTTTTAAAGTGGGTTTCATTACTTCGGGGCCGATTCCGTCGCCCGGTATCAACGTGATCCTGTGTCTTTTCACTCGCAGTCCTTCCGTGTCATGAATGCTGCAGGCGGTAATCCTTTAATTTATACACGATCCGCCCGCCAAATAGCAGCGCATCGTTCTCACATGATGCAGACGTTGACATTATCGTTCACCGTCAGCTAGCGTGAAGTTGATCCAAAAGAGCACAAAAACCAAACGATCCTTGCGCAGTTAACCGCTCCAGGGCGCGCGTCAGTTCCAAGCAACCGCGTCGTGAAGATGACTGTCGTCGGGCCGGACCATCACACGATATGTTTGACAAAATCACGGCTCGATCCAAGGGATTTTTTTACGGCTGGTGGATGGTGGCCGTGGGTTGCGGCATGCGCATGCTCGGCGGCGGCTTTCATCTCTACGGCTTTACGATTTTTTTCTTGCCGATCACCCAAGAGTTGGGCTTGACTCGAGCGGCGACTTCCCTGGTCTTCTCGTTAGCCCGGGCTGAAGGCGCCATCGAAGGGCCGTTGGCGGGTTACTTAATCGATCGCTTCGGGCCGCGCCCGATGATGCTGGCGGGGGTGATCTTGTCAGGCGTAGGTTACATGCTGCTCGCCGGAGTCGAAACCTATTATGGCTTGATCGCGATCTATCTGGGCGTGATCTCATTATCCTTCTCGGCCGGCTTCATGCATTCTCCCATGGTCCTCGCCAATAGCTGGTTCATCCGGCGCAGGGCCTTGGCGATGACCTTGATCAGCAGCTCCATCGGTATCGGCGGTACTCTGATCACACCACTGCTGGCCTTCAGCGTCCAGACCTGGGGTTGGCGTTATGGAGCTTTTTTGTCCGGCCTCGGATTGATCCTGATCGGCGTGCCTGTGGCGCTCCTGGTCAAACGTTCACCCGAAAGCATGGGCTTGGCGCCCGACGGTGCCGCGCCGGAAGAGAAAGACGCGACGGCGGTCAAAACCACACGTAAAGCTAACCGGCACGTTAATGAGGATGAAATTGAGTTCACTCTTCGGCAAGCGATGCGCACCGCCGCCTTCTGGATCATGATCCTGGCCACCACCACGCGAGTTGGCGTGTTCAATGCGATTACGGTTCACTTCGTGCCGATCATGGTCTGGAAAGGCGCGAGCGAGCAGCGCGCCGCGGCGCTGCTGGCGACGATGGCGCTGATGAGTTTACCATCGCATTTGCTGGTCGGCTGGATTGCGGATCATGTCAGCAAACCACGGCTGATGGCGGCTTGCATGGGCGTGGGCGCGCTGTCGATTGCCTTCTTGGCCTATGGCGAAGGAGAATGGTCACTCTGGATGTTCGTTCTACTCTTTACGATCATGGAAGCAATCTTTCCGGTCGGCTGGGCAACCGTAGGCGATTTTTTTGGCCGAAAATCTTTCGCGACGATCCGCGGCACGATGAGTTTTTTCTACTTATGGGGACCTGCGCTGGGGCCTGTCATCACCGGCGCGATCTATGATCGATATCAAAGTTATGCGCCGATGATGTCGGTGTATATCGCGCTGTCGGTGATCGCGGGCTGCCTCTATGCAATGATGGCCCCGCCGAAGCGCGCTAACCTGTCGGCTGCTGAATCAGCCTCATAGGTTTCGCTGCACTCGTTCGGATCGCTTCAACGTACTGAAGCGTACGCCTTATATTACTGTAGTCATACTCGATGATAGATATTGCATTGTCGTCCAAGAAGCTTGCTGGTTAGAGGACCTTACGTACGCGATTCCGTTAGAGGATCTAGCTGAGACTGTCCCGACCAGCAAAAGAACGGAGTCAAAAGTTCTATGGAAAGTTGTCCCGTCGAGGACCGATATAAGGCTAACGTTCCGTTCACAGCTATTGGAGTAAAGTAAGCAAAGAAGGAGGACAACAAAGTGCCACGATATTATCTGGGAGTAGATTGGGCAGACCGAGTACACCAGCTCTACGGTGGCGACGAGAACGGGATAAAGGTAATGGAGATGAAAGTCCAAGAGAACCCTGAAGGGCTGGCGGAGTTGGCGCATTGGCTCAATCAGAGCAGAGCTGAGCAGGTGGAGCTGTGGGCGGCGATCGAGAAGCCGCACGGGCGCATTGTGGATTTTCTTTTGGATCATGGGGTAGTGGTTTATCCGGTCAATCCCAAGGTCTTGGATCGTGCTCGGGACCGGTTTCGCATGAGTCAATCCAAGAGCGACCCCTTTGACGCTTGGGTACTGTCGGATTTTCTTCGGACCGACCACGGTCACCTCAGGCCCCTTCGGCCAAGCTCTGAGCAGGCCCAGGAGCTTAAGCTGCTTACCCGGGATCAGCAAAGAATGGTGCGTCACAAAACGCGTTTGCTCAATCAGCTCAAGTTCACTCTCAAGGAGTACTATCCTCGACCGGTGGAGGTTTTTGGGGATCTGGAGGCTCGTATAGCAGTAGACTTTCTCAAGCAGTATTCGACGCCAACGGCGCTCTCGAAGCTTAGCCGTAAGCAGTGGAGCCGATTTGCCCAGCAGCATCCTCATCTTGGTAAAGCACGCAGTGCCAAGCTGTGGGAGGAGCTGAAAAAGCCGCAACTTGTGGTTCCCGATCACGTCGTCAGAGCCAAGGCGCAGTTGCTCGAAGTGCTGCTCGATCAGCTTGAGGCTTCGCTGCGAAGCATAGAGAAGTACAGCGACAAGGTCGAACGTTTTTTCGCCTCTACACCGGCCGCTAGGCTTGTGGAGAAGCTGCCGGGAGGGAAAAGCGGAACGTTGCTGCCGGCCCTTTGGGCCGAGCTGGGAGATGCCCCAGCTCGATGGGAATCCTTTAAGCACCTTCAGGCCGAAGCGGGAGCAGTCCCGGTGACCAAATCGAGTGGCAAGAGTCGCATTGTTGAGTTTCGGTTTTCTTGTAACAAACAATTGCGCTACGCCGTCTACTGGTTTGCTTTTATCTCGATAAACCGCAGCCAGTGGGCCAAGGCCTTTTATCGAGACCAACGGGCCAGAGGACACAGCCATCCCCAAGCACTTCGGGCTTTGGGAGCGAAGTGGTTGAAAATTATTTTTGTGCTGTGGAGAGATCATAAACCTTATGACGAAACCCATCACTTGGCCAACATTGCACGACAGAAAATGCGCCAGGCAGCGTGAAATAAAATCGATGGGGCTTGACAGGGCTCATAGAAAGTCTCAGCTCATCCAACTTCGCGCGCCTTGCCTCTGAGGTCTTTTGAGCAGCCTCAGTCAAGCTCCCAGGACCTACTCTCGTCAGGTAGATTCATTGGTAGCGTCAAGAGTTGTGTGTAAAATCTTCGACGGGGTTTATACTCCAGTTAGTATTCAAGTGATGAAACACAGCGAAGACGATTCTTTGTAAACTCTGGGTATGAGCCATCACCCCCATGGGGCGAGTTCTTCGTCTGACTTCTCGAAAGGTCCGTTCGATTAAGTTGGTGGTCCTTAAGCGGCTCCACAGCTTAGAGTTCTTGATGGCAAAGAAGCTCAGCAGCTGATCGAAGTCTTTCTTTAAGCAAGCCACCGCTCTGGGATAAGCCTTTCTCCAACGTGAGGAAAATCGCCAGTAAGCCTGAGCCGCTTCTCGGCGATTGGCCGCATGGCTGATCCGGTTTAAAGCCGTCTTGACCGCCGGCTGGTCTTTCTTTTTCACTTTATCTAAGACGTTTCTGGTTTTGTGCGCCCAGCAGCGCTGTAGCAGGGGCTTGGGATAAATGATCTGTAAGGCGTGATGCAGTCCCGTGCCGCCATCAGTAGCCATCAACTGGCACTGGCTCCCTTTGAGTCCTCTTCTGTAGAGATCGGCTAAGAAAGCTTCCCAGCAGGCCGCCGACTCACTGGCGGCCGGGTAAAAGTCGATCATTTCATGATGGCCTTCGACGGTGATGCCGAAGGCGCAAAGGAGGATTTTCTTTTGCACCTTAAGCGCTCCCTTGCTCTTTAACACCACACCATCGAAGAACAGATAGCGGTAGCGATCCTGGAGCGAGCGGTCGTGATAACGACTGACCTCTTGATCCAACCCCCGCGCAATGCGTGAAATGGTCGAGGCCGAGACCTTCTCGCCCAAAACCGGCGCCAGTACCGCGGCAGCTTTGCGGGTGGACAGTCCCAAACAAAAACACGCCAACAGAACCCTATCCACTGAGCGGCAGCGCCGGGCATAGCGCTCAAAGAGCTTGGTCGGAAAACCGCCTTTGCGGCGGCGCGGCACTAACAGTTCTAAATCACCCATCTCGGTCAGCAGATGCCTTATGTAATACCCATTGCGGTAGTCCGGTCGATCCAATGCATGCTCGTAACGAGACAGCCCTAAGTACTCGGCCATATCTTCTTCGAGCTGCTTCTGCACCAGTTCTTTGAGCACCTGGAGCGCCATCGGTTTAAAGTCTCCCTCCCAATCAAAACCGTTGATCTCATTAAGAGCTCGCGATACATTTCTTGACGTTGCTTGATCGAGCAGCATCGGGGTGCCCTCCTCTTGTTTGTGTTGGTTGCACAACTCTGGAGTTAGCACCCCTTCTATTTTTTCCCAATCTAAAAATGACTTAGGCTTTTCCCTTAACCACCTCCCAATCCTCTCTTCTCGCCCAAATGTGAAAGTCATTTTCTCCCATCCTCTCTCCCCAATTCGAATTTACACACAGATCCATACATCACCGATTCATTACGCGCGTTGACATCATAATCATGTGTCAGCTACTTTTATGAATGCTACAAATCCCGGCTCTAACGCTCTCTGAGGCCGTCCTTCCAATATTAAGCTCTGCCTTTGATTGATCGATGCTTCGCGAACTTCGCGACCGGCTGGCCGGTCTATTTTATGGCTGGCGCATGGTCGGCGTCAGTTGCGCTATCCGCCTTCTCGGCGGCGGGCTACATGCATACGGTTTTACCGTTTTCTTTCTACCCATCACTCAAGAGTTAGGCCTCTCACGGGCCGCGACTTCGTTGGTTTTCTCTCTGGCGCGCGCTCAAGGCGCGATTGAAGGACCGGTGGCTGGCTATTGTATCGACCGGTATGGACCGCGGCCGGTAATTTTTGTCGCAACTCTTTTGGCCGGTATAGGCTATATGCTCCTGGCCGGAGTGCACAGTTATACCGCTCTGCTGATTGTCTACATGGGGATCATCTCGCTCTCCTACCAAGCCGGGTTTATGGATGCCACCATGGTGGTCGCCAACAGCTGGTTTATTCGCAAACGAGCTCTGGCCATGTCGCTCACCAGCGGTTCCATCGCGCTTGGCGGCACCCTGTTCACTCCGTTTCTCGCTTACGCCGTGCACACGTGGGGTTGGCGCAGCGCCGCGATCGGCGCCGGAGTGGCCTTTCTTCTCGGTGGTCTGCCCCTGTCCATGCTGCTGCGCCGCTCGCCGGAGAGTATGGGCTTGTTGCCGGATGGCGAGCCGTTGCCCAAAACACCCGACGCAAAAGGATCAACCCACCCCGGTGAGGAAGCAAATTTTTCTCTGCAGCAAACCTTACGCTCGCGCCAGTTCTGGTTGCTCGCGGTCGCCACGACGCTACGCGTAGTTTGCTCCAGCTGTGTCCTGGTCCATTTCGTGCCAATCCTGGTTTGGCGCGGTTTGACCGAGCAGCGCGCCGCCTTTTTCCTGGCGTTTATCGCTTTGCTCGGCATGCCGGCGCATCTCACAATCGGCTGGCTCGGCGATCGCCTTAACAAGCCCAGGCTAATGGCCACGTGTATGATCATTGCAAGCTTGTCGGTCTATTTGCTGTTTTCATACACCGTGGAATGGCAACTCTGGCTGGCGCTGGTGCTCTTCACCGTAGTGGAAGGGCTTTTTCCCGTTACGTGGGCGACCGTAGGCGATTTTTTTGGCCGGAATAATTTCGCCAAAGTTCGCGGCAGCATGAGCTTTCTTTACATGTGGGGTAGCGTCATAGGTCCGGTGATGGCCGGCGCTGTGTACGATCGCACCCAAAGCTACAGTCCACTGATGTGGGCACTGATCAGTTTGTGTTGGGTGACAGCGCTCATCTATGCTGTACTGGTCAAACCGAGCTCCCGTTCTTCTTCTCTTAGCTAACTTGTGAATCAATTGAGCAAGCACAACGGCATCAAGTTCATTCATAAATGGCTACCGGTGCTCCTGTGGGCCTGCGTCATATTTTTATTTTCCACCGAGCACTTTGCAGCGCCGCAATCTTCGCGGATTTTGGGACCGCTGCTGCACTGGCTCTTCCCAGGCGTCACTCCGGAACAAGTGTCGTTCGTGCAATTTGTCGTTCGCAAGCTCGGTCATTGGTTCGAATACTTTGTCCTAGCCGTATTGCTCTATCGCGCTTTATACGCAGAGAGTAGCGGCAAAAGTTCCATGCGCCCCGCGGTATTGACCATATTTCTTGCGCTCGTCTGGGCAATAACGGACGAGTTTCATCAGTCTCTGGTGCCAAGTCGAACCGCAAGCATTGTCGACGTTACGATCGACGGCTTCGGGGCGGTTTGTGGAACTTTTTGGAGATATCTGCGCTTCAGATGAGCGAGAGAGCCAAATGGCGTCGTAGCGCGCCGGAGGAATTGTCTCTACGGGCCGAAAAAACTTGACAACCTAACGGTAACTATCCACGATGCTCAGGACGGTGATTTCGCCTGAAAAATCTTGATTAAGCAACTCATAATCCTCTTCTCTCGATGACATTTTTAACTCGTTTGGCCGGCCTGCTCATTCTCCTTAGCCTTTCCTCTGCTTGCTCGAGCTCCGACAGCGGACCGGCAGTCACTGCCACAAACTTCATGCCGCCGGAACTCCTGAAGGGAGCCTCATATTCGCCGTCGGCTATGGAGGCGTTGAGCCGCGGCCTTGCCGTTATCACTCCTTCAGGAGCGGCGCTGCAAGACGTTTATTACGAATTTGATAGCGTCGATCTGAAAGCCGAGGCCGAGGCTATCCTCAAGAAGAATGCCGAATGGATGAAAGCCAATCCGTTGGCCCGGGTTGAAGTCGAAGGACACTGTGACGACGTCGGATCAGCCGAATATAATCTGGCGTTGGGCGCCAAACGCGCTCAAACGGCCAGGGATTTTCTTGTGCAGGAAGGCATCGCGCCCGATCGACTGGTCACGATCAGTTACGGCAAAGAAGCGCCCGCGTGTTTCGATCCGAACGAAGACTGCCGGGTCAAAAACCGCCGCGCCCGTTTTGTGACGTTTACCGAGCTGCCAACTTCGTAAATCCCAGAATGTCAGAAGACTTTTCACGGAAGAGGCGGAGAGAACGCAGAGGGTCGTTTCCAAAACTCCCGCAGCGCCTCCATATCGTCATGCTCGGATCTTAACACTGCAGAGAGTTCGCACGGATTTCGTTTCGAGACTCTGCGAGTCGCCGGCCTCTGCGCCTCAGCGGTAAATAACTCTGATTCTTGCACCAGCAAAGACACAGAGTACGCACGGTTGAGATTCCTAATTCGCTCACTCATAACCGATGGCGGAGACGATCGGCGTGGCGGCGGCTTGTTTGGCCGGCCAATAGCCGGCTAGCAGGCAAAGAATCACAGATATAAAAATCGATAGCGCCGACAGATGATAGGGATAGTAGTATTCAAAGGTCCAACCGGTCAGTACTTTCGTGTTATAAACCACGTGATGGTAGGACATGATGGTGCCGGCGATCAAACCCAAGAACCCGCCGATGAGACCGATCCATGCAGCCTCGAAGATAATCATCCGGCGAATTTGAGCTTGCGTCGCGCCGATGGCGCGTAACACGCCGATCTCTCGCGCGCGATCCAGAACCGAAGCCAACAAAGTGTTGATGACGCTAAAGACCGCCACGACCACGGCAACAATTTCGACGGCATAGTTGACCACGAACGATTGCTCCATGATACGCACCACCGACTCTTTTAGCTGCCGATGTGTGCTGATGAACAGCTCGTACTGCTCGCCATAATCTTCCTTGATCTTTTCAATAACGACGCTTTGATCGGCGCCTGGTTCCAACCATATATCAAACGCGTCTACCAACTCGTCCTGCCAAAACTTCTTGTACAAACCGCGATCGATCAAGACGCTGCCGATATCGGAAGAATAATCGATGTAAACGCCCAGCACCTTGAAAGCAATGAGACCGGCCGGAGTGGCAAGCTCGATGGTGTCGTTGGCGCCCTTGCCGAACTTGCTCTGGAAGCTCTCGCTAACGATAACGCCCTTACCCGCGGCCATTTCGCTCAACGCTTTCTTGCCGTCTCCTCCGGGAGTCGGCAGACTGCGCACGCTAGCGGATTCCACCGCTGAAAACGATTCGATCAGAATCGGCATTCCATTGTACGTCGAACGGATCAAACGATAGAGATCGACGATCTTGACACCCGGCACCGATTTAAGACCTGGTAAGGGATCTTCCCTAAGCGGCACATTTTTTGGCCCCGCCGTGCGCGCGCCGGAGCTGACGATCAGGTCAGCGGTGACCATTTGATCGATCCAGGCGAGCAGGGATCCACGCACGCTGTTAACGAATGCGGCGATGGTGAAGATTGCGGCAAGGCTAATCACGATCGTAGCCACCGTGATGCCAGATCTGATCGGGTTTTTTCGCAGGCTATCGGATGCGAGCCTGGTTTCCGCCCAGGAAAAGCCGGGAATAATTATGTCGGCGCGCCAGAACCACTTAACGCAGGAGTTGATGATCAGCGGGCAAAGAAATGCCAAGCCAAGCAGTAAAATCAGCATGCCGATCACCCCAGCGCTGAACTGTCGGATGGGGCTCTGCAGAATGGCAGCGAAAAAAATAAGCATTGGAGATAGCACAAGGCAGATTACGCCAAGGCGGGTAGCCAAGGAATTTCTACCGTGAAATCCGGGACGCCAGGCGGCTTGCCGGGCATTTTCCAACGGACTCATGCGCACGGCTTCGAGGGCGGGATGAAGGGCAGCGAGGACGGCCACTCCGACGCCGCTGGCAACTGCCAACGCCAGCTCTTGCAAGGTCAATCCGCCGGCTGTCAGGGCAATCGACGAAAACAGATTGCGCACAGTTTCGCCGACTGCGACCAACGCCGCCTGGGCCAGCAGCCATCCAAACACGCAGCCCGCCAGCGCGCCGACGAGAGCAAGGATTAGAGCCTCTGAGATAATCCAGCGGAGCAACTCACCGCGTCTCATGCCGATGCAGCGCAAGGCGCCGATTTCTCTTTTTCTCTGCACCACCGAAACCGATACGGTGTTGTAGATGAGAAAGAATCCGACAAACAGCGCAATCAGACTGACGAAGAATAGACCGACCCGAAAAGACGTTAATAAGGATTCGATCTGCTCGCCCCGTTTGCGCGGCCGTTCAACATCGGCCATTCCTTGCAGACGCTGACGTAATCTCTGCTGCACATCTTCGGCGGTTGCGCCTGGCTCGATGGTGAGATCGACGATATCGAGCTTTCCCTGTTTGCCGAATGCCCTCTGTGCTACCGGTAGATCCATCAAAGCAAAGTTGCCGCCGAATACTTTGGCGGTTCCTTCCTCCTTCAACAACGCGCGTACCGTATAGGTCTGCTTCCCTCGGCTGGTGATCACGGTGAGCGGAGACTCCAAGTTGAGATCGAGACGGCGGGCAAAAGTTTCAGTTACGGCAATCGAGTCAGGCGCGGCAATGAAATCAAGCGCCTGGTCGAAATCAAAGCCGGCGCCGGTAAACTGATGATCGCGGATGGCAAAATCGGTCAGCAAGTCTACGCCATAAACATAAAGGCGTTCGGCTGCCGCGCTTACAGGTAAGAAGCCATCCACGGCCGCGGCCGCATCCTGGACGCCGCGCGTATCCCGAATCACCGGGAAAAGATCTTCACGAATGCCGCTTTCACCATTAGCGACCTGCAACACAGCCTTGCCGGCAATCTGATCGATGGTCGACTGAAACGATGTGGTCAGGGATTTATTGACGATGGCGATAGCAACGATGACCGCCACACCCAAAGCGATGCCGAGAAACGTCAAGAATGTTCTCAGCCGGTGCAGTTTCAGATGGCGCCATGAGACGGTTTCAAGCAAGCGCAACATCAGAAATCTTTCTCGATGAGGCCGTCATGCAGGCAAATGGTTCGGTCGCCGACCTTGGCAGCCTCGGGGCTGTGGGTGACCATGACTATGGTACAGCGATCCTCCTGGTTGATCCGGCGCAAAAGGTTGAGAACAATCTCGCCGTTTTTTGAATCCAGGTTGCCGGTGGGTTCGTCCGCCAGGATAATCGGCGGCTCGAAGGCTAAAGCTCGAGCGATCGCCAATCGCTGGATTTCCCCACCGGACAACGCTTCAGGCAAGTGGGATCGGCGATGCGCCAAGCCAACCTTGTCGAGAAGAAACTGTGCTCGCTGAGCGGCCTTCGCTCTAGGACGGCCATCGAGCACGAAAGGCAGAGTGATGTTCTCCAGCGCCGTCAGAGTCGGCAGTAGATTAAAAAATTGAAATACAAAGCCGATCTGGGTTCGGCGGAAAAGGGTCACTTGATCATCCGCCATTTGCGATATGATCCGCTCACCCACCAGAACATCTCCAGCGCTGGGACGATCCAGGCCGCCCATAAGATGCAACAGCGTGCTCTTCCCCGACCCGCTCGGGCCCATGATCGTCGAGAACTGACCCTGCGGAATATCGACGGTAATTCCGGATAAGACGGTAACTTCGTTATCGCCCTGGCGGTAGGTTTTGCGAACGTCGAGGCAGCGAATCATGCGGTGCGATGATTAACTGACGCGGCAGAGTGTAGGAGCGGTGACAGCCGGAGAATCCGTCCCGCTTTTCTGAATCGTTTCCAGCTCTTCAAGATTTCGCTTGACCGCTGCGCTGAAGGAGGCCAGCTCGACGCCCAGATAGACCGGGCTGTAGGGCTCGATCTTTTCCAGTCCCATGCGCCAAAGCTTGATCGCTCCGGCGGGTACGCCTTGCTGTAATTTGAAATAACCTGCGGCGATTTGAATGATGCCTTGATAGAACTTCCGATCTTCGCCGCGCTCCTCCAACCAAAGCTCCTCCAAGGTTTCATGACACTCAAAGAAGAGCTGCTGATTAAACTCGTCAATACCTTTTTGAAGGCGCGGATCGTCTTGTGCTTCCATCAGATGCGTTCCCTAATCGACTAAGCAGCTCCCACAGTGGCAACATCGTCCACAGCTTGTATAGTCAGTAGAGGATCCAAGAGTCAGTTAAGATTGCGAACTTAATGGTACAGACTAACGCGAAAAATGAGCTCACGCTAGATATCGACGCGCTTTCATATGGCCCGTATGGAATCGGGCGCCATCAGGGAAAGGCAGTGATGATTCCCAAGACAGCGCCCGGCGATACCGTCGCCGCGCGTATTGTCGAAGCGAAGGAGCGATATTCGGTCGGCGAAATAGTCCGGATACTAAGGCCATCATCCCTGCGTCAGGAACCGCCCTGTCCGTATGTAGCTCAGTGCGGCGGCTGTCCCTGGCAGCACGTGGGCTACGAGAGCCAGCTAGGCGCAAAGCAGAAGAGTGTTGAAGACGCGCTGCGGCGCATCGGCAAACTCGAGGGATTCGAACTCAAACCGATCATTGCTTCCCCGCTTACCTATAACTACCGGCGACGTATTCGCTTGCAACGGGATGGATCCAAACGTCTGGGCTTCTTTACTTCGTTTTCGCACCACATGATCGAGATTGACAGGTGTTTGATCGCCGATGACAAGCTCAATGGTCTCATAGAACAGTTGCGGCGGTGGAGCGAGGAGTTGATCACCGATATCGAGCATCTGGAGGTTGTCACCGGCGATCAACCGAACGAAATCGTCATCGTAGGGCAATCAGCAGGCGCGTTTAACTCGCGCGACAGGTCGACCTGCGGACGCTTGCTGGAAGAAAACCAGTTGATCAATGGCTTGATTGTGCGCGGGCGTGACTGGCGCCAAAGATGGGGAGAAGTGGCGGTATCAGTAATTCCTGAAGACGGCCTGTGCGTGCGAGTCGATGGCGACGTATTTACCCAAGTCAACAGCCAAGGCAATCGACAACTTCTCAAGGAACTGTTGGCGGCGGCCGATTTCAATCGCGACGATCGCGTGCTCGAGCTATACAGCGGCGCTGGGAATTTTACCCAGTCCATCGCCACGCGAGTCGGCAACGTCGTCGCGGTGGAAGGCTATCGTCCTGGCTTGGAAAGCGGCAAGCACAGCGCGGAAGCAAAAGGGATGACCAATATTCACTGGATCTGCTCGCCGGTTCCCGCCGCACTGGGGCAACTGAAAAAGCAGCGCCAGCGCTTCTCAAAAATCGTTCTCGACCCGCCGCGCAGTGGCGCCAAAGATCTGGAAGGCGACCTGGCTGCGCTCGGCGCCGAAAAGATCCTCTACATCTCATGTAACCCGACTACGCTCGCGCGCGATCTCGCCGCCCTGACCAAACAGGGGTACTCACTGGTAACTGTCCAGCCTGTCGATCTATTTCCACACACATTCCACGTCGAGGCCATTGCAGCGCTGGTGCGATAAATCCGCCTGAAGTCCACATTGACAATCCGGACCTGCTCCATCTATTGTCGGTACGCCGTAGGTTGCGCAAACACTTACAAAGCTCACTAATCGGATATTGAGACCTAGAAGAAGCTGCGTTCTAACTACGTGTTGAGAGAAGCACCATGATCGACTGCAAAAGTCTCTGTCACCGAATCGCATCTTTGCTCATCTTTGCACTGATTTCGACTGCTGGTCATCTTCATGCGGCCGACAAGCTCGTCGGTCTTCACTCCGCTCAAGTCATGTCCCAGTCGATGCCGTGGATCGCGCAGGAAGCCGGGCTATTCAAGAAATACGATGTCGACTTCCAACTGATCTTCATTTCGTCATCCGGAGTTGCGACCGCCGCAACCCTAGGCGGTGATGCGGAGATCGCATTGACCGGCGGCATCGGCAATGTGCGCGCATACGTTCAAGGCGCCACCGATATCGTCTTTATCGGAGGCGTGAAAAACATCTTGACTCATAGTCTCCTCGGCAAAGCCGACATCAAACGACCGGAAGATCTCAAAGGTAAGAGGGTAGGCGTTGGCCGCATCGGCAGCAATACGCATTATTTCGTCGTCCAGGCGCTCAGGCGATTCGGCATGGACGCCAACAAGGATATTCAACCCATTCAAACCGGCGGCGGGCCGGAGACGCTGACGGCCCTGGTCAGCGGCGGCCTGGATGCGGCGGCGATGACGGCGCCTGCCGACGTTAGAGCGGTAGCGCAAGGCTATCGCTTCGTCATCAATGGCCCCGAACTGCGCATTCCTTATGCGGCAACATCCTTCGTGACCCTGCGCTCCTTGCTCAACAAACGTGGCCCGGTGTTTGGACGATTCATGCGCGTGATGGCAGAGGCATCGAGAATCCTGCATACCGACAAACCGTTTGTTTACAAAGTGCTCGGCAAATATCTACGCGTTAGCGACACCAAGATTCTCGATGCTTCTTATCAGTCAGAGATCGCGGCCCTAGAGCAGCGTCTGGAAATCCGCGAGTCAGCGCTGCAAGCAACCTTGGATGAAATAGCCCAGAGCGATCCGCGCGCCAAATCGGTTAAGCCGCAGGAACTGATCGACCGCAGATATTTGATCGAACTGGAGAAGAGTGGTGTATTTGGAAAATAAGCGGAGGCGATCAACCAACGGCATAAGGCGAGAAAGAAATAGCAATGCAAAACCAAGCCATCGACATTCATCATCACTATGTGCCGAAACAGCTGATCGAAGAAACCAAGCGTCACGGCAAAGCGCTCGGAGTCGACATCACTGAAGACAAGGGCAGCCACGCTCTTTCCTTTGCCGGCAGCAAACCACATAGATTGCAGCCGGCATTAATGGATGTCGAACGACGGATTGAAATCATGGACGAGGGCCAGGTTGAGCTTGCGACCCTGGAAGCCAATACAAACAGCCTTGGCTACCGGCTCACCGGCGAGCATGGGGAAACTTGGTGCAGACTTTACAACGACTGCATGCACGATTTAGTCACACAAGAACCCGACCGCTTTGCCGGCATGGCCACCGTTCCGCTCCAGGATGCGGCGCGGGCAGCCAAGGTGCTGGAGCATTCCATTATAGATATGAAATTCCGCGGCGCCTTTATCGGCACCAACGTCAATGGCCAATACTACAACACCAAAGGGTTCGATCCGTTTTGGGCTAAAGCACAGGAACTCGACGTGATGATTGTGATGCACCCGGAGCACATCGCCGGAGCCGAGCGAATGGGCGCTTTCGGGTTAAACGCCGTGTGCGGCAATCCAGCCGACTCGACGCTATCCCTTGGCTATATGTTGTACAGCGGCTTGTTCGATCGTTTTCCTGATTTAAAATTATGCGCTCTCCACGGCGGCGGCTTTTTGCCGTACCATCTCGGTCGCTTCGACAAAGAATTCGTGACCGGCCAAAATGTTCGGCCGGCGCAATCGGCCAAGCCGCCCAGCGCTTATTTAAAGAACCTCTATTTCGACACGCTGGTATACGACGTCGATACCCTGGAATACCTGAGATCCAAAGTCGGCAACGACCGTCTCATGGTCGGGACCGACTATCCGTATACGCTCGGCGATTGGCTCGCGGTGGAGAAGGTGCAAGCCTTGAGTTGCTCCGAATCCGACAAAGACGCTATCTTGCAGGGCAACGCGCGGCGGCTACTGAAATTATAGAAAATACGTTCCAGCCGTTCCAATCGTTCCAGACGTTCCAACGTCGAATACCTGAATCCCTTCCTTGGTCCTTCCGTCTTAACGATTGGAACCATGGAACCGCTGGAACGATTGGAACGGTCTTTCTTATCTGTATCGTTTTCCCATCTCTTCGAAGAATCCTTCCTTCTCGAGCTCCTGAAGAAATGTTAAATCAACAAAGTGCTCCGGTTTGGCGGTTTTCGCCTGGGGCACGTGCGGCGCCGACATGTCGATAAGATTCTGAATACCTTTCATCGTTGGATACGGCTTCTTCGGCGTTCTTTTCAGATAATGCTCATAGGAATAGTCGAGCACCTCCTGATCGCTGGTACGCATGTAGCGCGCGAGGGTTCTTAACGTCGGTTCTTTGTTGGCAAAGACAAAGTAGATCCCCTCGACATAGGCCTTGAGCGCCGACTTGACGACTTCTCGATTGGCTTTGATGTAGCTGCGCGAGGTCGCCAACCCGCTACCCTGAACTTCAAATCCGATGTCGGCCATCTGGATGATTTCGACAAATCCCGCTTTCAAAGCTTGCGGCACTTCCGATGGGTTGAAGAAAGTCGCGTCGATACGTGCAGTGCTCATGGCGGCGAGACGCTCGGGGCCGGTGCCGGTGGGCACGAACACCACATCTTTGCTGGGTTCGAGATTGAATTTTTTGAAAAGAATCAGCGCCGCGTTATGCGTGGCCGATCCGAAGCCGCTAATGCCGAATCTTTTGCCCTTGAGTTGTTCCATCCGCGTCATCGTTCCGGGGCGAGCGAAAACGCTTTGATCATAGGAGTTCTCCACCGAGCCTACGAGGACGATATCGTGGCCCTGCAAATTGGCGATGATGACGTTGCCGATCGTAACCAGGGGTGGATCGCCGCCGGTGAGGGCCTGAATCGCTATCTGTCCGCCACGTAGAAATATCAGCTCGACATCGAGTCCATGCCTGCGAAAGATCCCTTCGTCTTTGGCCACCCAGAGCTGCGCCTGTCGCGAGCTGATCGAAGGATAACCGATGCGGATCTTAGGGATCGATTGAGCCTGAACGCCGGTCCAGAGAATCAATTGAAGGAGCGCGCCAATCAAGATGATGAGCTTTAATTTCATGACTGTGTGCCATGTCCTTACGACAGCCTGGCATTCGCGTCAAGCGCGATGCATCGTATGTTGACAGGTCTGTTTACCGTGTGTTTACTTGCGGGGGAGGTTGCACCATGGGAATAAAGCAGACAGTTTTATTGGCCGCTACTCTGTTCATCACCATCGCCTCGCCGGTTTCGGCGCAGTTCAAAAAGGTTCGATTCTCCGTCAGCGCGGCCTCTATCGCCGAGGTGCCGTTTAGGATCGCTCATGTAAAAGGCTTCTATCGTGACGAAGGGCTCGATGTCGAAGTAATTATGATTCGCGGCGCGGTCGGCATGCAGGCGCTGCTCGGCGGCTCAGTCGATTATACATCTTCTTCGGGTTCGACCATTGCCGCCGCTGTGCGCGGAATTCCTGTCAAGCTCGTCTTCATTGCATCCGCCAAACCTCAATTCGATCTCGTGGTACAACCGCAGATTCGAACGATTCAGGATCTAAAAGGCAAAGTCGTCGGCATTTCGTCACGCGGCGGAGCGGTCGATCTGTTGATGCAATTGCTGCTGCAGAAAAACGGCCTCGCACCGAACAAAGACGTCACCACCATCGTGGTCGGCGCGCAGGAAGAAACGGTTCTCGCCCTCAGGGCCGGGCGTATCGCCGCTGGCCTGTTCACACCGCCGCGGCCATTGATCTTGCAGCGCGAGGGTTTCACCCGGCTCGCTTACAGCGGCGATTACATGCCGACCTATCCAAGCGGTGGAATCGGCGCGACTGACGAGAAAATCAAAACCAATCCGGCGGAGGTGCTTGCGTTCGTCAAAGGAAGCGTGCGCGGGCTGCACTTTGCCAGACAAAACCGCGCCGAGGCGATGAAAATTTTGAGCGATTATTTCAACATCAAAGACCAGGCGCTGGCGGAAGCGTTTTTTGAACTGTACTTGAGCCGGCTTCCAGCCGATGGCGGCGCCGATGAGGCCTGGATGAAAGGCGCCATCGACTTCACTCAGAAGAGCCTGGGCGATAGCGGAAAAGATATCTCTATCAATCAGGTTTTCGATTTCAGCTTCGTCAAGAAAGCGGCGCGACAGTGACACTATGACGAGCAAAATGCGATGACCCATTATCCCGTGCTCATCGCCGGCGGCGGCCCCGTCGGCATAGCGCTGGCCATCGAATTGGGCTGGCGCGGCATCCCCTGCCTGGTGGTCGAGCAAAGCGACGGCACGGTCGAATTTCCGACCACCAATCTCGCCAACACCCGCACCTGCGAACACTTGCGGCGCTGGGGCATCGCTGATCGCATGCGCTTTGAGTCCGGCTATCCCACCGACTATCCGCGCAATTATGTGTTTGTCACGCGCATGGACGGCTTTGAAATCGCCCGCTTCGATCATCCGGGCAACGGCGCTCCGGAGTCGCGCTCGCCACATAGTCCCGAGGGAAGACTGTGGATTTCAAAACCCTACTTCGACCCGGTGCTGCATGCTCACGCGAACTCGCTGCCGCAAGTCGAGATTCGATACCAGACTTCTTTCGCATCGTTTGAACAAAACACGGGTGGAGTCTTAGCCGAAATCCTCGACCAGAAAACCGGACGCAAGGAAACCATCAGCGCGGATTATCTGGTCGGTTGCGATGGTGGGCGCAGCAATATCCGGCGCGCGCTGGATATAAAATATCAAGGAGTTTTCTCACAGGGGATGAACGTCGCTGTATTGTTTCGATCGCCGCTATTGCACCACATCAAGTTTGGTCCGGCGGTGCAATATCAAATCATCAATTCTCAAATCAACGGCGCCATCGCCGCAGTAGACGGCAAAGAGTTGTGGCGGCTAAACGTGCGCAACATCAAGCAGGAGGACCTGGAATCTTTCAATGCGCCGGAAAAACTCCGCTATGCCCTGGGCGAAAGTATTCCTTTCGAATTGCTTGCCGTGCGCCCCTGGACCGGTCATTGCGTGGTCGCTGAAAAATATCAACACGGCCGGGTTTTTCTCGCCGGTGATGCGGCTCATCTCAACTGGCCGGCGGGCGGCTTCGGCATGAATACCGGTGTCGGCGATGCTGTCGATATCGGATGGAAATTGGCGGCGGTGCTCCAAGGTTGGGGCGGCCCTCGTTTGCTCGACAGTTACACAGTGGAGCGCAAGCCCATCGCCATGATCAACGTCAACGAAGCTGCCGAGATGCGCGCCAGCTTCGACACCCAAACGCCTTTTTCGCCCAAGATTGGGGACGACAGCGATGAAGGAAAACAATTTCGCGAAAAAGCGCGGGCGGCAATTCTGCAAACCCGAGCCAAGGAATTTCAGCATGATTCAGCCGGCATCGAACTAGGCTACCGGTACGAAAACTCGCCGATTTGCGTTTCAGACAGCACCGAGCCGCCGCCACTTGATCACGGTATGTATGTGCCATCGACTTGGCCGGGAGCGCGCGCGCCACACGTAAGGCTGCGGGACGGGCGCTCGACGCTCGATCTGTTCGGCAAAGGTTTCACATTGATGAATCTGTCCGGCAGCGACAGCACGATTACCCTGACGGAGGCCGCGAGCCGGTTTCACTTGCCGCTTGTAACGCTCAAGATCGACGAACCTAAGGTGCGCGATATTTATGAGTGTAATTTAGTTTTGGTTCGTCCCGATGGTCATGTTGCATGGCGCGGCGATATATTGCCGGAGAACGCCGCGGCGATCATCGACCAGGTGCGCGGTGCAATTTAGAAAGAAGAAATGCTGAACAAACGTTTATTGCTTCTGACAACCCTTGTAGTGTCTTTAACTGCGAGCGCAGCCTTTGCCCAGCTCAAGAAGGTTCGCCTGGCGATCCCCACCGTTGATATCGTCACCTTGCCCTTGAAGATGGCGCAGGCGAAAGGGTTTTACCAAAAAGAGGGGTTGGAGGTGGAGATCATCTTGATAGCCGGCGCCTTGGGTGTTCGCGCCGTGCTTGGAAATTCGGTGGAATTCTCCACCGCGTCCGGATCGATTTTAGCCGCGGCGGCGCGCGGCGTACCGGTGAAACTGGTTTCCGTGATCACGGCCAAACCGACCTTTGATCTGATCTCCGAGCGGCAAATTCAGAATTTTCAGCATCTTAAAGGAAAGCAGATCGGCATCTCCACCCGCGGCGGCACATTCGAGCACATCACCCGACTCATCCTCGAACGCAACGGATTAAGCCCGGACAAGGACGTCACTATTCTGGCGCTCGGCAGGCAGGATGATCTTCATCTCGCCCTTAAAACCGGTAGAATCTCGGCAGCGATCTACAGTCCGCCGCGCAGCCTTATGCTTTACCGAGATGGTTTTCACAAACTCGCCTTCTCGGGCGATTACTTGCCGCACTATCCCATCGGTGGCATCGGAGTCACGGACGATTTAATCAAAAAGCGGCGCGGCGATATTCAAGCTTTCGTAATAGCCACTCTAAGAGGAATAGAATATTATCGCCAACATCGAAGTGATTCGATAAAATTTATCGCCTCCGAGCTAAAAATGAGCGATGCATCTTTGGCCGAACAAATGTTCGACTGGCATCGCACCGTGCTTGCCGACGAGCGCCGTCCTAGCCAAGCGTGGATCAATGGCGTACTCGATTTCACCAGGAAAAGCCTGGAGCTAAGTAGTTCCATCTCGGCCGATCAGGTATTCGATTTCAGTTTTGTCGATACGAAATAGTCGGTCTAAACCGGCTTTGTTCAAGGTTCAACGGTTCCACGTTCAACGTCAGAAACTCACTCGACGAGTATCGTGCTACGTGGGGTATAAATCAAAACCCCAAAAGATCTCAGAGCCGAGCGATGATCCCAACTCAGCATATGAATCTTTTTTAGCAACCTGCCGAGGACAAAGCATGAAGCACGGATATAAAGCGATGGATTCCGATATGCACGTCGTTGAGCCGTGCGATCTGTGGCAAGACTACATAGATAAAAAATTCGCCGATCGCGCGCCAATCGGTCTCAACCGGCATAAGCGAGATCTTGGCGTCCAAGTCGAAGGTAAGATCATGCCCCGCGCTCCGGAAAAGCCAATTCCTGCGCTGCGTCCGATCCGTGAAAAGATTCTAGCGCAGCGATACCCTGAGGAAGAGGCGCGCAATTTCGATAACATCGCCCAATTGCGGGCGATGGATAAAGAGGGGCTCGATGTGGCAATTCTGTATCCCAGCCGAGGTTTGTTCGTGCTTGCGGTGGACGGTTTGGACCCCGAGTTGGCCACGGCCATTGCCAAAGCCTACAACGACTGGATGTCGGATTTCTGCCAAGTGGCGCCGCAACGAATGTATGGCGCCGCCATCGTCGCACCCCACGATGTCTCTTCGGCGGTCGAGGAAACTCGCCGCATAGTGAAAGAGCTGGGATTTAGAAGCATTCTCATGCGGCCCAATCATGTAAACGGCCGGAAGTGGAGCGATCCTTATTACGATCCGCTGTGGGCAGAGTGCCAGAGGCTGGCTATTCCCGTCGGCTTTCATGAGGCGGGCCGGGTCTTCTTGCCGCAGCCCGCGTTGTCACAGTTCATCCCAAGCTTCACGATGTTCAACACACTATCATTTCCGATGGCCAACATGCTGGCTTGCGCGGACATGATTTACGGCGGGGTCATGGAACGTTTCCCCAGACTAAAAGTCGCGTTCCTCGAAGGAAACTGCTCCTGGATCCCATGGCTGTTATGGCGCATGGGCGAATATGCCGAGCTCACCGGCGCGGCCGAGCATCCAGAGCTCAAGCTCGAACCGCTAGAATATTTTCAACGCCAGTGTTGGGGTGCGGTGGAATGCGACGAAGTGACGGCAAAGAATCTTCCCGATTTCGGCTTGGAAGACAATATCGTTTTCTCAACCGATTATCCGCACCTCGACGTCAAGTATCCGCACGCCGTGGAAACTTTCTTGAAGCTGCCGTTCAGCGATCAAACCAAACGGAAGTACCTATGGGAAAATTGCGCGCGGCTTTACGGATTCGATAACGACGGATAATTCTGATGGGAAAACAACTGTCAAGGCGCGCCATGTTTAGTAACATCCGGTTGTTTGAAGAACAGTCAAGCCGCCTCTTCACTCCTCCGCCCTGGTATCGTGAACGCAAACAGCACAATCGTGACCGCCAACAGCGCCATCGCGCTGATGCCCAATGACCAGTGGATACCGATCAAGCCGCCGACCACCCCCACGGTCACTCCGCTAAACGCCTTGAGGCCATTGCTCGACATATTGAATAGCCCGATCAGTCGGCCGCGCAGTTGCGCCGGAGCCCTGAGCTGCACCAGTGTTTGCGCCATCGACATGAAAGCCAGATTCAACAGCCCTGCGCAGAACAACAGCATAACGCCCAAGCCATAACTATCGGTAGCGGCGAACCCGATTATGGTGACGCACCACAGAATCGAGCAGACCGCTGCATTCCACGGGCTGGCTTTGAGTAGGCCTCTTCCTTCGAGCAGCAGGCCGCCGAGAACCGCGCCGGCGGCGTTGGCGCCAAGCAGTATGCTGTACGCCCAGTCCTGCTTATCATGACCAAAGTCATGCGCGAATCCCGGCATCTGCGCTTGGAAGGCATTGCCGACCAGAAGAGACGTGGCGCCGCCCAGAAGGATCATCGAAAAGATCGTGCGATTGGCCGACGTCTCTCGCAGCAACTGAATCGCGCCCTGCACCGTAAGCCGGGGCGCCCTACCGCTCATCCCCTCATCCCGATTGTGGCCTGTATAGGGAAAAACAAACATCAAAAACAGCATCGGCAGGAACATCAAAGTGTTGATGAATAGCCCTGCCGGCGCGCCAAACAGCAACATCGTCGCGCCGCCCACCGCCGGACCGAAGAGAATGCCCAGCTGTCGCGCGGTGGAATTGAGTCTGACCGCGCTCTGCAGGTACTCTCGACCGACGATGTCATGAATGATCAACTGGCTGCTCGGTCCACCCAGCACTCCAGCCATGCCGTGGATGACCAGCAACACACAGGCGTGCCAAACCTCGATGGTATCGGTGAGAAATAGAATAGCCCAGGTCAGCGACACCGTCGCATAGAGGAACTGGGAGGCTTGGATGACCCTCCTGCAATCGTGGCGGTCGGCCAGCGCGCCAAAGTAGACCGCGAAAAAAAGGAATGGTGTCCAGTGACTGATTACGGCAAACCCGCCGAGAACCGGTGAATGAAATTTTTGAAACAGCAGCCAGTAACTGATCACGTGCTCGATGTTGTCGCCCATGGTCGAGAACAGGTTAACCAGAAAATATCTCCGGTAGTCGCGATGATGCAACGCCGCAAACGCGACTTTCCTGTTTGAATCGACTGATGTCGGGGATTTCTGCGGACTTGTCATTTAACAGGAACTCCAAACGTTGATGTGTTGCACATTCAGTTTAGCGCTTAGAGTGGGCAGACTTCTCCGCAACGACCATCACTCCACGAAATCTTCAGCTGAACTCGCTCCGATGCTGGCCCGGCATGAAAAACGCAAACAGCCCCAACGTGACCGCCAGCAGGGCCATCGCGCTCAATGCCAGCGACCAGTGAACGCCGATCAATCCGCCGACCACGCCGACTGTGACACCGCTAAATGCGCGCAGGCCCATACTGGCCATCGAGAACAAACCGATGACCCGGCCACGGAGGTGACCCGGCGCGAGCAGCTGCACGATAGTCTGAGCCATCGAGTAGAAGGCAAGATTGAGAATGCCGGCGACAAATAACAGCATCAGCGACAGGTTATAGTTGTACGAAAGCGCAAACGCGGTAATGACGAGACACCAGAGAATAGCGCAGACAATCGCTGTTTTGACCCGCGGCTGAAGCCACCCCTTCCCTTCCAGCAAAAATCCACCGAGAACTGCGCCCGCAGCGTTAGCCGCCAGCAAGGCGCTGTACGCGAAATCGGCTTGCTCGGTGCCGAGGTCATGGGCGAATTCCGGCATTTGCGCTTGGAAGGCGCTACCGACGAAAAACGATGCACAGCCGCCGAGTGCTACCATCGTGATGATCGGTCGGTTGCCTGAGACTTCGCGCAGGGTGTCGAGGGCATCGCGCCACCCAACGCGGCGGCGCGACGGCGCCGCAGCTTCTCGAGAATGGCCGGTGTAAGATACGGTCAATAACCAAATAGTCAGGGGCAAATAGATCAAGGCATTGACGAACAGCCCCGCCGCCGGTCCGAGCAGCAGCATCAAGGCGCCGCCCACGGCGGGGCCGAAAAGAACCCCCATCTGCCGGCTCGTGGCATTAAGACGCACAGCGCTTTGTAAGTGCTCGGTGCCAACGATATCGTGGATCAGCAGCTGACTGCCTGGGCCCCAGAGCACGCCGGCCATTCCGTGGATAGTCAGCAGCACGCAGGCATGCCAAACCTCGATGGTATCGGTCCAGAACAGAAACGCCCATGCGGCCGACACGCCCATATACATGAGCTGGGCCAGCTGAATCACTTTGCGGCAATCGTAGCGATCCGCCATGGCGCCGAAGTAAACCGAGAATAAGAGAAACGGCGTCCAGTGAACCAGCACGGCAAAACCGGCCAGGGTCGGTGAGTGAAACTTCTGATACAGCAGCCAATAACTGATGACATGCTCGATATTGTCAGCCATCATCGCGAGCATGGTGCCGATGAAATAAACCCGGAAGTCCTTGTGATGCAGCGCGGCAAAGGCAACTTTTTTGGGTGCAGCTGAATCCTCCCGCTCAACGGCGCTCTTCAAATCAATGGCAACTCCGTAATTGGAAATTATTGACTGGCGCTTGAAAACGCCATCACAGGCAGGTCAAAGAGATCTTAGATGTGAGTCTTCGCTAAAGTTGGATCCGTAAACAATAAGGTTGCATGGGATGAGCACAACTTGACCGATAGATCACTTTGAGCAGCCTGCTAAATTGGACAGTAATGGATATCAAAAACCTATGCAAACCGCAGCTCGGTTTCGCTTCGTTCAAAGATGCCGGTCTCATTAGTGATTTCGCTGGAATCAGAATCAACGATCTCTCACACTAAGATTTTCGATTTGGGATGAAATTTCTTTTCTTTGCTGCTTTACTCCAACTACTGACCGCCTGTTCAGCGCCGATCATGCAATTAGATTCTCACGCCGCCGAAAAGAATGCCAAAAGAATTTTTGTCGTCCACAATAACTGGCATGCCGCTCTGGTTGTGCGAAGGGTCGATCTGACCGAAGACCTCGTTCCCGAACAAGCCGACTTTCCCGAAGCGGAGTATCTCGAAATAGGCTGGGGAGATCGAGATTACTTCCCAGCGCCAGAGGAAAGTGTTGGACTAGCGCTTAGGGCGGCATTCTGGTCGCGCGGGAGCGTGCTTCATGTCGTCGGCTTCAGGGGCGCCGTTAGAGATTATGTTACCGACGGTGAGATCATCGAACTCGCTCTTTCGCCCGAAGCTTTCCGGCGGCTGAGCGAGTTTTTATCTGCCAGCTTCTCGAGAGCGGATCCGTCTATCCCAGCGCAGTCGCAGCCCGGCCTGGTTCCATACGCTCGGTTTTATCCCGCATCCGGGAGATTCAGCATCCTTAGAACATGCAACACTTGGATAGCGGAAGCCCTAAAAAGCGCCGGGATTGATATCAGTCCCAGATATGTCATCACAGCTGCAAGCCTGGCTCGCCAGGTCCGAGCGCATCAGGTGAAAAATTAGACTTCTTTCTATTCGCACACCCGTTCGAGTTGTCTGTGCGCTGGCAGCTCGCCTAGGAAACATCGTGAGCTAATCTCGACCTTGGCAGCTGCAGTCGCCTGGGTTAAGATATAATTAACCTAGGTCGTGGGTGCCCATTCAATCCAGCAATTTGTCATGTGAAACCTTGAGAGATTGTCGAACCCCACAATGAAGCCAGCAAGAACTCGTTTACCAGTTGTTTTGTTTCTGATGGTTGCCTTGATTGGCAGCTGTCGCACCGGTACAGTTCCACAAACACCTCCGGGTTCGGAGCAAACTCCAGAAATCGCAGGCCTCGAATCATCTCACCCCGCCACCGACGAACCTGCATCGGAACCGGCAATCACACCGGCAAAGATTCCGCCGGTGACACCGTCGCTAGCACTGCGGCAACTGCCGGAATCGCTTCTTAGCGCGCCGGAGAAAGAAAGCGTCGCGCCGGCAATCCAGTACGACACGGTTCTGACAAAACGATCAGTTCAGATAGCCGCCCATTCAGGCTGGCAGTATCGGAACAACCGCCAAAGGCAAATTGTCGGCTTTGAGTTCTCCAATAGCGGCGGCAATCGAATTCTTCCCCAGCGTCGTGATATTAGCAAGAATCAACTCTACACCAGGGATTTCCAATTCCGCTTCGATGATCGTGCTAGGCAGGACGTGCACCTATCGGTTACCGACTGGGTCGCTTCCCGCGATAAGCAGTTTAGACTCAGCGAGCTGATGAACAGCGTGATGCTGTTTTTTCCGAGGAACTATTTACCGGCTGTAGTCACGGTGGGTGATCGAAACATCGTGACCCTGCCCACCGGCGAGGAAGTCGAGTTCGACGCTCACACGCATGAAGTCAGCGGTGGTGTGTTTTCGGAAGCGGCGGTTGATCCGAATCCGGACAAAAGCTTACGGCAATTTCCCGCTATCCGTTATACTGGTTCAGGCGTCATGGTTCGCGCCGATGCCCGAGGATCGGATCCTAGACTTGGAAATATGGCGACTATCACAACCGGATCACCTCCCCCAGATTGTGTTCAGGGCGAAGCGTGCAAACGATGCGAAGTATCGGCTAAAGAGATTTGGGCACAGAGCGGTGCCGCTCGGTTTAGATTCGCCCATGATGAGGATTTCCACAATTATCTACTATCGAGGTGCGCCTTCGGCCTTCCAATGAAAACCGCTTCCGTCGTTACGTCCCGCTAGATCACTGCTTCTCTGCAACCGCACGTTGCCTATCCGGCCAGCCTTGGATCGGCTATCCAGCTCTACTCCGATCACAGAACGGAGTTTTAGTCCGGCCCTGTGTCCAGCCCAATCTGATTCTCAACGGATTTTATGCCTTCGACGCTTTGCGCCGCGCGCTGCGCGGCAAGTCGCTGGCGCGTGGTCGGAACACGCCCCCGGAGATAAACCGTGCCATTCTCTACCGACACGCTGATTCCTCTCAAAGCGCGATTGTCGATCGCCCTCTCGACTTGCATCTCCAATGCGCGGTCTGTAACGACCGTCTCATTGCGCGGCAAACCAGCCGGTGACGGCGTGGGTGAAGGAAGAGATCTTCTCCCGGGAATTGGCTGCCCAGTATCCGGCGGCTTTCGGCCTGTTGTTGAATTCCGCTGTCGTTCAATAGGAGCGGGAGGTTCGAAATACTGTTCCTGGGGCTGTTCAGCTATGTTAGGCTTTGGGCTTTCTGTCAAGGCTTGCTGCTCGATTGCGGGAAATTGAGGCGGCGGAGCTTCAGGAGCGCTTTTTTCCTGCCAGGGATCCGCTGTTGATCTGTCGCTAGGCGCCGTCGGCTGCGCCGGCACGGCATCGTTCGTTTGTGTAGCGGTAAATCCCTTGAAGCCCTCAGTCAGCGCCGCTAAACCTCCCCACATCTGTTGGGAGTAGAACAAAATGGTCGCAAGCCCTAGGACGATGCCCAGTGAAAAAAAACCGGTTCCATATCCAGCCAGTTTTTTTTCGCTGCGAAGGTGAGCGGGTTTTTCCTCAAGACCAATCATGAAAAAGTCGGATTCGGGCGATGCTGGCGTACGAAAGCCGGGGCGGGCCGAGGTGCGTTTCGAACGAAATCCTTCTAGCTTTTCGATCGAAGCTTTTGGTGAACCCAACATAGGCGGAGGCGCAACCTCCGGGGCCGATCCTTGCTGGTTAAGACGCAAATCGCGAGCGACCTCATCAATCGTAGCGGCAGATACAGTTTTCTTAGAGGCAGCGAAGCCGATCAGCAAAGCGTTATCGCAGATGATATTTATAATCCTGGGGATACCTCTGGAGTGCGCGGCGATTTTCTCTACCGCCGAAGCATGGAACAGGTCTTTACGCGAGTACCCGACCGCTTTGAGTCTGGCTGAAATGTACTCACCGACCTCATTACTGGGAAGTGGATCGAGCCGGCAACGTAGCGCAACGCGCTGTTTTAGTTGCCGGAGTTCAGGCTGGTCGAGCTTGCGCTCGAGCTCAGGCTGCCCCATCAAGACAATCTGGAGAAGCTTCTGAGTGTCGGTCTCGAGATTGGAAAGAAGCCTGACTTCCTCGAGCATTTCAATGCTGAGTTCTTGGGCCTCGTCGATCAAGAGCGTAACAATATTACGCTCTTTTAACTGCTTAATAAGGTATTCATTCAACTGCGCGATCATCGCCAAGCGATCGTTGGTACGGTTGGTCAACCCGAGATCGCTTAGGATAAGACGCAGCAGCTCTGAGAGACTAACATGCGGGTTATAGATATATGCGGTTTGCACGTGTCGGCCAAAGCTCTGCATCAAACGCCTAAGGAGGGTCGTTTTACCGGTCCCAGCTTCTCCCGTAATGACGATAAAACCTTTGCGCGCCTCGATGCCGTAGCGCAAAGTAGCGAATGCTTCCTGATAAAGCTCGTTGGTATAATTAAACCGCGGATCCGGTGTGAGGCTAAATGGGGCTTCGGTGAAGCCAAAATATTCGTTATACATAAACCACTGCCATGTTTAGACTAACAAGCCTAACCCGCCGGGCAACCCACCACAAGCACGGTCCCCAGAACAGCTTAGCAGTATAAGCTATCGGCTTTTGTATCATATCAAAACGGCCTCAGGTTAGTTTTATTCTTAAAACTTAGCCTGATAATCAATGGGCGCCACCGCTGGCATAATCGGGATCGCAGTCTAAGCAATCTGCCTGAGAATTAGACGCAGCCGACAACAATCAGTGGTATTGGTGAGCCACAACTTTTTCGACTTTGCGGGCCGCGTAGAATGTTCACGAGAAAAAGCGATCGCTTATTGCATTGGGGAGTCAGCGGATCATTATTGGCACGGCATCATGCAACAACTTAGTTTTACGATTTCACTGGAGCTCGCCCAATCCCCACTGGCTCGCAAAATTGGGATCACGAACATGCCAGACCTGTCGGTGAAGAAGCATCATGCTTTCTGAATCTCGCAGCAGATGCGTTCTATTGGACCGGCTGAGAGCCGCCGGCCCGTCCCTCAGAGCGAAATCACGCAGATTTCGATTTCGCTCGATGGTTTCCCTTGCCTTGGGTTTTTTGCCGCGCAACAGGCCAACGTGGACGGCATTGGCGTAGGGATCAACCACCGCCTGAACAAAGCTATCCATCTGCTGGTTCTCTCGCCGTTTTTCTAGATACGTCTGAAGATATTTTAAAACCCGCGGCGAATTAATTTCCTCCGGGATCAGAAAGAGCCGCCAGCGGCGCATCAGCCGCCCCACGGAAAGACGGCTGGAGTAGACTGATAACGGTACTGCGAAGAGCAGCGAGATACCGACCGGCAAGAGCCAGACCGAAACTGCTGGATTTAGCCAGTACATACCGAATACCCAGCTAAACGCCAATAGCGTTGCGAGACCATGTAGTCGAGACGCGTCGCGCCAGCGGGTTTCATTATCGGTGCGAAATTGCGGCCCCCATTTTATCTGTCTGCCCATCAGAGTCACGACAACGAATTGGCTGTGAAACCACATTCGGATGGGTGCGAGTAAAGTGGACACCATAATCTCTAGACATACGCTGATACACAACGGCAGAAGGCCGCCAAACAGATGCGTCTGGCGATCTTTGACAATCACCAGGAGACTCAAAAGCTTAGGTAGAAACAGTAGTACGGCAGTGGTCGTCAGCAAGGCTACCGCCCAATCGGGATTCCAACGCGGCCAAAGCGGAAATAGGCTGGGTTCACTTGAAAAGTAGACCAGAGGCAGAACCGTCTGGGCCGCAAGCTCTACCGTATTGAGGATCAAAAACACAAACCAGAGCAAAGCCGAAGCATAAGCCATGACGCCCATTGCCAGAATGGCGCGGTGCCCGCCGCGGATCCCATCCGCCAGCAGTAAGCGCAAGTGTTGCAGATTGCCTTGACACCAGCGCCGATCGCGCTTGAGTTCGTCGGCAAGCGTCGGCGGCGACTCCTCATAACTGCCGCCTAGATCATAAACCACCCAAACTTCCCAACCGGCCCGGCCCATTAGCGCAGCCTCGACAAAATCATGACTGAGAATTTCTCCGCCTAGTGGAGCGTGACCCGGCAGACGAGAAAGGCCGCAATGTTTGATGAATGGCGCCGTGCGAATAATGGCATTATGGCCCCAATAATAACCCTCACCCAGTTGCCAAAAACGCTGGCCTGCCGTGAGCATGGGGCCATACGCCCGGCTCGCGAACTGCTGCAATCGTCCAAAGAGGGAATCACAGTTAACCGTGGTCGGAGCCGTTTGAATGATTCCTGCTTGAGGGTACTGCTCCATCATTTGAGCCAGCCGGACAACTGTTTCGCCGGCCATGATGCTGTCGGCGTCGAAGACGATCATGTGATCATAGTTTCGTCCCCAGCGGCGCAGGAATTCGGCGATGTTGCCGCTCTTACGCTTAACGTTATTGCGCCTGTGCCGATAAAAAATTCTGCCAAAGCCCTGCACCGAGGCGCAGAGTTGTGCCCACGCGATCTCCTCTTCGGCTTGCCTGACCGAATCACCGGTATCGCTCAGCACAAAAAAATCAAAACTTGCAAATTGCCTTGTCTCGGCAAGTGAGCGATAACTCGCCTCCAGACCGGCAAATACACGCGTGACATCTTCGTTGCAGATGGGCATGAGCACGGCAGTGCGCGAGCGCAAAGGTTGCCGCTCGTCGATCGGCAAATCAGCGCGGGTAAATTCGTTTTTGCGCGTCCAGAGCATCCAGAATCCGGCCACTGCGCTCCAAAAGCCCAGCGAAATCCACGAAAACAGGATCGCGAAGAGCACCAAAATAGCGATCTCAGATGCCTTGAGCCATGGGTACGGAAAGGTATGGCTTAGAGACCAGGTGGCAATCGCTGTCTGTATTATGATCAAAGCAATCAACACCATACGCCGAGATGCAGCGGCGGCGCGCCACCCTACCATAGTTCCTTCGGTAGACGCTGAGCCAGTCCTCTCCCGATCATCGTTGCTGGTTGTGCCGCGCAGCCTGCGCCACAGAGTCACCAGCGGATTGCGTTCTACCCGATTCGGTAACATCGACAAGCGCTTGATCTCGGGCATCGCCAGGGCATGAATATTCCGCCGAAGCGCGTTCAAATCGGTTAGAGTGACGCCGCGGTCGCGTCCATCTTTAGCCCATCTGTGATGGAACCGTCTTCGCCTGTTCAGCTCGCGTATTCCCCCACGCGAATCGTGCTCCTTTTGCCTGCTGATAACCCCGTCGCCGTTTGCCGCGATGTTTACTTCGCGAATCCCATTCGCCGGCGCGGCAATCTCAGACAATGATTCGTTCGCCGTTGAAAAACTGGGCTGATAAATATTCTTGCTCATGGCTCTAACAAATAGCTCCAAGTCTCGGTAAGCGTGTCATTTTCGTTCCGTAGAAATGCCCGGAGCTGTAGCGCTTTGTCCTTAGGCGGCTTAACCTGAAAGGCAGCGCGCCAGCCGCCGGTGATCGGATTTCTGACAGTACTCTGCTGAACTAATTGAGCATCGGCGCCAACGGTGAGCACCGCCTTTACCGGAGCAGTGTCCGGCAAACTTTTTAGCTTAGCACCTTCAAAATCCAAGATGATCCTTTTTAGATCATCTTTATCTCCGACTCCGACACGGGTGGCCGTTACTCGGCCCGACGCCGCATCGAGGGGTTCTTCGGTTTGGAAGTTAATCCGGTACGCAAGATCCAGCGGTTGACCCACTGCCGGCATGCTCCGTGGAACCCAGTAAGCTACGATGTTGTCGTTAGTCTCTTTCTGGCTTGGGATTTCCACAAGCTTTATTTGCCCTTTGGGCCAGGTGCCTTTAGGAGTGATCCAGGCGTTGGGGCGCATCTCATGACGCGTTTCCAAATCTTCGTAGTTCGAATAACTGCGATCTCTTTGCAGCAGGCCAAAGCCTCGCAGGTTGTCGACATCGAAATAGCTGACCTGTAGTCTCATCGGATTGATGAGTGGCCGCCAAATCCATTCTCCGCCAGCCGAAACCATCATGAGTCCATCGGAATCATGCACCTCTGGCCGCCAGTCGTTGTTCGGACGCGGCTTCTCCTCACCGTACAAAAACATACTGGTGAGAGGCGCAACTCCCAACTCTTTGACCCTCTTTCTTTCGAACAGCCGAGCTTTCACATCGACCGCGGTCCGATCTCCCGGGCGAACGACAAACTCGTAGGCGCCGGTTAAGCTTTGACTATCGAGCAAAGCTAAAACTTTAACTGCGCGCGCCTGCGGTGTCGGTCGCTCGAGCCAGAATTCTCTAAACGTCGGAAATTCCTCACCCGTCGACAAGGCGGTGTCAATGGCCAGCCCGCGCGACGAAAGACCGAACACCTGCTTCTTCGCCACCGCGCGAAAATAACTGGCGCCGGCGAAGACTATGACGTGATTGTATTCGTTCCTTTTATAAAGCGGGTAAGCGATGCGGAATCCGGCGAAGCCGAGTTCAGGCGGGATCTTCTCGGCAAACTTATTCTTCCCATAAGTGAATTGTTTCGGCGAGAAAGCGACTTTGCGGACGCCCTGCGAATCAAATGTATTCACCGTAACACTATGGGTGTAAAAAAGTCCGGGATGTATAAACTGTACTTGGAAGTTGCCACTGTCCTTCCACAGGCTTTGCGCAGTATCGAAACGAATGTCGCGATATTCGTCGTAACTTATTTGCTTGAGAAAATCCGGTACCGGCGGGGGTGGCTTGAAGGGCTCCGCGGCGAGCTTACGCGCGGTCTCGGCTACCTGCTCAAATTCGAATACACCGTTAGCAGCGGCTAAGGAGCAATTCAACAGAAAAGCCAGCGATATAAAAAGACTGCAGCACAGGATCTGACGTCGGTGACGAAACGAACGTGGCGGCATCATCTTGGTTCTATATACACTCCATCGGCTGCGTGGCAGGCATAAACGCCAGCGCGCCCATCTGACAGTCGATCTAAGACAGCGATTTAGATTGGGAAAAAGTTTTGGTCTGTAGGCTTCCCTACCGCTTCAAAGGCAGAACCCCAGCTCAGAGCCGCCAGCGCAGCATCACAAGCTCTCGGCACCCCAAAGTTTCCTCACGATGCAAGCCGGATGAGATCAGCATACTGCTCGCCGCGGTCATTCTTTATTACCTTGATCAAAATAAGGTCGCCGTAGCGTAAATCATCGACCGGCATCTCGCGCTCGCGATTATAGACGACGGTCGCGGGATCGTATTTGATGACCGTCATGCGGCCCTCGGTTGTACGGAGTTGGATTTCGCGGCGATTCTGATCAACCTTTTGCACGGTCCCTGTCATTTCGTCGGCGGCTCGCGGCCGCGCGATCTCAGGATGGCTTTCCGGCCGGCGGTCTAACTCCCGACGATCCAAGTCCCGGCGGCTAACATCGCCGGGATCATCGATCGCACGCCGTGGTAAAAGCGCGATGCTCTCGCATCCAGCCGACGTCAACACAAACATCAGCGGCACAACTGCTATTACCTTTGCTCTAAACTTCTGCTTCATATCGATATCCCCGACGATCAGTCGAGCAATTAGAATGCCAGCATCAGACATCGCAATTTGCGGCGCTTGTGTATGTCGCCTGAAACAGCGCGCCAGTTGGCAGCAGCAACTTGACCCAAAGCTGAGACACTAAGTTGATTGACTGCCGCGAAAACAGCCGGACTGTGAATGGTAGCGAGCCTCCACCTGAAGACAAATCCAGTCACTACTAAATTAACGCTGAGTAGTTTGCGCAGACGAATCCACGCTCCCTAGTTTAGATATTTAAAATTGGAACTCAGGCGGGGCTTTAATCAATCTTTTGCAGCTCTTTCTCTTCGAGGATTTGAGTGGAATCGTCGGCAAGCTTAACTTCGTACAGCGTTATACCTCGCGGATGGATATCGCCGGCAACATGCTTCGGGAACTCGCCAATGTAAACGCCGTCGCTGACTTTGCCGCGCAACGAGTTTTGCCCTTTCAGTACAACTGCATCGCCTTTTCTCAATTGAAACATAAATGCAAAACTCTCGTCGAGTCGCGGATCATCGATCTTAATCGTTTCCATGTAAGTTATCATCGCTGGTTTTTACCTTTTTTCAAGATGTGCAAATGCAGATCGATCGAGCTCACCGTGTGCAGCACGCAGGCAAGTGGCATATAGATTGCGTTTTTTGAATGGTTTCCCGAGTCCTGCGCATAATTAAGCAGGTGATGTCTGTGCAACGATTGCGGAATGTTAGTTTCGCGTCCGATCCATACTGTTATCGGTCGTCGTCATGGAGGAGATCATGAGAGTCACTTCGCAGAACAGGCTCCCGCTACCATTGAGAATTGCCGCAGTCGGAGTCGCCGCAGCCGGTTTCTCCTACGCTTTGGGCCGCTACCGTAGAATCGATTTCTCCCGGAAGACTGTGCTGATCTCGGGAGCATCACGCGGGCTTGGTTTAGAACTGGCTCGCCGTTTTGCAGCGCAACGCGCCAACGTCGTGTTACTGGCCCGCGATCAGGGCCGGCTAACAGAAGCCGCTCAAGAACTCAGAAGATACGGCGTTGACATATCGACCCGACAGTGTGATGTGACGCAAGCCGATGAAGCGCGGCGCGCCATTACGTCCGTCATCGATGAGTTCAAAACAATCGATGTACTGGTTAATAACGCCGGTATCATCCAGGTCGGGCCTGCGGAAAACATGAACCGAGACGATTACGCCGACGCGTTGGCAGTGCATTTCTGGGCTCCGCTCAACCTGACAACTGAAGTGCTTCCGTATATGAAGGGGCAAGGCAGTGGCCGCATCGTCAATATTACCTCAATCGGCGGCAAGGTCGCGGTGCCTCATCTGGCGCCTTATGTCGCCAGTAAATTCGCTTTTGTCGGCTTCTCCGAGGCGATGCGGGTAGAGCTGATAAAAGACGGCATTTACGTGACCACAGTGGTTCCTGGTTTGATGCGCACCGGCTCTCACATCAACGCGTTTTTTAAGGGGCAGCATCAAAAAGAGTTCGCACTCTTCAGTATCGCCAACGCGTCACCGTTGTTCTCTACAGCTTCGGAACGAGCGGCCCGGCAGATCGTGGAAGCGTGCCGGTACGGCAAAGCCGAATTGATTATTACGCCTCAGGCGCGCCTTCTTCATCTCGCCAATTCTTTATTCCCAAACATTACCGCGGAAGTTCTAGGATTGATTTCACGAGGCCTGCCAAGCACCCGGCCCGGCGAAGGCAACGCTTTGAAACGGGGCTGGCAAAGCCACTCTTTTATGGCACCATCAGTACTTACCCGCACGGCCGATCGGGTCATCCGCCGCAACCAAGAAGAGCCGCGCTCTGCATCGCATACGAATGCGTCAAACGGATTTCTCAAAGTCTCCGGGCCAGAACGCGACAGAAGCGGCTAGGATCGGATGTATCTCGGGAGAAACTTTATTAAGAACTGCGCGATCACCTGCAACAAAGGAGTCATGCCCCCATGAAGTAAAAACTCCCACGGACCAGGCGGCTATGACGGCTTTGAACGATGAGGCTGGAGAATAAATCTAAGAAGCCAAAAGCAGAGAAGACACCTCTATGCGCCTGCACTCACGCCACCCATTTTCTCAGCCGGTGCCGCAAGCGGGTAAAACCCCCGGCGAAACAATGCACGGAGTGCCTGCAGGATCATAGCCGTTACCCGGGCCCCTCCTTGATCCAGCTAAAAACAATCTCGCAACGCCTGCCGAGCGGCAAAGTAACCGCACATTCCGTGCACGCCGCCGCCGGGTGGGGTTGATGCCGAGCAGAGATAGAGTCCGCGTGCTGAAGTCGAATACAGCTTCAAGGTGGGCCGTAAAAACAATTGACCTAGAGTGGGGGCGCCCCCGTTAATGTCGCCACCGATCAAGTTAGGGTTGCGCCGTTCTAGATCGGCGGGCGCAGCAACGCTGCGCGCAAGAACGGTATCGCGAAACCCCGGCGCGAAGCGCTCAATCTGAGCTTCGATGCGCGCGGTCATATCGAATGCGGATCCGTTTGGCACGTGACAATACGTCCATAGAGTATGCTTTGATTCCGGCGCCCGCGATGAATCGAACAACGACGGTTGTACCGCCAAGACAAACGGATGCGCTGTGTGATCGCCTCGCCAAGCGGCGCGCTCCGAAACTGCTATCTCCTGCAATGTGCCGCCCAGATGAACCGTTGCCGCCCGCGCGCACGCCTGCGCTTTCCAAGGAACCGGGGCGGAAAGCGCCCAGTCGATTTTAAAAGCACCCATGCCGTAACGATAACGCTCAAGCCTTCGTCGATAGCTCGGCGATAGTCGATTCCCGGCAAGTCCCAGCAGTTGCTTTGGCGTCATGTCGAATAAAATTACTCTGCAGGAGGGAAGTTCATCCAGCGTTTGCACCGGCGTGTTGGTGTAGATCTCGCCGCCTTTCGATCGGAGATACAGAACCAGCGCGTCAGCCAGCGCTTGTGCCCCTCGCCGCGCTATGGGCCAGCCGAGCGCATGTGCCGTCGTCCCCAGCACCAGGCCGAAGGCCGCCGAACCCCACGCTTCTAGCGGCAACATCGAATGCGCAGACAGACCAGCGAGGAGCGCTCTGGCCCGCTGCGCCTCAAACCAGCTCTCGGCAAAGCTCCGCGCCGGGCGGATTGCTAAGAGGCCGAATCGGGTCATGGCTAGGGGCCTATTTGGCCATCTGAGCGGCGCGAGCAGATCGGCGTCGAGGCCGTGCCATGACTCGATCATCGGACGCATCAACCGCTGATAAGCATCCCCATCTCCACCGAGTCCGGCGGCTGTGTCGTGCAACGATCTTTCAAGCATGACAGCCGAGCCATCGTCGAGAGGATGGGCGAGCGGCGCCGGCGGCTGTACCCATTCCAGGCCGTATTGAACCAGAGGCAATGAACGAAACAGCGGTGAGCCGATTGCCAATGGATAAACTGCCGAGCAGACGTCATGGACAAATCCGGGCAAGGTTAATTCTTCCGAACGCATTCCGCCGCCGATCTTGTCTGCCGCTTCGTACACAGCCACCGATTTACCGCTATCGATCATTGTAATCGCGGCGGCAAGCCCATTTGGGCCGGAGCCTACAACGACGGCATCGTATCGCTGCGATTGAGCCATTCAGCTCCGGTGCAGTTCAGCAGGATTAACCGACGGTTGAGAATTCCAGTTGGAGGAATTTTGACGCGTTACATGCGGCGAGGATGCAGTGGGGATTCTATGGCACGATTGCAGAAGCGATATGATCTTTGCACGCCGGGCATTTCTCTTCTCCGGCGTGCATAAAATTTCCACAACCCTTTGGGCCATGTGTCGGGTGATCACAAGGGCAAGCCGTTTTGAGTTGATCGGCAGCATCTTTGCCTGTCGGATCGTATTCCATTGCTAATGCTGGGTAGCCTTTCTGAACTCGGTTTTTTCAAGTCCCGAGGAGGCGCGTTCGGCGATGTATCGGACATCTTCCTTCGTATGCTGTAGCGCATCCTCCGGCACTGGTTTTACCTCGGTAACTTTGCGCTTGCCAATGGTCAACGCAATCGCGCCGGCAACACAGTAGACCAACCCAACTATGCCCAGGCTGCCCCAGAGTGGTATCGGTGTGTAGGTTGAAACGAGAAATACGATCATGAGAGTCAACAAAATGAATCCCACAACCAGCAAAAAGCCGCCGATCCCGAGCGATACGCCCGCCTTAATGCCCTTGCTCATCTCTTGCTTAAGCTCAAGCTTGGCTGCAGCAATTTCTTTAGTTATCAAAGTCTGAGCATCCTGGAAAATTCCAGAAATCAATGATCCAAACGACTTGTTGTCGTTACGACTGCCAGTAGTTTCTAATCGATCCATACACATCTCCTTTTTTTAACTGTCTAATTAACCGGCAACTTTTATGCCACATCATGGATAAATCATCATCAAACGCGCACACGTCGGACGCAGGTAAAGCTGTCACCATCGCGGGACATAGGAAGGTCTTTTGTTTCACAATTGGAGCAAGCTCTTAGCTGACCGATCGAACTCTCTTACGTACGTTCCATCAATATGCAAAGACAAGAAGGTTTACCGGAATCCGGATGAATTTGATCAGCGACCGAGAGTATGATGATTCATTCTATTACTTGGACCACTCCTAATTGTATAAGATCAAGCATTTTTCTAGAGCAGACAACCGTCTCCGATTGTCCAAACCGATCCACCATCGGTGCAGGAGATCAGTTTTTCGCCCGAGTTTGTAGCGATACCGCTCAACAACCGAATCGCTGCGATACTCGATCATGAACCAGGCGATGTCCCAGAGCCAACTGAGCGTTTTCGAGTCACGCGCAATTTCACAATGCCTGGCAGAAAACGCGACAATTCCTGCCCAAGGATTCGCACCAAAGACAAGGCCACATCTGAGCGATTTGCCAGATCTCAAGCGCTGTTTTGAGACTCATGCACGTTGAGCTGCCGTAAAGCGGGCCTACGACATCGCCAAGAGAATCAACACCTCCGCGGCAACGACCGACTCGGCAAAATCAATTCTCTTCGGTCAAGACGGGCGGTCGCAACGTCTGGATCACGCAAGATCCAGCCGAGCCGCGCTACGAGCGGCTTCGAGCCTGGACTCGTATGAGCACTTGAGCGATTATCGTTCGAACTAGAAGTTGGAGGTCGAACATGTGGTATATCGTCCTTTCCCGATCTTTGCCCGAAAAAGAAGCAGACAAGCAGAATCATTACGAGGAGGATCGGCTGTGGTTGGATGATCAACACAGGGCCGGAAGATTACTTTTTTCCGGCCCTACTACAGATGGGGGGTTCGGAATTTATATTATGCTTGCATCGAGTCTCAGCGACGCAGAGAAAATCGCAGCTCAGGATCCGCACCATCTTCGAGGTATTCGCAAGATGCAAGTGTTGGAATGGCGAGCGCATCGCGCCTTCCGGCTAAACGGGCGAACTATCGAGGATCTAGAGCAAATTGCCAAGAACCATTAGCGCAATAGATCACCAAGATCCTCTGAAAAGCTACGGATACACTAGTCGAGAGACAACCGGTTTGGGCTCCAAGCAGTAAGGCAGGTTGCGAGCCGTTTCAGCAAGCTGTTCCTGGCGAGGCAAGTGCATGTGAATCAATGTTCGTAACGCTATCGTTGGGGGAAGGCGGCGTCGAGAGTTTGTTAAACTGCACGCAAAGCTATGTTTTCAGCCGCTAAGCTATCGCTAACCGCAATTGCAAGCTCGCTGCGCACTTCCATCCAGTCGTGTATGCGATCGGTCCAGGCGCGCAGCTCCAGTCCGAGCGAATCCGGCCCGAGTTTTACAACCCATGCCTTGGGAGGAGGGTCGCGGCTAATAAGCGGATGTTCGTTGGCCGCGCGCTCAAGTAAGGCGATGATTCGGCGCGGATCGGCGATTTGTGCCACCGCCAATTGCAGCTCAATACTGCGCCGACGATTTGAAAACGTCCAGTTGACGACCCGCTCTGATATCAATTTGCCATTGGGAACGATCACCTCGGCGCCGGCCGGTGTGCCGATAATGCTCGCGCGAATACCAATCCTTTGAACCACCCCCGAGGCGTCATCGATCTGCACGATATCGCCGACGTTAACCGGCCGCTCAAACAACAAAATGAGACCCGAGACAAAATTATTAAAGATGTTCTGCAAGCCAAAGCCGACACCGACGCTGAAAGCGCCGGCAAGTATCGTAACTTTCGTCATATCCACGCCTAACGCCGCTACCCCTGCAAAAAATCCAACCAGCACAATGGCATAGTTGATCATAGTGGAAATCGCATAAGGCAAACCGCGAGTCAGATGAACTCGTGGAAATACCTCTTCATCAAGAACAAAACGAACGAAGCGCGAGACCAGAAGAGCTGCCCAAACCGTGGCGCCAAAAACAACTATGTCGCCCAGCGAAATTCGCAGCGAGCCGACAACTAATCGTTCGGTCATAAAGTCACTGATCGCGCTGAACAAACGGTCGCGTAACAACAGGCGATTGAGGATGTGAAGAACCCACAGTAGGACCGCCGTCCATTGTAGAATCCGATAAATTCGACGGCGAAGCAGTGCGCCATGCTTGGAGATGATACGGAGCATTCGGAGCGGTCGCAGACTGAACGCGATCATCACGAGGCTATCAATCAACTCGACGATGGCATAAAGAATCAGCGCAAAGTAGCCGCTGCTCAGAAGCGCATTTCCGAGAAGGCTAGCGAGCGTCATATATCCGGTGGCGTTGGCGATGAAAGCCGCCGCGGCCATTATCAAAGCCAGACTCGCCGCGACCTTGACGATCTTGCTCAGTCGACCAAAGCTGGTGTTCTGAATACCCAGCCGATCGACAGAGCGAAGCAGCCAAACCAGAAACGCCATCAACCCCAACGTTTCGCCGAGCAAAAGCAGGCGAGCCGCAAGTTCTTCGGCAACAAGAATCGCGCGGACCTGATCGACAACATAAAATGTTGCGAGACCGAACAGCGCTGGATAAAGATCGCGTGCGATAAGCCTGCGTAAGATGATTGCGGTGGGGATCAGAGCCAGTGTCCCGAGACACGCCCAGAACAAACGCGGCGCCTGCGGATAGATCCAGCGGCTGAAAAACATTGAAAGGAGGAAAGCGGCGGCAATCGGTGTTTCACAGACAATGGCTGAACAGCCGATCCCGACATCTTCTAGCCGCGGCTCGACTCGTCGGCGCAACCATAGAAAGCCCGCGGCTATACCGATAAAAATTCCGGCATGAATCAGAAAGGACGGTGTCTGGCGCGCCGCATAGGCGCTCAGTGCTTGCCATTGGGCCGCAATCGAAGTGCTACTCTCCGTTCGAAGCTCGTGGGTGCTGTCCAAACCTAGTTCGATGCTCCAAATCGGTTCGCTGTCCGGCGTAAAAAGACGGTCCAGCGCATTTTCGCGTGCCTTTTCGATCAAAGCTAGGGCGTCGGCGATGCGACCATCTTGAGCAGCCACCCGATTTTGTAAGCTCAAGGCGCGTCCGCTGTAACCCTCAATGTCTTTGCGCGCCTTTTCAGTTTCAGTGAGAACGGCCTGAATTCGACCGAGAACTTCCGCGGGAACATTTGCGAGCTTAGCCGCCTCGAGAGTTTCTCGCCAAACTTTACCAAGTTCGTCGAGTTCGGCTATCTCGCTTTCGAGCCGGCTCAGGTAGCCGGTTAGTTGCCGGTTCCAGGCGGCGAGATTGCGCCGCAACGGTCGCCATTCCGACTCCAGGTAGCTAAGCGTCTGGATCGACGGTCGCTGCGCCAAGATCCTGCGGGTCTGACGAAGACGCGCATCGATCTCACGAGTCAATAGCGGAAACTGCTGCACCACCGCCGGCATCGTTCGGCTATCAGGAGCCTCGGCCATCCGTTCACGCACTCGCGCCAGGGCTGCCTCGGCTTCTCTGGCTATGTCGGGCAATGGAATCGCTGCCGGGCTCGCTACTGCGGTAGCAGAGTCTGTCCCTGCAACAGAGTGCGAAGTGGTAGCTGGCTGGCCGCGTTCAGCAAGAGCCCCCACCAGTATAGCGGCGACCACGCCGCCTGCCAGCAACTTTCGAAGTTTTCCCCTAGATTGAATTCGCATAGGATGTCGGTCAGCGCATTTGCAACGGCAGATGCGAGCCTCTCCTTTTACACACGTTTGCTGTTCGGAATTGCGATTACGGATTAATGGTCGCTTCCGATCTGCAAAACGATCTTTCCTCTTCCGTGATGTGAATCGAGGCGGTCATGGGCCTTACCGACCTCCTGCAGACGAAGCACCGTGTCGATGACGGCACGAACCTGCTTTCTTTCAAATAGTGGCCGCATCTCCTCCAAGCGCCGGCGCTCGCGCATCAAGAAGGTGCCGTGCAACGTGATGTTTTTCTGATAAAGCAGAGACAGATCACCTTGCGGCGGCAAGACACAGGCGACCCGACCGAACGGTCGGACCGCAGGCAAACAACGGGCTACAATATCGATTCCTTCAATGTCAAATGCGGCATCTGCGCCATAGCCATAGGTTTCCCGAAGCGTCATCTCGGCCGCATCATCTTTGCGATAATCAATGGTCACGTCAGCGCCCAACTCTCTTAGAAAGTTTTGATTGTCAGCGCTCGCGCTGGCCAGAACTCTCGCCCCTGCGGCTTTGGCAAATTGAACTGCAAAGGAACCGACCCCTCCCGCGCCGCCATGAATCAGAATGGTTTCGCCGGGCCGAACCGCTAACCTGCGGACTACCGCCTCCCAAGCCGTCCCCCCGGCAAGCGGAATCGCACTGGCTTCGACAAATGACAAACCGGTCGGTTTGCGCGCGACGATCGCAGCGGATGCGACATTGTAATCGGCGTAACTCCCATGTGGGTTGCCAATGATTTCCGGAGTGTAGTAGACCTCGTCGCCTATTTTGAAATCGCTTATGCCGTGTCCAACCTCTTCCACGATGCCGGCAACGTCATAGCCTAGAATCACGGGCGGATCTAATTTGGCCCAACCACCATCCGCTCGCAGCTTTGCGTCAACGGGATTGACCGCCGAAGCTACAACACGGACCAGAACTTCGCCACAGCCGGGTTCAGGGCGCTCTAATTCGTGCATTTCAAACAGATTCGATCCCCCGAACCGTGGCAGAACCATTGCGCGCATGTTCGATCCTTTCAATTGAAGGCGTTGCGAAGCCGATGAACGATGCTTGCTAAAACTGGAGTTGTCTTAATTATAGCAAGAGCAATTAGCGCAATCGATGTACCATGCAGCTCAACACGGAGTGCGACCTATTCTTTAGCAATGATTCATCGTCCCAAGGATCTCAATATCGAGACACGACGGGGCAGTCCTTATCATGTATGGAATCGACGTATTCGCATCAAACGAATCACCACTGCGCGCTTGGTCTATGCTCGTTTAGATAGGTACCCATGGCATGCACGTTGCTCAGTCATTGATATAAGGAGGAGGGTAGGTGACGAAAATATTTCTAACTTTAGCGTTTAGCTTGATGACTTGGTGGCTGGCAACCGCCGCTGACCGCAACAACAAGGCCGGCAACATCGAGGATGGAATCTCCCGCGGGAAATACCTCGTCGAGCGGGTGGCGATGTGCATTCAGTGTCACACGCCTCGTAATCAGACGGGGGAGTTGCTTGAAACCCGATATCTACAGGGCGGGCCGGTTCCGGTTTCAGCGCCGCCCAACTTCAGGATCGATTGGGCGTATAAGGCTCCAGCGATAGCCGGACTACCCGGCTATACGATTCAAGATGGTATCAAATTATTAACTGAAGGAATTACACCGGACGGGAGAGTCCCCAAAGCCCCTATGCCCAGGTTTCGATTAACGCGAGCCGACGCTGAAGCTATCGTCACCTATTTGAAATCGCTTTCCTAAACATATCCCGTTCCTGTCGTGTGTCTACTCTTATACATTCCCGTATTAGAAAAGGCAGCGCGATTCGAGATCGGCGTCCGACTTTCGTTGAAAATTTCGCGGTTAATCGACATGTGCACCCATACCAGCGGGAACACCGGCTACCTGGTTCGCCCAGATTAAACGGCGAGATCGCGGTATTTGACTATAAACCGGCTACGATCGGCGAGTTCGTGTTTAAAGCCAGAGGCCGGCGGATTAAACCGGTAAGTGGTCGCCGACACCTTGTGGTGAGCAGAGGGTTTTCCGGAATAGTCCAATGCGCGGGATCGTTCTAGCTACGCCCGGGCAGCTGCTGTACCATCAAGCCGAGTTCGGCGGTCTCGAGTCCGATCCTTCGCGCTTCCAAATAACAAGCATGGCATACCACCATGTCGAGTAGCCTCATGCCATCCTCTTCGCTTAGTACGCGATAAGCATTGCCCGTCAGAGGCCCTTCACAATGGTCACAGAGTATTTCGTTCACGGATAATCGCTCGCTTGTGATATCCCACAGTTGGGAAGTCATGCATGAATACTAGGAAGCAATTGGTCCTCCACTAGTGACGTGCTTGTTTCAAAATCCTAGAGAGACTTTAGTAATTACATTGACGCAACTAACGTTGATCTCATTCCTGCAATATCAATGATTCGTAATGAGGCTAACCAACGATCAAGGATCAGTCACGTCTCAACGCCTGTATCAGCAGTTTTAGCCTTACCGGCATTCTCCCGAAGTCTATTGTCAACCCATTTTTTCGCTTCTTGGATGATATGGGTTTCGGCGCGCTTCTGGGTTTTGAACGTGTCCTTCGGACCGGTGATGAGAACGTCACGAAAGGTTATGTGTTGGTTGAATTGGATATGCGCTCTTACATTCCAGAAGCGCGACTCAGAGTCAAAGTCAGCTTTTACAAGAATCAGGTGATTGCGGTAACGTGCGGCCATGCTTATCCTTTCGTGATCGCTCGTGGCTAGAATAGCTTCTATCTACACTATTAGCTACTTCCCGGCTACAGAAAAGCAGAACGTACAAACCCTAATAATGTGAAAACCCAATGAGCCAATGACTTGCCACGATAAACACGGCGGACTTGCTCTAGTGTTGATGGACGCCATAGCCATCTGCTTATCCCCGTATCAAGCTTATCGACGTATAAACCCGATAAATCCGTTCTACCAGCGTGAGCAGGCGAGATTGCCGCTTGGCGGCCGCAGGAGGAGTGCCTGCTGCTCGAAATACTAACAATAGAGCGCTACAAAGCAGGCACAAAGGTTGCACCCCTGTAACCTTGCTCAGTGTCTCTAGACGCAATAAAGAGACTGCAATCCGGTTCGTACATCGGAGTCGTTCTGTGCTCAGTGCCAGCCGACGTCTGCTTTGTATTCTGGTTCAGCGGTCCTGATTGACGTAGGCCCCAGTAGAGGCCGAGCTGAGTTGTTCCATTAGGAGATTTCAACGAGAAGCATCGGTCATCGCTAATCACCTAAGCTAACGGCATGTACGAACAGCACTTTGGATTTCGCGAATCGCCCTTCAGCATAACTCCTGATCCACGATTTTTTTACGCCAATTCCGTTTATCTGGAGGCGTATGCAAACCTTCGCTATGGTATCGAAGCAAAAAAGGGGTTCATTGCGGTTACCGGGGAGGTAGGAACCGGAAAAACAACGCTGTTACGTAAGCTGATGCTCAGCTTAGACAAGACGATCCAGACGGTGCTGGTTTTCAATACTGATGTTACTTTCAATGAGCTGCTCCGGGTAATTTCGCGTGAGCTCGGCTTACAAACGGCCGGAAAAGACCGGCTTGGCATGATAGAGGCACTAAACGACTATCTGATCGAACAACTTGAGCATGGCCGAACCGTCTGCATGCTCATAGATGAAGTTCAGAATTTGAGCGACGAATCGTTGGAGGGATTGCGGCTGCTGTCGAATCTCGAAACAGATCGCCAAAAGCTTCTTCAGATCGTCCTAATGGGTCAACCTGAACTTCAGGCCAAACTCGATCAGTCACACCTGAGGCAGCTCAAACAGCGAATCGCAATTCGGTCGGAACTCGCTCGGTTGCGAGATGACGAGGTAGGTTCTTACATCAATTTTCGGATCCGGGTGGCCGGCTGTGACAATCCTGAGCTATTCCACAGTGACGCCGTTGAGAAAATTGCGTTCTATTCAAAGGGCATTCCACGGCTAATCAATGTAATTTGTGATAATGCTTTAGTGATAGCGTTTGCTGGTTCGGAGAAATATGTTTCTCCAGAGGTTATCGGCGAAGTGGTTCGCGATCTACGGATCGCCCCGGAGAACCAGCTTATCGATGACCAAACCAACCAGCTTATCCCTAACCAAACCGACCGCGCCCGGGGCGTTGCAGAACCAGCTGCGAGCGCCGAAATACCCTCGAGCGAAACGACAGTTCCGATCTCCAAGCGCAAGCCGATAGGTACGTTAGCAGCCGCTGCCGCCGCTTCTTTAGCGATCGCCATCCTACTCGGATTTGCTTCCTTCACCGATCCTGGAAAGTTTTTCACAGGCGCTAGTGAGTCTCTAAACGGATATCAGAAAAATTTAGCCGAGTGGGCTTTACTGGTAACCGGCCAACATGCCAACCAGCCTAAAAGGATGAACGTGAAAATAGCCGATACGCGACAGCAAACCGCCGAAATTAGTGGCAAATCGAATGATCATCGGCTAACGATTCAAAACGGCTCGACGGTTTTTCAAATCGCCACTGACGCATATGGCAGTAGGAGCGCGATACTGGGTATTGACCTTATTAAAGAGTTCAACCCGGACATTGCCAATCTAAACTGGATTAATGCCGGACAGGACCTTTTACTACCTGCGCTGAATGAGGAAACATTGTTGCGTCAGCAGCCGGACGGTTCTTTCCGTCTCATCGTGGCATCGTTTCTGTCCCGCAGAGAAGCCGAGGAATTCGCTGAGCGGATTGTGCGGGATGGTTTTCCAGTGGTCGTCACAGTTCGACCGGTCTCGAATAACCTGGTGTTGCACCGGCTCGAGATAAATGGATTGAAGAATCGCGAAGACGCTAAGCAACCCATCCAGATCGGCTTCACAAACCGTTGGCTACGATTCACTCCAACACCGACAATCGAAACTCAAGCAAATCAAACAATATCGGGCTATTAGCCTGCGGCTGCCGAGGATTCTCCGTAGCCACCCTTCTCGCCAATCACCCAGTTCTGTCACATCCCCAGGGTTCTAAACCACAAAACACGAACCACCTCTCAACGATCATCCTGGTTGCCTCAATACCTCGTAGCTGTGCTTCCACGCACGGTATTAACACACCGACATGAATCCGGCATAACGGCGAGTTGCTGATCGCCGATGCTCATCAATTGTTACGAGTGAGTCCAGGTAGACGCTGAGGCGTTTGAACTGTGGGCCTACTGCACCTGCATGCACCTCGGGCTTTTGAATCTCAGGTGAAGGCTCCCAAAAACATTCTTGACAACCGTCGCAACAGTGTGCGAACAATGTCTTGCTGTTTTATTACGACCCCGATTGCGCCGAGATTATAAAATGATATTAAACCTCTAAGCCGACGAAGAGAGCATTCGCTTGTCGATCGGCGAGCAGATCGCTGAAAAATGTTAGCGCAGCTCCGATTATCAGTATAAAGGCCCTGAGCGCTTAGGTCTTAAAGTCACCGTACCGGATTGGCATCGGCCTTTTTATGTACAACGAACACTTTGGCTTCCTAGCGCCACCGTTTAGCGCCACGCCGGATTCACGAATATTTTACGATAACGAATTGTATCGCGAGGCCTTTGCCAATCTGCGTTACGGCATTGAATGGAGAAAAGGTTTAATCCTGCTGACCGGCGACGTCGGCACAGGAAAGACCACCCTGCTCGATAAGATCATTCGCGATTTGGGCTCGACCATTCAGGTTATCTTCATCTCTTACGATCAACTCAATTCAACCGAGCTGATCCAGCTAGTTTCCCGTGAGCTAGGCCTGGTGGGCGATCCTCAGGACCGGGTTTCGAGCATTGAGCAGCTTCGCCACTACTTGATCGCACAGTTTCGCAAGTGCCGCATCGTTGCGCTACTCATCGATGAAGCGCAGAACTTGAGCGATGAGACATTCGAATCGATTCGTTTTCTTTCAAACTTTCAATATGGCGGCGAAAAATTACTACAGATCGTATTGACCGGCCAACCTGAGCTTCAAATCCGACTGAAACACCCCAAGCTACACCACCTCAAGCAACGCATCGTCATTCACAGCCGTCTTACTCCTCTCACCAATGACGAGGTCAGTCGTTATATTAGCTTCAGAGTTCGTGGCGCAGGATTTCGCGGTAAAGATTTATTCGATGCGGAGGTACTTGCAGATGTCAGCTTGTTTTCCGGCGGTATTCCTCGATTGATTAACATTATCTCCGATAACGCACTACTTCTTGCCTATGCCGACGGCAAGAAAACAGTCACCACCGAAATAGTTCAAGAGGTTGCCCGCGACCTTGGATTAGCGAATCGTCCCGAGCCAAACCGTGGCGCTGCTTTCACGGCACCGGACATACGCCACTTCACCCTTCAAACCACCCCGGCTACATCGTCCAGTCATACCGCTGTTATCCAACCGCCACGGCGCAGAAGTTTAGCATGGGTACCCATGGGCTTAGTCCTGGCTTTGCTTGCCCTTGGTGGTGCCGGCGGAGCCTTGTATTCTCAGCAGATTAAAGGGTATCTCGGGCAAGTGCCGCCCCCCGACAATCGTGCGGCGGCAACGCTTGCTGAATATCAAAATCGTCCAGTGAGGTCTCGAACCAGCGAGCCAGAGCTTGCTTTGGCCCTGCGCGAAGGTGTAACCGTGGTGCGCGCGAAGCCGGAGGATCTTCCGAAAGATCATGCTGCACCGTCCTCGGCCCCCAACTCCGAGCAACCCCCACCACAAGAAAGCTCGCCCAAGAAGAGAGATTCGCGTTTGGGAACCTTTGAAGTTGTTGGACAATCATCGTTTGTCCGCGGTAGCCCTCGGGCAGACGCCAAGATTATAGCTACGCTCGAACCGTCGACACGGATAAAGGTAGTCAGCGCCAAAGGAGACTATCTTCAGGTACAGACGGTTTTCGAAGGCAAGACAATTCGCGGTTATGTTCATCGCGAAGATGCTTTTTTTGAACGGCCAACCAAAGATAAGCGGCCACCGAATGGGAATGTCGTTTCCGGTGTGAATTAAGACCATCCTAACGCGCCTGTTCACCGATCACAGGATTAACAAATACCCACTGTTAACGCACCACCAGTTCGATCGAACCTTTACGAATACGGATCTGCCCAACTTGACGTTTTTGTCCTTCGTACCTGTTGAGCTCACTTGTCCGCGACTGGACTCATAAACGTCTTAAAGAGCCGGACCGCCAGGTCTGGGCTATCCTCACCAAGCAACCCAACCGCATAGAGAATATAGGAGGTATCCAAATAGACCTGCGGGCGCTCCGGACGGAGGACTGTCGCATCCAGCTGCCCTTTCCCGGAACCGCGCAGGATCATTGAACCATAAGGGTTGTGTACGAATACGCCGCCAGTTGCGATGAGCCGTGGCGTATTGCGCAAGTCTTTGCCGTAGTGTACCCAGGCCTCACCCGCGGAAGTCACAATCCTTTCTCGTTTGCCCACATGACGCTCCACAGCAATATCTACGGCGAGGCGCGCCAATACAGCGTCGGCAACCGTGTGCCACTTTTCCTCGGGAATACGAGCGGTTTTTTCGCTAATCTCGTTGATGTAGCGGCCGATCTGATCGCGCGAGACTTGTAACTGAGGAAACATTGAACGCCATTCCGCACCGAAGCGATCCGGACCGACCTGCTCCAGAAGAGTGGCGGCGTTAAAACGAATGCCCAGATCTCCTTCCACGGTTCTCTTGGCGTACGGCTCCGGGAGTCCTTGGGTTATCACATTTTCGCCGGCGGGATAGCCGTAGCCGATCGAGTGCACATCCGTGGTCGCGCCACCTACGTCAACCACGACCATCTCGCCACAGCCTTCTTCTTGATCGGTTCCAACGGCGCCGAGCCTCACTCCGTTGAGCACCGCCATAGGCGTCGGCAGCACAACTGAAATAAGTTCAGTGATCGCCGACATGCCCGGTGCATGCGTGATTCGCTCGATGAACAGTTTGCGTATCTCATCGCGCGTGGAATCTACTGCGATTACCCCGGAGCTCGGCATCACATTGCCGGTCAGACGAACTTCTTTGCCGGCGGCTTGTAAAATCTCGCGCACTTGCGGCCGGACTGCTTGGTTTCCGGCGACGATGATCGGCACGGATACCGAAGAGTTCGCAAGCAGGCGGGCGTTGTGCAGAATCGTTGCACTATCTCCGCGGTCGGTGCCGCCGGTAAGAAGCACCATATCCGCCCGTAATCGGACGATTTCGTCGATCGCTTTGCTGGCTAGCTTAAATGCAAATGCGCCGACAACTTTGGCGCCGGCTCCCAGGGCTGCCTGGCTGGCTGCAAGAAGCGTCAAACCAGGTACGAGACCGATCACCGCCATACGCAAGCCGCCCGCGGCGCTGCTCGAAGCAAGAGCTAGGTGCCCGCTCAAGACTTCTAGACTCTCGGGTGGATGGGCAAATAGTGAGTAGCGTTCGTGGAGTACGGAGAGTGCCTGGAGCAATCCCTCACGCACATCGGTGTGGATGGTGGTGGGAGCCTGGCTCCTACCGACCACCAGAGATTTATCGAGGTCAACGGCAACGACTTTGGTGAAGGTGCTGCCGAAGTCGATAAGGAAAGCAAGGGATAACATCTAAAAACAAGCAAGCAAGGTTAAGATACGAGCAGCGAACATCAGGGCTCAGAGTTCGGCAGAAAATGAAAGGTGAGATCGGACCGGGAAGGCTGCCGACTGTTTACTTCGCCGTTGCGATCGTCCGATATAGATCCATCAGCCGTTTATCGCCCAGTGTGCCTTCGATATCGCGGTTCATGTCCTCGCCGCGTATCAAATCTACTTCCAAACCCAACTTTTCAGATTCCTTTAGAAAAAGTTCGTCTTGGGTCATCGAGGCAAAAGCGTCGCGCAGGATTTTCACCCGATCAGCGGGCACTCCCGGCGGCAAGACCACGGAGCGCGCGAGATTCTGCCCGGCATACAATGCCTGCAACAAGCCTTTGCTACCCGCCGGCGCTAGCTCCTCCATCGTCGCTATATCCGGAATGCGCGGATCGCGGCGCTTCTTCGAAGTCGCCAAAATTTTGATGTAGCCATTTTTGATCCAATCGCGTCGGGTCGCCATCAAAGAACCGATTCCCTGGGCGCGGCCGTCGAGAGCGCCGCGCTCGATATCGAGCAGTATCTGCGGCGTGCCCGGATATCCCGGGATGACTTGGAAGTCGAGATCAAAAATTTGTTCGGCGATCTTGACCACGACGTTGCTGGTGTGATCGAGCGCTTGGGCGCCCATTTTGGGCTGTTTTCCTGCGCGATTGACCTTCCGAATCGCATCAAAACTCGTATACGGCGTCGAAGTTTTTAGATAGAGCACCTGCGCGTCATCGAATGCCTGGCCGACCCAGATAAACTTTTGCAAGTCGAATTTGATCGCTTCATTGCCAGTGGCCGTAGCGAACAGGCTGCCGGTATTGAGTGTGCTGATGCTTAGGCCATCGGGCTTTTTCAAGTTATAGAGCTCATTGGCGGCGATCATGCCGCCCGCGCCCGGCTTGTTGGCGACGTCGATGCGCGGTTTGCCTGGGATGTAACGTTCGATATGCCGAGCGATCACACGCGCGGTCAGATCGGTACCGCCGCCGGCCGAAGAGCCGACCAGAAATGTGATGGTCTTGCCCTCGTAGAAGTTCTTGGACGTCTGCGCGTGCAAAGGCAAAGCCACTGCAAGCGCGACCACCGTTACATATAGCCCGATCGTTGTTCGATACGAGCGCGCCTTCTCGATTAGAGGTTCTCCTGATGTAATGTGTTTCACTCGTTACCGATCCTTATCAGATTGTGCCGGCCAGAAGATCCAAAACTCTGCAAGTTGGCGATTTAACGAGTTGAACGATTGTAACGTTTGGAATTTATTGGAACCGCGCTAAAGCTTCGATCTTGGTTAATACCCCCAGCGCTGCTCGACTTTACTGACTCGTTCGTACTCTTCCGCGAGCTCTTTTCGTCCGCGCAATTCTTCATACGCCTCATCAACCAGATCCTGCGCCGCCACCTCTTGGATCGGCGGAACCTGGTAATTCAGCTCGCCGAGCCGTTCTTCTTCTTTGAGCATATCCTCGAAGCCTGTCGCCCGTCCGTTCAGGGGAAACGGCATTGCTTCCAGATCCCGCGGAGTTCGGAGATGCGTCACGATCCGTTCTTCCGGATCCGCACTCTTGAGCCGCAGCCGCTTTTCCAAATTATTTACGTATTCATAATTCTTCGGCATGTCTCGAATAAACCAGTAGCTGCGGATAATTCCCCGCAGAAAACTCTTGACCAAGTCTGGCCGCTCTTCGAGAACTCGGCCGGTGACGGCGATGATGCGTTCGGGACGCCCATTGGGATACTGATCCGCCGGCGAAACCAGCGCATTGCAGCCCTCTTTTTTGAGATCTTCGGCGCTCCAAGGCGGCACCGGCGCGCATTCGACTTTGCCATTGCGGATAGCATCAACGTGGAATCGCGAATTGACGCCGAGCCTCACCCACTCGATATCGCGCTCCAGATCCAATCCGGCCTTCTTCAACTGAATCTGGATTGCCCAATGGCGAATGCTATTAAAGTCGCTGATCCCGACCCGCTTGCCTTTCAACTCTTGTAGCGTCCTGATATGCGGCGGCGCGATCCACACGTTGGTATGCTGGTTGCGCCAGCCGCACAAGATGTACAGATCGGCGCCGCGCGCCCGTTGATAGAAAACTGTGCGCGACTGAACGTCCAGCGCGATGTCAATGGATTTTTCCTTCATCGCTTGCGAGATGCCGAGCTTTTCAAGCCCGAACGGCACCATCGATTCGGTTAAGATCTCGTACCCCAGGGTTCCATGCGGTGTAATCAGGCCTTCGTCGTAAAAGAAATTCATCTCATGCGCCGTCATCACCGGCACTTGATGCAGCATATGATAACAAGTGGGCCCGATTCTCAATTTTCCATCGAGCATGACGGTTCTCGCTTTCTGTACGGACGCGAATAAATGGCGAGCGATGTAGGCGACTGGAGGATTGAACGGCTTGACTATAACTTATCTCTTATCCAGCGCCCGAACAAAGCCGCTCTCCTCGATGCGCTTCATAAACGCCGGCTCGATAACCAGACTCGCATCGGTTTGTTTCGCCTGCGGATATTGCAGCGATAACATTTCCAATCCTGCCTTGACAACTTGCAGAGACGGATAAGGCGCATCATCGATGGTGCCACGAGTGTGTTGATAAGACTCTTCTAAAATTCCTTCATCGGCACCTTTCATATAGAGCCTCAACGCCGCCAGTGACTTTGCTTTATCGGTCTTGAAGATATGAATTCCCTCGACGATGCACTTGATAACTCGCTCTACGAGATCCGGGCTCTTGGCCGCCGTTTGCCGCAACACCACCACGCTAGTATAGGGATACTCGACACCGAGTTTGTCGAAACTTACCAATTCTTTAAAGCCCGCTTTGCGTGCGATGAACAAGTGCGGAATGGACATCGCAGCGCCATCGACGATGCCGCGTTCGAGCGCTTGCAGACCGAGATACGGTTCGCCAGTCGGCAATAACTTCACGTCGCGATCCGGGATAAGCCCAAACTTGCTGCGCAGCACATATCTTACCGTTGCGTCCAAAAAAGCCGCAGGGCGGCCGGTCGCGATCGTCTTACCCTTCAATTCTTCGACACTCTTAATCTCTGGCTTCGCAAAGAGCGATGTGCCGATTTTACTGGTAATTGTTGCGACCAACACTTGGTCCTTGACCCCGACAATATGCGAGGTCATGGTGCCGGTCCCGGAAGCAATGACTACCGGCACATCACCGGTGGCGAGCAACTGCTGCGGTCGTACTCGGCCGGCATAAATCGCCTTCAAGTCCAACCCATACTTAAGTCCGACACGTTCCTCGACGGCGATCCAGAGTGGAGCGTAGGTCGCAGTGATGTTGGAATAACCCACTGTTAGCGGTTCAAGCCGTGTGGCGCCAAACACTTGGCCGCTTGAAAGCAGCCCAGTGACTATCAAAGATCGGACAACAAAATTGATTGCTTGTAACATAGGGTGATTCCGGATGAAAAAGGATTAGCCTTGCCGGTTATCACCGTGGCGGTTTTATGTCAATGGAGTTACCCGCGAAACATTGAACGAACAGTCAATGTTAGCTAACGCCGCTTACCACTAAAACGGTTATCAGTCAGGGAGGAAAAATCTGAGCGCTGCTTGACAGTGTTCCCTCATCCGCAGTAACTGTAGCGATTGTCGCACATCGTTATTTTGTAGGAAACTTCATGACTGAATTTAATCAGCAACCGCCGCTCGCGGGTTGTCGAGTTCTCGACATCGGCGGACCCTTGGCGCTCCACTGCACTAAACTTTTAGCCGATATGGGTGCGGACGTCATCAAGATCGAGCAACCCTCGGGCGATCCGTCACGGCGCGTTCCACCATTCAAAGATGATTCGCCCCATCCGGAGAAGAGTCTTTATTTTCTGCACTTCAATACCAATAAACGAGGCATCACACTCGACATCGAGAAAGCCGATGGTCGCGCGATCTTGCTGGAGTTAGCTGCCAAAGCCGATGTCGTCATTGAAACGTTTCGTCCTTCGCATGCCAAAGAGCTGCGCCTTACATACCAGGATCTCACGGCAAGCAATCCCGGATTGATCGTCGCCTCGATCACTCCCTTCGGCCAGTCCGGCCCTTGGCGCGACTACAAGGCGGACGACATAGCCGGATTAGCTCTGGGTAATTTGTTGTATCTGGCAGGCGAACCCGGCGAGCCGCCGCTGCAACCGCCGGGCGAAATCGCTTATGGCATGGCATCCACCTATGGCGCATTCGGCATTGCCACCGCGCTCTATCATCGGTTGGAGAGCGGCCGCGGCCAGCACATCGATGTATCGATGCACGAATGTTCCGGCCACATCGCCGGCTATTTCATCCCCAATTACGGTTACACGGGCGCGAAACCGGCGCGCGCTTCACGCAAAGGCGAAGAAACCGACCTCTACGATCCCTACGCTACAAAGAACGGCTACGCGCGCATTTTCATTATCCCGGTCGAACAATGGCGCCGGCTGGTAGATTGGATGGGGCGCCCACCTGCGATCTCCGGACCGGAATTCGAGAAGATGTCTTATCGCAGGCAACACCCGGAAGTGGTGGTGGGCGCGATCGCGAAATTTTGTGCGCGGCATACCAAAGAGGAACTCTACGAGGAAGGCCAGAAGCGCCGGATCGCGGTTACTCCGATCAATACAGCCGGGGAGTTCATCAATAGCGAACAAGTCAAGGAACGGCAGACCTTCCTTAAGTTGGAGCATCCCATTATCGGCAAGTACGCGCACTTCGGCCCAGTGCCGAGACTGAGCGAATCGGCCGGCAGAGTAGACCGCACCGCGCCGCTGCTCGGCCAGCACAACCAAGAAATCTACTGCGGCGAACTGGGCATGAGTAACGACGATCTCGTGGCGCTGCGCGCCAGCGGCGTCATTTGATACGCAAGGTTTTCACCGGCAAGCACACGGCCACGAGGTGTTAGCAGGTTAGTTTGACAACTCTGAACTCCGTGCCATCGTGATCTGCGTGTCAACTCTTTTGGTCGCGGCTTTGATGCACGAGCCTCTTCATGGTGAAAGGTTTTTTGGCGCTGGCGTCGATGCGCAGATAAATTTTTGCTGGAGATGTTAAAAGAAGGATTCTATGGCCAAGTTACCTCTTGAAGGCATTCGGGTTATCGAGCTAACCACGGGCGCGGCGGGTCCGACGGTCGCGCGGGTATTGTGCGAATTCGGCGCGGAAGTAATTCGCTGTGAAACGCGCTTGCGCGGTGACGGCCACCGTGGTGAGGACCCGAAGTTGTGGAACAAGAAGCCGGATTTCATGAAGCTTCAGCGCGGCAAAAAGTCTTTCACCGTCAATATGCAGACGCCGAAGGGTCGCGAGGTAGTTAAAGAATTGGTGAAGAAATCCGACGTGCTGGTGGAAAACTTCGGCCTGGGTATCCTGGAGAAGTGGGGCTTGGATTGGCCGCAACTGAAAGAGATCAATCCGCGCTGCATTCTGATTCGCGTCAAAGGCATGGGCTGCAGCGGTCCCCACGCGGCTGATCTAACCTATGGGCCCAATGTCGGCAACACTATGGGTACGACTTATCTGTGGAACTATCCCGGTGCGACAACAGCCACCGCCGAGCCGCGCACGCAGCATCCCGATTTCATGGGTGGAGTCACCGGTGCATTCGCCGTAGTCCTCGCACTGATTCACCGCAAGAAAACCGGCCGCGGGCAGTGGATCGATAGCGCCCAGGTAGAGATTGGTGCATCGCTGCTCGGGCCCAAGTACCTGGAATACTCGGTTAACCAGCGCGAGCCGCAACCACACGGTAACCGCAGTCTAGTGGCCGCTCCGTATGGTCCCTACCAATGTAGCGGCAATGACCGTTGGTGCGTGATCTCAGTTTATAGCGATGAGGAGTGGGAGCGCCTCGCGGGTTTGCTGGAAAAATCCGGCCTCCGGCGCGATGCGAAATTTGCCACCCACTTGCAGCGGGTGCGCCATAAGGCAGAGTTGGACAACTGGATTACCAGTTGGACGAAACAGCATGATCCGTACGAGGTCATGGAGAAATTGCAGAGCATCGGCGTAAGCGCAGCTGTCGTTCAGGACGTCGAAGATCAATTCAAACGAGATAAACAGTACGCCGCGACCGGATTTCTGGTGAATATGACCGAGCCGGAAGCCGGCGATGTCGTCACCGAAGGAGTGCCGATCAGGCTATCGTCGACGCCAGGCAAAGTGCGCGGGCTGGCGCCGTTAATGGGCGAGCACACATACGAAATTGCCCGCGAACTCCTCGGTCTCAGTGACGAGGAGATCAAGAAGCTGGACGAAGAGAAGGTGTTGTACTAATACGCGGATCAAGAGACATAACAGAGTTTATCTAAATCGAAACTACTCAACGGAGGACTGATGTCAGAACCACAACCGCTTGTTGTTTATGAGAAACGCGCTCCACATATCGCGATTATTCGTCTGAACAGACCGGAAAAGAAGAATTCTATCAGCCGCGATCTCTACTGGGCGCTCGATGAAGCGTGGCATAAAGCCAAGGACGATGACGACGTCTGGTCGATCATACTCACCGGCACGGCCGACGCCTTTTGCGTCGGCGGCGATCTGAAGGAGAATCTCGCGTTTGCCAAGGGTGAAATGACCGGGCCAAGATCAGGCCCGCGTCAGTACAGCAATTTGCGCGCGCTGCAGATGCACAAGCCTATCATCGCCGCAATCAATGGCTTCGCCGTTGGCGGCGGCTTCAATCTGGCGCTGGCATGTCACATACGTTATTGCGTACCCGCCGCTAAGTTTGGTTGCTCCGAAGTGCGCTGGTCCCACATGGCCGCCTGGCCGAGTTACGTTTGCCAGCTACCGACAGGCTGGGCCTACTGGTTCGCGCTTACCGGGCAAATGGTTGATGCCGACACGGCGTTTCGGTTAGGGCTGGTGCAGAAAATTTGCGATCCCGACAAGCTCATCGATGACTGCGTCGAGTTGTGTACGACGATTAACCGCAATGGCCGGCTGATCGCCGCCCACACGACGGAGTATATCGAAGATAGACTGCTCTACGAAATTCAGGGGTACGAAAAAGGATTCGAAGTGCACCGAGAATACTACGCCCACCTGCGCCAGAGCAAAGACTACGATGAAGGGTCGGCGGCGTTTACCGAGAGACGCAAACCTGAGTTTAGCCAGGAATACTACGATAGAAGCAGTAAACTGCCGGGAGTGCCGGAAACCAAGTAGCTGCAACTCAACCATCTTCAGGGCCGGCTTGAGCGATTTGGCAGAGTTAAGGTTCAAATCGTTCAAGCCGTTCCGAACTTTCGCTCATTTCTATCTCGCTTGCCGAGGCGACGTTGACACTCATCCTCTTTTTCTTCGCTCTTCAGGTTCCCGCTCGACTTTAAAAGCTTCTCTCTACTCTTACGCCCAATAAACTCTCATCAAGACAGTCCGCCCTTGACGTTTTTAACGACTTGAACTGTTTGACCCGCTTGAACCAAACCGCGATTACGAGCGTACGACGTCTTCGAAACTAGGTTCCGGCATGCCGGCCTTCCACGTCGGATCGCGCAACTCGAGACGATTGCCGCTGGGATCGAAGAAATAAAGTTCCCTTCCCGGGAAATAACCTTTTGCGCGATAATACAGGCGATCGATGGCGACCTTCTTTTCCGCAAATAACTTGCACGCCTGATCGAGAGTTTCGGGGCTCACCGTAAAAGAGTGGTGCACGTTCTCCTCCTCGACATGGGATTTGTCGACGTTCTCCGCGCGCTGGCACAGTAGAATATGTTGATCGCCGACATTGAAGCAGGACATGCCGGAATTGCCGAGCCGCCCCAGCGGCTTTAACCCGAGAAGATCGCCGTAAAATTTTTCCGACTCCTCCAGATCGTTAACTGGAATGGACCAGTGCGTGATTCCCTCGATTTTGAGTGATCCCATAGAAGACCTCCCATTTACGTTATAGTTTTCTTAAGCGACATCCGATGCCAGAATAATCCGCTTCTATCGCCGACAAGGGCTTGCTGTCAATCAGCAAACAAGCTGGCCGCAAACATGCGCACGAACAGATCGATCGGGGACCGGTGCTTGCTCGCAGTTTCGCCGTCGCTGTGATCATGGTAACAAGCGGCGAAGGGAACGACTTAATCTGACCGGAAGGTTTGCGCTTGCTGTTGCTTGCGGCTCAAGCGGTCCGATGATGTCTCTCCTGACTTCAGACAAGGAAGGTAATTTTCCACATGAGTTATTTGCCAAAAAAAGGTGTCAGCTTTGAACTGATTGAATTTACAAGCGACGGCACGACTGTGCAGGGGGGCATCTTCGGCCCAGACCCAAAGCTTTTCCAGGAGCCCGACACTGCTGTGGTGTTGGTGCACGGTGTCGAAGGGTACTGGTATGCCGGACCGACGATGTTTCTCGGATGCTATCTAGCGGAGTACGGTTATGCGGCGCTCGCCTACAACGGTGTCCACTCTGGAGAGAGCTTTCGAACCTCGAAATTCGAGTGCGCGGTGGAGGAAGTTGATGCTGCCATTGCTTTTGCTCGAACTCGCGGATTCAAGAACATCTTTCTCGCCGGACATAGCCTGGGCACTCCGATCATCGAGTATTATCAAGGAGACAATCCCAGTCCTTTCGTTAAAGCCCTAGGCGTTTACGGCCCGCACATCGATATTCCAAGCGTCACAAAGGAGTCCCTGCTCGGTGCCGATCTGTACGAGAAGTTTGCTGCGGAGTGCCGCAGCTTGGTTGCAAGCGGCAAGGGCGACGAGATTAAATTTCTGCCATTCCGGGAAGGCAAATTGATCATCACCTCTGCCAAAACATTTCTCAGCTACCGCGACGTCGAGACCAGCAAAGCCGCGGTGGAACAGATGATTGCGCATATCAAGGTTCCGCTGTTGATCGTTTATGATCGCGCCGACAACATTCAGGGAAAAGGCACTATCACTCGACGGGAAACTATCGCCGCCCGGATCAAAGAAAGTGCGGTAAATTGCCCTAGAGCCAATATCGTCGTGATTCCTTCTCACCCCGGCAACTCCCCTTTCCAGGCTCATCTGTTCGTGAACAATGAGCGCACGGTCACACAAGAGACGGTGAAGTGGCTGACAAGTGTCGGTCTCGCACCTGCCCGGGCACTATGAGCGGACATCGTAAGACCGCCATCGAGAAGCTCCGTCCTGCTAAACGTGCTGTTGTGACTACGCGCACAATTTAAAAGCGGTCGAACTTGTTCGTCAACTGAATCCTGCCGATAGCGAACTGTCTTTTCGCGAGCGTTGTCGAGCCCAATCATTGCGACTGACTTTTTATCCCCGAATTTGGAAGAGAACTCAGATCAGCGGACCACATTAGCATTTTACAACCCGCCAAATTTGTCCCGTCCGGCTTTTTTTGGTTAGCCGAGCAGGGATCCGTGCATCGTCTGTAAACCGGAAAGCTATTTGAAAAGAACCGTTTGGCTCGTCTGGCATGAAGCTTGCCGTAAATGGGCTCGCGGCCAGCCCGCTTCATGTCGACGGCAAAGCCAGGGTTGCCGAACGGATTTGCTTCTGGATCGAGAATCATGCTTTCACTGCTTCGCACCTTTGTCTACTGTTGGCTCGCGGCCGCCCTGCTGGGCTGCTCGCTCCCACATCCTCTTCCGATCGATCCACCTGGCTTCGGTGAAACCGACGTCCATTCGTCCACGGCCATTAGAACGACTCCAGTTATCGAAATTGAAGCCGCGGCCGCGCCAACGATCCAAGCGCAAAAGAAAGACTTGCCGCAGAATGGCGAATTCAGTTCCGCCGGGTTGGCAAAAAAAACCACAGAGAAAACTGTCACTCTCAAAGATGCGCACAAAGCTGCGGACGAAATCAGCAGTATCGTCGAACATCCGAATGCTGCTTCCGACGATGACTTGATCGAACTGTGGCGCAGCGACATGGACCGAGCGATGCAGCAACCACCCGATCAACGCATTCTTCAGATTTCCCCGGCGGTTGAGGCACACCATCGAGTTCGCTTTTTCGTTGAGGGGTTTTGCGGCCGCATGAGAGATTTTTTTGAGCGCGCTTTGGCACGCTCAGGCAAGTATCGTTCGATGATGGCGGACATTCTGCGGAGAGAAGGTCTCCCGGACAAGCTTGTCTATCTCGCCTTGATCGAAAGCGGCTTTTCCACTCACGCCTATTCACGCGCGCAAGCCTTGGGCCCTTGGCAGTTCATGCGCGGCACCGCGCTTCAGTATGGCCTGACGATCAACCCCTGGCTGGATGAGCGCCGTGATCCGGTGCTCTCTACCCGCGCTGCCGCGGCCTACCTCAAGGATTTGCATGAGAAGTTCGGCGAATGGTTTTTGGCGGCAGCAGCATACAACGCAGGGGAAGGCAGGGTTGGAACGGCCCTGCAACGTTCCAAGACAAATGATTACTGGCTCTTGCGGCAGGAGCGAAAACATCTAAAGCTCGAAACACGCGACTATGTGCCCAAGTTCATCGCCGCCGCTCTCATCGCGCGGCAACCTGAGCGATATGGTTTCGAAGAGATCTCCTATGAAACGCCCATGGAGTATGACGAGGTGATCGTCAATCAGCCATTGAGACTCGAAACCGTCGCGCGTCTTGCGAACACCGAGGTAGATAATATCAAAGAACTCAATCCGGCGTTGCTCCGCGATTTCACACCGCCCACGGAGGGCGGCTTCACTCTTCGACTGCCGGCGGGAAGCCAGGCAGATTTTCTAGCTGGCTATGAACAGTTGGCGGGTTCGGATAAAATAAAAGTGAGTCTTCATAGAGTAAAAAAGGGTGAGTTACTCGCGCGCATCGCAAAAAAATACAATGTGACGCCTAAGCAACTAGTGGAAGAGAACAGCCTCAAGAGCGTGCGCCTCCGTCCTGGACAAGAACTCATCATCGTTTCGAACGACGCTGGCGCCGCTCCGCTGGCTTCGAACACCCCTCGCCTTCCATAAGGCGCCTTAATCTGACGCACATCGGCGTTCCGGCAAAATAGTCATCGCAAGATATCCGGTGATTTTTCTCACCGAAAATCTTCACCGCCATTTCAAGCCGACTAGTGCCCTCGGCGATTTCGTCGATAAAGAACCCGTGGTGCATGGCGTAATAGCCGGCTCTGATGAGCTTCTCGATGTTTTTAAAGAACACCCCACGCGTTCAGAATGAACGTCGCGATATTGCGGCCACGAGTCAATACCAGTTGTTTTCCGGTCTCCGCGCTTGCCGCTCGCGGCCAGCCGAAATAGCCGCGGCCGCCGCTAAGAGTGCCATAATCTTCGGTTTCGTTATGAAATGCTTCGACATCATAATCGAAGTTTGGTTCGAGCTGCTCGATCAATTCTTTTCTTACCAAGTCGGGAAAACAATGCAGCGCGACTGAGGTCTCCGATTCGCCGCCGTGCCCTTCGCGATCGGGCCTCGGACTGCGGTAAAACTGCTTAACCCCTTCTCGGTAGCAAGCCGCCGTTACCGCCGGATCACTGGTAAAACCAGTACAAAGAACCTGCGAGATTTTCTCATCGACAAGAACACTGCGGGCCGCCTCCAAAGTTCTCATATGCTCCAGATCGCGATGGCCATTGAGAATCACCAGGCGATTGAATCCATGCTTCGCCAGAGAGCGGCCAATATCGACAACTAGAGACTTGAGGGTTTCCGGTTGCAACGTCAGCGTTCCGGCAAAATTCAAAGCTTGATGCGCCACGCCATAATTGATGGTCGGCGCCACGATGATCTCATAGCCTTGCTCCTCGAGGTGCGGTGCCGTCGCCATCGCGTAAGCTTCGGCGGCAAAAGAATCCACTCCCAACGGCAAGTGCGCTCCATGTTCTTCAACTACGCCCACCGGGAGGATAACCAGCGCTTTGCCGGCGCGAGCAAGACGTTCAACTTCCGGGAAAGGAATCTTGGCTAAATGCTGCATGATTTACCTCGTTAAACATTGAGCCTTAATGAATTAAAGAGTACCGGGCCGCAGCGCAAGGTTCACATTCCGCCCGCATACCTGCACCGCCGTGCTGCTCATTCCCACCAACAAAACAAACAACTACGGTTTCTGTCTCGAATCCTTTTCAGGCTTGGCGCGTAAAGTCCGCATCATAATCGCGTAGCGAAGCTCCTTCACCGGCGGAATTGAATGCTGCCAGATCTCTCGCGAAGCTCCGCTCATCAGATAGACTGAGCGCGGTTCTAGTTCGAGTGATAATACTTCATCACGATTTAATTTCTTCGATCGGACGCGGCTATATTTTCGAAACCTCATCCGGCATGCCGCGCCAAGGGAGACTCCAACCACAATGCCAAAATACGGAATATCCCGATGCCATCCGATTGGCGAACCAGTAGAATATTCGATGATTGATATTTGGATCAAACTAGCCGGATCAATCTTAAAGACTTTACCGGCGCGTGCCCGCACCGGTAAAAGAAATAGCGGCATCTCTGGAGCTGCTGTGATTTCACTCGCGCCGAATTCGTATTGCCAGCCGAAACTAGCTGTTCGCCGCTTGCCAGTAAATTGATAGTACTTAAATGGCTCAAGCTGAAGCTTCTGAATCTCCCGGATAAGCTCCTGCTCTTCAGCCTCTGAAACGAAGTTTTGTCGATAAATAAATCCACCCGGAACTTGCGCCGAGCCGTCAAATAGAGTCGGGTCGCCATTTGCTTTGGGCATAACATCATCATGCCATTAAGCACCAAAGATTTAACCGGGCCGGCTAAAATTTCTGGCGCCGGGCAAAAGGATCCAGCTTATCGTATGTCAACCTTCGGTTCACATCTGCGACGAGGCAGATTAGCTAACGCTTCATCGAAGCTGAATGCGGCGGTGGACGTCAGCGTAGCAGTGACAAGGAAGCGTTTTTCTCGGGCTTAAACACCAGCGGAAGTACCGTAGCGGGCTGGCGCATTAGAAGTCTCAAGAAAAATTTGCGAAGGGCAGCTTTGATGACTCTAGGAGGAAATAAAAGTGAGGAGAGCGGGGACACATGAGAGATAACACCGGAAACGTGATCAACGAGAGGGATTGCCGTGCCATTAGTCTTTCCCGATCAAGGCTCCCACTCACGAGCCGCCGCCGAAGTAATTCGTGATCGCCGGCAATACCCGGAAGGGCGACAGCTCGTTATCGTTGATGAAAGGTTTGCCTCGAGCGGTTTGCAGTGTGCCGCCGTCATTGCCCGTAAACTACTTTGCGATGCCTTGAACAGCTAGATCTTCATGCGGCGTCCCTTCGGTATTCGACCAGAGTTCGAATAGGACTCCAATAATTACTCCAATTACAATTTCTGCGCCGGTCATACCTTTCTCCTTAGTGGTAGTGATTAAATCCATGGCTGAGCTGAAGCCCGGGCTCAGCAGCGACAAGACGCCTCGTTGCCACCGCAAGAGCGAGGCCAGCAGCGGCTACAGTTCGGTATTGCGAAGCTAGCAATGCAAAGCTTTTGTTTTCGTGGCCTTATTGGTTGCTACAGCCCTAGATCTAACCAGCAGCAAAGCGATTCCGAGGGAGGCATTGACGAATTTGTTATCTCCGGGTGTATCCGTGGACAAGAATCGAAATCTTCTTACGCGCGTCGCTCGTAAGGCAAGGCCGTCATCTGTGAATGCCCGGTCCCGGCAGATTTCAGGTAAGCGGTGTGGGTTGGCAACCCGAGATTTAGTTGCTCGCTTAACGGCACGCATTATTGGCTGCGGAATAGACTAGCTGCTGACGAGCAATTTAGAGGCTGCTCCTGCATGCGAGCAGGCAGCTAGTCGAGACCATCGATCTCGCCCGGCTGATTTGTTTCGAGCTTTACAAATTATTCACCTTCATTATAGAAACGACTTCGAAGTGAAATCTGATCGTCAGCGAAGCTGACCAGTCGAGACGGCAGATTTCTCCAGAAATCGTATCTGGCAAAAAAGGAATCAAACTTATTAACGATCAGAGCGCTGCCTATTGTGCAGGGATAACTTCGATCGCGAGACACAAGTTAACGGCCCAAGCTTCGTACGAATTCGCGAATAGACCCACACAGCGATGCAGTAGCTAAAGCAACATAGAGACCGAGATTTTTCACTTTCCGTAGGAGGCCCCTGCAGGAATCAAAGTTCGATAGAATCAAAAAGGAGAGTTGCAACATGTACAAAGGAAAGTTTGAGTGGCCCAACGGAGCCTATATCGCGGTTGTCTTCAACATGTCGTGGGAAATTCCTCCTAAGACGCTGGGCACCACGGTGGATCAAAACCGCGGACGTGGAGCTTCCTCTGCGGCGAAATACACTCGCCTCATGCGCCCGGTTTATGAAACGGCGTTCGCTGAGACAGGCGGTATGCAGCGGCTGCTTGATCTGTGGAAACGATACGAGATTCAGACCAGTACCTATGCGGACGGACTGAACGTAAGTCTGTTCCCTCAGCTAGCCCGCGAAGTCGCGGCAAACGGTCATGAATTTCTCGTTCAGGGCTGGGATCATGAATTTTTATGTGACATGACGGCGCAAGAACAAGCCGAGGGAATCGCGCGGGCCAACAAAGCGTTTGAAAACGTGCTTGGCAAAAAAGCTTCGGGTTTCAGTTCTCCAGGCGGGCATCTTACGCCGGAAACTTTCTCCATCCTCGCCGAGCAAGGGTTCAAATATACCTGCGGTATGCGCAACGCCGAAGTTCCGTTCATCATCCGGGTCAACGGTAAGAAGCTGGTCGGGATGACAAGTTATGCAGTGTCCGATACCAACTCCAGTAAGGGCATGAATGTGCGCGAGATCGTCGAGATGTGGCGCGATTATTTCGATGCCCTCTACGATGAGGGCAAACGTGGCTTCCCGAAGATGCTCGCCTATGGCACTCATCCCGTCCTGGCCCATGGTTTTCGCACAAGACCTCTCGAAGAAGTAATTCGTCACGTTAGAGCAAAATCTAACGTGTGGATTACCACCCGCGATCAGATCGCCGATTGGGTCCTGCAAAACTATCCCGAAAGGGATCTCGCCAGCTTTTATCCAGAGGCCGTCGCATCCGACAAACATTACGGACTTGGCATGGGTCTCGGTGGTGAGGAGGCAATCAGCGAGGCGCTACGCTACCGCCGAGAATAGATAAGATTCAGAAACCGATCGACACGGCCCGGTAGGTTCTAGGAGGATGAAATGGCGACAGTTGCCGAGATCGTTGCAGAGACGTTGGTGAAGTATGAGACGGAGTATTTTTTCTGCTTCATGGGCGGCGACCATGAGCTTTGGTATGCACTCCACGATGCAGGCATACGCATCATCAACTGCCGCAGCGAGCCAGGCGCCGTCTATATGGCCGACGGATACGCGCGAATCTCAGGCAAGCCTGGTTTCGTTTACGGACAACGCGGACCCGGTGTAGCGAACGTCGCCGGCGCCATGGCCGATCCACTTTGGGCCGGCAGCCCTTTAATCTCGCTTACCAGCTCCATCGGTATGCCTTCTCGAGACCGTTATGAGTATCAGGAACTCGACGGCTTGAAGATGCACACCGCGGTTGCCGGTTGGAACAAGACGGTGTCGGTACCCGAGCGCGCGGCGGCCATGGTACGAGCTGCGATACGCGTGGCGACCGGGCCGGCTCCGGCTCCTGTACATCTGGAAATCCCGGCAGAGATGTTCGGCGCTGACGCAGGATCAGAAACGGCTTACCGCGAGGAGAATCTCGGCAAAGTCACATCGAGGCGGATTCCGCCGCCTTTAGGTGCAATGCAGGCGGTGATCGACGAGTTGCGCAGAGCAAACCGCCCATTGATCGTAGCCGGCAAAGGCATAGTCATTTCCGAGGCGTGGGACGAGCTTACGCGATTCGCAGAAGCGCTGAGCGTGCCGGTGGTAACTTCTCTCGGCGGCAAGGGCGCGATCTCTGAAGACCACGACCTGGCGGTGGGAACTATCGGCCGCAACTCGCGCAAGGTGGGCAATGATACCGTGCGCGACGCCGATCTCATACTTGCCATCGGCACCCGGCTCGGTGGTTTAGCAACCCATCGCTGGACACTGCCCTTCGACAAGAAACCACTCATTCAGATTGACACGAATCACGAGATTCTCGGCCACAACTTCCGCGCCATCTTGACCATTCTGGCCGACGCCAAGTTGGCGTTAGAAAGCGGGCTCGCCGCGATTGAATCTGGAAAGCTCTACAGGGAGCGCACGCACTGGGCAAAGCAGGTATCGTCCAATGTGGCCATCTGGCAAAAACACGCCAAGTCCATGGCGGAAGAAAAGCTGAAGGATGGAATTCATCCGGCGGAAGTCGTGGCGTGCCTGCGTGAAATCATGGGGCCAAACGATTTAATCGGGGCCGATACGGGCGCCATCGGCTCATGGGTAGGCTCCCTGTTTTCGGTAAAACCAGGCAAGACCATGGTTCGAGCCAACGGTTCGCTCGGCTGGGTCGTGCCGGGCGTGATGGGCGGGGCGCTAGCACGGCCAAATCATCGGGCTGTGGCGGTCTCAGGCGACGGCGGCATCCTTTATCATATCGGCGAATTGGAAACGGCGCTCCGTTGCAATATTCCGGTGGTTGTAGTCGTGTTAAACAATAGTTGTCTAGCCTCTGAGTACCATACTGAAAAGCGCCTAAAAGGAGGCCGCGTTGTTTCGGAAGTGCTCGACTTTAACAATACAGACTTCGCCGCCATTGCCAAAGCGTTCGGCGCCCACGGAGCGCGGGTTAATGACAGCAAGAACCTCAAGCAGGCTGTCGGCGATGCCTTAGCCTCAGAGATGCCCGCGCTTGTCGATGTCGTCGTGAGCAAGGAAGCAGTTGCCCCTTCTGCCGGCCAGGATCGTACACGCAAGGTTTAGATCGAAGAGAATCGGTGCGTGGCCGCAAGGGTGCGCAGAAGTAGTCGCGAGGAGATTTTAGATGAGCAACTATGAAGTGGCCGGATCTTTAGGTTTGCAAGGCAAGACGGTGGCCGTCGTAGGCGGCGGCGGTGCAAACAACGGCATCGGCCGCGCCACCGCGATTTTATTCGCTAAGCTCGGGGCGAAAGTCGCGGTTCTGGATATCAACAGCGAAGCGGCTGCCGAAACAGCAAGGGGGATTAACGCAGTCGCAGAGAACGCTGCCTCGGTCTGGCAGCTCGACGCACTGAATGCGGAGCAGGTTGATAAAACTTTAAAAGAGATTTTGGAAAAGTATAAGCGCATCGATGTTTGGGTCCATATCGTCGGTGGGCATAAGGGAAGAACTCTTATTGAAGAGATTCCTCTGGATGTGTGGAAACTGAACATAGAAATCAATCTGACGAGCGCGTTCATCGGCTCACGCGCAATCCTCCCTATCATGAAGCGGCAGAGAAACGGCAAGATCGTCCTGGTAAGTTCGTTCGCCGCGCGCTCTATCTCTGTTTCCGGCGCTGACTACGCCGTAGCAAAAGCAGCGATTATCACCTTTATGAAGCAGCTCGCCTATGAAGGCGGTTTTTTCAACATCAATGTCAATGCGATTGTCCCGGGGCCGACCCATGAGCCAAACCCGGAGAAAGATCGCACAGACGGCCGTTTACCGAGAGTTCCTTTGGGGCGTTTCGCACGGCCCGAGGACCAGGCGAAGGCGATTGTATTTTTGGCTTCCGCATGGTCGGAAATGATCACGGGTGTAGCATTGGATGTTGACGCCGGTATGCAGCTTGGATTTGTCGATTGGGAGACATATCTATCGAAACACCAGAGTCCTACAAATATAAGAGAGGGGTAATCATTGATATGCGTGTTGGTAATCTTAAGCACCCCAATGCCACCTATGACTGCCGTGTCAGCAGCGCTTCCGCTCTATTGATCAGTTTTTTTATAGTCTTCGCAATCGGCAGCTTCAATGAAATCCTGGCGGCGCAAACAGAAGCTTGGAAACCGAGCAGACCAATCAGAATATTACTAAGCGGTCGGGGCGCCTACGATTTGATCGCTCGACAATTGGCTCTGGTACTTCCCGACTATTTGGGACACAAAGTGACTGTACAGTTGGTCACAGGTGCTCAGGGCTTCAACGCCATGGATGTGCTCCAGGGATCCAAGCCCGACGGTCATACAATAAGTTTACTAGGTGTGGCCACGTACGTTGGATTGGCAACAACCAAAACGCAATACTCCTGGGATGTTCGGAATATACCCGTGATTATGGCACTTGACACTCCTCCTTACGGGATCTTTAGTTCTCCAAAGTCGCCCTATAAAAGTTATCAGGACATTCTGAAAACAAAAACTCAAGTACGTGTCGCGTTGGCAGGAGCAACCTTTGTCGTTATCCCGCTGGCCGTGGATTTTGAGCAGAAAAAAATTTCTTATACAATGGCCCGTTTCAAAGACGTAGCGGATGCGAAATTAGCCGTTCTGGCAGGCAATGCCGATCTGACATCTGGTGCTCTGACCGGAATCAACACCACACAAATCAAGGCAGGTGATATGACTTTGCTCTGGATATACAGCTCGAAACGTTATCCAGAGTTTCCGGACGCGCCCACTCATGTTGAGCTGGGAATGCCTAAAGAGTGGTCTGATTATGCCCTGACACGCCTGATCCAGGTGCCGCCCGGCACACCTGGGCATATTCAGAGCGCGCTAAGGGAAGGCTTGATCAAAGCTTTCAAGGATAAGCGAACGGTAGAATGGAGCGAAAAAGCAGATACTCCGGTGGATCTCTTACCAGAGCCTGAGCTTAAGCAGCGGATCAACTTCCTGATCAAGTCATTCAATGAGAACAAGAAGATTGTGGACACCTACTATTAGTAGACCCCGATATGAATTGCGCAATCGCCGTAACCTCTTCATTAAAGCAGAGTTCTTTACGCCTTGGTGGGACGGTAAAGAAATCAGGTTGATAAAGTCTCGATGGCTCTTTGAGCCGCCCGAGGCGAGCAGCCTCGTCGCACCGGCTTCGGGGCTCACGGATTTTTTGTTAGCGGCTGCTACCGCTTAATTGTTCGGGATCGTTCAAAGCTTTTAGGCACTGTTGTTTGCTCGATCTCGTTCGCGTTACGGGACAGCATTTTGAATTGCTCTCTCATTGGTGCGCGGTGACCAGTATTCCGTAGGATTATAGCTCAAGAGAAAACACACCCATCCTCTACTGACATACCTGCGAGTATTCTAGATGTTACGGGAGATACAGTATGGATTCTTTCTGGGGTGCTTTTGTCGGAATTTTATCTTGGCCGTGCGTCGGGTTTCTTGTTGGCGGAACACTTTTAGGATTAATACTGGGAGTGATCCCGGGTCTTGGTGGAATTACGATTTTAGCTCTCCTATTGCCGCTTACCTACACCATCGATTTCCAATATTCGATCGTGTTGATGACTGCAATCCTGGCGGTCACTATCACGAGTGATACCATCCCTACTATATTGATCGGCGTTCCGCCCACTGCGGGCGCTTCGGCAACACTTCTAGACGGCCACGCGATGGCGCTTAATGGAGAAGCCGCGCGCGCGCTGGGCGCTTCTTACACAAGTTCGATCATCGGCGGGGTGCTGGGTGCCATTTGCCTCTGGTTGTCGATTCCCATTCTGCGTCCATTTGTCTTGGCTTTCGGGCCGCCTGAGATCTTTGTAGTAGCATTGTGGGGACTAAGCATGCTGGGAGCGCTTAGCAGTGGAAACATGCTCAAAGGGTTGGCTGCCGGATTCGTTGGGATTCTTCTAGGCACCATTGGACGATCTCCCAACAGTGGTATCTACCGGTACAGCTTCGATATCCCGTACTTAATCGATGGCCTGAAGATTGTCACCGTATCTCTCGGACTATTTGCGATTCCAGAAGTGATAAAAATGGCGACGGCAAAGGGATCAATTCCGGGAGGCAAAATTCGCGGCAATCTCTTACGTGGACAATTGCAGGGAATGGCAGATGTCTTTCGCCATTGGGCCTTGCTGATCCGCGGCAGCCTGATCGGCGTATGGATAGGAGTAGTACCAGGCGTTGGTGCTGTGACTGCCGACTGGTTTGCCTATGCCCATGCTGTGCAGTCGGCAAAAGACAAGAGCCGTTTTGGCAAAGGCGATGTTCGCGGAGTCATTGCACCGGAAGCGTCAAACAACTCGTGCAAAGGCGGCGACTTTATACCTACCTTAGCATTTGGCGTACCCGGTAGTGCCAGTATGTCGCTCGTTCTTGGAGCGTTTCTAATTGCCGGCATCCACCCGGGCCCCAATATGCTTACGACGGACATTGGAATAACCTATACGATTATTTGGGCCTTGGCTCTGGCTAATATCGTCGGCGGCGGTATTTGCCTGCTCGCCACTTCGCAAATTGCTAAACTGCTCTACCTGCCCCAACACTATCTTATTGCCGTCATCACGACTTTTCTTATTCTAGCGGTTTACATCGGAGCCAAGGACATTGGTGACATATTGGTCATGATCATATTCGGCGTCCTTGGTTTTGCTATGAAACAGTATGGCTGGGCACGGCCGCCACTTATCGTGGGCTTTGTACTTTCGAACATCGCCGAATGGAACTTCGTGATATCCATCACATTAATGGGCATCTCCTGGATCTGGCGGCCCATGGTGCTGGGAATGATTGCTATCTTTGTTTTGAATCAGATTTGGACTTTCCTAAAGGAGCGGCAAATCGCCAGAAATGAAGCCGTAAAACGGCTGGCCCCGAGTCCTATGAAGGAGGACAACGATGAAAATTAATCATGAGAGCTACTTTACGATATTCATGATGGTAATCTCCTTTGCCGCTGCCGCATATGCATTTACTCAATGGGAATTTAAAACGGCGGTGGTTCCGGCGCTCTGTGGTGGGGGAGCATTTATTTTGTGTTCTTTCCAGCTTTTAAGAGAGCTGAGAGGAAAGAAAACTAAAACCGCGCGGATAATGGATACAGGTTTTGATAAAGACAAAACTACAGAGCGAGAGAATATGGTCGGTGCAATAAAGTACTTTGGAATCTTGGTCGGGTTGTATATCAGCATCTATATCATCGGAATTTACCCGAGCATCGGACTTTTTGTGGTTCTATACCTGCTGGCATCCGGCGAGGTCGGCGCGGCAAAATCTATACTGGTTGCCGCCTCCATTGTAGGGGTGGTTTATTTTATCATCAGTGAAGTTGCCCAGGAGGCGCTACCAGACCCACTGGTTTACAGACTTCTCTCCTAAAATTTGTGTGATTTTGCTTTGAACTTCTAAGTGCCTCAAGAAAAAACTGATGGCGCACGTAGAGGCGACTCTTCTCTTCGGACGATCATGCTAATCAGACATGTCTAGAATTCCATTATGGCAATTATCTCCGTCACCCGGCTTCACTTGCGTTCCTTGCGCTTTTTCCCCGGATTCTTTTGGTACACCAGGCGCTCGATGTGGCAAGCGAAAAGAACCCCGGGTAATCTTGGCGTTAGCGTGAGAAAAACAAAGGGGCTGGCCTTCTGGACGTTGGCAATGTGGCGCGACAATCAAGCGATCAGAGCGTTTGTGCCGGCTTCGCCTCATAGAGAAGCCATGCAGAAGTTGCCGCACTGGTGCGATGAAGCCGCCTTTGCCGATTGGGAACAAGATACGGCTGATTGGCCGTCCTGGGAAACCGCTAGGGGAAAATTGGCTGCTACGGGACGATTGGTTGACGTGCTGCATCCATCAAAGCAACACAAGGCAGGCAAAATCGAGACTTCTTAGGACCAGCTCCTGCAGAGAAGATCGATCGCCGAAAAAGTGGACTAACTCCCCCATTGCACGTCTCAGGATATTGCCGTCTGATTGTTAAGCGCAGGTTAATAACCGGCAAAGTTCTCCAAAAAGGATTGACTGAGACCCGTACACGCGATAGCTGTATCCCAGTAAAAACTATTAGGAAAGGAGAATAATTTATGGCGGTTCGAATTAACGATATTGCGCCGGATTTTACGGCGGAGACGACCCAAGGCAAAATCAATTTTCATGAGTGGATCGGCGATAACTGGGCGATCCTATTTTCCCATCCGAAGGATTTTACGCCGGTCTGCACCACCGAGCTCGGCTATATGGCCAGACTCAAGCCTGAATTCGATAAGCGCAACTGCAAGATTATCGGACTGAGCGCCGATCCGCTTAGCGATCACCAGGGTTGGTCCAAGGACATTCAGGAAACACAGGGGCACGCACCGAACTACCCGATGATCGCCGACCCGGAGTTAAACGTCGCCAAGCTCTACGACATGCTCCCGGCCAGCGAAACCCCCGGCAAGCGCACTGCTGCAGACAATCAAACTGTGCGCACGGTATTTCTCATCGGGCCGGACAAGAAGGTTAAGGCGATGCTGATCTATCCGATGGCCAGCGGCCGCAATTTCGACGAAGTGCTGCGTCTGCTTGACTCGCTGCAACTCAGCGCCAAGCACACGGTGGCGACGCCGGTCAATTGGAAGCCGGGCGATGACGTTATCATTCCGACATCTGTTTCCGATGATGACGCCAAGAAGAAATACCCGCAGGGCTTCAAAACGCACAAACCCTATCTGCGCACAGTATCGCAGCCGGGCAAGTAATGTCTTTCGTAACCCGGAGAAGCTGAAATCGTGGATGGCGTGGTAAAGCGAGACAGGAAAGCTGAAACGTGAGGAAGCAAACGAGATCCTCTGTTTCAGCTTTCCGCTTTCCTAATTCGTCCTTTCCTTTCATCGCCAATGCGGCGGATAGGTGCGCTCGTAACCCGTTAGCGCTTCGATCCGTTTCACCCATGCCGAGAGATTCGGGAACGTATCGGCCAGCGGCAGAAGTTCCAGCTTCAGCGATTTTGCCGCGTCTTTGCCTGCCGCTCGCAGGATAGTTTGAACCAACGGGAACAAGCTAATGTCGGCGGCCGAAATCTGTTTGCCAACCAGCCACGCCGAACCGGATAGCTCTCGATCGATGCGCTGCAATTCCTGGCGGACAGCTTGCGCCGCTTGTTGAATTTTTTCGGTCTCATCAAGCCCTTTGCCGAAGAAAACCGGCCGGATCACTTTATCTCCCGCGCTGAGCAAATAAGCTTCGGTCTCCATGACGGCCCGCCAGATGAGGCCGGTCTCTTGTGGCGAGGTGCCAAACAGCGGCGGCTCGGGACATTTTTTATCCAGATAGGCCATGATCGCAAGCGATTCATTCAGCACGAAATCGTCGTCTTTCAGCAGCGGCACTTTACCGCGCGGGTTGAGCTTGAGAAACCCGGCAGCTTTATGATCGCCCTTTGAGAATTCCAAAAGTGTCGATTGGTATGCCAGACCTTTCACTTCCAACGTCAACATGACGCGCCAGGCAAACGGACTGCCGCTGCCCCAGTAGAGTTCCAAAGCCACTCGCACCTCCAGATTATAGATTTGGACAGTTTAGTTCTTATATAGCGCTTGCAAAAACCCCTCTTTGTCCAGTTCATCGAGGATCGTAAAATCGATGAACCGGCGCGGATCAGCGGTTTTAGCCGCGGGCATTTTATCCAGGCCCTCTAGGATCGTCTTGACTCCTTCTACGGACGTGCGCGGAATGCGCAGCATGTTCTTGGCCTGTAACGCATAGGCCTCCTTCACTTCATCTCTATTTTTTGCGCGCGTCCATTTCTGAATCACCTTGACGGTGAACTCTTCGTCTTCCTGATAGGTCTTCATGCCTTCGAGGAAGCCGCGCATGAATCGCTTGGCAAGGTCGCGCTGCCCATCGAGGAAACGTTTTCTCGTGACCACCGTGCCGGTGATATAGGTTTTACTGATCTTGGTCATGTCGAATAACTCGACGAATCCGAGATTTTTCGCTCGGATGTTATTGGGAATCGATATCGGCGCGGCATCGATGACGCCATTGACCAGGCCTTGAACCAACAGGCCCATTTCATTGAGTTGAATCATCGAAACATCCGTGGATGGGTCTAACCCCCACATTTTGAGCGTGGCCCGCGCCAGAGCATCCGGTGTCGCGCCGAACCGGGTGACGCCAACTCTCTTGCCCTTGAGATCCTGCGGCGATTTGATCTTGGAGTTGACGATAAAGCTGTAGAGCGGCTTGTCGAGAATTGCGCCCATGAAAACGGTATCGGCGCCGCTAAGATTGGAGCTCACGGCCCCATCCGTCGCAGATTGCACGATCGCCACCTCCCCCGCCAGCAGCGCCTGCAGCGCGGTGATACTGCTGGCGTGAATCAGTTCGACATCGACGCCGTGCTTTTTGAAATGGCCCGCCTCTAAACTGATCCATGGAATCGCTTGGTTAACCGTGATGGCGCTGTAGGCAAGCCGCAGGGGCGTGAGCTTCGCTGATTCAGCGGCGTTGCCGCTAGCCATCGGATTTAAACCCAACAGCCAGATGACCGACCAAAAGAGCAGAAATCTACTTTTCATCGTTACAAGAAATGTCGGCATACACCCTCCCACCGTTCACCTTTAGCAATATTCGACTTCTGCGCCTCGGATCAAGAGGGTTTTGTCTTACAGACGTACATCTTAAACTCGAAGTACGCCGGACAGCAGGGCGGTGTCAGAACGTAATCACAGCGCCATGAGAAGACGTCGAACCGGATTTCGACCGATTTAGTTTAACCCGCTAGATGTCCAATTGAGACCTCGGGAAGTCACGGACCGAAGTCTAGGGACATTTTTTTGACGATATGGCAGCAGGATCAAACGCACCATCATCGAACATTCATTCGAAAAATGGGTTGCCAAATGATCGCGCTATGGGAGATAGTGCCGGTCTACCCCTTTCAAACGCGATAATCTCTACAAGGAGAGCTACGTTGATGGCAGACTCAATTTCCCACGATGCCCGCTGGAGCGAATATCCCGGCGACGAATGGTCTGACGCCATGGTCCAGGCGATGAAGCTTGGCGGAATCGATCATCTGTTCTTTGTTTCCGGTTCCGAGATCGCTTTCTGGCAGGAAAGCATCGCCAAAGCGCAGGAGAGAGATTGGCCCGCGCCCAAATTAGTTACGGTGCCGCACGAGAGCGTGGCGCTGAACGCTGCTCTCGGCAGCGCGATGATCAGAAACCAGCCAGCAGCCACTGCAGTGCACGTCGATGTTGGAACATTGAATTATGGCGGCGCGATCCATACCGCCTGGCGCGGTAATTACCCGGTGCTGATCACCGCCGGAACCGGACCGCGGGCGTATGCCGGCTCGATGACCGGCGCGCGCAACAGTCCCGTGCAATGGGTCCAGGAGCCACGCGATCAGGGCGGCATCGTCAGGCAATACACTAAGATCGATCATCGCCTGGAGCATCAGGACAATCCAGGATTTATGATCAGCCGCTTATTGCAGGTCGCCATGAGCGAGCCCAAAGGCCCGGTCTATCTTGCCGCGCCGCGCGAAACGGCAATGATGAAGATTCCTGGCAAGACATACTTCCCGACGCGCGATGAGCTTGGCGTTGCGCGACCGGTGTGGCCCGATCCCACCGATGCCAGACGGGCGGCGCAGTGGCTCATTGAGGCGCGCAATCCGCTCATCTGCTGCGCTACTGGCGGACGCAATCCTGAAGCAGTTGCCGAAACTGTTCGGCTCGCCGAGTTACTCGCATTGCCGGTAGTGGATTGCGACCGCATAGACCGGCTGAACTTCCCGAGCACTCACCCGCTTTACGGCACCGGACCGGAGATCAAAGATGCCGATGCGTTGCTGATGCTCGAAGCGCTGGTGGCTTACACCACGCCCAATAGCGCGCCACGACCCGGCACTAAAGTTATCTGGGCCGATGCCGATCCGGTGATGTCGGCGTATAAGACCATGGACTTCCAGGCCGATCTCTGGCTTCCGGTGACCGCAACGACCGCGGCCCGCGCCATCTATGAAGCGGCGACTGCTCTCCTTTCGAAAAGCGACATGAGCCGAATCGCCGAACGACGCGAGCGATTAGAGGCAAGCAAGCGCGAAATCAACCACAACAATGAGCAAGCCGCCATTGCAGCCGGACGGCGCAAACCGACGCACCCGCTCTGGGTCGCCTATCAACTCGGAAAGATTCTCGAACCGAACGCCATCGTGCTCGATGATTCCATCAGCAACTCGGATTTCGTCTGCGCGCATCACCGGAGAACTCAAGCCGGCACCTACTTCGCGAGCGGCGGATCATCCGGCGGCTGGGGCGCCGGCGCGGCGTTGGGAGCCAAGCTCGCCGCACCGGAACGTGATGTCATCCTGGCAACCGGCGACGGATACTTTATGTTTGGCACGCCGATGCCGGCATTGTGGACTGCCGCCCATTACAAAGCGCCTTTTCTCACACTGATATTCGTCAACCGCTCCTACAGCACGGGAACCAACGGCCTCCGCAGAACCTATCCGAGCGGCGTCGCAGTGCGCACGGAGAATTTTGAAGGCGGCGTATTTGATCCGCCGCCGGACTTTTCCAAACTCGCCGAGTCCGCCAACTGTTACGGCGAGACTGTGCGTGAACCGGATGAAATAGGCACGGCGCTCAAACGAGGATTGGAACAGGTGCGCAAGGGAACGCCCGCGTTGGTCGCGGCGTATTTACCGACTTTGGTCGAGGAGATGTCGTTGGTGGCGCGGAAGTGAGAATACGTTCGGGGTCAGCAGTAGAAAAATCGGGGCCACTCTTACTATGCCGAAAAAGTCGTCAGGCAACCGCCGCGATCTACTATGTTGCGTCATTAATAATAGCCATCGTAAGCCTCGGGCAAAAACGCGCTACGAAAGCGAGCTGTGATAACTGCATCGCGCGTGGTCCCGAGCGCTAAAGTTGCTCGAACTTTTCAGTGGCGTGTTGTCACTACCTCCGTGAGCCGAGGGTCACAAGTCACGCACAGAATAGAATACGAATTACCGTTCGGATCTAAGAACATACGAACATCGTGCCCTCCCACCAGGTGGCTGTCGATGAACTTCTGAAACGCTTCAAAAGCATAAGAACTATGACGTTCATTGGATTGCGATTGCTCTAATTTGTCCTTGCTCATTTTGCCTCCTGGATGCTGTACGAGTAAAAATGCGCGGGGTATATAGCATAGCTTTTTACGTGAGTCACGCACCCGGTATTTCGAGCAAGGTACGGTAGCAATTGGTGAGCTTCAATCGGAATCATCACAGCTAAATGGCGTTGCATCCTCATTCAGAGCCCAATCAAGTGAGCGGTCGGGCAATTGTACGTCTTGTACAGCGCGGACCAGTACCAGGGGTTTTTACCGCAAGCCAAAAATCGAATATGGCTGGAACAAACTTCAACGCTGTTGACTTCCCAGCGTTTCGACATTAACAACGGATCGAGTAAGGAAAGCCACTCGAAAATCGGCCAATGAGATCGCGAGATCTCATTGTGAAAAAAGGAGCAAGACTATGGCAGACCAGAACTGCGCGCACGCTGGCTGCGTTTGTAAGATCGAGCACGGACACGGCGTCTCACGAGGAAATGAAAATTACTGCAGTGATCACTGTGCACAGGCTGGCACGGGACGGTCTGGCCAGTGTGTGTGCGGCCATCCGGATTGCGAGACAGCAGGGATGACCCGCTGAGCAATCCCTTGTTGGTCGAAAGTCGGTCAGGAGCTAAAGAGTAGCTCCTGAAGTGCCTTAGAGATTGCGGCAACAGAGCACTTTCATTTCTCATCCAAAGCATCCGATGTCTTTCGACGTTCGCTTGAAAATCGGCCTCCCGGAGAGCTTGCGAAAATTTCTCGTGCTCGATACGTGCAATGCCTAATTCCCTTTCCGTATCACTTCCGTGTAATCAGGGAAGTCACCATCGATGAGCCGCAGCCAGATCGTCTGCTGCTTTCATAGCGCATTCTAGGCTGAACAGTCTTCTAAAGTTCGTTTGTCATCACGAAACGCTTGCCTTTGTCGAATTCTGTCATGCGAGTCGCTGGTGGCTTTCCTGCATGGGCCTACTTTCCTGCATGGGCCTAATTGGTGGGATCTCACTGGTGCATTTATTGCACAATCACGTGGAAGCGCCGCTAAAGCGCAATCCCTATTTATCACAAATCGTAAAAAGGAGCCGTCCTAGGAAGCATGAAGACATCTAAACCAATCACAGGTCGCAATTCATTGCTGTTCGTAATTGGCCTAGTCGTATTGTTTGGTCTAAACGGTTGTGCTGGCGGATCGCTCACTACCCGGGAAAAAGGTGCAGGAATTGGCGCTGTGGGAGGCGCAGGCGCCGGAGCGCTTATCGGAAGTGCGGTTGGACGAACCGGTGCTGGAGCAGCAATTGGCGGAGTTCTGGGGCTAGGTGCGGGAGCCTTGGTCGGCGATCAGCTCCAAGCTCAAGAAAATATCAACCAGCAGCAACAGCAACAAATCCAAGCGAATCAGGCTGAAGTCGAGCGTCAACGATTAGAGCTTCACCGCATGAAGCAGCAGCGAGAATATTAACCCCTAGAACGGATAAGAGTAGCCCTCATTTCACATAGGTCGATTCAGCACCGGCACCAGCCTCTTTCCGCTGTGGCACGTGAGTCCAGATCACTGGTCGTGGCCCACTCACATTACCTGCTGAGATCTCCAGCAGCGACACACGCGTCCTCACTCAAGCCAGTGATTCTAGCCGCCCACTGCCGCGGTGTTCCCCCGTGCCAATGGCTACGCCCATCTCTTCGGAATCAATCAGTGAAATGTTCGCTCGCAGTAACGACAGCGATCACCGCAGCCGAATCCTTTCGAGCAACGCAACGCTTGCTGTCGAACTTAATCAGAGAGCTAGTCCTTACCGCCAGATAGCTGCTGGACGGAGTGCGCGTATATATCGGTTCGCAAACTGGACCCGGCTGCGCCTGCCGCCGGGGTATGTTTCGAGATTCCACCCGGCGGTAGTACACTAACCTATGACTGGTTGATTACAGTGCTGCGCACGAGGAGCAGGCTAGCTACTGATTTCGTATGCACCAAACGGATGAAGCTATCAGAGTGATAATTGCTGCCTGAGATGATTAACGCCTCTTCCTTATGGTTGGACCCAATGTGGCGAAGAAGTGCGGACCACTTTAAGCTTCCAACTCTTCGGCGCGCAGCTAAATGGTCAAGGTTTCGCCCAGCATACGAGTAAGGTCGCACGATTTCTCTAAAGCGATGGCGTGAAAGAATCATGGAGCCGGGAAAAGGTAGGAATCGCCAGCGCGGCTTCTTCAACCAGGTGAGAACGTGCTTCACAGAGAAACAAGCAAGGACCGCCACAGATACAACAACGAACGACGCTGCAATCATCACGTCCCATACCATTGGAGCAACCTCCTCCTGACTGACACCCGTAGGCGAACGAAAGAGACGCTTTTGATCACAAATTCCTATCCTATCAAGGTGTAATCGATATGTTCGACTTTTCAGTTTTCATAAATCGCCTATCGATTAAATTCGCTAGGAAATAGCCGATGAGCGCCGAAGCCGCGACGCCTAGGACCGCTGCAATGAGGAAATAGCTCAACAGTACCGTCATATGTTCTTCTCCTGGCCCAAAGTTTTGGGCCTCGCCGGCGCAGCGCCCTTTGATAGCTTCTCAAAGATGGGCACAACGCTGTCGCTGCGCAGCGAGGGCGCGGTTAATAGCACAACGGCTACGGGTGAATCAAGTGCCAGCAACCCAGTGTGCAGCTCTAGGGTCTCAGCTTGCCGTAGTAACGCCGCGTCATATATCATCACTGAAGAAATCAGGAGAGAACAACTATGCGTGGAAAGCCATTTCAAGTAGGCGGAGTTATAAACTTTGCAAACGGCGAAGAGACAAAAGACATTCAGTTACCGAAGATAGCTAAGGATAGGCTGTTTGTTGTGGAGTTTGTCGGCATAAACGGTTTTGTGCAGCAGAATCAAACTCTCTTTGTGTCGCTTGAAGTCTACACGAACTTCGTTCCAGGTATTTACCCAATCGTCACAAGCGGAACCTCGACTATTTCAGATCCTGCTTTTCCAGGTAGAAGATTTGGAGGTCAACGGGTACTGCTTTATGCAGACCCCGATAGCCAAATTATAGTCACTGCAGCCCGACACAATGGTAATGCGGAAGCTCGGATTTTCGTGGACATCTCTGGGAGGCTCATCAAACCTTAATCGTCACACCGAAGCGCGCAAAACTTGCACGTTGAGTCAGTACAAGCTCACTAATCTTTGGCAGCTCACCCGATGTTTATGTCAGGGTGTGAGTTGCTTGGAGCTGTTTAATGGAAGAGCTCAGCGGTTCGACATTGAGGTTCGCGATTTCCGGTGAGATATTCAAGACGAAGTAGGCCGAGTTCTGCAGCTAGCTAGGGAGTGCACAACGCACGAGCCTTGAACCGTGTGAAGGATCAGGTAGACCATAGCTCAACTAACATGACAGTGGACATCTCTAGGCATTTGGTACAGGGCGGCAATCGTCAATAAGTTGGACTACGCGCTACCGGCACCCGCCAGAAACAAGATTGGAACCCAATAGGGGGAGACAACTGTAAAGAAGATTAGACTTTCGGGAAGTAAGTTTTTGAAAACGATGGCGCGCCCGGAGGGATTCGAACCCCCAGCCCTCAGATCCGAAGAATGGCGCAAGACAGAACAGGATGGATTCAGGCGAGGAATTACGCCGCGAAATGCCGGTCCACCCCACTTTCTTTGCACCTGAGTTCATGCCGTTGCATCCAGATTTGGAGACAAGTTGGAGACAATTACAGATCGAGGAGAGCGCAGCCGCGGCGCGAGGTCTAACGACACGACTTATGCTCAGGTTAACCACTGCTCAGCGCAGCCCCTTGCTTTATTCGCTGGGGGTCGTCAACTGCCGGGAAAGACGCACGTGAAAAAAGGAAAAATGTCGTTGGGGTTGCGCAAAGGAACCGGAACCCGAAGCGAGATTCGTGGGAACTGCTGGCGCAATTGGAATCGAATCTATGCCGATCGGAAGCAAAAAGAGGCAGCTGCAGAGAAGAAGCCGTTGAGTTTAGCTGTATAAGTCAATACCTGATCTGACAGTCGATTGGATGAGTTCCTCGTCGTCAGTCATGTTTTCATTCCTCCACTCACGCCGCAATCATTTTTTCTTTGGCCAAAGGTATGCTATTGCTAATGTTTGCATTGGAGTTTCTCCGTAGCACCACCTGCCCTGGGTGGGGACGTTCTTCGTTGTAGAGCTTCAGCCATGAATCCAGATCGGCTTGAAGTTCATCAAGTGTCCTATAGATCTTCTTGCGAAACGCTACCCGGTAGAACTCATTGAGAACGTTCTTGTGAAAGCGTTCACAGATGCCATTGGTCTGGGGGCTCTTGATCTTGGTTCGCGTGTGATCGATATTTTCCACCGCCAGGTACAATTCATATTCGTGACCATCTGTTCCGCAGTACTCTGTTCCCCGATCTGTTAGCTAGAGCTTGGCCATGGAGACCTTACTATAGGTATCGATGAAGGTCTGTTGATAGATCCGTCCCACTCCCTTTAAGGTCCCTACATAGAAAGTATCCTGTGCTCCACAATATCCAGGACACTCACTCTCAAATTCCCCATGCGCCTCTTTGTCCTCTTTGGCTTTCTCCAAAACCGCAATCTGGGCGTCAGTCAAGACTAACCCCTCCTGGAGGCTCTTGGCCTCCAGAGCTTTGAGCCGCTTCTTGATATTCTCCAGATCATGACGTAGCCAAACGCAATGGACTCCGGCCGGTGAGATCGATATTGCTTTTCTCTTAAGTTCATTAGCAACTCGCACTTGCCCCCACGCCGGCTCTTCGATCGCTAACTCCACTACCGCACTTTCAACCTTTTCTGCTATCCGATTCCTTAGGTTCGGCTTGCTCCGCGAAATCTCTCGCAGCGCTGATTCTCCGCCGGTCTCGTAGAGATCCTTGAACCGATAGAAACTGTCGCGGCTGTACCCCATCACTCGACAGGCTTTCGACACATTGCCCAGCTGCTTGCCCAGCTCCAATAAACCTACCTTCGTCTTAATCACCTTTTCTGCCGTCGTCATCTTCCTCGCTCCTTTCTCTCTCCTTGAGAGTCTGAGAATCGGCGAGGACTTTACCATGCCTGTCAGACTAAGTCTTAACACTTACAGCTTAGCCCAGCGTACGGCACCAGTTCTTGCTGCCCTTCTTGGCGCCGCCGGTTTTTGTTCCTTTAGCCATTTCCAGATTTTTCTAAATTAGATATTCCCATTTCCCTCTACATCAATAACCTCGACATCGCTGACCTCCGTTAAATACGCCGCAGGATTAGCCATCTTGCCTCTGCAATGCTGAATAGCCTCATCTTTCGTAGAGCCCACATCCACCGCACGCACACACCCCGCTTCTTGCGCCCGCCGGTTTTTCTCGCTTCGCCATTTTCTAAATATTTTCTAAATAGAACCGGGCGGTTACGTTTTAAGAACAGGCTGAAGAAAGAGATTTCCGAGTACCGATTAAAAAGTCTTTGGAGGTGAGCATGGAAAGGAAGCCATTAAAACTGACAGCGAGATTCAGGAGTTCATAAAGGAGCACTACGGCAGTGTCGAGAATTACTTGCCTAGGCGCAACGATAAGCCGCCATTATCCAGTCCGATGCCTCAGTGGTGCGCAAGAGCGCAGCGGAGGTATTCCTGGACCTCTGCGATGCGAAGGCTAAGAGCCTCGGCATGAATCGCGAGGCATCTTTCAAATAGTATCCCGAGCAGTATCGGCGATAAGGCGAGCTGGTGACCGGCGATTACTGAACCGGACGGCGTCATCGTCCTATTATTTTGAAGGTTGCTTGAGATTAGTTAGATATCACAACCTCCACCCGTCTGTTCATAAGTTGTCCCTGCTTAGTTTCATTGGACGCCACCGGATAGGCTTCCCCAAGCCCGCGCGCAGTAACCCGATCCGCTGCAATACCATTTGCAACCAACAATCTACGAACCGCATCGGCACGGCGTTGAGACAGCGCTAGATTGTAAGCGTCCGAGCCGACGCTGTCGGTGTGACCCTCGATCGTTACCCCTCTGGAAGAATTCTCTTTGAGAAACGAGACCAGAGGCTGGAGATTGCGCACTGCCCCGGGTTTTAGGTCTGCCTGGTCAAATTCGAACAGCACATCCCCCAACGTAAGCACTAGACCACGCTCAGTTTGTTTTACGTTTGCTTGAAGCGCTTGCATCTGTTGTTCAAGTTCTTTCCTCTCGGCTTCTATCTGAGCCGCGGTCTTGCGAGCTTGATCGGCGTCTTGCGCTCGAGCTAGTGCCTCTTCTTGCGCTTTTTTCGCCTGCGATTGCGCTGCAGTTGCCTGCTGCCGCGCCAGTTCTGCTTCTTGCGCTCTAACTTCAGCTTCCCTGCGGGTCCTTGCTATTTCCCGTTCGCGAGCTTCGAGGACAATTTTTTGACGCTCAGCGCTCAATCGCTCAATGTCTCTCTCGACTAGGTTGCGTTCAGCAACTGCCCGAGCGATCTCGACCTGCTGCTTCGTCACATATGCTAAATGTTCAACTTCATCTCGGTCTTCGTCTTTTTCCCATACCTGTTCAGCGTCGGCCAATGTCTTCTGTGCATCATGCAATGCAACCGCGGCGTTACCCGTCATGTTGGGACTCTGTTCGGCCTGCCGGTATGATGTCTGGGCTTCTAGGAGCGCGGCTGGCGGAGTCGCGCTGCAGCCACCGGCGAGTACGGCGGTTAGGGCGAACGCAGTTAGGGAATGGTCTTTAGAAAAACGCCTTAGGTTCATTATTATTCTCCTTTTGTGATTGGGGCACAGTTATCTGATCGATCCTCGCTGCGCCTCGGCACGTAAGGACTCAATAGTTTTTTGCAACTCGGCGGCATTGCGGCGGGCCATCTCTGAGTTGGCTTTGCTTTCGGCTAAGCGAGCATCCACCAAAGCTGCCTCTGCCAGTCGTCGCGCCTTTAGATACTCTTCATTCCTCATGGCTTTCTCAGCTTGAGCGAACTTTTCCTGTGCTTTGCGCAGTTCCAACGGCGCATACTGAGAGGCTTTGCTCTGATCTGCCTGGCGTATAGCCAATTGGGCTTGAGATATCGTGGCTGTCGGAGGCTGCACCGAGCTACATCCGACCACTCCCATCGTCCCGGACATAGCAATAACAAGAAAAGACTTCTTCAATCTGAAATCTGACATGATTGCGCTCCCTTTGGATGACTTTCGGATCACCAACAGGCTCGTATTGCTCAATTGAAGTTGTAGACTAGATACAAACCAGCTTGTACTACTAAGGTGCAAACTATCTGCCAATCGGCATGACAAACAACGTCGATGGTGATTTTTGCTGTCCCTAAGAAGAGGAAAACCGGTCTTTCGAGGCCAACAGCTATTCGCAAGCCACCTTACATTCTTGCGAAAGGGACAGAGTGAGCATCACTGCGTTGCAAAATCGATAAAGCTAAGCCAATCCTCTCCAGATGTTATAGGTCACGAGGTTCGGGAAAAGAATTCAGTGAATGCCAATATTTTTGCGAATTACAGGCGGCAAGACTCCATGACCTACCTGGTTGCCGCTATTCTCCTTACCGAAAAAAATCAATCAAGGGCATTGCGCAACATGTCTTCATGACGTTTCTAGCGAGCAAAGTATTTCAAGCAGCTTTCCATTGATCCGGACTTGGATGCCGTGTTTGGGATAAGTTTGCTCCACTACCCGGGTAGGGGCTCGATTTTGAAATCAATATCACGCGACCCAATGTAAACCCGCGGTGGATATGGACGCTGAGTGCAATCGTGGCGATGCGTGGGATGTGACGTCACGTTGCTGAGGGCGAAAGAGTCCTCCGGCTCTTAGCTCCGCCTTTGCTGTGGAGGGTGTGAGCCGCCTGGTAAGCGGCTCGCGGTAACCGCTGGTACCTCTGGCAACCCTCCACGCAAAGTACCATTGGTAATTACTGAGTTGTCGGATTTAGAATGCGCTGATACACCGTACACTCTTCGAGCAGCTTCTGTTTGAACTCCGCGTCCGTGATGACGCCGTTCTCTATCAGCAGCTTGGCGAGCGCATCTGTCATTCCGAGGGTCGGGACCATGAGTTCTTGCAGCGATACGGGTTTGCCTTTTTCGTGTCTGTCATTGGGACTCCTATCTGATCACGCTATCGGCCTCGCCAACATATTCTGAGGGATAATTACGCCAATCTGCTTCGCCGTTTTGAGATTTAACACCAGCTCAAGTTTTGTCGGCTGCTCTATAGGCAGATCGGCAGGCTTGGCTCCTTTCAGGATTCTGTCCACGTAATGTGCGACGCGCCGGTAGCTGTCCACCAGGTCCGCCCCGTAGAATATGAGCCCGCCGGCATCTACAGCTTCTCTGTTGTTGTATATTGATGGTAACCGGCTCTTTAAGGCGAAGCCCGCGATCCTTCCATAGTTAGCAGACGTCTGCGTGCCGGAGAGTGCGTAGAGTGCATCCGGGCGCTCCTTGTTAAACCTAGAAATGCGGGCTCGAAATCGTCTGCGTCTGGTACCTCCCAAGGCTGAACAGTCAATTTCAGCACGCGTGCGGTCACTGGCAGAATCTCTTTCACCTCCCGTATCTGGGACGTATTGCCGGGATGATAAAGGACCGCGACGCGGCCAAGTTTGGGGACCGCTTCTTTGAGCAGCTCCAGCCGTTTCCCGCCTAGTTCTCTGGCAAAGTTTGTAAGGCCGGTGACGTTGCCGCCGGGGCGGGCAAGGCTTTCAACCAGCCCTGCCTCAACGGGTTCGGATCCGCCCGTCATAACACGATGGGAATCGTCTTGGTCGCATTCTTGAGCGTCCGCGCCGGACTGTTTCCTCCTGATACCACGATGATATCAACCTTCAGACGCACCAGCTCCGCCGCAAACTCAGGAAACCGGTCGCGCTTCCCGTCCGCGTATCGGTATTCGAACGCGATGTTCTGTCCTTCTAGTGGGATTGCCCGGCAATAGATATCCTATCCGCGGGACTTTCTTCGCCTGCTGCGCCTCGGCAAAATGGATAGTCGCTAAGATAAAGCCAATCAGCAAAAGTACAGCCTTCATGCCTGATGCCCTGTCACTTAATCACCCTGTCTGCTCCCGCCAGCACATTCGGCGGAATCGTGAGGCCGATTTGTTTTGCCGTTTTAAGATTAATGACCAGCTCGAACTTGGTCGGCTGCTCAACCGGTAAATCGGCGGGCTTTGCGCCTTTCAAAATCTTGTCGACATACATAGCTGCCCGCCGAAACAAGTCGGTACTGCTCTCGGTGTACGTCATCAGGCCCCCGACCTTCACAAATTCTACCCTGTCGTAGATCGCCGGTAGCCGACTCTTTACCGCAAGTTCGACAATCTCGGATCGGTGAGCCGATGCGACCCGCACGCCACGAACATAAGGACTGCGTCAGCACGCCCCTCGCCTGCGGCTCGGAATGCAGTCTCAATATCCTTGGGACTTAGTACGTCCAGGTATTGAAGCTTCACCCCGATCGCCCCGGCCGAGAGGTCCACCTCTTTTAAAGATTGTGCGTTGCCCGGTCGGGTCGAAGTTCCGAAGACAGCAGCACGGGTGAGCTTAGGAAGGATTTCTTTCAGCAGGTCCAGTTGCTTTCCGCTTAACTCCGGGACCAGCGTGGACAGCCCGGTGATATTCCCACCAGGTCGCGCCAGGCTATCGACGAAGCCGGAGGCAACTGGATCGGCATCTTGCGCCATCATCGTTACAGTTGCTTTCTTTGCCGCGCGGGTCGGCGTCGGGCCGCCCGTAATGATAATGTCTACCTTGAGACGCACAAGTTCAGCGGCGAGCCCAGGCAGCCGTTCCGCTTTCCCCTCTGCAGATCGCCACTCAATGATAATGTCTTTCTCCTCCACATACCCAAGCTCGCGCAGTCCCGTCTTGACTGCGTCGATGCGGGCCGAATTAGCGGAAAGGAAAGTGCCGGTCAAGTATCCTAGCCGCGGGACTTTTGTTTGCTGCGCGCCTCGGCAAGCTGAACGTGCGTAAGAAGTAGAGTCGCGACTAGCCAGAGGATCTTTCTGATCATGGGCGTTATCTCTTACCGCAACGGATATGCCACAAAAAGAAGCTGATGGACACCGGATTTTTCTCGAGTCTGCAGACGACAGTGTAGTGCTTCGACTACAGGGAGGTATCAGATTTCATTCTTAGTCTCTCACACGACCAATCTGCTGCGCATCAAGCTGACTGCGGTTGATCGTAAACGAAGCCGTAGAGGTATGTTTATCTCAACGTCTCATCCAGCAGCCACGTCAGCCTCGCTCCGGCTTGCGCTAAGCGAGTCCCCGAATCACAGCGCGTGCGGGTTCGATGTAAGTTGCATCGTTCTCGCCCGACGCAGGTAGCCGATAAGCTTGCGCCCTTACGGTTGCCAGCGATTTTAGCGCCCATTCTGCCGGCATCCCTTGCTGCCATTGCTTAACATCATCACTTGTTACCGCAGCTGGATTCGCGCCGCAACCTCTGCGGGAGTGCCTTGCTCTAACTCAACCAGAGCCGTGTCCCACAACGAGTGCCAGGTTTTCTTTCCTGTCATTGAAGCGCACGTCAACACTGTTGCCGCCACGATCCTCAGTGAACCCACCGTGAAGCGGCTGATGAATGTCGCCGACCAGGTGAGCCACGAACCGCAGGGGGTAGTACGCTTCTCATTGCGTGGTGCGTCTGCTGACTTCAGCACCTGCACATACCACGCGATAGCCTCAATGACACAGTTGCGCAGTTTGCAGTCACGCTGCTGGTCGTATGAGTTGGTGCCCTTGGAAAGTTGATGAAGTGTACGGGTCCAGTCGGGAATCTGGCGTCCCCGCTTTGTCCGGCGACGTCGATGCGTCGGCTAACGTCGTGCCTTGCGGGAGAAGCTCTTTTATTCGCCTACGTGCAGTGTCGGTGAGATGAGTCTCGGCGATGGCGACGACGATTTCATGGCCTTTGCTGCCCCAGGGGTAAGCAGGTGAAATGAGAATGCCGAGCAGCCAAAGGGTAGCGGCGACAAAGAGCCATAAAATGTTCAGTCCAAGATCGTCTAAGCGGCGTAGCCGAACGGCAGAACAGCACATTAGTCGGGTATTTTCTGCATAAGAACGGCGGTGTCAACCTCATTGCGCAACGCGCTATGCCTCACTGTGGCAAATCTGCCTGCAAAACTCTTCTACACAACACTATCAGGTGTATCGCGGTAGTTTTGATGAAAGAAGGAGCGACAACAATAGACAGACATTACCAATACCTCGGCATAATGCGTGCGCTTGCTGTTGCGCATGCGCTTGCCGAGCCGAATCAAAGTCCCCACGATAGTTTTCAGGGTCGAATCTGACAAAGGCTTTCTCCTGATCGCAGTGTTGGCGCTTCTATCAGTGCTCACATTGTTGGGAACCACCGCCGCCTTACTTACAAGGACTGATACCAAGATCAGCGGCAACTTCAAAAACAACCAGACGGTGCTCCAGGTGGCGATGGGTGGAGCGGAACGAGCGCGTCAGGCACTCAGAATAGAAAACTCTTCAAGCAGTGACAGTGGCTCCTTCAGCGACGAGCTCAACAGTTCCGCCCGCAAAGGGGCCAATGGAGTTCTCAACGGTTACAGTATGGCCACTGATGACCAAGCTATCACTAGTGGAACGCTGAACGGAATTTCATACTCGGCTTATCTGACCAACGATCCTGCTGACGGGATATCGAACACCACGGATGCTAACGGCAAAGTGTTGCTCACCTCGGTGGCAAGTGGTCCGAACAGTTCTAAAGCACGCGTCGAGATTACAGTACAAGTGAATACCGCAGCTTCTTCCAGTGAAGCGGTCGTTTACTCTAAGGGCGACATCACGGGTAATGGTTCTTCCTTAACCATCACGGGGGCCGACGCTTGCGGAGCGGGCACGGGACTGGGGCCGATATATACTATGGATCCGGCCACCACGACTCTCAACGGAAGTCCCACGCTTTCCGGTACTCCACCAACACCACAACACGGGACATTGAACGTCGATATTCAGGGCCTGATCAACACTTTCAGGCCGAGCGCCACTAGCACGATTACTGCGGACCAAAACGGTGCCAGTTACGGTAGCTCTACAAATTACGTGACGGTCTATTCCGATACCGAAGATCCTTCAAATACTCAGGGACTAAAGCTTCAAAATGTCACAGGCTACGGGATTCTTCTGGTGAAGGGAGACTTAGTTTTGGGTGGAGGATTTACTTGGAACGGGATTATCTATGCTACCGGATCAGTCACTCTGAACGGCGGTGGCGGCGCTGGAATTAATGTTCACGGGCAAGTTTATGCGGGAACATCGACGGTGACCGACGTCACAATCAACGGTAGCAATACCTTGGGATATGATAGTTGTGCAGTTAAGAAAGCCTTAGCCAGTCAAGCCTTCAAAGTTGTTAGCTGGAAACAGGATTACTGATTGCCCTTTGGCAGCCGCTCCGGAAGACGTCAAGCAGAGACTCGTCGTTCGTTTCCTGTTGCGGGTTAATACTTACTTCTGCGTATCGCCGGAACCAATCTCGACTCGTAGCTTTCCCGCCAGCTCAGGGATGTTGGCCTCAATAAACGGCCGCAGTTTAAGGCTTAGCTGTTCCTCAATCGGCAACCGAGCCTCACCTTCGCGCATATTGCGCTCATGCTGCGCGATTTCGGCATCTAGTTCACTGATACGCTTCAGCATTGCTTCACGTTCGAGAGTTCTTTGTGGGTCCAGCATGTGGCGCAGGTTATATCTCTGAGAAGTGTCGGGAGTAAGGACTCTGCGGGGCGCTGCAATAATTGGATCTTTGTTGCCAGATAGCGCCGCGCTGAACACTTCTACGAATCCTGCCGGATGTTTGTCAATTTGTTGGCGTGCCGTGTCAACGATTGCTTGCTAAGAGCCGTCGTCGAAGATGCCCCTACGTGTCCTTTTGAAGAAAATTCATAAAATGTGCGCCGGGTCTCATTTTTGCGCTTTCAAATGATCGTGGAGGCAGCATGTTAAGCGATTTGATCACACGGACGGCGACGGTGCTCGCAGTGGTATCCACAATGGCTATTTGGCTTTTCCTGTAGCTTGATTGCCATGGGTAACGGATCAGAACGGATAACGGCGGCCAATGAAAATTTTGGTCGTCGAAGATAACGAGGCTATGCGCGATCTATTGGCTCGTATATTAGAAAGAATGGGCTATGTTCCAGTCTTAGCGAGTCACGGTAAAGAAGGCTTAGAGAAAGCTATCGCAGAGAAGCCGAACTTAATTATAATGGACATGATGATGCCGGTAATGGACGGCTGGGAGACAGCGAGAGCCCTTCGCGCCAATCCCGACACGAAGAATATTCCGATTTTGGCAACAACCGCGCTGTCTCGACCTCGTGAACTAAAAAGCTGCTTGGATGCCCGGCTGCAACGGCTACATCGTAAAGCCGTTTAGCGTTCGGAATCTCCAGCGCAAAATTAAAAAACTGTTAGCCGGCCAGTGATAGTTGTTTGGTTGACCGTTGCTCCTCTATGCGGATTCAGCATGTAGCTATCGCCTGACTGGTGACGAGCAGGCTGTTTGCCCTTGATGACGATCCAAGCCAGTCGATAACCGCATTTGAGGCAATGCCCGTTGACAGCACGCACTGGCATGTGGCGTCCCCAATCTCGCAATACAATGCCGACATAGCCGTTACAGCGCGGACACGGTCGAGCTAGGTAGGTTGCCATAACTTTGGGCTGCGGTTCGGCTGTTATCAAAACTGTTCTAAGTGCCAGAAAAGCTTTTTTACGCCGAGATTTTCATTTGTTGCGTCTTCGATCTGATTACAAGCTCATCTGGAGTTTTTATTCGGTGCTTCTTGGCCAATCGCGAGCGAATGAAACTTGGGTCCACATTAATGACATGACAAGTCCAAATAAAACTGCCTACCTCATCACTATTGGAGGCAAACCATTCTCTCGCATAAGTTTGTGTTGACCTTGGGCTCAATTGTGTACGCCTACCCAGGTCATCTATCGCCTGTAGTATAACGGCAGTCCAAAGTTCTGCTTCCGGTAATATGCGCTGATCCGTACCCATTCCACAGACTACGCCAAATCGATTGAGGTAATTCGGTTTCATCGTTTCCTCCCTCGAATCCGAGTTAAGCATTCCTGTTGGGCCTTCTGGAGCCTACCACTTCGTGCGATTAGAAGAAGATAGGTGGCGCTTGCAGGAGAAGCGGGCATCGCTGCAGAAGCTGTGGCCTAGGATAAAGCCACTCTTAGGGATGCGATTTGGGAGCGTTTCTCGAGAAGCTGGACTCGATCAATGAATCTCGGACGAAAAACTCTGACCTTCGGCTTATGCGGATCATTAAAAAACCATCACGAAGAAGTATTCCGCGAGGAAGTAAAGCCCGAGGCGCCGATCATACATACAGAGACAAGTAAATAGGCCTTCTGCGTACTTGGCCTTGATAGTTTTGATCATGTGAATATCTCGCGATGATGGATAATCTCTAAAGCTCAATGCGGCAGGCTAATTATTACAATTCTTCTTCTTTACAGCAGCAAAATGCCAGCCCTTAATACAGACGCTGGTCGGCCATGGCAAACGTCCGAAGCAGACGCAAGTGATGTAGGGTAAGGCAGTCGAAACGGTCTTCACCTGAGGCTGAGATTTCGCAGATTTTCATTCGAATTACTTCATAGTCAAGATTTGTCCAGGTTTAAGATAGCGCGGCACATCAAGTGCAAGTATCGGCTCTCAGCCTGCAACGAAGAGAGACTATGAAAACACGATATGAGCACCGGCCTGGCCTCTTCGGGCTCGCGTCAATCGCTGCTGGTTGCGCCGCCAAGACTCGCGAAACAGAAACTCAAGGACTTTTAACTGCGCCGGCCGGAAAAAATCAGAAGCAATCCGAGTTGCAGTCTGAGCGTGAAACCACCGAAAAATCGAACACGTCGAGTAGCAGCGGCCTCTACGAGAAACGTGCAGATCAGGTATCACGTACCAAAGCCGTAAATGCCTTAAAACAAGCAATGTCATGAGGCGGCAGCACTATTGGAGATAAGTTGCATTTAGAAACGGAGTTTACACATGTTTAAAGCTAGGCTCAGCCCCGAAGCAATCACAAAAGTGCGAAATTACACAGGGTTCTCCGCGATAGAGTTACTAGTAGTAGTAGCTATCATGGTGTGTTGGCCGCGAACGCCGGTCGGCTATGCTCGATCTCCAAAACGAAGCTATGAAGCCGTGGGCACGGACGAGCTAAATACGTTGCCATAGCTAAGACGATCTCTGTTGGCGGGCATTGTTCGTTTACGCCACTTAGGGTGAAGATATAAATTCGGGTCGATGCCGGCCGCATGCAGAGCGTTGCCCCAGCTTCCAAAGTACGCTTCGGCAGCACTCACAAGCGCGGGGTTATCTCGCCGCACTGCTGCATAGCCGAGCGGCTTGCCCGACCCGTGCCTCCGAACGATCATCGCTATAACTTTAGCTTTGCTCCAACCAGCCGAAACTCTACGGTCAGTCTTTAAGGCAGCCTTGGCTTTCCGCAAGCTACCGAAATAATAAACCGCATGCAGTTTCAGTTTATCTGGAAGATCATATCGGAATGCTGCTCCAAAGCATCACGCAAAGCCCTTAAAACTCCGCGACGGCCATCATGCGGGCTGTCAGGAACTTCTATACCGGCGGCGAGTAGTGCGTTTGCCCAAAACCCAAATATGCGTAGAGCTGCGGAGAACAGTGCAGCGTAATGTTTTAGGACATATGCCGGATAGAGAGGTACGCCTTTTTCCCGTAAGAAACGGAGCTTGATGATAACTCTTTCGGTTTCCCAATACGTTCTTAGCCGCATCCGTTCTGGGGTAAATCCCAGTACACGGAGAGCCGCATCCCAATCTCCACCGTTGAGCCAAAGCCCTTCTACATACAGAGTTGGATACTGCTTTTGGAGAAATCCTGCATAGACGTTGCCGTCCTGCTTATAGACGGCCTTCATCGCAGCGATCCACTCCCGCCTGCTGTGCGCACAGTAATCGGATCGTGAACTATGATTTACACGGAATGATTTGGAGCAGAGCTTGTCCGGGCTGAGCCGGTACTCCTCGATGTAGGTTTCACGGTCAGTGCCATGCGTTGAAAAGTGTCGGCCACTGATTACGCGCAAGTGTTTGCCGCAGATACGGCAGCGAACGAAGTCGATGCCTTAACCAGTCTGGATTTTGGGATGGTGCGTTTTAGGACGAGAATCACTGTTGCCGATGGAAGGTTTCGACTTCATTTGGGGCGCCGGTATATACGCCTAGAAAGCCTGCGAGTCAAAATCTGCTACGTTAAACGATGGCGCTGCACGGGGCCCGGGCGGGTATGTCTAAAGCTACCAAAGGCGCCGCTGCGGGTGTGGCGCAGGCTGAATGCACTCCGCGGTGTCATACTCTGGCTTATTGACGAGCGGGGACACGTCATGGGCCTGCATCTGTTCAGATGTGAACGGGGCAAGCACGGCGGCGATATCCGCCGGCCAGGTACTGAGTCTTGGATCTAGCCACTGCTTAGCCTGCAGCGCGTCAAAGATCACGGGCATACGGTTGTGAATGCGTCGCAGCAGGGCATTAGGTACGGTGGTTATGATCGTAAAACTGTGGCGCACCTCGCCCTCAACATCGCGCCACATATCCCATAGACCAGCGAACGCGAACGGCTGTTTTTTTCTTCAGGTGAAACCAAACCGGAATTTTACCCCTGCCTTCTCGGCGCCACTCATAAAATTCATCTGCGGGTATAAGACAACGATTACTCTCAACCAGCCGTCGATAGCTCGGCTTTTCAGTGATTGTCTCGGCGCGCGCATTGATCATGTTGTTACCGATCGATGGATCCGGAGACCACGACGGAACCAATCCCCACTTCATCGGTTTGAGTTCGTTGACGCCTTCGTTCTGCACGATAACCGGCACTTCCTGGGACGGCACGACGTTATACCGCCGAGCGAAGAGCGGTATGTCGCGCTGAAGATTGAAAAGCAGCTTAATTTCTCGAAACTCAAATGAAGCAGTGAAGCGTCCACACATCGCGTTGTGTTCTCCTTCCGTCCACTATCATTTTGCTCGCGAACGTGTTCATCGACCCATTGTTCTGGCGAGTTCTAGCCCGTGCTGGATCGCGGTTTGTTTACCGGCAAAACGCTGACCTTCGATTCGTATAATCTCTACCAAAGGGCTTCGCGTTTTCGCTGAATAGACCGGTTCCGAGTGACTGCCACTCATTGGGTTTGGATGGGCTATCGTAACCGAATCGTGAACCAAGGAACCCTTGTATTCCGCAAGCGGTGATTCGTCCATCCGCGGACTACGTAAATTGACGTGTGACGATTCATGGCTACGAATTTTCGTTCGTGGGGCTATTCAAGAGCATACTTTGCGGCGTATCGTTCGCTGCTTTCCTCTGAATAAACAAATCATTCCGCAAATCTCATTGGCATCTTCATTGCGGTTTAGGCTTCCCATCTCGCGCCGCGCTCATTTTAAACGGGAACGGCATAATCTCGCCTGTTCGGAGGAACTATGAAAAAACTATTCGTATGTCTTACATTGTCGATCCTATTAGTGACGGCGTATTCGGAGGCGCAGTTGAGCAATGGAGGCGCTGTGTCTTGGCTTGAAGACCAGCCGATCGTAGCGAAAGTCGAGAGACGCGGATGGGTCGCTGGCTCTGTAGACATACATGTGAATAATGCGTGGGATGCTATGAAGAAGTATGAAAAAGAGTTGTTGGTGAATAATTGGGCGCAGACTTGGATGGCAGCAGGTGGTAAGACTATGTTTGTTTACGACAGCGAGGGGAAACAGGTCGCGTCTTCCGTACTTCACAGGGCAATAGTAAGAGATTGAGCACTGTTACGGCATTATGGACTTAGGCATCAACAAGACACGTCTCCTGGGTAACCACAGATGTATCTGCTGGCATCGGAACGCCACCGGCAGAGCGATACAGGTCCAGGCATATAAACCCGTCGTTATGCACCGGAGAGATCGTCATCATCCTCTGGCGCTCTACGTGCGTGGAGATAAGGCGCGGCAGCTCTGGCCCATATCGTCGCGGCGCTCCTTGTCGGCTTTCGGATCGCGCATGACTTTAAGCATATAATCCAGCGGCAGCGTCCCTTTCTTCGCTGCGTTATCGAGTAAGGGTGCGGTGATTCTTACTGCCCTGCTTGCGCCCGCCTGTTTTTGTTCGGTTGGTCATTTCCCAGATTTTCTAAATTAGAACTTCAGTCCCACCACAATGCCCCCTTTTTGGTCTGCCGCCGTAATGTTCGTGAATCCCACTGTCGAGCATTTCCACACCGAATGTGCGCACCGCAACAAAATTCATTTGATCACGTTCTCCGACCGCGTCCGTAGGCGAATGTCTTCTTTCATCATCGTTCGACTGTTCTGCATCGATTCAATTCCGCCGGCCCGAGTCGCTGCCCCAAGGAGTTTCCGATGTTCACGAACAATGCCCATGGCGAGAAGGAGCCACAGCCCCGTGATAAAGATATTTACGAGCGCAAAAGCGCTGATACTGAAGGCAAATGTTACTCCGCCAAAAACCAGTACCGCCGCTAAAACGTCGCCGAAGCGGACAAAAAAAGTATCGATTGCGGCCTTTGCCTTGTATTTAACTTCTCGGCTGGTCGGCAGAAATAACGTCTGCCGAGCGGTGTTTTGAACCGAATAGTCGACGCTCTTTTCGGTGATTTTAGCAATTCTGATGTAGCTGAGGACTGGTATCACAGCGATGAGTGAGTAGCTTCCCAGCGCAATCAGCGGCAGGAAGTAGAGAGCCCCGGCGAGGCCAAAATACTTAAAGATCCGTGAGACCAGAAATAGTTGGATGAGGGCCTCGCAAAGACTCACCCAAAAAAAGAAGTTGCCGTAGAACTCCCCAAGAAACACTTGCGCCACTTTTTCTCTCTGCGCGCTTGTCAGTGAACTCCCTAGAGCTTCGGTAATCGTCCGCCGTTCTTCGTCAGCTATGACGAGTTGAGCCTCATCGGTGACTTTCTTGCCCAGGATGTATTCGCCGGTGGTATTGACCAGATTGGCCACGACCATAAGAAGGGCGATCAAAAGCAGATAGCGTTGTCTCATGACCAGACCAAACCCGTCTGCTTGCCCGACAGGCTTCTCAGTGTCTGCGGTTCGGACTGCTGAATTGAGAAGGCGTTTCTCCCGTGCATTGACGAGCTTGGCGAGGATGATCGAAATCGCGAGAAGACCGGCGGCAATCAGCATGAGCTGGTATGTTCCAAGTGGACGGATTAGCCAACCCGCAACTATGGGTCCTAAAATGGCGCCGAGGGAGCCGCCAAAGGCAACGATGGCGAACAGACGCTGTCCTTGCTCCTGGGTGTAAATGTCGTTCGCAAAGGACCAGAATTGCGCGACCACGAGAAGATTAAAAATGCCGACCCATAGAAAGAAAACAATCCCGATCGGCACATGAAACTGCGCCAAAGCGTAAAAGCAAAGAAGGTTGGTGATAAAAAAGGTCGTGACCCAAGTAATCAGCCTGATGCGGTTGACCCGACTGGCAATGAATCCATAGGCGGGCACGACGACAAGGAACAAGAGCGCCTGTCCGGCGGCAGCATAGCTTTTGACCGCGGCTCCGCCTTGCGTGAGAATGAGCGGTTCGCGCACGGTCTTTATCATTAAATAAGCGGTTAAAAGATAAACAAATTGAGCGTCAGCAAAATCGCCGTCGTTCCCTCCCCTGGACGAATCTCGGCCACAAGTCCGAGAGATCGCTCCAAAATGTTGAGTTGTCTTTTTTTCATTGCCGTCTATCTGATTACCTTGTCGGCTCGCGCCAGCACGTTCGGCGGAATCGTGACGCCGATCTGTTTGGCGATCTTGAGATTGATCACCAACTCAAACTTGGTGGGCTGCTCAATCGGCAACTCTGCCGGGTTCGCACCCTTGAGGATTCTATCTACGCGGTTAGCGGCGCGCCGATACACATCATTTGAGCTACCGCTGTAAGACATTAGGCCTCCGGCAGGAGGAAAGTTCGGATCGGGGAACATTGCTGGCATCCGGTGCTGCAACGCGAGACCGACAACCTGCTTAACTTCGGTAGTAATAGGTGGACTCGCCGCAGCGATAAGCCCCGTTGCTTTTGATCGGGTTGCGTTCTCGAAAGCAAAACCGAGATCGCTCGGACTACGCTACATCGAGCGGCAACAGCTTTACCCTTAGGAGTCGGGCTGCGCCTCTGATTGCTGCTTCTGTTAATCGGGCAGCGGGATTATCTGGATTTCTGAGATAAGCCACTAGCGATAGGGTCGGTACGGTTTCCTTCAGTAATTCTAGTCGTTTTTCGTACAATTCCGGGCCACCGGAACCTACGCCCGTGACATTACCGCCCGGACGAGCAAAACTCTTCACTAGTCCTAATTCGACCGGATCGGTCCCCAATCCGGCAAACACAATCGGAATTTTGCTCGTTGCGTTTTTGGCAGCACGAATGGAAGGAGTGCCACCAATGGCGAGCACTACATCAACATTCAATCGAACAAGGTCCTCGACTAGTTTATCAAGCCGGTCAAAGTGACCATCAGCCCATCGCTCCTCAATAATAATATTTTGCCCGACGATGTAGCCGTGCTCAGCCAGACCAAGTCGGAACGCCGCAAGTCGCTCGCTGGATTGAAATGCCGACTGTGTGCCCAGCAGGCCAATTTTTGGAACTTTGCTGAACTGCTGTGTCTCGGCTACCCCTAAACCAAACACCAGAACGGCTAGGGCGCACCCAATCAAGCTTGCAGCACATGTCACTTGATCACCTTGTCCGCCCGCGCCAGCACGTTTTGCGGAATCGTTAACGCCGATCTGTTTTGCGGTTTTCAAATTGATCACCAGCTCAAACTTCGTCGGCTGCTCAACCGGAAGATCAGCGGGCTTTGCACCTTTCAGAATCTTGTCAATGTAGAAAGCAGCACGTCGAAAAGCCTCAAGATCACTGGCTGAATAGGACATCAATCCACCTTGCTCCACCCAAGTATGTCCCTCAAACATCGAAGCCAGTCTGTTCTCTATTGCCAGTTCTGCGATTCTTTTCTGATGACGAAACAGGTTGGTGTTAGTGATCGTAACGAATGCTTTGGCGCGTCCCTTCATCGCGCTTTGGATCATTCCTTCAACATCAGGATTTAATCCACGTACTTCTAAGGCTTGAATGCTTATCTTTAGGACTCCGGCTGCAGTCTCGTATTCCTTAAAACGCATGGCCGAATTTTGGCTATCTGCATCCCGGAGCACCGCGACTCGTGAAAGATGCGGGACGATTTCGGTAAGCAACTGAAGCCGTTTTCCACTCAAGGCTCGATTCAGTGTCATAAGTCCGGTTATATTGCCACCTGGACGCGCCAAGCTATCAACTAGGCCAGCTCCGACTGCATCAACACCGGCAACCATGACAATCGGGATGCTTTTGGTCGCCTGCTTAGCTGCGAGTATTGCTGGCATGATAGGCACGACAAGCACATCAACTTTAAGTTTAACTAATTCGGTTACGAGATTTGAGACACGATCCACGTTTGCGTCCGCGCCCCGATACTCGATGAGGATATTCTTACCGTCTATATAGCAACCAAGTTCGCTAAGGCCGTGGCGCAATGCCTGAACGTAAGGTCCTTGATTAAAGGCATCTCCGGTCCCTGACACATAACCAATACGTGGAATTTTGGCTGGCTGCTGAGCGGCAGCAAAATGTATTGCCGTCAAGATAAAGCCAATAAGCACAAGAGCGGTTTTCATGCGTCAATTTTTACCCCTGTCGATCTAGCTTGTCCAGAAATGTTTTGGTCAGCGGAAATTAAAGCCTGAGTAAGCCGTTGAAGGGTGCTGATTATTGAAGGTTTTGATTAAGCAGCCACGCCAGTCTCGCTCCCGCGTGCGCTAACCGAGGGCGAATCAGGGCGCGTGCCGCTTCTGCGTAGGTTGCGCCGATCTCGCCCGACGCAGGTAGCCTATACACCTACGCCCTGACTATCGCCAGCGATTCAAGCGCCCACTGTGCCGCGGTTCCTTGCTGCCACTGCTGAAGCTCATCGCTAGTCACAGCAGCTTGTATTCGCCCGGCGATCTCTGCGGCAGTGCCGTGCTCCAACTCAACCAGTGCGGTGTCCCACAACGAGTGCAGGTTTTCTTTCTTGCCGTTGAATCTCACGTCAACACTGTTGCTACCGCGATCCTCTGCGAAGCCGGCATGCAGCGGCTGATGGATGTCGCCGACGATGCCGGATTGTCTTTTTAGATGCGCAGGATTATCTCTTTATTGACCAGGAGGAGCTATGAAAAACAATATTTCCGTTGGGTTGTTCTCCTTGATTCTGCTCTTTTCGGGTTGCGCCGGTTTTCAAGCCGCTCGAGAGGTCAACTCAGGAAGACAGGCTTACCTTATCGGCAACAACGAAGCCGCCTATGCACACTTCCAAAAGGCTGCGGAAGTGGACCCAAATTATGTTTACGGCACTGCGCTACGCCAGGGAGTCTGGAGTTACGTTGGCCGGGTGAATTACGATATAGGGCGGCTCCCTCAAGCGCGCGAGGCACTTGAGCGAGCGCTTGCCGCTAACCGTGAAGAAGATCTTTCCAGACTTTATTTCGGCCTTGCGTTAGCTCGAGAGGGCGATCGCCAGAGAGGGCTCAAGGAAATCGAAGGTGGCCTGCGTGGAATGCATCAATGGTTGGATTATGTGGATCAGAACCACGGCTCTTCCTTTGGCCGATTCTGGGATCCGTCGCGCGAGATACGTTCGGCGATTCAGACAGACCTCGCTTTAATCTCTGGCAGAGACATCGATTGGCAAAAGCTCATCGCCTCCAGTGAATGGGTTGGCAAACGAATGGAACTTGAAAGCGATCTTGCGAGACGCGACGAAACGATCGAGCGAAACAGAGACAACGACGGCCGGGGTAATCGCTCCTAGAATGTCAAATCAATTGCGCGGTTGATCGGGCCAAGCGCATTTGTAAAGAGCACCCCGAAGTCTACGCCGCGGAGGACGGTATATACGTCCCGCCGTGATTTGATCGGTGCACCCGACCGTTGCGCGGACGTAGCTGTCCACTCCGAATTAGGTTGCAATGATTGCCTCCCGCACATCGCTCATCCGTCGCACTGTCTCCGGATCAATGATCTTCGTACCAGCCTAACCGTTAAGATGAGCCGTCTTATGACGCATCAATGGCTATTGGCGTCTATTCGCGGATAGCCCAGGGAACAGAGCGTAAATACGTTGAAGTTGTTGAGGTTTAAGCCGGGACAAAACAAGAGACCCGCTACCTTAGATACAAAACAGCATGTCCGCTAAATGGTGCAGAGAAGGAAATTGAGCCGGTTGACACTATAATGCTTCCTCTGTTCGCTACTGTTCCCGTACCAGGATTGAACCATTCAAAGTTGTAGGTTCCATTCTTGAGGTTCACATTGAAAGATCCATGATTCGGTTGATAGATCAAATACTCGGAACCCCCTGTGGACAAACAGTATCCGGTAGAAGCTTGGCAATTCTGAGGCGTCATTAAAGCCAGATTGATTCGGTCTGCATAAGAGCGAGCATCTCCCATTGCCGCACGGATAGGATCCCATTGCGATCCATTGTAATGATCCATCACAATCGGGTTCACGCCTGAAAGAAAACTTTTCCACACCCAAGCAGGATTCCTTTCAAAAGCATTGATGTGGTCGGTATCCGCGATCACCACTTTTCGGCCATCACCCATGAGGTTTGCGACCGGAGAAATCCAGTCAGCCGGGCTGTTGAAAAGCTCCGCATCTGACCCAGAATAACCAATGTTTGACCATTGATATGTCATTCCTACAGGATGTTGCTTGGGTTTAGCAGATTGGTAGGATTTAATAGAGTTGATAAAATCGTACTGCCAATGGGTTGAATAGGTTCCGCTCTCGTTAACAATCTCATATAGAACGTTATTCAAATCATTGACAGTATCTACAACCTTTCGCATGTAGGCTTTTTGGATTGCGTTTACACCAGTCGGCCCTGGGAAGGTTTGGGACTCAATACCGTAACCGTCATTGTTTGGATCCCCATTAATGCCGTTAATATTGTTTTCGGAATGCATCGGATGCCCATTCCATCTCCAAGCCGGCTCTGATGCCTGTAGTCCCCAACCTTCGAAGAGCATTATGGAAACGTAAATCCCGCGATTTCCGGCCTCGACAACTCTTTGGCGAAGCCGATCGAAATAAGCCTGATCAAGCTTGCTCAAATCAAACTTTGGTTTTCCGTCTAAAGCGGTTCCCGGCCCGGTTCTCGGCCATGGAAAGTGTATTACATAGTAGTAGCCTTCATCGTGGATGCTTGTAATGGAATTGGTCTTAAACGAGTCCCAGGCCCACAGACGTATAAAATTGTGTCCATTCGATTGTAGAAGATCGAGGTAGCCGTTGAAATCAAAGATAGGCGGCGGATCAGTGAGTCCTATATCTCTCATATTTGACCATGTATGTGAACCAGTAAGATACACAGCTTTACCGGAACCATCGGTGAAATAGCGGGGGTTAGAAGGAAGAACGCGCAGAGTACGATCCCTTTGGACATTGCTTACATTTAGAAGAGTGCAGCCGAGCGCCCCGACAATGGTAACAAAAATCAACCATGCTATCTTGGATGCGAAGTTTCGGGAATGCATAAGGACAACTTAGGAGTAGTAATCGCGTATAGGCGTCATTAGGCTGCTTCTGCCGCCAACCGTTCCGATAAACCTACCTTACGCTTCACCTTAACATCAACATAGGGATAGAGCTGCCGTCGATGTTGAAGCCTTTGTATTCGAGCATGGCAGTCTGTCCCGTTGTTGATAGCTACTGATGATTATTGCGTTGTCGGATTTAGAATGCGCTGACAAACGGCACGCTCATCAAACAGCTTCTGCTTGAACTCCGCGTCCGTGATGACACCCTTGTCGATCAGTAGCTTGGCGAGCGCGTCTGTCATCGCCAGGGGTGGTTACCACAAGTTCTTCCAGAGATACGGGTTTGCCGTTTTCGAGTTGTGCCACTGTGACTCCTATTTGATGATTCTGTCCGCTCGCGCCAAAACCTTCTGCGGGATGATAAGTCCGATCTGCTTCGCTGTCTTGAGATTTATCACCAGCTCAAGCTTTGTCGGCTGCTCCACTGGCAGATCAGCGGGCTTGGCTCCTTTCAGGATTCTGTCCACGTAATATGCGACGCGATGGTAGCTGTCCATGAGGTCCGCCCCATAGAACATGAGCCCGCCGAGATCTACAGCTTCGGTGTTGTTGTATATCGACGGTAGCCGACTCTTTAACGCGAAGCCTGCAATGCGTTTTTATAGATAGCCCACATTCGCGTGCCTGAGAGCACGTAGAGTCCATCCGGGCGCTCGTTGTTAAATGAAGCGAAGGCTCGCTCGAAACCGTCCGCGTCTGGTATCTCCCAAGGCTGAATAGTCAACTTCAGCGCGCGCGCTGTCACTGGGAGAACCTCCTTCACTTCCGCTAGTTGGGACGTATTTGCCGGATCGTAGAGAACCGCGACACGAGCTACTTTGGGAACGGCTTCTTTGAGCAACTCAAGCCGCTTACCGCCTAGCTCTCTGGAAAGGTTTGTAAGGCCTGTGACGTTGCCGCCGGGACGGGCAAGACTTTCAACCAGGCCTGCCTCGACGGGATCGGACCCATTGGTCATCACGAGGGGAATACTCTTGGTCGCATTCTTGACCGCCCGGACCGGTGTATTCCCACCTGCTACCACGATGATATCAAGCTTGAGACGTACCAGCTCGGCCGCAAGCTCAGGAAACCGATCGCGGTTCCCCTCCGCATATCGGTACTCGCTGGAGATGTTCTGTCCTTCAATGTAGCCAAGCTCGCGCAGAGCCTGCCGAAGTGGCTCGGAACGGGCGGAGTCAGTAGTGGGGTTGCCCGGCAATAGGTACCCTATCCGAGCGACTTTCCTTGCCTGCTGCGCCTCGGCGGGATGAACACTGGCCAAGATAAAGCCAATCAACAACAGAATAATCCTCATGTGCCGACAGTTATCGCTGTTCGAGATAGGTGTCCAGGAAAGTTTTTGGGCTCAGAATGTCAGATAACACTCGATACGAATGGGCAATTTCTCCCCAGTAAGAGGGCCGCGTAAGCTTGTCTAATGCGATGGCCGAAGCGCGCAAGGGAAAACACACTGCCTAAGGTGTCTTGGAGACTAAAGTGGAGACAACCGGAAAGAAGATCAGACTTGGGACGCTAAGTAATTGAAAATACTGGCGCGCCCGGAGGGATTCGAACCCCCAACCCTCAGATCCGAAGTAGGATCCGGCCACGCACCAGAAAGAGACAAGAAGTAAGAGAGCCGCGAAAACGTCTGTTGTCTCGCCGCGATCGGGACAGGTTTGATTCTTCTCTCCAATCCCTTTTCCTGCGTGTTCCCGCTCATTCCGGCTACAATAAGGCAACATTTTCAATAACAGGCGATGAAACAGGCGTCATTAACTCCCGCTTTCCTTCGTGAGCCGGATCGTTAATCGTAAAAAACAGCGCGAGAACAGCAGTAGTATGATGCGCGAATGGGCTTCTCGGAAGTCTGGTAGTCCTAAGAAAACACGCTTAATATCTTCTTCACCGAAGCTCCTTTCTCTCACGAGCCTTGCTCCTTTACCTCCCTCTTGTTTTTGCCTAATTGCTCCTTAACCTCCTTTCTCTTTCACCAGTCTCCATCCCTTCTTGATCGTGGCTTGTTTGGCACAAACTGCCTTCTGTCCAGAGGCCTTGTCCAATAGTTTCTTCCGATGTACGGTGTGTAGAACCACGTGTTCAGGACAATTACAAGAAACTAACCACCGGTATCGACGATACTGGCCGACGACATGGCAACTGCAGACCGGCCATTCGCTCGCCATAGTGGTTGCCACGGTCCCCTTCGCCTGCCTCTTGAATGATCACCATATTACCCAGGCAAGCCTCGAAGACTTCCCGCGGCGCGCCTGTTGCCGCGAGTTAAGCACAGCGATCGGTGTTCAACGAAGCATCGTCTCGTCTGCTCGCCGCCTTCGCATGCCTCACAATACATAATACAGCGCTATCCCGGAGAACAACCACGCCGTCCATGTAAGCAGAACGCCAGTTCTCAAAAATCATAGAGCTACTGTGAAATTTGTGCTTGATTGATTGGTTTATAGTTATAGGCGCGGCGAGCGCAAAAAGGACGAATAATATGGAGCGCTTCCAATCAATCCGGATCCGGGTTCCACCGCGGTGGCTTTCGTTTTAGTCTAGCCGACTTCTGCCGTCGTCTGGCCACAGAAGCTGCCGAGCCGTCCATCCTCGAGCGCAGGAATGACGTCAAAGCACTCGACTTCTAATCCGCATAACAACCTTGCTCAACTCGCGCAGCCACACCACCGAGCTGGCGACGGCGGCACAAAAGAGCCAATCGCCCGCGCGCAGGCTCACGGTCGAAAACGCCTGCTGCAGAAACGGGATGTAAATCACCGCCGCTTGCAACACTAGCGACAACAGAACCGCTCCCCACAGCCACGGGTTGGAAAACAACCCGGCGAACGCGCTGCGTTCATCGGAGCGCGCGTTGAAGACAGTGAAGAACGAAAAGAACACCAGAGTCGTAAAAGCCATGGTCTGCGCGTAACGCATATTGCCCGCGCCTTCGATCAGACCGCCGGGCAAGCTGGCGTCGAGTACGAGCAGCGTTCCGACCGCCATAATCGCGCCGATGAACAAGATCCCCGTCCACATGCGACGGGTGATTACCCCATCGCTTCGCGCGCGCGGCGGCTCGGTCATCACGTCCGCGTCCGCCGGGTCAACACCGAGCGCGAGCGCCGGCGCGCCGTCGGTCACCAGATTGATCCAGAGGATTTGCGTTGCCAGGAGCGGCAGCACGACGCCGCTGCCACTTTGCGCCGACAGCCCGATTACGTCGGCGAGCAGCACGCCGAAAAACATCGTCATGACTTCGCCGATGTTCGACGACAGCAGGTAGCGCAAAAACTTCCGAATGTTCGAGAAGATCGCGCGTCCCTCTTCGACCGCCGCGACAATGGTCGCAAAGTTGTCGTCCGCCAACACGATGTCGGCGGCCTCTTTGGAAACGTCCGTCCCGGTAATGCCCATGGCCACGCCGATGTCGGCGGTTTTCAAAGCCGGCGCGTCGTTGACGCCGTCGCCGGTCATGGCCACAATGGCGCCGTCGCGCTGCAACGCCTTCACGATCCGCAGTTTGTGTTCGGGGTTGACGCGCGCATAGACCGACGCTTCCTGAACCGTCCGGTCGAATGTCTCCTCCGGCATTTTCTCAAGCTCCGAGCCCGTGACGGCTCGCCCGTTTTGAATGATACCAAGCTCGGCGGCGATAACCGCGGCGGTTACCGGATGATCGCCCGTTATCATCATCGGGCGTATCCCTGCCGCCTTGGCGCGCGCGACGGCCTCCTTCGCCTCCTCGCGGGGAGGATCGATCATGCCGATCAATCCCGCGAACACGAGGTCTTGCTCGACGCTCTCGTCGACCTCACCGCCATCAAAGGCGCCCGCCGGCAGCGAACGGAAGGCGACGCCGAGGGTGCGCAGCGCTTCGCCGGCCAGTTCTTCGTTTCTCTGTAAAATCTCCGAGCGACCGTCTGTTGTCAGCGGTCGGCTCTTTTCTCCGACCAGCTCCTGCGAGCAACGCGCCAGCAGCACGTCCGGCGCGCCCTTGGTGAAGACGAGCAGGCGCTCGCGGCTTTGCGCGTCCGTATGAATCGTCGTCATCAACTTGCGCTTGGAGGAGAAAGGCACCTCGCCCACACGCTCGAAGCGCGCGTCGAGCACTTCATCTTCCAAACCCGCTTTGCGCGCCGCGACGACGAGCGCGCCTTCGGTCGGATCGCCCTGTACCGTCCAACGACCACCGTGCTCTTGCAAGACGGCGTTGCTGGCCCGGTCGCCGACAGCCAGGGCGCGCTCCAGCTCGATTCGTAAAGCACCGGCGATCGCTCCAGCTCCGTCTTGGCTCACTTCGCCTTCAGGCGTGTAGCCCGTGCCGCTCAAGTGCACACGCCCGTTCGCCGTCACTACTACGCGCACCGTCATCTCGTTTTTTGTAAGCGTGCCGGTCTTGTCGGAAGCAATCACGCTCGCCGAGCCGAGAGTTTCGACCGCGGCGAGATGGCGCACGATGGCGTTGCGCTTCGCCATGCGCTGTACGCCCAGGGCGAGCACGGCGGTCACCACGGCCGGCAAGCCTTCGGGCACCGCCGCGACCGCGAGCGCCACGCCTAAAATGAGCACGTCGAAGAGTCCCGCGAACCCGTGCACGTCTTCGACAAGGAGGATCGTTGCGATCATCACGACCGCGATTAGAACGACGATGATGCCGAGCAGTTTGCCGACCCGCTCGAGCTCCTTTTGCAGCGGCGTGATTTCTTGCGGAGCCTCTTTCAGCATCCCGGCGATGCGCCCCATCTGGGTTTGCATCCCGGTTGCGACGACCACAGCTTTGCCGCGCCCATAAGTCGCCGCCGTGCCGCTGAAAATCATGTTGTGGCGGTCGCCGAGTCCAACTTCATCGTTGATCGGCAGCGTATCCTTCGCCACTGGCAGGCTCTCGCCCGTCAGCGCCGCCTCCGCGGTTTGCAGCGCGGTGGATTGAATCAGCCGCGCGTCGGCTGGAACCGTGTCGCCTTCCTCGATGAGGATGATATCGCCGGGGACGACCTCGGCCGCAGGGATGCTCTGCCGCTCGCTGCCGCGGATCACATGGGCATGCGCCGCCGACATCTGGCGCAGTGCCGCCACCGCTTGCTCCGCTCGTGATTGTTGAAGGTAGCCCATGATCGCATTGAGCAGCACCACGACGAAGATCGCCATCGCTTCGTAAGGCAATGCCGATTCGCGCTCGTACAGCCACAGCGCCGCCGAAATCAAAGTGGCGATAAGCAAAAGGATGACGAGCACATCCTCGAACTGGGCGAGGAATTTTCGCCATCCAGGCACGGGCTTCTCCGCGGTCAACTCGTTCCGGCCATATCTTTCGAGCCGTCCTCGCGCCTCCTCCTCGTTCAGCCCAAGCTGCGCGTCGGTAGCGAGCACAGCCAATGCTTCGTCCACCGGCTGCCGATAAAGGTTTGTCTCGGGTTGCTGAAAGGTCGCGGCGTTCATTTTGCTCGACTCCCGAGCTTGAAAACGCGCGTGCTGCCGCAGACAAACTCGTACACCTCGTCTTTGATTCCCAGCTTGATCGGCGCAACGCCGCGTTCGCGCCCGCGCACGGTGAGCGTGTCGCGCGTAAGCCGCAGATCGAGCGAATGCCCGCGATAGCGGATGCGCATGTCGAGGCGCTCCAACTCCTGCGGCAATTGCGGATTGAGCCGCAGAACGTCCCCGGTTACTTCGATACCGGTCGATACACGCTGCACCAGATCGACGGTTCCCGCCATGGCGCCGAGATGCACGCCCTCCGCGGTGGTGCCCTGCTGGATATCGCTCACATCGCTCTGCAGCGCCTCGGCGAAGTAGCGTCATCGAGCGCGGCCGGTCCGAGCGCGCCAATACCCACGCATGGACCACCCGGGAGAGCGTGGAGCCGTGCGACGAGCGGCAGTCGTAGTAGGCGACGTTGCGCGGGATGGTGTCGCGGTCGAACGGATAGCCCAGACGCGTGAACAGCTCGCCCAGCTCCTCGGCGGAAAACAGATAGAACAACATCAGCACGTCGGCCTGCTTCGAAAGCTTGTAGCGGTTCGCGCTGTCATTCTCCGCTTCGAGGATGAGCTCGAGGCGCTGGATGTTGCCGTAGCGGGCGCGGTAGTCCTCGCCAATCCAGCTCGGCGAGCGTTTCGTAGCCCTCGAACTGGCTGATGATCCCGTCGCCATGAAACGGCACAAACATCCTGCGGCTGATGTCGTCCCAGCGCGCGATCTCGTCCGCGGACAACCCCAGCCGCGTCGTGAGCTCGGCGCGACGAATGTCGGGGAGCAGGTCGAGCACGTCCAGCGCGCGGCACAGCACCCACACGGCCATGATGTTGGTGTAGGCGTTGTTATTGAGGCCGGGCGTCGGTGAACCCGGATAGCCCTCGTGAAACTCGTCGGGGCCCATCACGCCGCGAATCTCATAGCGCCCGCGCTCGTCATTGAAACTCGCGATGCTCGACCAGAAGCGGGCGATCTCGAGAATCAGCTCGGCGCCGTGGAACTGCAGAAACTCGACATCGTGAGTGACTTGAAAGTACTGCCAGACGTTGTAGGCGATGGCGCTGCCGACGTGGCGCTGCAGGTAGGAGTTGTCGGGCACCCAGCGCTGCGAGCGCGGGTTCAGGTTGAGCTCCTGGGTTTCCTCCTGCCCGTCGCTGCCGCTTTGCCAGGGAAACATGGCGCCCTGAAATCCCGCGCTTCGGGCCGCGGCGCGCGCCTCGCCGAGGCGCCGGTAGCGATACATGAGCAGCGACCGGGTGATTTCGGGCATGCGATAATTGAGGAACGGGAAGATAAACAGCTCATCCCAGAAGATGTGGCCCTGGTAGGCCTCCCCGGTCCAGCCGCGCGCCGGCACGCCGATATCGAGCCCGATGGAGTTGGGCGACACCGCCTGCAGCAGATGAAACATGTTCAACCGCAGCAGCATCGGGACGTTCAGCTTGAATCCGGGCTCTGCCGGCTGGATATGCACGTCGAAACGGCGCCACAAGTGCTTCCAGGCAAGCACGTGCTCCGCCATCACCGCGTCGAAGCGACCCGCGCGCGCGATCGCCTTGCGCGCCGCCAGGCCGCACTCGGAGATGGCCTGATCTCGCGACGTATAGAAAGAGGCGAGCTTCTCCAGCACCAGCGTCTCGCCCTGCTGGAGGTCGATCGACGAGTTCCTGCCCGATGTAGCCCGGTTCGTCGATGATCCGGCGCGGGCCCTCGCGAAGCTGTCCGTCGACGAACGCTTGCGTTCGCGCCGCCTGCGCGACATGAATATTCGACTGGCAGGTGCGCACCAGCAGATACACGCCGTCCTCGCCAACGACCTCGCCTGCCAGCGGCTCCAGGTGTTTGTTGTTGAACTTTCGATAGAGCTTCGCGCCCGCGTTGACGACGCGCCCATCGATCGCCGAACGGACCGTGACGCGTGGCGGACCAGTTCTCGGCGGTCAGCGCCAGCTCCAGCGCGCCCAGGTGCATGTCGGCCATCGAGACCAGGCGGCGCTCCTTGAGCGTGGTGCGCCGCCCCTGGCCGTCCTCGAAGCTGAGGGTTCGCAACAGCATGCCGCGCCGGAGATCGAGCTCCTGGCGGTAGGACAGGATCTTGACTGTTCTCGGCATCGAACCAGTCCGCGTCGGCGATGCGAAACTCGAGCGCAAGCCAGTTGGGAAAATTGACCAGATCCTCGTTCTCGACCACCCGGCCGGCAATATCGGTGCGCAGCCGATTGTAGCCGCACGGCGAGGTAGGTGCCGGGATAGTGAATGTCATCCGCCCGCGCCCAGGCTGCCGCCCCGCGCGTCGCGAAATAGCCGTTCCCCAGGGCGCACAGGGCTTCGCGGATTCCCTCGCGCGCCGGGTCGAATCCTTCGTACACCAGTGACCACGCCGACGGCGGTTCCGCTGCGATCTTAACCTGCGCCAGGTCGGTGACCACGACATCGGCGCCGGCCTCGCGCAGCGCCTGCGATTGCCCGCTGCGATCGACGCCGATGACGCAGCCGAAAGCGGCCGGCGCGCCCCGCCTCGACGCCGGCGATCGCGTCCTCGACGACGACCGCCCGCGACGGTTCTACCTTGAGGCGCCGCGCCGCTTCCAGGAAAGCATCGGGCGCCGGCTTGCCGTTGAGAGAGAGGCGGGTGATATCCATCCCGTCCACCCGCGCGTCGAACAGCTGCGATATCCCGGCTGCCTCAAGCACCGCCGCGCAGTTGTTGCTGGAGGACACGACCGCAGTCTTGATCTCCTGCGCCCGAAGTGTTCGAACGAGCGCGATCGACGCTTCGTAGACCTCGACGCCGTGCTGCTCCAGGTGTTGCGGTGAAATATTGGTCCTTCAGGTTGCCCAGCGCGTGCACGGTTTGCGCGCCGGGGCCGTCTTCGGGTGCGCCGAAAGGCAATTCAATACCGCGCGACGCGAGGAAGTCCGCCACGCCGTCGTAACGCGGCTTGCCGTCGACGTAGCGCCGGTAGTCGGCATCGATATCAAAGGCGACGAACGGTTCACCCGTCGTCTGCGGCCCGCTGCTCGAGAAACTGATCGAATAGCTTTTTCCACGCCGCTGCATGCACGCTCGCCGTCTTGGTCAGCACGCCGTCGAGGTCGAACAAAACAGCGTCGTAATCGCGCGGCGAAAGCGTGACTATGGGGGATAGGCTGGTCATGATTCATTCTCTGGTGCGCTTGAAAAAACGGGTGCGCTCGCGCGACCCAAGAATGCCAAGCCCGGAAGTAAATCTTCTTTGGGTCCTTGCGTCTCTTTTACTCTGCTAAGGACTGCTTTGCGCGAGATATTCTGAGTTCGGTGAGCGGCAAGGAATTTTCGCGGCAAGTAGGTCGCTAGGAAGCCCTCCTTATGAACCTCATAGGAATTTCGATCGCGCTCCCCACAGGCCGCATCGATATTGCCTGCCCGGTGCCTTTCGCGCCTCCTGGCTTAGTGTTGGATCTCGAGTCGCTATTGCGTCGTGTCTGCTGTCCCGTCAGATTCATGGTCACCTCCTCGGGCGGCGCACCCTGAGTAATCAGACAGAGATCTCACAGTATGTAGTAGCGGAATGTAGTCGACTTATCACCTAAACTTTTTCGCAACAAGGAAATTATTGTCTTTTCCGGGACCGTGAGGCAATGTTTCAGAACGTTTCTTGATTGATCGGTTAATAGTTATAGGCTAACGAAGAGCCTCCAACATCAACCGCTTTCTACCAGCATATTCGGAAAAAGAGGGAGCGTGCCAGTCAAGGATTCGGAATCCCGACGCCACGGTTGAGATCGTTTTAAGCACCTGTGCTCGCGTCGGTTCTGATGTTCAATCAATAGAGATGCAACTCTAGACTTGCATGGATATTATCGTTGTCGATCGTATAAGCGCCATCCTGACCGTCTTGCTCAGTGTCTACGCGCTCGGGATGACTGTACTCCTCATTTCGGAAAACCGGCGACCCCAAGCGACATTGGCCTGGATACTTATATTCGTCTTAGCTCCGGTGATCGGAGGGTTGATCTACATTTTTTTCGGCAGAGACACGAAAGCCTTCAGCAAACAGAGCAAGCTCCTCAGGCAGGATCTCGACGTTAGCGCCCGTCCCTTGTTGTCGCCGCTATTGTCACGCCAGGATATAGAGATCGCCCGGCTCGAGTATGAGAGTCTCGGCTATCGAAAGCTGATGATGCTGGTGCGTCGCAACTCCCGGTCGGCGTTAACAAAGCATAACCGTGTGGAGATTCAACAAGACGCCGCCAAGTTTTATCCGAATATGGTGGAGGATATAAAAGCGGCGCAGCACTCCATCCATCTTCAGTATTTCGTCTGGGCTGCCGACACGTTTACGGAATGCCTCAAGGAAGTTTTGAGCGCCAAGGCGAGAGCGGGGATCGAGGTCCGGTTGCTGTATGATCCGATAGGCTCCCAGGCACACGTGGGCTCCGCTTATGTAAAGAAGATGCTGGCGTCGGGAATCCAAATGGCCCCTACTTCCCCGCCCTACAGGCTGCACACGATTAGCTACCGCAATCATCGCAAGATCACCGTCATCGACGGCGCAATTGGCTATACCGGTGGGATGAATATTGGCAAGGAGCACGTTGACGGCGGCGAAGGCTTCAATTCGTGGCGGGATACTCAAGTGCGGATCGCCGGCGAAGGCGCCGCGGTGTTGCAAGCTGTGTTCATGGTCGACTGGTATAACGCAGTCAGGGAAAACCTCTTTGCCGAGGCCTATTTTCCCGCAGCCGCTACCGAATTAATCGACGGCGATGTGCCGGTCCAGATCCTAACCTCGGGGCCAGATTCGCATTGGGCCGCGATCAGGCAACTCTACTCCTTCATGATCGTATCGGCCAAAAAACACGTCTTTATCCAGTCGCCTTATTTTGTACCCGACGCAACCATTGCCGAAGCGCTTATGACCGCCGCTTTCTCTGGTGTCGACGTCAGAGTCATGCTCAGCGCGCGGCCTTCCGGCAACAGAGTGCCTGCCTGGGCAGGGAACACGTTTATGGCTGAGGTTGTCGATGCCGGGGTGCGCATGTTTCTTTATGAAAAGGGCTATCTGCACGCTAAGACCATCAGCATCGATTCGGAGGTCTGCTCAATCGGCTCGGCAAATATCGACATTCGCAGCTTCAGTATCAACTACGAGCTCAACGCAGTGCTCTACAGTCGCGAACTCGCCAGGGAGTTGGAGAAAGACTTCGAACGCGACCTCGTTCACTGCACTGAATTCAGTCCCAAAGAGTATAAGAAGCGCAGTGGTGTCGTGCGGTTCAGGGATTCGGTCGCAAGGGTCTTCTCTCCGCTGCTATGAGAAAACGACCGTGACAGGGGCCGGTCAACTGTAGTTCAGAAAACCATTCCATGTACGCAGCAGGCCATCGTGCTTGCAGCCGAAGCCCTTTGTATGCTCAGCGAGGGAATACGACGACTTTATCCCTGCACAACTGTATGTCGTGAAATTAAGGAGAGCCTGGTCGGAGCTGGCTTAGACTTTGTCAGTCCCGCTGTCCCTAGTGTAACCAGACGTTCTGCACAATATTTTCGGTCAGTCTTATCCATGATGTAATGACCCGTCAGCACAACGATAGCAAACTTGCGCGGCAGTCCTATACAGTCGATTCATACTGGCCTACTTCCCGGCTCTGAATCGTAAGTGTAAAGCATGCGTGGCAGCTGGGCTTCGGCTTCGATGCGGCGGGGGTTCGGATAACGCAACGCCTGCCAACAGAGCCAGAGCAGAGGTAAAGCTCCGCCGATGATGAATAGAGCGTCGCCTGGTAAGCGCGCCCATTCGAGAACATTAACCCAGCGCAGATTGAGAAAGCTCAAACTCCGCGCATACCAGTAGCCGATATCCACGGCATAATAGAGCTGGACAATGCCGAGCGGGAAAAGATTCACAAACGCCATCCATGCCAGGCCGATATTCAGAGACCAGAAAGATATTTTAGCCGCGCGATCGCTCCATCTGTCGGGATGGGTCAAGTAGCGCAAACAGAAGAGCAACAATCCGACCGCCAGCATGCCGTAAACGCCCATCATGGCGGTGTGGCCGTGGTTGGCGGTGAGCGCGGTGCCGATTTCGTAATAGCTTACGACTGGAAGATTGATCAGGAATCCAAACACGCCAGCGCCGAGAAAATTCCACACACCCACCGCTACGAGAAACCATACGGCCCAACGATGGAGGTGATAGCGCTCCACGGTTTTCTGTTCTCCCGACTTGATGAAGGACCACGCTTCGAGGCTCAGCAACAATAATGGAATGACTTCCATCGCCGAGAAAGTCGCGCCTAATGCCAGGTGCGCTACCGGCGTGCCGCTAAAATAGAGGTGGTGCATCGTGCCGATAACACCGCCCAGCGAGTAAAGGATGATATCCAGATAAATCACGCGCAGGGCAGTCGCCTGGCGAACGACTCCCAGCAATACGAACATGTAGGCGACCATAACAGTGGTAAACAGCTCGAGAAAATCCTCCACCCAAAGATGCACCACCCAGAAACGCCAGAAATCATTGACGACGAAACCTTCGCGAGGGCTCGCGAGCAGCCCTACGGCGTAGAACGCAGGAATGGCAAGAGCGGCATAAAACAAGAGCCAAGGCATATTGCCGAAGTGCTGCTCGCGCAACGTTCCGCGGAGCCCGCGAAACAAGATGAACACCCACAGCAACAGACCAACGACGAGCAGGATCTGCCACAGTCTGCCGAGGTCGAGGTATTCCCAGCCTTGATGACCGAGCCAAAACCACAGTCCCTCGCCTAACCAGCCGCGCGCGCCGAGGTATTCGCCGGCCAGGCTGCCGAAGACTACGATGGCAACGGCAATGAGAAGCACGATTGTAAGCGCCCCCTGGCCGGAGCGCTCACGCCCCGCGATCAGCGGCACAATGAAAATGCCGGTTGCAAGAAACGACGCGGAGACCCAAAAAATTGCCAGCTGAACGTGCCAGGTCCGCATGATGTTGAAGGGCAGGATGGTTGAGAAATCGATGCCAAAAAATCCCTCCGGCTCAGCCCGATAGTGTGCAATTAGTCCACCGGTCAAAGTTTGCAAGACAAAGAGTAGCGAAGAGACGAACAGAAACCAGACGATGGCTCGCTGTGCCGGTGTAACCGCCACTTGATCGATCGAACGGAATCGCACCGGTTCAGTTTCCGTTTCACTCCAACCGAGCCAATCGTAGCGGCCAAAGAAATAAAGGATCACCCCGGTTCCGCCTAACAAGCCGATGATCGAAATCACGCTCCAGGTGATGGCATCGGCGGTGATGAAATTTCCAGCCAGAGGCTCGGGCGGCCAATTGTTCGTGTACGAGTAGGAGTAACCGGGACGATCGGCAGCGGCGGTCCAGGCAGTCCACGCAAAAAAGGCGGTGAGTTTGCGGATATCCTCGGGATTGGTAATCCATTCAGCCTGAGCGCCGCCATGGGTTTTCTTTGCGAAGAAAATCGAGTGATAGTGCTCCTCCATCATTCTGTGCGCCGCTGCTCTTGGTCCGGTCCAGACAAGCGAATCATCCGCCGGGTTGTAAGTATTTTTGTGCAGCTCGGCGGCAACTCGCTCACGTGATGAAAGACCGCTCACCGGCGCGCCTGCATACGCGTTGATGAGGAACTCGGAAGTATTGTGAAGGTACTCGGCGGTGAAATCCGGTCCCAGATAAGCGCCATGACCGTACACCGAGCCATACTCCATCACCCCATAGCGCTGGAAAACGTTCATTCCGCCGACAATATCTTCGCGGGTAAACAGGACCTTGTTCTCGGCCAGGACTCTGGCAGGGATGGGCGGTTGGTCACGATAGACCAAATAGGCGAGGAGCCCGAGCACGGTAAAACCGAGGAGATAAGTCAGCACTGCTCCTTGAAACCAAAGAGACGAAATCGGCATGGGTTCTCGTGTCATAGCGTGTCACCTCTGTTTTTATAGCGTTCAAAAGCTCGAAACGTTGCTATGGGTCTCTGCAATCAGAGTCCCTGTGTGTTAACCCGATGTCGAGTCGTAGTTCTCATTGATCAAGTCCTCGGGTACGCCCGGTAAAGTCCAGGTATTCTATTGATGATCAGAGCAATTACATAATACCTCGGTACAATTTAGCGAGTTTGAAGCAGCAGAGAAACAGTGTGTCCCTAACGAGCGACAAGGGTCGTGGTATCTTGAAAGTGAGATCGACTAAGACCAAGAGCGAAGGTCAAGGAAAATCAAAGCTAGTCGAGTAGCGCAAATCCTGACGGCTTTATTGTCGCGGCATCCGCTCAAGAAATCGCCCGCAATCAGCTATAATCTGCTACTCAACATCCGCGACCTTCTTGATCCCATCGCCCCAATCTTCAACTTTGAAGTCCGAGAACGAAAGCACGATCGGCTCCTTTTCCTCGATGACGATCATCCGGTTCTTGTACTTAATTAGGAATGAAATCTTGAGCAATAACGAGTCGTCACGAAATTCGAGGAGCGTTACCTTTTGCTCGAAATAGGAGTATTCCTTGTCGCGCAATATCTCTTCTACTCGCTTACGCGTAAGTGTCTCTTTAGGAGCTAAAAATCCATCCATTTCCCCTCCCCATTCCTAGTCGCCGGCGTTTTGCAATCCTAATCTCGCACATCCATCCGTCAGGACGTTCTTCATGCCTGCTCATCTTCTAACCGGTTAAGGAAACACCGCAGGACGTCAACATAGGTGACAGTGTCCACGATGCCTTCAGTTCATCGACAGGAATGCCGCCGATCTTTTCTTCGATCAGCAATTCAACCGCTTCGCGGAGATCGTTCTCAGGCGAAACTGTCGGAGCTTGGCGGTCATTATCTCGTTTACCTTGGTTCTCAGCGCTCTGGCCCTTCCTCTGGCTTAAGAAGCGACGATTGGGCAAGGAAAGAGCGAATATCGCGCTCACTGACGATACCAATAAGTTGTTTCTTCTCGATGACCGGAAGTTGTCGATAGTGGTTCTCGTCCATTAGCTCTTCCGCTTTACCCACTGTATCCGAGGGACTCACGGTCAGAGGATCACGTCGAATAGTTTCATTGAATTAGCTTTTCATCATGGTTTCCCACTACGATCTATAGAGAGCACAGGTTGTGCCAAGGACGTGGGAAAAATGTTCCCGTGAATGTCATCCGTAATCGGCATCGATCGCCAAACTCTCGCTAGAAATGAGAAAAGTTCTGCGACAAATTCTAGTTGCTGCGAATCAAAAGAAGCGTTGAACCCGAAGATTTCACTCATTGGCGTTCACCCTGGTCGAACCTCTCGGCTGTCAAGGCCGCGAAGAGTCTCCGGTTTGCACTGATGCGCCGGCAGGATGGCGCTCCGGTAGGAATTGCGCAGCCATACTCGCTCCTTCGATTAGCTTGAGTACTGGTGAAAAGGGCCCATCTCGACTCCGGTCTGGTTTAGTATTTAGATTCAAGGCATTCGCTCGAAGGAAGGTAACCAATTAGCAAAAAGGCAATAGAGATTCCCGAATGAGCCGTGCGAAAAGAACTGCCGACGGTCCAAGCCAAACGAATTCTCAAAGCCGCGAAACCAGCGACCGATCTTTCGCGATTCCAATAATAGAGGCGAGATAGAGATACCGCCCGCCGGCATTTTGCCCGCTAGAACTCGATAAAAAGCAGTGGGATCGTAAGCGAAAGTGGCATCGAAGATGCGTTATTCCCCCATGTGGGAGATGAGAAATATGGCAGACGAAACGGATCGATTTGGCGATACCATGCGACTTGTTGAGAGAGCTAAAGAAGATATTTACTTTGCCGAGCAAGATCGACAGGTGCTGGAAAAACTCCGCAGTCAACTCCGTAAGGTCGAGACTTCTGACGCGCCCCGGCACTGTCCCAAGTGCCCGGGTAAGCTAGAGGCTTACACGTTTGAGGGCTATGCGCTCGATCGCTGTCAGGAATGCGGTGGAGTTTGGTTGGATCGGGGTGAGCTCGAGGCGATCGTCAAGAAGATCAGGCGCGGGCCACTTGGTGGGTGGTTGGATACCCTGAGCGAGGAAATCAAATAATGACGAAGCTTGGAATGCGATTAGCGGCGAAAGATCACACTTTGCAGAAGGCTTAGGGCCGAAAGAAACATTCGGAACGTTTACGGGGCGACGAAAGATATTTTTATGAAAAAATTTTTAGTTCTGCTCGTTGCTGGTTTCAGCGTCGGGATATTAGGTATGGTCGAACCGAACACAGCCTTTGCCCATTGTGACGGGCTCGACGGTCCCGTGGTTGAAGCGGCGCAGAGAGCTTTGGATTCTGGTAATCCTAATCTTGTCTTGATCTGGGTCCAGAAGCGCGATGAAAAGGAGATCAGAGCAGCTTTCGAAAAAACGCTCGCAGTGCGGAAATACGGTAGCCAGGCGAGGGAACTTGCCGATCTCTATTTTTTCGAGACGCTGGTACGCATCCATCGAGCCGGAGAAGGCGAACCTTACACCGGGCTCAAACCTTCCGGGCGCAACCTCGGGCCGGCAATTCCTGCGGCAGATAAGGCTTTGGAAAGCCGGGAGGTAGAGCCGCTGCTCAAGCTGATCACCGAAGAGACCCGAAGAGCCATCCGCGACAGGTATGAAGATGTGCTGGCGAAGAAACACTATCGACCAAACGACGTTGAGGCAGGACGAGAATATGTGGAAGCCTATGTTCTCCTCCTCGAACAGGTCGAGCGGATATATGAGGCTGCGAACAGCCCTGCCCGGGGCCATATAGAGAAAACTGGAAAAACCGAATTGCATAAAGAAGAAAAGCATTGATTAAAAGAGGGCCTACGATGATATTCAAAATTCCCACGCCTTTGAAACTGGAACATGACGAGCTTCACGCCGATCTTGTCAAGGCAACTCAAGCTGGCGGGCGGGTAGGCGATGCCGCTAAGATGGTGGCCAAAGTCCTTCACGAGCACTTTGTGAAAGAAGAAGAGTTTGCCTTGCCGCCACTCGGATTACTCTCCGCACTGGCTCGGGATCAAGTCGACGAAGTTATGAAGACCGCAGTACCTATGACTGATCGACTGAAAGCAGAGCTGCCGGAAATGCTGCAGGAGCATGAAGCTGTGGTTGCTGCTCTGAAAACTTTGATCACGGCGGCTCAGGCTGAGAATAAACCGGAGCATGCGCGCTTCGCCGAGAAGTTGATCTTACATGCCCGGACTGAAGAGGAAGTGCTTTATCCCACTGCAATATTGATTGGGGAATACTTAAAACTAAGACTTAGCGCCTCGTAGCGCAAAATTTAAATCGCTCTCTAATACGGCCGCGTCATGAAGCAGCTAAATCGTGGGCCGCTGATTTCTGTACACTGACTTGTTACGGGGGTTTGTCCGGGCGCGAGTAGGCACAGGGTGCGCATTGGTTCTTCGGTTTCCGCGGCGTTGTTCCAGATACCAATTCATCGCATGCGCTTGAAAACTTTTCTCATTGTTTAGAAACAAGATCGGCGCCTCTCCGAAAAACGAGAACAAATCATCGAAAGGTTCGAAGCTTGTCGGGCGGCAAAACTGGCACTTCTATTGCTCTCTCTGAATTGGAGAGAATTGATCTTAACCGACAAGCTAGGCAGCTGATGGGGGACAGTATGTTTACCGAAAAGATAGAGCTAAAAGATCTCGATAAGATGGATGCGGAATATCGGGATCTGCTGGGGCGCGTGTTGACGATACAGGCAGATTGCGAGATCGGCGGACCGCACCTTTATGTAGAAACGATGCTGCCGGCGGCGCCCAGTAAGCTTGATCAACTGATCGTCGCGCGCACGGCGGCCGAGGAGATCGATCATTTCCGCAAAGTTGCGCGAGTGGCCGGGGATATGGGAGTCGATGTTTCATTTGTGCTGAGCCAGCCCAACGAAAAACGCTTCGTCGACTCCTTCCGTGGTCTCATCACAACCTGGGAAGACCACGCGGTTTTCGGCTTTTTGATCGATCGGGTCGGGCGATACCAGCTTGAAGAATTCTATGATTGCAGTTATCTGCCGCTGCAGCGAATTCTTCCGGACATTGTCACCGAGGAACTGGGGCATATCGAATACGGTTACAACAAAAGCCTCGAACTGATGTCCAAGGGTGACGAGCAAAAAGAACGCGTCCAAAAGGCTATCGATTATTGGTATGTTCGCGCGCTCGACATGTTCGGTCGCAGCGGATCCAAACGCGCCGAGCGCTATCTTTATTGGGGATTAAAAAGGCGGAGCAATGAGCAGGCTCGCGAAGACTACATCCGTGAAGTCAATCCGATCCTGCTTAGCTTGGGTCTCAAAATTCCCGATCCGCTCGAAGGCCGCCGCTATATCTGACAAAGGAGATTGTTATGCCGCAAGCAGCACCTGATACGGAAAAGCTCGACGAGCACCTACTCGAAGTCGTCCGCGCCCTGCACGCGGCCGTCAAGCAGGGAGTTTCCCATTTAAATGACGCCACAGTGATGGATAAAGCGATTGCCGATAGTAAAGAAATTCTCGACGTCATCATGGCCGGAGAGGTGAAGGAGTGGCTGAACTGAGTTCGGCGGAGGTTCAGCGCTCAGGGACATTTTATGAGCGAAGGAAAAACTCATCTCTACGAGACCGAAGTCGAGTGGATTGGCGCAAAGGACCTGAAGCTTAGCGGCGCCAAGCAGCCTGCGATCGCCGCAGGAGCGCCGCCGGAGTTTCAGGGCCGGGAGGAAAACTGGTCGCCGGAGCATCTGTTAGTTGCCTCGCTGAACAGTTGTTACGTGCTGACCTTGATTGCGATTGCGGAATTCTCGAAAGTCGCTCTCGTTAGTTGTTCCTCCACGGCAAAGGGAAAGCTAGAGAAACTGCCAGGGGGCGGCTATCAGATCACCGAGATTACCGTCAAGCCAAAGGTGGTTCTTGCGTCGGCCGTCGACCTCTCGCGCATGCCGCGAATCCTGGAAAAAGCCAAAGACAATTGCTTTATCTCCAACTCGATTAAGGCGACAATCAAGATCGAGCCCGAAATCTTTTGATCATCAGACGCAGACATCTTTTTGTCCATCGGGAGAATCTCCAGACTGATGCATCTGCCGGTCAGCTAACTAAAGGGTTTCGTCAATAGCTTCATCACCCACGACTCCTCTGCTTCACGAGTTGTTTCTTGAGCCAACCGGACGAAGCATAATATATTTGCAAGATCGCAAAAGAAGCCGAAATGGAACGATCCGGTCTTACTCGCTTCGCATGGCTCTCGATCAGCGCCGCGCTGGCGACCATTGCTTTGAAAGCTTTGGCGTATTTCGTCACGGATTCCGTGGGGCTGTTGTCGGATGCATTGGAGTCATTGGTGAATCTGGCTGCGGCTCTCATGGCGCTCGCAATGCTGATCGTTGCGGCTCGACCGCCAGATGAGATTCACGCCTTCGGCTACGGCAAAGCCGAGTATTTTTCCAGCGGCGCTGAAGGGGCGCTGATTATCCTTGCGGCGGCCATCATCGCCTGGACCGCGCTGCCACGTTTGATTACGCCACAGCCTTTGGAGCAAGTGGGCATCGGTCTTGGCGCATCGATCGTAGCAGCGGCGCTCAATTTTTTCGTTGCCCGGCATTTGCTCAGCGGCAGCAAACAGTATCGCTCCATCACACTTGAAGCCGACGCCCATCACCTGATGACCGATGTCTGGACTTCGGCCGGTGTGGTCGCCGGAGTCGCGATTGTCGCCCTGACCGGCTGGACACGTCTTGATGCGGTGATCGCGTTGTGTGTTGCCGTCAATATTTTATTCACGGGAGTGCGACTGCTACGCCGCTCGTTGCTTGGACTTTTAGACAGGGCGTTGGGACCTACCGAGCAAGAACTAATAAAAGAAATCCTCAGCCGATATGGCAGCCAGGGTCTTCACTATCATGCGCTGCGCACGAGGCAGGCGGGAATGCGGTCGTTCATTTCCTTCCATGTACTCGTGCCGGGAGAATGGACCGTTCAGCGCGGGCATGATCTGGTCGAACGAGTAGAGCGCGATATACGCGCGGCGGTTCCCGGCGCAACGGTCTTCACTCACCTCGAGCCGATCAATGATCCGGCAGCTTGGCTGGACTTAACGCTTGATCGGAGAGACGATGCAATACGCAGCAAGTGCAACTAAAAGGCAAATCGGTTATCGGGTTCGGCTGTCGATTTGATAAAAAGCGCTATGAGGCAGTTACAAACCTGACGGATTGGCATTTGATTAGTAGAGGAGAGAAGTATCGCCGGCGGGTTGTGGTCATTGCGTTATTCCTTATCTACTCGCGCGATGTTCTGAGCGCTGCTTCATCTGGGGTGCGAACTTGGAATGGCCGATAACTTCAAGTCTCGACGCCACAGCAGTCACAACCTCCCGCCTCGTTTATTCGCAGCGCGGATCCGCCTGAAGGTTTGCTGTAGAACTCGCGAGCTTGCGGTATCACTTTATCTGTCTCGATCGAGACATGATTGATTCGAAAAAGCTTGTCAGCTAATCTCCAGCTCTTCGATCTTGCGGTAGAGCGACGAGAGACTGATATCCAGAAGCCTGGCCGCCTCTTTCCGGTCTTGATGGGCTAGGTCCAGAGCGCGCAGAATGTGCTGCTTTTCGAATTGTCGCGACGCATCCCTGAGATTGAATGTGAAGCCAGGATTGGTTTGACTACTGGCGATGATAGCGCTTGGCAGATTCTTCAACATGATTCGGTCGCCTTCGGCAAGAATCATCGTATGCTCGATGACGTTGTCGAGCTCGCGAACGTTGCCCTTCCATTGCAGCGCCATTAGAACGCGCACCGCGGCCTCGTCGATACCCTGAAAATTTCTTTTGAGCTCCGGGTTGTGACGCTTGATGAAATGTTCGATCAACTCCGGAATATCCTCCGGCCGCTCCCGTAAAGGGGGAATATGGATTTCCATGACATTGAGACGATAGTAGAGATCTTCGCGAAAGCGACCGGCTTCAACTTCGTTATCTAAGTTTCGATTGGTTGCGGCCAAAACCCGAACGTCGATCCGGCGCGGTGTCGTGCTCCCCAGCGGAAGAATTTCCTTGGCTTCCAAAGCTCTGAGCAATTTGACTTGGAGGTGCGGCGGGATCTCGCCGATTTCATCGAGAAAAATGGTTCCGCCTCTGGCCTTCTCGAACAACCCTTCCTGATTGGCGAAAGCCCCCGTGAAAGAACCTTTTATATGGCCGAAAACGAGACTTTCCAGCAGCGTCTCCGGTAGTGCGCCGCAGTTGACTGGCAGAAAAACTTTTTCGTGACGATCGCTAAGCGCGTGGAGCGCTAGAGCAATGAGTTCTTTACCGGTGCCGCTTTCGCCCGTGATCAGAACCGTCGCTTGAGTGTTGGCAACTTTCTTGACCAGCTCTAGGACGTCATGAATCGCCTTGCTTTTGCCAATGATGTTGTTCAATTGAAAGTCCATTGACCTATTAAGCCGGATGTAGCAGTCATCGGCACGTCACGCGATTTGCGTTGTTTTGCGCGCGAATCCTCTCCTTACGAAATGCCGGCAGCACGCCATCGGCAAGATAAAAGCGTGCGATGAATGTGTCAAGGAGATGGGAGTTGGAACTCGGACTCAGAGTCTCTCGGCCGCCTGAATAAGCTCCGGATCGGAACAGAAGCGGCGCAGTGCGGTCTTTAGTTTTTGTCTTTGCACCGCGGCGGGAACGCCCAAATTCTCCATGGTTTTGCCGATGTGCGGGCCTCCCAATTGCAACAATTTGCCGTAGATCACATCGATCTCGGAGCTTTCTATTTCGAGCGCAATTTTGAAAGCATCCTCGACGGCGAGCGTCGGTGTACCTTGGTCGAGAAGGGACTGCAGTCGAGCGGCTACTCTATCGGCACTGTCACTGCTGATCATCGGATCGAGGGATTCGTCCTCATAGTTAAGGATAAGGTCCCGGCACGCGCCCAGAATACTCGCATGCTGCTCTTCTTCTCGCGCCATCTCCCACCAAAAGTCCCGCAGGTCCTGTCGCGTTAAAAAGAGATGTGAGAATCGATAGTATATCTTCGCTATCAGCCGTTCGATTTCGGCAAAGCGCAGCAGGGGATCGAATGGAGCTAAGGTGATCATGATTACAGATTCTCCTTCAACAACGGCAGCAGCTCAGCTTGTCCGAAATCCGACTCTGCGGCATTCTGAGAGACTGTCGGCGCAGATATTTCACTCCGCTAAAGCGCCTTCGCAGTTCCGTTCTTTCGATGCCCGTCAAAAAAGTAACCAGGCCTCCAAGGGGTTCCCAGCGCAGGCAAGAGCCAGCGGTCAAGTCCGATCCATCCCGCGTTGCGCCAGGCGAGAACCAGCCAGGTTGCTATTGCGAAGAGCATCCCATTGGTCGAAGCCGATCCAGCCATGATAAAACTCCAGTTCATCAATCCGCCGAAGAACGCGGCCACTCCAACGAAGGCCCCAAAGATCAGTCCTGCAGCGACCAGAAGTTCGCCGAAAACGATGACTTTGGAAAACCATGTGTGCGCCTCGGCGTTCACCAAAAATTCTATAAAGCTTCGGTACCAGTCGTAGGAGATCGCCGGCTTGGGGGTCATCTTAAGGCCTCGCTTCCAATACTCGAGCAACGCTTCGCCGCTGCCAATCCATTTGGGGTCGACGAACTTGTGCCATCCCGCTTCCCACCAAGCCCAACCAAGATATAGCCGTAACGGTAGCCAGAGCCAACTAAACCGCGTGTCCGCAAAGAGCAATCGGGCAATGCGGGGTTCCTCGATGACGACTGATTCTCTGTTCGCATTCATGGTCTTTCTCCTCTTGTTCCCCATATCCGATCCGCACATACCGTACCATAACGCACTCGACCACAAATGCGGAGTACCTGGCCGAATAGCTCATTGAATTTTTGCAAACCTGAGAATTAGCCGCTGGCCATTCGCTAGATTGAGAAAATTGCTGCGTCGGAGGTTAAATGAAAGTGTTCGAGGATGCTAGCTGAAGACGGTTAGCTGTCGAGATGAGGTGTGCCGGATGATTTTGAAAAAGGCACTCCAGAATTCTCAGCGCTAAGAACATGATGTCAACTATTTCTCACGGCTAAGAAACGGCCGTACGGAATTGTATTCCGGCTTAGTAATATGAGGCCTTTTTCACCTTAAGGATGGCATTTCTGTTGCGATTCTTCGATCAGGTAGCAAACCCAAGCGATCGGAGAAGAAAATGATGACGCACAACATCTCAACATTCGATGACTGGAAAGATCTATTTTCCAAATGGCAGACAGACGTCGGTTTTGATTCCGCCCTGGTTAAGGATTACACGTACGACGCGATTTACGATGCCGGAACCGCGGGGGAAATAGAGTTCGGCGAGTTTAAGGGCCGGAAGAAGTTTGAAAAGATTCTCGATATTCCGACGCAGGAGATGCGCGATTCTCTGCTCCATCTGATTTATTACCAAGGGGACACCGAATTTGCCTCGACAGAACAACAGCGGAAACTTCTCGATACGGCTCCCAGCGACTACGATTTACAGTGCTTACTGCGCGTGATGCGAGAAGAACAGCGCCATGGGTGGCAGATGTGCCACGTCCTTATGAGCCAGTTCGGCGATTCAGGCAAGATCGAGGCGAGAAAGCTCCTTGAACGACGCGCATACGACGGAACCCGGCTGTTAGGCGCTTTCAATCAGGAGATGGATAATTGGATCGACTTTTTCACTTACACGTGTTTCATCGACCGAGACGGCAAATTCCAGCTGACGATGCTGCACCGCTCTAGCTTTGCACCCTTGTCAAGGAGCATGGGACCAATGCTCAAAGAAGAGGCTTTTCACCTCTTCACCGGCCAGAGCGGTCTTATGAGAATTATCAAGACCGGCAAAGTACCGATCGATATCTTACAGAAATATCTCAACAAATGGCTATCCACCGGCTACGATCTTTTCGGTAAGGACCACTCCAGTTCTGCTGCGCGATTCTATAGATGGGGTTTTAAGGGGAGATTCGATGAGGCGCTTGGCTCTGACCTGCCCGGGGACCTCGATCGTCTAAATGAGGCGGCGAGAAATCTATACTACAAGGAGAGTTGCGAGATTATCACGAGTCTCAACGCCCTTATCCCAGACGGCAAGCCGAAGTTGCGGGCGCCTAGCCCTAAGTTCAATCGGCAGATCGGTGATTATGCTGGACAGACATATAGCGTCGGCGGCTATCTCCTCTCCGGTGCGGATTACCGGGATCATCTCAGGGACGTGCTCCCTGGTCCGGGCGATTTACATCAGCTCGAGACGATCTTTAAGAGCAAGGACTGGATCACAGCTGGACATGCACAGTCTCAGAAGTCGTGACTGAAGTGATGGGGGGACGTTGCTGGAACAAACTTGAAAGGAGAGATCAGATGGATGCACTATATTTCGATAAACTGCGGGGCCGCCGAATGGAGATTGAGACGACTTTACGACATCTCGATATCCAGCGGCGTGATGTTGAAGAAAACACCGACTGGATGAATAGAGCTGCTTACGAGAGCCGGATTTACCTGCTCGCCCGCTTATCCTCATGGTATCAGGACGAAACAGGTCAAATAGAGAGAGCGCTCGAACGGCGAGATGCTAGTTTGTACAGCCTCTGCTTTGGATGCCATGAACCTATCGGAAGAGAGCTCTTGGAAGCTGACCCTAAAGCGCAGTTTTGCTTCGAGTGCCAAGAGTCATGATCCGTAGTTTTGGCTTCGAAGTCACAGGCTACAACAGTGAATAGTTAGCGAGACCATGAAGCTGACGGCTAAGCAAACTCGTTTCGGCTTGATCCTGCAGCGATGCCTTCTTGAGTGGTCACCCGAGTGGCGATTCTTATGGGACTGTTGAAAACGATTCTAGCACCAACGGATTTGTCCGACGTCTCAGCCGAGGGCGTTCGTTACGCGTGCCGACTGGCTACGGAGATTGGGCGGAACTCATCGTCCTCAGCGTTATGCTATTGAACAAAAGCAACGCCGTCGAGAAGTACGACATTGCATACCATCAAAGACGGCTCGAAAATCATCCTCGTGAGAACTCGCCGATGCGGGGCTGTGTTGAAAGCGCCCCAGATGGTCGATGCCGGCACCCCACGCTGCCATCGTCAGCTGCACCGAGAAGGAAGGGGCCAACCTGATCGTTATGTCTTCGCACTATCGGAGCGAATTGACCCGGATGTTGATCGGCAGTGTTACGGCTAAAGTCTTGCGTGCTGCACCATGCCCCCATGCTATCGTCCTACGATCGAATGACAAAGTATTTCGCTAACGATAAACTACATAAAGCTGCCGTTGATGAAGAGTTTAAAGTTGATTCTTCAAGGCGGTGGATATGAATGCAATTCGGCCCAGGTTCGTTCTCGTTGTTTTGGCGGCAGTTTCACTTCTCATTGGTCTGTGGGCTGGCATGGTTAGGATCGGTTGGGTTCTGCCGAGACCGACTGAAGAGTTTGTGCTCGTTCACGGGCCGCTGATGGTGGTGGGATTTCTCGGTACGCTCATCGGACTTGAGCGCGCCGTCGCCTTGCATCGCTGGTGGCCGTACGGCATCCCCGTCTTCTCCGCTCTCACCCCAATTACGTTGTTTGCCGCTCCAGTGGAATTGACGGCGTCATTGGCAGCCGCGGCGAGTATACTTCTGATCGCGGTGTTTATTGCGCTTTACCGCCAGTACCCTTCCGCGCATTTCATCATCATGGCGCTAAGCGCCGTTACCTGGTTGGTGGGCAACGCTCTTTGGCTTACCGGTTTTCCAATGTTCGCTCTGGTGCCATGGTGGGCTGCATTCCTGGTGCTCATGATTGCCGCTGAAAGATTGGAGCTGTCTCGACTCAGGCAACCCACGGCGCTCGTTCGTTTGGTATTTCATGCCGCGGTTGCGGTCATACTCACCGGACTTGGGTACTCGTTCCTGAATCTTCATACAGCCATTCGCATAGGCGGAATCGGACTGCTTATCTTGGCACTCTGGTTGTTGCGTTACGATCTGGTATGGAAGAGCGTACAGCAAGTCGGTTTGCCGCGTCTCATGGCGATCTGTTTGATTGCCGGATATGTATGGTTGGCGGCGGCCGGAGTTCTTTGGATTATTTTCGCAGAATTTTTTAGCGCCGGCCCGCGCTACGATGCGATGTTACATGCGATCTTTTTGGGTTTTGTCTTCTCGATGATATTTGCCCACGCGCCGATCATATTGCCAACCATAACCGGACTGGCCTTGCCGTTTCAAAATGCTTTTTATCTGCACGCGGGTTTATTGCATCTGTCGGTGCTCTTGCGAATCTCCGGCGATCTTGCGCTTTTGCTTTCGGTGCAACGATGGGCTGGTTTGCTCAATGCAAGCGCGATCTTACTCTTTTTGATCAATAACGTTCGCGCCGTGCGGTTGGGGGCAAACGGCCGTTCGATTAGAAAAAACTGATCCGGGTCAGCAAATTTCTTGGAACGCAGAATCTGTTTGGGTGCGATTCCTATTCATAACAACCGGCTTGCTTGGCCAGGTGGTGCCAGGCATAGAAACAGGCGCGCACCATCGGCGGCACCTCAGCTTTGTCAAAATCCTCGGGCGTTAAGCCGATTACCTCCCCTTGCTTCACCGTGACCGTGCAGTGATCCATGCCGCCAGCGGGTCGTTAATTAGGTCATCGCTCTCGTGCCCCAGATTACCCGCTTGACCGCCAGCGGTGCACTGACTTGCACATAGCCCCAGCAATCGCGTCGGTTGGTTGTGTACAGCGCACTCTGCACGACATAGAAACGTCCCCGCTCCAACGTCAGCGGCACCGCGAAGAAACTTTTGAACTCGACGCTCTCGAACTGGTCATTGACCCATCTGGTCCAGAGTTTTCAGTAAGTCGCCCACAAGATCCAGAGCGATCTCCCAAAGTTTACAGCAGCGCAGGCTCCGAAATCACGGACGTGCACGCTTTCAGTAGATTACATGTAAACCAAAATTTCGTCATTCTCCCTCTAACGATGATAATCGCCCGCCGCTTCGGGCTGATAGACGATCTCTCTAACAGTTAGCCTTTTTAAGCCAGCTGGAACGTCCCATTCAACTGTGTCCCCAACCCGATATCCCAGCACTGCGGTTCCAATTGGAGCTAGAATTGAAATTTTGCCACGCGACGAATCAGCGTCAGCAGGGAACACTAAGCTGTAGACGGGTTCCTCGCCGTTGTCTAAGTCTTGCAGTCTAAATGTTGAATTCATTGTGATCACATCGTTGGGAATTTCTTCCGGTCGCACCAAATCAGCTTGATCCAATTCGTCGCTTAGCTCATCAAGATATTCCAGAATTCTCTTGTCGCCAAATTCTGAGGCGACGTCTATAAGTTCGCGTAATCGTCGCGAATCGAACTCGGTAATATAGATTTTACTCATTGTAGGTTCCTCGTTTGGGTACAGTATCAATCTCGGGAAAGCCCTTATCTTTGTCAGTTGATGAACCGTCTATTATTGCTACTTTCTCGATATCAGAGTGAGAAGGCTTTCTGGCCAATCCAACCGCGCCGTTTGGTTTTACCATCAATACGGAGCATTTGACTTGGTTGAGGATTTTCTCGGCGGTATTGCCGATGAGCCATCCCCCTAATCCACGTCTGCTGAACATACCTACGACAAGCAAGTCAATTTTTGCCCTGCGCGCTACCATTGGAATCACTTTACTCGCCGTGCCTTTCATCAGGTGCATGCGATGTCGCACTGTCGTTGCACTGGAGTTTTGGATCATCTCTTTGACAGAACTCGCCTGAACATTAAAAACGTTGTAGGCATACCTGCTTAGATTCTCAGCCGAGAGTCCGCCTTGGCTGCGGAGAACACCTTCAGCGGGCGCCCTCCAGGCGTTGACAATGTGCAGTTCAGTGCCTTCTCTACGGCCAGTGAAGAGGCTATATCCAAAATCTTCGTATTCAACGCATCTCTGTCTTCGTCGAACGGATCCGGATCCACAGCAGCCATTATCCGGATATCTTCCTTTGCGATACTTGGGTTTATAACCCAAACCGGACACGGGCACTTCCGGATGAGCTTCAACGTGGTAGAGCCGAGTGAGATCTGTTTCAGTGGAGGCCTACTATGTTCGGCCACCAGTACAAGATCATGTCGGCCACGTAGTACTTGCTGCATTACTTCGGCGACCGGATTTCCGCACACCACATTAATTTCGAACTGCAGATTTGCCTGCTTCGTTACTACGAGCTCTTTTAGTTTCTCGCACCGCTCCAGAATGCCAATCTCTCGGAGATCCTTTGACGATTGATCAGCCGGTGAACCCAACCGTTCTGGCACTGCTTCGATCACATTGAGTATCGTTAAACGGGCGTTCTCCTCCGCAGCAAGCGCGATTGCGCGCTCACAGGCTTCTTCACACAGTGTGTTCGAATCAACAAACAAAAGAATGTTTTTAAATCCCGCCATGAACTTCTTTGCTCCTTGGGCCGACAAATAAAACGGCCTTCAAAGGTCAGTTGTTATAGGCAAGCTCGAGGGTTGCCTAGTTTGTTTGCTTGTTCTTAGTTCGGGCTACTTAAAAGTATACCGTTGCATGAGATCCGCTGGTGATCTCGCACGTGATCCACACAGGCGCAGTGCCGGACCGACGGTATAAGACTGTCACGGTATTGAGTCGTGGGAGATTGCCAGCCGATCTAGCATCCGAAGATAAAATACACATCAGACGCTGTCAGCTTTCGACGACCTCCTACGGCGGTGCGTTTACGTTTGCTCTGCGACAGCTAGAATCTGCAGCTTTTGGGAACGCCTAGTTTTTTTAAGCTCTCCCGATACTAGCAGCCAGTCCGGCAATTCCGAGAAAAAAGATAACCAGCGCTATCGGGAGAACAATGATGGAAAATAAACTGAAAGCTATAAGACCAACAATTGGATTTAAGATGCTCACATCGACGCTCCTTACGCATTCGATAGAGCAAGATCGATGCCGGGATCGATTGAGGAATTTATCGGCTTCGAATGAAGAAAAGTTTGGTAGCTCTTTTATGTCTGCGCATTATCTACTTGGGATCCGCAGAGCAAGATGTCCACATAAGGCTCGATGGTGGTTCTTGCACCGTCAAGGCTGAGGCAAGATTGTGAGACACTGTGGCATGTTTGCGTTCTTGGATTCTCCAAATGCTCATCCACAATGTAAGCTAGGCGCACTGGTTGGCGAACGACCGCATAATCCTATGGCGATCTGTCGCATTGATCCACGACGCTGTCGCACAATTAGAAGCGAAGCTTACCGTCGCTACTCACATAGCCGGTCACAGCTCTATATCGTAGCCGGCCTTTGCCAAGGCGCGGCGCGTCGCATCGATCACTTTGGCAGCGTCGACATGTGGCGCCACTCTTACATTGGAAGCATTTCGTAGCTGGGTTAAGATTTGATCCGTCTCAGCCCCTGCCAGTTCTTCACATTGTTCATAGAATCCGCCCGGCCGCTCTTCAATGGGATTGTGCACTTGGAGGATGATTTTGATCGCCGCTATGATAGAAGAGGTAGGCGTGGGCACAAGAAGCGCCGCGAGAGCCCCGTGATCGAGACGGAGTTTCGACGCGATCGGAAGGGGTTTCCCATTGCCAAGCCGCTGCGCCGCGGGGAGCAGGATCTTTTCCTCCATCGCGATATGTTTCAACAATTGAGCACGGAATTGCGCGTAAGCGGGGCCGTCAATAGTATCCAGACGAGCCGTAGCACGCTCAAGCAAAGCGTCGAGACATGCGTGATCGTCCGCGAGGTAGCGGTAGATTTTACCCCGATCCATAAGGCCCCTGACCAAAAGTCTTCAATGGCTGCAACCTAACTTAAATTTAAATTTAGGAGGAACAATCAGTTGAGAATTAGACGGCATTAAGGTTTCATGTAGGCCTTGTCACACTGTAGAGGTCAACATCGACCTTGAGACGATGGTTGACCACATTCCAGTCAATGTTGGCGAAAAAAGCATCGATGTATTTTGAACAGTCAGCAGGTTAATAGTCGACCAGGAACGCGTGCTCCCAAACATCCATCACGAGCACGCCCAGCACGGCCGGCCCGCGTCCCCGCCCATGACAATTGTAGCGTCATAATCAGTGAGCAAAACCAAATAGCGCATTCCGGTAATCTTTTTAGCACTAACGGCTTCGACATCACTGCAGCGCTGTGGCTTGCACGGGATGGCCGGATGATGCCGTAGCAGCCTCCTATCTGTTAACTTTTAACAAGGACGAACGATAGCCGCGCCGCTCATGACGCCTCGGCACCGCCACAGTTTTGAAATTTGGAAGAAGGCCAATCCTTATCTTCCATTCTCCGATACTAACTACCAGCGCAGCAACAGCCAGGCAGACTCCCGCAATGATGCTAACCGAGAGCACAACAGTAGAGAACATACCCATATCCATCCTTTCTTTTCGCAGTATTTAGAAACTCACCCCGCAAAGGCCGCCGCCTAACCAGTGCCGACTTTCTTTTTAGGCGCGAGGCTCATATGTCCCTGGGCTCACCTCGGGCCTCCTTTTGCTGACGATCCAAAAATTTCGACGAACGAATCTTTCGGTCTCAGCGGCGGCATTGAGAACTCGCAGGGCCGATTCCTTACCACTCCTCTCAAGTCAGTATACTCTTGCAGATTCATCCGGGATAATCGGGAAAAGGCTGGCCGGACTTCATCCGGCTCGCCGGACCATGCTGAAGAAAGATGACTGAGGTGGAAGGATACCGTTGAAGAAGCTCGTCGAGGAGCCACTCCTCTGTTATATCGCCCGAGTAATCTTTCTCCTTCATTAAATGACCTCGGCCGATTACGAAAAGCTAAAACGCAACTGTTATGCCAGGAATCCTCGAACCTTTTAGATTCTGGAGATGACCAAGCCACAGCAGACGCCACTCGTGTTTCAGACGTTACGCAGAGTATTCACTGTCAGTAGATTTTGTTTGCTCAGTAAAGCCGGAAGGCTGGGGCAAGAATGTGTGGCCACTGAGGCGTTTTTGTGATTAATCGGCTTCTCACTGCTCAGCACAATAACTCTGTAATTTGCGCCGCCATTTTGAGCCTTCAGTAAAACTATCGTGCGGCTTTCTCTAATATTCGTTTTCATTCACTGCAAAAAGTAGAGCCATTGGGTTTTACTTCGTCCGTTTCATAGAAGCGTTTTTGAAGTTCACCCGTTGTTGGGAATAATCTTATCTATAATCATAATCGCACAACGCCGCTTGACGCTGATATACGATTTCGTTGACTTCTCGAGTCCACCCGTCGAACAGTACACTGACTACTTGAAAATAGTTCAAGGAAGGCTTGCCAGCGATCAGTACCGATGAAACGCAGATTTGCTGCTTGCCAACTCGTTGCATCAACAGGTGCCTAACCTAAACTGTTCTGGCACATGGATCGCATTGTAAGCGTGAGACGAGTTCAACCGTTTGGGATCTATAAATAGCCGGGCGTTCATTAAACTAAATAGGGAGAAAGCAATGGGAGCGGTAAGCAGACGAGATCAACAAATTTCGGAAGAGATGATCGATTCGACCCTGGCGGATAGTTTTCCCGCAAGCGATCCGCCGTCCTGGACATTGGGCCGCGAGCGTTATCGCAAAAAAGAGCCCGGCACGTCAATCGCCGAATCGCCGCGAACAGATAACAAAGAGAAGTTCAGTTTGAAAAGAAATATCGATTTTTTAGAAGAACGAAATATAGATGTGGTGAAGATCCTGAACACGTTATTGTCCATCGAGTACCTGCTTTACACCAAAACACAGAGCTATTACTGGAACGTCACCGGACCGCAGTTCCGCGACCTGCACAAGCTCTTTGAGGAGCAATATATCGAGCTCAGTGAAATCGTCGATCAGATTGCGGAATGCGCGCGCTCTCTTGATGGATCGGCATTCGGCACAATGAACGAATTCTCCCACCACGCCAAGCTCAAGGAACCCTCGGACCAGTATCCCGAGCCGTGCGAGATGATTGCCAACCTTCTAGGCGACCATGAGGCGGTCATTCGACAATTACGCCGTGACCTGGAGACCTGCGCCAATAGGTATCGTGACATGGGCACCCGCGATTTTCTTACAGGCTTGATGGAGCAGCACGAAAAGATGACCTGGATGCTAAGAGGATTTCTGAGTCAGTTTAGCCCATGCGACAGAGGAAAATTGGAGAAATATGGCACTCATCCATTGAAACTAGTTAGTCACATGAAGCGGTGAGCGCCAGATCAACCATACCGGTTTGCGATTATGATCCCAAAAAATGAGGAGGGTATTATTCATGGCGACAGATGAGGCGTATCAAGCCAAGCAGTTCAAACTGAGCGGTCTTCAAGGGATTTCCGATCAAACCCTCGAGATGCACTTCAAACTCTATGAGGGCTACGTCAAAGAAACCAACCGGCTGACAGAAAAGATCTCGGAGTTGTTAAAAGATGGCCAGGTCGATCAGGAGGAGATGCCGGCTTATTCAGAGCTCACCCGCCGTCTGGGTTTCGAATACAACGGCATGGTGCTGCATGAGTACTATTTCGGCAACATGACCAAAGGTGGATCGGGTGATCCAGGCAAGCAGTCGGCTTTTTATAAAGCGGCAGAGACCGGCTTTGGTAGCTATGATATTTGGAAAGCCGACTTTGTCAGCATCGGCAAAATGCGCGGTGTCGGCTGGGCCATCTGCTTTCAGGATCCAAAACGCCGCCGGCTCAGCAATCACTGGGTAAGCTTGCATGAGATCGGCAACGTTGCGGGATTCGAGCCGGTGCTCGTGATGGACGTATGGGAACACGCGTTTCTGCTCGATTACAAGCCCGCTGAACGGCCCAAATACATCGAAGCGTTTTTCGCCAACATTGACTGGCAGGCAGTCGAAGACCGTCTTCAAGGTCGATCCCGTGAATCCATGAATCCCGGTGCGAATTCTTATGTGACGCGCGAAGGAATGTATTCTTGATCCAAGAAAAGGCCTCGACCAGAAGAAAAAGGTTGAGAGATTGTTTTGGCGACTCTCATGTTGCGGCAAGTTAACACCCGAGGCTAGGAAATCGGCAAAGCGGTTCGAGACAATCCAAGGAGATTTTATGCAGGAATCGAAGACTAAAGTACCAAGGGGCAAAAAATCTGCGGTCCTTCGAGTTCGTCGGCTTGCAGGGAAAAGGCTTACATTCATGCTGCGAGCAGAAGATGACACGTTGCGAGAATTTGCCGAAGACTCCAAGACCGGCAGAGCGGGCAAGACTCTGGTCAAGGAGGGAGCACTTCGGATTACACTGGTGGCTCTGAAAAAAGGCACTGTGCTTCCCCCGCACCAGGTAGAAGGCCCGATCAGTATCCAGACTATTCGCGGCTGTCTGAGGCTCACGACCGAGAGGGGAGACATGGATGTTCCGGAAGGGAACCTCATAGCCTTGGGTCCGGGTGTCGTGCACGCGGCAAAGGCGCAGGATGACTGTGCGATACTACTTACGTTCGCGATGCAGTGAGAGTCACAACGAATATTCTGAAAGAAATAACCAGCTAGTTGTCCAGTCCGACTTTATTCAGTGTTCCGTTTTCGTTGAGGCGGTAGAGCAGCATGTGGAAATAAATAAGTCCGGCGTAAGGCTTCCATTTGGCAATCAGCCGGCGCACGCCGTCGTAATCCAAAGGTTTCTTGAGGCCAAGCCATTTTTGTAAGGTATTCCGAGCGCCCACATCGTCACCGGGAAAAATATGCAAGCGGCCTAGACCACGCAGCAAAACATACTCCGCCGTCCAGCGCCCCACGCCGTTGAGTCTACACAGTTGCTCGACCGCCGACCCATCATCCAGAGAAAGGAAGCCGTCCCTGTCGACATTGCCTGCGACAATAGCGCGACTCAGTTCGATTATTGCTCCCGCCTTCTGTCGGCTGAAGCCGAGGTTCCGCAGTGGCTCCGGCTTGAGTGCGGCGAGGTCTTCTGGTCTGGGGAAGGTATGGGCGCGAATACCTATGCCTATGAGGGGTGTGCCGAACTTCTCGGAAACCCGGTTGAGCATTTGAATGCCGGAGGCGAGACTGAATTGTTGACAAGCAATCCCGTTCACCAAAGCCTCGAGCAATGAGGGGAACTGGGGCGGCTTAACTCCACGGAAGCGTTGGGCAAGTACCGATAATCTGGGATCCTTTGCAGCATACCGATAAAAGTCCGTGAGATCTGCTTGCAGGCCCAACACCCGGTTCAATGTTTCGGTTACACCTGCCACTACATCGTGCCCGAAAGGGACGCCAGTTACGGTGACCTGAAGTCGTGGCGCGGCCATTGAGCCTATCTGGATAACGGCAATTTCCACCGGCTTGCCGTTGAGCACCAGCCCTCTGCAAAATGTTGTCCCGTCCCATCGATCCATTTTGTTCTCTGGTCGCCGGCGCAATGCCCAGACCGTCAGATCAAGCCGGAAGGGTGGAACCACTTTGAGTGTGAAACGGTCCTCATCTTCTGCTTGGTTTGATCTCATAAGCTGCATTACCGCCGAGCCCCGTTTTTCTCTGACGGTACCCAAGGTTTTCTCTGCAATAGGCCGAACTTGGAAGCTCCCTCGTCCGATGTGCTGAATTCAGTGAAAATTGGTAGATCACCAGCAGTCGCTTTAATGATTCTGGGCTTGAGGCACTTCATCGCAGCTCCTCGAGAAGCTCTTTTAGCGCCATTGCGTTGTTGTGTTCCTTGTCGCGCGCGCCGTAAAGGATGGTGATCGTTGCCGGGCGTTTTTTTCGCGCAAGTTCCTGCAGTTCTTTGGCCCTTGGGCGAAGCTCTTCGTGGTATCGCCGTCTGAATTCCTCCCACTTCTTCGGGTCATGGTTGAACCACCTTCGCAGCCGATCGCTGGGTGCGAGATCTTTGCGCCAATCATTAAGGCAGGCTTTGTCCTTGGTGAGTCCCCGAGGCCAGAGCCGATCAATAAGAAGCCGAAAACCGTCCCGCGGTCCAGGCGGATCGTAAACCCTTTTAATCCTAATCATGCGATATCTCCGTTGTAACGCTCATCGGTCGCGAAGCTCTCCATTCGGGAACAGACCGGCAGCGATGAAGGATAGCTCGACGCTGTAGTCTTCATTGTCCAAGCCTTTCGCTGGGATCTTGCCTCTCCAACATCATTCCTTACCGAAATCGCCACATTACGCGGCGCGAACGATCAGAACAGGATCTCCGGAGAGGCGTACCACTTTTTCGGTTACGCTCCCCAATACCCAGCGCTTTACGCCCGAGCGTCCATGCGTGCACATGGCTATAAGGTTATCGGGCGTTCGCTGGCCGAGGCGCAACGATCTCACCGGCTCCGGAGCCTTCGGCTATGGCGAAGGAAACTTTTTCGATTCCGTTGCGCTTCAGCTCCGTAACTTTGCTTTCGAGGTAACTTTGCGCCTCGTCCCTGAGCGCGACGCTGATCCGCTCATAATCGACTGGGTAGTAATCCTCCATTCCTGCGTAAGTAGTGACAGGGATATGGTAGGCACGGAGCAAAAGGATTTCCAGTTTTAATGCATTGGCCAACTGCACGACAGGAGAGAGGACGATTTCCGCCAACTCAGATCCGTCGAGAGGAACGATCACAGATCGTAGGATTGCCTGCCCTTCGCTCTTGGTTTCTTCATTGGCGCGGATGAGTAGGAGTGGATTGATTGAGCTCCGCAGCACCTTTTCCGCCACACTTCCCAGAAGCAATCGATTGAATCCCGAACGGCCGTGTGTGGCCATGGCCGTAAGCGTTGCATCCGATCCCGCCTTTTCAATGATGACGTCTTCCGCCTTGCCCTTTTCTACAGTGCACTTTACCTCGTGGTCGGGAAACGTTTTTGCTATGCGTTTCAAATACTCTTCAGTGCTTCGAGCGCTTTCGGCGACGATCGGTTCGAAATAGCCGCTGCCACGAAATACCTGACTTGTCAATACCAGCAATATCGACAATACCCAAAAGCTCGACGGGGATTTTGAGCGTTCTCGCCAGAGTTCGGCCGTAGGGCAGCGCCGCTTCAGCCGTCTTCGATCCATCCAGCGGTATTAGCAATCGTGTGTACATAGCTATCCTCTTCTAATTATCTACTCTCCTGCTCCGGGTAAATTTATGCGTAGAATGCCGCCGCAATTTTTCCATTATCATGAATCGAGACTCAGCCATTTTCGCAAATGATCGCTGCGGCTATCTGCTGAACCAGACATCACTGCCAAGTTCTTTTCTCAAACCTCTGAGCCAAGATCCGATCGACCAACAGACACTTGCAATCGCTCGCTGCTGTTCGACCGATTAAGCAGTCTCAAACTCAGAGCATGGGATGCTCTCTTCATCCTTGTCCTTTAATCTCAATGCCATGACGATCTGTAAGCGCAATGATAATGCCAAGCGCGAACAGGCAGTGCTACTCAAAGCAATCCATTCCTTGTGGAAAGGCCGTCTTCAAAACGGAGCATCGAAACGCTTCTCCTTCTAAAGGCAATAAGGATGAGGCACAAATGTGAGGCATTGTGGCATTATTGTAAATCACCGCTGGAAGTCCATTCGGTGAAAACATCGCAGAAAGTACGAGCAGCTAGTGCGCTCGATCAGCGCGAAGACAGAATGGCTAAGGCTCAAGAGAATTCAAGGCTCATCGGATGAAACAGCTGAAACATCTGAAACGTTACAGCATGTTTCATGCAACATGGTCATTTGGCGAGTGAGCGCGCGAACCTAGTGTCTACCACGACTTAACTCTCCCATCTGCATTGGCATCTTCATTGCGCTAACATCTTTATGGATGCTTGAACGGCATCCATAAAAACTTTCGCAGGAGGAAACGAAAATGGCTCGTCCAATGCTCAGGCCCGCGTACGTCGCTGCTGAACCAACTACAGACTACGCGCATCAGGCCTATATGATTCTCAAGTTTGGGTTCACCGTCGCACCGGTCATCGCCGGGCTCGACAAGTTTTCTAATTTGTTGGTGGACTGGACTCAATATCTCACGCCGTTGGTACCGACATGGACCGGGATCGATCCGGCCACTTTCATGATGGTGGTAGGAGTCATCGAAATCATCGCCGGTATTGCGGTCGCGGTGAAACCGAAGTTCGGCGCTTTGATCGTTACCGCCTGGCTCTGGGGTATCATCATAAACTTATTGCTGGTGCCGGGATATTTTGACGTCGCGTTGCGCGATCTAGGTTTATCCTTTGGCGCGCTTGCCCTTGCGAGATTAGCCGAGCGCGAGGAATAGCTCGGCGTCGGCGTTCTGATCAATTACGATTTACCCGGGTTGCTCGGCGCATCAAATGACGGCGGCGGCGATGCGCAATGGGAGGAACGATGAAGAGGACGCAGCAATTGCACGATCTGGGTCAGAGGCTTTGGCTCGACAATATCACGCGCGGGCTTCTGACGAGCGGCACACTTGACCGCTACATTAGCGATTTTTCGGTGACGGGGATTACCTCCAATCCGACGATCTTCGATAAGGCCATCAAAGAGGCGGGCTTCTACGACGATGCCATCTCTCAAAAGACAGTTCAGGGTAAATGGGGCGAGGAGTTGTTCTACGAACTTGCGTTGGAGGATTTGATCCGGGCAGCCGACCTGTTCCGTCCGGTCCACGAGGCCACCAGCGGGATTGACGGCTGGGTTTCGTTGGAGGTGTCTCCCTTGTTGGCCGATGACACGGCCGGCAGTATAAAATCGGCGGTACAACTTCATGCGCGCGCGAGTCGCCCCAATCTTTTCATCAAAATTCCAGGTACCCGTAAAGGCGTTTCCGCGATTGAGGAGACAATCTTCGCGGGCGTGCCGATTAACGTCACACTGTTGTTCTCGCTAGAACAATACATCGCGGGAGCCGAGGCGTATATGCGCGGAATCGAACGCCGCATTGCCGCCGGCCTCGATCCGAACGTCGCTTCAGTAGCATCGCTCTTCGTCAGCCGCTGGGACGTAGCGGTCAAGGACAAGGTTTCAGACGGGCTGCGCAATCGCCTCGGCATTGCTATCGCCAAGCGCACGTATAAGGCCTATCGCGACCTGCTGGCCTCGCCGCGTTGGCGGAAGCTTGCCGGCTCCGGCGCCCGGCCGCAACGCTTGCTCTGGGCAAGCACCGGAACGAAGGACATGCAGGCCCCAGAGACCCTCTACATCGAAGCGCTGGCAGCTCCCGATACCATCAACACAATGCCGGAAAAGACGTTGCGCGCCTTCGCCGAGCACGGTCGAATAAGAGGCGTGTTGCCGATCGATGGCGGCGACGCCGAAGACGTGCTCGCCGAATTCACCCGCGAAGGCATCAATGATGAAACGCTTGCCGCTGATCTCCAGAGCGAGGGCACCCAATCTTTCAATAAGTCCTGGAACGACTTGTTGGCTTGCATTGCGTCAAAAAGTGTCCTCGTCAGGAACAAGTCTGATCAAGCAGGAAGGAAATGACAGTGACCTGAGGTATCTCAGGCCCAACATGTTAGGGAGGATCAAATGAGCGAAGTAAAGGTGGAACTGAGTGGACCCGATCTCGTGCAGGGAGTCGCACTCTCGACAATTGCCGACGGCGCCATGCTGCTCGGCCATGCCCACGGCGAATCGGCGCTCCTCGTACGTCGAGGCGATGAGCTGTTCGCGGTTGGTAACGCGTGCGCCCACTATGGCGCCCCGCTAAACGAGGGGCTGCTTGTCGACGATACGGTTCGTTGTCCGTGGCATCACGCCTGTTTCAGCTTGCGTACCGGTGCGGCCCTTCGGGCACCGGCCTTAAGTCCCATCTCGTGTTGGCGCGTCGAGCAGCGAGACGGCATGGTGTATGTGCGAGAAAAGATCGAGATGACAGCCCAGCCACTACCGATGCCAGGGGCGGCCGGTATACCGGAGTCGGTCGTGATCGTTGGTGGTGGGGCGGCGGGCAACGCCGCTGCGGAAATGCTCCGTCTGGAGGGGTATCTCGGCCGTATCAGCCTGTTGAGCGCTGATGAGTCATTACCCTATGACCGCCCCAACCTTTCGAAAGCCTATCTCGCGGGCACCGCGCGCGAGGAGTCAAATCCGCTTCGATCCACGGAGTTTTACCAACAGCATAGTATCGATGTGAAGCTGCGGGCGCGGGTCGCCGCAATCGATGCGCCGCGCCGCTACGTCGAACTCGTAGACGGCAGCCGGTATGCTTACGATGCGCTCCTGCTGGCCACCGGCGCCGAGCCGGTGCGCCTCGAATTGCCTGGCGGGGATCTCCCACACGTCCATTACTTGCGCACTCTCGCCGACAGCCGCGCTCTTGTCGGCAAGGCTCTGGCAGCGCGGCAGGCCGTAGTGATCGGCGCGAGTTTCATCGGGCTCGAGGTGGCGGCATCCCTGCGAGCGCGGAATATCGAAGTGACGGTGGTCGGCCGAGAGACATGCCCTATGGCGAAGATTCTCGGAGCCGATGTCGGCAATTTCATCCGCAAACTCCATGAAGAACACGGTGTGACGTTCCATCTCGGCACGACCGCTACATCGATTGACACGCGCCAGGTCGTTTTGAAGAACGGAGCGACCCTTCCGGCCGATCTCGTGGTCATCGGCATCGGCGTGCGACCGGCGATTTCACTGGCAGAACAGGCAGGGCTCGCCATCGACCGGGGCGTCACTGTGGACGAGTACTTGGAAACGAGCATCCCCGGTATCTTTGCAGCCGGCGATATCGTGCGCTGGCCGGACCGGTTCACCGGCGAACGGATTCGTGTCGAACATTGGGTTGTTGCGCAACGCCAGGGGCAGACGGCCGCGCGCAACATGCTGGGTCGACGGGAGCGTTTCGACGCCGTTCCGTTCTTCTGGACCGAGCAATACGATTTCGGCCTCGCTTACGTCGGGCACGCCGAGCGATGGGATAAAGCCGAAATCGATGGGCAGCTTGACGCGCGAGACTGCACGATCGCGTATCGGAAGGGCGGCAGGAAATTGGCGGTCGCGCTGATTCACCGGGATCTCGAGGGACTTCGGGCCGAAGTCGAGTTCGAGAGGACAATCGCCGCCATAGGAGCAGCCGATCCTTCGAGCAAAAACCTTTTGAGACACTATGGTTGACCTTGACCGGCAGTTCGGCCGCTGCTTAAAGCCAGCGTCTCGGAGAATAATCGACCGGAAGGAAGACCAAGATGACGAGAAGATTTAGCGTGGGGGATCACGTGACATGGAACTCGGAGGCCGGACAGGTCAGCGGCAAGATCATTGAAGTGCACATAAAAAATATCGCCTACAAAGGGTATACCCACCACGCGAGCAAGAAAGATCCTCAGTATGAAATCAAGAGCGACAAGACCGACCGCATCGCAATGCACAAAGGCTCGGCTCTGCACAAAGCGAACGACTGACACCGCAATCGGCATTGGTTGTTTAGCCAAGGTGTGAACATCAGGAAAACGGGCGGCTCCGTGACAACGATTCTCTGTTACGGAGGAGAACATGTAGCTCGTGACGAGAGAGCTAAAAAGTTAGACCGGCATGAGACAGCTAAGACGGATTATTGTGAGTATGATCTGGGAGTCGGCGGAGAGGTAGCCTTAAGCTCGGCCGTGGTTCTTGCCAAGCGATGTAAAGCTGCACTTCGACTGGTGCATGTGGTAGAGCCGCTCGATTCTTATCAAAGGATTTCGCATCCACTGACTTCTCCTTACCCGGTTGAGGAAATCGAAAAGAAGCCTGCTCACGGCCTCTTCATCGGTGAATCCTGTAATCGTAGCAGCAGCGCGATTGAATGATATGATCGCATTCTGCGGTCAATCGTCAAGATTTTATCAGAGACACTGTCCAGAATCTGGCCCGCGTGTTGCAGGTTGCAAGACAGGCACTTAGCCGGTCCTGCGGTTCGACGTCTGGATAAACGGACATGACTAAGACTTTAGGAAACTAACCCGTGGAAGATAAGAGCTACCGGCATTGCGGCCGGGCACATGAATTTCTATCGTCCAGGACGGTTAACCTGACAGCGAGTTGCTACGCCCGCCGTTCGCTTCCACACAGTTCAGCTGTTCGCTGCGACGCAGTTCACTGGTCGGCGAGCCACCGCGGACGATTAGAACCGGATCTCGGGAGAGGCGTACCACCTTTTCCGTTACGCTCCCTAACACCCACCGCTTTACACCCGACCGTCCATGCGTGCACATAGCGATGAGATTATTGGGAGTCCGCCCGCTCAGCGCCACGATCTCACCGGCGCCGGAGCCCTCGGGTATGGCGAAAGAAACCTTCTCGACTCCTTTACGCTTCAGCTCCCCGACTTTGCTTTCGAGGTAACTTTGCGCCTCGTCCCTGAGCGCGCCCCTGATCACTTCGTAATTAACCGCATTGTAATCATCTGCGCCGGCATAAGTGTTGAAACGGGGATAGGCCCGGAGCAAAAGGACCTCCAGTTCTAAGGTCTTGGCCAGCTCCACGGCAGCGGGAAGGACGCTTTCCGCCTCCTCAGATCCGTCGAGAGGGACGATTACCTTTCTGAGGATTGCCTCACCCTCGCTATGGGCCTCTTCACTGGGGCGGATGAGTAAAAGCGGATTGGTTGAGCCTCGCAACACCTCTTCCGCCACGCTTCCCAGAAGCAATCGATTGAATCCCGAACGGCCGTGTGTGGCCATGGCCGTAAGCGTTGCATCCGATCCCGCCTTTTCAATGATGACGTCTTCCGCCTTGCCCTTTTCTACAGTGCACTTTACCTCGTGATCGGGAAACGTGTTTCGCTATCCGTTTTAAATATTGCTCACTGATTCGAACGCTTCCGGCGATGATCGTTTCAAAATATCGCGCGCCGCCATGGGACACGTGAGCGGCCAGTGCGCCAATATCGACGACGCCCAAGAGCTCGACAGGCAGCTTGAGCGTCTTGGCAATAGTTCGGGCGTAGGGCAACACTGCCGCGGCCGTTCTCGATCCATCCAGCGGTACTAGCAATCGTCTATACACTGTTTATCTCCTGTCGTTACGTATCCAGCTTTGTTGTGCTCAGAGGCGAGCCCACTCCAGTTAGGCGACTCTTTGATCCAACGTCGAATGTCAATTAACTTTTTCTCGAACCTTGTCGCCCATGAGCGACAGCCCAGAAGACGGCCTCTGTCAATCGGCTGCTTTCTCGTGGCCTCGTTTGACTTTGATCGCAACGCGGCGTGGAATACTCATCTGCTTCTTGCCGTTTCGTTTCGGTGACATGACCTCGTTAAACGCAATGTTCATTCCACGAAGAACAGCAAGCACTCGCTCAAGGAGAGCGCATTACTGAACTTCCTTGTTGGAAAAGGCATGAGGCCGAAATGTGAGGCACTTTGGCAGTGCTGTTATGCCGGGGAAATTTGGCGGGGTGAAATGTCAACAGTGAAGAGCTATTTGCATGACTCAACGGCTAATTCTAGGAGAGAGCTGCTGGCAGTACCCGCCTCGGGTCAGTTTCGATTAGAGACATGAAGATTCTTTTGAGTTCTTACCCTGCTCGCTACTGACTCTCTCGATCACTCGGAATAAGTCGTCGGCGGAAAAGGGTTTGGAAAGAAGCTGCGCTTGCAGCTTTTCAGCGGCCTGGCGTAATCTATCGTCTGCAAAAGCTGAAATCAGAATGATCTTAGCTCCAGGATTTTTCTGCTTCAGCGCCTCGGCGATCTCAGTCCCTAACAGTCCGGGCGTGCGGACATCAAAAATGAAGAGATCGTAGGGATACGCCCATGCTTTCTCATAACCATCTACACCGTCCATGCTCGAGACAACCTCATTCCCCCTGCTTTGTAGGATCTCTGATAAAAACTGGCAGAAAGTCTCGTCGTCTTCTATGATTAAAATACGCAATTACGATCCTCCGTTGTTTCACTACTATCGTCCAACGCAACAAATATGCCGATCGCGTAGGATCGTCAGCAAAGAGCGGCGGTAATTCTTTTGCGTAATGCGGGCGATACGGAGGGATTCTTGTGCTTGAGCAGTTCGAGATTAATGCTTAAAAGATTCGATCTTCCAACGTGCCAGCATGCGGTAAAGAGAGCGTCTGTCGATATGTAGAACCTTCGCCGCCCGAGAGATATTTCCTCTGGTACGGTTCATCACATAGAGCGCGTAACGCTTCTTAATCTCTTCTAAACTGGGCATGTCCGAAAAAACAAGGTGTTCATCGGCCGCGTTCTCGTACAGCGGCGGCAAGCCTTCCCGAACTTCTTGAGGCAGATCCTCTAACGTGAGGGCGGAATTTTTCGCGAGGACGACAGCTTGCTCGATGGCATTCTCGAGCTGGCGGATATTTCCGGGCCAAGAGTAGCTCCTGAGTCGTTCGCTGGCCTCCTCAGAGATATCCGTAATGGGCTTACCAGCAGCTAGGCTGTAGCGTCGGATAAAAATTTGCGCCAGCGCATCGATATCTTCCGTTCTTTCCCGGAGCGGCGGCAGTTGGATGGTAATCACTTTCAACCGGTAGTAAAGATCTTCTCGAAAAGCTCCGCTTTTCACCAGTTCGTCTAGATCCTTGTTGGTGGCCGCCAAGACTCGCACGTCTACTTTAATCCACTCTTTGCCCCCTACCGGTCTAATCTCTTCCTCTTGCAAGACCCGAAGAAGCTTTGACTGCATGTTAAGGCTGATATCCCCGATCTCATCGAGAAAGCAGGTTCCGCTGCTGGCCAATTGAAACACACCTTTTTTATCCCCGACGGCTCCGGTGAAAGCGCCGCGCGCGTGTCCGAATAGCTCGCTTTCCAGCAGCGTCTCGGTAAGAGCCCCACAATCCACCGCCACCAACGGACGTTGAGCGCGGGAACTGTGTTGATGAATGGACCGGGCGATCACCTCTTTGCCTGTGCCGCTTTCTCCGAGAATCAGCACCGTGCTTTTTGTGGGAGCTGCTCTTGCCACCATCTTGAACACTTCGACCATGGCCGGGCTTCTGCCGATTACGGTTTTCTGTTGCTCCAGATCCTCGCCTTGTTTGATCTTCTTGCGAGGCCGGGCTTCCAGTTCTCTTTGTCGTAAAGCGCTGAAAATGATTTTCTTCAGCTCATCCAAGTTCATCGGCTTTGAGACGTAATCATAAGCGCCCTCGTGAATAGCCTCGACGGCGGTCTCAATCGAACCGAACGCCGTCATCACGATGACGGGGAGAGACGGCTGCTCTTGCCGCATAGCCCGAGTCACATCTAGGCCACTGATTCCCGGCATCCGCACATCGACCAATAGCAAATCATAGGATTCCCTCCTCAGGCGATCGAGCGCTTCTTCACCGCTGCCAGCTTGATCTACCTCATGCCCATCTCCCTCCAGAACCTCGGCGAAAAGCCGGCAACTTACCTCGTCATCATCGACGATCAAAATGCGCGCTTGCAAGACGTTCACCCGTTCGCTAGCGAGCTATCGTTGGCCGGATCCGTTGGAAAAAAGACTCTTACCGTTGTGCCCTTCTCGACTTGACTGTTGATCGCTATTTTTCCTCCATGTTCCTTGACAATCTCCTGGCAAACAGCGAGGCCGAGGCCGGTACCATTGGCGGGATTCTTGGTGGTCATGAAAAAGTCAAAAAGTTTAGGCAACAGGTCCGGGGAGATGCCGGCTCCGGTGTCTGAGATCTCTATGTTAACCCCTGAACGCTGCTGCTCCGATGCCTGCACAGTACAGGTCGAAATTGTGATTCTTCGCTCTTGTCCCAGGGAATCGACGGCATTGTTGAGCAAGTTAATCAATACACGCTGTACAGATCCGCTATGTGCGTTCAGCAACGGCAACGACTCTGACAATTGAGTCATGACTTGGACGCTTTTCTCCGCGAAGACAGGCTTGAGCAGGAGCAAGGTCTCCGACACTAAATCGTTTAAGTTGACCGGACTGCGCCTGCTGGTCGATCCTCGCGTGCGATCCAAATAGTATTGGACAATGCCTGCCATGCGCCGGACCTGGCTCTCGATAGTTTTCACATGGCGGCGGGGTTTCTCCGGCAGATCCTCTTGCGCTAAGAGTTGGGTATATCCTAACACCGAATTTAACGGCGTGCCGAGTTCGTGAGCAATGGCTCCGGTCATCCAGCCTAGGGCGGCGGCCTGCCCCACCCGCCCCACTTCCTGCTGCAGATTCCAGAGTTCCTTGTTGCGCTCAACCAGTTCTCTGGTAATTCTCTCAACGCTCTCCTGTGCTTCCTTGCGGTCTAAATACAACTGCAACATTTCTGCAATAGAATCGAGCAAGCTCTTTTCCTCAGGAAGAAAAGGAAGATTAGTCGGTCCGAGCCCACTTTCACTATATGCGATTTCCACAAGACCGTGCTTTCCACCAGCGGTGGTGAATTGCGCGCTCTGCGTCGGCGAACTTGAGCCGAAATGTTTCGATCTATATTCGACTCCGTCCAAGACAATGCGCGCAGCGGCTAACTCCGCCTGATCGAATGCCGCGGGCAGAATGTTAACGAGTTCCTGCAGCAACATCCCGGGGGCTCTTTCATGATCCTGTAGCAAGCGCGCTGTGCGATGCAGCGCCGTGAGCTCTTTGATTCGTTCGTTGAGATCGTGAACCACCGATTGCTTCCGTTCATGACCCTTGTAATTGCTGATATTCTGAAGATGCATGATCAAGTGTAATGGCTCGCCGTCCGGATCGCAGTCCACTCCGACGCTCGTTAGGGTCCAGACTGAATCTCCGGATTTGTGGACGTACTCTTTCTCTCGCTCGAAATGTTCCATCTTCCTATCCACCAGATCCTGAATTTTCCTCCGATCGTCATCGGAAAACTTTGGAAAGATCGACGGATCAAGCTTTCTCTTCCGGAACTGACTCTTTTCACATCCAAGTATGCGGCACAGGGCTCGATTTACTTCGAGCACATCACCGGCAAGCGTTAGAATGGCGATGCCAACCGGGGCGTTGTCGAAAAAGCTCCGGAGACCGGGCGAACTCGTCGATTTAGGTTTGTCGGAGCGAGTTGTTTTCACGTTTTAACTTTACTTGAATCACGAACCATGCGCCAAACGCGCCAAGTAGAATGATAAACAGAATCGCTATTACTGCCACCACGATTCCACCGGCAAGCGTCAACGAAAGGTGAAGAAGGATCTTTGATAACTCTAGTATCATTACTGTGAAATCCCAATCAGCAGTTTTAAGCGTAGTATCGCAGCGGGCGCATTATTTGTAGGTCAGCACCCGACCCCAGAGACTCTTGGTTCTCCAGATCCCGGAACGCAAGGTTTCAAGCTCAACAATTTGACTGTGATCCACGAACAGATTGACCTCCGCCCATAGTTCTTAATGTACCATTGGAATACCTCAGGCTCAGCTGCTTCGAACATTACCTTTTCAACTCCGAGACTGTTGACGAAACGGACGGGGACATCCGTCCGCCATGATTCTACGCTTTCCGTAATTCCCGCCGATTCGATCATGATCATGTATGCGCCCGCGTCGAGATACCGTCTGGCGCGATTAACCGCCCAGTCAATATCCTGTGTCCCTTCCGCTTCCAGCTCAGAGGCAGCCGTCGTACCGCCTGCGCCGAACTGGGTTCCCACTTCGGGTTTGGCCTTCATCCCAGATCTTTGCACCTTTTCTATTAACCTAAGAACGTCATCGACCGGGACTGTGATGAAGCCGGTGGATATCTCTATAATGTCGAACCCGATCAGGCCGCATTCGTCGATATATTTGTCGACAGCCTCGGGATTCAAGTAAGCACACGCTCGATGAATCCGCCCGTGGAAACTAGAGCGCCGTGATCATGGAAGTAGTGAATGAGATCTTGCACAGCGGTACGAGGCATCAAGGAAAATGAGCCTCCGGCGAACTTCAGCGCGTCCACATAACTCCCCATGGTTTCGAATATATCTTGTAAATAATTTTCCCAGTCGGCGTGTAGTAGGGGCCTCGGATTTCCGTTATGCCGCGCGTGCGCGGTTTAGACTCGCGTTGGTTTACTGGATGAATGAAAACGCCCTTTCATGAGAACTTGACATAGTTTCCACTTCCTTTTATTCATTGCGCCACTTGCGCTTATTGCAGCTTCTTTGGATCGCGACGGTTCCAAGCTCGTTAGTGATGCGTTTCCGCAATTCTTCTGTCGATCTGCGAAGACCGCCCGATCCGCCTGCGTTTCACGGCGTGCCTTTCCTTCTTCCTGCGCCGGGGACATAGCTCCACAGGCTTCCTCCGTGGTCGGGGGACGGCGATCACCGGGCACGGTGCGTTTCGGATTACTTGCTCGGTGACGCTTCCGAAGATCATCCGGCGTAAACCTCGCCTCCCATGGCTCGCCATGATGATCAGATCCACCTGTTCTGCCTCTGCCAAACTCACGATATTTTTATCAGGAGTGCCGAACTCCACCTTTTTATGCACCTCGACCAAGGGAAGTAAATCAGCAAAATTTTTCTCGAGATACGTCGCAAGATTAGCGTCGCACCTGCGAAGATAATCTTGTAACAGGTTAGAAGAGCCGGCTGCGCGCACGGCGTGATCTGTGAGTCTCTCACCAAGGTGCCGCAAATCTTCCACTTTGAACACATGATAAATTATTACTTCAGCGCCACTGGCTCTAGCCTTATTGAGCGCATAGCGAACACCTGCTCGCGAAAAGCTCGAAAGATCAGTGGGCGCCAAAATCTTTTTAATCATAATACCTCCTGAATGTGACACGAGCTGTCGCTCAAGAATCGAGCGATAACTGCGTACTCTATTAAATATTGATTAAACTCCGTCACGGCCCTGCCTACTTGCCGTGACTTAGTACTTGAGATGCCGGCGAACGCGTTAACGGGAAATAATGACTGCTCTACTCTCAGGTGCCTGCTGCATTCGAGTGGCGAATCGAGTCCCGGCGCGGAGACAATAACTCAAAAACAATTAACGTTTCACGTATTACTTAGAGCAACTTCGATGCCAGCGAAATCGCGTTGTTGCAGGCACTCGAGCCCTTCGGGCGCAAAATTCGTTCAGAACACACTGTGAGAGTGAGGCAGAAATGTGTGCACGTGTGGCGTTGTTGCAAGCGATCTCACACGAGGTAGATTCCGCGTGCTGTTGCGAACCGCTTTGGTCTTCGACTCGCAATGCCGATCGCGCCGACACTGTGGGTGCTTGTAAGATAGCTGGTCAGCTCGTTTGTAAGCGCTGGTATGAGCCAGGACAACTCATCATGGAGACGTTGTGTCTGAGTTCCCCACAGGGACCGTATAAAGTCGAAGCAAGATTACCGTTCAGATGCGCGGACAAATCTTGGCCTTCGGAACTAGTACGTTTCTCTCGTGCACTGCTGAAACCTTGAGAATGGTGGATCCGCGATAAACTTACTGCAATATGCCCGCGGATCTTTAAGGGTGCAGTATGAACGCGTGGTGCCTCGTGAGCGATCGTCGCCATATGGAACACACTTTGCTCTGTCCAACATACGAAGTCAGCACATAATAGGAGAAGCATCGTGGCAGTTGTCAAAGCTCTAACTTTGGCAGTTCTTTTAACACAGGAGGTTTTCGAGGATCACCTTGGCAAGCGTGACGAAAACGATTAAGACGGCAATCTGAAATTTAACTAACTATGCTCCCGATGTCGTGTTGCTTACCTGCACCGTCGTCCTTCGGCGGTCATGAAGGCGTGCGGCAGTCGCATAAGATATGGTAGAGACTCTACCGGATGCGGGTATTGAGATGCTTCAATAAACTCCTCGAGGGCAAGTTTGCTTTTCTGGAGTGGCGTGCCAGTCGAGCAGCGTTGAAGTGCGAGAAGGGACCGATTCGTTCGTGATACGGGATGGGAAGATCTGCTTTCAAAGCATTCATTACAAAGTCTATCCTGTGAGCCGCAGTGAGGGTAACAGTAACCATCCTACATGAGCCCAGGCGCGATGCACGCTGCCACCTACCATCGTCTGCCTTGGGTTCGGCCGTAGCGCTCGCAGCGCGAGAGAGAGGAAAGGGTAACGGCATGAGACAGCTAAGACGGATTATTGTTGGATATGATCTGGGAGTCGGCGGAGAGGTAGCCTTAAGCTCGGCCGCCGTTCTTGCCAAGCGTTCTAATGCTGCACTTCGACTGGTGCATGTGGTAGAGCCGCTCGATTCTTATCAAAGGATCTCGCATCCACTGACTTCTCCTTATCCTGTTGAGGAAATCGCACAGAAGATCGGAGCCAGACTGAAAGCCCTTATGACAGGCGCGGAGCTTGCCGGGTTGAACGCGGAATATGAGGTGCGCACGGGCAAACCCTTTGTGGAACTCATCGTTGCCCAGCGCGCCTGGCTCGCTGACCTGATCGTAGTTGGTGGCGCGTCGCAGCCGGAAGAGCCTTTTTCTGTCAGTACCAGCGAGCGGCTTATGCGCAAGGCCGACGTTCCTGTAATGGTCGCGAAAAGTCGCCTCAGTGTTGAAGCTAAGACATTCTTGGTTGCTACGGATTTCTCAGCAGGCGCCAGACAGGCGGCTGAGGAAGCGCTCATCCTGGCAGAGAATTTCCATGGACGTGTCGTTTTCTTACATGTATTTGACCAGCCCTCGTATGTGGTTAGCTATGTCCATGAGTTGGGCGTGTCGCTGCCGATTGCGCCACCCACGCCTGAGCAGATCGAGCCTGAATGGGAAGCTTTCCTCTCCGGTTTGCCTTTGGAGAAAGTGGACTGGGAGAAATCTTCTACCGAAGGGAAAGCGGCCACGTCTATTGTTCGCCAGGCGGAGCACGTCAAAGCGGATGTGATCGTGATGGGCACACATGGCAGAAGCGGGCTGCCTTATATTCTCCTGGGCAGCGTGGCAGAGAAGGTGGCGCGCACAGCGTCTTGCCCCGTCCTCACAATCAGGCCGGAGCATTTCCAGTTTCGAATCCCATGACACGGTACCAATTTTAAGGTGCATCTCCCTTGCAGCACATCGATAAAATACTTCGCGCAGAGTCGATAGTCCGAGGAAGAAGAATAGCCCAGTGCGGCCACTGGCTGACCAATCGCCGAAGCGCTTGGGTGCGCAATCGCAACGACAGAAAGAAATCGCCCATAAGGAATAAACTGCTGTGAGCGCCACGGGGACACGTCGACACCTTCTGCGTCTACTCCTCCAGTTTCGGGCGGCCGCCGATCAAAGCCATTGTCTTTTGCGGTCTCCAGTGTTTCATTTGACGGGTGGTATATTTCGCAATGAGCGACTACCTCTCTGACGAGGAGGCGGAGAGAAAGACTTACAGGCTGCCGGTCCGCGGGATACTTAACGGCTTCGACGGCGACGATGAAGTTCGCACAGGACGAAGTTCGTTCCCACAATGTTACATATCAACGCTTCGACTTTCACCTGCTCCGCACATTGCGGGCACGTCTTCTTTCCCGCCGAATACGCAATTTGCCAACCAACGACAAAGACAATGAGGCCAACCCAAAACATCCAACCGGCGCCTATCCCGCAGCCGGCAAGGCCAACCAACCCTCCGCTTGCAGCGACCAAGATTCCCGATATGGGGACAAGTGTCCGCATGTGACACTCCTTAATCTTCAGTTATCATTTCAAGCTATTGCCGGATCCCATTCGCCAAATAGGATTATGGCATGCCGCCAACAAGGCCACCGAATTAAGGAATTAGAGAGTTCATAAATCGTAGGGTGCAGGGCGAGTAGCCGTACCGATCTATTAAGGCTCGCGTAGAATCTTCCGTCAGCCCGGGCATTCTGCGAGGCCCCACGTTCGGGGAGCTGTTAAAGCCGGCGGCGCCGCGCCGCGAAGACAAGGAGAAGCTCCTGGAAGAAGTCACGCAGGAGATCATGCAGGCGCCCCTTTTCACGACTGAAACGGGGTCACGTTTAGATCCGTCAAACCTTCGGCGCGCATTTCATTCGGTCCTTAAGGCGGCTGAGCTCCCACGGATCCGCTACCATGATCAGCGCCATACCTATGCTTCAACTCTATTGAAAGCCGGCGTCGAGATCGCCGAAGTAAGCAGGCTCCTAGGCCACTCGTCGATTAAAATTATTCTCGACGTCTATGTTCATTTCATTCCGCAGAAGGAACGGCGGGTCAGCGTGCTCTCGGATGCGATGGCGGCCGCCCGGCAGCAGCGTGCCTGAAGGATGCTACAAAGTGGTAACATTTGGAGAGAAGATCAGACTTGCGGCGCGTAAGCTATTGATTTTATGGCGCGCCCGGAGGGATTCGAACCCCCAACCCTCAGATCCGAAGAAGGTTGCAGGAGATAATGTCAAATTTTTTCAGCTATTCCTACCTTGATCTTACTGCGGTTTTTCCTATTCGCTCACCTGAGAACAGCTCATATTACCCAGCGCGATGGACACATTGTGGACACATTTTTATTTCCCGCGTCTAATCTCGGCCTGCATCTCAACATATGCATCTCCCGCATCGTCGATGCATTTATCGCAAAAGTTTTCGCCTTCACTAGGTTGATAAGAAGTCACTGTCCTACGGCCGCAAGAATCGCATTTTTCACATTGATACAGATCAGCTCCGCAGAGGTGGCAGTAAACCGCGGTATCTGCTTTAAGGGACATCACATCCGAAGCGCCGCACCGCGGGCAAGTGTCTGTTGAGACATTGCCTTCTTTTGCCGCATCACTTCGTGCCATCTGCGCGGCAGTCTGCCAATCGGCAAGGAGCCGGTTTGCGTCTTTATACATATTCTTTGACAAAAAAGTTTCGAGTGGAGTGTTGAGTTCGTTTCGGAGAAAAATGGCGAGGAAATCTAACAATAAGGGAAGTTGCCTCTTGGCCATTGAGGGATCGAAGGTCGGCATGTGATGAACAATTGCATGGCGCCACTCTGCAACGTCTCGAATCAATTTTGCCTCTTTGGGAGCGAGTTCCATACCAAGGTTAGCAAATCGTCGTGGCAGTGCACCAAGTGATACAGTTTGCTCTGCCTGTGGAATTTTCGTATCAATATTTTTTAGTATCAACGCTGGATTCACTCGGGCGAGACGTTCTTTGAGTACGAGTTCGGTTGCCGTTACTGCGTGGACGATAGCAAAATTGAGCCTGCCCGCGGAGAAGTTCCTGAGAGCTTCCTCAAGGAATTCGTGCGCTGATTCTAACAGCGGGCTTAACGTCTGATTGTCCATGTGTTCGTCTCCCCTTTCAATTCCCTAAAATGCTCGATGCCAATTCCTGCATTGTGGTGGTTTTCCGCGGAACGAAGTGACTGTAAACCTTGAGTGTAATTGCGCAATCCGAATGGCCTAGAAGCCGGCTCACTTCGGTAATGTCCTTGCCCTTCGATAAAAGCAGCGAGGCGAACGTGTGGCGCAATTTATGAAACGTGAGCCGCCTTACTTCGGCGCGAGCAACGATCGAATCAAAGATGTTTCCGGCGTTCTTTCGATGGATGAAGCCGCCGCCGATATTGGTAAGGACGAGACCCTGATGGCTGGGCGGGCACTTCAGCTTCCAGAGCTTTAATTCATGCGCCAGCTCGCGCGGCATATCTAAAACGCGCCGGCTCTTCTTTGATTTCGGCGCTTTCAATTCCAAGCCGCCCTTATTCTTGGAAACAACCAGATTGAGCCGCACGTTGATAACCCCGGCTTTGAAATCCACGGCGGTCCAGGTAAGCCCCAGAACCTCGCCGATCCGCATCCCAGTTAAGCCCGGGACCATCACAAGGGCGCGCTCGAAACTCCCCTGCTCTGTCGCATTTACGAGCTTCTTTAGCTCCTCTTCCGAGTAAACCTGATCCGGCAATACCTCTTCGTCCTCGTTCTCTTCGTTCGAGACTTTCACGTTCGGCGAGCTCGGCCGCATTGGCTTTGCTCTGCAGTGGTCTGTAGCGTTGCGCAAGCTTAAAGATAGCGGTGACCGTTGTTAGGATCTTATTGGCTTCTTTGGTCGAGGCGGCCTTGGCCCATCCGACCGCCGCCGTCTCGATCTGCTCCACTGTGGCGCTTTGAATCCTCAATGCGCCGAGCGCTGGCACGATATGCTTATCGATGTGGATCCGCCAGTTGTGAAGCGTGCCGTGCCGATACGTGCCAGCGTCGTTTTTTCGCTTGTACCAGGATTCGGCAATATCCTTGACCGTAACGTCGGAAGGCGTGACAAAATCGCCCTTTGAGATATCCCCTATGTATTGCTTATTGAAATTGCGCGCGTCGTCTAGCCTGTCGAACGTCTTCCGTAGTCGTCGGCCGTGCTGGTCGTGGAAGTCCACGCAATACGTTCCTGCAGCGGTTTTATTTATTGCCATAATTTTACTCCTCGCTATGCACGCCGTTCGCTTTCATCATCCGGTCACTTGGGGTTCTTCCTACTCCTCCGCCTCTTCACCTTTTCACTGAGTTGATTCAATAACATTGCATACGCGCCTTTCGGCTCGTTCACTCCGGTCTCCCAACGTGCGACGGTATGCTGTCGTGCCCCTATCTTGTCAGCCAGTTGCTGCTGAGTTAATTGAAGCGCTTGTCGTAGCTTTCTAATCTCTTGAGGACTCATGAGCTTCTTATATCAATTGGTATTAATGTTTGCAAGCAGAATCCGTGAAAGACGACATTTGATTCACCCGGAGCGATTGTGCTATTAACCCCGCCCTCGCTGCGCAGCGATAGGCGTCGCAGTCACCTCGACAGACCATCAAAGGCGCTGCGCCGGCGAGGCCCAAAGGGAGGCGATATGGTAGACGTACCAGGTTTACTTGTTACTATCGTCATCGGATATGGTTGCTGGGCTCTTATCTCTCTCGGGTTATCGTTTCTCATCAGTAGTCGGGGAACCGCGCGAGACCCAACGGAAAAAAGCAGCGCGCGGCTGACAAGTTCACTCGGTAACATAAGGCCGAGCCCCGACTTTCAGAAAAAAACGTCATAAGGTCACTTTCGCAGGTTTGAAGTCTTGCGTGCGAAGGCGTCAAACGGCTCTTGCCGGCGGTGAATACATGCGCGGCCGCGATTTCCCCGAACGGCTCGAACATCCGGCGGATGTCGGTTGCTCTTGCGTTGTAAGCGATGTTCCCGACGTAGATTCGGGTTCTCATTTCAGGTTCGTGCAGGCTACTTCTGCAGCCCTTGATCAGCTCATAGGAATTGTGCTATCAACCCCGCCCTCGCTGCGCAGCAAATAGCTTGCGCTAACCTTTGACAGCCCATCAAAGGTCGCTGCGCCGGCGAGGCCCAAAATCCCATCGTCAATGGATAGTTGATAGAAACAGCGCGTTGCTAGTGTCAGTTGATTTAAATAAAATAAAGAGGCCGGTGCCGACGGCTAACCATACCGCGAGAATAAAAGCAGCTCCAACCCAACCCAATAACTTGCCCTGAGCAATTCGCGCCGCCGTTTTGGCCCTGCATTCCGCCAACACGTCAGCGGGTATCATCCTAATCGTAAGAGTTATACCGACGGGAATTAAAATCAAATCATCGAGGTATCCTAAGACCGGGATGAAATCGGGTATCAGATCTATAGGACTCATGGCATAAGCAAGGACCGACAGAGCGAAGGCTTTTACATACCATTGAACTTTAGGATGTTTGACGGCTAGATAAATGACATAGGTCTCCGTTTTGAGTTCGTTCGCGCTCCGTTTCCATACCGCAACATTTATGGCCATGAGTTTTTAATCTGTTAGTCCAGCGATCTGTTCAAGCGACCAAAAGTGATTGGAGATTTCCGCCTCCATCGCCAAAGTTGTTGACCTCATGGAAGGCCCTGAAGCGCAGCATGGCAAGAGTGCCGGCCAAGAAAAAACCCGCGGTAAGAGCGGCCGCTAAGAAGAACAAGTTTCGTAGACAAGTTTGACAAAGAGTATTCATCCCGTTTCTTCCACTATCGATAAGACTCCAGTGCCACTTGCCTGGCGCTTCAAATATTCCTCAGGCACGATCGCCCTCCTATAGCTCACGGCAAACGTGCTCATATCCGTTGTTTAGAAGACACCTAACGATATTCGGATCGGTCCCGCTTTTGCCGTTCACGCTAGTGATGGTCTAACGATGAGGATACAAATATGGAGTTATTGGACTCGATCGTAAGTGTAGCGGTGGTTCTTGGATCAGTGGCCACGGTCTTTCTCTGGCTTTACTTATAAGATCATTTCCGGGCTAACTTGCGGGATTCTTGCTCAAGAGCAGGACTTTGCTATCAACCCATTCTATCGCCAGCTCCAATCCATGCGTCTCGGCTTCTTTCATCGTCTTGAATATCTTGCCCTCTATTCGCGCGACTTCGATGATTTCAACCAGCGCGGCCGGTCTTGCAACCGAACCCGTCGATCCTTTACGCATTACGCACAAAATGTGAACTCGTTACACGAAATCATTTCCGCTAAGCTCCGTCATGGCTGTGAGGGCCTTTGTGAGTCGACGCAGTTCCTCCAGATGGCCGTCCAGCCGGCTACATTCATCCTTTAAACCGATTATCAGCTCGCGGGTGTGTCGAGGATATCCTTCGTGTTTGTTGAGATCCATTTCGAGAAACTGAACCGCGCTGCAGATACTATTAGCTGAGTTGGCCAGATCATGCACGATTTTAGTAATTGCGCTTTGCGGTGTGCTGTCATTGCCTGGTGTTTGCTCATCCATATCCATTTCTCCTAGTTATTGCGGGGTCGGATTCAGAATGCGCTGATATACCGCACGCTCCCTCCAGCAGCTTTGCTTGAACTCCGCGTCCATGATGACGCCCTTCTCGATCAGTAGCTTGGCGAGCGCGTCGGTCATCGCGAGAGTGGAGACCATGAGTTCTTCGAGCGATACAGGTTTGCCTTGTTCGAGTTCTGCCATTGCGTCTCCCTATTTGATCACCTTATCCGCCCGCGCCAGCACGTTCGGCGGGATCGTGAGACCGATCTGCTTGGCTGTCTTCAGGTTGATCACTAACTCAAACTTCGTCGGCTGCTCGACGGGCAGGTCGCCCGGCTTCGCTCCCTTAAGAATCCTATCCACATAGATGGCAATGCGCTGATAGCGTTCCGTGCTGTCTCCACCGTAAGACATGAGTCCACCGGCATCTACAGCCCGCCTGTCGCTGTAAATCGACGGTAATCGCCTATTAAGTGTAAAGTCGACAATTCGTTTCTCGTTTGCACCGATTAACGGGTTTCTGCGGGGCACATAAAGCCCATCCGGGCGCCACTCACTGATCGCACCGAATACCTTGTCAAAATCCCCCGTCGCTCGTACCTCCCAAGATTGAAGAGTCAACCGCAACTCACGCGTCGGGATTGGGAGAACCTCTTTCAGATCTTGCACACTGTCCGGACGGGTTGGATCGTAGAGTACTGCGATACGCGAAAGTTTGGGTACGGCTTCTTTGAGCAGCTCCAGGCGCTTGCCGCCTCCCTCCCCGACAACATTGGTAATTCCGGTGACGTTACCGCCGGGACGCGCGAGGCTTTTAATCAGGCCGGCTTCGACCGGATCGAGCCCAGGTCCGGTCATAACGAGGGGAATTGTCTTGGTCTCGTTCATCGCCGCCCCGAATAACTGGGTCCGCTCCTGCGACCACTATGAGATCGACCTTGAGTTTCACCAGCTCGGCGGTAAGCTCAGGGATTCGATTGAGCTTCCCCTCCAAATACCGGTACTCGGTGACGATGTTCTTTCCTTCTATGTAGCCAAGCTCGCGCAATGCCAGCTGAATGGCCTCTGAACGGACGGAGTCACTCGTCGGATCGCTTGCTGCTAGATAACCTATGCGGTGGACTTTCCTTTGCTGCTGGGCCTCGGCAGAATCGACAGCGGCCAAAATTAAGCCGATCAGCAGAAGAACACCCCTCATGCGTGATGCCTTTTCACTTAATCACCCTGTCCGTTTTTGCGAATATGCTGCTTGGAATTGTCAAACCAAGTTGCTTCGCTGTTTTCAAGTTAATCACTAGCTCGAATTTTGTCGGCTGCTCAACCGGAAGATCGGCGGGCTTTGCGCCTTTGAGAATCTTGTCAATGTAGAAAGCGGCGCGGCGAAAAGCCTCCAGATCGTTGGCTGAATAGGACATCAAGCCACCTTGTTCTACCCAGGTGTGTCCCTCGAATATCGAGGGTAGTCGGTTCTCTATTGCTAGTTCTCCAATCCGCCTCTGGTGTCGAATTAGGTTTCCATTAGTGATGGTGATGAGGGCATTGGCACCTCCTTTCGCCGCGCTCTGAATCGCTCCCTCAATATCAGGATTCGCACCTCGCACGGCGACAGATTGAACATTTACCTTTAGAGCGCGTCCGGCAGACTCATATTCTTTAATACGGTTAGCCGTGTTTTTGCTGTCTGCATCTCGAAGAACTCCGATCTTAGATAGTTGCGGCACGACTTCGGTAAGCAACTGAATCCGTTTTCCACTTAAGTCTCGGCCCAGTGTGTTCAGTCCGGTTATATTGCCACCAGGACGAGCCAAGCTATCAACTATTCCAGCTGCAACTGAATCAACACCAGCTACCATCACAATCGGAATCGTCTTGGTGGCCTGCTTAGCTGCGAGTATTGCTGGCAGAATCGGTACGACAAGCACATCCACATTGAGTTGGACTAGCTCGGCTACGAGACTTTCTACTACACGGTCCGCTTTTCCTTCCGCGCCGCGATACTCAATCTTGAAATTCTTGCCCTCAATATAGCCGAGTTCTTTCAACCCCTGTCGCAATGCCTCAACGTAAGGTCCCTGATTTAAGGCATCGCCGGTCCCTGAGACATAGCCTATACGTGGAATTTTGGTTGGCTGCTGCGCCTCAGCAACACCAGCGCTCATGAGGTTCAGCAGCAGCAGTAAAGACAAAACGCATTTGTTCATCCCTGCTTTTACTGCTGTTCGCTAGAGTTTGTCTAATGATTTTATTGTGGAAGAATCTCGTTCAGCATCGACGCCAGTCTCGCTCCAGCTTGCGCCAGCCGCGTCCGAATCACAGCGCGTACCGATTCGACGTAAGTTGCGTCAATCCGAAATCGTTTCAGGTAGTGCTCCTACGGGCGGCCGTCTAAGTGTCTCATTTTTACAGGTCAAAATTTTGCCGTTGTATTGTATGTGAGACAGTGGCGATAGCCGAATCTCCGCTAATCGAAAGCGCAACGAGCAACCTCCGCTTTACGCATCCATAAGAGCGCGATGGCTGGAACAGCGCAAGCTAAAGCTGCCAACGAGCGCAAGCAATTAGCATTGGGACCATGGAAGCACGAGCTTCAAGCACGCCAACGGTCACGACACTGGCCTGTCCGTTGCTATCTCGGTGATGCAACAAAGTAGCAGGTTTCGGGTCCCTAATGACCCCATGGGGAGGCCCAATGAATCGTCTAAACGCGTGTTGCGATCTTTTGACTAAGGATGAATATGCCGGACGAGCGGGGAAGTTGGGCGTGATCGTACTGCTTCTGATCATTTCGCTCGTAAGCTCACTACCTATTCCAGCAGCCGGGCAAGCACCACCGCTGATGGGCGAGGGAATGCACAGCTTACTGGATATCCCGAGTATCACCAGTCCTGACCGGTGCCCGACGGGTCCCGTCAGCTTTACTGTGTCTGGGATCGCCGTTGGTCCATATCCTGGAACGTTCACTGAGTCCATAACAATTGCTGGGAACACCTTCGAGGCATCATTTGCCATCGATAGCGCAATCGACGTAGCAGGTACTAAGTCGGGTACAGTGTCTTTCGAATGTTTCACATTTTTTACCAGCTCCGCACAAGTTCTCTCCATCGGATTCGAGGGCACAGCCATGTATAATGCGGATGTTCCAGACCAAGGGATTGCGCAGGTGGGTGGCAACTTTTTTATCGTCACCGACCTGATGGGAACAGTCCAGAACCGCGGGGGTGCATTCAGCCAGCGATTTGTTCTTTCTACGCTTGGCCCACCTTTCGCTCTACTCCTCCAACCAGTCGCAGATACCAATGAAGTCGGGACCCGGCACACCGTTACAGCGCGCGTCGTCGATGCGCTCGGACGGCCGATACCAGGTGTTGAGGTTGATTTTATCGTCGAGGGATCTGTCAATACGGCAGGCTCCTGTACAACAAACTCTACTGGGCAGTGTGAGTTCTCCTATACTGGGCCGCAGTTCCCTGGCGCTGACTTGATTACGGCCTTCGTGGACAGCGACCGAGATAACACCTTCGATCCGGGTGAACCGATCTCAGAAGCAACGAAAGCGTGGGTTCTCCCATCATCGACGCCGGGGCAAGTCACCGGTGGAGGTCAAATCAACAAGGCACTAATCCTCGAAAGCGTCGCCTTCGGGTTCAATGCTCGGTCAACCCTAACGAGCTTCCAGGGACATTGTAACGTGGTTGATCGTGAGGCCGGGATTCACATCAAGTGCCTTGACGTGGAGGCGCTGGTTGTCGTTGGTACGCATGCAACCATTTTTGGGCGTGCGACAGTCAATGGCACTCAAACAAGGTATCGGATACTGGTGGACGATCTTGACGAACCAGGGAGATTTCGCGATACGTTTTCAATCATCACAGAAAACGGCTATGCGGCGACTGGGCTGGTGACGCAAGGAAATATACAGATCCATGGTAGTCTAAGGTAGTCAGCCGTTCTGCCACGGGGCGTCGTGCCGCTGTCCATTCACGCGCGGCGCCCGTTTTGCCTGCGCCGGTGTATTACGTCCCGAGCACAATGCCGAGGTAACCGCTACATTGCGGACAGAGGCGAGCTAGATAGGTTGCCGTAGGCGAGATGATCTGTTGTGTGTACTATTGCTTCGCGCCACTTGTGACGAACATAATACAAGTTTGGGTCAATCCCTGCGGCACACAACGCTTTACCCCAACTCCCGAACTGCTTCTCGGCGGCACGCACCAGCGGCAGATGGTCACGTCGTGCTTCCGCGTATACCAGCGGCTGCTTGCGTCTATGCATCCGAGAAAGCGCTGTTGTAATCCTCCCCTTGGGTGACGTAGCGCGATCTTTTTTGGCTGCAGCGATGGCTGTTTGCAAACTCCCGAAGTAATAAACTGCCGACGATTTTAGCGAGTGAGGAACATCCCTTTTTGGATAGCCATGTACAGCGTCGTCCAATGCTCTTAGAATCCCGAGACGACTTCCATATGCGTACTTTGGAATCTCTATGCCAGCAGCAATAAGAGCCTTTCGCCACGACCCGAATTGACGTAGTGCAGCAGAGAACAGCTTCTTGTGATTGTTCAGGACGTACTTGGCGTACAGCGGTGAATGTTGTTTTCTCAGGCGTTGCATTTGGCTGATAAGTTTTGCCTGATCCCAAAAAGCCCACATCCGCATCTGCTCTGGAGCGAACCCCGCTGCACTGAGAGCTTTGTCCAGTCACCGAAAAGCCAAACCGCCTGGTTATAAAGATGTGGACGGTTGTCTCGCAGGTATTCAGCGAAGACCTGTCCGTGCTTCTTATGAATCTTCTTAATCGCAGCAATCCACTCCTGCTTATTAAGCGCATGATAGTCATTTCGGGAACTGTGATTTGTGCGGAATGATTTGGAGCAGAGCTTGTCTGGGCTGAGACGGTACTCCTGTATGTAGGTTTCACGGTCGATGCCATGCTTAGAAAGGTGGCGGCCGCTTATGACGCGACGATATTCTCCACAGATACGGCACCGAACAGAGGCGACGCTCTCCTTACCGTCGAGCCACTGGAGACCCCGGGAACCGCGGTGTTTTTTCTTGTGTTATGCGAGTCATGGTTGCAGTCGGAGGCGAGGTATATATCGGTGAGGTAGGCTACAAGTCAAGGCTGTAGTTTTGGGTTGCATTCCCGAACAGTGATCAAAGCTTAAGCCTGCGAATAATGTTGATTTATATCTTCGTAAACAAAGTTGCATCTCTTTCAAGCGTATCGTTTACAGCGCGACCTGACCGATGCCAATTTCACTGCGTTTTGCAATGATTCCACCCGATTTTAACCGCACTTCATGGCATTACCATTGCTCATTTGGTTCTCGTGCGAACGTTGCGGCCGGTTGAGTAAGAAAATCGAATAATCGTTGCGTCAGGCATCACAATGACTCACTACCCGATAACTGGCATGGGGGTTTGAAACATGGAAGCAGAAATTATCCTAAAGGCCGAAGAAAAAGAACGCCTATTTCAAATAGCTCCGGAAAATTCACCTGCTCGTTTTGCTCTTGCGAACGCTCGGTCCGACAACAATCAACCTGAATTAGTGGTTATAAACTGCGACGAGGAGGCGGCATATGGGCTGCTGGAAGCTGCAGCACCGCATTGTGGCGGCGCCTGGAGGGTAATGAATTACCAGATGACTAGACTCGGGCTTTTGAAATCCAGAGCACATCTGAGATAGCCTGAACAGATCTATACTCCTCGGGCTTCCGGTTGGGAAGCAACATCACGTTCCATATCAAGAGTTAGACGAGGGCAACAAACGCAAGGTTGAGCGCCTCCTTCCAATAATGTCTTCGGGCTTATACTGGCATATACGCTTTGAGGATCTGCAACTTAAAGGCTTTCAGGATAACGGTGCGGTGTACGAAACCGGGCGGCTCCGTCTAAGCTATAAAAGGCGTCCCTGCGGATCTCGCGCAGCCTGAATGCACTCCGCGCTGTCATATTCTGGCTTATTTACTAGCGGTGATACGTCATGGGCCTGCATCTGTTCAGATGGGAACGGGGCAAGCACGGCCGCGATGTCCGCCGACCGGGTACTGAGTCGAGGATCTAGCCATTGCTTTGCCTGCAGCGCATCGAAGATCACAGGCATACGGTTGTGAATGCGTCTCAGCAGGGCGTTAGGGACGGTGGTTATGATCGTAAAGCTGTGGAGCGCCTCCCCGTCCACATCTCGCCACAAATCCCATAGACCAGCGAACGCGAACGGCTGTTTTTTCTTCAGGTGAAACCAAACCGGATTTTTATCCCGGCCTTCTCGACGCCACTCAAAAAACCCATCTGCGGGTATAAGACAGCGCTTGCTCTCAACCAGCCGGCGATAGCTCGGTTTCTCCGTGATTGTCTCGGCTCGCTCATTGATCATGTTATTACCGATCGATGGATCCGGCGCCCACGACGGAACCAAGCCCCACTTCATTGGCTTTAGTTCGTTGACGCCGTCGTTCTGAACTATGACCGGCACTTCTTGGGAAGGTGCGATGTTATAGCGCGGGCTTAGTAGTGAAATCTCTCGCTGGAGGTTGAAGAGCAGCTTTATTTCTCGGAACTCAAATGAAGCAGTGAATCGGCCACACATAATGGCGTTAAGCTATAACATGGTTGGCGCCCTTTTTCATTTCTCGCGAATAACGTCACGCGATTCTTATCGTCTTGAAACCGCAAAATTTGAATGGACGATAAGCTCATATCGTCAGTACGGTTCGCAAACCCTGCGGTCGCTCCCAAAAAGAGAATTTATAAACGAGATGACCAATGATATACGTTCCTGTAGTAGCTGCTAAAAAGTTTGCCAAAACAGCAACTGGATATTAGATTATAATGGAGGTTTAATTCTCAATGAACACGATCAAGAAAAAACTGCTAATCTTACTAACCGCGGCGGTTATGGTTGCGCCTGCCGGTTGTAAACGGAGCGAGGATGGGGAAGGCCCTGCAGAACAAGTCGGTCGAAAGATCGACTCTGGTTTCAACGCTGTCGAGAAAGCCGGTCAGGAAACCGGTAAGCTAATGGAACGAGCGGGTGAGTCCATGCAGAAGGCAGGAGAAAGCATGCAAGACAAGCCGAAAGAATAGGCGTACAATAGTCCAGCACAAAATTAGGTCCTACAGCAGGATCAGCAGCTTCAAAAGATCCCTTGCTTATCACCTTGTCATCAACTCATCACGAGAGCCGATCTCCACTCGAACCCTGCCCGCCAGCTCAGGAATGTTGGCTTCTATGAACCGCCGCAGTTTAAGTCTTAGCTGCTCTTCAAGCGGTAGCCGAGCCTCACCTTGCCGCAGATCGCTGGGTGCAATCGTATTCATCTAAATGAGGGGGCTCCTCTTCAGCGCAAATTCAGTTGGAGACACGCCGCCTCATTCCGTGCAAACAGGCTTCACTCTGGCGCCGCTTTCTCTCCGGCGCCACATTCACTGTAATGGCCGCTTGATCATGAAATGTAGCTTCTCAACCTTGCGCGTAAGCTGGCCTTCAAGCGTGATCACGGCCGACACCACGTCCAGCAGCTGAGAAACGTTCCCGCTTCTAATCTCGACTTCCTCGTCCGTGAACTCGGCGGTTTTCGGAAGTTTGTTGACGATCGATCGATAGCGCTGCAGGGCTCGCTTGATCTCGGTTACGCATCGCCGAAAGTCCACGGTTTGTTCTGTCCCTCGACCATCGCGACCTCTTCAGACCACGCCGCAAACTGCTCGCGGCTTTTTTCCATCAATTTGTGAAGCTCTTCATATTGAATCCGCCAAAGCCGCAATTGATCTGGAGTTGCCCTGTCTAAATCGTCTTCGGAGTTCATGGGCTCGTTCGGCCCCGGGCGAGCTCCAACCCCGTGAGCCGACACCAATTCAAGCCGCCGCCTGCTTCAAAGTTTTACATCGATCCATTTTTTCGAGAATACCAGGCCGGCCCGCTCTGCTTGCTGAGCGGTATCGTAATCAAGATCTAGCTGGAGATACTCGACCACCTCAACTCCATCCTTCAAAAACTTGACCGTGCAGCTTGATCTCCATCTGAGCCCCTTAGCGCTTCGTAGAGTTGTGATCAGAATGATCGCGTCTTTGTAAGAGTCTTGCATACATCTTCTCTCTTTTGCACTTGAAGGCACATCGCAAGAGGAAGATGTTCAATATTAGACCCTGCGGCTGAGGCGGGCGCGCCTGTAGCGGTTCAGATCACAGACACAGGAAAATCCAAACTGCTAGGAGAACTACGATCAAATCCAAAGCGGCATGTACGACTAACAGGTGAGCGTCATCGGTGCCGTAATACGTCAATGATTGATCGGAACTGGGATTGTCAAAGATGCGCATCAGGTATTCCTTGGGACAGATTCAGCAAACTTTACTCGGTCTCAGTTTTGCCGGCAAATGATCCTAAATCACTCTTTCCATTTTATACTAACAGAGTCGGCTAACGGCGGATAAATGAAAATTTTGATCGTCGAAGACGATGCGGATATGCGCGATCTATTACGTCTTATACTAGAACGATCGTACTATGTTCCGATCGTTGCGAGTCACGGTAAAGAGGGCGTGGAAAAAGCTATTTCGGAAAAGCCGAAGTTGATCCTGATGGACATGATGATGCCGGTAATGGACGGCTGGGAAGCGGCGCGAGCCATTCGCGCCAATCCCGACACGAAGAATATTCCGATTTTGGCAACAACCGTGCTGTTTCGTCCTCATGAACTAAAAGCCTGCCTGGAAGCGGGCTGCAATGCCTACATGGTCAGGCCGTTTAACGTTCTCGATCTCCAGGACAAAATTAGACAACTGGTAACCGCTCCTATCGCCGAAGTATAGGACCGCGTGTGACAACCCGAACCTGCTTCGGCTGTGCCGGCGCATTCGGTCCAATCCTATCGATCACGAGACTAAGCGCATTCTGAATGCTGCCCTGAACCGTCTTCAAATCTGGCGATCGGCTGAGCGCTTGAGCTATCAGCGTTGCCTCTGGGTTAACCTGAAACTTAGGCCAGAACGTGAAATGCTCAACGCTGCTAAGTAACGCCGCCATGGCATCTCTCTGCCCAACTATCGAGCGACTGAAATGCTGGGAGTGAACCAAATAGACTTTTATGCTGAATGGCGGAGATGATATCGGGTGTTTTCTTAGGCTTAGGCATTCCCATTATGGTGTCCCCTTGAACTGAAAAGGGTTTGTGATATTTACCCCGGACATTTTGCACCGGGAGATACTTACTATGACTCTATTCTGGTCCAGGCATAACGAACAAACTTTCCTTGCACTATTGTTGACGATCCTTTTCCTGGCTGTTTGTCTCAGCGGTTGCAGTAACAAAGATTCGCTAGAGTCTTTGGAGATCGATGTTGTGGCGTGGAATGAAAAAGTAGACAAACTCAAAGCCAAAATAAAAAAGGCTGCTGCTGACAATGATCGAATTGCCCATCGGAACAACGAAGAAGAGGCTAAACGTCTCGAAGTTGAGCTAGGGGAATTACTGGACCGCACTACTGCATTAGAGGCAGAAAAAGAAGGACGGATCTGAGCTTTAAGCATCCAGGGTTCCAACCTCAGCAAGCATTTGCCCGCGCTCAACGGACGGACCGGTGTCTTGATGCGCTTGATCATTGATTGTCTGCTGATCGTCGTCGTCAAAGATGCCCACTGTGTCGTCTCCTTGCGCCGAAGAAGATTTCTCTGTATATACGCTTCGCCTTTGGGCTCGAATTACCTAACACCGGGAGTACTCACATGATCAAAACTGCCAAGCTGCAAAAGCTCTCGTCGGAAAAGGCGGAAGATTTCTTACTTGTCTCAGCAACACTGATCTTCACAGTGGGTCTCTATCTGCTGCTTACGTATCTGTTCATCAACACATTTTAAGCAGATTACTTCACCGGTCCGCAGCGCCGCCCGTCCTGATCATAAAGAATCGTCACAGATTACCATTGTGTCGTCATTGCAAATAAGAAGGTTTGTGATATTTAACCCGCCGCATTTGCGCTGGGGGATACTCACATGTTCAAGTGGCGTGGACTCTGGTCGGAGTATAAGGAAGAGACCTTGTATGTGTTAGCCATGATGATCGTTTTCTCCGGAGTGTTTTTCCTGATTTCCTACTTAATGGTCGAGAGCCTTGAACAGCATACTTCACCGGACCCGCTAGACCGCCCGTCTTCGATCCGGTCATGGTCTTTTTGACGATGGCACCGAACTCTAAAAACCTGTCCTTTGGAGAATCGCATTGAACTCCACGATGCCAACCTCGTCCAGCATTGCTTTCGCACGTCGCAACACATAGCGATGGATGCGACAACGATCAGAGCAAGCTAGCCTAACCGGTGCGTGATTGTTCTTTGTAGCCATTGGAGCATCACAGAACGGATTAGAGCATCGTTCAGGATGCTTTTGGAACTCCGTTAATGGCTCACTGCCGGATGATTGAGCGTTAACTCTTACCATTGCCTTCCTCTGCACCATTGCTGCCGTTAACGGGCTGATCTTCCTTCAGAATATCGTCGAGAGGTTGGTTTTGTGCCGGCGCTCTAGGTCCAGCTGTGCAAGGTATCGCGCCAGTGCATCAGCGAGCGCCTGCCTTTGGATGACTACCCGGAAGTAGTGTCCGCTTGCGCACGTTGATCAAGCTCGGCTGAACAAGCAGCCATCGATCAACGCTATCGAGCAGCAGCTTTGACCTCACCGCAAACTCAACCAGCGCCGCCTGCTGCGTGCTGATCATGTCCTGTCCGCCAAGATCATTGATAAGATCGTTGCGCCACTTCGCGAGCCCTCTGCCGGTGGTGGTTCTCTTGTCTATCGCCCGACCACCCAACTGTCTTACTGCTTGCTTCAGCGCGTGTTAAGGCCGTGCTTTGTGTACCGGCAAGGGGTCTTCCGGTATGGTTCTGCTTCGCTCATGCGCACCTCGGCAACACGGACAATTCGCGGACAATCGCAAAAAAAGCCTTTTGCTGAAACGAGTTATGGCGGAACATCCGCTTTACAGGCAACGGACATTCGCGGTTTTCGTTTTTACCCCGATAGTCACTCTGCCAGGGGACGGACAAGCACTGCAAATTGAGTTGAAGGAGAATTCAATTCAATCCTGGTTGTTCAAGTAAAACCCCGATCTTAAAAATCGCCTCGTTCCGAACAAATCTACTTGATCAACTTGGTCGCCAGCGCGAGTACCCCGGCGGTATAGCCAGCCCAATCTGTTTGGCTGTTTTGAGGTTGATCACCAGCTCAAACTTTGTCGGCTGTTCAATCGGCAAATCGCCGGGCTTGGCTCCTTTGAGAATTTTGTCCACGTAGATGGCTACGCGCCGGTAGCTGTGGGCGAGGTCCGCATTGTAGGACATGAGCCCACCGGCTTCTACAGCTTCTCTGCTGCCGTACACCGACGGTAGCCGACTCTTTAACGCAAAGCCCACGATCCGTTTTTCGTTAGGACGCATTATCCGGCCCGCGGTGATCACGTAGAGTCCATCCGGGCGCTGCTTGTTTAGCGCAGCAAAGACCTTCTCGAAGTCGTCCACCCCTCGTATCTCCCAAGGTTGAATAGTCAACCTTAGTGCATGCGCGTCGGCTGGGAGAAGCTCTTTTACCTCGTGTAAACTGGGTGCGGTTGGATCGTAAAGAACCGCGACACGGGCAAGTTTGGGAACGGTTTCTTTGAGCAGCTCCAGCCGCTTCCCGCCTAGTTCTCTGGTAAGGTTTGTAATACCGGTAACATTGCCGCCGGGACGAGCAAGGCTTTCAACGAAGCCTGCCCTAACAGGATCGGACCCAACGCCCATCATGATGATGGGAATCGTTTTGGTCGCATTCTTGACCGCCTGGATCGGCCGGTTCCCTTCTGCCACCACAATGATATCAACCTTCAGACGCACCAGCTCAGCCGCAAGGTCAGGATACCGATCGCGGTTCCCCTCCCCATATCGGTACTCGATGACGATGTTCTGTCCTTCTATGTAGCCAAGCTCGCGCAGAGCCAGCCGCATTGCCTCGGCACGGCCGGAGTTAGTAGCCGGATCGACCGCCGATAGATACCCTATCCGGGGGACTTTCTTCGGCTGCTGTGCCTCGGCGAATTGGATGCTGGCCAAGAAAACAGTCAGCAGAAGAACGGTCTTCATGCCTGACGCTCTTATCACTTTATGACCCTGTCGGCCCGCGCCAACACATTGGGCGGAATGGTGAGGCCGATCTGCTTGGCTGTTTTAAAATTGATTACAAGTTCGAACTTGGTCGGCTGCTCTAGTGGAAGATCAGCGGGCTTCGCGCCTTTGAGAATCTTATCGACGTAAATAGCAGCCCGCCGGAACAAATCGCCACGATCCGTTCCATAGGACATGAGGCCACCGGGTTCCACGAAGTTTTTATCGTCGTACATTCCCGGAAGCCGGTTTTGCAGTGCAATTTTCAGGAACTCCGTTCGATACTTAATGAAGAGGGGATTTCTCAGGGCGATCAAAGCGCCGGCCCTTTCTCTGAGTGCGCTCTTGAATGCGATCCCAAAGTCCTCAGGCCTGCCAACCTCAAGAGGTTGGAGCTTGATGCCCAATGCGCCCGCTGCGGTTTCCGTTTCCTTGATCTGATCTTCTAGAGATGCATTGGTCGGATTCCAAAAGACGGCCACGCGACTGAGGTTGGCGAGAGTGTCCTTGAGAATCTCAAGCCTTTTCCCGCCAAGCTCCACGAACCCGGATAGACCTGTTACGTTCCCGCCAGGCCGTGCCAGGCTTGTTACCAATCCAGAGCCGACTGGGTCACCCACCAGGATCACGATGGGTATGGAGGGGTTCGCCTTTTTGGCTGCGTGTGCCGCTGCTGTGATCGGCGTAAAGATGACATCAACTTTGCTGCCGATCAGCTCTGTTACGAGAGGCGCAATTCGGTCAGGTTTACCTTCCATAGCTCGGATTTCAAGACTTACGTTCTTTCCCTCAACGTATCCAAGCTCGCGCAGCCCCTGACGGAACGGTTCGATGCCCTGGCTCTCGGAAATCGAGGCACCCTCAAAAAATCCTATCCGATGAACTTTCGTCGCCTGCTGCGCCTCGACTGCAAAGCTAAGCGACCAGAGCATAGCAGCTAGGCCGAACTGAATGACTCTCTGAGTGAGTCTCACTTGATCACCTTATCAGCACGGGCAAGGACATTCTGCGGAATCATCAAAGCAATCTGCTTGGCGGTTTTCAGCTTAATGCCATCTCGAAGTCCCTCACCGAATGGAAAAAACTCGCGCCCATTAAAAACAACGCCCACGCGAGGAACGTGCCTTATACGGCATACGCTACATAAACCGAGGTCATCAGGAAGACGAAAGATAAAGGAAGGAACTCTAGAACAGAAACCCATTCATTCATCGTGCCTCCGTCTGTGTTCCAATTAGCGGCTGGTACTAACACCGCAATGGTTATGCCATAAAAGGAAACCTCTGAATACGGTATTCTTTTGATTAAACATGAGTCGGCGTAGTGCTTTGACTACAGGGCAGTATCAGATTTGATTCCCAATCCCCGAGGAGTGATCTAATGCTCAGCCTTCGTGAACTGCGAACGCTCGTAAGCGAAGCGGTAGCGGTACGATTATGTCAGCGTCTCGTTCAGCATCCACGCCAGCCTCGCTCCGGCCTGTGCTAAGGGAGTCCGAATCACAGCGCGTGCCGATTCGATGCAAGTTGCAGTGATCTCGCCGGACGCAGGTAGCCGAAAAACTTGCGTCCTGACTATTGCCAGTGATTCCAGCGCCCATTTTGCCGGTGTTCCTTGTTGCCACTGGTGATCCTCACGCGTCATCGTAGCTTGGATACGTCCAACGATCTCTGTCGGAGTGCCTTGCTCTAATTCAACGAGAGCCGTAAGCAAATACTTACGTTCGATACTCGGGTCTCTTTGAGAGCATCGCGGCAAACCGTACTTACGAGAAGACGTGGTCTGGGATCATTATTGACGATTCTCTCTAGACAGACACCCACATTTTTGACGCCGGTACTCCATAGATTGCCAAATCAGTCCAAGGTAAATCTTGGCATCAGCGTTGCTCGGTCAGGACTGCCTATGGAAAACGATCTTGAACCGCTTCGTTTGTTAACTCTCGATGAGGCGGCTAAGGTTCTGCAGGTCTCTAAGCGAACGGTACGCCGTATGGTCGATCAGAAAGAATTTCCGGCATTTAAGGTCGGCGGACAGTGGCGTGTCCGTGAAAGCGAAGTCACCAAATGGATTCAAGAACTCTCTGAGCTATAGACAGAACGTGCTTACCACTGATTGCTCTTAGCAACACCCCAAACGGCTGCACATGCATTCAACTCAAAATGGCCAAAGCGGTTTTAAACTCTGAGATGTCATCCCAGTAAGCGTATGTTGGCTTGATCAGTGGCTCTAGCGCGGTTACAATGTCAGCTACGTAAACGCCAGCGACCCACACACACCCTAACACATTCAAGAATATAACGGCTCTGTCGTCAGCGAACTGTGCGTCGCGGAGTCCGCCTCCGCCATCAGGACGCATTAAGGCATCACCGGATGACGCACTATACATTCCCGCAACTCCTCAAGCATGATTTCGCCGATTATAACATTCCAAAATTCCGGCAGGATCTACTCGCCGGGTTGACAGTTGCCGCAGTCGCATTGCCATTGGCGCTCGCCTTCGGTGTCGCTTCAGGTGCGACTGCCAGCGCTGGTTTGATCACGGCGATATTGGCGGGCTTGATCATTGGCGGGCTTTCAGGGGCTCCTTATCAGATTTCAGGCCCAACGGGCGCGATGAGCGCAGTGCTAATTGTGTTAGCGGAAAAACACGGTTTGGCTGGAATCTGGTTTGCCGGGATGCTGGCCGGTATGCTCTTGTTGGTTATCGGTGTTGCCCGGCTAGGCCGCTTTATCGCGTTTGTTCCCGCCCCGGTGATTGCCGGCTTTACCTCCGGCATCGCGCTCATCATTGCGATCGGTCAAATCGATAATCTTCTCGGCGTGCAATCAGGCCCGACAAGCTCTGCGGCTTTAAAGCTATTTGGTTACTTCAACGCCGGGCTGGTTCCGGATTGGCATGCTCTCGCGCTCGGGACTGTGGTGATTCTTACGATGATCTTGTGGCCAAAGGCATGGAGCGCTCGCTTTCCCGCATCACTCTTAGCGATCATCCTCGCAACCGTTATTAATGCGGTGCTCGGATGGCCGGTCGGCGTCATAGGCGAAATCCCGCAAACGCTTTTGCTCGATCAACGCTTGACCTTCGATATGATTCCCTGGGCTCATCTACAGGAGTTCGTCGCGCCAGCTCTGGCGATTACCGCATTAGGCGCGGTGGAGAGTTTGCTCTGCGGCGCAGTGGCGAGCAACATGACGGGAATTCGTTTGCAGGCCAATCAGGAACTGATTGCGCAGGGCATCGGCAATGCAATTATCCCATTTTTCGGCGGCGTACCGGCCACGGCCGCGATTGCCCGCAGCAGCGTTGGCATCAAGTCCGGCGGCCAGACCCGCCTGGTCAGCATTGTGCACGCTCTGGGCCTACTGGCTTCCATGTTTTTGCTCGGACCGATCATGGGAACCATTCCGCTAGCCGCCCTTGCTGGGGTCTTGATGGTCACGGCATGGCACATGAATGAATGGGAAGCAATTCACTATATCTTCAGTCACCGTTTCAAAACCGCGATGATTACGTTCTTGGTTACAATGGTGGCGACGGTCGGCTTGGACTTGACCGAGGCGATCTTACTCGGGGCCTTTATATCCGGCGCGATATTTTTGAATCAGAGCGCGAGCATCGATATCGATGTTCAAGAAGTAGACCCCGAGAAGTTGCGCAAGCGCGGCATCGAGAACGCCGGCAATTGCCGTCATGTGCGTGTGGCGTACTTGACCGGTCCGCTGTTCTTCGCCGCCACAAGCAATTTCAACGAAGCCTTTGCGCGGTTCGAAAGCACGCATGCGCTGATTCTTTCAATGCGCGGCGTGCCTTTGATCGACACCTCCGGCCTGCAAGCGATGACGGCGTTATTCTATAAGCTCAACAAGCAAGGCATCACCCTTAGCGTGACCGCGGCCCATGAAGATGTATTGCGTATGATGGAGCGAGGCGGGTTGATTTCGATTATCGGCTCGGAGAATGTCTTTTGGAGCTCGGATCAAGCAATCGTCGCGTTGGAAAGCCGGGGCTGCGGCTATTGCCTCAAGAAGAAGCATACTATTTCCCGCCAACAAGTGGTTGCCATCTGAGCGGGCAGAGAAAGTCGCAAGTGATCACAATCCAGCTAATGGCAATGCCTCCTTTATAAGCGAGTAAGGCTTAATAAGCAGCCGAATGCGTCTCGATACCTTTTCAACATGGAAACAGCATGATGACAATGATGCCCTGTCCTGAAAGTATCAGAATTGATTCATCAAGCTCGTAGCATGCTCTTTACTGAACGGTCTCATTAAGCATCCACGCCAGCCTCACTCCTGCCTGCGCTAAACGAGTGCGGATTACAGCACCTGCCGGTTCGATGTAAGTTGCAGTGATCTCGCCCCACACCGGTAGCTGATACACCTGCGCCCTCACAAGTCAAAGGCTGCTGGTATAAACGACCAGGATCCAAAATCACAGCAATGTTCGCGAGTTCTGAAGAAATGGACTCAACTAATTAAGTTGAAAGCTCGGGACAATTTGAGTCCGTACTCAATGTCCCCGTACCGCTTGCGGACAATGCTCTTTAGCCGCTTCTAAAAGCACAACGGCTTCGTCTTCAGTGCACTCTAGGATCACGCACTTAAAAAGCGGTCTTTCATGTGACCACCGGGCGAGTTCCGGGCATTTGCGGAGAACAGTGTAGGCGGAAGCCTCAGGCATAATGTTCTGCAACAGTTGCTCGTAGTCCGCACGCGCCAGCCCGATCGTAATCTTCATTAGTTTTAGAGCGTCTGACGGTGGCAAATTGACAGCTCTATAAGCATCGATGTCAAATGAAGCATCCTCTTCCATGCGCAGATGTATAGCGATATCAATGGCCCGAATATCTGCCTCCAACTTTGCTTGTTTTTCGTAGAGCTCCCGGATCTCACGTAAAATTCTCGCCTGTAGATCGGGATCAGCAAACGTCGACATTTCTGTCCCTCCTCTTGAGGAAACTATCAAGCAGCGCAACAAACAGGCCATCCAACAGTCATTAAGTACAACCAAATTCAACCGCCAAGCGTAAATCAGATGGACAGAAATAAACAAAAGTACATAGATGAAAGAGCCACATGGCAGAATTGACAAAGAGGCAGGAGAAGAGATGGCAGACTGTTTCGGAGAGGTTGTGTTCTAACGGTTTGGTGGTAGGAAAACTTTTAGAGCCTTAATGCCGCCGTAAAGAGACAAGGAAGGATTTTTATGGCAGCTCCTAACATTACAAGCGCTACCTCCTTCTATTCCTTGGTCCTGGCATAGGCCCTTATTGTGCTATCGCTGTGGAAGGTCGATATGGGCTTAGTTGGACGAGCAGGACTTACCTCCTGGGGAGGCGACAGCGCTGTCGTAACAAGGTTAGCACCTACAGCGGCAGGGGATGAGTCCCGCTCCGAAGTCTTTCGTCTACTCGCATCTTTGTTTTGAACTTCTGACGCTACTCGCTCCGCGAGGAAATCGTCTCCTGCTCGACAGACCCGGGACCGCACCAGCTAGTGCAAGGAGCGTTTAGGTATGTACAACAGCTATTTTGGGTTTTCGGTCTCGCCTTTCAGTGTCAGTCCTGATCCGAGTTTTTTTTATACCAATCCGGTTTACCAGGAAGCTTATGCCAATCTGCAGGATGGTATTAAGTCCAAGAAGGGCTTAATCATCATTACGGGCAAGGCGGGAACAGGCAAAACCACATTGCTGCGGAAACTGATGACGGACCACCTACACGGACCCATACAGACGGTGTTCGTATCCAAGACGTACCTGGATTTCACTGAATTACTCCAAGTAATTCATCACGACTTGGGTTTGGGCATTGATGACGCAAACAAGCTAAGTCTGCTTCAGGAGCTTAACGAGTACCTGATCACGCAGCTCAAGCAGTCTCATGTTGTGTCGGTGCTAGTTGATGAAGCTCAATACCTGAGCGATGATGCTCTCGAAGGTCTGAGACTTCTCTCAAAACTCGAAATTAATCAGGAGAGGCTGATTCAGATCGTGCTCATGGGTCGGCCTGAGCTTCGGGCAAAACTAGAGCGACCTACTCTCCCGCAGCTCAAACAGCGAGTGGCGCTTCAATGTCGAGTCTTTCCCCTTATACGCTCGGAGGTCGGTCCATATATAGATTTTCGACTGCGGGCTGCGGGGTACACGAGCAATGATCTATTTTCTCCTGATGCCGTTCGGCTGATTGCGACCTGTTCGTATGGTATTCCCCGGCTGGTGAACATAATCTGTGATAATGCGCTACTCACCGCCTATTCAGGCGATCAGAAAAATGTTTCTGCGGAGGTGATCAAGCAAGTTACTCGCGATCTCAGTTCAGGGTTAGAAGAACAGTCCGCTCAAGCCGAGATCGCGCCTGCTGTTGCGGTGACTAAGCCCGAAGCGGCAATGCCTGAGGATGGCCGCTTTCCCTCGCTCGCCGAGCCAGTTACGCCGCGCTTACAACGACAACGACGCAACAGAAGTTTGACCTGGGTACCGCTAGGCGCGGCCCTAGCGCTGGTTGCGCTTGGGGGTGCCGCGGCTACCCTCTATTCACCGCGAATCAAGGGCTACCTCGCACAAGTGACGTCACCGGAAAATCGCCGCTTAGCAACACAGTATCTTTATCAAAATCGTTCAGTGACTTTTAAAACGAGCGCACCTGAGGTTTCGGTGCCACCGTGGGAGGGTGCCGCCCGCGACCGCGCCGAACCCGAGAACTCTGCCAAGGATCGGCTTTCATTTCCGCAAGGCACGCCTGACCCCGAACAAGCGCAGCCGCAAGAAAGCCCACCCAAAAAGAAAGACCCGCGTTTAGGAGTTTTTGAAGTTGTCGGGGGCTCATCATTTCTGCGCGGCAGTCCTGGTCCGAACGCCGAAATCGTCGCCACCCTGGAGCCCTCTACACGTGTCAAGGTAGTAACTGCGCGAGGAGATTACCTTCAAGTACAGGCGGTCTTGGAAGGCAAGACCATTCGTGGCTATGTTCATCGCGAAGATGCTCATTTTGAGCGGCCAAAAAAAGACAGCAGCGGGCCAATGGGACCAGTGTCACTACCGGAATCAACTGATAAAACGAATCGCTGAGAGCCGCGAAATCGTAAGTCAGAGTCGGGCGCTACTTCTAAGAAGCATGTATCTGGCGGAACGAACGAACTAAGTCTTAACGGGACAATGCCGGCAGTCGGACACCGACCAAAGTGTTTCGGAATATCCGTCTGCGTTGAATCCGCTTCCGTCGCTCACCAGCGCCTATCCTTTTCGCGCACGACATCCTTTGGCTCTTTATCCTCTCGCAACCCGCAGAACTTAGAATGCCGCAAATGGCCGTCCGGCGTCCACTCGGTAAGTTCGATCTGCGCGACAAGCTGCGGTTTGAGCCAAATGCAGTTCTTCATTTCCTCGCGGGTGAGCGAGAACTGGGTGCGTTTCTTCTCAGGCAGGTTGGCAAACGGATACAGAGGCGCCTCCAATCCTTTCAGCTTCCGCCAAACTTCACGACGCAGGCGAGGCACGAAGCCGTTTCGAACTTTAGCAGCATAGGTCAGCTTGTCGCCTTCATAGTAGCCGACGGTCACTGCATCGAGCGGATTGCCCGGCGTGTAGCCGCCGATGACGAACTCTTGTGATTTGTTGACCTTGTACTTCACCCAAGCGCCGCTGCGCTTGCCGGATTCGTAGAAAGAGTCTTTGCGCTTGGCGATCACACCTTCGAACCCGAACTCCTTGACGACTTGGATCAGTTCGGCGGGACTTGCATCGATGCTCTCCGATAGCGAGATTGCGGTGGCTTTTCGGGTGAGCGGTTTCATTAAGTCGCTCAGCACTTCCCGTCGTTTCGACAGTGGCTCATTGACTAAATTGATCCCTAGAAATGTATTGCTCGTCGCGGGTATTTGGTTCGTCTTATTTCCGGCGATCTCGTACGGGCAAAGCGCAGAAGCGCCGGTGTACAAAGATGGTGATTGGTGGCGCATCAAGCAGGAAATAACTCGCGTGGGATTCGATGTTTCCGGTCCGTGTTCGGAAGCATACGCAGAGTATGTCGTTAGAATAGCCGGCGGAAAGCCGAATGTCTTTGGCCTGACAAGTGACGGAGAAACTGCTACAGACTGCCCTTTGATCGCGGCAAAAGTCTTAGGTAGAGCTGATTTAAAGTTTCCATTATATGTAGGTCTGTCTTGGTCGGAGCGCGGTTCCAGACAAGTCCCTGGGATGAGACCTACCTCGGTGGACTATAAGTATGAAGTCAATGCCTGGGAGAAAATAAAGACTCCCAAGGGCGAGTTCGAGGCTTTTAAGGTTGTGAAGTCTTTTCTCCTTTCGCAACCTGGCGGTAAAGGTATTAAGCCTCGTTGGCAGATTCAGACCTACTATTACGCCCCGGCACTCAAAGCGGTTGTTCATTATCGTGCTGAGGACGAGGGTTTTACGGCAACTACTACACTTGTGGATTCTAACTTGGTCCAATGAGTGTTGCCATCAGTCAGCTCATGAAAAACTTCAATTCGACCGGCCTAGGGTTATTTGACATTTCTATCGAAAAGATTCACGAGCCAATGCACTGAATACTCAGCGCGACTTCAAGAAGATAAGAAAATCCGACAGCAAAAGTTTCGCAATAGGTTAGCTATCTCAAAGGCGTCCATATTATAAACCTTATTATAAACCTTGTCGCACAACCTGCATTTGCGACCCATATTCGAATCGAGGTAATGCAATGGCCTTTACTATCAACCAAATTAAGACATACCGCCGTTGGTTTGGATGGGGGTTTGTCGGATCATTTTTAGTGTTCGCGATTCTATTAGCGGTTGTGCTGATGCCAGACGCCCCAAGTGGTTATCGTCTGCCTGATGATAATAGGATGTACCCACCGCTTAAGGCCGAGATGGTACTGGCACTTGGTTTCTTTGTAATTTCTTTCACAACTCTTATCGGATTCCTAGTTATGACGGTTGTTATGTGGCGCAAACAACAGACAGAGAGTAACCACGCCAGTATTGAGTTGGAGAAAAAGCAACCAGAGCTTGAGAAACTTCGCCGAGAGATCGCCGATAAAAACGCCGCAGCTCAAGAAAAAAGGAACAAGATATCTAAGCGAAGGCGCATCGTCTAAGACGCAATTCGCTACTTCGCAGACGCCGCAGGATCTAACCACGTACTCGACATAGCGGAAAGCATCATTCAGAGCGTTTATCTTTATGACGAGGAAGTTGCGAGCCTTCGTGACCACATTCCGGTTCGACCGAAAAAACGCCCATAGTCAAAGATATACATACCAACCGTGACGGACGCAATTGACGATGTCCGTACGATCCAAAACGTAGCCACTGCAAGGGCTGCGGTCGTCCTATCAAATAACGGAATGCGACTCAGCACCTCGACAAAGACGCATTGGAACCGTACCTCGATGGAGCTAGTAGGATTAGGATATCTTACCGTCGTGAGCGCAACCGCTTGGCTATTTCATTCCTCCATACGTCCAAATTTTTACGCGCTTATTTGTAGAGAAACTGGTCTTTCCCTTCCAGTCGGACCAAGAGTTGCTGAACCTCTGGCTGATCGACCAAATACAAGGCAGGGCAAATGAGTGCATAATCGACTAACGAATCGCCGCTCTGCTCGGCTTTTGTCTTTAGGTTGCGGAAGATTTCGTCAATCCACTCTGGAGATTCAACTACGAAGCTTCGATAAGGCCAGCCTCCCTGAGTTTCTGGCGAAATCAACGACCATTTGACTTGATCTACATAAAAGTCAGCGGCAAACACGAGGAACTTATCGAACCCGTCCGATCTATACTTTAGGAACTCCGAATCGCTTATCGTGATCTTTTTCCTTCTCGCAACCTTTGAATCTGGGCATCGAGCGAATCTGCCCATACGCAGTCGCCGTTGATGAAGCAAGGCTGCACACCCAAACGTGGCGCAAACACCGACACAGATTTTCTATAGTTCACTTTAGTTCCGTTCCTCGATCTATGGCTGTGGTCCTGTGCCGGGCAACAGTTCTCGAATCTTTCTCTGAAGATCCCGAACGCCAAACGGCTTGACGATGTAAGCGTTACAGCCAGCTTCCAAACAGGCGTTGAGATCGTCAGGACTAAACAGCGCGGTTGTTGCCAAAATCGGTATTCCCTTCGTCTCAGGGTTCGCCCGAAGTCTTCGTGCCATTTCCCGACCATCCATTATGGGCATCATCATGTCCAACAGGATCAAGTCTGGCTTCTCTGCGATGGTCTTCTCTATGCCCTCTTCACCTCCACTCGCTAAGACCGGAACATAGCCCATTCCTTCTACTATACGGCCTAGTAGATCGCGCATATCGGGATGGTCTTCGACAATTAAAACTCTCATTCGCCGCCGTCGATCCGAACACTGACTACCTACGTGGAAACGAAAGAGCGATGCCGGGGTAGAAGAAAATCCGTGTTGTAGTAACAAGCTGCGCTTCCTCGCCCCGGCTGAAAGGCGTTGAGCAAGCGTTGTGCCCTCGCTCGGCATTGAACAGCTACTCACTCTAGAGAATCTGTAAGCGTCAGAAGGGAGTTCTGGCTCGGCAGAGTTAGCGGCAACTCTGCCTGGTAAACTAAAGCCACTTACTGATCGGGTTTAGCGGTAAGTGCTTTTAATGAAGTGACGGAAGCAATCTGACCAACAATGCCCATACAGGCGGGCATGTTCCATGCTCTACCGACAATCGACTGAAGAACATGTGTTCTCACTCTTCGGATTGCGCAGGTATTCATGGGAGGCGATTGCATGTCCAGAATCATCATCAAGGAGCCTTTTGCGCCGCGAAGGCGCCACCTCATGATCAACTATCGCGGGGAATCTAGCCGAGTCAGCCGTGTCTCCTGGGGTCTGCAAAGATCATCCATCGCCTTTCCGAAATTGGCTAACGCCTCCAGCGAGGACATTTGTATGATTGTTCTTTTGGTCTCGTTGTTAGTGACCACTCTGCTTTTGCCATGGATCGTCCTGTGAATTGTTTCCCCTCGATCAGAAGGTTTAATCGATGAAACGAAAATTCCAGAAACGTCATCCAGATGCTTTCGATCTGGCCTGGCTTGATGATGAAGAGCTTCACAAGCTCCAAGAGGCCATGGTGTCATACCGTGAGAACCACATTTGCGGCTATTGGCTGCATTGCTTGAACGAACAGCTGGCCATTCGGGCTGGCAAACTTCGTATCATGCCCGGTGCCGAAGCCAGAGACCCAGATTTAAAGCAATATCCGATCAGCGATCTGCATGCGGCCCGCCTAATCTTCCGCGCCATCGGTAGCGACTTCAAAGCTACTGGTAAACCAACCGGCCAGCGCTTTTGTGAAATGCTGGTTCAATGTTGCGAAGGCGCGTTGTGACGTTCGGTTTATTACCATCTAGTCTGGCTAGGAAGGGGAAATAACTCCCCGAAATACTCTGAGCTAAGAGGAGATTCTTATGAATGTAATACCGAGATTGCCGGAAAATACGAAGCCAGTTTTTTGGAGCTTCGTCATTGGAGGCATTGTTACAATGTTCCTGGGCTTTAACTTTTTTGGCTGGATGCTTGAAAGCACGGCAAAACAAATGGCCTCTGAACAGTCAATGGCGCAGGTAGTAAAAGCTCTTTTCCCGATCTGTCTAGAGCAGGCAAAAAGAGACCCCAAGTACAAAGAGCAATTGGTAGCTCTGGAGAAAGAATCGTCTTGGTCACGTGGGGCTTTCGTAGAGAAGACCGGTTGGGCAAATGTTCCTGGAATTGAAAAGCCATATTCAGGCGTAGCAGACGCATGCGCAGAACAGCTTTCAAAGTCATTTACGCCCCCTAAATGAGGGTAGTGAGTAAACCAAGGTCGCGGCAAAACGATCTATCCTATGCCGCGACTTTGGCGCGCGGGTAGCTGCATGGAAGTAAAGTCATCGCAACAGATATGGGTTAAAACCAACGTTCATCAAACGCCTGGCACTACAGAATGGATCTTCTAGGATTGTCTAAATTTACCGTGCGGCTCACACGACGTGAGGCAATCGTAATAACCCTATTCTTTCGATTGATATGGTTGCCGGGTATATGCCCGGAGCCGAAGTTACCCCATTTGGGGAGAAGAGTGGGGTTATTTACGATTGTATCTTTCTACCAGCACCTGAAAACAGCAGCCGAGTCTAAAGTAAGAGATAACGGAACAGCGAGCTCTTGGAGGTGGTCATGAGCGATGAGAAAAGCATAAGCAAACCTAAATCTGGTATCTGTACCAACTACAGCCCAGGTGGGTACAAGAAGCCGGTAAAGCCGGAACCAGAAGAGGACCGGGAAATGAATGAAGGAACAGTTGATTCGCCGGTAACAGCGAAACCCTACTGACAAAAAGTTGGACGTGTGAACTGCCTAGAACTTCCCGGTCATATGCGATCTCCAAAATGAAAGTAGCATCGGCGTACTTTGAAGCGGCGAAAGGTGAAGAACATTAAAGCAAAGAAACGGTTAACAACTTTCACCCTTGTCCTAGCTCTCATGACTGGCAGCGTGGCAGAACTGGCAGTCCTGTTATATCGAGGTGCCCGTATCGTTGTGGTAAGTAGCTTGAGCTTTGCTGCGGAAAACGGCGTGCCGAGCGGCGTGAGCAAGACCGGCTTCAGCATGAGATAAGAGGGATGTTATCGCATCGGCGAGACACGATGCTGGTATTATCCTAAACTGCAACCGTATTCACGGCGAAACTAACCTGTTGGGAAATTACGGGTGTATCCAACATTGCGCCAACATCAACGCTGTCAATGAAAGTTCTACTCGTAGAGGACGAGAATAATCTTGGTATACTCCCGATGGTTCCGGGTACTGCTAGTGGCGTTATTGACTGTAATGTTGATGGTTCTCAAAATACTACTGTGACCGCAATCAGCACGTTCACTCAAGTTATCTCCCCTTCTTCATCGCCGGGAGACCTAATGTCCATTCGTTATCGCAAACACCTGATTCTCCCCACAATCAATCAGGATGAAGTTACGGGCGCTTGGTTCGGCAGTGTCCACATCCAGTACACGGAGAAGCTGAAATTTCATAATGTTTTGATACAAGTACGCGGAATATTTTGGACAAGTGCTGAGGCAGAAAAGCAGGTCATAAAGGAAGCGAAGGAATGGATCGACAGCAGACTACGTTCGGGCCACGGCAAATAGTTCATAACACTCAATTACAGTCAGGGTGTGAAGAGTCTTGCTAACAGTAGAAGACGAAGCAAAGAAGCTGTCTCACCTGTCACGACCTTGACCCGTTGTCAGGCTTCTTTCCGCCGATAATAGGCGATGAAGGTTGGCCACTTTCCTGTTGGTTTGCCGGCATTTAATCCGCTTTAAACCTTCGCTTCAGGAAGTCCTTGGACAAGAAAGTACAACGGCATCGTTGGCATTCCCATAACACATCCTTGGATATCACCTTCAGCTTGTGGCCACGAATTCGACAGACGAGTGTCTGCAAGCGATGAATCAGCGTCCGGCCCACAGTGCCCTCCTAAGCGTTAAAGCAAAAGGTCGCTCTAGCACTCTTGACGGAGCCGGAAGATTGAATTTACGTTGTTACGAGATGTGGTTAAAAGCTAGGCGAGAATTTAAACAACGTGTGAGAGCTAAGATCAATATACATCAATTCCAGCGTTAGAAGAAGATCGCTTCAGTGCAATTGGACCAATACCATTCAGAATCACCAGAGACCCGAACTATAGCGGTCCTGTGATAATCCCCCTTTGCTAAGTTCATCTCTGCGACGGCAGATGAGAAGTTGATAACGTTCAATCGGAGGAACTATTGGAACTCGAACCGAAAGCTCAGGATATTTTCGATCGGATAAAACCGTTTGCGCCAGAGACGGCATATGAGAAAGGACTTATCTCAGCCGAAGAAAGGGATTATTTCGTCAATCTTCTGGCGGAAAGAAAATGGGCGCGAAACAACAAAGCATCCGATCAGTAGGCTAAGTTGACGGATCAGTCATTTTGGATGGATGTCTTTGACAGATCGCCATTAAAATAGCGATTAACTCTAGTTCTGGCCTTTTCGGTTTTCTTCTTTTGAAGATAATCTTGTAACTTCGACTTGAAGTCTGAATGGTCCCAATCAAGTGGTTCAATGATGTCGTCCCTGTCGATAATCATCCGTCCATAGTCATTCAGGTTATAGCTCTTTCCTTTTGCACCAGTCTCCAGCAACTCTTTGAACTTGTGTTCTGGGAGTTCCCAGATTGATCCAAATTGCCTTACGTACTTCATCGATTTCGGTTTGGCCATATTTCACGATAATTTTTTCACCCATGACGATAATGTGATCGGACCGTTCTTCCTCAATTTAACGACGGTTTAGTGTCCGTTGGAGTCTACAATCAGCGGATCGGCTATTTTCCGGCGCGTCAGTTCCCTTCCTTACCCAATGCAGTTCAGCAATAAGCGCCCTCCAAGGCTAGGAGCGTATGAAGTGTGATCCTATAGAGACTACCCCTTTTCTTTTTTGGGCATCCGCCATGATACTCTGGCCCCAGTCATTGGCCTAAGAAAAAGTTTTGTAATTAGTCGTCCCCTTAGAGTTGCGATCAGTCCAGCCGGTATGACATCGCAGTATTTCATTGGGATCACTGCCTTGGCCCGATTCAGGATGGTGTCAGCCGAGCCTCATCCCGGCAGCTTACTGCTTAAATTCGTGTCAGTGATTACAGTTTTCTCGATCAGCAGTTTGCCAGCAAGAGCTTTGGACCACGTTGTCTTTTGGTTCCGGTTTCCCTTCAGATAATTATGCTGTTGTAGGTATATTAGTTCAGGACAGGCCCCTGATCACTCTCAAAGAGAGATGGGCCATCAAAGAACTTCATTACGGCGGTGAGCCACCAAAACAAATGGATAAGCATGACTTCAGTTACGTTTTGTTTAGCGCAGCCTTGGGTGCGTTGGGTGTGTTTCTGATAGCCGGACTAGCTCTAAAGGATCGCATCCTGATTATCTTTGGCGGCGTCTGTCTAGGTCTGGCGCTTATCGCTTCTATTGTTTATATGATTCACCTCGCTCGCGGTCCGAAATATGAGCCGAGACTCAATGAGAACGGCGACATCATTTCCATCTGGTGTCTGAGGTGTATGAAAAACAACGATCCGACACGTAGCCGCTGCAAGAGCTGCGGTCGTCCTATTAGATAATGGAATCCGACTCGCAATCTCGACAAAGAGGCCCGAATGCCGTTTTCAATGATCTTTGCCGGTGACTTTAAACTGGGTTAAAGAAGACTGTCCGGCTCCCAAGTTTTGCATCATCTTCTCGTATTCAAGGATTACTCTATCCTCAAGCTTTTTGCGTGTTTCACTATTAATCGGATGTGCAATGTCTTTATAGGTGCCATCTTTTCGCTTTCTACTAGGCATCGATAAGAAGTAACCCTTGCTTCCTGTGATGATCTTAAGATCGCTAATGACGAAACAGTGATCGAGAGTGATCGTAACGTATGCTCGAAGCTTGTCTTCATCGGTCGGACGAATCTTTACGTCGGTAACTTCCATCGAACCAATCCAGCAGCCGTCAAGTCGAAGACCTCGCCAACGCACACTTGGCTTTATCGTGGAGAGATCTTCGTATGGCCTCGACTAGCTCTCTCACACGAAAAGGTTTGATCAAAAGGGAGGATACACCGGATTCAGTAATGCTTGCCGTCATTCGTGCTGTTGGATCGGCGGTGATAAGCACGACTGGGGTGCTGCCGAAGTTTCCAAGTATGTGCCTAGCCAACTCGAAGCCGTTTAATCCTGGCATCCTGACATCGGATACGACCACATCGAAAGACTCACATTCCAGTCTCTGAAGAGCTTGGGAGCCGTTGAGAGCTTGTTCCACAACAATACCTCTAAATTCGAGGCACTTCGCGAGTAATCGCAGATTGTCTTGGTGGTCCTCGACTATTAGAACTTTCGTTGACACCGGCGCTAACAGCGCAATGTTCGGACCAAACTCTTTAGGTAATCAAAGCCTAGTGTCTCATGAATCTGGTTGCACATTTGGGAAAATAGGCAGGGCCATGTCTCGCCGGTGGTCGATCACAGCCGTCTTTTCTCCTGCTGAAGCTTGTCTTGCTCCCACCCCGGTGAACCATTCTCGGCAGCAAAGCTCAAGCTACTTACAATAACTATGCGGCCCCTTCGGTATGACAGCACTGCGAGTTCTGCCGGTGTCAATCCTGAGAGCTATGACAAGGTTGTCAGCCAGTTCATTATTAATGTTCTTTCACCTTCTCGCTGTGCAATATACCCGTGACAACTTCATTCTGCAGACCGCATAGCTCATCATAAATAAAGCATGCGCCTGATACTGATTTCCGGTCATCGATCTTGGAAACGCTTCTATCGTAGATTTACGATATGTCTCCGGCACTGCAGCTGAGATGCTTGATGTGCATTTCCCATCTCTCTTCTCTCTTTTGATTCTCGATATTAAGAACGTGCTCTCTCTTCTGAATTCCTCTTCTCTATCACATTCGAGTCAACAATTGCCTGGAGGGAATAGAAATTCCCATAACTGCCTAATAACTTCTGAAACTGCTGAACGTCAGCAAGACCGAACCTCAGTTGAGAGAGGATCAAACAGCAAACGATAGAAAACGATTGACAGAAATTCACAGCTATGGAAATGAATTGTTGCCACTCAGTACCGTAGCCTGAACTAAAACAGTCTCTAGGATTACTGCTGAGCGGGCCAACAGCATATCTATAAACTCGCGAGCTTTGGTGCAGGGCAATGACCAAGAGGGTTTTGGTCGTCGATGATGAGCCAGCCAATCTACGAATGTTAAGGTACGTCCTCAGCCATAAGGGATATGAAACGGCGGAAGCAAAAGATGGCTTGGAGGCTCTGGAGCTGTTGGGCCAGTCGCGATTTGATCTTGTGATTTCCGATGTGAGAATGCCTCGCATGGACGGCGTGGCTCTCGCAAGGCACATTGTTTCCAGCCAGCCGATCACTCCTATTTTTCTGATGACCGCGTACCACTTCGACATTCGTGACGATATTTCAGCCCTTAACGTTCCCTGCCTGGGTAAGCCTTTTTCATTTGACGAGTTGCTGTCGCAAATCCAAAAGGTGCTTGGAGAAGATCGGTAAACCGAACTCTGAACTGGTGAGGCGCTGACTGTCAGTTGGCTTTGCTATGGATTGATCCCCACAGGGCCAACCTATCTTATTCCTAATTCAACATAGTGGTAGAGTCCATCGAGAAGACCTTCAGGACCGGCTCTAACTGAGGCTCGATCGGAGGATACTTGGAACCCAATTACTTCAATCCATCTGGCCCGTTATCCGCAAGCGCCACAGATCACCGCATCTTACCCGAAGCGGAACTTTGGACCCAGGTGATCCTACAGGCGATAGCTGATCTCGACGGACGTACATCACTAACGCCACGTTCAGCCAAAGATTCTGCTAGAGAATGGTTTGCCTCCGAGTGTGATGGGGTGTGCAGCTTTATTTGGGCTTGTCAGATCATCAATGTGGACCCAAATTTCATTCGCTCGCAACTGGCCAAGAAGCTGCGGATGAAGAAGTCAGACCAAGTGATGCCAGCCATAGCTCAAGGAGCAAAAGCCTTGAGGAGAAAAAACTCACCGCTGTTGGATAACTTGGATCGCGCCGAAGCGCGGCCAGCTTTAAAAAGACTGGTAGCATAACTGTGAAGGGACGCTCAGCAAGAGCGACCCGTTTAACCTCGGCGCTTTCTACTCTATTATTTGATAGCATCGCATCAAGGCAGAACCATAACGTTTCTAAATGATCAAAGCTTGGTCGTAAGGAGGAAATAATGAAGTCACACAAAAGGCTCGTGCTTCGTTTCGCGTTTGGCATCGCTTTTCTTTTCGCGATTTCCCCGGCATCGGCTCTCAACGTTGGCGATAAGGCACCGGATTTCGAGCTTGAGAGTAGCAAAGGCGGCAAGCTTAAATTGAGTGATCTCAAAGGTAAAAACGTACTAATCAACTTTTATGTTCTCGATTTCAGTCCGACCTGAATCAAAGACTTGCAAGCGTCCGGTTCGGACAATTATTCGATGTTTCAGGCCGAGAATACTGAAGTGGTCGGAATTAGCGGCAACGCTCCTTTCTCACAAAAGGCTTTTGCCGACTTCGCAAAAATCACATACCCGCTGTTGAGCGACAGAGAGGGTAAAGTCATGCAAGCATTCGGGGTGTATGATGAACCGAGGAGGGTAGCCAAACGCTCTTATGTCATTGTCGATAAGGAGGGAGTAATCCGGTATCTCAATATCCGTCCTAGCAACAGCGAGAAGGATCTTCTCTCGACCGAAGAATTGCTCACCGCAGTCAAGAAGGTCAATAAAGGTACCTAGTATAATCTTTGCGCCGATGTAGCGCAGAAAGATTTTAGTTTGCTGTCAGCCCCGTGCATCCGCTGGAGCTGACAGCCTGAGAACGACTGCTTGACGCACCCTAACGAAGCCTTGGAAAACCAGGTGCCTCAGCTCTAAGGCTACAGAACGCTTGACCAAGGGCACAAGTGCTCACGGTAATGCGGGCGAAGCATCCATATTTCTTGTTCTCGCCGATCGCAAGCTGAAGCCCGGGGGCATGTTGGCGTTGGTCATGCCTCTTAGTCTCATGTCTGGTGACTCTTGGGAGGACTCATGTGCGTTACTGGCTAAGAACTACACCGACGTTGTGCTGGTCTGTTGTAGCATGCTTGGTCATTTGTTCCTTGCTCTAGCTCCACAGTCCGGAGTTCATAATCCAGCCATCAGTGCGCAAAAACAGCCTTGCAATGCACGAACTTAGATGACCGCATTTGATCTGAAGTCAACGCGCTCCGACAGGAAATAGGGAAATTGCCAGACGATGACGCGATCGCCCGACTGGTGAAATCTTTTTTCTTCTTTGCTTTTGCCTGCGAACGGAAGAAAATGCCGGACATGACAACAATATCCATCGATACTGAAACCTATAAGCGGCTGCTTAAGCACCTCCCCAGCGACGTCAAGCTGCGAATTGACGGACGGGCAACGACACCTTCCGGAAACGCCACAACGATCAATTGCGACGCGAAGGATCAGGAGAACATCATCGCAATCGCGAGGCGACACTTTCCGGACAAAGCATGGGAAATTGAGAGAGAGGTTCGAATTGCTAGGGCTGAGCCACAGGAGAAACCGAAATAGGCGGATTGTCGGAATTTTGTCGGACCTGTCATAACAGAACCGCCGCGGACTCATCGACAGGCCGGTTTGAGGGAACGAGATAGCACACAGGGGATTCTTACAATCCGTCAGGGATGCCGAATCTACAGCGTGCACGGTTCGTAGAATCGACGCAGGATCACTCATTGGTAGGATCATGGATCAGGCTCAGTTGTGGCTTTACCGTTGGTATGCGCTGGTTCATGCTCATCGTCTTCATCTCTCACTGCTGGTAAGAGTGTTTTCTTTTGCTTGTTGATCAGCGAAGGCTGCGTGAGTAACCGGGCGTCAATCGAATCGAGGATCAGCTTGGACTTAACGCAGAGATCGATGAGTGCGGATTGTTGAGTTGAAATACTATCGGCGCCGCCGAGATCGTCAATTAGATCAGCGCGCCACTTGGCCAGCGTTTTTCCAAGAGAGGTTCGTTGTCTATTACCCGTCCACCTAGCCCCTTAACGGCCTCTCTGAGCGGCCTAAGTCCGTGTGTGACGGCATATCCGTTGCCTTTTGCTGCCGGCTGGCGGCGGATTTCCGTTCCAACGGCGCTTTTTACTTCTAATCGCATCCAACAACCGCATCCACACCACAAAACTGCTTTAAATCAATAGCTTTCGTCTCAGAGCGAGACTCCCAGGAAATATGTCACTAGCGTCTGAGAAATAGTGAAGCGTCGAAATCTGATCTCTCCGTTGGATAGATGCTCTTGTCGTGGAGTGTTCTTATCATTACATAACCTGCCGGCCGTAGAAGCGATAACGGCGGTCTGCCTATCTCTTGAAGTTGCGATTTTTAAGAGCGGATGGACACATTTTGGACACATTGGATAATCTGCAAGGTGAGCTCTTTAGACATAAGCACTTGTTTTCATGGCGCGCCCGGAGGGATTTGAACCCCCAACCCTCAGATCCGAAGTCTGATGCTCTGTCCAGTTGAGCTACGGGCGCCCTTAACCGTCAGGGACTAATCAAAGTAAACTAAATCCAAACCTTTTTCAAAAAAGAAGCGATGCAACGATGGTGGGATCTGACGGTCGGTGAGAAATATGGAACGGTTGCGCAACCAAAATCCTGCCGTGCTTATGTTAACTCGATCTTTGTTGCCGTTATCGGCTGAAAACTTATGTTCGCGGTAAACGGTCTGATCGCGCAATTCCCCGAGGACTCGGGTGATTATCTCCTTCGCTGACATGGACGATAAATCAAGTTCAACCACCTTCATTCCTTGTCGTTGTTGCAAGGCTTTCTTGATTTCAGGTTGTACTTGGTGAAAGAAGAGCCCGATTCGCTGCCCTTTGGATTCGAATATGCGATCAGTCTGAGTTTCAAATCGAAGCCCCTCTCCCATTTCGACTGACTGCGGCTCGGCCACGCCGAAGGGTATTCCATAAGCTAGCAGCAAAGCGTCAATTTTCTCGGACTTTTCTCTGGGCCAAATCTTAACCTCTCCAGTTAATCTCGTGGTCTCATTCGTCGTTGTTTGCGGTTGAGAAGAAGAGGCCAAGACGACCTCCTTCAGATGAACCCCTTTTGCCGACAATTGCTCCTGCAGGTATTCGGGAATTTCATCTGCTTGATCAGTGACCGTGATGATGAAGATCTCCTGAGCTTTGCCGCTCTCTTCCGGAGCAGCGGCAATCCATGTTCCCATCGCTTCGAACGCAACATCGCCCTGCTGAATGCTGATCGGCCGATCACTTGGCAACGCCTGATACCCTAGGCGCGATAATAATTGACTCACCGTCTCCTGAAGGTCGGCGCCCGTGGCGAGAGAGAACACCGATGTACCGGCATCGGGAGACTCAAAACTCTTGCGCAATGATGTTGGCAATCGCTCGCGTGTATCGAGAATTACTCTTTGTTGCAGCTTACGGTTTAACACAATCGGGTAAGAAGCTTTATCCAACCGAACCGTGCCGTTGGGTAAGGGAAACACCTCGTCCCCATCACTCTCGACTTCGATCCCAACCGTATTCAGCACTTGTGCCAATAACGGCAGGTTTTCTTGCGCAAGAAGTCGCCTCGCATGATCCAAAGGCAGCGGCGCGCGCACAGGAGTTGGATTCTGAGGTGGTGCGATGGGCTCATACGATTGCGCCAACTTTTCCGTTCCCGGCGCCAACGATGATGCGTTCTGCGCCACCACGGCTCCGGTTTTATCCGCAGGAAGTTGGATAACCTCTCCTTCCTGCAAAACATCCCATTCCTTACGCTGTGGGTTCAGGTCTTTAACCAGCGCGTAGTACGTCGCCAATTCCTTCTCGTCGGTAATTTTTAATTGCTCGCGCAGTATTTGATAGAGATGATTGCCCCGTTTCACCCGATAATCAGTTGTCAAGCCATTGCCGAGGGACTCGTTCAATTCCTTCCCACCGGCGGCAACAGTTGACGGCACAACAAGAACTTCGTCGGGCCGCATGGGGATAAAGAGAGTATCGCCGACCTTAAGCACGCTCGCGCTTTTCATTTGAGGATTGAGGGCTTGAACGACAATGACATACTGGCTGAATTTTCGTTGGGTTAATCCTCGTTCTTGAATCAGGATTCGCCACAGCGAATCGCCGGGACCGATCCGGCGATTTTCCCCTTGGACCATGGCTCCTTTGTACTCGCGCGTCTCGGCGGACTTGCGCAGGGTCAGTTGCGATTCAGCTCTGTCGAATTGTTCTTGCCCGAAAACATCGGCAACAAGCATTGCGGTGGAAAACGCGATCGAAACGAGGCCGAGGGCTTTGTCGGACAACGGATACTTCATCTAACCTTCCACGTAGTGCCGCCTCGAGTGTCTTCCACAACGATTCCTTTGGCGAGTAGTTCATTGCGAATACGATCCGCCTCACGCCAGTTCTTGTTCATTCGGGCCTGATCCCTGGCGGCAATTGCCTTCTGCACCTCCGCTTCCGCAAAGCCTTGTTGCCGCAGCCACCGTGCCTTCTTTCTGCTGAGAAATGCCTCTGGACCATCTTGCAACAGTCCAAGAGCATCGCACATGGTTTCCAACGCCGAAGCGCGTTCAGCGACGCCATCGTTCTGCTTAGAATCGAGCAAGCGATTGAGAGATCGAACCTCGTCAAAGATCAAAGCTAATGCTCGCGGCGTGTTAAAATCATCATCCATTTCCTGGCGAAAGCTAGACATCAATGAAGGGTCCGCAACCCTGTTCTGCCGGCTGGTTCCGGAACACGCAATCCGCTCAATCGTTTCATAGATTCTCTCGGCGGACCGTTCCGCTTCCTGAAGAACTTCCTTGGAGAAATCACCTGGACTCCGATAATGGCTAGTCAAGAACAACTGACGCACGGCAACCGGATCGTGCTCCTGTAAAATCTCCTCTATCGTAAAGTAGTTGCCTAACGACTTCGACATTTTCTCGCCGTTCACGGTCAGGAGCCCATTATGCATCCAGTAACGCGCCAGCGGCAAGCCGAATGCGCCCTCAGACTGGGCAATTTCATTTTCGTGATGCGGAAACATCAAGTCTCTGCCGCCGCCGTGGATGTCGAAGGGCTGGCCGAGATATTTGCTGCTCATCACCGAACACTCGATATGCCAGCCCGGACGGCCCGGACCCCAGGGGCTTTCCCAACTAGGCTCGCCGGCCTTACTCGATTTCCAAAGAGCGAAATCCAGCGGCGATTTCTTGCGCTCATCGATTTCGACGCGAGCCCCCGCCTCCAACTCCTCGATCCTTTTGCGCGAAAGCCTGCCATAGCCAGGAAAACCCGGAACTGAAAAGAATACATCGCCGTCAATGCGGTAGGCCAGCTGACGCTCCTCGAGTTTTTGTATGAGCTCGATGATCTCTGCAATATGCAAGGTCGCCCGCGGCTCTAGGCTCGGCGGCAGCAATCCTAACGACTCGGCGTCCCGGTGAAATTCGTCAATATAGCGGTCGGTAACGGCTTTACAGCTAATTTTCTGGTCGTTGGCTTTATTGATAATTTTATCGTCGACGTCGGTGAAATTGCGCACGAACTGCACGCGATAACCGCAAAATTTCAGATAGCGATAGATGGTATCGAAGGTCAGCAGTGAGCGCGCATGGCCGATGTGCGAGGAATCGTAAACCGTCACGCCGCACACGTACATCCGCACTTCTCCCGGGGTCAGTGGCACAAAATCTTCTTTTTCCCCGCTGAGTGTATTGAAAATTTTTAGCGACATATGAAGGAATTCTCAATGTTACGGATCAGATCCGGATTTGCAAGCAATTTCGCGCAGCCCGCTTGCTAATGCGAGGAAAAGAGCATAGACAAAAAATCTATGAATTTTGCTAAACCTTATGAGGACTTAAGAGAGTTTATCGCCGCACTCGACGCTCACGACAAACTGTACCGAATTCATCGAGAGATAAATAAAGACAGCGAATTGCAACCGTTGGTACGCTGGCAGTTTCGCGGCCTACCCGAAGAAGCGCGCCGCGGCTTTCTCTTCGACAATGTCACGGATGGAAAAGGACGCAAATACCATTGCCGCGTGTTAGTCGGCGGTCTCGCCGGCTCGGAAGCGATCTACTGTCTGGGGCTGAAGTGCCAGCCCGATGAGGTTGCCGATCGCTGGCTATACGCCATGGATCATCCCATTGATCCGATCATTGTCGGCTCCGGATCTTGCCAGGAGGAGGTCCACACAGGAGACGATCTTCTGTCCCAGGGCGGTCTGCTGGAGTTTGCGATCCCGATGTCCACACCGGGATTCGACAATGGTCCTTATATCACCGCCGGCCACTGGATCACCAAAGATCCCGAGACCGGCAGGAGGAACGTCGGCAATTATCGCGGCTTGATCAAAGGACCTGCGCTGAGTGGACTTATGTCGGGAACGCCGCAGGACTTGTCCTCGCATTGGGAAAAATGCCGCAAGGTCGGAAAGCCTTTGGAGGTTGCTATCGTTGTCGGCACAGTTCCGGCCGTATCTTATTGCGCGACCCAAAAGGTACCGCCGGACGTCGATGAAATTGCATTGGCGGGAGGCCTCACAGGCGCCCCGGTGAAGCTAGTGAAATGCAAGACCGTGGATCTGGAGGTGCCTGCCACCGCCGAAATTGTTTTGGAAGGCATCATTCCGACCAACTATATGGAGGAAGAAGGTCCTTACGGCGAGTCGATGGGTTATGTCGACCCTAGAACGTTGAGCACGATGTTCGAGTTGAAGTGCGTTACGCATCGCAAGGATCCCATCTGGGTGTCGATCATCAGCCAGGTCACTCCAAGCGAAAGTTCCAAGATTAAAGCGATGGGAATGTCGACTTTGGTCAAACGGTTCATCGTCAGCAAAGGCTTCGACTGCGTCCGCGAGGTTCACATGATCGAGCCCTTGGTGAACCTGCGGCCGTACGTTGCGGTCAGTTTGAAAAAACGGAACGACGAAGATCCTTGGGGAGTCATGCAGGCTGTCCTGGACTATGGCGACCGTGTTGGAAAGATGATCGTTGCGGTCGATGAGGACATAAACGTCAAAGATCCTATCGCGGTCAATTGGGCCATCACACATCGCTCGCAACCTCATAAGGATATCAAAATTGTCGGCGACCGGCCGTTCGGCGCCACGCCTATCGGCATGGTAGCAACGCATTCCTCGAGCCGTTATGACAATTGCGAGTCCTCGTTGCTGATCGACGCCACCCGCAAGGCTGACTTCCCGCCCCTATCGCTGCCGAAGAAAGAATTCATGGTCCGGGCGAAGGAGATTTGGGAAGAGCTGGGCCTGCCGAAACTTGAACCGCAGGAACCATGGCATGGCTACTTGATGGGTCTATGGCCGGAAGATCTAGAAGAAGAAGCCGAGCTGGCAGCACAGAGCGAACATGAAAAAGTATGGGAGAAGCTGCGCCAAACTCGAGTTCAGGTAGGGGAAGGTGAGACATTAAAATCGATGCGCGCCAAATGGGGTAAATCCCACACCGGACGCTCGGAATAGCCATGAAGAAGAACGTCACTTTTACCGTCAACGGTGAGGAACACGAGGTTGAAATAGAGTCAAACCGGCTCCTGCTTCAAGTCCTCAGGGATACGCTGGGTTTGACTGGAACGAAGGAAGGCTGCTCCATCGGAGTCTGCGGCGCATGCAGTGTCATTGTCGACGGCCGGGTCGTGAGCTCGTGTCTGACATTGGCGGCCGGCTGCGCCGGAAAAGAGATCCAAACCATCGAAGGTCTCGCCAAGAATGGCAAGCTCCATCCGTTGCAGCAGGCTTTCATCGAATACGGCGGCTTTCAATGCGGCATCTGCACTCCCGGACAGATCATGGCTGCGAAGTCTCTATTGGATGAAAACCCCACGCCAACAGAAGACGAAGTCAAAGAATGGATGTCGGGCAATCTCTGCCGCTGCACCGGCTACTATAAAATTCTCGAAGCCGTGATGGCGGTAGTTAATAACAAGATCGATCCCGATTTCGCATTTCGAAAACGCGAGCAGACCGCCAAAATTCAAAGCCTGGACGTTTACAAAGCGGTCGCAAAGACACCTCACTCACACAAAGGTGAGTGAGCGCCCTGAGCGCTGCCAAGAAAGTCAATCCAAGTGAAAGGATCGACCTGAGCGAACCGGTCACAAGGATCGCATATAGACCTCCTACGAAATTATAAAGAGATCGTAACCTATGGCAAAAGCAGAAAAGTTCTCGGTCGTCGGCCGGCGCGTTCAGCGAGTCGAAGGCTTCGACAAGGTCACTGGTGATTCGAAATTCATCGCGGATGTCTTTCTTCCCAATATGCTTGTCGGAAAAGTGCTGCGCAGCCCATTCCCCCATGCGCGGATCCGCAGCATCGACACCCGCAAGGCGGAAAAAGTTCGCGGGGTGCGCGCCGTGGTCACCGCTGAAGATACCATCAAGCGACCCTGGGGCGCGTTTTTTGCCGATCAGTATATTCTTTCGGTCGGAAAGACTCGTTACGTTGGCGAAGAAGTCGCCGCAGTCGCGGCCATAGATCCCGACATTGCCGAAGAGGCCATCGATCTGATCGAGGTCGATTGGGAACCGCTGCCCGGGGTCTTCGACGCCGAAGAAGCGATGCAAGACGGCGCCCCGCTGGTGCATGATGACAAGTCCAACAACATTGCAATGACGATGGACATCGAACGCGGCAATATCGCCCAAGCGTTCGCCGAGTCCGATGTGATAGTCGAAGATACATTTCAGAGCATGCCGCAATGGCACTGCTCTATCGAGACCATCGGTAGCGTTGCCGAATATTCGCCTAACGGCAAATACACGATCTACATGAACACTCAAACCTTGTTTAACGCGCGTTACCGAATTGCCACCGCGCTGGGCGTGCCGGAGACCGATGTCCGGATCATACAGAGCGCGGTGGGCGGCGGCTTCGGCGGCAAGTCCTGCGATGACAACAATGCATTGGTCGCAGCGGTTCTATCGTGCAAAGCCGGCAAACCGGTAAAGCTTATCAACACGCGTGAGGAAGAATTCCTGGCGGGCTGCCGTCCGCGGGTTTTCATGAAGATCAATGTCAAGCTGGGCTTCAAAAAAGACGGTCGCATCCGCGCCAAGCACATCAAGGTGATCGCCGATAACGGCGCCTATTCGGCGAAAGCGCCGGCAATCACTGGAGTAGCGGCCATGCGCCATGACACCTGTTATAAATATTCGGATGTCAAAACCGAAGCTTATCTGGTCTATACCAACAAAATTCCAACCGGCGCGTTTCGTGGATTCGGCAACCCGTCAGCCGAATGGGCGGTCGAGCAGGCGATCGATTTGGGCGCTCATGAGCTTGGCATAGATCCCATCGAAATCGCTCGTATCAATGCGGCCGAAACCGGCTACGTCTCGCCGCACGGCAACCGGGTCACCAGCTGCGAGTTGAAGCAGTGTCTCGATATGGCGGAGAAGATGATCGATTGGAAAACGCAGCGCGGCACCAGGGAGCCGAATACCGGCTTGGGGCTGGCATGCACGGTGCACGTAAGCGGCAAGCGTCACTTCGGCGACTATGATGGAAGTTCCGCAACGATCAAGCTGAACGAAGACGGCAAAGCGTTGATCCTCAGCGGCGAAGGTGAATGCGGGCAGGGAGTCCATACCGCGATGTGCCAGATTGCCGCTGAAGAATTGGGACTGCCGGTTGAAGACGTGGAGATCTCTCGCGCCGACACCGATTTGACGACGTTCTGTCTAGGCGCTTTTGCCAGCCGGCTCACCTACGTCAGCGGCAATGCGGTAAAAAACGCCGCCGCCAACGTCAAGCAACAACTATTTCAGCAAGCAGCTGAAATGCTCGAAGCCAATGCCGAAGACCTCGTTTCTAACGACGGGCGCATATTCGTGGCGGGCACCCAAGGGAAATCAGTGTCCGTAGCCGACGTCGCTCGAGCACGCCTGTTTCGCCATAATGGCGCGCCGATCGTCGGCTCAGGCAGCTTCGATGCCGATTCCGTTTTGCCGGACAGCACGCGTTTCGGCAACGAATCGGGCGCGTACAATTACGGCGTTCAGGCAGCTCAGGTTCGCGTCGATCCGGAAACCGGACAGGTCGAAATATTGAAATTTGTCATCGCATCCGACTGTGGCACCGTCATCTATCCTCTGGGCGCCGAAGGGCAAGTGGAAGGCGGATTATCGCAGGGGATTGGCTATGCACTCACGGAAGGTTTGCAAATCGATGAAGGCAAACCGGTCAATCCAAACTTTTCTGATTACCGCATTCCGTCGATGCGAGACATGCCGCCGCTTCAGCATGCATTCGCGGAGTCCTACGAGCCGACCGGCCCTTTTGGCGCCAAAGGATTGGGAGAGTTGAATATGGATCCGACAGCGGCGGTCATCAGCAATGCCATCTTCGATGCCGTCGGAGTGCGCATTAGGACGCTGCCGATCACGCCGGAGAAGATCCTTCGCGCCCTACAAAAAAAACGCGCCGGAGAAAGCGCCAAGCCATGATCAGATTCGACTACTTGGAGCCGGCTACTCTATCCGAGGCTTTTTCACTTCTGCAACAACACGGGGATAATGCCCGGGTGATTGCCGGCGGCACTTCCCTGATCATCTGGATGCGCCAACGTTTGCTGATGCCCAAGATGGTAATCGGCCTCGGGCGAATTCCTGAATTCGATACCATTACATTCGACCGACGAGAGGGTCTGCGCATCGGCGCCGGCGCGCGACACCGCGATATCGAGCTTTCGCCGGCTGTGAAGCAACATTATCCCCTACTCCACGAGACCTTTCGCAAAGTCGCGCAGCCCAGAATTCGCAACATGGGAACCATCGGCGGCAATTTAGCCGGTGGCGACCCATTGACAGATCCGGGCGCGAGCCTGATTGCTCTGGATGCGGAACTCACGTTGGCCAACAGCAATGCAACGAGAACCGTGTCCGTAGAGGATTTTTTTGTCGATTACTATCAGACTGCGCTAGAACCGGGCGAGCTGTTGACTGAAATCCGCGTCCCACCACCTCAACGGCCCGGCTGGTCTCATATTAAGTTCACCCCTCGCAGCGTAGAAGATTTTGCAACGGTCGGCGTGGCCATGACGCTGCGCGGCAAGGCGGGCTCCTGCGAAGATGTGCGGCTGGCGCTCAACTCCGTGGCTTCCACTATCGTCCGGGCCAAACGCGCCGAAGATGTCTTACGCGGACAGCGCCTTTCAGACGATCTCCTCCGAGAAGCCGGCGAGATTGCCGCAACCGAGGTCGATCCGATGGACGATAATCGCGGCTCGGCCGATTATAAGCGTGATCTGGTGAAAGTGCTCGTGCGCCGCGCCGCTGAACAAGCCATCCAGCGCCTTGGTTGACCCGTTTTCCGGCAGACGTTAGTTTAAAAATATATGAAGAAGACGATACGCGTTACAGTTAACGGGCGGTTGTATGAAGAAGACGTCGAGCCGCGCATTCTTGCTGTCGCATTTTCTGCGCGAAACGATCGGCTTAACCGGCACCCACGTTGGCTGCGTCGTCGGCGAATGCGGCGCGTGCTCGGTTCTTCTCGATGACAAGCTGATTAAATCTTGTCTCCACTTTGCGGTGCAGGCGGACGGCTGCAGTGTGACCACAATCGAGGGATTGGCCAAAGACGGTCAGCTGAGTGTAATTCAAGAAGCGTTCGTTAAGCATTACGCCTTACAGTGCGGTTACTGCACCCCCGGGATGGTGATGGCAAGCCATGCGCTGTTGCGCGATCATCCCCAGCCCACCGAAGAAGAAATTCGCAAAGCGCTCGGCGGCAATCTATGCATGTGCACCGGCTATGTGCAGATTGTCGAAGCCGTAAAGGACGCCGCAAAAGGATCCACCCATGCCTGATTTCATCGGCAGCCGCACACGCAGCAAAGAAGGGCCGCGACATGTCACCGGTCGAGGTCTTTATACCGACGACTTCATTTTGCCCGGCATGTTGCAGGCGATGATTCTGCGCAGTCCGCACGCTCACGCCAAAATTCTGTCCGTTGATCCGTCGCCAGCTTTAACCAATCCAAACGTCATAGCCGTGATCACCCCGGACGATATCAAGCAAAGCACCAAACCGTTCAAGCCGGGTCGTTATGCCGCCGGCCTCAAACGGCCTATCGATGAGTATGCCGGCGCCGTCGATAAAGTGCGTTACGTCGGTGAGCCTCTCGGCGCAGTCGCCGCTCGCGACCGCGGCACCGCGGAAGATGCTTTGGAGCTCATCTCGGTGGAATACGAGCCGATCCGTCCGGTGGTTGACGTACGCGAAGCGATCAAGCCTTCCTCCGCGACACTGTTCGAGGAGTTGGGCAGCAATCTGGCCTGGCATGGCTCTCTCCAATACGGCGACATCGATGGCGCATTTAAATCGGCCGACCGCGTTGTCAAAGAAAACTTAAAAATTCACCGGTACAGCTCGACGCCGCTGGAGCCGTTCGTGGTAATCGCATCCTACGATTCCGCCAGCAAACGACTGACGGTCTGGGTCACGGCACAGGTGCCGGAAGTGATCTACGATGGTTTGCGTGAGGCGCTGGGGCTGCAAGACGTGCGCGTCATTATTCCTGATGTTGGCGGCGGATTCGGACAAAAAATTCACTTGATCCGCAAGTACGTTGTCATGGTCGCATTGCTGTCGATGAAAAGCGGCAGGCCCGTGAAGTGGGTGGAAGATCGCAGCGAGCACATGATGGCCGGGGGACACGCGTGCGCCCAAGAGTTTGAGGCCGAGGTCGCCGTTAAAAACGACGGCACGGTGCTCGGGCTGCGCTTTAAAGAATACGACGATGTCGGCGGCTCGATCAGCACATTGACGATTCATTTCACCAATAAGTTAAACAATCTATCGAATACTTACCGCACCCCCAGTATCGCCATGGAAGGCTATGCGGTGGTTACTAACAAGTGTCCGGTGATTCCAAATCGCGGCATCGGCAAGCCCGGCATGTGTTACATCTGGGAGCGGATGATGGATCGCGTCGCCCAGGACTTGAACATGAGTCCTATCGACGTACGCCGGAAAAATTTGATTCAACCGAGTGAGATGCCGTACCGGACCATCAGCGGCAACATCTATGACAGCGGCGATTATCCCGGCCTGCTGTCAACTCTCCTGGAAAAAATTGATTACGATAAGCTGCGTGAAGAGCAAAAGCGCGAGCGCGCAAAAGGCCGTTTAATCGGCATCGGCATCGTCGTCGGCGTTGAACCCGGGGGCCGGAACGCCGCCCGGGATATGGCGATCTTTCCTGAGATGAAAGAGCCGCCGGGATCGGGCGGTGTCAACGGCGCCACCATCAAGCTCGAAAAGAACGGTACCATTGCGTTGCATTTGGGCTCGCCCAATTGCGGCCAGGCGCACGAGACGACGACGGCTCAAGTTGCCGCGGATATCCTAGGGACGAGTCCTGAGCAGATCAGCACAAGTATTCCTTTCGATAGCGATCTGTCGCCTTGGGGCGTGGCGGCGGCCAACAGCGGCAACAATTTTCATCTTTACGATATCGGCGCCATCCACGGCGCGGCAAAAAAGCTGCGAGAGAAAGTGGTGAAGTTGGCCGCGCACCTGCTTAACGCCGATCCGTTGGAATTGACCATCGAAAATGGTGTTGTCCAGGTACCCGGTTCAGCCACCAGGAAAGTGACATTCGCCGAACTTGGGCGCATCGCCTACAACAATCAGCATCTAATTCCCGATGACATGGAAGCGGGACTACAAGCGACCCATTACTACACGTTCCCTCACGCTAAACCGAACATTGTTCCCGGCGCGGACCGTTTAGTGCGCGCGCAGTTTACTTTTTCGGCGGGCGCGCACGCGGCGATCATAGAAGTCGATAAAGCGACGGGTAAAGTTGAAGTCCTGCGCTATCTCATCGTTGGCGATAACGGCACGGTGATCAACCCCGACGTGGTTAATGGGCAGGTTTACGGCTCGGCGGCGCATGGCATCGCCGTAGCGCTGGGGGAAGGTTTTATCTACAGCCCGGAGGGGCAACCGCTTACCGTAACCTATTTGGATTACGGCAAATGCTCCACGGCGGAAACTCCGAAGGTCGAAGTCATCCATCGACCATCGCCATCGCCGTTCACGTCGCTGGGCCAAAAAGCGGCCGGCGAAGGCGCCGCTATCCCCTCACCCGCCGCCATTGCCAGCGCGGTTGAAGATGCGCTTACGCCTTTCGGCGTCAAGATCACTGACCTGCCGCTCACGCCGGAAGTGGTTTGGCGCCTCGCCAACCACAACCCCGATTCCGTGCGGAGGTCTTACTAACCATGATCCCCGGTTCTTTTGATTATTTTTCGCCGCGATCTATTCCCGAGGCAATCGAGTTGCTATCGGCCCACAGGGATGATGTGAAAGTTCTATCCGGCGGGCAAAGCTTACTGCCTCTGATGAAGATGCGGCTTTCGAAGCCGGGTTATATTGTGGATATCGGCAAGATTCCGGGACTCGATGGCATCGTCGAGGAAGGCAACAGTCTTGTTCTTGGTGCGCTGGTCACCCATGCGCAGATTGAACATTCCGAACTGCTTCAGAAACACTGTCCGCTCCTACCACAAACGGCGGCAACCATCGCCGACATTCAGATCCGAAATCGCGGCACTATTGGCGGCAGCGTTGCCCACGCGGATCCGGCGGGCGACATGCCTGCAGCGATCATGGCTCTGGATGCCGAAATCAAAGTGGCAGGACCCAATGGCGAGCGTTGGATTAAGGCCGATGATTTTTTCCTGGGACTGCTAATGAGCGTGCTCGAACCAGATGAGATCGTCTCTGCCGTAAGAGTTCCGTTCACGGACAAGGACAAAACAGCGTACCTGAAGGCCGCACCCCGGTCGTCGGGTTTTGCAGTAGTTGGCGTGGCGGTTCGGATGACCATGGACGCTGCGGGAAGTTGCACGCGCGCAGCGTTGGGAATCACCGGCATCAGTGATAAAGCTTACCGGCCGGATCGTTCCGAAGAAATATTGAGTGGGAAAAAACTCGATTCAAAAATCATTGCGGAAGCCGCCGCCGAGTCGACCCGCAATATCGACGTCATCGAAGACATTAACGGTTCCAGCGAATACCGTACTCACCTGACACATATTTACGTTCAGCGGGCGATCGAAGCAGCGCTACAGAGCTAAATAGCGCGGCGGCCAGGATCTGACCGCCGCGCACCAGCTAAATCAATCATTCGGGATATTTGTCGGCCCGGAATTCCTTGTGGCAAGAGGAGCAGACTTCGCCGACAGCCTTGAATTTGGCTGCCACCGCTGCATCATCCTTTGACTTTGCCGCGGAGGCGAGCTCACCGCTCGCTTTGCTCAAGTTCTTGGCTTGTTTGGCAAATTCATCGGATTTTTCCCAGATCGCGGCCGTCGCCTTGGTCTTCCCTTTATCACTACCTTTAGGAAACAGGCTGGGAATCTTATCCGCAGTGCCCATGATGTCTTTGGCCTTGGTTTCTACCGTTGCATAGTCTTTGCTCTCAACTGCCCCCTTGATCGCTTTGACATCTGCGCTGTTGCCCTTCATTGCTTTCTGTCTCTTCTCAATAACTTCTTCTTGAGCCAAAACCTGTGAGGAGACTGATGCTGTAAGTAAAATGAAAAGTCCAGTGATGATAATTTTTTGCATGATCCCGTACCCTCCTTATGGTTAACGCCCGTTGATCCGGTAGCTCCGAAGATAAATTGTCATAGGCTATACCTAAGTGACCGATGCAAGAAAAAAACCGGTTAGGATTCTAGCCGGCCTATTCTGGCCGAGTCGAATTATATAGTCGTACAGATTACCTCGCCGCGGTATGAGCAAAGAAAGTACCAGCACGTTCGTATGTGAAAAGCCAACAGCCACGGGAGCCTTTCAACTGGCCCGAAGTTTCATTGTCCCGAAACCGAATCAGCCGTTCTAGAAAACAATACAGCCATACACGCATATTGATCCGGATGAATCGCCAAATACCTTAGCCGCGATAACATACTACATTCCGAGTAGCACGTGGCGATTGCACCAAGCTTTGACATACGCTTATTTGGACGACACAATCGGTCGCAAATTCAAGGATGTCCAACGGATCGAAAATATAGCAGATGGGACAAGTTAATCGCGAGGCCCCCACTTGTGGGGGCCTCGAATAAGAACGACAACGAAACGGGTACTAATCAAATCTCTTTAGCCGTGATGGTGTATTTGAAATTATCCGGATCGAGGCTATCGCGCCGACCGTTGGCTTCCTCAACCTGGGGGTACATCAGAAAGCCAAGTTCAGGTCCGTTAGAGTTGGGTAATTTAACGTCATGAGCATAGTTATACGCTAACCAGTTCATTTCCCATGCGCCAAACAGTTTGGCTCGCGCCTTCTTGACCTTGGGATCATCGAGCGGCAGCGGCTGGCCGGGCAGGTTCTCTTCCAGAACCACCTTGCGCACGTCGGCTGGATCGACCGGTACCCAGCCCTGCCCAGTCAAAAAGACTTCAGCCCGGCAATGCTGGGCGCGGGTAATATCGTCGGCCTTGCCGAGACTTTTGAATTCTGATGAGTTAGCGCAGCGGATTCCGTAGACATCCCGTGCCGGCAGGCCGGCGGCGCGGGCCAATCCCACGTATAGCGCGTTTAGGTCGGCGCACTTGCCGCCGAGATAACCGGTTTGAAGCATCGTCGAAATGTCGCCGATACCACAACCTTTCACCTTGGGATCGCGAAAAGTATTATCGACGATCCACTCATAGATCGCTCGCGCTTTGTCGACGTCGCTCTTCATACCCATGGTAATGCCACGTGAAGTCGTACCGACGATACCATCGGTTCGTATAAGCTTTGACGGCTTACGGAAATAGTCCAGCACGGCCTTATCTTCTTTGACCGCAACATTTGGTTTCTCGCTCAAATTCACTTGCCGGTCGCGGGTCTTAAAACGGCTCTTCAGTTCTAATGAAGGCGCGGTTTCCCCGGCCGTCCATTCGGCGAATAACATCCCTGTTCCATATCGATCGTACTGGACGATTCGAGCAGACTTGAAGTTACCAGTCCAGCTATCATCTTCACGTTTGAAATAGTCCGTCTGCTTGGTAAGTGGGACTGGAAGCCACACGCGAGTAGCTCCCACGGGTTTGATGACATCGACTTTGGTAATCACCTCGAAGCTTCGCCACTTCGTCGGATCGTCAGCACTCGCAAAATGATTCAACCTGGGCGTAGCCCCCAGCGCCAGCCCAGCAGAAACGGTCAGGCTCGATTTTAAAAATGATCTCCGGTTCATGGACTCCCCCAATTGGTTTTATCGAATGGATTCGATTGGTAATCCCTACAACGGTTTTTTTGGAAAAACAACCGGATAATGACCGGATTGTTCTGAGACTTTGGTACTGTTTCGATCAATCTTTGCCCGATTGTTCCCGTAGAAAAGTCAGCACCTCTTGCGGGTGCTGATCAGCTTTTTTGACGGTCGGCCAGTGTTTGATCACGTTGCCCCTTGAGCCGATTACCAATGTTGAGCGGATCGTGCCCTCCACGGTTTTTCCGTACATCATCTTCTTGCCGAATGCCTGGTATTTTTTCATGACCTCGGCCTTGGGATCGGCCAAAAGCACGAACGGCAAATCGAACTTCTCAGCAAACTTCTTATGAGAAGCAATGCTGTCTTTGCTGATACCCAGAACTATCGCTCCCAGTCTTTTCATTTGCGTATTTAGCTCGCGGAACCCGCAAGCTTCCTTGGTTCAGCCCGGAGTACTGTCCTTGGGATAGAAGAATAAGACCATTTTTTGGCCGCGATAATCCTCAAGCGAATGTGTCTTGCCGTCGTGGCCTTCCAGACTGAACGCCGGCGCTTTCTGCCCCTCCAAACTCTTCATGCCCAGCCTTTCTCCTCAACCGAGAATGTAGCATTCATTGTTCGAATCGGTACGCTCTTAAGAAATCAACCCAGCGAAACGGTTTGCGGCGACAAATCGGATTAGGCGCCTCGAAAAGCCGTTCGCGCTCCTGCCATGGGATTCCTGCTACACTTCGTAGGTTTCGCGAGCTTTTTCCCAGGTACTGCGCCCAAAACCTTCGCAGAAGGGTTCGTTACTCTCCGCCATACAGGTGGCGAGATCCACTAAGTACATCTCGCGGTTCTCCGATACCGCTTTCAAGAGACGACTCTTGGTAAATTATTGCTTTAAGTCGAAACGCAGCGAAATTTGGCGAACACATACGGATAGTGACCTTGATACCAATTGCGAAACGTCGGTCGCAGCAGTTCCGCCGGAGTCGCCCAGGAAGCGCCCTTGAAGACGAAGTGCTTTCCATCGAAAAAATCCTTGGAGTAGTCGGGATAGCGAGGAATATAAGGCGTGAAGCCTGGAAACGGCGCGAATGGCGTATCGGTTAACTCCCAGCCATTACCGACCAATTCTCCGATACCCCATCGGCTCACGCCGGCTGGATGCGAGCCTACGGGATTCGGCGACCACGAGCTAAAATCGAAATTGCCATGACGATGCGCTGGAGCTAATTCGCCCCACGGATAACGCGTCGAGATTTCGTCAGGTCCGCCGTAGCAGGCGCGTTGAAACTCCGCCTCAGTCGGCAATCGCTTGCCGCGCCAGCTAGCGTAGGCACGCGCCTCAGCAACGGTCACATAGACCGGCCAACTGGAAACCTGGGCGAGCGGAAAGAGATCGAACATCGCTTTGTAGAGCCAGAGGCTGCCCCGTTGAAGCCAAACGCTGGGATGCTTCCTGGCGGTTTGCACTTTCCAGCGCCAATCTTCCGGTCGCCAGTAACGCTCTACATCGTAAGCGCCGGACTGCACGAATTCAAAATATTCGCCATTGGTGACCGGCATCGAATCCATCGTAAATGCCGGTACATCGACAACCGTTTGTGAAAACTCGTTGTCCCAGCCGAAGTCTAACTCGGAAAACTTTGCGCCAAGTGAAACTTTGCCGCTCTGGTATTTCCGTTGGAACGAGAACGCGCAGCCGCCTGGAAGGAATACCGTGGTGATTTGGTTGGGCGGTTTTTTTTATCAAGCGGCAGCTCATGCATCATATACAACAGAGTTTCTTGATGCATGTATTCATGCTCGAGAACCATTTCGAAGGCGCGCCCGTTTTGTGCCATGATATCTGAGGATTCCAAACGCGACATCATTATCGAGCGCTTCCAAGACCGCCGAGCGAACCTGGTCGCGGTATTTCAGTACTGTATGCAGATCGGGCCAGGTCTCCGGAACCTCGGGATGCCAATGACACTCGCCAGTGTCAACGTCCGGATCGATGCCGCGACAAAACAAATCGTCGAAATAAGGATTGAAGGACTTCCACTGCAGCAGTGCGCCACAGGTTTGATTCCAGGTGAACGCAGGAAGATGTCCGACATAAAAAATAAAAGGGTGGCGCCAGACAATCGGCTTGGTTAACATCTGATCTTCGTTGATCAGACGAAACAGCTCATCGGTCTTAGACCAAGCCGAGTGAAACCGTGCTTCGAACCTCGCCCTCTCGACGTTGACCCGCGGTACGAATGCCCGGTTCATCACGATACCCCGCCGTCACTTCTGGAGAAACTGCAACACTTCACGAGGATGCTCCTCCGCATTAGCAACCGGCGCCCATTGGCGTAACACCTTACCGTCAGGACCGATCACCACCGTCGAGCGAATAGCGCCTTCGACGGTTTTGCCCTCCATATTTTTCCTCTCACCCCAAGCGCCGTAAGCCTGCATAACTTTGGTTTCGGGATCGGAAAGAAGAGTAAACGGCAAGTTATATTTAGCGATAAATTGATTGTGCGATTCGATTCCGTCTTTGCTTACGCCCAAAACGATGGCGTTGGAATTCGTCACCGAATCGATAGAATCGCGAAAGCCGCAAGCTTCCTTGGTGCAGCCCGGCGTGTCATCTTTCGGATAAAAATAAAGGATAACGCTTTTACCTCGGTAGTCGGACAAAGAATGTCGCTTGCCATCGCTGCCGTCTAAATTAAATGCCGGCGCCTGCTGTCCTTCTAAATTACTCATGAAGCCTCCTTCTCGGGATTTAAGCTATTTCTTTTGTCTATCATGTGTAAAGGCTCGGTCAATACAACCCGCGATAAAACTTGTGGGTTCGCATTGTCGCCCAAATAGTCGTGCCGGGAGAGTGGGCTGGAGATGTCCAGGGCGGGATCGTGGCGCGGTTATTACCCGTGGTAACCAGGAGCTATTTGTTTTTCAGAAACTCGCGGAATGCCTGAGCAACTGGTGATAGCGGCCGGCCCTTATAACAAACCTCGTAGAAGTCGCGGATCATCTTCAACTCGCGAATTGGAATTTCCGTAAGAAGGCCTTCAGCCAATTCACGTGCGACTGAAACGCGGGACAAAATCGAAATACCGAATCCCGAGATCAGAGCCTCTTTAACCGCCGCGGTACTTCCAAGCTCCATTGCTACACTGAGCAGGTCGTCGGCAGAACGTCGGCCCTTACTGATAAGGTGACGAAAAGAATCCAAGGTTCCCGAGCCGCGTTCCCGCGAGATGAAGTGTTCCGAACGCAAATCTGCCAGGTGAACGAATTTTCGGCGGGCCCACGGATGTGCACTCGGCACAGTGAGTACCATTTCATCCTGCCAGATCTTGTCGAAAGATAGTCTGTTCTCCGCGTTCTTGAAGCCGACGAATCCGATTTCGACTTTGCCGTCGAGCACCTCGTCCACTATGCTCGCCGAGTCGCCGATTCGCAGAATCGGCTTTACCCGAGGATGCTTTTGGATGAATGCGGCAAGGCTATGCGGCAGTAAATATTCACCGGGAATGTTGCTGCCGCCGATCCAAAGCTCGCCGCTCAGGCTACCGTGAAAACGCTCGATCTTAGCCACCGTTTCTCTTTTGAAAGCCAGCAGATCCTTGGCCTGTTCGAGCAGCAGTATGCCTAATGCGGTCAGAGTAACCTTCCCGGGAATCCGATAGAACAACTTGCCGCCAAGGGTTTTTTCCAGTTCCTGGATATGCGCGCTGACTGTGGGTTGCTTCAAAGATAGCCGTTGTGCCGCTTCCGAAAAGCTTTTAAGCTCTGCTACCCAGAAGAAGACTTCGAGCTTGTGTAGATCCAAATCGCCTTTTAGTTTGCTCATGGTAAGTTGATCGCTGTGATTTTCGCTATTAAATGCGCCGGGACCGAACGTTGTCAACTGCGCAACTTGGCGTTATATTTTTGATCAATGTCAAAGCAATCGCCGTTAGTCAGCGTTCATCAGGCCAATGGAGCAATACTGGCCGAGTATGACGGCTGGTCGCTGCCCCGACATTTCGGCGACCCGCATGAGGAGCACTTATCGGTGCGCCGTGCGGCCGGCCTTTTGGACTTCTCAAACCGCGCCGTCTTGGAGTTCACCGGCGTTGATCGTCTATCTTATCTGCAGGGCTTGATCTCAAATGATTTGCGGGTGCCTTCCGCAGGGGAAGGAATTTATGCCGCGTTCCTGAGCCAGCAGGGAAAAGTTCTCGGCGACTGCCGCGTCTTGACTACGGACGATAGTTTCATTGTCGACTTGTGGGAACCGCTTAAGCAAAAAATTCTCGATCACCTACACCGTTATTTGGTTGCCGACGAGGTGGAGATCGCGGATTTAAGCGACCGCTGCGCCATCTTGTCCATTCAGGGACCCAAGTCGGAAACACTGCTAGAAAAATTTCTCGCCAGGGAACAACAGCCGCAGACAAGTCTAGCTCACTCGATTGCTGAATTTGCCGGGGTCGAAATGCGCATCTGCCGCTCTGGCCATACGGGTGAAGATGGGTTCGATCTGATGATTCCTCTCGCCCACATTGAAAACATGGCTCAGCAGTTGACCGAAGCCGCCTCGACGTACTCTGCCCGATGGGTTGGCACTGAGGCTTACGAGATCCTGCGAATCGAAGCAGGTATTCCGCGTTATGGCATCGACATTACCGATGACAATCTCATACTGGAAACCGGTCTGACTCACGCTGTGAGCTTCGACAAGGGTTGCTATCTGGGTCAGGAAGTCGTCGAAAGGATTCGCTCCCGCGGCCACGTCAACAAAAATCTTACCGGGCTATTGATCCACGGCGAAAAGCCCCCGCCGGCAGGCAGCAAGATATTGTCAACCGAAAAGGAAATCGGCACGATCACGAGCTCAGTCTACTCCCCGAGTCTCGAGTCCCCGATCGCGTTGGGCTATGTTCATCGCGACCATCGTTCTCGAGGTACACAGCTACTGGTACGCTACGATGCGGAACTTCTTGTCAACGCCACGGTTACGGAGTTACCGTTCACCGCTACCGACCCGGCGAGACACTAACGTGATCTTGCCAATCGGATGCGCCGGGATTCGAACCGGCCTGTCCGGAGTATTCGGCACTTGAATCCGAACGCCGAGTCCGTATATTGAACGGAAAATTTTGCTCCACCCGAGAAAGGCTGAAGAGAAATGGCTAATTTTGTCAAAGTCTGCAGGGCCGAGGATATCAAAGCCGGTTGTGCCAGGAGCCTTGAAGTTAACGGTAAGTCAATTGGCGTCTACAATGTCGACGGCAAGTTTTATGCGATCAATGACATTTGCGGTCATCGCGGCGGACCGTTAGCCGAAGGCGAACTGGATGGCACCACGGTGATCTGTCCTTGGCATGGCTGGCGCTACAATGTCACCACCGGTGAAAACGAATTGCTACCGGCATTGCCGATTGAAAAATATGAAGTAAAAGTTGAAGGCGATGACGTGCTGGTGGACGTTTAAGAAAACCACGCGAATCAAACAAGGCCCGCTGCCATCGTTGATGGAGCGGGCCTTTTGTTAAATATCCTTCCTAGCTTTGATTGATTTTGTCGAGCTCATTAAACAGATCGGAATTTTCCGGAACGCCCTTGTCGTACTCTTTGGCGAATCGAATCGTCCCCTGTTTGTCGATAATGAAGACCGCGCGCTTCGGCATCCCCTGCGGTCGCAAACAGTCATATTGAGCGCACACTGCGCCATGAGGCCAGAAGTCCGACAGCATCGGGAAGTTGATGCCACCCATTCTTTCGGCAAATACTTTGTGAGAGAAAACGGAATCGACACTTACGCTCAGAACCTGAGCGTCGCGGGCTTCGAATTCCTTGCGGTCTTTTTCGAAGCTGCTTAGCTCACGCTCTCACCCGCCGGTGAAATCCAGAGGATAGAAGGCCAACACTACGTTCTTGCTGCCCTGGTAATCCTTGAGTGATACATTATGTTCGCGTGAAATGGGCAGGGTGAATTCGGGCGCTTTCTGCCCGACGCTTGGCATCGCCATATCAACCTCCTTCTTGCTGTAAAATAAGGCTCGGGTTTAGCAGCTCTAAGCTTTCAAGTAAAGCTTAACGTAGTCCTTGAGGGCGTCGCGCGTGCTGTCGAAGGCGAGATCCGGCCAAGGAACCTGGCTGGCGACGAATGTGGCTGCTTCCACCGACTCATCTCCGGCGGCCAGCTCACCGCCTGTGATATGCGCCCGGTAAACAATGATGACATTGGGAGACTTCGGATAGGAATAAACATCGATAAGCCCGTCCAGTTCCACTCGAAGCCGCGACTCCTCAAGCGTCTCTCGCACCGCAGCCTCCTGAACACTCTCGCCGCGATCGACATAACCGCCGGGAAAGACCCATTTACCCATGGCCGGCTCAACGCCGCGCCGGAGCAATACAACACCGCCGTTCAATGTGAAAATCGTGCCGGCAACGACCTTCGGATCCTGATAAAAGATGAAAGAACAAGCTCGGCATACCAGGCGCTTTGGCTCCATCGCTTTGATCGATCTCTTCTCCAGCGCGCCGCCACAGCGAGGACAGAATCGGTATTCAACATGGCCGTGCGCATGATGCTGATGATCTGCTGATGTCATAGGTTCTTTTTACCGGATATTTACTTGAAGTAAAAGAAAACTTTCGGTACGGTCAACGATGCTTCGCGCTGTCATTTTCGATTTTAACGGGATCATCGTCGACGACGAACCAATCCATTTCGAGCTATTCCAGCGGGTTCTCAAAGAGGAGGGCATCAAGCTCACCGAAGCAGACTACTATGCTCGCTATCTTGGCTGCGACGATCGTGGCGCATTCACGACCGCGTATCGTGAGCATGGCCGAGCACTTAGCCATTCAAAGCTCGCCCACTTGATTGAACGCAAAGCCGCCTACTACCAGGAAGACATAAAGAGCAAGATGAGGGTCTTCCCTGGGGTCAAAACGCTAGTCCCCCACCTGGCGCGGAAACTACCTCTCGCCATCGCTTCGGGCGCTTTAAGAAACGAGATCGAGATCATTCTGTCGGGCATCGGACTCTCGGCACATTTCCGCGCGATCGTGAGCGCGGAGGACGTTACTCGGGGAAAGCCTGAGCCGGAAATTTTTCTAAAAACATTGGCGCAATTAAACGCCGCTCTCAGTAGCGATCATCCCATCAGCGCGGCCGAATGTCTGGTCATCGAAGATTCCAAGGAAGGAATCCGTGGCGCTCGTCGCGCCGGCATGAAATGTCTGGCTGTGACCAATTCGCATCCGGCGGAACTTCTCGATGAGGCCGACAGCATCGTCGATAGCTTAGAAGGGATCGGTCAGTCTCAACTTGAAGCCATATGCTCTTAGCGCCCGACTACGAATTAACGGTAGGGACTTTTTTGTGGCCGCAGAGTGATTTCCACCGGACAACAGGTCGGCGCTGAGGCCAGGATGTAGTGAACCGTCTGCGCCACGTCCGCGGGTTGAATCATCTTGCTGCGGTCGAGTTGCCGGTTGGGCGGAATTAGTGGAGTATCGACAAATCCCGGCAAGATTACAGCAACCTTGATCCCGTACTCGCGCACTTCTTCATACAAGGATTGCGTGAATCCGATCAAGCCGAACTTCGACGCCGAATAGGCAGCGCCATTGGCTTCACCGGTTTTTCCTGAGACCGAACCGATATTGATCACTGCTCCCTCGCCTTTTTCAATCATGCTGGGGACAAGCGACCGGGCAAGAATCATTGGCGCGCGGAGATTGAGCCGCAACGTCTGATCCAAATCCTCACTTGGTACTTTGACAACCGGCGCGCGCTTTCCCCAACCGGCATTGTTGATCAGGATATCGGGCGCTCCCATGCGCTGCTGGCTTTCTTCGACGAGCCGTTGAATCTCATCGTCGCGGCTCAAGTCTGCCGCGATAGTGATCGTCTCGCCGCCGGATGTCGATATTTCCTGCTGAACTTGTTCGAGCTGGGCCGATGTGCGGGCGGTTAAAATGACCCGACAGCCGCCCTCCGCGAGATTGAACGCAACAGCCCTGCCGATGCCGCGGCCGGCACCGGTAACAATGGCTATTTTCCCCGCGAGGCTGTTCACTGGAATGACTGCGAATCAGGGAATGAGGGTACTGGTTCAGTTTAGTCAAGATTTCTTTCCGTTTGAGATAACCGCTCGTGAAGTTCGCTGGAACTGAGGCGTACGGGCAGTAACGTTGAAGCGAGCCGGGCAAGCGCAAGGACGCATATGAGGCTTTTTCACCAGGTCTGCTAATGAACGGTTGACGGATCGCTTTGCGGCCCCAAGGGCGCCACCGATGAGCCGTGATGGTGGATCATTCGCCAAGCGCCGGCGTTTTTGAGAAAAACATTCGTAGCCAAAATTGTTACTGAGATGTTCTGACCCTCAAGGGAACTGGTCAGATTTTCATAGAGCGTCACCCAAGCCACGTTACCGCGGACGTCCACCGAGACATCGGTCAGCATGAACCGCATTGAGGGTGTGTTCTCAAAAATGCGCCGCCAGCTTTCCATGACGGGTTCCCATCCCCTCAAGATCCGCCACCCCGGATGCCCGCATTGAATGTCGCAATCTTTCGCCCAAATCCTTTCCATCTCTTTGATGTCAAGGCTTTCGAAAGCACGATAGAAGCTCTCGTTGGCCCTGACAACTTCCAGTTTCTCTTCCTGCATTTGAGTCAATGCGACGGGTTGGGCGTGATAAACACCAGCACCACCAATTGCTGCTTGGCTGCGATTGCTGACCCCGTGATTTTGTCCTGAAGCAGCCAGCGCCATTTCTCCCGCGCCTAATTCTTTCTCTTCGTTGCCGACTTGAAACAGACCCCGTCCCTCGACGACGTAGTAAACCTTGTCCTGTCCATCGTGCGTGTGCGGCGCCTGGGTTTGTCCCGGCTCGAAACAGTAAACATCGCAGACAAACCGATCCGTCCCAAACAGCATATTTTTTTTCATCTTGTCGGCAGCGAACTGCTTTGCCTCGGCGAGACTTTTGAACATAGGTGTGTTTCCTGACTTGGCCTATTGAATAGCTGACCGGATACTACCATAGGGGTAAAAACATGCAAAACCACGCGGAATTTGTTATCGCTTAACGATGGATTCGGTACTGATTCGTTATCACGAGATCGCCTTGAAGAAGGGCAATCGCCGGTACTTCATCGAGCTGCTTAAGCGAAATCTTATCTCAGCGGTCAAGGATCTCGGCATCAAAGAGATTCGTAGCCTGCCCGCTCGCCTTTTACTGACGTTCAAAGCCGACTACGATACCGAAGTTTTAATCGAGCGAATCCGGAGCGTATTCGGCGTAGCAAATTTTTCCATGGTTGAACGAACGCCGAGGGATATCGAAACTCTTCGCGATCGAATCCTCGAATCGCTTGACGGCAGCCGATTTAGTTCCTTCCGTATCGATACCCAACGCGGCGATAAGACATTCGCTTTGAAGTCGCCGGAGATCAATCGGCAACTTGGCGCCGCGGTAAAAAATCAAACAGGCGCGCGTGTAGACCTGACCAATGCGGAATTGACGGTGACGGTGGAAATCCTGCCGCGGGACGCTTTCTTTGGTTTCAATAAAATTGCCGGACCTGGGGGCTTACCGGTCGGGGCCAGCGGCAGAGTGGTTGCGCTCATTTCGGGAGGCATCGATTCACCGGTCGGCGCTTATCGGATGATGCAGCGCGGTTGTCGTTTGATCTTCGTTCACTTTCACAGCACTCCGTATCTCGATCAGACGTCTCAGGAGAAAGTGCGCCAGCTCGTCGCGCGAGCTGACCCGCCGCCAATTCCAATCGCGGCTTTACCTGATCCCATTCGGAGAGATTCAGCGGCAAATCGTTGCCGCTGTCGCCCGACCGCTGCGGGTCATCTTATATCGGCGAATGATGCTGCGAATTGCCGAGCAGGTCGCGCGTCGCGAAAAATGCCAAGCCCTGGTTACCGGCGAAAGTCTTGCTCAGGTGGCGTCACAAACCTTGGAGAATATGGCGGTGATTCAACAGGCAGCGCAGCTGCCGATTCTTCGGCCGCTGGTCGGAATGGACAAACAGGAAATCATCGATCAGGCGCGCCGCATCGGCACTTACGAGATCTCCTCGATTCCAGACCAGGACTGTTGCCAGCTTTTCGTTCCGAAACATCCGGCTACCAAGGCGCGCCTCGCTGACGTCCGGAGAGGATGAAAGCAGGCTCGACATAGAGGCACTGATCCGTCTAGGAACTACCAACGCCACCGAGGAACAATTCATTTTTCCCGCACCGGCTCGGTAATTTGTCCTTCTCCGCATATTGATGGCCCCGTTGAAGTGAACCGTAATCGGAGAACAACAGCGGCCAAACGATCGCGTCCCGCCGCGGCTATCCTGAGGGGGCGGTATCTATGCCAAGAGTATATCTGTCATTGTGCTGACGGTGGGATATGCCGGGCGCGGCCACGCTTAATCTTAACCAGACTCCGGCATGAGGCAGCGAGAACCTTCGACTCAACTACGGCATAGTTGAGCAGCGATGCCATAGTTGATTGGTTAAATGTATTGTTGAATCCGCTGCAGGCTCGGTGGAAAAAATAACTCCTCCGGCTCGAGCTTTCGTTTGATCATTCCTTGCTCGTATTCGTATCGGATTGCCGCCTCCAACGTCCTTCGGTTGTCTTCCAGATTGTAGGGCCAAGGGTCGGGACCAAAGATCTCGCGTTGTTCTCGGATAAGATCCTGAACCCAGACAAGGGCAAAACTGCGCGGATCGCTATTGCGTTCGTAACAAATCTCTTTCGCTCTCTGAAACGCCCGCACCAGGCTGACTCCCACCCACGGGTTTTTCTCGAGAATCGTGTTCTTCACAACGACGGTGTGCATGATCGGAAAGTGGCCGCCGTTTTTGTAGTACTCCATTTCGGCCTTCTTTGGATCGGCAAACAACAAGGCCACTTTAGGCGAGCCCTTTTTTATCGATGGCAACGTCTCCGGATAGAGCGCCGCTTCGAGTTCGCCATCGAGCAGCATTTGATCGACGTTTTTCCCCGGCGGCACGCGCTTGACGTTCATCCACTTTGCCGGTTCGAAAGCGATGTCCTCTTCCTCCTGGCACCACCATTCGATGGACTTCAAGTCGACGCCGTAATAGTCCTGAAGGATGCCGCGCATCCACAGCCCGGCGGAGTTCTGTAAGGTATCAAGAGCCACTCTCTTGCCGTTTAGGTCCGACGGTTTGTCGATGCCGCAGCCGGTTCTCTTGACCATGTAGGAGTGCCGAAACCGGCGGTGCGGGAAAACCGGAATCGCGGTGTAGTTGCAGCCGCGATCATGAGACACCAAATAGGCGATCAGTGACAGCTCGCAGACGTCGAATTCTTCATGCCGGAGCATCCGGCCATGCCGCTCTGGAGAGGGCATGGTGAGTACATTTAAATCAATACCCTGCGGCTGGATTTCGCCATTGATCAATGGCCGCAAGAAATCATAGTCGCCGCAAGCCAGGGTAAGTTTCAATCTGGACATTTATTCTCCTCTAACATGTTGTCGATATAATTCAGGGGTATCGATATCTAAGGTGATGCCCTCATCCTGCCATTCAATCTCCAGTGTCTCTTGGCGATGCGCATTAACCACCGCCTTGGCGCCCTGATCAAAGGGAGCATTGAGCAACTCTCCGAATAGTTGCCGCGAAAAAATAACCGGGTGACCGCGCTTCCCTTTATAGCGCGGCACCACGATCATTTTTTTTGTTTCGAAGAAACTCTCGATCAGCGCGTCCACCAGCGCAACATCGATAAACGGATGATCCACTAAATGCACCAGCATGCCATCGCAGCGATCATCGCCACTGATATGACGTATGGCCGCCTGCAAGGACGATAGTTGGCCGCTGCGGTAATCGGGATTGATCACGACCTCGACCGGCAAATGCTCGATTTGGCCGCGCAACTGATCGGCATGATGACCCAAGACAACGATGGTTCGACCTACCCTGCTTTGCCCGATCACACGGATGATCCGTTCGATAAACTTCTGGCCTTGGATGGGCAGCAGCGCCTTGGGACGGCCCATGCGACTGGACTCGCCCGCGGAAAGAACAACGGCGATGATCATGCGTATTTTGTGTGACCTACTTGTAGACTTTGTCGATAAACCCGGTCTTCTCCAATTCGCGTACGATGCTGTCGTCGACGATATCCTCGACGCGCAAAGTAGCGCCCGGCTTTCGCGCCAGCGCCTCTTTGATTTGCACCTCGGTTCCTTCGCGGGTAACCAATGGGACACGATCGTGCAACTTCACGTTGGCGGCCCAGGATGACTCTAGGAATTGCGGATTGTTCTGACGCGTGTACTTGGCGATAAATTTCATGGTGTCTTGCTTACGAGTCTTAAGGAAATGGGTCGCTTCGATGAGCGCCATCGTGAGCTTTCTCAAAGTTTCCCGGTTGCTCGCCAGATAACTCTTTGTGGTGGTAGAGCAAATATAGGGAAAATCGAAACGCTTTTGAAAGTCCGCCGTGCTGATCATGATCCGATGGGGCATACCCTTGGCAAGGTGAATGGTTCCGGGCGGTGACGGAAAGCCGACGATTTTACCCGTTCTAAACGCCGCCGCTCGCTCCGACGGGCCACCCACTTGCATGATTGGCACGTCCTTCACCGGCTCCAAACCCAATCCTTTGATCAGTACCCTTGCCGCCACATCCGAGGCACTTCCCACGCGGCTGATGCCGACGCTTTTCCCCTTCAAATCTTCCACCGATTTCACCGACTCCTGAACCACCAGTTCGTAGGGCAACGTATTGATGTAGCATGCGGTCATGATCAGGTTGGCGCCGGCCACGACTGCACTCGCCACCGCGCCCCCGGAGCTGTTGGCAACCTGAATATCGCCTGAAACCAACGTGGAGACGCTCATTGTCGAGCTTTGGATGAAAACCAGCTCGACATCGAGTCCATGTTTCCTATACAGCCCCGCATCGAGTGCGGTGAACCACACCACATTGGATGCGTCGGCTGAACTGTAGGCGATTTTGATCCGTTCTTGGCTAAAGGACTGCGCCGTCAGAACTAACAACAAAACAACTGCCAACCATGTCTCTACCACGATCCTCATCGTACCTCCGAAACGCGCGATGAAACTTTTCTAGCACACAAGCTTGCGTAGGAAACAATAACGAAAAGTGGGACGATCGAATGATGGGCAAGGTGGTCAACGAAACGTGGCTGTTCAAGGGAACGGGCCCGTAAAAGAACTACGAAAGATTACTGCTCGGCAGGCAGGGCCATACAGTCGCCCACCGGCAATTCCACCCAAACAGTGTCGCCGCGGCGCACTCGAAGCGAATGGGGTTGATGAGTCTCTAGGACATTCTTGCCGAGCTCGATTGTGCAATCGACATACTCGCCGAGAAACATCGCCGCACCGATCTTACCCTCCAAGAGATTGTCTCCCTGCGAGGGCTTCTTTTGATGCAAGACAATGCTTTCCGGGCGCACCACAACGACGACCTTGTCGCCGGCTTTCAATTCACTCAAAATCCCGCAGGAGATTTCCCCCTCTTCGGTTCTCACGATGCCGGTTCCATCGCCTCCCCGGTTTGTGACTTGCCCGCTGATTTGATTGGTCGAGCCGATGAATTGCGCGACAAATTTGCTCCTGGGCTGAAGATAGATCTCGCGCGGAGTCCCTTCCTGAACAGTCACCCCGGCGCTCATCACCGCAATGACATTGGACATCGATAATGCTTCGATCTGATCATGCGTAACATACAAGGTAGTGATGCCCAGGCGCCGCTGCAATTCGCGAAGCTCCACGCGCATGCGCTCGCGCAGCTTGGCATCGAGATTACTTAGCGGCTCATCCAAGAGCAGGACTTTCGGCTCTCGGACCAGCGCCCGAGCTAACGCAAGACGTTGCTGCTGGCCGCCGGAAAGCTGCGTCGCCATACGGTCTTCGTAACCTCCCAACTCGACCTGCTCAACGGCGGTCATCACCTTCCTTCGAATCACGTCGTTGCTCACCTTCTGTTTGCCCACCCTCAGGGGAAAGGCGACATTCTCAAAAACTGTCATGTGCGGCCAAATGGCATAGCTCTGGAAAACCATGCCGATAGGCCGGCGATAAGCCGGCACAAACGTGCGCCCAGAGGCGGAAAAAACCTTCTCTCCCGCGACGATGATTTCGCCTTCGTCCGCCTTTTCCAAGCCGGCGATACATCTAAGCGTCGTCGTCTTGCCACAACCCGAGGGTCCCAAAAGGGTATAGAATCGTCCCTCTTCAACATTGAAGGAGACCCGGTCAACCGCCCTTACTCCGGCGTTCTTACCGTCGGCAAAGATCTTAACCAATGACTTAACTTCGATCACAACTGCTTTCCCTTATGTCTGAATGCCAAACCGTCCAGAGACTTTGTAAAAAACCGCCACTATCGAAAGCAAGACAACAATCATCAAGATCCCGATGGCCGCGACAATCGTCACCTGCCCTTGCTCAAACATGGTAAACAACAGAATCGATAGCACGCGGCTGTCCCCGGTTGCCAGCAACACTGAAGTCGAAAATTCGCGAAATGAAACGATGCAGATGTAAATCCAACCGGCGGCAATTCCCGGCCTGAGAAGCGGCAAAGTCACACGCTTGAAGGTCTGCCACCATGACGCTCCTGAAGCGGAGGCTGCCTCTTCCAATTCGCTATGAATCTGCACAATGGCGCCGGACGCCGAGCGCATGCCATAAGGCATATAACGGGTCACATAGGCGATCAGCAGCAACCAGATCGTTCCATAAATCGGCAAGGGAAAAGCGACATAAAGAAGAATCAAAGCCATGCCCATGACGATGCCCGGAACGGTAATCGGTATGAAAGCCAAAAAATCCAGCAGCCATGATCCAGGAACCCGGCTTTTATAGACAACCCAGGCGATCAGGGACGTCAGCATCATCGCAACTGTAGCGGTTAGCGTCGCGAGAATGATGCTATTTTTAAGCGCATCCCAGAACGGCCTGAATCCCCCGAGGTAGCGATAATTATCGAAGCTTAACTTCTCCACGGCATCCCAGCCGGGAGTGGCGAAGAACGGCAGGAACGACGCCCAGAATAACACCAGAAATGGAAGGAGGACGACGAACACGAAATAGACCATCAGGAAGCTGAAGCCGACCCATTTCCATGGCCCGAGATCGAACTGGCGTGGACGAAAAGCTTTACCGGTCACGGTTTGAAATTTTTTGCTTTCCCGCGTCGATCGGGTGTACAGCCAAACGCCTATGGCGCTCAGCAAAAGTAAGCCCACTGCCAGCGCAGCGCCCCTTCCATAATCAGGCGGGTACTCGTTAAAAGCTAAATAAATTTCACTAGTGTAGACGTAAATACGCGCCGGAATACCGATAAGCGCCGGCGTTTCGAATGATTCCAATGTGCGAACGAATAGAATCAAAAGCACGGAAGCGGTGGTTGGCATAAGCAAGCGAAACGTCACACGACGAAAGGTCTGCCATGTATTCGCCCCCGACATCATCGCCGACTCCTCCAGCGAAGGATCCATCGATTTGAACGCCGCGACCATAAGCAGGAATGCCAGCGGCACCTGCCCGACCGAATGAACCCAGATCATGCCGGGAAGAGAAAACACATTGAAAGGAGGCGATTGCAACCCGAAGAGCCATTGTAGCCAGACGTTGAGATAACCGAACTTGGGGCTCAGAAGAAATATCCAGGCGATCGACTCGAGCACGCCCGGCAGGATCAGCGGCACGACCGCAATCGGCACGAAAAGACCTCGTAGCGGTGTATTGGTCCTTTCGGTGAGCCACGCCAGCATCGTCCCCAGCAGAAATGTCAATGTCGCCGATCCCGATGCGAAAATGATGGAATTTACGAAAGTTGAATAGGTATACGGGCTGGCGTAGGCAGCATAATAATTTTCCAGAGTAACAACAAATTCTCTCGGCGCAATTTCCTTCTCGAAGCTGCCGTAAACCAGCATGAACAACGGCAACACCGCCAGATAGATCAGGACGGCGGCGCCGATAATGGGAATTATCAGCGCCGGCTCGCGCAATAGTCGAAAGCCCGTCGTCTCGGTTCTTGGCAAAACGTCTGTCGCCATGATTAATCAAGCCTCCGGCTTCAGGTTCCTACCATAGACTTGTTAGCGGAGTCGAAAAATCTGTTTCCATATCTTTTCGTATTTTGGAAATTCCTTGAGGTCCGCGACACTGATCGGATAGATCTTTTCAGTCCGGGTTTTGTCCACCGGTTCGACTTTCGGGTGCGCGGGAGTCCGGCCGCCTTGGGCCATAGCTTTCTGCCCGTCGACACTGGCCATCCAGCGGGAAAATAACAGCGCCGTGTTGGGATGAGGCGCGTCCTTAAAAATTGCCGTGGCATTGATCGAAGCAACGCCTTCACTCAGCATATAGTTGAGCGGCGCTCCCTTTTTTATCCTGCTTGGATAATGATGAGAATAACAAGTCAGACAAACGGCAGCTTGGCCGGCGACGAGTAACTCCGCCAATTGGGAATGACCGGAATGAAACTCGACGTTGTTGGCGGCGATCTTTTTCCACAAATTGATGGCCTTCTCATCGTCTTTAAACTTGTACTTGGCAAATCCCAAAAGCATTTCAAGATCCCGGGGCTCGGCAATCAGCCGGTTTTTCCAGCGCGGATCGGCAAAATCTTCATACTGCTTGGGCTCTTCTTCTTTCTTCACGAGATTGGTGTTCCATGCCGCGATAATGAACTGAAGATCCGAAGCGACCCAGAACGTTCCCTTCATTCCGGCGACATAGTCGGAGGATTCAGGAAGGGTTGTTTCCAGCAATAGCTTCTGATCGTGAGCCTGACTGACATTCTCCAGCGGCACCTGTAAGACATCCCCTAGAGTCTTGCCGCCGCGCGCCTCGGTGACCGCACGAGCAACCAATTTATCGGAAGTTGCATCGACATGATTGACTTTGATTCCCGGGAAGCGTTTTTCAAAAACCGGAAGAATCCTGGCGGCATTGATTTGCGCCAACGTGGCATAGAAATTGAGCGTGCCGCCTTCCTTCAATGCGCTTTTATGAAGCTCGTCGAGAGTTTGTGACTGTGCGATCCCGGCGGTTGAGAATAACACCGCCAATACGCCAAAAAGCGCGTGAGTTGCAACCAGCTGCCTAAAAAACCTCTTCATCTAATCGACCTCCTTGCAATCGTGTACAAACGTGAATTTTCGCATGGTTGATATCAGGTTAAAATGCGGAGTCAAGTCAAGCAATTGTCAACGGAGCTTGAAAATTTCCTTCCAAATTTTTTCGTACTTCGGCCATTCTTTTATTTCTTGGGCACCGATGGCGTAGATCGCTTCCGGCCGGGTTTTTTCCGAGGGTTCAACTTCCGGATGCGTTGGCGTGCGGCCGCCTTCGCTATAGGCTTTCTGTCCTTCCCGGCTCATCGCCCATCTTGCAAATAGCAACGCCGTGTTGGGATGAGGAGCATTTTTGAAGATACCTGTTGCTGAAATGGTACCGATGCCTTCGGCCAGCAGGTAGCCCACAGGAGCGCCTTTTTTGATACGAGGCGGGAAATGATGCGAGTAACACGTGAAGCATGCGGCGCCCTGGCCGGAGACTAGGAATTCTGCCAATTCCGAATGCCCCTTATGGAATTCGACGCCATTGGCAGCGATCTTTTTCAACAACGCTACAGCCTTCTCGTCGCTCTTGTATTTGCGCCGGGCCAAGCCAATGAAGACTTCCACATCCCTCGGTTCCGCGATCAGCTTGCCTTTCCATTTAGGATCGGCAAAGTCTTCAAAGGATTTGGGCGCATCCTCCTGCTTTACGAGATTGGTGTTCCACGCGGCAATCAGAAAGATGATATCAGTGGCGACCCACGAGCTGCCTTTCAAGCCATCGGGATACTCCGACGCTTCCGGAGGCAACTTCTCCAATAACAATCCCTGCTCTTGGACTTGCAACAAGTTTTCCAACGCTCCTTGGAAGACATCAGCGAGAGTTCGGCCGCCGCGGGCCTCCGTGATCGCTCTGGTTGCCAGCGCATTTGCAGTGGCGTCGATATGGTTGACCTTGATCCCCGGAAAGCGTTTTTCAAACACAGGCAGGATCTTGACGGCATTAATCTGCGCCAGCGTTCCATAAAAGTTTACTGTGCCGCCTTCCTTTAGCGCCTGCTTGTAGAGCTCGTCCAAGCCTTGAGCGGTTGCCGTTACGCCTGGCATAAACAACCAACCGATTAGAATCAACCACGAAATGATCAAAGAAATTTTTCTGTAGCTCGACATGGTGCCTCCGATGATAAGTGATGATCTACAGCTTTCTTAATGGATCAAGTTTAGCGCAGCTTGAAAATTTCCTTCCAAGCTTTCTCATATTTTGCGTATTGCTTCAGATCCTCAACACCCACCGCGTAGATCGCCTGGGGCCGGATCTTTTCCGTGGGTTCGACCTTGGGATGAGCCGGGGTTCTGCCGCCCTGGGCATAGACTTTCTGTCCCTCTTCCGATGCCGCCCAGCGGTTAAACAGCCAGGCGGTGTTGGGATGCGGCGCATTCTTCATCACCGCAACCGCGATAATGCCGGCGGCGCCTTCTGAGAGCATGTAATCGACCGGCGCGCCCTTCTTCTTCCGGGAGGGGTAGTGATGTGAGTAACAGGTGAAACAGGCAGCGGCCTGCCCGGCAACTATAAACTCAGCAAGCTGCGAGTGCCCTTTGTGAAATTCGACGTTATTAGCGGCAATTTTCGAAAGAATTGCCCGTGCTTTCTCAAAGCTTTTATGCTTGTGCGTCAAGCCGATCAAAACTTCGTAATCTCTTGGTTCAGCAATCAGACGGCCTTTCCAGCGCGGATCGGCGAAGTCATCCAGGGTCTTGGGTTCCTCCTCCTTTTTCACCTTTTCGGTGTTCCAGGCGCCGACAAAAAAGATGAGATTGTTGGCGGTCCAGAATGTCCCTTTCAGATTTGCCGGATACTCTGCGGCTTCCGGCGGCGCCTTTTCCAAGATCAAGCCCTGAGCGTGGATCTTATTGATGTCTTCGAGCCCGAATTCAACTACGTCGGCGAGAGTTCGGCCGCCTCGTGCTTCGGTGATAGCGCGGGCTGAAAGCTTGTCGGATGTAGCATCGACGTGGTTGATCCTAATGCCGGGAAAGCGCTTCTCGAAAAGCGGATAGATTTTCTCGGCGTTGATTTGCGCCAGCGAGCAGTAGCAGTTAAGCACGCCTTCTTCGCTGAGGGCTTTCTTGTAGAGTTCATCAATCGATTCGGTTTGCGCGGCAAAGCCCGGCGAAACCAAGCCCAACGTTGCCGCTAATAAAATCAATGTGCTAATGGCCGATCGCATATCGCCTCCTCTGCCGCCTTTACGGCCGGCTTTCAAAGTTGCCTGCTATTCAAGTTCCTGTGAGAACATGGTGTGATCTATAGATGCGAATTCTGAATCACCTTAGCTTAAATATATCTTTCCAGATCTTTTCGTATTTGCTCCAGTTCTTTAGTTCGTCGGTGCCGATTGGATAGATTTTCGCCGGCCGGATCTTGTCCATGGGCTCGACTTTGGGATGGGGCGGCGTGCGGCCGCCGATGGCGTAGACCTTTTGCCCTTCCTCGCTGGCGGACCAGCGGGCAAACAACCATGCCGTATTGGGATGGGGACTGTCTTTGGCCACCGCCGTGGCGTTTATTGAAGCGACGCCTTCGGTCAGCATATATCCTAGAGGCGCGCCTTTTTTGATGCGTGGCGGATAGTGATGGGCATAGCAGGTAAAGCACGCGGCCGCCTGTCCGGCCACCAGAAACTCGGCAAGCTGGGAGTGGCCTTTGTGAAACTCTACGTTATTGACGGCGATTTTCTTGAGCAGCGCTATCGCCTTCTCGTCGCTCTTGTACTTGTGATTGGCAAGACCCATGAGGATCTCAACGTCACGCGGTTCTGCGATGAGCCGGCCCTTCCAGCGCGGATCCGCGAAGTCTTCGAACTGCTTGGGCTCTTCGCCTTTCTTGACCAGGTTTGTATTCCAGGCTCCCGTAATAAACAACAAATCGGCTGCGATCCAGAAGCTACCCTTCAGATTGTCGGGATAGACCGCCGCTTCGGGAGGAAGTTTCTCAATAACTAGTTTCTGATCCGCCAGTTGTAAGATATTTTCCAAAGTCATCTGAAAGATATCGGCGGAGACTTTGCCGCCGCGCGCTTCCGTGATGGCGCGCGCGGCCAGCTTATCGGCAGTGGCGTCAACGTGATTGATCTTCAATCCGGCGAAGCGCTTCTCAAATAAGGGAATGACTTTGGCGGCATTGATTTGCGCCAAGGTGCCATAAAAGTTTAGATCCCCGCCTTCTTTGAGCGCCTTCTTGTAGAGGTCATCCAGGCTTTCGGTCTGACCGTTTCCCCAACTCGGAAAGGCGACGACAACGAAGACTATCCACCAGCTGATTCTATTGAGATTTAAAAACATCGCGCATCCCTCCGTAGTTATCTCTAACGGTACTGGAATATCGCCGTGTACTACTTCTTACCGCCCTTCATCGCGGTTTGGAGTTTGCTTTTCAAATCAGGGCTCATACCAAGAAACTCCTGAACCAGTTTGTATATCTCATCGCCGAGCATCGGATCGATTTCGAGTTTGCCTTTTTCCGCATCAGCCATGAGTTCTTTGTCCGTGAAAACTTTCGCAAAGGCATTTTCCAGAGCGTGGGCACGATCGGCGGAGGTTCCTGGCGGAAGAACATACACCTTGCCGAAGTCATTCGGTGTGCTCGTGCCATATTTCATAATCAGCCGTTCTTCATTGGTTTTGCCGATTTGTGAAATCGTCGGCACGTTGGGAATGATTAGATCCTTGATCGGTTTTTCGGATAACTGCGCCAGCACCAGCCACTCGCCGCTCTTGACCTTGTCGAATGAAGTTACCTTCGAGGAAGTCCAGGTGTTGAAGAAGCCATCCACCTCGCCGCTGTCAATGGCTAATCTTACGTCGGCGGTTCCTTTGTACCCGGAAACGACTTTGAGATTCGCGCCTAACACGTCACGGGTCAGTATCGGCGCATGTTCCACGGTCGATCCCGGAATCGCGCCAATACTTACCTGCTTGCTCTTGGCACCAATCAGATCATCGAATTTAGTGACGCCAGATTTTTTCGTGACGATAAACAAGTAGGTTTCGCTCACCGGCACCGCTAGGTAGCGAAATTTGGCCATGTCGAACTGGATAGAAGGACTGCCAAAGAGTTGCTCGAGAACAATCGGTCCCGAAATATTGCCGATGACGGTGCCGTCTTTGGGCGCTGCGTTGAAAGTATGATTCGCCGCGATGATGCTCCCGGCGCCGGGCATATTATCGACGATTACGGCGGGATTCCCGGGAATGTATTTGGACATGTGGCGGGCAATCAGCCTGGAGTACTGATCGTAGCCGCCGCCGGCGGAAAACCCGACGATGATCCGCACCGTCTTGCCTCGGTAAAAATCGGCAACGGCCTTTTCATCATAGCTTGACTTAGCGCCCGGCTGAGCAGCCATAGCGGAACTAGATGAAATCCACAGCGCAAGAAACAGCAGCACAAAAACTTTGGCAAAACTCATGGCAATTTCTTCAGCCTCCTTCTTCATTCAACCGTTAAATAATTCTTTTCTTCAGTGATTAGACGACAATGGCAGATCCGAGCTTCAGCTTTGGCTTAGCTAAGCTCTTTCTTTTGTTAAGCGACCGGCCTTTAAGGAGGGTACTTTGAAGCCAAATCTCTTTGCCTGCCGCGCTGATCATAACCCTAAGGCTCCTCTGTAAAACCCGATGAGTCCAAAACCGCTACAGGTGCTCGAGCCGTTTCAGCGTCGCGGCGTAATCAGCAACCGCTTTATCGATCGGATAGTCCGGCTGATACCCGAGCTGTTCTTTAGATCTCGAGAAATCGCTCGCAAGACGAGATTCGGGGTAAGGCATTGGATTATCGCCTTTGATCAACTCGATCTTGGAGTCGGGAAAATTTTGTTGAATGGCCGCGATGATCTCCTCACCGCCGACCATCTGACCATTGCCGATGTGAAATAGATCATCCTTGAATTTTCCCTGCGTTACAGCGAGCACTGTTCCCTTAGCGGCATCCTTACCGTATAAGATTTCGGCAGCGCCATAAGGCCATTTGATTTTCGCCGCTTCACCTTTAAGAGCGGCGCGGATCATTTGCTGAATCGCGACTTCTCTGGTCGCTTTGAGGGACACTGGCGACGGACCATAGAGACCGCCGACGTAACGGAGGCAGATGAATTCAAAACCGTATCGTCTGGCGTAAGCCCGGCCCATGAACTCGCAGCTGGCTTTGGTCGCGGCATAGATCGAGGGCGGGTTTACCGCAATAGATTCATCTATTTTCGCTAAACCTTCGCCGATAGATCCCAGGTAGACTGTTCCGGAACTTGGGAAGATGATGCGGGAAACCTTTTCCAGGCGCGCCGCTTCGAAGACATTGACCGTTCCCATAAAATTCAGACGCACGCCGCTATACGGTCGCCGCTGAACTTCCTCGCCTAGAAACGCCGCCAGATGAATAATGCGGTCACAGTCATGGTCGCGCAGCGTGGAGATCAAAGCCGGAAGGTCCGCCATGTCGCCGCGCACCAAAGTGATTCGGTGGGTATCAACACCGACTGCCGCCAACAGCCGCTCATTGATCGCCACATCAAAAACAACCGGCCGTTCCCCTCGCTCCAACAACATGCCCACCGCATAGGCTCCCACCAGGCCCGAACCACCGGTGACAAGAATTCCCTTAGCCATCTTGGCTCCTCCAGGAACTGCCTCTACTATCTCAAACGACTCATTGAGTCAACGTAGTCGTTTTCGTCAATTTTAACGTCTTTGGTAGCAGTTTTAATAACTTAAAAAGAACCATGAACCGTCTATGTGCCCCTCATTTCCTAAGACTTTGGTTGGGGAAACCTGGGTGTTTGCTTGATTTCATCAACAGCAAAATGATAGTTATGCGGCGGTTTCAAGGAGGGTCCAGTCATGGTCACCAAAATGGCTTTGGTTTTAGCCGGATTGCTTTCATTCGTGGTCACGGTTTCGCCCGCCAACGCACAAGAAAAGCTCAGGCTTGCCTGGGCGGGTTTCAGCCCGACCAATAGCCCGATCTGGGTCATTGAAGATAGGAAGCTTTTACAAAAGATGGGTGTTGAGCCGGAAATCATCGCGATCAGCGCCAGCCCCACGGTCCTCCAGGCGCTTTTGGCAAACGAGATCGATGCCGCGAGCATTTCTGTTACCACCTTGACCAGCTCACGGCTTCAGGGTGCCGACACAGTGATGGTCGTCGGCGTGGTTCCCACTTTTGTCGACCATATTGTTTCACTCTCCAATATCACCAAGGTCGAGCAACTAAAAGGTAAAACCGGCGCGGTCAATCGTTTAGGCAGCACTTCCGATCTCGGTCTTCGTCTTGCCTTGAGGAAACTCGGCGTCGATCCGGAGAAAGACGTGAAGATCATCCCTGCAGGAGGCAATCCCGAGCGATTCGCGGCGCTCAGCAAAGGACTGGTTCAGTTTACTATTATGCCGGAGCCGTTCTTAACTCAGGCAGAGAAGCTCGGCTTCCGCAACCTTTATAATGTAACCGATCTAAAAATACCCTTCTGGTGGAACGGCATTCTCAGCCGTGAAGCGATCGTTAAGAAAAATCGGCCGCTTCTGCTCAAGCTCACCCGGGCCATGGTGGAAGCCATCCACATCATCAAGACCGAGAAGGAGTATGCCAAAGGTCTATTCAAAAAGAATTTAGGCGTTGCCGATCCTGAAGGTTTGGAAAGAGCCTATCAAGATTACTCCAATGTATTTCCCGAGATTCCGTATCCTCATTCTGAGGGCGTGAAGACCATGCTCGACGATCTCGCGCCGCGCAATCCGAAAGCTGCCGCGGCCGATCCCAAGGCATTCGTCGATATGAGTCTGGTCAAAGAGGTGGAGGCGTCTGGTTTGATCAAGCAGCTTTATAAGAAATAAACCACGGAGGTTGAATCATGGCAGCAGAACCAGAAGTACTCGCGGACGAACATCCACTGATGCGACAAGGAATGGGCCGGCTGCGCGGCAAGATTGCGGTGATCACCGGAGCAAACAGTGGAATTGGCCGGGCCACCGCTCGGCTCTTCGGGCGCGAAGGCGCAAAGGTTGTTTGCTGCGATATTCAGGAGACGATCACGCCGCGAATCGACGAGGTGATCAAACGGGAAGGCGGGCAGGCGGTTTTTACTAAGATCGACGTGACCAAGCAGGACGATTGCGAACGCCTGCTCAGCGCCGCCATAGAAGCGTTTGGCGATCTGGATATTCTCTATAATAATGCCGGCGCCGGTATCCGCAAGAAGCTCCATGAGCACACCGATGACGAATGGAATTTCGTTCTCAACACCAACTTGAATGCAATGTTTCGAGGCGCCCGCGCGGTGCTGCCGCATTTTATTAAGAAAGGAAGCGGGAACATCGTCACCACCGCTTCCACATTCGGCCTTTTAGCTTCAGCGGAGTATCCAGGTTACTGCGCCACTAAAGCGGCGATCGTCAATCTCACCCGCGAGATGGCATTGGACTATGGCCCGCTCGGGATCAGAGTAAACTGTGTTTGCCCCGGCGCCATCGAGACTCCGCGCTTCAGAGGATTTCCGCCTAAGCCGACCTTGAGCGGCATTACCGAAGAACAGCGCAAAACCATGGGTTCCAGCAATAAGGCTCTGCTGCGCATGGGTCGTCCGGAAGAGATTGCCTATGGGGTGCTTTTCCTGGTCTCCGATGAAGCTTCCTTCGTAACCGGTCACGCGCTGGTCATCGATGGCGGTCAAACCATCGACGCATAGGGGACACGCATTGGAGTAATGGAGTGGTGGGGTTGCTGCACCCTTTACCATCCTGAGTGAATGAAATTCTGGAGGTGGTCAAAAAGGTTTAGATGCGAGATGCGCGACGGCCGACGAGCGGAGGCGTACGCTGGAGTACGTCGAGCGAGTCGGACTAGCGCAACGAAGCAGATGAACATTTTTCACCAGCCTGAAATTACTTTCGGACGACATACCAGTTGTTCTGTATATCGTGCGCCAACTCATGCTTCTGCACCGATTTAAACCCGGCTTTTTGCAGATAATCCCGGGTCATCTCTTCGCCCCACATCGCCCCGACCCCTTCACCGCCTTGGGCCAGGGAAACCGTCATGCAGTGCATGCATGACACTGTATATAAAAACGGGCCGATCGGATGATCGATATTCTTGTGAAGTTGGCTGGAGCCTTTGATGTCCTGCATCAGGTAGACTCCGTTGGGGCGCAGAGCGCGATGAACGCCTTTGAGAACGTTCAACGGAAATTTTTGATCGTGAACCGCGTCGAAGGTGGTTATTAGATCGAACGCTTCGAGTTCCGCGGTTTGATCGAAATTACTCAGATCGGCAACGATAAATTCTACGTTCCTGAGTTTTTTGTCCGCTGCGGTTTTCCAAGCAAACATGACCGCTTCGCTTGAAAGATCAATCCCGGTAAACCTGCTTTTCGGAAACAGTTCGGCTAGCCGAATCATCGTGAGGCCTCGGCCGCAGCCGGCATCGAGCATTTGAATCCCCTCTGCCAGCTGATCCGACAAGCCGGGTACGAGCGGCAGAATATGACTTTCTAGAGAAGAAAGAACGGATTGGCCGCTGTCCTCGGCCATAACCTCATGGAAGCGCGGGAACCTGGTGTATGGGACGCCGCCGCCTTTGTAAAAGCACTCGACGATTTCATCTTCGACACTGCCCATGACACCGATGTACTGCGCGAAGACTGACATGTTATTAGCGCCGGCTGCTCGAGTAAGCGCTGCTGCATTTTCTCGGGGCAAGGAAAACTTGTAGGTATTCGGATCCAATTCGACAACACTTCCGGTTACCATGGCGCCAAGCCATTCGCGAACGTAGCGCTCGTTGAGACCGGCCTTAGAAGCAATCTCAGCGCACGAGGACGGTTGAAGATTGCTCATCGTATCGAAGAGCCCCGTGCGGTGGCCGATGGAAATCATCACGCAAAGCGAGCTTTGATTCAGCATGGTCAAGAGACGGTTGGCGAAATCGTCAGCCTTTGCTTGGCTAAACGAAGTTGCTGGATGATCGGTAGTCATGGGCGCACCTCTATCTAGATTACGATTTATTTAGCGAACGCGTTTGAGTGCTCTCGGTTACTTCCATCCTTCGCTATGTGAGAATAGCGAGCAGGGAGTAGCAACAATCCTAAGCGCCAAACCAGAGTTTAGAGTAAACGCAATCGCTAAGTACAATCAAGGTTGCGTTACGATACTTGGTTCCATGCCTTCTAATTTGATCGGCAAGTATTCTTTGGCAAAAACTCGGATTGCAGCAGCGACATCGACGGCGGTTCGATCGACGTAACTGCGCGCGCGAAGCCGGGTTCCAAACTCCAACTGGATGGCATCAATGCCGGTCGCGCGGTGGCTGCCGTAGGTTTGCGCGGTATGGCCGCCACTATAACGTGACTCGCGATCATTGACACTGGCGTCGGGCAGTATTTTGTATCCTCTTAAAGCTAACTGGCCGAGTATGCTATGAGATCCAGTCAGTGCTTGCCGGCCAAATCTCCGAACCAGGTCCGTCACACTCTTACCATGTCTGGTGCCGCGGAAGATAACGTTTGCCTCCGCGGCCTGTCCATGAATATCGAGCAGCAAGCCGCGTCCCCAGACCTGACGTATCTGTTTGCACGCTTCATCAACTGCGCTGTGAAAAGCGGCATAATAGGGCTGCGCTTCAAGAGCCTCATAAGCTTCAATGGGCGGGCGATTGGCATCGATGTATTTGCGGTCGAAGCGGGCGATGACAAGAAACGGCTTGGCTCCGGACATTTGGCCAAGCTTCAGCGCAATGGCTTCGGCTAATTCTGCTGTATTATGATCGCGCCCGGTTTTGAACTGCGGCACACCATTGCCCTGGCGAATGCCGATCCCCGGGATTACCTCACGGCCGCCATGTGGCGCGACCAGAACGAGCGGCAGGTTACCGGTCGTAAGCGTCAGCAGCCGTTCAGCTTCGAATACGCTTTGCGCCAGGGCTTCGGTTTGCAACCAGCCTGTGAGCGCCAGCAGAGCCGAGCTCAAAACCCGTGTGCACTCGCGGTACATATTACCTGTTATTCCTTTGGTCTAGGTTCGGCACTTTGACTTACGCCCGACTCTAATCAGATTCCGGCATCTTCTCGCGCAGCCGCTCTAAAAACCCGCTCGGAAACGGCTCGGCTTTAAGATCCAATGCCCGTTTCGCTTTGATCCAAGCCTCCGAGTACCGCTCCTGTGCATAGAGCGAAATAGCCCAAGCGCGCCAACTCGCTGCATCGTTTTGATCGATCTCGATGCTTTCGGCAAAGCGGTTATTTGCAAGAACGAAACGATGCGCCCGACCAAGTTGGTCGGCCGGCGGCATTCGCGTCGCGTATTCGGAATGCAAGATCCCGAGATCAGTGAGCAACTGCACTCGTTGAGATGAATCGTCGTTTAGTTCCCGCGCAATCTCTAGCTGTTCAACGGCTTCCTTGATTTTCCCTTGCTCGCTCAAGATCGCGCCGAACCCCCAGAACGCTTGATAATTTTTCTCATCGAGTTGCCAAGCTCGTATGAAATCCTGGAGCGCCAACTCGCGCTGGTTGTTCCTCACGAGCTTCCAGCCCTGCGCCGCAAATGCTTTGCTGGCGCTTGTGCGGCTGCCGTATTTCGCTACAGAGGCGCGAACGAAATCTTCGTCCGCGTTTTTCAGTGGTATTGATGGGCTAACTCCCGGCTCGTTGTAGACCGGCGGGGCTTCCGCAAACGCCAGCACAGATCCGGCTGACGCAAGCCGAAGAGAAAATGAAAAGAACAGAAGCAAAAAAACAATCGCTCTTCCGAGCCTGGGCCTTTGTCGCCGATGAAATCTTTGATGGAAGCTTTGAAGCTTTATCGCCCCGTGCCATCGAAAACGGCACCGCCCAACCTGCGTCTGATTGCACTGATATAGCATCGAGCAATCATAACATGGCAACCGCTCTCAACAAGATTTATTGCCGTCAAGTGTCAAAGTAATCTTCGGGAGTTTGTGCCGGCTAAAAATCTGAGCAGCCTTTCAGTTGCTTGACCGTCAGCGGGTCTGAGGATATTTTGACGGGAATCCAAGTCAAGGAGTTTCAGATGATCGAAGGACTTAAAGATAAAGTCGTTATCGTCACCGGCGGGGGTCATGGGATCGGCCGGGCTTATTGCCTGGGTTTTGGCGGAGCCGGCGCGAAAGTCGTTGTCGCAGACATTGATGAACCGGCCTCCGTCAAGGTAGCCAAGGAAGTCAATTCTCAAACCGATGCGCAATCGTTGTCGGTGAAGGTCGATGTTGCCAATGAGGCCTCGACGCAGGAGATGGTCAGGCTCGCTCTCGATCGCTTCGGCAAAGTCGATATTCTGATCAACAACGCTGCGATCTTCGCAACAATTCCCATGAACCGGGGCGGTATCGATTCCATCGATCCTGACGAGTGGGACCGAATGATGTCGGTGAATCTCAAAGGCCTCTTCTTTTGCTGTCGCGCCGTGCTGCCGATCATGCGCAAGCAGAAATCCGGCAAGATCGTCAATATTTCGTCGGGCACAGCATTGAACGGCAGCGCCGGGCGTATTCACTATGTAACGTCGAAGGCCGGCGTGATTGGTTTCACGCGAACCCTGGCGCGCGAAGTCGGCGAAGACAACATCAATGTCAATGCCCTCGCGCCGGGCTCAACCCTTTCGGAAGAAAATCCCACCGAAGAGATTATCAAAATGCGCGGCGCGCGTTTGACCGATCGATGTTTAAAACGAGTGCAGCTACCCAAGGACTTGGTCGGAACCGTTTTGTTTCTATCTTCTCCTTTGAGCGATTTCATGACCGGCCAAACCGTCGCCGTCGATGGCGGCGTGGCGTTTTTGTAGGTTTCCATCTCCATGGCCGGTTACCAGCATCGAACTATCCGTGTCGGTGACGTCAAGACTCACTTTCTTGAAGCCGGGAGCGGCCCGGATCTGCTGTTGCTTCACGGCGGTGAATACGGCGCATCGGCCGAAATCACCTGGAAATACAGCATCGAATCGCTAGCGCAGCAGTTTCATGTGGTTGCGCCCGACGTTCTCGGTTGGGGCGAGACCGACAAGATTTACAGCTTTTCCGATCCGGCCGGCTACCGCATCAGCCATATGAAACGATTTCTGGAAACGATCGGCGTCAGCAAGGCCTACTTCGTCGGCAACTCGGCGGGAGGCGGCTTGATCTTACGAGCTTCCGTGCTCGATCCGACGCCATTTCAAATCCGCAAGATGGTCACCATCTGCGGCAACGCCAGCGTGTTCAAAACCCAATCGCAAGCTGATCTGGAAAACTATACGCCCTCATTGGAGAACATGAAGAAGATCGTCGCACTGCTTTACCATGATCCCAAATGGCAGAGCGAAGAAAATATCCGCGAGCGCTATGAGAGTTCGATTGTCCCTGGCGCGTGGGAAACGCTCTCGGCAGCGCGCCTGAGAAGCCCGGTGCACCAGGCGCGCTCCAGCACGGAAGAGTTCGTCAAGAAGCTTTCACAGTTGCGCTTGCCATTACTGATCATGTCCTGCGAACACGATCCGCTGAATCAAAGAGATTGGGACATCAATTTTCAAAAGATCGTTCCCGGTTCCAGAGTTCATCGCTTCAAGCATTCAGCCCATGAGCCGCAAATCGAGGAGGCCGAGGAATTCAATCGGGTGCTAGCTGAATTCTTGCTTGATTAGCGGTCCTCCCGTTCACCGTCAATTGTCTCCCGTCAGCAATGAATCAGTGCCGCCTAGCGGCATCCGCTGCACTAGAGGTAAGGGCGGACACCGCTGGACGAGCATGTCAGGCGTGGTAACCGGTTGCAGTGGGTGGGACGCACGGAGCCATAGAGTTGGTCATCAAACCGAGTGAGTTAGTTGCGCTATCTAAATAGATTTGTTTATTGCTGGTAAATTTTATCTTCCCTCACCACCACGAAACCGTACATTTTGTCTTCTACAAAATGATTCCGTATGGCGCAAATTACTAGGTAAGTTCCGGGCTTTGAGAAATGAACCACTTCAACCCGGTCGCGTGCTCCAGTTGGAGCGGTTTCATTGGCACCGCGGTAAATTCTTTTATCGGGATCATCTATTACGCCGCCCGCCGTCGTGATACCAGGGACCAGCATATTTTGATCGATGTCCCCGGGCCGAGTGCCGTCATCATAAATGGCGACGACATGGTTGCCACTGATGATGAAGTTCACTCCCCCGCTATCGTTTCGTGAGATATTGATATTGGCTACATTAGGTATCATTTCGTGGTGATTGCCCGCACCCATGGCCGGGTTGCCGGCAAATCTATCAAGCGGCGGGTCGGTTTGCCAAAGGCCAAAGCTTACAGTCGTATCAGCGCGGCGACCACTCAGTCGATAGTCATCCACAGTTTGCGATCTTGCGCTCGGGGCTATAACACAGAAACTTAGAATGGTAATGATCAGTACTACGGACCGTTTCATTAGTTTTCCTCCCATGTGGTGATGGACTTTGTGATAACCTCCGTGGCGCGGCCTATCGCCTCCGCGAAGCTTCCACGGAAAGACCCTCGGGAGGCATATTTCAATTCGCATGACCGAGTTTACGGTTGATATGTTAATCTCGAGTTTCGGCATTTCTTAGCTCCTTCGGATTCTGAACTCGAATGCTACTGCGAACGGTTCGCATTAAGCTGCAGCGTCTGTTGCAGCGCTTGCTCCAACTCTCGCACGGTCACAAGCCCTTCAAACTTCCCCCGGATGATTCCTTCCCCGTCAACTACAAAAATCCACGGCTCGGAGACGAGGCGCCACTCTTCTACAGTCGGAAAAACCTTTTTGCTGGCGAAGTCCTGCCAGATTTCCTGATGGATAAAGGCAACTCGCTTGTTGTAAGTGGGAAACAACTGCCGAACGATATCGACTACCGGGCCGCACATTCGGCTGGTGCAGAACTGCGGGGTGGCGAAGACGATGAGCTGGGGCTTCCGTTGAGCGATGGCCTCCGCGATTCGTACTTGGTGTAGTCGAGGATCGGGTTTCTGACTGGTATCAATTTGGCGCAGATCACGCACGTCCGAGGCGATCAAATTGCGACTGCGCGGCGCGAGAGTGCCCAAGCCCGGCGTTTGCGGCGCGCTGGCCACCGTAACCGTGAGACGCGCCGTTGCCAAAGAGCCATTATCATCCCGCGCCTGCAGCTCGATACCCCAAGGACCAGGATGCGTGAACGTGAGCCGAGTGACATAAAGACCGCGCACCTCGCTTTCGGCACGATGCACGTGCCGTGTGCCGTCAGCATGACGATGCACGCGCCCGCCACTCTCGCGCAATTTCGACCGGATGATAAAGAGCGTTGGTTTCCGCTATAAGGTTTGGCTTCGGCCCATCGATTGAATAAATCCGAAGTTGAACATCGGCGTTTTCCAGAAGCTTGTTTGCCTTTGCGAGTCCAAAGGCAAAGCGATTTTCGCCGACGATCAGTTCCGATGTCGTGATTAGCGGTTGCAGATCGTCATTCGATTCGGCTGCTAACGCTATCCCGAAGTCCGCCGGGTGGCGGTGAATCAAATGGAGACCAGTCAATAGAAGGAGTAACGCGAGGACGCCAGAAAAAATCTCTTTCATCACTATCCATCCTGTGAATCCAAGAAGTTATGATGAAATTATCTCTGCTAGCCCGGGTGCGTTGATCGAGGAGTAATTTGATCATCTACCCTGCTGCTGCGGGCATGTCAATAAAATTTTATTGAGTATTGCACTGCTAATTGTTTGGCGGAATAACTGATCGGATTCGAATACTGGTCCTGAGCTGCGCTTCTCTATAGATGCGACAACACTCCTGCCATCTTCTTCTGGCCTGTCGCTGCACTTAATCTGACCAGAAAAGATCCGAGCGGCGCGGTATCTGTAATGAGCCTGCAATCGCGCGCTCCAGGAGGGAGGCCTACGAATGGATTACTTCGCTATATCAAAAGTTAGACCGGGATTGTGGTTGCCACGCGAAATAGTCGCTTGCAACTACACTGTAGCAGTTCCTTGCCCACCCATTAGCAGTAGCAGATGCCACCACAACGACCAGTCTCACTTTGGCCCAGATGGAGAATCATCAAGTCGCCGCATGCCTAACGGGTTCGATTGTACTCATAGTCTTCACGTTCGCTCGTGCCCACTCTCAGCTCCGGCGGCATAGTCGGACGAACACTGGTCAATGCGTGCACGTCCAGAGCTGCCTTGTCGATCCATCGTTCCAGCAGCACCAGTTTGTCGGGATTCACAGCACTTTGAAATACCTCAAACTGTTCACAGCCAGGCTCTTTCATCACTTCCGTACAGTACGCCCTATACAGTTGTGCGAGCTCCGCGCCTCTTCCCGGTGCCGCTGCGATAGTTACAATCAGCCTAATTGCCATATCCTCTCCTCTTTCCCGGCTTGCCGGTGACGTATAATCTCGCACCGGCGCCGTCGAAACAATCTGCGATCGGAGCAGTGCCACACAATCATGCGGCGGGCGCAAACTGCACGTCGCCGCTTCTTACGTCCGCTTGGTACCGGCGCGTGCGAACTCGTCCCGTCGTGCGACTGTCGCCTTTAGAAGATGAGCCGGGATGTCTTTCGCGCCACCCAGCACTTCGGCGAAAATCGCCATCTGGGCAGCCTCCTCGACGATCAAGTTGGCCCGCGCCGCTGCCGCTGGATCCGCGCCAAAGGCGAGCACCCCATGATTTTCCAACAGCACTGCTTTGGTATTAGCCGCACTGCTCAGAGCGGCGGCGATATTGTCCACGGATGCCGCGGAACCTCGGGGGCCATAATGCGCCAGCGGCACACCGTCAGTCATCTCGGCGCGCACTAGGGCCTCATAGGAGCAGGATAGGGACCGGCTGGCGAGCGCGAAACTGGTGGCGTAAGTGGAATGAGTGTGCACCACAGCGCCTGTCTCGGGGCGTTGCTTGTACACCACCGCGTGCATGTGGACGATTTCAGCGTTGGTCGGATTGATTGCACCTTCGAGGAGTCGTCCATCAAGATCGAGGAGCGCGAGATTCTCGGGATTGAGACTGTCGAACGAACTGGTCGCGGTGAGCAGAATAGTATCGGTGTTCGGCACACGCACGCTGAAGTTGCCATGATGGCTCATCGAAATCGCGCCGACGCGCACCAGCATATTCGCGCCATCGACAACAGCTTGGCGCAAGGCTAGATGTCCGAGTGTCATAATTCCTCCTCTGCTGACCGGAGCATCAACGATTGATGTTGCGGACGAACCGCCGAAGAACGACAAAGTCGATTAAAAGCGCACATAGACTCAGGCGCTACACTGATCGTAGATGAACCTTACCTTTGCATTTTCATACGACTATCGGCAGATGTATTTTTCCTACCGTATGAGCGACACCGTAAATAACCTCCACCAGTTCGCAAGTCGTAACACTAGGCTCATTTCTTTGGTTCCAGAAAACTCAGCCGTTCGGCCATCGGTGTCTGTGCAAAAACGTATCCGCACACCTGGCAGGTCCGAATCTGTTCGTTGTCGTTAAACTCCTGATAGACGGCCGAAACCTGACTCGGAATATTGCCCTGATTCACGACTCGACTGAGGACCAGTTCGTCGCATCTCTCGCAGAACCAGGCAAACTCTTCCTTTTCTTCATCACGGCGTTTGCGTTCGATAACCAGGCCCCAGGTGTTTTCATAGCGGCGCGGCGAATGCGGCAGATCGCCGGGACAAACAAAAATCTCTCCCTGCTTGATCGTAACGACCTCTCGCCTTTCGCCCGGCGGCTTCAAGTGCAGCTCCATGTCGCCTTCGATTTGGTAAAAAAACTCGTCGCCAGGCTCGATGTGAAAATCGAGCCGAGTATTGGGCCCGCGCAGAATCATCACCAAAAAATCTTTGTGATGGACGATGAGTTGATTGGTTCTGAACGGAGGGTTGAAAAGGTGCTGATTCTCATCGACCCAGCGCTTTAAATTGAATGTCGAAAGCGTTTCCATCACCACTACTCGAACTCAGGCGGGCGCAACATAGAGGTAAATGCCAAATCAATGCAGATTTCTTCGCGCGCACTCCCGCGCGACGCCGTCAGTTAGTGCCCACCAAATCGATAAGCCCTTATGCAGGGCCTTGAGCACTCTGACTTGGAGCTCGTTCGTGGTAGCAAACTGTTCGACGAGCTCATAACCGATATTGCTGTGCTCGGTGTCCGCCTCGCCATGTTCGGCAAAAAATTCGATGTTGTTCGAACTCAATCCGTAGTGGGTCTTGAAGGCTTTGAAGAATCTGCCGCCGGTCAATTGATTGGAAAACTCATTGCAGCAGTTGGTCGCCGCCACTTGCTCGAGAATATGATTGCTGCGCAACGCGATATCGATCCAGCCGATCCGCGCTAAAACAGTCGTCGGGAGGAAGTCTTCTTCACGTTCGCAACGCTCCAATTCCTGCGCGGGAATTCCGATGCTCTCTCCGAAACGGAGAAACAACGCCCGATGGCCGGGCACGGGCCGCGGGCTGCCTTCAAAGTATTTATAGCCCACCTCTGAGTGAATGATGTCGACGAATTTTTTGTGAATTTCCGGATCGTGAATCCCCGATAACTGGCACCGAACTAGTTTCGCGGTATTGATCGCCACGTTGCAAGCAAAAATTCCCCAAGCCTCTTTCGCCCAGATCCTGACCGCGTCTAACGGCAATTTTCCATCGTAAAGGTCCGCATAGAACGGGTGGTGTAGACGGGCATGCCGATTCTTGACCTCATCGATCAGTACATTACAGAAATCTTCAGTCGGTAAAGTTTCGCCACTGAGCACCATTTCGGCTGACATCATCACCTCGCTTCATACTTGAAATTCATAAGCTTCTTCACCTTGCGCCTTCATTTCAGCGCTAGGCCCTTCTCCCGATTATCGTATTTATATTTATTTGCATTGCAGGCGATCTCTACGCGATTTCCGTCCGGATCCAGAAAACTAATCGAACGGTTGCCGGCAACTTCCAGTGTCTCCGGGCCGCTGACAATCGGGATCTTTCGTCTTTTGAGAACCGGATACAGATCATCGATTTCCTTATTGGAGCCGACATAGATGCAGAAGTGGTGGATTTTGGGAACGCCGTTAGCGCTGACTGCTCTAGCCCCTTTTGGCAGCTCCATGAGAGCAATGTCATGATGCTCCCGACCGTAGCTCAAGAAAGTCATCTTCGTCCTGAGATTACGCGCCGACACTTTGAGCCCGAGCACAGTACGATAGAATCCCTCTGACTTTTTCAGGTCAGCAACATTGAGGACAATATGCCCGAGCACGCCACTCTTGATCGGCATAGAAATCCTCATATTAAGCCCGCTCACGTCTGTCAAGGCGAACGGCTCATCGTAGCAGGCGAACTTGATCAAACTTCCGGACAGCAAGACTCCACGAAACATTACCTACGTCATGGAATTTGTTTTGGTAGATGTGCAATGAATGAGGCAACGGATTCCACACAAAGTCAGCTGTGTGACGGATGGGTTCCGGCAAACTGACGCGGAAGCCAAAGACACGCTTCGACTCCCGCATCAGGTAGAGATCATCACTCAATGCCGATCGTCTGTCGGCCCTGAGGATCACGCTGCGTGGGTGAATTACCTCGACGAGCCGGAGCCCTTTTCCACCGTCCCCGTCATCGGGCTCTTCTCCGGCAGCGGCGTTCCGCCACTGCTCCGTTCAGACTTCGATCCACCCACTGATTCATTCAGGTCTGGATTTATCGTCTGACCATCTTTTGTCCGCGACTGGCTCGTTCCCTTACTGGTGCCACTAGAACTGGAGTCCTTAGTTGACCCAGGGCCTTTCTCGACTGTCCCTGTCTGCGGGCTCTTCTCCGGGAGCGGAGTCTGACTGTCGTTACCTGTTCTCTCCGACTGCGAAGCACCGACGGATGGATTAAGGTCCGGATTCACTTTGCTGTCCCTGCTTTTAGTTTGCGCGAGACCCATTCCAGCATCGGCGGTAATCCAAGCTGCGGTGAGAACAGAAGCGGAAATCGCTAATAGCCTTTTGGCTTTCATAAATTAAAACCTCCTTCAAAAGATTACTTTAATCAGCGCAATGCGTATGCCACATCGCTAACTGCTAGATTCCGTACCCATACGTAATTTTGTGTCTTAAGTGCGGGACGAGATAGAAGGCGCTAATTCAGATTTGAGATAGACCAGAGGGATCAGCGTAGTCGTAAAACAAGTCAGCGCTAGCTAGGCGGATTAGTCATTCAAGCTCGGTTGCTTTATCTGATACTTTCCATCGCCGTCCTGATTGATCCTCCCCTGTTCGTGTAAAGCACCCAAGGCTGCGGCGATGGCTGGGTAATCAATCTGTGGAAACAGCTCTAACAGTTCGGCAAAAAAGCGATGCGAATTTGTGAGCTCGCTGAGAATTTTTTGCGATACGGCTTGCATATCGGAAGGTTCGGCTGGCGCCGCCTGTTTCACGCCGCTATCAAGATAATCTTTCAACTGCACCTTGCCTTGATTGTAGTAAACAATCCGATTGTACCGGCTAGCCGGCACATTGTCGGGAATGGTTGCATCGATACCCATCTTCGCCGTAGTCGGAATTTTGCCTGTGGTAGAAGGCGGCAACGATGGGTCAAGAGGTTTGGAACGAGCATTGGAAACGATCAGGACATCACGATCAGCCTGAACACGCGTGGCCACGGCCCATTCAACGTCGATCGCATCGAATACATCGATATCATCATCGACTATAGTCACATGTTTGATGTCCGCGATTGCCAGGAGCGCCATAATCGCATTTTTACCATCACCCGGCGATTTCTTGATCGCCGCCACGATGTGCCAGTGACAGCATCCCCCGGGCGTTACGTTGATGGCAGTGGCGTGAACGCCGGCTTCGTGAAGCACGCGCCAAGCGGCAGCTTCGTAAATCGGCGCGCTCATCCAGATGTTTTCCCACGGCATATGCAAAGCATAGTAAATCGGATTTTTACGATGCATGACGGCTTTGATGCGCACTCGCGGATTGAGATGAATGCCGCCCATTAGCCGGTTGAACTCGCAAAACGGCCCTTCAGGATGAATCCAGCCTTCCGGAAGAATTTCTCCTTCCAAAACGATCTCCGCATCGGCGATACACGGCACCGGAATGGTTTCGCCATCGGCGAGCATCAGAGGCTCGCTCCGAAGCCCGCCTGCAAAGGTGAGCTCATTGACACCGAGATTGGCTTTGAACGTCGATGCCACCAACTCATAAGGATGCGTGCCGATAGAGATCGATATCGGCAGCGGTTTTTTTTGCTGCAGCGATCGCTCGGCAAACTTTCGCAGATTATTGGGCGTTACAATGTCGATGCCGGTAATATCTCTTTCCTTCAGCATTAACCGGTATACTCCCGCGTTCATGCCGAATTCCGGGTCCTCACCGATTACAACACCGCCCGTGATCATGGGCCCACCGTCCATAATCGAAAACACCGGCACCGGAAGCTGGAACAGGTTGACGTCCGTACCGGTTCGAACCACTTCCTTCACAGCTCCGCGCTGTACTCGTTGTGGTGCAATCGGATGCTCCATGGCTGCGCGCAGCTTGCTTTCGATCTTCTCGTACGGAACTCCCATGGCCAGAGCTAACCGGTTGCGCGACTGTAATAACCCGGACGCCACCGGCATTGAGTAACCGCGCACGTTTTGAAACAAAATTGCTTGTTCGGACTGCGGCACCAACGCTGCAATGTCACGCGCATCGGTGGCCGTGGTAATCTCGAGCAACTCTCCGTTGATCTTCAATGCTTCAAGATAGCTTCTGAAGGTCGCCGTCATTGTTTCCCCTCCCTTGGAAGTAAGCCAGCATAGCAAAATAATTGCTATCAATCACCGCATTGGTTTCGGAAGGGTGAGGGCATATGCTATGGAAAGTCAGAAGGAGATTCGGATTATGGCCTCATTCGGTTTAACTCTGGCGAACCGCGGCGTCATTATCGGCGCCGTTACTGTCCCGGAACTTTTCGAAATGGCGAAACGCGGCGAGGACTCAGGCGCATTCGATGCTGTATGGGTGGGTGACAGCTTGCTGGCAAAACCTCGATTGGAATCGATTACGCTATTGTCAGCTCTCGCCGTTGTCACGAAAAGAGTTCGCTTAGCCGTCGGCTGTATGGCGACATTTCCGCAGCGTCATCCGGCTTTGCTTGCGCAGCAATGGGCCAGTTTGGATGTCATTTCAGCCGGCCGCGCCTGGTTGGCCGTATGTTTGGGCGGTCCCAACGAGCAGAGTCCGGCGCAAGCTCTCGAGCACCGGGTGATGGGGATCAAGGACACTGAGCGCGTTGGCCGATTAGAGGAGGGCATCACCATCCTGCGCAAGCTCTTCCACGAAGAAAACGCCTCGCACAAGGGGCGGTTCTATGAATTCGAAGGCGTAACGATTCAACCGCGCCCGGTGCAAAACCCACTGCCGATCTGGATTGCCAGCAATCCCACCGGCCTGACCTGGAAAGACGGCGCCAGCGCGCCTTCGCCCGCGGTGGAACGCGGTTTACGGCGCGTGGCAAAATTTGCCGACGGGTGGATGACCAACAAAGTCACCCCCGAAGAATTTAAATCTCAATGGCAGCGAATTCTGGAGATGGCCAAAGAAGAAGGCCGCGATCCGTCCAAGATCGGCAGCTCGCTATACCATAACATCAACATCAAAGAAGACCGCCAAGTAGCGCTAAATGAAAGCAAAGCCTTTCTCGACAAGTACTATACGTCGAACTTCAGCATGAAGTTCGTCGAAGGCTTCACCACCGCAGGCACTCCGAAGCAGTGCATCGAAGAGCTTAAAGCTTATTTCGCCGCCGGCATTGAGCACATCACCTTGAGAATGACCTCCTGGGACCAGACCGGACAAATGAAGCGTTTCCTTGAAGAAGTAGCGCCGGCCTTTCATTAATCAGCGAGCTTGAAACTATGTTTCTGGAAATCGATCATCTGGTAATTGTCGTGAAAGATCTTCAGCAGGCGGCCAATGACTACCAACAGTTAGGCTTCACAGGAGTTCCCGGCGGCAAACATCCTGTGGGCAGCCATAACGTGCTGATCTCGTTTGCCGATGGATCCTATCTCGAGGTGATCGCATTTTATCGTGAGGCGATCGATCATCGCTGGTGGCAGCCGTTACAAAAAGGCGAACGGTTGGTCGATTATTGCATGCAGACCGATGATCTTCAGGGCGATACTCTGAAACTGCGCGAAGCCGGAGTTGCGATAAATGACCCGGTGCCCTGGTCGCGTACTCGCCCCGATGGCTACGAATTGAAATGGATACTTTCTCTGGCGACGGGTGCGCATCGGGGTGTAGCGCCGTTTCTGATCCAGGACGTAACGCCACGTACCGAGCGCATTCCCCAACAGTTCGACCACAAAAACGGCGCCGTTGGAATCAACACCGTCACGATAGCCGTCGATGAGCTGTCGCAAGTTGACCGCTGGTATAGCGCGGTGCTGGGGCAGAGTGGCAAGCCGATTGTCCGAACAGAACTTGGAGCCGAAGGTTTGAGTTTTTCTATCGGTACAACATACCGTAGAATTTCTCAAGCCATCGAATGCATCGAGTCCGCTGATAAACTGGATAAGCACCTATGGACCATCCCCCTACTCCGCCACTCTCTGGAGTCGTGTCGCTGAGGCTAAGCCATTGGAGCAAAGTTTAACGCACGGCGCTAATCTATATTTCGACGGCGCAGAATGATCCATCGTACCAAGCCAGCTAACTGAGTTCCATTCGTAGATCAGCGCCACAACTATGAGTACTGAAAGCCCAACAAATTTTTCCTATTCGGTTGATCCTTCTCTTCGCTCCTTGCCATAATCTCCGTGACATCGTTGAGAGCCCAAGGCTGAAACTCGGGGTTCATTTTTCTTGAGCGTAAAGCAGGGTAGCGGCACTCGCGCTGGTCTGGCGGCTTCCATGCTCTTGTAGTCACTCAAATGCCTATAACTTCCAAAGAACGCCAAAAGTCTTAACGCTTGACGCCATGTCGGATATTTTTTCGAGTTTTTTGTGAAAATTTATTGATTCTTCTATGATGAAATGATTTCTTGCGTGTAAGAGGTAATCAATCATAGGAGCTACCTATGAATAAACAAGAAATTCAGGAGAAAATTAGATACTCGTCGATATCGCATGCCCGCACGCATGGGATCATCTCGAAAGAGGAAGCGGACTTCTTGCTGAATGAATACATGAAGGAGTATAAGGACGCGCATCCGCGTCCTGAAAAATGATTGTTGGATGTGCCTCAATCATCAGCTCTTCTTCAGAGCCTTTTACACTGCGAATCTTTGGTGCGGTAGTAATATTCCTACACTTGCATAGCCTTATCTGGTTCTAAATTTTACTTTTTCGCATAGTGTAAGCTTACCGCTTCCGCTCTCGCTTTAAATTCCGGGATTGTTTCCAGGTCATAGGCGGATTTATCCAGATTCGCCCAGACTTCGGCACTACGTTCCTCGCGTCCATCAGCCAGGATGCAACTATTAGGTTTGCTTGCTAGGTTTGTTTGCGCGAGATTGAGTAAGGCGATGAACGGAATTCCACCTACTTTTTAAGGACCCGCGCAATGCGGTGGTTCCACTAAAAGTGTTTGGTGTGTTCGTACTCTCCTCTTTCCTCCTTCCAGCGGTTTCCCCATGAAGTTTATTGTCATGTTATTTTGTTAATGATAATTTTTTGTCTCGACGTTTGGTTGCGGGAGCGATATCAGGTGTCCGCTCCGGCTCTAAGACCTCAAGCGGGAGTGCTCTACTATTTAATTGTCGGCCTTGTGTAAAATCTTGTCAAAATTAGGTCGGTAGAAAACTCTTGACGGTCAAAGCCACCCAAGCGTGGCTCTGCCGATGAGCTTCCCGACTTCACGTGTAATCAAGCCCGGCTTGTAGAGTTTGCGGGCTCTGACCTTCAGAGAGGCGAGCTTTTTGAGCCTATACGAAGATTGTTTCATTACTTAAGTTATTGATCATGTGCAAAAATCTGTAGAGGGATAACTGGACAGGCGGGAAGATTGCGAGTTAGACAATCTATTTTGACGTTGTTAAAGGCCCAACATCTCTGTCGAGCGTTAGCCTTATATCCTTTTGATCAAATCGCGGATGATTAACTCTGGTCGAACAGTTTTGCTTTCTCTGTCGCAGGATACGCCCAAAATCCGGTCGCTGTAAATTCGAATGACTGCTATCTCTCGATCATCAGTGAAGAGAAAAAGCGCTTGCGCAAGCATACTTCCGACAATGGCGACAATTATAAGCGTGTAGAAATGGCCGGAATTGAAGGCGCAAAAAGCTGGGTAGATTTAGCCTGTAATTGAGGTGGGTAGTTGTTCGATGCCGATGAAGCATAACATTATGCGACAGATGCAGGTAATTTACATGCTTGTATGAGGTCGTCATCAATCCATCTTTTCGCGATCTGAAGGCCGTAACCTTCAGCTTCTTCTCTGCTAGGAAATATTTCGTTTATTTTAAAGGTGTGGAGAATGCCGTGAGCTTTCGTACTGATGCGAAACTCCGGCGTGAAGCCGTCAGGGTCAAGCCTAGCCCAGGCGCTGATCAGAATACTATGAGCTTTATACTGGTGCTCCATTGGCGATGCTCCTTACTGGTGCAAAAACTTTACGGCCGGGCGTTTCAAAGCTTGTCTGCCCAACTCCGGCCTATCAAAAATCCAGCTGAAATGGCTTCTGTTTCAGTTGAAAAAAGTAAAGTATCAAGTTCGGGGAATCTATGAAACTGAACCATCCCGTGCTCTCGCCAAGCGACAAAGGCATAAGGAACCCACATGTTTGAAACAGATTTGGGCTGAGATGTTATCAGGCAGGAACCGTAGAATTCTGTGCTGATATGAACGTTTGTCGCGGCGTACATACCAATGGTCCTTTCTTCGGGGTCTATCCGATGATGACATTTTAGGGTAGTGCGGATGTGCTGTCTGTATAGAATTGAACAATGCTTAAGGCGGAATCTCGACCCTTTTGACCATTTTTGAGCAAACCTAGGTTTTTGAAGAAGCCAACAAAAACCGCATATCAGAGCGCGGCCTTTCACGTAAACCGGAGCGGCGATTATCAGAACTCCTACCACTTCCTCCACGAGCGGCATGTCCGGCGTAATTCCGTAGCCTCCTAGTACAGCCATAAGGCCGGACATAATGAGGGCGGCGAGAGCTTTAGCGATCGCCATTTTTATTTTTTGGTTGGTAAGCCCTTTAAAGCATTGCCTTGATGATTGTCGTTTTAGGAATGTTTAAATCTTCACAGACTCGGCGAACATAGTTTTCCTTTTCAATTTTTGGCGAGTTGGAAGCGTAAGTTCGGATGAATTTATCCATCGTCATCTCCGGCATGTAGTGGGGAATCATCCTGCCGTTCATTGCGGATCGAAGTAACCGGAACCTCCCGCAAGATATTCAAGAAGATGAGGGAGCCGATAATCATCAGCAATTTGACAGAGGAAGATCTCTCTATTAGTTTCGTCGGTTAGGAAATATTTCGCACCGGAGTAGATTGATGACCATACAAGAAAACCTCGCTTTGGCGTGCCGGATTTTAGCCATGCACGGGCATAACGATTTTATCTACGGCCATGTATCGGCGCTGACGGACACTCCCGGGCAATATTGGATCAAGGGGTCCGGGATTGGCTTGGAGGAAGTTACCGAGGACGATCTCGTTCTTATCGATTTCGCAGGCAACAAGATCTCCGGCAAACGCAAACGGCACAATGAATTTCCGATTCACAGCGAAGTTTATCGGACCAACCCTGAAATCCGCTGCGTCATTCACACGCACCCGGTCTACTCCACAATTATCGCCTCTTCGGAACACCGTCTCCTGCCGATCACCAATATGAGCTGCGCTTTCTATCCGCCGGCATTGAAAAAGTTCGAGGAATCATCCGATCTCATAGTCACGCCCGAGCAAGGGATTGCCGTTGCCGCATTGCTGGGCGAGCACAAGATCGTCCTGCTGCGCAATCATGGGATCGTCGTCGCGGCTGGCTCCATCGAGGAAGCCTGCGTCCGCGGCGTGCTCCTCGAGCACAGCGCCAAGACACAAGTTGCCGCGGCATCCATGGGGGCTTTCTCCTGGGCGACCGACACCGAGGCACTGCTCAAGCGGAAACGCTTTTACCACCCCGATGCGGTGCACAATCTGTGGGAATACTTCGGCAGGCAACTCCGTCGCGAACAAAGATAGTTCATCTGTCGCAATCTCGTAAGCTGCAGGTCTTCTTAGTATTGAACTCGAAGATTTTCTGACTCTCCTAAAAAACTACGCGGCACCCTCCAGATTCATGCGCATGTCGATTGTTCACCGTAGGACGATCTAAATCCGGTGCCTCGGAATTGACCCTGATGCCACGAGACTCGGGCATTTTTCGACACCGTCTCGTAACAATTGCGCTGCTTCTTTTCTTGCACCAGGGCTGTCATCCCAACACTCTGCCTCGAAATACCTTGCTATTAATGGCTGGTTCATGTGGGCGAACAGAACTGAATGTTGTTGACCACTGCAGCGGGATGAGATAGGCATGATCCGCACGAAAAAAATGTCTAGGAGATCGACATGCTTGAAGCTTTCGTCAGTGGGTTTTGGCAAGTCGTAGCGTGGCCGGCTTTCGGCTACATGTTGGTAGGTATCTTCATCGGGTTCTGGGTCGGCTTGCTTCCCGGCATCGGCGGCTTATCGACTCTTGCACTGATGCTACCCTTCTCCTATTCAATCAAAGACCCGATTTCCGCGTTTGCCTTTCTCCTGGGCATGCTCGCGGTCACCGGCACGACCGGCGATCTTACTTCGATTTTATTCGGCATCCCTGGCGAGGGTTCATCCGCCGCGCTGATACTCGACGGTTATCCCATGTCTAAGAACGGCGAAGCCGGACGCGCGCTCGGAGCCGCGATCACAGCTTCAGTCTTAGGATCCTTGATCGGCGCTTTTTCGCTCGCCATTTCTATTCCGATTATGCGTCCGCTTGTCCTACTCTTCGGTTCGCCGGAGTTGTTCATAATAGCGATCATGGGTATCACATTCATCGGCACCCTGGCCGGGCCGTCGCTGATCAAGGGTCTGCTGGCCGGCGGTATAGGACTGATGCTGGCAGCGATCGGCGTCGATCCGCAGACCGGCTCCCTGCGCTATACCTTCGGCAGTCTCTATTTGTGGGATCGGCTCGATCTCATTCCCGTCGTCGTTGGCTTGTTTGCCATACCTGAGATCGTCGATCTTGCTGTGCGCGGCACCAGCATCTCCGGTGGCAAAACAGGCAAGTTAACCGGGGTTATGGATGGGGTCAAAGATACGTTTCGCCATTTTTGGCTGGTGGTTCGTTGCAGCCTGATCGGCGTCTACTTCGGCGTCCTACCGGTTTTGGGCGCCAACGTCGCTCAATGGATTTCCTACGCGCATGCGGTACAGGGATTGAAGGATAAATCGCGAGCCGGCAAAGGCGCCATCGAAGGCCTGCTCGGTCCTGGCGCGGCGAACAATTCAACCCGCGGCGGCGACCTCATCCCGACAATTGCTTTTGGCATTCCTGGTAGCGGCGCCATGGCGCTGTTACTCGGCGCCATGTTGATCGTCGGACTCAACCCCGGTCCGGAAATGCTCAAATCACGCCTCGATGTTACCTTTGCGATGGTTTGGGTGTTGATTATCGCCAATCTGATCGTCGCCGGAGTTTGTTTCATCTTTTTAAATCACCTGGCGTCGCTCACATTCATTCGTGGATCACTGCTGATCCCATTCCTGATGTTCCTGGTCTTTATTGGCTCCTTTACCGCCAATAACGACATCACCGATGTGGTATTCACGATTACCTTCGGGATCATCGGCTATTTCATGGTCAAATATGGCTGGCCTCGTCCACCACTGATATTGGGCTTGACCCTAGGTAAAATAGCAGAGAATTACTTGTGGATTTCCACCGCCGCTTACGGCGCAAAGTGGCTGCTCTTCCCGACGGTTGCAGGGCTCATCGCATTAACAGTGTTCACCGTTGCTTATCCGACCATCAAAGAACGGCTGGGTAAAGCGAAATACGAACGGCCTGAGGACGCGGTGTAGTCAATCCCTTCTCGGCCGAGTAGCGGATGTACTCGGCCTCGTGCGGGTCACGTCAAGACCGCAGTGACTGGACCACCGCGGTCCGTCAACTGCTCTAATCTTCAGCAAATAACCCTACACCACGGCCACTCAGTGCCCTGCGCATGATCAGGTTATTTCCGCTTCTAATCAGCTTCCTAATGCTCCACAGCTGGGTGATACCCGTCTATGGTCAAGATCAACCAAAGACAGGGATCAAAGAGATCGCCATCGAGGAATTACCCAGTGAAGCGCGAACGACTCTGCGGTTGATCGAAAAAAGCGGGCCCTTTCCGTATCAACGCGACGGCGCCGTGTTCGGCAATTTCGAGCGCCGCCTGCCGATCAAAAAACGCGGTTACTATCGAGAATTTACCGTACCGACGCCGGGGCGTCGTGATCGGGGCGCCAGGCGTATTGTCGCCGGTGAAAACGGTGAATGCTATTATACCGAGGATCATTACCGGACATTCCGCAAAATTCGCAAAGGCTTGTCACCATGAGCGAAAGAAAGCTCGCTAATGTCGAACAATCCGATGTCTGCCAGCTGACCGGCGATCCGGACAAAATCGAGCAAGCGGCCGCAGGTGCCGGGCTTACGGTGATTAGAATCGACCTGAAGGGCCTTGCCAGCAAATCAGGCCTTCTCGGCCGCGTAGCACGGGCGCTCAACTTCCCTGACTGGTTTGGCAAGAACTGGGATGCTCTCAATGACTGCCTGACCGATCTTTCCTGGCTCGATGGCCGAGGCTGGGTGATCATCTTTGAAAACTCGAAACATCTGGCGGCACGTAAACCTCAAGTATTTCACAGCGCCGTAGAGGTGTTCCAATCTGCCAACGATTATTGGCGCCAAGCTGGCAAGCCTTTTTGGGTGTTATTCCACGGCCCGAGCGATTGGGTCACCGGCCTGGAAAGATTCGACGAATACTGATCTTCGCGCGACCCCGGACGAGCTTGTATTAACAGAAGCAGGCCGGATCGGGTATTGCCGGCTCAAAACTGCTGTGCCATGAAGCCCAATGGAACAACGCCGTTCGCGGGAACGCAAAACAAAGGAGGACAATATGAGAAAACTGTTACTGGCGTTCGCGATGTGGTTTGCTCTCTCGGGCCTTGCCATGGCAGCAGTGAATATCAATACGGCGACCAAAGAAGAGCTCACCAGCATAAAAGGATTGGCGAGAAACGCGCGCAGGATATTATCGATTACCGAATCAAAAACGGGAATTTCAAATCGGTGGATGATCTGGAAAAAGTTTTGGGATAGGTCCCGGCCTGATGAAACAAATCCGGCCGCAGCTGACTACCACCGGCAAGACCGTGATCGATCAACCGGCCAAAAAAGGAGCCAAGAGCAAGGCTTCCGATTCAGGTAAATCAACCAAGAGCTCTGAATCCAAGAAAAGCGGATCGGCCTAAAACTGAATCACCGAAAGCTGATGCGACCAAGGCCGAGCGCGCGAAGGAGAAGACTGCCGAGAAGTCCAAATCGGCGGAAAAAAGTAACTCTTGCGGTTTTTAACCGACAACCCCGTCTCGAGTTGTGTGCTCCGGCGGGGTTGTTTTCTCCCCGCGCGCAATGACCATAATCTGAACGGTTCAACGTTCAATACTCGTACAAATCTCTACGCGAGAACGGGCTTCCACTGCGATCCGATTCATGGATTGAAAAGTCGTGCTCGGCTAACCAGGTATTCCTACAGTATTGTGGCTACGACGAATAGCTCGATCAGCTGAGCTTGAATGATCCTCAACAGTCGGTACTAAAGTTTCCCACAACAACTCGGCGGGATGCTTCGCCCTGCGACCGGTCAAGTGTTCGATTTGCTGCCGGCAAGAGATACCGGGAGCGACGATCTCCACATCCTCCCCTGCCGACTTGACCGCCGGCGCAAGTCGCCGATTGCCTATGGTAACTGAAAGATCATAGTGTTCTTTTTCAAAGCCAAAGGAACCTGCCATGCCGCAGCAGCCTGAATCCACTTCACTAACCTCGAAACCCGCGGCTTTCAAAATCGCCACGCTCGGTGCCGTTCCGACCAGAGCTTTCTGGTGGCAGTGACCGTGCAGCAGCGCCTTGCCGCGGGGTCCGGAAGATTCAACTGAAATTCCGCCCGCCGCTATCTCGTTGACCAGAAACTCCTCTAGAAGAAAGCTTTGCTGGGCCACTTTCTTCGCCGCGCTGGTTCGCAAAAATTCGGGATATTCGTCACGCAGGGTTAGCAAGCACGAAGGTTCGAGCCCGATGATCGGAACACCGCGTTCGGCAAATGGCGCAAGCTGATCGGTGTTCCATGCGGCATTGTTTCTCGCTTCGCCCAACATCCCTTTTGAAATCATCGGGCGGCCGCAGCATCGTTTGTTAGCCAGTAGCACACGATAATTCAAATGTTCGAGCAAACAGGTGGCGGCGATGGCGACATCCGGCGTGTTAAAGTTATTGAAGGTGTCGTGAAACAGCACGACCTCACCTTTGGAGCCGTCTCCTTCCGGATTGTAATTACCGAACCAAGACTCAAAAGTTTGGCCGGCGAATTTTGGCAGGGGCCTGCGGCGATCAATACCGGCAAGCTTCTCCATCAGCCAGCGGTTGAACTTGGAACCGGCAATGCCGTTGGCGATGGGCGCGAACTCCGCGCCGATTCGATTCAAGCGCGCAATGCCGCCGAACAGGCGGTTGCGGAGCGGCAATCCATTGGCGCGGTGGTAATGGTCGAGAAACTCGTACTTGAGCTTCGCCATATCGACGTTGGACGGACATTCGGCTTTGCACGCTTTGCATTCCAGACAGAGATCCATGATCTCATGAAGCCGCTTGCCGGTAAAATCTTCCTTAGGCACCTTGCCGGAGAGAACGGTTCGCAAAGCATTGGCTCGGCCGCGGGTAGAATGCTCCTCATCCAAGGTGCCCATGTAAGAAGGACACATGGTGCCTTCGAGTTTTTTTCGGCACTCGCCCATACCGCTGCACATTTCGACTGCTCTTGCGAAACCGCCCTGCGCGCTGAAATCCAGGGTGGTCTGCGGTATCCAAGTTTGGTACTTCGGATGGATCTTGAGAGACTCGGTCATGGCCGGAGCATCGACAATTTTTCCGGGGTTGAGCCGATTTTTAGGATCGAAGGCGCGTTTGATCTGACGAAATGCTTCATAGAGAACCGGGCCGAAGAGTTTTTTATTGAAGTGGCTGCGCGCCAGCCCATCACCGTGCTCACCGGACATGGCGCCATCGAACTCGAGGACCAGATCTGAAATCGCGTTGGAAATGGAAACCATTTTGTCGACTTCGTCTGGCTCTTTTAAATTGATCAGCGGCCGTATGTGCATGCAGCCTACCGAACAATGGCCGTAGTAGCCGGCGATGGCGTCATGGCTGCTGATGATTTCTTTGAAACGCTTGATGAACTCCGGCAGCTTGGCCGGCGCAACTGCGGTATCTTCGACAAATGCGATGGGCTTTTTATCACCTTTGGTGCCGAGCAGTAAACCGAGCCCGGCTTTGCGAACTCCCCAAATCGCTTTGACCTCTTCTGGCTTGTAAGCTTGGGTAGCGGCATAGCCGATGCGCTGTGCCGCGCGAAGATCTTCAAGCTTGCTCACCTGCGCTTTAACCTCGTCCTCGGTTTCACCGGCATACTCCACCATCAGTAACGATTCAGGTTCTCCTTGGATAAATCCCAGCTTGCGCGACTGTTCGATATTGCCGCGGGCGAGATTGAGGATCATCTTGTCAGTGGATTCCATCGCATAGGGCGCCGTCTGCAAGACCAGCTGAGAACATTCGAGCGCCTCCTGATCGTTATGAAAATGTATAACATCCATCGCCGTCCACTTGGGCTTCGCCACTAAGCGCATTTTCGCTTCCACAATCGTGGCAAGTGTTCCCTCGGAGCCGGTGATGATACGCGCAAGGTTAAACGGCTGCGACTTTATGAACTCATCGAGATTGTACCCGGATACCCGGCGCATGATCTTTGGGTAGCGTGCAAGGATTTCGTTTTTGTGTTCTTCCGCTAAACGGGAGACCTCCCGGTACAGTTGCCCTTCGAGACCGTCCGCTCGCATCTTGCGATCAAGGGCGTCCGCAGAAACATCCTTGAGCACCACCTCACTTCCATCAGACAAAAGCACGGTCAGCTCTACGACATGATCGAGGGTTTTACCATAAGTCAGTGAGTGGGCGCCGGCCGAGTTGTTGCCGATCATCCCAGCGATGGTGGCGCGATTGGAGGTCGAGGTATCGGGTCCAAACTGGAGACCCATCGAACGCACATGGGCGTTGAGCTCGTCCTGCACCAATCCGGGTTGCACCCGGCACCAGAGCTCTTCCTTGTTTACCTCCAGGACGTTGCGCATGTACTTGGAGAAGTCCAGCACGATTGCATGGCCCACTGTCTGCCCGGCAAGCGACGTACCGCCGCCTCTGGAGAGAATCGGAACCTGAAACCGATTCGCGATCTCAATAGCTGCCTGCACGTCACCCTTATGGCGCGGCACGACAACACCGATGGGTTCAATCTGGTAAATCGACGCATCGGTTGAATACAGCAGAAGCGTATAACGGTCGAACTTGACCTCTCCTTCAAGCCGCTTGCGCAGTTCGGCCGCAACATTCTCATATTGGCTTTCTATCGGTGCACCCATGGATATCCCTTCGACAATTTTGACCTTTCAGGATTTCGTACACCGTTCCAACGTAACACTAAGACACCGGCGGAAACCAGAGCGGCAGGATCGCGCATAGTTGAATTTCGATAGCAATGCCGGTGTCTCTTTGGCAGTAAAGAGTGACGATTCGTTGAATATTTCAGGTCGGCGCAATCACGGAAGTCGCACGAGACCTTCAGCATGTCGTTATGGAAATTCACAGCAGCGCCTTAGCAAGGTCGAAAACGCTATAGAACATCGGCTGCGTTAACTTACCAGTGAAAGTATTTTGTTGGCTGGGGTGATAGGAACAGATCAACGTAACGTCACCCGGCAGAGCTGTCGCAATCCCATGTCCGAACTTCGGTCGCGGATTTGGAATCATCCTGCCCGCTTCTTTATACGCCTTTAGAAAAGAATCGAAAGCGATTTTTCCAAGAACGACGACCACGCGAACCTGCTTCATTAAATTTATTTCGTGAACAAGAAAAGGGCGGCACCTTTCAAACTCGATCAACGCAGGCTTATTCAACGGCGGCGCGCAATGAACCGCGGCGGTGATATAGCAGTTGGTTAACTCCAGACCGTCATCGCGATGTTCCGATGTCGGCCGGTTGGCAAATCCGAATGCATGGAGCGCGCCGTAAAGCCAGTCACCGCTTCTGTCTCCGGTAAACATCCGTCCAGTCCGGTTGCCACCGTTGGCTGCGGGGGCAAGCCCGACGATTAAAAGCCGGGCGTGAGGGTCACCGAATCCAGCAAGCGGTTTGGCCCAATATTTAACTCCATGATAGCGCCGCGGTGGAATCTTAGCACAAGTTTCACGCCAGCGAACCAGCCGCGGACACCTTCGACATTGCACAATCCGTGTATTCGATGCATCCAGCGCTTTAGCAAGCTCATCAATAGCCACCGTTCCGACCTCCACTAATTGATGAGACGACTATCTCACAACCTGCATCGATTCAGTAGCGCACATGAGATGGAGCGGCTGTCCACGGTTGAACAGGTAAGAAGGTTGGCTTGCCTAAAAGTTAATCCTGATTATCGCTCAATAATTACAGACGCAATACGCTCAAATCCAAACCTCGCAGATACTTGCCGTAGCGGGTTGGCCCCGTTAGACTATTTTTTGCCATTGACGCGATAGAAAACCAACTCCAGTCATCGAGTCACTACGGGGGTGGCTTGCTCACCGTGCCCTCCAAAAACACGCCGCCAAAGGGAGAGAACATGGACACAAATGAGTACCGTATCGAGCCCGATTCCATGGGTAAGGTGCGGGTGTCGAAGAGCGCCTACGAAGACCGCCTACTATGGAGCGCAGACTCAGCGCGCCGTGGAGAATTTTCCGATCAGCGGAGTGGTTTTCCCGGCCATCTTCATCCATCGATTAGGTCTGGTTGCATATGCCGCTGCCGTGGCCAATGAGGTTCTGGGCTTGTTAGATAGCCAAATCGCCGGCGCCAGCCATGATGCTGCCAGGGAAGTTGTCCCAGGAAAACACGACACCGAGTTTGTTGTCGAAATCTTTCAAACCGGATCAGCGACTTCCACCAACATGGACGCCAATGAGGTGATTGCCAACCGCGCGCTCGAATTGATTGGAAAAAATCGCGGCGGCAAAGAAATTCACCCGAACGCTCATGTGAATATCGGGCAATCGAGTAACGATGTCATCCCCACTGCTATTCACATAGCCTCGCTTGAAGCGATCAGCAAAAATCTTTTGCCGGGTCTGATTCGCCTCGAAAGCCCGCTGCAACAAAAGGCAGAAGTTTTCGAAGATTGTGAAGATCGGCCGGACGCACCTGAATGACGCTACGCCGATTCGATTGGGTCAAGAATTTAGCGGTTATGGGCGCCAAATTGAGCTTGCGATCGAACGCATCCAAGATGCCGCGAAAGGCCTGCAAGAACTTGCTCTTGGCGGCGCGGCGGTGGGCACCGGCATCAATACCCATCCGCAATTTGCTGCGCAAGCAATCAAAAATCATCTCCGCAGAGACCGGCCTCCCCTTTCGCGAGGCGGAGAATCACTTTCAGGCACAGGCGGGACGGGATGCCTCGGTCCATGTCAGCGGGGCGCTCAAGACTTTGGCGGTGAGTTTGATCAAAATAGCTAATGATCTACGTTGGCTTGCTTCGGGACCGAGCTGCGCGATCGGCGCGATCGGGTTACCGGACACACAGCCCGGTTCGGCGATCATGCCGGGCAAAGTCAATCCGGTTCTCTGTGAATCGGTCATCCAAGTCGCGGCTCATGTCGTCGGCTGCGACACGACGAATACGCTTCGCGGCCAAACGGGGAATTTCGAATTGAATGTGACGATGCCAGTTGTTACGCTTAAACTGCTGGAGGCGATTGAATTTACCGCTAATGCAATCAATGCATTGACTGAAAAATGCGTCATCGGTTCGAGGCGAACGAACCTCGTTGCAGGGAGCTGGTTGAAACAAGCCTCGCCATGGTAACCGCGCTGGCTCCGTTAATCGGTTATGATGCCATCGCGGCCGTTGCGCATGAAGCGGTTGCGACCGGCAAGACCGTTCGGGAGTGGCGCAGCTCAAGACTGCGCTTACTCCGGAGCAACTCGACAAAGCTTTGGACCCGTGGAGCATGACCATGCCGGGACGAGAAAAGGAGCAGTAAGTCAGCGCGTGCAAAGCAGTTTTTTTTCTGTTATAAGCCGAGCTTAATCCATATTATTGAAAGGAGTTTTGAGGTGTCAACGGCCACAGCCGGCTAACACGTAAATTTATCTTTGCATCAACAACCATAATGGTGAGAGCCCTTTTTGCGGCAAGTGACGGTGCGGACATTGCGTAAGATGTGAAGAAAATCACCAGTGATCAAAAGAATTTTTCCGTAGATCGTTGAAACTTACATGAAACTAGAAGAAGCGGATAACTAAAAGAGGAAACCGCCGCGGCCAAGTAAGTGCCCTTGCGCATCAGCAGTCGCCTGCCACAGTTCCACTGAAGCGAGAGCCACGGTTTCCTGTTTTCGATTTGAGCTAAACCGCGGCTTAGGATCAATCGAATGTCCTGTTTGAAAATCTTCAGCTTGCGCGAGTTTAACGGCAACAGCTACGCCGAATAGAATGAACTAGTAAATTTTAAAGGACGCAAACGTGAGCGATAAAACTCTAACCCTAGACCAGTTCCGTACGTTACGAAAAGATACCTGGTGGAAAGAGCCGCTGATGGTGGTTCTAGTGCTCGGCGGTTTCGCCATTTACGCTACCTGGGCGGCCTTGCAGAATGCCCATTACTATGTGGCGCCTTACTTGTCGCCGTTCTACTCGCCGTGCATCGCGGAAAACTGCGCTCATGTTTCCGTTCCGCTGGTGGGCTCGTGGTGGAATCTGTCGCCGGCATTCTTGATTTTATGGATTCCGGGCGGATTTCGCGCCACCTGCTACTACTATCGCAAAGCTTATTATCGATCTTTTTTCTTATCGCCTCCGGCTTGCGCTGTGCGGGACGCCTCGAAATCCTACAGCGGTGAAACCCGCTTCCCGTTCCTGTTGCAAAATCTTCACCGCTATTTCTTCTATTTATCGATCTTGATTTTGGCTTTTCTCTGGTGGGACACGGTTTTGGCATTTCAATTCCCGGATGGTTTCGGCATGGGTTTAGGGACCGTCGTCATCCTCGTCAATGCTATTCTTCTGACCCTGTTCAGTCTTTCTTGCAACTCATGCCGGCATGTGTGCGGTGGTTACGTCGATTCATTCCATAGCGCGCCAACGCGATACAAGGTTTGGAATTTAATAAGCCGGCTTAACGGGCGGCATATGGAGTACGCCTGGGTAAGTTTGATTTGGGTTGCTTTGACTGATCTTTACGTCCGGCTGCTATCGATGGGCGTCATTCAGGATTTGAGGTTCTTTTAATGGCTGAAGAAAAGTATGAAACCCACGACTACGATGTAGTCATTATCGGTGCCGGAGGCGCCGGCCTGCGCGCCGCGGTAGAGGCTTCGGCACAAGGAGCCAGAACCGCCCTAGTCTGCAAATCACTTTTGGGCAAGGCTCACACCGTTATGGCCGAAGGAGGCATCGCCGCGGCCATGGGCAACGTTTATCCGGAAGACAACTGGAAGGTTCATTTTCGCGATACCATGCGCGGTGGCAAGCTTCTCAACAACTGGCGGATGGCGCAGATCCACGCCCAAGAATCGCCGGATCGCGTACTTGAGCTCGAAGAATGGGGTGCGCTGTTCGACCGGACCCACGATGGTCTGATTTTGCAGCGCGATTTCGGCGGACACCGTTATGCTCGGCTGGCGCATGTCGGCGACCGCACCGGCCTCGAAATGATCCGCACGCTTCAACAGCACGCGGTTCACAAGGGCATTGACGTCTACATGGAGTGCAACCTTCAACGACTACTGATGGACGGCGGAAAGATCAGTGGCGCCTTCGGCTACTGGAGGGAAACCGGCAAATTCATCGTCTTCAAGTGCAAGGCCGTCGTGCTCGCAACCGGCGGCGGCGGCAAAGCCTGGAAGGTTACGTCCAACTCTTGGGAGTATACCGGCGACGGCGTAACCATGGCCATGGATGTAGGTGCTGATTTGATGGACATGGAATTTATGCAATTCCATCCTACCGGCATGGTCTGGCCGCCAAGCGTCCGTGGGATCCTAGTGACAGAAGGGGTGCGGGGTGATGGGGGCACGCTCAAGAACACCAAGAATGAGCGATTCATGTTCAACTACATCCCGGAGTTTTTTCGCGCCGAAACGGCTGACACGGAAAAGGAAGCGGATGCCTGGTATGAAGACAAGAGGAACAACCGGCGAACCCCCGACCTACTGCCCCGCGACGAGGTCGCACGCGCGATCAACTCCGAAGTCAAAGCCGGCCGCGGCACGCCGCATGGCGGAGTATTTTTAGACATTGCCTCCCGCCGGCCAGCCGACTACATCCAACGCCGCCTCCCGTCGATGTATCATCAGTTCAAGGAGCTCGCAGACGTTGACATCACCAAGGAGCCCATGGAAGTGGGCCCGACTTGCCACTACAGCATGGGCGGGGTGAGAGTAGACGCAGACAGCACCGCGACTAGTGTCCCTGGCCTGTTCGCTGCAGGTGAAGTTGCCGCGGGATTGCACGGCGCAAACCGTCTCGGCGGCAATTCGCTTTCGGATCTGTTGGTGTTCGGCCGGCGCGCGGGCCTGTACGCCGCGGAGTATGCCAAGGCCAATCGCGCCGTTAATGTAGATGCCGGCCAAATTGACCTGTATGCCAGAGAGCTATTGTCACCTTTTGAAAGTAAGGGCAACGAAAACCCGTATTCAGTGCATGCAGACTTACAGGACTGCATGCAGAACTTGGTGGGCATCATTCGCACCGAGTCGGAGCTTAAGAAAGCTCTTGATGTCATCGGCCGGCTGAAAGCGCGCGCACGCAATCTTAAAGTGGGGGGCAATCGGCAGTATAACCCAGGCTGGCATCTCGCGCTGGATCTTCATTCGCTGCTGTCGTTTGCAGAAGCGGCCACCATTGCGGCAATCGAGCGCAAAGAAAGCCGCGGTGGACATACGCGGGACGATTATCCGAATACCGACCCGAAGTTCGCCAAAACTAATATCGTCATTCGACGAAAGAACGGCGACCTGACGGCTTCACAAGAACCTCTTCCGGAGATGCCCGATGAATTGAAAATATTGCTTGAGGAGAAAAAGTAATGGCTGCACAACAAGTGCATATGCAAGTGTGGCGAGGCGATGTCAGCGGGGGCGAATTTAGAGACTACCGGGTGGAGGCCGGCGAAGGCATGGTGGTGCTGGACGTCATCCACGCCATTCAGGCGCAACATGCAAATGATTTGGCGGTTCGCTGGAATTGCAAAGCCGGGAAGTGCGGCTCCTGTAGCGCCGAGATCAACGGCAAACCGCGGCTGATGTGCATGACTCGAATGAACACGTTTCAGCCCGGCGAGACGATCACCGTTTCCCCGATCAAAACGTTTCCGATTATTCGTGACCTAGTCACTGATGTCTCGTACAATTACGAAAAGGCACGGCAGGTCCCAGCCTTCAAGCCAAAACCAAAGGAATCCGATGGCACTCGGCGCATGTTTCAAGAAGACATCGATCGCGTACAAGAATTTCATAAATGCATCGAATGTTTTCTATGCCAGAACGTCTGTCACGTCATTCGCGATCACGAGGATAACAAGAAGAAGTTTGCCGGACCACGGCTCTTTGTGCGGTTGGCGGCTTTGGAGATGCATCCGCTCGATACCAATGATCGCATCGATTTAATCAAGCAGAAAGCCGGAATCGGTTTCTGTAATATCACCAAATGCTGTACCGAGGTATGTCCCGAACACATACATATTACGGACAATGCTATAATTCCTTTGAAAGAACGCATCGTCGACAGGTACTTTGATCCGATCGCAAAACTGATGGGGCTATTTTCTGAGAAGAAGAGATGAAGGTGGGCGTCGTCGATCACCCTACTCTGCGCGGCGAGCCGGATCGTCGAATTATCTGCTCTGCTCTAGACGATTACTACGCTTCAAATACATCCGCACCCAGTACTCGTACAGCGTCGCCACCGTGAAATCCTCTGTTACGGTGCCCTTCTGCGGTGACTCGTATTCGATTTCGATTTTTTCTTCGTCCTTGCGAACCGACAGTAGCCGCGCTTGTTTCTGATCGACAAGCGCTCCCACAGCGCGAACGATCTGCGAGGCCGAGTGAGCATCGGGGCTGCCAAGATTACCGCGCTTCGATCGTCCCTCATCGTCCATATGACTTAACTGCTCGGGCGTATAGCGCAGCTCAACCGACTCCCATTCGTCGACCTCGGCAGGTCGATTAGAACGAAATAGTTGCCAAAATCCCCGCTGGGACAGGTTATTAACCGCTTGATCTCTGTGCTTGCGCCCCCGAACAATAACCGTGTCGCCTTCCATCGTCAATGAAAAGGATTCCATTTGGAGTGACTCCAGCGCTTGACCTACCGGACGAAGCAACTGTGTATAACTGTGACTGCTATTCAACGCGAAACCCCTAACTTTATCGAATTCCCTGAAGCGATATTCTTCTTGTCGTCGCCTTCGGTTCAGTTTTCAGAATTGAACCGGCTGATCAGTGCTTCGGCTATTTATTTCGGACTCTGTCTTCGATAGATACGGACCCATAGATCGTAAAGAGCCGGCACTCCCAATTCTTCCGCGACTTTCTTACCGCTTAAGAGTTCATACTCGAACGTCAGCTTTTGATCTTCCTTGGTAAGCTGTAACAGCCTTCCGTTCTTATGATCGACGAGCGCGCCGACCACTCGCAGCATTTGCGAGACAGAGTGAATGTCCGGAGTTAGATTAGGGTTGCGCCGGCGTGATTGCCCTTCTCGCTCGAGCCTGTCAATGTCAGCCGGGGTCATGCGCCACTCCAGAATACCGCTCGCCAACTTCAACGCTCCTTCCTTGTCTTGCGGTCGAGTATGCGTTACCTGCCATTCAGCGAGAAGAGCTTTCTCACGTGGTGTGATCTGCTTCCGTCCCGGAGTTTTGTCACGCACCACCAAATCCTCGTTCTCGACGGACAGAGAGAACGATTCAATGCGCAGCGCCTCGAGCAGTTGCCCCACAGGGCGAAGTAAAAGAGCGTAAACTGTTTGGTCAGCCATGGGTACCAAGTATCATTTCTTAATTGCCATTGCCGGTAGAGAAAAAACTGATTTTTTTGCCTATTCTACAATTATAAACCGACGCATAAACTTGCTTATGTACGTGTGGCCTTGTTGTAAGTCAAGAAAGATCTGCTCGGATAGCCACTGCATTTGCCGGCGCTAGATCCTGCGGAAATTACTGCCCATTCGTTCACTACCTTGAATCTGCAATCCGCCTTTTGTCGACGAGGCACTTCCCTTTTCTAGCAACTTGTCGAGGGCATCGTCGCCGGTTAGACCCTCCAATTTGATCTTAAGGCGCAGGTTATTAGCGCTATCTGAATTCATCAAGGCTTGCTGGAGAGTGATTTTGTTTTCCTTGTATAGAGTGAACAGCGCTTGGTCGAACGTTTGGCAACCCTCCTGAATTCCCTGTTCCATGGCCTCTTTAAGGCTGTCGATGTCTCCTTGCTTAATCAGATCTTTAATCCGTGGGGTATCCATCATAATCTCAATTGCCGCCACCCGCGCTCCATCCACCGATGGAATTAAACGTTGCGAAATGACGGCGCGTAAACTCAAAGAAAGATGCATGAGAATCTGTGAGTGCCGGTCCGCCGGGTAAAAATTGAGGATACGTTCGAACGATTGATTGACGTTGGTTGAATGAAGCGTGCCCATACAAAGGTGACCGGTGTCGGCGAAAGTAATCGCCGCCTCCATGGAATCATTGTCGCGGATCTCACCGATGAGGATGACATCGGGCGCTTGCCGAACTGCACGCTTGAGCGCGTCTCCAAAGGAATGGGTGTCAAACCCTAACTCTCTCTGGGTGACGATGCATCTTTTGTGAGGATGAACGAATTCGATCGGGTCTTCCACTGAGATGATGTGTCCCGGAGCGGATGAGTTACGATGATCGATCATGGCAGCCAGGCTGGTGGATTTACCGGATCCGGTCGCGCCGACCACCAGGACCAAGCCGGCCTTTCTCATGACGATCTGTTTCAGTATCTGCGGCAGCTTTAATTCATCGATGGATCTGATCTCGAATCTGATTCTGCGAATTACCAGCGCGACGAAGCCACGCTGCCGCAAAACATTGACACGGAATCGGCTGAGATCAGGAATTGAAAGGACAAGGACTAAATCCATCTCTAGTTTTGCATTAAACTCCTGCCACTGTTTTTCGCTCATGACCGATTCCGCCAGCTTCTCCAGATCTGCCGGTGCAAATTCAACGTCCCCTATAGGTTGAACGATCCCCTCAATACGGTACATAGGAGGACTGCCAACGGTGAGATAAACGTCAGAAGCCTCCTTCTCCACCATCACCTGAAGTAATCTCTTAATCTCCATCATCTTCCTCCAAAGGTCAACTTCTAACTCCTCGGTCAGTCATCGTTACAGACGCATCGGCGATGAGTGGATTTGCGCGAGGCCGCGAACCTCGCTATCACCGATAGTCATCTCGTTCGCTGTCTATCTTCCCTGGAGGCGAAATACATTACTAGCGCCCACGACATCAGCTTTTGATTCTCCGCCGGATTCCGGATTTGCCTGCAACGGATTTCCTTCGACTGCGTCATCGGCAACTAGCCCGGCCATCTTAATCTTCAAGCGTAAATTATTGGCGCTATCCGCATTGGCCAAAGCTTCCCCGATCGTAATCTTTCCTGCTTGATATAAAACGAGCAGTGCTTGATCGAATGTTTGACAACCTTCGCGAATTCCCTGCTCCATCGCTTCCTTAAGCGTGTCAATCTCGCCTTTTTTTATTAGATCCTTCATTCGCGGTGTATCCAAAAGAATCTCAATTGCCGCAACGCGTCCACCGCCGACCGCGGGGAGTAGCCGTTGAGAAACGATAGCCCGCAAATTCAACGACAGTTGCAAGAGCACCTGCGAGTATCGCTCCGGCGGAAAAAAATTAAGTATCCGTTCGAATGACTGGTTAGCGTTGTTTGAGTGCAGAGTTCCGAAACATAGATGGCCGGTGTCGGCGAAAGTTATCGCAGCCTCCATAGTCTCGGAGGTACGAATCTCACCAATTAAGATAACGTCCGGCGCTTGTCGCATGGCATTTTCCAAGGCGCTCTGGAACGAGTTAGTGTCAAAGCCAACCTCGCGCTGGGTCACTACCGAATTCTTATGTTTGTGAACAAATTCAATCGGATCTTCCACGGTAATGATATGTCCCTCATCATTGCTGTTGCGCAGATCTATCAGCGACGCCAAGGTGGTCGACTTACCCGAACCCGTCGCACCGACAACCAGCACCAGACCTCTTTTCAACATCGCTACGTCTCTCAATACTGGGCGGTAAGCCGAGCGTGTCAAAGGATGGGATGTCGACCTTGATTTTGCGAACAACGATTGCAATGGAGCCACGTTGACGCAAAACATTGACCCGAAAGCGGCTTATTTTCGGTAAAGATAGAGCGAGATTCAGTTCTTTCTTCTGCCTAAATTCCTCCCACTGTTCCTGATTCATGAACGATTTTGCCAGATCTTCGAGCGATTCAGGGGTAAAGGGTTCATGCTCGCTCGCCTGAACCTTACCGTTGACCCGATACATCGGAGGTCGAGCCACCGTAAGGTAAAGATCAGAGGAGTCTTTCTCCACCATGGCCCTGAAATACTCTTCGAGATTCAACACTTCCTCACCTCACAAATGTGCGTCTGATTATTAAACTCAGCGCGCCCCGGAAGCCGCGTTGACGGCGCCAAAAAGATTTGGATTCGAGCTGCGCGATTGAGCTTCATCCTTGGTCACCAGGCCACGAGCCACTATATCCAACAGCGCCATATCCATGGTCTGCATGCCGTCTTTTTTGCTCACCTGCATGGTCCCCGGCAACTGATGGATTTTACCCTCCCGAATGAGGTTGCGAACTGCCGTGGTGCCAATCATGATCTCCAGCGCTGGCACCCTGCCGCTGGCGCCCTTCTTCTTCAACAGCGTCTGAGTGATCACCGCCTCTATGGATTCGGCAAATTGCGCGCGGATTTGAGCTTGCTGGTTGGGCGGAAACACGTCGATGACTCGATCGACGGTTTTGGGCGCGCTGGAGGTGTGCAGAGTGGCAAATACCAAATGACCGGTTTCGGCAGCAGTCAGCGCGAGTTGAATAGTTTCCAGGTCGCGCAATTCTCCGACTAGGATGATATCGGGATCTTCACGGAGCGCCGCTCTGAGAGCATTAGCAAACGAGTGTGTATGAGGACCTAATTCGCGTTGGTTCACGAGACATTTCTTCGATGGGTGCACAAACTCGATAGGATCCTCCACAGTAAGAATATGACCCTCAAAACCGTTATTCAGGTAGTCGATCATCGCCGCCAGTGTCGTGGATTTTCCGGATCCGGTCGGCCCCGTGACTAGGATCAGCCCTTTCTCCTTCTCACAGAGTTGCTTTAGTATGGGAGGCATTCCCAATTCTTCCAGAGTGAAAACTTTCGTCGGTATGGTCCGAAAAACCGCTGCTTCTCCTTTTCGCTGTAAGAAGACATTTACGCGGAATCGCGCGATTTCACGCAGTTCAAAGGAAAAGTCGCACTCTCGAGTTTCCTCAAATTTTTTGCGCTGCGAGTCAGTCATGACGTCGAACACTAGATTGTGCACTTCCTCTTGCGACAAGGGCGGGTAATCCAGTTTTTTTAAGTCTCCGTGCACGCGAAGCATCGGCGGCTCACCCGCGCTCAGATGGCAATCTGACGCTCCCTGTTCAACGCCAAAGGCCAAAAGTTGCGTAACATCCATAAACTATTAACTCCTAGCTCGGCTTTGAAACGCTCGCTAATATCAAGAAGGGCAACTTGAGGTCCGAGTAAAATCAACTACCGCTGTACTAAGCCGAGCAATAACAATACCAGCTATGGGACAGCGTCGGCCGCGCTTATTCCTTATTTGTGCTTTTTTGTGATGATAGGTAGTTATCAGTGACCTTTGGTAGGTCTCTCGCTTATGTTGAACGATACAGTTGCCAGGGCAACTGGCGGCGGCATCGGTATCGGTTAAGCCATCGGTGTACAATTTGCCAAAAACGGGTCCAAAGTTGCACTTGCCTTCCGAACCCGGCTCACTTGAATCCGGTCGCAGATTTAAGCGCGGTCGGGATGAAGTATCTTTTCGCAGGTGGAAGTCCGAAGCAAAAATGAAATATGAAAAGATATTCTCCTGCTCAGGAATAGGCATGGCGCGGCATCCATATCCTTGTAAACAAAGCCGCGACTTCGGCTTAAGCATGATCGAAGATGCCGATGATTCAACGGGGTATAAACTGTTGACCTAGCGAATAGTTGTAGCTCGTCACCAAAGAGGTACGCATATACCCCATAAATCCGGCGGGCGCATGATCAACATTCCTCGGTGGTAGGAAAATTCGGCCTGCCTGAATACCAGACAGTACCAACACTACCAACAAGCATAATCGGCCTCACCCGTGCCCGGGCTCAACTGGCCCGTGGCATTACCGTTGAGCCGATCGATATCTGTGGCAGCCAAAAAATTTTGTGAAGAGAACCAGCCGTGTCCCGACTAAGACGACCTCGCGCCATTTACAATGCGTTTGTGTTATGGTTTGCAGAAAAGAGGATTTTCTGCTGCCAACCTGTTAGAGATAATTCGTGAGTAATCAAACAATTCGAGTTCGCAATCCAGCAACTATGGAATTTGTCGGCGAATTGCCGATTGACTCGGCGGCTGAGGTCGCCGCCGCCACTGCCCGCGCGCGCCAAGCGCAGGCTGAATGGCAGGCCAAAAGTTTCGAAGATAGAGCCAAAGCACTGCGGCGCTTTCGCGACTTACTCATCGACGAACAAGAGCGACTTGCCGATATCGTTACAGCCGAAACCGGCAAGCCCCGCGGTGACGTGTTTGGCAACGAGCTTTTTTACCTCTGCGATACTATAGGCTTCTGGACCAAGAGTGCGGAGAAGTGGCTGAAGCAGCGTAAGATCCGGCCACATCTCTTCAAAGTGAAGAAGGTTCTCTCGACCTATCAGCCGTTGGGTTTGATCGGAATCATCAGCCCATGGAACTTTCCACTAGTCTTAACCGCCGGCGATGCGGTGCCTGCGTTGATGGCAGGCAACGCGGTGATCATCAAGCCATCAGAGCTAACGCCCTTCACCGCTCTATTCGTGGCCGAGTTGGCGCAAAAAACGGGTTTTCCGGACAATCTCCTGCAGGTCGTGATCGGTGGCGCGGAGACAGGTGAAGCCCTAATCGACAATGCCGACATGATCTCCTTCACCGGCAGCGTGGAGGTCGGTAAACATGTTATGCGTCGCGCCGCCGACCGCTTGATCCCGATCTCGCTGGAGCTCGGTGGTAAAGATCCGATGATCGTCCTAAAAGACGCCGATCTTGAACGTGCCGCCAATGTCTGTGTCTGGGGCGCTTTGATGAATTGCGGCCAAGTCTGCACATCCATTGAACGGGTTTACGTCGAGGAGCCGATCTATCAAACGTTTGTGGGGAAAGTCGTCGACCGCGTCAAGCAGTTGCGTCAAGGTTCCAGCGGTGAAGAAGTCGAACTTGGCAGTATGAGTTCAGAAGAACAACTGAAAAAAGTCGTTGCGCAAGTCGAAGATGCGATCGATAAAGGCGCGACGGTCCTCACCGGCGGACGAGCTAATCCGAGTTTTCGGGGCCTTTATTACGAGCCGACTGTGCTGGTCAACGTCACCCACGATATGAGCATCATACAGGATGAAACATTCGGTCCCGTGATCCCAATCATGAAAGTTGCCAATGCCGATGAGGCCGTCAGGCTCGCTAATGACTCCCGGTACGGGCTGGACGCGATTGTATTTAGTCGCGACAGAGTTAAAGCCAGGCAAATGGCACAACGTCTTTACACCGGGACGGTGTGTATCAACGACGGTTTGGTCAATTATATCATCCCGGAGGCTCCCATGGGCGGGGTCAAGGACAGTGGTTTCAGCCGACGTCACGGTCCCGAAGGCATCCGCAAGTACTGCTATCAGAAAACAATCGTGATCGACCGCTTCGGATTGAAAAAAGAGATGCCCTGGTTTCCATCTAGCCGTAAAAAGACCGCGCAGATGCGTCGCATGATCAGTTTGCTGTGGCGGTCGGGCTGGAGAAAGAAACTTGCTCGGCCGGGCGACTCCTCCAGTAAACCTAACCCTTGAAGTACCCCGGCGATTCGACTAAGTAATAGAATATTTCCCAACATAGGACAGGAGAAATGCATGGCTAAGGATTTACCAAGCTTTATCGCGCAAGAGGGGGCCAAACGTGAAGGGGCCGTCATTCGCGAGAAAAACTTTGTTGACGCCAATAATTATGAAACCGTCGCCTATCTAAAACACCTTGACGTGCGCAATGAGCCGAAGATGGTTTTGTTTGAAAACGTGCCGGCGCTCAACGGTCAGAAATCTGAGTTCCCGATGTTCTATAACCCGTGGGTTACGCGCCAATACGTCGCCGACTCGCTGGACATGGGCGACATCGAATCGCCCATGGACGTCAGTCTCGAAGTGGCGAAACTCGAACAGCAGCAGGGTAAGGTAGAGATTATCAGCTCGGCTAAGGCGCCGGTCAAAGAAGTTGTTCTAACGGGTGACAAGGCCGATCTGCGCATTCTCCCCATGCCCATGCATCAAAAAGGTGACGCGGGTCCTTACCACACGATGACCTGCGCGATGAAGGGACTAAATAGCGAGTTTTACGATATCACATTCACAAAGAATAAGTTTCACGATCCGAAGCATATGAGTTTCTCCGCGCACAAACACCACCACCTAGAAGCGATGGCCTGCGAATATGAGGAGCAAAACCTTCGCGCGCCTGTAATCGTTATTTTGGGACATCACCCCGCGTTCTATCTCTCGTCCTGTGCCATGACGGCGATGGGAAATAATGATTACCTCACCGCGTCAGCGTTTTTGCGGGAGCCGCTACGCCTGACGCCGTCCACAACCTGGGGTGATGAATTTATGGTGCCAGCGGATGCTGAGATCATCATTGAAGGAGAAATCCTTCCTGGCGTGCGAAAACCACAAAACCCATTTGGCGAAATTCTCGGTTACGCACAACCGAAAATGGACGTACCCGTAATAGAGGTCACCGCAATCACCCACCGGCGCGGCGGTATTGTCGAAGACTTCTGGCCTGGGCATATGGACCACTGGAATCTCGGCAGCATTCCCAAAGAAGGCAGCACTTACAACGTCATCAAGAAAAATGTTCCTGGTATAAAAGCAATCCATCTCGCGGCTTCGGGCTGCGGCCGTTGCATTTGCTACATATCCATCAAGAAAGAGTTCGAGAATGAACCGAACAAGGCCGGCATGCAGGCATTTGTCGAAATGCCGAACTTGAAACTCGCCGTAATTGTCGACGAAGACATCGACGTCTTTAACGAACGCGAAGTCATGTGGGCCGTCGCCACTCGCGTGCACTGGGACAAAGATATCGAGATCATCCGTGAGGTCCAAAGTTTTCGTGGCTGGCTGGGCGATGCAGTGGCGATTATCGACGCGACCATACCTTTTAAACAAAAAGCAGAATGGCCCGTGCGCAACGAAGTGGAACCGGCGGCGTTCGAGCGTGTTGCCAGGTTCTTCAAATAAACCACGGAATAGATCATGGCCGAGAAGCTGAGATTCATCTATAAGGCGACCTGAACGACCTGTCGGAAAGCAAGAAGTTTCTTGCAATCAAACAAAGTAGATTTCGAAGAGCGCGAGTACGGTAAGAACCAGTTCTCTGAGAAGGAATTGCGTGAAATAATCGGAGATGAGCCCGTCGAAAACTTCTTGAACACGCGAACTCCTCTATACCGCGCAAAAAACATGAAACAAAAACCTCCGTCCAAGGATGACGCCATCAGACTCATGTTAAAAGACGCAAATCTATTAAAGCGTCCCGTCTTTATAAAAGGAAAAAAGAAGCTGACCGGCTTCAACGAAACTCAAGTTAAGGAACTTTTGTAGCCAGTTTGGGCGACGATGTGACGCCGCTCGGTCCTCATCCTGCGTCTCCGTCCACAAAAGCGAGTGAGCCTATTTCGATGATCGAAGAAGCTCTTCCCGGTTTGCGTCTGTTCAACAGAGGCAAAGTACGCGACATCTATGACTTAGGCGACAACCTCTTGTTAGTCGCCACTGATCGCATCTCGGCGTTTGACGTCGTGTTGCCCACATTAATCCCCGGCAAGGGCAAAATTTTGACCGCCCTGTCAGAATTCTGGTTCGGCATAGTAAAAGACATCACTCCTAATCATCTCATTACGACCTGTGTCGACGAGTTCCCCGCCGCGTGCCTTCCATATCGAGCGACATTGGAGGGCCGATCGATGCTGGTCAAAAAGAGCTCGCCGGCTCCGGTAGAATGTATCGTGCGTGGCTACCTGGCAGGATCCGGCTGGAAAGACTACCAGAATACCGGCAGCGTGTGCGGTATCCGGCTTCCTAAAGGCTTAGTGGAAGCATCGCGCCTGGAGCAACCGATCTTTACGCCATCGACTAAAGCTACGATCGGCGTGCATGATGTCAATATCGCCTTCGACGACATGCTGACAAAACTCGGTAAAAAAAGAGCAGAGGCGATGCGGGACTTAAGCATTGCGATTTACAATCGGGCGAGCGCGTTGGCCGAGCAAAAAGGGATCATTATCGCTGATACCAAATTCGAATTCGGCCTCGAAGCCGATCAGGTAATCCTCATTGACGAAGTCCTTACTCCGGACTCGTCTCGCTTTTGGCCGGCGGGTGGATACCGACCGGGCAAAACGCCTGATAGCTTTGATAAACAATTTGTCCGCGATTATCTGCTCAATCTACCTTGGGACATGAAGTCGCCGCCGCCGGAATTACCGCCGGAGATCGTTAAGAAAACTCAGGATAAGTATGCTGAGGCTTTGAAACGGCTTACCGCAGCGTGACCTGTACGCCGAATTCGAGCTTCCCTCCTTCGCAACTAACAATACTCGATCGCTTGGCCATCTCACAATTCCCGGCTTGCCATGCTGCGTTATTTTTTCGTAACTAGTATCAGGGTTGCGATCTTCTGCGGAAGGAAATTCGCTGCGGCACTTCAACTCTTTACCCGGCGTCCGGAAGCGGAGCGCGTTTCTGAAGGGCTTGCGCCGCACTCTTGTCATCGAGCCACAGAAACGATCCGTGATCGGCTCCCAGTGACTGCAGCGAGCTTATTTCCGAGATGCTCGTTTCGAGTTGAGCTGAATTTGCGCGATCGCCTGGGTAACGAGCGCGGTGCCCCTTCCGGAATCAATGTCGTGCGGGATATGTAAAAACCCAAACCTGACGTCCTGTCCGCTGCGGCTGATGTATTCCAGCATGACGTACATCGAATAGTTGCAGACGTAGTCGCCGGCAGTATCGGAATGACCAACCTTCGGGCCAAGGTTGATGTCGAGAGTTGTCGGTAGAAATTCTGCGCCCGATTTACGAATTGGTTTGGCCGGACCCATGTCGCTAGTTTGCTTGCGGTTTATTGCTCTGGATTCGACCTCAATTCGATCTCGTGTGCATTGCCCTAGGCCGATGACATGATCGGGTTTATGCAGCTCGAGCACGTCGATAAACTGTTGCCGGTTAAAGCGCACCGGAAAAACCGCCGTTCTGAGTCCGGGAAAGGGCGACAGAGCTTTGATGATCGTCTCAGTGATGTTGTTGCGGAATTCTCGATAAGGTCCGAAGCCATAGACGAGGACAGGCATAGCTCAATCCTATGAGATGCTTTGACAGCGCTCTATACATATCAAGGCCAAAAAAAACTGGCCGGCAATTGGCCGGCCAGTCGTTCGCAACCAATCAAGAGCGTTGTGCTTATTCTTTGACCGCGCTGTAAGCGGCTTCGGAGATCCCGCCGCCATCGCCAGCCAGCTCATGATAGAGTTTGCCGCCGGTCTTTTTGAACTCTTCGGCTTTCTCTTGCATCCCTGCATCCAAAGCGGCCTGATCTTCCAACCCCTTTCGTGCCGCATAGTCGCGCACATCCTGGGTGATTTTCATGGAGCAGAAGTGAGGACCGCACATCGAACAGAAGTGAGCCACTTTAGCGCCTTGCGCCGGCAAGGTCTCATCGTGAAACTCACGGGCAGTTTCAGGATCTAGGCTCAAATTGAACTGATCTTCCCAACGAAACTCAAAGCGCGCCTGGCTCAAAGCATTATCGCGGATCTGCGCCCCCGGATGTCCCTTGGCTAAATCCGCAGCGTGGGCGGCGATCTTGTAGGTGATGACGCCGTCTTTAACGTCCTTCTTATCCGGCAGGCCCAAATGCTCTTTCGGTGTTACATAGCAAAGCATCGCCGTACCGTACCAACCGATCATCGCCGCGCCGATACCGCTGGTAATATGATCGTACCCAGGCGCGATGTCGGTCGTCAGTGGGCCCAAGGTATAAAAAGGCGCCTCATGACAGAGTTCCAGCTGTTTCGTCATGTTTTCATGAATCAGATGCATCGGCACATGGCCGGGCCCTTCGATCATTACCTGTACGTCATGCTTCCAGGCGATTTTCGTCAACTCTCCAAGAGTTTCCAACTCACCGAACTGAGCCTCGTCGTTGGCATCGGCAATGGAACCCGGGCGTAGCCCGTCGCCTAAGGAAAACGACACGTCATAGGCTTTCATGATCCCGCAAATTTCTTCGAAACGAGTGTAGAGAAAATTCTCTTTATGATGCGCCAGGCACCATTTTGCGAGAATCGATCCACCCCGGGAAACAATGCCGGTCACTCGCTTTGCGGTCAGCGGCACGTAGCGCAGCAAAACGCCGGCGTGAATCGTAAAGTACGACACCCCTTGTTCTGCCTGCTCGATCAAGGTATCGCGAAAGATTTCCCAGGTGAGCTCCTCGGCTTTGCCTCCGACTTTCTCCAGCGCCTGATAAATCGGCACGGTGCCAATCGGCACCGGAGAGTTGCGTAAGATCCATTCCCGTGTCTCGTGAATGTCGGCGCCGGTGGATAAATCCATTACCGTGTCTGCACCCCAGCGGGTTGCCCAGATCATCTTTTCGACTTCCTCTTCGATCGAAGACGCAACCGCAGAGTTGCCGATATTGGCGTTGATCTTAACCAGAAAATTGCGGCCGATGATCATCGGCTCGGCCTCGGGATGATTGATATTGGCCGGAATAATTGCGCGCCCGCGCGCCACCTCATCGCGGACAAATTCCGGCGTGACGAAGTCGGGAATCGATGCGCCGAAACTGTTGCCACCGTGGATGCGTCCAGCGCCGTTGGTGCCGTTTGCCAGCGCCCGCTCGCGTCCGAGATTTTCGCGAATGGCAATGTACTCCATTTCCGGGGTGACTATGCCTTTCCTCGCATAGTGCATTTGCGACACGTTACGGCCGGGTTTAGCGCGCAAAATCGCCCGGCGCGAGGCATCCGGGAATCGCTCCGTCTGGGCGCCGTATGAACCATTTTTGCCGCCTACTGGGCGGTAGCTGCTGGACGCCAGTTCTTCGACATCGCGGCTCCTAATCCATTCCAATCTCAACGGGTGAAGACCTTTTCTAATTTCAGTGTTGGCGTTGACATCGGTGTAAGGACCGGAGGTATCGTAGATAGTAACCGGCGGGTTGCTGTGATCGCCGTGTCCGTTGCTCAGATGCCCATTACCGCTACTCGATAAGTGAACCGCGCGCATGGCAACTCGCACATCCGAAAATCTTGGACTTTGGGCATAAAGCTTGTGCGATGCCGGCAATGGCTGAGTGGTGATCCCATTTTGATTTGAACCAATCTGCTTGTTTCCCTCTGACATACGATACCTCCTAGGAAGCTGCGCTGCGCTATTGCGGTTAATCTATAATCGATTCTCAGACATTGCGGTACGGTTTTACGTATTCTTCGTAGAGGCCTTCCTTGCCTTTTTCCGCCAGATCTCGGGAGCGCTGCATCAGAGTTTCTTTGTCTTCGACAAAATCCTTCCGGCTAAGCCCCAAGTTGCCCGGATGAGTGCCCGAATCCATCCTGATCGCATCGCACGGACAAGCTTCGACACAGAAGCCGCAATAGATGCACCTCAAGGTATCGATCTCATAGCGGATCGGAAATTTTTCCACCGACTTGTCAGGATACTCTCCTGCTTCGATGTAGATACACTCAGCAGGACACGCGGTGGCGCAAAGAAAACAAGCGGTGCATTGCACGGAATCGTCATCTTTCAAAGTCAACCGGTGGCGGCCGCGAAAGGTATCAGGGTAAGGCGATCGTTCTTCGGGATACTGCACAGTCACAGATGCTTGAATATTCTTTGCTAATCCGAGTGTTTGCAGGGCGTGAACGATCAAGTTACGCCAGAACCGGTAACCGGTTATTGTCAGGCCTCGAATCACCTCAGGGAAGTACAGGCGCTCCCACAGACTCATTTCTTCGATACGTTTCATCAGGTATTCCTAACCAGACTGCAGACGTGCAGCATGAACCCAAAGATGCGAGAGAGCGGAAGTTAGGCTTTCGCAAGCTCGATTCACTCTACCGAGGTTGACAGAGGGTTGTCAAGGAACGAAAGCGCGCAAAAACAGCCGCTTGCATGCTATTCGTCGTCGTACTGGAGAATCGAAAATACATCATAGGGCCGCAACTTGTCCCGGCCCTTCAAAAAGGAAAGTTCGATCACGAACGCGCACTCCACCACCTTAGCGCCGAGTCTCGAGACCAATTCGGCGGTCGCAGCAGCGGTTCCGCCAGTGGCAATCAAATCATCGGCAATCACCACGCGGGCGTTGGCCCGAATCGCATCGGTGTGGATCTCCAGGGAATCCGTGCCGTATTCCAAGTCATAACTAGTGCTATGAGTATCGTAAGGCAACTTTCCAGGTTTGCGAACGGCGCTAAATCCGGCATTCAATGTATAGGCAAGCGCCGCACCGACAATGAAACCTCGTGATTCAATCCCTAAAACCGTATCGATTCTCTGGTCGCGATAACGATCTGCTAAGATGTTGATGGTTTTGGCGAACAGCGGACCGTTACCAAGCAATGGCATGATATCCTTGAATAGAATCCCCGGTTTTGGAAAATTGGGCACATCGCGGATTGCCTGGCGAATACGTTCGCTTTCGTTGTTGTTCATGCGCGTTGAGCTCCCATTGTGGGGTGTAGCCGTCAAGCCCCCTCACTGTAAATTGATGCAGAAATGGTGATTTTAGACGTGAGATCTATCTAGGCAGCAAATTATCAGCCCCATATCTGTCGGCTGGTTTCCGCTACCATCGCCAGTTTTCGTTTCTGATCATCCTCGCTGATCAAATTGCCGACCACATCCGAGGAAAAACCACATTGCGGGCTAATGGCAATTTGTTCCAGAGGTACATACTGGCTTGCCTGATCAATGCGCTTTTTCAACTCTTCGATGGTTTCCAACTGCGGCACTTTTGTACTAACCAACCCTAAAACGATGATCTTCCCCTTGGGCAGGAACCGTAGCGGCTCGAATCCTCCGGCTCTCGGCGTGTCATATTCAAATAAAAAGCGATCGTGCTTCAATTCATTGAGAACTCGTTCAGCAATCTCATCATATGTGCCTTCCCGATGCCACATGCTGCGTTGATTGCCTCTGCAAAGATGAATTCCGAAAGTCACGTTATCGAAGCCATCGATGACTGCATTGTCAGCCTTCAATGAGCGATTAAAGTTCTCATCCGGATTTTCACCGCGCGCGCGCATTGCATCGAGGGACGGTTTGTCGACGTAGGCAGTATATCCGGGCGCATCGATTTGAATATAGCGGCAGCCGGCGGCGACCAATGCGCCGATCATTTCTCTCTCGACTTTCACGACGTCGGCCATGAATTCATCCATATTAGAATAGATCGCACTGGAGTTCTGCCAATCGAAGCGTTGCGAAATTCGATCAGGTCCGATCAGAGTCACCTTAGCCGCGCGTTGCGCAACCTGACTGACGAAGCGATATTCTTCCAGCGGAGCGTTGCACGAAAGCCGAAGCTTTTCCACAACCGGGCGGCGCTGGGCCACAGCCGTAGACTTATGCTCGCCCTGGTCCGGTATTTCCCAACGCTGTAACGGGCTGCTTCCCTGGACACGGCTTTCGTAGAACTTCAGACTCGGCCGACCTGCGTCAAAACCGGCTACGGATTCGCCGAAGCTGTCTTGGAAGTTTAGGCGCCGGTATTCGCCGTCGGTGACGATCGCCAAGCCAGCTTCTTCCTGCAATCGCACGGCGCCGCGGATGCATTGATCTTCTATCGCCCGCAACTCAGTTGCGCTGAGCCTGCCCTCGTCATAGCTCACGCGAGCTTCTTTCAATTTCGCGGGTCTTAATAGGCTACCGACAACGTCGTTGCGGATATCGGCTAACTCCTTCATTGACATCACTCCGTAATTAACTTTTCCGCCTCTACGATATCGGACGACTCGCGGCAGCACAACTGAGGAAGATAGAGGAGCGGATCTTGCGCCACGTTGTTTTTGCGGATCTCAAGATGCAGATGAGGTCCCGTCACTCTTCCGGTGCTACCTACTTTAGCAATAGTATCGCCTTGGGCAACAAACTGTCCTGCGGCCACAAGATTTACCTGGTTATGCGCATAGACCGAAACCAGGCCGCCGGCGTGCCGTAGAATCACTAGGTTACCATAGCCCCGCAGTTGATCACTGTATATCACCTCCCCCTTCTCGATCGCCCTGATGGGCGTTCCTTCCTGGGCGGAGATATCGATACCGTCGTGGAAACTGGCGCCACGCCGGCCAAAACGGGAATTGATGCCTCCCTCGATGGGCCAAATAATGGCATTGTCCGGGAGATCGCTAAATTTGGGAACCGATGGAATAGTCACATTCGAATCGGTCGGGGTAATCATCTCCACCGGCAACTGGCGAGCCGCGCCCGGTATAAGTAGTTTTTGCCCGACATGAATTTGGTTTGGGTCTCTAAGTCGATTCACACGCGCCAGCTCCGCGTAATTCAGATCATACGCCCTGCCGATGCGATATAAAGTTTCACCCGGCTTTACAACATGATAGATGCCTCCCTTAGCAGGCGGCGGCGCTGGCGCCTGTGTCGCGCAGCTGGCGATGTGCCAGAACAACATCAAGCCTAAGAGCCGGTAAGGACACCGGGAGGCTAGTCTTGCCAACCGAATTTTCCCCAGAGTTTGACGAATCGGCATTCGCCAAGATCTGCCTGATGAAAACCGGACGGCTCACGTTGAACCAGCTTCAACACCTGAGATTCATCATCCCCCACAGGTATAATGAGCTTACCCCCTACCGAAAGCTGCTCGATCAAAGGCCGGGGTAAATCGGGAGCACTGGCAGCAACGATGATCGCATCGTATGGGGAGTGCTCCGACCATCCTACTGTTCCGTCTCCTACGTGTAGCGCGATGTTGTGAAATCCAAGCCCATCTAAAAGCTCCCTTGCCTTGCGCGAGAGAGCGCGGATTTTTTCCACCGAAAAGACGTTAAAGCAAAGCTCGGCAAGCAGAGCTGTTTGGTAACCTGATCCGGTGCCGATTTCCAGGACTTTTTCTTTACCGCTCAGGCCAAGCGCTTCGGTCATTCTTGCAGCCATGTAGGGTTGAGAAAGCGTCTGCTTCTGCCCGATCGGCAAGGCGCTGTCATCATACGCCCGGTTGATCAGTCCGGAGTCGATAAAAAGATGTCTTGGAATGCGCCGCATGGCGGCGATAACACGGCGGTCCTGAATTCCACGGGCGATAAGTTGATCTTGAACCATTCTTTCTCTGGCCCAAGCGTAATCTGGAGGTTTCGTGTCGGTAAGCTTCACGCTAATGATGGGTGACGCAATCGGCGGCTTGAGCGACCGTGATCGCTGGTCAAGCATTTTACTTGCAGATGGCAAAATGGGTCGATACCCAAAACTCGGTTGCAAAGTGTTGCTGAATTATCGGCCGATACCCGGTGATATTTTTATCATAGCGTGAAAAGGTTTTCTATCAGTGACTAGCGAGAATCAATCGTATTGATGCGGCGATCTTTATACTGCGCAACTAACCAAGAAAGAAGGCCAAAAAGTTTTCCTAACGACAAATGCGTTATCCTCCGGCGTCGGCCGAGAGGATAAAGATTCTATCCTGCGGGTGAATCTTGGTGTTAGGATCGCGCACGAAATTTGTGCCGTTGATGTTGCAAGCGAAGCCGGCAAGCAAATCGGTCCCGTCCGTATTGATGACACGGCCAACCAACATCGGTAGTCTCTGCGCAACAGCCGAAAGCACATGAGTGAGAGTGCCGTCTCCGGGTAACAAAAGAGAAATTACTTTGGTCTTCGCAAGCAAGCGGGCAACGCCGAACAATTCAACAGTGCAACTAAGCGGCGTGTCTTCGGTGCACTCGCTAAAGTTCGCGCGCTGCTGCCAGAGCATTAAAGCCCGCGCATAATCGTCCGGCGCGTTCATGTTTAAGAAACTCAGCCCTTCCGGGTCGAAGCGGCGGAGTTCCTCCTCACCGACTTTGCGCGTCCGCACTTTATCGTAAAGAAATATCGGCCTAAGCTCGCCGCGTTCGAGTTGCTCTTCCAGCAGCGGCACTACGCTCCTTCGGTAAACCGCGTGAAGAGGCTGAAAACGATCCTGCCAGTAGGGAACGACCACATCGTGATTCGAGATTTGCGAGGTCAAAAACGAGATGAGTGGAAGATTTAGAAATGGCGCATCGCACGAAGTAACAAACGCCCCCGTTCCGCTCGTAGCCTTCAATCCATAATAAATGCCGCCTACGGGGCCTTGGTAAGCTACCTCATCACGAACCACCGTTGCCGCCAAGGGCGGCAGCTCTTGGTCCGGCGCCGCCACCACAACGATCCGCTTGAATTTCTGCTCGAGCCTGCGCACAAGATGGTCTATCAAAGGTTCGTTGCCAAACGGCAGCAAGGCTTTAGGACGACCCATGCGCGAGCTCTTGCCGCCGGTCAAGATGACGGCCGAGAAATCCTCCACAGTTTGGTCAAGGACCAAGTGCTAGCCTCCGATGCGCTTCTTATGACGGATGTCTCACGAGCGCAGCCGATCGATTGTTCTTACAACAATGGCTCAACGTTTTGAATGAGGCAACCAGACTGGTGATATTAAACACGTAAAGCAGAATTACTGAAGCAGGCACGGCAGACTCGCAGGATGGAGTTCGGCGGACAGTCAGTTCCAGGTAACGTCATTGTGAGTTAAAGACTCGTTTCCGATTTCATCGAACTCCAGAATCGGATCGCACCAACATAATTCCGAGTCGATATGAGCTAACTGTTTATAATTCGGAGCTTGGGAACTATCTGGAGAAATCAGATGTTGTTTCGGAATCATAGCAGTTCCTCCGACATGCAACACATAAGGCAGCAAACAGTGTGCCGGAGCAGGTATTCAACTCAGTAATGATTGCAGAATGGGGATGCCCAAGTAAAATCGTTAAGCGATAGTCGTAGCCCTCTGAGTGATTTTGATTCAAAAACGCTCCATAAGCCGAGTACGATCGCAACTATGTGTCGAAAGAGGGACTGTTTAAGCGACGACAAGAGAAGCTCACATTGCCGGACACTGAAGGCGATCCGCAAACTAGATGCAATTCCAAATTGGCTAACAACTAAATGTCAGGCGACCAGAAGCGGTGATAATCAAGGATGATCATCAGAAGTTTTCCCGGCGGCGATGAAGACAGGAATGGTCGGGGCGACCGGATTTGAACCGGTGACCACACGCACCCCAAGCGTGTGCGCTACCAGGCTGCGCTACGCCCCGACAACATGTTTAGATAAGGCGTGACTTTAACACCCGATATTCGCCAAAGCAATTTAGTGGCATACGATCCGTTAAAATCTTATGAGATTTAGTCTACAAACAAATAGAGTGGAACAACGCTCATGGCGCGAAAAAAACATATGTAACTTCTACGTTGAGCCTGCAGATAGTCAACGTCTAAGTTGAAAGGCGTCCGCGGCGAGCTATCTGAACGTGCGGCTGCCAATTTGCACAACCGTTCTACGAACCGGATGTCCGGCCACTTGCCGGACCGTGAATTTAGATTTGCCTCAGGAAAGTAAACGTCGAAGCGACTCGAGATCTTTCTTGATCTTTGCTAGAGCGGTTTTGTACTTCTGATCGGATAGCGGAAGCTTCAGCTGGTCTTTTTCTTCTTTTTTGACTTCTTTCAGCTTCTTACGGGCGCCTTCAATTGTAAAGCCTTCGGTATAAAGGAGGCGCTTAATGTTTAACAGAAGCTCGACATCTTTCTTCTTGTAGAGACGATGGCGCGAAGGCGCCTTGGAAGGCTTGAGCAGGTCGAATTCAGTCTCCCAGTAACGCAATACGTAAGGCTCGACACCGACAATCTCGCTGACTTCGCCGATCTTGAAATAGATCTTGTCCGGCAATGATGTGGTCATCTATTCGGCTTCGGCTGGTGACGATTCCGGCGGCGATGACATGCCATTGAGGCTCTTCTTCAGAATCTGACTGGCTTTAAATGTGAGGACTTTGCGTCCGACAATGATAATTTCATCGCCGGTTTGCGGATTTCTACCCTTGCGGGGCCGCTTCGTGTTCACAACGAAATTGCCGAACCCGGAAATCTTAACTTTTTCACCCTGCTCGAGACAACCTTTGATTATGTCGAAAGTGGCCTCAACAACATCGGTGGCGTCCTTTTTTGAGAATCCGACTTTCTCATAGATTCGCGTAATGATCTCCGCCTTCGTCATTGCAGCCATTCCTTTCCCTCGCAGTTCGGTTTAGCTTCGCCTTTGCGCTCGAAAAAGCTTGCCGATGTGATCAAGCACTTGTTGATGCATTGTATTAACCTCGCTGTCCGTCAAAGTCCGATCGTCGGCGCGATAGAAAATTTTGTACGCCAAACTCTTCTTGCCATGAGGAATCGAATCGCCCCGATACTCGTCAAAGATTTCTATTCCTTTAATAAGATTCTGGCCAAGTTCTTTTACACACGTGATGATCTGCTGAGACGGAATAGCCTGATCCACAACTACTGCAAAATCACGCTCAATCGCCGGATAACGCGGCAGGGAACTAGCCCTTATTTGCCGCGGAGAATACTGAAGCAACTTTTCAAAGTCAAGTTCGAATGCGATCATCGGCGACAGGCCGAATCGATCGTTAACATCCGGATGACTCTCCCCCATATAGCCTATCTTCTCATCATCGCGCAGCAGTTCTGCGCTACGTCCAGGATGAAGAACGGGGACGTTCCCGCGCGACCAAGCGATTGATTCTCGTAAATGGAATAGATCGAGAATCCCTTCAATGATTCCTTTACAATCAAGAAACGTAACCGGTCCGGGTGTATCAGAGGAGCGCAATCCTTTGCGCGTACGCGAACCGTAAAGCAGCCCCCCCAAACATTGCTTCTCTTCAATTTCCCCGTTTGGCCGCAAACGAAAGACCTTCCCGAGATGGTAGGCAAAAAACCCATCGGTCTTTTGCGTGAGATTGAGACGCAAGTTCTCGATCAACCCCGGCAGCAAGCTGAGGCGCATCTCGCCGCTTTCGTTGACGAGCGGATTCAAAACCGCAACCGGAGAGGTCGGACCGCTCCATAGGCCTGAAAATGTTTGATTGAGTGCCGCATTTGTAAACGGAAGATTAATTACTTCGACCAACCCTTCACCCGTCAAAAATGAGCGGAGTCTCCGTTCCCACATTAACTGATAATCAGTCGTGTCTACCGTTGAACGCAAAAAAGGCAATGTCGTGGGAATCTTCTGGTAGCCAAAAAGGCGAGCTACCTCCTCGATTAAATCGGCCTCTCGGGTCAGATCGCAGCGGCTCGTCGGCGGCACAACCACCCAAGAGCCCTCACCTGCGTCTTTCTTTATTTTGAGACCGAGAGCCGCCAGAATCCTTTCGGCCTCGACGGGCGCGATTTCAACTCCGAGTAATTTTTCGATGCGGTCTTGGCGAAGTAAAATGGACGGAGGTTGCGGCGGCTGCGGGTAGCTGTCCAGAACCCCGGACGAAACCGAACCGCCGGCATGCTCGGAGATGAGTTGAGCTGCCCGATTAGCAGCCGAGACCGTCCCAGCTGGATCTACACCGCGCTCAAATCGATGCGATGCTTCACTATGCAATCCCAACCGTTTGGCCGTGCGCCGAATGGTAGTAGGATCAAAATGGGCGCTCTCCAAAAGTACCCGACGCGTTGCAGGCGTAACTTCGGAATTCTGGCCGCCCATGATGCCGGCCAAAGCGATCGGAGTGTTTCCGTCACAGATCAAAAGATCGCCGTCAATGAGTTCTCTCTTCACCCCATCCAGTGCGACGAACTCTCTTTCGCCGCTGGACTGCCGGATCACTATCTGACCGCTGGTCACTCGGTCAAGATCGAAAGCATGTAATGGTTGACCGGTTTCGACCATCACGTAATTTGTCACATCCACCACGTTATTCACGGAGCGAAAACCGCAGGCTTCGAGACGATACTGGATCCACTTTGGACTTTGACCAATGCCGACCTTTTCAACCACCATGGCAGAGTAGCGCGAGCAGAGTTCCGGATTAACGATTTCAATCCCAACCGCCCCCAGGCACTGCGTGACTTTGGCTGGCGCATCACTCGGGCTATACTTCAGCCGCTTGCCCGTGAGCGCGGCGAGTTCGCGCGCCACACCCAGGACGCTAAGACAGTCGCCGCGATTGGGTGTAACGCTGATTTCAAAGACCCAGTCGTCTTCATCGGCCTCCGAGCCACTTAGCGGAATGAGCGATTCGACTTCAAGTCCTGCCATCGTCAGCAATGCGGAAAGTTCCTCGGGAGCAGCATCTATCTCGACCAACTCCTTCAACCATGTAAAAGTGAATTTCATGAAAATAGCATGCGAGCTTACGGAGGAACCAGAATCTCCGGCTCAACTTCGTCAATGCGCAACCATCATTTAAAGGTTCTTTAGCCAAATTGCCTAAGGAAGCGCAAATCGTTCTGGAAGAATAAACGAATATCATCGATGCCGTACTTGAGCATGGCGATACGTTCTACCCCCATGCCGAAAGCGAACCCCGATACTCGCTCCGGATCGTAGCCGACGAACTTAAAAACCTCTGGGTCGATCATACCGGCGCCGAGAATTTCCAGCCAGCCACTGCCTTTGCAAACTCGGCAGTAGCGCTGCTGAATCGCTTGTCCGTCGCCGCCGCAAATCACGCATTGAATATCGATCTCAGCGCTGGGCTCTGTGAACGGGAAGAAACTCGGGCGAAATCGCACGCCGGCTTTCTCGCTAAACATCCGCTGCAGAAAATGCGTCAGCACCCCTTTGAGATCCGAGAACGCGAGGTTGCCATCCACCATAAAACCCTCCACCTGGTGGAACATCGGCGAATGAGTAGCGTCATCATCGTGGCGATAAACCGCACCCGGGACGATCACCTGTAAGGGTGGTTTCCGGCTCTCCATGGTGCGAATCTGCACCGGTGAGGTGTGGGTCCTTAGCAATCGTCCGTCAGAAACAAAAAAAGTATCCTGCATATCTCGCGCAGGATGATCTTTGGGAATATTCAGAGCTTCGAAATTGTGATAGTCGTCTTCGATATCAGGACCACGGGCAATCTCAAATCCCATTCCCCGAAAGATGTCGATGATTTCATCGATTACTAACGTCAGGGGATGGATGTGACCCGATTCCCAGCGGATTCCCGGAAGCGTTACATCGATAAACTCTTCCCTTAGTGCTTTTTCTTTCTGCCGGGCCTTGACGCTCTGAAGCCGGTCCTGAAGTCGGCTTTCAAGTAATTGCCTCAATGCGTTCAGCTGCTCGCCGGCTCGCGGCCTTTCATCCGATGGAAGATCCTTAAGCCCCCGCAAAAGAAGCGTGAGTCTTCCCTTGCGCCCTAGAGCCTCAACCCGGATCTGTTCAATCTCCGCTTCACTGCCGGACTGCTCTATATGCGCCAGCATCTCTTCACGAAGAGAATCTAAAGAATCGATCATCAGAAAGAATCGACGTTAGGCATCGAGGCTGGATTTGGCTCGCTGGGCCAGCTGACTGAATCCGTCCATATCGGCAACCGCGATTTCGGCCAGGACTTTTCTGTCGATCTCGACTCTGGCCTGTTTCAAACCTTTGATCAACTGACTGTACGAAAGCCCATTAAGTTTTGCAGCCGCTCCGATGCGAGTAATCCACAGACCGCGAAAAGTCCTTTTCTTTACCCGACGATCTCGATAAGCGAATGCTAAAGCTCTCTCGACTGTTTCGCGCGCAGACCGGTATAGTCGGCCCCGCCCCCCAACATAACCCTTGGCCATTTTCATGACCTTTTTTCTTCTCTGCCGGGTTTTACTCCCGCCTTTAGCTCGTGGCAATGCTAGCTCCCTTCTATTATTGTGGAATGAAGACTATCTATTTGTACGGGATCAACTCCCGGATGTTTCTCTGTTCAGCTGCCGAAACCATCGTGCCGCTGCGCAGTTGCCGCTTGCGTTTCTTGCCCTTTGAAGAAAGCAAGTGTCTCTTGAAACCTTTATTGCGTTTGATCTTTCCGCTGGCCGTAACTCGAAACCTCTTGGCCGCGGCCCTGTTAGTCTTGATTTTAGGCACATCAATCTCCTCTTCAGTTTAGTTACGATATTTACTTAGGCGTGAGCAGCATCGCCATGTTCCGGCCTTCCAAGCGCGGCTCGATATCCACTTTGGCAATGTCTTGTATCTGCTCGACTACTTTGCGCAACGCCTGCCGACCCAGCTCCGGATGCGTAATCTCGCGGCCCCGGAAAAAGACCGACACTTTGACTCGTTGACCCTTCTCGATAAACTGCCGGATGTTGCGCACCTTGTGTTCCACATCATGGGCATCTGTGCGCGAGCCCATCTTAACCTCTTTGATTTCAACCACGGTGTGCTTCTTCGGTCCGTGGGTCTTCTTTCTTTGCTGGTACCGGAATTTTCCGTAGTCCATCATACGGCAGACCGGCGGTTGAGCTTCTGGCGCGACTTCGACCAGATCTAAGCCTAGGGCATCGACTTGCCTTAAGGCCTCGTGCAGCGGCAGAATGCCAAGTTGTTCGCCTTGCGCCCCGATGACACGAACCTCACGGGCCCGGATTTGATGATTGATTCTCGCGTCTCTAGCGATAAGACACCTCCGTGATGTAAAAGCCGCTCATATTCTTATGCCTCTCCCCTTTCCTGTGCAACTTCAGATTTTAGTCTCTCGATAAATTCATTCAAAGGCATCGGCGCTAGATTTTCTCCGCCTCTGCGCCGCGGCGCCACGGTCTGGGCTTGGACCTCGCTGTCGCCGATGACAATCGCATAGGGAATTTTGGCCAGCTGGGCTTCGCGGATCTTATAGCCAAGTTTTTCGTTGCGCTCATCCAACTCGACGCGCCAGCCTGCATCTTTCAATTCCGTAAAAACTTCGCGCGCGTAATCGAGCTGCTGCTCTGTGACTGTGACGATCTTGAGCTGCACTGGAGCCAGCCATAAGGGAAAATTGCCGGCATGGTGTTCGATCAGAAAAGCCGTCATACGTTCCATCGTGCTGATAACGCCCCGGTGAATCATGACCGGACGTTTGTATTGACCGTCTTTATCGACGTATTCGAGCTCGAAACGTTCTGGAAGATAGAAATCGAGTTGTACCGTCGAGAGAGTTTCGCTGTGCCCGAGCACGTCGTTTAATTGCACGTCGATTTTAGGACCGTAATAGGCCGCCTCGCCGGGAGCTTCCTTATAAGGAACGCCGACCTCAGCCAATGCCTGCCGTAGATACTCTTCCGCCGTATCCCACATGGCATCGTTATCGACGAAGTTGATCTTATCCTTGGGATTACGAAGAGACAGCCGGTACCAATATTCCTTGAACCCGAAATCGCGATACACGCGTTGGATCAGTCGTATAACACCTACGGCTTCCGCTTGAATCTGTTCAGGAAGGCAAAAGATGTGAGCGTCATTCAATGTCATCGCTCTCACTCGCGACAAGCCGGAAAGCGCGCCTGAGCGTTCATAGCGATACATGGTGCCCAGTTCGGCGAGCCTAATGGGCAAATTGCGGTAGCTGTGCAGCTCATGCTTATAGATAATGATGTGGTGCGGACAATTCATTGGTCGCAGAACCAATTCTTCTTTATTCTCGAATGCCATGGGCGGGTACATGTTGTCTTTGAAGTGATCCCAATGGCCTGATCTCTTATAGAGATCGACGCGCGCGAGTTGTGGCGTATTAACGTGCTGATACCCAAGACTCCGCTCGATATCGACGATATAACGCTCCAGAATTGAACGCAGCAGCGCTCCTTTCGGTAGCCATATGGGAAGTCCGGGACCAATGGCGTCTGAAATCATGAAAAGACCGAGCTCTTGGCCGAGTTTTCGGTGATCGCGTTTTTTCGCTTCTTCAACTAGCCGCAGGTATTCTTTAAGTGCCGGCTTCGTGGGCCACGCAGTTCCGTAGATCCGTTGCAACATCTCGTTCTTTTCATCGCCGCGCCAATAGGCTCCGGCAACGCCAGTGATCTTAAATGCCTTTAGCTTTCCAGTGGAAGGCACGTGCGGCCCACGACATAAATCGATCCAATCACCCTGGCGATAAAGCGAAACCAAATCCTCCGTGATGCCTTCGATTATGGAGACTTTGTAGTCCTCGCCCATGCGCCGAAACATCTCGATGGCTTGCGCCTTCGGCATTTCCTCGCGAGTTACCTTCAGGTTCGCTCTGGCCAATTCTTCCATGCGCTGTTCGATTTTCGCGATTTCTTCCGGCGTAAAGGGTGTTTCTCGCTTGAAATCGTAATAAAACCCATCTTGGATCGTGGGCCCAATGGTGACCTGAGTTCCCGGGAATAGGCTCTGCACGGCCTGCGCCATCAGATGGGCGGTTGAATGCCGCAACACATCGAGGCCCTCGGGACTGTCGATGCTAACCCATTCGAGCGAGCAATCCTCATCGAGGGCTCGACTCAGGTCCACAGGAGAACCGTTGAGTTTCGCGGCTATGATGCCGCCATCGACGCTCAGCAACGATGCCAGCTCGTAAATTCGAGAACCACGGCGAATCTCCACGGATTTGCCGTCGCTTAATGTTACGCGAACACTGTCCATCCGATGTTAAGTGAGTATGGTAGGCACGGGCAGGATTGAACTGCCGACCTCTTCCGTGTCAAGGAAGCGCTCTCCCACTGAGCTACGTGCCTGTAAAGCTTGGCAAGATGATCTGCGAAGGGCAATCATTGACATAAGTACGTTTGTCCAACCGGCCTCACACACTATCCGCTGAAATTTAGATGAAGTGCAAGAACCTGATTTCATTATCAATTCCATTGCGATATGTCAACTAATTCGACTGATGGATGGGGCTTTATTCTGTAACCAGAGAAAGCCACGATAAATGTACTGCACGCCGGAGAGAACCGTTAGAACCGCCGTAGAGCCGATCAAAATATCCCGCATCAAGGGATTCATCAGCTTCGGGTTATGCAGCAGAGCCAAAGCGACACCCAAGGTTAAGAGCTGCAATAAAGTACTCCATTTACCGATCAGACTCGGCTTCACTTCAGGACGTTCATCGGTCAGGAAAACAATGATGCCGTAACCAGTGATGATCAAAACGTCTCGGCTCACCACTATGATCGCCAGCCACATGGGAACGCCGCCAATCAAACCGAGCACGATGAACGAGGTTATCACCAGCAACTTGTCCGCGATGGGATCGAGATAAGCTCCTAGAGGAGTCTGCTGCTTCATCAGCCTTGCCGCGAGGCCGTCGAGGAAGTCGGTGATGCCGCCGATGATAAAAATGATCAGCGCTTCGAGATAACGATGATAAGAAAGATAGACAAGAAAAAAAGGGATGCTCAAAATCCGAATCAGGGTCAGAAAGTTAGGCAGATTTAGCATCCTGGCCTAACGATCTCCATCGCTCTTAGCGTTGTTGCGCGCCAGTTTTCGCATCTGCCCAGCGAGCTTCGGTGTTACCATCGCGGTGATATGAACCCGATCGTTTTCGTAAATCTCGTTCTCGACTCGACCTCGCTCCCGCAGGAGCGACAACAAAGCTCCTTGGGAAGTTGAAAGCGACAGGTGAATCTTTTCTTTGCCTCGATCTAGATGCGTGCCGATAACATTGAGAAGCGCCTCCACTCCCTCGCCGGTGACGGCAGAAATCGGACACACGTCTTCGCTGCCCCGATTTTTGAACAGGTGCTGTGGTGGCCCGGGCAGCAAGTCGATCTTGTTCGGAACGATGATTGTCGGAATATCGCCGGCGCCAATTTCTCCGAGCACTTCTTCGATAACTTGAATCTGCTCGTCAACGAGGGGACTGCTCATGTCGACCAGGTGCAACAGTAAATCGGCGCTCATAACCTCTTCCAGTGTGCTCTTGAAAGCTTCGATCAACGAATGCGGGATTTTATTGATAAAGCCAACCGTGTCGGCGATCATCACTTTATCTCCGTTGGGCAGGCGCAATGACCGAATCGTAGGATCCAAAGTCGCGAAGAGTTTATCCTCGACCAGGACCCCCGCACTAGTAAGGGCATTCATCAAGGTCGATTTGCCGGCATTTGTGTAACCAACAAGCGCAATAGTGGCAAACGGCACATTGTCACGCTCTTTGCGCTGCAAAGAACGGGTGCGCTCAACGGTTTTTAGCCGACGCTTCAAGTGACCTATTTTTTCGCGAATGCGCCGGCGGTCCACTTCAAGCTGGGTTTCACCCGGTCCTCGTGTCCCGATACCGCCGCCGAGCCGCGAAAGGTGTGTCCACTGGCGCGTGAGGCGCGGCAGGAGATATTCCAGTTGAGCCAACTCAACCTGAAGTTTACCTTCATTGCTTCGGGCTCTTTGGGCAAAAATATCAAGTATTAGTTGACTGCGATCGATGACCCGAACTTTAAAAGCCGATTCGAGATTGCGCTGTTGAGCCGGAGTTAAATCTTCATCAAAGATGACTAGGTCGGGATGAAGTTCGTCTACCTTGGCGTGAATCTGATCGACTTTGCCTCGGCCCACCAATGTAGCAGGCGTGATGCTTCTCAGTTGTTGAGTAAATTTTTCCGCTACTTCGGCTCCGGCAGTTTGAGCTAAACTCTCAAGCTCCTCCAGGCTGTATTCGAGGGATATTTTATGATCGTTCGACGGCAGCTCGACGCCAACCAGAACGGCGCGCTCTTTGCGCTGCTGGTTAGAGTGGAACCTCATCAAGATTCTAAGGAACGAAAGCTAATTCGAGGACCGAAAAGCCTTGAAACAATAGTCTCTAATTCGGGGCCGGACGCAACCCGGATCTGATCTGGCAGCTCAATTAAAGTTTCGCTAACCCCGGCGAGAAGATGGAGAATGACAGGAGAGGAGCCGGGGCAATTCAGCAAAGCCTCGCGCAGTTGCACCAAGTCTTGCGCGGAAGTTTCCGATTCATGCACATACAGATGCACTCGCTCACCGCTGCCATTCCGACTAGAGCTGCCATTGCTAAGCGCGCGAACCTTTGCAGCCGCTTCGGACAGCGGCATGATTTCAGTGGCGATTATCTGCATGCGATCTTCGCCGACCTCAAGTTTTCCTTTGATAAAAATCGGATCGTCGGAGCCTAAAAGCTCCGCGCTTTTCTTGTAAATCTCGGGCCACGCAATCACTTCCAGAAAGCCGGTTTTATCTTCCAAATTGAAGCTGCCGTAGCGATCGCCTTTCTTGGTATTTCTTAGCTTCAGCGCCGACACTACGCCCGCCAGCTTAACCTCGCCGGCCACCGGTCTTTCTTTGATGCCCGCAGCGGTGCCGCTGATAACTCTTTTTATCACTCGATCATATTTATCTAAAGGGTGCCCAGTAATGTAGAAACCAAGCGCTTCCTTTTCAAAGACCAACAATTCCTGCTGCGACCATTCTTTTACCTGCGGATAAACATCACCTGGACGGTTTGGCCCCTTGCCGGGAGTGCCCAACAAACTGAAAATGTCGATCTGATTACTTGCTTCATCGCGCTGATGCGCTTGGCCCGCCCTAATAGCCTCGTCCAACGCGCCGATCATGCGTGCCCGTGAAACTTGGGTTGAATCGAAAGCGCCGCAGTTGATCAGATTTTCGATAACCCGGCGGTTCACCGCCGTCAGGTCGACCCGCCGACAGAAATCGAAAAGCGATTGGAAGGCGCCCTCTCGCCGGCGACTCTCCAGAATCACCTCCACCGCTTTTTCACCGACACTCTTTACCGCCGCCAGGCCAAAGCGCACCTTGGCTCCCACCGGGGTGAAATCGGAGCGGCTCTCGTTGATATCGGGCGCAAGAACTTCTATGCCCTTCTCTCTGCACTCCGCAAGATTTTTGATGACTTTGTCTGTGTCGCCCATCTCTGAAGTCATCAGCGCCGCCATGAACTCGACTGGATAATGGCTCTTTAAATAGGCAGTCTGATACGAGACCAGCGCGTAGGCCGCCGAGTGAGATTTATTGAAACCATAGCGGGCAAAGGTTTCCATTTGATCGAAGATCTCTGTGGCGGTCTTCTCGTCGATGTTTTTCTTGCGCGCGCCTTCGACAAACCTTTCCCGCTGGGCGGCCATTTCCTCAGGATCCTTTTTGCCCATGGCGCGCCGCAGGATATCGGCGTCCCCCATGGTATAATCGCCGAGGATTTGAGCAATCTGCATCACCTGTTCCTGATAGACGATGACGCCGTAGGTGTCTTTAAGGACCGGTTCCAGATGTGGATGCAAATATTTGAAATTCTCTTTGCCATGCTTGCGCTTGATGTATTCTTCAGCCATGCCGCTGTCCAAAGGACCTGGCCGATACAGCGCTAGAATCGCCACCAGATCTTCAAAGCAATTGGGGCGTATCTTGACCGTCATTTCGCGAATACCGGTGCTTTCCAGCTGGAATACTCCAGTGGTGTTGCCCTTACAAAGCAGCCGGTAGGTTTTCTTGTCGTCTAATGGGAGTCGTTCAAGATCGATCTTCACACTCTGGGTCGACTCGATCAGCTTGAGGCAATCATGAATCAACGTCAGTGTCTTCAAACCGAGAAAGTCAAACTTTACCAGCCCGATTTTTTCGACACAGCTCATGTCGAATTGAGTTACGATGCCACCGTCCTTATCGACAAATAGCGGCAGATGATCGACCAACGGTAAATTCGAAAGCACGACGCCCGCTGCGTGCGTCGAAGCGTGCCGCACCAAACCTTCTAAACGTAGAGCGTGCTCGATCAACGTCTTGACCCGGGGATCGCTCTTCATCAACTCCGGCAATCGCGGTTCCATTTTCATGGACTCCGTCAGTGGATAATCAAATCCCTGTTTTGGCGCTGGGATCAATTTTGCGATCATATCGGTTTCGGCAAAGGTAAACCCAAGCGCGCGGCCGACATCTTTGATGGCCGCCTTGGCTTTCAAAGTTCCGAAAGTCGCGATCTGTGCGACTCGGTCGGCGCCGTACTTGTCCTTGACATACTGAATCACCTGCGCTCTGCCGCGAATGCAGAAATCGACGTCGATATCAGGCATCGAGCGGCGCTCGGGATTGAGGAACCGCTCGAACAGCAAAACGTGACGAATAGGATCCAAGTCGGTGATTTTGAGCGCGTAAGCCACCAGACTACCGGCCGACGAGCCGCGTCCCGGTCCAACCGGGATCCCGTTCTGTTTCGCATAGTTGATAAAATCGGCAACGACGAGAAAGTAGCCCGGGAACTGCATTCGCTTGATAACTCCGAGCTCGTATTCAAGTCGCTCTAAGTAGCTGGCTCGGAGCTCGGGCTCCTCGATATCCGCAAGTCTCTCTTTGAGACCACTGCGGGCGAGTTCGTCCAGATAATCGTCTAGGCTGATCTCTTTGGGAGGGGTGTATGTTGGAAAATGATATTTGCCGAATTCCATTTCGACATGGCAGCGCTCGGCAATTTCTAACGTTCGCTCCACGGCGCCCGGACAGTAGTCGAATCCGCCAATCATTTCTTCCGCTGACTTAAGATAAAGCTCATCGGTCTCGAGCTTGAGCCGATTATCGTCGGTAACTGTTTTGCCGGTCTGCACGCAAAGAAGAACATCGTGCGCGTGAAAGTCATCACGCTCTCCATAGTGGCAATCGTTAGTCGCCACGACCGGGATTGATAAGTCTCTGGCCATTTCAACCAGCAATCGATTGACCTTCTCCTGTTCCGCCAGCTTGTTGTCTTGAATTTCTATGTAGTAGCGATCGCCGAAGATCGATAGATAGCTCTCTGCTGCGGTTTTGGCTTTTTCGACATTGCCGGAACTCAGCGCCTGGGAGACTTCGCCTTGCAGGCAGGCGCTCAGCGCAATCAAGCCGCCGTTAAGTTCCTTGAGCAATTCTTTGTCTATGCGCGGCTTGTAGTAAAACCCTTCCATGTAGCCCAGGGAGACCAACTTGCAGAGATTACGGTACCCGTCCCGGTTCATGGCCAAAAGGATCAGATGATTGTTGTACTCTTTGGGTCCTCTATCGACGCCTTTTTTTTCGAACCGACTAGTCGGCGCAACATAAATTTCGCAGCCGATGATCGGCTTGATACCATGGCTAATCGCCTCACGATAAAATTCGACGGCGCCAAACATGTTGCCATGATCAGTCATAGCCACCGCCGGCTGCTTGAGCATCTTTATGCGTTGAAATAGCTTGTCGACCTTATTGGCGCCATCAAGCAAACTGTATTCGGTGTGACAGTGAAGATGTACGAAACCAGAGTGTTCCATTGCGGTACTCATGACTTAGCACAATGGCAGCAACCCGACAATTCGATGATGCAATTTCGCTTCACGACCCGCTTCCCCGTTCCGGCCAAAGCCCGTCTTCAAGAAAATCCCCTAGAATTCCACGAAGAATATTTGCGAACTTGAGGCGATCTAATTCATCGGCTCCAAGGCTCATCAGTCGCTGTCCCTCATTCAGTGTGAGCTGCGCGGACGATTGATCGATTTGCGCCCAATAGATGTGTTTGATATTCGGATAAACGTCGCCTCGGGTGCAATAATAAACCCGAAACAAATTCCATCGCCTTAATAGGACTCCCACCTCTTCTCTCACTTCCCGCACCAGAGCCTGTTCGGGAGTCTCGCCAGTTTCCAAATGGCCGCCAAAGAGATCCCATTGATTCGGGAAAGGAATGGCCGGGTTATCGTCGCGAAGGTAAACCACTAAGCGGCTATTGCAGTCGAACAGCAGAACCTGTGAAATCTCTTTCATCAATGAACCGACGCCTGTCAATCAAATCGAGTGGTAAGCGACGGCTATTCCCATTCGATGGTCGCCGGAGGTTTTGAAGAGATATCATAGACGACGCGGTTCACTCCTCGGACTTCATTGATGATCCGGTTGGAAATTCTTGACAGCAAATCGGCGGGCAAAGGAACCCAGTCGGCAGTCATGCCATCAAGACTTTCGACTACTCGCAACGCAATAACATTTTCATAGCTGCGCTCGTCACCCATGACACCGACAGTTTTTATCGGCAGCAAAACCGCGAAAGACTGCCAGACTTTTTCATAAAAACCGGCGGCGCGCATTTCATGCCAGACGATGGTATCGGCAGCGCGGAGGATCTTAAGACGCTCTTCCGTCACTTGCCCGAGAATGCGGATCGCCAGTCCAGGTCCGGGAAACGGTTGCCGATGAATCATTTCGTGAGGCAAACCAAGCTCTTTGCCCAAAATCCGAACCTCATCCTTGAACAGCTCGCGCAGCGGTTCGATTAGTTTCAGCTTCATAACCGATGGTAACCCGCCGACATTGTGATGGCTTTTGATGGTGACGGATGGCCCCACGAACGAAACCGATTCGATCACATCCGGATAAAGCGTTCCCTGGGCGAGAAAGTCGATCTCACCCAATTTCTCGGCCTGGTTCTCAAAGACTTCGATGAATTTGTAGCCGATTTTTTTTCGCTTTATTTCCGGATCTTCGATGCCGCTCAAATCTGATAGAAAGATGTCACTTGCGTCAATATAATGAAAGCTATTGCCGAATCTCTCGCTGAATAATTGGCATACGCGTTCGGCTTCTCCCTCACGCAACAAACCATTATTGACGAAAACACACACCAGCCGATCTTTGATGGCCCGATGAACCAGGGTGGCCGCAACCGATGAATCGACACCGCCGCTGAGCGCGCACAAAACCCGTCCTTTGCCCACCTGATCGCGAATCTTCTGCACGGAGGTTTCGATAAAATGTTCCATCGTCCAGTCGGGCTTGCAGCCACAGATACGAAAAACAAAATTATCGAGAACTTCCTTGCCGCGCGGGGTGTGAACGACTTCAGGATGAAACTGCACGCCAAAAAACCGGCGCGTCGGATCGGCGAACGCCGCGATCGGCGAGTTGCCACTATGCGCGATCCGGCTCCAGCCCGATGGCACAGCGGTCATTTTATCCCCATGACTCATCCACACCCGCACAGGATCGTTTTTCTTGAAACCGTAAAACAGATCGGCGTCGCTATCGATCATCAGATCGGCTGGACCGTATTCGCGATGATCCGCGCGGGCGACGTCGCCGCCAGATGCCAGATTAATCACGCCCATGCCATAACAAATCCCTAGAAATGGAACATCTATGTCCAAAATCTCACGTTGAACTTTAGGCGCATTTTCTTGGTAGACGCTGGCTGGCCCACCAGAAAGGATGATTCCCTCGGGATTTAGTTCCGCAATCTTATCCGGCGCGATACTGAAAGGGTGGATCTCACAGTATACGTTGGATTCGCGAATACGGCGAGCGATGAGTTGCGTGTATTGTGAGCCAAAATCAAGAACGAGGATCATTCGACGCTGTAGTTAGGGGCTTCTTTCGTGATGAAGACATCATGAACATGGCCTTCTCTCAATCCCGCGGCGGTGATTTGCATAAACCTGGCTTTTGATCGAAGCGTGGCGACATCCCGGCAACCAAGGTAGCCCATACCCGCGCGCAAACCCCCAACCAGCTGATGGATATTGAATGACAACGAACCTTTGTACGGCACCTGTCCCTCGATGCCCTCGGGCACGAGCTTCATGGTTTCTTCAACATCGCCTTGGCTATAGCGATCTTTGCTGCCCTGCTTCATTGCTCCCAACGACCCCATGCCCCGATAAACTTTGTAGGTTCGTCCTTGGTAGAGAATCGTCTCGCCGGGACTTTCTTCGGTTCCCGCGAATAGGCTGCCGATCATGACGCTGTCGGCTCCCGCAGCCAAAGCTTTGGTGATATCACCGGAAAATTTGATACCGCCGTCAGCGACAATCGGCACGTTGTGGCGCGCCGCAGCCTTGGCGCAACTGCCAATGGCGGTAACTTGCGGCACCCCCACTCCGGAAACCACTCGCGTTGTGCAAATCGACCCGGGGCCCACGCCAACTTTGATTACATTGACGCCCGCCTGAATCAAAGCCGTGGTCCCTTCGGCTGTAGCGACATTGCCGCCGGAGAGATCAAGATCCGGATAACGTCCCCGGATTTGCCGAATGGTATCCAGGACATTTTTTGAATGCCCGTGTGCCGTATCGATGGCGATGAGATCCGCGCCCGCGCGCACCAGGGCGTCGACTCGCTCTTCCCAATCCGGCCCGACTCCCACCGCCGCTCCCACACGCAGCCGCCCGCGCTGGTCTTTGCAAGCGTTGGGAAATTGGGTCCGTTTTTCGATGTCTTTGACAGTGATCAGGCCTTTGAGATTGAAGTTATCATCAACTACTAAAAGCTTTTCGATACGATGCCGGTGCAAAAGTTCTTTCGCTTCGTCGAGATCGACGCCCTCTTTCACGGTAACCAACTTATCCTTAGTCATCACCTCGGAAACCGTGCGGTCGAGCTTCCTTTCGAAGCGCAAATCGCGATTGGTTAAAATGCCGACTAACCGGTCATTGCGCTTTACGGGCAACCCCGAAATGCCATACTTGTCCATGATTGCCTTGGCTTCCGAGATCTGCTGGTCCGGCGCCACGGTGATCGGATCGGAGATCATGCCGCTTTCGAATTTTTTTACTTTTTCCACCTCGGCCGCTTGGATTCCGACGGGAAGATTTCGGTGGATGATGCCCATGCCGCCTTCCTGCGCCATCGCGATCGCTGTCTTAGACTCCGTCACGGTATCCATCGCGGCACTGACAAGGGGGATGTTGAGCGTAATTCGCTCGGTTAAGCGAGTAGCCACATCCGTGTCTCGAGGCAAGACTGCGGACTCGGCGGGAATCAACAAGACGTCGTCGAAAGTTAATCCGATGGGCAAGACTTCTTGCTCTAACATCTCTCACCTCCGAGCAAGATTAATAGAACCGAGATTCTGGGCTGACAATATGGCGTGATCGATCGACTCGCGACAACCATAGAATCTTATACCAGGAAACCTCTTATCAGACAAACTAGTCGCTTTATTGTGGCACTATTTCTAATGTGCTAATTACGGCGACAGGTATGCCGCTTTACGAATACGAATGCTCTAAAGGTCATCGCTTCGAAGCGATTCAAAAAGTCAACGATAAGCCGCTCCGGAAGTGCATGACCTGCGCTGCCGCCGCCAGACGGGCGATCTCTCGACCCACCCTACTCCACAATCGCGGCGTCCATGTCTTCGATCGGGTTACCAAAGATGACGCTTTACGCGCGCGGCCATCGTCGCTGAAGTCTTTCAAGAAAGATAAATTCTAGCAGGCTGCTGAAAAGACCCATATGCTTCGTTGCCGCTCAATCGCCCTCGCTGCAACGTACTGTAAGTACGCCTTCGCTCGTCGATTTTTCGCGCGCCTCGCACCTGGATTTTTTTGAGCAGCTGCTAGAGGCTTTTTTTCAGCACCCTGGTAGTTGTTATCCTGTGATGCCTTTGCTAGCGTAGCGCCGGCTTATGCTAGCGAAGATCAACAGCGCCGCGCTATACGGCATCGACGCCTTGCGCGTCGAAGTCGAAATCGATCTCGCCTCCGGCCTGCCCCAGCTCGCTACAGTGGGACTGCCTGAGGGCGCGGTCAAAGAAAGCAAAGATCGGATCCGTGCCGCGCTCAAGAACTGCGGCTATACTTTTCCCGCCAAGCGCATCACGATTAATCTTGCGCCCGCCGATATCAAGAAGGAAGGTTCGGCGTACGACCTACCGATGGCTATCGGTATTCTTGCGGCGGAAGGCTCGGTCGATAAAAATCTCATCAACGATTATTTCCTCATCGGCGAGCTATCGCTCGACGGCGCGATCAAGCCTGTGCGGGGCGCTTTGCCCATCGCCATGGCGGCGAAAAGAGAACATGTCAGAGGGCTGATCCTGCCCAAGCACAATGCACCTGAGGCCGCAGTCGTCAGCGAGGTCGAAGTTCTTGGGGTCAGTGACCTTCCTGAAGTCGTGGAATTTTTGAATGGTCGCCGCGCGCTTGAGCGCACTCATGTCAATCTTGAAGCGCTGTTCCGCCAGCAATCGCAATACAGCTCGGATTTCACCGATGTCAAAGGCCAGCAGCATGTCAAACGCGCATTAGAAGTTGCCGCAGCCGGAGGCCACAACGTAATTATGGTCGGTCCACCCGGCTCGGGTAAGACCATGCTGGCAAACAAACTGCCGACAATCCTGCCAGACCTGACACTTGCCGAAGCGCTCGAAACCACCAAGATCCACAGCGTCATGGGCCTGCTCAACGGCTCGCCAATCATCGCGACCCGCCCGTTTCGTTACCCGCACCATACCATCTCCGATGCCGGTTTGGTCGGCGGCGGGACAGTGCCTAAACCCGGCGAGGTATCGCTCGCACACAACGGCGTACTCTTTCTTGACGAACTGCCGGAGTTCAAACGCAACGTCCTCGAGGTCATGCGTCAACCCCTCGAGGATGGCAGCATCACCGTCTCACGCGCCATCGGTTCGATCAATTATCCAGCCGGCTTCATGCTGGTCGCCGCCATGAATCCCTGCCCGTGTGGATTTTTCACCGATCCGCAAAAAGAATGCGTCTGCACGCCGTTACAGATTCAGCGCTACCGTTCCCGGATATCCGGGCCGTTACTAGACCGCATCGATATTCAAGTCGAAGTGCCGGCGCTGCGCTACCAGGATCTTGCCAGTAAGGATGCCGGGGAAAGTTCCGATTTGATTCGGCAAAGGGTCAATGCTGCGCGCGCCATTCAGTTGCAGCGCTTCCAGAAAAGAAACATTCACGGCAATGCGCAAATGGGCGTCCGGGATATTAAGCGCCACTGCGTACTCAAAGAAGATGCCGAGAAGCTCCTGGAAAACGCAATCAACCGGCTGGGCCTCAGCGCCCGTGCCTACAGCCGCGTGCTCAAAGTCGGCCGCACCATCGCGGATCTCGCGGGCTCGGAGGAAATCCAAGCGAGTCACATCGCCGAAGCGATTCAGTATCGGAGCTTGGATCGAAGAATGTAACGAGTACGGGCGATCATTTGGTTTGCAATAGCCGTTTACCTGGTCTGGCAGGGTTTTCTCCGAGTCAATCTCGACCTCTTGCAGATCTCATGAACTAGACGCGCGTCTCGTCAACCACACTTATATTGTTTTGCTATGCGCCTCTGTCACGCATTCCGGCGAACCGTCGCCTTCGCTGAAGCGCCAAAATCTACGCCATACGATCTTCAACTCGTCAGCTGCGCTTCAACACGAGAGTAGCAGGTCTTCCTTGATGTGACCTCCAAGCAGCGCACCGGCCCATTTGTTCGAGTTCGGCAAGAAAAAAACCCCGCTAAGAATTACCTCCACTCCATACGGTCCCGGCACCGATTTAGAGGAGAATCTTGTGCGTTTGACACTTCATTTTATCAGGCGTTAGAGTACCCAAACTCTGGCGCAAGCACTTCAGCAGAAGTAATTATTGGCTGAACAGGAGAAAATACGATGAGCGACGGACATTCATTGGTTGAAACTCCCGAGTTGGCGGCCTTACACCGCCGGCTAGCGGAATATTCGTTGGGAGGACACTGGCAACTCCGAGAAAAAAATCCGGAGCTTGTCGCTCATCTGTGGCCCTGGTCGGTGATTTATTCATGCCTCATGGAGGCCGGAGACGTTGTCAAACTAGGCGGCATTGATGACGCCGCAAAGCGGCGAACCGTTCAGTTGGTCAATCCATCATTGACCAACAAAAAAGCCACCACCCGGACTTTGCAGATGTCGATTCAGTTGGTCAAAGCCGGCGAACGCGCGGAGTGTCATCGGCATACCGCTGCCGCGTTGCGATTCGTGGTTGAGGCAGACGGCACCGCTTACACCAATGTCGAAGGCGAACAGATGCTGATGGAGCCCGGCGACTTGGTGCTCACGCCCAATTGGACCTGGCACGATCACTTTAATCCAGGAGATAATAACGTTGTTTGGCTCGACGTGCTCGATATTCATTTAAGCAACCATCTTGATGCGGTCTTTCAAGAGAACTATGGCGAAGGTCCAGCCCAGCCTATCGTCAAGTCAGATGGTTATTGTAAACAGAGGCTGGGCGCGATCCGGCCGCGGGTGAAAAACGCCAGCAACGCGGTACCGTACACGTATAAATGGCGCGATACATTGCGCGCGCTGCAAGACATCGCTGGAGCAGGCGGCAACGACCCGCACGACGGAGTTCTCCTTGAATACGTTCATCCCTTGACCGGCGGTCCGACGATGCCGACGATCGGCTGTTGGGTGCAGTGGCTCCGTCCGGGTGAAACCACCAAGCCGCACCGCCACACGAGCAGCACCATTTACCATGTGGTTGAGGGCGAAGGTATTACGACTGTGGGTCCGAAAAAGACCGCCGGAAAAGAATTAGGTTGGAGATCAAGAGATTGCTTCTTTGTGCCGTCATGGAACTGGCATCAATTTCAAAACACGTCGAAAAAGGAACCTGCGATCATCTTCTCGGTCACGGACCGGCCCGTATTGGAGAGCTTAGGACTATTCCGGGAAGAAGCCTGATCAATGACTCGCTGCAGGTTAGTCGTATGTCAATTTTCCTAAAGCGCGGAACGCGGCGTCAGACTTTCATAATCGATCGGCGCTGTCCGGCTGGCGCCGCCGAGAACAATTTCCGCGAAAAGCTCAACCTGCAGTTGCCGCAAAAATTGCGTGCTCGATGTCCTTTACCGCCGGCGGACAATGATCCCGGGCCATTTCGAGCAGTTCCGTTGCCTGCTGTAAATCGCATTCAAACGAATAGACAGTGACTCCGGCTAATTCACTTCGCTGAGCGCGGGCGAGGACTTCGTGCAATGACGCGCTCTCCTTGAAATGGCGCATCAGCAACTCCCGCGATTCTTCGGTTAGTTCGATTTGTATCTGCATGGTGAGAGACTAACCAGAGACGGAGTAAAAGCAATATGGGCTGCGGATCATCGAATCTCGACGATAGAGTACCGCTGCAGGTACGGCAGAGATTTTCAGGCGGACCATCACCGATCACCAACGCTTCGGTGCAATCCTCGCGGGATGATTATTTCTTCGCAATCGCTTGGGGATTGAGCACGTTTTGCGGCCTGCCTGCGGCGAACGCAAGAATATCATCGACCACCACAGCGTAGTATTCCTCGTACCCTTCCCTGGTGACGTAACCTAAATGAGGCGTGCAGGTGACATTATTCATTTTGAGAAGCGGATGATCGGCGCCGATCACTGGCTCTTTTTCGTAGACGTCCACTGCGGCCATACCCGGACGGCCGGCTTTGAGCGCTTCGACTAACGCGCCGGGGGCAATTAGCCCCGCGCGGCTCGGGTTGACGATCAGCGCCGTCGGTTTCATCCGGTCGAGATCGTCGCGGGTGACAATCCCTTGGGTGTCTTTGTTGAGCGGCAGATGCAAGCTCAAAATATCCGAGCGGGTAAAAAAATCTTCGCGGCTCTCGGCCACTTCAAACCCGGCGGCCTTGGCGCGACCGGTGGAGCCCTCGCGGCCCCAACACACCACTCGGGCGCCGAATGCTTTGCCGGCAGCGGCAACGATACTGCCGATTTTGCCGTAAGCGTAAATACCCAGCGTCTTACCATTGACTCCGATGCCCAATGTCGATTGCCAATGGCCCTCCTTGAGCCGTTTAACTTCGAACGGAAGGTTCCGCAGCGCGCTCAGGATGAGTCCCCAGGTCAGCTCTGCGGTTGCATTTGAGTTGCCGGTGCCGCCCGCCGAAACCACGATCCCTTTCTCGGTGCAGGCGTCGAGATCCACGTGAGTCGCGGCGCGTCCGGTCTGGCCGATCAGTTTCAAGTTTGGCAATCGTTCGATCAAGGCCCGCGGAAAACTCGATCGCTGCTGCGTGAGCACCACCGCATCGGCGTCTTTGAGTCTGTCGGCCAATTTGCCGATATCCGTTTCCGTATCAGTAAATACCACGACCTCATGGTCGCTGAGCTTCGGGTAAGACTTCAATGTCCGAAATGCGTTCTGGTAATCGTCAATCACTGCAATTTTCATTGGTTGCTACCTTTCGTCTAATTTCGATAACCAGGTGAGATCTGACGGTTCACTTTTCTCCCCAGATAGCGGCGAGTTCGACCGCGGTGGTGATATCGAAAAAGCTCCCCTCCATCAGTTTCAGCGCCATCTCGTGCAACTCGCGACTTCTAGAGCCGACGCAGTCTTTCAGAATCACCACGTCATAGCCGAGATTGCGCGCACTTCGCGCCGTGCCTTCGACACCGCCTTCTGTCGCCACGCCGCTGATCACAATCGTTTTGATGCCATTACTCCTGAGCATGAGATCGAAATCCGTCCCGACAAAGGCGTCTGGCCGGCGCTTTTGAAAAACGATGTCCTGAGGGTCGGGTTTCAACTCCGCAATGATTTCCCGGTCGTGCGGATCGTCCTTCTGTTTCAAGAGTTGAGTCGGATCGTTAGCTTTCGCCCGTTTCATTCTGATGCGCACCCAAACTCCCGCTTCTTCTTTGGCCAAGTCAAAGCCGGTCTGCACTGAATAGAAAACCCGCACGCCAACCCGGCGAGCCAGGGCGGATAGGTCCTTCAGCTTCGGCATCATGTCCTGATAATTGAAAGCATTGGGGCCGATGGCGTACTCCATGTCCCATATGAGCAAAGCTGTCTGCGATGGTTCGACAATTTCTGCCAACGTGCTGGGGATTTTCTTTCCGGCGATCTCATACATATCTCACCTCCATTATAGTTCGCTTCGAGCGGGCATCGGCGGTTAGACCAAAATCGAAAATTAGTCGAAAGCGAAGCTCGTCGTCAACAGGAGACAGCGCGTTCGAACAATCCCCGGAAAATCAGCGCTGCGCCCTATCTTCAAAACGACGAATTTTGCCGGCGTTCCTGTCCTGGCGGCATCAAAACATTTCCACGCGCTATCCAACAACTATTGTGGCTGATATGCCCCACAATTCACCATAGGCCTGCTGGCATAGCCGGCCAAGTCGCGAGTAGCTTACCGTACCCAAGAATGTTGTAACTAAGTCCGAGCTTGGAAAGAATCATCCAAAGCATCGCCGGATTGCTCGCGACAATTGGCACGTTTAGCTCCGACTCTAACCGATCCAAAATTTTCAGAGGGTCTAACAACGCGCCTTGGAAATAAATCGCATCGACATTAGGATTTGACTCGAACACTCTACGCGTGAGGCTCGCAACGTCTTCGGAGGTCAGTTTCACCGCGTCCGTGTGCGCCTGCAATAGCTGCGGCGGGTAGACGGCTTCGATAGCGAAATTTGCAAGATAATCGCAATACAGCGCTTTTAACCGGTCATCGACCGGCGTCATCAGCAGGATCCGTTTAGCAGCAAATATCTTGAGCGCGGCACAGGCCGAGCGCAAGGCAGTGGCAACGGGAACTTGCAATGCCGCTGCAAGGCGGGCGGTCATGTCCGCATTAAGCACTTCTTTGGGCGCGCCGCTAATGATTAGCCCGTTCCACTCGTGTCGATCTATCAGCTCACGCGATTGCTGCAGCAGACCGTCTAGTTTGTCCCTGGCATTCCAAAGCGACCCACCGGAACCTGCCTCCTGAACAAAAGTGAAATCGATATTCGCAGGAATAAAGGCTTTGAAGCTATCGTGATGCGGGCTCGCGGGCGCACTCGAGCCGATAAAACCAATCTTGGCTTTGGTCACGAGCGTTTCTCACTCAGCGATGGCAGGATCTCCTTACCCCAAAGATCGATAACTTCCGCGATATCGGGTCCAGCCGGCACGCCGATGCATACCTGAAAAAAACCATGCTGCGCGGCGAAGGCAAAAAGCTCGGCAATACGTCCGAGACACTGCGCCGGTGTTCCGGCGATAATCAATCGCTCGACCGCCTCATCCGGGGTGATTGACGCGGCATAATCGATGCCGCGATTCTGCGCATAGGCCTGACGCACCGGTTCCATACTTTGGGGGTCGATGCCGATGCGTATCAGGGTATCGTCGGGCCAACCCGAAGCAATATGCGAGACAAAACGTTTGGCATGTTGCTTCGCCGCCTGTCCATCGCGGGATACGGAGGCATTAAGAAGCATGACTTTTCTCAACGGCTCTGCCAAAGCTGACTGCTTGCGCGCATCGGCAAGAGTGTTCAACGTTTCTTCCATAGCCGTAATGCCGTAGAGCGTTTGCAGAATCACGCCGTCGAAATTCCGGGCAATCAGATTCAACACGCCTGGCTTAAGCAGGCTGGGACCGTAGTAGAGGCGAATCGGCGCACGGGCTTTGAAGCGCAACGTGTAGCTTTCAGCGTTCAGATGGAAATAGTCAGCCAGCGCCGGCATATCGCTGCGCCGGATCGCATCACCTTTGAAGAGCGTTCGTAGCACGGTCGCGAGCTCGACCATGATCGACATCGGTTTCACGCGCTCAACGTGATGGGTCAGAATAGATCTCGACCCAGGTCCTAGACCGAGAGAAATTTCTCGGCCGTTGGTTAACTCGGACATGGTCGCAAACGCCGCGGCGAAATCTATCGGATTACGGAAGTACGGTACCGCAATCGCTGTTCCCAGTTTTAGCGGCAACCGGGCTACCAATGCCGCCGAGCTCGCCAGAACGCTGCGATATTCCAAATTGTCGTTGGTCCATACCTGAGTAAAGCCGTGCGGCCCGAGAGTCTCGCGCGATTGTTCCGCCAATGCGATAAGTTCGGGTAGAGAGTACCGGTTCAGAACGTGGAGCGGAAAATGGATACCAATCTCGCCCCTGAAAGTTTCAGGATTATTTGCCATCATACGCGAGGGCTATCACAGCAGATCAAAAACAGTCAATGAAGTTGTGGCAGCGCAGTTTTTGTTTATTGGCCAAATACTTCGAACAGCCATGCAACTCTAGTGAAGTGTCGCGAATCTGTGACACCAAGTAGTCCGTGCACGATATATTCTCAAGTAAGTCGACAGCTTAGCGGTGGAATATGCTTTGCAGTCCGAAAGTGGAGTGATCGATCATAGGAAATGGAAGGGAGGTGCATCATGTGGATTATTCTTATCCTGCTTTGGGTACTTCCTGTTTCACTGGGATTGGTTATAGCTGCACGACTATTAAGTGGATTACCTGCTGTGAGCAGAGAAGAGTGGCGCGCGCTTTTCCGCGACAGAAGTGACTTCAAACTTTCTTTCCTGATGGGACTTTTGTTTACCATCTTTGCGGTGATGTTTTTTTTCGTCGGTGTTCTGCAAGGTGTCGTTTTGATCAATGTCGGGTCGTTGTGGTTCCTGCTGGTGCCACTTTTTACAGGACTGGCAGCACTGTTGCTCATCTTGCTGTGGCTACGCATCGGAGCTCGCGAAACTCGAATGCGCCCACCGGCCCGAGCAGGCGTACATCATCGGCGCGCGCGGGGTATGTTGTTCCGGTAAGTTTGTTGGTTCGGGGTGAAATCTTCTCCGCTGTTCTTCTACCAAACTGATACGATCGGACTATCTGGTTTTCATCCAAAAAGGAGGCGGGGTCCACCCCGCCTCCTCATGGTCTCGACAGCATCTGTCAAACTTATTTAACTCGGCTAGACGGCGACGTACTGCCCTCGGCGCCGAAACTGCTCTCTTTGCCGCTCTGTTCCATATGTTGCCGTTCTGATCTTGCTGAAGGCATGATTTCTACGCCCAGCCGCTTTGCCGTTTGCTCGTCCACCGTGCCGGTCGCTGGCAGGTTGTTGTCCCGCTGAAACTTCGAAATAGCTGATTGCGTTTGCGTGTCAATCACGCCGTCGACGCTGCCCGGCTCAAATCCTTTGTCCTGCAATGCCTGCTCGATGTCCTTCTTTTTTTCTTTTTCTAAGTTGCTCATCTGTGTTCCCGAGTCATGCATTCTCTGCTGCCCAGCTTGGTTCTTATCATACGAATGAGCGCCGCCGCCAGCCGATACCGGATTCGCAAGCAGCGCAACTCCTCCTCCCAAAACCGCGGCTCTCAGTAGTGATGTGGTTTTCATATTTCCCTCCTGTGAATTTGTTTTAGGAGCAACGCTCCTGATCGTGCAAAACGCAAGGTCAATGCCAGACAACCTTCAATTTGCAACGACCAGCATTCATGGGAAATTCAACCTGAAATTTCGGCGCGTCACATATGCGCAACCGGTCCGGCAGAAACTGCTCGAGTGACTGTCATAACTGTGTGACAAGAAACCACCCCCATAACGCTTTGAGATCAACCGCTTGTGGCGGGATCGCGAACACACAGGGGTATATCGAATTTTTCTGTCCCCATGGGGAGACAGTAAGAACATCATCAGTGAAGCACCTGCGCTCGGGACAACTGTTTAGAAGAGCAATGCCGTCACAATCGTCCCAGGTCCTGGGCGAGTTCAATCAGATGCCCGTCCGGGTCGCGCAGATAGGCGGTTCGTTGGCCCCAAATTCTGTCTGTCGGAGGCATCACCGGTTGAGCGCCGCGAGCAATCAACTCGGTAAACGCTGCATCCACATCCGATACTTTAAAGCCGACCTCGAATCCAGGAGCATTGGACACAGGCGGGTCTAACGCCATGCCCAAGGTTTTTGCCATGGCGCTGCGGGTATACAGAGCGAGACGGGTTGTGCCTGTGTCAAGCTGCGCGTAATCGCCGGAGCGATGTCCGAGCCGAAGTCCCAAGACATCAACGTAGAAGCCAAGAGCGCGATCCAGATCCTCGACGATTAAAATCAGATAGTCCGGAGCGCTCAGGTTTAATTGTTTAGCCGGCATTTTCACTCGCTCCTGCGATGCTGATGAATGTTATAGCAGGCATCATGTCTTAAGGCACTGCAACACTTCTTCACGCAGCTTCAACAGTAATGCCTCCACTTCTCTCGGGCTCCAGTCTCGGTCGCGCTTTTCAACCAGCGCGACATATCTGTCGAGAATCGGCTCAATCAGTAGAGCACTCATAATGGCGCCACCTCCTTGGTCATTGTCGCTTGTTCGCAAAGTGGTCCAATGCAATCGCAGCCACATTCCAGCACCAACACTGATGCTTTGTCATAGCAACCGCAAAACAATATGTCGGAGCCGTCGCAGCTTGATGAACAAGTTAAATCAATTTGATGTTGACATAAAACTCGATGCCGTCTTATATCAAATTCTCCAGAGCCAGGAGTAAACCGTATGACCAGCGAAGAAGTCGAGCGTCTCCATCAGCAATCGTTAATCGTCGCTTCGACGGCCTTAAGCCCCTTACAAAGCTGAAGGAGATTTTCACGTTCAATAGGGATTTGCTTCGTATGTTTGCATGTAACGTTGCAGCAAATTGTGCAACCGCAAAAGCCTACCGCTACAGAAACAAAGCGTCACCGGACCGCCGAGAGCCCGAGGCGCCAGAAGTGCGCTCGAAAATCGAAATATCTCGTGCACAAAGACGCAAAGGCACGAAGGTCAGAAGACCAGATTTCGAACTTGACGACTGGCGCGGGAAATCTTTGCCTCTAGGATCTCGATCGTTGGGTTTGCGCATGCTGCGAAGACTTTCGACAATCGGAGTACCAAGAGCGCGCAATTCCGGAGTTAGAAATTTCCATCCGCCTTCCTGGTTTCGCGTCCTTCGTGGTGAAATACTGTTCGGGCTGGAAGCAAACCGCTTACGAGTAATCATTTCCTCTGATACGGTGCCATTACGGCATGGAGAGCATTGAAGTATTAGTCATCCCGCAGGTCTCCGATCAGGTACTCGAGCGCATCGCCAAGCTGGATCCCCGGATCAAAGTCGTCGATGTCCGGGGATGGTTTGACGTAGAGCTTCGCGCCAGCTGGCCGCAGTGGACCATCGATCGTTATCTTGGCAATCGAGACTATCCTGCGAGCACCCTCGAACAGCGCAACCGCGCCTTGGCCTCGGCGCAGATCGTCCTTCTGGGCTGGCCGCCATTGAAAGATTTATTTAGCCGCGCGCCCCGCCTGAAGTGGGTCCATGAACTCCCAGCCGGCGCGAGCAATCTCGTCGGCACCGATTTATGGGGAAGCGATATTATCGTCACCACCTCACGCGGGCTCACCAACAAGCGCCCGATGGCCGAGTATGTCCTGGCCGCTTTCCTCCACTTCTCTCGCGGGCTTCATTGGAGCTACAGGGATCACCGACGCCATCGGTTCGAGCATCGAACTTACAATCCCATCATGCTCCGGGACAAGACCGCATGCGTTGTCGGCGCGGGCGGCATCGGCCGGGAAGTGGCAAAGCTCTGCGCAGCGGCTGGGATGCGCGTCGTCGGCACGCGCCGCCTTGCCGATCCGGAGGCGAAGCCGCCACCAGGGTTTGCGCGCTTGGAATCCGCCGGCGCTCTGCACAATCTCCTGCGCGAGAGCGAATTTGTCGCCATCTGTTGTCCTTGGACGAAAGCAACCACGCACCTGATCGACGGAGCGGCGTTTGCGGCGATGAAATCCGGGACGGTTTTAGTCAACATCTCCCGCGGCGAAATAATCGATGAAGATGCTTTGATGCGATGCATTGGCCGAACGCAAGCTTCGCGGCGTCGCTCTCGACGTTTACGACGGCGAATTCGAGCGCCCGCCTGATGCGCGCTTGTGGGACGATGAGCGCGTCGTCATCACGCCCCACGTTTCTGCGGCAACCGACGTATCGGAACACGGCGGCGTGAACTTGTTTTGCGAAAACCTGATCCGCTTTCTCGAAGGCCAGCCGTTGGAGAATGTCATCGATTGGCAGCGCGGATATTGAGAGAAGCAACGCGCAATTAAATCGCCGAGGCTAACTGCTAAAGCTAAGAACTCTTTCAAACGTGGCAGTCAGGGCCACTGTCACGGATCACTGTGCGGCTGTCTTACCATGACAATGACTCTGACTCTGCCAAGAGATGCACGATGCAGGCTTCGTCTCAGCTGATTTTGCCGATTAGTGGGACTGTGGCTCGCTGTAGAAAAAGTCATCCATCATGACGATGTCGTTCTCATTATCATCATCCGGCCCCGGGGCTACGTTGCCGGTTGTGATCCGGACCCGCGCGATGCGCGCGTCTTCAAAAAGGATCCCGAAGAATGAAAGGCTCGCATCGCCTGGTGAAGCCGGAACGAAACTGCTGAATATCAGCCTGCCATCGCGGTCAAAGTACTCCATTAGCGTGCTGTCCCCACGAGGGTTCGCGCGCCTCAAGCGAGGTCCGATCCCATTTGACTCGTCAACATCTGTGAAGACCGCGCCGAAGCCACGGACCGTTGCTGGTGAACTCGTATTGGTAGCCGGGTATGAAAAAGCAGCTTCGGTGAGGTTGCTACCTACGGGGTGAACAGGCGCAAAGGGCTGAAGGTGCTGAAGGTGTCTCCGTAGGTCGGATTGTTAAAGAGCGCTTCAAGGCCACCCTGTGGCGCCGCCCGAAGGGGGAGCCTGCGAAAGGCCGACTCCCGAGCGTGGTGAACTGACCGCCCCGGTGTTTAGGAAAACGTTGAACGGCGTTACGGGTGCTGTCGTGGCGTCACCACCGCCGCCGTCCCAGTTGATCTCGCGCCGACCGCTCTGCAAGCGGCCCTGGGGCATTGGCGTTGTTGGGTTCTCCCAGAGCAGCGCGGTACGCATCGACCGTGCCCTGAATCGACTCGGCGGTTGGTCCAGCCGCCTGGAATATCATCGGTGCAACCAACTTGCCTTGCGCCTGCGCAGTCTGAGCAAATTGGAACTAGCACCATAACCGACAGAAAGCCAAAAACGGCTACAAGTGTCAAAACCATATGTTTCTTCATGGTCGCATGCTCCTATTCCGTATATTTACATTGCTAACAACTACGAGATTGCTCGTTGCTCTTTCTTAGCCGCACTCCACCTGTACTGTTTGCATGCTGTCCGTTGTTATTCCCGCTGCTCATCTCCACAGCATGACATGCGACTGAGATCTACTTGAGCGAATCTGGGATCTTATCGGAGGAGGACCTCTAGCATCCCTGATGAGTTGTTCGATTGTGAGAAAGTAGGTGCGGAAGGGAATACAAGCCGCACACCGAAATGGATAAAAAAGCAAAATCGATGGCCTCATCGGCATGCCTCTCATCGGCGACAGTCATAAAACGACCACCACAGACACAGCACGCACAGCAGCCACGAGCAAATGTGGAGTTTCCATTGCCCGTTTATCACAGGCTTGGGTTAGGTCAAGAAAAATATTGCGATAAGATTTTGCGATGACTGCGATAAGATTTTACGATGAGAATGATTGCTGAGTCATCTGGGGTTTCATACCATCATCTCGCCGCGCCGGTACGCATGGAGGGGAATTATTTAGGTAGTCGCTTTGTTCCGGAAGGTTGGCAGACCACATGCCGGGCTGTGGGATCTCGCCCTTCTTACTGGCTCATCAGTTTCTTCAATCGTTCGACAATCTCCGGCGGTTGGGTGACAACATCTTTCGCCAAAGCCTCGAGATCTTCGCCGCGACTCGGAGTGATATCCAAATTTTTGCTTTTTGCCTCGGCGATAAATTCAGGATCATTCATCGTCGTCATAAAAGCAGCGCGTAAAATTCTCATCCTGTCCGGCGCGACTCCTGGAGGAGCCATGATCGGCCGCCCGAATTCCCCGCCCGCCATTACCAACGGCACTAAGCGGCGCGCCGCGTCGGGAGTTTTAAATTCATCCATAAGCTCTTGGAATGTAGGCGCCTCGGGCAAACGCGGATCTCTAGTCTGTCCCGTCTGCATCACGATTCGCACAAAATTGTTTTTGCGCCAGGTATGATAAGGTTCACGCGAGTGAAAAGCCTGAATGGTAAAGGCCCGGCATTGAAGCTCGCCGCGCTCCACCGCCAGATCGATCTCACCGCCGCCTTTGTATCCGGCCACGACAGTAAACTTGGTGCCGATGGTTTCTTCCAGAAGCTTGGGAAAATAACTTTCTGATGTGCCGACCCCTGTTGAACCGCATTTCGGCGGCACCGCCGCTTGCCGCACATCGGCAAGGCTCTTGTATGGCAGATCGGAGCGCAGATAGAGCAGCCAGTCCGATTTATCGAGGCTGCCGATCCAACCGAATTTCGCCCAGTCGAATTTTACCTCTGACTGCTTTAACAGCTGATTGAAAAAGATTGTCGGTTGCACCGCGCCAATCGTCAGTCCATCGGGTTTGGAAATATTATAAAGATGATTGGCGCCGATGATCGATCCCGCCCCGGTCATGTTTTGCACGACGAAGGTTGGCTGTCCTGGAATATGTTTGCCCATGTGCGCCGTGAGCAGCCGTGTGTACAAATCGTAGACGCTCCCGGCGCTAACCCCAGCCACGACCGTAATCGTTTTGCCTTGGTAGAATGGGCTTTGCGCTTTCAGCTCAGAAGCCCAGATGACAAAGAACAGGCAAAGTATTTTCTTCATGCAAACGGCTGTAACACGCTGCCGTTGCCGCAGGCAACGGAAAAGTGAGTCGATGGTTGCAGCGCAACTTAAACAGCTTCTCTTTCCGATGACGGAATCGCGTACGTAAGGTCCTCTAACCAGCAAGCTTCTTGGACGACAATGCAATATCTATCATCGAGTATGACTACAGTAATATAAGGCGTACATCGGCAGTACGTCGAAGCGAGACGAACGAGCGCAACGAAGGATATGAGGCTTGTTTCAGCAGCCTATTACTTCTTTTTCAATTTCATCGACGTCAGCAACGGAATAGCGCTAATCGCCAGCGCAAACATGTAAGTCACATTCATCGAAGCTACAAAGACTTGCGTATCCCCAGGATTCGGCGTCGTTCCCGGAATCCCTGAATAGTAGCGAAATGCCAGGGTCAAAAAAATTCCGCTGAGCGAGATGCCCAGCATGTGCCCCAGGCCGAAAATTCCATTGATAATCCCAATCGCTGTGCCCCAATGCTCTTTAGGCAACGAACTGATCATCACCGCCTGTGACGGCGTATTAAAAAAAGCCGAGCCGATCCCCGCAAGCGCCAGCTGGACCGCGGGCCAGATCCAGTGAGAGTCGGCGCCGAGATTCGCGCCAATAAGAAAAGCCGACATCAGGATGAGCACGCCGCTCATCAAGAGGAAACGGGCGCCGATACGATCCGTGAGAACGCCGCTCACGGGCGACAACACCATGCTGAGAACCGATGGCGCCAAAAAAATAACTCCCATAAAGGTCGGCGAAAGTTTTAGCACCTCTTGAAGATAGAAAGGCGCGACAAACGTAACCAGACCCTGAGTTATGCAGCACATGAGCAGGCCGACCGAGCCGTAGCCGAAAGCAGGGACGGAGAAAAAAGACAGGTCGATCATCGGGCTAGGGGTTCTTCGCTCATACGCAACGAAACCCCAGAGCGCTCCCACGAAAGTCACAGCCAATAGCGCCTGGCTGATGCCGCCCAGAAACTCGGCGAGTTTTTGATCGAGAAGCAGCGTAATCATCACCGTTAGTCCCAGGAAAATCGCTGCCCCGCGATAATCGATCGGCTGACGTGGCGAAGCATATGCCGCAACTGAGCGTCCGATCACAAAGCAGAGCGCCATGCCGACCAAGCTCGGCACGAACAGCAGGAAAAAAATGCCGCGCCAATGAACCAGATCGATGATTAGGCCGCCGATCGGCGGGCCGATAAAAAACCCAAGCTGATGTGACATAGCCATCAATCCCTGGGCCTTGCCCTCGGACCCTGCCGGCATCGCGCGAAAGGCCAGGGTACGGCCCGAAGATTGAATCATCGCGCCGCCGACTCCTTGTACGAAGCGAAACAGAATCAATTGTAAAACATCCTGCGAGAATCCACAGAGAAGCGATCCAACGGCCATGATCGCCATGCCGGAAGCGAACATTTTGGGATGACCGTAAATATCCCCCAGCCGGCCACAGATTACGCCAAGCCCGATCCCCGCCATTTGATAAACGATCAACGCCCAGGAAATGCCTAGAATGTCGGTTTCCAGAGCCGTCGCCAACGTCGGCACCGAAATCATAAACACACGGGTCGAGATTCCAGCGATGGTAACGCCGATGACTGAATTGATCAGAGTAAGCCGGCGCGCTCGCGCCTCCGTGGATGATTGATCTTGGGGTGTTTGATTCTGCAAGTTCAAAGTGGCGAGCCTCACACGTATTAAGATGCTCGAGATGATATCTACGACGCGATCACAGGTGGGCCATCCGACTTTATTGTTATCACGGCGCAAACGTGCAGAACTGTGACATGCGGGAGATCGCTCGATTGTACCCAGTCTTAGTCGACTTTTATAGGGATCGGCTGCTCCCTATCGAACTTACGCGAGCACTGTGCTGTTGGTGTATATAGTTCGAGTGGGATATGAACGATGACTGGGCCTGCTCGAAGTGGTACTTAATTGGCGCAAGTGAGGAGAGATATCGATGAAGCCGATTGATCTGCAGGAACTCCGAGTGGGCTTTGGTAAACAGTTTAATAAACGTCGCGCATCATGCTCTCATGATCATCAGCCGTGAAATCTCTTAATCGCTTCTCGCGTATGTCTACGGGACTTTGGTTCGTTCCGTTGATGTGCGTGCTCGCAGGCGTCGGTCTATCGTTTGGCACAATTGCCATCGATAAGGCCTACGACTATGAGCTTATCCCGCAGTCGATCAGCGGCGGTCCCGACGCAGCGTTGGAGATTTTGGGAACGGTCGCGGCATCGATGGTCAGTCTTGCAGCACTTGTACTGACCATCACCATGGTGGTCGTGCAACTCGCAATGGGTCAGTTCTCGCCACGAATCGTCCAGCGCATCCTGCAGGACAAACCCAGCCAGCTCGCCATTGGCACTTTTGTAGGGACTTTCGCGCACGCCATGCTGACGCTCCGCGAAGTGCAAACCGGAAGCGAGGAACGTGGTTCCCGGCGTCGCTGTGATCCTGGCCTTCGTGCTCGTCATCATCAGCATCATGGTGCTTGTCTGGTATGTGAATCACATCGGACGCTCTCTGAGAGTATCAGCGCTGATCGAGCTTGTCGGGACAGATACACGCAAACTGCTCGATAGGCTCTATGCAGATGCTGGCGAGACACGCAGCCCTGAACGGCCGACGATCTGCGCGCCCCACTCGGGCGTGATCACTCAGATAGATCACAAAGAGCTGGTGCGAATTGCCGAGGCGGGGAATTGCGTTCTGACGCTTCTGCCATCACTGGGCGAATTTGTGCCGGCAGGCGCGCCGCTGTTCGAGATTGCGGGCGCACCCGATCGGATCGACACCGACGCCACGGTGCGCGCGATCCAGCTTGGCCCCGAACGGACTCTTGACCAGGACGTGGCCTTCGGCCTGCGGATGCTCGTCGACATCGCCGAGCGGTCGCTGTCCGACGGACCGTTTCTCGATCCGACGACGGCAGTCCAGGCAATCGATCGGCTGCACGATTGCCTGCGCCAGCTGGCGCCACGTTCGTTTCCTGACGGTCGATTCCGCGACGACAAGGGCGAGGTGCGGTTGGTGACGCCGTCGATGACCTGGGAGGACTATGTCCACCTTGCGTTCGATGAAATCCGAATGGCGGGCGCGGGATCACCGCAAGTTGCACGTCGACTGCGCGCAGCTCTGCAAGACTTGCTTACGATTGCGCCGCCGGAACGTCAACTTGCGCTGAAGGAGCAGCTTACTTTACTGCAGTCCGGTATTGAAAGCGCCATCGGCGAAGGGAGCGACCGCACCTATTCCAAGCGCGGCGATCCACGCGGACTCGGTTGATACATCGCTAAGAATAAGGGAAAACTAGACTCCCGCCCACTTTCCGAGCCGGCTGTAGTCCGAGTTTTTCTTTTTGTCCGCGAGAAAAGGGGCCCATCTATTCTTGAATGTCCGCTTCTCAAAGAATGTTCAACAGGCAGGCGAGTCACTGCGCCCGCTTACTGCTCTTACCTATAACATACCGCACAATACAATCGGTCAAGCGCCTGCTGGGAATTTTCTTGACAGTTTGCCGAGTCTTCGCAATAAGGATCGGGAATGGTTTACTGGCAAGAATTCGCTGATGCTTCATCTGGGTGAAGCACAGACTATTGGTCCGTGAAAACCGCGAGAGAATGTCTTGTTATCGAAAAGGGTGAAATAGGATGAGCTGTTGGAACCTTCAATCGCTGATGACCGTCGTATCACTCGTATCATCTCTGCTCATGCCACCCGTTATCTCGGCGGCTGACAAGCTCAGCGCGCTCTATTCTGCTCAGTCAGTGTCGTACTCGCTGCCGTGGATTGCGCAGGACGCCGGTCTTTTTCGCAAACACAATTTGGATTTCCAGCTTGTCTATATTCCATCATCGGGTGTAGCCACTGCGGCTTTGCTCGGCGGCGACGTAGAGATTGCCCTGGCTGGAGGAGTCGGCATCGTGCGCGCCTTCGCTCAAGGCGCCAGCGACCTGGTGTTCATCGGCGGCTTCAAAAATGCCCTGACGCATAGCATCGTCGCTAAACCGGATATGACCAAGCCTGAGGATCTCAAAGGGAAAAAGATCGGCATCACACGGCTCGGCAGTAACAGTCACTATTTCGCCGTGCAGGCGTTACGGCGCATGGGTTTGGACGCATCACGCGATGTGACGCTCATTCAAGCCGGCGGCGAGCCGGAAATCGTTGCGGCTCTCATCAACGGCGCCATCGATGCCGGATCGATCACCACGCCGGCGGACAACAGAGCGGTCGCCCAGGGTTTTCGTTATTTGTTGTTCGGCCCGGATCTACAAATTGCCTATGCAGCCGCGAATATCGTCACTCGCCGTTCGATGATCGCGAAACGGCCGCAGGCTGCCGCCGCGTTCATGCAAGTCATGGCCGAAGCCGCGAAAATTCTCCACACCAACAAAGAATTTACGTACAAGGTTCTGGGGAAATACCTGGGCATCAGCGACCCGAAAATCATCGATGCCGCATTCGCGACCGAAATCAAAGTCATGGAGCGGCGCTTGGATGTTAAACCGGAAGGTATTCAAGCGATCCTCGACGAAGTCGTCAAGACAGACCCGCGGGCAAAAACCATCCGGCCGCAGGACCTGATCGACCGGCGCTTCCTCGATGCAATGGCCAAGAGCGGATCTTTAGACAAACTATGGGCAAGCAAATGAGAGTTGCCCGAGCAAAATCCAGCTTCAATCGAAATAGAGGAGCACTTCATGAAAGCTTATTTAGTCGTTGACGCCGATGGACACGTCGAAGAATCATCGAAAGGACTGCAAAAATATTTAAAGCCGGAAAATCGCGGCCGCCCGCTCTGGACCAGCGACTCCTGGGATCGCAATTTCGGCGGCGCCCTTGGCAAGGTCAATGAAGACCCTCGTGTGCAACTCGAAGACATGGACGCCGACGGCATCGATGTCCAGGTGGTCTACCCGACGCGCGGAATTTCACTTAGCGCGGCGAGAGAAGTGGATTTGGCGGTGGATCTCGCCCGCGCGTACAACGATTGGCTGGCCGATTTCTGTTCGGTCAATCCCGCGCGGCTCAAAGGGGTCGCGCTGGTTGCGCTCCAGGACGTAAACGCCGCTATCGCGGAGGCGCGCCGCGCAGTCGAACAACTGGGCTTCATCGGTGTGATGATGCCGACCAATGTGCTCGATCAGGATATCGGCCACAAACAATTCTGGCCGTTTTACGAAGAGGTCGAGAGACTCGGGGTTGGCCTCGGATTTCACGGCGGCATTCGCGCTTCGCAACGAATGCACGGCCGATTCGGCAGCTTCATTGCGGTCCATACATTGGCGTTTCCCCTCGAGTGCATGGTCGCTCTTACCGGGATGATTTATGCCGGCGTGCCGGAGCTCTTCCCGAAGCTGCGAGTCGCCGCTCTGGAAGCGAGCTGTGGGTGGGTTCCGTTCCTGATGGACCGGATGGACGAGGAGTTTGAAAAACGCGGCAGCAGAGAAGCGCCCCTACTCAAGGCAAAACCGAGCGAGTACATGACCAACGGCCAATTCTACTATGCGTTTGAACTGGAAGAATCGACCTTGCCCTATGTTGCCGAGCGAGTAGGATCCGACAAATTGCTCTACTCGTCGGATTACCCTCATTGGGATACGTCATGGCCCAACACCGTGCGCACTGTAAGAGAACGGGATGATATTACCGAAGCGCAAAAGAAACAATTTTTATCAGACAATGTTCAGAGCTTTTACGGCTTCACAGCAAAGGCATCGAACTCCGTATAGCGGTGTATCAAACGATAGCAACAAACGGCCGGTGACCGCCGATTTCTCTTAAGCTTTTCATGCCTCTAAGCCCAGAGAACGGCTGCAGTTTTGGTAACTAGCTCCAGTTTACTCCGTTGGTTCTCAAGTGAAATATTGTTGCCGACGATCGAGGAGGCAAAGCCGCACTGTGGACTGATAGCCAAACGTTCTAGCGGAACATATCGAGTCGCTTCAGTCACCTTCTCTGTTAGTGACGCCAACGACTCGAGCTCAGGATTCTTCGTTGTGATCAAGCCGAGAACTATGATCTTGTCTTCAGGCACTTCTCTGAGGGCCTCAAACGAGCCCGAGCGCTCGTCGTCATATTCCAAGAGCAAGCGCTGTGGCTTTAGCTTGCGAAACAATTCGCCGCTGATAGCTTCATATCCTCCCTGCGACAGCCAACGGCTGCCTTGGTTGCCGCGTCAGACGTGAAACCCGAAAGTCACATCGCCAAATCCGTCCACCACCGCGTTGTCCAGCTCGATGCCTAAAGAGAGCCACTGGTTAAGACTCCAGCCAAGGTTTTCGTAGAAGGCTCGCGTTTTGGCATCGAGCAAGAGGCCATAATGCGGCGCGTCGATTTGAATGTAAGTGGCGCCGAGGCGCACGAGTTCGGCAACCTCCTCGCGCAGGATGCTGACGATGTCGGCGAGAAACGCATCGAGTGTGGGATACGCCGTTCGCGAATATTTTGGCGACCAAAAATTGGCCCATAGTGTCGGGCTCGGAATGGTCACTTTGGGAATTCGGCTGGTCTTTTTCTTAAGGTAGGAAAATTCATCGGCTGAGAGATATCGACGACGGCTCAACTTTTCGACCACACCCAACTTATCTGGCCGCGGGTGACGATGCACACCCAGTGAGTCGTACCAGTCGCCCCAAAGAAAAGCATCAAGCCCGAACGCACCGAAACCGTCGACCGCTGCCGTCATTTGACTCTGAAACGATTGCCGCCGCATCTCGCCATCGGTAACAATCTCCAATCCGGCATTTTCTTGCAAGGCAATCGCCTCGTCGACGGCGTGATCCTCGATTTCCTTAAATTGCACCGTGCTGAGAGTGCCGGCGGCGAGTTGTTTTTGCGCGGCAACCAACTCCGCAGGTCGCAGAAGACTTCCCACCACATCGGCATGAACCCTAACAGGCTGCTGAAAAAGACCCATAGGGTTCGTTGCGTTCAATCGTCTCGCTCAATCCGTGTTCGTGATACGCGTGTTCGTGTTCGCTCGGAATTCTCGATCACGTTTTCACGCACACGAGCACGATCGTCCGGTGTCTTTCACGGCCGAATTTTATACTTTCGCTCGATCTCTTCGACATAGCCGCTTTTGACTACCTTTTCGAGAATGCGCTGATCGAGAAGATCCTCGACGTTGTATTTCGCTATTTTGGGATCACGCAGCGCGACGATCTCCTGCACGGTTTTCAAGCCTTTGACCGTCACAAAGGTATACGACGTCAGATCATCGAGGAGAAGCTTGTATCCTGTTTCTGCGAGTTGCCTGTCTGTCTTGATATGTTTCTGCAGAACGGCGACACCCTTTTCTTTCTGAGCGCGCATAACCGCACTCGCTTCTATCATCGCTTTAATAAAGTTCTCAACCGTCTGAGGATTTTTTTGAATGAAAGACTCCGCGCTCATATAAGGGCTGGAAGGAAGAGCGATCCGGCTCAAATCTAGCAGCACTTTGACCCCTAGGCCTTGGAGCCGCACCGATTGCAATTTATCCAAAGCGGCTCCGTCGATAATCCCGTTGCCAGAGCTTGGGCGATCACAGTGCTATCGCCAATCGCCTGGATACTGATGTTATCCCTCTGAGGATCCAATCCCATTTCTCTCAGCGACAACATAGTAAGGCTCCAGAGAAGCCCGCTGAAATCCTGTACGCCGACTTTTTTACCTCTCAGGTCGCGCGGATTGGTAATCGAAGGCGATACCAAAAAATCGTAGGACGCTCTTTCGGCGAACAGTGACAAGAGAATTTTGAGCTTCGCCCCCTGCGCCGCGGCGGAAAGCATACTCGACGCGCTGCCACGGACAAACTGCACCTCATTAGAGACCAGAGCCGAAACTTGCAGAGGCGCGCTGCGGACGGTGACAAGATCCGCCTCCAATCCATGCTTGGCAAAGATTCCTTCGTCCTTGGCAAGCCAGAGAGGAGTCCCCGCCGCAGCCACACCGGAGTACGCAACTCTGATGGACTCGGCCTGAAGCGGTGAAGCAAACAGAACCACAGCTATAATGATCGAGAATGTTTTGGCAAGCATAGATCATCCTCCTCGAAATTGCTTCTAGAGAATTTTCTACGAGGAACCGCGACATCCGTCATCAGCTTCGAATTTTGAGTGAAGCAACAGATCTGATCCGTACATACTCGTCAGCGCTTACGGAATCAAGAAATTTCTTGTCGAGGTTGCCGATGGTAGAACAGCGCGAAGGATCCATAAAGCCAAATCAAATGTCCCCAAACACCGGTTCACACAAGAGACGCAGTATAATTCCATGAGAAAGTTTGTTGGGTTCTTTTTTCCGTTGTCAAGATGTCAGTACGAGGATGGTTTACACGCATGTATTGAATCGCGGCGGACGAGGGGTGCGAAGTCCGGTCGACAGCTTAGGAGCCGGGCTCGACGGTCATTTCGATGATTATAATATACGGAAATAACTTTCGGCTTCTATCGGATGACTCGTTTATGTGCCTTTACAAGGTATTGTTCTAGTTGTAAAAGCGATTTAACTCACACATATGAGCCACGCTATACAGAAGTTATAAAGTTCTATAAAGAACCAGATATTATTGGTTAGGCGGCAGCGACGATTCGCGTTAAACTCTGCAGTCGACCTGTCGTGGAGACACAATGCTGATAGTCGCCTGTTTAATCGCGGCGATGGAGGAGCGAAATGGCCGAAGACACGCAGCGTTTTAGCGATGGCACCGCATATGAGCAGTTCATGGGCCGCTGGACCCGTGCCATCGGTACGATCTTTCTCGATTGGCTCACACCGCCGGCTGATGCGCGCTGGCTCGATATCGGTTGTGGCACTGGAGTCTTTACCGATCTTATAGTCAGTACGTGCTCTCCCGCGACAGTAGTCGCGATCGATCCGTCGGAGCCACAAATCGAAATTGCGCGCAAGAAAGCAATCGCGCAACGCGTGGATTTCCGCGTTGCGGACGTGCAGGAATTACCGTTCTCAGATAAAGCCTTCGACGTCGTTGTTTCCGCTCTCGTGATTAACTTTATATCGGATCCACCTCAGGCGCTTACTCAAATGTGCCGCGTTTGTCGGCCCCATGGTGTAATCGCCGGCTATGTTTGGGATTTCGCGGCGCAGCGTGGGCCGGTTGAGCTGATTCGGAACGGATTGCATCAGGTCGGCGCTAAAAATCCGCCTCACCCGGGCACCGAGCATTCGGGGCTTGATGCATTAACTTCGTTGTTTGCTCGAGCGAAATTAACAGAGATCGGCAGCAGGACGATCGATGTTACGATGTCCTTTGCGGATTTCAACGAATTTTGGGTGTCGCAAACGCCTAGTTATACTCCCATGGGCAAGAGGATTGCAGCGCTGTCGGAGACGGATCGTGAGAAGGTGATTGACTGGGTACGCGCAAGATTGCCAGCTGGCCCCGATGGCCGCATCACTTATTCAGCGCGGGCCAATGCGATCAAGGCGCTTGCACCTGCGTGATTTTACCTACGTTCAGGAACTGCGAATTTGCAACGTCCGCCTAACAAACGGCTTGAGAAGGACCTTCGACCCGCTCGCTCCGCTCGCTGGCCTCGCCCTCTCAGCCCGATACGTTAGGCGGAGGTAACTTGCGACATGGACGGCATCGTGCTCTCCGCGGGAAACTTCGAGAAGTACATTGATCGACGTCAGCGATAGCGCATACGCATGATCGAGGGGAGGGTGACGGTCATGTCCGATGTAACTTCGATGCTTGCAGCCAATCTTGTCGAGGCCTTCAAACAACTCAATCAGTTTGTGACGCTGGGGCCTTGTAACCTCAATATCGGCTCTAGCGCTTGATTACCAAGAAAAGCCAGTGGGTCGCCGGAACGACCCGAGTTCCACGCCTGATGAAAAAGTGGCGGTCGTGGGAGGCTTTGCCCCTGTATCGCGAGAGGCCGCGCAACTTCTCTTCGTTGGCGTCTCCTACGTAGCCGCACTGATGGGATCCTATTCCCTGCAGAGCGCCTCGTACATCGTCGGTAGGCTGGGCGTTTCTACACCGATGGTCGAAGCAGCCTGCACCTACTCGAGCGTTGCTACTGGGCCCGTCGGCATCCGAGTCGCCGGCGCCGGACTACCGGCCGTATTCGTTGGCCTGGTCATCGGGAGGAAGTGGTGGAGGCTACGCGAGCCCGGCCTGTTCTGGATGCTTGCCATCTTCGTCGGTACGTACGCAATTCTTGGCTTCGGCGTGGTCCGCGTGCCATGCACGCCCCATTGACGCTGTTCGAGCTGGCGCTTGCCTCTAGACGCGACAAGTTCGGGAACGACGTGAGAGCGGACCCGCGGTCTCGGCAGACTGGAAGCCCAACGAGGGCGCTCGCGGCTGAGCACTTGTCCGTTAGCACTATGTAATGAACGACGTATCCTAATCCATGCAGCATTCCGAGAAATGTGTTTATTGCGGTGACAATCCGAGAATTACCGCTGATCATGTGCCGCCGAAAAGCTTTTTCCCACAACCGAGACCTTCAAATCTGATCACTGTTCCGGCCTGCCAAAAGTGTAATTCGGATGCTGGGAAGGATGAAGACTATTTTTTAGCAACTTTCATGTTCAGCGAGGCAGGAATTACTGACGCTGGCAAAACCCTTTGGAAACAACGACTAAATCGGATGTTCCACAAAAATTTAGGTCTCAAACGAAGAATTGCGAAGGGGTTGTCTTACAGGCCGGTGGTTACACCGACGGGAATTTACTTGGGCCGCCGGATGGGATTGCAATTCGACGAACAACGGTTTGGACGTGTGGTTCAAAAAATATTCGTGGTCTTTATTACTTTGAATATGGAGAAGCCCTGGCAGCCCGGACCGAAGTAATGACATTATTTTTGAGCACGAAAGCCCGTTTTGAAACTGCTGTAGGTTACGCTAGTCAACTTGGTTGGGGGAGGCGACAGTGGCCGGGTATCTTCGAGTACCGTTGCGGTCGCGTGCCTGATGTTCCACAGGAGTCGGTCTGGCTGATGAGATGTTACACCAATGCTCATTTTTGGGCTATATCTGGACCAGATAAAGCGCTGGAAAAATAACGCCTAACCAATCGCTTCAGACCGATCGCTAAGAGCGCCGCCTGAGCGTGGCGTTAGACGGCATTCTCTGAGAATCCACTCTCTTCAATAGGAGTAGACGATGAGATTATTCAGTCGAAACGCAGGGGTGGCGATTCTATGTCTTTTGCTGGTATCCGCGACCGGATTCGCACAGGACAAGTTTTTCGATTCGAACGGGGTGCGCATTCAATATGTGGACCATGGGAGTGGAGATGCAATCGTCCTGCTTCATGGCGACGGGGGCACACTCAACACCTGGATCGATTCGGGCGTGCTGCCAAATCTGGCACAAGATTACCGAGTCATCGCTTTTGACACCCGCGGCTCTGGCAAGAGCGGAAAGCCACGCGACGTGAAAGCCTATGGACGCGAGCAGGGCCTGGATGTCATCCGCCTGCTGAATCATCTCGGGATTCGAAGAGCACACATCATTGGTTACTCGATGGGGGCGCACACCACGGCGCAATTGTTGACGACTCATGCCGAACGGTTCATTAGCGCCACGCTCGGCGGTGCCGCCGGCAGGTTTCGGTGGACCGACGAACAGGCTGCGGGTGCGGAGCAAGAGGCGTCGGAAAGCGAGCGTGAGTGTGTGAGTCGCAGCCAGATTTACCGCCTTGCGCCCACCAATGCACCCAAGCCGGACGAGGAGGCGATCAGGCGGTTGTCAGCGGTGTGTATGGCTAATCCCAACGAAGATCGATTTGCACGGGCGGCACGGACGCGCTCACGGAAGGATTACGTCATCACGCCCACACAGGTCGCAAGCGTGAAAGTGCCGACTCTCGGTATCGTCGGTAGTCTCGATGGATACCTGACGGATTTTCAGGAATTGAGGAAGTTGCGGCCGGAAGTGAAGCTCGTGGTCATCGATGGTGCCACGCATGGTGGGGCTCGTTGGGCGGGTCGTCGACCCGAGTTCATCGCCGCCGTTCGCGAGTTCATCGGCTCGAATCGAACTCCATCGTCGCATTGAACGAACCGTGTAACCACCGGCTGGAGAGTGACGCTCCGCGAGCGCAGCGGGCATCTCACCCGGACACGTTAGACGTTATCCTGAAAAGATGGAACGCTGTGTGTTTCTTTATTTGCTCGCCTTCTCTGCTAGTGGGATGTGGTCGAGCCGAGTACTCGGCAGAATACAATATTCCAGACACGGAGCTCACCTTGCGAATCGACTTAAAGCAGATAAATCCGCCGCTTGCTGAGTACGAGAGGAGCCCTCGTCGTCATTCGCGCTGGATCGCTTCTTCAGAGTGTAGTGCTGACTTCCGATATAGGAGGATACAGCCTTCTCAACCTTTACAAACTGCCGAGCGGTGAGTACGTTTTGGATTATGACGGCAATCCTGACTATCGTATTGATCCAAGAACTGGAACGGTACACGCCAAGTTGAGAGGAATACCTATAGGTGAACCGGACAGGCCACTCAGAGGAATCTATATTGGTGCGTGATTTCGACCACCACTATGTATGGCAATTTTGTCCGGCTTCGCTGCGCGCCGAACGCAAAGTTGGACTGCCTTATGCGCCGTAAGTCTAACCCGCGCCTTAAGACTGATGTCGAGAATGCTCGCCTTTAAGGCTCGCTTCTTTCGCCACGGCTTAGCCGCATCGAGTTAGACCTCGATGTCGTTCAAAGGAGGACAAGTGACTTGTTATGCGGTACATCTCGGCGATTGTGCAGGAGGTCTCTCCAAGGAGCACTACGTGTCGGCGTCGGTTCTGGAGATCGCGGGGACGGCTGTTCAAGTTACGGGCTTTCCATGGCAACCGGGGGGTGAGACGGCGCAAATCGGTACTGCTTCGCTCGCGGCAAAAATCTTATGCAAGCATCATAACGAACAGCTCTCGCCTCTTGATTCGGTCGCGAAAGTATTTCTTTCTGGCCTGAAGGCGAGCTTTCAAGAGGCATCCGAGAATCGGTTGTCGAATAGCACGTATCAAACTTCCGGCAGCTCCTTCGAGCTTTGGTTACTCAAAGTTCTCTGCGGATTACTGCCACTTTGGAAGGTCGCTGTCCCGCACACGTGGGTCGACATTCTTTTCCAGCGGAATCCCTGGCCCCCCGAAGCCGGGTTGCACATTTTCGGAACTCCTGGGGTTGCTAGCTGGTACTTTACACTTGTCAGGGTAATGTCGGTTATGGCTACAGAGGACCCGAGCCGAATTGCAGGAGCGAAGTTCGGGATCGGAGGACTCGCGCTGCTTCTCGCCTTGGGCACACCTAGGTTTACCGAGCCAGGTATGCAAGCGTTGTATAGGCCAGCAGGCTTATTAATTGAGAGAGACGGAAAACAGAATGAGCATGTGCTGTCGTGGGATGATCACGGCGCACATGGGACCATGAACCTCCGAATAACCGGCGAGATAGCGAGCGGGGTGGGACCTCGGCCAATCGTTGAGCCGGCAGGCTAACATGAAGACCGATGTCGAAACCGCTCGCCTTCAAGGCTCGCTTGTTCATCACGAATTAGCCGCATGGCGTTAGCTTTTATGGATGACATTGCCGGTAAGATGAGAATCCCTGACTGGGAGTTCAGAGTTGTCATAGGAACGACGAAAATCGATTATGATCTAGATAAGGAATACTCGAATCGCGAGAAGCATGGCTATTCTCTTGCGAGCGCCGTTTCGCTGCTTGAGCGAATCGTGTTCCCGTTTGGAGAATCGCTACCGAGCATGACCAGCGATGGCTTCATGGAAGGAGGTGAGGTTCGCCACATGCACATGAGCGTGGATGACTCATACAACGTAGTACTTATGGTGACGACCATGCGCGACGATGAAACCGTGAGGATCATTTCTTTTCGTCGAGCGAGTGAGGAAGAACGTGAGCAGTTCTATCAGAACACGGGCTTTCGGGAGCGCGTATAGAAGCTAACCCGCGCTGGAGCCGACCGCGAGATCCAGTGATAGATGGCTCAATTGTACACTAGCGGCTCAGCGGCATAACGTTAGACTCAGGGGAGTGGCACTATGCCTTTCAGCTACGTCCAATTCATGACCGAATTAATGGCCCCCAAACGTTATCCGCGGCAACCCGTTTTTGCACCACCCGGGCTGACCCCGTTACGTAAGTCGATTTCCCGATCAACCATCGGCATCTTCACCAGTGCTGGCATTCAACTTCGCAGCGATACGCCTTTGGCTGAGACCAATGACCTCTCCTACCGCCTCATTGATCGCGCCGTTCCTTACTCGGACCTAACTCTCGCCCACCAGACTCCCGTCAGGGTTTGGGCGCTGGAAGATTTAAATGTTGCGTTTCCGCGAGAACGGCTCGCCGATCTTGAAGCCGAGGGAACTATCGGCCGCTTGGCGTCGCGAGCTGTCTCCATGGTGGGCTCGATCACAACATTTACGGGGTTACTGGAAAAAGTCGTGCCTGCAATTCAACGAGAACTCGAGGACCAGGGTGTCGATCTGCTTTTTCTATTTCCTTTTTGACCCGCATATCATCGGTCCGTCGGACTGATCGCGAGAGCGCTCGAAGCAAGAGGATTGCCCACCTTGTGTATGAGCACCCTTTGGGAAAACAGCATGGCGTTTAAGCCGCCGCGCACGGTTTTTCTCGATTTTCCGCTGGGCTGCCCTGCTGGGAAACCGAATGAACCTGAATTGCAGCGCATGATCCTGCGTGCGGCTCTGGAAGCAGCACCTCTTTTTGGCGAGCCCTGGAGGATCGCGCAACTTCCTTTTCAATGGTCCGAGGACGGTAATCGGGATTGGGAAGAACGCGTTAGAGAACTCTATCGTAAAGGTTTAGGAACTGTGGAGGCCCATGTGGCCGATCATCAGGCGAAGGGCGAGTCTCTCGTCGGTCAAGAAAAGGAATTCGCAATTCGGTGTAATTGCTAAAAACCCGGGCTAAAGTCCGTTTATCAACAGACTTGTCTAACAATCGGCTTGAGACAGACTTTCGGACCCGCTCGGCTTTGCTCGCTGGCCGCGAACTGCTCATCCTTGCGTTAGACAGAGAACGGCCGTGCGGTATGCTTCCCTGAGTCGAAGGTTTATGAAGAATGAGTTTACCGCGATCATCGAACGCAATGGAGATTGGTATATCGCCTATGTCCTGAGATTCCTGGCGCAAATGGGCAGGCTCGAACCAAGGATGAAGCTCGGGAAAATTTAGCCGAAGCTATCGAACTGATTCTTGAGGACCGGCGAGAGGATGCGCTCCGTGGAGTTCCGCCCGACGCGATTCGCGAGACCGTTACGCTCAAATGAAACGGAGCACGCTGCTCCAGCACTTGCGCAGGCACGGCTGTTCTCACTCGTTCTGGACGAACCCAGCGAGCGGCGCCGTGGAAGCGATCCCGCGTCACACCGAGATTTCCAACCGCCTTGCCAGGAAAATTTGTCGAAGTCTTTCCATACCGCAAATTGGCGAGGAGTAATTCCCGTCTAACCCGCGGCTTAAGAACGATGTCGAAACCGCTTACCTTCAAGGCTCACTTGTTCATCACGGCTTAGCCGCAGCGCGTTATACGCTACTTTGATTCTTCTCTATGATCCCGCTTGATTTCCTCTCCGTGTATTTCACAGCATCGCTCTTATTGGCCCTAGCACCGGGACCCGACAACATGTTCGTTTTGACGCAAGCTGCGATTCGAGGGTGGCGTGCGGGACTGGCGATTACCATTGGCTTGTGCACGGGTTTGTTGGTGCATACCGCCGCAGTGGCGTTCGGAGTTGCCGCAATTTTTCAAGCATCTACGGTTGCGTTCACCGGCCTCAAGTTAATCGGAGCGGCATATCTTTTGTATCTGGCATGGCAAGCTTTTCATGCTCCCGCCGAATCGCTGGAACTTACGACTGGACCGGCTATGGCGCTTTTTCCTTTGTATCGCCGCGGAATTGTCATGAACATTACCAATCCGAAAGTGTCAATTTTCTTTTTGGCCTTCTTGCCTCAGTTCGCCGATCCTTCTCGAGGATTGTTAGCATTTCAAATGATTGTCCTGGGGATCGTTTTTATGATTGCGGCGGTATTGGTTTTTACTTTTATTAGCGTGATGGCCGGTGCCATAGGGAGCCGACTACGGAGCAGGCCATCTGTTCAGATCTACATGAATAAGATCGCAGGAGTCATATTTGCGGCGCTAGCCGTTAAACTAGCTTTTGCAAAGAGATAGCGTATAACATTCGATCGAGCCGACGAGACCGCGGGTCATCGTTAACGTTAGCCGGACAAGAGACAGAATGTGGAACCCCTAATTGATGCCATTCAGAGAGACCTGCTAGATCCCAAGACCCTTATCGGAGCGTTGGTTTGGGGCGTCGTGTTCATTGGTATTGCGGCCGTACTAGCGGCCGGGGTTCGCAAGTTTGCTCAGCGCGTCGAGTCACACCTGTCGGACGTTACTGGACTTCGATTTACCAGCGCATTTGCCCAGGTGGTGGTATACGTGGTGGCGTTTATCTTGTATAGCCATCTCATCCCTGAGCTGCGCACACTTGGAACAACACTTCTCACGGGCGTCGGCATCGCTTCTGTGGTTCTTGGTCTTGCTGCCCAGAATACGCTGGGCAATCTGGTCGCAGGAGTATCGCTGGTGCTTTACAGGCCCATCCGAATAGGCGACAACCTGCAGCTGAATACTCCAAGGGGGCTAACGACTGCGACTGTGGGGGTGATCTCTCTCGGTTATACTGTTCTTCGTGATGCTGACAGCCACGAGATAATTGTCCCTAACAGCGTGATGGGTAGCAGCGTAGTCATTCGGCTCAGTGGATATTCCAATACCGCCGGCTAATAAGGCGCTGCAGCTGACGGCCAACCCGCTACGCGGCATGTCCGCAGCTGACTTGATCGTTTACGCGGACGTGAACAATAGTGAACGAGAGTACATTGGAGAGGTGTCTTCATTGTTGGCGGGAAACGCCGTCAGCTCGCGCCGCTTTCCGTCATTGGCAAGGCAATCGAAGACGGACGCTGTTCAAAAGACAACGAAGACTACCGCCACTTCGAGCTGCTGTTTGGCGAAGTGGAAGCGCGCCACTCCCTCACCATGTTCGCCTATGTCTTGACGCCTAATCATCTCCATCAACTAAACAAAGCCTGACAAGGATCTCCTGCGGATCTCCGCTTCTTGATTAGATCCAGAGAGAAAGACCGTTAAGGCTTTTTGTTTTTAAGATTGTCGATGAAACCGCGCTCGTCGAGTTCTTTGATAAATTGGCTGTCGATGAAATCCTCCGGCTTTGCCTCTTTAGCTTTGGGATTGTCCGCCACCAGCGAGTCAATTACGGTCTTGAGGCCCGGTTGCGACGGATACTGCTTTGCCGGAAACGTGTGCTCCGTGACTGAAGCGTCGTAACTCTTCTCGAGCAGTTCCTGATCGGACGTGCCACCCATGTATTTTGCCTAGGACCTTGAGCCCGGTGGCTCGTTCGCTTTTCATCAGATGTACAGCCTCGATTTGTGACTTGACGTATCGTCTCACCACCTCGGGCTTATCGTTGATGAATTTCCGCGTCGTCACCACGCCATTATTTTGAAACGGCAATGTGCCCAAGTCGGCCAGCACATTGAAACCTTCTCGCTGAGCTACGAAGGTCGTGGGCGGATTGAGCAAAGTCGCTTGTATTTTTCCGCTCCTAAGAGCGATCAAGCGTTCAGGCGTGCCGCCGATGACGATCACGGAAGTGTCTTTACCAGGCACGAGTCCAAGTTTTCTCAAAACAAGCTGGGTGGCTGTGGCTGAAGCCCCGGTAAGTCCGGAGACGCCTAACAGCCCGCCTTTAAGCTGCTCTGCCGATTTGATATCGCGTTGGCTCATGAGCCAATATTCAAAGCCGACGTATCCGGCAGCGACGTAGACGGTGCCGAAGCCTCTCAGGTTACTCTGTACGACTGCCGGAGCAGCGCCTTGAATCATATTCAGCTCTCCCGAAAGCAGCGCCATCACCGAAGTCGCAGCCTGGGCGCGAATCAGCTGAACATCCAAACCATTTCTGCTAAAGATCCCGGTTTCTTTCGCAACCCACACCGGAAGTTGCGTCGGACCCACGCCGGTATAGCTGACCGTGACCTTGAGCGCTTGCCCGGCAGCGGTTGAAACGGCACTAAAGAAGCCGATGACACAGATTAAATTAAAGATAACCCATTGCACCGTTGCGTCTCCTCACTTAGATAACCAACGACATGACACGAGTTCGGCTCAGACCGCCCACCCTTCTTCTGATAACTCTAAATGAGTTCCATCAGGATCTTTTAGCGACATCGTCTTGTAGGGACCCTCAAATACGGTCGCGCTCGATGGCCAGCGGCGCCTCGCCTTTGTAGGTCAGACCCGCGCGCCTCTTTCAATCGCTCCTCGACCTGCTCAATGCTGTTCACTTGAAATCCTAATACCTGAAGGCCTTCGCGCGGCACCGGCGGGTTCATGATCAAGCCCAGATTGATGGTGCCGTCCGAGAGATAGATTGCCCGGCTCTCGGTTCGCGGGTTATCCATTCTGTCGACTTCCTTCATGGAGAAAATATATTTATAAAACTCGGCGAGACGTTCGGGATTATTAGTTTTGATACCGACGTATCTTACACCGGGAAGATTTTTATCATCCCTCGTTCCCCATCCTCGTTCCGCGACATCAACACCGTTGCCATCGGGATCCAGAATACGAACCTCGGTGTAACGGCCATCGTTTGGCCTGGAACCCAAGCTGATTGGCGGATCGAGCTGACTAAGCTTGCTTTTTGATCTCATTGAGGCTATCGACTTTAAAACCAAAGTGGTTGATGCCGACATCTCTTTTTACTTCGGCGATCGTTTGATGGATTTGTAAGCAGTTGAGATTGAAATAGCCATCGGTCACGTAGAAGGCATACGGGCTGTTTTGCTCTTCATTCCAGACCTCCTCCATCCCCAAGATCAATTGATAGAACCGCGCAAGGCGACGGTTGTTATTGGTGCAATTGGCCATATGTCTTATCTCGGACATTTTTTACCTCCCGATCACTTCAGGCTTGTAAGTTTATAAAATTTACGGCGTCGTTAATTTCAGCCCGACATTACGTTAGCGCGAACGATGCCGTCAAGACCACTACGCATGTTTGACTATTGGATCAGCTCGGAACTATGATCTGGCACTACCGCTCGAACAACCGTGCTGGCGTAATCTCATCAGCACGATGTAGAAGGTAAAGCTCGAATGAAAAGAAAACTGCTCATTACTATCTCGCTGCTGTTTATTTCTGCCAAACTTACGAGCGCCGCCGAGCTGCAGGTCATCACCGTCGCGCTCGTCTCGCCGAGTTGGAGTACCGGGCTGCCAACGGCGGTCGCTCGGGGCGCCGGCTTCTTTAGAAATGAAGGCTTAGAGGTTCGGCCGGTGACACTCGCCAGCAGTGGCCCCATCATGATGGCTTTACTGATGAGCGGCCAGGCTGAAATGGTTATCGCCGGCGGCGTCGCGATTTTGCGGGGCATTGCCCGAGGCGCACCTGTCGTCGTCGTTGGCGGACATCTGAGCAGGATGAGCTATGCGTTGATCGGCGCCAAGGGTTTGAAGACTGTGGACGACCTCAAGGGCAAGGCGATAGGAATTACCGGCATCGGCGGCATAGGGGAATTTGCCGTTGTCGAATCGCTTAAGCGAAACGGGTTGGTCAAGGACCGTGACTTCACCCTGCTCAATATAGAGGGAGGCACGGCAGCAAGGATGGCGGCCCTCAAGGCCGGCAAGGTGCACGCAGTGCCGGTGACACCAGGGCAGCGAGTACAGGCTGAGAATGACGGATTTACGATTATTCTTGATGTGAGAGATTCGCTTGCGGATCTTCCGTCGAACATTGTCGCGTCGACGAAAGAGTTTGCCAAGTCCAACCCGGACAAAACGATTCGCTTTCTAAGGGCTCTCGGCAGGGCTGTAGATTTAATTCGGCAGGATAAGGATAAGGCGATAGCGCTGGGCAAGACTAATGGCTTGCGTGGAGACGCAGCGATGGAACGAAAAGCGCTCGATTATTATGTTCAGGATCTGGACATCCGCATCAACAAAAACAATGTCGAGGCTCTGTTGAAATTGCTTGACATCGCGGATCCTCCTGAAAAATTCTTCGATGATACTTATCTAAGCCGAGCCCTTGCTCGATAATAGACGAAGACAATATAAATTTTCTAACTTCTACTGAGGGGGTGGCTCATGGACACTAAGCAGCTTTTGGAAGTTTCTCCTGAAAACACCGGCCTAATCATCGTTGACATGCAATCCGAAGGTTGCGAACGACATGGGCCGACTCTAAAGCCGGTTATCAAAAATATCCGAGCTCTTCTAGATAGGTTTCGGCAAGCAAACGGAAACATTATTCACGTTCAGTCGGTTCGGGCTAAAGATCATCCGGAATTTACGGTTTTCGGGAAGGATTATTCTTTGATCGAAAATACCCCGGCGGTCGAGTTCGTTGACGAGTTAAAGCCGCTACAGAATGAGATCGTGGTGCAGAAGTTCTCGCACGACTGCTTTTATCGGACCACCATGGAAGATGAGCTTAGAAGGATCGACCTTCGCCCTTGCAGAGACCGCATCGTTGTAACGGGCATTGGTTCAAACAACTGTGTTTATCACGCCGTTATCGGATTTCATATTAGAAATTACTTCGTGATTGTCCCGGAGGATTGTATTCACGCCAGCCGTCCCGAAGGCCAACAGTTTGCCTTGAGTCAGTTCCGGTCGCCTGCCTACAACTTCAACGTAACGGTCACGCGGTCGGAAAATATCAAAATTGCCGGCGGCGTCAAACAGAGAGCCTTGGGCTAGCCAATTCCGGGCGAGCCGCGTCATTGACACCCATCGAAGCCGCGATTTCAAAGAATAGGTTTCACGTCGGCCGTGAACTATTTGATGTAGCCTTCTTTCACCAGTTGATCGATCAAACTCGAATCGATGAATGATCCGGGATCGGCTGCGGCTGCTTTCGGCGTCGTCTTCTTGATTGCTTCTATTGTGCTGTGAATCCCTTCAGCTTTAGGTCTAGGAATTCGATCGACCCATTTCGCGTAGGCCTGATAGGCATACTCCGCGTCTGACCGATCGATTGCCAAAAATTCAGTTAAATAGGCGACGCTTTTCTCTTTCTGCTCAAAGTAAAATTTCATCGCGTCAGCTATGGCGCGAGTAAATCTCAAAACCGCATCACGGTTTGTTTTCAGATAAGATCTCTGCACCCATTCACCATTGTTCTGCCATGGAATGCCGAGCTCCGGCAGCGAAATCAATGGACGAAAGCCGCGTTTCTCCGCAATTCGGTCAAACGGAGGCGCAAGCGGGCCAAACTGCACGTCGCCTCTTTCCATCTGGGCAATGATGTTAGCGGGATCGGGCCTGGCGATTTGAACTAGCCTCACGTCCTTCTCTGGATCGAGTCCAAGCTTTGTGAGCGCGAACCTCAGGGCGACGTCAGGGATGGCGCCGAAGGGCGCGCCGACGTGACCGACTTTGCCTTTGAGATCCTGCGGAGTTTTGATGTCCTGTTGCACCATCACCGTATAAGGAAAAACATTGACCCAGGAAGAAACCAGAACGAATCCCGGAGCTCCTTCCGCCGTCGCAGTGACAAATGCAGCTGCTCCGGAACCGGTTGACATTTGCATAGTGCCGCCAAGCATGGCCTGAACTGCGGCTGTTGTATTGGTCGCTACGATGTTCACATCGAGCCCATGCTTGAGGTAAAACTTTTCCTTTTGAGCAATAAAATACAAGCTTGTTCCAGGGTTTATGCCTGTTTGTCCAACGGTAAGCGTTACGTTCTGTGCGACTGGGTTCTCTAATAAGGACGGAACTACCAGAAGTTCAATTACGAGGGAGACGACTAGGAGTGAATAGAAGCGAAAACGTGCTGCGGACTTCATCGAGAAATCTCCTTAGAGCACATGATCTGTAAACCTCGGCGGCATTCTTCCTGGGAATCTCTTACCGGCGATAATCGATTGTTTGGGTAAGGGACAAATTAAGATGTATCTGTCCAGCGGCGGCAAACTCATTTAGCGCCTTCGTCCAGTTCGTGCCCTTCGTAGTTGGATCGCCACCACGAGGCCAGTTCATCATGGGTCGTGAAAATCGCTCCGGGAAATTGCTGCGCGTACGACAGAAAGTCGTCTAGGGCTTTAGCTCTCGATGGACGGCCGGTGATGAAATCATGCACCGTCAACGGCAGCATGAGCGGTCTTTCGCTGCCGCTCTCGTAGAGCGCATCAAACCACGCCTTCATAGCCCGCAAGGTAAACTCGGGTGGATTGCAATCCCAGGTGTTTGAGGAGTTAGGCGGCTGCGGACTTGTGATGCGCACCGACAACGACGAATCGGCATCGTAGATGAAAGGAATTTCGACAATGTCCCGTCCATGCCCCTGGATAATATAGGGCTTGTCATCATTGCGACGGCTGCAATCCCAGTCGAAATGAAAATGTTCGAGAAGTATATCGAGGGTGTTATGGCTCGGAAAGCAGGTCCGCCAACCTTTTAGCTGTTCACCGATCACATCCTGAAATGCTGCAACTGTTTTTTTGATGACCTGAAGCTCCGCTTGGGGCGGCAAGTTGCACATGAATTCATGATGGTAGCCATGCCCCGCTATGCAATGCCCCGCAGCTTTGGCAGCTCGTGAAATCTGTGGATAGCGCCTGGCAGTCGCGCCGCAGATAAACCAGGTGGCTTTAATCTCATGCTTCGCGAGAACTTCAAGGAGCCGCCAAGCACCCCGACGTCCGCCATATTGCCGTTCACTGAAATCGAACGGGTCCGGTTGGCCATCAGGCAGCGGGCACGGAGCTTCCTCGGATTGGTGATGCACGCTTACCATGATCGGCAAGCGAACGCCCGCCGGCCATCGGGCTTTGCGCTCAGGGTGTTTTTCTTTCCACATCGAATTCTCTATTAACCGGTAGTTCCTCATTGGGTTCCAGCAGCTGTGCCAGATCACAACAGCGGGCAAACCAGATGTCGGGGAGCGACGAGAGACGCTCGAGAAATTTTGTCAAAGTTCTAAGAACTACCGGACGGCCGCTAGCCCACGTTTGCAAGCTCAATATGAAAAACCTTGGAGCGCGTTGACTCTCTTCATACAAGAGAGCGAACTCGCTATCCCATGCGTTGGCCAGTCCATCCGGTCCTCCGCGCTGCGGCGGAGGGTCGCCGACGAAGGCCTTATCGGCGGTCGAAGTGGTAAATGGAATCTCGACTATGCGATGGCTTCCACACTCTAGCAGGTAAGGTAAGTCATCATTGAGAAGGCTGCTGTCCCATAAAAATCCCTCCTCGGCAAGAATGTCGTGCGTTTGTGGGCTTACCCGGTAATCCGGGCAACGCCAACCTTGGATTCGCGTGCCGGTCACATCTTCCAGAACAGCAGCGGTCCGACGCACGATGGACCTTTCCCGTTCGGCGCTAGACGTGTGGATACTCTCAAAATTAAAGCCCATTCCGGCGATTTCATGTTTCGCTTGCTCAACCGCACGGGCGGTTTCGGGATAATTCTGAGCCGTCAAACCCGAAAACAAGAAGGTAGCCCTGACAGAATATTTTTCCAGTGCTTCGAGGATATTCCAAATTCCTTGACGCGCGCCGTATTGCATAATGTCGCTCGAGCGATAATTAGGCCGATTACCTGGCATGGATAAAGCGCCCTCACCCGCTTGATGCTCGAAAGTGAGAACCACGGGTAGAGAAATTCCATTAGGCCATGCAAAGTCCCGGGCGCGTTTGATTTCTTCTAACATTCATCCTCTCAATGGCTTGAATTACCTCGTGATCTCCATTTTCTGTGCGTTCCATGCAACGATCATCAAACTTGAACCTGCCGGTCTCAGCATCGATAGAAGGGACTTTTATACGGATGCTTTAAAACTCGCAACGAGAAACAGCGATTTTCTAGAGCAGCGGATGCGCATCAACCAACATCAACTACACGCATGATTTAATATGAACTCTCCGCTCTCGAACAAAAGTTTTGTCTGTTGTCGGTTCGATACTGACGGTAACCGAAGCCTGGATGAAATATTCTTGACGGCTACCTGCATTACTGAAAAGCAAAGGAAGAGATCCAATTTCGTGATCAGTGTGATGCCTGTGCATTGACTGGTCATCCCGGTGTCAGTATGGTTACCCGACGTACTTCACAGGAGGTTTCAAACAATGCGCATAAGGCCGGCGTACCTGGCGATTTTCTTTCTATGGCTCGCTGCATTAAGCGACCAATCGATTTCACCTGCCGGTGCGCAGGAAGCTTTTTTTCAGGGCAAGACAATCCGCATCATCGTCGGTTTTTCCGCCGGTGGCGGTTTCGATGTTTACTCCAGGACGACTGCTCGACACATGGGCAAACATATTGCCGGATCACCCTCTGTCCTGGTCGAAAACATGCCAGGCGCCGGAAGCATGATCGCCGCCAATCATCTCTATAATCAAGCGAAGCCGGATGGACTTACCATTGGAAATTGGATCGGCGGCCTGATTCTTCAGCAAGCTCTCGGTGCCAAAGGCATTGCTTTCGACGCCGCGAAGTTCGAATGGATCGGCGCTCCGGTACGGATCAATAATGCCTGCCTGCTGGCGCGCAAGAGCGGTATCACCAGCTTGCAGCAGTGGATGGAATCGAAAACCTTGGTGAAAATCGGCGCCGAGGCAGCGGGCTCCACCACCTCGGATATCCCGCGGCTCCTGATGAAGTACACCCAACTTCCTTTACAATTGATCGAAGGCTACAAAGGAGTTGCCGATGTTCGCATCGCCACTGAGGCCGGTGAGGTGGCGGGTTTTTGTTCAAGTTGGGAAGGAACCAAAACATCGTGGCGCAGCGTGCTGGAAAGCAAGGAAGCTTCGGTGATACTGCAGGCGGTTCCGCAACCGCACGCCGACCACCCCAAGGCGCCGCTGGCCATTGATCAGATCAAGTCCAGGGAGGGGCGCGAACTTTTTAAACTTGTGGTTCACGACATCGGCGGAACCATCAATCGGCTCTATGCATTGCCGCCCGGCACCCCAAAGGAGCGTGTGAAGATTTTGCAGAAGGCATTTCAGGATACCATGAAGGATCCCGAGTTCTTGGCGGAGGCAAAGAAAGTCAGGCTGGATATCGACCCTTTAAGCGGCGAAGAAATCGAAAAAACCGTAGCTGGAGTTAAAAACATCCCTGCCGCAAGCCTGACGACACTGAGAGACATCCTACTGCCGAAGTAGCCGATGGCCGACAGATCTTCGTTAAGACGGTTACGCTTCGAGTTGAATGGTCAGTGGCGTGAGGCTGACGTCGAGCCTCAGGTTTTACTTGCCGACTTCATCCGCAATCACCTCGGTCTCAAGGGAACAAGGAAGAGCTGCGAAGTGCAGATTTGCGGCGCCTGCACTGTGCTGGTGAATGGTAGGCCCGTCAGTTCCTGCATGACTCCTGCATTCGAGATCGATAATAAGTCGGTCATGACCATCGAAGGCTTGGCTCAAGGCGACAACCTTCATCCGATACAACAGGCGTTTTGGCAGGAAGGCGGATTAGAATGCGGCTACTGCACTCCGGGCATGATTCTGACGGCATATGCGTTGCTCAGCGAGAACCCGGATCCGAGCGAAGAAGAAATTAAACATTGCGTAAGCGGCAATATCTGCCGTTGTACGGGCTATGTGCCGATCATTGCGGCTATTAAACGGGCAGCTTATTTGATGCGATCTGATACCACAGCAATTCTTTCACTGCCGCAATCAGACGAGCGCCGCATCGACGGCCCTGCTAAAGTCCGCGGCGAGGCAATTTACACAGCCGACCTCGTTCGCCCGGGCATGCTGTACGGCAAAATACTGCGTAGTCCGTTGCCGCATGCGATAATCAAAACCATCGATGTTGCGGCCGCCGAGAAGCTGCCCGGCGTCGTGACCGTTCTCACCCGCGATGATCTCAAGGACATCAACCCTTACTTCGGCCCGCTGGTCAAGGACCAGGCCATTCTCGCGTTGGACACAGTACGTTACGAGGGTGATCCGGTTGCGGCGGTCGCGGCCGTCAGTGAGGAGATCGCCGCAGAAGCCCTCGGCCTCATTCACGTCGCCTACGAAGAGCTCAAACCGCTACTTTCGATCGATGAAGCCTTGGCTGACGATGCGCCAAAAATTCATGAAGTCACCAGCGAACATGGGGAAAAATTCCCGGGCTACCCGAGTGTCGATGAGGAAACCAAGAAATATCGCAACGTAAGTTTTCATTTCGGTTGGAACAAGGGCGACATTGCACAAGGGTTGGCCGAATCACATCGCGTTTTTGACAACTGTTTTTATTTTTCTAAAGTCGCTCACTATTCACTGGAACCGCACATGGTTTTGGCTGAGTGGCGCGACGAGACCGTGACCCTCTGGAGCTCGACACAACATCCCTTCCTCGTGCAACAAGAAATCGCCGACATGTTCGGCATTGCCAAAGAGAAGGTCCGCATTATCGTCCCCTATGTCGGTGGCGCCTACGGCAACAAAAACCACACCAAGTTCGAGCCGCTGGCCACTGCGCTGTCGCGCAAGACTCGGCGACCGGTGTATCTCTCGCTTTCCACGGAAGATACTTTTCGCACCGTGAGCAAACCGGCCATGCGTGTACGGATAAAAACCGGCGTGAGTCAGGATGGCGTTCTAATTGCGCGAGAGTCGGTCGTTCATGTCGATGGCGGGGCCTATTCTGATGCCGGACCGCGGGTCACACAGAAGGCGGGTTACCGCGTCCACGGGCCCTATCGTATTCAAAATATCAAATCCGACGCCTATACCGTCTACACCAACACGGTACCCGCCGGCGCATTCCGCGGCATGGGGACGCCGCAAGTAGTCTGGGCCTACGAGTCACAGATGGACATGATCGCCGACGAGCTGGGTTTGGATCCCGTGGAATTTCGTCTCAAGAATCTTTTGGAGCGAGGTGACGAATTCTCGCCCGGTGACACACCGTTGGATTGCGATTTGAAGGAGGGCCTGCTGCGTGTCTCTCGAGAGATAGGATGGAGTGAGACACAAGAGCCGGACTGCGGTATCGGTGTGAGTTGCGCCTTGAAAGACGGCGGCGGCAACTACAAGATTTCCGAGGCACGAATCGAGATCGACGGCGAGGGTAAAGTAACGCTTTTCGAGGGTACGGTGGAGATCGGCCAGGGATCGAATACGGCGCTGCGAAAAATTGCCGCCCAGGAACTCGGTCTTGCTGCTGAGAGAATCGAGCTTGCTCCCCTGGACACCTCGCGCACGCCGCTTGACTTCGGCACCTACGCAAGCAGCGGCACGACTGTTATGGGACTCGCGGTCCAAAGAGCAGCACAGGCCGTTAAAACTCAGCTCATCGATGGCGCCAGAAGCTTGACCGGCCGTCACGATGCAAGCTTTGAGCTTGATAATGGTTTCTTGCGTGTCGGTGAGATTGCTGTCAGCTTTCAGGAGGTGGTCCGGCACGTTAAGGGCGCGATGGGAACGATGATTGGCGAAGGGCGCTATGAAAGCATTAGAGACAAGAATCTTCTCTTGGGCGCCAAGGCGCCGTTCTGGGAAGTCAGTTGGGGCGCCGCCAAAGTCAAGGTCGATCGCGTCACGGGTGAGATCAAGATTGTGAAATTCGTCACGATCGCCGACGCCGGTAAGGCGATCAATCCACAACAATGTCACTCGCAGGAAATCGGCGCGATGGTACAAGGAATCGGTCAAGCGTTTTTTGAGCAGACCCTGTATGAAAACGGCATCATGCTGAATCCCGGTTTAATCAACTACCGCGTCCCTGGAGTTTATGACCTGCCGGATGAGCTGGTGACGATCTTGTTCGAGAACGGCAACGGACCGGGTCCTTACGGAGTAAAGGGCATTGGCGAGAGCGGTTTGCTTACCGTGCCGTCGGCTATCGGTAATGCCCTCTTCTCAGCGGCTGGGGTTCGCCTCTCAGAGCTTCCTCTGACGCCGGAGAAGGTCTGGCGCGCGCTCCACCAAGGAAACTTCAACCAGTGACGGAGATTTCTATTGCCTATCAAAGTAGACCCCAACAAATGTGACGGCTGCGGCATTTGCGTTTACGATTGCGGCGCTGACGTCTTTCGCTTTAACGATAAAAAGGACAAAGTTTTCCCGTACGGTAACAAGTACTGCGTCAACTGTTTTCTTTGCGAACTGGTGTGCCCTGAAGACGCGATCGAAGTAGTTCTAACGACGGCAAAACTAAACGGTAAGACTTCCGTTCCATGACCGATGTCGGCCAAATATTTGACTGTGACGTATTGATCATCGGCGGCGGCTTGGCTGCCTGCATGGCGGCCATCGAAGCGTCAAAGCGCGGCGCCGATGTGATTCTCGTCGACAAGGGCAGACTCGGCAGAAGCGGTTCCAGCCCGACATCGGGAGGAGTACCGCAGGCCGCCTTCGGCCATGCGGATCCGAATGATAGCAAGGACGCGCACTTCAGCGACACGGTCATTGGCGGCGACTACATTCCCCATCAGAAAATCGTTCGAGCAGTGGTTTCGGAAATCACCGATCGGATTATTGAGCTCGAAGAAATCGGTCTTCACTTCAAAAAAACCGCGGATGGAAAGAAGTTTTACCAGGAGAAAAGACTGGGAAGCTCGTTCGCGCGCAGCGTTCCGCCGATTGGCGGCAGCGTCGGCATGATGGGTACTCTCAGGAAAGAAGTTTTTAACCGCGAGGTCAACGTTCATCAGTGGACGATGATCACGAAGCTATTCAAAGATCAGGACCGCGTTGCCGGCGCGCTTGGCCTGAATGTTCAGACCGGCGCAACCCGCCTGTACAAAGCCAAAGCTATTATTCTGGCGGCAGGCAGCGCCGTTGCTCTACAAAAATACACCAGCGCAAACTTCCAGACTACCGGCGACGCTTATGTTGCGGCCTTCGATATCGGTGCCGAGCTCGCAAACCTGGAGTTTTTAGAATTCACGCTAATCCCGGCTCCCAAAGGCATCACCGTTCCGATGGCGGGTCTGTCGCCTTTCACCAGCAAAGGTGGGCGATTTCTCAACGCGGCCGGAGAGCGTTTCTTGGAAAAGTACGATCCGGAAAGACTTGAGGGCACAACTCGAGCGATTCTCGTACAGGCCACTTACAAAGAGATGCTCGCCGGGCATGGGCCGATCTCAATCGATCCGTCGTTCATTCCCGACGAGAAGTGGGATGATGAGATTCAATATGAGTATGCACCCAAATTGTCGGCCGCCGGCATCGACTGCCGCCGCGACCGATTCGAGTGGGTTCCGGCACTTCATACGTTTCTCGGCGGTGTTTTCATCAACGAACGATGCGAATCTCGAGTTTCCGGGCTGTTTGCTTGCGGAGAGTCATCTACCGGCATGCATGGATCGAACCGGCTATCCGGCAATGCGATTGCCAGCTGCATGGTTCTCGGCGCTCGATCCGGAAAATTCGCGGCACTTTTCGCCGGCGCCAACGATTTTGCCAAGCTTGAACCATTGGCAGCTTCACAGGAGCTAAAACGGCTCGAAAGTTTTTACGGCGAGAGTAAATTGGACCCAAACGATTTAGAGCGGGAGATTAAAAATCTCGCCTGGGAATCGGCTGGCGTCGTCCGAAATGAAACCGGCCTCAAGGCAGGTGTTGATCGATTTGAAGAGATTCGCCGCGACAAGATCCCGCTGTTAAAGGGCAACGATCAACGCAGCTGGATCAAAGCGTTAAACTGCGCGAACCTAGCATGGGTTGGAGAAATGGTGACTAGGAGCGCGTTAGAACGACGGGAATCCCGGGGGCAGCATTACCGTGACGATTATCCAGTCAAGGAAAAAGGTTTGCCGAAGTGGATTAAAATTTCCAAAAATGAGAAGAGCATCGAGTGTAAAAGCGAGTCGATATCGTTTGGCGAAGGAGACCTGATGCCTGGCACCAAAGGATAGCTGATGCCGGGCAGAGAAAAATCACATTCTAGAAGTTGATGTTCCTGGCGCCCGTCATCTACTTCTTCGGCAGACATTTTGTTCTTGCTATTGCAAGGCCAAGTGATGTGAAGCTTTTGCCTTTCAAATCGCTGATTCCCTCCGTGACACTCTTATCTCTTCTGCTGATCTCAGGCATGACCGCAGCGGCCGACAAGCTCAGCTTGCTCTATTCCGCTCAGTCGGTATCGTACTCGATGCCCTGGATCGCGCAGGACGCCGGATTGTTTCGCAAGCACGACCTGGACGTTAAATTGGTCTACATCCCCTCCTCGGGCGTGGCCACCGCGGCTCTCCTCGGTGGCGACATTGAAATTGCTTTGGCTGGAGCGGTAGGCATTGTGCGCGCATTCGCTCAGGGCGCCCACGATTTGGTGTTCATCGGCGGCTTTAAGAACGAGCTCACGCACAACATTGTCGCGCGACCGGAAATCAAGCGACCGCCGGACCTTAAAGGCAAAGTCATCGGTGTCACCCGCCTTGGCAGCAACAGCCACTACTTCGCCGTGCAAGCGCTGCCACGCTTCGGCCTCGATCCGGCTCGCGATGTAATCTTCCGTCAAATAGGCGGCGATGTTGCTGCTCTTGCGGCGCTCATCAACGGCACTATCGATGCTATGGTGATGCTTACTTACGGTCAAAGCGCCATCGCGCAAGGGTTTCACTACGTCATCAACGGTCGCGACCTGCATATTCCTTACGCCGCTGCGAGTGTGACAACGCGTCGATCGGTGATGGCGCGTCGCCCTAAAGTCATTGCCGCCTATATGCGTTCATTGGCTCAGGCAGCCAAGATCTTTCACACGGACAAAGAGTATACGTTCAGAGTCTTATCGAAGTACCTGCGCATCGCCGATCGACGAATTGTCGAGAGTTCCTACGAAGCCGAGATGCCCGCTCTAGAACCACGGCTTGATATCCGAGAAGAGGCGATAAAGCCAGTCCTCGAAGATGTCGCACAATCGGATGCGCGGGCCAGGAATATCCAACCACAACAGCTGATCGATCGCCGCTATCTCGAGGAGATGGCAAAAAATGGATTTTTAGACAATCTATGGGCAGGCAAATAATCGCCGCGCCGCTCCTAGTGCCCCGTTGAAATTCCGCGTGACTTAAGGGTGCGCTCGATCTTTGCTTGATACAGCTTCATCAACTGGGCCCGCACTGAATCCCCTTCTATGATCCCCAAGCCATGGGCTATAGCTTGTAGCGTCGCCATCCGTTCGGGTTTACTCTGGGCGCGCAGTTGAAAAATCGAATTGTTCGGCGTGCTGATCTTCACTCTTGGCAAATCTATTAGCTCTGGATGGCGAGAGTGGATTTTCCGTGCCTGCCGCCAGGTTCCGTCCGGAACCAGGAGCTGAATCGGCCTTGCCTCCTGCATCACCAATGCTTGATCGAGTTCGACGGCATCAGCGGACGGATAAAAGAGAAAGCTTCGATACTGTCCGGTCAGCAGGTCTTTTAAATCCAGAGCTTCTCGTCGCTCCCCTCTAACGCGCACTTCGCTATTGACCAACGCTCTAATTGCTAGGAGACCTGTATTGCTGCGCCGCGACAGTTCTCTGTGATGAATCACCAGACAAATCTTGGTCTTTAATTCAATTCTAGGGACCGCGTCGCACAGGCACGCTGTTGGAGATGCGCCGCAGGTCTCACAGCACCCGTTTATCGTTGCTTGATGCTTCATTTAAGAGTGCGAAAATCCACTGACTTGGTCCCGAGGATTATCGGTTGTCCCTACATAGCTCGTGATTGACTCTGCTCTACACTGCATCGTTGTTCCAACGGTTTAACACGGCAACTTCTATTCCGCATCAGAGCGATACTTGAGCGCGCTTAGGGCCCGTGTGGAGGAACGGTCTCTTTGCTTTGAAATTCGGCGAAGCCAATTCCTTTCTTATAGACGGCGGACACGCTATAAAGAGCGATTAAAAAGGAGAGCACCCTATTCGCATCTTCGATTCGTTGCGCTACAGAGATTACGCCTTATTCTGGTCCAGCGATCTATTGGGTTCCCTCGGCCACTTCGTCCAAGAGGTGGCGCTCTACTGGATCGCTTACGAGATCACCGGATCGGCGATGGCATTGGGCATCTTGGGCCTGTGTGGCGCCGCGCCGCGTTTGCTCCTGGGAGCGCTCGGAGGCGTGCTGGTGGACCGCTACGACCGCAAGCGTCTGTTGATTCTCATCCAATTCTTTTCAACCCTTCCGGTGTTGGTCTTCCTGATCGTCTATACTTTTGGGGCGCTCCAATTTTGGCACCTGCTCGCTGTGGAAATTCTTTTTGGTTCGATCCGCGCCGTAAATCCTTCGGCCTCTCAGTCTATCCTTGCCGAGTTGGTGCCGCGCCAGGATTTGATGAATGCGGTTTCTCTCTACACAATCGGTTTTAATTTCGCCCGCATCATCGGCCCGTCGCTGGGAGGTATTCTGATTCTGTGGATCGGCGTCCCTGGCTGCTATGGAATTTTTTTGATAAGCCTCATTCTTTCCGGATGCGGAATGGCGCTGATCCGATTGCAAGACCAACGAGCCGCTAATCCCGAGCAAGACTTCGTGCGCGAATTCAAGCAAGGCTTTCAGTACGTTTGGGCTTCACCCTTGATCTTGAGCAGCATCATCGCGGCCTATACCTTCAGCATTTTCATCGTCACCTATCAGCGCTTTATGCCGGTTTTCGCCAAGGAAATCTTTGAAGTCGGGCCGGACGGGTTAGGGTTGCTAATGGCAGCGCCGGGAATCGGTGCGATTGCATCCCTGACTTTTCTCGCGTCAGTGGGCGAGCGTTGGAACCGGGCATGGCTCTTGTGGATTACCACGACTCTGACGCCTATTTTTCTCATTCTTTTTTGCCTCTCTCCGGTGTTTTGGATTTCGGTGATCTTACTTGGCATCGTCGGAGCAGGACAGGTCAGCTTCCGCACCATCAGCCGAGTGATCATTCAGATCGAGGTGCCGCGGGATCTTTTAGGACGGGTGATGAGTGTCTTTAATATGGACCAGGGGATGCGCTCACTTGGTTCCGTGGTTCTGGGCGCGTTCGCCACACTGTTCGGCGCCTCTCTTGGGCTCGCCCTGACGGCTGGTCTCTCGCTGATCATCACCACCACACTTTTTTACCGCCTGCTGGGACGGAGAGGGTGATCGAAAGCTTTGATGGAACTCAGTGGAAGTTTTGCGCTAATGTCCAGCGATCAATCGCTTGACGCTATGCTCGCGCAGGTTTGCACGTTGATTGCTAAGAGTACTAAAGTATGTTAGCCGCAGAATTGACCCAGACATACTCAGCTGAAGAGCATGGTATTGCGCGGTCGGTTGCCGCACATTGCGAAACTCTGGCGCGCGTTGCTGGTCTGTAAAATCCAGCGTAACTTCACTTTTCTTGTGAGTCCTGTAGATCAGCGGTAGAGGCCAAGTCTTTTTATCGTTGATGAGTCGATGGCCGCAGCAACATTTTCGTCGGCGCGAACTGCCTATAACAAACTGACCTCGCTAGTCAGTTTGATCATACCAGCATTTTGGCAATGGTATAATCACAACGCTTTCCAGATGGCGGCTGCGCTTGCCTACTACACTCTTGTCTCATTGGCGCCGCTGATCATTATTCTGATCGCCATTGTCGGTCCATTCTTTGGAACCGCTGCAACCGAAAACTACATCGTCGGGGCGATCGCCAGCATCGCCGGTGAGGAAAGCGCGAGGGCAGTCCAGGCAATTGTCCACAACGCTAACCAGTATGGCAGTGGCGTGCTCGCGTCCGTGGTCGGAGTCACCCTATTGTTGCTGGGCGCCGGCGCCGTCGTCGGTCAACTGCAACAATCGCTTAACGTCATCTTTGGAGTCACGCCCAAAGCGGATATCGACTGGTGGGCTTTCATTCGCGCCCGGTTTTTCTCCTATGCAATGCTTCTAGCGATCGGCTTTCTTCTGCTGGTATCGCTTATTGTCACGACGATTTTATCGGCGATCAGCAAATACTTCGGAGATCTTCTGCCCTACCTTGCCGCGATCTGGCCGGCCGTCGACCTGGCCTCATCTTTCGCTCTGGTCGCGCTCCTGTTTGCGATGATCTACAAGATTTTGCCCGACGTAAATATTGCCTGGAAAGATGCCCTGATCGGAGCGGCTTTGACTTCCTTCCTGTTTAGCGTGGGAAAGTTTTTAATCGGCCTGTATCTGGGAAGAAGCACCGTTGCCGCTGCCTACGGCGCAGCCGGATCAGTGGTGACGATCCTACTGTGGGTTTATTACTCGGCGCTGATAGTATTTTTCGGGGCTGAAATAACCCAGCTCTATGCGAGCCAAATCGGCAGCGGCGTCAATGCCAATGAGCTAGCCGATAAAACCGAACCGGCCGAAAGAAACCCGTGACAAATGGCAGTACACGACAAACGCCTGCACGAAGAGCGCGACGTTCTCATCGCCAGTGATCCCAGCATCAGCTCTTGAGGCGGCCGAGCAGGCTGCTCAAAAAGAGCCAGATACGACGCCCGCGGAAATCGACGAGTGGAGGCGCTACCTATGTACGTCGTAGCGACACGATCGACTGCAACGATGCCTATGAGTTTTAGATCAGCAGCCTGCTAGCTCTTGACCGATAGCTGCTTAGCGCAGGCTTCCGAAACCCCGCTCTCGGCCTTGTCCTCGCCAGGCATGATCGCCCAACTCTGAGTATCGATATAGCGGCTCTTGTCCCAGTTGTCTTTGCCCTTCATGTCGATCAGCTTCTGGCTCTTTGCGGTGTCCCGGTTGAACTGCGCAACGCAAATCGTCCCTAGCCGCTCGGCCACCGCGGTGGCCGAAATCTCCTTCGCCATTATTCGGGCCCCGCCGTCGGTCATCCACCCGGCGGCGTTAAAGCCGACGTACATGGTCACCAGCGAGCCGCCGACGACACCCCATGACACTAATTTAATCTTTTCCCAATCCATCAGACACCTCCCTTAGGTGCGGACTTTGAGCACGCCGATTCAACTCACTGCAGCAGTGACAAATCCAATAGTCCGAGTATCTTTTTGTGACGGAGTATTCTGCGCAAATTTCACAGTGGCGATGTTGGCAGCGCTCACAACCGGCGCTGCCAGTCGATCCCGAGACGCGCCCGGCCTTTGCCCATGCCTGCTTCGCAGAAGCGGCTTCTACAAGAAAAACTCTTTTTTTGTGGCCAACTGGGTATTGTTGAGTCACCCGTTCGATGACATGGTTTCCGACATCAACCGCATAAAACGCCATAATACCTTCCATTCTTTCAGGCGAGACCTCATGCCAGAGTTACTTAGCACAGACTTTGGTTCTCAGCCTGTGCCGACTTCACGGGGATTGCTGTCTACTAGTGAACAAACCTAAAACATTATTTACCGGGCGAGGGGTAAGCACGGCCATCCTGAGGCAACCTCTCCGGCCAGTCGGTAATTAATCAGTATTTCCGGTAACTTCTCGATCCGCTCTCCTAGTGCTTCATCTTGGATTGCGGCTCCTAAACCCCCAACACACGATCTTCAGTGATATGCGTCGTGAAAGTAGCTGGCGGCTGACTACTCCAGTGTCAAGGTTGATCATCCGAGCCCACCTTTACTTTACGCCCGGTTGAGAATTGATATAAGGTGGCGCTAATTTTTAAAACGAATGGTAGTGACTTATGAGCAACGAAAAATCTGCGACAGTGACGAAGCTGACGGTGATACCGCCGCGCCAATATCCGGATCTGCACGAGCATCTCGACAGGCTCGAACGCGAAGGGCTGTTGATCCGGGTCAAAGAACCGGTGGACAAGGACCAAGAGATGCATCCGCTGGTGCGCTGGCAGTTTCGCGGCGGTATCAAGGAGAAGGATCGTAAGGCGTTTCTTTTTGAGAAGCCGGTAGACGCTAAAGGTAAGACTTACGATATCCCCGTCGCCATTGGCATCTTAGCAGCCAACCGAACAATCTACGGAATCGGTCTCGGCTGTGATCCAACTAAGGTAAACCAGTTGTGGGCCGAAGCGAAAACCAATCCGATCGCGCCGGTGGAGATTCCTACCGAAGCCGCGCCGGTCCATGAAGTTGTCTATCAAGAGGACGATTTCAAAGTACCCGGGCAAGGCGTCGATGGCATCCCGGTGCCGATCTCGACCCCCGGTTGGGACAACGCGCCTTATATCAGCGCCGCGCATTTCATCACAAAAGATCCTGACAGCGGCATTCATAACATCGGCACCTACCGCGCCATGATCAAGTCGCCGGACCGGGTCGGCTGCAACCCGTCGTTGGAATTGGGCCAAGGCATCTACGTGCACTGGGAAAAGTACCGAGCGCGTCAGGAAAGAATGCCGGCGGCTTTGTGCATCGGCGGGGTGCCGGCGATTTCCTACGTCGCCGCGCAGAAACTGAATTACGACGTCGACGAGTTCGCCGTCGCTGGTGGCCTGGTCAAAGCGCCGATCCGCGTTGTCAAAGCGAAGACCGTGCCTCTGATGGTTCCCGCAGACGCGGAAATCATCATCGAAGGCTGGGTGAATACCGAATGGTTGGAGCCCGAGGCGCCGTTCGGCGAGTCCCACGGCCACGTCAATCCCAAAGAATACAATCCGTATATGGAAGTGACCGCGATTACGCGGCGCAAGAAAGCCATCTTATGCTCGATCATCAGCCAGGTGACGCCATCGGAATCCAGCGTGATCAAAAAGATGGCGTACGAACCGCTCTACCTCGATCACCTGAAGAACGTGCTCGGGGTCAAATGCGTCACCCGCGTCATGCTGCACGAGCCGTTGACGGCAACGCAGAAGTTGACCGTGATCCAGATGCGCAAGCCGAGCCGGGCGGAAGTCTGGCGCGCCATGATGGGAGCGGTGGCTTTCCGGCCGTCGATGTCCAAGATCGTCATCGCCGTGGACGAAGATATTGATCCCGAAAATATGGATGCGGTTTTTTGGGCGCTGGGCTATCGCTCGCAACCGCATCGAGATGTGCAAATTATCCGCGGCACGGATATCGGCCATGCGCCGCGCCACGACGCGCGCGGTTCCGCCGACGACTCTTGCCTGCTGTGGGACGCAACATTGAAAGAGACGTTCCCGCCGATCTCGCTGCCCAAACAAGAATACATGGAGCGCGCCCGCAAATTATGGGAGAAGCTCGATCTTCCCAAACTGGAGCCCGAATCACCGTGGCATGGCTACTCCCTTGGCGATTGGAACCCGGAACTTGACGAAGAAGCGAAGCTCGCTGTCGCCGGCGAGTTTTGGCAAACCGGCAAGAAGATCGCGCTCGAGCGCCGCCGCACTGAGGAGATGCCTTTGAATACTTCATATTACGGACATCAGAAGGAAAAATGAGATTCCAGAGACTCAATGTTTATTTGAATAGCGCTCTTAATTGAGAGCCAGCCACTATCCCACAACGAACGCCGGCGGGCCACTACAGACAAAAGTAAATCTATTTGACCACAAAGCACAAAGAGCACGAAATTTAAATAAGATCTCCCATCGTTCGTGTGCTTCGTGCTCTTCGTGGTGAGTAGAGCTAATCAGAAGGAGTCTTCAATGAATTATAAGGCGCTCAGATGGTCGGTGCACGACAATCCGTCGAATCCCGGCGAACCTGCCATCGGCGTGATCACGCTCAACCGTCCGGACCGGCTCAATGCGGTCGATCCGCTAATGCGTTTGGAACTCGATGCCCTGTGCAACGAAATCGCTCGCAACTCCATCGTCAAAGTCGTGATCGTTACCGGCGAAGGCCGGGGCTTTTGCGCCGGCGGCGATCTCACCTCCGAAGGGGAAGTGTTGGGCGCCTTCGAAGGCAGCATGGGCATCACCGGGCCTTATAAAGAAATGGCGGAGTACTTCTTCAACGACCTGCGCCATCGCGTCTTGCAGAGCGCCATGCGCAAGCTCGAAGATCTGCCGCAAGTGACAATCGCCGCCATCAATGGACCGGCGGTCGGCGTTGGCCTGGAGATGGCTACCTTGTGCGATATGAGAATCGCGTCTGATCGCGCGCGCTTTGGCGAAGTCGCCGTGCCGGCGGGGTTCGTGCCCGAGAGCGGCGGCGCGAGAAATCTTCCCAAGCTCATCGGCATCGGCCGAGCGATGCGCTTGATCCTCACCGGTGAAATCATCGATGCTAAGGAGGCATTGCGCATCGGCTTAGTCGAAGAGGTTGTTCCCCACGACAAGCTCCTCGACACAGTAGTCGAACTTGCCGGTAAAATCGCCGCGAATCCCTATCTCTCGGTGCGCCAAGCCAAGCGCTTGGTAAAAATGTATTGGAACTGGAATCGCACCGACGAAGGTTACCAGCAAGAGTTGGACGCGGTGTTGGAAATCACCCGCACGAAAGATTGTCAGGAGGGCATGCGCGCCTTCAGCGAGAAGCGCCAGCCGCGATATAGTTATCCGTACGATGCCGCCTGGCCATTTCCGTCCAAGGCGCCGGCCAAAAAGAAGCAGAAATAGTCGATGGACGAGCCTAACGAAGTCCAACGCCCCTGGCCGGGCTATAGAAAATATCCGGAGCGGCTAAATCTTGCCCAAGAAGTTCTCGAGGCATCCATCGAGCGCGGTTTGGGCAATCGCGCCGCGCTGATCGGCGACGCCGGCACGATTACATACGAAGAGTTGAATCGGCAAGTCAACGCGCTCGCCGCTAACCTGATCCAACGCCGACTAAAAAAACGGGACACTGCGCTGATCGTGATGGGCAACGGCACGGAGTTCGCCGTAGCGTTTCTGGCTGCAGTCAAGCTCGGCATCATTCCTGTTCTAGTGAATTCTCTACTCTCTGCGGATGAACTCAGAATGATCGTGGAGCAAGCGCGAACGGTCTGGGTTTTCACCGAAGCGCCCCGGGCCGCTGCGGTGCGCGAGCTGCGCCGTGCTGGATTCTTCAACCATGTCGTGTGCGCCGGGGAGACGGAACCGGACGAGATTTCCTTTGCGTCGCTGGTACAGGATCGAGGGATGTTCGTAACTGCCAGCGATACTGCCGCGGACGAAGCGGCCTTCATCGTCTACACGTCCGGAACCACCGGCAAACCCAAAGGCATCGTCCACGCGCACCGCTGGATCGTCGCCCTCGGCGATCTGAACCGATATCGGCTGCCGCCCCAAGAAAATGACGTGATCATGGCCACAGGTGAATGGAGCTTCATCAGCGCCCTCGGCCACAATCTGCTTTTTCCGCTGCGAAACGGCGTTACCGGCGCGATTTTGTCAGGCCGCGCAACGCCGGAAAACGTTCTCCGCTATATTGAAAAATACCGGATCACCGTGCTGCATTCGGTGGCGACCGTATACCGCAGGCTGCTGGCGATGCCGGCATTCGAAAAGCAGCACGATCTCAGCAGCCTGCGCTGCGCTCATTCCACCGGCGAAGCCTTGCGCGCAGTTACCTATAACGAGTGGAAGACTCGTGTCGGCTCCGAGCTTTACGAACACTATGGCGTGTCCGAATACCAGCTCGTGATCGGCCACGGTGTGCGGCATCCGGTGAAGCCCGGTTCGGTAGGCAAATTACTGCCCGGTGTCGAAGCTGCGATTTTGAAGGATGACTTTAAACCAGTAGAAAACGGGGAGCTCGGGTGGTTTGCGATCTCGACGGCCGATCCCGGTCTATTTCTCGGTTACTACAAAGACCAGGAAAGAACCGAAGCGGTTATTCGTAACGGCTGGTACTTCACCGGCGATCTCGCCTATAAAGACGATGAGGGATATTTCTTCATTGCCGGCCGGCGTGACGACTGTTTTAAGAGCCGCGGCATCTTCATCTCGCCAACCGAAATCGAAAATGCTCTTCAGAAACATCCCGCCATCATCGAAGCCGCGGTTGTTGCCCAACCTAATGTCGAGATCGGCAACAAGATTCGGGCCGTGGTAGTTTTAGCGCCGGGCCAAGCGCCGTCGGATAACATGGCGCAATCGGTGCGCGACCTGCTGCGAACTCAAATTGCCCCTTATAAAATCCCGCACATCATCGAATTTGCTCAGCACTTGCCGAAAAGCGCCGTGGGAAAGATTCTTAGAAGCGCGCTCATTCTACAGCGTGACAAGTGAAAGGCGTCGTTCTTTCTAGTCTTGCTTGGGATCACAACTCGCGAATCGCATCGAACTGGGCGGAATACCGGCCGGGATCGATCCGAGCCTCGATGATGGAGAGTGTATCGGAATGCATGGGCATCATACCTCGTTTTACCAAGCTGTTGAAAAACGCTCATGCAAACAAAAACGGAAGGGAGAAAGCGGAAAGATGAAGAATAGCCTTCCGAGCGTGTCTGCCATGTTTCATCCTTCATAATTCATCCTTCAGATCGCGACCCATCGCAGAAACCTTTTGACAAGCTGCTAACAATGCTTTTCGCGAATCTCGGTCTCATCCGATTAACCTGCGGAGGCGGTGCCCCACCATTTGCGCACGGCCGGCGCCGCCATCACGATCAAGATGAGAATCGTAGCGACGATAAAACCAAGGCTGATTGGCCGCGTGACGAACACCGAGGGATCCCCCCGCGAGACCTGCATCGTCCGGCGCAGGTTTTCCTCGACCATCGGCCCGAGCACGAAGCCAAGCATCATCGGCACCGGGCTGCAATCGAGCATCCTCCAGACGATGCCGAGGATGCCGAAAATTGCCATGAGGTAAATATCGAACGAGCTGTTGTTCACGCTGTAGATACCAATGGCGGAGAACGCCATGATCGCGGGGAACAGCAGGCGATAGGGCAGCTTGAGCAGGCTCACCCACATGCCGATTAACGGCAGATTGAGCACGAGCAGCATCAAGTTACCGATCCACATGCTGGCGATCAGGCCCCAGAAGAGATCGGGCTTGTCGGTGATCACCTGCGGCCCGGGCGCGATGCCGTAAATCATCAGTGCGCCGAGCATGAGCGCCATCGTCCCGCTTGCGGGAATCCCCAGGGTGAGCATCGGGATGAACTTGCACTGCGCGTCCGCGTTGTTGGCGGCTTCGGGACCGGCCACTCCTTCAATGGCGCCCTGGCCGAAGCGTGAAGGGTCTTTGGCGAGCTTCTTCTCGATCATATAGGACGAGAACGAGGCAATCGCCGGTGTCGTCCCGGGCAATACGCCGAAGAACGCGCCGACTCCGGTGCCTCTGACGATCGCGCCGAAAGAGCGCCTCAGGTCATCCTTCGTCGGCAAAAGGTTGGTCACTTTGGAGGTGAAAACCTGGCGCTCCTCAGGGTTGCTCAAGTTGCTCAAGATCTCGCCCACCGCGAATACCCCCACCGCGATGGTCACAACGCCGATGCCGTCCGCCAACTCGTAGAAGCCGAAGGTAAAACGCTTGAGCCCCGAATTGACATCGGCGCCGACAATGCCGAGCAATAGGCCAACCACAACCATGGCCAGGGACTTCGCCATACTACCGTGGGAGAGCACCGCTGCCGCCACCAGGCCCATCAGCATCAGCGAGAAATACTCCGCCGAGCTGAACCTCAGCGCGAAGGCGCCGAGTGGCGGCGCGAACAGAGCGATCAACAAGGTGCAGACGGTACCGGCGAAAAACGACCCAACGGCCGCGATAGCAAGAGCCGCCCCGGCACGCCCCTGCCGCGCCATTTGGTAGCCGTCGATGCAGGTGACCACGGAGGCGGTTTCGCCGGGAAGGTTGACCAGGATCGAAGTCGTTGAGCCGCCGTACATGGCGCCGTAGTATATGCCGGCAAGCATGATCATTGCCGCAACCGGCGGCACGTTGAAGGTGAGCGGCAGGAGCATTGCGATGGTCGCCAACGGCCCGATGCCGGGAAGGACGCCGATCAAGGTACCGACCAGTACGCCGACAAAACAGTAGAGCAGATTTTGCAGCGAGAGGGCGACGCTGAAGCCAAAGATCAGATCGTGGAAGAGCTCCATGGCGATGGTGTCAGAAGCCTTTGATCAACGGGTACGGCAGGCCGAGGCCCCAGATGAATATGGCGACCGAGAGCCCGGTCAGTATAACGGTAAGCAGCAGAACTTCCACGAACTTGAACTCGCGCCCCGCTGATGCCGACCCGAAGACGAGCAGCGCCATCGCTGGTATGAAGCCCGCATGTGTCATCAAGACTCCGAAGGCGATCAGCGAGAGAGGCAGGACGATCAATGCCCGAGTCGAGCAGCGCACGGTGATTGTCTCAGCCGTGCGCAGTCCGATGATCATCACATAAATGCCGAACAGAACGAGGATGGTGCCGAGCACACTCGGGAAATAACCGGGCCCCATTCGCATCGTGCTGCCGAGGGGATAACCACGGGCGATGAAGATCGACGCCGCGCCGAAGGCAATCAGCATGATGCCGGCCCAGAAGTCTTTGTTGTTGCGCAATGCGGTGTTCATTCGAAAGTTTCAATAGTGTGGTCGAACCAAAATGCGCAAAACAAATAAGCGCCCTGCCAGCGTCATACCCGCGAAAGCGGGTATCCAGAGCATTTTGATTTTCCTGGATTCCGGGTCGTGCTAGCGATCGCCAGCTTGCCCGGAATGACGACTGAAGGATGTAACGAACCTCGGAGAGACGACTCAAGCGCCCGTCCAGAAGGAAGAGATGGGAGGGCGCATTTGCGCAGCATTGTTATTCTATGTGACTCTTTCGTGGTTAAATCTGTTCTTCAGAACTTCTACTCTGCTTTGATGTTGGCTTCCTTGATGACCTTCCCCCATTTAGCCGTTTCGGCCACGATGTACGGACCAAACTCGGCCGGGCCCAATTTGTCCACTTCCGCGCCTTGATCGCCGAACACCTTCTGTGTTTCCGCCGAGCTCAGGATAGCCGAGATCTCCTTGTAGAGCCGGTCGATGATCGGCCGCGGCGTGCCGGCGGGCGCAAGGATTCCCCACCAGTTGTTCGCTTCATAGCCGGGGACACCGGCTTCGGAGATCGTCGGCACATCCGGTAATGTGACGCTGCGCTTCGCTCCGCCGGTGCCCAACGCCTTGACTTTGCCGGACTTGATATGGGGCATGAACTGAATTAGCGAGCCGAGGGCGGCAGGGGTATGGCCGCCGATCACGTCGATCATCGCGGGGCCGCCGCCTTTGAACTGGACGATGCCGACGTCAACACCAGTCATCGACTTGAAAAGCTCGCTGCCTAGATGCTGAAAGCTGCCGACGCCCGCCGCCGCGAAATTCAGCTGGCCGGGTTTTTCCTTGGCGAGAGCGATGAACTCTTTGACGGAGTTGACCGGAACGCCGGGATGGACGGCGAAAACGTTCGGCCCGGTTCCGACCTTGGCGATCGCGGTGAAGGCCTTGACCGGATCGTAGGGCAGTTTGTAGAGCGAGGTATTGATCGCATACGCGGAAGAGATGACGAGCAAGGTGTGACCGTCGGGATCCGATTTCGCCGCGGCTTCAGTGCCGATGACGCCGCCTGCGCCGCCGCGGTTGTCCGCGACGACTTGTTTGCCGAGCCGTTCGCTCAGCTTGGTAGCGATGAAACGGCCCACGATGTCGTTGCTTCCGCCCGGCGGAAAAGGAATGATGAGACGAACGTTCTTCGACGGATACGTCTGTGCCGCTACGATCGCAGGCGACAGGACGACCGCACAAACGAGCACTATCGCGGAAAGACTGTTCACTTTGTACTTCATTTCACCTTCCTCCCTAGTGTTTTTTCTCCGGCTTCCTTCAGTGCTTGATGATCCTGGTATCAACAGATTGTCACTTGGCTGCGCGAGGTATGAGAGCAAAGAGTCCATGCAACGGGTGCATCTTATATCCAATGCGCTGCGGCCGGTCAAACTTCGTTTTCTCAGGTCTTGCTTGCAGCGTGAATTGATTGTGAATAATTTGTCAACCAGACCCAGCGGCCCCCATCCACGAGACTATCGATGAAGATCGCCGTAATCGATGACTATCAAGACACATTCCGCAAGCTTCGCTGTTATTCAAAATTCATCTGGACACGAGCTTCTGATCTACAACGACACAGAAAAGGATCCCGTTCGTTTGGCCGAGCGCTTGCGAGAGGCGGAAGCGGTCATCCTGACCCAGGCACGCTCGCCTTTTCCGCGCGTAGTGATCGAGCGCCTGCCCAAGCTTAAACTTATCAGCCAGACCGGACGCAGCACCGGGCACATCGACATCGATGCCTGCACCGAGCTCGGCGTGGTGGTCTCTGCGGCAGGATTCGCTACCCCGCACCCAACCGCTGAGCTTACCTGGGGCCTTATTCTCGCCGCGCTGCGGCACATCCCCTATGAAGTGGAGCGGCTCAAACAGGGCTACTGGCAATCGACGCATGGGAATTTCCGTGCAGGGAAAAACACTCGGCATCTACGTCTACGGCCGCATCGGCAGCTTGGTCGCGAAGGTCGGGCGCGCGCTCGGCGCTCGCGTACTGTGCTGGGGTCGAGAGGGTTCACTGGCGCGCGCGCAAGAGGCCGGCTACGAGGTCGCGCAAAACCGAAACGCCTTCTTCGCGGAAAGCGATATTTTGAGTCTCCATCTGCCGCTCAACACTGAGACGCGCGGCATCGTCACGGCTGAAGACCTCGCGCGCATGAAATCCAATGCGCTGATCGTCAATACCAGCCGCGCTGGGATCATAGCCGAAGGCGCGCTGGTGAGGCTCTGAAGACGGGCCATCCAGGCTCTGCAGCGGTGGACGTCTTTGAAGACGAGCCGGTGATCGGCGCGAGTCATCCGCTGCTTGAAATGGATAATGTGATCGCTACTCCTCACTTGGGCTACGTCGAAAGGGACAACTATGAGCTCTACTACGGGCTCGCGATCGATCAGATTCTCGCCTATGCGAGCGGCAACCCGATCAACGTGCTCAATCCCGAGGCGATTGGCAAGAATTAAAAATGGAAGTTTCAGGGTTGGAAAAACTTATTCATCTTTTTGGCGGCTGACCGTTCCTCAAACGACTGCCAAGCGTTTCAATTCGCTGTGCAATTTCGCTTTATTGCCAAATTCATCTGCAAGTTTTCCTAATGTTCCTGACACTGCTGGTTCTGGTATAACTCCGCGCCAGCTTATTCCTTGAGCCGCTTAACTCCAAATGGCCGAAATCCGCTCTGCCGCCCTATGTTTCTTTGATCTCCGCGAGTGTTAGACTAAACAGTAAGAAAATTTAGGCCGAATCTTTAGATCGGCGCAACAAATCTCAAGCGCCGCAGAAAGTGAATCATATGGTCCGGATATTATTATTCTTTGTTCGCGCGCTGGTATACTTGCTCGGCGGCTTCGGATTATTTTTGTCGTTGTTGTTCTTTTTCGCTAATCGACAGGATCGGAAAAGCGGCTAACTGTAGAGATCACCCCGAAATACTTGGGTAAGTGAAAACCCGCCGCTAGAAGTCAGCCGTCATGGATGATGCTGTTGACCATCAATGCGAGATTTGGTTTCTAGGCAGTTTGCTGAAAACTGTGACTACTAAAGGCTGCTGATAAAGACCTCAGAGGCAAGGCCGGCGAAGTTTCGATGAACTCGAAGCGTACGTTCAGTGTTGAAGCGAGTCGACCAGCGCAACGAGGCATATGAGTCTTTCCAGTAGCATGCGACTGAAGCGCGGTATCCATGCTTAAAGCACTTAAAGCAAAGCTGGCAACGTTTCAAAGCAGGCTTGCCCGGCCGCCGCTTCCAGAAACAGTTTCGGCTGCGCCAACGGCTTCGCAGCGGTGCCAGCTCGAAAAGCATTATTCATGGCGGCCGGCATCTTGACCGCGGCAGCGGGATTCTTTTCTTTTTGCCCCGGACCTGGCATTATCATTTTTTTGTTCGGCGCAGTCGTCATCGCCCGGCAGTCCTCTTTCGCTGCTCGGGCATTCGATCGGATCGAAATCCGTTTACGGAGATTTATAAAGCCGAATTCGTGGTACGCGGCGGCCTCACCGCCACTGAGAGAAGGCTCTGTGTAGGGAAGCAAATGGTCGAGGAAAACTCCCAATGTCCGGAATGCGGCAAAGGATTGATGAAACTGATACTCGATACGACAGAGCTTACGCCACAAGGGATCAAGACCAGCTTACGTGCTCGTTGCACCCAATGCGGCCACGAGGACAATGTTAGAACGAAGGATTCCGCTTGAAACTTTCCCGCGTTTAGCGAAAACCAAAATTCCGATCTCAGCCATTGGATCGCCGGCTATCGGAACATCAGGCGCTGTTGGAACTCCATTGCCGTTGACACGAGGTAAATCTGTCGGATAAATTTTCTGGCAAAAAAGTTCAACAGCATACGCTGAGCGGGCCTAATTCATTAGGCTGTCCGCGGAGACCATAGAGGATAGAAACATGACCAACGACGTGCTCGCCCATTCAGTCAAAATTCGTCCGGGGCTCCCTTCCGACATCGAGCCATGCGCCCGGATCGTTTTCGATGCGTTTGCCGCGATTGCCGCCCAGCACAACTTCCCACCTGATATTCCTTCCATCGAGGTCGGTACTGAACTCATGACCATGTTGCTTACGCATCCGCATTTCTTCAGTGTCGTGGCAGAGCTCGACGGCAAGATCGTCGGCAGCAATTTTCTTGACGAGCGCTCTGCAATCGCCGGCGTGGGCCCGATTACCGTAGAGCCCAGCATCCAGAACCGCGGGCTCGGGCGCCGGCTGATGGAAGCTGTTCTCGATCGCGCCAGCGAAAAAGCACATCCAGGCGTACGATTGCTCCAATCCGCCTATCACGGCCGCTCGCTAGCGCTATACAGTACGTTGGGCTTTCAAGTGCGCGAAGGAATTGCTTGCATGCAGGGCTCCCCAATAGGCGCCTCGCTGGCGAGCTACCCTGTACGCCCGGCGCGAGAGGAAGATCTTGAAGCTTGCGATCGGATTTGCCGTTTCGTCCATGGACACGACCGTCATCGCGAGCTGCTTGACGCTGTTCAGCTTGGCACAGCGAAGATCGTCGAGCACGATGGGCGAATCACCGGTTACGCCACTGACTTTGGTTTCTTTGGACATGCTGCGGCTGAAACAACCCGCGACCTGATCGCGCTGATTAGTTCGGCTTCTGCTTTTACCGGTCCAGGCATTCTTGTTCCAATGCGCAACGCACCGCTATTTCAATGGTGTTTGAGTCAGCGCTTGAACGTCATACAGGTGCTGACTCTAATGACGCGCGGGCTTTACAATGAACCGGCAGGAGCTTACTTGCCGACGGTGCTGTATTAATGATGAAGGCCTAGGTAAAAGAGTCGAGCTGGGATGCCTGCTCGTAATCGTACCCTACTCAGATGTTGGAACTGGTGAAAGTGCGCGCGATGCGATGGAAAACGCCGGACCTGATGAAAACGGCGCAACGACTGCTGCATGAGCCTTCAGCATAGTAATTCGTTGACTTTTCCGGCCCAGCTATTTGCGCCGACGTGTGCGCCGGCGCTTCTTGTGCGTCGTCTTGCCGGATTCTGACGTTGCCGCGGGGAATTGAATGTTGATCCCTACGATTTGATCGGAATAACGATCGGCAAGACGGCCTAGGAAGGCGCTGAAGAACTGCCACTCGCGGCCGGGTTTACGCGGGCTTATCACTTCGCAATTGATCATGCCATCATGGGCGGACCAGTTCATCCAACCCGGATACAGTACATTCTTATGTTGGATTCGCCGCCCACGCTTGGTCGCTTCGAAGGTGCGCAGTTCGCCGGCCCGCATTGCATCGACAAGTGTCTTCTGAAGATTTACCCCGGTCCGTTCGATAATTTGAAAGCGGATCATGCTCGGCACCTCCCATTGTACCCGTTGTCTAGCAGGTTGCTGGAGAACTCTGTTTGCAGGCTGCTCAAAAAGATCTCAGAGGCGAGGCGCGCGAAGAATCGACGAGCAGAGGCGTACTTTGAGTACGTTGATGCGAGGCGAACGAGCGCAACGAAGCATATGAGTCTTTTTCAGCAGCCTGCTAGCGAAAACATGTCTGGCGCAAAGATTGTACGGATAGCCACTGAACTTGGCAAGCACGGCAATGCAGGAGGCATTCTGGGGCGAAACTGCTGAACCATTTCCTGCCGTTGAGCTATTCTTCCCGATGCAGGGAATAGAGTCATTGGGCAATGCTCGGCGATCCTGGTGCGCCATTCATGTTGAAAGCTACGGGATCGTCATTCTTTCGAACTGAAGAAAACGTTGACATGCGAGCAACTTAATTGTTAAGGCAAGCCGTGGTCCGATGGCGCATTGAGAATGATCGCCATCCATTGGGCCAAACGGACAGCGTATGAGTGTATCTTTAGTGCGTAAACTGATTTTCAGCTTGGTTCTTGCCCTTCAATTATCGACCTCGGGAGTCCTGCAGGCTCAGACACTCAAGGTTCCCTATGTATCGCTGTCCCCCACCGCCGGTCCGTTGTGGATTGCCTATGAAGCGGGTTACTTCAAAAAAAATAATGTCAGTACCGAGTTACTCTACATCCCGGGCGGATCGACGATCATTCAAGCGATCATCTCCGGCGATGTCAGAGTAGCCAATATGGCTCCACCGTCAGCCATCGGCGCCTGGGCCAAAGGTTTCGATCTTACGTTGATCGCTAGCGGCGTCGATCAGCTGCTGGAAACGGTCGTGACCAGCCCTGCGATCAAAACCGCGGCCGATCTAAAAAATAAGAAAATCGGCGTCAGCCGTTTCGGTTCGCTGACGGACATGGCACTGCGTGAAGCCTTGCGGCATCACAAGCTCAATCCGGATAAGGACGTCACGATTTTGCAGACTGGAGGCGAAGCGACGCGCTTTGCCGCTCTGACCAGGGGCGTCATCGATGGAGCGATGCTTTCAGGCGATAAAAAGGTTCAGGCGGAAAAATGGGCTTTCACGTGGCGATCGATCTCAGCCAATTGCCAATTTACTATCCGGTAAACGGCGTGGTCTCCTCGAAGAAGTTTATCGCAAGCAATCCGGAGCTGGTTGAGAACTTTCTCAAGAGCTGGCTCGAGGGAATAAAGGCTTTCAGGACCGATAAAGAACTGTCACTCAAAGTTCTCGCCAAATACGAGTCGGACTGAGACAGCAATCAAAGCACAGCAGCCAACCATCGTCGTGAGTGAACTTATTTGCCGCTGTTAACTTGACGCACGAACCGATCATCGAAGAACTGCGCCGGCGCCGCCTGCTTTGCTTCCGGAATTGTTTCCGATAAGAAATCCAGAATACCCTGAACTCCAGGCTCGGAGGTTACCAGCTCACGTCTAAAACCCGCCCGCCGATAAAACTCATATGTCTTGTTGAGCACGTCGGCATCGGTCTCTTTGGTGTATTTGCCGATAACTTTCGTTGCGAAATCTTTGTCGCTGTAGTAGCGCTCAATGCCTGCGCGGACCGAACGTAACAGCGGCACCAGACGCGTGCCGAGCTCCTCCATGCGGCTGCGCCGTACGACAATGCCGACATTTTGATACGGAACATCCAATAGGTTCACCATCGAGCGAAAGCCGGCACGCTCCAAAAGAAAGCTGGCCGGTGGCGAGCCCAGTCCACCGACAATCTGTCCACTATGAAGGGCGGCGACCACCTGGGCACTGCTGCCAAGAGGAAATAATTGAACGTCTTTCGGTGTGAGCCCCATCTTCTTGAGAGCTACCAACGTTCCATAGGCACCGGGCGTGGCCGGCCGGTCGGTGCCGATTATCTTGCCCTTGAGTTGTTCCGCGCTTTTTATTTCCGGACGAGAATAAAAGTCCCAAATCATGGTGTTGAGTAAACCCGCAACGAACACGACATCATGGCCGCGCAAAGAAGCGGTAATGACCGGCGCCGCCGACACCTGAACAGCATCGATCTCATTGGCGATGAGCGCCGGAATGGCGACACTAGACGCCATGGATAAAACCTCGACGTCGATCTTTTCCTTGGCGAAGCCGCCAATCTCTTTAGCCATCCAGAGCGATGCCATCGTCGCTGACGTGCTGAGATAAGCGACTCTTAAAGGCCGGCTGGCACGCGGAGATAATTGCGCCAGAGTGATTTGCGGCTCAGTGAATGGAGACAGTGGCGATCGAAGCGAAGGCGCCGCTCCGGCTTCGGCGGTGATAAACATCTCAATGATCATGCCGACAATCAATATCGCGCTACGACGAAGCCTGTGCCTCAAAAAAGCTGAAGTAAGAGATTGGCAAGACCCATTGACGATTTTTCGAGGTCTCCGAGGAAGCACTTGTTGTCTTTCTTGTTTCACTAGTGTGGTGATAAAAACATTAGACTGAATTATCCGCCAAAGTTGCTCCCCAGCAAGATAAAGCAGGTCGAAAACCAAGATCAAGTAAAACACATCTGCGCTACGCATGGATCGCCGCTTCGTCCACTCACAATCAGCGGAACACAGCTTAAGAGCTTCGTCTCACAAATATCACAATAACTTGCACGTTCCTGTGAAAGGCTCAATAGCTTGAACTAGTTGAACCGCTCGGCCATGAAGAACGTGCATCGCTCTGCTGTTCGTGTTGCGGTTTGCTCAAAGACAGCCGGGCCTGTGGAAGTATCCCAGTTGGTAAACGCCGGCCGGTCTAAGTAATCGGTGACCGTGGGACAGTGCTGCCATATGGAAGTCAGGGTAGAGCTCAGTGGCGCGGTCAGGTGAGCGAGACGATCGGGGCTTGACGGCCATGAGCGCCTGTCTGCGCCTAGTACACTTCGGTCATAGCGGGTGACGGGTTGTTTGCAGCAGATAGCTGACGAGCAAAAGAGTAGCGCTGAGGAAAAACCTGGGCGTATGCAAGTTGGAGTTGTGGACTGCCCGCTAGAAGAAGTCGACTCCCTT